>NZ_CP073721.1:0-422500 GCF_025264685.1 Dactylosporangium roseum
GTGACGGACACCGACCTCGCAGCAGTGTGGCATGCCGCCACGGACGAGCTCGCCGACGAGATCGTGTCGGCGCAGCAGCGTGCGTACCTGCGGCTGACCAGGTTGCGGGCCATCGTCGAAGACACCGCGCTGCTCTCTGTGCCGGACGCCTTCGCCCGCGACGTGATCGAGACGAAACTGCGGCCGGTGATCACCGAGGCCCTGTCGCGGCAGCTCGGCCGGGCGATCCAGGTCGCGGTGACCGTACGACCACCGGAGGATGCGCCACCGTTGCCGGCGCCGTCGGCGTCCCACTGGTCCAACGGAGCCGCCGCACGACGGGAGATGTCGCTCGACGAGCCGCCGCCCGCGCCGCGGGAGCCGAGCGACGGGCTGTTCGACCTGCCGGGCACGGCGCCCGAGCGAGGTCGTGGCCTGGGCAACGGTCGCGGCCTGGAGACGCCGCGCGGGCTGGACGGGCCGTCCCGGGGGCCGGAGGGTTCGCGGGGCATGGACTCCCGGGGCATGAGCTCCCGGGATGTGGACCGGCGGGACGTGGACCGGCGGGGGCTGGACGGCTCCCGCGGGTATGAAGGCTCCCGGGAATACGAGGGCTCGCGGGGGTACGACGGGCCCCGTGGCCTCGACGGGCCCCGCGGGGTCGACAGCGGTCGCGGTCATGACCGGCCGCGCGGGGAACACTCGGGGTCGGCCTTCGGGGCGGCCCGTGACGAGTTGCTGTCACCGCTGGACGAGGCGCCGCCGCCCCGGCCGCCGTCGCCCGGAACCGGACGGGACGACCGGCGCGGAGCGACGACACCTGCCGGGGACTCTGCTGGGAACCGGCTGAACCCGAAGTACACCTTCGAGACCTTTGTCATCGGCTCCTCGAACCGCTTCGCCCACGCGGCCTCGGTCGCGGTGGCCGAGTCGCCGGCGAAGGCCTACAACCCGTTGTTCATCTACGGCGGGTCCGGGCTGGGCAAGACGCACCTGCTGCACGCCATCGGTCAGTACGCCACGATGCTGGGCAATGCCAGGTTCGTGCGGTACGTGTCGACCGAGGAGTTCACGAACGACTTCATCAACTCGCTGCGGGACGACAAGACGCAGGCGTTCCAGCGCCGGTACCGCGACGTGGACATCCTCCTGATCGACGACATCCAGTTCCTGGAGAGCCGGGAGCGGACGCAGGAGGAGTTCTTCCACACCTTCAACACGCTGCACAACGCCAACAAGCAGATCGTCATCAGCTCGGACCGCTCGCCGCGCCAGCTAGCGACGCTGGAGGACCGGCTGCGGACCCGGTTCGAGTGGGGCCTACTGGCGGACATCCAGCCGCCGGACCTCGAGACGCGCATCGCGATCCTGCAGAAGAAGGCGGCGCAGGAGCGGCTCTTCGCGCCGCCGGACGTGCTGGAGTTCATCGCCTCCCGGATCGCGTCGTCGATCCGGGAGCTCGAGGGTGCGCTGATCCGGGTCACGGCGTTCGCGAACCTGACCCGTTCCCCGGTCGAGCTCGGCCTCGCCGAGGAGGTGCTGCGCGACTTCATCCCCGACGGCTCCGGCCCGGAGATCACGGCCGACCAGATCATGGCGTCGACCGCCGACTACTTCGGGGTCAGCCTGGAGGACCTGCGCGGGCACAGCCGGTCGCGGGTTCTGGTGAACGCCCGCCAGGTGGCGATGTACCTCTGCCGCGAACTGACAGACCTGTCCCTGCCGCGCATCGGCCAGGCGTTCGGCGGCCGTGACCACACGACGGTGATGCACGCCGACCGCAAGATCCGACAGCAGATGGCGGAGCGGCGGTCGTTGTACAACCAGATCGCCGAACTGACGAACCGGATCAAGCAGACGGCGTGACGGCTCCGGGGCCGCTGCTCCCACTGCTACACGACTCGCCGGCGCGATGCGAGCGGCCGGACTTTTGCCTGCCGACCGCGCTCGCCGTGGAGCTTTCATCATCACGGACCGTTGTCAAACCGGACAAGGCCGATAGTTCGGGCGTGAAGCTCGGTGGTGTCGCCGCCGAGGCGTGCCGGCACGGCACGGCCCGGCGCGATCCGGCGCCGTGCCGCTCGATCTCATGATCATGCAAGACCGGGAAGTTAAGTCGTGAGGGTTGCTGTCAAGGGTGTGTGGTTGCGGTGTGGTGGGGTGATAAGGCAACGGGACTCCGGTAGAACAGGCAGTCGATCAAGATCAGCCTGTGGGGGGAGTCCCGTTGTCGGAGGAGTCTGTCATTGCCGGGGTCGGGTCGGTGCCGGTGGGGGTGTTCGCGGCGGGGCATCTGGGTG
Source organism: Dactylosporangium roseum (assembly GCF_025264685.1). Lineage (GTDB taxonomy): Bacteria > Actinomycetota > Actinomycetes > Mycobacteriales > Micromonosporaceae > Dactylosporangium > Dactylosporangium roseum. The sequence continues at coordinate 2,280 of NZ_CP073721.1, forward strand.
AGTTGACCCGGGCTGTGCCGGTGGAGTTGGTGGATGCGGTGTTGGCCGAGACGGGGCGGGTGCAGCGGCGGGTGCGGCGGTTGCCGTCGCGGGTGGTGGTGTATTGGCTGTTGGGGTTGGGGTTGTTCGGCTCGTTGTCGTATCGGCGGGTGTGGGGAGCGTTGGTCGGTGGGTTGGGTGTGGTGGCCGGGTTGGGGGTGTGTCCGTCGTCGTCGGGGTTGGCGCAGGCGCGGCGGCGGGTGGGGGTGCCGCCGCTGCGGCGGTTGTTCCAGACTCTGGCCGGGCCGGTGGCGGGTCGCGACACGGTCGGGGCGTGGTGGCGGGGGCTGCGTACGGTGGCGATCGACGGGTCCACGGTGAATGTGCCGGATTCGCCGGCGAATCGGGCGGTGTACGGCAAGCGGATGGCCCGTGCCGGTGAGCCGGGGTATCCGCTGGTGCGGGTGGTGGCGTTGGTGGAGACCGGGACTCGGGCGGTGTTCGGTGCGGTGTTCGGTACCGGCGTGGGCGGTGAGAGTGGTGAGACCAGTTATGCCGTGGGGTTGCTGGGTCTGCTGCGGCCGGGAATGCTGCTGCTGGCCGACCGTGGCTATGACACCAACATGTTCATGACGAAGGTCACCGCCGCTGGGGCGGGGTTGTTGCTGCGGGTCAAGTCCAGTCGCAAGCTGCCGGTGCTGGACCGTCTTGGTGACGGTTCCTACGCCAGTGTGGTGGCTGGGGTGCGGGTTCGGGTGGTCGAGGCGGTCGTCACGCTGTCCTGTGCGGATGGTTCGACCCGTACCGGTGTCTGGCGGCTGGTCACTACCCTCACCGACGAGCGCCGCTATCCGGCCGGGGCGCTGATCGAGCTCTACCACGAGCGGTGGGAGGTCGAGTCGACCTTCCTGGCGATCAAGCACACCCTGCTGGCTGGGCGGGTGCTGCGTTCGACCACTCCGGACGGCGTCGATCAGGAACTCTACGCACTGCTGACCGTCTATCAGGCGCTGCGGCAGACGATGACCTGGGCCACGGACACCACCGGGGCCGACCCGGACCGGGCCAGCTTCACCATCGCCGTGCAGACCGCCCGCGATCTGACCATCCGCGCTGTCGGGGTGATCACTATCGCGGTCGACCTGGTCGGTGCGATCGGTCGTGCTGTGCTGGCTGACCTGCTACCGGCCCGACGCGCCCGGATCAGCCCACGTGTGGTGAAACGGCCGATCTCCCGTTACGCCTACAAGAACCTGAAAACCCCGAAGATCATCCACCGGATCACCGACATCGCCATCGCTATCGGCACATCAACCAGCCCATTGACAACAGCCCCAGCGGCTTAACTTCCCGGTCTTGCATGATCATGGGAAAGATGTGGCTGCCCCGATAGCCAGACCTTTCCCATGATCTTGGAGTCGCCTGGCTCGGAACGCGCCGACCAGGGCTCAGCGGCGACCGCGCTCGACAGACACCATCCGGCGAACCGTGAAGGGTGCCTCATCACTCTGCCCCACCGCAGGAAGACCCGCGCCGGGCACGTCGAGCTGGCACGTAAGTCGGCCCACCACCCGCTCGCGAGGCCCCGGTTCCGCCTCGCCGGGCTTTGGCCGATCATCCCGGTGCCCCGATCCGCCCACGAACGGCGCCGACGTGATCGAAAGTCGACCGACCCGTCGACGGGCTCCCAGCGCGATATCCACAGGCTCAGAGACGGTTCTGCAAGAAACGTGCGTCGTCCACCGGGTTGACCACAGCATGTGGACAACGAATGTTGTCCACCGTGTCCACAGGCCACCTGGCTGCGATGATGGCCATGTGGCCGTAAGTTTTCCACACTCCGTCCCCAGCCGAGTCCACAGGTTGTGCACACCGTTCAGCAGGCAGTTCTCCACACCCCCCCCACAGGCAATCCACAGATTTGCTGTGGATAACTCCGTTTGTGCCAACTTTCGACCCCGTCGGGGGTCCGGGTCACCAACCGACTACAAGTTGCGCACAGTCATCTTCCACAGCCTGTGGATAACTCCTGGGGAAGGTGTGTGGACACCATGTGGATGATTCCAGAGCGTCACCAGATACGACACAGAGCGTGAACACACCTCGGCGCCCTTTATCCCCAGCCGGTGGACGAACCCTGGGGATTACCGGTGGACAACCGGTGGACAACGCCTGTGGACAATCGGTCATCCACAATCCACAAGGATGTACACAGGGGTTTATGCACACCTCATCCACCGGTCCGCACGACGCTGACCAGCGGATACGGGGGTTTTCCACAGAATCCACACCACCGATGACTACGAAGGAAATTTCTTTTAAGAAGAGAAAAAAGCAATCGTCAGCGGGTGGAAAACTTTTGAGGTCCCGATTTGGCGGGGTCGGTGCACGACCACCGCTCGGAAGCCCTAAGGTTCATAGGCGGTCACCGGAGGCCCACGAGCCCCAGGCGCCGCACCACGCTTGAGACGAGACGACGCGGGAGGACCGCGATGAAGTTCCGAGTCGAGCGCGACGCGCTCGCCGATGCCGTTGCCTGGACGGCCAAGAGCCTGCCCAGCCGCCCCTCTGTCCCGGTGCTCGCCGGTGTTCTGCTACGGGTCGCCGACGGACGCCTGCAGGTGTCCGGCTTCGACTACGAGGTTTCCAGCCAGGTGACCGTCGAGGTGCAGGCGGACGCGGACGGCGCCACGCTCGTCTCCGGACGCCTGCTCGCCGAGATCACCAAGGCGCTGCCGGCCAAGCCGGTCGACGTCGCCGCGGTGGGCTCGCACGTCGAGATCACCTGTGGCAGTGCCCGGTTCACGTTGCCGACGATGCCCGTCGAGGACTACCCGACGCTGCCGGAGATGCCCGAGCTCGCCGGCACCGTCGAGGCCGCCGTGTTCGCCGGCGCGGTCTCCCAGGTGGCCATCGCCGCCGGACGTGACGACACGCTGCCGATGCTCACCGGTGTCCGGATCGAGCTTGAGGGCGACAAGCTGACCCTCCTGGCGACCGACCGCTACCGGCTGGCCGTGCGTGAGCTGGAGTGGCGCCCGGACGAGCCCGACTTCAGCCTCGCCGCCCTGGTGCCCGCTCGCACGCTCGACGACACCGCGAAGACCCTCGGGCCGCTCGGCGGTTCGGTGTCGGTCGCGTTGTCCCGTGGCAAGCTCGGCGAGGGCATGATCGGTTTCGCCGGCGGCACGCGACGTACGACGTCGCGACTGCTCGACGGCGACTTCCCGAAGGTGCGGGCACTGCTGCCCGACACCCACAACGCGCAGGCCCGTGTCTCGGTGTCCGCGCTCAACGAGGTGGTTCGCCGTGTCGGCCTGGTCGCCGAGAAGCAGACCCCGATCCGGCTGTCGTTCAGCGCCGACGGTCTCGTCGTCGAGGCGAGCGGCAGTGAGGACGCCCGGGCGAGCGAGGCGATGGACTGCACGTATGAGGGCGAGCCGATGACGATTGCCTTCAACCACCAATATCTGCTCGACGGACTCAAGGCGCTCGACGCGCCGATCGCCGTGCTGTCGTTCACCGATCCGAAGAAGCCTGCGGTCATGTCCCCGGCCAAGGATGATGGAGAAATCGTTCCTGGTTACTGGTACTTGATCATGCCGGTTCGCATCGGCAGCTAAGCAGCGGAATCGGAGGCACCACAATGCAGCTCGGTCTCATCGGCCTGGGCAGGATGGGCTTCAACATGCGCGAGCGGCTGCGGGCCGCCGGGCATGAGGTCATCGGCTACGACCACCACCCAGACGTCACCGATGTCTCGTCGCTCAACGAGCTGGTCGAGAAGCTCGCCGCGCCGCGGGTGGTGTGGATCATGGTCCCGGTGCAGTACACCGAGCCCACCATCGACGAGCTGGCCGGCCTGCTGTCCTCCGGTGACATCGTCATCGACGGTGGCAACTCGCGGTTCAGCAACGACAGGCCGCGCGCCGAGCGGCTCGGTGCGCAGGGCATCGGATACCTCGACGTCGGCGTCTCGGGCGGCGTCTGGGGTCGCACCAACGGCTATGCGCTGATGGTCGGCGGCGAGAAGAAGTATGTCGAACACTGCATGCCGATCTTCGAGGCGTTGAAGCCGGCCGGCGAGTTCGGCTTCGCGCACGCGGGCGGTCCCGGCGCCGGGCACTACGCGAAGATGGTTCACAACGGCATCGAATACGGCATGATGCATGCCTTCGCCGAGGGCTACGAGTTGCTCGAGGCGTCGGAGTTCGTCGAGAACATCCCCGAGGTCATCAAGTCGTGGCGGGCCGGCTCGGTCGTACAGTCCTGGCTCCTTGATCTTCTGGATCGTGCCCTCGACGAGGATCCCAACCTGTCGGGTATCAAGGGCTACGCCGACGACACCGGCGAGGGCCGGTGGACGGTCGAGGAGGCGATCCGTCTCGCGGTGCCGATGAACGTCATCGCCGCGTCGCTCTTCGCCCGGTTCGCGTCGCGCCAGGACGACTCGCCGGCGATGAAGGCCGTGGCCGCGCTGCGCCAGCAGTTCGGCGGCCACGCCGTGAAGAAGGACTAGTCGTCGTTGTACGTCAGGGGTCTTGAGCTCGTCGACTTCCGCAGTTACGAGCGGGTGGTCGTCGAGCTGGACCCGGGCGCGTGCGTGCTCGTCGGGCCCAACGGGGTCGGCAAGACCAACCTCGTCGAGGCGCTGGCCTACATCGCGACCCTCGAGTCGCACCGGGTCGCGACCGACGCGCCGCTGGTGCGGTTCGGCGCCACCCGGGCCGTGGTCCGCTGCGCCGTCGTGCACGACGAGCGGGAGCTGCTGGTCGAGCTCGCGATCGAGCCGGGCAAGGCCAACAAGGCACGGCTCGGCCGCTCACCGGTCACCCGGGCCCGCGACATTCTTGGCGCGCTGAAGCTCGTCCTGTTCGCGCCGGAGGACCTGGCGCTCGTCCGCGGGGATCCTTCGGAGCGGCGCCGGTACCTCGATGAGCTGCTCGTCGCCCGGCAGCCGCGCTTCGCCGGCGTCCGTTCCGACTACGACCGGGTGCTCAAGCAGCGCAACGCGCTCCTGCGCAGCGCCTATCTGGCCCGCAAGACCGGCGGCAGCCGCGGTGGCGACCTGTCGACGCTCGACGTGTGGGACACGCACCTCGCCCGGCACGGCGCCCAGTTGGTCAAGGCGCGGCTCGACCTGGTCGCCGGGCTGGCGTCACATGTCGCCAAGGCGTACGCCGCGGTGAGTGCCAGCCGGTCCGACGCCAGAATCGCCTACAGTGCGTCATGGTCCGATGACACCAGGCCGGATGACATCGAACAGACGATCCTCCAGGCCCTCGACGAGGTGCGCAAGCAGGAGATCGAGCGGGGCGTCACCCTCGTCGGCCCGCACCGTGACGAGCTGGTTCTGACCCTCGGCGAGCTGCCCGCCAAGGGGTACGCCAGCCACGGCGAGTCGTGGTCGTTCGCCCTGGCGCTGCGCCTGGCCGCCTACGACCTGCTGCGTGACGACGGCGTGGAGCCGGTGCTGGCCCTCGACGACGTGTTCGCCGAACTCGACACCGGCCGGCGGGACCGGCTCGCGGAGCTGGTCGGCTCGGCGAGCCAGGTGATCGTGACCTGCGCCGTGGATGATGACGTTCCGAGAATCCTGCGTGGTGCGCGCTACGAGGTTGGTGGAGGCGAGGTGCTCCGTGTCTGAGCCGTCGGGGTCGTCCGGGCCGGACGGGCCGACGGGCCCCGAGTTGGCCCGGGCCGCGGTCGAGGCCGCGCTCGCCAAACATCGGGCCAAGCCGCCGCGCAAGGCCGTCCGTGACCAGCCGGCACGCCGGCGCGGCGGCTACACCGGACCGGGCCCGGATCCACGCGACCCGCAGTTGTTCGGCACGGTGCTGGAGCGGCTCGTCAAGCAGCGCGGCTGGCAGCGCCCGACGGCGGAGGCGAAGGTCTTCGGCGAGTGGGAGCGGGTGGTCGGCGCCGACGTCGCGGCGCACTGCCGGCCGCTCAAGCTGGAGCAGGGTGAGCTGACGATCGAGGCGGAGTCGACAGCCTGGGCGACCCAGCTTCGGATGCTCGCCGGCAAACTGCTGGCCCGGATCGCGGGAGAGGTCGGCCACAATGTGGTCAAGAAGCTGCACATCCAGGGTCCGAGCACCCCGTCGTGGAGTCGTGGCCCGCGCCGGATCCGGGGCCGGGGGCCCCGGGACACGTACGGCTGAGGCGCTAGAAGTCGGCGTAGACGGCGAATCCGCGGTCGGCGCACCGCCGGTAGAACTTGGCGAGGACGTCGAGCTCGGCGATCGAGTAGCTCCACTGCGGAGTGTTGCCCGAGTCGTCACGCAGCGCATCGAGCCTGCTCTGCAGCCACCGCAGTTGCTGCTCCGCCAAGCGGGAGCCCTCCAGGGCCCTGCGCAGCACGGTGCTCACCGTCTCGAAGGTGATCTCTTCGCCATACGGCTGATGGCCGTTGACGAAGCGCTCCAGCCCGCCGGCGATCCACGCGCAGTCGTCCGGACTGATCACCGGGTCCTCGTCCTCGGCCGCGGCGTCAGTGGCGAACAACACCCCGTTGAGCCCGAAAAGCAGATCGACCAGCTCTGTGTAACCGGTCACACGCACGGTGCCGGTCTTTGCGACGTGGTCGGCCAGCGCCGCGGCCGGCCCGGCGTGCAGCGGCAGCTTCTCGGCGAGCCCGGCGAAGTCGACGAACTCGGCCGGCGCCACCGGATCGTAGAACCGGCCGGTGCGCGGCCACTGCACGGCGACGTTGTCGAGTCCCATCGCGCCCCACCCTCACTTTTTCCTGACCCCGTGCGCCCCGCGGCGGGGAACATACGGCACGAACGGCCTCTTGCGCGACCCCCGGACGTTCGAAAACCCAAAACGCGGCCTCGGTACGCGCTGTGCCGCCCGTCATTCCGCATTCTGACCCCTCCTGCGTGGGGGGACCTTCGGGCCGCACCGTTCGGGCCGCTACGGGGACTACAGGCGCCGTCCCGATGCGAAAATGTCGGTCGCACACAGTAAGATTGGGGCGGCTCACACCAAGCCAGCCGATCACATCCCCGCGTGTGCGTCACAGCGGTGGTCGGCCCGCCGGAGGTCGGAGCGCTCCGTAGCACGAGCGCGGACCGCCGGCGTGCCCGCAACCGCCCGACGTGCCCGCACGACTCCGCACGAGACCCGGGGCGCCGTCCGGCGCGGCCGGCCAGTGCGAGAAAGCGACCGAGGGTGGCAGCTAACAAGCCCGAACAGTCCTACGACTCCTCTTCGATCACCGTACTCGAGGGGCTCGAGGCGGTCCGCAAACGTCCAGGTATGTATATCGGCTCGACCGGTGAACGCGGCCTGCACCACCTGGTGTGGGAGGTTGTGGACAACGCCGTCGACGAGGCTCTGGCCGGATACTGCGACACCATCGAGGTCACGCTGCTGGCGGACGGCGGCGTGCGCGTTTTGGACAACGGCCGTGGCATTCCGGTCGACATCCACCCCAAGGAGAAGCGGCCCACCGTCGAGGTCGTGCTGACCGTCCTGCACGCCGGCGGCAAGTTCGACAGCCAGGCCTACGCGGTATCCGGCGGTCTGCACGGCGTCGGCATCTCGGTCGTCAACGCGCTGTCCACACGTATCGACCTGGAGATTTACAAGGACGGCCACGTCTGGCGGCAGACCTACCGCAACTCCAAGCCCGACCCCCTGCACAAGGGCGAGGCCACCGACCGCACGGGCACGAGCGTCACGTTCTGGCCGGATCCGACGATCTTCGAGACCACGACGTACGTGTACGAGACGATCTACCGGCGCATCCAGGAGTACGCCTTCCTCAACCGCGGGCTCACGATCGTGCTGCGCGACGAGCGTCCCGACGTGCCGGAGGAGAAGAAAGAGGTCGTCTTCTGCTACAAGGGCGGCATCGCCGACTTCGTGCGCCACCTCAACGCCACCAAGACCCCGATCCACCGCACGGTGATCGAGTTCGGCTCGGAGGGCGAAGGTATCGCGGTCGAGATCGCCATGCAGTGGAACGAGTCCTACGGTGAGAGCGTCTACACGTTCGCCAACACGATCAACACGCATGAGGGCGGCACCCACGAGGAGGGTTTCCGCAGTGCGTTGACCACGGTCGTGAACAAGTACGGCGCGGACAAGAAGCTGCTCAAGGGCGACGAGAAGCTGACCGGTGAGGACATCCGCGAGGGCCTTGCCGCGATCATCTCGGTCAAGCTGGCCAACCCTCAGTTCGAGGGCCAGACGAAGACCAAGCTCGGCAACACCGAGGCCCGCAGCTTCGTGCAGAAGGCCTGCAACGAGTGGCTGGTCGACTGGTTCGACCGTAACCCGGCCGAGGTGAAGACCGTCATCACCAAGGCTTCGCAGGCCGCCCGGGCCCGGATCGCCGCCTCGCAGGCGCGCAAGCTGGCCCGCCGCAAGTCGCTGCTGGAGTCCGGCTCGATGCCCGGCAAGCTGGCCGACTGCCAGTCCAACGACCCGCGCCTGTGCGAGCTGTTCATCGTCGAGGGCGACTCGGCCGGCGGCTCCGCGAAGCAGGGCCGTGACCCGCGCGTCCAGGCGATCCTGCCGATCCGCGGCAAGATCCTCAACGTGGAAAAGGCGCGCATCGATCGCGTGTTGAAGAACAACGAGGTCCAGGCGCTGATCACGGCGCTGGGCACCGGCATCCACGACGAGTTCGACATCGACAAGCTGCGGTACCACAAGTTGATCCTGATGGCCGACGCCGACGTCGACGGCCAGCACATCCAGACGCTGCTGCTCACGCTGGTCTTCCGCTTCATGCGACCGCTGATCGAGCTGGGTCACGTGTACCTGGCGGCGCCGCCGCTGTACAAGATCAAGTGGAACAAGAAGGGCGACGACGCGCAGTACGCGTACACCGACCGCGAGCGCGACGGGCTGATCGAGCTGCGCCAGCAGACCAAGCCCAACGCGAAGCCGGACGACATCCAGCGGTTCAAGGGTCTCGGCGAGATGAACTACCCCGAGCTCTGGGAGACCACGATGAACCCGGCGACACGGATGCTCCGTCAGGTGACCCTCGACGACGCTGCAACCGCGGACGAGTTGTTCAGCGTCCTCATGGGCGAAGACGTGGAAGCGCGCCGCTCGTTCATCCAAAGGAATGCCAAGGACGTCCGGTTCCTCGACATCTGACCTGCGGATTCTAGAAAAGGGATAAAGCGTGACGGAACCGACTTCCACTCCTGGTACTCCCGAATCGGGTGGTTCTGCGGTCGCCAGCCGGATCGAGCCGGTCGGCATCGAAGTCGAGATGCAGCGCTCGTACCTCGACTACGCCATGAGCGTGATCGTGGGCAGGGCCCTGCCCGACGTGCGTGACGGCCTCAAGCCGGTGCACCGCAAGATCCTCTATGCCATGTTCGACGGCGGGTACCGGCCCGATCGCGGCTACGTGAAGTGCGCCCGCGTCGTCGGCGATGTGATGGGCAACTACCACCCGCACGGCGACGCCTCGATCTACGACGCGCTGGTCCGCATGGCGCAGAACTGGTCGCTGCGATACCCGCTGATCGACGGCAACGGCAACTTCGGCTCCCCCGGCAACGACCCGGCGGCCGCCATGCGGTACACCGAGGCCCGGCTCGACCCGCTCGCCATGGAGATGCTGCGGGACATCGACGAGGACACCGTCGACTTCGTCCCCAACTACGACGGCCGGGCCCAGGAGCCCACGATCCTGCCGTCGCGCATTCCCAACCTGCTCGTCAACGGCAGCACGGGCATCGCGGTCGGCATGGCGACCAACATCCCGCCGCACAACCTGCGGGAGATCGCCGCCGCCGTGCAGTGGTGTCTCGACAACCCCGAAGCGGACGAGGCCGAGACCCTCGACGAGCTGATCAAGATCGTCAAGGGTCCGGACTTCCCGACGAAGGGCCTCATCGTCGGGACCGCCAGTATCATCGACGCGTACCGCACCGGTCGCGGCTCGATCCGGATGCGCGCCGTGGTCGAGGTCGAAGAGGACGCGCGTGGCCGCACGACGCTCGTGGTGACCGAGCTGCCCTACGCGGTCAACCCCGACAACCTCGCCGAGCGCATCGCCGACCTGGTGAAGGAGGGCAAGCTCGCCGGCATCGCCGACATTCGCGAGGAGTCCTCGGGCCGCACCGGCATGCGGCTGGTGATCGTGCTCAAGCGTGACGCGGTCGCCAAGGTCGTGCTGAACAACCTGTACAAGCACACTCAGCTCCAGGAGACGTTCGGCGCGAACATGCTGGCGCTGGTCGACGGCGTGCCCCGCACGCTCAACCTGGCGCAGTTCGTGCGGCAGTACGTCCAGCACCAGATCGAGGTCATCGTCCGCCGGACGCGTTACCGGCTGCGCAAGGCCGAGGAGCGCGCACACATCCTGCGCGGTCTGGTCAAGGCCCTCGACATGCTCGACGAGGTCATCGCCCTCATCCGGCGCTCGCCGAGCGCGGAGGAGTCGAAGATCGGCCTGATGAACCTGCTGGAGATCGACGACATCCAGGCCACCGCGATCCTCGACATGCAGCTACGGCGCCTCGCCGCACTCGAGCGGCGGCGCATCTTCGACGAGCTGGCGAAGATCGAGGTCGAGATCGCGGACTACAAGGACATCCTGGCGACGCCGGCCCGGCAGCGGCAGATCGTCTCCGAGGAACTCGCCGAGATCGTCGCCCGCCGCGGCGATGATCGCCGGACCCAGATCATCCCGTTCGACGGCGAGGTCTCCATGGAGGATCTCATCGCGCGCGAGGACGTTGTGGTGACGATCACCCGGACGGGATACGCGAAGCGCACGAAGGTCGACCTGTACCGCTCCCAGAAGCGCGGCGGCAAAGGTGTGTCGGGTGCGACACTGAGGCAGGACGACATCGTCAGCCACTTTTTCGTCTGCTCGACCCACGACTGGATGCTGTTCTTCACGAATAAAGGGCGGGTCTACCGGGCAAAGGCGTACGAGTTGCCCGAGGCGAGCCGGGCAGCGAAGGGCCAGCATGTCGCCAACCTGCTGGCTTTCCAGCCGGACGAGCACATCGCGCAGGTGATCGAGATCCCGAACTACCAGGTGGCGCCATACCTGGTGCTGGCGACCAAGGATGGCTTGGTCAAGAAGACCAAGCTGGAGGAGTTCGACTCCAACCGGTCGGGTGGCATCATCGGCATCAATCTGCGTGAGGACGACGAACTGGTGGGCGCCGCACTCCTCGGCCCGGAGGACGACCTCCTCCTGGTGAGCAAGGGGGCACAGGCCATCCGGTTCACGGCCAACGACGAGACGCTGCGTCCGATGGGACGGGCGACGTCCGGTGTAATCGGAATGCGGTTCACCGACGGCGATGAGTTGCTCGCCATGGAAGTGGTGCGTGAGGGGATGGATCTGGACGTGTTGGTGGCCACCGACGGTGGTTTTGCCAAGCGGACTCCCATCGAGGAATATCCGGTCCAAGGTCGCGGCGGCAAGGGTGTGCTCACCGCTAAAATCACGTCGCGTCGCGGTGGTCTCGTGGGCGCGGTGGTCATCAGCCCGGATGACGAGCTGTTCGCCATCACCTCCAATGGTGGCGTGATCCGGACTCCGGTGAAGCCTGTACGCCGTACGAGGGATCGGAACACAATGGGGGTCAAGCTCATGGACCTTCCGGAGGGTGTGACCATCGTCGCGATCGCCCGTAACGCCGATGAACCCGACGAACAGGACTAGTTGATGACAGACACACAGGCGAAGTCGGGAACCGTCTCGGCAGCAGCCGACGAGGCCGAGCCGGCCGGAGAGGCTGCCATGACGGGATCTGACTCGGGGGCGCCTGCCGCCAGCGGTGACGCAGGCGCGATCAACGGGAGCGGCGAGACCACCTCGGGTGGCACGCCGAAGTTCACACGAGCACCAGGCATGGCACCGCCGCCCGACTCGCTGACGGTGCCGATCCAGTCGCCGGCGTCGGCCGTGGGTTCGTCCACGGCTCCGCCGATGTCGATCCCGACCGGTGCGAAGCCGACGAGCGGCTCGGCGACAGGCACCGCGAGCGTCTCGGCGATCGCTCGGGCGGCGGTGCGCACACCGGCCGCGGCCACCCAGGCGATCAACGCGCCGGCCGCTCCGGTCACCGGCTCGGCCCGCGTCACCGAGGCCGTGCGCGCGGCCCGTAAGACGGTCAGTTCGGCCGTCGGTCGCGGCCCGCGCCGGGCCCGGCTGCACCTGAAGCGGATCGATCCGTGGTCTGTGATGAAGTTCGCGTTCGCGGTGTCGTTCGTGCTCTTTGTGGTCGTCATCGTGGCGACCTCGGTGCTGTACCTCGCACTCGACGCGATGGACGTCTTCAACAGCGTCAACAAGATGCTGGCCGACATCGTCAGCTCCACCGGTGGTGAGGCGAACAACAGCTTCCGCATCACCGCCAAGGGCGTCATCGGCGGCGCCGCGCTCCTGGGCGTGGTCAACGTCGTGCTCTTCACCGCCCTCGCGACCCTCGGCTCGTTCATCTACAACGTGTGCGCTGACCTGGTCGGCGGCATCGAGCTGACCCTCGCCGAGAAGGACTGACGAGACGGCTGCCCCGGCGCGTTTCCGACGCGCCGGGGTAACCGGTTTGGGGCTGGCGGCACGGGTACGGTAACCTTGCTCGGTCGCAACGGGATGACGTGAAACGTCACCGTTGCAGCGGGGCTATAGCTCAGTCGGTTAGAGCGCAGAGCTGATAACTCTGAGGTCGCTGGTTCGATTCCAGCTAGCCCCACATGTGGAAAAAGGTGCTGCTGGTGGTCGCCGTCGTCGGAGCCGCCGCCTACGTCGCCAAGCGCGTCCGCTCCGCGAGCGAGGAGCGTGCCCTCTGGCACGAGGCGACCACCGCACCCGACCTGCGCTAGTCCTCCGCACCGGTCCTGGACCGGTGCGGGTGCGCCAACCCCGGCGTGCGGGGGCGTAGCTCAACTGGCAGAGCACCGCCTTTGCAAGGCGGGGGTTAGGGGTTCGAGTCCCCTCGCTTCCACCATTCATGGTGTCTAGCCTGCGGTTTCGGTCCGCCATGATCGCCCGGACCAAATCGGGACCAAATCCCGTCATAGCCGGGCTACCGCGCCCGGTAGCGCTGCCCCGATCACGCCGCACTGCCGAACCCCCTTCGGCCACCGGTGCACGTACGCCTCCAGCGTCATCGTGAACATCTTGTGCCGCAGCACCCGCTGTACCTCCTGCGGCTCCACATGCTGCGAGATGAGCGTCGTAGCGAAGAAGTGCCGCCGAGTGTGGAACCCGGCGTGCTCGACGTCCGGCCAGCCAGCCGCCGCCCGCCACTTGGCCCGCACTCCCGCGACCAGATTCTGTCGGTTATTGGATTCCCGTGGCGCGTGGCGAAACAGCAGCCGCACCGTCCGATGCCGAGGCTCACCCGACGTGATGTCGAGCATCTCCAGCTCCACCGGCGGGAACGCCGCGGTGTGCGCCCGCATCTTCTCCGCGACGACCGCGTCCAGGTCGACCGTCCCCGACGAGCCCGACTTCGCCCCGCTCAGATAGAAGCCGCCGTGCGTCCGAGGCGAGTACCGCAGTTGCTGAACAACGTGGAGCTCCTCCTCCGCGAGGTCGAAGCACCGCTCGTCCTCCTCGACGCCGATCGCCTCCGACGGCCGCACCGCTGCCTCCCAGCTTGGCGGGATGACGTCGAGCAGCCGCAGGACCTGATCCTCGGCCGGAATCCACTTCGGTGCCCGAGACACACCGTTCAGCACCTTAGACAGGCGCACGCCGGCGCAGGGGTTGTTCGGCATGACCCTGTCGGCGACCGCCGCCGCGCAGATGGCGTCGAGCAGCTCGAAGTACAGCTTGATCGACGACTTCGCCTTGCCCTCCCCTAGTTGCCGAGCGAGCCACTCCAGCGCCTCGGTCACGTGCCGGAGAGTCGACCTGCGTCTCGGGCGCCAGCCGAGCTCGTGCCTGCACATCGAAAGCTTCAGCGTCCTACTTCTTCGCGAAGACCTTCGCCTCGGCAGCTAGCCGGGAGTGGTCAGATGATAAATCTTCTGCCGCAGCAAGTCGGAATCCAAGGAACAGCCCTTGAATGCTTGCTTGCCTCCCGGGGTGTCGGCTACTCCAACTACGATTGTTCCACCAGCCGAGTTGGCGAAGCAGACTGCCGCCTCGGCCAAGTCGGTCCAAGCGTCCTTGACGTTGGGCTTCGCTTCCTTGAAGTCCAGCACGCTGGTCTCGCGCTTCCGGGCTGCGGTTCCAGCAAGGATCGCTTGAAGATCTTGGATCAAGGCTGGCGGCACCTTTGAGGCCCCTTTGGGAGAAGTGACACAAGGAGTGTTGCCCCAAAGTCTCCTCAAAGGGTCGCCGGTTGCGCGCGCAGCAGTCCGGTTGCGCGCGCAGCAGTAGGGTTCCCGGCTCGCTCGATGCGATCGGCGGGTGCCGGTCGGCTTCGATAGCTGCGCCGAGCTCCGCGGTCACTCCGGCGCCGGTAGCCATCGCCAAGAGTGAGGGCAGGCGCAGGACCACATCGGACTCGCCAAAGATCCCGATCATTCCAGGGAGGGCGGCAGCATCCGGTACGACACCTTGGCCGAACCCTCGGTCGGCGTGATCCGGCGCAGGCTGATGCGCCCGCCGACCCGGCCCTCGTGGACCACGGCCCGGCCGGTGCCGGTCTCGGCCCGCCACGTGCCGATCGGCCGGCGGTCCGCGTGGGCGGCCACGCCGGCGGTGATCACCAAAGGATTCCAAAAGGAAACTCGCAGGGTTTCCGACTGAATGTGATCAAGGAAATGCGGAGTGTGCACGCACCACTCAAATCCGGCGGACGAATGGCCGAACGCGTGACCCGCAACTGGCTTATCTAGGGAATATTGGTAGCCGTGAGAGGACGGCACCGGGCAGCGGACCTGAGAAGCAACGGGTTCGTCGCCCTCGCAGCCGGCATGATCCTGCCCCTCGTCGCGATCGGTGCCGTCTACGGCGGATATCGAGCGATGTCGACGTCGGGCTGCTCGGGAACGGTGCGACTGTCGGTCGCGACGAGCCCGGAGATCGCACCGGCCATCAAGGACGCCGCGGCCCGCTGGCTGAAGACGGAGCCGCGGGTCGACAACGAATGCGTGGCGGTCGACGTGACGCCGGTCGCGTCGGCGGAGGTTGCCGCCGCGATCGCCGGTGAGCACGGCGTCGACATCCCCAGCCTCGGCCAGGCCGACGGCAAGACCCAGGTCCCGCAGGTCTGGATCCCCGACTCCTCGATGTGGTTGCAGCGCATGCGTGCCGCCCGCGAGGATCTCGTGCCACAGGCCACGCCGTCGCTGGCCCGCAGTCCCATCGTCCTCGCCGTGCCCGAGCCGACCGCCAAGTCGCTCGGCTGGCTGGAGAACAAGCTGAGCTGGAAGCAGGTGCTCCAGCAGATCGTCGGGGACACCCGCATCACACCCGGCATCGTGGATCCCAACCGCGACGCGGTCGGCGTGTCGACGCTCGTGGCGATGGCCTCGGTGCGTGACCAGTTCGGTCCGGAGGGTGACTCGCTGACGGTCGGCGCGGTGAAGTCGCTGATGGCCGGCAAGTCGGAGCAGTCGTCCGGGTTGATCGCCAGGTTCCCGCGTGACGCCGACCCGAGGACGTTGTCGACCGCGGTGACCCTGGCCCCGCTGTCGGAGCAGGCGCTGCACGCCTACAACGCCGGTGGTCCGGCGGTACCGCTGATCGCCGTCTACCCGGATCCGGCGCCGATCGCGCTCGACTTCCCGTTCACGGCGATGCCGCGACTGTCGCCGAACCGCGCCGCCGCGGCGGAGCAGCTCCGGTCGGTCCTGACCGGGTCCGAGTTCCGCAACCTGCTGGCGGCGCACCATCTCCGCGCCAACGACGGCTCTGTCGGCGCGGGCATGACCCTCGGGCCGAGCGCCGCGAGCGGCGGAGGGGTCACCCCGGTCCCGGACCCGGCGGTGATCAACAAGGCGTTGCAGATGTGGGTGGAGATCACCCAGCCGTCGCGGATGCTCGCGGTGGTCGACACGTCGTCGGCGATGAAGGCTTCCGTGCCGTCGGCCGGCGGGCTGACAAAAGGACAGGTCGCGGTCCAGGCCGCCCAGGGCGGTCTGGACCTGTTCCCCGACTCGTGGTCCGTCGGGCTGTGGTCGTTCTCCGCGGGCCATCACGAGTTGGTCCCGATCGGTCCGCTGAGCACCCAACGCGACCAGTTGCGCGGCGCGATCGCCGGCCTCAAGCCGGACACCAAGGCCGGCAGCGGGTTGTACGACACGATCTTCGCCGCCTACGAGACGGTCCAACAGGGCTGGGATCCCGGCCGGGGCAACTCCGTCGTCGTCATCACGGGCGGGCGGAACAACAACCCCGGCGGCATCTCGCTCGACTCGCTGGTCAGCTCGCTGCAGAAGGTGGAGAAGCCGAACCAGCCGGTGCAGATCATCATCATCGGCGTCGGCTCCGAGGTGAACCAGGCGGAACTGCAGAAGATCGTCGACGCGACCGGCGGCGCGGTCTTCATCGCACCCGACCCCTCCAAGATCGGTGAGATCTTCATGCGGGCGCTCGCCCTGGATGACGGGCGATAGAACTGCGGCATGAGCAAACTCGAGGCCGTTGCCGCGCTGTCCGCGCCCGAACTTCTCGCACCACCCGTCCTCGCCGCGCTGCGGCAGTGGAATGCCGCCGACCAGGTCCTGGTCGCGCCGATCGACGCGGCACTTGCGGACACGGCCGAGTTCTGTGCGGCCTACGACGTCGGTCTGGAGGAGTCGGCCAACTGCGTCGTGATCTCGGGCAAGCGCGAGGGTGAGGTCCGCTACGCGGCCTGCGTGCTCCTCGCGACCACGCGTGCTGACGTGAACGGCGTCGGCCGCAAGCGGCTCGACGTGCGCAAGGCGAGCTTCGCGCCGATGGAGTCGGCGGTCAGTGAGACCGGCATGGAGTACGGCGGGATCACGCCGATCGGCCTGCCCGGCGGCTGGCCGGTGCTCGTCGACTCGCGGGTGCTCGAGGTGCCGGAGGCGGTCGTCGGCAGCGGGCTGCGCCGCTCGAAGATCGTGCTGCCGGGTACCCTGCTGGCGGAACTGCCGGGTGCGTCAGTGATCGAGGGCCTCGGCCGCGTGCTCTGACACCTGGCGCTTGAGCCGGGTGAGCACGGCGGTGCCGCCCCGAACGCGTAGCGGGCTGATCACCGCGGCGAGCCCCATCCGTTGGTAGATGTCGGCGGGCACGGCGAGCACCTCGTCGACCGTGGCCCCTTCGAGCCCTTCGCTGAGGATGCCGGCGAACGCCCGGGTCGTCGGTGCCTCGGGCGGACAGTCGAAGAACAGGTCGACGGTGCCCTGCGGGGTCACGTCCGCCTTGAGGAAGAAGGGCGTCTGGCACTCCGGCACCTGCTCCATCCCGGTGTGCGCCGCGAGCTCGGGCGGCAGCGGCCGGACCGCGTCGGCATACTCGAGCAGCATCTCCAGCACCACGTCACGGGGTGCTGAGGCGAACTCGTCGATGATCGCGGTGAGCTTGTCCGGCATGTCCACGGATCCAACGCTATCGCGCCGGCCCCAAAGACGCCGTTGATCATGCACTTGTGGTGCCTGACAAACCGGGGCAAACGCGGAGTGTCAAGGCACCACAAGTGCATGATCAACGCGGGAGTTAGGTGTTGGGGGAGGCTTTGCTGATGCCGCCCAGGACGGATTCGGGGTCGATCTCCTCGGCCAGGTCGCCGATCGACACGATGCCCACCAGGCCCTGATTGTCGTCGCAGACCAGCACCCGCCGCACGGCCTGGTCGCGCATCAGCAGCGCCGCCGAGTGGATGGAGTCGTCCGGGTGCACCGTCACCAGGCCCGTCGAAACGATCTCGCCGATCGTCGTCGCGGCCGGGTCGCACCGTTCGGCGACCGCGCGAACCACGATGTCACGGTCGGTCACCACCCCGGTGAGTTCAGGGCCGTCCGCCACCACCACGTCGCCGATGTCCTGCTCACGCATGGTTCGAGCGGCCTCCGCCAGGGTGGTCTCACTTGGCAGGTAGACCACACTGGTGGTCATGACCTCGCGGACCGTCTGCATCGTCATGGTTTGAACCTCCCAAGTGGTGGATGAGGTCGTGTTACCCGGGGTGAAAGGTGCCTAACGATCATGAATTGCGAGTGACTGGTGTGGTGTGCGGCAAAGTCGCTTCCACCGCACCTGGCGCCCTGACAGGATGCGAACCGGGACAAACACACGGGGAGGTACTCCAGGGTGGCGGGGTGGAAGAGTTTCGTAGCGGTCGGTGACAGTTTCACGGAAGGGCTCGACGACCCGCGGCCGGACGGACAGGGGTACCGCGGCTGGGCCGATCTCGTCGCCGGCACGCTCGCGGCCCGGACCGACGACTTCCGGTATGCGAACCTGGCCGTTCGCGGCCGGCTGTTCGACAACATCGTCGCCGAGCAGGTGCCCCTCGCCGTCGCGATGAAGCCCGACCTCGTCAGCTTCGCCGGCGGCGGCAACGACGCGCTGCGCCGCTCGTTCGAGCCCGACGCCCTGGTGGCGCGATTCGACAGGACCATCGAGAAGCTGCGCGGCGCCGGTGCCGACGTGGTGCTGTTCCGCTGGGCGGACCTGACCGGCCGCATGCCCGGCGGCAAGATGCTCCGCCCGCGGGTCGACCTGCTCAACACCGCGATCGAGGAGGTCGGCGCGAAGCACCGCGCCCACGTGGTGAGCCTGTGGGACGACGCGGAGTTCGCCAATCCGCGGCTGTGGAGCATCGACCGGCTGCACCTGTCGCCGGTCGGGCACCGGCGGGTGGCGGCGCACGTGCTCACCGAGCTCGGCATCGAGTGCGACCCGGACTGGCTGGCCGCACCGCCGCCGCCAGAAGAGCTGTCGTGGGTGTCACGCAAGGCCGCCGACGCGAAGTGGGCGACCCAGCACCTCGCGCCCTGGGTGAAACGGCGGCTGACCGGCAAGTCGTCGGGCGACATGGTGACCGCGAAGCGCCCTGAGCTGGCTCCGCTCCGCGACGCCTAGAGGGCGCTAGGGTCGGAATCATGGCTGTTGCAAATGATCCAGCGCCCGAGCTGAGCGCATACGCGCACCCGGAACGGCTGGTCACCACGGCGTGGCTCGCCGAGCATCTCGGCGACCCGGGGCTCGTCGTCGTCGAGTCCGACGAGGACGTGCTGCTCTACGGCACCGGACACATCCCCGGTGCGGTGAAGGTCGACTGGCACACCGAGCTCAACGACCAGACGACCCGCGACTACCTCGACGCCGAGGGCTTCGCCGCGCTCTGCGGCGCCAAGGGCATCGGCCCCGACGACACCGTCGTGTTCTACGGCGACAACTTCAACTGGTGGGCCACCTACGCACTGTGGGTCTTCGCCCTCTTCGGCCACCGCGACCTGCGCATCCTCGACGGCGGCCGGGCGAAGTGGATCGCCGAGGGGCGGCCGATCACCCGCGAGGTGCCGCAGCGTAAGCCGACCGACTACCCGGCCGTGCCACGCGACGACGAGGCGATCAGGGCGTTTCGCGACCAGGTCGCGCAGCACATCAAGGACGGCCGGCCGCTCGTCGACGTGCGCTCCCCGGGTGAATACACGGGCGAACTGCTGCACATGCCCGACTACCCGCAGGAGGGCGCACTGCGCGGCGGCCACATCCCGGGTGCGGTGAACAAGCCCTGGAAGCAGGCGGCCCGTGACGACGGCTCGTTCAGACCGGTCGACGAGCTGCGCAAGATCTACGCCGACGAGCTCGGCCTCGGTGCCGGTGACGACATCATCGCGTACTGCCGCATCGGCGAACGCTCGTCCCACACCTGGTTCGTGCTCACCCACCTGCTCGGCTACGAGCGCGTGCGCAACTACGACGGATCGTGGACGGAGTGGGGCAACCTCGTGCGTGCGCCCGTCGTCAAGGGCGGTAACCCGAAGTAAGGACGGCGTGGGCGGCGGTCGTGCGCGAGCCGCCGCCCACCGTGTCCATGCTCGCTACTCGCCCTCGGGTGGCAGCGAGATCAGGTAGTCGACGACCTCTGAGTACCGCGCGCTGGCCATCGCGACCGTGAGGTCCGCCGAGCCGTAGTACATCCGCAGCTCGTCACGCGCCTCGTCGTGGACGAGGCCGGTGGGGAAGACGACGTTGGGCACGTCGCCGACCCGCTCGTAGTCGGCCTCCGGGCCGAGGACCCAGCTCGGTGTGCGCCGGATGACCTTCGTCGGGTCGTCGAGGTCGAGCATGACCAGGCCGACCCGGTAGATGGAGGTCGCCACCATCGCCTTGACGCCGTGATAGACGGCGAGCCAGCCGTGCGGCGTCTCGACCGGGGGCGGCCCCATGCCGATCCGGGTCGCGTCCCACCACGGGCCGGAGCGTGCCTGCATCACCGGCTCGGGGGTCGTCCACGATCGCAGGTCCGTCGACTTCGACAGCCACACGTCGGCGCGCGCCGACAGCACCGAGACCGGGCGGTGGAACAGCACGTAGTGCCCGTCGATCTTGCGGGGCAGCAGCGACGCGTTCTTGTCCTCGGGCGGCATCACGATCCCGAGCGACTCGACGGACTGGAAGTCCTCGGTCCGGGCGAGCGCCACGCAGGGCCCACCCGGCCCGTACGACGTATACGCGATGACGTATCCGCCCAGGTCTTCGACGTAGGTGATCCGCGGATCCTCCACTCCCCAGCAGCTATGGGCGTCGGTCGGATCGTCGGCGATGAGCGGTTTGCCCTCGACGACCCAGTTGGTGCGCCCGTCCTTGCTCCGGGCAACGGTGAGGTGCGAGATGCCGCGGCGGTCTTCGATCCGGCAGAGCAGGACGGTGTCGCCGTTGTGCATGCACGCGCCCGGGTTGAACACGCTGTTGATCGGATAGGGCCAATCCCCCGCGCTCAGCAGGGGATTGGTCGCTTCTCGATGGAAGAGCTCCGCGTCAAAGTGCATCGGGCTGGCCCTCCGTGGTGCGCGAGCGGGGCGGTGTTGCGGTCGCGCTGAACCCGGCCGAAGCCCGGCCGACAGCCCGTCCCTGATTGCCCGACTTCGTCGCCATCGACGTGACAGGCAGGGACGTCGGGACCGGCGCTGTCGCGACCACCGGATGGGGCAGAGCGGCCAAACCGGCCCTGAGCAGGCTGAGGAGCGCTTGGTAATAGGCTAGCGTGGACTCGGCACCTTGGTTCCCATTTGGCTCAGTAGCAGACAAACCATCGTGGCAGGCGCCGGTGGCGTCGACGTAGAGCCGCGCTCCGGCCCGATTGCGGCCGAGGAACCACGCGAAGCCCCAGCCGGCCAGCCGGGCCAGGTCCGGCTCGGCG
Source organism: Dactylosporangium roseum (assembly GCF_025264685.1). Taxonomy (GTDB): domain Bacteria; phylum Actinomycetota; class Actinomycetes; order Mycobacteriales; family Micromonosporaceae; genus Dactylosporangium; species Dactylosporangium roseum. The sequence goes on from NZ_CP073721.1 coordinate 23,495, forward strand.
GTGTGCTGCCACGCGTCGACCAGTGCCTCGGTGATCGCCGCCGCGTCCAGGGGCTGCTCGTCACCGTCGTCGGCGAGCCACAGCGCCGGCGACTCACCCCGGCGGTGCCAGTGGTTGCCCACACAGCGCAGGGTTCCGTCGGCGAGGCCGACGTGCTGCACGTACCAGGCCAGGGCGGCGATCGCCCGGCCCGCGGCGGCGTCGTCCTCGAGCAGTGCCGCGCCGAGCAGCATGGCCTGTGCCAGGCGCGCGTTGTCGTACGTCAGCTCCGGCTCGAACCAGCGCCAGCCCGGGTCGGCCGACGACGTTTCCACCAGCGCCTCGTCGAGATGGCGCAGCAGCGGCGCGGCCTGGTCGGTGCGCCCGGCGCGGGCGAGGCCGATCAGCGCGTAGGCCGCGGACCGCAGCCCCAGCTCGGGCAGCATGGCGGTGCGCGGGCCCAGCTCGTCGAGCAGGGCGGCGGCCGGCCGGCGGATGTCGTCGGGCACCGCCGGGGTGCCGACGAGCACGCCGAGCGTCCACACGGCGCGGCCGACGTGGTCACCCAGGTGCGGCCAGTCCTGCCACGTGCCGCCGTAGCTGAGCACGTTGTGCATAGCGCCGGACGGATCGTAGGCGGCGATGAGGAACCGCATCGACTGCCGCAGCCAGCGCGTCGCCAGGGCGGTCTGGTTGGCGTCGGTACCGACCGCGAGGAGATCGGCGGCGACGATCGCCAGCCGCGCCACGTCGTCGACGCAGTACCCGGAGGACATGTCCGGGTTGGGCCCGCGGGAGAACTGGATGATCCCGATCTCGTCGGTCAGCTTCTCCAGGTGCGTGAGGTTGAGGGCCGGCGCCGCCGCGGTGGCGTGGCCGGGGCGCGCGGCCGCGGCCTGCGTCTGGCGCACCACCTCGGCGAAGAGGTCGGCCTCGCGGGCGGCGACGGCCGGCCAGGGCAGCCACGCCGCGCAGGCCTCGGCCACCGACTTGGCGGCGGCGAGCGCCCGGGCGTCGCTGAGCAGGTCGATGATCTCGGTGGCGAGCGCCGTGCCGTCACCGATCGGCACGACCCGGCCGGCGCCGCCGGCGAGCATGTCCTCGGCGTAGCTGTAGGACGTCGAGACCGCGGGCAGGCCGGCGCCGAGCGCGAACGTCAGTGCGCCCGAGCAGATCTGCTCCGGCTGCCGGTACGGCGTGACGAACAGCGTGCTGGTGTGCAGGATCGCCGACAGTTCGTCGAGGGCCAGGAAGGCGTCGACGAAGTGCACGTTGTCGTTCAGGCCGAGCTGCTGTACCTGTGCCTGCAGGCTCTCCCGGTAGACCTCACCCTCCTGCCGCTTGATCTCCGGGTGGGTGGTGCCCGCGACGATGTACTGCGTCTCCGGGTGCTTCTTGACCACCTCGGCCAGCGCGTCGATCGCGATGTCGATGCCCTTGCCCTTGCCGAGCAGCCCGAAGGTGGTGAGCGTCGGCTTGCCGGACACGGCGTCGAGCAGTGCGCGCAGCTCGGGCCGCAGGGTCTGCGGGTCCGGGGCGTGGCGCATCGCCTCGGGCGCGCCGTGCGGCACCACCACGAGCTGGTGGCCAGCGGCGATGCCGGTGCGGATCGCGACACGACGCGCGGTCTCGGTGAAGACGGTGACCCGGGCCGCGCGGGCGCAGAGGGCGCGCAGCGTCGCGGCCTGGCCCGGCGAGGGCTGAGGCAGCACGGTGTGCAGGGTCAGCAGGTATGGGATGCCGCAGGCGTTGAGCGCGCGGGTGAGCTCCAGCAGGTGCGAGCCGTCCGGCCCGCCGAAGATGCCGTACTCGTGCTGGATCAGCACGACCTGGACGCCGGCCTCGCGCAGGGCGCGGGCCGCCGCCGAATAGTCCTCGATGCGGTCCTGGTTGATGGTGACGACGACCTCGTCGCCGTATGTGTGCCCGTCACGGTCGATGGCCACGACGACTGTCTCCAGATCGTCGGTGGCGACACCTAGTGCCTCGCGCAGATCCGCGGTGTAGGTCGCGAGCCCGCATTGGCGCGGCAGATAGGTCGACACGATACCGAGTCGATAGGTCGCGGCAGGGTGTGACATGAACACATTGTTACCCCGAGCAACCTCAAAAAACCGTCATACGCGCGGATGAGGGTCACTGGACCGCTGTGCCGTCTGGGGCAATCCGGCCAGGCTATCCGATTTTCTGTGCAGGTCAGCACTGATTTGCAGAAAAATCACCCGGATCAAATAGAACGACGACCGTCAATTTTTGGCATTCGGCCAGGGGAGTGGCTAACGGTAACGTACTGTGATCACAGACTCTGGCTCCATTCGGGGGGCGGTTCACGGGAGTCGATCACTCGGACGGTATGCCGGCGCTGCCGGTCGGCGCTGCCGTCGCAGCGCGAACGCGAGCGCCGATCGCGTCGCCAATGGAGAGGCCGGTCAGGCTGTCGAGCGCGGCGCGGAGATCCACCCGCCGAAAATAGTCGGTGATCCCCGGGAACGGCTCGACCGTCCGGCGGCTCGTCGTGGGCATGAAGCGACGGGATCTGCTGGGTCTGGGCGGTGCGGCGCTCCTCGCGGCCTGCACGTCGCCCCGCCCTGTCACCAAGGCTCAGCGGGGCGAACTCCTCGCCGTCTCCCTGACCGACGGGATGGCCGTGCTGGACTCCGGCACCGCCGGCCGGGTCGCCGGCGGCGCACTGCTGACCGGCAACCGCCTGGTCGGCGTCGATCCGGACGGGCGTGTCGTGGTCCGGGACGCGGCGACCGGCGCCGTCGTCACCGCGGCCGCGGTGCGCGGCGGGATGCGGCTCGCGGCCGTCTCGTCCGACGCGGGTCTCGTCGCCCTCGTCGACGGCAACCCGGCGGGCCGCACCGAGACGACGATCGTGGTCGCCGGGGCGACGGGGGAGCGGCACCGCCTGACGCTTCCCGGATTCGTCCAGCCGGAGGCGTTCTCCTCGAGCGGTACCGAACTGTTCGTCCTCGACATGCTGCCGCCGGAGCGTCCCGACCGGTACCGGGTGCGGGTGCTGGATCTCGCCGCCGGTCAGCTCAGGGCGTTGAACCTGCCCGGGGAGAACGCCGGGATCAAGGTCCTCGTGCCGCAGGGCGCCGAGGAGGAGATGCGCGGCGAGGGTCGGCAGGCGGTGTTCGACCCGCGCCGGGAGCGGCTCTTCACGCTGTACAGCCACCAGCCGGACCATCAGCACGTACGGGACCTGATCAACCAGGGTGCCCGGGACGGGAAGCCGGACGTGCACGCGTTCGTGCACACCCTGAGCCTGCGGGACGGCTGGGCGGTCTGCGTGGACCTGCCCGGCAACTTCGGCACCGGGCCCGTCGAAGGGCTGACCCTCGCGCAGAGCGCCGAAGAGGTCTGGGTGGCCGATGCCGGCAAGGGTGCCCTGGTGGTGGTCCAGGCCGATGCCCTCGCGGTGACGCAGGAGCTGACGTTCGAGCCGGCCGCCGGCCGGGCCGCTCTCGCCGGTGGCGTCAGCGAGGTCTACCTCGCCGCCGGGCAGCGGGTCCTGGTCTTCGCCCGAGACACCAAGATCCACATAGCGACCTGGAAGCTGCCCGCGGACGCGCGGGGCATCGCGGTGTCGAGCCGGTACGTGTACGTCGGGCAGCCCGACGCCGTTCTCCGCCTCGATCGGGGCAGCGGAGCGGTCACCGGGATCACCGGCGTGACCGGACTCAGCGGCGTGGAGCGCGTCATCACGTGAGATCGGGTCGGAAAATTGTCGGTCGGGCGCGGTAGCGTGCCCGCGTGGATCGAACGTTCCAAGTAGACCTGCGCGGCGTTGTCGACCTGTTGAGTCATCACCTCTACGCGAGCCCTCGTGTCTACGTGCGCGAGCTGCTGCAGAACGCGGTCGACGCGATCACCGCCCGGCGGTCCGCCGACCCGGACGCGCCGGCCCGGGTGCGGTTCGAGCCGCCCGACCTCACCGGCGACGGCACGCTGCGCGTGTCCGACTCCGGCGTCGGGCTGACCGAGGCGCAGGTCCACCAGTTCCTCGCCACGATCGGCCGCAGCTCCAAGCGTGACGACTTCGGCTTCGCCCGGCACGACTTCCTCGGCCAGTTCGGCATCGGGCTGCTCTCCTGCTTCCTCGTCGCCGACGAGATCCGCGTGCTCACCCGTGCCGAGGGCAGCCCGACCGTGCTGTGGCGGGGCTTCGCCGACGGCCGTTACAGCGTGGCGCCCGCCGACGCCGAGCGGTCCGAGGTCGGCACCACCGTCACCCTCGTGCCGCGGCGCGACGCCGAGCAGTGGCTGCTCCGCCGCACCGTGGTCGAGCTGGCCGAGCTCTACGGGTCGCTGCTGCCGGTGACCGTCGAGGTCGGCGACCTGCCGGTCACCGGCGCCGGGCTGCCGTGGCAGGGCACCGGCGAGGCCCGCCGGCAGCGGCTCAGGTCGTACTGTCAGGAGCTCTTCGGGTTCGTCCCCTTCGACGTCGTCGACCTTTCCGTGCCGGCCGCCGGGCTCACCGGGGTCGCATTCGTCCTGCCGACGCCCGCCAACCCGGCCGCGCGGGCCGGCCACCGCGCTTATCTCAAGCGCATGCTGCTCGCCGAAGGGGCCGAGGGGGTGCTGCCCGACTGGGCGTTCTTCGCCCGGTGCGTCATCGACACCACCGAGCTGCGCCCGACCGCGAGCCGCGAGGCGCTCTACGAGGACCAGTTGCTCGACGACACCCGCGAGGCGCTCGGCGACCAGCTTCGCGGCTGGCTCGTGCGGCTGGCCGGGCGCGACTCGCGTCGGCTGCTGGAGTTCCTCGACATCCACCACCTCGGGGTCAAGGCGCTCGCGCTGCACGACGACGAGATGCTGCGGCTGGTCGAGCGCTGGTGGCCGATGGAGACCAACAACGGCCGCATGACGCTCGCCGACTTCCGCGCACAGCACGGCCTGGTGCGATACACGGCCCAGGTCGACGAGTTCCGGCAGATCGGCGCCGTCGCCGCGGCGCAGGGCATGCCGGTCGTCAACGCCGGCTACACCTACGACACGCAGCTCATCGAGCGGCTGCCGGTCGTGGAGCCCGGCGCCCTCATCGAGCGGGTCGAGCCGAGCGACCTCAGCACCCACTTCGACGCGCTGGAGCCCGCGGTCGAGCTGGCCAAGCGGCCGTTCCTCGCCCGGGCGCAACGGGCCGTCGACCGGCTCGGCTGCGAGGTCGTCCTGCGTTCCTACGACCCGGCCGCCATGCCCGCGATGTATCTGGTCAACCGGTCCGCCGCCTTCGCCGCCGAGCTGCGGGCCACCCGCGAGCGGGTCGACGAGGTGTGGGCCGACGTCCTCGACGCGCTCGCCCGCACCGACGACCAGGACCGGCCGCAACTCGTGCTCAACTACCGCAACCCGCTCGTGCGGCGGATCACCGAGCTCGCCGACGACGACCTCGTCCGGCTCTCGGTCGAGGGGCTCTACGGGCAGGCGCTCCTGCTCGGTCACCACCCCCTGCGGCCGGCCGATGCCGCGCTGCTCAACAGCTCGTTCCTTGGTCTGCTCAACAAGGCGGTCGCGCATGAGGACTGAAGAAGAACTCTGGGGCCTGCTCCGTGAGGCCTACCACATGCCGTATGGCAGCGGCCAGATCGCGCTGGTCGAGCAGATCGTGCAGCACGCCGACGCCGGCGGCTTCGACGAGCTGTGCTTCGCCGCGCGGCTGCACGCGACCACCGCATACGTGCACGGCGGCGAGACCGCGAAGTCGTTCGTCACGTTCTCGTGGTGCCGTTCGGAGTACGACGCGCATCCCGAGCGGTTCGACCGTCAGGACGAGCACCTGCTGCTGTGGCAGTTCAAATACATGGTGGCGGGGCTGCTGAAGTTCCCGGCCGTGCCGCTCGGGCGCACCTACGACGTGCTCGACGACATGGAGCGCCGGTTCCGGGCCGGCGGGCACAGCCTGCACGCCGTGTATGCGTATCGGCACCGCGTCGCCGAGTATCTGGGCGACCCCTTGTCGGACGAGTGGTTCGCCAAGTGGAACGCCGCGCCGCGCGACAACAACTCCGACTGCGTCGGCTGCGACCCGACCTCGAAGGTCTACCACCTGGTGTCCCGCCAGCTCGACGAGGAGGCCGTCGAGCTGGCCCAGTCGGTGCTGGCCGGGCAGCTCACCTGCGCCGAGCAGCCGCAGTCGATCCTCACCGCGCTGCTGCTGCCCTACCTGCGCACCGGCCGGCTCGGTGAGGCCGCCGACGCGCACCGCCGGGCGTATCGCGCCATGCGGGGCAACCTCGCCGACCTGCAGGGCATCGGCGAGCACGTGGCCTTCTGCGCCCGCACCGGCAACGACGTGCGCGGCCTGGAGATCGTGCAGCGACACCTCGGGTGGCTCGACAAGGCGCCCCACCCGCAGGCCGAGATGTGGTTCGCGGCCTCGGCGGCGCTGCTGCTCGGCCGGCTCGACGACAGCGTCACCGTCGGCGAGACACCCGCCACGGTCCTCGCCGGCCGGCTCACCACCCGGGCGCGCGACCTGGCCGCCCGGTTCGACGAGCGCAACGGCACCCCGGCCGTCGGCCGCAACATCGAGGCGCTGCTCACCGCGGAGCCGCTGGTCGAGCACCTGCCACTGAACGCCGTGGCCCGCAGGCAGGTCACCCCTCGCGCGCCCCGGCCGGTCGAGCCGCTGCCGGTCGACGCCGCCGAGCTGCTCGACCGCGCGACGGCGCTCTTCGACGAATACCGGATAACGGAGGCGCGCGCCGCCTGGGAACGGTTCGACGAGCTGCACCCCGAGCCGGCGCCCGGCCTGGCCGCCCGCCGGCTCGACGGGCGGGCGCGGATCGCGGCCGTCGAGCAGCGCGACGAGGAGGCCGCCGAGCTGTTCCGCGCGGCGTCCGCCGCGCACCGCGCCCTGGGGCACGAGCTCGACGCACTGGTCGCCGAGGCCCGTGCGGCGCTGGCCGCGGACCAGCTCGACGAGCTGGAGGCCGTCACCGCACGGATCCTGGAGCTGGGCGACGCGGACGTCCGGGCGGAGGCACGGCTACGGATGGAGTATCCGCTGCTCGCCCTCGACCGCCTCGACGACGCTCTCGCCGCCGTCGAGGCGGCGATCGCGGAGGGCCCGCAGCGCCCCGCGCTGCGCGCCGAGTTGAGCGGCCGACGGGCCCGGTGCCTGCTGGTCCTGGAGCGATACGACGAGGCGGCAGCCGCCGCGGGTGAGGCCCGCGAGCAGTATGGAAAGCTGGGCGACCCGCCGCCGGTCGCGCTGTCCGCGCTCATCCACGGCCACGCGCTGGCCAACCTCGAGCGGTTCGACCAGGCCGTCGACGCCTTCGACGCGGCACTGGGCACGGCCGTCGAGCGTGAGCCGCGGCTCTCCGCGCTGGTCGGGCGCGGCCGGGCGCGGCTCGCCAGTGGCCGCCCGGTCGAGGCGATCGACGACCTCGTCGAGGTGATCGCCGACCACGTCGCCCACGGCGAGGACCCTCCCGCCGCCCTGTTGCGATACGACCTGGCCGCCGCCTATCTGGAGGCCGGCCAGCTCCTCGACGCGGCGGAGGCCGCGGAGAGCGCGGTCGACGTGCTCGACCGGATCGGCGCGCAGGAGGCGGCGGACAGCACCCGATACCTGCTGTCGCGCATCTATCGCGGGCTCGACGAGCCGGATCAGGCACTCGCGCTGCTGGAGACGCTGGCGGAGAACCTCGACGGCTTCGACAACCTGCAGTCGCGGGGCCGGATGCTGCAGGAGGCGGCACAGCTCCTCTACGGCGCCGACCGCGACGCCCAGGCGGCGGAGCGGTTCGCGGCGGCCGCCGAGGCGTTCCGGGCGGCCGGCGTCGTGCAGGCGGAACTGTACAACCGCCGCATGCGCGCGCTGTCCCTGCGCTGGGCCGGCGACGTCCCCGGGTCGTTGAGCGCGCTGGCCGAGGCCGACGCCCTGGCCGCAGCACTGTCGGGCAGCGTCGATCCGGACGAGCCGTGGCTGATCTGGCAGCGGGCGATGCTCGACTGCGACGCGGCCCGCGTGCATCTCGGCGCCGGCCAGGGCGACGAGGCCATCACCCGCATGCAGGGCACCGCCGACGCGCTGCGCGGCATCGGCGCCCTGGGCGAGGCGCTCGACGCCGACTTCCTGCACGCGGAGTTGCTCATGCGGGCCGGCTCGCCGACGGAGGCCGAGTCTCTGCTGCGGTCGGTGCTCGGCGCGGCTCCGAAGGATTCGCAGATCCGGCAGAATTCGGCCTGGATGCTCGCCGAGTGCCTCGAGGCGCAGGACCGCTCGGACGAGGCGGCAGCGATCCGCGCCGAATACCTGGACCAGTAGCCCCACACCGCGCCGGCGACGGCCATGATCCGGGTCGTCGCCGGCCGTGGTGACAACTTCCACTTAACGATCGTTCAGTGATTTCTTGACATGAGGTTAGGCTTTCCCCATGACGCTGGAACAGCAAGCCGTTCGTCCGCCGGTGCAGTCCCGAGGTGCGGGGAACGGCGGCCAGCAGCCGCGACGGCGGTCCCGGCGCGACGAGATCCTGGAGATCGCGGTCGGGCTGTTCGCCACCCGCGGCTACCACGGCGTGTCGATGGACGACATCGGGGCGGCTGCCGGGGTGACCGGGCCGGCGCTTTACCACCACTTCGCGGGCAAAGAAGCGATGCTGGTGGCCGCCCTTATCCCCGTGAGCGAGCAGCTACTCACCGGCGGGAAGGCGCGCATCGCCGAGGCCGCCGACGACCCGAGGGCCGCGCTCGCCGCGCTCGTGGAATTCCACGTCGAGTTCGCGCTGGCGAATCCGGCCGTCATCGCCCTGCATCTCCACGAGCTCGATAGGCTGCCCGAGGACCCGCGGCGGCAGATCCGCCGGCTCCAGCGACTCTACGTCGAGGAGTGGGTCGACACGTTGACCGCTCTGCGTCACGGTAATCTCACCGATGGTGAGGCTCGTGTGCTGGCGCACGCCGCGTTCGGGCTCATGAACTCGACCCCCTTCCTCGGCGGTGAGGTCGATCGCGCGCGTCGTGCCGAGCTGCTGCGCGCGGCGACACTCTCCGCACTCCAGGGGTAACCGTTCGAGTGACTTCACAGGGTTATCCACAGCCTTGCCGCGTTCCCACCCACAGAGTTATCCACAGGAGATCCGCCGAATGCTGAGCTCGCTGCTCGTCGCCAATCGCGGAGAGATCGCCCGCCGGATCATCCGCACCGCACGCCGCCTGCAGATCCGCACCATAGCGGTCCACTCGGAGGCCGACGCGACGCTGCCGTTCGTCAGTGAGGCGGACGAAGCGGTCCTCATCGGGCCGGCCAACCCCGCCCAGTCGTACCGCAACACCGACGCGATCCTGGCCGCGGCCAAGTCGACCGGCGCGGAGGCGATCCACCCCGGGTACGGGTTCCTGTCGGAAAACGCGGCGTTCGCGGCGACGGTCCAGGAGAACGGCCTGATCTGGGTCGGACCCGGTGCCGACGCGATCGGCGCCATGGGCGACAAGATCAACGCGCGCAACCTGATGGCCACCGCCGGCGTGCCGGTCGTGCCCGGCACCACCGACCCGGCGACCACGGTCGAGGCGGCGATCGAGGCGGCCGCGGCCATCGGGTTCCCGGTCATGGTCAAGGCCGCCGCCGGTGGCGGTGGCATGGGCATGGCGGTCGCGAACGACGAGGCCGGCCTGCGCACCGAGTTCGACAAGGTCCGTGGCTTCGCCGAGCGGATGTTCGGCGACGGTTCCGTGCTGATCGAGCGGTACTTCCCGCGTGTGCGCCACATCGAGGTGCAGATCCTCGGCCTGGCCGACGGGCGCGTGATCGCACTCGGCGAGCGCGAATGCTCCGTACAGCGGCGCAATCAGAAGCTCGTGGAGGAGACCCCGTCGCCGGCGCTCACCCCGCACCAGCGCGCCGATCTGCTGGCCGCCGCCGTCCGGGCCGGCGAGGCGGTCGGCTACCGCAACGCCGGCACCGTCGAGTGCCTGTTCGACCCGGCCAGCGGGCAGTTCTTCTTCCTGGAGATGAACACCCGACTACAGGTCGAGCACCCGGTCACCGAGGCCGTGTTCGGCGTCGACCTGGTCGAGGAGCAGTTGCGGATCGCCTCGGGGCTCGCGCCGACCTTCGACCCCGACACGTTGACGGTCACCGGTCACGCGATCGAGGTCCGGATCAACGCCGAGGACCCCAAGCGGTTCATGCCCGGCCCGGGCGCGATCACGACCTGGGTCGAGCCGACCGGTGAGGGCGTGCGGGTCGACTCGGGATACGCGGCCGGCACCACGGTGACGCCCAGCTACGACTCGCTGATGGCCAAGCTGATCGTGCACGGCGCCGACCGGGCCGACGCGCTGGCGAAGCTGCGCACCGCGGTCGCCGGGTTCGAGATCGCCGGCCCCAAGGTCAACCTTCCGTTCTTCGCCGAGCTGCTCGACAACGACGAGTTCGTCTCCGGCGACTACGACACGGCAATTGTGAGCAGGATGCGATGAGCGGTCCGGAGCGCAGCGGAGGTGACGACATGAGCTTCATCTCGATCCGCGAGGTCGGACCCCGGGACGGGCTCCAGAACGAAGACCCGGTGCCGGCCGACGCGAAGGTACGGCTGCTCGACGCCCTGTCGGCCACCGGGGTCCAGCGGATCGAGGCGGTCTCCTTCGTCCATCCGAAGGCGATCCCGCAGATGGCCGACGCCGACGAGGTGTGGGCCCGCGCGGCGAAGAACCCGGCGGTCCGGTACTCCGCTCTCGTGCCCAACTCGAAGGGCGCCCAGCGGGCACTGGCCGCCGGGTTCACCGAGATCGAAGTGGTCGTGTCCGCGTCGGACACCCACAACAAGCGCAACGTCAACCGCTCGACCGCCGAGTCCCTCGACGACATCGCCGGTCTGATCGACCTGCTGCACGCGGCCGGCGCGACCGCCGAGGTCATCATCTCGACGAGCTTCGGCTGCCCGTTCGAGGGCGACGTCGATCCGGCGCGGGTCGCCGGGATCGTCGACCGGGTGGTCGCCGACGGCGCGGACCGGGTGGCGTTCGGCGACACGACCGGCATGGGCACCCCCCGGCGGGTCGAGGAGGTGGTGGGCCGGGTCCGCGATCGCCACCCCGACCTGCCGCTCCTGCTGCACTTCCACAACACCCGCGGCACGGCCCTGGCCAACGTCCTGACCGCGCTGCGGCTGGACATCACCGAGTTCGACGCCAGCGTGGGCGGCCTGGGCGGCTGCCCCTACGCGCCGGGCGCCACCGGCAACGTGGCCACCGAGGAGGTCGTGCACATGCTGCACGACATGGGGTACGAGACGGGGATCGACCTGAGGGCGCTGATCGAGGCGGCCCGGATCGCGCAGGAGATCGCCGGGCGGGAGCTGCCCTCCGGAGTGCTCCGGGCCGGGCCGCGACTGCCCTTCTGAGCAGCCTGGCCCACTTGTGTCCGATTCGCCGGGGTTGTGGCGTGTCCCCGGCTCGGGCGGTTCGTTGGTCAGTACGGAAAAGTCAGATGCGGTGCGATCCGTACCGTATTGAGCCGTACTGAGGGGCGGACATGGTCCAGTCGAGGAGCGAGCGCAACCCGCGCACGGCTTCGCTGCCGACCGCCTCACGCTGCGCCCGGTATGCCGTCCGGGGCCTGGTCGTGGCCGGTTTCGCCGCCGTGGCCTGGCTGCTGTCGGCGTCGGCGGCGAACGCCTCGGACGGTTCCGACGGCCTCGACCAGCAGCGGTTCGGACTGCTGACGCCGGTGACCGGCCTGCTCGTCGGCGACGGTCACCGGCACGACGAGGCGCGGGACACCGGGCACGGCGAGCGTGACCACCGCGGCGACCGCGGCGACCGCGGCGACCTGGTCACCAGCACCGTATTGACCGTGCTGAGCCCGGTGGACACGGTGACCTCGGTGGTCACGTCCAGCCAGGTCGCCGACACGCAGGCATCGGTCCAAACCGTGGACCGTGCGGCCCACTCGACGACAGCGGACGCGTCGAGTGTCCAGCACCCCAGCACCAAGAGGCCGGCAAAGGCCGGCATCAAGAAGACCCATCCGAAGCGGGCGCAGGAGCCGGCCGTCCAGGCCGTACCGGTCCGCCTCGGGCCCGGCGGCGACGTCACCGCCGCGGCGACCGGCGGCGCTGTCGCCGGCGTCGACCGGACCGACGCTGCCGTCGTCTCCCGTGCCGCCGACCGGCTCGACGCCGAGGACGGCACGATCGAACCGCCGGTCGTGAGCCGGACAGACGCGCAGGGTACGCACCACGTGCCGCTGCTGCCCCGCCCGGCGCCCCTTCCGGCGTCGCCGGCGGCCGGCCTCGCCTCGGGGGTGCCGAGCGCAGGCTCGGGCCTCAACCACGACGGTGGTGCCGCCGCCGTGCTGCCCGCCGCACCGGCCGGTGCGAAGGTGGTGACCTTCCGGCCGGTGGCGGTCGAGGACGACGAGCTGCGGTTGTCAGCAGCCGAGAAACCGACAGTCTCACCTGACTGAGGCCGGTCCGGCCAGCCGACGCGACGCCATGCGGGCAGCCGGAACGCAAGCCTTGGTCCCAGCGGACCCGCATCGACCACATCGCGGCATCTCGTAACACCGAACACGCACCATCCGGGCGCACGTCGACAGGGCGGAGCCGGGCAGAGCCCGCCCGCACGCGGGTTCACGGCACCGTGCCGCGCCCATCAGGCAGTACTGAACATCGAAAAACTACCGAAGGGTCTCATTTCCACATGAAGACGTGGGTTCGTAAGTCGCTCAACGTGGGCGTGCTTTCCGCGGGCTTCCTGCTCGTCTCGGGTGGGGCTGCGCACGCCGACTGGACGACGGGCTACAACGCCGGCCTGCTGAACGGCAACCAGTTCGACACCACAGTGCAGGTGCCGGTCAATGTCTGCGGCAACTCGATCGCCATCCTCGGCTTCGCCGACGCCTCCTGCGGTGGCGGTGCGGCGGCGGTCGACACGGAGAGCGCGACGACCGAGGACTGGACCACCGGTTACAACGCCGGTGTGCTCAACGGCAACCAGTTCGACACCACCCTGCAGGCGCCGGTCAACGTCAGCGGCAACTCGCTGGCCCTGCTCGGCTTCTCCAGCGCGTCCAGCCAGGGCGGCGCGTACGCCGTCAAGGGCGACGCCGACCTCGGCAAGGGCAAGGGCAACGGGCACGGCCACGGGCACGGGCACGGCAACGGGAGCGGCAACGGGAGCGGCAACGGCGGCTACGACAACGCCGGCGCCGACGACTACACCGAGGGTGCTGGGAACCGCACCGAGGACTGGACCTCCGGCTACAACGCCGGTGTGCTGAACGGCAACCAGTTCGACACCACGCTCCAGGCGCCGATCAACGTCAGCGGCAACTCGATCGCCCTGCTCGGCTTCTCCAGCGCGTCCAGCCAGGGCGGCGCGTGGGCGGTCAAGTCCGAGAGCGCGACCACCGAGGACTTCACCACGGGGTACAACGCCGGCATCCTGAACGGCAACCAGCTCCAGACGGTGCTCCAGGCGCCCATCAACGTGTGCGGCAACTCGATCGCCATCCTCGGCTTCGCGAGCGCGAGCTGCGACGGTGGCGCGACCGCTGTCAACGGTGGCGGCCACGGTGACTGGGACGACGACGACAACGGCTCCGGCAACGGTGGCTACGGCGACGTGGACGACGACGGCTACGGCTCGGGCGGCAACGCCAACAACAACGCCTACGGCAACTCGCACGGCAACGCCAGCGCGATGCCGACCGGCATGGCCGCTCACGGCAAGGCGCACAAGGCCCACAAGGCCAAGAAGGCCAACAAGGGCGTCCAGAGCATCAACCTGGACGAGCACGGCCGCCGCCACGGCACCGGCACCGCCAACAACAACGGCTACGGCGACGCCGGCGCGGACGGCAACGGCTACGGCAACGGCAACGGCTCGGGCAACAACAACGGCGGTTACGGCAACGGCAACGGGTCCGGCGCCGACGACAACGGCCGGGGCCACGGCCGCGGGCACGGTGGCGCGACGGCCGTCCGCGGCGGCTGCAGCGACTGGACCACGGGCTACAACGCCGGTCTGCTCAACGGCAACCAGCTCAGCACCGTCGTCCAGCTCCCGATCAACGTCAGCGGCAACTCGATCGGCATCCTGGGCTTCTCGCAGGCTCAGAGCTCCGGCGGGGCGGTCGCCTACTCCTGCTGATCTCGGTACCGGGATCCCTCTGATCCGCAGGGGGATCCCCGGGGCCCTGTGGGCACACACCGACCCGTGTCCGCAAGTGGTCCACCGGGAGCGTTGGAACTTCACCTCCGCGTCGGCTAACCTGAACGATCGTTAGGGATTAACGATCGTTCAGGTAGCCGACGCGGAGGTCGCACCATGGAGGGTGATGCCCTCAACCAGACGCGCAAGCGGATCGAGGCCGGGGGCGCGGAGAAGTACCACGCGGCTAACGCGGCGCGCGGCAAGCTCTTCGCACGCGAACGGGTCGCGATGCTCGTCGACGAGGGCTCCTTCGTCGAGGACGGGCTGTTCGCCAACGCGCTCGCCGAGGGACTTCCCGCCGACGGGGTGATCACCGGCGCCGCCACGGTCGACGGCCGGCCGGTCTGCCTCATGGCGAACGACTCGACGGTCAAGGCCGGTTCCTGGGGCGCCCGTACCGTCGAGAAGATCATCCGCATCATCGAGCGGGCCTACGACGAAGGCGTCCCGATGGTGTACCTCGTGGACTCCGCCGGTGCGCGTATCACCGACCAGGTCGACCTGTTCCCCGGCCGTCGGGGCGCCGGGCGCATCTTCCACACGCAGGTGCGCGCCAGCGGCAGCATCCCGCAGGCGTGTGCCCTCTTCGGACCCTCCGCCGCCGGCGGTGCGTACATCCCAGCGTTCTGCGACGTCGTCGCGATGGTCGAGGGCAACGCCTCCATGTATCTCGGCTCCGACCGCATGGTCGAGATGGTCACCGGCGAGAAGACCACGCTCGAGGCGATGGGTGGCGCCCGGGTGCACTGCGCCGAGTCCGGTGTCGGGCACTTCCTGTGCAAGACCGAGGCCGACGCAGTCGAGACCGTCCGGCGATACCTCTCCTATCTGCCGTCCAACTACTCGCGGCGGCCCCCCGTCGTGGACGCCCGCCCGGCGACCGGTGTCCCGGACATTCCCGCCAGCGAGCGGCAGGCCTTCGACATGCGCCGCTTCGTGAAGGGGCTGCTCGACGAGGACTCGTTCTTCGAGATCCAGGCGCTGTGGGCCAAGGAGCTCACCGTCGGCTTCGGGCGGATCGACGGCAAGCCGGTCGGCGTGGTGGCCAACAACTCGATGTTCAAAGGCGGGGTGCTCTTCGTCGACTCCGCCGACAAGGCGACCCGGTTCGTCCAGCTCTGCGACGCGTTCAACGTGCCGCTGCTCTTCCTCGCCGACGTGCCCGGCTTCATGGTCGGCTCCGCGGTCGAGAAGCAGGGCATCATCCGGCACGGCGCCAAGATGATCACCGCGATCTCCGAGGCCACGGTGCCGAAGATCTGCGTGGTGGTCCGCAAGGCGTACGGCGCCGGTCTCTACGCCATGGCCGGTCCCGGCTTCGAGCCCGACGCCACGATCGCCCTGCCCACCGCCAAGATCGCCGTCATGGGCGCCGAGGCCGCGGTCAACGCCGTCTACGCCAACAAGATCGCGGCGTTGGACAGCGAGGAGGAGCGCGCCGCGTTCGTCGCGCAGAAGCGGGCCGAATACGAGCGGGATATCGACATCATGCGGCTGGCCAGCGAGCTCGTCGTCGACACGATCGTCGAGCCGCCGGCACTGCGCGGCGAGATCATCCGTCGCCTCGCCGCGGCACAGGGCAAGGACCGCCACTTCTCCCGCCGGCGCCACGGCGTGACCCCGGTCTGACCTCACGAAGGGATGCATCATGGTCGACTTCACGCTCGGCGAAGACCTTGAGACGCTCCGCGGGAGCGTCCGGGAGTTCGCCCACGACGTCGTGGCGCCCGTCATCGGCGACTACTACGAGCGCCACGCCTTCCCCTACGACCTGGTCCGCCAGATGGGCAAGATGGGCCTGTTCGGCCTGCCCTTCCCCGAGGAGTACGGCGGGATGGGCGGCGACTACTTCGCACTGTGCATCGCCCTCGAGGAGCTGGCCCGCGTCGACTCGTCGATCGCGGTGACTCTCGAGGCCGGCATCTCCCTCGGCGCCATGCCGATCTACCGGTACGGCACCGAGGAGCAGCGCCGGCACTGGCTGCCCAAGCTCGTCTCCGGCGAGGCCCTGGCCGCGTTCGGGCTGACCGAGCCGGGTGCCGGCTCCGACGCGAGCCGCACGCAGACCCGCGCGGTGCTCGACGAGGCGACCGGCGAGTGGGTGATCAACGGATCCAAGGCGTTCATCACCAACTCGGGCACCGACATCACCGCGCTGGTGACGGTCACCGCGGTCACCGGCGTCAACCCGGACGGGACGAAGGAGCTGTCGACGATCATCGTCCCGAGCGGCACTCCCGGATTCAGCGTCCAGCCCGGCTACTCCAAGGTCGGCTGGTGCGCCTCGGACACCCACGAGCTGAGCTTCGACGACGTGCGGGTCCCGGCCGGGCACCTCCTCGGCGCCCGCGGCCGTGGATACGCGCAGTTCCTGCGGATCCTCGACGAGGGCCGGGTGGCGTTCGCGGCGCTCGGCGTCGGGCTCGCGCAGGGCTGCGTCGACGAGTCGCTGGCCTACGCCAAGCAGCGGCGCGCGTTCGGCAAGCCGATCGGGGACTACCAGGCGATCCAGTTCAAGATCGCGGACATGGAGGCGCGGGCGCACACCGCGCGGCTCGCGTACTACGACGCCGCGAGCCGGCTGGTCAACGGCCGCGACTTCAAGCGGCAGGCGGCGATCGCCAAGCTGCAGGCCAGCGACGCGGCCGTGGTCAACGCCCGGGAGGCCACCCAGGTCCACGGCGGATACGGCTTCATGAACGAGACGCCGGTGGCCCGCATGTGGCGCGACGCCAAGATCCTGGAGATCGGCGAGGGCACGTCGGAAGTCCAGCGAATGATCATCTCCCGCTCACTGGGCCTGTGACCTCCCCCAACCGCGTTGATCTTGCACCTGTGGTGCCGCGACACTCCGACTTTGCCCGGGTTTGTCAGGCACCACAAGTGCAAGATCGACGCGGTTGGGGGGCGGGGGATGTTCGTACGGCCGTGGGACGTGCTTGCATACTCCGATGTTCGCGAAACTGGGCACGCTCATGGACCGCCACCGGTGGGCTGTCATCGGGCTGTGGCTGGCGGTCACCGTAGCCGGCGCCGTCTTCGGGGGTGGGCTGTTCGACCGGCTCGTCGAGACGAGCACGAACCGGGCCGACAGTGAATCGGCCGTCGCCGAGCGCCGTATCGACGAGCTGGCCCCGCAGGGCTCCATGGTCATCGCCGTCATCGAGGGCCGTGAGGTCTACGACGGCGGCCTCAACGCGAGCGTGAGCAAGGCCGCCCAGGAGATCCGCGGGATGCCCGGGGTCAAGGAGGTCAACGACCTCTATACCGGGCCCGGCGGCCAGATCGGCGCCGACAACATGAGCACCACGGTGCGGGTCGAGCTGGACCCCAAGCTCGGCGACGCCGACCGCGAGCAACTCGAGGACAGGGTGAAGGCCCGCCTCGATCAGATCGAGGCGCCCAGCGTGAAGGTCGGCGGCCCGAAGATCGCCGAGCGCGCGTTCGCCGAGCAGTCGGTGCACGACCTGGCGATCGGCGAGAGCATCGCGTTCGCCGCGCTGCTCGTCGCGCTCGTGCTGATCTTCGGCGGCGTCATCGCGGCGAGCCTGCCGCTGGCGGTCGCGATCGCCGGCGTCACCGGCTCGCTGCTGCTCCTGCTCGGGCTGAGCCACGTGACGAAGGTCAGCGAGTATTCGCTCAACGTCGTCACGCTCCTCGGCATCGGGCTCGCCGTCGACTACTCGCTGCTGATCGTCGCCCGGTTCCGTGAGGAGTTGCCGCGGCACGAGCCGGCCGAGGCACTCGTGACCGCGGTGGCCCGGTCCGGGCGAGCGGTCGCCATCTCCGGCATCGCGGTCGCGCTGACCCTCGCCGGACTGACCGCGTTCGCCGAGCCGCTGCTCGCGGCCGTCGCGCTGGGTGGCGCCGCAGTGGTGGTGCTCGCGACGCTGGCCGCCCTCACCCTCGTGCCGGCCCTGCTCGCCGTGGCGAAGAACAAGATCAAGCCGGCGGGCGAGGGTCTGTGGAAGCCGCGCGGCGACCGGAACCTGCTGGCCCGCCTCGCCACCCGCGCCCAGAAGGCCCCCGGGCCGGTCGCTCTCGGCGTGACCATCGGCCTGCTGGTCCTGGCCGCTCCGCTGCTCGGGGCCAACTTCGCGAACTCCGACGCCCGAGCCCTGCCGCACAGCAACGAGGCCCGCCAGGCGTACGACGCGTTGCAGGCGAAGTTCAACAACAACCAGCCCGAAGACGTCGTGGTGCTCGTCGAGGCCGGCCCGGAGCGCGCCGACGTCCGCATGTTCATGAACCAGATCAACGGCGATCTGCAGGCCTACGTGTTCCGGCTCGAGGTGCGGCGCGACGTCCCGAAGGGCTACACGATTCTCGACCTGACGCCGAAGGGTGAGGTCGGCGGCGCGGAGTCCGGTGAGCTGGTCCGCAGGATCCGGGCCATGCAGACGCCGTTCGCGAAGTCCGTGACCGGGCCGAGCGCCGAGGTCATCGACTACCGGCAGTCGCTGGCCGAACGTCTGCCGCTCGCCGGGCTCGTCGTGCTGCTGGTGACCGTCGTGCTGCTGTTCGTATTGACCGGCTCGGTGATCATTCCGCTCAAGGCCGTGCTGATGAACCTGCTGACCCTGCTCGCCACACTGGGTGTCCTGGTCGTGGTGTTCCAGTGGGGCTGGGGGCAGATTCCACTCTTCTTCGACTCCTGGGGCGGCGTCGATCTGACCACGCCGGTGCTGCTGTTCGTGTTCATCTTCGGCCTGTCGATGGACTACGAGGTCTTTCTGCTGGCTCGGATCAAGGAGGAGTACGACCAGCGCCCGGACACCAACCGGGCCGTGCTGCGCGGCATCACCCGCTCCGGCCCCGTGGTCACCGCGGCCGCGATCTGCATCGGCATCGTGTTCCTGGGCTTCACGTTCGGCGGCCTGGTCGCCGTCAAGGAGATCGGTGTCGGCATGGCGGTCGCGGTGCTGATCGACGTCACCGTCGTGCGTGGACTGCTGTTGCCGGCGCTGATGACGATGCTGGACAACTGGAACTGGTGGGCCCCGCCGTTCCTGCGCCGCCACTACCGGGCCGACAGTGATCTTCGTCAAGTGGTTGGAAAACTGGGGCCATGACCCAAGGCTGAGTAGTGGTGCGAGTTCCGCCGCCATGTCGCCCGGGGTGTATAGACGAGCGTCGTGGTTCCGACGCCCAGCTTCTGGGTATCAGCGCAGATAAGTACGCTTCATCAACATGTCTCCAGGTCCGGGCCGTGATCCGCAGGATGCCGGGGCAAGGTTCGCCACAACGCTGCGGGCCCGTCGCCTCGCCCGCGGATTGACCCAGGAAGAGCTTGCCAGCCGGACCGGTCTGGGCGTGCGGACGCTGCGCGAACTGGAGCGCGGCCGGGTCGCCCGTCCGCAGCGCAACACGGTGTCGCTGCTGGCCGAGGCCCTGTCACTGAACGGCCGGGACCGCGACGACTTCGTGGCCAGCGCCGGTGGTCGCGACGGTTCGGCCAACGGACCCGCCGGGCGGGGCGGCGTCCCTGATCACCGGGCCGCGGCCCCCGGGGGCCGGCCCCACGCTCGGGGCGTCCCGGACCTGCCGGAGGCGGGCCCCGGCCAGACCCATTCCGGTCAGGTCTTTCGGGGCCAGCACGCCCAGGGTCGAGGCACGTTCGGTCAGAGCACCCCGGGCCAGGCTGTTCCGGGCAGCGGCGCGCGGGGCCGGACCGTACCGGGTGGTGGCATGCCGGGCCGGACCGTGGCGGGCGGCGACGTGCCGCTGCCGCTCGGCGCGTCCGTGTCCGGGACGGCCCGGCCCGCCGATCGGCTGCCCGGAACAGCTCGACGCCCCGGCACATCGCCCGCCGCATCGCCGTCCGATGTGACCAGACCCGGCGCCCCGGCCGGCGAAGCCTTGGGAACGGGCGTCCCCGGCGGCGGCCTTCCGGCGAGTCGCGTCTCCGGGCGCGGCGTCCCTGCCCGGGCGGCCGCGGGCACCACCGCCGGCGAGGTCACGCCGACCCTGCCCCTGCCGACCCACCCACCCCTCGTCGGCCGCGACGCGGACGTCGCGGAGCTGCTCACGCTGCTCGGCGGCCCCTACGGCGCCGAGCTCGTCGCGCTCGTCGGGCTGGCCGGCGTCGGCAAGACCGGGCTCGCTCACGCCGTGGCGCAGCGGGTCGCTGCGGCCGGTGCCACCGCCGTCTCCGTCACCGTCACCAACGTATCCCGACCCACCGACATCTTCGCCGCCGTCGCCGCGGTGTTCGGGGTCGCCCGGGCTGAGGAACTCGTCGACCGGTACGCCGGCCGGTCCGCCCTCCTGGTCCTCGACGGGATCGACCGGTCGCCGAAGGCGGCGGTCGAGGCGATGCACTGGCTGCGCTCAAGGGTGCCGGCGGCGCGAATCCTCGCGACCAGCCGCCAGCCGCTCGCCGGGGAAGTGCCCGGCGCCGTCGACTGGCGGGTGGAGCCGCTCGATCTTCCGCCGCCCGCGCCGTATGCGGACCCCGCGGCCCTGCGGCGCGTGCCGTCCGTCGCGCTGTTCCTCGACCGGCTGCGCCAGGTGCGCCGCGTGCCCGTCGCGGACCAGGAGGTCGGCGCGGTCGCCGAGCTGGTACGGCGGCTGGACGGGCTGCCACTCGCGATCGAGCTCGCCGCCGCGCGGGGCCGGGTGCTGGAGCTGCCGGAGTTACTGTCGCGGTACGGCCACCGTATCCTCGACCTGGCGCCGACCGACGCTGGTGGCCGGGGGCTCCGCGACATCGTCGCCGCCAGTTACCGCCTGCTCGACGAGCGGGAACAGGCCGCACTGCGCAGGCTCTCGGTGTTTCGCGGCCGGTGGTCGCTGGAGCTGGTCGAGGCGCTGCTCGATGACACCGCCGACGTCGAGGCGATCCTCGACCGGCTGGTCGGGCTGGGGCTCGTCAGCGTCAGAGGACCGGGCGACCTGCGGTTCCGGCTGCTCGACGTGGTCATGGACTTCGCCGCCGAACAGTGCGCGGACCACGGTGAGCTGCGGGACGCCCGGCTGCGGCACGCCGAGGTCGTCACCCGGGTCGCGGTCCGCATCTCGACGGAGCTCACCGGACCGGGCAGCGCGTTGGCGGTGTCGCGGCTCGACTACCTCAACAGTGACATCCGGTCGGCACTGCGGTACACCTCCGTCCGTGATCCGGTGATCGCCTTGCGCCTGGCGGGGGCGATTCCCCGGTGGTGCCGGCTACGCGGGCGGGACGTCGAGGCGCACCGCCTGTTGCGGCGGCTGCTCGATGACCCGCGCACGCAGGACTGCGACCCGCTCGTGCGCGCCGTCGCGCAGGTGGGTGCGGCGATGCTCGCCAACGCGCACGGCCGTGGGGTGGTCGAGCTCTGCGTGACGGAGGAGGCGCTCGAGGTGCTGGTGGCGCGCGGCGACACGAGCGCGGAGCTGACCGCCCGGGCGCTGCTGGCCGGCATCTGGCAGGCGGTGGGCGGCGCCAAGGAGTCGCGCCGGCACCTCGAGATGATGCTCGGTCTGGCGATCCGCATCGGACGGGTCCGGGAGATCGGAGTCGCGCAGAACAACTTGGCGTGGCATGACATCAGGACCGGTGATCTGGCGACGGCGGCACGACGGCTTACCGCGGCCGGACGGCGTGCGGTGGAGGCCGGCGACGCGCGGATCCGGGCGCTGACCCAGGCGAACCTGGCGGAGGTGGCGCGGCTCGACGGACGGTTCGACGATGCCGTCGACCTGGGTCGGCGGGCAGCGGCGACGATCGCCGAGATGGGTGACCCGACGCACCGGGTGCGGGCGCTGGGCACGCTGGGTAAGGCACTGGCCGAGTCGGGTCGGCCCGATGACGCGGCGGACGTGTTGGTGGAACTCGCCGAGATGCCGGGCGGCGCGGGGATGTCCGACATGATCACGGCTTATCTCGCGTTGGGGCGCGGCGACCGTACTGCCGCCGCTCGTGCCTTCCAGTCCGCGGCGAACCTGCTGGCCGGTCGTGCCGACATCCGGGACGTGCTGGAGGCGCTGACGGGGCTGGCCGCGTGCGGGGAGCCCGAGGTCCGGCGGCGCGCACTCGAGGAGCTCAACGGTATCCGGGAGCGGGCCGGCCTGGCGCTGCTGCCGCGAGAACGGGCGTTGCTCGGCGAACGGCCGCTGCCGGAAAGGGCACGGACGAAGGCCCCTGGAGCGCGGTGACGCGCCTCCCACCTCACTTCGTCCGTGCCGGCCCCCCCGGGGTTGCGGCGCCTCCCCGGCGGAGAAGGCTATCGGAGCCGTTCGGGAGGTACGGGCTGATATGCCGGATTTACGGTCGATGGACGCTGAAGCTGCCGGTGGTCCTGCCGGTTACTCACCCGGCAACAAGCCCGCTACTTATGCCGGACGTCGCGGTGTTATGCGGCGGTCGGCACGTCCTGCGACGGACCCTGCACACCCGAGGTCGCGCCCGGGCGGACCGCGTCGCGGATCGTCCGCAGGCTGCCGAGGAGCTGCCCGAGCGCCTCCGGTGAGAGCCTGCCGGTGAACCACTCCTCGATGAGTGCGACGTGGCCGGGCAGCACCTCGTGCATCTTCGCCACGCCGGCCGGGGTCACCACGGTGAACGAGCCGCGGCGGTCGGTCGGGCAGGCCCGCCTGGTGGCGAAGCCGTCGCGCTCCAGGCGGTCGACGACGCGGGTCACGCCGCTCGTCGACAGGCCGGTCTGCGCGGCGAGGTCGGTCATCCGCAGCTCGCCGCCGGGTGAGCGGGACAGTCGGACGAGCACCTCGAAGTCGACGTTGCCGAGGCCGTGCTCGGCGAGCTGGACGTTGAGCCGCGCGTTGATTCCCGTGAAGGCCTCCACGAACAGACCCATGGCGGTGATCCGCGGATCTTCCAGCAGTTTGTCGGTCACGGGCCGAGTCTAGCAAGAGAGAGCTTGACAAACGAGACTCTGCCGAGCGTATATTTGCGTAGACAACCTTCTTTGCTGCAGCACATCTGAGGGGACCATCATGACCGCACCCGCGAACACCCGCGAGTTCAACGGGCTCACCATCCCGACTCCGGGCAAGTTCGAGCTCGACCCGGCCCACACCCGCGTGAGCTTCGTCGCCCGCCACATGATGGTGAGCAAGGTCCGCGGCGGCTTCACGAGCGCCAGCGGCAGCATCGTCGTGGCCGAGGACCCGCTGCAGTCGCACGTCGAGGTCAGCATCGACGCCGCCAGCATCGACACCGGTGTGGCCGACCGCGACGGCCACCTGCGCAGCCCCGACTTCCTCGACGTGGAGAAGTTCCCGGCGCTGACCTTCAGGAGCACCCGCGTGGAGAGCGTGTCCGGCAACGAGTTCACGGTCGTCGGCGACCTGACCATCCGTGACGTGACCCGCGAGGTCGTGCTCGACGTCGAGTTCGAGGGGCACGCGAAGAGCCCCTGGGGCCAGGAGGTCATCGGTTTCGCCGCCACGACCGAGATCGACCGCGAGGCGTTCGGCATGACGTGGAACCAGGCGCTGGAGACCGGGGGCGTCCTCGTGGGCAAAAAGGTCAAGATCGAGATCGGTGCCGAGGGCGTCCGTCAGGGCTGATTCCGGTTATGCCGGAGTTCGACCGTCGTGCAGAGGGTGGGCGAAATCTCCCACCCTCTGCAAGGTTTCGCTTACCCTCGGCTGCATTGGCGTCCGTTTTGTCCCTAGCGGTACACCCCACCCACTCCTAACGTGGAGAGTCCAAGAGGGGCAGCGGTTTGGGGAACAACATGGGCCAGGACGTCACACGGGGAGCCTTCTCGCGTGCGGACCGCGCTCGATATCGGCAGAAGGTGCGCCGCTGCCTCGACGTCTTCGCCCTGATGCTCAACGACTTCCGGTTCGACTCCGACCGGCCGACGACGGGTCTTGAGATTGAGCTCAATCTCATCGATGCCGGCGCCCAACCGGCGATGCGTAACGCCGAGGTGCTCGCGGACCTCGCCGATCCGTCGTTCCAGACCGAGCTCGGCCAGTTCAACCTGGAGATCAACGTCGCGCCGAGGGTCATCGAGGGCGATGGGCTCGACGTGTACGAGCGGGAGGTCCTCGCCAGCCTCGTCCACGCCGACGAGCGTGCTCGCAAGTCCGACGCCCAGTTGGTGCTGATCGGCATCCTGCCCACCCTGCGGCAGGAGCACGCGGTGCTCGACAACCTGTCGAACAACCCGCGATACCGGCTGCTCAACGAGCAGATCATCAACGCGCGCGGCGAGGACATCACGCTCGACATCCGCGGGCAGGAGCGGCTGCAGGCGCAGTCCGACTCGATCGCCGCCGAGTCGGCGTGCACGAGCCTCCAGTTCCACCTCCAGGTGGCCCCCGAGGACTTCGCCCTGCACTGGAACGCCTCGCAGGCCATCGCCGGTGTGCAAGTGGCGGTAGGGGCGAACTCGCCCTACCTCTTCGGGAAGCGACTCTGGGCGGAGACCCGCATCGCGCTGTTCGAGCAGGCCACCGACACCCGGCCCGAGGAGCTCAAGGCGCAGGGCGTGCGACCCCGGGTGTGGTTCGGCGAGCGGTGGATCACGTCGATCTTCGACCTGTTCGAGGAGAACGTGCGATACTTCCCGCCGCTGCTGTCGATCACCGACGACGAGGACCCGGTGGCGGTGCTCGAGGCCGGCGGCGTGCCGCACCTCGGTGAGCTGCGGCTGCACAACGGCACCATCTACCGCTGGAACCGGCCGGTCTACGACATCATGAACGGCCGCCCCCACCTGCGGGTGGAAAACCGGGTCCTGCCCGCCGGGCCGACGGTGGTCGACCAGTTGGCCAACGCCGCGTTCTACTTCGGGCTCGTCGGCGAGCTGGTCCAGCACGACCGGCCGATCTGGACGCAGCTACCGTTCTCGACCGCCGAGGAGAACTTCCACACCGCCGCCCGGGAGGGCCTCGACGCGCGCCTGTGGTGGCCGGGCCTCGGTGAGGTACGTGTCGGCGAGCTGGTCCTCGACGAGATGCTCCCGATGGCGTCGGCCGGCCTGGACCGCTTCGGCGTGCGGCCGGCGACCCGCGACCGGCTGCTGGGCGTCATCGAAGGGCGCTGCCGGACCGGCCACAACGGCGCCGCCTGGCAGACCGAGGTGGTGCACGACCTCCAGGAACGGCACCACCTCAACCGGACGTCGGCCCTGCGGCAGATGCTGCTGCGCTACACCGAGGGCCTGCACGCCAACGAGCCGGTCCACACCTGGCCCGTCTAGGGTTCGCTATCCGGCGGGCTTGCCCCGGCCCCGGCTCTTGCGGCCCGACGTGGGCTTGGCCGGCGCGGGACCGGCCGGCGACTCGGGCCACAGCGGAGTGGCCGGGGCACGGCCGGCCTGGCCCGACGACGATGCGGCCGGGACGGTCGGGGACTCGTCCACCGTGTCCTCGGCATAGGCACGATTCGCCGCGTCCGACGTGTACGTGCGGCCGGACTTCTCACCGCTGCCGTAGGCCCGGGCCGGTGCGTAGGCGTCCGACGCCAGATCCTTGGCCGAGTCGACGTCGGCGCCGACCGCTACCGGCTCCTTCTTCGTGTCCTCGGGCGCAGTCCACGGGCCATCGACGCTCTCACCGGCGTCCGACCGGCGGCGTGCCTCGGCGGCGTCCGCCTCGGCCAAGGCGGCGGTCCAGTCGGAATATTCGGCGGCGGAGCGCGCGTCACGGCCTTCGGACTCCGCCTTGCGGGCGGCACGCGCCTGTGCGCGGGAGCCGGGCGTGCCGATCGCGGAGACGATGACCGAGCCGGCGAGGCCGGCGAGCACCGCATAGGGCGCGATGACGAACGCGGACAGGTGCTGGTCACGCTCGCCGAGGGCCGGCACGGCCAGGAAGTAGGCGATCGCCACGAGCAGCGGTCCGGCGGCTCCGGAGATCGCGACGCCGACACGGTTGTCGCCGTGGCGGCCGGCGGGCCAAGCCGCCAGCGTGCCGATGATCAGCGCGGTGACCAGCATGAGCAGCGCACCCGGGAGGTTGACCATGCCGCGGATCCAGACCGCGTCCGTGAATTGCCAGGTGCCGAGCTGGACGGAGGTGGCCGTGTCGCCCTCGACCCGCACGACGTCGGCGACCGCGACGACGGCGAGTGTCCACAGCCAGGCCGACGAAGCGACGATGTTGGCCGCGATCGCCCGGGCGGTCAGCGCGCCGATCGCGAGCAGCAGGCCGACGATGATGCCGACGACCGCGTATCCACCGGCGGTGAAATATGGCGCGGCGTTGTCGGGCCGGGGCACCCGCGCGGGGATCGCCACCAGCGGCACGATGATGAGCGAGCCCACGGCCGCGGCGAGCGCGGTCACGATTCGCCAGGCGATCGTCAGGGCATGTCCGGCGGCACTGCGCGGATTGGCCGGGACCGGTGCCCCGCCGGTAGCGAGCCGGTCGGCGCATATGGCGCCGATGACGGTAGAGGTCGCGGCCAGCCACGCCACCCAGGCCAGACTGCTGACCCAGACGGTGCCGCTGTCGTCGGCCGGCTGCCACGAGATGATGCCCAGTCCGTAGCCGAGACCGAGCTGCGCGGCACCCGCGCCCGCCGCGATACCGATCGCGGTGAATATTGAGGTTGCCCAGCTTCGTGCAGCCATGCCGCGCAGCGTACGCCCAGCCGTCCAACGGGGCGAGTCGATGTCGTGGGAACGTCAGCCGCGCTACGGAGGGTGGGTTCAAGGTGGCGCAGCGGGTGGGAATCAGTACGTCGCGCCGCCTTGTGGCGCCGGGAAAAGGTGGTGAACTGGACCTATGCCGCACAGCCCGGACCAGTCGCCCGAGCCGGACCGGACACAGCCGTTCAGACGGCCGGAGCCGGAGCCGGAGCCGGACCAGACCCGGCCGCTCCGCCGGTTCGGCGAGGATGGGACGGACGAGACGGTGCCCGGTGCGCCGCCGCCGGCGGCGGACCCGACCGCGATCCAGCCGCCGGTCGACGACGCACCGCGCTGGTCGGCGCGGGCCAACGTGCCGCGGCCCGGGGACCCCGGTCTCCGCCGTCCCGCCCCGCAGGAGTGGGCCATCGAAGAGGAGGACCCGTATCAGGGGCGGTCCTGGCTGACCCCGGTGATCGTCGGCATGGTGGCTCTTGTCCTAGTGGCCGCCCTGACCACCGGCATCTGGCTGATCTACCGTGCGACGGAGCGGAGCGCGAACACACCGGAAGACCCGGCACCGGCGCCGTCGGTGGGCAGCTCGGCCGTACCGTTGCCGACAACCGCGGCCACGACGCGGGATGCGCCCTCGTCCGAGCCGGCACCCACGACCACCGTGCCGTCACCCGCCGGCCCGGTCGTCGTGCCCCGCCTGCGCGGTGCGACGCTTGCGGAGGCGACCGTGAAGCTGCAGGTGCTGGGGCTGAATGTGGCCGTCGAGCGCAAGGCCGACGGCTCGGTGGCGCCCGGTGAGGTGCTGTCGACACGGCCCGGCGAGGGCGAGGCGGTCGAGCCGGGTGGCACGGTCACGCTGGTGGTCGCCACCGCACCGGTCACCCTCCCGCCGTCGTCGGTGCCGGCGCCGTCCGCGTCATGAACACGCGCGCTCGCCGTCAGAAAAAGTGATCGAAGGACGGATCCCCGGCTCTTCGACAGCCTTTGGGATCCACCCTTCGATCGCGGCGTGCCGGAAGGTGCGGACTACCCCACCGGCACTGGCACACGGGCGGCCGGGACGCGCGAGGTCCGCGTGATGAAACCGGGCTGCAGGCCCTGGAGCAGGACGAAGATGGACCGGCGCTCGACGGCGTCGCCGTTGGCGTTGAGCTGGTAGCCGTCCAGCCACGCCCAGCCGTCATAGGTCTGCCAGTCGTGCACTCTGATCACCCGGAACAGCATCGGCGACGTGAACTGCACACTCGCGGTCTTCGTCACGCGCAGGACGTCACCGGTTCTCGGTAACACAGTAGGACTCCCGTCTTCCGTCGGCGTGTCGGGGAAGGTCGGTGGCGGCCAGGCTTCGCGTCCAGGGCCGTCACCGCCGATCGGTCCGATCGTTTGTCGCTGCGTCCGCACAGGTGGAATGTTCCGCCCAGGTGAACACTCCGTAACCTCGGCCACACGGACAGGTTGCCCCAGAAGCTCAAGACATGCAACTTGCAAGACGAACTTTCCATCGTGCGTATGAGTTGCCGGATGTTGTGCCGCCGTCGCCTTGCGCGGCCCTAGGATGTTGCCCTGATCTATACGTGACGTGACTACGTACGATCTCGGCGCGGAGGTGCACCAGCGTGGCAAGTCGTCGAGGCAGTCCGACCCTGCGGCGCCGGCAGCTCGGGATGGAGCTGCGCCGGCTCCGGGAGGCTGCGCACGTCACGATCGATCAGGTCGCCGAGCGCCTGGAGTGCTCCGGCTCCAAGATCTCCCGCATCGAGACCGGACAGACCGGCGTGACCCCGCGGGACGTGCGGGACATGCTCGACATCTACGGCGTGGACCCGGACTACGCCGACCAGTTGCTGAAGATCGCGCGTGAGGCGCGCCAGAAGGGCTGGTGGCAGCTCTACGGCGATGTGCTGACGGGTGCCTATGTCGGCCTCGAGGCGGCCGCCGATCACATACACTCCTATGAGGCACTCGTCGTGCCCGGCTTGTTGCAGACGGAGGAGTATGCGCAGGCCATGATCTACGCGGCCCGGCCGGACATCAGCTCCACCGAGGTGGAGAAGCGGGTCCGTGTCCGAATGGGACGACAGTCGTTACTCACTCAGGATGACCCGATCGATCTCTGGGTGGTGCTGGACGAAGCCGTGCTGCGCCGCCCGGTCGGTGGCGGGGCGGTCATGCGCCGACAGCTCGAGCATCTGAGCCTGGCGGCGAGTTGGCCGAACGTGACCCTTCAGGTACTGCCCTTCGCCGCCGGAGCTCACGCCGGGATGGACGGGACATTCACGATGTTGCTGTACGACGAGTCCGCCGGACAGAATTTCGTGTTCGCTTCGAACGCTGCCGGCGGTCTCTTTCTCGAGAAGGACGACGAGCTTCAGCGCTACGGATTCATCTTTGACTACTTGCGCGCCAACGCACTCCGTCCTGACGAGTCAGTGTCTCTGATCGCGAAGCTGACAAAGGAGCTGTAGTGAAGATCGAAGCCAAGGGCTTCAGCGTGAGCCTCGACGGTGCTGTTTGGCGCAAAAGTACCCGCAGCGGTCCCTACTCCGACAACTGTGTCGAGGTGGCGTTCGTCGGCGGGGCGGTCGCGCTGCGCGATTCGAAGGATCGGGCCGGGGCGGTGCTGCTGTTCACCCCGGAAGAGTGGCTGGCCTTCGTCGACGGCACCAAGGACGGGGAGTTCGACCTGGCGTAGGAATGCGCCGGGCGCGTCGACCGGTCCGTTTCCGCACGCGCGGAGCGGGCCGGTCGTTTTAGTGTTTTCTGCCGGGAGCGTGGCCGTTGTGCCCGGATCGTCGTTGTATGTGTGAGTGTCGCACCTCGGCATTTCCCCCGAGTGAGATAAGGCTTGCACCGATGAACCTTGGCCCCGACAACTTCGGCAACGGATCGTCGAAGACCGACGACCGTTTCTCCGGGCAGCTAGGCAGCTACCGCCCGGGCGGTCGCCGGGACGCCGGCATCGGCGACGGGCTGATCGACGACCTGTCGCCGCGCAACGGCTCACTGGACGGCTCTTTGATCGGCGGGTCACTGACGCCGCCAAAGCTGCCCGAATCCTCACTTGTGGCGGACATGGGACCGCTGACCGGAGGTTCGCTGTCGTCAGGTTCGCTGTCGTCAGGTTCGCTGTCCTCGGGTTCGCTGTCCTCGGGTTCGCTGTCCTCGGGTTCGCTGTCCTCGGGTTCGCTGTCTTCGGGTCCGCTGGACGAGCCCATGTTCGGCCGGGACTCCTGGCTCGACGCGGCGCCCAGCGGATCGATGGCCGACCACCCGCTGCTGCGCGGCCTGCTCATGGAGCTGCCGCCGAAGGGCACGCTGCCGCAGCAGGAGTGGCTGGACCGCTGGTTCGAGGCGGCCCGGTCGATCCTCGAGCTGATCTACTCCCAGGAGACCCGTTCCCTGAAGTAGCAGGTCCGTCGCACTGCCCGCCGTCTATCGACAGGTCGATCTCCAGCCTGTACAAAGCATGGAGGACTCGACCTGGGGAGGTCGGACGGGCTCCGGTGCGCCGAACAGGTGACCGGGGCCCGCCGTTACGTTGGGACCATGACGCATCCGAAGATCGAGCTGCACGTTCATCTCGAAGGCGCCGTGCCGCCGGCGACCCTCCTGGAGATCGCGCGCCGCAACGAACTGCCGCTGCCCGCCGACACCGTCGAGGGTGTGCGGGAGCTCTACCAGTTCACCGACTTCGCGAAGTTCATCCAGGTGTGGATCCTGACCACCAACTGTCTGCGCACGGCGGCGGATTTCCGGCAGATCGTGGTCGACTATGCGGGGGTGGCCGCCGGTCACGGCGCGATCTACCTGGAGGCGATCTTCTCGCCCGGCGAGCGGGTCCAGCGCGGTGTCGCATGGGAGGACCTGTTCGAGGGCTACACCGACGGCATCGTCGAGGCGGGGGAGCGGCACGGGATCATCGTGCGGCTGACCCCCGATCTCTACCGCGGCATGCCCGTCGAATTGGCCGAGGACGTGGCCCGCTGGAGTGCGCGGTACCGCGACCGCGGGATCGTCGGGCTCGGCCTGGGCGGCGACGAGCGGGCCGGTTCGGCGCTGCCCTACGCGAAGGCCTTCGAGATCGCCCGCGACGGCGGCCTCGCGGTGGTGCCCCACGCCGGGGAGTCGGCGGGTGCCGAGTCGGTGCGGGAGATGCTCGGCCTGGAACCCGACCGGCTGCGGCACGGCATTCGCGCCGTGGAGGATGCGGCGGTACTGGCTGAGATCGTCGACCGCGGCCTCGTGCTGGACGTCTGCCCCACCTCGAACCTGCGCACCCGGTCGGTCCCTTCGCTGGCCGAGCACCCTCTGCCGGCCCTGGTCGCGGCCGGCGTGCCGTGCACCGTCAACACCGACGACCCGGCCATGTTCAACACGGATCTGGCTCAAGAACACCGGATCGCGGCCGATCTCGGTCTCGGTGCGCGTGAGGCTTATCTGGCCGGCGTGGCCGGTGCCGCCTGCGACGAGGAGACGCGTGCCCACCTAATGAGCAAGATCAGTTGAATCGGTCGAACGGTTGATCTGGTGCCACTGTCCAGACGACGCAGATGTCGCAAAGTTGATGGTCGATCTTGAAATGTCCGCTTAGCTTAGGTCGAGTTCGCTGCTGGTAACGGGGAGGCAAGGGTGAGTGACGTGACCGATTTGATCTTCGCGTTGATGAGCGGCGGTGGCCTTCTGGCCCTCAGTATCGGCGCCTTCGGTGTTCTCGACGCCTACAACAAGCGGGGGATCGGCGAGAAGCGTGTCGACTGGCTCATCGCGCTCTACGCGGTCGGCGTCGTCATGAACATCGTTGCCTACGTCATGCTCGACCGCTGGTACATCGCGGCGCCGCTGGCCCTCATGCTGGTGCCGGCCGAGCGCGCGCTGGACAAGCGGGGAACGTTCAAGCGGCGTGGCGCCAAGGTCGACGTCATCACCGGCCGTAGCTGAGACGTCAAGGGCCGGCGCCCTTGGTGTCGCACCCGCTGGTGCGCTGTCCATGAACGTTCGGCGGATCGCCGCAGGTCCGTCAGCCCTAGCCGGCCCGGACAAGACGACAACTCGGGCGCTGCTGGCAAGCTGTCGCCGCCGAGGTGCGCCGGTCGGCGCGTTCCGACTCCGTCCGCCGTGTGCCCCCTCGCAAGGCTCAACTTCGCTAGACCGCGAAGGTCTTCAGCGGTTCCGTCGCCGGTGGCGGTGGGGCCGCTCGCCACAGGCGTACCTTCTGCGCCGTGAGGCGGGCCAGATAGTTCGGGTTGAGCAGGATGTAGCGCCGCCAGAGCCGCCGGGGCTCGAGGCCGAGCCGCCACAGCCATTCCAGCGCGTACTTCTGCATCCACGGTGGTGGGTTCTTCAGGCCGCCGGCGTGATAGTCGAACGCGGCGCCGACCGCGAGCATGGGTGCGTCAACGAGGTGCCGCATGCCGTAGACGAAGACCTCCTGGCGCGGGCAACCCAGGCCGACCATGACCACACGCGCGCCGGACTCCTTGATGCGCGCCGCGATCTGCTCGGGCTCGCCCGGCTGGGCCGGACGGAACTTCGACGGCTCCATGCCGGCGATCTTCAGGCCCGGGAACCGCTGGGGCAGCTTCTCGGCCAGCTTGTCAAGCGTTTCCTGGGTCGAGCCGTACATGTAGACCGGCAGGCCCTCGTCGGCACTCGCATCGAGCACCCGCAGCGTCAGCTCCGGGCCGTAGACCCGGTCGGCGAGACGCGCGCCGTGCAGCACGTTGAGCGCCCAGCGGACCGGCTGACCGTCGGGGGTCACCAGGTCGAACGCGTTGAGCCGCGCACCGTGCGCCTTGTCCTGCACGCCGGTCATCACACCGTGGACGGCGAGCGCGGTGACCGCGAGCGACCGGCCTTCGCGGGCGGCGCTCATCACCTGGTCGACGGCGCTGTCGTAGTCGACGGCGCTGACCTGGACGCCGAGGACGTTGTGCTTGCCCTGGTCGATCACGACCCTAAGCCTCGGGGATCCACTTGTCGACGTTGGCCTCGTAGATCTCCTGGCAGATCATCGGGACGTCGTAGACCTGCTTCCAGTCGGGGTAGTCCTGCTGGAAGCGCTCGTTGGAGCCGATCCACCACTGGTGGTCGCCGATCCGGTTGGCCTCGTGATATTCGGTCCGCATCTCGTTGCCGGTGATCCGCTCGGCGAGGGCGAACACCTCCAGGTGCGAGGTGTTGGAGTGGCGGCCACCGCCGAGGTTGTAGACGGCGGCGCTGCGCGGCATGCGGAAGAACGCCTCGAACGCGGCGACCACGTCGTGCGAGTGGATCGCGTCGCGGACCATCTTGCCCTTGTAGCCGAAGATCTTGTACGTGCGGCGCTCCATCGCACAGCGCATGACGTAACCGAGGAAGCCGTGCAGCTCGGTCGCCGAGTGTGCCGGGCCGGTCAGCGTGCCGCCGCGGAAGCAGGCGGTCTTCATGTCGAAGTAGCGGCCGTATTCCTGCACCATCACGTCCGCGGCGACCTTGGAGGCGCCGAAGACGGAGTGGAGGCACGCGTCGATCGACATGTCCTCCTTGATGCCGTTCTCGTACGGGTGGCCGGGCTCGATCTCCCAGCGCGTCTCCAGCTCCTGCAGCGGCAGGCTGTTGGGCCGGTCGCCGTAGACCTTGTTGGTCGAGCAGTGGATGAACGGCGCCTCGATGCAGTGCTCGCGCACGTTTTGCAGCAGGTTGAGCGTGCCACCGGCGTTGACGTCGAAGTCGGTGAAGGGGTCGCGGACCGCCCAGTCGTGGCTCGGCTGTGCCGCGGTGTGGATGACGACGGCGATGTCCTTGCCGTATCGCTTGAAGATCTCCGCCAGCGCGTCACGGTCGCGGATGTCGACGTCGTGGTGGGTGTAGGACTCACCCAGGTCGCTGGTCAGCCGCACCACGTTCCACGCGGTCGAGGCCTCGGCCCCGAAGAAGCGTTTGCGCATGTCGTTGTCGATGCCGACGACGTCGAGCCCGAGCGATGCGAAATGACGGACCGCCTCCGAGCCGATGAGGCCGGCCGAGCCGGTGACGAGTGCGACGCTCACGACGAAGAGCTCCCTGCGTTGTGCGGCGGTGTCGGACCGGTTCGGAGCATACCGTGACACGCCGCTCCCCCCGATGCTCGCGGCCCGCCCCCTCCTCCCCTCCGTCCACGTTGATCTTGCAGTTGTGGTGCCTGGCAAACCCGGACATCGTGGGAGTGTCATGGCACCACAACTGCAAGATCAACGCCGGTGGTGGGGGCTTGGCACGACGGCGATGGCAGGGAGGGCCGTCAAGGCCCGACCGGTGTCTGACGGGAGCGACGGTCGTGCGTTGCGCGGACCGGAGCCATGAGAAGCAGGACGCCGGGAGGGCCGGAAGCAAGGCGCCAACCTGTTCCGGGTCGGCATTATGACTGCCGGCAGGAAGACGGCATGCCGACCGTCGACGGCGAGACGCGGTTCAGGGGTGTGGTGGAGGGCGCCCCCGCCGGGGAACTCCACGGCTGAGGTGCAGGTGGCTCAGCCGAGGCGGTGTGTCGACCGTCGACGGCGGGACGCGATCGGGGGGTGTGGTGGGGCGAAGCCCCCACCGGGGAGCGAGCGAAGCGAGCGCGAGGAATTCCACCGCTAAAACGGCAAGTGGCCCCGCCACGAAGCAGGGGCCACTTTCACTGGTGGGGAAGGAGGGAGTTGAACCCTCACGCCCTTTCGGGCACACGGACCTGAACCGTGCGCGTCTGCCATTCCGCCACTTCCCCCAGCGGTCGAAACCGCCTGGCGTGCCAAAGCATACCGTGTCCTCACTCGGCGAAATGACCGAGTAGGCACTAGGCTGCCCTGGGCGCCACGGAAGAGTAGCACGGGCCGACCGGTCAGCTTGCATACGGGAGTGCGACGTCCGGATACCATCATGACCTCGGAACCCGAGGAGGAACCGGTGAGTGTGCTGCAGCGCTTCGAGAAGCGCCTCGAGGGCCTGGTCGAGGGGGCCTTCGCCAAGGTCTTCAAGGGGGTCGTCCACCCCGTGGAGATCCTCAACGCCATGCAACGGGAGGCGGAAGCCCACAAGGCGATTCTGGCCGGCGGACGCACGCTGGTGCCGAATCGCTACGTCATCGATCTTTCGCCCTACGACCACAGCCGGCTGGCGCCCTATGCCGCCGCGCTCGCGCAGGAGCTCGCCCAGTCGCAGGCCGAGTTCATCGGTGAGCAGGGCTGGACGGTCTACGGCGACGTGATCGTCGAGATCGAGCGGGGAGATGGTCTCGACACCGGCATGTTCCGGGTCACGGCCGAGGTCTACACCGGCGGCGACGTCGCACCGCCGCCCGTCCCCGACCCGTATGGGGGATACAACCAGGGTGGCGGCTACGGCCCGCCCGGCATGGGCGGCCCGGGCGGCCCGGCTCGAAACGTTCGACTGGTGTCGGGCGACGGGCGCAGCTACCCTCTGTCGATCGGCTCGACCGTCATCGGCCGGGGCGATCAGGCCAACATGCGCCTGCCGGACGTCGGCATCTCGCGTCGTCACGCGCGGCTCGACTACGACGGTGCGCAGGTTGTGCTGACGGATCTCGGCTCCACCAACGGCACGATGGTCAACGGTCAACGCGTCTCCGCGGTCGCGTTGAACCCAGGTGACATGATCCAGCTCGGCACGACCACGCTCACGTATCGCGTGGATGGTTGATCGTTCTGCATGCGTGGTCGACGTTAGGCGGATCTGAATGAGCGCGTGGTAGATGGAATTTGTCATTACGGTGGCCCGTTACGGGTTGCTCGTGCTGCTGTGGATCTTCGTGTTCACGGTGGTCGGGGTGATCCGGCGGGACCTTTTCGCGGGCTCGCGTTCGAGCCGGATCGTCGCCGCACCCCGGGGGGTTGGTGCGGTGACGGCTCCCGGCCGTCCGGCGAAGGTCAAGCGCGGTAAGGCCGCCCACCAGCTCTTCGTCACCGCCGGTGCGCTGGCGGGCACTCGCATCACCCTCGGCGAGGCGCCCATCACCATCGGCCGGGCCGAGGACTCGACCCTGGTGATCACCGACGACTACGCCTCGGCCAAGCACGCCCGACTCGTGCCCCGTGCCGGCCAGTGGTATCTCGAGGACCTCGGCTCCACCAACGGCACCTACCTCGACAAGACCAAGGTCAGCGCACCCACCCCCGTCCCCCTCGGCGTGCCGATTCGCATCGGCCGCACTTCACTCGAGTTACGGCCATGACCCTCACCTTGCGCTATGCGGCCCGCAGTGACCGCGGTCTGATTCGGAGTGGCAACCAGGACTCCGTCTACGCCGGACCGCGGCTGCTCGCCGTTGCCGACGGCATGGGCGGCATGGCCGCCGGTGACGTCGCCAGCAACATCGTCATCGCCACCATGGCTCCTCTCGACGAGGACGTGCCGGGAAACGCCATGATCGACACGCTGCGGAGCGCGGTCGATCTGGCGAACCAGCAGATCCGGGACGCCGTCGAAGAGAACCCGGCCATGGAGGGCATGGGCACGACCCTGACCGCCATGCTGTTCTCCGGCAGCAAGATGGGCATGGTTCACATCGGTGACTCGCGCGCATATCTCGTGCGTGACGGCGAGTTCAACCAGGTGACCAAGGACGACACCTACGTCCAGATGCTCGTCGACGAGGGTCGAATCAGCTTGGAGGAAGCCAGCAGTCACCCCCAGCGGTCCCTGCTGACCCGTGCGCTCGACGGACGTGACGCGGATCCCGAATATTCGGTCAGGCAGGTCAAAACGGGTGACCGCTACCTGCTCTGCAGCGACGGGCTGTCCGGCGTCGTGAGCGCCGAGACGATCGAGGCGACCCTGCGGGAGTACGTCGACCCCAACCAGTGCGCCGGTCGGCTCATCGAGCTGGCTCTGCGCGGTGGCGGGCCCGACAACATCACCGTGATCGTCGCCGACGTGACCGACGAGGACATCGTCGAGGAGCGGCCCATCGTGGGCGGCGCGGCCGCCCAGGACCGCGGCATGGCGACGTCGGCGGATCAGTCGATGTCCTCGGCCCGTGGCGCCGCCCTCGCCGCGCCCCGCCCGCCGGTGCCGAAGTCCGAGGAGGAGCAGCGCGCGGCCAGCCCGGCGCAGGCCTCCTCCAGGGACGACAGCGAGCGGTCGCGCCGCCACCCGGCGCGCACCGCGGTCCTGCTCGTCGTCCTGCTCGGGCTCCTCGGCGGCGGTTTGTGGTACGGCTGGAGCGTGACACAGTCGCGGTACTACGTCGGCGCGACCGACGACGGGACGGTGGCGATCTTCAAAGGCGTGCCCGGCAAGATCGCTTGGATCAACCTGTCCGAGGTCTACGAGTCGAGCGAGCTGAAGGTCGACGACCTCACGCCGGCGGCGCAGGGCACGGTCAAGCAGGGCATCCAGGTCGACAGCCTGCAGCAGGCCCAGGACAAGCTGGCCCAGTTGCGGGACCCGGGCAACCCGTCACGCAAGCAGGCATGCCCGAGCGCCGAGCCTTCCGCCGACGCCTCTTCCTCCGCCGCCGTGATCGAGACAGCCAGCCCGGCAGCGTCGATCTCCGCCGGTGCGTCCCCGGGCGCGTCAGTGTCCGTGTCCGCGTCCCCGACCATCGAGACGTCCCCGACCATGTCGAACCCGACCCCCGCAGCCAGTTGCTGACCGCGAGGCCAAGAGGAAACGTGTCGTGACCGCCTCCGCCTATCCGGCCTCGTCGCCCTACAACCCGGGCGACGGCTCGGCCGTATCCGCGCCGGCCCGGCAGCGCACCCGCCGCAACGTCGAGCTCGGACTGCTCCTGTTCGTCGCGGCCATCCTCCTGGTCTACGCCGCCGTCGTCGAGGGCAACAGCGTCGGCGAGGTCACGCCCGACTTCTGGGTGCAGACCGCGATCCTCGCGGCCATCTTCGCGGTCGCGCACATGGCGATCCGCTTCCTCGCGCCGTACGCCGACCCGGTGATCCTGCCGGCCGTCGCGCTCGTCAACGGGCTCGGCGTCGGTTTCCTGCGCCGTCTCGATCTCGGCAGGGAGAAGGCGGCGCTGCGCGCCGACCTGAGCGTCTTCGGCGGCGACGGTTTCCGTCAGCTCGGCTGGACCGCGGCGGCCATCATCGGCGCCGTCATCCTGATGATCATCGTGCGTGATCATCGCTCCCTGTCGCGGTACGCGTACACGCTCGGCCTCACCGGCATCGTGCTGGTGCTGATTCCCGCCGTGCTGCCGGCCCGGTTCTCCTCGATCAACGGCGCCAAGCTGTGGATCAAGTTCCCGGGCTTCTCGATCCAACCCGGTGAGTTCGCCAAGATCTGCCTGCTGGTGTTCTTCGCGTACTATCTGGTGCGCAAGCGCGAGGTGTTGTCGCTGGCGAGCAAGCGGTTCCTCGGGATCGACTTCCCCCGGGGCCGTGACCTCGGGCCGGTCGTCCTGGTGTGGCTGCTCTCGCTCATGGTCCTGATCTTCGAGAAGGACCTCGGCACCTCACTCATGTACTTCGGCATGTTCGTCGTGACGCTGTACATCGCCACCGAGCGGGTCAGTTGGCTGATCATCGGTCTCGGCTTCTTCCTCGGTGGCGCCTTCCTCGCGTACTTCCTGGGCAAGACCGTCGGCGGCCCCTTCCTCAACTTCTCCGAGCGCGCCACCACCTGGCTCGACCCGTTCGCCGACGCGGACAACAAGGGCTACCAGTTGGTGCAGTCGCTGCTCGGCCTGGGCACCGGCGGCCTCACCGGTGCCGGCCCCGGCGCCGGTCAGCCGACCAAGGTGCCGGAGGTCCGCACCGACTTCATCTTCTCCGGTCTCGGCGAGGAGATCGGGCTCTTCGGCCTGACCGCGCTCCTCGTCGTCTACCTGCTGCTCGTCGAGC
Source organism: Dactylosporangium roseum (assembly GCF_025264685.1). GTDB lineage: Bacteria > Actinomycetota > Actinomycetes > Mycobacteriales > Micromonosporaceae > Dactylosporangium > Dactylosporangium roseum. The sequence goes on from NZ_CP073721.1 coordinate 62,016, forward strand.
GCGGCCTGCGCGCCGCGATCAACGTGCGCGACTCCTTCGGGAAGCTGTTCGCCGGCGGCCTCGCGTTCACGCTGGGGTTGCAGGTGTTCGTCATCGTGGGTGGCATCAGCCAGCTCATCCCGCTGACCGGGCAGACCACGCCGTTCCTCTCGGCGGGTGGCTCGTCATTGGTGGCCAACTGGCTGCTGATCGGTCTGCTGCTACGAATCTCCGACGCGTCGCGCCGCCCGGCCGGTGGAGCCCCGTCGATCAACCTGGGTGGCGTTTCCACCGGCGGTGGTGGCGGCGCCCCGGTCCAGATCAAAGAGCTGCCCACGGAGGTTGTGCGATGAACGCCCCGCTGCGCCGGGTCGGCGTCGTGGCGCTTGTGCTGTTCGCGATGCTGTTCGTCAACCTGAACTACCGCCAGGTGGTCAAGGCCGACGACTACCGGACCCACCCGCGCAACGGCCGGGTCCAGGCCAGCGAATACGAGCGCGCCCGTGGAAAGATCGTCAACGCGCAGGGTATCGCCGTGGCCGATGCCCAGGAGACCAGCGACTCGCTGAAGTTCCTGCGGACCTATCCGCTGAAGGACCACTACGCGCACGTCATCGGCTTCAAGCCGGTCAACCTCGGCGCGACCTCGCTGGAGAAGCTCAACAACGACTTCCTGACCGGCACCTCGGACAAGCAGGCGGCGGATCGCATCGCCGGCCTCTTCACCGGCAAGGAGCCGGCCGGCGGCAACGTGCTCCTGACGATCTCCAGGGCGGCGCAGGAAACGGCGTACACCCAACTCGGCACCAACAAGAAGGGCGCAAAGGTCGGGGCCGTCGTGGCGCTCGATCCGGCGACGGGCGCGGTCCTCGCCGAGGTGTCGATGCCGAGCTACGACCCCAACCTGCTCAGCACGCACGACACCAACGGCGCTCTCGCGAACTACAACAAGCTGGACAAAGATCCCACCAAGCCGTTGCTCAACCGTGCGGTGTCGGAGGTCTACCCACCCGGCTCGACCTTCAAGGTCATCACCTCGGCGGCCGCACTCAGTGCGGACTCGTCGCTCGGGCCCGACTCGGTCGTGCAGGGCGGCGAGTTCTACCAGCCGCCGCAGACCTCGACGTTTCGCATCAAGAACGCGCACGAGGGCATCTGCCCGGACAACATCACGCTCAAGCAGGCGCTCACCGTTTCGTGCAACACCGTCTTCGCCCGGATGGGGGTCGAGCGGATCGGGGCCGACAAGCTCAAGTCGATGGCACAGTCCTTCGGCTTCGAGTCGGAACCTCGATTCATCGAGGATCAGGATCGCAACTACTGCGGCATCGTGGCCAGTCACACCGGCTCGATGACCGGAGGTGCCGACAACCGCGTCGACCCGCCTGCCGTTGCTCAGTCGAGCATCGGACAGCGCGAGGTGAAGATGTCTCCGCTGCAAGGCGCCATGATTGCGGCGACGGTTGCCAACGGCGGTCGCGAGATGCGGCCGTACGTGGTGGACCGTCTGCAAAACGCCGACCTCTCCAACGCCGACCGCACCGAACCCAAGGAACTGGGCCGCCCGATCAGCGGCGACGTCGCCGGCAAACTGCAGGACATGATGTTCGGTGTCGTCACCTCCCGGGACGGCACGGGCCGCAACGCCAACGTCTCCGGGTTGCAGGTGGGTGGTAAGACCGGAACCGCGGAAAACGGTGAGGATACCGAGGACCACGGCTGGTTCATCGGCTTCGCACTGAAGGACGGCAAGCCGATCATCTCGGTCGCGGTGTTCCTCGAGCACGCCGGCCAGGGTGGCAGCGCGGAGGCGGCTCGCATCGCCGGTCAGGTCATGAAGGCATACGCGGACGAAAAGGGCATCCGATAACAATGAGGTGCGCGACATGTTGAGCGCCGGCACCACGCTGGGCGGGCGTTACCGCTTGGACGAGCGCATCGCCGGTGGCGGTATGGGTGACGTGTGGCGCGGCACCGACGAGGTGCTCGGCCGCACCGTCGCGATCAAGGTCCTGCTGCCCGCGCTGCTTGAGGAGCCCGGTTTCGCCGAGCGCTTCCGGGGCGAGGCGCGCACGATGGCCACGATCAACCACCCCGGCGTCGTGGACATCTACGACTATGGCAGCGAGAACGGCACGGCCTTCCTGATCATGGAGTACGTGGAGGGTGACGCGCTCTCCCGGACCCTGGCCCGGGTCGGCCGGCTGACCCCGGCGCGGGCCATGGCGCTGATCGCCCAGGCCGCCGACGCGCTGCACGCCGCGCACGAGAAGGGCATCGTCCACCGGGACGTGAAGCCCGGCAACCTGCTCGTGCGCCCCAACGGCACGCTCGTGCTCACCGACTTCGGCATCGCCCGTTCGGCCGCGGTGGCGCAGTTGACCGCGGCCGGCTCGGTGCTCGGCACCGCCTCGTACATCTCGCCCGAGCAGGCGTCCGGCGCGCAGGCGACGCCGCTGTCCGACGTCTACGCGCTGGGCGTCGTCGCCTACCAGTGCCTGTCCGGCCAGCGCCCGTTCGAGGGGGAGAACCCGCTCGAGATCGCGATGCGGCACGTCCGTGAGATGCCGCCGCCGCTGCCGTCCGACGTCCCGGCGTCGGCGGTGCAGTTGGTCGAACGGGCCATAGCGAAGGACCCGACCGCCCGCTGGCCGAGCGCCGCCGCGCTGGCGCAGGCCGCCCGCCGGGTGTCCGCGCAGCTCGGCGGCGGCACGGCCACGGGGCCCGCGGTGCCGCTCGTCGGACCGCCCGTCTCCGGCGCACCCGTCTCGCCGGTCTCCGGCGGCCCGTCCTACGGCCAGCCGACGTCGGGTTCACCGATGTCGGGCCCGCCGGTCTCCGGCAGCCCGGTCTCGCCCGGTGCCGGCGGCACCCGCGTCATGCCGGGCGCCGCCATCCCGCCGCTGGCAGGCGCGGGCATGGCGGCCGCGGGTGGACACGCGGCCCGGGGTGCGGCGGGCGTGCCGCCACCGCCGCCCAGCGGCGACACCGCCACGTTCCTCGGCGGGACCGGCGGCTACCGGCCGCCGCCACCCCCGCCCGGTTCGGGCAGCCGCAGCGGCGGCAACCGCAACAACCTGGTGATCGTGGGTATCGCCGCGATCGTGCTGCTGGTCCTGATCGGCGTCGGCGGCATCTACCTGGCCACGCGAAACGGCGACTCGAACAACCAGGTCGCCAACGAAGGGCCGTCGACCGCCCCCACCTCAGCGTCGCCCACCCCGTCGGCGAAGGCGACCGGCAGGCTCGTGCCGGTCAACTGCAAGGTCGTCGGGCAGCAGAAGGCGTTCGTGGAGAACGACCTCAAGCGCAAGGGGTTCGACGTCAAGACTGTGGTCGACGAGACCGCCGAGCGCCCGCTTCCCAACACGATCACCAAGATCGAGCCGTGCGGCGAGGTGGCCCAGGGCAGTGAGATCACGCTGACGGTCAGTAAGGGTGTGGGCGGTCCGGGGAACAAGAACAGCTCGGCGCCCGCGCCGGGCAACTCGCCGAGCGGCGGCTCGGACGACAGGTCGCCCGAGCCGAACGGCAGCGCGACGTCGTGCCCGCCCGGCAAGGTGCTCGTGAACGGCGCGTGCGTCGGCGCATAGCCGGAGTGGCCGGAATGGGTTCTCGTCGCAAGACGTGGCAAGGTAAGAGCCGATGACCGAAGGACGACACGACATGACCGCCCAGCCGCGCCTCCTCGGCGGCCGTTACCAGGTCGGGGAGCTGCTCGGCTATGGCGGCATGGCCGAGGTCCACCGAGGTCGTGACCTGCGCCTCGGCCGCGACGTCGCGATCAAGACCCTCCGGACCGACCTCGCCCGCGACGCCACCTTCCAGTTGCGGTTCCGCAGGGAGGCGCAGAACGCCGCCTCCCTCAACCACCCCGCGATCGTCGCCGTCTATGACACCGGCGAGGAGCGCGGTCCGGCGGGCGAGGAACTGCCCTACATCGTCATGGAGTTCGTCAACGGCCGCACCCTCAAGGAGGTGCTCGCGGCCGAGGGACGGCTCATGCCCCGGCGGGCCTTGGAGATCACCGCGGACATCTGCGCCGCGCTGGAGTTCAGCCACCGGCACGGCATCATCCACCGTGACATCAAGCCGGGCAACGTGATGCTCACGCAGACCGGCCAGGTCAAGGTCATGGACTTCGGCATCGCCCGGGCCCTGGCCAGCGGCGCGACGACGATGACGCAGACGTCGGCCGTGATCGGCACCGCGCAGTATCTCTCCCCGGAGCAGGCCCGCGGCGAGCCGGTCGACGCCCGCAGTGACGTCTACGCCACCGGCTGTGTGCTCTTCGAGCTGCTCTGCGGCCACCCGCCGTTCGTGGGGGACAACCCGGTGTCGGTGGCCTACCAGCATGTCCGTGAGGACCCGCGGCCGCCGAGCACGAGCAATCGCGACGTCACACCCGAGATCGACGCCGTGGTCCTCAAGGCGCTCGCGAAGAACCCGCTGAACCGGTATCAGAGCGCCGGCGAGATGCGGGCCGACGTCCTGCGCGCGGCCGCTGGCCGGCCGGTGTCCGCACCCCCGGTGATGACCGAGGACGAGATGGCGACGGTGCTGGCGGCGCAGACCGCCTACCGGCCACCGCCCGTCTCGCGGCAGCCGTCCCGGGCCGCCCAGCGGCAGAAGCGGAAGACCTCCACCGGGGTTGTTGTGGCGCTCACCACACTGGCGCTGCTCGCGGTCGCCGCATTGTCGATCGGGTTCTATCTCGCCAACCAGGATCCGCTGGCCCGGGTGCCCGACCTGACCGGCCGGACCGAGGCCGAGGCCGCCAACGCGCTGCGCCAGGTGAACCTCCAGGGCGACCCGCATCCCGGCCCCAACGAGAATTGTCAGCCCGGGGTGATCGTCAAGCAGAGCCCGCTGGCCAACACCCAGGTCAAGCAGGGCACGCAGATCGACTATGACGTCTGCGGCCAGCCGACGCTGCTGTCGGTGCCGCCCCTGATCCGGCTGACCGAGGAGCAGGCGAAGCAGACGCTGCAGACCTTGAACCTCAAGTCCGAGTCCGTGCAGACGGACAGCTACGAGAAGAAGGGCGAGGTCGTCGGCAGCGAACCGCAGGCCGGCACCCAGGTCAAGCCCGGTGACACGGTGAAGATCTTCATCTCGAAGAACAACCAGGCGCTCATGCCGGAGGTGGCCGGCAAGTCGCCCGAGGACGCCCGCCAGCAGTTGGAGGACGCCGGCTTCACCAACATCGCCACCGAGCCGAGCGAGGTCACCGACCCGGACAAGGCCGGCGTCGTGTTGAACTCCAACAAGGCGACCGGCAAGGCCGTGCTGAAGACCGACCGGATCGTCCTGCGGGTCGGCAAGCTGGTTGACAATGGGCCGCCGACCCCGTCCGGGTCGGTGAAGCCGAGCAACACCGCCTCACCCAACGGCTGATCCACTACTACCGTGCGTGCCCTGTGGATAACTGGCTAGTTATCCACAGGGTTGTGCACAGCCTCTTCCCGACTTATCCCGCAAATGCGGCAATCCGCCGCGCTTCGACCTCGGCGACCAGATCGGGTGCCTTCTCCAGTGCGTCCGGCAGGCCGCACGAGGCGAGCCAGTTCGCGAGCATCTGATGCCCGCCCTGGGTCAGCACCGACTCGGGGTGGAACTGCACACCCTCGATCGGCAGCTCGCGGTGCCGCATCGCCATGACGACCCCGGACTCGGTCCGGCCGGTCACCTCGATCTCCGGCGGAAGCGTCGACTCGACGACGGCGAGGGAGTGGTACCGCGTGGCGATGAACGGATCGGGCAGGCCCGCCAGCACGCCCCGGCCGTCGTGGGTCACCAGCGACGTCTTGCCGTGCAGCAGCTCGGGGGCTCGGGTCACGGTGGCCCCGAACGCCGCCCCGAACGCCTGGTGACCCAGGCAGACACCGAAGATCGGCAACTTCCCCGCGTATTCCTCGATGACCGCCATACAGATCCCGGCGCGTTCGGGCGTGCCGGGCCCCGGTGAGAGCAGCACGCCGGCCGGGTCGGTCGCACCGACCTCGCGCACGCTGATCTCGTCGTTGCGCCGGACGTCGCACTCGACGCCGAGCTGGCCGAGGTATTGGACGAGGTTGAAGACGAAGGAGTCGTAGTTGTCGATGACGAGGACGTGCAAATCGGTCACCTAGCTCGGTAGCACTTGCGGGGCACTGCGGGTCGGCGCGGAACCGGTGGCGGCTGGGCTCAGGGGTGCGCCGGTCGGCTGCGGCGGCAGCGGGTCGCCGCCCGGGTCGGTCGTCTCCACCTGCACGTCGTCGAAGGGCAGCAGCGGCTCGACGGCGGGAAACACCTGATACCACAACAGTGCCCCGACGGCGCCGGCCAGCACCACCGAGACGAGTGCCTTGAGCTGCCACTGCTTGAAGGGGATGTGTCGCCAGATCCATCCGTACATCGGCTCAGCCCTTCAGCTCGGTCGGGTCGCCCTCGGCGACCGGCTGGCTGCGCTTGAGCTCGGCGTGCACCACGAGACGCTGGTAGTTGTTGTACTTCGGGTTGCACGTGGTCATCGTGAGCAGCGCCTTGGTCGGCGTCTCGCCGGGCTTGCCGGGCACCGCCGCCACCACCTGCACCGCCGTCGGCAGCACGATCTCCTGGCTGGCCACGCGGTACACGTACCAGGTGTCGGCGGTCTTGATGACCACCGGATCGCCGGGCTTGAGCTTGTCGAGGTCCCACCAGATGGCGGGCGTGCGGTGGCCGGCCATCGAGAAGTTGCCGATCTGGCCGGGCATCGCCGTGTCCGGGTAATGGCCCGGCGCGTAGCGGATGTCGGCCGGGGTCACGCCCTGGACGATGGCCCACTTCTTCTTCAGCTTCGGGATGTGCACCGAGGCGATGACCGCGCCGTTCGGCGGCTTCGCCACCTGGGCCGGCGGCCCGGGCGCCGAGACCGTGGGGGTGGGCTCCGGTTGTGCCCACTGTTGCTCGAGCTGGCGGTTGAGCTCGTCCTGGTGCGCGTCCACGATGGCCGACTTGCCCCAGACCTCGTAGCCGGCGAACAGCAGCACGATGAGACCGAACGTGATGAGCAGCTCACCGGTGCCGCGGCTGACCGCGCGCACCACGGTGCCGAACGTAGTCCTCGTATATTCCGAATACACGCTGCGATAACCCTCCTCGGTACGGACCGGGCGCAGCGGGACGACCGTGACCCCCTTGTCTTCCGGGGGCTCGTCCTCCGCGTCCGGCATGGCCTGAGGGGTGGCAGCCGGTTGTGTGTCGGTGACTTTCGGCAGCACCGTGGTGGCGGGTTCCTCGCTCACCGGGTGCCGCGGGGATTGGTCGAATCGCGGGATGATCGCGGTCGCGTCCTCGGGCGGGACACGGGGGATCACGCGGGTCGCGATGTCGTCCTGGTCGAGGGCGCGGTGGCGGGGGCGGTGATGCATTTCCACAGCGCTACGACCCGGTGCGGGCAGAGCGCAGCGCCGTGGAACCGTCGTATGCTCCGGCCTGCACGTCTGCCTCCACTCTGACCTGGTAACCGAGCCCGAAGTTGTCCGCGGCCTCCTTGAACAACCGGACCCCTTCCGCCTCGTCGAGGGAGTGCTGGAGGCGCGCCTGGTCGCCGATGGCGGCGATCTCGAACGGGGGCGAGTAGACCTGACCGTCGAGCAGAAGGGTGTTACCGACGCAGCGTACCGCGCTGGTGGCGATCACCCGGACGCCCATGAGCGTCATGGCTTCGGCGCCGCCGGCCCAGAGCGCATTGACCACCGCCTGTACATCCTGCTGGTGAACGACCAGGTCGTCGGGTGTGGCACCGGCCGGTCGACTGCCGTCGGGACGGCGCGGTGCGTCGTCGAGCACGACCACGACCCCGGGTCCGTGCACGGCGGTCAGTCCGGCCGCCGCCTGCTGGTCGTTGCCGCGACGACGCTGCGCGTCGACCCGGTCGTCGGCGCCGGCCTGTTGCTGCTGTTGTGCGTCGATCGCGGCGCGCAGCCGACCGGCCCGGTCGCGGCCTGCGGCGATCTCCTGCTTACGCTCGCTGATGAGGTTGGTCAACTCGGGCCGGCGGTCCTCGCGCAGATCGGTGCCCTGGGCGGTGGCGGCGGTCAGTGAGAACAGCATTCCGGCTGCAGCCAGGACCACCGGCGTCAGTACTGACCAGGCAAAACCGTGCTTACGGTGACGGCGAGGTAGCATAGCGCTACCGAGGCGGCGAAAGGCGCGAGCCCACGAGGAGTCGCCTGATGTGTACTCCACCACGACCCCTCCCCGCGCGCGCGTGCCGACTTGACTACGCTAGCCGTAGAACATTATTCAGGCCGACGCTGGCGGAGGTGGCGGCGTCACATGGATAGTGTTGACCAGACAACCCCTCCAGGAGAGCGCCGTGCCGAAGTCGACAGTTCGGAAGAAGAAGGTCTACACGCCGCCGGCGGAGCTGCGTCCGCAGGAAACGGCGGCGGTCAAGCGCCGGCCGAGTCCGGCCTGGGTGCCCACCCTGGCGGTGGGTCTGGTCGTGGTCGGCATCGTGTGGCTGGTGGCCTACTACCTCACACAGGGCTTCTTCGATGTGGAGGCATTCTCCGCGCTGGCCAAGCTGGAGTACTGGAACCTGGCCATCGGCTTCGGGTTCCTCGTGGCGTCGCTCGCCGTGTTCTCCAAGTGGCGTTGATCGACCGTTGATCCGTGCTCGCCCCCTCGGTCCGAGGGGGCGAATGCGTCACAACTTGCGGTGTCGCCATCTGGCTGTGCTTTTCGGTGTCCTAGCGTGTGCTGCGACCAACTTCACGTTACTCGCGGGTAACTAGAAGTACTAAGGTTTCGGTACATCGCTCTTGAGGCGTCGGCAGTGTTGGAGGCATCGGCATGGGTCCAGTGCAGATCGTCGCGACGGCGGTCGCGGCGACCATCACCGTCGTCGCAGTGGCACTCGTCGTGCGGACCGTGCGCCGGATGCTTGCCGTGGTGCGGCTGGGGCAGCCCGACCCGTCCCGTGGCGGCGACCGGGCCCAGCGCCTGAAGACGATGCTGGCCGAGACCCTCGGCCACACCAGAATGCTGCGCTGGACGGTGGTCGGCGCGGCGCACTGGTTCGTGATGATCGCCTTCATCGCGCTCTCGTCGCTGGTGCTGGAGGCGTACTTCGAGGTCGGCTTCCCCGACCACGGGCTGCCGCTCATCGGCGCCTGGAACGTCTACGGCCTGGTCACCGAGTGGATCGGGGTGCTCGGCTTCGTCGGCATCGTGGTGCTGATCGGCATCCGGCTGCGCAACCTGCCGAGCAACCCCGAGCGCCGTTCCCGCTTCACCGGTTCGACGATGTGGCAGGCGTACTACGTCGAGTACACGATCCTCGCGGTACTGCTGTGCGGGTTCTTCATCCGCGGGTTCAAGGCCGCCAACGACACGCTGGAGTGGCCGGTCTGGGCCGCCCCGGTGAGCCACGCCCTCGGCGTGGTGCTCCCGGCGAGCGAGGCCGCGGTCAGCCTGGTCGCCATGGTGAAGATCATCGTGTCGATGGCCTGGGTGATCGTCATCGCCAGCAACGTCACGATGGGTGTCGCCTGGCACCGGTTCCTGGCGTTCTTCAACATCTACTTCAAGCGCTCGCCCGGACGGAAGGGCTCCGGCCTCGGCGCACTGCGGCCGATGATGAGCGAGGGCAAGCCCCTCGACTTCGAGGAGGCCGACCCGGAGAAGGACCAGTTCGGCGTCGCGCAGGTCGAGCAGTTCACCTGGAAGGGCATGCTCGACTTCACCACCTGTACCGAGTGCGGGCGGTGCCAGTCGCAGTGCCCGGCGTGGAACACCGGCAAGCCGCTGTCGCCGAAGCTGCTGATCCTCAACCTGCGTGACCACGCGTACGCGAAGGCGCCGTACCTGCTGGCCGGCGGCGGCAAGACGCTCACCGGCGACGAGAAGGCCACCCAGGAGCAGTTGGCGAAGGTGGACGTCCTCGCCCTCGCCGAGGCCGAGCGCCCGCTGATCGGCGGCGTCGACGAGAACGGCGTCATCGACCCGGACGTGCTGTGGTCCTGCACCACCTGCGGCGCCTGCGTCGAGCAGTGCCCGGTGGATATCGAGCACGTGGACCACATCGTCGACATGCGCCGCTACCAGGTGCTCATCGAGTCGAACTTCCCGACCGAGGCCGGCGTCATGCTGCGCAACCTGGAGAACAAGGGCAACCCGTGGGGCGCCGCGCAGTCGACGCGTGAGGACTGGACCAAGGGCCTCGACTTCCCGGTGCCGAACGTCGCCGACGGGGGCGACTTCGAGTACCTCTTCTGGGTCGGCTGCGCCGGCGCCTTCGAGGACCGGGCCAAGAAGACCACCCGCGCGGTGGCCACGCTGCTGAACGAGGCGGGCGTCAGCTTCGCGATCCTCGGGCAGGGCGAAACCTGCACCGGCGACCCGGCGCGCCGGGTCGGCAACGAGTTCGTGTTCCAGATGCTCGCCCAGCAGAACGTCGAGACGCTCAACGAGGCGGGTGTGAAGAAGATCGTGGCGACCTGCCCGCACTGCTTCAACACCCTGGCCAACGAGTACGGCCAGCTCGGCGGCCACTTCGAGGTCATACACCACACGCAACTGCTGGCCCAGCTCGTCTCCGCCGGCAAGCTGACGCCGGTCCAGCCGATCGACGGCGCGGTGACCTACCACGACCCGTGCTACCTCGGCCGCCACAACCGCGTGTTCGCCCCCCCGCGCGAGGTCCTCGGTGCCGTCACGGCCACCACCAACGGCGCCGCTGACGGCGCCGGTCTGGTCGAGATGGACCGGTTCGCCGAGCGCTCCTTCTGCTGCGGCGCCGGTGGCGCCCGCATGTGGATGGAGGAGCGGATCGGCAAGCGGATCAACGTCGAGCGCGTCGAGGAGGCCCTGTCGACCGGCGCCAAGACGGTCGCGGTGTCCTGCCCCTTCTGCCTGACCATGCTCGGCGACGGCGTCACCGGCAAGAAGGCCGCCGGCGCCGCGCCCGACGACGTCGAGGTGGTCGACGTGGCGTCCGTCCTGCTCCGGGCGGTGCAGAAGTAGTCGCCGGCGCGGTCATCGCTGGCCGATGACGTTCATCGCGAGGCCGAGTGCCACGAGCACGGCGGTCACCGTGGCGATCACGCGCAGCCCGCGCAGGCTCTCCGCCCAGGCCAGCTTGCGCGCGGCCGGGACCAGCGCCTTCGTGCGCCGGTAGTCGAGACGGGCCCGCTTCGCGCGAGTGTTCGAGCTGCCCACCACCACTCCGGCCACGAGTGCGATACAGGCACTGATCAGCGCTGCTCCCATCAGCCCTCCTCCACGGGCGCTGTGCTTGCTGCCCTCAGCATCCGCGTCGCTCACCAAGGCGCACAGCCCCCGAAAGAGGGAGGGTGATCTCCCGGCACCGAGCGGATCCGGCTGCTGGACGAGCAGGCCGCGGAGGCGCCGGCCACGGTCGACCGGGCCACGGTCGAGGCGTGTTCGGCACATGACGGACGCACGTGGAAGAATTCGGCAGACACCTGAAGGGACCTCCGCGCGAGCGTGTTGACCACACTGTTGCCCCTACTGGCGTTCGCGCTGCTCACCGCGGCGAACGCCGGCTTCGTCGCCGCCGAGTTCTCGCTCGTCACCGTCGACCGGGCCGAGATCGAGCAGCGGGCGAACGCGGGCGACCGCAAGGCGCGCACCGTGCGCCGCGCGCTGCGTGAGCTGTCCTTCCAGCTCTCGGGGGCCCAGCTCGGGATCACCATCACCGCGCTGCTCGCCGGCTATCTCGCGGAGCCGGCGCTCGCCCACCTGTTCGAGCCGTTGCTGCACCCGGTGTTCGGCAGCATGACCCAGGGCGTCGGGCACGTCGTCGCCCTGATCGCTGCCACGTTGCTCTCCATGCTGTTCGGCGAGCTGGTGCCGAAGAACGCGGCGCTGGCCCGGCCGATGCCGGTGGCCCGCGCGACGGCCGGGCCGCAGCGGATGTTCTCGCGGCTGTTCTCCTGGCTGATCGGGCTGCTCAACGGCTCGGCCAACTGGGTGGTCCGCCGGTTCGGCATCGAGCCGCAGGAAGAGCTCGCGAGTGCCCGGTCGCCGGAGGAACTGGGCCTGCTCGCGGCGATCTCCGCCCAGGCCGGCGCCCTGCCGCGGGAGACCGCGGTGCTGCTCCAGAGGACCATCCGGTTCGGCGACAAGCGGGCGGCCGAGGCGATGACTCCCCGGGTCGACGTCATCTCGCTGCGCGCCGACGCCACTGTCGCCGACCTGCTGGCCACGTCGGTCCAGACCGGTTACAGCCGCTTCCCGATCTACGTGCAGACCCTCGACCAGGTCACCGGCGTGGTCACGGTCACCGACGCGCTCGGGGTGCCCCCGGTGCGCCGGCCGACGACGAAGGTCGGGGCCGTGGCGCGCGAGCCGGTCTTCGTGCCCGAGAGCCTCGACCTCGACGGCGTGCTCGAGGCGCTGCGCAGGGGCGATTCCGACGTTGCGATCGTCGTGGACGAATACGGCGGGACCGACGGCGTGGTCACCATCGAGGACCTGGTCGAGGAGCTCGTCGGTGAGATCGCCGACGAGCACGACGTGGAGGACGAGCCCACCACCGCGCACGGCATGCCCGACCTGACCGCACCCGGCGACGAGCGGACGGTGCTGGTCGACGGCGTGCTGCGGGAGGACGAGCTGGCCGAGCTCACCGGGTTCAGGGTTCCGGAAGGACCTTACGAGACGCTCGCCGGGTTCCTGATGGCCCGGCTCGGTCACATCCCGTCGGTCGGTGAGACGTGGAAGGAAGACGGCTGGGAGTTCACCGTCGTCGAGGTGGACCGGCGCCGGATCGAGCAGGTACGGGTCGTCCGGCCGGAGGCGGTCCATGACTGAGCTGCTGATCACGATCCTGCTGCTGCTCGGCAACGCGTTCTTCGTCGGCAGCGAGTTCGCGCTCATCGCCTCCCGGCGCACGATGATCGAGCCCATGGCCGCCACCTCGCGCCGGGCGCGGACGGCACTGCGGGCCATGAACGAGATCCCGTTGATGATCGCCGGTGCGCAACTCGGTGTCACGATCTGCTCGCTCGGGCTCGGTGCGCTGGCCGAGCCGGCACTGGCCCACGGCCTCGAAGGACCGTTCCACGCGATCCACCTGCCCGAGCAGCTCGTGCATCCGGTCGCCTTCGTGCTGGCGCTCGGCGTGGTCGTGTTCGCCCACACGGTCGTCGGCGAGATGGTGCCGAAGAACCTCACCCTGGCCTCGCCGGAGCGTGCCGTGCTGTGGCTCGGCCCGTTGATGTATGCGTTCTGCGTCGGGACCAAGCCGGTGCTCGTGGCGATGAAGTGGGCGTCGCGGACGATCCTCTCGCTGTGGCGGATCGAGACGACCGGCTCCGTGAAGACGGTCTTCACCGCCGAGGAACTCGCCGGCCTGGCCGCGCAGGCGACGACCGAGGGGCTGCTGGCGCCGGAGGAGCACGCGCGGATCACCGGCGCGCTGGCACTCAGCCAGCGGACCGCACGCGACGCGCTGCGGCCCTGGTCCGAGGTGACGACGGTCGCCGAGGACGTGTCGCCGGCGTCGCTGGAGGTGCTGGCCACGCGGACGAACCGTTCACGGTTCCCGGTGGTGGAGCGGGCGTCGCGCCGGGTGCTCGGCTTCGTACACGTCAAGGACGTGATCGGATTCGTCGGGCCACAGCGGCGAGCGCCGATTCCGCTCGACCTCATCCGGCCGCTGGGCATCGTGCCGCCGACCCGGACACTGGCCGAGCTGCTGCTGGCGATGCGCCGCGAACGTCAGCACATCGTGCTGGTGAGCGACGGCCGGGTGCCGATCGGCGTGGTGACGCTCGATGACGTGCTCATGGCCGTGGTGGGCGAGGGCATCAGGGACGAATCCTCGGCCTCGCATGTCTCGTTGAGTCCTGCGCAGCGCTGAACGCAGCCGGGCCCCTGGGGTTGGCGTCACGCGGATGTGCGACGGATCCGGCGAAACGCCACGAGTTCTGTCGTGTTATCGGAATAATGCCCGGTTATGCGTACGTTGGCCCTCCGGCGGCGGTTCGTCCTGTCCGTAGCGCTCGTGCCGGTCGTCGCTGCCGCCGCCTGGATAGCGCACCGGAGCATCGGCGGTGGAGGGCCCGACGCCGCGGGTGCCGGGCCGAGCGCCGGGCCGCATGCCGTCGCGTCCGCCAAGGTGCCGGGTGCGCCCGCCGCCCAACCGTCCGAGGTGAAGACCCCGAGCGCGGCGCCCAAGGGCAGCGCCGCGCTGCGGTACAGCTTCGACGGCGGGCTGGCCGCGCCGGTCGTCGACGCCGGCGGGCGGCTGCCGCTGAAGGTGCGCAAGGTGGCCGGGGGTGAGCTGTCGGCCGTACCGCACGAGGGCGGACTGGCGGTGCGTTTCCCGCCACGGTGTGAGCATTACGGTGCGGAGAGTTGTGCACGCGCCATCCTGCAGAGCGGGCCGGCGGACTTTCTCAATCCCGGCCAGGCCGACTTCTCATTTGGTGCGAGCGTCCTTGTCAAGCCATCGGAAACTTCCAAGGGCGCCAATGTCATGCAAAAAGGGTTCTCGGTCGGTGACAGTCAGTTCAAGTTGCAGGTGGACGGCGCCGCCGGGCGACCGAGTTGTGTGATTGTCGGCACTGGTGACTCCACCATTTACGTAGCGCTCGCATCGCGCAGCGTCGCTGACGGGCGCTGGCACCGGATCGAGTGTTCACGCGGTGGCGCGCTGCTCACAGTGGCTGTCGACGGTGTGGTCGCCGGGCAGGCCGCGATTCCGCCGTCACTCTCCATCATGAACACCGATCCACTCTGTATTGGTGGTAAGGGGACCAGTGCGAACAACGACCAGTTCGTGGGAGTAATTGACGACGTGTTCGTCACTCGAAGCGCGTGACTTTCGCGACAAATCAGACAACTACCGGACATCGACTTGAACCTTGGAAGCGCTGCCCCTTAACGTGAATTCTCGTCGGATGGATGTCCGCGCCCAACACGGGTGCGCCAGACGGCACCGCCGAGTCGAAATCCGAGCCGGGGAACCAGTGCGTCATCGGGGTGAATCCGCATCTTGTCTGCGGTAGGGCGAACTTCCCGTCCGAACCCGTCAGCTAACCCGGTAGGCGGCCACGGAAGAAGGAGCATCTCCTCGGTGGATACCCATCTGAGGTGGACGAAGCGGCCCCACCGTCTGGCCCGGGTTCTCATCGCCGCTCTCGGCGGTCTGTCGCTCGCCTTCGGGGTCACCGGCTACGCACACGCGGACCCGACCCCCGCCGAGCTCGAAGCGCAGATCGACAAGAAGTGGAACGAAGTCGAGCCGATCATCGAGCAGCACAACCAGCTCAAAGCCGAGCTGAACAACAACAAGGCCAAGCAGAAGCAGCTCCAGGACCAGATCCTGCCGCTCCAGCTCCAGGTGGACAACGCACTGACCCGCGTAAGTGCCTTCTCGGTCATGCAGTTCAAGGCCGGGCGGGCGTCGAGCTTCAACGCGCTGCTGACCACCGGATCGCCGGACACCTTCGCCGAGCAGCTCATGCTGCTCAACATGCTGGCGAAGGACGAGCAGGCCCGGATCAAGGACGTCCTCGCGGCCAAGAAGACGTACGACGACCAGAAGAGGCCGCTCGACGCGCTCATCGCCCAGCAGGTCGAGCAAGAGGCCGCGATGGCTCAGAAAGAGCAGCAGATCAACGCCGAGATCAAGGCCCTCAACGAGATGCGCGCCCGGGCGTACGGGTCGGGCAACGGCACCGGCGTGCTGAAGCCGGTCGCCTGCCCGATGGAGTACGCCGGCGGCCCCGGCGCGAAGGCGGCGCAGACGGCCTGCAACCAGATCGGCAAGCCCTACATCTGGGCGGCCGAGGGCCCGAACTCGTTCGACTGCTCCGGCCTGACGCTCTACGCGTGGAAGGCCGCCGGCCACACGCTGCGGCACTACACGAAATGGCAGTACCAGGACACCAAGCGGGTCAGCCGGGCGGACCTCAAGCCCGGCGATCTGGTCTTCTACTACAGTGACCTGCACCATGTCGGCATGTACGTGGGCGGTGGCTGGATCGTCCACGCACCGACCTCGGGTGACAAGGTCCGGATGAAGAAGATCGACGACGGGCCGATCTCCGGATACGGCAGAGTCGCATAGGCGCGTAGCAGCCAATGGGCGGGCCCGTCAGGACCCGCCCCTTCGGCGTCGGTCAGCGGGTCGGCCAGGTGCGCCATTTCTGCCACGAACGGCTCGGCGTCGGACCGCGCTGGCCCTGGTACCGCGAGCCGTAGACCGCCGAGCCGTAAGGGTGCTCCGACGGCGAGGACAGCCGGAAGATGCAGAGCTGGCCGATCTTCATGCCCGGCCAGAGCATGATCGGCAGATTGGCCACGTTCGACAGCTCAAGCGTCACGTGGCCGGAGAACCCGGGGTCGATGAAGCCCGCCGTGGAGTGCGTCAGCAGGCCCAGCCGGCCGAGACTGGACTTGCCCTCCAGCCGCCCGGCGAGCTGGTCGCCGAGGGTGATGACCTCCAGTGTCGAGGCGAGCACGAACTCGCCCGGGTGCAGCACGAACGGCTGTCCGTCCTCGACCTCGACCATTGAGGTCAGGTCGTCCTGCTGGATCGCGGGATCGATGTGCGTATACAGGTGGTTGTTGAAGACCCGGAACCACCGGTCGAGCCGCACGTCGATACTCGACGGCTGGACGAGCGCCCGATCGAACGGCTCGAGCGTCAACTGCCCGCCCTCGAGCTCCTTGGTCAGGTCACGGTCGGATAGCAGCACCCACACGACCTTACGGGACGGGCTCCTCGGCCTCGTCGGCTGCTGCCGCGGTCGCTGCCAGTACCTTTTCCATCACACGCGACGCGGTCTCCAGCTCTTTGTCGTCGAACTCGTCGAACGCGGAGCGGAGATGCTCACCGAGCGGGGTGAAGAACGCGAGCGCCAGGGCCCGGGCCGACGGCAGCATGTCGAGGTGCACCCGCCGCCGGTCGGCGGTGTCGTGGTTGCGCTCGATGTGGCCGGCCCGCTCCAGACGGCCGAGCAGTGCGGTGGTCGCCGCCGGGCTCAGCGACAGCATGCGGGCCAGCTCGCCGGGGGTCAGCGGATGGCCGTGCTCCGCGGCCCGCCAGATGTGCGCGACCGCGTTCATGTCGGTGCGGTGCAGGCCGTGGGCGCGCGTGAACACGTCGACGAAGCGATCGGCCTCCACGTTGAATCGGCGGAGGAGGTCGATCAACGTGTCGGCTGCTCGCACCGGTTCAGTTTGCCGTGCCCGTCGCAACGCTCTAGGTTCCTCGCTGGAATATTTCCGTGATGGTACTGACCGTGAAGGGTGACGGCGAGGGCCCACGGCCCGGTTCCGTCCAAAGCTACGCCTCCTCCGTTCGGGGAAATGCCGGTCAATCGTACATGTGTTCGAGTATATTTGCCGCATGAGTTCGTGGGCTGAGTTCGCCGCGGCCGAGCCACTCCTGGCGACGGCCATCCGCACGCTTGTGTGTCAGTACGGGCCAGGCCTCGGCTACCTGGCAACCGTGCGCCCGGACGGCGGGCCGCGCATCCACCCGGTGTCCCCGGTGATCACGGACGACGGCCTCTTCTGCTTCGTGCTCGCCTCACCCAAGCGGCACGACCTCGACCGTGACGGCCGCTACTCGCTGCACAGTTTCCCCGCCACCGACTCCGACGACGAGGCGTACCTGTCGGGCCGCGCGACCGCGGTGACGGACCCGGCCGTGATCGGCTCGCTGGCCCGCCAGATGCGCGCCGCGCCGGGGATCGACTGGAAGCTGTACGAGCTGACGGTCGACGTGGCGATGATGGTCCGCCACGACACCCCGACGACCTCGACCCGCACGGTCTGGAAGGACCGCCCCGGCCACGTCCCGAGAGCGAGGCAGAATGGTCCGTGCGCAGCGGCCCTGGATTCGGTACAGTAGGCGTCGCTCGCGGGTGTAGTTCAATGGCAGAACATCAGCTTCCCAAGCTGACAGTGAGGGTTCGATTCCCTTCACCCGCTCCACTCCGAAACGCCTGGTCATGGCAGATGCCCTGGCCGGGCTTTTGTTGTTCCGGGACTGTCAGATGCCCAGCGCCATTCGGGATGTCGGGATGCATACAAGCTGCGAGTGTTGCCGCGGGCTACAGCGGGACAGCGGTGCCGAGTAGATCCTGTATAGCATCGATGCTATGTCGTGGGGGTACTGTCGAGTTGGAGCCCGACGTTGAGGAGTGGCTCGAAGGGCTGGGGACTGCGCAGTTCGCGCGGGTGGCCTTCTACATCGACCTGCTGGCCGATGAGGGTCCGCTGTTGGGCGAACCGTACACGAAGCAGCTCGACGGCAAGCTTCGTGAGCTGCGGTTTTATCTGGAGCGTGACGCGGTGCGGATCACGTACTGGATCGCTTCTGGAGAGCGGATCATTCTCCTAACGGTGTTCCGGAAGACCCGCGACCGCGAGACTCGCGAGGTTGACCGGGCACGGCGAGCATTCGCGCGGTGCATCGCTGAGATGCACACCGTTGACGAAGGGATGGAGCGATGACCAGTCGCGGCGATTGGACCGAACTGCGCAGCCGGCGCATGGCCGAATCCGGGGCTGCCGAGGCCTACGAGTCGACGAAGCTGGCCTTCGAGCTGGGCCGAGCGGTTCGGGAACTCCGTGAACGCCGTGGTTGGAGCCAGAGCGAGCTTGCCGAGGCGGCTTCGATGACGCAGTCGGCGGTCGCGCGCTTCGAGGCGGGCGGAACGGTGCCGACGCTGCCGGTCTTGGAGCGGTTGGCGCGCGCACTTGATGTTGAGTTGGCGGTCGGGTTCAACGCTAGGCCGGACGCGGCGTAACACATCGGCGTGCCATTGCCGCGCCATCACGGCAGGCCCAACGAGGTCGCTCCAGGCGGCTCGGGACAAGCCCGACGGCCAGTCGTCGGCGACCGCAGCGTGAGCCTGTCCAGTTCCCAAACTGACTGTGAGGGTTCGATTCCCTTCTGTCCTCGTTCGGGTCGCGGCCTGCTGTGGAGCGAAGGTGCAGCGTTCCCACGGCGGAGCTACTCGTCGATAGCGAACACGTCGCCTGATACGGCCTCAGAGGTCTTCGGTTTATGATGTGTGACGCGGAGTCGCTGGATCGGCATCGTCTGTGCTGACGAGCTGGAACAGGCCAGCGCGGAAGATGCGGGCGGCTTCTACCAGGAAGCTCGCTCGGAGCTCGGCGGACGTGAATCGGAACTTCACCTGGTTGTCATTCTTTTCCCACACGTCGCCGGTAGTCCCGCCCGAGGCGATCTGGGGATAGGCAGCGGTCTCCACCTCAAAGGACAGGCCGCGAAGTGCGCCAAGAACAGGCTTGTCGACTGCCATGATCATTACGCTGTAGTGGTACAGAGCGGGTGGTGGACCGACACGGAACTCCTTCCTGGCTACCTTGTGGCCTTGCCGGATGTAGCGCTGTGTGAATCGGTGCGGAGGGCTTCAGGCGGCAGCGCCACGATGGGGCCGGAAGGCGATGTCGAGCTCCGCGTCGAGTGCTGTGGTGAGTCTGGCCAGCAGCGGCACGGTGGGCGTGGCGCCGCCCGGTTCCAGGCGTGACAGTTGGGGTTGGGTCATGCCGGAGCGCTCGGCGAGTTCGCCCTGTGTGAGTCCGAGTTCGGTGCGCCGGTCGTGGACCATCTGGCCGAGCAGGAGTGCTGCTCGTGCCTCCTCGTAGGCGGAGTTGTGCTGCTCGGCGCCGGTGCGCTCCCAGCGAGAGTGACGTGCCGTCATTGCAGGATGTCGGCCGTCGCTTCAACCTTGGCGTACTCCGTGAGCCGCAAGGTTTCGAGCCAGTCGCGTACCTCTGGCTCCAGCTCGATGACGTAGCGTCTCACCCTTCGACGTTATGCCGTTCTTGGTATATCGGCAAGCTGTGTCTGGGCCATTAGCGGGCCACTAGCCCAGGCGAAGGCTAGCCGCTCGCCGCCCGCGCGACCTGGAGGTTCACGCGTTTGGTGAAAGCGACCTGTACGGCCCGCAAGCTGACAGTGAGGGTTCGATTCCCTTCACCCGCTCCGGCCAGGTAGACGCATGATCGCGCCCCCGGGCCGTCGTCTTCCTGATCTCTGTCGGGTGGGCGTGCCCTCTGCGTGCTCCTCGGCTCGTCCGTGCCCGTTTGTGGATACCCTCCGGACGTGTCGTTCGACGTGCCCGAGGCCATCAAGCGAATCACCAAGTCTGAACTGATCGACCTCACCGCGAAGGCGTGGAAACTGCACCTCGGGGCGGGGCGGCGGAACGCGCGCCGGCCGGCATGCCTCGGCGGTGACGCCTTCGAGCCTGTGCCCGAATTGTCGGCATTGTTCGGGGTGGCAAGGGGCTGTTGGGTGAACTTCGCGGCCTTGTACCCCGACGACCATGACTTCAGGCGTCAGGTGGTGCCGCAACCTGGCCTGTCGATCGGGCTTCCGCGGCGGCCGGCCGAGCCGCGCCAATGCGGGAGAACTGCCGGAAGTCCCCGGTTTCATGGCCCGGAGCGCCGCGGCGACGCGGTGGAAGCGAGCTGACCCCGGCCTACCGTCGGCGCGGCGTCCAGCGTCCGATCCGGCCGGTTGCCCAGATGCCACCGGCCGTCATGACGAGGCCGCACAGGCCCAGCAGGATCTCGTAGGTGCGGTCGGAGTCGCTCAGTGGCGGTCCGGCCGGTGGCAGTGGGTCCCAGGCGTTCCACGCGGAGACGGTCGACGCCACGCCGAGCGCCGCTACTGCGATCGCGAGCGACATCGACGCGCCACGCCCCCTCGGAGTCGCCATTGCGGCAGTATATGCCTGCGGCGCGGCGAGTGAAGAGCTCCGACGGCGGCAGGCGACGGCGAGGGGGCGCCGGTCGCGAGCGCGGCCTGCTCCATCACTCCCGGCACGCCGGCAACCTCGGCCACATACCGTGCCGATCAGACCGGGTATCGTCACCGTGAGTGTGCCGAGAAATCCGGCTTCGGAGGTAGACGAAGATGGTCCTGAAGATGTCCACGCTGTTCCTTCGGACCCTGCGGGAAGACCCCGCGGACGCCGAGGTGACCAGCCACCGCCTGCTCGTCCGCGCGGGTTACGTGCGCCGAGTGGCACCGGGCATCTTCACGCTGCTGCCGATGGGCCTGCGGGTGCTGCGCAACGTCGAGCGGGTGATCCGCGAGGAGATGGACGCGATGGGCGGCCAGGAGCTGATCTTCCCGGCACTGCTGCCCCGGGAGCCCTACGAGGCGACCGGCCGCTGGACCGAATACGGCGCCAACCTCTTCCGGCTGAAGGACCGCCGCGGCACCGACTACCTGCTCGGGCCGACCCACGAGGAGATGTTCACCCTCGCGGTCAAGGACTTCTACTCGTCGTACAAGGATCTGCCGCTCACGCTGTACCAGATCCAGTCGAAGTACCGCGACGAGGCGCGCCCCCGGGCCGGCATCCTGCGCGGCCGGGAGTTCGTCATGAAGGACTCCTACTCCTTCGACGTCGACGACGACGGGCTCCGCGCGGCGTACGAGCGGCACCGGTCCGCCTACATCAAGATCTTCGATCGGCTCGGCCTCGACTACGTCATCTGCTCCGCGATGAGCGGCGCGATGGGTGGCAGCGCATCCGAGGAGTTCCTCGCCGTCTGCGACATCGGCGAGGACACCTTCGTGCGCTGCACCAACGGCGACTACGCGGCCAACGTCGAGGCGGTCACCACGCCTGCGCCGCAGCCGCTGCCCATCGAGGGCCGGCCCGCGGCGAAGGTCGCCGACACTCCCGACACGCCGACCATCGAGACGCTGGTAGACCTGTTCAACACCCGCGAGGACCTGCGCCGCGCGGACCGGCCCTGGACGGCCGGCGACACGCTGAAGAATGTCATGGTCATGCTGACCATGCCCGACGGCAAGCGGGAGCCGCTCGCCGTCGGCGTGCCCGGCGACCGCGAGGTCGACCTGCGCCGGCTGGAGGCCCAGGTGGCGCCGGCCGAGGTGCAGCCGATGTCGGAGGCCGAGTTCGCGCAGCACCCGGCGCTGGTGCGGGGTTACATCGGCCCCGGCGTGCTGGGTGAGAAGAACTCGTCCGGGATCCGGTATCTCGTGGACCCGCGCGTGGTCGAGGGCACAAGCTGGATCACGGGCGCGGACCAGCCCGGCAAGCACGTCGTCAACCTGGTCGCGGGCCGCGACTTCACGCCGGACGGCACGGTCGAGGCGGTTGTCATCCAGGACGGCGACGTCTGCCCGGCCGACGGTGGCGCGCTGGAGCTCGCCCGCGGCATCGAGATCGGCCACATTTTCCAGCTCGGCCGGAAGTACGCGCAGGCGTTCAACCTCACGGTCCTCGACGCCAACGGCAAGTCGCAGGTCGTGACGATGGGCTCCTACGGCGTCGGGGTGTCCCGCGCGGTCGCCGTGATCGCCGAGCAGACCGCCGACGAGCGCGGCCTGTGCTGGCCCCGCGAGCTGGCTCCGGCCGACGTCCACGTGGTGGCGGCGGGCAAGACGGAGGAGATTCGCGGCGGCGCCGAGCGCCTGGCCGACGCGCTCGAGGCGGCCGGCCTGACGGTGCTGCTCGACGACCGCAAGGACGTCTCGCCCGGCGTGAAGTTCAACGACTCCGAGCTCGTCGGCGTCCCGACGATCGTTGTGGTGGGCAAGCGCCTGGCCGACGGCATGGTGGAGGTCCGCGACCGCAAGACGGGCGACAAGGAAGAGGTCGCCTTCGACGCCGCGGTCGAGCGGATCCGGTCCGTCGTCCACCAGTCCTGACGGTTCCTCAGCACGCTGCGCGGCCCCGCCCTTTCCGCAAGGGGCGGGGCCGTGTTCCACGTGAATCCAACGCGCGCCACCGCCGGAAATGCAGGTGGCTGATGGCCGCATTACTCACCGTGTGGAGGTCGGCCGAAAGGTTCCTCTGCCGATCGTACTTTCGGACGGAACTATCGGCGCAAAACGGCATATGGCGCACGGTTCCGTTTGACTGACGCCCGGGAGTGGTCGATACGTTCGGTCACGGCCTTGCAGTCGACGAAGGGTGCTGGCATTGTCCGGCAAGCATTCCACTGAGCGTCGCCGTCTTCTCGTTCCGCTGCTCGCCGGGGCCGTCGCGGTCGCGGCACTGGTCGGCGGGGCGGTGGCCACGGTCAATCTCAGGTCGGACCACAAGCCCGCGGCCGCCACCGGCAACATCGACGCTGATCGCAGTCCAGACGAGCGGGCCGACCGGGCCGACCGGCCGGTCCCGAGCGTCGATCCGAGCGAGTCTCCGCAGGTCGTGGCCTCGGCGTCGCCGTCGAAAAGCCCGACCGGGAGCCCGACGAAAAGCCCGTCGAAGAAGCCGTCGACGAGCAGCGCGGTGACCAACGCCGGCACCTGCAAGGCGTCCTACTATGCCAGTGGATCGAAGACCGCCAACGGGGAGAACTTCGATCCCGACGGGCTGACGGCGGCCCACAAGACGCTGCCGTTCAACACCAAGGTGCGGGTCACCAACCTCGCCAACGGCAAGTCCGTGGTCGTGCGGATCAACGATCGGGGCCCGTTCGTATCCGGACGGTGCCTGGATCTGGCCCGCGGGGCCTTCGTGACGATCGCGTCGGTGAGTTCCGGTGTCATCAACGCGCGGTACGAGGTACTCAAGTAAGCACAACCCGGCCGTTTGTTTGAGCGGATCGGCGACGGGTTGGTGGCATGCTGTTGGCCGGACCTATGAAACGTCAACTGCTTCCCGAAGCCCGTGCCGGAGTCGGCGCGGCCTTCGTGCTGCTCGTTTTGGTCCTGGCTACCGAGGTCGCCGACGGATCACGGGCGAACTACGTCGGGCTGTTCGCCGCGGCGCCGTTCCTGGCGGCCGCATTCGCCTCCTGGCCGGAGGTGCTGGCGGTCGGCGGCGCCTCGACCCTGTTCGCGTTCCTGTTCAGCTCGATCGAGTTGATGCACACGCGCGACCGTGTGCTGGTCCTCATGCTGAACCTGGGCGGCGTGTTCGTCGCGAGCGGCATCGCCTGCGCGGTCGGCGCCATCCGCCAGCGGCAGATCGCGCGATACGCGGAGCTGTCCCGCCTCGCGTCCGTCGCACAGGGTGCGGTGCTGCGTCCGCTCGGGCCGCAGCTAGGACCGTTGACGATCGCCGCGCGGTACATCTCCGCGAGTGCCGCGGCCGACATCGGCGGTGACCTGTACGAGGCGGTCGAGACGCCGTACGGCGTGCGGATGATCATCGGAGACGTGCGAGGCAAGGGTCTCGACGCGGTACGCCTGGCGAGCATCGTGCTCGGGTCCTATCGGCACGTGGCGTTCGAGCGGGCCGACCTGCGCGCGATCGTGGCGGATCTCGATCGAGCGGTCGCCAGGTCGGTCGGCGACGAGGACTTCGTGACCGCGGCACTGATCGAGGAGCGCGGCGGCACGCTGACGATCGTCAACTGCGGCCATCCGGCGCCGTTGCTGCTGCGCCGCGGGCGGGTCATCCCGCTCGACCCGCCGGCCAACGCGCCGCCGCTCGGGTTCATGCCGGTGGTCAAGCCGCGGGTCGAGCGGCTGGAGCCGGGCGACCGGCTGCTGTTCTTCACCGACGGGCTCGCCGAGGCGCGCCGCGACGGGCAGTTCTTCCCCACCGCCGAGCGGGCGCAGCGGCTGCTCGGGCACGGCACCGTCGCCGACGGGCTGAAGTCCCTGGAGAGCGCGCTGCTGGATTGGGTGCGCGGGCGTCTCGACGACGACATCGCGCTGATCCTGGTCGAGTACCAGGGAGTCAAGGCGCCGGCGACGGTCCCTAGCTGGGAGATCGGCGGCGCCGGCGTGGCGTCCGCGTAGCGCGCTACAACGAAGGTTCGGAGCGCTGCCGCGGCACGAAGCGGCGCATCGGCGCTCGGTGCCGGCCGGTGTAGAACCGGGGGTACTTGGGGGCGAACAACGAGCCCATCAGGCGGACGAACATCGCGCGGCCCTCCTCGTCGACCTGCGATTGCTGCGAGTAACCGCTCAACGACCACATCACCCGTCGGTGACGGCGTGTCCGCTACTCAACCGCACCGTTTTGCTGCTCAATCCGGCTTCCTGTGGCCTGGTTCACTCCTGGGTGAGCGATGGCGGCTTGTTCATGGTTACTTGCCAGTAATATGATGCCTGTTACCGACTGGTAACCTAGGTCGTCCATGCTCTATCGCACCGTTCGCGACATCACCAGAGACGGGGGCCACTCCGCAATGACCCACTACAAGAGCAACCTGCGGGACCTCGAGTTCAACCTCTTCGAGGTGTTCGGTGTCGACAAGATCCTCGGCCAGGGCCCGTATGGCGACGTCGACGTGGACACCGCCCGCAGCATCCTCGCCGAGGTCGACCGGCTGGCGCGCGAGGACCTCGCGTCCAGCTACGTCGACGGTGACCGCAACCCGCCGGTGTTCGACCCGGCCACGCACAGCGTGAAGATGCCGGAGAAGTTCCGGGGGTCGTACGAGGCGTTCATGGCCGCCGAGTTCTGGCGCCTCGACCTGCCCGCCGAACTGGGCGGCACCGCCGCGCCGCGGGCCCTGTGGTGGGCGCTCGCCGAGATGGTCCTCGGCTCCAACGCGCCGGTGTGGATGTACGCTTCCGGCCCCTCGTTCGCGCACACGCTGCACATCGAGGGCACCGAGGAGCAGAAGAAGTGGGCCAAGCTGTTCGTCGAGAAGCGGTGGGGCTCGACGATGGTGCTGACCGAGCCCGACGCGGGCTCCGACGTCGGCGCCGGCCGGACCAAGGCGATCCCGCAGGCCGACGGCTCCTGGCACATCGAGGGTGTCAAGCGCTTCATCACCAGCGGTGAGCACGACCTCACCGACAACATCGTGCACTACGTGCTCGCCCGCCCGGTCGACACGCCCGGCGCCGGTGGCCCCGGCACCAAGGGCCTCTCGCTGTTCGTCGTGCCGAAGTTCCACTTCGACACCGACACCGGCGAGCTCAAGGACCGCAACGGCGTGTTCGTCACGAACGTCGAGCACAAGATGGGCCTGAAGGTCTCCACCACGTGTGAGGTCACGTTCGGCGGTCACGGTGTGCCGGCCAAGGGCTGGCTGCTCGGCGACGTGCACGAGGGCATCCGGCAGATGTTCCTCATCATCGAGTACGCGCGCATGATGGTCGGCACGAAGGCGATCGCGACCCTGTCGACGGGCTACCTCAACGCTCTCGACTACGCGAAGAGCCGCGTCCAGGGCGCCGACCTGACCTCCACCGACAAGACCGCGTCGCGCGTCACGATCATCAACCACCCTGACGTCCGGCGCTCGCTGCTGATGCAGAAGTCGTACGCGGAGGGTCTGCGTGCGCTCGTCGCGTACACGGCGACCTGGCAGGACAAGGTGGCGCTGGCCGAGGCCGCCGGTGACGAGAAGGCCGCGAAGATCGCCAAGCGGGTCAACGACCTCCTGCTGCCGCTGGTCAAGGGGGTCGGCTCCGAGCGGGCCTACGAGCTGCTCGGCCACGAGGCGCTGCAGACCTTCGGCGGTTCCGGCTTCCTCCAGGACTACCCGCTGGAGCAGTACGTCCGCGACTCGAAGATCGACACCCTGTACGAGGGCACGACCGCGATCCAGAGCCTCGACCTGGTCTTCCGCAAGATCGTGAAGGATCAGGGCAAGGCGCTGCTGACGGTGGCCGCGGAGATCCAGCAGTTCCTCGAGGCCGAGGGCGGCAACGGGCAGTTGAAGCTCGAGCGGGTCGCGCTGGGCAAGGCGCTCACCGAGGTCCAGCAGATGTTGGGCATCTTCACCGGCTGGCTGGGCGAGGCGCAGGGCGGCGACCCGCAGGCCCTCTACAAGATCGGCCTGAACACCCGCCGCTTCCTGCTCGCGCTCGGCGACATCATGGTCGGCTGGCTGCTCCAGAAGCAGGCCGAGGTGGCACTGCAGGCGCTGACCGGCGACGTGTCCGCCGCCGACAAGGCGTTCTACGAGGGCAAGGTCGCGGCCGCGAAGTTCTTCGCGCACGAGATCCTGCCGCGCATCGGCGCCGACCGCCGGGTCGTCGAGTCGACGACCCTCGACGCGATGCACTTGCCGGAGGACGCGTTCTAACGAGTGCGCGGGCGCTAGCCAAAGGGGGAGGGCAACAACGCCCTCCCCCTTTGCGTGTCAGCCCCGGGCGGTGTGCTGCGCGGACAGCGCCGCGCGGTTCAGGTCGCGCCACGTGCCGTCGAAGCGGTGGACGGCGATGCCCGCGGTGGCGAGCCCGTTGTCCGGGAGTTCGTCCGGCGCGAGCAGATCGGACAGGACCGAGAGGGTCGGGTTGTGGCCGATCACCAGCAGCGTCGCGACGTCGGCGTCGGTCTGCCGGACGAGGTCCAGCGTGTCCGGTGCCGGCCCGTGGTAGATCCGCTGCTCGAACACCGCCGGGACCGTCGCCAGGCCGAGTTCCCGCAGGGTCTCCCGGGTGCGGACCGCGGTCGAGCACAGCACGGCGTCGGGCACCAGGCCCGCGCTGTGCAGCCAGGTCCCGGCGGCCGAGGCGTCCCGCCGACCCCGCGGACTCAGGGGACGCTCGATGTCGGTGGCGTAGTCGTCGGGGTCGGCGGCCTTCGCATGGCGGAGCAGGATCAGCGTGCGCACGGTCATGCGCCTAGCGTGCCCGATTGAAGAATGTCGCAGATGGGTATCCCGACGCACAGACAGACAGTGACCCAACAGATGCCCGGGAGGCCCTCGATGGGTATCGGCGGCAGCATTCTTCTGATCGTCGTCGGCGCGATCCTCACGTTCGGGCTGGACGACACCGATCTGGGACCGTTCAACCTCGACACGATTGGCTGGATCCTCCAGCTCGCGGGGCTGGTCGGCCTGCTCCTGACCTTGTACTTCTGGAACTCCCGCCGCCGCACGGTGGTGCGTGAGGTCCCGCCCCCGCCGCCTGCCGGCAACACCGCGATCCCGCCGGCCGCCGGCGAGGAGGTCATCGAGCAGCGGCGCCGCCGCTACTGACGCGCCGGACGCCGTGGCCGCGCCGCCGGGAGAAGGCGGCGCGGTCACGTGCGGCGTCTACGCGTACAACGCGAAGTAGATCGCGATGTGGTGGCAGATCGCGGCGACCAGGGTGCAGGCGTGGAAGAACTCGTGGTGCCCGAAGACGGTCGGCCACGGGTTCGGCCTGCGCAGCGCGTAGAACACCGCACCGACGGTGTAGAAGGCCCCGCCGACGAGCGTCAGCACCAGGGCGGTGACGCCGCCGTTGTGCAGGAGGTCGGGGAGCACCACGATCGCGACCCAGCCCAGCGCGACGTAGAGCGGCGCGGACAGCCACCGCGGCGCGTTCGGCGTGATCAGCTTCAGGCCGACGCCGAGGATCGCGCCGCCCCAGACCACCGCCAGGATGATCTTCGCCGTGGTGCCGGGCAGCAGCAGCACACTGAACGGCGTGTAGGTCCCGGCGATGAACACGAAGATCATCGAGTGGTCGAGGCGCCGCATGATCTTGTATCCGCGCTCCGACCACACCCGCCGGTGGTAGAGCGCGCTCGTGCCGAACAGTGCCACGACCGTGAGGCTGTAGACGAGCGAGCTGACGAACGGGGCCCAGCCCGGCCTGGCCGCCGCGAGCGAACACAACACGGTCCCGCAGACAACGGCGACGCCGGCCGCATACGCATGCAGCCAGCCGCGCATCCTCGGTTTGCCGAGATCAACCGGACGCAGGCGGGTTTCGGTCTTCACGGTCACGCCCTCCAGGTTACGGTACCGTAGGTTACTCACAAGTATCATGTGACCGTCTATCGTGACGGCATGCACGTCCGGCCGATCGGCACCAGCGCGCTCCGCATCGAGGTCGACGACCCGCTGGCCTGGTTCGCGTTCCTCGACGGCGAGCGCCGCGCCCGACGGCTGGCCGTGGTCGACATCATCCCCGGTGCCCGGACCGTCCTCCTCGACGGCGTCACCAATCCCGGCGCGGCGACCGCACTCATCCGCGCCGCGTCGCCGCCCGCCGCACCGTCCGTCGAGACAGCACCCGTCACGCTGCACGTCCACTTCGACGGCGAAGACCTGCCGTTCGTCGCCGACCACGCCGGCACCACCGTCGACACCGTCATCCGTACCTTGACCGAC
Source organism: Dactylosporangium roseum (assembly GCF_025264685.1). Lineage (GTDB taxonomy): Bacteria > Actinomycetota > Actinomycetes > Mycobacteriales > Micromonosporaceae > Dactylosporangium > Dactylosporangium roseum. Next base: position 90,987 of record NZ_CP073721.1, read on the forward strand.
ACCGACCTGACCGTCGCCTTCTGCGGATTCGCGCCCGGCTTCGCCTACCTCACCGGCCTGCCGTGGACCGTGCCACGCCTGCCCAGCCCGCGACCCCGCGTGCCCGTCGGATCCGTCGCCCTCGCCGCCGAATACGCCGGCATCTACCCCAGCGCATCACCCGGCGGCTGGCGGCTGGTCGGCCGCACCGGCACCACCTTGTTCGACGTCGACCGCGACCCGCCCGCCCTGCTGACACCGGGCCGTACCGTCAGATTCACCGCCGCATGATCGTCACCGACGCCGGACCGCTGACCACCGTGCAGGACCTCGGCCGGCCCGGCTACGCACACCTCGGCGTCTCCCGCTCCGGCGCCCTCGACCAGCCCGCACTGCTCCTGGCCAACCGCCTCGTCGGCAACCCGCCGGGCGCCGCCGGCCTCGAGATCACGCTCGGACCGTTCGCCGCGACCATGCCGGCCGCCGGCGCCATCGCACTCACCGGCGCCGCCGCGCCACTGCGGGTGGGAGGAAAACCGGCACCGCTCAACGCGCCCGTCGCGGTCCGCGCCGGGGACCGCATCGAGATCGGGCCCGCGGTGCTCGGCCTCCGCGCCTACCTCGCCGTCGCCGGCGGTCTTGCCGTGGCAGCGGTACTGACCAGCCGCGCGACCGACACCCTGTCGTTCCTGGGCCCGCCCGTCGTCCGCACCGGCGACCGGCTGCCGATCGGGCCCCGGCCCGGCGAACCGGCCACCGTCGACGTCGCACCCCGCCCCGCGCTCGGCGGCGACATCACCCTGCGGATCACGTGGGGACCCCACGCCGACCGCTTCACCGACACCGCCGTGCTCGGCAGCACGAAGTACACCATCGGCAACAACAGCAACCGCGTCGGCGCGCGCCTCGACGGCAGGCCGCTGACCCCGATCGACGGCCGCGAACTGCCCAGCGAAGGCATCGTCCTCGGCGCCGTCCAGGTCCCCGCCGACGGCCGGCCCCTGGTCTTCCTCGCCGACCACCCCACCACCGGCGGCTACCCGGTCGTCGCCGTCGTCGACCCCGTCGACCTGCCACTGCTCGCACAGGCACGCCCCGGCGACACCGTGAGGTTCCGTGGATCTCAACTCTGACCTGGGCGAGGGGTTCGGCATCTGGCGCCTGGGCGACGACGACGCCCTGCTGGCGATCGTGACCAGCGCCAACGTCGCCTGCGGCTTCCACGCCGGCGACCCCACCACCATGCGCCGCGTCAGCAGCGCCGCCGGCGAACTCGGCGTCCGCGTCGGCGCCCAGGTCAGCTACCGCGACCTCGCCGGCTTCGGCCGCCGCCGGATCGACGTACCGCCCGGCGAACTCGAAGACGAACTGCGATACCAGATCGGCGCACTGTCCGCGTTCGGGCCGGTCTCCTACGTCAAACCGCACGGCGCCCTCTACAACACCGCCGCGACCGACGAGGCCCACGCCTCCGCCGTCGTCGCCGCCGCCCGACCGTCCGGGCTGCCCGTGCTCTGCCAGCCCGGCTCGGCACTCGCACGGCTGGCCACCGACGCCGGACTACGGGTCGTCACCGAAGGGTTCATCGACCGCGGTTACCTGCCCGACGGTCGGCTCGTCCCCCGCAACTCCCCGGACGCCCTGGTCACCGACGTCGACACGGTCGTCGCGCGAGCCGTACGGATGGCCGTCGACGGCGTGGTGAAGGCCGTCGACGGCTCCGTCGTTCCGATGCCCGTCGAGTCGCTGTGCGTCCACGGCGACACCCCCGGCGCCGTCACCATGGCGGCCGCCGTGCGCGCCGGCCTGCTCGCGGCCGGCATCACGCTCGCGCCGTTCTGTTAGCGCCTGTCGCGGATCCGGTGTCGAGGCGCTAAGCGTCCATGCCGCGCAGGATCAACGGCAGGCGCGCCGCACCGTCCTTGAGCACCCGGATCGGCACACCCCAGTCCTGCCGGGTCAGGTGGCACGCCGGGAACTCCGCTTCGGTGTCGCAGGTCGCCGCCTGCGCGACCACCTGGAGTACACCCTCCGCGACATCCCCCGAGAGGACCAGGCGCCGGCGCAGGTCCGTCGTCACGCCGGCACCCTCCAGCAGCAGCTCCGGCGGCGACGCCGACACCTCCAGCCGGGTCGACGGGCCGAACGACTCGTCCAGCTTCTGGCCCGGCGCCGGCTCGAAGATGAGGTCCAGCTCGACCTCACCGGGCGCCAGCATGGTCGACGGGCGCTCGGTGCGGTGCCGAACACCGCTCGCGTCGACGCCCGCCGCCGCCAGCGTGCCCGGCGCCAACCGGACCAGCCGGTGCGCGCCCGACTCGACGACCACGATCGCACCGGCCGCGGTGCTGACGATGTCGCTGGGCTCCTTGAGCCCGTCGACCACCGTGGTGACCTTGTCGTCGGCGATTCGGCGGATCGCGCCGTTGTAGGTGTCGGCGACCAGCAGGCTGCCGTCGGCGAGCGCGAGCAGGCCCAGCGGGTGCTGGAGCAACGCCTGGCCGGTCGGGCCGTCGACGTGACCGAAGTCGAACAGCCCCTGCCCGACCGCGGTGTGCATCTCGCCGTCCTCGATCCAGCGCACCGCCGACGACTCGCTGTCGGCGACCCACAGCCGCTGCCCGTCCGGCGAGGCAGACAGTCCCGACGGTTGCGCCATCCACGCCTCGTGCAGCGGCCCGTCCTTGAGCGCCTCGACCGTCGTCCCCGCGTACATCCCGGCGGTTCGCCGCACCGGATCGAACCACCAGAGCTGGTGAATGCCGGCCATTGCGATCACGACCCGGTCGTCGTACCACGCGACGTCCCACGGCGACGAGAGGTTCACCGCCAGCGAGTCATGCTGGTCGAAGTCGACGGTCCCGCGCCACTGCCGCCCGCTGCCGGCCACCGTCGACACCTCGCCGGTGGTGAGACGCAGACCGCGCAGCAGGTGGTTGACCGTGTCGGCAACCACCACGTCGTAACCGGCGATCTCCGCGACGTGCGGCGGGAGCAGGCACAGGCCGCCGGGCTCGGAGAACTCCGGCTCGGTGCCGTCTTTGCGGCCGCGCTCGCCGGTCCCGATGCGCCGCACGAGGGTCTCGTTGTCGGTGTCGAGCTCGACCAGCGAGTGGTGCGTCGAGTCGGCGACCAGGAAGTGCCCGTCGGGCAGCGCCAGCGCCTTGCCGGGGAACCGCAGCGTGGTGGCGTCGGCCTTGGCCGCGGCCGGATGCGGGGCGTCACCCCGGCGGAGGGTGCCGCGTGCCTCATGGACCCGGACCAGTTCCTCGACGAGCCGGGCCAGCCCTTCGGCGTGCCCTTCGCCGGCCATGGTGGCGACGACGTACCCCTCGGGGTCGACGACCGTGAGCGTCGGCCAGGCTTTGGCGGCGTACTGCTGCCACATGTTCAGGTCGGGGTCGTCGAGCACGGGGTGATCGACGCCGTAGCGCTCGACGGCGGCCGCCAGTGCCGCGGCGTCCTTCTCGTGCTCGAACTTGGGCGAGTGCACCCCGACGGTCACGAGGACGTCGGCGAAGCGTTGCTCGAGGGGCCGCAGCTCATCGAGTACGTGCAGACAGTTGACGCAGCAGAAGGTCCAGAAGTCGAGGATCGCGATGCGACCCTTGAGGTCGGCCAGGGTCAGCGCCTTGCCGCCGGTGTTGAGCCATCCCCGGCCGCGCAACTCGGGTGCACGGACGCGGGCCCGCAACAACGGTGACTGTGCCGGGTCGGTCATGAACTCACTTCTGGTTCGCTGGGCGGAGGCAGAGCACCTGGTCCTTCTGACCCTTGTGCTGCAGGACGATGTACGGCTGGCCGGCGTCGGAGCAGCTCTCCGGCTTGTCGACCTTCGAGACGATGGTGAAGGCGCCGCCGTCGGAGCAGTCGGCCTTCTTCGCGGAGTCGCCGTCCTGTTTCACGCAGGAGTTGACGGCGAAGCTCGTGCTGCTGGCGTTGTTGAGCGCCACGACGATGGCCGTGCCGGCAACCGCGAGCAGGAACACCACGACCACGACCACCAGGCCGAGCAGCAGGCTGCGGCGGTTCTTCGGGGCCGGCGGCGGGGTCGGTACGCCCGTGTCACCCTCGGCCGGTGGCGGCGTCGACGGCAGGGCGGTGTCGCCGGGCGTCGTGACGAGGTCGCTGAACTTCGGCCCGGTGGGCGCGGCGGCACCGGTGGGAACGGACGCCTGGTACACGCCGGTCGCCGGGGGTGGGGCAGCCTGGTAGATTCCGGTCGCGGGCGGCGCGGAGGCCTGGTACACCCCGCTGGCCGGCGGTGCGCTCGACGGATAGGTGCCGGCGGCGGGCGGTGCGGACGACGGATAGCCTGCGGCGGGCGGTGCGCTCGACGGATAGGTGCCGGCCGCGGGCGGTGCGGACGACGGATAGGTGCTGGTGGGCTGTGGTGCGCCGGTCTGCCCGCTCGCCGGGAAGGAGCCTGCCGGGAAGGTGCTCGCCGCCGGGGCGACCGCCGGCGGAAACGGGCCCGCGGGTGGCGCGGGCGGGGCCGGGGGAGCGCCGGCCGGGCTGGTCGCCGGTGGGGCCGAGGCCTGGTAGATCCCAGGGGCCGGGGGCGCCGACGCGGGGCCGGCCGGCGGCCCGGAGGTGGGGATGGCGCCGGGGGCGGGTGGCGCGGAGGTCGGGACGGAGACTGAGGCGCGGGCGGCGTATGTTCGCGGCGGCTGGGCCGACGGCGGCGCGGAGACAGGGCCGGCCTGAGCGGGCGAGGGCGGCACCTGGGCGGCCCCGGCCGGGACCTGCGCCGACCCGGAAGGCACCTGGGCCGGACCCGACGGGATCTGCGCCGATCCGGGCGGCGTTTGACCGAAGCCTGGGGGCACCTGTGCGGAACCCGAAGGGACCTGGGCCGAGCCGGACGGGACGCGGGCCGAACCCGACGGGCCTCCGGCGCCTGGAGCGGAGACCGGCGCGGCGGAGACGGGAGCGGTGCCGGCGGAGCCGGACGGTCCGGTCTGAGCCGGGGGCGTCACCGGGACGAAGCCGGGGAAACTGCCGGGCGGACCGGGCGGACCGGGCGGGACCTCGCCGGGGACGGAGGCCGGGCCGGGCGGGGGCTGAGGCACCCGCGGCGGCAGTGGGCCGGCCGGTGGGAACGGGCCCGGGCGGGTGGGCTCCGGCTCGGTGCCAGCCGACGGCTGCGGCGGGGCCGGCGCGGCGAACGAGGCCGGCGGGGCAGATTGGGCAGATTGGGCCGGTGGTGCGGACGTGGGTGGAGCCGGCACGGGTTGTGACGGTGCCGGGGGAGCCGACGTCGGCGGCGGTGACGTGGGCGGAGGCGACGCGGGTGCGGGCACCGACGCCGTAGCGCGGACGGCCGGGGGCTTGCCCACCTGCGGCGTGGCCGCCGCACCGTCCGGGTCGGACGGGTGGGACTGGTCGGACGTCATGCGAGCCTCCTGTTGGTCAGACCCTTGCGACCGTAGTCGACGTGGGACGGACATGGCAGAGCCGTTGCCGAGGTTGGTCGGTACGAACCTGGAAGTGACCACACGTTAGCGGTACGAAAAAGTCGCCCCGGTCCGGGGAGGAGCGGACCGGGGCGACTCGGGTGCTTCGGGTGTGGCCACGGGTCAGTCGCGACTGAGCATGGCGTGGAGTTCGTCGCGGAGGGCGCTCGACGGGTTCTTGGCGATGGCGCGCTCGATGGCGTCGAGACGGCGGGCGGCCTTGCGGCGTGCGCGGTAACGCTCGATGAAAGTGCTCATGACCGGCTCCTCGGGTCGATGTAAGGAAGTCTGTCCTTCCCATCAATTACATCTCGCCGAGGAGATCCAAATCCAGCGATTATCAAGTGATACGCCACACCAGCCGAAGATTCGTAGGCCAGCACCGCGCCAAACGCCCAGTTCGTCGGCCACCCGACGGCCGACCCCATGCCGATCATGGGCCACAGGTGACGAATTGGCCCGTCCCCCGGCCCGTGGTGCGTTGATCTTGCAGTTGTGGTGCCCAACAAACCGGGGCACTCAGGGAGCGTCTCGGCACCACAACTGCAAGATCGGCGAGGAGGGAGGGGCGGTCGACGTGGGGGATACCGCCCTAGCTCCAGGCCAGGAGTGCGCCCTCAGGGTCCTCCAGGAACGCTCCGACGTCGCGGAGGAACTTCGAGCCCAGCTCGCCGTCGACGATGCGGTGGTCGAACGACAGGCCCAGGGTGGTCACCTGGCGGACCTTGATCTTGCCCTTGTGTACCCAGGGCTGCTCACGGACCGCGCCGAACACCAGGATCGCCGACTCGCCCGGGGGCAGGATCGGCGTGCCGGAGTCGACGCCGAAGACGCCGACACTGGTGATCGTGAACGTGCCGCCGGTCATGTCGGCCGGCGGAGTCCGGCCGTCGCGGGCCGTCTTCACCAGTCCGTCGAGCGCGTCGGCGAGCTCGCGGGTGGTCAGCTCGTGCGCGTCCTTGACGTTCGGCACGATGAGGCCGCGCTCGGTGGCGGCCGCGATGCCGAGGTTGACGTAGCGCTTGAGCACGATCTCGGTGTCCTGCCAGGACGAGTTGACCATCGGATGACGCTTGATGGCCAGCAGGACGGCCTTGGCAACCAGCAGCAGCGGCGAGACGCGGACGTCGCGCCAGTCGCGGTGGGCCTTGAGCCGTTCGAGCGCCTTCATCGAGCGGGTGACGTCGACCGTCAGGAACTCGGTCACGTGCGGCGCGGTGAACGCGCTGGCGACCATGTTCTCGGCGGTCAGCTTGCGCACGCCCTTGACCGGGATGCGCTCCTCCCGTTCGCCGGGGGCGGCGACCCGGGCCGGCGCCGCGGCGGGGGCCCGCGTCTGGGATGCGAGCACGTCGTCGCGGGTGATCGAGCCGTTGGGCCCGGTGCCCGAGATGCCGATCAGGTCGACGCCGAGGTCGCGGGCGAGCTTGCGGACCGGCGGCTTGGCGAGCACCGCCCCGTTGCGCGGCGGCGCCGGAGCGGGCTTCGGTGCCGGTGCGGGCACGTCCGGTACGACTCCTGGACCGGAATTCCGGGGACGGCGCTTGGCCACCGTGGTCTTGGGGCCGTATCCCACGAGCACCGCGGTGCGGCCGCCCGGGGCGGGACCACCGATCAGGCCGGGCTCGACCGGGGCGTCGCCGGCCACCTCGACGGCGGCGAGCGACGCGGCCGACGGCGCGGGCAGGTCGCCGCCGGCGGGGTCGGTGTCGATGGCGATGATCGGCTGGCCGACCTCCACCGTCGTGCCCTCCGGATGGAAGATCTCGGTGACCTTCCCGGCCCACTTCGCCGGGATCTCGACCGCCGCCTTCGCGGTCTCGACCTCGACGATCGGCTGGTTGAGCGCGATCGTGTCGCCCACGCCGACCAGCCACTTGAGGATCTCGCCCTCGGTGAGTCCCTCGCCCAGGTCGGGCAGGTTGAACTCCTTGACTCTGGTCACGACGCGGCCCCCTAGAACCCGAACGAGCGGTCGACGGCGTCGAGCACCCGGTCGAGGTCCGGGAGATACTCCTCCTCCATCCGGGCGGCCGGGTAGGGGGTGTCGAAGCCACCGACCCGCAGGACCGGAGCCTCCAGGGAGTAGAAGCACTCCTCGGTGATCCGGGCCGCGATCTCGGCGCCGAGGCCCAGGTTGACCGGCGCCTCGTGGACGACGACCGCGCGGCCGGTGCGGCGCACCGACGCGTAGACCGGGGTCAGATCGAGCGGTGAGAGCGAGCGCAGGTCGATGACCTCGATGTTCCGGCCGTCCTCGGCCGCGGCGGTGGCGGCGTCGAGCGACGTGCGCACCATCGGGCCGTAGGCGATCACGGTCGCGTCGGTGCCGGGCCGGGCCACCCGTGAGGCGTGCAGCGGCAGGCTCGCGCTGTCGACGTTGACCTCGCCCTTCTCCCAGTAGCGGCGCTTGGGCTCGAGGAAGATGATCGGGTCGTCGGACTCGATCGACTGCTGGATCATCCAGTACGCGTCGTCGGGGTTCGCGCACGAGACGACCTTGAGGCCGGCCGTGTGCGCGAAGTAGGCCTCCGGGGACTCGGAGTGGTGCTCGACCGCGCCGATGCCGCCGCCGAACGGGATGCGGATGACCATGGGCAGGCGGACGTTGCCCTTCGAGCGGTAGTGCATCTTGGCCACCTGCGACACGATCTGGTCGTAGGCGGGGTAGACGAACCCGTCGAACTGGATCTCGCAGACCGGGCGGTAGCCGCGGATGGCGAGGCCGACCGCGGTGCCGATGATGCCCGACTCGGCGAGCGGGGTGTCGATGACGCGGTCCTCGCCGAAGTCCTTCTGCAGGCCGTCGGTGATGCGGAAGACGCCACCGAGCTTGCCGACGTCCTCACCCATGACGAGGACCTTGGGGTCGCGCTCCATCGCCCGGCGCAGGCCCGTGTTGAGCGCCTTGCCGATCGGCAGGGTCTCGGCCATCAGTGCCCACTCCCCTCGAACGACGCAAGGTAGTTCGCGAACTGTTCCTTCTGCTGATCGAGCTCCGGCGAACCGTTCGGGTAGACGTGCTCGAAGATCGTCATCGGGTCGGGGTCGGGCATGCTGAGCACACGCTCGCGCAGCTCGACGGCGGCGATCCGGGCCTCCTCGTCGATCGCGTCGAAGTAGTCGGCCTTCGCCATGCCCTGCTTCTCCAGGAAGGCACGCAGGCGCTTGATCGGGTCCTTCGTCTGCCAGGCCTCGACCTCGCTGGCGATGCGGTAGCGGGTCGGATCGTCCGACGTCGTGTGGGCACCCATGCGGTACGTGTACGCCTCGATCAGCGACGGGCCCTGGCCGTGCCGGGCGTCGTCGAGCGCCTTGCGGGTGACCGCGTAGCAGGCGAGCACGTCGTTGCCGTCCACCCGCAGGCCGGGGAAGCCGAAGCCGCTGGCCCGGTGGTAGAGGGGCACGCGCGTCTGCCGCTCCAGCGGCTCGGAGATCGCGTACTGGTTGTTCTGGCAGAAGAAGACCACCGGCGCGTTGAAGACCGACGCCCAGATGAACGCCTCGTTGACATCACCCTGGCTGGTGGCGCCGTCGCCGAAGTACGCGATCACCGCCTCACCGTCGTCGGAGCCGACCTTGCCATCCTTGGTGATGCCCATGGCGTAGCCGGTCGCGTGGAGCGTCTGCGCCCCGATGACGATCGTGTACAAGTTGAACTTGAACTCGTTGGGGTCCCAGCCGCCCTGGTCGACGCCTCGGAACAGGCCCAACGGCATGATCGGGTCGATGCCGCGGCAGTAGAGGACCCCGTGCTCGCGATACGTTGGAAACGCCATGTCCTGCGGGCGCAGCGCCCGGCCGGATCCGACCTGGGCCGCCTCCTGGCCGAGCAGGCTCGCCCAGATGCCCAGCTCCCCCTGGCGCTGCAGGGCGGTCGCCTCGGCGTCGAGCCTCCGGACCACGACGAGATCGTGATACAGCGAGCGGTACTCGTCGTCGGTGAAGTCGACCGCGTAGTCGGGGTGTTCGACCCGATCGCCCTCGGGGGTGAGTAGCTGCACGAACGCGGGTTCAGGCACGGCCCGTGTCCTGTGTGTCCGGGCCTTGGCTTCGCCCTTCGCCATCCGTTTCTCCCTGTCGTCTCTCGCGTCGGCAGCGGGGGGTGACCCTGCCGCGCGGCGGGGGTGGCTGCGACGCGGCAACCCGGTGGGGTCGGCACGTCGCGGGTGGGCATGACGGATCATGCCCGGGAGCCGGCCCCGAAGGCTCTGCCTCGCAGGGTATGCGGAGGCTACGGCCCCGTTGCCGGTGTGTGTCCAGCATCGCAGAACGCGTGTCGATCGACACCATGGAGTCGTGGTTCCTCCGATGGCGGATGCCGAAAATCCCCCCAGTCCGGGCAGATCCTCCTGTCATCACCCGACGTTGTTCCTCATGTCCCCGGATACTTGGAGTTCTCGCGTTGCCTTCCTCTCCCGGCTCCTCTTCCCCCGACGACGTCCGGACGCACCGTTCGTTCTCGCCGAACCGACGGCCGTTGCTGATCTCCGCGCTGCTGGTGGCGCTGACGTCGGTACCGACGATGATCGTCGTGGTCGCGGGCAGTGCGACGCTCGACAGCAGGTCGTCGTCGCGGACCCCGGTGATCGCGGAGCCGCGCCCGGGTCCGGTCGTGGTGGACTCGTCGCCGCGCACCGGCCTGCACCCGTCCGGCGTGCCGGACCGGAGTTCGCTCGCCGCGGTCCCGACGGCACCCCAGCCGCCCGGCCGGCCGCGGACGTCCGCCCGTGCCTCCGGAGGTTCCGGCGGCGGTCTTTCCGTCGGTACGGGCACCCGGCCGCCGAAGCAGACCCCCGTCGAGGGGCTGCCGCCGTCGGTACCGCCACCGCCGACCGTCGTCCCCGGCGATTCTTCGGGCGGCTCCTCCGGTGGCTCTGCCGGGGGTCGGCCGCCGACGTCCGGGGTTCCGATCCAGGACCGGGCGTGGCCCGGCTGGGACAGCGGGTTGAAGGGCAAGCGGGAGTCGACACGGGGCACGCGGCGGGTGTCCCTCTGGTGGCCCTCTCGATCGGGATCCATCGATCAGCCCGACCCCTGCTGACCGGCGGCCCGCGGGTGCTCAGCGGTCGATGCGAGTCCGCGAGTCGCGGGTGATCACGCCCCAGGCGGTCGAGAACGGCTTGCAGGGCCACCCCCCACAGCCGGCGCTGCAACTCGTGACCTGCGGTCCGGCTGACGGCCGGTGGCGCTCCACACGGCGCCGGGCATCGGTCACCGCGTGGTCGTAGATGACGGCCATCGCGTGCTCCTCCCGCCGCTTCCCGCCGCTGGTCAGACGCCTTGCGCGGCGGGCGCCGTCCACAGCAGGCGGGCGCTGAAGAGCTGCTGCGCGGTGGCGAGCGCGGCCTCGGCGGACCGGAACGTCATCACCTCGGACTTGCCGTTGCCGAGCCGCCAGGTCAGCACCGCTTGATCGGGCAGCTCGTGTCCCCACGCGACGACCTGCGGGCGGTCGTCGTCATCCAGATCCGCGACAATGCCGAAGAGGCGCGGCGCGCCTTCCAGCAGGAGCTTGTCGTCCTCGAACACGACTGATCTCCCTCGGGCTGAGGAGGGATCTGACCGCTCCAGAATGCACGTGCAGGTTTCCACGGGCAATACGTTCTGGCGAAGTTGAGTAGAGCAAGCCAATCGCTTAGCCGTGGACGTGCTTGCGCGGCACCCCGGTAACGGACACACTCGTCTTGAGTAATGGAGGTGAGTGGTGTCCAGCGCCCAGAGCCCCACGTTCCCACGATTCCAGTTGGGCAAACAGCTTAGAGCGCTGCGTGAGAAGGCGCGGCTCACCACGGAGGACGTCGGGCTGCAACTCGACTGCTCACCGAGCACCATCAGCCGGATGGAGGGCGGCAAGGTCGGTATTCGCCGCAGCACGCTTGAGCGCCTCCTGGAGATCTACGAAGTAACCGACCGTGAGCACATCGAGACATTGGTCGCGCTCGCGCGCGAAGGCAAGACGCGCGGTTGGTTCGCTCGATACGGTGACCTGCCCAGCAGCTACTCCCGGTACATCGGCCTGGAATCCAACGCGATCGAGATGCGTGACTACGAGGCGCTGGTCGTGCCCGGGATGCTGCAGACCGAGGAATACACCCGTGCCCTGCTCGCGGCGGCCTCCCCGGGCGAGCCGGAGGACGCCGTGGAGGCGCACGTCAACGCGCGGCGGGAGCGGCAGGGACTGCTCAACCGCGCCGAGAACCCGTTGCAGTTCATCGCGGTCCTGGATGAGAGCGTGATCCGTCGCCTCATCGGCGGACCCGACATCATGCGGTCGCAGCTAAAGCACCTGGCCGACATGGGCCGGGCGAGGAACGTGACGATCCAGGTCCTGCCGTTCTCCGGCGGGGCCTATGCCGGCATGGCCGGATCGTTCGCGATCCTCAGGTTCAAAGGTGCACCAAGCGTCGTGTATGCCGAGGCCATGGCCGGTGACATCTATCAGGAAGCCGGAGACGTCCAGCGGTACAACGACGTGTTCGAGAGTCTGCGAGCCGCCGCGCTCAGCCCGTTCGAGTCGATCAAGATGATCGAGCTCGCGGTGTCTGAGACGGCCTGACCCGAAGGAGTGCGCAGATGACTGCGCTCAACGAGCGGTGGCACAAGCCCACCCGAAGCGGCAACAACGGACAGTGTGTCGAGGCGCGGTTCGTCGACGGCGTCGTCGAGGTCCGCAACTCCAACTCCCCGGATGCGGGACTTGTGCGGTTCACCCGCGCGGAATGGGAGACCTTCCTCGCCGCGGTCGACACAGACGGAGAATTCCGCCTGCCGTAACCATGCCGACCTACGCCTGACAACAGCGAAGGGACAGCCCCGACCGGCTGTCCCTTCGTCGTTTTAGCTGCGAGCCGATCCGATCGTATCGCCGATCGACCTGTTTCGGTAACTGTCTGGTCGCTATCCGCGTGATGCTGCAAAAGCCGCGGTTGGTAGCAATACCGCGATGTGGGTGTCGCGACGGGTCGAACCGGAGTAAGGATGGGTTATGACCCAGCGTCTTCGCAGGTGGTGGCGGCCGTGACGGAAACCATGGCGGACAGGACCGGGACGGCGGCCGTGACGATCCGCGCCTATCGCCCCACGGACCATCGCGACTGCCGACAGCTCTGGGCGGAGCTGACCGAGGAGGACGAGAGCCTCTACGCGGGGTCGGCGCCCGCCGACGTGGATCCGGGTGCCGCCTTCGAGGAGTACCTCACCCGGCTCGACCTGTCGGGCATGTGGGTGGCCGAGGACACCGGCCTGTCCGGGGGCGTCGTCGGCATGGTCGGGCTGATCCTCGACGGCCGCGGTGGCGAGGTCGAGCCGTTGGTGGTCGCCTCCGCCCGCCGGGGTGCCGGCATCGGGCGGGCGCTGCTGGAGCACGTCGCCGGCCAGGCGCGCCGGCGCGGACTCGGCCGGCTGAGCATCTCACCCGCGGCCCGCAACCGCGATGCCATCCACTGCCTGCACGCGGCCGGCTATGACGCACTCGCCCGGGTCACGCTCGCCATCGACCTGAACCGCAAGAGTGACATCTGGCGTGACGGCATCGACCTGTACGACCTGCGATTCCGCTACTGAACCGGTCGGCGCCCGTCAAGCGTTGACGCCGGGCTGTGGATAAAAACGGGCGTTGTCCACAGCCGAAAACCGCTCGTTCCGCCTGCCGCCGCCGGGGACGAGTGTCTTCGTCATGACAACCGCTGCCGCATCGCCCTGGCTCCGCCTGAGCGGACCCGCCGAGATTCTGTCCGCCACGCCCTACCTGCTCGGCTTCCATCCCGCCAACAGCCTCGTGGTGCTCGGCCTGCACGGCACGGGCCTGCGGTTTCACGTCCGCGGTGACCTGCCCGACGACCGCGACGACGGTGAGGTGCTCGCCGAGCAGTACGGATCCATGTTCGCCCACCACAACGTCGACGCTGCGCTGCTCATCGGCTACGGGCCCGCCGAGCCGACCGGCTCGTTCCTGTTCGCGACCCGCGCTGCCATGCTGCGGCACGCCATCGACGTGCCTGAGATGCTGCGGGCGCACGAGGGGCGCTACTGGTCGTTGCTGTGCGGCTCGGCCGAGTGCTGCCCGCCGGAGGGCCGTGAGTATGACGTGCAGACCTCGGCCGCCGCCGTCGAGGCCACCGTCGCGGGCATGGTCGCACTGCCCGACCGGGACACCGTCGTGCGCAGCCTCGCCGGTCCCGAGGGGCCCGCGCTGGCGGCGATCCAGGAGGCCACCGACCGGGCCGGTCTTCGGCTCGTGCGCCTGGCCACCGGCAGTGACGTCGTCCCGGCGGTGACGAGTGCCGGGACGGCCGCGCTCGCCGAGGCCGTCGCCCAGTACCGCACCGGTCAGCGACTCACCGACGACGAGGTGGCATGGTTGACCGTTCTGCTGCAAGTGCTCGCGTTCCGCGACCGGGCCTGGCTGCGCATCGACCGGGACGGACCGTGGGGCCGGGCGATGCACCTGCGGCTGTGGACCGACCTGGTCCGCCGGGCCGATCCGGGGATGGTGGCGCCGGCGGCCATGCTGCTGGGGTATCTCCACTGGCGGGCCGGCGACGGGCTGCGCGCCCGGATCGCGGTCGACCGGGCCCTCGACGCCGACCCCGGCTACAACGGCGCCAAGCTCATGGCCGAGATCCTCGACCGGGGAGTGCCACCGGCGGAGCTTCCGCCGCTGGGACGGTCCCGTCGACGCGCTGTGCGCCGGCGTAAATGTTGAAGGTCGGGCCGCGCAGGAAGCCGACCAGCGTCAGGCCGGCCTCTTCGGCCAGGTCGGCGGCGAGGGTGCTGGGCGCCGACACGGCGGCCAGCACCGGGATGCCCGCCATCCAGGCCTTCTGGCAGAGCTCGAAGCTGGCCCGGCCGCTGACCATCAGCACATAACCGGCCAGCGGCAGCCGGTCCTGCCGGACGGCCCAGCCGATCACCTTGTCGACGGCGTTGTGCCGGCCCACGTCCTCGCGCAGGCAGACCAGTTCACCGGCCGCGGTGAACAGGCCCGCCGCGTGCAGCCCGCCGGTTGTGGCGAAGGCCCGCTGCCGGTGCCGCAGCGCGTCGGGCAGAGCGGCCAGCACGGCCGGCGTGACGGTGACCGGGTCGGCGGCGACGTCGAAGTGGGATCGGGTGCGGACGGCGTCGATGCTGGCCTTGCCGCAGACGCCGCAGGAGGAGGTGGTGAAGAAGTTCCGGCTCGGGTCGACGACCGGCGCCGGGACGCCCGGGGAGAGCACGACGTCGACGACGTTGTAGGTGTTCGGCTCCTGGTCGCCGGCGCACAGTTGCGCGGTGTGGACGTCGCCTGAGTGGCGGATGATGCCTTCGGTGCACAGGAAGCCGATCGCCAGGTCGAGATCGTCGCCCGGCGTGCGCATGGTCACCGCCAGCGGCGGACGGGCGCCTCCGCCCGGGCCGACGCGGATCTCGAGCGGCTCCTCGGCGGCCAGGCTGTCGGGCGACCGCTTGACATCGATCCCGGATCCGTCGTCGCCCGCGCCGAGCGTGACCCGCACGATCGTGCGCCGTTGCGTGACGCGGCCCATGTACCCGTCCCTCCGATGTCGGTTTCCGCACCCTGGCTCGACGGTAGGTTCTGATTGTGACGACGGCCAACGACCCCCACCGGCGAACGGGTCACGGACAGGGCCGCGATTGCCGGTGGAGGTGGGCGCGGTGAGCCGGTTCGCGGCCGTGGTGCTGGCCGGCGGGGCAGGGCGCCGGCTCGGAGGCCGGGACAAGCCGATGGTCCCGGTCGGCGGCGTGCCGATGATCAGCCGGGTCCTTGCCGCCGTGCACGGCGCCGGGCGGGACAGCGCGGTGATCGAGGACGTCATCGTCGTCGGGCCGTGGCGCGACGGGCTGCCCGACTCGGTGCGGGTCGTGCAGGAGGAGCCCCCGGGCGGTGGGCCGGTGGCCGCCGTGGCGGCCGGGCTCGGGCTCGTGGGAGCGGAGGTCGTGGCGCTGCTCGCGGCCGACCTGCCGCACCTCGACGCGCGGGCCGTCGCGACGTTGCTGGGCGCGATCGGGAGGCACGACGGGGCGGTGTTCGTCGATGACGACGGCAGGCGGCAACTGCTGTGCGGAGCCTGGCGGACGGCCGCCCTCAAGGACGCCGCCGGGCGGATCGGTGAGCCTGCCGGCAAATCGATGCGGGCGCTCGTCGACGGGCTCGACGTGCGGGAAGTGCGGTGGGGCGACGCCGGTGCGCCGCCCTACTTCGACTGCGACACGGAGGACGACCTGCGAAATGCGGAGCGCGCATGAGTGACGAAGGATCGGGTGCACGGCTGGACACGTGGCTGGGCGAGGCGGCCAGGACGCTGGGGGTGTCGCCGCTCACGGTGGACGAGCGGGCGGCGATCCTCGCGCTCGCCCGTGACGTCGCCCACAACGTCGCCCGGCCCGGGGCGCCTCTGACGGCGTTCCTCCTCGGGCTGGCGATCGGCCGGGGAGCGGATCCGCAGCACAGCCGCGAGGTGCTCACCCGTCTGGCCACCCGGGCTGAAGGGACGATCGAGGCTGGATAGGGTGAGAGCCGGGGGATAGGAGGCGATCATGTCGGGTGACCAGGACGACGTCATGTCGTATGAGACGGCGCTGTTCGATGATGAGGAACCGGCCGGCGGCAACCTGAAGGAGAAGGTCGCCGAGGCCTGGCGGGACTTCGCCCGGCATCTCGTTGACGGGCTGCGTGACCTGCGGCCCGGCACCACGCTCGACCTCACCCTCGACCCGACCGCGTCCGGCACCGGCGACGCCATCTACTCGGTCCAGGTGACCGGCGAGGAAGACGGCATGCTCAGCGCCACAGCGGTCGGCAACGCGGACCTCCCGGCGGCCTACCGGCTGGACCGGACCGTCATCGCGGAGATCGTCGCGCTGGGCTGGTCCCCGCCCGGGGTCGTGCCCGGCTCCGGCGAGTCGTTCGGGCTGCGGGTGCCGAAGGGCGAGGTGACCCAGTTGAGCCGGTTGGTCACGCGGACCCTGCGCGACATCTACGGCACACCGCACCCGGCCTTCCTGACGTATCTCGCCCATGACGCCAACGGCCACGTGGCGCCGCTCCCGTCGCTGGGCGTCGCCAGGTCTCTCGTCACGATCGCCGACGCTGACGGCGACGGGGTCGTCGACGCCGCCCGGACGGCCGCCGGTCAGGGCGGGCTCAAGGAACTCGCGGCGGAGACCGACGACCTGCCGCTGCACGACAAGGTGACCACCGTCGTCGCGCGGCTCATGAAGACCTCGCCGGAGGAGCTGCCGATCGACCCGGACGGCGACATCGGCATCCGGTCGGGCTCGGCGATGGTGTTCGTGCGGGTCCGGGACAACCCGCCGCTGGTCGACGTGTTCTCGCCGATCCTCACCGAGGTCGAGCCCACGGAGCGGCTCTACGTGAAGCTGTCCGATCTCACCAACCGCATGCCGATCGGCCGGCTCTACTGCACCAACGACACCGTCTGGGCCTCCGTGCCCGTGTTCGGCCGCGACTTCCAGCCCACTCACCTGATGCTCGCGGTGCAGGTGATGACCGGGCTGGCCGACGAGCTCGACGACCGCCTTCACGGGGAGTTCGGTGGCAAGCGCTTCTTCGGCGAAAGCGACAAGCCCAAGCCGGTGATCAGCAGCGGCGGCGAACGCACGGGCATGTACCTCTAGCGCACCTCGGCGGCGACACCTCCGAGCCCTTCGCCCGAATCGTCGGCCTTGTTCGGGTTGGCAGGGGTTGCTGGCTTACCGTCGCGGCCTTGCGTGAAGCACAAGACGCGCGGGCGCATTGACGAACCGCGTGAGCCTCGCCCCGGGTGCGTCGGCGTCGCACCCGACGTGCGCCGGTCTTGCGACCGTGGTGGTGAACGAACCGGACATCGTGGGAGTGTCACCGCACTACGGCTGCAAGGCCGATGCGAGCAAGGCGTGTCGGTCGGACAGGACCGTCGTTGCGTACGGTATGGACGCGCTGGACAGCTTCACGAAGACCTTCCTCACCGCCACCGCCCTCGGCAAGCTGCCCACCATCACTGTTGCCCGTCATGCCCAGGTCCTGCGCGGCTGTGCCGGTGACCGGGACGAGGTCGCGATCGCCGCGCTGTGCCAGTCCCGCCAGCACCGCCGCAACGTGTTCATGCTCACCCGCAACCGGCTCGTCGTGACGAGCGAGTCCGCGGTCCTGCGCCGCGTCTCCCTGCACCTCAACGCTGAACTCCACCAGGTCGCCGACGTGACTTGGACCCCCGAGCCCGGGCGTGCGGGGGTTCAGCTCGGGCTGACCGCGATCGACGGCGTGCGGGAGAACTTCTGGGTGCGGCTCGCCGGCGCGGCCGAGATGTGGCGCCTCGACGAGGCGCTCAAGCAGGCCTTCCGCACGCCGTGGGGCGTGGTCCAGCCGGCCGTCGCGGCGCCGGTCGCAACGGCGGTCAAGGCGCCGCTGCCGGAGCTGCGGCTCGCGTGACCTGGGGCGATCGGTCCACCTCGCGCGGGCGCTGGCTGTGACGAGCAAGAGGTGGACCGATCGGTCAACATATATCCCTATCGGGCGGATTCAACCATCCTCCGAACACCCCCGCCGTTCCGGCATTGGGGTACCGGCACGAGTACATCGACCGTGGCGTCGGTGGCGTGGTGACGATCAAGGTCATCGGCCTGCTCGTCCACCTGCTGTTCTGGCCGGTGGCCGCGCTCGCCGCGCAGGCGTCGCACGTCCTGATGTGCCAGGACCCGTATGGTGCCCTCGGCCATTCGACGGACGGCCACGAGCGGCCGGGCGACGCGTACCGGGCACTTGGCACTCCTTATGTCAGGTTTGCCGCGCGGGATCCGAGGTAGAGGGCCAATTCGCCCGATTCCGAGGAGGTACCCCATGAGACGCTCGCGGATAGGCTTACTGGTTAGCTCTGCGGCACTGGTGGTCGTCGGCGGGCTACCGACAGTTGCGGAAGCGCAGCCCACCCCGACACCCACGGCGCCCGCGCCGACCGAGACCACACCTGGTCCTGGCGGCGGCATGGGAGCCCACGAGGACATGTTCGCCGATGTCTACCACGGTGAGGGCGTCCTGCAGACCAAGAACGGACCGGTCCGGGTGGCGATGCAGAACGGTGATGCCACACAGTTGACCCAGTCGTCGGTGACGGTCCGCTCAGCCGACGGGTTCACGCGCACGTGGCAGCTCGGCAGCAACCTGAAGGTCTACGACAAGCGGCACACGCTGCAGCCCGGCGCGCTGCAGGCGGGTGCCCAGCTCGTGATCGCCGGCAAGGTGACCGGGGCTGCCGCATCTCCACCGGGTTCGCCATCACCTGGCGCGGCCACATACACGGCGCAGGTGGTGTTCGTCCACTCGGGCGCGTCAGGCTCTCCGACGTCGTCCTGATCGGAACGGGCGCCGGCGCCGAACGGGGCGCCGGCGCCGCGTCTTCCTAAGGGCGCAGTTCGGCGACGCAGCACTTCACGCTGCCGCCGCCCTTCTTCAGCTCCGTCAGCTCCACCGGCACCGGGACGTAGCCGGCCGAGCGAAGCTTCGCCGCGAACGCCGTGGCCTCGGTGTTCAGCACGACGTTGCGGCCGTCGGACACCAGGTTGAGCCCGAACGCCAGGGCGTCCTCCTCGTCGGCGATGACCGCGTCGGGGAACAGTTGGCGCAGGACGGCCCGCGTCGACTCCGAGAACGCCTCCGGGTAGTAGGCGATGGTCGAGTCGTCCAGTGGGGCCAGCGCCACGTCGAGGTGGTAGAACCGCGGGTCCACCAGCCGCAGCGAGATCACCGGCCGGCCGAGTGCCTCCTGGGCCTCCGAGTGCGCGGCCGCCTCCGTGCGGAAGCCGTGGCCGGCGAGCACCACACCGCCGAGGTAGGACGGCAGGTAGGTGAAGTCACCCTCGCCCTCGTTGGTCTCGACCGGGGTGGCGTACTTCCAGCCCAACTCGGCGTAGAACCGCTTGTGTGCCGCCGCCTCGGCCATGCGCTGCGGATACCGGAACCGTGCGCCGTAGACCACGCCGTCGACCGAGAATGCTCCGTTGGCGGCGTACACCATGTCGGGCAGGCCGATCTCGGGCGTCAGGACGTGCACGGTGTGGCCGAGCCGCGTCAGCGTCTCGCGGAGGCCTTCCCACTGTTTGACGGCCAGCTCGGTGTCGACCGGCGTCGTGGTGTCCATCCAAGGGTTGATCGCGTATTCCACCACGAAGTGCTCGGGTGGCGACATCAGATAGGTGCGCTCGCGCTGGGTCGTCACGAGATCAAACGCTAGGGTTCCGGTGTCACACAAAACAGCGAGAATGCTTGCTTTCAAGGAGGGATTTGTTGCGCCTCGACCCGATCGACCAGCGAATCATTGCACTCCTACAGGATGACGCCCGTTCATCGTATGCAGAGATCGGCATCCAGGTCGCGCTGTCGGCCCCGGCCGTGAAACGCCGCGTCGACCGGCTCCGATCGAGCGGAGTGATCCGCGGCTATACGGCGCTGATCGACCCGGATGCGGTGGGCTGGACGACAGAGGCGTTCGTCGAGCTCTTCTGCACCGGCCGCACCTCACCGGAGCAACTGCGCGCGGCGGCGAAGCGCCACCCGGCGGTGGTCGGCGCGTACACCATCTCGGGTGAGGCCGATGCCCTGGTGCACCTGCGCGCCGTCGACATGGCCGGCCTGGAGCAGGCCCTCGAGCGACTGCGCGCCGAGCCGTTCGTCACCTCGACCCGGAGCATGATCGTGCTCAGTCGCCTGGTGGAGACCCTCGCACCGCGGGTTGACGAAAAGCCGGGAACCGGAGGTGTGCCGGTCACGTCATAGGGCTATGAAGCGCGCCCTTGCCACGCTCGGTGCCCTGTGCGTCTGCCTTTCCGGTTGTACGGCCGACAAGCCGCGCCCCGCCCGGTCCCCGGCGGCACCGGCGCCCGCGCTGCGCCTGGTCGCGTTCGAGTCCTGCGACGACCTGCTCGCCGGTCTGCGGACCGCGGCGCAGGAGGCCGTCGGGCCTTGGGGCCTGAACAACGCCCCCGGCGGCATCCGGACGATGAACGGCGGTGCCGTCGAGGACTCCGCCCGCACCGCGGGTGGCGCGGCGCCGAAGGGGGCCCCCGGCGCGGGCACCACGTTCTCCGGCACCAACACGCATGAGGCCGGCGTCGACGAGCCCGACGTGGTCAAGACCGACGGCAAGCGGATCGTGACGCTGGCCGGCAACGGCGTGCTGAAGGTCGTCGACGCGGCCGCCCGGAAGGTGACCGGCGAGCTCAGCCTCGGCGGCGCGGCGGACCGGGGCAGGCCCGCGATCATGGCGAGCAGCCTGCTGCTGGCCGGCGACCGGGCGCTGGTCCTCGGCTACAACTACGAGGCCCGGCTGGACAACGACGCGTCACATGTCGCCGGCCCGACGGCGACCCTGGTCGACATCGCCGGTGCGCCGAAGGTGATCGGCAGGTTCACGACCGACGGCGCGTTGGTCGACGCCCGGCAGATCGGCAGCACCGCACGGGTGGTGGTGCGCTCGGCGCCCCGCCTGGGATTCCCCGACACCTCGGCGATGGGCACCGACGAGGCCCGGATCGCGGCCAACCGCAAGGCGATCGCCGCGGCCCCGCTGGAGGACTGGCTGCCGCGCTGGACCGCGGAGGACGCGGGCGGCAAGCGTACCGGCGGCAAGGTCGACTGCACCGCGGTGAGCCGCCCCGAGCGCTACTCGGGCACCGCCATGCTGACCGTCCTGACGTTCGATCTCGGCGGGCCGGCGCTGGGCTCCGGCGCCCCGGTCACGGTCGTCGCCGACGGCGACACCGTCTACGCCAACGGCCCCAGCCTGTACGTCGGCAACGACCAGCGCTGGCGGGTGTTCCGCGCGATGGACCAGACGACAGCGGCGAAGCGGAGGACGGCGGTGGAGCCGCCGCGCACCCAGTTGTTCAAGTTCGACATCAGTGGCGCCGGGAAGCCGCGGTACGTCGCGTCCGGCGAGGTCCCCGGCTGGCTGCTCAACCAGTACTCGATGTCCGAATGGGACGGCCACCTGCGCGTCGCGACCACCGACGCCGTCGGCGCCGACCGGCAGACGACCTCCACCGTGTCCACCGTCTACGTGCTCAAGCAGGACGGCGGGCGGCTCGCGGAGACCGGGCACGTCGGCGGCCTCGGCAAGGGCGAGCGGATCTACTCGGTGCGGTTCATCGGCACCACCGGCTACGTGGTGACATTCCGCCGAACCGACCCGCTCTACACGCTCGACCTCGCCGACCCGGCGGCCCCGCGGGTGGTGGGCGAACTGAAGATCACGGGCTATTCGGCGTACCTGCACCCGGCCGGCGCGGGCCGGCTCATCGGCCTCGGTCAGGAGGCCACCGAGCAGGGCCGCGTCCAGGGCACCCAGATCTCGCTGTTCGACGTGCGCGACCCGGCCAAGCCGGCCCGGCTGGCGCAGCACCAGGTGCCGGGCGGTTACTCGGAGGCGGAGTTCGATCCGCACGCGTTCCTGTACTGGCCGGCGACGGGGTTGCTGGTCGTACCGGTGAACGAGCGGTCGCGGCAGGGTGCGCTCGTGCTGTCGGTCAGCGACAAGGCGATCACCCAGTCGGGCATGATCGGTCATCCCGGGCAATACGCGATGATCCGCCGGTCACTGATCATCGACGGCACTCTGTGGACACTGTCGGATCAGGGCCTCAAGGCCAACGACGCGGCGACCCTCGCGGAGCAGGCCTGGCTGCCGCTCTGAGCCATTCGAGGTGCTGCCGCGAAACATAGCCCGTTGATCTTGCAGTTGTGGTGCCTTGACACTCCCTGAATGTCCGGGTTTGGGGGGCACCACAACTGCAAGATCAACGGAAGGGGGTGGGGGTGGGGAGGGCGTCGGGTGCATGCTGTGCGGGTGGGTATGCGCAGCGGAGCCTGGTCCGAGCCGTCGGCGCCGTCGGCGACGAGCGCTGCCTGGCGGGTGTCGCCGGGGTTCACCGCGGTGAAGTGCGCGGTGACCGTCGTGCTCGTCGGGGTGGCGGTGTTCCTCGCCGACGACTCGCGGGCGTTGACCGCCGCGATCGTGGCCGCGGTAGTCGCCGGGGGGTATGCCCTGCGGGACCTGCTGGCACCGGTCCGGCTGGCCGCTGATCCGCACGGGGTCACGGTGGTCAGTGGCTATGCGGGTCGCCGCCGGCTCGACTGGGGACAGATCGAGCGGATCCGGGTCGACTCACGGACCCGGGCGGGGTTGCGGACCGAGCTGCTGGAGATCGACACCGGCGACCACCTGCACCTGCTCAGCACGTACGACCTGAACGCCCGCCCCGGCGACGTCGCCGACGAACTCCAGCGCATCCGCACTCGGCGCTAGGCGTCGTTGCGCACCGCGAAGATGGCGATGTCATCGCGTGGCGGCTCCTGCGAGTAGCTCAGCGTGCGGGCGCGCAGGCGCGCCACCACCACGTCGGCGGGGAAGCCGGCCAGCACGCCGGCCTCCTCGCGCAGCCGGGCGACGCCGAAGAGGCTGGGGCCGCGGCGGCGCTCGGTGACACCGTCGGTGTAGAAGACCAGCGTGTCGCCGGGGTCGAGGATGACCCGCGTGCGCGGCGTGTTGATCACGTCCAGCAGGCCGAGTGCCGTGCCGCACGTGCCGACCAGCTCCGTCTCCCCGTCGGCGCGCACCAGCACGGGTTGGTCGTGGCCGGCCAGGTGCAGGGTCACGTCGAGCGTGCCGTCCTGGCGGCGCATGACCAGCGCCAGGCAGAGCGTGCAGAAGCGGCCGGCGCCCCGCTCCAGCAGAGTTTCGTTGAGCCGGACCAGTGTCTCCGGCAGCGGCCGGCCGTCGCGGACGAGAACCCGGGTCACGTCACGCACCAGGCCGGTGACGGTCGCCGCCTGCACGCCCTTGCCGGACACGTCACCGACGACCACCAGCCAGCGGCGGCTGGAGAGCGGTACCACGTCGTAGAAGTCGCCGCCGACGTCGACGCCTTCGCCGGTCGGCACGTATTCGGCGCCGAACTCCACGCCTTCGGCCTTCGGGAGCTGGGGCGGCAGCAGCGAGCGCTGGAGCGCCTGGGCGATGTTGCGCCGCTCGGCGTGGATGTTGGCGTTGTCGAGGGCCAGGGCGGCCCGGCGGGCGACGTCCTCGACCACCGCCACCTCCTCGGTCCGCTGCCAGGTGTCCCGCCCGCCGCCGACGGTCAGTGTGCCGAGGTGCTGACCGCGGGCGATCAGCGCGACGACGTATCCCTCCAGGGGCAGGCCGAGCGGTACGACCGCGTCGGTCCCCATCGCCTCCTTGAGCTGCGGCGTGGCCTGGGCCAGGGAGTCGAGCAGGTCGGTGAGCATCGTCTCGTCGGCGTGCGTGGCCGCGGCCAGGTGCAGCTCGCCGCCCGCGTCCGCGGTGTGGATCGCGCACCACACACCGAGCCGCGGGACGACCAGGCGCGGGATCAGCGCGAGGGTCAGCTCGACGTCGAGCGATTGGGCGAGCAGCTCGCTGGCGTCGGCGAGGAACGTCAGCCAGGTGCGCCGCTCGGAGTCGGCGCGGCGCAACCGGTAGTTCTCGACCATCAGCGTCAGCTTGTCGGCGGCCAGGGCGACCAGCGGCCGCCCGTACGGGTTGCCGCCGGCGCCGGAGACCAGCAGCTCGGCCCGCCACGGCCGGGTGAGCTGCAACGGCACCCGCCGTCCGCCGTCCGTCGAACCGGTGAGCCGGCCCACCGCGGCGACCGTGTGCGGGCCGTCGCCCTCGTCGACGGTCAGCGCTGCCCCGGTCGCGCCGCTGACCTCACACAACCGCTGGAGCAGGTCCTCGGCCGCCTCGGTGAGGGTCGCGCCGGCGCTCGGCCCGGCCAGCTCGGCGAGCCGCTCCGGGCTGGGCGCCGCCTGCGCCGACGGCAGCTCGAACGTCGGCGGGGTGAACGGGCCCGGCGGGATGGCCGGCCGGTCGAGGCGGAACCAGACCCCCTTACCGCCGGTGAATTGCAGCGTGCCCCACGCGGTGGCGAGCTGGTCGACGAGCAGCAGGCCGCGCCCGCGCTCGGCCAGCTCGGGGCCGGTGTCGGTGTCGGCCTGCACGCTGAGCTGTCCGGGCTGGAAGTCGAGCACCGCTACCGTCAGCGATGTTTCGGTTGCGGTGATCTCCAGGTCGACCTCGGTGCCGGCGTGCACGACGCTGTTCGTGGTGAGCTCGGTGACCAGCAGCAGCGCCTCGTCGAGAACCGCACTCAAGTCCCGTTCGTGCGCGATTGTCCGGATCGCTGCGCGCGCCAGACCGGGAGAGCTATGGTCGGCCGGTAGCCGGAGCCTCCGGACGGTCTGGGCTGTCACACCTCGCAGTCTCCACTGAACGGTGGTAACAATCCAAGCTGACGGAAGACGATGGGTGGGCCGCCTGCCCCCGAGAACCGGTGGAGACGACATGACCAGAGTCGATGAGGCCGCCCAGCCGAGTGCTTCCGCACCCTCCTCACCCGAGACGCTGCTGCTGCAGGAGCTCTCCGACGCGCTCGACCGCCTGGCGGTCGGCGACCTGACGATCCGGCTCAACCGGCGCGACGGGCTCCCCGGTGAGGTGGTCGAGCGGTTCAACCGGCTGGCGGAGATGAAGCTTCGCCACACCCGTGAGCTGCTGCGCATCAGCCGCGTCGTCGGCCGCGAGGGCCGGATGACCGAGCGGCTCGACGAAGAGGGCTTCGAGGGTGCCTGGCTCGACCGCATCCACGCGGTCAACTCCCTCATCGACGACCTGGGCCGCCCGACCACCGAGATCGCCCGCGTGATCGTCGCCGTCGCCGAGGGCGACCTCACGCAGCACCTGGCGCTGGAGATCGACGGCCGGCCGCTGCGTGGTGAATTTCTCACCATCGGTCGCACGGTGAACACGATGGTGGATCAGTTGTCGTCGTTCGCCGACGAGGTCACGCGGGTGGCGCGTGAGGTCGGCACCGAAGGCAAGCTGGGCGGTCAGGCGCAGGTCACGGGTGTGGCCGGGACCTGGCGGGACCTCACCGACTCGGTGAACTCGATGGCGGCCAACCTCACCGGCCAGGTCCGCTCGATCTCGTCGGCGGCGACGGCGGTGGCCCGCGGTGACCTGTCGCAGAAGATCACGGTGAGCGCCAAGGGCGAGATCGCCGAGCTGTCCGAGACGATCAACTCGTTGGTCGACACGCTGCGGGTCTTCGCCGAGCAGGTGACCCGGGTGGCGCGTGAGGTCGGCACGGAGGGCAAGCTGGGCGGCCAGGCGGACGTGCCCGGCGTGGCCGGCACCTGGAAGGACCTCACCGACAACGTCAACTCGATGGCGTCGAACCTGACCGGTCAGGTCCGCAACATCTCCCAGGTCGCGACGGCGGTGGCCCGCGGTGACCTGTCGCAGAAGATCACCGTGGCGGCGCAGGGCGAGATCCTCGAGCTGAAGGACACCGTCAACACGATGGTGGATCAGTTGTCGTCGTTCGCCGACGAGGTGACCCGGGTGGCGCGTGAGGTCGGCACGGAGGGCAAGCTGGGCGGTCAGGCGCAGGTCACGGGTGTGGCCGGGACCTGGCGGGACCTGACGGACAACGTGAACTTCATGGCGTCGAACCTGACCAGCCAGGTTCGTAACATCGCCCAGGTCGCGACGGCGGTGGCGCGTGGTGACCTGTCGCAGAAGATCACGGTCGACGCGCGGGGTGAGATTCTCGAGCTGAAGTCGACGGTGAACACGATGGTGGATCAGTTGTCGTCGTTCGCCGACGAGGTGACCCGGGTGGCGCGTGAGGTCGGCACCGAAGGCAAATTGGGCGGTCAGGCGCAGGTCACGGGTGTGGCCGGGACCTGGCGGGACCTGACGGACAACGTGAACTTCATGGCGTCGAACCTGACCAGCCAGGTTCGTAACATCGCGCAGGTGTCCACGGCGGTGGCGCGTGGTGACCTGTCGCAGAAGATCACGGTCGACGCGCGGGGTGAGATTCTCGAGCTGAAGTCGACGGTGAACACGATGGTGGATCAGTTGTCGTCGTTCGCCGACGAGGTCACGCGGGTGGCGCGTGAGGTCGGCACGGAGGGCAAGCTGGGCGGTCAGGCCCAGGTGCGCGGCGTCGCCGGGACCTGGCGGGACCTGACGGACAACGTGAACTTCATGGCCTCCAACCTGACGGCCCAGGTCCGCAACATCTCCCAGGTGTCCACGGCGGTGGCGCGTGGTGACCTGTCGCAGAAGATCACGGTCGACGCGCAGGGCGAGATCCTGGCCCTGAAGTCGACGGTGAACACGATGGTGGATCAGTTGTCGTCGTTCGCCGACGAGGTCACGCGGGTGGCGCGTGAGGTCGGCACCGAAGGCAAGCTGGGCGGTCAGGCCCAGGTCAAGGGCGTCTCGGGCACCTGGCGCGATCTCACCGACAACGTCAACTCGATGGCGTCCAACCTGACCAGCCAGGTCCGCAACATCGCCCAGGTCACCACCGCCGTGGCCCGCGGTGACCTCTCGCAGAAGATCACGGTCGACGCGCACGGCGAGATCCTGGAGCTGAAGAACACCGTCAACACGATGGTCGACCAGCTATCGTCGTTCGCCGACGAGGTGACCCGGGTGGCCCGCGAGGTCGGCTCCGAAGGCAAGCTGGGCGGTCAGGCCCAGGTGCGCGGCGTCTCCGGCACCTGGCGCGACCTCACCGAGAACGTCAACCAGCTCGCCTCCACGCTGACCACCCAGCTACGCGCCATCTCGCAGGTGTCCACGGCGGTGACCCGCGGCGACCTGACCCAGCGGATCGCGGTCGAGGCGCTCGGCGAGGTCGCCGAGCTCAAGGACAACATCAACCAGATGATCGTCACCCTGCGCGAGACCACGAAGAAGAACGCCGAGCAGGGCTGGCTGGACTCCAACCTGGCCCGCGTCGGCGGCCTGCTGCAGGGTCAGCGCGACCTCGGCGAGGTCTGCCGCATGATCATGGCCGAGGTCACGCCGCTGGTCGACGCGCAGATCGGCGCGTTCTTCCTGACCGGCACCGATGCGGTCTCCGGTCTGCGACTGCGGCTCGAGGCGTCGTACGGCTACATGGCACCCGGCACCGAGGTCTCCTTCGCTCCCGGCGAGGGGCTCATCGGCCAGGCGTCGCTGTCCCGCCGTGCGATCCGGGTGAGCGCGCCGCCGGACGACCGGCTCAAGGTCCGCTCCGGCCTCGCCGCCACCCCGCCTGCCGACCTCGTCGTGCTGCCGGTGCTGTTCGAGGGCGAGCCGCTGGGGGTCATCGAGTTCGCGAGCGTCTCGCCGTTCTCCGAGCTCCACCTCGCGTTCCTCGACCGGCTCGTGGTGACCATCGGCGTGGCGCTCAAGACGATCCTCGCCAACCGGCGCACCGAGGAGCTGCTGTCGCAGTCCCAGCGGCTGGCCCTGGAGCTGCAGGACCAGTCGGCGGAGCTCCAGCGCACCAACGCCGAGCTGGAGGAGAAGGCGACGCTGCTGTCGGAGCAGAAGGGCAACATCGAGAAGCAGAACCGCGAGATCGAGATGGCCCGCCTCGGCCTGGAGGAGAAGGCGCAGCAGTTGGCGCAGGCGTCGCAGTACAAGTCGGAGTTCCTCGCCAACATGAGCCACGAGCTGCGCACGCCGCTCAACTCGATGCTGCTGCTCTCCCGACTGCTGGCGGACAACTCCGACGACAACCTCACCGCCAAGCAGATCGAGTTCGCGGCGACGATCCACAACGCCGGCTCCGACCTGCTGGCGCTGATCGACGACATTCTCGACCTGTCGAAGATCGAGGCTGGACGCATGGACGTCGAGCCCGGTGAGGTGTCGTTCGACGAGATCTGCGCATACGTCGAGCAGGCCTTCGCCCCACAGGCGGAGGACAAGGGACTCGACTTCAACGTGCGCACCGACACCGCGCTGCCGCCGGCGATCGTCACCGACCCGCAGCGGCTCCAGCAGATCCTGCGCAACCTGGTGTCAAACGCGGTGAAGTTCACCGACCACGGATCCGTGACGCTGTCGATCGGCGTCGCGCCGCCCGAGATGGACTTCAACTCGCCGACCCTCGCCGGCGCACGGCGCGTGATCGCCTTCGCCGTCAACGACACCGGGATCGGCATCTCCGACGACAAGGCGGCGCTCATCTTCGAGGCGTTTCAGCAGGCGGACGGCACGACCAGCCGCAAGTACGGCGGCACCGGCCTCGGCCTGTCGATCAGCCGTGAGCTGGCCCGGCTCCTCGGGGGCGCGATCGGCGTGACGTCGGAGCTGGGTCGTGGGGCGACGTTCACGCTGTACCTGCCGGACGTCATCGCCACCGAGGTCACGCCGACCGTCCACGCGATCCCGGCGCCGTCGGTGACCTCGCCGACCCGCAGCCTGCCGC
Organism: Dactylosporangium roseum; assembly: GCF_025264685.1. Taxonomy (GTDB): domain Bacteria; phylum Actinomycetota; class Actinomycetes; order Mycobacteriales; family Micromonosporaceae; genus Dactylosporangium; species Dactylosporangium roseum. Next base: position 119,711 of record NZ_CP073721.1, read on the forward strand.
CCGGCCCGGCGATGCTGCGTCCGCTGCCGAGCCAGGAGCACCGCCCCACCGCGGCCGCCCACCAGCTCGACGGCGCCACGGTGCTGATCGTCGACGACGACGTCCGCAACGTCTTCGCGCTGACCAGTGCGCTCGAGCTGCATGGCATGACGGTGCTGTACGCGGACAACGGCGCCGACGGTGTGCGTATCCTCTCCGAGCACCCGAACGTCGACATCGTGCTGATGGACGCGATGATGCCCGACCTGGACGGCAACGAGACGACCAGGGCGATCCGCCGGAACCGTCGTTTCGCCGACCTGCCGGTCGTCTTCCTGACCGCCAAGGCCATGCCGGGCGATCGGGAGTCGTCGCTGGCGGCCGGGGCGAGCGACTACATCACCAAGCCGGTCGACCTCGACGAACTGCTGGACGTGATGGCGGCGTGGGTCAACGGCGAGGGCAGGGCGGTGTAGTTTTGTGTGATTCGTGGAAGGGGGGCCGTTCTTGACAGGCCCGGACCGTGTGGCAAAGGTGCTGCTCGTCGATGATCGACGGGACAATTTGCTTGCCCTGGAGGCGATCCTCCAGGGTCTGCCGGTCCAGCCGGTCAGCGCCGAGAGCGGTGAAGAGGCGCTCAAGCACCTGCTGGTGGAGGACTTCGCCCTGATCCTGCTCGACGCCCAGATGCCCACGATGGACGGCTTCGAGACGGCACAGCACATCAAGCGCCGCGAGCGGACCCGCCACGTGCCGATCATCTTCCTGACCGCCGCCGACCGCGACTCCCACCTGGCGTTGCGCGGTTACGCCGCGGGCGCGGTGGACTATTTGACGAAGCCCTTCGACCCGTGGGTGCTGCGTGCGAAAGTCTCCGTTTTTGTCGAGCTCTGGACGATGACCCAGCAACTGGCGGCCCAGTCCGAGCAGGTGCGCGCCCGGGATACCGAGCTGCGGGCCGCAGGGGCGGCGGTCGACGAGGCGACGGCCCTGCTCAAGGGGGCGCTCGCCGCCGACGGTGAGCTGGGCCGGGCGCAGGTCGAGAAGGCCATGGTCGCATTGGCGAAGGCGAGAGCCCGCCTCTAGCAGCAACGAGTCAACCCGGCGGTCAACCGACGATCAGCGCCAGCCAGGGCCCCAGAAGCGCTCACTCGCCAGGCGCGCAAACGACCTGGTTCTCGCCATCTGGCTGCGCCAACCGTTGCCCACCCAGTCGCGCAGGGTCTGATGGCGTCTGCGGAGCAACACACGCAGAGTCGCCAGCCCGACACTGAAAGCCAATCCGCCGAGGGACCCGCTGATGAGGAGGCGCAACCCCGGCACGGCCACGGAGCTCGCAGGCTCGTAAGGCGCCTCCGAGACCGTCAGCCGCAGCTTGAGTGACTCCTCCTCGCCGTCCGGCAACTTCTCCTCGTCGGCCAGTTTGATCAGCTCGGCTGCGACCGCGGCGCTGACGGCGACTGCCCGTGTGCGGTCGGTATCACGCACAACAATGTCGATGAGCGTGGTGTTCAGCGGCGACGAGGCGGCGATACGGGAGCGGACTTCGTCGGCGGAATAGGGCAGTCGCAACGAATTCCGCACGGCTGCGGGAATCCCAACGCCGGTCGTTTTCTGCGCATATGTCCGCACTCGCGACTCAATGAGCCGTTCATCGACGCCGAGCAACTTCGCGACCGAGACCGCCGACGTGAGATCCAGCGTGGGAGTGGGGTTCGCGGGGGACTGCGGCGGCGTTGCCGGTGAGATCCGGGCGATCGATACCCGCGCGACCTTGGTGAACCTAGCCATGAGCTGAACGTGCGACCGGAACTCTGGCTCGCGCTGCGCGGCTGCCAGACCGATGAGCGACGCGCCGAGCACGAACAGCACGGTCACGCTGCGCCAATGCTGAATCGCCGAACGCGCATACAGGGTGCCGTGCATTGGACTCCAGCTCCGGACAGGACGCAAGACCGAGACATGTTACAGGTCATTGGTAGCCGAGTCAGCACCTCATCTACCAATCGGAAAACTTCAACTTATATCCAATTGCCGCCCGTTCGCCTCTTGCCGAACCAGCGAATGGTCCTGTACAAAGATCCGTCACGCGAGTACGGGGGACAGCAAAGATGGGAACCATACATCAGCGGCCAAATCGCCACGTACCGTGCGTACCTTGCATACCGTGCGTATCGACGGTCGGGGGCATGGCACTTTGCTGAAGTACGCTCAGATGCTCGTCCGGCCCACGCAGCTCTATATGGTATCGCTGGCGCTGACAGGGCTCGGTTCTCTCGGCACAGTTGTGCTGCCCGCGGGCGAGCGCGGTGACCTCGCCGCATCGATCGTCAGCGCCACGCTCGGTGCTTCGATCGGCGGGTTCTCGGTCGACACCTTTCTGCTCTCCCGGCCGTCAGGATGGGTGGTCAACCGCGGCCGCTGGTGGATCCTGCTCATACTCGTCGGGTGCGTGTTGGCCTCGTCGGGAGTCGCGGTCGCACTGACCGCCGCAGGCGGGATCGGCAGCTATTCCATCGCCGTGTGCGGTGCTGCGGCGTTGACGGTTTTCAACGCCTGCGCATCCCTGATGCTGCGGATCGAGCGATTCGCCTATGTGTACGCGATGCGCTCACTCGGCGGTGCTGTACTGATTGCGGGTTATGCGGCACTGTACCTCGCGGGTAACCGTAGTGGTGACCAGTGGAGCGATGCCTGGCTCGCGTCACAGGTCTTGGCTGCGATCACGCTCGTGATCCCCGTGCTTCGGCGTGCCCGCGGGTTCGGTCTCGGTCCCGACGGTCAACCGGCCGCCGACTACTCCGCAGCCGGGCGCACGAAGGATTTGACCGCGATCGGCAAGCTGCACGTCGGCATCGCTGCGCAGATGTTCACCTTCCGACTCAACCAGATCATCCTGGCTCGGTTCGCCGGCGCCGGCCCGCTCGGTGTCTACGCGCTCGCGGTCGCGGCTCTTGAGTTCGCTCAGTCCAGTGCCGTGATCACCGCACAGAAGATCCTCGCCGATCGGGGGAACACCGACGAGCAGGCGGCAGCAACTCCGGTTGTGAAGGCAGCTCCGATCGTGAAGGCCACACTGACGCTCGGCGTGCTGGCCGTCGTCGGCCTGGCGGCGTTGGGTTTGCTCAAGCCTGACTACAGTCAGGCCGCGCTCCTCGGCATGATCCTGCTGCCCGGCGCGGTGGCGGTGGCTCTCGGCAAGGCGTGGAGCGCGGCGCTGCTCAAGCAGGGCGGCGAGCAGGCGACCACCAACGTGGCGCTGATCGCCCTTGCTGTCGCGGTTCCCAGCTACGTCATCCTTATCCCGTGGATCGGCGCGGTCGGGGCGGCGGCGGCCTCGTCGTTCGCGTACGCCGTCCATGCGTATGGATCTTTTGTCAGCTTGAAGAAACGTAAGCGTCAGACCTTACTAGCTCATGGGATGGCATAACCGATGGACACCTCAATTATCGTCTTGACGTGGGAAGACCATGAGCGGACCACGGCCTGTGTGCAATCGATGCCGTCCAATGCGGAAATCATCGTCGTCGACAACGGCAGCAGGCCGGAGGTGAGCGACGCGCTCCGCGCGATGTGTGCCGCGACGGAGGCCCGATACATCCGCTCCGAGGAGAACCTGGGTTACTCGAAGGGGATGAACCTCGGCGTGCGGCACTCGACCCGCTCGAACGTCATCCTTGCCAACAACGACGTGGTCGCGATGGACGGCGCTGTAACAATGCTCGTTGACGCTCTGCGTGACCCGAAGATCGGCGCGGCGTTCCCGAGCGTCCGCAACAGCGACGGCTCGGAGGGCACCGACGCAGGTCGTTTCCTCTCCGTGCGGGTCGGCCTCGGCCACGCCACCGGGCTCGGAGTGCTCTTCGAGCGTCTGCGGATCAATACCACGCCGGACAAGGCCGACTGGCTCTCCGGGCCGTTTGTCGCGATCCGCCGTGAGACGCTCGACGCGATCGGCGGGGTCGACGAATCGGCGTTCTTCTACTCCGAGGATCTGCGTCTGTGTTGGGCGGTTCGGCAACTGGGCCTCGATCTGGCGTTCGTGCGCGAGGCTGTCATCGTTCACGAGAATGACACCACTTCCAAACGGGTGTGGAGCCGTGAAGAGATCTCCCGTCGGCAGACTCGGGAGTTCATCCGTGCGAGCCGGGTCCAAGGCGGCCGCCGTGGCAAGGTCGCCACCACGGCCTACGCGGCCGGAACTGTCGTACGTGCGGCCGTCGCACGGACCTCTGTACGCAAAGCCATCGCGCAAGGCGCGATCGAGGGGCTACGCACGCCATGAAGGTCATGGTCGTGTGCACCACGGGAGGATCGGGCCGCCGTCAGTTCGGTGGCGCCGAACACTTCCTCATAGACATGTTGCCGGCACTCATCACGACCGGCATCGATGTTGTGGCATGCACCCCGGACGACGAGGTGGGTGCGGCGCTGCGGGAAGTCGGCGTGCCGTGGCGCGACCTTGGTGCGCGCAGCCGCATCGATCTGCAGTACGTCCGGGGGATTCGGCAGATGATGCGCGGGTTCCGACCCGACGTCGTCTGCTCGCATCTGCTCTCCGCCGCGATGCACTGCCGCGCAGCGCTCAGCGTGGGCCGTAACGGCACACCGCTGGTCGTCACGCTGCACAACAGCCTCTGGCAGTACCGAGATGTCGCGCCGACCCTGAAGGCGAAGGCTGCGGTGCAGGCCAATATCACGCTCGATCTGACCATGCGCCGGATCCGGCCGCACACCACCGTCGCCGTCTCGGAGTACGAGGCGAGCGAGCTGCGCGACCGCGGCCGGGTGAAAGACATCCGGGTCATCCCCAACCCCCTCCCGCCGATCTGGCCTGCACCGACGTCCGCGCCTGTACCGGCCGGTCCTGGTCCGCTCACGATCGGTTTTATGGGCCGCCTCGAACGGGAAAAGGGCGCCGGTGTTCTCGCCGATGTGGCCCGGTCCCTTCCTACCGCACAGTTCAAGATTGCTGGTTCCGGCTCGATGGTCATTCCGCCGCTGCCCAACGTCGACCTGCTCGGTCAGGTCGACCCGGCGAAGTTCCTGCCGACGCTCGACTGCCTGCTGGTGCCGTCGAGCGTGGAGTCGTTCGGCAAGAGCGCCCAGGAGGCGCTGTCGCTCGGGGTGCCGGTCGTCCACTCGGGCGTCGGCGGTCTCGCCGAAGTGACCCGACATGCCGACGACGTGCTCGCCTTCACCACAGATCTGCAGCCGGCCTCGATCGTGGCCGCGATCCGCAGGGCAGCCTCTCCGGGCGCCCCCACCGCGGACCGGTTGACGATCGCCCGGTGGTACCAGCAGGAGTTTGCCTTCAGCCGCGCTGTCGAGCGGTGGACCGACCTGTACCGGTCGGTGTCTCATGCAGCAAATTGACGACCTGTCCGCGGACCGAGTGCCGTTGACCCCGGCCGCAGCCCTGATGGTGGCCGGCGCAGTCTTGATCGTGTTCACGTTCGACCCGCAGATCGGCTCGGTGCTCAGTCTGGCCGCGGTCGCGTTGTTCGCGGCGCGCGCCCACGTCTGGTGGCTGAGCGCGACAGCCGCTGCGTGGATGGCCGCCTTCACCGCGGTGCTGATCTTTCCTGGCCCCTACGACTCGTCGGCGGGTCCCGCAGTGGTTCCAGTGCTGGCCGTCTTCGTCGCATGCTTCCTGGGCGGTTGGGCCGTGGGGCGGAAGGTGCAACTCGCCCGGCGTGTCAGGAAGGCCATGCCAATCGTCGAGGCCGACGAACCACCCGCCGACATCGCCGGGCAGCCGGCCTCGACGCGCCGCCCGCAGCTCGTGTGGCCTGGCGAGCGGCGGCTTCGCCTCTACCTCGGAGTGGTGTTCCTCGTCGCGCTCGCCTCGGCGATCATGCGATTCCAGAACACACTGCCTCCTGTGTTCGCCGACAACCCGGACGCGGCCCGCGCGATTATGAGCCAACAGGACGACATTTACACCGGGCTGCTAGGACAGACATGGACGGTTGGTCTGGCTGTCGCCCTGCTGCGCGCGGTCAGCGGCGATGCACGTGGCCGATGGTTCTACATCCTGTTGAGTCTGGCGTTCGTCTTCGGGGCAGCACTCGGCGCGAGCAAGAACGCGGTACTTGTAGGAATCGTTCCCGCACTGATCGCCGCATTGTCCACCCGCCGACCGGCGAGCCACAAGCAGCCGATGGTCAGGGCGCCCATCGTCGTGGCATTGATCGGTGTCATTGCGATCATTCTCGCTGTCGTCCTCGGCGGCCAGCGAACCCTTGCCGGCGAGGGTCTCTTCGAGGACGAGTTCCGCGCCCGGTACGGCGACAATGTCGTCGCTGCCAGTGTCGCTTCGCTGGACCTGTCACTCAGTTCGTCGACAGAGACCTTCGGCCGGCTCTGGGAACAGCGCCAAGCCGTCCCACCGGGCCATGGCGCCTATTCGGTGAAGTTCCTCGGCGGGCCGGGCGAGGCCATCGTAGGACACACCGACCTGTACCTGATCACGTCCCAACTCAGCATGCCGTATTACATGAACACGGCGACGTTCGTGGCGATCCCGCTGCTCGACTTCGGTCCGGCCGGCGCGGCCATCTACCTGGCCCTCCTCGGATTGCTGGTGGGCATGGTCGACCGGCGGCTCGAATTTTCCACCGGCCCGGCGCAACAACTCGGACGGGCCTTTGTCGTCTACTACGCCGCGTTCGGCATCTACGAACTCTACGCGGCGATCCAGCCCTTCTGGCTCGGTCTCGCGCCCGGGCTCATAGTCCTGTACCTCACCGGGAGATCCCGTCGTGCCTCATAGCGTCCAGCCGCGCCTGGCTGTCGTCACGGTGTTGTACCGATCCGCCGACATGCTGGCCAAGACGTTGCCGACCTGGGTCCGTAGCGCTGAGGGCCTGCCCGTCGAGTTCGTGTTCGTAGACAATGCGCCTGACGGCTCCTGCCACGCGATTGTCGCCGAGAACCTCCCTGCGGACGTCGCTCGGTATCTGCCGGACGACACGAACCCCGGATTCGCCGCCGGCTGCAACCGGGCGGCGGCGCAGGTCACCGCAGCGCATTTGCTGCTGCTGAACCCCGATGTGTGGCTGCACGAGGACTCAATGTCGCGCATGCTCAAGGAGATCGATGCGACACCGGACACGCCGATCGCGGTGGGTCTGCACATGCACGACCGGGAGTACACCGGTATCGACCTCAACCTTATCGGTCTGTTCATCGACCGCCCGGAGCGGTCCCGCCGCGGTCCGCTCGGACCGTCCGGCGGCGCGGGTGTCTTCCCGACCACACTGTTCCGGCAGTTCGGCGGCCTGTACGAGCCGATGTTCGCGTGGGGTGAGGATGCCGATCTCGCCTTCCGCATGTACGCCTCCGGGGTACGCACAGGAACACTCGACTTGGCACTCCCGCATGCCTGGGGACACAGTGTTGAGGGCGACACCAAGCTCAGCGAGTTCCGCTCGTTTCTGCTGGCCCGTAACCGGGTGCTTGTTGCGGCACGCGACTTCACCTGGCCGCTCCTGCTCTGCGCGCTGCCGCTCCTGCTTGTGTCGCACATGGCGCTCGCCGTGCGGCGAGCGCTCAAAGGACTGCTCGGTTCGTTCTTGCGTGGGATCGGGCGGGGCTTAGTGATGGCGCCGGCCGCCCGGCGCGACTGGCGCGGTCCCCGATTCGGTATCAACGACTGCTTCAGCTATCTGCGTCGTGGGAGGAAACAATGAGCGAGCTTCGAATCCCCCGCCAGCGCACCGTGCCGGTGGCGCAGTGGAGTGTCGTGACAGTCACCTACAATTCGGCCGACACACTACGTCGGTGCTGGAGCAACCTCAACAAACCGTACGACTGGATCGTCGTGGACAACGCCTCGTCAGACGACTCCGTCGAGGTGGCACAGTCCCTCGGTGCTCGGGTGATTCAACTGGCGCAGAACGTGGGATTCTCCCGGGCCAACAACATCGCCGTCCTCGAGTCGGCCAGCCCGTACCTACTGTTCGCCAACCCCGACCTGGTCATCGAGCCGCGCGGGCTGGCTGACCTACGCGAGCACCTGGAGATCCATGGTGGGCTGGTCGCACCACAACTCCTCGAAACCAACGGTGAACCGCAGCCGAACGGACGCGGCTTTCCGTACGTCACCGCCAAGCTCGGCAACCGCAAACTCTGGCCATTCGATCGGCTGCACGACGGATACCGGATTCTCACGGCACCTGGGGAAGCGCGTTGGGTGGCGTGGGCCATCGGTGCCGCGGTGGCGATGCAGCGAGCCGGCTTCGACCGGATCGGTGGCTGGAACGAGCGGTTCTTTCTTTACTACGAGGACGCCGAGATCTGCCTGCGCGCATGGGAACACGGGTTGCCAGTGTCGGTGCTGGGCGATGTGCGCTGGACGCACCACTGGGCCAGGGCCACGAATTCCTTCAAGTGGTCACGCGCCCACAATCTGGAGCTCCGGGCTGCTCGTACGTTTTACAACATCTATCCAGAGTTTGTCCTCGGGGTGCCGCGCCCACGGTTGCGTCGGCGCCATGCCCTACCTGCGCGACTTGTCGGACGCAAGGTCACCACGGCTGAAAGCACATCGGTGAACAGCTCATGACCCGCAATGTCTGTCCTTCCGATTTCTGAATCGATGGTTCACCGCCGACGGCCGCTGACATTAGCTCTGGATCTCCGTCGATTTCAGCTATACTGCTGCCAGATATCGCGCAGCGGTTCCCACCGTCCGTTGAACTCCCGGTCGCAGACCGCCTCGAGCATCACCGCCGCGGAGCCGTCGTCTCGGTCCCACCACACGCCGCAGATCGTTGTGCCGGTGCTGAGCCGGTTGGCGTATTCGATGTACTGACCGGAGACTTGCGTCTTGGCACCGGTTTTTTTGGCCGGTGGCGCCAGGCCCGATGCGAGGTTCGCGGCGTCTGCGTTGAGCCGATGGTGATAGGCGCGCGCCTCATCGCGGGAGGCCGACGAGTCGTACAGGGCGAAGTGGGCCGAGATTCCGCCGTACATGCAGCCGACGTGGATCTTCTCCCCTTGGTTGAGGGCAGGCCCGTAGGGATCGGAATTCGTTAGGCAACCGCCCAGGTATGGCAGCCATGGGTCGGCGAGAGCGGCCAGGTCACCGCTGAGCTTCTGCTTGTTCAGGTCGCGTCGAACCGACTCGTAGGCGGACAGCGAGCGGCCCGGCTCCGGAGTGGACGACTCCGTTGCCTTCGGTTCCGCCCCATTCATCGACCTGCTGGTGAAGTATCCGGCCGGTCCGGCCAGCAGGATTCCGACCGCCAAGCCGACCAGCAGCCACAGGGCCACCTTGCCGCGTTGCGGTGGTGGCGACGGAGTGATACGCGGCTGCCAGGACTCCGGGTTGTCCATCGGGGAGCCAGCGCTCACCGACGGCGACGACCACGACTGTGGTGGTGCTGAGGTGGGGGTTCCGTACTGTCGTGACCATGTCTGGTGCGGCGCGGCCTGCGGTGGTGGCAATGGCGGCCCGGGTCGCGTCTCCGCTTGCTGGCTTGGGTCCGCACCAGGCCGGGGCTGCTGCGGAGAACCCGTCGGAGGCTCCGACCATGCCTGGTGCGGTGCGGTGCTCTGGTGCGGTGGTGCTGAGGTGGGGGTTCCGTACTGTCCTGACCATGTCTGGTGCGGCGCGGCCTGCGGTGGTGGCAATGGCGGCCCGGGTCGCGTCTCCGCTTGCTGGCTTGGGTCCGCACCAGGCCGGGGCTGCTGCGGAGAACCCGTCGGAGGCCCGGGCGGCCATACCGGAGACGGCTGGTTTGGTTGCGGCTCGGCAGCGTGCGCGCGCCGGGAATCTCCCTGATGCTCGGGGGATGGGCCAATGCTCACGACGGCAAGATTAGCAGCGGACTTCAAGGCCGATGACCTTGCCGTGTGCCGCCAAACGCGTCGAAGGCGGCCGCCAGCATGATCTGTAAGACGGTCAGATACTGTCGAGTGCGATCAATGGGCCGGAGGGAGCTTTGTGGTGCTGCCAGGTGACTGGCGGCGGTTCCTGCCCCGCGGCCGGCATCCGCTATCACATGACTGGCGTAGCCTGCTCAGGCTCGACTGGCGTCCGCTGTTGCTTGACTGGCGTCGGTCCGCTCGCGTTGTCATCTTCCTGCTCGTTCCGATATTCGTCGCCGGGCTGCTGGTGGGCCACCTCACCCTTGGAGCTACCGGGGCGGCCGACGCGGCGAATCAGGCGGCCGACGACACCTATCGACTCTCCTCGGGATTCTCCGGGGTTCAGGGTCGTAACCAGTGGTACTACCTGCAGTGGGATGGGTCGCAGTACTCGCAGATGGCCTGGGAGGCGAGCACCGGCCAGTGGCATGGCAAGCACCTGAACAGCCGGATCGGGCCGGGATGGGCACGCCCCGACACGGACCAGGTGGTCATCGGGTGGCAGGCGCCGCGATCCGGGATCGTAACCGTGCAGGGCACGATGGACCATCGGATGTACACCCCCACAAGTGACGGTGTGCGTGCGGTCGTCAAGCAGCGGAGGGGCACAACCATTACCAAGGTCTGGCCGTCCGCCGACTACCAGGTCATCCGACCGAACTTCATGGCACAGCACGTGTTCAAGGTGGACGTACGGGCCGGAGACATGCTCTATTTCCATGTCGACCAGTTCGGGACCGCGGCCTATGACACGCTGTTCTGGGACCTTGGGGTCACATACGGACTGGAGCCGAAGTTCCTGCTTGATCAGGCCGAGTCGGTCATGACGCCCGACGCCTTCCAGAAGATGCGAGTGCCGACCGCCCACGACTCGTCGCTGTCGGTCGTGCCCAACGGCAAGGACTTCGACTTCTATCACTCGTTCGGCACCACCAACAACGGCACCATGCTGGCCAAGTTCAGCGGCACGCTCGCCGATCCGGCTCAGAAGTCCGTCTACAGCATGAACATGTTGAACACGCGTGATGGTGAGCAGTGGTGGATCGCCAACATGTACCGGACGCCCGACAACGCGTTGCTGGCCTTCTGTCACATCGAGAACGCCGACCCAGCGAGGTACGGCTGGTGGGGGATCGGCCTCGCGTTCTCCACCGACAACGGCGCCTCGTTCCGCCGATTGGGATGGGTCGTCGGGCAGCACGTGGCGGACAGCACCGGTCAGACCAACATCGGCGGCGTGCCGTACGTCGCGAAGGATGGCTACTTCTACCTGTACTACGGCGATGTGATGACTGTCGGCACCGCGCCGGATCCATCCGTTGCTCGTGCTCCGATCGCTGAGGTACTCGACGCCGCGCGACGCGGCACGGTCAGCGACTGGCGCAAATACCACAACGGAGAATGGACCGAGCCGGGGTTGAACGGTAGGGCCACGCCCATCATGGATCACGGGCTGCTGTATTCGACCCACGGCGACAGCGCATTTAGCACGTACCTTGGCAAGTATCTGTTCACCGGGTATACCCACGGGCCGGGCAAGGGCGTGTTCCTCACGTTCTCCAAGGATGCCGTCAGTTACGAGACGCCCTCCTGGATCCAGCGCAGCGCCATTCCAGACAAGGACTCGCTCTCACCGTACGAAACCATCGTCAACATGGACGGCTTGGACAACGGGATCGTCGGGCAGTCGTTCTACATTTATTACGGGTACCAGTTCCGCCAGGCCGACGTGGTCACGGGCGACTACCCACGGCTGTACCGCTGGCTGTATCGGCAGAAGGTGACGCTCAACGTCGCCGGGTTCAGCGGAGGATGACGCCGATCTCGCCCCTCCTCCACGCCGCCTCGGCTGGTCCCCCGATGAGGACCCACCCGAGGCGGCGTGCCCGGCCTTTCAGGTGATCACGCTGACTGCGGCGGATCTCCTGGGCTGGCCGGGATGCTGTTCAGCCGTACGACCGCCATCATGGGCGCCTACGCCTTCGGCGGCTGTCCAAGCCGTGAGCTTCTCACCCTCCGCAGGCCGATGACGCCCGCTCCCGGTCAGCGACCTCCGCCACGGAACACCTCGGAGACGGTCCGTAGCACCACTTTGGCGTCGAGCCAGATCGACCAATTCTCGATGTAGTAATTGTCGAACCGCGCCCGGTCGGAGATCGGCGTGTCGCCACGTAGGCCACTCACCTGTGCCAGGCCGGTCAGGCCGACCGGCACCCGGTGACGCATGGCGTAGTCGGGGTGCTCCGCGGAGAACTGGTCCACGAAGTACGGCCGCTCGGGACGTGGCCCGACGATCGTCATGTCTCCGCGCAGGATGTTCCATAGCTGAGGCAGCTCATCCAGCGAAGTGCGGCGTATGAAGCGTCCCACCGGGCCGACTCGTGGGTCGTGCGCCACCGACCAGTTGGTCTGCGACTCGGTCTCGTTGACCGGGCGCATGGAGCGGAACTTGATCAGGTGGAACGGCTTGCCGTAGCGGCCGATCCGCTGCTGGTGGAAGAAGATGCCCGGTCCGCCTTCAAGCCTGACGGCGATCGCGCAAAGCAGCAGGATCGGGCTGAGGAGCACCAACGCGATGGAGGACAGGACGATATCGGAGGCGCGTTTGACGAACCACTTCGGCCCGCTGAGCGTGGGCCGGCGGACCCGGACGACGGGGATCGCGCCGATGTGGTCGGGGTTGCCGCCCTGGGAGGCGAAGTCGCGCAGCCGGGGGACCATCCACAGGTCGTAATTCGCCATCAGCGGAGACCGCGCCACCGGCAGCAGTTGGGACTCCGGACAGTCGATGTCGGCGATGATGATGACGTCGCAGTCGACCATCTTCGCGATCTCCTCGAGATCGTCGAAGAGTCCAATGAGCGGGGTGCTCTCCTTCAGCTCGTGGGTGGTTGTCTCGACGTCGACGAAGCCGGCGAACCGCAGTCCGTACTGCGGGTAGCGGCGGAGCAGCCGGGCCAGTTCGATCGCGACCGGGCCACCGCCGAGGATGATGGCGCTGTGCTCCACCCAGCGGCGGCGTCGCGCGAACCGAACGGACGCATAAGTGAAGGCGCGCCCCACCAGCACCAACGCCGCTGAGACGCTTACAAATCGCAGGAAGGAAGCGATGTCCTCGACGGACAAGTGTCGCGCCGCCACGGCGATGCTGACCAGCGCGGCGGCAACGAGCATCCGGCCGATGAGCGTCGGGAGCTCGTCGAGGATGCTGAGGTGTCGGCGCGCGCGGTAGAGACCGCCGCTGGCGAAGAGCATCGCGCTCACGCCGGCGGCCACGATGATGCTCTTCCAATGGTCCAGATACCAGAACGCCGGCAGCGAGAATGCCGCCAGATCGACCGGTAGGGACATCATCCATACCCGCAGACGGCGGGTCTTCCGGGCGGTCGACGAGCCGAGATACGGCAGCACGACGGTCGAGCCGGCGATGCGGCGATTGTCGCTGTGGTGCCGACCGCCGACGCTGCGCGCAGTCTCAGATGCGCCCATGGACTCGAAGGCCTGCTCCGCGTCAATTGCGTGCCTGCCGAGACCATCGCGCTGTTTGGGCACCCACCCGCCGAGGTCGGAAGCGAAAGCGGAGCTCTGATCGCCCTCGGTCGCAATCGGGACCTGCGGTGTGGACGTCGCCTCGGTGTTCGCGGGCACAGGTAGACCCGGGTCCAGCTTCATGGTTTCCCCCGATTCACGGCGAGTCTGCTCGCAGCGTTCAATGGGTCAGGATGCTACGACTATGGAGGCGAAATCCACTAGTGCGCTGACCAAGAACGCTCGCCGGGTTAGTCAGACGCCGGACGGGGTGATCACCAGAACAAGCCACGACGACTCCCCTCCGCTGCCATTCAATATCAACCTGGTGAATGTTCATGGTCAGCACGCTGGATCGCGCCCTCAGAGCCATCGCTGTTTGTGACAAGCGTCACATACGCGGATTGCAACACCGGATGTTTGCGATATTCGGGCATGCCGAATTAGGGCATTTTGCACCATTTGTGGCTCGTGGATCGGTAGTAATGCGGACGGATGGTGCATCGGCCGGCCGCCTGGCGAATGGACCTGCCTGCCCGCCCTGATCGGTCGGTGTCCGCCCCCGACGCGACGGTCCGTGGGCTCGGCGTCGGATCGGTACGATCGTCGCCATGCCAACGCGACAACGATCTACCGACGGTGATCTCACCGAGGTGATCGACCAGATCCCGGCACCCCGCCGCCAGCGGCGGAACGGGTTGGAGGTGCCGGAGAAATCGACGCCTGTGCCGAAGCGGCGGCGCCGGGGGCGCCAAATCGCGCCGATCGTCGCCGCGTCGTTGTCCGTAATCGTCGGTTTGTCCCTGCTTGGCGTCAGTCTTTACCTGCACTCCGTGGAGTCGGACGTCAAGCGGGTCAACGCGTTCGACGATGTGCCCGAGGCTGGCCGACCCAAACAGGTTGAGGCTGCGAAGGGCTCCCTGAACTTTCTGTTGCTCGGCAGTGACTCGCGGGATCCCAATGTCGGGACTGAGGATCAACGAGCGGCGGCAAAGAACGGTGCGCGCACAGACACGATCATCATGCTGCACCTGAACAAGGACCATTCGAAGGCCCAGATGATCTCGATCCCGCGGGACACCTGGGTGTATGTGCCGAAGTCGAAGAATGGCAAATACGGCAACACGAATGCCAAGATCAACGCATCGTTCGCCTGGGGCGGGGCGCCGCTCATGGTGCAGACCGTGGAGCACTTCACCGGCGTCCGGATCAACCACGTTGCCTTGGTCGACTTCGCCGGATTCAAGGAGATCGTGAATGCGCTCGGTGGCGTGGAGATCGACGTGCCGCAGAGCTTCACGACGGCATATGCGCTCAACGGCACTCGGCATTTCAACAAGGGCCTGCAGACCATGGATGGTGCGGCGGCGCTGGACTACGCTCGCGAGCGCCACGCGTTCGCAGACGGCGACTTCGCTCGGATTCAGCACCAGCAGCAGGTGATCATGGCGATCCTCAACAAGGCTGCCTCCGGCGGCACGCTGTCCAGCCCGACGAAGCTCAACGCGTTTCTGCGCGCCACCGCCGATTCAGTGACCATCGACGGCACGCTCAACATCGTCGACATGGCCATGGAGCTGCGCGGCCTGCGCGGCGACGACCTCACCTTTTACACCAGCCCCACCAAGGGCACCGGAATGATGGGCTCGGAGAGCGTTGTGCTGGCGGACGAGGCCAAGGTCAAGTCGTTCTACGACGCCGTGCGAAACGACCAGCCTCTGCCAACCCCCTAGCGCCTGGGATTCCGTCGAGGGGCAAGGGTTTCCACTCCTCGACGGAATCACCTTCTACGCGTCTTCCTGGATCATCAGCGCGCCACGGAGGCCGGTGATGTCCAAGACGCGGATGAGGAAGGCGCCCACGTTGACGAGGACCAGGTAGCTCTGCGCCATCGTGGCCTTCCGGCTCAGGACCACCAGCGTGCCCAGGCCCTGAGAGTCACAGAACGTGACGCCGGCCATGTCGAGCACCACGCGGGCCGGGGGCTCGGACAGCACCTCATCCACCGCCGCGGCCAGCCGTGGCACGGTGGACATGTCGATCTCACCGGCGATGGACACCACGGTTTCGGTCGGGGCGCGCCGCACGGTGACGGAGAGATCGGGCCGGTCCACGAAGACAGCCTATATGTGGCCGGCGTTCGCAGTGGTGTCGGGCACAGGGTGGCGAGGGCGCCTCGGCGACGCTACCGAGCGGCTGTCAGAATGGGCAGGCTGTGACCGATTCTGACTCTGTCGGCCTCGGCCCCTATGCGGCTGACGCGCCGGCCTCCCAGGCACTGTTCGACCGCGCCCAGGCCATCGTGCCGGGTGGGGTGAATTCACCTGTCCGGGCGTTCCGGGCAGTGGGCGGCACCCCGCGCTTCATGGTCGGCGGCGAAGGCTGCTGGCTCACCGACGCCGACGGCCGGCGCTATGTGGACCTCGTCTGCTCCTGGGGCCCGCTGATCCTCGGCCACGCGCACCCGGAGGTCGTCGACGCGATCACCTCGGCGGCGGCACACGGCACGAGCTTCGGCACGCCGACGCCCGGCGAGGTCGCCCTGGGCGAGGAGATCGTCGCCCGGACGCCGGTCGACCAGGTCCGCCTCGTCAACTCGGGCACCGAGGCGACGATGAGCGCGCTGCGGCTCGCCCGGGGATACACCGGCCGGGCCAAGGTCGTCAAGTTCGCCGGCTGCTACCACGGGCACGTCGACGCACTGCTCGCCGCGGCCGGGTCCGGGGTGGCGACGCTCGCGCTGCCCGACACGCCGGGTGTCACCGGCGCGGCGGCGGGCGACACGATCGTGCTGCCGTACAACGACATCGCCGCCGTCGAGGCCGCCTTCGCCGAGCACGGGCCGAGCATCGCCGCCGTGATCACCGAGGCGGCGGCCGGCAACATGGGTGTGGTCGCGCCCGAGGGCGGGTTCAACGGCAAGCTGGCCGAGCTCGCGCACCGGCACGGCGCCCTGCTCATCGTCGACGAGGTCATGACCGGCTTCCGGGTCAGCCGGTCCGGCTGGGCCGGGCTGGAGCCGGTCGACGCCGACCTGTGGACGTTCGGCAAGGTGATGGGTGGCGGCATGCCGGCAGCGGCCTTCGGCGGGCGGGCCTCGATCATGGCCGCGCTCGCCCCCGCGGGCCCGGTCTACCAGGCCGGCACCCTGTCCGGAAACCCGCTGGCCTGCGCCGCCGGCCTTGCCACCTTGCGCCTGGCGACGCCCGAGGTCTATACCCGCCTCGACGCGACCGCCGCGACGATCGGCAAGCTGGCTTCGGAGGCCCTTGCCGCAGCGGGTGTACCGCACGTGCTGTCCACGGCGGGCAGCATGTTCTCGATCTTCTTCACCGCGTCGCCGGTGTCGAACTACGACACGGCCAGGACGCAGGACGTCCAGGCGTTCAAGGCGTTCTTCCACGAGATGCTCTCGCGCGGCGTCTACCTGCCGCCGAGCGCCTACGAGGCGTGGTTCGTCTCGACGGCGATCGACGACGAGGCGCTGGCCGTGATCGAGGCGGCGCTGCCGCACGCCGCCCGGGCGGCGGCTGCGGCATGAAGACGATCGTCCACGTGCTGCGACACGGTGAGGTCCACAACCCGGAGAAGGTCCTCTACGGCCGGCTCCCCGGCTATCGGCTCTCCGAGCTCGGCGTGCAGATGGCGAAGGCGGCGGCGCAGGCGGTGGCCGACAAGGACATCACCCACGTCGTTGCCAGCCCGCTCGAGCGCGCCCAGCAGACGGCCCAGCCGATCGCCGAGCAGTTCGGCCTGCCGATCGCGGTCGACGAGCGGCTGATCGAGAGCGCCAACTTCTTCGAGGGCAAGCGCGTCGGCGTCGGTGACGGCGCCCTGCGCGACCCGCGCAACTGGTGGGTGCTGCGCGACCCGGTGACCCCGTCGTGGGGCGAGCCGTACAACGTGATCGCCGCGCGCATGTTCGCCGCGCTCATGGCGGCCCGCGAGGCCGCCGAGGGGCACGAGGCCGTGTGTGTCTCGCATCAGCTACCGATCTGGACGCTGCGCCGGCACGTGGAGCGCAAGCGGCTCTGGCACGACCCGCGGCGGCGGGAGTGCAACCTGGCCAGCTACACGAGCTTCCACTTCGAAGACACCAAGATCGTTGGCATCTCGTACAGCGAGCCGGCCGCGCACCTGGTGGCCATGTCGCCGTCGGCGCGCCAGGCGAAGGGTGCGTGACGCGATGAAGCGTGTCCTCGCCGTGCTGATCGCCCTGCTGGCACTGGCAGCCGCGTCGGCCTGCGGCGGCGGTGCTCCGAAGAACGCGCTCGGCAGCCGCAAGATCGCCGCCGGCGACCGGGTCGCCGCGCCCGCCATGCGCGGCGACTACATGAGCGGCGGCGGCTCGTTCGACCTCGCCCAGCACAAGGGTCAGGTCGTGGTCGTCAACTTCTGGGCGTCGTGGTGCGCGCCGTGCCGCAGCGAGGCACCGGAGCTGGAGAAGGTCGCCGCGGCGACCAAGGCCGACGGCGTCACGTTCGTCGGCGTCAACGTCCGTGACCAGCGCGACGGGGCCGCCGCCTACCTGGCCGACACCAAGCCCTCGTTCGGCAGCGTCTTCGACCCGGCCGGCGAGCTCGCGCTGGAGTTCAACGTCCCGCCCAACTCGATCCCGGCGACGCTCGTCGTCGACCGCAAAGGCCGGCTGGCGGCCGTGATGCGCATGGAGGTCGACCAGGAGATCCTCGAGCCGGTCGTCCGTGAACTGCTGGCGGAGCAGGGCTGACATGGACGTCGGCAGCCTTGCGATGAGCGGGCCGCTGCTCGCCGCCGTCGCCGTGGCCGTGCTGGCCGGCCTGGCGAGCTTCCTGTCGCCGTGCATTCTCCCGCTGGTCCCCGGGTACCTCTCCTATGTCACCGGCCTGGCGGGCGCCGATCTCGACTCGGGTCAGCGGCGCGGCCGCGTGGTCGCCGGGGTCGGCCTGTTCATCGCCGGGTTCGCGGCGGTCTTCATCGGCCTGATCGTCCTCGCCACCCAGGCCGCCATGTCACTGATGGTCCACCGCCGGCTGGTCGAGGTGATCGCCGGCATCGTGGTCATCGTGCTGGGGCTGGCGTTCATCGGCCTGGTGCCCGGCCTCGAGCGGCAGTGGCGGATCCGGAAGCTTCCCGCCGCCGGCCTCCTCGGCGCCCCCGTCTTCGGCATGGTGTTCGCGCTGTCCTGGGCGCCGTGCACCGGACCGACCCTCGGCGCGGTGATCGCGCTCGGCTCGACCAGCGGCTCGCAGGCCCGCGCCGTAACCCTCGCGATCGCGTATTCGCTGGGCATCGGGCTGCCGTTCATCGCCGTCGGGCTGGGCTTCCAGCGGCTCATCGGCGTCGTCAAGTTCATCCGGCGCAACAGCCGCTGGGTGACCCGCATCGGTGGCGCCCTGCTGGTCCTCGTCGGGCTGGCGCTCGTCACCGGCCTCTGGAGTGAGCTGATGATCGCGTTGCAGGCCAACGTCGGCGTCGGATCGGTGCCGTTCTGATGCGCTGGGCGTACCACACCATCGTCTCGGTCGGCCGGCGCGCCTGGCGCCAGTTGACCAGCATGCGCACCGCCCTGGTGCTGCTGTTCCTGCTCGCCGTCGCGGCCATTCCCGGCTCGGTGCTGCCGCAGCGCAACGTGTCGCCGGAGCAGGTCCGGCAATACCTGGCGAAGAACCAGGAGTGGGGCCCGACGCTCGACCGGTTCTTCTTCTTCGACGTCTACGGCTCGCCCTGGTTCTCGGCCATCTACCTGCTGCTGTTCGTCTCGCTGGTCGGCTGTCTGGTGCCCCGGTTCCGGGTGCACGCGACGGCCCTGCTGCGCAAGCCGCCGAACGCCCCGCAGCGGCTCGATCGGCTGCCGGCCCACGCGGTGCTGTCCTCGCCGGACCCCGAGGTGGTCCGGCGGGTGCTGCGCAAGCGGCGCTTCCGCACGGTCGTGCGGCAGGACGGGGACACCGTCGAGATCAGTGCCGAGAAGGGGTACCTCAAGGAGACCGGCAACCTGGTCTTCCACTTCGCCCTGCTGTCGCTGCTCATCGGCGTGGCATACGGCTCGCTGTTCGGCTGGCACGGCAACCGTCTGCTGGTGGCCGGCAAGGACTTCGCCTTCTGCAACACGCTGCTGAACTACGACGAGCACGCCCTCGGCTCGCAGGTCGGCGAGAACGACCTGCCGCGGTTCTGTCTGCAGATGAACAAGTTCACGGCGACCTACCTCGACAACGGGCAGCCGGTCACCTACAAGGCCGACATCACCGTCAAGCAGCACGGCCGCACCAGCGACCACGTGCTGCAGGTCAACGATCCGCTGCGGCTCGACGGGGCCAACGTCTCGCTGCTCGGCCACGGCTACGCGCCGATCCTGCTCTACACCGACAAGTACGGCAAAACCCACCGGAGCGTCGCACCGTTCCTGCCGAAGGACGGAATGCAGACCAGCGACGGGGTGGCGACGTTCCCGGACGTCAACATCAACCCGGAAACCGGCAAGCGGGACGAGAAGGCGCAGGTCGGCTTCCTCGGGATCTATCTGCCGACCGTACCGTCGGATCCCTCGCTGAACTCGTCGGCGTTTCCCGCGGAGAACGATCCTCGCCTGATGCTGCAGCCCTACCAGGGTGTGCTCGGGTTCGACGCCGGGGCGCCGCTGTCGGTCTACACCCTCGACCAGCGGCAGATCGACGCCGGGCGCCTGAAGGCGTTCGGCGCGCCGGTGATGCTCAAGCCGGGCGGGTCGGCGACGCTGCCCGACGGCTCCAAGATCGAGTTCCTGGGCACCGAGCAGTGGATCAGCATCTCGGTCCGGCACGACCCGGGCCAGCCGATCATGCTCTGGGGCTCCATCGCGCTGCTCGCCGGCTTGCTGGGCTCTCTGGGCGGCAAGCGGCGGCGGGTCTTCTTCCGGATCACGCCCAACGGCGCCGCGGCGGGTGGCCTGCCCCGCAGCGACTATCCCGGCTTCGCCGAAGAGTTCGCGGCGCTGGTACGCGATGTGTCGCCCCCCGCCACCGACGTCCCGGAACAGGTGGCGCAGACTGATCAGGTCGTTTCGGTGCCGGATCGCGAGGAGGTCGTTTGATGGGTGAGTTGTCCAACCAGCTCTTGGTCGTGACGATCTTCAGTTACGTGCTGGCCATGATGGCGTATGCGGTGGAATACGCGTTCGGCGGCCGCAGCGTGATCGCCCGAGCGGCGACGCGCGAGCTGGTCGGCGCCGGTGGCCCGTCGGCGACCGTCCCGGTCGAGCCCGCCGCGCCGGACGAGCCGGTATCGATCGTCGCGTCCGCGGGCGCCCGCCGCGCGGGCCTCATCGCGGTCGGCCTCACCATCCTCGGTTACGTCGCCCACCTGGGCGCGCTTGTCGCCCGCGGCGTGGCGGCCGACCGGGCGCCGTGGGGCAACATGTACGAGTTCGTCATGACCGCCACCCTCGTCGGCGTCAGCGCCTGGCTGGTCGTGCTGCTCAGGTGGCGCAACCTCCGCCACCTCGGCGTGTTCGTCACGCTGGTGGCCGCGGTCCTCCTGTCGATCGCCGGCATGACGCTGTACGTCCAGGTCGGTCCGCTGGTGCCCGCCCTGCAGTCGTACTGGCTGGTCATCCACGTCGGCGCCGCCTCGGTCGCGTCCGGCGTCTTCCTCGTCGGCTTCATCACCGCGGCGATGCACCTGATCCGCACCGGGTACGACGCGGGCAAGCGCACCTTCCCGTACTCGCTGGGCGAGCGCCTCCCGCAGGCGGTCTCGCTGGAGCGGGTGACGTTCCGCGTCCACGCCTTCGCCTTCCCGATCTGGACCTTCGGTGTCATCGGCGGTGCGATCTGGGCCGAGGCGGCGTGGGGTCGTTACTGGAACTGGGACCCGAAAGAGGTCTGGTCGTTTGTCGCCTGGGTCGTCTACGCCTGCTACCTGCACGCGCGCTCGACCCCCAGCGTCAGCCGCAAGGTGACGTCGTGGATCGCCGTGGTCGGCTGGGCGACGATGCTGATCAACCTGTTCGGCGTCAACCTCGTCGGCAGCGGCCTGCACTCCTACGCCGGCATCTGAGCGGACTGGCAGAGCTGCTGCACGCCTGCGCCCGCATTTCCTGGTCAACCCGGAAGAGCCCGACAACTCCGGCATAGGGGACTCGCGAGGTCCGCCGGTCCCCGCCTTCCGCCGTAGTCCGCCGCCGGGCCGCTCGATCCCATGATCATGGGAAAGATCCGGCTGCCCCGATAGCCGCATCTTTCCCATGATCATGGAATTGCCCGGCTCGGAACGCGCCGTCTCGGGTCCGGCGGCGACCGCGAGCGACAGACACCCACCCGCGACCGTGCGTCACCATTCCGTAGCGCAACATCGGGGTGCACGGGCGACTCCGCACGGCTCGACTTCGCGGCCCTGTGTCGCGGCGACCCGATGGATCATGGGACTCTCGCGCGGGACCCCGCTGACCGATCGCCCGGGCTACAGGCGGAGGCCGCCGAGGATCACCAGGTCGAGCAGGGCGAACACGAACAGCGCTATGCCGACGAAGCCGTTGGCCGTGAAGAACGCCCGGTTGACGCGGGACAGGTCGTCGGGGCGGACGATGGCGTGCTCGTAGACGAAGGCGGCAGCCGTCACGGCCAGCCCGATCCACCACAGCCAGCCGAGCCCGACCAGCGCACCGAACCACACGAACAGCGCGAACGTCACGACGTGCACGACCGTGGAGAGGTTGAGGGCGAACGGGACGCCGAAGCGGGCCGGCACCGAGTGGACGCCGATCTCCCGGTCGACCTCGGTGTCCTGGCAGGCGTAGATCAGGTCGAAGCCGCCGATCCACAGGCCGACCGCCAGGCCCAGGACCCAGGCCGGTCCCGAGCCGCGCAGATCGCCGGTGACCGCCAGCCAGGCGCCGACCGGGCCGACCAGTTGTGCCAGACCCAGGATGGCGTGCGGCCAGTTGGTGAACCGCTTCCCGTACGGATAGACGATCAGCGGAACGACCGCCAGCGGGGCGAGGGCCAGGCACAACGGGTTGAGCAGGGCGGCGGCGCCGAGGAACACCACCAGTGCGACCGCCGCGCCGGTCCATGCCGTGCGCACGCTGACCGCGCCTGTGACCAGCTCCCGCTTGGCCGTGCGCGGGTTGCGGGCGTCGATGCGCCGGTCGATGATCCGGTTGGCGGCCATGGCGAACGTGCGGGCGCCGACCATCGCGATCGTCACCAGTAGCAGGTCGACCCAGTGGATGCGCTGGTCGCGCACGGTCATGACGGTCAGCGCCGCCAGATAGGCGAACGGCAGCGCGAACACCGAGTGCTCGATCGCCACCAGCCGCAGGAACGCCTTGGCCCGGCTCGGGGGTGCCTCAACGAGCGTCACTTGAACCCATACTCTCTCCAGCGCTTGTCGACCCGCGCCACGACCTCGGGCGACATGACCATCTCTTCCGGCCAGCCGCGATGGTAGCCCTCGGCCGGGCCCTTGCGGGTGGCGTCGATGCCCGCCTTGCCGCCCCAGAACTGCTGGTAGGAGGAGTGGTCGAGATGGTCGACGGGGCCTTCGGTGAGCAGCAGATCGTGCTTGTAGTCGACGTTGCCGAACGCGCGGAAGGCCACCTCGGCGTAGTCGTGGACGTCGCAGTCGTCGTCGACCACCACGATGAGCTTCGACAGGGACAGCAGGTGGGCGCCCCAGATGGCGCTCATGACCTTTTGCGCGTGCTTCGGGTAGCGCTTGCGGATCGAGACGATCACGCAGTTGTGGAAGACCCCCGCTGCCGGCAGGTCGTAGTCGACGATGTCCGGAATAAGGATTTTGAGCAGCGGCAGGAAGATGCGCTCGGTCGCCTTGCCGAGGCCGTGGTCCTCCTGCGGCGGTTTCGACGTGATGATCGAGTGGTAGATCGGCTGCTTGCGGGTGGTCATGCACTCCACGTGCAGGACCGGAAAGTCCTCCACCGGCGTGTAGAACCCGGTGTGGTCGCCGAACGGGCCCTCCGGCAGCCGCTCGCCCGGCTCCAGGTAGCCCTCCAGCACGATCTGGGCGTTGGCCGGCACCTGGAGCGGCACGGTCAGGCAGTCGACCATCTCGACCCGCTCACCGCGGAGGAACCCGGCGAACAGGTATTCGTCGATGTCGGACGGCAGTGGGGCACTCGCCGCGTAGGCGACGACCGGGTCGGCGCCGATGGCGATCGCGACCGGCAGCCGCTGGCCGAGCCGCTCGGCGACCGCGTGGTGAGCGGTGGAGTCCTTGTGGATCTGCCAGTGCATGCCGAGCGTGTTGTGGCTGTGCTGCTGTAGCCGGTAGAGCCCCAGGTTGCGCTTGCCGGTCTCTGGGTGCTTGGTATGGGTCAGGCCGAAGTTGTGGTAGATGCCGCCGTCCTCGGGCCAGACCTGTAAGCCGGGCAGCCGGTTGAGGTCCACCTGATCGCCCTTGTAGACGACCTCCTGGCAAGGAGCGCTCTTCACGCGCTTGGGCGGCACGGCCTTGAGCTGCATGAGCTTGCCGATGCCGTCGCGGATGCCGGCCCAGCCCACCGGCAACTCGGGCTTGGCCAGCTCACCGATCCGGGCGCCGACCTCGTCGAGGTGCTCGACGCCCAGCGCCATGGCCATGCGGCGCTCGGTGCCGAACAGGTTGATGGCGACCGGCATGTCGCCGCGTGTCGGCCGGTCGAACAGCAGCGCCGGACCGCCGGCCCGGACCGTGCGGGTCACGATTTCGCTGATCTCCAGGTGCGGGTCCACCGGCACGGTGACGTGGTGCAGGTCGCCCGCCCTCTGCAGGGCAGCCAGGAATTCGTTGAGGTCCGCATAGGGAAAGCCGCGCGCCATGCGTCCATCTTGGCAACCCCCACCGACAATTTCGCCGCGGGTGGGCGGTCATGCGCCGCATGGCACAGTTGTTGGTGTGACCGAGCAGCGCAGACCGTGGGTCGTCGGGGTGTCCGGGGCGTCGGGCACGCCGTATCCGGCGGCGGTGATCCGGGCGTTGTTCGACGCCGGAGAGCCCGTCGACCTCATCGTGTCGCGCGCGGCCCGGCTGACGATCCTCGACGAGACCGGGATCTCCTTCCGTGACGCGCACTGGAAGGACGACCTGGCCGCCTGGCTGGGACGGCCGCTGGACGGCGCCGACGTGGCGTTCTGGCCAGCGGGCGATCTCGCCGCCGGCCCGAGCAGCGGCTCGTACCAGGTGAACGGCATGCTGGTCGTCCCGGCGAGCACCGCCGCGTGCGCCGGCATCGCCATCGGCCTGTCCAAGGACCTGCTGCAGCGCGCCGCCGAGGTCAACCTCAAGGAGCGCCGCCCGGTCGTGGTGGTGCCCAGGGAGACCCCGGTGACCCGCAGCCACCTGGAGCATCTCATCGCACTGCACGACGCGGGCGCGGTCGTCCTCCCCGCGAGCCCCGGCTTCTATTCAGCCGGTGCCGCGGCGACCGCTCAACAGCTCGTCGATTTCGTCGCCGGCAAGGTCCTCGACGCTGCCGGCGTGCCGCACAGCCTCTTCACTCGTTGGTCGGGTGAACTCGGCCATTCCCGTTAGAGGTGTCATCGAGCCCGTCGTCACCTTCGAGCAACGCCCTCACCTCGGACTCCCGGAACCGCCGGTGTCCTCCCGGGGTTCGGATGCTGCTGATCCGGCCGGCGGCCGCCCATCGCGTGACCGTCTTCGGATCGACGCGAAACAAGGCAGCAACCTCACCGGGCGTCAGCAGACGATCTCCCGTCTCCACGGCCCCTCCTTAACCCTGGGTGGCTCGCCGGGCCCGCGCACCCCCATGCTGCGAAGCCGAAAGCGCGAGTCATCCTGGGATGTACGCCCATTACAGCACCGCTCACGTGCCGTGTCCGGGAAACGAGGAAATCGCACTTCTTGGGCAATTAGCCGTGCTAAAACGCGGGCCATTAGGCTTGCCGTGATGGACGCGATCGATCGTCAACTCATCGACCTCCTTCGGGAAAACGCCCGACTTCCATATGCGGAGCTCGCCCGGCAGGTCGGGCTGTCCGCGCCGGCCGTGCACGAGCGAGTCGGCAAGCTCGAGGCCTCGGGCGTCATCCAGGGCTACCGAGCGGAGGTGCAGCCCGAGGCGGTCGGCCTCCCGGTCACCGCGGTCATCGGCATCGTGCAGGACAGCAGCGGCGACACCGACGGCATCCTCACCGCGCTGCGCGAGCACCACGAGATCGAGTCGTGCTACTTCATGGCGGGCGAAGAGTCGTTTCTCTGCAAGGCCCGCGTGAAGACCATCGGCGACCTGGAGCGGCTGATCGTCGAGCTCAACCGGATCAAGGGTATCGCGCGAACACGCACAGCGATCGCGCTGTCGACCAAGTGGGAAGGTCGCCCCCAGCCGGCGAAAGACCGGCCTTGACGGCATGCCGGCGCCGCAGACGGCCGCCCTCCGGCCGCCGGCCAGGAAGCCGCGGTCGGCACCGGCGGCGCCCGTAGTCCGGGCCGGGCGGTCGCCACCGGGCTCGCCCGCCGCGGCTCTGCGGCCTGCGTCGCCGACCTGGAGGCCGACGCGGCCCGTGCCGCCGAGTGGCTCCTCGACGCCTTCCCGCGCGCCTCGGCACCCTTCGCCGGTGCGATGGCCGCCTCGGTCGCGCGGGGCGGCGCTGTCAGCCCCGGAGGCTCAGGCGAGCGTCGCCAGGCCCGGATATTCGGTGACGTAGCCCCCCTCGTCCAGGTCGATGACGGCGGTGAAGTTCTCCGAGCTGTACCGCACCCGGCGGCCCTCCAGCACCTCATAGGTCTGGTCCACCGGCAGCACCGCCAGGCTCGGCAGCAGCACCCAGGCGGCCTCGATCGTCACCCGCGTGCCGGGTGCCGCTCGGTGCAGGCCCAGACGGCGCACGGGCAACGTGTTGGTCAGCGGGGAGTTGTAGAGGTCGACGTCGAGCACCTGGTGCAGGCGGTCCGGCTCCTCGATGCCGGCGAACGGCGCACTGGGAAGCGCCCGCTCCAGGTCGCCCTGCTCGCCGGTGGTGACTCTCCAGCGGCCGGCGGCCCGCTCCATCCGCAGGCTGCGCAGCCAGCCGGCGCCCTCGGCGGTCACCTCCAGCCGGGTGGTCGCCCAGCTCTCGTCGGTGTGCAACTCATAGCGGCACATGTAGAGCGAGTTGTCCGCGGCGAACGCGACGCCCTTGGCGTGCAATCCCCGCCGGTCGTCAAGGGTGGCGAACTCACCACCGGTCGTGTCGGTCCTCTGCCAGGCAAACGCTCGTGGAAGCACCGTCATGCCCGGACGCTATCCGACCGGTACGACAAAAAGCGGCCCGCCGACGGCGGACCGCTCCTGCTGTCACATCCTCACCGGTGCCGGCGCGGCCGCCGATCACCGGACGAACGCGGCGCGGGCGGGCGCTGCACCCGCACGGGCACACCACTGGGCTGCCGGGCCCCGGTGACCTCGGCCAGCGCCGGGTCCCCGGCGCGCACCCGCAGCTCGGTCGGGGTCACCCCGGCCTTCGCCAGCAGTGCGGCGGCCCGCCGGCGTTGACGCGGCAGCACCAGCGACACGACCGTCCCGGCGGCACCGGCACGGGCGGTCCGGCCGGCCCGGTGCAGATAGTCCTTCTGGTCCCGGGGCAGATCGACGTGTACGACCAGAGAGACGTCATCGATGTGAATGCCGCGCGCCGCCACGTCGGTCGCGACCAACACGTTGACCGTGCCCTCCCGGAACTCGGCGAGCGTCCGCGTGCGCACCCGCTGCGCCTTGCCACCGTGCAGCGCACCGGCCCGTACACCCACCTTGGCGAACTGCTCGGCCAGCTCGTCGACGGCGGCCTGTGTCTTCACGAACAGGATCGTGCGGCCTTGACGCGCCGCGATCGAAGCGGCGATCGCGAACTTGTCGTGCGGGGGCACCAGCAACACGTGGTGGTCCATCGACCCGACCGACGCGACGGGCGGCTCGATCGAATGGGTCACCGGATCGACCAGGAACCGCTCGACCAGGGCGTCCACGTCCTTGTCGAGCGTCGCGGAGAACAGCAGCCGCTGCCCGGTGGCGGGTGTCTGCGCCAGGATCTCGGTGACCTCGGGCAGGAAGCCCATGTCGGCCATCTGGTCGGCCTCGTCGAGCACGGTGATCTCCACCGCCTCGAGCCGGCAGGAGCCGCGCTTGATCAGGTCGCCGAGCCGGCCGGGCGTCGCGACGAGCACGTCGACGCCGCGCTCCAGGGACCAGATCTGCCGGTCGTAGGGAACGCCGCCGACGGCCGTCTTGCAGAACAGACCCAGCGCCTTGGCGAGTGGGGTCAGCGCGTCGTTGACCTGCATGGCGAGCTCACGCGTCGGCACGAGCACCAGCGCCTTCGGCAGGTGTGGCCGCGCGCGGCCGGCGGCTGCGAGCCGGGTCAGCAGGGGCAGGCCGAACGCGAGCGTCTTGCCCGAGCCGGTGCGGCCGCGACCCAGCACATCACGGCCGGCGAGCGCGTCGGGCACCGTCGCGGACTGGATCGGAAATGGTTCGGTGATGCCCTCCCTGGCGAGCGCACGCACCAACTTGGCGGGCAGACCGAGACCGGCGAAACCGCCTCCGGGGGTTTCGACGAGGTCTTCGGTGGCAGCAAAAAGCGAGGGAAACGAGGTGGGGTCAGCGAGCAGCAACGAGCTGGGACCTTCCGATTGGAGAACGGTTCAGCCTAGCCGATCTCCATGGAAGATCCCGCATCGCGTGTCCGGGCTCACTTCTGCGGTACGCCGCTGAAGATGCTGTCCACGAAACCCTGGGCCAGCATGACCGCGAAATACCCTCCAGCGATCAGCACGATCACGATCACGGCGATGATGATCATTACCCGGCGATTGCTGGAGTTCGACGGTTCTTCTTCGTCGTTGTCCGCGACCTGCGTTCCTTGACTGAGAATATGCCCGGTGAGTGAGCCGGAGTTTTCCAGCGGGCTCCCGCCGTCGGCCGAAACAGAAGGCATTGACTCGCCTGTCTGCCCGCCATACACAGTGCCGGCGGAGATTCGCTGGTTACGCGCCCACTTCCCGTAGCTTTCCGCCGAGCTGCCCACCAGTTGCGTCGCCTCGGACGGCTTCGACTCGGCGGGTTCGGACCCGGCGGATTCTTCTGCGGAGTGTTCGGTCTCCGCCTCGGGCGGAGGAATGGCCGGGGGTTGCAGGTGCTCCGGCCCGGTGTGGTTGGATGCACCGGTTGCCGGATAGACCGTGCCCGGATTCCGGGGAACCTGCGGGTGCCCTTCTCGTTCGGGCCCGGACGACGGCGTCCGGTTCGCGGAGAACGGGTGTTCATAGGTCGACGGCGGCCAGGACGGAAGCGCCGGATCCGGTACTTCCGAAGCCTCGGCCTCCGCCTGCGCCGCACCCGGCGCGGACGGCCCACCGGTGGGCGACGCGCCCCAGTCGCCAGGCGACGCCGGCGCCGCGTTCCAGGCCTGCGGCGCGGACTGCGCGGAGCCGGGCGCCTGCGGCCAGGCATGCTCGTCGGCCGATGCGGGCGAGGCCGCTGGCGGCCACCCGTGCGCCCCGGACGGCGCCGAGGCGGGCGGTTGTCCCCAGCTCGGCGGCTGGTTCGAGGCGGGCGGAGCCGACGTGGGCGCCGGTGCCCAGCCCTGCGACTCAGGCGGGGCCGACGCCGGCGGTTGTCCCGAGCCCTGCGGTGCCGCCGGAGGGGCCGAGGCAGGTGGGGTCGACGTCGGCGGCTGGCCCCAACCCTGCTGGGCCGGCTGGCCGGCGGGCGGCGGCGCCCAGGCGGGCGGCGCCGAGGCCGGCGGTGGGGACGCGGGTGGTTGGCCCCAGCCGTGCTGGGCGGGTGGTGCGGACGTGGGCGGCGCCGAGGCCGGCGGCGCTGACGCGGGTGGTTGGCCCCAGCCGTGCTGGGCGGGCGGTGCGGATGCGGGCGGCGCCGAGGCCGGCGGCGCCGATGCGGGTGGTTGGCCCCAGCCGTGCTGGGCAGCCGGTTGCTGACCCCACGCCTGCTGGCCGGGCTGACCCTGCTGGGCCGGTGGTGGCGCCCAACCCTGCGGCTGGCCGGGCTGACCCTGTTGGCCGGGCGGCGGGGCCCAGCCCTGAGCGGCCGGTGGTGGTGCCCATCCTTGTTGCGGGGTCGACGGCGACTGGTTCCACCCTTGCTGCGCGGGTGGTGGCGTCGAACCCTGCTGTGCGGGAGGAACAGACGCGGGCTGCTGGCCGGAGGAAGGCGGCTGTGCCCAGGCGGGCGGCGCCGAGGCCGGCGGTGGGGACGCGGGTGGTTGGCCCCAGCCGTGCTGGGACGGCGGCGCCGAGGCCGGCGGCGCCGATGCGGGTGACTGGCCCCAGCCTTGCTGGGCAGCCGGTTGCTGACCCCACGCCTGCTGGCCGGGCTGACCCTGCTGGCCGGGCGGCGGCGCCCAACCCTGCTGCGCAGGCTGGCCGGCTTGCCCTGCGAAGCCTGGCTGCCCAGGCTGCGGTCCGGCAAAGCCCGGCTGACCGGCCTGCTGCCCCGCGTAACCTGACTGCCCGCCCTGTTGGCCTCCGAAGCCCGGCTGCTGGCCGCCAAAGCCCGGCTGACCGGGCTGACCAGGCTGACCGGGCTGACCGGGGGCGGCCGACCAGGGCTGCTGGCCGGGCTGTCCCTGCTGGACCGGCGGCGGAGCCCAGCCCTGCGGCCCTCTCTGGGGAGCACCCGGCTGCCCTGCCTGCGGGGCCCAGCCTTGCGAGCCGGTCTGGGGAGCACTCGGCTGTCCGGCTTGCGAGGCCCAGCCTTGCGAGCCGGGTTGCTGACCGGCCCAGTTCGGCTGCGCGGGCTGGTTCCAGCTTGGCTGGCCCGGGGCCTGCGGCCACTGGTCCGCCGGCCGCGGTTGCTCCACCGGGGTCGACGACTGGCTGCTGCCCCACGGGTGCTCGGCCGACGGGGTCGTGTACGCGGGAGGCGCGGACACCTCCGACTCCGAGCCCTGCAACGGCGCCGGCGGGGAGGCCGGGCCGGGCTGCGGGATCGGCTCGGGCGGGGGCAGCGGGCCGGGGCTCGGCGGCTCCGGCTGCGGAATGGGCTCCGGCTGCGGTACGGGACCAGGCTGCGGCGCCGGCGGGAACGGCTGCGGGATCGGCTCCGGCTGCGGGGCCGGCGGGAAGGGCGAGGGCTCCGGCTGCGGGGTCGGCTCCGGCCGCGGGATCGGCGACGGCTCGGGGCCGGGGATCGGCTCCACCGGTGCGGCCGGCGGCTCGACGCCGACCTGCTCCGGCCCGGGCTGCCCGGCCGGAACCGCGGGGTCGAGCGGACCCGACGCCAACGGCGCGACGCCCAGGTCACCGGCACGGTACACGCGGGGCGCCGCCGGAGCGCCTGCCGCACGTACTGCCTGGGCGGCCTCTTCGGCGCTCACCGTGTGCACACCGCGCACGGACGCGCTGGCCCGAGCCGTGCCCGCGGCGACCACCGGCGCTGCCTCGACCTTGGGCTCGGCCGGGGCCGGGCGGTTCTGCACGGCGAAGGGGTGGACCACGGGCGCCGGCTCGAATGCGGGTGCGGCGGGCTGCGCGGGGCCGTGCGAGGACGGGTGGTGTCCGGGTGCGGACGGCTCGAAGGTCGAGGCCGGTGCGCTCGACGGAATCTGATACGCCGGAGGTGCCGGTTCGGCGGCCGGGGGCAGGCCCGAGGAGTACGGCGGGGCCGGTTCGACGGGTGGCGGGGTGAACAGCGGGGCCGGTTCGGCGGGAGCCGAGGAGTACGGCGGGGCGGGTTCGGCGGGTGGCGGGGTGAACAGCGGGGCCGGATCCGCGGAGGCGGCCGCCGGTGCCGGCTGGGCGGAGCCGTAGGCGGGTGCCGGGTCGCTCGAATGCGGCGGCTCCTGCGGCGCGGGTGCTGTCCAGGGCTTGGCGAACGCGTCCCACGACGACTCGACCGGAGCGCGCGGGGTCCGCAGGCGACTGGGCAGCGGCGGTGGTGCGGACTCGGCCGGCACCGGCGGCGAGAACGACCCGGCGTCGGCGGGGTCCGATGCGCTGGAGGGGCCCGCAGCCGGGGCGTCGACGTCGTCATCGTCGTCGACCGCGGCGCCGAAGCCATCGACCGGGGTCGGGCCGAACGGCGTCGGCGCGTAATCGGACGGTGTGTCGTCGAAGGCCGGGACGTTGGCGGGTGGCGGCGTCGAGTCGGTGGGCGGCGGACCGAATGTGCTGGCGACCGAGTCGAAGCTCGGCAACTGGTACGCCGGGGCCTGGTCGACCGCGGCCGCGATGACGTCCGCCTCCGGCTCTGCCGCGGCGGGAGGCTGTCCGGCCGGAGCCGGAGCGGCGTTTCCGACCGGGACCGGCGTGGCGTCGGCCGGATCGGCGCTACCGGCGTCGCCCGAGGAAGGCGACGGAGCCGGGGGAGGCGAAGAAGACGAAGACGTGTCCCCGAATGCCGCCATCAGCGCGGCGACCTCCGGGTCGTCCTCGGCGTCGTCCGAGCCGGTGTTCTGGAACGGGTCGGCCCCCGGCCACAGCGCCCCGTCGACGGGGGTGGGCGGCGGCTCGTACGCCTCCGGGAGGGGTTCCTCCGCCTCGTCCACCCGCAACTCGGCGCCGACCGGCGGTGGTGGTGGCAGCGGTGGCAGGTCGCCGAGATCATCCGAAGGTTCACCCGCCCCGGCCGCGCCGGGTGAACCGCCGGACGAAACTCCGGAGGGTGTTCCGGACAAGGTCCCGGGAACGGACCCGGGCGAGGCTCCGGGCGAGGTCCCGGGCACCACCTCGTCACGTGTGTTGTCCCGCGTCTCCCGCTCGTCCATCGTCGCCCTCCATGACCTTGCCCTGTGCAGGCATCATCGCGTGACCGGCAGCCCCCTCCGCCGGTCACGCGTCCACGGTGCCACATCAAGTCACGGAACGCTGGGTCGGCCAGCGTCGGGTTTTGGATCACCCGCCGCTGTCACGGCGCCCGGGGGGCTCAGTTGCCGGACGCCGACCCGGACACCTGCGCCGCCGTGCTCGCCCCGCTGCTGCTCGCCTTGGTCGAGGCGGACGTCGCGTTGCCTGGCGCGGTGCTCGTTGAGCTGTTCGGCGACGGCGACGGCGACGGCGACGGCGACGGCGACGGCGACGGCGAGGCTGACGCTGACGCTGACGCAGACGCAGACGCTGACGCAGACGCAGACGCAGACGCAGACGCAGACGCAGACGCAGACGCCGAGGCTGACGCTGACGCGGAGGCAGACGCCGAGGCGCTGGCCGAGCCGGACGTCGGCTTGGGCTGCGGCTGCGGCTGCGTGGTCTGGTTGGGCGCCGGCACCGCGGGGAAGATCCGCGAGGCGCCGAACAGCCGGGACCACTTCACCGGCCCGACCTTGACCCTCTCGCCGGTGGTCGGCGCGTGGACCATGTTGCCGTTACCGATGTAGATGCCCATGTGGTAGATCGAACGCCAGTCGTTGGGATTGCTGGCGAAGAACACCAGATCACCGGGGAGCAGTTGGTCGCCGAGCCGGCTCTTCGTCGGCCGGATGTTCGGCGTGCCGTGGTACATGTCGTTGGCGACCCGCGGGACCCGGACGCCGACCTTGCCGTAGGCCCAGTAGGCCAGGCCGGAGCAGTCGAACGTGTCGGGGCCTTCGTCACCCCAGACGTACCAACTCCCGATCTTGCTCATCGCGTAGTTCAACGCCTCGATGGCCTTGGGGTTGGCCCGCATGCCGTCGATGATCGGGTTGGCGGCGAGGCTCGGACCGGCGAGGCTCTGCTCGTAGGCCTCCTGGGCCGCCATGATCTGCATGACCGCGGCGTCGTTCTGGCTCTTGAGCGTGAGGTATGCCGAGTTCTTGGCGTTGAAGTCGGTGTCGATCGGCGTGTAGATGCCCTGCGCCGTCCGCACCGCGCCGTGGGCGAGCTCGACCTCCTTCTTGGCCGCCGCCTCCGCCTGCTCGGCACGCAGCAGGTCACGCGCCGCCTCCTGCCCGCCCGGCTGCTCACCGAGGCCGGGAGCAAGCATCCCGAACTGGTGCAGATCGTGCGCGTACGCGTCGAGGGGGCCGAGGCCGGCCGCGCGCTTGTAGGCGTCGGCGGCGGCCGAGTCGGCCTTGCCGCGCAGGTCGGCGACGCGGGCGGTCGCCTGCCGGAGCTTGTCCTCGGCGTCGGTCAGGGTGGCCTGCGCCGCTTCGAGGTCCAGGGATGCCTGCAACCGCCGCTGGCCGAGGGCGGTGACCGCGGCCTCGGCGGCGGCCAGTTGCGCCGCGAACGGCCCGCGCAGCGCCGCGGTGGACGTGCTGGCCGGCTGTGTCGTGGTCACGGTGCCACCGGTGCCGGGCATGACGACGGAGCCGGACGCGATCGGCCGGGAGCCGGTGTCCGGAATGCCCTGTCCCGGCTCAGCGTGGGCGGGGCGCGCGACGAGCGAGCAGAGCATCGTGCAGACCACGGCGGCGGTGACCACGGGGCCGCGCCGGTATCGCCGACGCCGGCGGACCTCAGACCCGGTGACCTGCTCCGACGGCTCCGGGTCCAGCGGCTCCGGTCGCCAGTCGTCGCCTGGATGCGCCGCCCTCAATACCAGCCTGTCCATCGCCACCGTCCCCAGTCGGTTAGCCACGCCTATTGGTCGATCGTCGCCGATCGATCAGTCGGTCTGCCGCCCGACCGTGTTCCCGCCCACATTTTCTTACCTTACGAAGGCAAGGGACGTCGAGGGCTGATCAATGTCAGCTTCGTCCTTGGCAGGTGAATGCGGGTGGAGCAAAGGGTTCGACGTACGCTGGGCTCGTGGATGGTGGTTTGAAGCGGGAACTGGAAGCCAAGGTCGTCGCCGGGGAGCGGTTGAGCAGAGAGGACGGCATCGCGCTCTACGAGAGCGACGATCTCGTCTGGCTCGGCGGCCTGGCGCACCGGATGCGCACGGAGAAGAACGGCGACCGGGTGATGTTCAACGTCAACCGGCACCTCAACCTCACCAACGTCTGCTCGGCTAGCTGCGCGTACTGCTCATTTCAGCGCAAGCCGGGCGAGAAGGACGCCTACACCATGCGCATCCACGAGGCGGTGGCGAAGGCCAAGGAGATGGAGGATGAGCAGCTCACCGAGCTGCACATCGTGAACGGCCTCCACCCGACGCTGCCGTGGAAGTACTACCCGAAGGTCCTGCGCGAGCTGAAGGCCGCGCTGCCCGGGGTCAACCTCAAGGCGTTCACCGCGACCGAGATCCAGTGGTTCGAGAAGATCTCGGGCCTGCCCGCCGACGAGATCCTCGACGAGCTCATCGACGCCGGCCTGGAGTCGCTGACCGGCGGCGGTGCCGAGATCTTCGACTGGGAGATCCGGCAGCACATTGTCGACCACGCCACCCACTGGGAGGACTGGTCGCGGATTCACCGGCTGGCCCACAACAAGGGTCTGCGCACGCCGTCGACGATGCTCTACGGCCATATCGAGGAGCCGCGCCACCGGGTGGACCACGTCATGCGCCTGCGTGAGCTGCAGGACGAGACCGGCGGCTTCACGGTCTTCATCCCGCTGCGCTACCAGCACGACTTCGTCGACTCCGCCGACGGCAAGATCCGCAACCGGCTGCAGGCCCGCACGAAGATGGCCAGCCCGGCGGAGTCGCTCAAGACGTTCGCCGTGTCGCGGCTGATGTTCGACAACGTGCCGCACGTCAAGTGCTTCTGGGTGATGCACGGCCTGTCGGTGGCCCAGATGAGCCTGAACTTCGGCGTCGACGACCTGGACGGCTCGGTGGTCGAGTACAAGATCACGCATGACGCCGACAGCTACGGCACGCCCAACACCATGCACCGCGAGGACCTGCTGCACCTCATCTGGGACGCGGGATTCCAGCCGGTGGAGCGCAACACGCGCTACGAGATCGTCCGGGAGTACGACAAGCCGACGCCGCTCGCCGAGCGCCGTTCGGAGCCTCAGCAGATCTGGGCGTGACGGCGCCCCCGGAAAGCGGCCTCACCGGTCACCGAGCGCCGCGACGATCCGGGTCACCGCAAGGGCGCAGCCCCAGGAGACGGTGACCCCGGCGCCGCCGTGCCCGTAGTTGTGGATCACGTCCAGGGCGCCGATCCGCTCGTGCTCCAGGCGGACCTTCGGCCGGTTGGGGCGGATGCCGACGCGGTGGTCGAGCACCTTCGCGCCGGCCACGCGGGGCTCGATCGTCGCGCACTGGGCGACGATCTGCCGCGCCACGTCGGCGTCCGGCGCGCGGTCCCAGCGGCCGGGCTCGATGCTGCCACCGAGCACCAACTGCCCGCCGTGCGGCAGGTAGTAGATCGGCAACCGTGACTCGTCGTGCTCGCAGAAGAACTCGTCGACCCCCGGGTTCTCCACCACCGCGAGCTGGCCCCGGGTCGGCATGATCGACGCGTCGCCGGTGAGCTTGCCCGCACCGGCACCGGTGCAGTTGACCACGACCTTGTCGGGCGTGGCGGCCTCGGAGAAGGCGTCGACGGTCCGCTGCTCGACGGCCGTCCCGGTGGCGTCCAGGCGTCCGCGGAGATACCGCAGGTAGACGGGCATGTCCACGAGCGGCGCCGAATACCACCAGCCGTTGCTGAATCCGGCGGGCAGCTCACCGGGAGTCGCCGTCCGGTAGCCGGGCAGCGGCGCGGCCCACGCCGGTGGGGTCGTCGGCACCCGGGCTGCCTCCAGGCCGTGCACCGACCGCACGCCCGTCGCCCCCAGGTCCGCCGCCAAACCCAAAAGGATCTGTCGGGTTTCATCACTCCACGGCAGCACGCGTTCGTCTTGTGACAAATAGGGGCCCCAGATCGCGCCCGCGGCGCATGACGTGGTGTTGAGGTCCGCTTCCTCGGCAACCACGCTGACCTGATATCCGGCCTCAGCCAGGCAAATCGCCGTCGTCAATCCCGACACGCCGGCACCGATCACCACGACCCCGCGTCCGGTGTGCATGAGTCGACAGTAGGCCATTATCGTCATCAAGTGAATACGGGCGGTTGCATAGATCCATGAAGATGAGGTGAAATCGAATCTCGCCGACGGAGAGCCTTGGGGGGTGGTGATGTTGGAATCGCCGTCGGCCGGCGCCTTTCTGGTGTTGGGTGAGGTGCACACCGCGCTGCTGCAGAGTTCCGCCGCGTTGCCGGTCAACGCGTGCGAGCGGCTGGTCCGGCTGATCGGAGGGGAGCGGATCCGCCGCTTCGAGCGGCCCATCGTGCACGTCGCCTCGCCGAGCGTGCTGACCGGTGTCGACTGCCGGCTCGCCACCCGCGACGGCGCGAAGGTGCGGGCCATCGGCACCGTCGAGAGCCGGGTGGCGATCACGGGCGGTCACCTGCTCCAGGCATCCTCGCGGGTGTGCCTGGAGCCGAGTGCGGCCCGCCGCCGGCTGCCCTGGTCGCACTACCTGACCCGGCCCGGCCGGGCCGAGGTGATCGCCAAGCGGCTCGACGCCGAGGACCTGGCGCAGAGCTTCGTCCAGGGTGAGCTCCGCGCGGACCACGACGACACCGTGCTCGACCTGGCCAGCGTGACCACACGCCTGGTCGACGAGGTGCAGCAGTCGTCCGCCCTGGATCGGCGGGCGCCGCTGCGCGCCGGCCGGACCAAGCTCCGGTGGGCGGCGGTGGTTGCGGAGGGAGCGGTACGGGGCCCGTCGCTGGTGGTCGAGAGCGGCGGGGTACGGACGTTGGTGGTGCAGTGTCGCGCCGTCGATGTCGACACGATCGGTGACTTCAGTGACGATGTCGCGCTGCACGACTGGCTGCTGACCACCCTGCTCCACGTGATCGAGAGCAGCCGCATGGGGAACGACGATCATGCCAAGGTGATGGCCCGGCTCCGGCCCGCGGTCGAGCACCTGCTGCACCTGTGGATGCCCGAGGCGCGGCTGAGCCGGGACGAGGTGGGCGCGCAACTGTGGCGCAGCCTCGAGAACCGGCCCGGGATGAGTCGTCAATGGCGGTCGTGTGTCGATCGAATCAGGGACCAACTGGCGCTGAACACAATCGCGCTGTTCGGCGAACGGGTCGGGGAGGCCAGTAGATGACCGAGGGGGAGTCGGCGCGCCCACGTGACCCCGTGGCGCAGTCGAAGATCATCAAGAAAATGCTCTTGTCGGTGGGGATCGGCAGCATCGCGTACCTGCTCACGAATATTCTGATCGACGGGGTCGGCGAGCAGCAGATCTGGGTGATCACGCTGTCGCTGCTGATCGGTGGCGTGACGTTTCTGACGCAGTTTCTGCACGATCTGGAAAAGCGGATGGAGACGGTGGAAAACGCCGAATCGGAGCAATCACGCCGGGTCGGCGAGCTGGTCGACTCGCGGTTCACCGCGATCAACGACGTCGTGCGGGAGCGGTTCGTCGAGATCGACAAGGTGGTGCAGGGCGGCTTCGCGAAGATCAACGAGGCGACGCAGTTGTTCGGCCTCGTCGAGGCGTCCGCGCTGCGGACCGATGCCGTGACCCAGCTCGTACGACACTCGACACAGATCGATCCGCAGGCTCCCGACCTGGTGTTCCGGTTCGCCCAGGCCGAGATCAGCCGGATGTCGGAGTTCCTCAAGGAGCTCAGCGAAGGCGGCAACGTCACCTACGAGGGCGAGGACCGCGACTGGATGCTGTCCCTGGCCGCGAACTGCCGGTCGACCATCGACGCCATCAGCCTGACCACGGTAGATGCCCGGGGATCGGGGTTCGTCGACGGCAGCCTGTGGAGCAGCGACCTCGGCCAGCGGTACCTCGAGGTGCAGCGCGACGCGCTCGATCGCGGCGTGCGCATCCGGCGGGTCTTCATCCTCGATCGGCCGGGTCTCGCCGACGACCCGATGTTCATGGAGAACTGCCTGCTCCAGCAGGAGATGGGCATCGAGGTGCGGCTGCTGGACACGCACGCGATCCCGGGCACCCGGCGCAGCTCACTGTTCGACTTCATCCTGTTCGACGACGTGATCAGCTACGAGTCGACGCCGGCGTCGAGCATCGACGGCTCGATCCGCCCGACGATCGTCACCACCCGCCTCGAACTGCGGGCCAGCCGGGTCAAGGACCGCCTCCTGCGGTTCAAGGACCTTCACAACTCGGCCCGCCCGATCGTCCACTCAGCCGGTGAAAACATACTGAAGGCGGTCGACCGCGGCGAGCGGTAGGACGATGCCCTCGTCCCCGGCCCGCCGGACCACGTCCTCGTTCAGACCCGCTTCGATCGCCACCTGACTCAGGATGGTCCGGACCGCCTGTTCGGTGGCGAAGAAGCGACTGCCGAGAACGGAGAGCGAGCGGTACGCGCTGAAGGGCGCCGCGTCCGGATTGACCTGCATGACGGCGGGCAGGCGCCCCCACTCGCTCGGATAGGCGCCCTCCCACGCCCGGGGCACCGCGACCGCCCGCCCCTCGTAGCGCAGCAGTCCCAGCCGCAGCAGTTCCCAGACCGAGGCGAGATATGCGCACGACCAGCGCCGGTGCCGGTCCGGCTCGTCCCAGAGCTGCACGTCGACGAAGACCGAGTGCCGGTTCGCCGCGTTCTGCACCGGCGGCCGCCACGGCTGCAGCCCGCCCATCGCCTCACCACCGGTGACGGACGGCGAGCGCTCCCCGTTGCTCAGCCAGCCGCTCTCGCCGACCGGCGGGCGGGAGCCGTTGGTGCCCGGCGGCGGGTCGGCGACGATCCGCTCCTCGACCAGCCGGGCCAGCTCGACCCCGTCGGCCTCCGCGCACGCCGACTCGCGGGCGATGTAGTCGATGCGCACGCCGTTGGCGTCGGCGGCGGCGAGCAGCATCGGCAGGACCTCGCTCGGCGGCTGCTTCGGCCCGAAGTAGTCGTCGATCAGAAAACACGTGCTGATGCGCACCGACCGGCCGGTCGCCGATCTGCGGTGGATGTCCGCCGCCGCGGCGACCCACGGCGCGAGCTGCGCGAAGTGCGCCTTGAGCCGCTCGGGTCCGTCGCGGAAGTCCTCGAAGTACAGGTGGCCGGCCTCGATCGACAGGTGTGACAACGGCAGGGAGGTACTGCGCGGCTCCGCACCCGCCTCCCGGAACGTCGCCGCCTGGTGCATCTACAGCCCTTCCCAGGCGGTGTCGTCGACGAGCCGTTGCGCGAGCCGGTCGAAGGCGTCGAGCGTCTCCTGGTTGGCGATCTGGCGCAGCTTCACGTCGTCGTCGGCGATGAGCTGCTCGCGCCACTGCAGCACCGGGTCGAGCGGCACGCTGCCCAGGACCAGCGTGCGGCCGAGGCCGACCTTGCCGGCGAGCCGCTGCAACTCGTAGTTGCAGTCCTCCAGCCACGCGATCTGGGCCGGCCGCAGGCCGGCGAGGTCGTCGGAGCTGGGGTCGACGACGGCGGTGCGGACGAAACGGATCTGCCGGGTCAGCTCGTCGCGGTCGTGGCCGAACCGCATCCCGGTCTCGAGGATGCCCTGCTCGCCGAAGACCAGGTCGGCGGCCGAGATGATGTGCTGGCGGGTCCAGCGGTGGAAGACCAGCCAGCGGCTGGTGGTCGAGCGTAGCTGCGGTTCGGCGGTCGCGGCCAGTACGGTCTCCACCGCATGCGAGCGACCGGCACTGAGGTCGATGAGCGAGATCTCGAACTCCTCCTCCAGCTTGAGGAAGAGATCGGCGCAGCGTCGCACCATCTCGGGCGAGCCGGGCAGCTCGCCGCCGCCGCTGTCGCCCGGGAAGAGGACCAGCCGGCCGGAGCGCAGCGGCTGGTGGCGCATCGACTCGCCCTCGGACTCCGACCAGACGTCGACCGAATACGGCTCGCCGATGCGGCCCTGTAGGTAGGAGTGCAGGCCGCGGCCCCGCTTGCCGTGCAGCAGACCCTCGATCTGGAACACGGTGCCCGCCGTCGGTGAACCGAAGTCGAAGTCGAGGTAGCAGACGTCGCCGCCCTGCAGCGCGCGCCGGTAGACGATGTTGCTGCTGGTCACCGACCGGCCGGTGCCGCCCTTGTCCGACGTGGCGAAGACGAGCATGTCACCGCATCCCACTGGCGTCGCGCCGGGCGGCGCTGAGCCGGTCGAGGTCGACGAGGACCTGGGCGGCGAGGGCGGCGGCGGTGCCCGGCCGGGTGCGTATGACGTCGTGCGCCCGGCGCAGGGTCGCGCCGGCCGACTTCAACGCGTCGCGCATCGAGGGACCGGAGTCGGCGGAGATGCGCAGCAGCTCCTGGTCATAGATGTGATCGGCCTCGGTGAGCAGGTCGGTCGCCTGGGCGACCAGCGCCGGGCTGCGCAGCGGCGGGCTGTCGATGAGTGTCGCCGCGGCGACGAGGCAGTTGATGACCCGCTCCGAGTAGTACCAGGACGCGGCCTCGTCGGACGGGGGCAGGCTGGGGTAGATCGCCGACGGCTGGTCCCACAGCCCGGCCGCCGGCCCCTGCTCGATGCGGCGCCGGGTGACGTGCTCCCACACCTCGTCGATGAGGTTCGTCATCTCGTTGCGCAGGTCGACCCGGTTGAGCAGGGCGGCCACCCGCAGCGTCTGTTTGAGCAACTGGGTGGAGAAGTCGGCCAGCTCCCAACTGAGCATCGGGCCGTCGACCTCCTCGCTGCCGTCGAGCTGGAACGGGAAGCCGGGCAGATGCAGGGCGATCGCCGGGTCGTCGGCGGAGATCGGGCGACGGGTGATCCGGGCCCGTTCGGCGAGTTCTTCGAGCACCTGGCCGATCCGGACCGGGTCGGACTCGTTGCTGACCTTGTTGACGGTCATGTCGAGCACGACCATCGACGAGACGAGCAGGCTCAGGTAGTCGGACTGGGAGCCGTCGACCGTCATCCACGGCACGTTCTCCAGCGGCCAGCGGCTGTCGCCGAAGCGCGCG
This sequence comes from Dactylosporangium roseum, assembly GCF_025264685.1. Taxonomy (GTDB): domain Bacteria; phylum Actinomycetota; class Actinomycetes; order Mycobacteriales; family Micromonosporaceae; genus Dactylosporangium; species Dactylosporangium roseum. The sequence goes on from NZ_CP073721.1 coordinate 160,765, forward strand.
ATCTTCGACCAGTACGAGAGGGTCAGGTCGTATCGGATCTGGAGGGCCCGGGACAGGCGCTGCTGCTCCTCGTCGAGCAGGCCCAGCAGGCGGGTGCGCTCGGAGAACAGGTGCTGCATGCAGTCGAGCGCCACCGCGGTGAAGTAGGCGTAGGGCGCGGCGAGGGCGTAGCCGTGCGGTTGGTGGATGCCGGCCTCGTTGGTGTCGACCTGAGGCGCGCCCTTGGTGATGCCCCAGGACCAGCCGCACTCGAAGACCTTGTTGTCGTTGTCGAGGTCCGGTATCTCACCGAGGCCGAACGTCACGTCGCGCAGACCGGCCCGGATCTCCTCCACGATGGCCTGGAACTCCAGCCGGATACGGTTCTTCGGCTGGCGCGCCTGGTTGATCATCTGGAGCAGGTTGAGGCCCTCTTGGGACTCCGGGTCGAGCACGTTGACCGTGAAGCTGCGCATCAGGCCGATCATGGCGCCGGTCAGCCGCTGGCTCGCCAGCTTCTCGATGGTGCGGACCTCGTCGCGGAGGTTGGGCCGGGTGAGCACCCGGCGGAACACCTTGGCGAAACCGATGACCGCCAGGGAGAGCCGGATGGAGATCGCGAACGAGTCGACCACGTCGAGGGCACGCTGCATCTCGGTCGGCTCACCCGATTCAGCGGCGGTGAAGTAGCTGCCGCCTCCGTAGGTCGGGCGTCCCTCCTCGTCGATGTAGGTGGTGAGGTACTCGTGGATGACCCGCATGAGCACCTGCGGGATCTCGACGCTGTCGCCGATCGCCTCGAGTGAGTGCTCGACGTCCTCGGCGGTCTCGTTGGGCAGGTCCAGCTTGAACGTCGAAACCTCGGTGGCCGGCCCCATCAGGCACAGCAACTGCTCCGCGTCGCTGATGGAATTGCGCTGGCGCCGGCCTTCCCAGACCCAGGTGCCCTTCTGAAAGGATGAACGCGCCACGGCGCGCCATGATTCGAGCAGTTGTTGACGGGGCTGGATCCTCATGGGCCTCCCACCACACGCTTTTCAGTCGATGGCCGCACCCGCCCGCCCGAGGGCGAGGATCATGCCTTTGTATTGCGCCTTGACGACCTGACCCGAGAATACCGGCTGGACGTCGACCTCTTCAACGAGCGGGTTGAGCTTCTGCCGCACATCGTCCACCGTCACCGACACCGCGGGATAGCGGATCCCGCCGACGGAGTAGCCCGGCGACTGGGTCATGAAGGCGGCCGCGAATGGCGCGCCGGGACGCAGCGCGTGGACGAACCTCTCCAGGGCCCCGGCAAATTCTTCGGGGCGTTCGGACATGGACTCGGCGACGAAGAACATCGTGCCCAGGTCCCAGTGGCGCCGCTCGAGCTCGAAGAGGTCACCCGGCTGGACGTGCACCTTCGCGGCCTCGACGCGCGGGTCGACGCCGCTGTACGGCGAGTCGTCCTTGGCCGCCAGCACCGCCCAGAACGGCTCCCAGATCGCGTCGAAATTCGGCAACTGAGTCTGCAGCCAGGCCAAATTTGATCGACTGTGCTCGAACAGTGTCACGCTGTCGCAGAACGGCAGCATCGCCATCATCGGGTAAAGGTTCGCGCCGGCGCCGACGTCCACGCCGTGCGCCCCGGGCGCCGGGGCGTGGGCGATGAAGAAATCTCGCACCATTTGCAAGATCTGGCGATCGTCCTCGATGAGTGTGGCGTAGTTGTCCTGTACGTACTGCGCGGGGTTGAACGAATCCCAGGGATAGGCCGAATTGCCATGATCGTTCCCGGTGATCGTCGGTGTCCCCACGTCCATGGCCGGCGCTCCGATCCGGTCGGCAGGTCAACTGCAACGGTGCTCAACTGCAAGGGGTGCAAGGGGTGCTCAGCCGCAGCGGTGCGAATCCAGACCGGCTGTGATCGAGGTCGGGGCGGATGCGCACCCCTGGGCCGTGGACCTCGGCCCCTGGGGCGATTCGACCTGAACAGGATTCAACGGGATGGTAACGCACCGTTACCACAAAAACGAGGCATGTGTGGCTGAAGTGGTGGGTGTTACGCATGAGGCGAAGGCCGAATGTACGGTCCGCCGCGGCGGCAGCGCTACCCGCTCCCCGGGACGAGAAACGACCGAGTTTTCCGGAAGACCTGCGTGGCGGCCGCCGGCCGCCGGCTGATGTCGCCAATCCGACTCCGGCGGGCCCTTTGCCCTCCGTGGCTCGGGCCCTCGGCTGGCCCGCTCGCGCGGATCGAGGGGGACGGCATGTCGCCGGGGCGGGCGCGACAGGTCGGCGCGACGGCCCCGCGGACCGGGTGGGCGGCGGCGGGGATACGCTGGGTGAACCATGTCTCCGATTGTCAAGTACTCGCTCGCCCGGCTCGGCTTGTTCGTCGTCGTCGCGGCCGTGGCGCTCACTGTTCCGGTCGACGTCAACATCACCCTCAAGCTGATGGTCGCCGTCCTCGTCTCCGCCGTGCTGGCCTTCTTCCTGCTCAAGGGGATGCGGGAGCAGGCGTCCGTCCAAGCTGTCGGAGTCGCCCAGCGGCGGACGGAAAAGCGTGAACGCCTGCGCGCGGCGCTCAACGGGGATGACGATGGGGGTGAAAGCGCCACCAAAACGGGCTAACGCCATTTAAACCTTGGATGGTGCAGAACCACCCAAGGAGGCGTATATGGCCCGCAGGCTCGTCCCGTCGCTCGCGCTGGCCGCGGTCGGCATGTTGATTGTCGTCGCGACGAACCCGGCGAGTGCCGCACCCACCGTGCCCGCGCGACCACCCGCCGACCAGGCCAGGCCGTACGTGGTCGACGGGGTCCGCACGTGGGACGACCGTAACCGCGTCGCTCGTACCGGTGCGGCGATCGACGCGATCGAGGACGGGCACGCCGACGTCACCGCGACACCCGGCGAGGTGCGGGAGATCCGCAAGCTCGGTTACCGGGTGGCGGAAGACCGGCGTGAAGACTTCCCCGCCGCCGACGCCGGCTATCACAACTATGCCGAGATGGTCGCCGAGCTCGACAAGGCGGCGAAGGACCACCCGGCGATCATGCGGAAGCTCAGCATCGGCACCTCGTACGAGGGCCGCGACATGCCCCTGGTCAAGATCTCCGACAACGTGGCGATCGACGAGAACGAGCCCGAGGTCCTCTACGGCGCACACCAGCACGCGCGCGAGCACCTGACCGTCGAGATGGCCCTGTACCTCGTCAAGCTGTTCACCGACGGATACGGCAAGGACGCACGGATCACGAAGCTCGTCAACAGCCGCGAGATCTGGATCGTGCCGGACCTGAACCCGGACGGCGGCGAGTACGACATCGCGACCGGCACGTACCGCTTCTGGCGCAAGAACCGCCAGCCGGCCCCGAACTCGCCCGGCGTCGGCACCGACCTGAACCGCAACTGGGGGTACAACTTCGGCTGCTGCGCCGGCTCCTCCAGCGATCCGGCGTCGGAGACCTACCGCGGGTCCGTGGCGTTCTCGGCGACGGAGACGAAGCGCCTGCGTGACTTCGTGCTGAGCCGGCGGATCAAGGGCGTCCAGCAGATCAAGGCGGCCATCGATTTCCACACGTACTCCGAGCTGGTGCTCTGGCCGTACGGGTACACGATGGCGACCACGGCGAAGGGGCTCGGCGCCGACCAGCGGGCCACGTTCAAGGCACTCGGCACGCAGATGGCGAGGAGCAACGGGTACACGCCGCAGCAGTCCAGCAGCCTCTACATCACCGACGGCTCGATCATCGACTGGCTGTGGGCGGCACAGGGCGTCTGGGCGTTCACGTTCGAGATGTTCCCGAACTCGCCGGACCAGGGCGGCTTCTACCCGCCCGCGAGTGTGATCACCGCGCAGACGACCCGTAACAAGGAGGCGAGCCTCCAGCTCGCCGAGTACGCCGACTGCGCGTACCGCATCATCGGCAAGCAGCACCAGTACTGCTACTAGAGTGCGTACTCCTCGGCGAGTTCGATGAGCGCGAACTGGGCGCCCGTCGGGTCCGCGACACGGGCGTTGTAACCGGCCGCCACCGGTTGCGGCGCCCGCGCCACGGTGCCGCCCAGCTCGGCGACCCGTTCGCACGCCGTCACGCAGTCGGTGACCATGAAGCAGGCCGTCCAATGGTCGGGGACGCCGTCCGGGAACCGGTGGTCGATCGGGACCAGGCCGCCGACGGTGTCGTTGTGGTGATGGAACTCGAAGTACGGGTCGCCCGGGCTGCTCTCCGCCTCGACCGTGTGCCAGCCGAACACCTCCTTGTAGAAGGCGTTGGTTTTGTCGGGGTCGTGCGACGCCAGCTCGTACCAGCAGATCGCACCCGGCTCGAAGGAGACCTGTGCGCCGACGAACCGGCTGCGCAGCCACGTGCCGAACAGTGCGCCGCCGGCGTCGGCGAAGACGCCGGCCGTGCCCAGATCGCGCACGCTGGTCGGGGCAAGGCGGACCGTGCCACCGGCCCGAACGACGGCGTCGGCGGTGCCGGCCGGGTCGTCGGTCGAGATCGAGATCAGCCACGCGGCCTCGGGGCTCTGCCGGAGTCCGGCGACGGCCCGCCCGTTCAGTGTGAAGTGGCCGTCGTCGTTGAACCCCCAGCCGAACAACCCGCCGTAGAACGCGCGGGCGGCGACTGGGTCGGGGCTTGTCACTTCGGTCCAGCACGGGGTTCCCGGTGCATAACCCCTTACTCGCATTCCGCGTCCTTTCGGTTGTCACACTGTTTCGAGACAGTGACATCCGTCAGCTTGATCATGACACCTTATCCAGCGGTGTAGGAAGCGGTTGCGCGTGCAACACCTCGAGTCGCGACACGGCTCGAGTCAAAACGACGAACAGCCGATTGAGCCCACGGGCCTCGGCCGCCACGATGTCGGCCGGCTCGACCGCGATCACATGGTCGTGCTCCAGACCCTTGGCGAGGCTCGCCGGCAGCGCGGTGACCCGCCCGTCGATCTCGATGTCGGCGACCGGGAGGCCGGCGTCCCGCAGGGCCTCGGCGAGGCCGTCGGCGCCCATGTCGGCAATAATGACGTTGATCGATTGATCGTACCTCAGTGCCTCCATGGCTGATCGCTCGGTTTCGTGTCCGAGGGATTCAATGGTACTGATGTGGGGCGCGCCGTCGATCCGCCGCGACCTGGCCCCCGGCACATTGACGCCGCGCGTCGGCAAGAGCCGGTTGGCGAGCGCGACCACCGCGGCCGGCACGCGGAAGCCGGTCGCCGCGGTACCACCCGGGCCCCAGCTTGCCGAGGTGGGCGAGCGGCGCGGCCCGGTCGCGTGGCACCCGCGGCGCGGTGCCCTGGGCGCGATCGCCGAGGAGTGTGATCGAGCCGTCTTCGCCGCGCCGGGCGATCACACGCGCCCGCATGGGCGAGAGCTCCTGTGCCTCGTCGACGGCGACGTGGCCGACGCTCGGCAGGCGGTCGTTACGGCCGGCTCCAGCGGGCCGACTTGGCCGGCTTCGGGGGCTTCGCCCAGGTGATCACTTCTTGCTCATCGGCGGAAAGAAGAAGAACGACACGAGGCCGCCCGCGCCAACGAGCGGGACGACCTTGTGCGCGCCGAGAGCGACGAGTCGATCGGCACGCAGCGCGCCGGAAACCGGGAACCCGCCGACATGCGCAGGTACTCTGCCTCGCCAATGCCGTGGTCAAGCTTCGGCAGTGAGCGACTCGCGGGCGTTGAGACGGGCGCGGTCGGCTGCGGCCCGGCCCGATGCCCATCCGTCCGGATTCGTGACCGCCACCTGCTTGCCGACGAGATCGGGGAAGAGTTCGTCGGTGAACGCTCCGACCTTCGCCTCCCTGGAGGCGAGCACCGGCAGCAGCCGCTCCGCCTCGGGCCCGTCGGCCATGTCCCGGGTCGCCTGTTCGGTCGCGTCCTTGGTCGCCGTCGTCAGCCGCTCGCCGATGCGCTGAGCGTATGCGGTCAGGAAGGACTGCCGAAACGAGCGGGTACTCGAACGACCGTCGGCATCCCGGTGTGACCCGGCCGCCACCATTGCCCCGGTGGCTTGTACCAACAGTGAGGTGAACACGATCTCGACACCGTCCACGTCGGACGGGAAGCCGAGCACGGTAACAAAACCGAAGGAATTCGACCAGACCGTACGGCAGCGGTTCGCCCGAGCTACCGCATCCAGTAGGAGCACCTTCGGCGCCTCGTACGGGTTGTCGACGCCGATCCGTCGACCGACCGGCTCATCACGTGCACCCGCCCCGGCCGACAGCAGCGCATAGTTGATGCTGTACCGAGCCATCAACTCTTGGGCCTTGGCGGTGTACGTCTCGGCTTCCTCGGGAAAGCTGGTCGATTCTGCTTTGGCGAGCAGCGCCCGTACCCGGTCGAGCTGACGCGCATGGACGGCCTGTTCCCGCGTCGCCGCGCCCAGCGAACCGCGGCGCGCCTGGCCCGGCAGCGGGCAGAGTTTCTGGATCTGCGGGCAGGTGTTGAACACGTACAACACCTCCAGCGCGCAGCGGATCAACGCCGGCCGGGCCAGACCTTCACGCTCGCCCAACGCCGAAAGGTACTGATCGTCGCGCTCCCACCAGACCGTTGCACCGAGGTCGCGCACCTGGGCTTCCCAACGCTCGTCGACGGTGGCCGCGGCATAACCGCGCATCTCCGCGGCGATGACGTCGACGACAATCCGCCGGTGTCGGGCACCGTAGCGGCGCTGCGCAACCCGGACCACGTCGGCCGGCTGCCAGCCCCGCCGCCACGCCTCGGTGAGATCGCGCCGCAGCGCCGCGATCAACGCCGTGTCCACCGCACGCCGACCGCCGGTACCGCCGGACCCACCCACCAACACGTCACAACACCTCTGCACGGTGTCCTCGTCCTTGACATGCAGGGCTTGCATCGCCTCGTTGACGAGAAGGGCCATCATCCGAGCCGGGCGCGCACCACCGTCTATCAGACCGAACGGTCCCGCGAACGCTGGATCGGCCGGCGCACCGTCACCAAACTCAGAACCGGCCCGTTCACGACGGCCCTGCTGTTGCTGCTGACGCGCCTTCTGCTTGGCCCGCCGACGCTCACGGTTCTTGATCCCCACCGTCGACCACCTGTCTGCCGTCAACCCGGTCTGGCGCACGATAACCGTTGGAGGCCGCGCGTTCACCTCTACCACAGAGGATTTCACGGACCGTAACGCCCTCCAAACGGCCTTGTGTCGCTGGGCACCGCAGCGGACGTCCCACGCGCCAGGGATCTTCCCGGATACGCGAGCGAGCGGCGACCGAGACCTCCAAGAGGATCACCGTGCCCGCCAGCAACTGGGGACCGTAAGCCCGGCGGAAACGCGCTACTGTGCAGGCCGCGCCCCCGCAATAGGCGACCTCTTCCGACCGGAAAGGCAAACGTGGACACCCCCACCCTGCAAAAGCAACAGACGTTGCACCTCAAGCAACGCATCACCCTCATGGTCAACCAGTACGAGGTGTTCGCATCGGACAGCAGCGGCACCCCCGGCGACCTCGTAGCCTTCGCCCAGCAGAAGCGGATGGCCCTCAAGGAGCAGGTCACCCTCTACACGGACAGCACAAAGTCGCAGGTCGTGGCTGGATTCAAGGCCCGCCAGGTGATCGATCTCGGCGCCACCTACGACGTCACCGACTCGTCAGGCTCGGCGATCGGCACCTTCCGCAAGGACTTCGCCAAGTCGCTGATTCAGTCGACGTGGCACCTCGAGCAGCCCTCAGTCGGTGCTATCACCGGCAAGGAGCGCAGCCTGGCCGTGGCGCTGCTGCGCCGCTTCGCGCTGAGCTTCCTGCCCTACCACTTTGACTTCGTCCGCAATGGTGCCGTGGCCTTCTCGGTGAACAAGAAGTTCTCCCTTCGGGACCGCTATGTGATCACCATCAACGACCCAGAGCTGGACCGTCGCCTCGTCATCGCGATGGCAGTCGCGTTGGACGCGCTACAGGCTCGCTGACCTGACGCCCACCCGGAGCCCCGTAGGGATCGCCGCCGGTTGGCGGCGATCCGCTATCACCCACACAAGGCGGAGCCCACTCGTCTCAACCAGGCGATGAGTGTCTGGCGTCGTGCGGGCTGGACCGACCACCCACCTCGCCGTCGGCGGCCGCAAGCACGCCAGTAGGCCAGCGGCGGCGTGCCGAACAGCGCGGCGTCGACCTGTGTCAGCCCCTCCTCGAACGGCTGGATCGTCGTGGCGCCGTAATACCGCTCAATCTCCTTCGATCTTTGCGGCGACGGGCTCGGCGTCGCCGGGCTCGGCGTGGCGGACTGATCAGGCCGACAATTCGGGCGCGGGCCTCGGAGATGTCGTCGCCGGGGCGTGCCGGCCGGCGCGCGTTGCGGCGCAATCCGCGCCAGGCCGCTCGATCCCATGATCATGGGATCGATATGGCTGCCCCGGCTGCCGCATCTTTCCCATGATCATGGAGTCGCCCGGCCCAGAACGCGCCGTCCGGGGGTCCAGCGGCGATCATGAGCAACAGACGCCACCCGCACGACTGCGCGTCACCAACACGTAGCGCAAAGCAGTGGATGCCCCCATGCGCCGGGGTGCACAACCCTGGATACGGCACGACTCGGAGCGGTGGCAGTTGCTCGAATCCGGTGTGGCCAGCGGGGTGTGGGGTCCGGACTCGGCGACTCGGGCCCACACCTCGAGGATGGGGTGTGTCAAAGGAGGATGCGGGCCAGGAGCACGGCGTCCTGGCCGTCGCGGGCCGTGGTCAGGCCCATGGACTTGATCGGGGCCATGTCGGCGGAGCCTGGCACATAGATCGCGGCCGTCGGGTTCTGGAGAGCGCCCTGCATCGTCTGCTTGAAGAGCGGGGTGGAGGAGAGGGGGGTCTGGGCGCCGGCGTACTTGGCGGTGCGCAGGACCAGGTGGTCGCCCTGGACGGTGCAGGTGGCCTTGGCGGTGGTCACCACGGTGGCCAGGTCGTTCTTGAGCTGAGTGGCGGCGGCCGCGGTGGGGAGCTGGAGGTCTAGCTGGACTGGGAGGCCGTCGGTGTCGGTGTCGGGGCCGGCGACGGTCAGGGTGAAGGACTTGGCGGTGGGGAGGGCCTTGGCCAGGGACTCGCCGCCCTTGAGTGCGGCGGGGTCGCCCAGGGAGCCCGCGAGGAGGTCGGTGAAGAGCTCGGGGTGCTCGTTGAGGTACTTCTCGACGGCCTCGTCGTCGTTCGGGTCGATGTTCGGCGGAAGCTTGAACGGGGGTTTGTCGGAGGCGGTCGGCTCGGCGGCGCCATTGAGGGCCTCGGGGAACAGGAACGCGGTAAGGGTCATGCCCTCGGCGCCGAACGCGGACAGGTCGCCGGAGAGGCTGTCGGCGGCGGCGGCCACCCGTGCGTCGGAAGGGAGCCTGCCGAGGTTGGCGATGAGATCGGTGCCGTTGCCCGTACCGGTGAAGGGGATGTTCTTGGTGTTGATGAACCGGGCGCGCAGTTCGAGCGCGTCGTCGGTGGCCTGAAGGCCGGCGATCAGGGTGCCGGACATCTCGGGCATAGGTGCGGCGCCCGCGGTGGCTGTGAGCTCGCCCGGCCCGCCGAACGGTGCGCCCGGGCCGCCGAGGGACTCGACGAAGACCAGATCGGAGACGGTGGACTCCAGGGCGGCGGCGCGGCTCAGGTCTGCCCAGGCGAGGCCGGGCTGGTCGGCGGGGAGCTTGGCGAGGGCGGCCGTGAAGGCCGGATCGGCCGACAGGTGCGGGGCCTTCGCGGCGGCGGCGGCGACCTGCTGGGAGTCCTTCTTCGCGAAGGCGAGCAGCGCGTAGCCGTCCAGCATGGCGAAGCCGAAGTGGTCCGATCCTTGCTTCTGCTGTACGGCGGCGAGGCTCTTCTTCGCCTTCTCCGAGTCCTTCGCGGCGACGGCGGCGAGCACCGTGGGCTTGCCGGCGGCGTCCGGCCAGACGGCGATGCCGATCCGGTCGTCGAACCAGGCGGCGACGTCGTCGTAGAAGATCGGGGCCCGGAGGTCGCCGAACGCCTGGCGCTTGGTCTCGTCGACCGACTTCGGGCCGCTGCCGCCCGCGCGGCGCAGCAGGGCGTCGAACTTGACCCGCTGCCCGATGCCGGGCGCCAGGTCCAGGCGGGCGAACGCGGCGACCGAGGCCGGCATTACCGCCTCAGGGAGGGTGCCGACCGGGCCGTTCCAGTAGCGGACGACGGCGAACGCGCCGCCGGCCACGAGCACCGCGGTGGCGACGCCGGCGGCGGCCAGGATCGCGCCGAGGCGGCGGGGCTTGACCGGGGCCGGTGCGACGCCGTCCTGGAGCGGGGTTCCGTCCGCAAGCATCACCCCGGCGGATACAGGGACCCCGGCGAGCAGGGTCGCGTCCACCGGCGCCGGACTGTCACCGACCGCCGGACCGTCGCCGAACGCGGAGCCGTCGCCAAACGCCGGACCGGCGCCGGCCGCTGGAGCTTCGCTGGCCGCTGGAGCTTCGCTGGCCGCTGGAGCCGAGGCACCTCCGGGCGACAGGCCGGCGCCGGGAAGGGCCGGATAGTCGCCCGGCGCCGGGGCAGCGGCGGTCTGCGAAGCAGGAGGACCCTCAGGAGCTTCGGAACCGGGCATAGACATACGACATTTCCTCCCCCGCGGACGTGATTGGCATTGTAGCGACGGACGCCCATGTCCGAGGTCCCCCGAACAGTCACAGCTCTACGCCAGCGGCGCCTCGATCGCCGGTGACCCGTTCGCCGCAGAGACGCTCGGCATCACGCTGGCACGGCGAGTTGCCGAGCTGGCCGACGACCCGCGTACACCGCTCTTCTTCGGCCGGCTGGACCTCGACGGAGCGGCCCATCAGCGGTCCGCAGGGCGGCGGCGCCCCTGCCGTCGAAGAAACGCTGAGCGGCCGGTTCTGCATCGGCCGTCGCCATGTCACCGACGAGCGCGGCGAGCCGCTCGTCCTGGACTGGCGCGCTCCGGTCAGCCGGGCCTTCTACCGGGCCAGCGCCCGTGATCCGCAGGGCGCCCAGATCCGCCGCGGGTTCGGCTTCTCCGTAGGTGAGCTGACCAGCTTCGAAGATGTGCACCTCGACCGCGGCGAGGAGCTGGGCACCGCCAGCCGCATCCTCACCGAGGAGATCGAGCGGCCCCGTGTCGGACCGATGCGCGACATCGTCGCCACCATCCAACCCGAACAGGACGAACTCGTCCGCGCCGAACTCGACGAGTCGATCTGCGTCCAGGGCGCACCGGGCACCGGGAACCCCAACCCCGGAATTTGGCACACATTTATGCGCGCCATCAAGCGATAGCGGCGGTGTCTCCATCATCGAAGTAGATGGCCTGGTGCAGCCGACCGCCCAGCGCGGCGGCGTAGCGGGCTACCACGTCCTGGCCGGAGATCTTGCCCTGCTCGATCTGCGAGACGCGCCCCTTGGTGACACCCATCCGCTCGGCGACCTCCTGTTGCGTGAAGCCGCGAGTACGACGAACCTCCGCCAGGCGGTGCCCCACCACCTGCGCCAGCAACTCCTGCTTGCCCGCTTCGAACGCCTCTTCACCACCGGCCCGCTCGACATGCTCGGCCCGGATATCTTTCCACCGCACGTAGCCGCTCACCGGCCTTCCTCCGACCGAGGAGCGGTTGCTAAAGTCTTGTGCAAAAGACTTTAGCAACCGGGGGGCCAAATGGGCGGTCCAGAGCTAGCACGCCTGGTGGCGTTGCTACGTCAGGCCGGGACCGACCTGGCCGATGTCGAGGTGAAAGCGGCCGTCGGCGGCTTGCCGAAGTCGGTGCGGGACACCTTGAGCGCGTTCAGCAATGATCGTGGCGGCACGCTCATCCTCGGGCTGGAAGAAGAACATGACTTTCGCCCGGCTCCTGGATTCGACGCCGCGCGCATCTGCGACGCACTTGCCGCTGCGTGCAATGACGACATGCATCCACCCGTGCGTGCCGAGATCGAAATCGTCAGTCTTGACCATGCCCTGGTCGTGACAGCCGAAGTCGGCGAACTCGACCCTCGATTCAAACCCTGTTACGTAGCCGCTCGCGGCGAGTACAACGGCTCCTTCACTCGTGGCGGCGACGGCGACCGCAGGCTGACAGATTTCGAGATCCACCTGCTCCACACCAACCGTGGCCAGCCCGACGACGACCGCCAGGCAGTGACCGAAGCAACGCTGGCTGATCTCGACCCGACATCGTGCCAGTTGCTAGTAGCTCGAGTTCGCCAGCGGCAACCCGGAGCATTCGCCGGCCTGCCCGAGGACAAGGTGCTACGAAGGCTCAACGTCATCAGGGACGATGTCAACGGCGTGACTCGGCCCACGCTGGGCGGTCTGTTGGCGCTGGGTGCCTATCCACAACAGTTCTTCCCTCAACTGAACGTAACGTTCGTCGTTTATCCAGGGATCTCCACAGAAGACGTTCCAGTCGGCGGACCGCGATTCCTCGACAACCGCTCGTTCGACGGGCCCATCCCGGTGATGGTGGATGAAGTTGTCACCGCCGTCCTGCGCAACACCTCGGTACGGTCCTTTGTGGATGGAAGCGGCCGCACCGATGTGTACGACTATCCGGCAGAGGTGGTACGCGAGGCCGTTGCCAACGCGCTACTACACCGCGACTACTCACCCTACTCGCGCGGAACACCGGTACAGATCACGCTTTACGCAGACCGTCTGGTGGTCGCCAACCCAGGTGGGCTGTTCGGAGCGATCACCGAGGATGACCTCGGCGGCGAAGGGGTCACATCCACCCGAAACCCAGTTCTTGCGAAGTTACTTCAGGACGTCCGACTGCCCGAAACCGGCCGGATGGTGTGCGAGAACCGCGCCAGTGGCATTCCCACCATGCTTCGAGAACTCCGCCGCGCCGGCTCCCCGCTTCCCGAGTTTCATAGTCGGATCACCCGCTTCAAGGTGATCATGCCGAGGTACTCATTGCTCGACGACGAGACAATGGCGTGGATTGCAAATCTAGGGCAGCCGGGGCTGACACCGACCCAGCATCTCGCACTCGCAGAGATGCATGCAGGCCGGCCGGTCACCAATGGAACGATGCGCAATCTCGGTCTCGAGGCCCACCGCGCCACGACCGAACTGTCCGACCTAGTCAACCGTGGCATCGCGGTGCGAATTGGCGAACGTCGCCATGCGAGATATCTGCTTGCCCCTGATGTCGCGCCGATGCCGCCGACACATGAGCCGACCGGCCAACTCGGCAACGACGCTGAAGAACTGATCTGGCAGGCGCTCGCGGACAGCGCCGAACTTAGCCGTCGCGATCTGGAGGCACGCACCGGCCTCAGCTACATGAAGGTGCTGCGTGCACTCAAGAATCTGGAGATCACGGGCCGCGTCACAGCTACTGCGCCTGCACGATCTCCGCATCGACGTTACCGGCGTGTCTCCTCGGCACCATGAGCAGGCCGGAACCAGCGGCAAGGAATTCAGTGGAACGGACCCGGCACGGCGCGTATCGTGGTTGCCGCTTGACGGGCGCGGTGAGGTAGGCACCGCAGCGGGCGTCCCACGCGCCAGGGATCTTTCTGGATACGCGAGCGAGCCGACCGACACCTCCAAGAGGATCAACGTGCCCGCAACCGAAGAACGCCACCAAGAACGCCTCGAAGAGGAGCTCGCCGCCGAACGGGCCCACCTCGACGCCTCACGAAAAGCACTCCGCCGGATGCGCGAACGCGCCGAAGACCTCTTCGCCACCGGGGACAAAGTTGCCGGCGACGCGTACACCGCCGAAACGCTCGGCCGGCACATGGCCCACCGCATCGCCGAACTCGCCGACAACCCCAACACACCCCTGTTCTTCGGACGCCTCGACATCGACCACGGCCAGTTCCACGTCGGACGCCGACACGTCACAGACGCCGCCGGCGAGCCCATGGTGCTCGACTGGCGGGCACCGCTGTCGCGGCGGTTCTACCAGGCCAGCGTCAAAGGACCCGCAGGACGTCGACGTCCGGCGCCGGTTCGGCTTCGTCAAAGGCGAGCTGACCAGCTTCGAGGACGAGCACCTGAGGCAGGGCGAGGAACTGGGCACCAACAGCGCGATCCTGACCGCCGAAATCGAGACGCTGCCGGCCTCGATCTGCGACACCCGGGCCACCGAGACGCCCATCCGGGATGCGACCTGTTCCTGGGTCATCTCGCGCCGCTTCCGCAGCTCGGCCAGCCGCCAGCCGCGAGCTTCGTCGAGCATCGCGCCGACCGCGGCATCGTACGCCTCGCGGCCGCCAGCGGTTTTGACTGCACGATCCAGGTGATCGGTGTCCCGCCACCGCTTAACGCCGCTCATCGCCGATCTCGTTCTCTCGCGTGTGGGTCTCGCGTTGGTCGGTCTGGGCCACACCCAGCAGGTCCAGGTACCCGTGTACCGCGTCCCACAGGTGGGTCTCGGGATAGACCCCAATCCCCGGTGGGCCCGGCGCCAGTCGCGCTCCCAGAAACCTGCTTCGATCCGCCGCAGGTGGGCCAGGGACCGTTCGCACCCGGCGTACCGCGGTCCCATGTCGCACTGAGCCATCTTGCCGCAGGCACGACCGCGCGTCACCGACGCCGCCCGGACGCCGACGTTGTAGCGGTCGGCGTTGCTCGACAGCTTGCATTACGAGCGATTCGTAGTACAAGCTGCTTGTAGCACAAACTGTTTGTAGTAGCTTGTCACTGTGAACCCCATAGGACGCGCGAACGAGCTGGCGGAACTGGCGACCGCCTGGGACCGAGTCGTCGCCGGCGCGCCGGAACTGGCGGTGGTCTGGGGTCGTCGCCGTGTGGGCAAAACCTACCTGCTCACCCATTTCGCCCAGAACAAGCGGTCGGTCTACTTCACCGCGACCCGTCAGGACACCGACGACCGACAACTCCGGCGGTTCGCCGAAGCGCTACGCGAGCAGCTGGGAGACGAGGTCGCCGACCTGGCCCCACCGACGTTCCCCACTTGGGAGGCCGCCCTGCGGTTCGTTGCGGGCATCGCCCGCGCCGAGCCCCTCTTGGTGGTGCTCGACGAGGCGCCTCGCCTCTCCGGTGGGCATGCCGACTTCGCCGACACTGTCTCGGCGGTCTGGGAAAACCACATCCGAAACCAACGGCTGATGCTCGTCCTCTCGGGCTCGGCCGTCGCAGTAATGGAGCAGATGCTGGGTCCGCAGGGCGGACTGCACCGCCGGGCCGGCGTCGAGCGGCGGATGGATCCATTCCCACTGACCGATGCACGGGCGTTCCTGCCGGATCTGCCGCCGGCAGACTTCATCCAGGCGTATGCGGCTTGCGGTGGCTATCCACTGCACCTCAGGCGCTGGTCGGCGCAGCGGTCCACCGATGAGAATCTTGACGATCTGGCCTTCACCCCGGGCGGACTGTTACTGCGTGACGCACCAGACATTCTCTCGGAAGACCTCGACTGGCGCGGCGGGTATGAGCGAGTCCTCACGGCGATGGCCGGCGGCGCACGGCGGCGGTCCAAGATCGCCGGGCGGGCGCAGCAGCGCATCGACTACACGCTTGACCGGCTACGGCGTGCCGGCTACGTACGGACGGTCCGTGCCCTCGGCACTGGCGGCTCTCCCGATCCGTTCTACGAAATCGCCGACGACTACCTCGCCTACTGGTTCGCCGTGCTCCGCGACGACGCCGACCTGATCGACGGCGGCCAGGGTCCGGCCGTAAGGCAGCGCACCTCTGGACGATGGCAGACCCATCTCGCCCGCGTCTTCGAGGCGGCTGCCCGCGATCACGCGCAACGGCTGGTAGCGGCCGGCACTCTGCCTAGTGACACGGTGATCGGCCGCTGGTGGAAGGACGAGACCGTCGAAATCGATGTACTAGGGCTCACGGGTGATCGACCAGTGCTCGTCGGCGAATGCCGATGGCAGGCCAAACCGCTCACGCAGCGCGATCTCGGTGACCTACGGCGCCGGGCCGCCCACCTGGCGTCACCGGGCTCGGCTGGACTGACATTTGCATTCTGGTCTCGCGGTGGGGTGGACGAGACGCTGACCAACCATCCCGAGATTCGGAGTTTCACCCCTGCCGACATCGTGAGCACCGGCTGAAGTCGCCGCTGCCGCGCGGTGAACCACGGCCGGCCAACGCCGAGCAGCCAGATAAGGTAGCCCGACAAGGCTGTCGGCCGCCATGGGACGAATGGCCCACATGAGATCCGGCCGGCTGCGCGAGTGTGACTCTTTGAAGTTCGTCGCCTATGTTGATCCAGGCCGCTGGTTGCTTCCGTCGCGAGGGGTGCTGAAGATGACCGACGACGCATTGCTGGACCAGGTGCGGCAGATGCGTGAGCAGGGCAGGTCACCGAAGCAGATCGCCAAAGAACTCGGGCTGCGCCCGGCTGCCGTCGCTTCGCTGGTCCGCCAGGTCGCCATACTCCAGCAGTCGCACGACAACCCGGCCGACCGGGTCCTGCTCGGGTGCTGGATCAGCCCCGGCTGGAGCGTCGGGCTGGGGTTGGACGAGACGCCGCCGACGTGGGCGGCGCTCGACCCGCTCGGCACTGCCAAGTCTCGGTTGGCCGGCTTGGCGAATGTCCTGATCGTCCGTCAGGAGCGGGCAAGCCGGGTGACTGCCTGCGGGTTCCTAGTGGACGTGTACTGCCTGGGCGTCAAGGATGCGGTGGGGCCGTTGCCGATGGGCTCCAGCGCCATCGAGCAGTTCGGCCGCAAGTTCTTCAGCGCCTTCGACGACCCACCCGTGTCCGTCCCGCTCGAACTCGCTCAGGCCGTGGTGCACGGCGCGGCGGCATACGCCCGCACGTTGGGCTTCGAGCCTCACCCAGACTTCGATGCTGCGGCGCCCTACCTCGGTGCACCGGCCGCTCCCAGTCCCATTCGCTTCGGGCGGGAGGGCAAGCCGTTCTACATCTCCGGCCCATACGACAAGCCTCGGAACGTGCATGACACGTTGGAAACCACCGTCGGCGCCGGCAACTACGACTACATGGTGCATATATAGGCGCTGCTCACTCTCTCGTTGGGCTACGTGTGGGTGTCGGGCTGGTGGGTCTGGGTTGCATCCAGCAGGTCCAGGTAGCCGTGTACCACGTCCCGCAGGTGGTTCTCCGGGTAGACACCCAATCCGCGGTGGCCGAGCGCCAGCCGCGTTCCCAGAAGCCCGCTTCGACCCGGCGCAGGTGCGCAAACTCGCGGCCAGTTCGGCCATCAACTGCTCATGCCGCTCAGCGTTGGTGGGCGCCGTTGTACGCCACGGTGACCGGTGCGTCGGGCACGTAGTCGTCCAGGCCAGGGCCGTCGCCTTCGGGTACCGCCTCCCCCGACAGGACCCGGTAGACGCGCTGGATCGTGGAGATCACCACGCTGGAGCTGGCGAGCATGCCAGCGCTGGTGAGCTTGTCGACGTTGTACAGCTCGGTGAAGCGTCGGCCGTCGCCCGGAGTGCGGTAGTTCTGGAACTCGGCGAGGGTCTGGTCGGCGAGGTTATTGCGGTCGACCAGGAAGAGAATCCGGGTAAAACCACCGTGCTTGAGGAGCCGGTAGCACCCCGTCACGGCGGTGTAAGTCTTTCCCGCGCTGGTGGCCATTTGCACGAGCGACCGGTCGAAACGCTGCTCCGCCAACGAACGCTCGATACCCTCGATCGCAGTGATCTGCGCCGGCCGCAGCGGATCGATGTCCAGGGGTGGCAGCGCGAGGTCGGGTGCTGCGGGTCCGTATCGACGTCCCACGGGATGCGCTTGAGTGTCGCCGTCCGAGGGAATGCGAAGATCCGCCGCGCTCTCGGTGCCGGATCGTAGCCATTCGTAAAATGGGTCTCCGATCCGCTGGCCTCAAAGACAAATGGGAGTCGGCCATCCAGGGCGAGTGCCCGCAAGCGCACGTTGGCTGGTAGCCCCTCGGCGTATATGGCCGACTGCCACTCGACACCGGAGAGCGGAGTGCCCTGGGACTTGGCTTCGATCACCCCGACGACCCGCTGGTCCACATACAGCAGGTAGTCGGCTCGGCCGTGTCCGGCCGCCATGATCGCCTTGCGCACAGCGATGCCTTGGCCTGCGAAAAGATTCAAATCAACGCGGTCCTGCACCGCCCAGCCAGCATCTCGGAGCTGGCCATCGATCAGGACTCGTGCGCACTGCTCCGCCTGCAGCCGAAGATCTTCCGCCGATGGGCTCACAACCGAAAGGCATTCAGCCGGATCAACTTCTGTCACCCCGGCTCGGCGGGAATGTATCCATCGACGAGCAGGTCTACCAGAAATGCTGAAAGCCCGTGGCGACTCAGCCGAGTTGGTCCGGATCAGTGCAAGCTACACGGTAGTTGACCTTTCCTTCGAATTCTTCGAACCCGAGGCGCCGGTAGAAGGCGCGTGCGCCGTCGTTGTCCCGGTCGGTCATCCACTCCACGCGGCTGCAGCCCGGCCGGTCAGCCGCGATTGCCCGCAGCTCGCGCATGAGTCGCGTCCCAGTGCCCAGTCGACGCCCGTCCGGTCGGACGTACAGCTCCTTGAGGAACAGGGAGTGCGTCGATCCTGCTGCCGGCCACAGGAAGGAGTACGCCGCCAACCCCACCACCTCACTGTCGGCGACCGCTAGCACGCAGTACGCCAGCGGTGGTGTGCCGAACAGCGCAGCTTCAACCTGTGCCAGCCGCTGCTCGAACGGCTGGATCGTCGTGGCGCCGTAGTACCGCTCGATCTCCTCGATCATCGCTGCGATGGTCTTGGCGTCACTCGGCTCGGCGTGGCGGACGACGAGGTGCTGCACGGTGCTCCTCCTTCAGGCTGGAAGCGTGGCTTGGACGTGCCGGATGAGGTAGGCGAGATCCTGACAGTAGACGGACGGGTTGCGGTATCCGCGCTCGGCGCTCAGCCGGTGCGGCAGATAGCCGCCACCGCAGACAGACACCAGTGGACAGCGCTGGCACTCCTCCGCCAAGGCCGCCGCGCCGGTCTGGCGTTGCCGGATCGCCGGATGCCGGGCCACCTCGTTGAAGGTGTGGTCGAAGACGTTGAGGCCGAGGCCAGCGGCGCCCGGGGCGGCGGCTTTGAGCGTGTCGACGTTCTCGATCGAGCCGTCGGACTCGACCACGACGATGTCGGCTGGTGCGAGACCGAGCGACTCGACGGAGCCCTTCGCTCCGAGGCTGAGCGCCACGATGTCTTCGAGTATCCGCACCGAGTGGGTGGAAGAGTCGGCGCCGATCCAGGCGTCGTAAACGCGGCTCAGCCACCGGCCATACTCCGGCTCGTCGGGATCAGTACGCCGTGGCGGGGAGTCGTGCGTGGCGTGGGGCAGGTTGAAGTCAATGACCGCCGGTCCGAGTGCTGCGAGATCGTCGTGGACCTCGACCGGGTCGTTGTGGAGGTCAACGACGGCCAGGATGCCGGCGAACAGGTGGGGCCGGCCGCGGAGCAGCTCGATTCCGTGGACTGCCGTGTCGAACGTGGACCGGCCGCGATGGCTGACACGATGGCGGTTGTTGGCGGCCGGTGGTCCGTCGAGGCTCACGCCGACCTGGACACCGAACTGCTCGAAGAGGTCGAGCCATTCGTTGTCGATCAGCATGCCGTTGGTCTGCAACTCGAAGCTGACGAACGGCAGATGGTCGCGAAGGATCTGCAGGATGGCGCCGAGGTGGCGCGGCCCGGCGAGCAGCGGTTCGCCACCGTGCAGCACCACGTCGATGTGGTCGAGGTCGTGGGCCGTGGCGTGCTCGGCGATCCGTTGCGCTGCGGCGTAGGCCACGTCGGTGCTCATCCGCACGGGCAGTTCGCGCCACGACTGGTCCGGTCCGTGGAAGACGTAGCAGTAGTCGCAGTTGATGTTGCAGCGGTTGACCACCTTGAGGATGAAGGTCCGCAGTGGTGGCATGTCCGCGCTCCGCAGTAGGTCAGGGATGCTCGGGAATCGAGGCTGAATGTGCGGCTCGAACGGCGTCGGGCTTGACCTGCTCAGCCGCAATTCGGACCCGGACCCTCTGCAGCACCTTGGCAAGCACTGGCTGCACGGTTGACGTGGTTGGCTGCTGCATGGCCGCCCCCTTCACTCTCCTACGGTGACGATACCGATACGGAATGAGATCACGCATGTCGATTTCCGAGCCGTTCATAAAGCACTTGGGCGGCGCTGCGGAGCTCGGCCGCTTGCTCCGGTCGGCCTCGCGCGAGTTCGCAGCGTACGAGGCCGTCCAGCGCATGAGCCTCCTGCAGCGGCACGCCCAGTTCCCGCGCGAGGGACAACGCACGCTCGTATCGGTCTGTCGCTTGATCGTGTTCGCCGGCGTCGAGGTGCAACGCGCCGATGTGGTTGTGCACTTCGAGTTGGCCGGTCCGGTCGCCGAGTTCGGCGTACCACGCAGCAGCGCTGTCCAGCGCGCTTCTTGCGGCGACGAGGTCGCCGTCGAGACGACGCAAAACGCCCAGCTCGGCCGTGGCGGCGGCCAGACCGCCCCGGCTTTCAAGTTCGATGTAGATGGCGCTCACCTGTTCCTGTGCCTCGATCGCCGCGGCCCGGGCTCCTCGGAGCCGATGTAGTACGCCGAGGTGCCGGATGGCGTTCGCCTCGCCGAACCGGTCACCGAGTTCGGCGTACTTGGCCAGGGCTTCCTCATGCGCCGCGGTCGCACCGTCGAGGTCGCCCTGCAAGCGACGGGCGACGCCCAGTTCGTTAAGTGCGTACGCCTGGTGCACCGGATCGCCGATCTCCGCGTAAATGGCCAGCGCTTCGCGGGCGTGGCGTTCCGCGTCGACGTGGTCGCCGGTCAGCGCCCGGACCAGGCCGAGGTCGCGCAACGCGTTCGCCTCGCCATAGCGGTCGCCGATCCGCCGATAGATCTCCAACGCCTCGATCGACGCCTCGGCGGAGCTTTCGAGGCTCCCCGTCATCCGTCGCACCATGCCCAGGTCGGCCAGCGCGTTGGCCTGCCCCAGCAGATCACCCGCCACACGGCAGATCTCCAGCGCCTCGATCTGGGCCTGCGCCGCCTGGTCGTACGCGGCGGTCAGGTAGTACACGATGCCGAGCTGATTGAGCACGAACGCCTGGCCGTCGAGATTGCCCGTATCGCGGTAGACGCCCAGCGACTCGTCAAGGGTGTCCACGGCCGTGCGGTACCGGGCCATGAGACGGTGCACCATGCCGAGGTTCGCCAACGCGTTGGCCTCGGCGTCTCGGTCTCCGGTTCGGCGTGCTGCGGTGATCGCGGTGCGGTGCAGGTCGGCCGCCTGATCCCAGGGGCCGGCGTGGCGGAGGTACGGCGCCATCGCGGCGGCGAGGCCGACGACCAGGCTGTGCCGTTCCCGGCGGACACATTCCTCGACGCAGGCCAGGACGTTGGCGCGTTCGGTGTCGAGCCAGGCCGAGGCCGCGGCCAACGAGTCGAATCGGGTGGTCGTGGCTGTGCCGCCACGGCCGATGTAGGTGTTCGCGGCGCCGATGGTCGTCAGGTAGTGATCCGCGAGGCGTTCGATCGACATCGTCCCGTCCTGCTCGTCGTCGTCCGCGAGGCTGCGTCCGTAGTCCCTGACGAGGTCATGGAATCGGTACCGTCCGTGTTCGGTCTCATCCAGCAGGTGATCCTCGTAGAGGGCTTCGAGGTCGAGCCGGGCCTGCGCCACGGGCACGGCACCGAGCGCGGCAGCGGCCTCGTCGTTGACGTCGAGGCCGGGGAATCGGCTGAGCCTGCGGAAGAACCGTTGCCGCCCGGGCGGCAGGTCCTGATACGACAGGTCGAACGCCGCCGCGACGGCACGCTCGCCGGCCCGCAGCTCTGACAGTCGGTGCTGCGCCGCGAGCAGTCGGTCCTTGAGGTGTTCGACGGTCCAGGATGGGTGGTGCCGCAGGCGTGCGGCCAGCAGCGAGACAGCCAGCGGCAAGGAGCCGCAGGTGCTGACGAGCGCGGCCACCGCCGAGGCGTCGAGCTGTCCACGCCCGGCAAGCCGGGTGAAGAGAGCGGCGGCATCCGCCGCCGACAGCGCCCGCATCTGGAGGGTGGCTGCCTCGGGTGCGGCGAGCCTGCGGCGGCTGGTGACCAGCACGAGGCTGCCTGCGGTACCGGGCAGGAGGTGCTCGACCTGTGCGTAGGTGGCGGCGTTGTCGAGGATGAGCAGCATGCGCCGGTCGGCGACCCGCGTGCGCCACATCGCCGTGCGGGCCTCGGTCACCGCCCACAGGTCATCGCCGTTGGGAACTTTCTGCGGCGCGACACCGTCGGCGAGCAGCAGGGAGGCCAGCGCCTCGGCAGGCCGCACCGGCTCCCGCCCCGGCGTGTGCCCGTTGAGGTTGAGGAAAAGCTGACCGTCCGGGAACTTCGGCGCCAGCAGGTGACCGACGTGAATGGCGAAAGCGGTCTTCCCAACGCCCGGCATACCGTCGATCGTGCGTACCGGCATGACGGGCTCGGTCGTCGCCACGTCGTTGAGGATCTGCTCGATCTCGTCCTGGCGGTTGGTGAAGCCGGCGATGTCACGCGGCAAGGTCCGCAGGACCACCGCCGAGCCAACCGACGGCGAAGGGACAGCGTGCGTGGCGGGCGGCGTGGCGGCGGAAACGGCGGGCAGCGTCGCGGCGAGCGCCACGGCGACGACGGCGAGCAGCGCGAACGACGGCCACGGGTACCGCTGCACCAACGACAGCCATCCGGGCCACTGCTGCTGTTCGGAGGCTGCGTTGGTTACTAGGCCGACCATCAACGTCACAGCGGCGACTCCGGCAGCAACCAGTGCTGCCATGGTTACCCGACGCAACTTCACGATCAGCACCGTAGTGCACATCGACAAGGAGCACTATGAGCCTGTCGTCAGATGGATTTGGAACTGCGCGGCAATACCCACCTAACGGATACCGTGGCGCCCTCGCACACGTTGCAACTCCAGCAGCGGTACATCCAGGCTCGCGGCAAGCGCCTCCAGCGCCGAACGACGCGGCCGCCGGACATCGCGTTCGTAGCGGGAGAGCTCATGGCGGGTCACTGTTGTGCGACCCAATGCCGCGCAGACCCGGTCGGCGAGGTCACGCTGACTGAGACCGAGTTGACGCCTACGCCGGGCGATCAGATGTGCGAACGACTCGCCGTCGGCATGACGCGGCACGGTGTTGTCTGCGATTGAGGCCATGGCACTGATCTCCTGGCTGGCGACGGAGTGGAGCGTGGACGTCGATCCACGCTCGACTTCCCGCGAAGGTCAAGTCGTCGCACCATCGCCCGTCGCCGCCGACTCGCCTTCGCAGTGGAGCGCAGGCCGGCGTTTTGTCGACGGCGTCAAGCGGGGCGAGTTCGACCTGTAGCCGCCAACCTCGTGGACTAGGCAGAACGAAACAGCACGGAATCGCGCCGTTTAGCACACAGTCGAGACATCGTCAATAACCGAAATCAAATCGTGACCCATACCCGATTGACCAATGAAGTGTTGATGTTGCCCAATAGAGGGGTTCCGTGTGGCTGATCGCCTTCCCCACTGGTCCGTACGCAAAGCGGTGACGGGCTGGGAAGAGTAGTCGGTTGACGTCGGGGCGACCCGTCGGCCATAGGGCGGACCTCCTTCCGGAGGGACCGACGTCGGCGAGTTGAGGCCCGGTGTCCGGCGCACCGCAACCACTGCGGCGTGTCGGCACCCTGTGCGCTCCTCGCGGCCGCTTTCAACGATGCCGTGCCGCGACCGTGCTCTCTGCGGTCGCGGCGGTCGGTCGTGGGTTGGCGCACTCGTGCGGCACGCGCATCTATCCACGTTCTGACCAGGAGTCATCTTGTCCCGCTCCCTGCTTGCCCTCCACCCGATCGTCCCGTTCCCGGTCCTCGTCGACTTCCGATTTCGACCGGACACCCAACCGGACCCCTCGAACCCGCTCACAGCCCAGGTCAACGGCGCTGTCAGCCACTGCGCCAACGCTGCGACAGACCCTTGTCTCGGGATCTCCCCTGGGGTACCCCAGGCGTATGGGGTGGCCCATGGGTGATCCCGTCCTGCGCGTGCAGGCCCAACTGACCAGCCGCGACCATCTGCTACTCGGCTGGCTCGCCGACCACGGCGTACTGCTCTCGTTCCAGATCGCTCGCGCACTCTTCCCGTCCATCGACTACGCGCAGGAGCGCCTGCGTAAGCTCACCGCCCTCGGCGTGCTCGACCGGTTCCGGTCGTAGAGGCCCGACGGCGGCTCGTACCCCTACCACTACGTCCTGGCACAGCTCGGCGTCGACGTGGTTGCCGCGCAGCGCGGAGAGGACCTGCCAAGACGGAATCACGCCCGGCTACGTCGCTGGCACCTGACACAGCGGGCCAATCTGCCGCACCTGCTGGGTACCAACGGGTTCTTCACGGATCTCGCCGGCCACGCCCGCGTACACCCGGCCTGTGAGCTGCAGTGCTGGTGGCCAGCCGCCCGCTGCCAAGGCATGGGCGCGTTCGCGCAGCACGGCGACGGCGTCCACGTCCGTGCCTACGCCCCCCAGCGTCCGGCCTGACGGCCACGGCGTGTGGGCAGCGCAAGCCCGGACGGTGCCGTTCTTCTTGGAGTACGACACCGGCACCGAGCGCCCGCTCAGCCGTCTCGTCGACAAGCTCGATGGGTACACCGACCTCGCCCGCGTCACAGGCCGGGTGTGGCCGGTCCTGTTCTGGTTGCATTCCGCCGGCCGGGGAGCGCCGCCTGCACCAACTCCTCGCCGAGCGGGGTAGCTACCCGCTGGTGGCCACCGCGACGTACGACGTGGCCACCGCGACCGGCGGTGCCGATCCCGCCGGGGCGGTGTGGTGGTTGTACCGGCATGCCGGTGGACCGCTGCGCCTGGCGGACCTGGCCGACCATGTCCTCGTATCGACGGCGGGTCGCCGCTGATGCGGGCTGAGAGAACGGTGGGACTCACTGACAGCGCCGAACCCGTTGATCTGACAGCGTCGGGAGGTAGCATCCGCTCCTCGCGACGGGCCGAGGGGGTCGTCCAGATCGTCATCATGCTCGCAATCGGCAGTGCGGCCGGCGCCGCGAGCTTCACTCACGTCCACAACGTCGCCGCTTCTCACGGCCAGCCTTAAAGACCGAAACCCAGTAACGCTTCGAACCTCATCCGTACCTACAAAGGAGACCGATCGAGCCATGCCTACGACGCCCGCCATCCGCATCGGTATACGCCGAGGAGTCTCATGCAGCCACGCAGTTCGCGTGCTGCCGCACGCCGTACTGCACCACGTCCACGACGGACGCCCAAGACCCAGGCCGATCCACCCACCAACGACACGAAGGTCTCAGAACCTCCGCCGTCGAAGACCGACCTCGCCATCGAGGCGGCCATCAAGGCGCTGGTCGAGTCCGCGCCACCTCTGAGCCCGGAAACCCGCGAACGCCCCGCCGACCTGCTCTCCGCGAGCCGACGCAAGCTCCGTCCATAGCCGAGCTGCCGGTCGGGACGGAGCCGATTCGGTCCCGACCGACGGCTCAGCCGACGAGCGCGGCCGGCAGCGGTTCGCGGTGCAGCACGCTCAGCCGAGACACCGCGCGAGTGAGCACCACGTACAGTCGGTGCAGACCACGCGGCTCAGCGGCGACGATGGCGGCCGGCTCGATCACGATGACGTGGTCGTACTCCAGGCCCTTGGCGAGGGTCGCCGGCACGACGGTGACCTGGCCGGCGACGGGGCTGTCGAGGTCGACGGGCTGCATGCCCGCCAATTCGAGCGCGGCACGAATCTGATCGATCTGGTGGTCAGCGGCGATCACGCCGATGGATCCGGGGTAGGCCATCGCGGTCTTGGCCTCGGCGACCGTGGCGGTCGTGAGGTCGTCAACTGCTTGGACGGTCAGTTCGCCGTCGCGGCGCAGCGAAACGGCTGGCGGAATGTTGACGGCGAGGGCGGGCAGCAGCCGGTTGGCGAGGGTGACGACCGCGTCGGGCACCCGGAAGCCGACGCTGAGCGGGACGACGCCGGCGTTGGGTTTGCCGAGGTGGCGCAGCGACTCGGTCCAGTCGGTCGCGGCCCAGGGCGCGGTGCCCTGGGCGAGGTCGCCGAGGAGGGTGATCGAGCCGTGGGTGCTGCGGCGGGCGATCGCGCGGCACTGCATCGGCGAGAGATCCTGTGCCTCGTCGAGAACGATGTGACCGACACTCGCCTGGCGTTCGATGAGCCCGGCCGCCTCGTCGATGAGCACGAGGTCCGCGGCACTCCACTTGGCGCTGCGGGCGGTCTTGGCCGGCTTCGGCCAGACGATCGCGGCCTGCTCGTCCGCGGTCAGGATGCCGTCGGCAGCGCGGGCGAGCAGTTCGGCATCGCGAAGGAGGTCGAACACGAGGCCTTCCGGTGTCACCGCCGGCCACGCGCCGTCCAGCACCTCGGTCAACGGCTTCGCCTTGCCCATCTTCCGAGCCCAGGTCTCCGGCGGCGACTCGCCGGACTTGGCTTCGGCCTGGCGCTGCAGCAGCGACACGATGCGCGCCCGGGCCCGCTCTCGGCCGAGCGCGTAGTGGGGGCCCTCGCGCCATACGTCGTCGACGACACGACGCAGCGCTTCGACGCTGACCCGCCAACGGTATGCGCCGTCGGAGACTTGCAGCGGCTCCTCAGGCCGAGTCAGGCGGGACCACAGCGCCCGCCGGAGCACCTCGGCCATGCGGGGGTCGTGCTTGACCACTTGAGCCTTGACCGGGTCCGTCGCTCGGACCGGTACACGGCCGATGAGGTCTTCGATCGTGGACTGCTGGACTTCGAGCTCGCCCAGGGCGGGCAGGACCGCGGCGATGTAGCCGAGGAATGCCTGGTTCGGCCCGACGATCAGCACCCCGGCCCGGCGAAGGCGCTCGCGGTGGAGGTACAGCAGATACGCCGCACGGTGGAGTCCGACAGCGGTCTTTCCTGTGCCGGGGGCGCCCTGGACGCAGACCGAAGTGTCGAGGTCGGCGCGAACCAGCTCGTCCTGCTCCGGCTGGATGGTGGCGACGATGTCGCGCATCGGGCCGACGCGGGGCCGCTCGATCTCCTCCGTGAGGATGCGGCTGGCGGTGCCGAGCTCCTCGCCGCGGTCGAGGTGCTCGTCCTCGAAGCTGGTCAGCTGCCCCTCGACGATGCCGAACCGGCGCCGGATCTGTACGCCCTGCGGGTCTCGGGCACTGGCCCGGTAGAACGCCCGGCTGACCGGTGCGCGCCAGTCCAGCACGAGTGGCTCGCCGTGCTCGTCGGTGACGTGCCGGCGACCGATGTGAAATCGGCCGCCCAGAGTCTCGTCGACCGGCAGTGCGCCACCGGTCTGCGGGCCGCGAATCGGCGCGTCGAGGAGATCCAGTCGGCCGAAGAACAGTGGCGTGCGCGGGTTGTCTGCCAGCTCGGCGACGCGGCGCGCCAAGGCGATGCCGAGCGTCTCGGCGGCGAACGGGTCGCCGGCGACGGAGGCGCCACTGGCGTAGAGTTGCTCCGCGCGCAGCCGCATCGCGTGCAGGGCGGCCCGGGAGGTGGTCAGGTGGGCGCGCTCGGCGTCGAGCTGAGCGTCGAGGTCGTTCTCTGCAAGCACGTTGATCCCCTTCGAGGGCTCGGTCTGCTCGCTTGCGTATCCGGGTCAGATGGCCGACTTCCGGCGCGGGGACGTCCGCTGCGGTGGCTACCTCACCGCGGCCGTCAGCGGTCAACCAGCTTATGCGCGCTCAGTCAGCTCCACCACCGAATAAACAGCACGGTGCGGTACGGCAGGCTCACCGCGTCCGTTCAGCTCGTCAACCCGCTGGAGTTACAAGCCCCCGTGCGGTTTCAATCCGAGTCTTCGGACGTCGGAGGTGCGCTGTCGGTCTGCGATGGCCACGACGTCGGAGGTGGGCCAAATGCGCGACGACCGGCTCTCACGGCCAGCATGGCGAGGGCAGCGTTGGCTCCACCACCGATCGCAGCGCCGATACCGAACGGTGCCACTCGACCGAGAACGATGATTCCCTGCTTGGTCCCGTACTTCGTGATGAAGTGCTTTCCCAGGATCCCGTTGATCCGACGCAACGTCTCGGCAGGCACCTTGGCGACAATCTGACGTCCCCAGTGTTGCCCCGTACGCTCGGCGACCTTAGAGATGGTGGCGGAGCCGGATCCGCCGAGCATGATGCCCATCACGATCGTTCGGCGACGCTCGAGCTCGTCGAGGGGAACTCCGTGGACTTCGGCGATCGAGAGCGCGAAGAGGGCACTCAGCTCAAGAGATGAGAGAGCCTCGCCTGCCGACAACGCCAGCGCGACTCCCGTGCCGACTCCGGGCGCGGCTGCAGCCCCTCCAATAGCAGCGCCCGACCCGGTCAAGGCACTTACGTACATTCGCTCCAGATTGCGGATCACCTGTGCTGGTGTCGCCTCTGGGTTCCGCTGACGGGCCCTGGCAATGTTCTTTCGCACCAGTGGGCCTTGAACGCCGATTGCCTTGTCCAAGAGGTCGAGGACTCGCTGCCCACGTCCACCTGCTGCCGGAACCGGTCCTTCGAGGGCATCTGTTGCCATGCCTTGGACTCCTTCGATCGCCAGGTCCCACCTGGGTTTACCACTCAACCAGCCGAGCGAACCGTGCGCCAGATCGTTGATTGAGGTGTCCGCGGCGTGGGCGGTTCGAACAGCGTCCACCTGGATCGCAGTCAATCAAACTACGCAGTGGCGCGCGGCCGTCCTTTCCAGCGAATTTCCACCGCAGCCGGGTCGAAGCCACGGCCCTTACGCCCGGTGGGAAGGATCCGAACGGTCACCAGTTCCTTGACCACGAGCCGCTGGTGGCTGAGCGGCAGCCCATCCCACATCGCCCGGACATCCTCCGCCTCGATCAACGGCCTCAGCGGCGAGTTGACCACCGCCGCCTGTAGCTCACGCTCGATCTCTGTTAGCCGTGCCTGCCCCGCCGCCGTCGCGGCGATGAGCTGGCCACGGTCGATGAGCCCAAGAGCCTTGTCGGCAGCCATCTCGTCCAGGTTCTTGCGGATCGCCTTCCTCTCGGCCCGCAGCCCTTTGACATTCACCTCGGGCACAGCCGGCCTGATGAGATCCGCCGCGTCGTCCTCCGCCAGCCGCTTCAAGATCGCGCCCACAACGTACTGGTCGGTGTACTTCACCGAACGCACGAGGTGCGCTTTGTCGCCGCATCGATACGCCGGCACCCGTGAGCCCACCCGCACGTGGTAGGTGACTCGGACGCTCAGATCTTCTGGCGTGCAGGCCCCGCACATGTAAAGCCGACTGCCCAGCCACTTCGGCGCGGCGCCCGGATTGATGACCCGCCCTGGCTCCGTAAGGATCCGCTGGACCGCCCGGAAGGTCTCCAGCGGCACGATCGGCCCCCAAGGCGCATCGCCGATCTCCTCTCCCCGGTAGACGATCCGCGCGGCGTTGCGAGCCCGCAACAGCACCTCGCGCAGCCCTTCGGCTCGCCACGGCGCACCGGCTACGGTGACCAGTCCGCGCTGACGAAGATCCAGAGCGACGGACCGCAACGAGGCACCCTGGACCAGCCGCTCGCTGCACTCGGCGATGACCGCAGCCTCGTCGGGCCGGATCGTCCGCCCGTCATCCTCGAAGCCGTACGGCCGCCCGCCGCCGTACTGCCCAGCAAGCGCCTGACGTTCACGAGCAGCAGCGACCCGTCGCGCGGTGTCCCGCGAGGACTTGTTCGCCATCGCGACCATGACCCGCGCCATCGTGATGTCCGCGTCGGTGGCGAGCCGCAGCGATCCGGTCACCGACTCGACCGGAATCTTGAACTGCTCCGCGACGTCGATGAGATCCTCAAGATCCCGCGGATCCCGCACTACTCGGTCGAGGTCGAGCGCCAGCAGCCCATCGTGCGTGCCGCCGGCCAGCAGCGCAAGGCTCTCCCGGAACGCCGGTCGGAAGGTCCTCCACTCGCTCCGTCCGTCCGGCAGCGTGCTCCGTTAGTGTGGCGAAATCAAGGGTCCGGGAAGACCGCTGTCGGTCTGCACCGGGCGGCCTACCTGCTGTACCTGCACCGCGAGCGCCTTCGCCGGGCCGGGGTGCTGATCGTCGGGCCGAACCAGGCGTTCCTCGGCTACATCGCCGCGGTCCTGCCCGCCCTGGGCGAGCTCGAAGTCCAGCAGTCCACGATCGAGGACCTGATCGCCCGGATGCCGGTCCGCGCCACCGACCCGGTCGAGGCGCAGGTGGTCAAGCACGATCCGCGCATGGCGCAAGTGCTGCACCGGGCGCTGTGGTCACTGCTATCCCGGCCGGAGGAGCCGCTGCAGGTCTCCGACGGCGCGTACCGCTGGCGGGTCAGCGTCGAGGCTCTCCGCCGGGTCATCGACGACGTCCGGAGAGAGGATCCGCCGTACGCACTGGGCCGGGAGCGGGCCCGGGCGCGCATCGTGTCACTGCTGCAGCGCCAGGCCGAAGCCAAGTCCGGCGAGTCGCCGCCGGAGACCTGGGCACGCAAGATGGGCAGGTCCCGGCCCGTGGTCGAGGTCCTGGACACATCCTGGCCTGCGGTGACGCCAGATGGGCTCGTCTTCGACCTCCTCCGCGATCCCGAAGCGCTCGCCCGGGCGGCAGACGGCGTCGTGACCGCGGACGAGCAGGCCGCGATCGTCTGGCCGAAGCCGGCCAAGACCGCCCGCAGCGCCAAGTGGAGTGCCGCCGACCTCGTGCTCATCGACGAGGCGGCCGGGCTCATCGAACGCCAGGCGAGTGTCGGTCACATCGTTCTCGACGAGGCACAGGATCTCTCGCCGATGCAGTGCCGCGCGATCGCCCGCCGCAGCACCCACGGCTCGATCACCCTCCTCGGCGACCTCGCCCAGGGCACCGCGCCCTGGGCCGCGACCGACTGGACCGAGTCGCTGCGCCACCTCGGCAAACCCAACGCCGGCGTCGTCCCGCTCAGCGTCGGCTTCCGGGTGCCCGACGCGGTCGTCACCCTCGCCAACCGGCTGCTGCCCGCCCTCGCCGTCAACATTCCGCCAGCCGTTTCGCTGCGCCGCGACGGCGAACTGACCGTCCAAGCAGTTGACGACCTCACGACCGCCACGGTCGCCGAGGCCAAGACCGCGATGGCCTACCCCGGATCCATCGGCGTGATCGCCGCTGACCACCAGATCGATCAGATTCGTGCCGCGCTCGAATTGGCGGGCATGCAGCCCGTCGACCTCGACAGCCCCGTCGCCGGCCAGGTCACCGTCGTGCCGGCGACCCTCGCCAAGGGCCTGGAGTACGACCACGTCATCGTGATCGAGCCGGCCGCCATCGTCGCCGCTGAGCCGCGCGGCCTGCACCGGCTCTACGTGGTGCTCACCCGCGCCGTGTCCCGGCTCAGTGTCCTGCACCGCGAACCTTTGCCGAGCGCGCTCGTCGGCTGAACCGTGGGTGGTCAACCGGTGGCGAGGAGGTCCTCGGCGGGTATCTGGTACTCGGTAGAAGTCCGCGGCGGTCGTCGCGTCACCGGTGCTCTGACTTCCTGATCGTCTGAAGGGTCACAGATTCCGGTCGGATCCGGTCGTGCGCCGTCCGTCGGCGCGGTCAGGGCGTTACTACGCTTTGTCGGGTGGCTGACGAAACTTCTCCGCGGTCGGATCCGCAACGGGCGCAGGTGCGCGACGCGGCGACCATGCGTGCCCTCGCGCACCCGGCCCGGATCGCGATCATCGACCGGCTCTTCAGCGGGGAGTCAGCCACCGCCACCGAGTTGGCCCAGGTCAGCGGGTTGTCGCCGAGTGCGACCAGCTATCACCTGCGTGCGCTTGCCAAGGCCGGGCTGATCGAGGAGGCACCCAGCCGAGGTGACGGGCGTGAGCGGGTCTGGCAGAGCCAGTTGCGGGGGCTCAACGTGGAGACGCCGCCGGAGCGCGGGGCGGCCGAGCGGGCGGCGGACCGGGAGCTGGCCGAGGTGTTCATGGATCTCGAGAACCAACGGGCCCGGGCGTGGCTGGCCCGCCGTGACGGCGAGCCCTACGAGTGGTATCAGGCCGCCACCGCCGCGGGTGTCCAGCTCGTGGTCACCGCCGAAGAGCTGCGGCAGCTCAACGACCAGGTGCTGAGCGTCCTGGAGCCGTACGCGCGGCGGAACCGCACCGATCCGCCGCCCGGTGCCCGGCGGGTGGATGTGACCTACCGCGTCGTGCCGAGGGCCTGACAGCAGTACCACCGGCACAGGGCCTTGTGCCGGCTAGATGTGAAGCATTATTTTCAAAGTATGTCTTTCGCGTCTCCGCGCGACGTGTACCTCCTCGCCACCGCCCGCGGCATCTCCTACCTCGGCGACTTCATGGCGGCCACCGCCTTGGTGCTCGCCTTCCAGGACCGCGGAGCCGGCGGCACGGCCGTCGCCGCGGTGCTCGTCGCCTCGGTGCTGCCGGTCGTCGCCTTCGCGCCGCTCGTCGGGCGGCTCGTCGACCGCGTCGACAGCCGTGTGCTGCTCACCGTGGTCGGGCTCGGGCAGGCCGTGTGCTGCGCGGGGATGGCCCTCACCACCAGCACCTGGCTGCTCGTGGCGCTCGTCGCGCTGCTCGCGCTGGGCGTGGCGATCACCACGCCGACGTTCAACGCCCTGCTGCCCGAGATGGCCGGGCCGGACGGGGTCGGCCGGGCGATGGCGATCGGGCAGACCGCCAACTCGATCGGTTCGCTCGCCGGACCGGCCCTCGCCGGGGTGCTGGTCGGCGCGTTCGGGCTGCGCGTACCACTGCTCATCGACGCGGTCACCTATCTCGCCGTGGTCGGCGCCGGGCTGCTGCTTCGCACGCGGCGCAGCGTCACGGCGCAGGAGCGCGCCTCAGCCGGTACCACCCCATGGAAGATCCGGCAGGATTCCATGCTGCTCGCGTTGACCGCCCTGATCGCGGCCCTCGTGCTGGCCATCAACGTCAGCATGGTCGTCGGGGTGTTCTTCATCCGTGAGACGCTCGGCGGGAGTCCTGCCGAGTTCGGGCTGGTCGAGGCGGCGTGGACGGGCGGGATGCTGGTCGGTGGCTGGTTCGCCGCCGCCCGCGCGCGCACCGACGCGGCGCTCGGCCGCCTGCTGGTGGTGCTGCACCTGGTGACGGCGCTGGTAGTCCTGGCGTCGGGCTTCGCGACGATGGTGTGGATGGTGTACCCGCTGTGGCTGCTGGGCGGCGCCACGAACGGGGCCGAGAACAACTTCCTGGGTGTGATCGCGGCACGGCGGGTGCCGGCGGCCCTGCGCGGCCGGTTCTTCGCGCGGTTCGGCGCGGTCGTCAACGCGGCGAACCTGATCGGTTACGGTGCCGGTGGCCTGCTGGTCGAGCGCTTCGAGCCGCGGCAGGTCGTCATCGGCTGCGGCGTGGCCGGGGTGCTGGCCGTGGTCGCGTTCGGGCCGGCGCTGTGGCGGGCTAGTGCTGCGTCAGGAGCTGCTTCGTCACTTCCCGGCACGTCTTCGCCCCGTAGTCCTTCCCCAGTGAGCTCGGGTAGTGCGCCATGACGCCGATGCTCCAGCCGTCGCCGAGGGCCATGCAGGCGATGTGCCACTGACCGTCGTCACGGGCCAGCCAGCCGTTCTTGATCGCGGTCGTCTTCTGCGCGTCGGCCGGCAACGCCTCGATCGGCCCGAACCGGCCCGGGCCGCGCACGTTGCGCATCTCGTTGAGCAGCCAGCCAGTCCACTTCGGGCCCGCCGCCCGGCCGTCGCCGATGCACTTCGCGAGCCGGGTCACGTCGCGGGCCGACATCTGTGTCAGGCTCCACGAGTTTTGTGTGCCCTTCGTCTCGGTCAGGCCACACAGCGTGATCATGCGCTTGATCGAGCTCAGGTTGCCGTTCTGGACGTGGTACTTGAAGGTGTTCTCGGTCTCGGAGTCCCGGATCATCCGGCTGATCTCGTTGAGCGCGGCGCTGCTGGGCTGCTTGTTCTGCTCTCCCTGGCGGCGCAGCCAGTCCGCCGCCACCCACGCCTTGGCCATCGAGGCCGTGTCGCTGGTCGTGAAGGGCGCGGATCCGTACAGATGATCGGTCCTGTGCTCGAAGAACGCCCACGACCAGTAGCCCTTGACGTTCATCGTCACGGTCGCGGTCGGCGTGAACAGCGGGCCGCTCGGCTTGGGGCCCGGGCTCGTGCCGGGCTCCGCGGCACTCGGTGACGACTCGGCCGAGGCCGTCGCGGGGGATGCGTGCTCCTGGTCGGCCGGGGCCCTAGAGCAGCCGGCCAGCAGTGTCAAGGCGGCAATGATCACGCCGAGTGGGCGTCGCACCCCACGAGGGTACGCCGCTGTGAGAATCACCGCCTTGACCGCTTGACCGGTCACGGTTGGGGCAACATGGGCTCTGTGTCTGCACTGCAGCGGCCCCGTGTCGGCCACATTCAGTTCTTGAACTGTCTTCCGATCTACTGGGGACTGATGCGCTCAGGCGCGCTGATCGACGTGGATCTGCACAAGGACTCGCCGGAGCGGCTCAACGCCGCGCTCGTCGCGGGTGACCTCGACATCGGCCCGATCTCGCTGGTGGAGTATCTTCGCAGCGCCGGGGACCTGCTCCTCCTGCCGGACCTCGCGGTCGGCAGCGACGGACCTGTCCTGTCCGTCAACATCGTGTCGACGGTCCCGCTGGACCGGCTCGACGACCGGCCGGTGGCCCTCGGCGCGACCTCGCGCACCGGCGTCCTGCTCGCGCAGATGTACCTCGAGACGTACGTCGGTGTCCGCCCGACGTACTTCCGCAGCCCGCCCGACCTGGCCCGCATGCTGGACGAGGCGGACGCCGCCGTGATCATCGGCGATGTGGCCCTGCGGGCGCTGCACGACTCGCCGCAGCACGGCTGGCAGGTCACCGACCTGGGCCAGGCCTGGCGCGACTGGACCGGCCTGCCGATGGTCTTCGCCGCCTGGGCGGTGCGCCGGGACTTCGCCACCGCGCACCCCGGCCTGGTCAAGGACGTGCACGAGGCGTTCCTGCGCTCGAGGGAGCTCTGCCTGACCGAGCTCGACGAAGTCGCCGAGGCGGCGGCGCGCTGGGAGACGCTGTCGGCGGCGACGCTGGCGCACTACTTCCGCACGCTGGACTTCTCGCTCGGTGATCGGCAGGTGGCCGGGCTGCACGAGTTCGCCCGGAGGGCCGCCGCGCTGGGCGCGGTGCCCCCGCTACCGCCGGCCGGCCCGGCCTTCTTCAAAGGCTGACCCGCCCCGCACACCCCCCATCTACGTCGATCATGCGCAGCGCAACGCCGCCGCCCCCTTCTGCGTTGATCATGCAGTTATGGTGCCTTGACACTCCCAGAATGTCGGGTTTGTCAGGCACCACAACTGCATGATCAACGCAGAAAGGGGGCGGGCGGTCAGGCCTGGAGTTGGCGGGTGACGGTGGAGCAGATGTTGGCGCCGTAGTTCATGCCCTTCGACGCCGGGTACACGGTCAGGACGCCCAGCACCCAGTCGGTGCCGATGGCCATGCAGTTGACGTGCCACTTGCCGTCGCTGCGGGCGATCCAGCCGTTCTTCACCGCAGTCGTCGCCTTCTCGGTCTCGGGCAGTGCCGGGACGATGCCGAACTCCTGGCTCGACGACACGTTGCGCATCTCGTTGAGGACCCAGTCGGTCCACTTCGGACCGGCGGCGCGGCCGTCGCCGATGCAGGCGCCCATGCGCACGGCGTCGCGAGCCGAGACCATCGTGCTGGCCCAGTCGATGTAGTACCTGCTGTCGGTCAGCCCGCAGATCTGGACCAGCCGCGCGATGCTCGCCGCCCTGCCGTTGAGGCCCCAGAAGTACGAGGCGGCGGTGTTGTCGCTGTTGCGGATCATGATGCTGAGCTGCCGGAGGTTCGACTGGCTCGGGTTGGTGGTCCGGCGCAGGTAGTCGGACGCCAGCCACGCCTTGATCATCGAGGCCGTGCGCTGCGTCGTCGCGGCGTTCGCCGAGCCCGCCATCTCACCGGTACGGCGGTCGAGCACGGTCCACGACCAGAAGCCCGTCGCGTCGACGGCCACCGTCGCGGGGTGCAGTAGCGCCGGGGGGAACGCGGGCGCGGGCGGAGGCGCCGGTGCGGCCTTGCGAGCCGGGGCGTCCGACGGCGCCGGACTCCCGGCGAACGGGGCCGGGGCGGCGGCGTCCGACCGGTTGTGGCTCAGCACGT
This sequence comes from Dactylosporangium roseum, assembly GCF_025264685.1. Taxonomy (GTDB): domain Bacteria; phylum Actinomycetota; class Actinomycetes; order Mycobacteriales; family Micromonosporaceae; genus Dactylosporangium; species Dactylosporangium roseum. The sequence goes on from NZ_CP073721.1 coordinate 196,682, forward strand.
CGCTGCCCCACAGGTACGGCACCACGACCAGCGCCGCGCCGAGGAGTAGTACGAATATGACAAATCCGACGCGCTTGCGCATGGATCGGTGATCCTTCCCTGGCGATCGGCCCTATTGCAGCGATCGCCGGTCATGAGCAGGTGTTGCCGGTGTTAACACCTCGTATGGGACATCTGGGTTCCATGGGACGCGAGGGACAGTCTCTCGTTCCGGGGCGCGGCTTGCAGGCCAAACAGGCTCAAAAGTCACTGGTGGTTGACTCAAGTCGGCGTCGTGCGACTGTGACAATTTCTTGCAGTGGCGGTCGGTTGCTGTAACACTGAGGGGGTGTACGGCAACGATTTCGGCCCACTCCTCGATCAGGTCGACAGCGCCGAGCGTGACCTCCGGCAGGCCGCTGACCGGGCCGTCGAAAACGACGGTGACCCGCAGGGATACTTCGACGCGATCGTCGCCGCCGACCAGAAGGTCGAGCCCCGGGACTGGATGCCGGAGGCGTACCGCAAGACGCTGATCCGGCAGATCGCGCAGCATGCGCACTCCGAGATCATCGGCATGCAGCCCGAGGGCAACTGGATCTCGCGCGCGCCGTCCCTCAAGCGCAAGGCGATCCTGCTGGCCAAGGTCCAGGACGAGGCCGGCCACGGGTTGTATCTCTACGCGGCGGCCGAGACGCTCGGCATCTCCCGGCAGGAGCTGGTCGAGATGCTGATCGAGGGGCGCCAGAAGTACAGCTCCATCTTCAATTACCCGACGCTGAGCTGGGCGGACGTCGGCGCGATCGGCTGGCTCGTCGACGGGGCCGCGATCGTCAACCAGGTGCCGCTGTGCCGCTGCTCCTACGGACCTTATGCGCGGGCGATGATCCGCATCTGCAAGGAGGAGTCGTTCCACCAGCGTCAGGGGTACGAGATCCTGTACACCCTGTCGCACGGCACGCCCGAGCAGAAGGCGATGGCCCAGGACGCGGTCGACCGCTGGTGGTATCCGTCGCTGGCGATGTTCGGCCCGTCCGACAGCGACTCCACCCATTCCGAGCAGTCGATGACCTGGAAGATCAAGCGGTTCTCCAACGACGAGCTGCGGCAGCGGTTCGTGGACATGTGCGTGCAGCAGGCGGGCGTGCTCGACCTGCGGATTCCCGACCCGGACCTGCGCTGGAACGCCGAGCGCGGCGCCCACGACTACACACAGCCCGACTACGACGAGCTCATGCAGGTCATCAAGGGCAACGGTCCGTGCAACCGGCAGCGCATCGAGCACCGCAGGCGTGCACATGAAGAGGGCGCCTGGGTGCGCGAGGCCGCTGCCGCCCACGCCGCGAAGAAGGCGGTGGCGCATGTCTGAGCCGCTGTGGGAGGTCTTCGTCCGGCCGCGCCGGGGACTGTCGCACGCCCACGTCGGCAGCCTGCACGCCCCCGACGCCGAGATGGCGCTGCGCAACGCGCGTGACGTCTACACGCGCCGCCAGGAGGGCGTGTCCATCTGGGTCGTTCCGGCCGGCGCGATCACGGCGAGCAGTCCCGACGAGAAGGACGCGTTCTTCGACCCCGCGGCCGACAAGGTGTACCGGCATCCGACGTTTTACGCCGTGCCGGAAGGTGCTGAACACATATGATCCGGTTTGGGGACGTGCTGGGTCTCGCCGACGACGCGCTGATCGCGGCGCAGCGGCTCGGCGAGTGGTGCTCACGCGCGCCGGAGATGGAAGAGGACATCGCGCTGGCCAACATCGCGCTGGACCAGCTCGGCGCGGCGCGGCTGCTATTCGCCTACGCCGGTGAGCTGGAGGGCCACGGCCGCAGCGAGGACGACTTCGCCTTCCTGCGCGGCGATCGCGAGTTCCGTAACGTGCAGCTCGTCGAGCTGGCCAACGGCGATTTCGCGGTCACCATGGCCAAGCTGCTGTTTCTCTCCGCCTACCAGCGGTTGCTCTACGACCGCCTGGCCGGCGGCACCGACGAGCGGCTGGCGGCGATCGCGGCGAAGGCTCGCAAGGAGTCCGCGTACCACGTCGACCACAGCTCCCGCTGGGTCGTCCGCCTCGGTGACGGCACGGACGAGTCGCACCGCCGCATGCAGAGCGGGGTCGACGCCGTCTGGCCGTACACGCACGAGTTGTTCGAGGGTTCCTCGGCCGACCTCCGCGAGCCCTGGCTGGCCGAGATCGACAAGGTGTTCGCCGAGGCCACCCTGACCCGGCCGGCCGACGGCTGGGCGCCGACCGGCGGACGGCGGGGCCTGCACACCGAGGCCCTGTCGCGGCTGCTCGCGGAGATGCAGGTGCTGCACCGGGCACACCCGGGGGCGACGTGGTGACGACCGCTCAGGTCGTTGATCTCGTCGCGGCGGTCCGCGATCCTGAGCTGCGGGTCGTCACGATCGGTGAGCTGGGCATCGTGCGGGACGTCGCCGTGCGCGACGACCGCGTCACCGTGACAATCACACCGACCTACTCCGGCTGTCCCGCCATGGACATGATCCGCTCCGACATAGAGGCGGCCCTGCACGCCGCCGGGTTCGCCGAAGTCGCTGTCGACACCGTGCTGTCACCGGCCTGGAGCACCGACTGGATCAGCGAGCCGGGCCGGCGGAAGCTGGCCGAGGCCGGCATCGCGCCGCCCGCCGCCGGTGGCCACCGACCCGTGTCGCTGTCCCTGACCGTCCGATGTCCGCGGTGCGGGTCGCCGGACACCGAGGAACTGTCCCGGTTCGGGTCGACCGCCTGCAAATCACTGCGGCGCTGCCGCGCCTGTCTCGAGCCTTTTGATGCGGTGAAGACCCTATGACCGTTTCCATCACGCGTCCCGCCAAGCGGCGACCCACGTTCCACCGGCTGGCGGTCGTCGACGTGGAGCGCCTGACCGACGACGCGGTCGCGGTGACGTTCGACGTGCCGCCCAGGCTGCGGCCGGTGTTCGAGTTCCGAGCCGGGCAGCACCTGACCGTCCGCCGGGAGGAGATCCGCAGGTCGTACTCGATCTGCTCCACCCCGGCGACGCTCGCCGAGGAAGGCGTCCTGCGCATCGGGATCAAGCGGGTCCCGGGCGGGGCGTTCTCGACGTTCGCCCTGTCGGCACTCGCCCCCGGCGACGAGGTCGACGTGATGCCGCCGTTGGGCCACTTCACCAGCGCGTTCTCCGCCGAGCGGACCCGGCACTATGCGGGCGTCGTCGCAGGGTCGGGGATCACGCCGGTGCTGTCGCTGACGGCGACCGCCCTGGCCGTCGAGCCCGGCAGCCGGTTCACGCTGATCTACGGCAACCGGGCCGCCGGCACCGTCATGTTCGCCGAGGAACTGGCCGACCTGAAGGACCGGTACCGGGATCGGCTGCACGTCATCCATGTGCTCTCCCGTGAGGCGCAGGAGTCGCCGCTGCTGTCCGGTCGGCTCGACCAGGAGCGCATCGGGCGGATCCTCGACGCGCTGGTCCCGCCGGGGACGGTCGACGAGTGGTTCCTCTGCGGGCCGTACGGCATGGTTCTGGACACCCGCGTCGCGCTGAGCGTGCGCGGGGTGCCCGACGCCCAGGTGCACACCGAACTCTTCCACGTCTCCGACACGCCGCCGATCGCCGCCGAGGAGCCGACGCCCGCGGAGGGGCCCGGCGCGGAGGTCACCGTCGTGCTCGACGGGCGGAAGTCGACGTTCACGATGGCGCACGACGAGCGGATCCTAGACGCGGCGATGCGGCGGCGGCCCGAGTTGCCGTACTCGTGCAAGGGTGGCGTCTGCTCGACCTGCCGCGCCAAGATCGTCGAGGGTGAGGTCGAGATGGCTCGGAACTTCGCCCTGGAGCCCGACGAATTGGCCGCCGGCTATGTCTTGACCTGTCAGGCGATGCCGATCACCGAACGCGTCGTGGTCGACTACGACGCCTGACATTCTCTCCACGTCTGAAGGCGGGGATTCCAGCGGTCGCTCGCTGGGTTTCCTGCTTCGCCGACGACCGCTTCGTCCGAGAGGACTCTCGTTGAGGTCGCACACCGCCTCCACAGGCAATCACGGAGAGCCCCTCCGCGACCATGTGGCGGTTCTTGCGGTGGCGCGGACTTTCCTGTCCTGCTCCGCAGGGGTTCCGTTTGCTTTCCACGGCCAAGCCGGGGGTTTCCACGGAGGTTTCCGATGAGACCAATCCGGGTCGGTGGTCGCTCCGAATGAGCGACATGAGACCCGAGCACGAGGAGCTGCCCACGCAGCGGCTCGTCGCGGTGCCGACCCCGCAGCGGCGCGTCGACGCCGACGAACTGCTGGCCAGGGCCGCGCGCGGTGACGAGCGCGCCTTCGCCGAGCTCTATGGCCTGGTGTCGGCCCGCGTGTACGGGCTGATCCGCCGCGTCCTGCGCGACCCCGCCCAGTCGGAGGAGGTCATGCAGGAGGTGATGGTCGAGGTGTGGCGGACCGCCGCCCGCTACGACGGCACCCGCGGCAGCGCCACCGCCTGGGTGTTCACGATCGCGCACCGGCGGGCCGTCGACCGGGTCCGTTCCGAGCAGGCCGGCATCGAGCGCGTACGGCGGGTGGCGGCGGTCAGCGCCGAGACGCCGTACGACGACGTGGTCGAGTCGGCGACGGCGCGCATCGAGCAGCAGCAGGTCCGCCGATGTCTCGACGGCCTGACCGACCTGCAGCGGGAGGCCATCACGCTGGCCTACTACGGCGGCAACAGCTATCGGGAGGTCGCGGACCAGCTCGGCACGGCCCTGCCGACCATCAAGACGCGGATGCGGGACGGTCTGATCCGCATGCGGGACTGCTTGGGGGTGGCGCTCTCATGACCGGCCCGGAGCGGCCGGAGCGGAGCGGAGGGCGCATGACCGGGACCGTGGACATTCACGCGCTCGCGGGCGCCTACGCGTTGGACGCCGTGGACGACCTGGAGCGGGCCGCGTTCGACCGGCACCTGCGCGACTGCCCGTCCTGCGCCGTCGAGGTGGCGGAGCTGCGGGAGACCGTGGCGTGGCTGACACACCCGGTCGCCGAGGCGCCGCCGCCGCGGCTGCGGGAGTCCGTCATGGCGGAGATCGCGCGCACCCCGCAGGAGCGCAGCCGCCGGGCGCCGACCTCGCCCGGCCGCACGGCCCGGGACCGGCTGCGCCGCTGGGGCGTGACGGCGGTCGCCGCCGCCGTGCTGGCCGCCGGCGTCGGCGCCGGCACCTGGGTGGTGGCCCAGCAGCAGGTCACCAACCTTCGCGACGAGAGCGCCCGCGTCGACGCGGTCCTGGCCGCGGCCGACGCCCGGCTGGTCAGCAAGGACATGGGCGGCGGCCGGGTCACGGTGGTGGTGTCCCCGTCCCGCGACGCGGCCGTCGCCGTGCTCGACGGCCTGTCGTCTCCCGGCGACGGCAAGGCGTATCAGCTATGGATGATCGGCGATTCGCCGCGGCATGCGGGCCTGGTCCCCTCGGGAACCGGCCGTGTCTACGTGCCGTTCCTGGCGAAGGCCTTCGGCGTCACGGTAGAACCGGCCAACGGCTCTACCAAGCCAAGCTCCCCGCCGGTGGGCATCATCGACCTCTGACCGGCTACCGCTCGTTACCCTTGAGTAGCTCGTCCAGGGCCTTCATGTCGTCCTCGGACGGCTGCCAGGAGACGGCCGCGACGTTGGCCGCGACCTGAGCGGCCGACGTCGCCCCGGCGATCACGCTGGCCACCGCCGGCTTGGCCGCCAGGGCCCCGATCGCGAGGGTGAGCAGGTCGATGCCGTGCTCGTGGGCGAACGCCTCCAGCCGCTCGATGACGTCCCACGGCGCCTCGGCCAGGACCTTCGCGTAGCCGACCCGGTCGAGCCGCGAGCCGACCGGCGCCGACTCCCCACGGTGGTACTTGCCGGTCAGTAGCCCGCTGGCCAGCGGAAAGTACGGCAACAGGCCCAGCCCGAACCGCTGCGCCGCCGGGACGAGCTCCTGCTCCGGCTCGCGGTGCAGCAGCGAGTATCGGTTCTGGGCGCTCACGAACGGTGTGAGCTGCTTCGTCCCGGCGACCCAGGCGGCGTCGGCGGTCTCCCAGCCGGTGAAGTTGGAGTGACCGAGGTATCGCACCTTGCCCGACCGCACGAGGTCGTCGAGCGCGCCGAGGGTCTCCTCGATCGGTGTTTCCGGGTCGGGCGCGTGCAGTTGGTAGAGGTCGATGTAGTCGGTGCCGAGGTTGCGCAGCGACGCCTCGACGGCTCGGAAGATGTATCGCCGGCTGCCCCGCGCGCCCCAGTCGGGCCCGTAGGCGCCACGCACGTCCATGCCGAACTTGGTCGCGACGACGGCCTCGTCGCGGCGCTTGCCGAGGCTCGCACCCAACGTCCGCTCCGAGTCGCCGGGTGCGTTGCCGTAGACGTCAGCGGTGTCGAAGAGCGTGACGCCATGGTCGAGCGCGGCGTGGACGACCTCCGCCGCTTGGGTCGCGTCGATCCGGCCGCCGAAGTTGTTGCAGCCGATTCCGAGCACCGAGACGGGAAGCCCGGACCTGCCGAGACGGCGATAGCGCATGTCAGTCACACTCGTGATCCTAAGCACGGCTGAACGCCACGGCTCACCCGCTGGGTACGCTCTGGGTTGTGACGGAAACTCCGGTGATCAGCGAGATACTGCAGCGAGCGGCCGGCGGCGGGCGGATCAGCCCGGAAGAGGCGCTGCTGCTCTACACCGACGCGCCGTTCCACGAGCTCGGTGAGGCCGCCGACACCGTGCGTCGCCGACGCTATCCGGACAACATTGTCACCTACATCATCGACCGCAACATCAACTACACCAACGTCTGCGTGACGGCCTGCAAGTTCTGCGCGTTCTACCGGGCGCCGAAGCACGCCGAGGGCTGGACCCACAGCACCGAGGAGATCCTGCGCCGGTGCGCGGAGGCGGTCGAGCTCGGTGCCACGCAGGTGATGTTGCAGGGTGGACATCATCCCGACTTCGGCGTCGAGTACTACGAGGAGCTGTTCTCCGCCGTCCACTCCGCCTTCCCGGACCTGGTCATCCACTCGATCGGGCCGTCCGAGGTGCTGCACATGGCGAAGGTCTCCGGCGTCTCCATCGACGAGGCGATCACCCGGATCAAGGCCGCGGGCCTGGCCTCCATCGCGGGTGCGGGCGCGGAGATGCTGCCCGCCCGGCCGCGGCGCGCGATCGCGCCGCTGAAGGAGTCGGGCGAGCGCTGGCTCGAGGTCATGGCGGCGGCGCACCGGCTCGGTGTGTCGTCGACCGCGACGATGATGATGGGCACCGGCGAGACCAATGCCGAGCGGATCGAGCACCTGCGCCTCATCCGGGACGTCCAGGACCTCGCGGTCGGCAACGGCTACGAGGGCAGCTTCCGGTCGTTCATCCCGTGGACCTATCAGCCGGAGAACAACCACCTGAAGGGCCGCACACAGGCCACCAGCCTGGAATACCTGCGGTTGATCGCCGTGGCGCGGCTGTTCTTCGACAACGTGGACCACCTGCAGTCGTCCTGGCTGACCACCGGCAAGGACGTCGGCCAGGTGTCGCTGCACATGGGTGTCGACGACCTGGGCTCGATCATGCTCGAGGAAAACGTGATCTCCTCCGCCGGTGCCCGTCACCGCTCCCGCCTCACCGAGCTGGTGCAGATGATCCGCGACGCGGACCGCGTCCCGGCCCAACGCGACACCGAGTATCGGCACATGCGGGTCCACTGGACCCCCGCCGACGACCCGACCGACGAGCGGGTGCAGTCGCACTTCTCCTCGATCGCCCTGCCCGGCGGCGGCGCCGGCCGCTCCCTGCCGCTGACGCCGGTGAACTCATGACCCGCGCCTCGCTGGAGAAGGAGCCGCACGAGGTCGCGGCGATGTTCGACGGGGTGGCCCGTCGCTATGACCTGACCAACACCGTGCTCTCGGGCGGCCAGGATCGCATGTGGCGGCGTGAGACGCGGCTCGCCCTGGGCCTGAAGCCGGGGGAGCGGGTGCTGGATCTCGGCGCCGGAACCGGCGTCTCCACCCTCGAGCTGGCCAAGTCCGGCGCGTTCGCCGTGGGCGTGGACCTGTCGATCGGGATGCTCCAGGCCGGCCGCGCGAGGCGCCCGACGGTGTCGCTGCTGGCCGGCGACGCGCTGGCCCTGCCGTTCGCGGACGAGACCTTCGACGCGGTGACGATCTCCTTCGCGCTGCGCAACGTCAGCGACACCGAGGCCGCCCTGCGTGAGATGGCGAGGGTCACAAAACCCGGTGGCCGATTGGTCGTCTGTGAGTTCAGCCACCCGACCTGGCGACCGTTCCGTGGTGCCTACATGGGCTATCTGATGCGCGCCCTGCCCCAGGTGGCGAAACGGGTGTCGAGCAACCCGGACGCCTACGTCTATCTGGCCGAGTCGATCCGTGCCTGGCCGGACCAGGAAGGACTGTCGGCCCGGATCGCCGGCAGCGGCTGGCGCAAGGTGGCGTGGCGCAATCTCACCGGCGGTGTGGTGGCGCTGCACCGCGGCTTCCGGATCTGACCGCACCGCCTCACCACCGCACCGGGGTCAGGCGGTCGAGGCAGGCCCGCAGCTCGGCCACGACCTCGGTGGGGTGACCGGTCAGGTCGCCCCAGGTGAGCGCGGTGACCGTCCATCCGGCGGCTGCCAGCCGGACGGCTCGCTCCCGTCGCCGGGCGGCGATCTCCTGCTTCGGCTCCGCGTCGTCGGTGCCCAGCTCCGGCCCGGGTCCCAGGTCGAGCACCAACTTGGCCTCCGGGAAGACGACGTCGCCGAGGCCGATCAGGCCCCACCGGTCGTTGATCGGCTCGTGCAACTGCCAGCCCCAGATCCCGGCTCGCTGCAGCAGCCGGACCATGAGTTGCAGCGCGGCGCTGCGGTCGCCGAAGGCCACCGTCCTGATCAGGCGGACGAGCCGGGGAGTGCCGTGGCGGCCGGTCATGTCCCGGATGCGCTCGGCCAACTCGGGCATCGTCGTCCAGCCCTCCTCCAACGCCTTGGTCAGCAGTGCCGTCGCGGCCGCGTCCGGCAGCAGGCGGGCGCAGTCGAACAGCGTGCGACCCAGGGTGGTCGTCGCCACTCCGTCCACCTGGACGACGTCCGTGGGCGGTGGCTCCTCATGGAGCACGTGCACCTGCCGGCGCCGGATCCGCCGGGGATAGGCGACGAAGGTGGCGGTGCTCGGCACCTCGATGCGGTGCCACCGGGCGGCCGACGGGCCGGCGAGGACGGCGCCGGGCAGCGCCAGCACGGCCGCCGCGTCCCGCAGCCTGGGGGTGATCTCCAGGCCTCGGTCGGCGTAGACGTCCCGAACGACGACGGTCCAGTCGCCGGTCCGGCACTTCGTCTTGATCTTGGATTCGCTGTATCCGCAGTTCAGGGCCTGTGTGCGGGTGAAGAGTCCGCGCTGTGCGGTGGCGTGTGCGTCGAGCCGGTCACGGTCCGGCTGCCCGGGGTTCATGATGACCGAGGATTGTCATCCGGTCGCCGGCTGTCGACAGTAGAGATTTTCCTGTGGATAACCCAGAGCCATGATCACGATTTGTCGGGCAGAACGCCCACCGAGCAGCGATGCTGTCGACCGAGTCGGCGATCTAGGTGACGCCCTGGGTGAAAAATTAGGGTCGCCTAACTGACGGTGGGCCACCCAGCGGTTCTAGACTTCCCCCGGAGTACTTTGTGAAGACTTTCACGAGCGGGATGACAGCAGTGGCCAACGGCGGCCAGGCGAAGAACGACAGGTAGAACCGAAGGGCAAGGAGGTGTGACGGCTGTGACCGACACCGGGAAAGACGCGGATGTCATCGTCGTCGGCGCCGGACCTGGCGGCTCTTCCGCCGCGTTCCACCTGGCTCGCCACGGCCTGCGGGTGCTGCTGCTGGAGAAGACCGAGTTCCCGCGGGAGAAGGTCTGCGGTGACGGGCTGACACCCCGGGCCGTCAAGCAGTTGATCAAGATGGGGATCGACACCACCGAAGAGAAGGGCTGGCTGCGCAACCGTGGCCTGCGTGTGATCGGTGGCGGCATCCGTCTTGAGCTCGACTGGCCCGAGCTCGCGAGCTTCCCCGACTACGGGTTGACCCGCACGCGCATGGACTTCGACCAGATGCTCGCGACCGCGGCGACCGACGCCGGCGCCATCCTGCGCACAGGCACCAACGTGGGCGGCCCGATCCTCGACCGCACCGGTCGTGTGGTCGGCGTGACGGCGACCGGGCCGGACAAGGAGCCGCTGGAGTTCCGTGCGCCGCTGGTCATCGCCGCCGACGGGGTCTCCGGCCGGTTCGCACTGGCGCTGGGCATCGCCAAGCGTGAGGACCGCCCGATGGGCGTCGCCGTCCGGCAATACTTCCGCAGCGAGACGCGGCACGACGACGACTACCTCGAGTCGTGGCTCGAGCTGCGCAGCCGTGAGTCGGGCGACAAGCTTCTGCCGGGTTACGGCTGGATCTTCGGCCTGGGTGACGGCCGCGTCAACGTCGGCCTCGGCGTGCTCAACAGCAGCGTCGCCTACGGCAAGACCAACTACCGCACGCTGCTGACCGACTGGGTCGACAACACGCCCGCCGAGTGGGGGCTCTCCGACCCGGCCAACGCCGAGGGCAAGCCCCAAGGCGCGGCGCTGCCGATGGGCTTCAACCGGGTGCCGCACTACTCCCGGGGCGTGCTGCTCGTCGGTGACAGCGGTGGCATGGTCAACCCCTTCAACGGCGAGGGGATCGCCTACGCCATGGAGTCCGGCGAGCTGGCGGCGGAGATCGCCGTCCAAGGTCTCGCCCGCCCTTCGGGCACGGCGCGGGAGCGCGCGCTCGCCCACTATCCGGCCGAGCTCAAGGCCCGCTACGGCGGCTACTACCGGCTCGGGAACATCTTCGTGAAGCTCATCGGTCAGCCGCAGATCATGCGGGTGGCCACCAAACATGGCATGCCACACCCCACCCTCATGCGGTTTGTGCTCAAGCTCCTCGCCAACCTCACCGACCCGCGAGGGGGCGACGCCATGGACCGCGTGATCAACGCAATGACCCGGCTGGCACCGGCTGCCTAGCCGCAAATGCACAGCCCAAGGCCACATTTGGGGTGCCCCGGACGAAGCCGTCCGGACATCACCGAATAGTGTAAACCCGCATACAGCTTGAGTGGTCCCAGCGGCAACCACCCCGCCGGGCTCGCCGAAAGGACGGAGCAGCACGATGTCGCTCGCGCCGTACGTACCGATTCTCGGGCTCTTCGCCCTCGCCGCAGCCTTCGCGCTGTTCTCGGTGGCGGTCGCCCCGTTCGTCGGGCCGCGCCGGTTCAACAAGGCGAAGCTCGACGCCTACGAGTGCGGCATCGAACCGACGCCGCAGCCCGTCGGCGGTGGCCGCTTCCCGATCAAGTTCTACTTGACCGCGATGCTGTTCATCGTCTTCGACATCGAGATCATCTTCCTCTACCCGTGGGCTGTGAACTTCGACGCGCTCGGCCTCTTCGGGTTCGTGGAGATGGTGCTGTTCATCGTCACCGTGTTCGTCGCCTTCGCCTACGTGTGGCGGCGCGGCGGGCTGGATTGGGACTGAGCCATGGGCATCGAGGAAAAGGTACCGACCGGCGTTCTGCTGACCACCGTCGAGAAGCTGGTCAACTGGTCACGTAAGGCGAGCTTCTGGCCGGCCACGTTCGGCCTGGCCTGCTGCGCCATCGAGATGATGGCGACCGGCGCGGCACGCTACGACCTGGCGCGTTTCGGCATGGAGGTCTTCCGGGCCAGCCCCCGCCAGGCCGACCTGATGATCGTCGCCGGCCGCGTGAGCCAGAAGATGGCCCCGGTCCTGCGCCAGATCTACGACCAGATGCCCGAGCCCAAGTGGGTGCTCTCGATGGGCGTCTGCGCGTCGAGCGGCGGCATGTTCAACAACTACGCGATCGTCCAGGGCGTCGATCACATCGTGCCCGTCGACATGTATCTGCCTGGCTGCCCGCCGCGGCCGGAGATGCTGATCGACGCGATCCTGCGGCTGCACGACAAGGTCATGGCCGAGCCGCTTGGCGACCGGCGCCGCCGCGCGATCGAGGCGCGGGTCAAGGCGCGGGTCGAGCGCGACGGCGCCCCGGTGGTGGCCCCCGGCGCGATGCCGTCGAGCTACCGGTTCAACAAGGCGAAGCGCGCCGAGTGGACCAAGGCCGCCGAGCAAGGGCGCGAAGAGCAGTTGCGCATCCAGAAGTGGATGGAAGAGCGGGCGAACCTGTCCGGAGGTACGAAGTGACTGAGGTAGAGCCGGTCGGTGCCGAGCTGGGCGCCTCCGCGCAGCAGCCGCCGTCGAGCGGCGCCGGGCGGGGCATGTTCGGCGTGCAGGGAACCGGTGACACGTCCGGCTTCGGCGGTCTCCAGCGGCGCCGCGCGGTGGAGCTCGACTCGCCCCGGCCGTTCGGCGGCGAGTTCGACGAGGTCGTCGACGCGCTCGAAGAGGCCTACACCGGCTTCAACGACGCGATCGAGCGGATCGTGGTCGACCGCGGCGAGCTGACGCTGCACATCGTGCCCGAGCGCATCGCCGAGGTCTGCCAGGCCATGCGCGACGACCCGGCCCTGCGGTTCGAGCTGTGCTCCTCCGTCTCCGGCGTCGACTACCTCGGCTCCGACGGCCGTCGGCTGCACGTGACGTATCACCTGACGTCGCTGACGTTCCGCCGCCGGGTCCGTCTCGAGGCGGCCGTGACCGCCGAGGTTCCGCACCTGCCGAGCGTCACCCAGGTCTACCCGACCGCCGACTGGCAGGAGCGCGAGACCTACGACATGTTCGGCGTCGTCTTCGACGGTCACCCCAACCTGACCCGGATCCTCATGCCGGACGACTGGGAGGGCTTCCCGCAGCGGAAGGACTACCCGCTCGGCGGCGTGCCGGTCGAGTACAAGGGTGCGGAGATCCCACCGCCGGACCAGCGGAGGAGTTACCAGTGACGGAGCGGATGCGGAGTCACAAGATGGCTCAGGTTTCAGGGCGTCGGGACGCCGAGCGAAGCGAGGTGGCCCGATGACCACCGATTACGCGAGCTCGCGCGAGACCACCGAGGGCCGGGTCTTCACCGTCACGGGTGGCGACTGGGACACGGTCGTCGACGAGGCCGGCTCCGAGGAGCGCATCGTCGTCAACATGGGGCCGCAGCACCCCTCGACGCACGGCGTGCTCCGCCTGGTGCTCGAGCTGGAAGGCGAGACGGTCACCGAGGCGCGCACCGTCATCGGCTACCTGCACACCGGCATCGAGAAGAACCTCGAGTTCCGCAACTGGACGCAGGGCTCGACGTTCGTCACGCGCATGGACTACCTCGCGCCGATGTTCAACGAGACCGCCTACTGCATGGCGGTCGAGAAGCTGCTCGGCATCGAGGACCAGATCACCGAGCGGGCGAAGACGATCCGGGTCCTGATGATGGAGCTCAACCGGATCTCGTCCCACCTGGTGTGGCTCGCCACGACGGGCATGGAGCTCGGCGCTCTGTCGATGATGATCTACGGCTTCCGTGAGCGTGAGTACGTCCTCGACATCTTCGAGCTGACTTCCGGCCTCCGGATGAACCACGCGTACATCCGTCCCGGCGGCCTGGCGCAGGACCTGCCGGACGAGGCGGCGGCGAAGATCCGCGAGCTCCTCGAGTGGATGCCCGAGCGCATCGACATGTACGAGGACCTGCTCTCCGGCAACACCATCTGGCGGGAGCGCACGCAAGGCGTGGCCGTCCTCGACATGGCCGGCTGCCTGGCGCTGGGCATCACCGGTCCGGTGCTGCGCTCCGCCGGCCTGGCCTGGGATCTCCGCAAGACGCAGCCGTACCTCGGATACGAGACCTACGACTTCGCGGTGCCCACCGAGCCGACCGGTGACGCGTGGGGCCGCTACAAGGTCCGGCTCAACGAGATGCGGGAGTCCGTCAAGATCATCCGGCAGGCGATGGACCGCCTGGAGCCGGGTCCGATCATGATCGGCGACAAGAAGATCGCGTGGCCCGCACAGTTGGCCATCGGCGGCGACGGCCTGGGCAACTCGCTGGAGCACGTCGCGAAGATCATGGGCCAGTCCATGGAGGCCCTGATCCACCACTTCAAGCTGGTGACCGAGGGCTTCCGGGTCCCGCCCGGTCAGGTCTACGTGCCGATCGAGGCGCCCCGCGGCGAGCTCGGCGTGCACGCCGTCTCCGACGGAGGCACGCGCCCCTTCCGCGTGCACTACCGCGAGCCCAGCTTCGTCAATCTGCAGGCGATCCCGGTCATGGCCGAAGGCGGACTCCTCGCCGACGTCATCGTGGGCGGCGCCTCGCTCGACCCCGTCATGGGTGGGTGTGATCGTTGATGGTGTTCAGTGAGGTCACGCGTGACCGCGCGCGTCAGATCATCGCGCGCTACCCCGAGGGCCGCTCGCGCTCCGCGCTGCTGCCGCTGCTGCACCTGGTGCAGTCGGAAGAGGGCTACGTCTCCGCGGACGGCATCTCGTTCTGCGCGGAGGTGCTCGGCCTGACCAAGGCTGAGGTCGGCGCCGTGGCGACGTTCTACACCATGTACAAGCGTAAGCCGACCGGCGACTGGCTGGTCAGCGTCTGCACCAACACCATGTGCGGCGTGCTCGGCGGCGACAAGGCGTACCAGGCCCTGAGCGACTACCTCGGGGTCGGCCACGACGAGACGACCGCCGACGGGCGGATCACGCTGGAGCACGCCGAGTGCCTCGCGGCCTGCGACTACGCGCCCGTGATGACGGTCAACTACGAGTTCTTCGACCAGGTCACCGAGGACAGCGCGCTGGGGCTGGTCAAGCAGTTGCAGAACGGCGAGCGCCCGCAGCCGACCCGTGGCACGCGGCTGTGCACGCTGAAGGAGATGGCGGTGCAGCTCGCCGGCTTCGCTGACGACCGCGGCGACGAGGTCGTCGCCGAAGGCACCGCGGGCGGCCCGACGCTGGCCGGCAACCGGCTCGCCGAGCGGTTCGCGATCGCCGTCCCCGGGTTCGACCCCGAGACGCCGATCGCCAAGAAGGCCGACGCGCCGCCACCCAAGGCACCGGAGACCGCACCGAAGCCCGCCTCCGACGCGAAGCCGGCAGGTGACGGTCCGCTGCCGCAGAAGGAGGCCAAGTGACCCTCGACTACCAGCCCTCGCAGGAGTCGCTGTCGAAGCTGACGCCGGTGCTCACCAAGCGCTGGCTGTCGCCCGACGCGTGGAAGATCGACGTCTACGAGCGCCTCGACGGCTACACCGCGCTGCGCAAGGCGCTGAAGGCCCACCCGGACGAGCTGATCCAGCTCGTCAAGGACTCGGGCCTGCGCGGCCGTGGCGGTGCCGGCTTCCCGACCGGCATGAAGTGGGGCTTCATCCCGCAGAACGACGGCAAGCCGCACTACCTGGTCGTCAACGCCGACGAGGGCGAGCCGGGCACCTGCAAGGACCTGCCGCTGATGATGGCCGACCCGCACGCGCTGGTCGAAGGGGTCATCATCGCCTCCTACGCGATCCGGGCCAACTTCGCCGCGATCTACATCCGGGGCGAGGCGGTCCACGCGGCCCGCCGGCTGCGTGCGGCGGTTCAGCAGGCCTACGCCAAGGGCTACCTGGGCACCAACATCCTGGGCAGCGGCTTCGACCTCGACGTGGTCGTCCACAGCGGAGCCGGCGCCTACATCTGCGGCGAGGAGACGGCGCTGCTCGACTCCCTGGAGGGGTACCGCGGACAGCCCCGGCTGCGCCCGCCCTTCCCGGCGACGCACGGGCTCTACGCCTCGCCGACGGTCGTCAACAACGTCGAGACGATCGCCAGCGTGCCCTACATCGTGCTCGGCGGCTCCCAGTGGTTCCGCAGCATGGGCACCGAGAAGTCGCCGGGCCCGAAGATCTACTCGATCTCCGGGCGGGTCAACAGTCCGGGTCAGTACGAGTGCGGCCTCGGCGTCACGCTGCGGCAGCTCATCGACCTGGCGGGCGGCATGCAGCCCGGCCACAAGCTGAAGTTCTGGACGCCGGGCGGCTCTTCGACGCCGATGCTCACCGACGAGCACCTCGACACGCCGATGGACTTCGAGGGCATGGCGGGCGTCGGCACGATGCTCGGCACCACCGCCGTCCAGGTCTTCTCCGACCAGGACGACATCGTCTACGCGACCTACCGCTGGATCGCGTTCTACCACCACGAGTCCTGCGGCAAGTGCACCCCGTGCCGCGAGGGCAACTACTGGATGGTGCGGATCCTGCACCGCATCCTCGCCGGCCAAGGCACCCACCGGGATCTCGACACCCTGCTGGACGCCTGCGACAACCTGCTGGGCCGCTCGTTCTGCGCGCTCGGTGACGGTGCGACCAGCCCGGTGACGTCCTCGATCAAGTACTTCAAGCAGGACTACCTGGACTACATCGAGGGCCGCAAGGCCCCGATGTTCAAGGGCGAGCTGGTAGGAGCCCACTGATGACCGACGTGGTTCCCAAGGTCGACACCGTCAAGCTGACGATCGACGGCATCGAGGTCGAGGCGCCCAAGGGTGCACTCGTCATCCGGGTCGCCGAGCAGATGGGCATCTCGATCCCGCGCTTCTGCGACCACCCGCTGCTGGCCCCGGCCGGTGCCTGCCGGCAGTGCCTGGTCGACATCGAGGGGCAGCGCAAGCCGGTGGCGTCCTGCACGCAGCCGGTGGCCGAGGGTATGGTCGTACGGACCCAGATGACCTCCGACGTGGCCAAGAAGGCCCAAGAGGGCATCATGGAGTTCCTCCTGATCAACCACCCGCTCGACTGCCCGGTGTGCGACAAGGGTGGCGAGTGCCCGCTGCAGAACCAGGCGATGAGCAACGGTCAGGCGGAGTCGCGGTTCGTCGAGCACAAGCGGGAATACCCGAAACCGCTGCCGATCAGCACGCAGGTGCTGCTCGACCGCGAGCGGTGCGTGCTCTGCCAGCGCTGCACCCGGTTCTCCGACGAGATCGCCGGTGACAAGTTCATCGACCTGATGGAGCGGTCGTCCAACGAGCAGATCGGCGTCTTCCGCGGCGACCCCGACTCGCCGGCCGACGACGCGCCGTTCAACTCCTACTTCTCCGGCAACACCATCCAGATCTGCCCGGTCGGCGCGCTGACCAGCTCGCAGTACCGCTTCCGCGCCCGGCCCTTCGACCTGGTGTCGACGCCGAACACGTGCGAGCACTGCGCGGCCGGCTGTGACCAGCGGGCCGACCACCGCCGCGGCAAGGTCATGCGCCGCCTGGCCGGCGACGACCCGGCGGTCAACGAAGAGTGGAACTGCGACAAGGGCCGGTTCGCCTTCCAGTACGTCAACGCAAATGACCGCCTGACCACGCCGCTGGTGCGTGACGGCAAGACCGGGGAGCTGCGTGCGGCGAGCTGGCCCGAGGCGATCGCCACCGCGGCGGCCGGCCTGGCGGCGGCGAAGGACAACGGCGGCGTCGGCGTCCTGACCGGTGGCCGGCTGACCGTCGAGGACGCATACGCGTACTCGAAGTTCGCCCGCATCGCCCTCGGCACCAACGACATCGACTTCCGCGCCCGGCCGCTGTCGGCCGAGGAGACCGAGTTCCTCGGCTCGCACGTCGTGGGCCGGGCCGAGGTCACCTACGCCGATATCGAGCGGGCCCCCGCGGTGGTCTTCGTCGGGCTGGAGCCCGAGGAGGAGTGCCCGATCATCTTCCTGCGGACCCGCAAGACCTATCTCAAGCGCGGCCTGGCCAGCTACGCCGTCGCGCCGTTCGTCAGCCGCGGGTTCGAGAAGCTCGGCTCCACCGTCATCCTCACCGCGCCTGGTGCCGAGGCGGAGGTGCTCGGCGCGTCCGAGCAACTGCGCGAGGCGCTGTCGGCGGAGGGCGCGATTCTGTTCGTCGGCGAGCGGCTCGCGAGCGTCGAAGGCGGCCTGTCCGCCGCGGCGCGGCTCGCCGAGTCCACCGGCGCCCGGCTCGCGTGGGTTCCCCGCCGAGCCGGCGACCGGGGCGCGGTCGAGGCCGGCGCGCTGCCGACCCTGCTGCCCGGCGGTCGACCGGTCTTCGACCCGGCCGCGCGCAGCGAGGTCGCGACGGCGTGGAGCCTCGACGCGGGTGTACTGCCCAGCGCCTCCGGCCGTGACACCGACGGCATCGTCGCCGCCGCGCGCGACGGCCGGCTCGGGGCGTTGCTCGTCGCCGGCGTCGACCCGGCCGACCTGGCCGACCCGCTGGCGGCCGAGGAGGCCCTCGACAACGTCGGGTTCGTGGTCAGCCTGGAGCTGCGGGCGAGCGCCGTCACCAGGCGGGCCGACGTCGTCTTCCCGGTCGCCGCGGCGGTCGAGAAGAGCGGCTCCTTCGTCAACTGGGAGGGCCGGGTCCGGCCGTTCGGCACCGTGCTCAAGACCCCGGCGATGAGCGACGCGCGGGTGCTCGACACGCTGGCCCGCGAGTTGGGCGTCCAGTTGGGCGTCGGCGACGTCACCACGGTCCGTGCGCAGCTCGCCGCGCTGGCCCAGCTACCGCTGCCGGGCACGGCGACGGTCGGCCTGGTCGGTGCCGGCACCAGCACCCGGGGCACCGCCCCGTCGGTGGCGCCCGGCACGGTCGCCCAGCCGGCCGGCGGCCAGGCGATCCTCGCCTCCTGGCACCACCTGATCGACAACGGCTCGCTGCAGGACGGCGACGGCCACCTGGCCGGCACCGCCCGCCCCGCCGTGGTCCGGATCTCCAAGAGCACCGCGGCCGACCTCGGTGTGGTCGACGGCGACGCGGTGACGGTCGGCACCGGGCGGGGTGCGATCACCCTGCCGGCGCTCGTCACCGACATGGTCGACGGGGTCGTGTGGATCCCGACGAACTCACCGGGCTCGACCCTGCGCCGCACGCTCGGCGTCGCCGAGGGCGCGCTGGTCGAGATCAGCACTGGGGGTAGCACAAAATGACGCCTCTCGCGTACGGCAACCTGGACCAGTTCGGCAAGGACCCATGGTGGCTGGTGCTGGCCAAGGTCGTCGTGATCTTCGCCTTCCTGGTCGTCATGACGCTCTTCGCCATCTGGTACGAGCGGCGCGTCGTCGCCCGGATGCAGGTCCGGCCCGGCCCGAACCGCAACGGCCCCTTCGGTCTGCTGCAGTCGCTGGCCGACGGCCTGAAGCTGGCGTTCAAGGAAGACATCATGCCGAAGATGGCCGACAAGGTCGTCTTCTTCTTCGCGCCGGTCATCTCGACCGTCTGCGCGTTCACCGCGTTCTCGGTCATGCCGTTCGGCCCGACGGTGTCGATCTTCGGCCACCAGTCGCCGCTGCAGCTCACCGACATCCCGGTGGCGGTGCTGCTGGTGCTGGCCTGCTCGTCGATGGGCATCTACGGCATCGTGCTGGGCGGCTGGGCCTCCGGCTCGACCTACCCGTTGCTGGGTGGTCTGCGGTCGAGCGCGCAGATGATCTCGTACGAGGTGGCGATGGGCCTGTCCATCGTCTCGGTCTTCCTGGTGGCCGGCACCATGTCGACCTCGGGGATCGTCGAGGCGCAGGCGGGCAACGGCACGATCGGCATCGGTAGCTGGACCTTCGACGCCCCGGCCTGGTACGCGATTTTGCTGCTGCCGAGCTTCCTGATCTACTTCACCTCCGCGGTCGGTGAGACCAACCGCGCACCGTTCGACCTGCCCGAGGCCGAGTCCGAGCTGGTCGGTGGCTTCCACACCGAATACTCGTCGCTGAAGTTCGCGCTGTTCTTCCTCGCCGAGTACATCAACATGGTCACCGTCTCCGGCCTGTGCGCGACGCTGTTCCTCGGCGGCTGGCGGGCCCCGTGGCCGATCTCGCTCTGGGACGGCGCGAACCACGGCTGGTGGCCGGTGCTCTGGTTCACCATCAAGGTCCTCCTGCTGCTGTTCGTCTTCGTGTGGCTCCGCGGCACGCTGCCCCGGCTGCGCTACGACCAGTTCATGCGATTCGGCTGGAAGGTGCTGATCCCGGCCAACCTGGTGTGGATCCTGGCGCTGTCGGGCATCCGCCTCATGCAGAAGGGCGAGCTGAGCACCGGCAACCGGGTCGGCATCGGCGCCGGGATCGCCGTGCTGGTCCTGCTCGTGCTGGTCATGGTCGGCATGCAGCGCGGCCGCAAGGACGTCCTCGCCGACATGCCGAAGCCGGACCCCGGCGGCCGGGTCGGCGGTGCCAACGGCTTCCCGCTGCCTCCGATGAACCTCGAGGTGCCGCCGAGCCCGCGGGCCAAGCGCGTGATCGTCGAGCGGGAAACCGTCTCGACCAGCAAGGAGAGCTGACAACATGAGCATCGGTGGGACTCTGAAGGGTTTCGGGGTCACCTTCTCGCACATGTTCAAGAAGGTGGTCACCGAGGAGTACCCGGAGCAGCGCAAGCCACCAGCGCCGCGCTACCACGGGCGGCACATCCTCAACCGGTGGCCGGACGGTCTCGAGAAGTGCATCGGCTGCGAGCTGTGCGCGTGGGCCTGCCCCGCGGACGCGATCTTCGTCGAGGGCGCCGACAACACCGAAGAGGCTCGCTTCTCGCCCGGTGAGCGGTACGCGCAGACGTACCAGATCAACTACGCGCGCTGCATCTTCTGCGGCCTGTGTATCGAGGCCTGCCCGACCCGTTCGCTCACCATGAGCAACGAGTACGAGCTGGCCCGGGACAACCGCCGCGACCTGATCTTCACCAAGGAGCAGTTGCTCGCGCCGCTGCTGCCGGGGATGGAGCGCCCGCCGCACGACATGCGGCTCGGCGACTCCGAGAAGGACTACTACGTCGGCGCGCTGGAGAACCCCGGCACCTCGGCCGGCGCCGAGCGGTACAAGGGGGCCGGCTCGTGAACCTCTCACTGCAGCTACTGGCCGCGTCCGGCGACGTGAAGGGCGGTGAGGCCGCCGCCTTCTGGATCCTCGCGCCGCTCGCGGTGCTGGGGGCCATCGGCATGGTCTGGGCCCGCAACGCGGTGCACTCCGCGCTGTTCCTGGTGATCACGATGATGTGCCTGGGCGTGTTCTACGTCCTGCAGGCCGGGCCGTTCATCGGCATGGTACAGATCATCGTCTACACCGGCGCGATCATGATGCTGTTCCTGTTCGTGCTGATGCTCGTCGGTCGTGACTCGTCCGACTCGCTGATCGAGACGTTGCGCGGGCAACGGATGGCCGCCATAGCGCTGGGCGTCGGCCTGGCGCTGCTGCTGGGTATCGGCCTGTACCGCGCGCTCGGCGGCAGCACCCCGCAGGGCCTCGCGAACGCCAACTCGGCGGGCAACGTGATCGGCATCTCCCGGCTGTTGTTCACCAAGTACGTCTTCGTCTTCGAGGTCACCTCGGCGCTGCTGATCACGGCGGCGGTGGGCGCGATGATCCTGGCCCACATCGAGAAGCGCAAGGAAGACAAGGTCAGCCAGCCGGAGCTCATGGTGGCGCGGTTCCGCCCGGGCAACTACCCGGCGCCGAAGCCGGGCCCCGGCGTGTTCGCCACCTCCGACTCGGTGGCGACGCCCGCGCGGCTGCCTGACGGTACGCCGGCGGACCGCAGCATCTCCAAGATCCTCCCGACCCGGGAGTTGACGTCCGCCGACGTCGCACCTAAGGGGACCGAGAAGTGACTCCGACGTACTACATCGTCCTCGCGGCGATCCTGTTCACGATCGGTGCAGTCGGCGTGCTCATCCGCCGGAACGCGATCGTGCTGTTCATGTGCATCGAGTTGATGCTGAACGCGGCCAACCTCGCGCTGGTCACGTTCAGCCGGATCAACGGCACGCTCGACGGGCAGATCATGGCGTTCTTCGTCATGGTCGTGGCGGCGGCCGAGGTCGTCGTCGGCCTGGCGATCATCATGTCGATCTTCCGGACTCGGCGCTCTGCCAGCGTCGACGACGCGAACCTGCTGAAGTACTAAGGAGCGGGTGGTGGAGGAAATCGCCTACTCGGCGGCGACCGGGTGGCTGGGCACGTTCTGGCTGCTCCTGGCGATCCCGCTGGCCAGCGCAGCGATCCTGCTGCTGCTGGGCAAGCGGGCCGACCGCTGGGGTCACTGGCTCGGTGTGCTCAGCGTCGCCGCGTCGTTCGTGCTCGGCCTGACGTACTTCTTCACGCTGCGCGGACTGGAGAACCGCAGCGGTGTCGAACTCAAGCTGTGGGACTACATCGGCGTCGGGAGCTTCCACGTCGACATGGGCCTGCTGTTCGACCCGCTGTCGGCGATGTTCGTGCTGCTGATCACGGGTGTCGGCTCGCTGATCCACCTGTACGCCGTGGGCTACATGGCGCACGACCCGGGCCGACGGAAGTTCTTCGCGTACTTCAACCTGTTCATCGCGGCGATGCTGTTGCTGGTCCTCGGCAACAACTACGTGATGCTCTACTTCGGCTGGGAGGGCGTGGGTCTCGCCTCCTACCTGCTGATCTCGTTCTGGTATCTGCGGCCCAGCGCGGCGACGGCCGGCAAGAAGGCGTTCCTCATGAACCGCGTCGGTGACGCCGGGTTCGCGATCGCCATCTTCATGATGTTCGCCTACCTCGGCACGGTGAACTACGACGAGGTCTTCAACAACGTGCACAACCTCAGCAGCGGCGTGGTCCTGGCGATGGCGCTCCTGCTGCTGCTCGGCGCGACCGGCAAGTCAGGTCAGTTCCCGCTGCAGGCCTGGTTGCCCGACGCCATGGAGGGTCCGACCCCGGTCTCCGCCCTGATCCACGCCGCGACGATGGTCACCGGTGGCGTCTACCTGATCGCCCGCTCGCACGCGATCTTCGACCTGAACGAGACCGCGCAGCTCATCGTCGTCGCGGTCGGTGCCCTCACGCTGCTGATGGGCTGTATCATCGGCGCGGCGAAGGACGACATCAAGCGGGTTCTGGCCTGGTCGACGGTCAGCCAGATCGGCTACATGTTCCTCGGCGTCGGGCTCGGCGGCGGGGCATACGCGCTGGCGCTGATTCACCTGCTGGCGCACGGCTTCTTCAAGGCCAACATGTTCCTCGGCGCCGGGTCGGTCATGCACGGCATGAACGACCAGGTCAACATCCGCCGCTTCGGCGCACTGTGGCGGATCATGCCGATCACGTACTGGACGTTCGCCGCCGGCTGGCTCGCGATCATCGGCATGTGGCCGTTGTCCGGCTACTTCTCGAAGGAGCCGATCATCGCCGCCGCCTTCGAGCGCGAGGGCTGGCAGGGCTGGGTCTTCGGGGGTGCGGCGCTGCTGGGCGCGGGGTTGACCGCGTTCTACATGACGCGGCTGTTCATCCTCACCTTCCACGGCCCGAAGCGGTGGACCGAGGACATCAAGCACCCGCACGAGTCGCCGTACATCATGACCGTTCCGCTGATCCTGCTGGCGATCGGCTCGTTCTTCGCCGGCATGCTCCTCACCGGCAACGTGCAGGAGTGGCTCACCCCGGTCTACGGCCCCGAGCCGGCCGAGGAGGCGCACGGCGTCATCGGCCACACGACGGTCACGATCCTGTCGTTCGCGCTCATGTTCATCGGCGCGGGTCTGGCCTGGGCGCTGTTCCGCAAGGGCACCGCCCTGGAGGAGCAGCCGGCCGGTGTGGTGGTCACCGCCGCGCGCAAGAACCTCTACACCGACTCCTTCAACGAGGCGGTCTTCGAGGCGCCGGGCCGCTACCTGACCCGCGCGCTGGTCTACCTCGACAACCGCGGCATCGACGGGCTGGTCAACGGCCTGGCCGCGGGCGTCGGTGGCGGATCCGGCCGACTACGCCGGGCCCAGACCGGGTTCGTGCGCTCCTATGCCCTGTCCATCCTCGGTGGTGCGGTGCTCGTCGTCGCCGCCACGCTCGCGGTGAGGTTCGGATGAGCCACTTCCCATACCTGACCGTCCTCACGGCCGCGCCGCTCGTCGGCGCGGCGGGGATCGCCTTCCTGCCGAAGGGCAAGCCCGAGCTGGCCAAGCGCGCCGCGCTGGCCTGGTCGGTCGTCGTCCTGGCGCTGACCGTGGGGCTGTGGACGCAGTTCGACGCCGGCGGGGAGCGGTTCCAACTGAAGGACTCGTGGACGTGGATCCCGCAGTGGGGTGCCAAGTTCACGTTCGCCATCGACGGCATCGCGCTCGTCATGATCGCGCTGATCGCGCTGCTCGTGCCGGTGGTCATCCTGGCCTCCTGGCACGACGCCGACAACAGCAAACGGTCGGTGCCGGCGTACTTCGCGCTGCTGCTCGCGCTCGAATGCACGATGATCGGCGTCTTCGCCGCGCAGGACGTGTTCCTGTTCTACGTGTTTTTCGAGGTCATGCTCGTGCCGATGTACTTCCTGATCGGTTCGTACGGCGGGCACCAGAAGCAGTACGCGGCGGTGAAGTTCTTCCTGTACTCGCTGCTCGGCGGTCTGTTCATGCTCGCCTCGGTGGTCGGGTTGTGGGTGCTCGGCGGCCACACGTTCGACTGGCAGCAGTTGGTTTCCGCGGACTTCTCGGTCAACACCGAGCGCTGGCTGTTCCTCGGCTTCTTCGTCGCCTTCGCGATCAAGGCGCCGTTCTTCCCGTTCCACACCTGGCTGCCCGACGCCGGTGGCGCCGCGCCGGCGGGTGCGGCGGCGCTGCTGGTCGGCGTGCTGGACAAGGTCGGCACGTTCGGCATCCTGCGGTACTGCCTGCCGCTGTTCCCGAACGCGTCGAAGGACTTCGCCTGGCTCGGCCTCACGCTGGCGCTCATCGGCATCGTCTACGGCGCGCTGGTGGCCATCGGCCAGAACGACCTCAAGCGCCTGGTGTCCTACACCTCGATCGCCCACTTCGGCTTCATCGGTATCGGCATCTTCGCCTTCACCACGCAGGCCGGCACCGGCGCGGTCCTCTACATGGTCAACCACGGCCTCGCGACCGGCCTGCTGTTCCTGGTCGTCGGCATGCTGGTGTCCCGCCGGGGCAGCGCACTGGTGACCGACTTCGGCGGCGCGGGCAAGCTGATGCCGGTCCTCGCCGGGGTCTTCTTCATCGCCGGTCTCGCCTCGCTGGCGCTGCCGGGCACGTCGCCGTTCATCTCCGAGTTCCTCGTGCTGCTCGGCACGTTCACGGTGAACAAGACGGTGGCGATCATCGCGACGGCCGGCATCGTCCTCGCCGCGGGATACGTGCTGTGGATGATCCAGCGGACCACGCAGGGCACGCCGAACCCGAAGCTGCTGGAGATCAAGGCGATGGGCCGGGACCTGTCGCTGCGTGAGGCCGTTGTCGTCACTCCGCTGATCGCCCTGATCCTGCTGCTCGGCTTCTATCCGAAGCCGGTCATCGACGTGATCAACCCGGCGGTGAAGGCGACCATGCAGGACGTCGGCAAGACCGACCCGAAGCCCATTGCAGGCACCGTGGAGGCCGGCAAGTGAACGACAAACTCCAACTGCCGAACCTGGATTACGCGGCGCTCTCGCCGATGCTGATCCTCTTCGGCGTCGCGTGCGTCGGGGTCCTCGTCGAGGGCTTCGTTCCGCGGCGGGTTCGGCACACGGTCCAGTTGACGCTGGCGCTGCTCGGCCTGGTCGCCGCCCTGGTGATGGTGATCCGGCAGGGCAGCACCGAGGTCATCACCGCGCAGACCGCGGTGGCCGTCGACGGGCCGGGACTGTTCCTGTCCGGCGCGATCATCGTGCTGGGCATCGTCTCCCTGCTGCTGATCGGTGAGCGGACCCTGGAGCCGGGCGGCGCGTTCGTCGCCCAGGCCGCGGTCACCGCCAACACCGACCGCGACCAGGAGCAGGCCCTGCGGGCACACGGCGCGACCGAGGTGTTCCCGCTGACGATGTTCGCGCTCGCCGGCATGCTGCTGTTCTGCACGGCAAACGACCTGTTGACGATGTTCGTCGCGCTCGAGGTCTTCTCGCTGCCGCTCTACCTGCTCTGCGCGTTGGCCCGCCGCCGGCGGCTGCTGTCGCAGGAGGCCGCGATGAAGTACTTCCTCCTGGGCTCGTTCGCGTCGGCGTTCTTCCTGTTCGGCATCGCGCTCGTCTACGGCTTCGCCGGCCAGGTGGACTTCAAGGCGATCGACACCGCGATCGGGAACTCGCCCAACGACGACATCCTGCTCTACGTCGGCCTGGCGATGCTGGCGATCGGCCTGCTGTTCAAGGCCGCGGCGGTGCCGTTCCACGTGTGGACGCCGGACGTGTACCAGGGTGCGCCGACGCCGATCACCGCGCTCATGGCGGCCTGCACCAAGGTCGCCGCGTTCGGCGGGCTGCTGCGCCTGGTGTACGTCGGGTTCAAGGGCACCGAGTGGACCATCCAGCCGGTGCTGGGCACTGTGGCGGTTCTCACCATGATCGTCGGGGCGATCCTGGCGGTCACCCAGACCGACATCAAGCGGCTGCTGGCCTACTCCTCCATCGCCAACGCGGGTTACCTGCTCGTCGGCGTGCTGGCGCTCAACGAGCAGGGCCTGTCCAGCTCGATGTTCTACCTGGTGGCCTACGGCTTCACCGTTCTCGCCGCGTTCGGCGTGGTCACGCTGGTCCGCGACGCCGACGGGGAGGCCACGCACCTGTCGCGCTGGGCCGGGCTGGGTCGGCGGTCGCCGCTGTACGCGTCGCTGTTCACCTTCATCCTGCTGGCCTTCGCCGGCCTTCCGCTCACCAGCGGCTTCACCGCCAAGTTCGGCGTGTTCGCCGCGGCCATCGACGGCCACCAGACCTGGTTGGTGATCGCGGGTGTGGTGAGCAGCGCGATTCTGGCATTCCCGTACCTGCGGGTGGTCGTCATGATGTGGCTGTCCGAGCCGGGCGAGGCGACGCCGGCGGTGTCCATCCCGGGTGCGATGACCGCGGCCGCGCTCGTCATCGGCGCGGTCGCCACACTGGTCCTTGGCGTGGCACCGGGTGCGCTGCTCGAGGTCACCCAGAATGCCGGTACCTTCCTCAGGTAAGACCGCAATGACAGTGACGTCCCCCCGTGGCCTTCCACGCGGGGACGTCCCTGTATCAGGAGCCCGATGAGGGTGTGGCATCGTTGGAGCTGTGGTGAGTACGGGAACCGTGCAGTCGAGTGCCTCCGTCGGATTGACCTTCGCCGATCCGGAGCTGGAAAGCAGCGTCACGGCGATCCTGCGGGACGTCGAGGCGGTGCTCGTCGACTCCGTGAACAGCGCGAACCCGCTGGTCACCGAGGCGGCCCGGCACCTTGTCGACGCGGGCGGCAAGCGGTTCCGGCCGTTACTGGTGGCGCTGGCCGCGCACTTCGGCGACCCGAGCTCCCGTGACGTGGTCACCGCCGGTGCCGTCGTCGAGCTCACCCACCTGGCCACCCTGTACCACGACGACGTCATGGACGAGGCGTCCGTGCGTCGGGGCGCGCCCAGCGCGAACTCCCGCTGGGGCAACTCGCTCGCGATTCTGATCGGCGATTACCTGTTCGCCCGTGCCGCCGACCTCGCGACCCACCTCGGCATCGAAGCGGTCAAGATCCAGGCGAGCACCTTCTCGCGGCTCGTGCACGGCCAGGTCGCCGAGACCGCCGGCCCGCTCGACGGCGAAGACGCGATTTCGCACTATCTGCGGGTCATCTCGCAGAAGACCGGCTCGCTGATCTCGACGAGCGCGCGGTTCGGTGGCATGTTCGGCGGGTGTACGCCGGAGCAGATCGATGCGCTGGCGACGTTCGCCGAGACGTTCGGCATCGCGTTCCAGCTCTCCGACGACCTCATCGACATCGCCAGCGAGAGCACCCAGTCCGGCAAGACCCCGGGCACCGACCTGCGCGAGGGCGTGCCGACCCTCCCGGTGCTGTACGCGCTGGCCTCGACCGACGACGACGTGGCGTCGGTCCGGCTGCGGGAGATCCTTTCCGCGGGTCCGGTGACCGACGACGCGCTGCACGCCGAGGCGCTCGGCCTGCTGCGCGAGTCCGCCGCGCTGAAGCAGGCCCGTGAGACGGTCCGCGGCTACGCCGACCGTGCTCGCGCCTCGCTGACCCCGCTCCCGCACGTGCCGGCCCGTGCGGCGCTCGAGTCCCTCTGCGACTTCATCGCGGACCGCACGAACTAGCGCCTGGGTTGTTGCGCGGGCTCTGCCCGGCACCGTGCGGTTGTATCCGTGCGCGGTCGTAGGGCCGTCATGCCTTTCCGCCCCGCCCGCCCTGCCAGCCCCGCCCGCCGTGGACGCCCTGCCCGGGCCGCCCCTCGGCGTGGTCCTCGGTGCCCGGTGAACGGCCACAGGACAGTGGCTGCCCGGCCGGGAGGGCAAAAACCCGCCTGATGTGCCGTCTCGGCGGTTCACGGCCCTGACACCGTCGACCGAGCCCCGGTGCGCTGACGCCCGGCTCCGCCCGGTTCACGACCGCCATGGGAGCGTTCGCGGCACCGCTGGTGCCGCCTTCTCCTTGTCGCAATGCACGTTGCTCAATGCCAGCAGGCGGCGATACCCGGTGCGACGACAAGTCGCAACGGGCCGATGACAGCCAGGAGCGGCACAACGACATGGAACGGCGTAGTACTCATCAAGGTGGTCATTACTTACTCAACTGAGAATGATGATCATCGATGTCTACTCAAGCTGTGCGGTGTGTCGTAGACACTTCGGCACGATCGCCATGTCCAGTATGATGCATTCATCGCTATGTGCTGTACGGCGGTATCTCCCGACCTCGCCGTATAGATGATCAAACTGTTCCGTTGAGCGTCTCCAGTTTCATATGGTGTGAACCCAGTTACTGCTGCGGCTGGGGAGGGCGGCGGTGCGGGATCCACAAGCCGAACCCTCGGATCTCATCCGGAGCGTGTCGAGGGCCCTACGAGTGCTGGAGGCGGTGGGGCAGTCATCTCGCGGTCTGACGGTGAAGCAGATCGCGAGGCGGTGCGAGTTCACGGTCGCGACGACCTACCACCTGGTCCGGACCCTCGCCTATGAGGGCTACGTCATCCGCCGTGAGAACGGCACCTATGTGGTCGGCCTGGAGATCGCCGACCGCTACCGGGAACTGGTGCTCGCGTTCCGCGGACCGAGTGCGGTCATCGACCGCCTGCGGCGAGCGGCCGCCGAGACCGGGTACACCCACTACATCGGCCGGTTCATCGGCGGGCGGATCGCCGTCACCGCGTCGGCCGAGGGGCCGCGGACGCCGCCGTCCGACGATCTGGTGCCCGGGTATGACGAGGCCGCCCACGCCACAGCGCTGGGCAAGGCACTGCTCGCCACTATGACGTCCGATCAGCGTTGGCGGTTCCTGAAGGAGTCCGGGATGCGGGCATACACGTCGGCGACCCTGACGTCGCCCGAAGCACTCGACTCCGACCTGGCCGCCGGCGAGCGGCGGGGCATGCAGATCGAGATCGGCCAGTTTCGGCAGGGGCTCGCGTGTGCGGCCGTGGTCGTGGTCAACGACCGCGATCCCGAGCGGCGGGTCGTGCTGGCCTGCGCGCTACCGCCCGCCGAGCTGATGTCCTCGGCGAAGGTCGTCCGCACCCGCCTGCTGGCCGCCGCCCACCACTTGGCCACGGTGTTCGCCGAGCAACAGTAGAGTCCGATTCGAGGCCACCGCCTGACTACGCCTGCCTGTCGCGGCGCCGTCAACTGGGAGGATGTCGCATCCACGACACGTGAACCAGGGCTGAACCGCTGTGGGTATTAGTGCGTAGAAGCGGGTGGAGGGGGTCTGAACCATATCGAGCGTGAGTAGAGACGAAGCTGACCCGCTGAGGGCGCTCCACACGGAGCATGGAGACGCGCTGCTCGCCCATGCCCTGCGGCTGACCGGCGGCGACCGTCAGCGCGCCGAGGATCTGGTGCAGGAGACCCTGCTCCGGGCCTGGCAACACCCCGGCGCACTCGACCCGGCCCGCGGCTCGATCCGTGCCTGGCTCTTCACCACCGCTCGGAACCTGGCCATCGACGCGTGGCGGCGACGCTCCGTGCGGGTGGGCGAGGTCCTCACCGACCATTTGCCGGAGACTCCAGCGGCCGACGACGAGACGGAGCGCGCGGTGGAGTCCTGGGTCGTGTCCGAGGCGCTGGCCCGGCTCTCCCAGTCGCACCGCGAGGTCCTGGTGGAGTGCTTCTACCGCGGGCGCTCCGTCGCCGAGGCCGCTGAGCGGCTGGGTGTGCCACCCGGCACGGTCAAGTCGCGGACCTTCTACGCACTGCGTTCGTTGAAGCTCGTCCTGGAGGAGTTGGGGGTGACGCAATGAGGTGTGAACGCCTCCATGACTCGGCCGTGTACGTGCTGGGAGCGCTGTCGCCGCCGGAGCGCGAGACGTACGAGCGGCATCTCGTTGGATGCGCGGAGTGCCGCGCGGAGGTGGCGCAGTTCGCCGACCTGCCGGGGCTGCTCGGCCGGCTCGACCGGACCGCCGCCGAGGCGGCCGTGGTGGCCGGCGACACCGAACCCGGCACGCCACCACAGGTGCGAGACCGCGGCAAGGCCGCGGCCGGCCGGGCGGGCACCATCGAGGCGACGAGCTCCGATGGTGGTCAACCGGCCGTCAACGGCAGCCCCGTGGATCACCTGCTGCCCCGCGTCCTGGACCGGGACGACGCCAGGCGACGGTCGGGCCGCCGCCGGCGGCGCTGGCAGTTGGCCGGCACCGCGCTTACCGCCGCCTGCCTCGGCATCCTGGCGGTGCTCGGCGTGCGTGCCGCCGGCATCGGCCAGCCGGAGGCGCCGGACTTCGTGGCGATGCAGGAGGTCGCGTCATCGGTGCCGGTGACCGCAGGCCTGGCGCTCGAGCCGATCGACGGCGGCACGCTGGTGCGCATGCGGTGCAAGTACAAAGCGGTTGCCGCAGGTGCGCACGGCAAGTGGACCTACAAGCTGGTCGTCGTGTCGAAGGGCGGCGAGGTCGAGGAACTCGACTCGTGGACGGCCGGCTACGGCGACGAGTATGGCCTCAAGGCCCGCAGTCGCATCCCGCGCGCCGACATCGCACGGGTCGAGATTCGCAAGGGCGACGACACGCCGCTGTTGCAGCTCACGGCCTGAGCACGTTCGTCTCACTCACGGGGCTGGTGCGGCAGCCGTCTTCCCGACGGCGGCCGCCTCGTCCCGTTGCGCGGCTCGGGTGCGGCGTGTGGTGCGGATCGCGTCCCAGGTGAAGATCGCGAGGGCGCACCACACGATCACGAACCCGGCGAGCCGGCCCGGCGGCAGCGGCTCGGCGAACACGACCACGCCGAGCAGGAGCTGCATCGTCGGGGTCAGGTACTGCAGGATGCCGAGGCCGGAGAGCGGAACGCGATTGGCGGCCTCCGCGAACAGCAGCAGCGGTGCGGCCGTGAGCAGTCCGCTGAGCGCCAGCATCACGGTGTGCCAGCCGGACACCGTGCCGAACGTCGACGTGTGGTGCGCGGTCAGCCACGTGAGGTACGCCAGGCCGGGCAGCGTCAGCACCGCGGACTCGAGGAACAGCCCTTCGGCGGCGGGCAGGCCGAGCCGCTTCTTGATCAGCCCGTAGCAGCCGAACGACGCGGCCAGGGTGAGCGCGATCCAGGGGAGCCGGCCGTAGTCGATGCTCAGCACGACCACGGCGAACGCGCCGACGCCGAGAGCGACCCACTGCGACGGGCGCAACCGCTCCCGCAGGACGAGGACGCCGAGCAGGATGACGAACAGGGGGTTGACGAAGTATCCGAGGGAAGCCTCGATGACCCGCTCGGTGTCGACGGCGTAGATGTAGACGCCCCAGTTGACGGCGATCAACAGCGCCGCGACCGAGATCCCGGCCAGCCGCCTGCCGTCCCGCAGGAGCGCGCCGAGCGGCCGCCAACGCCACACGACCGCCAGCATCAGCGCCACCGTCACGAGTGACCAGACGATGCGGTGCGCGAGCACCTCGACAGCGCCCGCCGGGCGCAGCGCCCGGAAGTACAGCGGGAAGACACCCCAGAGGATGTTGGCGGACAGGGCGGACAAATAGCCTCGGCGCAACGGATCCACGACTCAACCGTAAGGGGGGGACCGCTGTCCACCCCTCATCGGGATCAGCGGTGGTCCTGGTAGCCGCCGCGCTGCCCGTACTGCTGGTGCGGGCGGTCCCGGCTCTTGCGGTCGCGGTCGCCGCCGTCCGGGACGAAGAAGTTGATCAGCCAGCTCACGATGCCGATGAACAGCGCGCCGAGCACGGCTGTCGGCCAGAACTCGTCGACGTTGAACGACAGGTCGAGGGCTTCGGCGATCTTGCTGGTGAGCAGCAGCAGGAGGCCGTTGACGACGAGCGAGACCAGGCCAAGCGTCAGAATGTACGCCCAGCAACCGATGGTCTTGATGATCGGGCGCAGCACCGCGTTGACGATGCCGAAGATCGCGGCGACCGCGACGACCGTGAGCACCTTCCGACCGGTGGTGCCCTCGACGGTGATGCCCGGAATCACCAGCGTGGCCAGCCAGACCGTGAACGCGCTCACGGCGAGCCGGATGAGGATTCCCATGCCGGTGATCGTGCCACGGCGGTGCCAGTCCGGAACACCCCGCTATCACCGATTCTTCCCTGACGTTTCGCGGCCGGCTGCTACCGGGCCGGGCCGCCGGTCAGTTGCCGCTCGATCGGTGTCGTCGACAGCCGGGTCCAGCGGACGGTGTGTCGGCTGACGACCACGCCGAGCATCTCCGGGCCGATCCGGGTCAGCCAACCGGCCGACTCGCCGAGCCCGAGCGCTCTCGCCGCGAGCGTCGCCTCCGGCGGGGAGAGCGGCTGCAACAGCGCGAGGTCGACCCGGGCGAGCAGGTCGCCGTCGGCCGGGGTCAGCTCGTCGCGGACCAGCAGTGTGGCGCGCCAGGCGCGCTCCACCACCGTCGCGCCCCGGCCCTCGGCCGGTCCGACGTCGATGATCAGTAACTGCGGCCGGGTCGAGGTCGGCGCCGGCGGCTCCGTGAGGCGGCCCACCGGGGCCAGCGCGACCGGCTCGCCGCTGCCGAGCCCGCGCAGGAACGGCTCCCAGGCGTGCGGCCGGGTCGACTGCACGATGACCTGTGCGCCGACCGCCAGCGCACGCAGGACGAGCAGTTCCGCACAGCGCAGCCCGCCGATCAGCGCCGCCCGGGTCGGCTCGGCGCGGAACAGCCGGACGACCACCGGCGCGCCGTGCCGGTCGCGGCCGAGCATCAGGCCCTCGCCGCCGATCGGCGGCTCGATCTCGGCGAGCCGCACCGCCGTCGCGTGCACGGTCCGGCCGCCGCCGACGACCAGCGTGTCGTGCGCGGCCACCAACCCGGCCAGAGCCGCGCCGTCGCTCGGCGCGCCGCCGCCGAGCGGCAGGGTCGCGGCGAACCCGTCGAACTGCGCGCCGTCGAGCCGCCGCACGCGGGCCTGTGCGACCGAAACCAGCCGATCGAGGGCCGTGACCGCCCCGGCCAGCGCGGCCGCCGTCGGCGCGGCCAGCCGCACGGTGACCTCGGCCTCGGTGGAGCGGCTGGTGGCCGTCAGCGACACCGCCGTGCCGGACGTCGGCAGCCGCAGCAGTGGTCCGGTCAGCCGGTCCTGGTCGGGCCAGCGGCCCAACCGGAACGCGGCCTGCTGGAGCCCGCCGGCCCGCACCCCGGTCCACGTCTCGCGCACCGGGTGCGCCGGATCGTGGTGCGCCGCCTCGGCCAGCGCGGCCAGCGCCGACGCCGCCGACAACGGAAGCGCCGGCAGCCCGGCCTTGACCAGCAGGCGGCACACGCGCCGCACCGCCGCCGCCAAGGCCGGCTCGAGATCCGGTCTTCGGAAGCCGCCGGCCCGGCGGACCCGGACGCCGACCAGCACCCGCTGGTGCGCGAGGACGCGGCCGTCGGTGAGCTGCCGGTAGGACGTCGCAGCAGGGCTCGCCCCGGCCGTCGGCCCGGGCGCGGTGACCGCGGTCACCAGGAGTTGGAGCCGGACCTCGGGCACGTCGGGAGCCGGCGCGGGCAGGAGGGAGCTGAGCGCCGGGACCGGCGGCATGACGTCGCCGAGCAGCGCTGTGAGGTCGCCGACCCGCACGACCGCGGCGAATCCGTCGGTGTCCTCGAACACGCCCACGTCCGCGCCGTCGACCTCGATCGAGGTCGTCGCGGCACCCGGACGGAGCAGCGTGAGCAGCTCGGCCGCGGCGGCACCCGCCGGCAACGCGCGGCGCCGACCACGGAACCGGAACGTGCCGCCGAGCCGGCCCGGCAGCGCACCGCTCGCGGCCGGCACCGCCGCCGCCAGTGCGACGGGCAGCGCGACAAGGGCCCAGTAGGGCCCGGCCGCCCACGCCGCGGCCGAAACGGCGATCGCCGCCTGCGCCAGCACCACCCGCGTCCCGAGTCTCACATCGCCCCCCGCCAATGCGATCTGCGGCATATCGTAGGGCGCCGATACGACAATTTCGGAGGGGTCGATGCCGTCGCGGCAGGACCAGCTACACTCGTACCAGTTCATGGTCCAGCGGGTGATCGCCGCCCTCGTCATGCGGGAGACCGATCCCGCCCAGTCGCCGTTCCGCAGGGTGGCCGGCGCGACGCTGGTCGGCGCGCTGCTCGCCGCGCTCGGTGTGGGTGGCACCGCCGCATACGCCGTGCTCAAGCCGGGCGCGTCCGGCAAGTGGCGCAACGACAAGGCGATTGTCGTCGAGGCGGAGTCGGGCGCCCTGTTCGTGTACCGCGACCAGGTGCTCCATCCCGTCCTCAACCAGGCGTCGGCGCTGCTCGTCCTCAACGCCGCCGACGTGCGGACGGTCATCGTCCCACGTGCCGCCCTGGCCGGTGCGCCCCGCGGTGCGCCGCTCGGCATCCTCGGCGCGCCGGCGTCGCTGCCGGCGGCGTCCGGCCTGCGCAAGGAGCCGTGGACGGTGTGCTCGAGCCCGGAGGGTGCGACGGTGTTCGTCGGCGGCCGGCCGGGCGGCGGCGCACCGCTGGGTGAACGGGGACTCCTGGTCACCGGGCCGGCCCAGGAGACGTACCTCATCCGGAACGGTCACAAGCACCTCATCCGCCGGCCCGGTGCCGCGCTGCCCGCCCTCGTCTGGTCCGGCCGGCCGCAGACGGCCGTCGCGCAGGCGTTCCTGCACGCCGTCCCGTCCGGCGCCGACCTGGTCACCCCGACCGTGCCGGAGCGGGGCAGAAGCGTCGCGGCCGGCACCGTGGGCCAGCTCTTCGGGGTGCGCACCGGTGACCGGGTCGACGCGTTCCTGGTGACGGCGGGCGGGCTCGCCTCGGTCACCCCGTTGCAGGCCGCGTTGCTGCTCGCCGCGCCGGAGACGGCGGCGGTGCAGGGCCGCAAGGATCTCATCCCGCTGACCCCGGCCGAGTTCTCCGGCCTGGTGCAGGGCCGGCAGGTCGTGCCGTTCGCGGCGGACCCGGGCGTCGGCGGCGCGCTGCCGGCCGACGTGCCGGACCTGTTCGAGGGCCGGCCGCGGACCGTCTGCACCGGCCAGGAGCTGACGACGGACAGCGTGCTGCCGGACCTGTCCCGCGCGGTCGGCACCGCCGCGGCGGGCGAGAACGGCGGTGTCCTCGCCGATCGGGTGGTCGTGCCGCCGGGCAACGGGGCGCTGGTGCGTACCGACACCGGGGTACTGCACCTCGTCACCGACGTCGGTCGCCGGCATGCGCTGCCCGTCGTGGGCGTGTTGCCCGCGCTCGGGTACCAGGGACAGGAGCCGGTCATCGTCCCGGGTGAGGTGGTCGGGCTCCTGCCGGCCGGCCCCGCGCTCGATCCCGCGGCGGCCGCCCAGCCTCAGTAGTTGGTCAGTACCAGATCCGACGAGGCGCGTGCCGCGGCCCGCAGGTTGATGTCGCGCCGCGTCGCCATACGGGTCGCCTGGAAGTCGTGGTAGATCCGCCGGGTCGCGTCGGTGTCGCTGTTCGTCATCGTGAGCAGCACGCCGCGCGAGGAGGCGTCACGCATCGCCGCGGCCAGCCGTTCGTGGTCGTCGTCGTGGAACTGGCCCGGGGTGTACCGCTTGAAGTCGGCGAAGCCGCCCTCCGGCAGGTACGGCGGGTCGAGGAACACCCAGTCGCCGGCCGCCGCTTCACGCAGCGGATCGGCGAAGTCGCACACGCGGATGTCGACGCCGGCGAGTGCCGCCGAGGCGGCGAGCAGCGTGTCGCGGTTGTAGTACGGGCGGTCGTAGGCCCCGTAGGGCACGTTGAACCGGCCCCGCCGGTTGACCCGCCACAGGCCGCGAAACGCCGTCTTGTTCAGGTAGATCACGCGCGCCGCCCGGGCCGCGGTGTCGAGGCTCGCGGGATCCTGCGCGCGCACCGCCGCGAACTGCGCGGGCGTGTTGGGCAGCGCGTCGAGGCGGGTCATCACGGCCTCGGGATCCGCGGCGACGGCCCGGAAACACGCCACCAGTTCCGGGTTGGCGTCCGACAGCACCGCCTTGGCCGGGCGCAGCTCGAAGAAGACCGCGGCGCTGCCCATGAACGGCTCCCAGTAGCAGCCGGTGAACGGCGGAGCCAGCGCGACCAGTTGTGCCGAGTAGCGGGTCTTGCCGCCGGCCCACTTGATGAACGACCGGCCCTCCGCCATGCCGCACATCCTAGAGCGCGCATCGATCTTGCAGTTGCGGTGCCTGACAAACCAGTCATTCAGGGAGTGTCTCGACACCAGAACTGCAAGATCGGCGAGGGGGGAGGGGTGGTGGAGGTGGGAGTTATCCACAGGCGCGGATCAGGGGTGGTGGGGGATTGGTTGTTGCCGATACGGTCGTCTTCTTCAGGAACGGGGGTGAGCACCGATGGTCCAGACCACACAGGCTCAGCAGGCGGAGCTCAATTCGGCAGCGCAGCGGTTCGAGCAGGTCAACGAGGAGTTGCAGAGCATGCTCGGCACCTTGATGCGTGAGCTCGAGATCACCAAGAGCGGCTGGCAGGGCGCCGGCGGCCGGTCCTTCGAGGCGGTCAAACACGCGTGGAAGGCCGACCAGGAGGCGCTCAACCAGAACCTTCTGGAAACCGCCGAAGGGCTGAAGACCGCCGGCCGGAACTACGCGGTGACCGACACCGAGGCCGACAGCCGCTTCCGTCGCGTCGGCCGCGCCGACCTGTCCGCACTCGGCTGATCGGAGAGCACTCATGGACGACACCCTCGTGGTCGACTTCGGCGCGATGCAGCACGCCGGCCAGTCCATCCAGACCGCGCTCAACACGCTCAACGCCCGCCTGGACGAGGTCTCGCAGCTCGGACGGCGCCTCACGGCGGGCTGGCAGGGCGAGTCCCGTGAGGCGTATGCGGTCCGCCAGGCCGGCTGGGAGCGCGCCGGCAACGATCTCGCGCTGACGCTGAAGGACATCAAGGCCGCGCTCGACGAGTCGACGCAGCGGTATCTCGAGACCGAGCACCGCAACCGCCAACTGTTCCCCGGCGCTCGCTGACGATCAGCGCGGGTTGCCCACGCCGGGCCGCCACGCACGACGACGGCCCCGCGGCAGCACGATCACGGCGAGCGCCAGCAGCGACACCAGGGCCAGGCCGGCACCGCCCAGGAGCAGGGTCCGGCGCTCGGCCGCGGCCCGTGGGGCGGCGGCCGCGTCGTCCCGCGGCGGTGCCGGCGCCGGGCCGGCCGGCTTCGGGGAGGCGACGGCGCGCTCGGTCAGCGCGCGGTACGGGTTCAGCACGCCCGCGCCGTAGCCCGGACCGGCCGAGCCGCCGTCGGCGGTCGCGGTCAGCGTGGCCGCGACCGCGGCCGCGGACAGCTCGGGCCGGTACTGGCGCAGGAGCGCCGCCGTCGCGGCCACGAACGGCACCGCGAAGCTGGTCCCGTCGGCCACCGTCAGGCCCTGCGGTGTCGCCGTGGTCACGATCTGTGCGCCGGGGGCGACCAGGTCGACGTGCGGGCCGGTCTGCGAGCTCGGCACGCGCCGGCCGTCCGGATCGATCGCGCCGACGCCGACGACCCCGTCGTACGCGGCCGGATACGGCGTCGGGTTGCCCTGCTCGAACCGGTTGCCGGCCGCCGCGACGAGGACGACGTCGCGGGAGATCGCGAACCGCACCGCCTCGCGGACCTCCGGCTCGTCGCGGTAGGAGACCAGCGACAGGTTGATCACCTTCGCGCCGCGGTCGACCGCGTCCCGGATCGCCGCGGCCAGCCCGCCGGCGGTGCCGCGCCGGCCCGCCGTCGTGCCGTCCTCCAGCTCGATCAGCTCGCTCACGCGCAGCGCCACGATCGTCGCGGCGGGTGCCAGGCCGCGGAACGTCGCCCCGCCGGCCGGGCGTGCGGCGATGATGCCGGCGACGCCCGTACCGTGGCCGACGCAGTCCAGGACGGAGCTGCCGCCGTCGAGCTGGTCGGTGCCGGACCGCACCGCACCGCGCAGTTGCGGGTGCCGTGCGTCGACGCCGGAGTCGATCACCGCGACGATCACGCCGTGGCCGTCGGCGAGCGGGGCCAGCCGGCGCTGGTCGTACCGCTGCTGGGGCCAAGGCGTGCCGGTGGGCGCCGGTTGTGGCGGGCGGAGCGGGCCGGGGCAGGCCGCCGGGGCGTGCGCCGCGGCCGGCAGGGGCACGAGACAGCCGGCCAGGGCCAGCAGGATCGCCGAACCGGAGGATCGGGCACGGCGTGGCATGGCCCACATGTTAGGTGCTCGTCCATCGATGGAGCTGCCCGTCGTACCAGCGCCGACGGGTGCCGTGAATGGGACAGCCCTGTGATCGCGCCGCCTTCGATCGCTATGCTGGCCGGAGCGCTTGCTCGCGTCGCCACCCCTCGAATTGCCGTGGCCGTATAGGTTAGGTTTCGGCGACGCGGCGGTTTCGAGCCCGACAGAGGGGGTGGCCGTGACCGAGTGGGAGCCGGCCACCGAGGCCGAGATCGCCATGCGGGATGCCCTGCGTGCCAACGATCAGGAGCAGTATTTCCGCATCCTGGCGCGCACCGACATCCTGCTGCCGATCGCGCCCGACGCCCAGACCAGCGGCGACGGCGGCGGCTGGGGCACCTGGACCACCGAGGGCCGCACTCACGTGCTGGCCTTCACCTCGCCCACCGCGCTGCACGAGTGCCTGGCCGGGCATCCGGGCACCCACCGCCGGGTGCCGTTCCGTGACCTGGCCGGCATATGGCCCAACGTCGAGTGGTGGCTGGCGGTCAATCCCGGCCTGCCGATCGAGGGCTACCTGCCGAGCTGGTTCGTGACCCAGATCAGCCGCGGCGACGTCCGCCTTCCCGGTCGCACACTCGGTGCGCGGGCCCGCATGGATCAGGCCGGCTCCCGGGCCCGGGCGGTGGCGCAGGTGCCGGTGCGGCCCGTGCCCAACCAGCCCGCCCCGACCCCGATCGAGCGCCAGCGGATGCGCTCCGACCAGGCCGGTCAGCCGCCGTCCACGTTCGCGCCGCGGCGCGACGTCCCACCGCCGGACGTCGCACCTCCCGGAGCCTTCCACCCGACGCGGGCCGATCGTCCGGTCAACTTCGAGCGCACGATGGGCGCTCGTCCAGATGCGCCGGTTTCGCCGCCTTCCGGGGGTTTCAGCGCTTTGGGCGGTGCCGGTGGTCCAGTGTCAGGTGGTCCCGTGTCGGGTGGTCCCGCGCCGGGCGCGGCTCGCGGGCGGGCGGCGTTCCCGCGGCGCGGACTGTTCGACGAGGACGACCGCAAGTCGCTCGACGTGCCGAACGAGCGCGACCTCTTCGCCGATGTCGACCATGGCCCGGGCCGGTCCGACCTGCCCCGGCGTCCAACGTCGAACGGCGCCGGACGGCCGGCCGAACCGGCGCCGGGTGCCGGCCCGCCGGCGTGGACGCCGGGTGCCGGCGCCGCCGACCCCGGGTCTGACGAGGCGAACGGCGACCCCCGGCGGCACTGGCCGCGCCGGGATCCTTCGCGGAGCCTCGGCGAGGTGTTCACCGAGCACGCCGATCCGGTGATCCCGGCCGCCTGGCAGCCGCCGCCGGTCCTGCCGAGCCCGGCCGGTCTGCCACTGCCGACCCGCCAGCCGCAGGCGCCACAGCCGCCGTTCGGCGTCGGCGGGACGTTGCCGTCGCGTCCGTCGGGTGCCCTGGACGACGCGCGGCCCACGTCGCCGGCCGGCGAGTCGCGGCCGGCGGGCGGGTTCTTCGGTGCGGCCGCTCCGACGGAGCCGGCGGTCGGCTGGGGCGAGCAGCCGGTGGAGGAGCCCCGTGCGTACCGGCCCGAGGCCGGCCCGCTGCCGAGGCGGCCCGGCAGTGAGCAGACGCAGCCGATCAGTTCGGGTTGGGACGGGCCCGGCGACGTGCGCCCCGTCAGCCCGGGGCCGACAGCGGTGCGGCCTTCTGGCGGCGATCCCGCCGGCGAGCCTGCCTTCCGTCCGGCCGAGGAGGGGCCGGTGGCCTACCAACCGGCCGGGGAGTTCGCCGCCTTCCAGACGGGTGTAGAGCCCTACCGGCCGGTCGAGCAGCCCGCGCCCTACCGGCCCGTCGAGGAGCCCGGCGCGGTTGCCCCGTTCCCGGTCGCTGAGGAGGCCGGCGTGCTGCCCGCGGAGCCGTTGCCGTTCGACCCGCCCGGGTCCGGCCGGCTCGCCGCCGAGCATCCCGAGCATCCCGAGCATCCCGAGCCTCCCGAGCATCCCGAGGCCGACAACGCGCAAGGGGCATCGCCGTTCGGGGAGGTGGCGGCCAAGGCGCGGGCCGCGGGCTTCGGGCGGAGCACCGACCTGGACCAGCATCCGTTCTTCGCCGATGCACCCGATTTCGCGCCTGTCGAGTCCACGGTCGAGCCGTTCGTCGAGGCCGCCGACCGGCCGCCCGCGGAGCGAGCGTTCGAGTCGCGCTCGTTCTTCGAGCCGGTCGAAGCACCCGCGCCGGAGTCGCCGTTCACGGCACCGTCCGAGGTGATCTACGAGGCGCGAATCGAGCCGCGCGCCGAGCGGGCCCCCGACCTGATCGACGTGCCCACCGAGCCGGTCGAACACCCGGAGCAGCAGCCGGCTGCCGAACGGCCGTTCCAGACGTCCTTCGCGTCGGGACTCGACGCCTTCGCCGAGCCGCACGCCGCCGCGGAAACCACAGCAGCGGCCAAGGACCAGGAGGAGCACGAGCCGTCGCCCGAGCTGCGGTCGTTCTTCGAGGCCGGGGCGGCCGAGCGGGAGCAGTCGCAGGCGGAGGAGCCGGCCTACTCGTGGTCGTACACGCCCGAGACCGGGTACGAGCCGGAGGTCGTCGACGCCGGGGTGGTCGTCCCGGCGACGCCGGAGCCCGCGATCGAGGACCCGCCGGCCGTGGCGTCACCGCCGGCCACAAGCTCCCCACCGGCGCCGGACTTCCACCCGGCCAACAACGTCGAGCAGGACCTCTTCGACGCCGTCCAGGCCAACAGCACCGACCGGTTCCTGTCGACGCTGCTGCTGGCCAAGGTGATCGTGCCGCTGTGGACCGGTGAGGGGCCGGTCGAGCCGACCCGCTGGCGGACCGAGCACATGAACGGCGTGCCGCACCTCGTCGTCTTCTCGTCGCAGGAGCGGATGGCCGACCGGCTCGGGCCGGACATGCCGGGTAGCTGGATCAAGTTCACCCGGCTGATCCGCCACTGGCCGCCGGGCGACGAACTCGCGTTCGCGATCAACCCGGAGTCGCCGGCCGGTGCCGTGCTGCCGGGCACGGAGGTCGTACAACTGGCCACGTGGGCTGCCGAAATGGGTCTCGGCGTCGACGAGCCGGACGAGCAGCCCGGCGCACCGAAACCGACCGAGGCCAGCCAGCCGCGGCCCACGTTCGAGCCGCCCACGTCCAGCGACCAGCTCGTGATGCAGAAGCCGATTTCGCCCGAGCAACTGTCGTACTACCTGGAGCGCAACTACGACCGCGTCTCCGGCTTCGTCCACCGGGCCAGTGAGGTCGCCCATCTGGAGACGCCCGAGCAGCTCTACAACGCGCTGGGCCTCGACTACGCGGGGTCGTCGTTCAAGCCGGACGCCGGCGAGGTGTACGTGCTGCGGTGGATCGCCTACCGCGGCAACCTCTACCGGATTCCGTACGGCGGTTCGTCCCCGGAGGCGATGCGTGCCATGCGGGGCTGGGTGATCGAGCGAGCGCCGTTCCGCGGCAACGGGTTCGCGCCGAGCGAAACCAGCGACGTCATCGCCGAGTTCAAGGTGGACAGCGCGCGGCTCCCGCACGACGCCGAGTTGTGGCGGCTGCGGCGCGACGGCCGGCAGGAGCTCATCGCGCGGCTCGACGCCGACGGCCCGAACTGGCGGAAGACCGGTGCGCTGTGATCCGTGACGGTTACGCGGCCCGGTGGCGCGGCGCGGAGTACGAGGCGAGCCCCGACGGCGACGACGTCCGGTTGTACCGCCCGGATCCGGGCGACGGGTTCGACGAGGTACGGCCCGGCCGGTACCGCCGCATCGTCTCCCTGGCCGAGGTCGACGACCTGACCTATGTGCGGACCACGTGCTTCTGGCGCGGGCAGCCGTTCATCGTGCTGGGCGAGCACGACGGGTGGCTGCGGGTCGAGTACACCGGCGGGCGGGCGCCCGTCGCCGCCGAGCTCGGCCTGGAGGAGTTCGACTACGGCGTGTATCAAGGCTGGGCGCCCAAGGTCGAGGTCTCCGAGCTGCGCGAGTACCGCGTTTGAGGCGCTAGCCGCCCTTCACCCAGCGCAGGATCTCGCCGGCGACCAGCTCGGGCTGCTCGAGGTGCGAGAAGTGCGACGCGTTGGGCAGCAGGCGCCACTCGTACTCGGCCAGCACATAGCGCCCGGATCCCTGTGCGGTGCGTGGCAGCACCGCGGGATCGAGCGCGCCGTGCAGTTGCAGGGTCGGCGCGGTGACCGGCCGTTGCAGTTGCTTGACGAAGCGGTACCCCTGGAGCCGCAGCGCCGACCGCACCGCCCAGCGGTAGGTCTCCAGCGCGCAGAACGCCGCCTGCGGGATCTGCATCGCTTCGCGGCAGCATTGTTCGTACGCGCGGAAGTCGGCACTGCCGACCCAGGCGGGTGCCCCCCACCGTTCCAGGTAGTCGCCGACGAGCGC
Organism: Dactylosporangium roseum; assembly: GCF_025264685.1. GTDB lineage: Bacteria > Actinomycetota > Actinomycetes > Mycobacteriales > Micromonosporaceae > Dactylosporangium > Dactylosporangium roseum. The sequence continues at coordinate 239,415 of NZ_CP073721.1, forward strand.
CGCGTTGTCCCGGGTCAGGATGTGCTCGAAGCGCGGCACCTGGAACTTCAGCACGGGCCTCGCGGCGGCGAGCTGCCCGCGCGGGTCGGCGGCGAGCGCGGCCCGCAGCCGCAGCGGGTGGGCGGCGCCGAGGACGACGAGCCGCCGGACCAGCTTCGGGTGGAACGCGGCGGTCGCCCAGGCGATCATCCCGCCGCATCCGGCGCCGACGAGGTAGGCGCTGCGCTCGCCGAGGGCGCGGATCAGGCCGGCCACGTCGCCGGCCATCGTGTACCCGTCGTAACCGCGCGGTGGCTTGTCGCTCGCCCCGTATCCGCGGAGGTCGATCGCGACCGCACGGAACCCGGCGTCGGCCACGGCGGTCAGCTCGTGGTGCCATGCGTACCAGAACTCGGGAAAGCCGTGCAGGAACAGCACCAACGGTCCGGTGCCGGCCTCCACGACGTGGAACCTGGTGCCGTTGGCGCTCACGAAACGGTGCGACCACGGGCCGTCGAGCATGACGCACGTGTCGTCAACGGAGGGGTTCATGTCGCTCAGCGTAGGGCCAGCGGGTCCGATTTCCTGCCAGGTGAGCGGCTGTGATCCGGGTTGTCGAGGGTCGCGCGCAGGGCGTGGTGGCGTTTAGCGTCTTCGGCATGGACCTGCCGTTGCCGCTCATCACCGTCGAAGGTACACCCGGTGAGTGCGGGATCGCATACGGTAACTCGGCCGCCGACTTGATCGCGGCCAACACCGCGAACTACTTGGCGCGGTTCGCCTCGGACGCCGGCATCGACGCGGCGTCGGCCCGGCGGTTCGGTTCGCTGTTCCGCGACGCCTCCCACCGCCACGCGCCGCGGGTGGCGCAGATGCTCGACGGCGTGGCCGAGGGCTCCGGCGTGGACGTCACCGAGATCTACGCGCTCAACGGCCGCTCCGAGTTGCTGTACGCCGGGAACAATGCCGCGACGGAGTGCACGGCGATCGGTGTGCTCGACACGCGGACGGCGAGCGGGCACACGCTGCTCGCGCAGAACTGGGACTGGCATCCGGCGCAACGGCCGTACGCCCTGCTGCTCGCCACCCGCGACGAGCACGGATCGCAGGTGCTCGCGCTGACCGAGGCCGGCATGCTCGCCAAGGCCGGCTTCAATGACGCGGGCCTCGGCGTCTGCGTCAACTTGCTGGGCTCCGACCGTGACGGCCGTTCGGGTGGGGTGCCGTACCACGTGTTGCTGCGCGCCGTCCTCGAGGCGCGCGTGCTCGGTACGGCGATCGCGGCGGCGTGTGCGACGCCGCGCGGCTGTAGCATCAACCTGCTGGTCGGTCAGGCGTTCGGCGACGGCATTCCGGGTGAGGTGCTCGACATGGAGGTCGCGCCCGGCGACGTCGGGTTCCTGAACCCGGTCGACGGCGTGATCACGCACGCCAACCACTTCGAGGCGCCGCTGCCGCTGTTCGACGTCCTTCGCGGCATCGGCAGCGCGTCGTTCTTCCGTGGCGCACGGTCACGCCGGCTGCTCGGCGACGGCCTGCTCGACGAGTCGCGGATCCGGGCCGTGCTCGCCGATCATGGCGGCTATCCGCAGTCGATCTGCCGGCACGACGTCCACGCGCCGAGTGCGGCAGGTCTCACTGAATCGCTGTATGCGGTGCTGCTCGACCTGGACGAGCGCCGCATGTCGATCGCCGCCGGACCGCCGTGTCAGGCCGACAAGTACCACGACATCCGACTTGACGGACTTTTCGTCTGATTCTTCACCGGTACGGCCCGTGCCGTGCCCTCATGACCAGCGATTTTCCGGCTGTGCCGCAGCTTAAATGTATCTGTGCTGATGTCTGCGGACCGGGCCGCGGTTTCCCGCTTGCGACGCCTCGTTTCCGCAGTTCACCCTGGGGATGCCCGACCTCATGCGGGCAATCGCGGCCTCCGGTCCCCACCAGGCGTCTTAAGTCCTGGTCAGGGCGCTTCAGGGGTGGGTTGTTCATGGTCTGGGCGGCTACTACCTTCCGCTATCGACGCACGTGAGCCCCACATCGTCGGAATCGGGATTTGTAGATGAGCGAGCGAGACGTGCCGAGACGGCGCCCGGGACGGGGCCTCGACGGCAGCCACGACCCGTACGCGGACCCGTACTACGAGTCCGGCTACGAGGACCAGACCGGACAACTCGGGCAGCACCCCCGATACGCCGGTCGGTGGGGCAACGGCGCGATGCCCGCCGACCGTGGCGGCTCCGGCCCGCACTTCTACGGCCCGGGCGCCATGTCCCGCAGCCGCGGTGCCGGCCTGCCGGACATCGACGACGAGGACGACGAGCCGTCGAACTGGCGCCGCCGCACGGCGATGGTCGCCATCGGCGGTGGCGCGGCCGCGCTGATCGGCGGCGGCGCCTACGCCGTCACCCAGTTCTTCGGCAAGGGCACGCGGCCGGCCGCCGACAACGGCGAGCTGCCCGTCGACACCGCTGCCCCGGCCTACGTCGACCAGAACCAGAGCCTCATGAACGGCCAGGCGGGCCTGGGCATCCGCAAGAACACCCCGACCACGGGCTCGTCGTTCGGCACCCCGGCCGACGCGGCCAAGAACGCGGTGGTCGTCGGCAACACGGTCCTACCGAAGAAGGACTCGGTGCGGCACCTCGCCAGCCGGCTCACCTTCGGGCCGAACAGCCGGGTGATCAGCGACATCAACAAGCTCGGCATCGACGGCTGGATCGCCAAACAGCTCAAGCCGGAGACGATCCCGCTGACCCGCGGCGAGCAGAAGGCCGACGCGGAGCTGATCACCTGGAACATGTCGTACGAGCAGCTCAAGGCACAGCGCGAGGATCTGGGCAAGAAAGGCATTAGGGCCGACGAGCAGAACGTGCGGTACGCCATCGCCAAGCAGCTCTTCTCCGACCGCCAGCTCTTCGAGATGCTGGTCGACTTCTTCAACGACTACCTGCACGTGGCGGCCTTCCACGACGGCAACGAGCTGGTCCGGGCCGCCTTCGAGCGCGACGTCGTCCGCAAGCACGCGCTGGGCAACTACGTCGACATGTTCCTCGCGGCGAACAAGCACCCGGCGCTGCTGCGGTACCTGGACCAGCAGTCCTCGACCAAGGACCAGATCAACGAGAACCTGGCCCGCGAGAACCTGGAGCTCTACACCGTCGGCGCCTTCAACGGGTACAACGAGACCGACGTCCGGCAGGCGGCCATGCTGCAGACCGGCCGGAGCATCCGCGACAACCAGTACGTGTACCGGCCGGAGCAGCACTACGTCGGTCCGGTGAAGATCATGGGGTTCTCCCACGCCAACAACTCCGCCGAGGGCGGTGAGGCGGTGCAGGAGGCGTACTTCCGGTACCTCGCCCTGCACCCGAACACCGCCCGGTACATGGCGCAGAACCTCGCCACCCGCTTCGTCTCCGACGTGCCGCCGAAGACGCTGGTCGACGCCATGGCCAAGACCTACATCGACAAGAAGAGCAACATCACGGCCGTGCTCATGACGATGCTGAGCCGCACGGAGTTCTGGGCCTCCGTCGGGCAGAAGGTCCGCCGCCCCGGCGAGTACCTCACCGCCACCTACCGAGCCCTGGACATCAACCCCGACGCCCCGGCCGGCTTCACCTCGAACAACACGAACGTCAGCCCGTTCGTCCAGGGTCTCGGCGACATCGTGCGCAAGCTCGAGGAGTTCGGCCACGCGCCGATGGAGCTGCCGACGCCCAACGGCTACCCCGACGTCTACGTCGCCTGGACCTCCGCCGGGACGATGGTCAATCAGTGGAACGACGCCTACAACGCCGTCGTCGGCAACCGTCGGCAGTTCACCTGGCAGAAGCCCGAGGCGATCGTCGCCGAGCCGCCGAACACCGCTGGTGCGTACCTGGACGCGTTGAGCAAGAAGCTGATCAACGTCACGCTCGACAACACCCGGAAGACCGCGATCCTGAAGATCGCCGGTCCGAACGTCACCGCCTCGACCCCGGTGGACGCCACGTTCAACGGTGCGATCGCCGCCGTCGTCCGGGCCCTCTTCACGACCCCTCACCACTACCTGCGGTAGGCGGCACACATGGAGAAGCAGACAGTGCGTCCCTCGAACTCGCTCCACCCGGAATGCCCGGACCTGTTGCGGCTGGGACCCAACCGGTTGGAAGCGGCGTTGCGGGCCGAGGCGATCGCCGTGCGGGAGGAGCAGAAGGGCGTCCGCGACCAGTACCTCGAACTGGCCCGCCAAGAGGACGAGCAGGAAGAGGGCAAGGGTGTGACCCGCCGCCGGTTCTTCGTCGGCGCGGCGGCCACGGCCACGGCCCTGGCCACCAGCCAGTTCCTCACCACGCAGGCGTCGTTCGCGGCCGCCCCGACCGGCACGCTGATCCACGTGTTCCTCTACGGCGGCGCCGACGCCCTCTCGCTGTTCGCGCCGATGAACGACGCGACCCTGCAGCGGGTCCGGCCCTCGTTCACGCTGCCGGAGAACACCTCGATCCCGCTGGAGCGCGGGTTCGGGCTCAACGAGTCGTTCGCGCCGCTCAAGAAGTATCTCGACGCCGGCCAGCTCGCCCTCATCCCCGCGGTGAGCGACCGGCGCCTCGACCGCAGCCACTTCGCGGCGACCGACATCTGCCAGCTCGGCGGCCTGCCGGCCGAGACCGGCGGCATGGGCTGGCTGACCAACCTGGCCGACAAGCTCGGCCCCGGCACCGCGTTCCGCGCCATCGGCATCGGCTCGACCCTGCCCCGCTCGCTCGTCGGCGGCAGCGGCGCACTGGCCCTGAGCAACGTCGGCGCACTGAACGTCAACGGCGACGGCAAGTTCAAGCAGCCGACCGTCGACGCGATCAAGACGCTGTTCACCGGGGTCAACCACCCGATCGAGAGCCCCGTCCGGGCCGGGATCGACGCGTTGACCCTGGCGCAGAAGCTGGCCCAGGAGGGGTACATGCCCGCGAACGGCGTGCGCTACACCGGCGTGGGCAACGCCTTCAAGGAGCTCGCCCAGTTGATCAAGGGTGGCGCGAACGTCCGGATCGCCACGATCGGCATGGGCGGCTGGGACACCCACCAGAACCAGGGCACCCGCGGCGGCTACGTCGCCCGGCGCTTCGGTGAGCTGGCCGCGGGCATGGCGGCGTTCTTCGACGACCTGGGTCCCGACCTCGCGGCGAACGTCACGGTCATGGTGTCGAGCGAGTTCGGCCGCCGGGTGGCGGAGAACGGCGGCGGTACCGACCACGGTCACGGCGGCGGCGTCGTGATCCTGTCGGGCAAGAAGCTCGCCGGCAAGGTCCTCGGCACCTGGAACGGCCTGGGCACCCTCACCAACGGTGACGTGCCCGAGATGAACAACATGTTCAGCGTGTTCGGCTCGGTCGCCCAGGGCCGGTTCGGGCTGACGGACGCGGAGGTCGGCCGGATCTTCCCGCGCCAGACATACACGCCGGTCAAGATCTACGCGTAGCTCCACCTACGCGTGCGGAGAGGGGCGGCCCCGGTCCCGGGGGCCGCCCCTCACTCGTCCGGTACCCGGCTCGTCCCGTTGGGCCGGGATGGCCGCGCTCCGGGTCGGGTGGCTCGTTGATCAGGGAAAGGGTTGGCGGTCGGAGCGCAAGGCCGCGAAGCTCAGCCCAACAGCCTCTGGTCACACCGAACAAGGCTGACAATTCGGGCGTAGGACTCGGGGTGTTCGCCGCCGAGGCGTGCCGGCTGGCGCGTTCCGCCGCAATCCGCCGCTCGGTGGCTCGGTGGCTCGGTGGCTCGACCTCATGATCATGGGAAAGATGTGGCTGCCCCGATAGCCAGAACTTTCCCACGATCATGGAGCTGCCCGGCCCTGAGCGCCGGCCCAGTTCCAGTGGCGACCATGATCGACAGGCGCTACCCGTGCGACGGTGCGCCACCATCCGGTAGCGCAACACCGGGTTGACGGGCGACCGCACGGCTTGACTACGCGGCCTTGTGGCGGGCGGCCACTCCGTACCCTTGATCATGGGGCCGGGCGGCATGGCGGCGGATTGTGCTCGAAACGCGCGCCGGCCGGCGCACCTCGGTGGCGACATCTTCGAGTCCCGTGCCCGAACTGTCGGCCTTGTCCGGGTCGACGGCGGTTTGGCGAGCATCCAGGGGTGCCATAAGGCTTGGAGTACATGGAGGGCAGGGTCCGCCGCATGTCCGATGCGCGATGACGCCGGATTGCCGACCTGTCGATAGTGACATGCTCGCGATTCCGTTGAAGTCGACACGACGTCCGTTGCGCAAGTAGCACTCCGTGGTGATTCAACCACGGAAAATGCATAACCATCGACATCCGTCAAATAGTGATGCGCTCGGCCAACAGGGTTGGTCCGGAATTGCGGCCTTGACGAGTGCGCGCCGGTGGACCGGTGAGTCCGTCACTGGGTCGCGATCCCCCGGCATTCGAAGCCGTGAACTGGAAACGCCACCAACTCCCGCCCGCTCGCCGGTGCGGGTCGTCGTCATGAGACGGCCGCAGATCCCGGCCGCGTGCGCGGCCCGGCGGTGCTGCGGCCCGACGCTCCGGCCTGCGGCCCGACGGGCCTGCTGACTCCGCGCTCCTGGCCGAATGCGCGGGCGGACCGGGGCGAGCTTGCTGACCCGCGCTTGCGGCTCGACCTGCGGCTCGACGTGCCGCCTGGGAGTGCGGCCTGAGAGTGCGCGCCGACCGCCTGTGGCTCGGCGGCCGCGCTTCCAGGCCGAAGAAGCCCTGATCCGGTGTATTTTTCCGGGCCACGCCGGACCAGGGCGGGCGAACAGGGGCGGCGGTCAGTCCTCCGACTTGCCCGACTTCAGGCCGGACGCGATCAGGTCCATCACCGTCGAGTCCTGCAAGGTGGTCACGTCGCCCAGGCTGCGGTTCTCGGCGACGTCACGGAGCAGGCGGCGCATGATTTTGCCGGAGCGGGTCTTCGGGAGCTCGGGCACGAGCATGATCTGCCGCGGCTTCGCGATCGGACCGAGGGTCTTGGCGACGTGATTGCGCAGCTCCTGGATCAGGGCCTCGCCGGTCTCGCCGTCGGTGTCGACGCTGCCACGCGGGATCGTGAACGCCACGATCGCCTGGCCCGTCGTCGGATCGGTCGCGCCCACGACCGCGGCCTCGGCGACCTTCGGGTGGCTGACGAGCGCCGACTCCACCTCGGTCGTCGAGATGTTGTGGCCGGACACCAGCATGACGTCGTCGACGCGGCCCAGCAGCCACAGGTCGCCGTCGGCGTCCTTCTTGGCGCCGTCGCCGGCGAAGTACATCTCCTGGAACCGGGACCAGTAGGTCTCCTTGAACCGCTCGTCGTCGCCCCAGATGGTGCGCAGCATCGAGGGCCACGGCTCGCGGAGCACGAGGTAACCGCCGCCGCCGTCGGGCACCGAGTTGCCCTGGTCGTCGACGACGTCGGCGGAGATGCCGGGGAGCGGGCGCATCGCGCTGCCGGGCTTGGTCGCGGTCACGCCCGGCAGCGGGGAGATCATGATCGCGCCGGTCTCGGTCTGCCACCACGTGTCGACGATCGGGCAGCGCTCGCCGCCGATGTGTTCGCGGTACCACATCCAGGCCTCGGGATTGATCGGCTCGCCGACCGACCCGAGCAGGCGCAGCGACGACAGGTCGAACTGCTTGGGGATGTCGTCGCCCCACTTCATGAAGGTGCGGATCGCCGTCGGCGCGGTGTACAGGATCGTGATCTTGTACTTCTGGATGAGCTCCCAGAACCGGCCGCGGTGCGGCGTGTCGGGAGTGCCCTCATACATGACCTGGGTCGCACCGTTGGACATGGGGCCGTAGACGATGTAGCTGTGGCCGGTGACCCAGCCGATGTCGGCCGTGCACCAGTACACGTCGCTGTCCGGCTTGAGGTCGAACACCGCGTGGTGCGTGAAGCTGGTCTGGGTGAGGAAACCGCCGGTGGTGTGCAGGATGCCCTTCGGCTTCGCCGTGGTGCCCGACGTGTAGAGGATGAACAGCGGGTGCTCGGCGTCGAACGCCTCGGCGGTGTGCTCGGCCGAAGCGGTCTCGACGACCTCGTGCCACCACAGGTCACGATCGTCCTTCCACTCGACGTCCTGGCCGGTGCGGCGGACCACGAGGACCTTCTCGATGCTGGGCGTCCTGGCCACGGCCTCGTCGACGATCACCTTGAGGCCGCTGGGCTTGCCGCGCCGGAAGCCGCCGTCGGCGGTGATGACGACCTTCGCGCTGGCGTCGTCGATGCGGCCGCTCAGGGCGTCGGCGGAGAAGCCGCCGAAGACCACGCTGTGGGTCGCGCCGATGCGCGCGCAGGCCAGCATGGCGATCGCGGCCTCGGGAATCATCGGCAGATAGATCGCCACCCGGTCGCCGGCCACGACGCCGAGGCTGGTCAGCGCGTTGGCGGCCTGGCAGACGGAGCGGTGGAGATCGGCGTAGGTGATCGTGCGGGTGTCGCCCGGCTCGCCCTCCCAGTGGATGGCGACCTTGTCGCCGCGGCCGGCCTCGACGTGCCGGTCGAGGCAGTTGTACGCCACGTTGAGCTTGCCGCCCACGAACCATTTGGCGAACGGCGGGTTGGACCAGTCGAGCGTCTGGTCCCACTCCTTGGCCCAACTCAGCCGTCGAGCCTGCTGCTCCCAGAACGCCAGCCGGTCCTCCTTGGCCTCGGCGTAGGCACTCTCGGTGAGGTTGGCGGCGGCAGCGAACTCGGCAGACGGGGGGAACCGCCGCGTCTCGTTGAGAAGGTTTTCCAAGGTGTCGCTCATCAGTGATGGCTCCTCGATGTGGTCCAGCGCTCGCAAGCAGGCTAGTTGGGGGGTGTGACAAGAAGCGAGGCCTCTGCGCCGAGCGGCTCCTTCGCAGCGCCGGTTTTCTCTAAACATTGTTCACAGTAGCGGCACGATACCGTCTGCTGGTGCCAAGTGATCCTCTCGCTCCACTGCTCGACCTCGCCGACGTCGCGCCCGCCTTCGAGCAGGCCCGAGCCGCCGTCGACTCTGCCATGCGCAACCGGGTCCTGCGCCGCTCGGGTGGCCAGGTGGCCGCGGAGGTGGCCCTGCGCACATCGGTGGCCAGTGCCGCCCTCGACACGCACGGCTTCGACCTCGAGGGGGTCCGGGCGGGCGTGGTCACCGACCCTGTGGTCCACGGCGCGCTGCGCGCCACGGCCGCACTCGACGGGCTGACGGCCACCTGGACGCGCGCGCCCCGGCAGGTGCTGGCCAAGCTGCACACCCTCGTCGCCCGCGACGTGGTGCCGGCCGCCGAGCTGGGCCGTCCGGTCGACCCGCAGGCGGCGCCCCGGCTGGCCGCGCTGGCCGAGCTGATCACCGGCGGGACCACGGTGCCGGTCTTGTTGCAAGCCGCGGTCGTACATGCCGAGCTGCTGGCCCTGAAGGCATTCGCGGGGCCGAACGGGGTGGTGGCCCGCGCCGCCGGACGCCTGACCCTGATCGCCGGCGGGGTCGACCCGCGGGGACTGCTCGCGATGGACGTCGGGCACCGCTCCCGCGAGCCGGAGTACGTCGGGTCGGCCAATGCCTTCGCCACCGGTACACCCGACGGCATCCGCTCCTGGTTGCGCCATTACGCGGCGGCGGCCGAGCGGGCAGCCGAGGAGCTGACCGAGGTCTGCGAGACGGCCACGGACCGGGGATAGTTCCCGTGGAGGGCCGTGAACAGCCGGGATCGCCGAACGCGTCCCGTGTGCCCCGAAAACAGTGAACGGCGCCTCGTTTGCCGGAGGCGCCGCACACACACGTCCGACCGGGTTACCAGGCGTGCACTCCAAGTCCGTTGAACAGCGGTCCTCGCGGAGCCGCTGCAACGCGCCTACCGCGGCTGGTCGCTCGTGGGTGCCCGGTGGCCGTGCACGAGGTCGCTCGCGTAAGCGTCGTGACCTCGCATTTCTTTTCTACGCCCCAGATCCCACGATCGGAACCCCTGGCGCGGAGAATGTGACTGCTGAGGCTCAGGTGGCCAGAGCGGCAGCGGCCTGCCGGGCCCGGCGGTGCTTGCCGTAGAGCGCCAGCCCGATCGCCAGTGCCGCGCCGATACCGATCGCGGCCGCGGCGACCGGGACGGCCGGCCGCTCACGCAGCCGCCGGCTCAGCGGGATGGGGTGACGGAACTCGAGCATCGGCCAGTCGCGCTCGACGGCGATGCGGCGCAGGCCCCGGTCAGGGTTGACCGCCGTCGGGTGCCCGACCAGGCTGAGCAGCCCGGCATCGGTCACCGAGTCGGAGTACGCGAAGGACTCCGACAGGTCATAGTCCCGCGTCGCGGCCAGCTCCTTGACCGCGACCACCTTGTTGGGACCCGCGGCGTAGAAGTCGATCTCCCCGGTGTAGCAGCCGTCCTCACCGACGTTCATTCGGGTCGCGATGATGTCGCTGATGCCCAGCAGCTCACCGATGGGCCGGACCATCTCGTCGCCGGAGGTCGATACGAGCACGACGTCACGGCCGGCGGCCCGGTGCTCCGCGATGAGCGCGGCGGCCTCGGCGTAGACATACGGGTTGATGAGCTCGTCCAACGTTTCGCGCACGATCTGGCGGACCTGCTCGGCACGCCAGCCCTTGACGAGAGCGGCCAGATAGTCTCTGGTCTTGGTCATGCTCTGCTCGTCGGAGCCACCGCCGACGCGGAAGATGAGCTGCGCGTAGGCACCCTTGATGACGTCTCGCCGGCTGATCAGCCCGTCACGGTAGAACGGTCGACCGAAGGCCAAGGCACTTGACTTGGCGATCACCGTTTTGTCCAGGTCGAAAAACGCGGCGCTACGCCCCACGGCGGGCAGTGTAGCGGTGGTGGTCACACTGTGGCGGCCCGACTTGCCCGACTTCTCGTCGTGTCGCGCTCGGCTCGGGGGCGATCACGCCGAAGATTCCCTCAAGTGAAATATTGATTGGCGTGTTGCAAGCCTGTCCTACTCGACGTATGGCGGTCGACTCAGGCATGCTTATGTTTGCGACGCGGTTTCACGTCTCCTACGACAACGACCCGTTATTGACCCTCGGCGGTTGCACCCCCCGTGACCGCTGAGTGGGTTCGGCTCGACCCCCCCGGAGCCGAACCCCCCGGCGACCCCCGTCACCCCCCGGCGGGGGTCGTCCCCTCTGTATGGGATGGTCTTCCAGCAGTATCGGACATCCGGGCGACTTTTCTGCCATATGGCAATTCGGAATATAGCTCCCCGGTTTCGATGGATAGACCGTATTGACGCCGAGTGCTTTGTTGAGCGTTCACGAAATTTCACACTTGCCCCGTTTCGGCACGTCGTAGTCGCTGCACCTGAGCGGTCGGTCGGGGGTGCCGCCTGCGGCAGTCACACCGGCATATCGACATCGGACATCAGGCTGATCGGGACTCCAGGCCCGCCGGCCATTTTTCTGCGGCATCGCCAGAGATGTAATTTTGTTCCGAATAGGCGATTTGTCCGGAACTGGATACCAGATCCACGTACCCACCGCGAGCCTTGTCCACAAGCCGTCGGCTGTCCACAGATCCGGCCTTGACGGCCCGAAGCCGATCGGTGGCACGCGCCAAGGTGTTCGCGTGCATCGACCACTGTTCGTCACCGACGACCATGAGCTGCTCGACGACGTGCTCAACCTTGCCGCCGTGCTGCCGCTCGACCTCGACGTGGAGTCCGGTCCGGAGTCCGCGCGGAGCCGCTACACCTCGGCACCGATCGTCCTGATCGGCGAGGGGTCGGCAACGGCCTGCGCCCGGGCGCGGCTGCCGCACCGGTCCGACGTGTTCCTGCTGTCCCACGGCCCCGGGCACCACGGCTCCGGGCACCACGGGATGGACCGGCTGACGATGCTGGCAGACGCCATCGGCGCCGATCACATCGTGCAGATCCCCGACGGCGCCGGTTGGCTGCTCGACAGGTTCGCCCGGCTCACCGGCCCGGTGGCCGAACACCGGGGCCGGATTCTCGCCGTGCTCGGCGGGCGCGGCGGAGCCGGCGCCAGCGTGCTCGCCGCCGGGCTGGCGGTCACCGCCGGCAACGTCGGCCTGCGCTCGTTGCTCGTCGACGCCGACCCGCTCGGCGGCGGCGTCGACCTGGTCCTCGGCTGGGAGGACCTCGCCGGACTCCGCTGGCCAGGGCTCGCCGAGGCCACCGGCGTGGTCGACCCGCCGGCCATGGTCGACGCGCTGCCCAGCCGCGGCGACGTCGCCGTGTTGTCCTGCGACCGCGAGGCGCCCGGCGCCGGCCTGCCGTCCGACGCGATGGCGGCCGCGCTCGACGCCGGCAGCCGCGGGCGTGACCTCGTCGTCGCCGACCTGCCCCGCCGTCTCGACGACGCCGCTGTTCTCGCGCTGCGGGCCGCCGACCGGGTCCTGCTGATCGTCCCCGCCGAGCTCCGCGCCTGCGTGGCCGCGGCCCGGGTGGCGGCGACCGTCACGCCGCACACCGACGCGCTGCATCTGGTCGTGCGCGGCCCGGCACCGGGCCGGTTACGCACCCGGCAGATCTCCCGGTCGCTCGGCCTGCCCGTGGCCGGCACGCTGCGGGCCGAGACCGACCTGCCGCGGCGGCTGGAGCGCGGCGCCCCACCGGCTGGCACCGGCCGCGGCCCGCTCGCGGCGCTGTGCCGCCGCATCCTCGGTGATCTGGGCCTGGCGACCGGGGTGGCGGCATGATCCCGACGAAGGCGGCCCCGGGCAAAGCGGTTGCGGGCAGGCAGCTCGCACCGATGACGACAGCGCCGATCGTGCCCGGCACCGCCCTCCTCGGCGCGGGCAAGCTCGCGCCGCTGCTCAACGACCCCTCGGTCACCGACGTCCTCGTCAACGGTGTGGAGGTCTGGGTCGACCGCGGCTCCGGCCTGCGCCGGGTGCCCGGCACGCTCGGCGACCAGGCCGAGGTGCGGCGCCTCGCGCAGCGGCTGGCCTCCAGCGCGGGACGCCGCCTCGACGACGCCAGCCCGTGGGTGGACGTGCGGCTTCCCGACGGCACCCGCCTGCACGCGGTGCTCCCGCCGGTCGGGCGGGACGGGCCGTATCTGTCGTTGCGCACGTTCCAGCGACGGGCGTTCACCGTCGACGAGCTCGTCGCCTGCGGGACCGTCGACCCCGGCGCGGCCCGGCTGCTGGCCGCCGTCGTGGCCGCCCGGTTGCCCTACCTGATCACCGGCGGCACCGGCACCGGCAAGACGACGATGCTCTCGACGCTGCTGTCGCTGGTGCCGCCGGCCGAGCGGCTCGTGATCGTGGAGGACGCCGCCGAGCTGGCCCCGGCTCACCCGCACGTCGTCTCCCTGCAATCGCGGATGTCCAACGTGGAGGGCGCCGGCGAGATCACGCTGCGCGACCTGGTCCGTCAGGCCCTGCGGATGCGACCCGACCGGCTCGTGGTCGGCGAGTGCCGGGGCGCCGAGATCGTCGACCTGCTCGGCGCTCTGAACACCGGGCACGAGGGGGGCGCGGCCACGCTGCACGCCAACTCGCCGGCCGACGTTCCCGCCCGGCTGGAGGCCCTCGGGCTGCTCGGCAGCATTCCGCGGGCGGCATTGCACGCACTCGTGCTGGCCGCGCTGCGGGTCGTGATCCACCTGCGGCGAAGCCCGGACGGGACGCGGGTGCTGACCGAGATCTGCGTTCTGGACGCCCATCCCGACCAGCGCACCGCCGTCGTGCTGACGGCCTGGCGGCGTGGCAGCGGACCGGCCCCGGGCGCCGAGCATCTCGACGCGCTGCTGGCGGCCCGCGACGTGAACCCGCCACGGCCGTCGGGTCCGTGGCGGTACGTGCCGGAGAGGGGCTGGGTATGAACCCGATCAACCTGGCGGTCACGGCCGGGACCGTCCTCGCGGTCGTCTTCGCGCTGCTCTGGCTGCGGCACCGGCGGCCGGCGGCAGCCCGCCTCGTGCGGATTTCCGGCCCGCCGGACGAGACTGCGGCACGGTCCGGGCGGCTCGCACGGCTCTCCCGGCGGGCCGCCCGGGTGCTGATCGAGCGGCCGGTCGCCGCGCTCATCGCCGTCGTGCCGCTCGTCGGCGGGATCGCCCTGCTCGTGGGCGGGCCGGTCGCGGCGGTCGTGACCGTCCTGTATGCCGCCACGGCCAGCACCGCCGCCCGCCGCATCATGGTGCGGCGCCTCGTGAACCGGGTGCTCGGCGACCTGCTCGAAGCGGTCGAGGCCGCCACCGGTGATCTCCGCGCGGGCATCGTGGCCGGCGTCGAGGACCTCACCGCTCGGGCGTCCGGATCGCCGATCCCGGCACCGGTCCGCGACGACGCGGCCGTGCGGACCGCGGTGGCCCGGCTGGAGGCGGCACAGCGGGTCGGTGCGGAGCTCGGCATTCCGCTGGCCGGCCTGCTCGACCGGGTCGACGCCGACGTGCGGGCAGGGCAGGCGCTGCGGATCGAGGCCGCGGGCCAGACCTCGACCGCTCAGGCCACGGCCATGCTGCTGATGTGCCTGCCAGTCATGGGCTTGTGGATCGGCACCGTCGTCGGGACCGACCCGATCCAGCAGTTGCTGCACACCCCGCTGGGCGGTGCCTGCGCCGTCATCGGCGTCACGTTGCAGACCGCCGGGTTCTTCTGGACCGTTCGGATCCTTGCCGGCATCGGTGAGGAGGCCAGGTGAGCGCCGGGGCGCGCTGGTCGGCGGCGCTGCTGTGTGGGCTGGTCCTCGCGGTGATGATCGGCGGCGTGGCGGGCGTCGTCGTGGGCGTCCTCGCCGCCGTGACGGCCGGCCTGGTCCTGCGCCGGGTCGAGTCACCGCAGGTCCGTCGCGAGCGCGCCGTGGCCCGCGCCGACCTGCCGTTCGCCGCCGAACTGCTCGCCGCGGCATTGCGTGCGGGCGCGCCGCCCGACCGGGCCGTGCTCGTCGTCGGCGAGGCGATGGGCGGACCGGTGGGACTGTGCCTGACCCGCACCGGCCGATCGTTGCGGCTGGGCGCGACGCCGGAGGCCGCCTGGGCGCACACGGCCGGCCTGCCCGGCGGGCGGCGCTTCGCCACCGCGGCCACGCGCAGCGCCGAGCGCGGCACCGCGCTCGCCCTGGTCCTCGACCGTCAGGCCGCCGACCTGCGGCTGGCCAGGGCCGCCGCGGTCGAGGCCGCGGTCAAACGGGTCGGTGTCCTGGCCGTGCTGCCGGTCGGCATGTGCTTCCTGCCGGCGTTCGTGCTGGTGGGCGTCGTGCCCGTCGTCGTCGCCGTCCTGCGTGAGGTGTTCGTCGCGCTCTGAGACCTGCCTGTCCAATCCGTAGTTCAGCTCATCGAAGGAGCGCTGTGCACACCATCCGAACCCGTCTCCGCCGTTGCCGTCTCGGGGACGCCGGAGTCACCACCGCCGAATACGCCATGTGCATGCTCGTCGGGGTCGGCCTCGCCGGCGTGCTGCTGAAGGTCGTCCTGTCCGACAGCACTCGCATCGCCCTGACCAACATCATCGGGCGAGCCCTGACATGAGCAGCGACCGGGATCGTGGCGCCCACCGCGGGACAGCGCGGCACCGGCGCCGCCGGATCGGTGCGGCCGGCGGCCCCCGCGACCGCGGCTCGGCGACGGCCGAGCTCGCCGCGGCGTTTCCTGTCGTCGTCCTGCTGCTGCTCGCCGGCCTCACCGGCCTGGCCGCGCTGTCGGCCAAGGTTCGGTGCTCGGACGCGGCCGGCGTGGCGGCACGGGCGGCGGCCCGCGGCGAGCCGGCGTCGGCGGCCGCCTCGCAGACCGCGCCGTCGGGCGCCACGATCTCGGTCCACCGCGACGGCGGCCTGGTGCGTGCGACGGTCCGGTTCCGTGTCCGACCGATGGCGCTGCTGCCGGCGTTCACGGTCGAGGAGGACGCGGTGGCCATGGTCGAGCCGGAGGCCGAGGGCCCATGACCGGCCGGAAGCGAAGCGGAGGCCGCGGGACCCGATCCGGCGCTGCTCGTGAGCGGGGGTCGGCGACGGTGTGGGTGCTGGCGGTCGGGCTGGTCCTTGTGCTCGCCGCGGGCATCGTGACGGCGGTGGGCGGGGCGATCGTGGTCCGGCACCGGGCGCGCAACGCCGCCGATGCCGGTGCGCTGGCAGGGGCGCTGACGGCGGTCGAGGGCGAGCGGGCGGCGTGTGCGGCGGCCGGCCGCCTGGTGTCCGCCAACGGCGGCCGGCTGGTTTCCTGCCGGGTCGAGGGCCTCGACGTCACGGTGACGGCGGAGCTGCCCGGGCCGGCGGGGCTGGAGGTGCGCGCCTCGGCGAAGGCCGGCCCGGTTCCGCTGGCCTTAGCCGTCGGCCGGACCGCCCCCGGCCCGCAGGACGGCCAGCCCGACGCTGCCGTGCGGGCCGGCCCCAGGAGATCAGGCGGTCAGGCCGCCGGCCGGGACAAGGCGTCGAGGACCAGCGTCAGGACCCGCACCGCGTCGGCCTTGCCGAGAGGGTTGTTGCCGTTGCCGCACTTCGGGGACTGGACGCACGACGGGCAGCCGTGCTCGCACCGGCATTCGGCGACGACCGTCCGGGTGGCGCCCAGCCATTCGGGCGCGACCTCGAAGGCGCGTTCGGCGAAGCCGGCGCCGCCGGGGTGGCCGTCGTACACGAACACGGTCGGCAGGCCGGTGTCGGCGTGCGCGGCGGTGGAGAGGCCGCCGATGTCCCAGCGGTCGCAGGTGGCGATCAGCGGGAGCAGGCCGATGGAGGCGTGCTCGGCGGCGTGGAGAGCGCCGGGCCGGTCGACGTCGAGGATGCCGGCTCGGTCGAGGGCCTCGGGGGTGACGGTCCACCAGACGGCGATCGTGCGCAGCACGCGCTGGGGGAGGTCGAGCTGGCACGTGTCGATGACCTCGCCGGTGACAAGGCGCCGGCGTTGGTAGCTGACGACCTGCGAGGTGACCTCCACCTCGCCGAGGGACAGAGTCACCGGGCCGATGGCGCGGGTGTCGCGGACGGCGAGCACGGTGAGGTCGGTGACGTCGCGGGGGTGGGTGCTCCAATCGGGATCCTCGGCGTGGACGAGGGCCACGGAGTCGGCGAGGTCGAGCTCGTCGACGACGTAGGAGGTGCCCTGGTGGAGGTAGACGGCGCCGGTGTGGACCTGGTGGTGGGCCGAGCCGGTGTCCACGGTGCCGAGGAGGCGGCCGGTGGCCGATTCGACGACGGCGACGGGGCCGCCACCGGCGCCGCGGAGGTCGACGTCGGGGCGTTGGCGTTCGGTCCAGTACCAGCCGCTGGGGCGTTTGCGGAGGATGCCCGCAGCGACGAGAGCGTCGAGGGTCGGCCCGGCGGTCGGGCCGAAGATCGGCAGGTCGGCGGGGGTGATGGGGAGCTCGGCGGCGGCGCAGCAGAGTTGCGGGGCGAGGACGTGCGGGTTGCCGGGATCGAAGACGGCGGCCTCGACGGGGCGGCCGAAGAGCGCCTCGGGGTGGTGGACGAGGTAGGTGTCGAGGGGGTCGTCGCGGGCGATGAGCACGCAGAAGGCGTCGCGACCTGCGCGGCCCGCCCGGCCGGCCTGCTGCCAGAGGGAGGCGAGGGTGCCGGGGTAGCCGGCGATGAGCACCGCGTCGAGGCCGGTCAGGTCCACACCCAGCTCCAGGGCATTGGTGGAGGCCAGGCCGAGCAGGGTGCCGTCGATGAGGTCGCGTTCGAGGGCGCGGCGGTCCTCGCGCAGATAGCCGGAGCGGTAGGCGGCGACCCGGGAGCCGAGGCCGGGGACGGCGAGGTCGAGGGAGCGGCGGGCCATGGTGGCGACGAGTTCGGCGCCCTTGCGGGAGCGGACGAAGGCGAGGGTGCGGACTCCGGCGGACACGGCGTCGGCGAGGAGGTCCGCGGTTTCGGCGAGGGCGGACCGCCGGACCGGCTCGGCGTCGGTGAACGCGGCGGTGAAGGCGTCCGTGAAGGCGTCCGTGGTCCGCGCGGGCAGCAACGGCGGCTCCCACAGCGCGAACGTCACCCCACCCCGCGGGGAGGAGTCCTCAGTGAAGGCGGCGACGGGGAGGCCGGCCAGCCGGGTGCCGGAGCGGGCGGGGTCGCCGGCGGTGGCGGAGGCCAGCACGAAGCAGGGGGCGGACCGGTAGCGGGCGGCCACCCGGCGCAGGCGGCGCAGCACGTGGGCGACGTGCGAGCCGAAGACGCCGCGGTAGGCGTGGGACTCGTCGACGATGACGTAGCGCAGGCCGCGCAGGAACCTGGCCCAAGCGGCGTGGCCGGGCAGGATGCCGTGGTGGAGCATGTCGGGGTTGGTGAGCACGACCCGGGCGTGCCGGCGGACCCATTCGCGTTCCTCGCGGTTGGTGTCGCCGTCGTAGGTGGCCGGGCGGATGCCGGGCAGGTCCAGGGATTCGAGGGTGCGAAGCTGGTCGGCGGCGAGGGCCTTGGTCGGGGCGAGGTAGAGCGCGGTGGCCCGGTCGTCGGAGAGTAGCGTCGCGAGAGCGGGAAGCTGGTAGGCGAGGGATTTGCCGGAGCCGGTTCCGGTGGCGACGACGGTGTGGGTGCCGTCCCAGGCGGAGGTGGCCGCGGCAGCCTGGTGGCGCCAGGGTGCGGCGACGCCGCGAGCGGCGAACGCCGAGCTCAGCGCGGGTGGGACCCAGGCGGGCCAGGGGACGGGGTCACCGCTGCGCGGTGGGAGTTCCTCGATGTGCGTGAGGGACGCGGACCGGCGCAGCGGCGGGAAGGTTGGTGCGACCGTCACGCCTGCACTCTAAGACACCTGTTCGAAGCCGCGGCGACGGTACGCACCCGGCGAATGTGGGAAAGGGGGTGGAGCGTCGCCTCAGGGTGGCGTCGATGGTTAGATGCCCGTGGAGGACTCGGTTCGCGCAACGGCCAGAAGAGGAGGTCCGCATGGAGACGCTGTCGTTGTCGACGTATGCCTCCGGCGACCACACAGTGCTCGAAGTCGGCGGTGAGGTGGACGTCTACACCGCCCCGCGGCTCCGCGAGAAGCTGGTCGAGTTGGTCGAGCAGGGCGCCCGGCACGTCGTCGTCGACCTGGGCCGGGTCGAGTTCCTCGACTCGACGGGGCTGGGCGTGCTGGTCGGCGCGCTCAAGCGGCTCCGTGCGGTCAACGGCACCTTCGGCCTGGTCTGCTCCCATGAGCGACTGCTGAAGATCTTCCGCATCACCGCCCTGGACCGGGTCTTCTCGTTGTACGACACCGTGGCCGCCGCGACGAGTGCGGACGGCTCGGACGTAGACCCCAAAGCTCCCAAAGCGTAGGTCCATGCCCACCGTCCGACTGTCGTTCTCGCCGGCCGCCGCGCACGTCCGCACCGCCCGGCTGGTCGGCGTGGCCGTCGCGCGGCGGGCGGGAGTGGCCGAAGAGCTGCTGGAAGAGGTCCGTCTGGCGATCGGTGAGGCGTGCTCCCGCGCCGTGGCGCTGCACCGATCGCGCGGCCTCGACGACCTGGTCGACGTCGCGATGGCCGACGGCGACCGATTCACCGTCCGGGTGGTCGACCGGGCTGCCAACGGCGCCATGGTCACCCGCACGCCCGAGGGCGGCGACGCCGCCGTGCTGCTGTCCGATCCCGCGTTGCCGCTGAGCACGCCCCCCGACCTCCTGGCCGAGGAGGCGGTTGCCGCCCGCATGGGTCTCGCCCTGCTCGCGGGCCTGGTGGACGACCTCAACGTGTCCGAATTGTCCGAAGGGGTCGGCACCGAGGTACGCATGTCTTGGCCGCTGGAACGCCCCAACGACTGACGAAACGGGCCAGAACCAGCGACTAGTGATGAAATTCAATGTGGCAATCGCGCAAGTCGGTGTGACCACTGACACGGTAGACGGCTAGAGTACGGCGATCGTGTATAGCGGGCCTGGGCATCGGGTACCTCGACCGCTCATCACGGCTCCCCACGTGGAGAACCCGCCGCCGGCCTGACCCGCTCGCGGCGCTGTCATGTGTCGGTACAGGAGGACAACGAATGTCCGGATCACTCGCCGCGGCTGGCGAGATTTCCCTTTCCGGGAGCAACCTGACCTATGTCGTCGTCGCGCTGGTCATCGCCTTCGTGGCATTGGGCTTCGCTGCGGCGCTGGTCAAGGCAGTACTCGCGACCGGACGGGGCACCCCCAAGATGCAGGAGATCTCCGGGGCGGTGCAGGAGGGCGCGTCCGCGTACCTCACGCGCCAGTTCAAGACCCTCGGCATCTTCGTGGTCATCGCGGTCGTGCTTTTGTTCCTGCTCCCGGTGAGTGACACCGGGGGCAACGAGACCCTAGTCAAGATCGGCCGGTCGGCGTTCTTCGTCGTCGGTGCCGTGTTCTCGGCCTTCATCGGTGGCGCCGGCATGGCGCTGGCCACCCGCGCCAACCTGCGCGTCGCGGCGGCGGCCCGGGAGGACGGCGGCCGTGAGAAGGCGATGCAGATCGCGTTCCGCACCGGTGGCGTCGTCGGCTTCCTCACCGTGGGCCTGGGCCTGTTCGGTGCGGCGCTGGTGGTGCTCATCTTCAAGGGTGACGCCCCGACCGTGCTGGAGGGCTTCGGCTTCGGTGCCGCGCTGCTCGCCATGTTCATGCGGGTCGGCGGCGGCATCTTCACCAAGGCCGCCGACGTCGGCGCCGACCTGGTCGGCAAGGTCGAGAAGAACATTCCCGAGGACGACCCGCGCAACGCCGCGACGATCGCCGACAACGTCGGCGACAACGTGGGCGACTGTGCCGGTATGGCCGCGGATCTCTTCGAGTCCTACGCCGTCACCCTGGTCGCGGCCCTGATCCTGGGCCGTGCCGCGTTCGGTGTCGACGGCCTGGTCTTCCCGCTCGTCGTCTCCACCATCGGCGTCCTCGTGGCGATCCTCGGTGTGGCGCTCACCCGCCTGCGCCCGTCCGACCGCAACGGTCTCGTCGCGATCAACCGCGCGTTCTACATCTCCGCCGTCGTCTCCGCCGTGCTGGTCGCCGCCGCGGCCCTGTTCTTCCTGCCGACCGGCTGGGCCGATCTGCTGGGCAACGAGTGGCGCGCCACGCTGCACCTCGCCGACGGTGACGCCCCGCCGTTCGGCCCGCACGTCACCGCCATCATCGCCGTGGTCATCGGCATCGCACTGGCCGCGGTCATCCAGGCCCTGACCGGCTACTTCACCGAGACCGAGCGCCGCCCGGTCAAGGACATCGGCAAGAGCGCGCTGACCGGTCCGGCCACCGTGGTGCTCGCCGGGGTGAGCGTCGGCTTCGAGTCGGCCGTCTACTCGGCGATCGTCATCGGCGCGGGCGTCTTCGGTGCCTTCCTGCTCGGTGGCGGCTCGATCACCCTGTCGCTCTTCGCCGTCGCCATGGCCGGCACCGGCCTGCTCACCACCGTCGGCGTCATCGTCGCGATGGACACGTTCGGCCCGATCAGCGACAACGCGCAGGGCATCGCCGAGATGTCCGGCGACATCGACGAGCGCGGCGCCCGCACGCTGACCGAGCTCGACGCGGTCGGCAACACCACCAAGGCGATCACCAAGGGCATCGCGATCGCGACGGCGGTGCTCGCGGCGACCGCGCTGTTCGGGTCGTACACCGACACGATGCAGCGGGCGCTGGTCGAGGCGAAGTCGGCGCTGTCGACCGACGTGCTGCTCAACGTCGCCAACCCGCGCAACCTGGTGGGCCTGCTCATCGGCGCGGCCGTCGTGTTCCTGTTCTCCGGCCTGGCGATCAACGCGGTCGCCCGTTCGGCGGGCTCGGTCGTGTTCGAGGTGCGCCGCCAGTTCCGCGAGTTCCCGGGCATCATGGACGGCTCGCAGCGTCCGGAGTACGGCAAGGTCGTCGACATCTGCACCCGCGACGCCCAGCGTGAGCTGATCACGCCGGGTCTGCTCGCGGTGATGGCGCCGATCGCCGTCGGCTTCGGTCTCGGTGTCGGCCCGCTGGCCGCCTACCTGGCCGGTGCCATCGGCACCGGCACACTGATGGCGGTGTTCCTGGCCAACTCCGGTGGGGCGTGGGACAACGCGAAGAAGCTGGTCGAGGACGGCACCCACGGCGGCAAGGGCTCGCCCGCGCACGCCGCGACGGTCATCGGCGACACCGTCGGCGACCCGTTCAAGGACACCGCAGGCCCGGCCATCAACCCGCTGATCAAGGTGATGAACCTGGTCTCGCTGCTCATCGCGCCCGCCGTGGTCATCTACACGGTCGGCGACGGCAACCAGGCGATTCGCTACGGCATCGCGATCGTCGCGGTCGCGGTCATCGCGGTGGCGGTCATCGCCAGCAAGCGCAAGCCGGTGGCGGTCGACGCCGGTGACGGCACCGCCTCCGACGAGGCTGCTCCGGAGCAGCGGGTCACCGCCTGACCCGTCCGGCGCATCGACGCCCCGACCGGATCCGTTCCGGTCGGGGCGTCATGTTTCTCGAACACACGATCGGTTCTAGGCTGCAAGTCATGCGTGCCAGCCGTCTATTTGCCGTCGTCATGATCTTGGTGGGTACCGCGGGGTGCTCCGACGACGGCAGCGGCGACGTGGCGCCGAAGCGGTGGGCGCAGTCGGTCTGCACGGCCTTGGCACCCTGGCGCACGGAGATCGCCGACCTGACCACGAAGGCCCAGCAGCAGCTCCAGACCGCGAAGACCGCCGTACAGACCAAGACCAACATCGTCGATCTGCTGGCCGGTGCCGAGTCGGCGAGTGAGAAAGCGCGGGCCGGGGTCGACGGCGCGGGCATCCCGCAGGTCGCCGGCGGCGACAAGATCGCCGCCCAGTTCACGGCGTCGCTGTCGAAGGCCCGCGACGCGTACGGCAACGCCAAGCGCACGGTCTCGGCCCTGCCGACGATCGATTCCAAGGCGTTCTACTCCTCGGTGACCTCGGCGTTCGTCACGCTCAAGGAGGAGTACGAGCAGAGCGCGATCGATCCGGCGCACGTCGGGCAGAAGGACTTGCAGAAGGCCTTCGGCGAGGTGCCCGAGTGTCGGTGACGCCGGCCCGGGGCCGGCAACTCTCGCTGTTCGGGGTGGAGGCGCGCCCACCGGCGCCGCTCGACCTCGAGGGACTGCTGCTCGGGGCGGGGCAGGTCGGCCGGATGGGCGGCACCGGCCGGGTGTCGGTCGTGGTCGAGGAGGCCTGGCGCTGTGCCGTGCTGCGGGCCGAGTGCGGGCTGCGCGACCTGGTGGTGACCTGCGAGCCGACCGGCGAGGACGACCGGTGGCTGGTCCGGACCGCGTACTCGTCGGCGCTGGCCCCGCTCGCCGCGCGCTGGCTCGACGACGACGGCAAGCGGTGCCCGGCGGAGCTGGCGCTGGACGGGCGGCGGCTGCGTCTGTGGGTGGCGGCGGCGGGACTGTACGACGGCCAGCGTGCCTACCTGCTCCGGCTCGCTCCGAAGCCACGCCTCCCGGAGCCGCCTCCGGTGGAGGAGGGCGAGGCGGAGGAGGAAAAGCCGGAGGAGGCGGCGGCCGCCGATCGGGGTGAGCCGGAGGCGGCGGCCGCCGATCAGGGTGAGCCGGAAGCGGTCGCTGTCCCCGTGCCCGAGAACCGGGCCGCGGCGAACGGTCGCGCCGGCGGGACCAGAGTGCGCACCGCCGACCAGAAACCGAACAAACGGCGCAAGAAGAGCGAAAGCCAGGTCTCCGCGTTCGACCCCGGCCCGGACGAGTACGCGGACTTCGACGCGTTCGACGGCCCCGACGAGTACGCCGAAGTGGATCCGTTCGTCGACGAGGTGCGCGACGACTGGCCGGACTCCGGGCTCGCGGGTCTGCCGGCCGTCGTGCTGGATCCGGTCACGGATCCGGCTACCGAGCCGGAACCGCCCGAAATTGCGCCAGAAGCAAAACAACCGGCTGAAAACCCGGCAGAAGACGTCATCGATCGGCGGGTCGCGGACAACTGGCTGGCGGTCGGCGAGGCCCTTGCCGCGGTCGGCCTGCCGGCGGTGTTCATCGCGCCTGACCAGGGCGGACCGGCGTACCGCATCGTGGGAGCTCGCCGGATCGCACGCCTCGCCGAACTCGTCGGGGAGGCGCCTCCGGAGGCTCTGGCGGGAGCTTGGCCGGGGTAGGGTGGCGTAACTAACCCACGTGACGTGAACCGCCGGTAACCGGACCGATGACAGGGTGACAAATCGTCACAAATACGGCAGCCGATGCGACACGATCGCAAGATCGGGCAGGTCGCGGTTGCCTATGGGTGTACCGTGGCGCCGATCGGCGTGTCGCGTGCCGACCGTCGGGGCCCGCGCCCATTGCGCAACCCGGCGAGCAGGCGCGCGTTACGTTTGACGTCTGTCCGTCCGCACCGGGGAGAACTGTGCCGAACTCCGCCAACACGAAGCGGCTGGTGATCGTGGAGTCGCCGGCCAAGGCCAAGACGATTTCGGGCTATCTCGGCCCGAATTACGTCGTGGAGGCGAGCTTCGGCCATGTCCGTGACCTGCCGGCGGGCAAGAAGGACATGCCCGACGACCTCAAGAGCAAGCCGTGGGCCTACCTCGGGGTCGATGTCGACAACGATTTCGCCCCGGTCTATATCATCTCGGCCGACCGCCGAAAGCAGATCACCCGTCTGAAAGCCCTCCTCAAGGACGCGAGCGAGGTCTACCTCGCCACGGACGAGGACCGCGAGGGCGAGGCGATCGCCTGGCACCTTTTCGAGACGCTCAAGCCGAAGGTGCCGGTCAAGCGGATGGTCTTCCACGAGATCACCCGGCCGGCGATCCAGGCCGCCGTCGCCAATCCGCGGGACATCAACCGCGCCCTGGTCGACGCCCAGGAGGCGCGCCGCATCCTGGACCGCCTGTACGGGTACGACGTCTCCACCGTCTTGTGGAAGAAGGTCCAGCGCGGCCTGTCGGCGGGACGGGTGCAGTCGGTCGCGACCCGCATCGTGGTCGAGCGCGAGCGGCAGCGGATGCGGTTCCGTTCGGCCGAATACTGGGACATCGTCGCCAAGCTGCTGCCGGAGAACGACACCCGCACGTTCAACGCCAACCTCATCGCGATCGACGGTGACCGCGTCGCGACCGGCCGTGACTTCGGGCCGGAGACGGGTCTGGTCAAGCCCGGCGCCGGCGTGATCCACCTCGACGAGCAGGGCGCCCGCGGCCTGGCCGCCCGCCTGGAGGGCCGGCCGTTCACGGTCACCCGGGTCGAGGAGAAGCCGTACCGCCGCAAGCCATACCCGCCGTTCATCACCTCCACGCTGCAGCAGGAGTCGGCCCGCAAGCTGCGGCTGTCCAGCGCGCAGACCATGCGGGTGGCCCAGCGGCTGTATGAGAACGGCTACATCACGTACATGCGTACGGACTCGGTCAACCTGTCCGAGGCCGCGATCGCCGCCGCCCGCCGGCAGATCCAGGATCTGTACGGCGCGTCCGCCGTCCCGCCGCAGCCCCGCCGGTACACCGGCAAGGTCAAGAACGCGCAGGAGGCCCACGAGGCGATCCGCCCCGCCGGTGACTCGTTCCGGACGCCCGGTGACGTCGCCAAGGAGCTGTCCGCCGAGGAGCTGCGGCTCTACGAGCTGATCTGGCAGCGGACCATCGCCTCCCAGATGACCGACGCGGTCGGCAACAGCACCTCCGTGCGGATCAACGCGACGACCCCGGCGCAGGAGTCGGTGGACTTCGCCGCGACCGGCAAGACCATCACCGACCCGGGCTTCCTGCGGGCCTACGTCGAGTCGTCCGACGACGAGAACGCCGAGGCCGAGGACGCCGAGCGGCGCCTGCCGGTGCTGGTCAAGGGCCAGCCGCTGACCGAGCAGGGCCTCACCCCGACCGGGCACACCACCCAGCCGCCGCCGCGGTACACCGAGGCGTCGCTGGTGAAGGCCATGGAGGAGCTCGGTATCGGCCGGCCGTCGACGTATGCGTCGATCATGCAGACCATCCAGGACCGCGGGTACGTCTTCAAGCGCGGCCAGGCACTCATCCCCTCGTTCCTCGCGTTCGCCGTCGTGGGGCTGCTGGAGAAGCACTTCCCGCGCCTGGTCGACTACGACTTCACCGCGTCGATGGAAAACGTCCTCGACGAGATCGCGGCCGGTGACGAGAGCACCGTCGACTTCCTGCGCCCCTTCTACTTCGGTGGCGACACCGGCGACGAAGGGTCGGTGGCCCGTCAGGGCGGTCTGAAGCGCATGGTGACCGAACGACTGGGTGAGATCGACGCTCGCGGGATCAACTCGATCCCGCTTTTCCGTGACGAGGCCAATCGCGACGTGGTGGTGCGCGTCGGGCGATACGGCCCCTACTTGCAGCGGACCGTGGCCGGTGCGCCCGAGGGCGAGGAGGGCGACCGGGCGCCGGTGCCCGAGGGCATCGCACCCGACGAGCTCACCCCGGAGAAGGTGGCGGAGCTCTTCGTCGGCGGTAGCGGCGGCGAGCGCAAGCTCGGCGAGCACCCGGAGACGGGTGAGCCGGTGGTGCTGAAGTCCGGGCGGTACGGGCCCTACGTGTCGACCGGCGACAAGAACGCCTCCCTGCTGTCGACCCAGTCGCCGGAGCACCTGACCCTGGCCGAGGCGCTCAAGCTGCTCACGCTGCCTCGGGTCGTCGGCAAGGACGAGGCCGGCGAGGAGATCAAGGCATCGCCGGGGCGGTACGGGCCGTACATCAAGCGCGGCAACGACACCCGCTCACTGGCGAGCGAAGACCAGCTTTTCACGATCACGCTCGAGGAGGCGCTGGCCCTGCTGGCGGCGCCGAAGACGCGTGGCCGGGCGGTCGCCAAGCCGCCGCTGCGGGAGATGGGCGTCGACCCGGCGACCGAGAAGCCGTTGGTGATCAAGGACGGGCGGTTCGGGCCGTACGTCACCGACGGCGAGTTCAACGCCTCGCTGCGGCGCAGCCAGTCGGTCGAGACGCTGACCGTCAACGAGGCAAGCGAGATGCTCGCCGAGAAGCGGGCCAAGGGCCCGGCGCCGAAGAAGGCCCGCGCGGCGAAGAAGGCCACAGCCGGCGACGCCACCCCGGCCAAGAAGCCCGCGGCGAAGAAGACCGCGGCGAAGGCGACGGCGACCAAGGCAACGGCCGCGAAGAAGGCAACCCCGGCGAAGAAGGCCACCGCCAGGAAGCCACCCCCACCAACGCCCTGACCCCCACCCTCACCCTGACCCCCGCCCTCGTCCCCGCCCCCAAGCCCTGCGTTGATCATGCAATTGTGGTGCCTTGACACTCCCAGAATGCCGGGTTTGTCAGGCACCACAACTGCATGATCAACGCAGGGGTGCCGGGGTGGGTGGCGGCTTGCGTGATCAATGTGGGAGAGGGGGGCCGAGGGTGCGGGCGGTGTATGGGTTGGCGAACAGGTGGCCGGGGTCGAGTTCGTCGCGCATGGCGACGAAGTCGGTGAACCTCGGGTAGGACTGCGCCAGGGAGGCCGCGTCCCGGTAGTGCATCTTGCCCCAGTGCGGGCGGCCGTCGAGCGCCGTGGCGATGGCCTCGAAGCGGCGGAAGTACTCCTCGTAGGGCGCGCCGACGAACTGATGGATCGCGATGTACGCGTTGTCGCGGCCGTGGCCGTGCGACAGCCAGATGTCGTCGGCCGCGGTGAACCGCACCTCCACCGGGAACTGCACGCGGAACGGCAGGCCGGCCACCACCGAGCGGAGGCCGTCGAACGCCTCGCGCAGCGCCGCGCGGGGCAGCCCGTACTCCATCTCCACGAAACGGACCCGCCGAGGGGTGCAGAACACGTCGTGGGACGGCGCCGTGTACGTGCGCGCCGAGAGGGCCCGGGCGGAAACGCGGCTTACGGTCGGTACCACCGCCGGGAACGTCCGGCCGAACCGGCAGGCGCCGCCGAAGACCGCGTTGGACAGGAAGTCGTCGTCGAGCCACCGCCGCCAGCCGGCCAGCGGGCGGTCCGAGACCTCGACGCGGTTGTTGCGCTTCATCTGGACCCGGTCGGTGTACGGGAACCAGTAGAACTCGAAGTGGTCGTTCTCGGCGATGTGCTCGTCGAGGCCGGACCAGACGTCGGCCAGCGGCGCCGGGCGCTCGTCGGCACGCAGCACGAACGCCGGCACGCAGCGCAGCGTGACCGAGGTCAGCACGCCGAGCGCGCCGATGTTGACCCTGGCCGCCGCGAACAGCTCCGGCCGCTCGGTGGCCGAGCAGCGCAGGACCGAGCCGCCGGCGGTGACCAGCTCCAGCGCCTCGACGAAGGTGGACAGGCAGCCGAAGGCGGCGCCGGTGCCGTGGGTGCCGGTGGACAGCGCGCCGGAGATGGTCTGCGCGTCGATGTCGCCGAGGTTGGGCATCGCGAGGCCGTGGGCGGCTAGGACGGCGTTGAGTTTCGCCAGCGGCATGCCGGCCCGCACGGTCACGAGGTCACCCTCGACCCGGACGAGTGACGCCATCCGGTCGAGCTCGACACGCACTCCGTCGGTGGCCGCGGCCGACGTGAACGAGTGACCGCTGCCGACCGCCTTCACCCGCAGGCCCTCACCCGCCGCCGTGCGCAGGACTTCTCCCAGCTCATCCGGGGTTTCCGGGTGTGCGACACGGGCAGCGCGTGCGGTCTGGTTGCCGGCCCAGTTGGCCCACGGTGAGGTCACGAAACCTGAGTACCCTTCACATATGCCCCCCGTCAATGACCCGATCAATCACAAGGGTGAAATGGGCTATCCGCCGATCGTGCCCGGTCGTTGACGTGAGTAGGTTTCAAACCAGTAGATGGAGGGGGGACGACCGGGTGGCGACGCAGACAGTGGCCGGCGTCGGGACGAGGAAGCCGCTGCGCCGGGTGCCGGTGCAGGGCCGCAGCGTGGCGCGCGTGGGGCGGATGCTCGACGCCTGCGCCGAGCTCGTCGACGAAGTTGGATACGACGGCCTGACCACGACATTGCTGGCCGAGCGGGCGGGGGTGGCGATCGGTTCGGTCTACCAGTTCTTCCCGGACAAGCGGGCCATCGTCCAGGCCCTGACGCTGCGCAGCCTCGAGGGCTACCTACAGCGGCTCAGTGACCGGCTCGCCGGCGAGGGCATCGCGAACTGGTGGGACGCCGTCGACGCCGCGATCGACGAGTACATCGACATGCACCGCACGGTGCCGGGCTTCCGCACGCTGCACTTCGGCGACGTGGTGGACATCCACCTGCTCGACGACGAGCGGGACAACAACGACGTGATCGTTTCGCAGCTCTCGGCGCTGCTCGTGGCCCGGTTCGGCATCCTCGACGCCAGCCGTCTCCAGTTCGTGCTGGCGATCGCGGTCGAGGCCGCCGACGCGCTGATCAAGCTGGCGTTCCGCCGCTCACCGGACGGCGAGGCCGCGGTGCTCGGCGAGGCGAAGGCCCTGATCAGGGAGTATCTGCACCACCGTCTCTAGGAACGCGCCACGCGGCGGGTAAAGCGCTTGAAACGCGCTGTTGACAATCCCACAACGTCTGTCTGCTTTGCCCGCTGCGGCGCATACTTCTGATCGACCGGTACCCCACTGTCGAGGACTGGATCCATCAGATGAACAGGCAAAACATCGGCATCATCGGTGCCGGGCGAGTAGGGGCGGTGCTCGGCGCCGCACTCGTCCGAGCCGGGCACCGGGTGATCGCCGCGGTCGGGGTCTCCGCCGCTTCCAAGGCCCGTGCCGAGCAGCTCCTGCCGGGCGTGCAGCTCCTTCCCGCCGACCGGGTCGCCGGCTCCGCCGACCTGGTCCTGCTGGCCGTGCCCGACGACGTGCTCGCCGGCCTGGTCAACGGCCTGGTCGACACCGGCGCGCTGCGCCCCGGTCAGATCGTCGCACACACCTCCGGCGCTCACGGCCTGGCCGTGCTCGCCCCGGTCACGACCGTCGGCGCCGAGCCCCTCGCGCTGCACCCGGCGATGACCTTCACCGGCACCGAGGACGACCTGCGCCGGCTCGACGGCGCGTCGTTCGGTGTCACCGCCCCCGACCACCTGCGGGAGACCGCCGCGGCGCTCGTCGCCGACCTGGGCGGCGTCGCCGAGTGGATCGACGAGGAGCGCCGGCCGCTGTACCATGCCGCGCTCGCCCACGGCGCCAACCACCTCGCCACGCTCGTCAACGAGGCGATGGACCGGCTGCGCGACGCCGGCGTGCGCCACCCCGAGCAGGTGCTCGCCCCGCTGCTGGGCGCGGCCCTGGACAACACGCTCCGCCTCGGCGACGCGGCGATCACCGGCCCGGTGTCCCGCGGCGACGCCGGCACCGTCGCCAAGCACCTCAAGGCGCTGGAGTCGGTCGCACCCGGTTCGGTGCCGCCCTACCTGGCGCTCGCCCGCCGCACCGCCGACCGGGTCATCGCGGCCGGCCGGCTGCGCCCGATCGACGCCGAGCCGCTGCTCGACGTGCTCGGCACCGCCGCACGGACCCGCCGCGACGCGGAGGAGCGGGCGGCATGAGGGTCGTCGGCACCCGCGAGGAGCTCAAGGCCGCCCGCGACACGGCCGCCGGCACCGTCGCGGTCGTCATGACCATGGGGGCCCTCCACGAGGGGCACGCCGCGCTGCTGCGGACGGCGCGTGCCGAGGCCGACACGGTGCTGTTGACGATCTTTGTCAACCCGCTGCAGTTCGGCCCCAACGAGGACCTCGACCGTTACCCGCGCACCCTCGACGCCGACCTCGCCCTGGCCCGCGAGCTCGGGGTCGATGTCGTGTTCACGCCGTCCCGCGAGGTCATGTACCCGCGGGGCGCGCCCGCCGTCCGGGTCGACCCGGGCCCGGCCGGGGAGCGGTTCGAGGGCGCCAGCCGCCCCGGCTTCTTCCACGGCGTGCTCACCGTGGTCAACAAGCTGTTCCAACTGACCCGGCCGGACGTCGCCTATTTCGGCGAGAAGGACTACCAGCAGCTCGGCATGATCCGGGCGATGGTCCGCGACTTCGACCTGCCGATCGACGTGCGCGGCGTGCCGACCGTGCGCGAGGCCGACGGCCTGGCACTGTCCAGCCGCAACCGCTACCTCGCGCCGGACGAGCGCGAGTCGGCGTTGACCCTGTCGCGGGCGCTGCTCACGGCGAAGACCGAGGGCGAGCGCGGCGGCGACGCGGTCGCGGCCGGCCTCGCCGAGTTCACGAAGTCGCCCGAGGTGAAGCTCGACTACTTCGTGCTCACCGATCCCATGCTCGGCCCGCCCCCGGCGCACGGCCCGGCCCGGCTGCTCACCGCGGCCTGGGTGGGTGCCACGCGCCTCATCGACAACGCAGCGGTGGAGTTGCCGTGATCCGTACCATGCTCAAGTCCAAGATCCACCGCGCCACGGTCACCCAGGCCGACCTGCACTACGTGGGCTCGGTGACCGTCGACGAGGACCTGATGGACGCCGCCGACCTGCTCGCCGGCGAGCAGGTCGCGATCGTCGACGTCACCAACGGCGCGCGGCTGGAGACCTACGTGATCGCCGGGCCGCGCGGCTCCGGGGTCATCGGGATCAACGGGGCGGCCGCCCATCTCGTGCACCCAGGCGACCTGGTGATCCTGATCTCGTACGGGCAGATGGACGACGCCGAGGCCCGCTCGTACGAGCCGCGGATCGTCCACGTCGACGCGGACAACAAGGTCATCGAGCTCGGTCACGATCCTGCTGGCGTTGTGCCAGGTATGGTGGGATCGCCCGTTCGGGGGGATCTCGCTCGGGCGTCGTGAGCGGTCCGTAGCGCAGCGGAGGGGCCGCTCACCGGGCGGCTCAGGCTCAAGCTCGCGTGGCCGGAGCGCAGCGGAGGGCGCGCGAGCTGGGGAGGTCCGGTGCGAGGCGCACTCGCCGTCTGCGCGGTGCTGGGTGCGCTCGCCCTCCTGCTGTCGGCCTGCACCCCGGCCCCGCCGCCGGGCACCGACGGCGACCTGGTCGACGGCTGGCCGATGCTGCCCGGCGCGGCGCTCGTCCCGCCGGTCGCGCCGGCCTGCTACCGGCTGCCCGACAACGCTTCCTCGGCCGACGTCACCAAGTGGCCCGAGCCGGTCCCGTGCACCGAGCCGCACCAGGTCGAGCTGGTCAGCGTCGGGCAGTTCGGCGGCGTCGACGCCGACCGGGCCACCCCGCCGGGCACCGGCAGCCCGGCCTTGCGTGCCGCCTTCGCGAAGTGCTCCGCCGACGCCACGGCCCTGCTCGGCGGGGACTGGCGCGCCGGGCGGCTGTCGCTGAGCGTCGATCTGCCCACCCCGACCCTGTGGGATGCCGGCGCCCGCTGGTACCGCTGCGATCTCCAGGCGCTCGAAGACCTCGACCGGTTCGCTCCGATGACCCGGACCGCCACGCTCAAGGACGCTCTCAAGCCCGGCGGTGACCTGCTCGTCGGCTGCGTCACGGTGACCCAGCCGGCCGGGGGCAGGGCCGGGCAGATCGACCGGCTGCTCCCGGCGTCGTGCGCCACGCGGCACGACGCCGAGTTCGCCGGGCTTTTCGAGGCGCCGGACGGGCCGTATCCGGCCGATGCGACCGCCCGGCGGGAGGCGAACCTCGCCGGGTGCCGGCCGAAGGTGGCCGCGTTCGTCGACGTTCCCAACGACGCGAACTTCCGTGCGCGTACCGGTCTGATCACAATGCCCTTCGACAAGGCGGCGTGGGAGCTCGGCAACCGCGCCGTCCGCTGCTACGTCTGGCCGCCCAAGCCGGTCACGGCGTCGCTGAAGGGGGCCGGGACCGGCGCTTTGCCCATTACCACGGCCTGAGGCGCAGCCGCGCGTGTCGTCGGGTTGCCAAGGACATTTATGGTTGGCACACTGCACCGGCGTTCTGTGCGCGCGGGGGAGGGGACAACAAGGATGACGAGTTTACGGCGGCTCTTTCCGGCCGTGCTGCCGGTCGTCGCGCTGATGCTGCTCGCTGCCTGCGGCGTGCCCGCAGGGGTCGACAAGGATCTCACCGACGACTGGGCGATGCTGGCCGAACCGAAGGTGCCGTCCCCGCCCGTCGGTGCCTGTTACAACACCACCGTCAGTTACTTCGCTCACGACACCACCACGATCTTCTCGTTCAAGCCGGTCGAGTCCTGCGGCACCTCCCACGCGAGCGAGACGTTCTTCGTCGGTGAGCTGACCGGCTCCGCGGCGAACGGATCGACGCCGCCGAAGGGCGCCGCGCTCAACACCGCCTGGAGCAAGTGCGCCAAGGAGGCCGAGACGTTCCTCGGCGGCGACTACCACGACGGCCGGCTCACGCTGTTGGTCCTCGCGCCCTCGACGGCGCAGTGGGCCGGCGGCGCCCGCTACTTCCGCTGCGACCTCGCCGAGGTGGCCAGCGACGGCAACAAGCCGGTCAACCGCACCAGCTCGCTCAAGGACGGCCTGCGCGGCGACAAGCCGGTGGCGCTGACCTGTGCCCAGGAGACCTACGAGAGCGACGGCAAGACGTGGCTCGACTACAACGCCACGGCCTGCACCAACGTGCACAACATGGAGTACGTCGGCACGTATACGTCCGGTGAGCGCCCGTTCCCGACCAACTCGGAGGAACGGCGCGCGGCGATGCGGCCCGGCTGCGAGGCACTCGGCGCGAAGTACCTCGGGATGAGCGCGTCGACGCTGCAGAACCACCAGCAGCTCGGCATCGGCTTCTGGCTGGTCGACGAAGAGGGCTGGGCCCGCGGCGACCGCTCCGCCCGCTGCTACGCGATGCTGTTCGACAAGCTCACCACCGTCAGGTCCGTCAAGAATCTCGGCAACGGCAAGGTGTAGGAGTAGCCCACATGAAGCGGTGGCAGGCCGGCCTGTCGTTGGCGCTCGTGCTGATGGTTGCCGGCTGCGGCAACCCCGCAGGCACCGACGGTGACCTGGTGGACGACTGGTCGGCTCTGGGCGCTCCGGCCGTGCCGGTGCCCACGGTCGGCCAGTGCTGGACCGGCACCGCCACGGCCGAGAAGCTCGAACCGGGCGCCGGCATGACCGCCGTGGGGTGCGACGCCGACCACGCCAGCGAGACCTTCCACGTCGGGGAGTTCACCGGCACGCTCGCGCAGGCCTCGGCGCCGCCCACCGGCGCCGACCTGTCCGAGGCGTACCAGACCTGCGACGAGAAGGCCAAGACGTTCCTCAACGGCGACTGGCACGACGCCCGGCTGGTCCTGCGGGTCTTCACACCGTCCGCGAAGCAGTGGACCGGCGAGGCACGCCATTTCCGCTGCGACCTCATCGAGGTCAGCAACGACGTCGGCACCGTCTTCCAGCGCAAGTCGAGCCTCAAGGCGACGCTGGACGGCAGCCGGCCGATCGCACTCGGTTGCGTGTCGGTGAAGCTCGACAGCCAGAGCTATATCGAGGACTTCGTGCCGGTCGCGTGCGAGACGCAGCACAACGGCGAATACGCCGGCACGTTCCGCTCGCCCGACGACCGGCCGTATCCGACCGACGCCAACACCCGCCGGTCGCTGATCCAGCCGGGCTGCAAGAAGCTCATCGCGTCGTTCCTTGGCGTCAGCGAGGCGGCGTACGACCAGAACAAGCAGGTCACGTTCGCCTGGTCGACGGCGAGTCCGACCCGGTGGTCGTACGGTGACCGCACTGCCCGCTGCTACCTGATGCTCGAGGGCAAGCTCAGCGTCGGCCGCTCCCTGCGCGCCAACGGCAACAATCCCATCTAGGAAGTTACCGTCCGGTAATGGCACACTGCTTCCTCATGAAGCAGCGGGTCGCACTCCTCGCCGTCGCGCTCGTCCTGCTCGGCGGCGGCGCCTACTGGCTCCTCCACGACGACGGCCGGGCCATCCCGAGCACCCCCTCGGCCGGCGCGCCGCCGGTCGGCTCGTGCTGGCAGATCGACGCCGGCGGCACCAACGCCGCCTTCCCCTGGCCCGGCGCGCCGGTCGACTGTGCCGGATCCCACACCGTCGAGGTGTTCCACGTCGGGCAGGTCGGCAAGGACCTGCTGCACCGGCTCGACGCCGCCGAGGGCGAGGACGTCAAGCTCACCGAGAACCTGCTGTACGCGCAGGCGCGGCGGGCCTGCCTGGTGCGGGGTCCGATGTTCCTGGGCGGCGGCTGGCACGAGGCCCGGGTGCAGATCCTCGCCTCATGGGTCAAGCCGTCGGCGGACGGCTTCTTCGGCTGCGCGCTGGCCGAGGTGACGGGCCCTACCGCGGACGAGTTCGTGACCCGCTCGGGCAGCCTGTCGGGGGCGCTCAAGCAGGAGCCGCCGCTGGCGATCGCATGCGTCCGTCGCGACGGTGAGCGGCTCCGGTACGTCGGGTGCGCCGAATCCCACGACGGCGAGTACGCCGGTGTCTACACCATCACGCCCCCGGAGGCCCCCTTCGACGAGGCGGCGGTCCGCTCGTCCACGGCGAAGGGCTGTACGACGCTCGGCCTGAAGTACCTCGGCCTGCCCGAGGACGGCGCCCGGACCGACCTGGCGCCCGGCTCGGTCGGCCCGAAGACGGCGTCGGAGTGGCTGGGCAGCGACCAGGCCTTCACCTGCTACCTGATGAGCGCGAAACCGCTGAAGGCGAGCGTGCGCGGCCTGGGCCTGGCCCCCCTCCCGCTGGCCTGACCGCCCTCTTTTCCGCCGCGATCTTGCAGTTATGGTGGCTGACTTATCCGAAATTTCGACATAAAGTCGGGGCCACAACTGCAAGATCGACGCGGGAAGAGGGGGCGGGGAGCGCGACGAGCATCACCACCCGTCACCCGGGTCAGTGATGTTGACTGTATGGATGACATTGCCGAGCGTGCCGCGTCGACTTGCCGGGCCGGAGCCCGGATGGGCCGAGCCGACCGACGTCGTGGTCATCGGGTCGGGCGTGGCGGGGCTGACCGCCGCGTTGCATCTGCGTGAGGCGGGCCTCCACGTCACCGTCGTCACCAAGGTCAACATCGACGACGGCTCCACCCGGTGGGCGCAGGGCGGCATCGCCGCCGTGCTCGACCCGCTCGACACCCCCGAGGCCCACGCGCAGGACACCCTGGTCGCGGGCGTCGGGCTGTGCGACCCGGCCGCCGTCGAGGTGCTGGTCCGCGAAGGACCGACACGGGTGCGGGAGCTGATGCGCTGGGGTGCGGAGTTCGACCGCAACAGTGACGGCTCGCTCATGCTGACCCGCGAGGGCGGCCACCACGCCAACCGGATCATCCACGCCGGGGGCGACGCCACCGGAGCCGAGGTGCAGCGCGCCCTGCACGCCGCCGTGCGCCGCGATCCGTGGATCCGCCTCATCGAGCACGCACTCGTGCTCGACCTGCTCACGGACAAGGACGGGCGGGCCTGCGGGGTCACCCTGCACGTCCTCGGCGAAGGCTCCGAGGACGGCGTCGGGGCGGTGCTCGCCCGGGCCGTGGTGCTCGCCACCGGCGGGATGGGCCAGATCTTCGCCGCGACCACCAACCCGATCGTCTCCACCGGTGACGGGGTCGCGCTCGCGCTGCGGGCCGGCGCGACGGTCACCGACATCGAGTTCGTCCAGTTCCACCCGACCGCGCTGGCGCTCAACAATCGCGACTCCCAGCAGCCGCTGGTCAGCGAGGCACTGCGCGGCGAGGGCGCCTACCTTCGCGACGGCGACGGCAACCGCTTCATGGTCGGCAAGCACGACCTCGCCGAGCTGGCGCCGCGGGACATCGTCGCCAAGGGCATCTACCGCGTGATGCGCGCCGAAGGCACCGACCGCGTCTGGCTCGACGCCCGCCACCTCGGCCGCGAGTTCATCGAGGGACGCTTCCCGACGATCGTGGCGTCCTGCCGGGCCGCCGGCGTCGACCCCGTCGCCGATCTGATCCCGGTCTCTCCCGCGGCCCATTACGCCTCCGGCGGTGTCCGCACCGACCTGCGCGGCCGCACCTCGATCCCGGGGCTGTACGCGTGCGGCGAGGTCGCCTGCACCGGCGTCCACGGCGCCAACCGGCTGGCGTCCAACTCGCTGCTCGAGGGTCTGGTGTTCGCCCGTCGCATCGCCGAGGACGTCGCCCATGGGCTGCCGGCGCAGGCCGACCCGGTCGCCGCCGAGGCCGCCACCTGGTCCGCGGACCCTGGCATCCGCCAGCAGCTCCAAGCCGCGATGTCGTCACACGCGTCGGTGCTGCGCAGCGGCGAGTCGCTCGACCAGGCCGCTCAGGCGCTCACCAAGCTCGCGCTCGACCGCTCGAGCGCGCACGTCGCCGCCTGGGAGGCGACGAACCTGCTGACCGTCGCCGGCGCGCTCGTCGGCGCTGCGGCGCTGCGGCAGGAGACCCGCGGCTGTCATTGGCGCGAGGACTTCCCCGACGCCAGCGACGTCTTCCGGGGTCACTTCCTCGCCGCCCTCGACGACACCGGCGCGCTGACCGAAACCTGGGAGGCGGCATGAGGCCGGAGACCGAGGCCGCGCTGCGGAAGGTCGGGCTCGACCCGGCCGCCGTGGCCGACATCGTCGAGCGCACGCTCACGGAAGACCTCGGCCCCGACCGGCTCGATGTCACCAGCGTGGCGACGATCCCCGAGGAGCAGACCGATGAGGCCGACATCGTCGCCCGCGCCGACGGGGTCGTGGCGGGGCTGGTCGTGGCCGCCGCGGTCTTCGAGGCCGCGTCCGACCACGTCGCCGTGGAGCCGCGCAAGCGCGACGGGGACGCCGTCCGGCGCGGCGACGTACTGCTGAGCGTGACGGGACCGACCCGGGCGCTGCTGACCGCCGAGCGCTCCGCGCTCAACCTGCTGTGCCGCATGTCCGGCGTCGCCACGCACACCCGCCGCTGGGCCGATGTGCTGGAAGGCGCCAAGGCACTCGTCCTCGACACCCGCAAGACCACACCGGGCCTGCGCATCCTCGAAAAGTACGCGGTGCGGGCCGGCGGCGGCACCAACAAGCGCATGGGCCTCTACGACGTCGCCATGATCAAGGACAACCACAAGCTCGCGGCCGGCGGCATCACCGCGGCGTACGAGCGGGTCCGTGCGGCGTTCCCCGACGTGCCGGTGCAGGTGGAGGTCACCACCGTCGGCGAGGCCGTCGAGGCGGTGACCGCGGGCGCCACCTTCCTGCTGCTCGACAACATGACCCCGGATCTGCTCCGCGAGGTCGTCAGCGCGGTCGGCGGCCGGGCCGAGCTGGAGGCGACCGGCAACCTGCGCCTGGAGACGGCGGCGGAATACGCGGCCACCGGCGTCGACTACCTGTCGGTCGGCGGGCTCACGCACTCGTCGCCGATCCTCGACATCGCCATGGACCTGCGCACGCACTGACCGTGGCCCGCAAGGGTCAGCGACCCGGCGGGAAGGCCGTCGCGACGATCGGGTCGATCTGGTGGAGACGCCAGTCGGCCGGCACGACGCGGCCGCAAACGTCGACGGGAGCCACGCAGATGACGGCGTCGACCGAGGACACGCTCGGCGCCGGGCGGGTCGGGACCCCGGACTCCAACGACACCAGCTCCACCTCGGTCAGCGTGATCTGGAACGGGTACTCCCAGAGGTCGCCCTCCATCACCATGCCCACCCGCCGCGCGCCGGAGGCCCGCACGTCGTCGATCGCCGTGCGGTACGAGACGGCTTGGTCGGGCATGCGCACGAACCGCTCCTGCCAGTCGTCCAGCGTGAAGACCGAGCCCTGGCCGATCAGCCGCCGCGGCTGACCGAGCAGCACGCAGGTGTAGGCGTACGCGAAGGCACCGGCCAGCACCAGCACCACCCCGGCGGCGACGACCTTGCGCCGCACGATCCGCCCGAGCCAGTAGCCGGCGAGCGGGACGCCGAGCGCGAACGTCGGCAGGATCAGCCGGTTGCCCCAGTCCTGCCACTTCACGATGGCGGCGGTGAGGACGAACGCGCCGAGCACCGCCGCCGAGTAGGGCCGGGTCGGGCGGGCGAAGAGGCTCACGGCGATCGCGACGAGGACGAGCGCGGACTGGATCGGATACGGCGAGCGGTCCTCGTCGGGCTTCCACCGCGTGCCGGGGAAGACACTGCGCCAGTGCGTGATCGCCGGGTCGTTCGGGTCCACGCCCACCTGGTGGGCCACATCGACGACGGCCTTGCCGACGGCCCCGTTGACCTGCGGTACCGGCGTCAGGAGCGTCGACGCGACGAGGCGCAGGCCGTTGACCAGTACCGCCGCCGGGTCATGCCGCTGCGTGGACAGGCTGGCGCGGTAGTCGTCCGGGCCGAGCGGCGAGCCGAAGGCCTCGTGCACACGGAACAGCGCGGGCCCGGCGAGCAGGCCGATCAGCGCCACGACGGCGAGGGTGGCGGCGGCGGTACGGCCGATCGCCCGTTGCCGTAGCTGGCAGATGCCCCAGAACAGCAGTACCGGCGCCAGGGCCATGAGTGCCGTCGACTTCGTCACAACGACCAGGCCCGCCGTGGCGCCGAGGGCGAGCACGTCGGCAAGGGCTGCCCGGCGGCGGACGCCGTCCAGGGCGATCGTCGCCGCGCAGGCCACCCAGGCGGCCACGACGAGGTCGTTCTGAGTGCTGGTGGACTCCAGGACGATCGCGGGCGTGGTGAGGAACACGGCGGCGGCCAGCCACTGGCCGAGCCGCCCCGCACCGAGCTGCGCCGCGCACCGGGCGACGGCGACCGCGCCGAGCAGGCCGGCGCCCCATTGCACCAGGTTGAACTGCCCGTCGCCGCCGGTGAGCAGGCGCAGGTGCAACAGCAGGTATTCGGCGCCGGGGACCAGGATGATCTGCTGGATCTGGACGGTGGGGTAGACGCCCAGGTCGCCGTTGGCGACCCAGTGCTCGATCTTGGCCAGGTGGTAGTGGTTGGAGTCGAAGTTGTTCGGCGACGAGGCCACCGCCAGGACGAGTTCCATGGCGACGAGCAGGCCGAGGGGGATCGCGACGCTCAGCGCGGTGCCGAGGCGCAGCGCGGGTCGCTCGAATCGAGGCAGCCGGCGCCAGGCGAGGTAGCCGGTGCCGAGCGTGGCGAGCGTCCACAGCACGATGACCGGCGCGGCGGCTATGGCGCCGAACAGTGACAACACCTCGACGCTGACGATCGCGGCGGCGCAGACGGCGGCGGTGGCCTGGATGACGGTGCGGCGGAGGTCTCGCGGATTCCGGTCTCCGGGGGTTCCCGCGGGTTCCCGCGGTGTGTCCTCCGCGCGGGGATGCAGCGCAACGGTGGTGAAGAGGAGCGTTGCGAGCGGCAGCAGCGCGAGGAGTCCGGTCATTGGGACGGCATCGTAGATGAGCCGCCGCCATGGGCGTCGACCGGATCGTGCCGGGCTGCCGATAGGCTTCCGACGTGCTGCTGTGCATCGACATCGGAAACACCAACACGGTGCTCGCCACGTTCGAGGGCGAGAAGATCGTTCATTCGTGGCGGATCAAGACCGACGCGCGTGCCACCGCTGACGAGCTGGGCCTGCTGTACCGGGGGCTGCTCGCCACCGACGCCGTGTCGCTGACCGGCGTGGCGGCGTGTTCGACCGTGCCGGCCGCCCTGCGCAACCTGCGCGCGATGCTGCAGCGGTACTACTCGGGCGTCCCCACCGTGATCGTGGAGCCTGGCGTGCGGACCGGCGTCCAGTTGGCCATCGACAACCCGAAGGAGGTCGGCACCGACCGGGTGGCCAACACGCTCGCCGCCTACAGCCTCTTCGGCGGGCCGTCGATCGTCGTCGACTTCGGCACCTCGACCAACTTCGACGTCGTGTCCGCCAAGGGTGAGTTCCTCGGCGGGGTGCTGGCGCCCGGCATCGAGATCTCCGTCGACGCGCTCGCCGACCGGGCCGCCCAGTTGCGCAAGGTCGAGCTGGTCAAGCCGCCCCGGGTGATCGGCAAGAACACCGTCGAGTGCCTACAGGCGGGCGTGGTCTACGGCTTCGCGGGGCAGGTCGACGGGGTCGTCCGCGGGGTGACGGCGGAGCTGGGCGGCTCGGTGAAGGCGGTCGTGGCGACCGGTGGCCTGGCCTCGATCGTGATCGGCGAGAGCCAGACGGTGACGCATCATGAGCCGATGCTGACGCTGATCGGGCTGCGCCTGATCTTCGACCGCAACACGTAGGGCTCGGCTAGTGCTTGGTCGCGCGGTAGACGCCGGCCGCCGGGGTGCAGCACCCGGGCGATTTCGGTGTGTAGTGGTAGGCCTGGCCGGCGGTCACGACGTCGAGGGTTGTGTCGCCGTCGAGAGCCCACCGCAGTGCGGGGCGCGGATAGCGGGGGCGGGCCCGGTCGTAGCGGGTGGCGGCCGGTCCGAAGGAGGAGGCATGCGCTGCGAAATCCACGCTCCGAAGGTACCGAAGTAGGCTCTTGAAGAATTTCCACTCTTGTCGCAGAGGATTGTTGTGCAGTGAAGGACCAGCCCGCCGTCGAACCGGACGTCGACCTCCCCGAGCAGATGAAGGTCCGCCGGGAGAAGCGGGCCCGGCTGCTGGAAGAGGGCCGGGAACCGTACCCCGTGGACTTCCCGCGCACCGCCACGATCGCCGAGATCCGGCAGCGGTACGGTGACCTGCCGACCGACACCGCCACCGGGGACAAGGCGGCGGTGGCCGGGCGGGTCATCTTCATCCGCAACACCGGCAAGCTCGCGTTCGCCACCTTGCGCGCCGGCGACGGCGCAGAGTTGCAGGCGATGCTGTCGTTGGACAAGGTCGGCGCGGAGGCGCTGGAGGAATGGAAGCGGCTGGTCGACCTCGGCGACCATGTCGGCGTCACCGGTGAGGTCATCACGAGCCGCCGTGGCGAGCTTTCCATTCTTGCCGACACGTGGCAGATCACCGCCAAGGCGCTTCGTCCGCTGCCCGTCGCGCACAAGCCGATGAGCGAGGAAAGCCGGGTGCGGCAGCGATATGTCGACCTCGTGGTGCGCCCGCAGGCCCGCGAAATGGTACGCACCCGGGCGGCGGTGGTCCGTTCGTTGCGGGCAACGTTGCACGATCTGGACTATCTCGAGGTGGAAACCCCCATGTTGCAGTTGCTCCATGGAGGTGCGGCCGCACGGCCATTCGTCACACATAGCAATGCACTCGACACGGATTTGTACCTCCGGATCGCTCCCGAGCTATTCCTGAAGCGCTGCGTGGTCGGCGGCATCGAGCGGGTCTTCGAGATCAACCGCAACTTCCGCAATGAGGGCATCGACTCCTCGCACTCTCCGGAGTTCGCGATGCTGGAGGCCTACCAGGCCTATGCGGACTACGACGTCATGGCCGACCTTACCCGGCGGCTGGTGCAGCGGGCGGCGGAAGCGCTGACCGGGTCGCACGTGGTGCGTTATGCCGACGGCGAGTACGACCTCGGTGGCCAGTGGCGCAGCGTGACGCTTTACGGCGCGCTTTCCGAAGCGGTGGGCGACGAGGTGACGGTCGAAACGCCGTACGGCCGCCTGACCGAGCTGGCCGACAAGCACGACGTCAAGGCCGACCCGAAGTGGGGCCCCGGAAAGCTCGCCGAGGAACTGTTCGAGGCGCTGGTCGTACCGGACCTGATCGAGCCGACCTTCGTGCGCGATTATCCGGAGGAGACCTCGCCGCTCACGCGGGCGCACCGCGTCACGCCGGGGCTGACCGAGAAGTGGGACCTCTACGTGCAGGGCTTCGAGCTCGCCACGGCCTACTCGGAACTGGTCGACCCGGTTGTGCAGCGTGAGCGTTTGGTCGCGCAGTCGCTCCTGGCCGCCAAGGGTGATCCGGACGCTATGCAACTGGATGAAGACTATCTGCGCGCGTTGGAG
Source organism: Dactylosporangium roseum (assembly GCF_025264685.1). GTDB lineage: Bacteria > Actinomycetota > Actinomycetes > Mycobacteriales > Micromonosporaceae > Dactylosporangium > Dactylosporangium roseum. Next base: position 281,780 of record NZ_CP073721.1, read on the forward strand.
TACGGAATGCCACCGAGCGGCGGCATGGGCATGGGAATCGATCGCCTTCTCATGGCACTCACCGGGCTCGGCATTCGGGAAACGATCCTGTTTCCGCTGGTGCGGCCGGAGTAGTTTCGGCGTACCGTTGACGGGGCGGTCCCATACTGCGTTATCTTTGCATTCGCAGATACGGGGCGGCCTTCCTCGAAGGGAATACGACAGTGGCGAAGCGGACCATCCACGTGCTGGTCGACGACATCGACGGCGGGGAAGCCGACGAGACCGTGAAGTTCGCGCTCGACGGCGTTCAGTACGAGATCGATCTCTCCAAGAAGAACGCGTCGAAGCTCAGGGATGCCTTCGCCCCCTTCCTGGCCGCCGGCACCAAGGTCGGCCGGGGCGGCGTAGTTGTCGGTGGACGTGCGGCCAGTGCCCGCGGTCGGGGCGGCGCGGCCGCCGATCGCGAGCAGAACAAAGCGATTCGGGAATGGGCGCAGAGCAAGGGCATCAAGGTCTCCGACCGCGGCCGGATCAAGCAGGAAATCGTCGACCGTTATAACGCCGAAGCGGGTCGCTAGCGAGTCTTGTCCGCTTGTGGCCCGACCGCTCGGTATAGCCGCTCACGCACGTTTTGACCGTTTCGGTACTCAACGTAACGATCTGGTTACGGTGGGTACCGTGTCTCCCGCGAGGATTTCGCTCTTGGCGTACGAGGCGGGGTGCTGGAACAGGGTGCGAGGTGCGAGCGTTGGGCAAAAGCACCGGGTACACGTGGTGCCCGCAGGGTAGGCAACTACCGCGCAACGACCATGGCGCGGTCCGATCGTGGGGTGCGGCGATACCGCACACCCGCAATGTGTCGGTCCGCGGCGATAGAGTGATGGCACGGTCACGTTGGCGTCCGACAGAGCTTCGGCGTGGCGGCCCTCTCCCAGGGGTTCCGCGAGGAAGCGGCGGCGACGGACACGGCACGTGAGGAGCAGGGATGTTCGAGCGGTTCACCGACCGAGCACGACGGGTTGTCGTTCTGGCCCAAGAAGAGGCCCGGATGCTCAACCACAACTACATCGGCACCGAGCACATCCTGCTCGGCCTCATCCACGAGGGTGAGGGCGTGGCGGCCAAGGCGCTCGAGAGCCTCGGCATCTCGCTGGAGGGTGTCCGCCAGCAGGTCGAGGAGATCATCGGGCAGGGCCAGCAGGCGCCGAGCGGGCACATCCCGTTCACGCCACGCGCCAAGAAGGTGCTGGAGCTGTCGTTGCGTGAGGCGCTGCAGCTCGGGCACAACTACATCGGCACCGAGCACATCCTCCTCGGCCTGATTCGGGAGGGCGAGGGCGTCGCTGCCCAGGTGCTGGTCAAGCTGGGCGCCGACCTCAACCGGGTCCGCCAGCAGGTCATCCAGTTGCTTTCCGGCTACCAGGGCAAGGAGCCGGCCGCCGCCGGCACCGGCGCCCCGGGCGAAGCGGCCCCGTCGACGAGCCTGGTGCTCGACCAGTTCGGTCGGAACCTCACCCAGGCCGCGCGTGAGGGCAAGCTCGACCCCGTGATCGGCCGGGAGAAGGAAATCGAGCGGGTCATGCAGGTGCTGTCCCGCCGGACGAAGAACAACCCGGTCCTCATCGGCGAGCCCGGCGTGGGCAAGACCGCCGTGGTCGAGGGGCTGTCCCAGCGGATCGTCAAGGGCGAGGTGCCCGAGACGCTCAAGGACAAGCAGCTCTACACGCTCGACCTCGGTGCGTTGGTCGCCGGTTCCCGCTACCGCGGTGACTTCGAGGAGCGGCTGAAGAAGGTCCTCAAGGAGATCCGGACCCGCGGCGACATCATCCTGTTCATCGACGAGATCCACACGCTCGTCGGTGCGGGTGCCGCGGAGGGCGCGATCGACGCGGCGAGCATCCTCAAGCCGATGCTGGCCCGTGGCGAACTGCAGACCATCGGCGCGACCACCCTGGACGAATACCGCAAGCATCTTGAGAAGGACGCCGCGCTCGAGCGGCGCTTCCAGCCGATCCAGGTGGGCGAGCCGTCGCTGGCGCACACCATCGAGATCCTCAAGGGCCTGCGGGACCGCTACGAGGCGCACCACCGAGTGACGATCACCGACGCCGCCCTGGTGGCCGCCGCCACGCTCGCCGACCGCTACATCTCCGATCGCTACCTGCCGGACAAGGCGATCGACCTGATCGACGAGGCCGGTGCCCGCATGCGCATCCGCCGGATGACCGCGCCGCCGGACCTGCGTGACTTCGACGAGCGCATCGCTCAGGTGCGTCGCGACAAGGAGTCCGCGATCGACGCGCAGGACTTCGAGCGTGCCGCGCAGTTGCGTGACAAGGAAAAGCAGTTGCTCGGGCAGAAGGCGCAGCGGGAGAAGGAGTGGAAGGCCGGCGACCTGGACGTCGTGTCCGAGGTCGACGACGAGCAGATCGCCGAGGTTCTGGCGAACTGGACCGGCATCCCGGTCTACAAGCTGACCGAGGAGGAGACGGCCCGACTGCTCCGCATGGAGGACGAGCTGCACAAGCGCCTCGTCGGCCAGGACGACGCCGTCAAGGCGGTCTCCAAGGCCATCCGGCGCACCCGGGCCGGCCTGAAGGACCCGAAGCGGCCCTCCGGCTCGTTCATCTTCGCCGGCCCGTCCGGTGTCGGAAAGACGGAGCTGTCCAAGGCGCTCGCCGAGTTCCTCTTCGGCTCCGAGGACGCGCTGATCCAGCTCGACATGTCCGAGTTCCACGATCGGTATACGGTGTCCCGCCTCGTCGGTGCGCCTCCCGGCTACGTCGGTTACGACGAGGGTGGCCAACTGACCGAGAAGGTCCGCCGCCGGCCGTTCTCGGTGGTCCTCTTCGACGAGATCGAGAAGGCCCACCCCGACGTGTTCAACACCCTGCTGCAGATCCTCGAGGACGGTCGGCTCACCGACGGTCAGGGTCGCATCGTGGACTTCAAGAACACGGTGATCATCCTGACCACCAACCTGGGCACCCGTGACGTGGCCAAGGCCGTGTCCCTGGGCTTCCAGGCGTCGGAGGACACCGAGTCCAACTACGAGCGGATGAAGCAGAAGGTCAACGACGAGCTGAAGCAGCACTTCCGCCCGGAGTTCCTCAACCGCATCGATGACACGATCGTCTTCCACCAGCTCATGCAGGATCAGATCCTCGGCATCGTCGACCTGATGATCGCCCGGATCGAGACCCAGCTCCGCAACAAGGACATGGGTCTGGAGCTGACGGACAACGCCAAGAAGTTCCTGGCGAACAAGGGCTACGACCCGGTGCTGGGCGCCCGGCCGCTGCGCCGGACCATCCAGCGCGAGATCGAGGACGCCCTGTCCGAGCGCATCCTGTTCAACGAGCTGCGTCCGGGCCAGATCGTGGTCATCGACTGCGAGGGCGACCCGGCCCAGTTCGAGAAGGCCAAGCTGGTCTTCAACGGCGCTGACCGGCCGGGCGCCGTGCCCGACGCGGTTCCGGCCGAGCTGGCCGGCGGTTCGTCCGAGGAGTCGGCCGCCTGAGGCGGCGGCCTCCAGCACGTCGAGAGGCCCCCGGCTCGCGCATCGAGCCGGGGGCCTCTCGACGTGGTTGTTGATACGTGGAGTTTCTTGGCTGCCAGGGCGACCACGGGACTCCACGCCGGGTCGGGACGGGTCCGAGGAGGTCCTCCCGGGTTATGTTCCCGACGTGAGCAAGGAGCGTATCGGCATCGGCGCCGCACGGTTCGGTCGCCAGCCGGCGCCCAAGCCGATCGGGCGGCCTGCGCTGCTCGACCGACTAAGCCTGTCCCGCGAACGGCTCACCGTCGTCGTGGCGGGGGTCGGGGCGGGCAAGAGCACGCTCCTCAGCGCCTGGGTCTCCGCCTGCGGGGTGGCCCTGCTCGACCTGGGAACGGCGCCGGTCGAGACGCTCCAGGACGTGCCGCTCGTCGTCGACGGGATCGACGAGCTGCCGGCGGACAGTCCGCTCCTGCCGCGGCTCGCGAGCCTGTGCACGACCGGCACGGCACGGCTCGTCCTGGCCTCCCGCGACAGCCTGCCGTTCGACACCGGGCCCGCGCAGCGGCTCGGAGAGGCCGATCTGGCGTTCGCCGAGGACGAGACGTATCAGGTGCTCGCCGCCGCCTTCGGGGACGCCGCCGCGGCCGATGCGCTGGCGCCGGACCTGCACCTGCTCACCAACGGATGGCCGGCGCTCGTCGGGCTGGCCGCCGCCTGGCTCGCGCAGCAGCCGGCCGGTGAACGGGCCGCGCGTCTGGCGGTGCTCGCCCGGGTCAGCGGGTCGTTGCAGGACCATCTCGTGGGCGCGGTACTCGACGGGCTCAACCGCGACGACCGTGACCTGGTGCGGCGGCTCGCGCAGCTACCGGGCGTCGACGCGGCCACCGCCGACCGGCTCGGCCTCACCGAGGATCTTGCCGCCATGCCGCCGTTCGTCCAGCCGGTGGCCGGCAGGCCGGACTGGTTCGCCGTACCGCGCGGATTCCGTGACGCGGTCCGGCGGCACCTGCCCATGTCGGAGGCCGCCCGGTTGGCTCTCACCACGGCGTATCAGGGAATGTAGTCCTCCAGCAGCGCCGGGGTGAGGCCCGCGGCGCTGATGGCCTGCAACGTGGCGATGAAGTCGTCGACGAAGCGGTCGCGGAAGTGCATGAGGATGATGTCGCCCCGCTGGACCGTGTGGCCCTCCTGGAAGCGCACGGTGCCTTTGTCGACCGTCTCCTTCCAGAAGAAGCCGGCTTTGAGCCCGCAGTCGTGCGCGACCTTGAGCGTGGTGGCGTCCTTCTCGCCGAACGGCGGGCGGAACAGCGTCGGGCGCTTGCCGAACATGTTGCCGAGCTGGTCCGCGGAGCCGCAGACCTCCTTGCGCTGGAAGCTGTACGGCTTGCCCCGCAGGCTCGGGTGGCTGACCGTGTGCGCCTCGATCCTCGCGCCGGCGTCCTGGAGGCGCTTGAAGTACGCGGGATCGTCCTTGATCGCGTTGATCGTCAGGAACAGCGTCACCGGTACGCCCGCCTCGCGGAACAGCTCGAGCGCCTCCGGCCGTTTGATCCAGCCGTCGTCGATGGTGATGAAGGCGACCGGCTGGTCGGTGGGAATCCGCGCGAAGTACGCCGCGCTCGTACTCTCCGGCAGGTTGACCCGCTGCGGCTGCGGCGGCTTGGCGAACTTCGGCAGCCGGCCCTGGTAGGTGCTGCCGGGCGGCGGCTGCGAGGACGCGGCGCCGGTCGGGCTCTTGCCGGGGTTCGTGGCGGTGACCGACGGTGCCCTGGACGGGTCACCGGACGGTTCGGCCGAGGTCGTCGCCGTTACCGACGGCGACGCGGTGACGGTAGGCCCGGCACCAGCGCCGAGCGACTTCGGGTCTTCGTTCTTCGGCGAACCACAGGCGGTGAGGGCGAGCGCAGTGACAAGCGCGAACACCGCCGTGAACCGCCGCGCCCGGGTCAGGCCCCCGGCGGGCGCGGGAGGGATCAGCACGAAGGGAGATTATCGGGATTTGTGTACGCCGAACCGGTGAATATGACCACCTGATCGGATGGCAACCGGCGAAATCACATTCGACGTCACCCCGGGAGGGTAACCATGGCGCCCCTCCGGCGGACCAACCCGTCGGCGAGCAACCCGTCGAGTGCCCGCTGCCGCTGCTGCGCGTCGGGCCAGACCTCGTCCAGCCGGCCGAGCGGCACCGGCTCGTCGCTGGCGCGCAGGACGGCCATCATGAGGCCACGCACGTAGCGGTCGGTCCCGTGGTACCGCTGGGTGCGGCGGCTCGGCCCGTCAGCAGGCGGCGAACCGGCCAACCGCCAGGCGCACACCGTCGTCAGTGGACAGGCGGCGCACCGTGGCGCACGCGCGGTGCAGATCATCGCGCCGAGTTCCATGAAGGCGACCGAGGCGCGGGCCGCGGCCTCGTGGTCGTCGGGCAGCAGCACCTCGACGGCGCGCAGGTCGGCCGGGGTCGTCGCGGCGCCGCCGTCGGCCGCGCCCTCGACCACCCGCGCGACCACGCGGCGCACGTTGGTGTCGACGACGGGGTGGCGCTGGCGGAAGGCGAACGCGGCGACGGCACGGGCCGTGTACATGCCGATGCCGGGCAGGGCCAGCAGCGCGTCGACGTCGTCCGGGACCTCGCCGTCGTGGCGCTCGACGATGGCGGTGGCGCAGGCGTGCAGCCGCAGCGCGCGGCGCGGGTAGCCGAGGCGGTCCCACGCCCGGATCGCCTCGCCGGGCGGGTCGGCGGCCAGGTGCGCCGGGGTCGGCCAGCGCTCCATCCAGCGGTGCCAGGCGGGCTCGACCCGCGAGACCTGGGTCTGTTGCAGCATGACCTCGCTGACCAGCACGCTCCACGGCGACGCGTCCGGCTGGCGCCAGGGCAGGTCGCGGGCGTTCGTGTCGTACCAGTCGGTGACGGTCTGTGCGATGGCTTCGGTAGCGATACGCAAGGATAAGCCGGTGAACGAGTACGCCGTCACCGTCATCGGGCACGACCGGCCCGGCATCATCGCCGACGTGACCGAGGTCCTCGCCCGTCTCGGGCTCAATCTCACCGACTCCACGATGACCCGCCTGCGTGGGCATTTCGCGATGACCCTGGTCTGCCTCGGGCCGCCGAGCGCCGAGGAGATCGAGGGGGCGCTGGAGTCGCTCACGGCCGAGCGGACGCTGCTGGTCACCGTGCGCCGGGTGGCCGAGGAGCCGGTCCACGAGACGACCGGGACCCACCACGTGCTGACCGTGCACGGGGCGGACCGGCTGGGGATCGTGGCGACGCTGAGCCGCACGATCGCCGAGTCGGGCGGCAACATCACCGACCTCACGACGCGGCTCGCCGGCACCCTGTACGTCGTGGTGGCCGAGGTCGACCTTCCCGAGGGGGTCGACGCCGACGCGCTCGGCACGGCGCTGTCCGCGGCGGCCCAGCGGCTCGGTGTCGAGGCCACGTTCCGCCCGGCCGAAGCGGACGTGTTGTGACGTTGCCCGAGGGCACCGTGCTGCCGGTGGTGCACGCGCCGGCCGCCGTGCTCGGCACGCCGAGTGAACCCGTCGACCCGGCCGCGCCGGACATCCTGCGGCTCGCCGCGGACCTGCTGGCGACGATGCGGGTCTCGCCCGGCTGTGTCGGGCTGGCGGCGCCGCAGGTCGGCGTCGGCGCCCAGGTGTTCGCCGTGGACGTGACCGGCCACCCCAAGGCCCGCACCGTCAACGGCGCGTTCGTGCTGTGCAACGCGCGCATCGTCGAGGCGTCGCAATGGCAGAAGGGCCGGGAGGGCTGCATGTCGGTGCGGGACCTCACCGGTGACGTGAAGCGGGCCAACCGGCTCGTGGTCGCCGGGTTCGTGCCCGGCAGTACCGAGGAGATGCAGATCACGACGGATGCCTTCGAGGCGAGGGCACTCCAGCATGAGATCGACCATTGCGCTGGGTTACTGTTCCTCGATCGTGTCGCCGGGGCACATGCCGTGTACGCCCGCAAGGTCTATCTCTGAGCGGATATCACGGCGCGCCGCCCCGATCACCCCCCGTTCCCCCGATACGGTGAGTGCATCATGAAGCTGACGGTTGGCCCGCTGCCTGCTGGCGTCTACTGGCGACGCCGGGCAATCGTGGGCGGCGTGCTTCTGGTCGTCGTCCTCATGCTGTGGGCCTCATGCGGCAACGACGCGGGCGACGAGAACAAGACGCCCATGGGCGCGTCCGTGCCGCCGGCGTCCGTCGAGCCGACCACGACGCTGCTGGTGCCGACCACCGGTGATCCCGCGTCGTCCGCGCCGTCGTCGGGAGCGTCCTCGTCCTCCGCGTCGCAGCCGTCGGTCGACTCGACGGTGCCGGCGTGCGCCGACGCCGACCTGTCGCTGATCGCCTCGCCGGAGCAGCCGGTGCAGTTCCGCGGGGCGTACCTCAAGTTCACGCTCAAGATCAAGAACATCTCGGCCCGCGACTGCGCGCGGGACCTCGGCGCCGATCACCAGGAGATGTACCTCCAGGTCGGCGCGGTGAAGATGTGGTCGTCGGACGACTGCGACGCGCCGCACGGCAGCAAGATGATCACGCTGAAGCCGAACATCGAGCAGTCGTTCAGCCTCGACTGGAACGGCAAGGCCTCGAACAACGGCTGTGCCAACCGGGAGATCCCGCCGGCCGGGAAGTATCAGCTCGTCGGTCGTCTCGACACCAAGATCAGCGAGCCGGCCCAGGTCCAGTTGACGTAGGCCTCAGACGTACCGTTCGAGGATCGACGCCTCGGCCAGGCGGGACAGCCCCTCGCGGATCCCGCGGGCCCGGGCGTCGCCGACGCCGTCGACGGCCTGGAGGTCCTCGACGGTGGCACCGAGCAGCCGCTGGAGACTGCCGAAGTGCTCGACCAGCCGGTCGACGACCAGGCTCGGCAGCCGCGGCACCTTGGCCAGCAGACGGAAGCCGCGCGGCGACACGGCCGCGTCGAGGGCGTCGCTGGCGCCCGGATAGCCCAGCGACTTCGCCACCGCGACCAGGTCGATCAGCTCGGTCGCGGAGAGCGCGTCGAGCTCTTCGAGCGCGTCGTCCGACGAACGGGTGCGCCGACCGGCGGGCAGGTAGTCGCGGATCACCAGCGTGCGGTCGGCCTCCACCCCCGCCATCAGCTCCTCGAGCTGCAGGGCCAGCAACCGCCCGTCGGTGCCCAGCTCGACGACGTAGCCGGCGATCTCGTCGGCGATGCGGCGGACCATTTCCAGGCGCTGCACCACGGCCACCGCGTCGCGCACCGTGACCAGGTCCTCGATCTCGAGCGCCGACAGGGTGCCGCTGACCTCGTCGAGGCGCAGTTTGTATCGCTCGAGCGTCGCCAGCGCCTGGTTGGCCTTCGACAGGATGGCCGCGGAGTCGTCGAGGACGTGCCGCTGGCCGTTAACGTAGAGCCCGATGATGCGCATCGACTGGCTGACCGAGATGACCGGATAGCCGGTCTGCTTGGCGACCCGCTCCGCGGTGCGGTGCCGGGTGCCAGACTCCTCGGACGGGATCGTCGGATCGGGCATGAGGTGCACGGCTGCCCGGACGATCCGCGTGCCGTCACTCGACAGGACGACGGCACCGTCCATCTTGCACAGCTCGCGCAGCCGGGTGGCGGAGAACTCGACGTCGAGCGGGAAGCCGCCGGTGCAGATCTGCTCGACCACACGGTCGTGGCCGAGAACGATCAGGGCGCCGGTGCGCCCACGCAGGATGCGCTCGAGCCCGTCACGCAGCACGGTTCCCGGCGCCATCAGGGCGAGCGTCGCGCGCATGGGGTCGGCGCCGGGCAGCGCGGCGGCCCAGCCCCCGATGAGGCCGGTGTTGCCGCTCCTGCCGGGCTCGCGGTCAATCGGCACCCGCACAGTCTACGGATCGTTGGTCGTTCGGTGCCGGTGCGGTGTCGATCCCCAGCCCCTAGAGTGGGCGGACGCGATCACTGTATGGATCGAAGTAGATGTCTGTGAGGTTCGGTGTCCCGTCCGGAACGGATCGAGTGGCCGCGCGGCTTCCCCTCCCGGTCGCTGTCGACCCTGGTGTGGTACGTCGTGTCCGCCGGCCTGGTCGTCCTCCTCGTCCGGGGCCTGTTCGCCGACGAGCCCGAGATCCTCGTCTCCGGCGCCGACAACCCGCTGGCCGACGCTCCCATGTGGACATTGGTCCTGGCCGTGGTCGGGGCGATCCCCATGCTCCTGGCCGTCGTCCGCCGTCCCCGGGTCGGTGCCGACCACTTCGCCCTGACGGTCCGCCCGGGCTGGATCCGCACCCTGGTCCTGCCGTGGTCCCGCGTCGCCGACGTGGCGATGGTCGAGATCGAGGAGGAGCGCTACCTCGTGGTGCGCCTGCGCGACAGCCTGGACAGTCGCCGTCAGCCGTCGTCGGACTCACTGGTCGCCTTCGCCGCGTAGTGCAGCGCCGTCCGCACGTCGCCCACCTCCAGGATCCGCATGCCCGGCGGGGTGACGCCCGTCGCGGCCGGGCCGCAGCCGGGCGGAACGAGGGCGAAGCGGAAACCCAGCCGGGCGGCCTCGGCCAGCCGCCGGGGGGCGGCGCCGATGCGGCGGACCTCGCCGGTCAGGCCCACCTCGCCGATCGCGACCAGGTCGGGCGGCATCGGCAGCTCGTGAGCGGCCGATGCCGCGGCCAGGGCGAGGGCCAGGTCGGCGGCGGGCTCGGTGACCCGCAGGCCGCCGACCGTCGCCGCATAGACCTCCCGGTCGTGCAGTTGGATGCCGGCGCGGCGCTGGAGGACGGCCAGGACCATGGCGAGGCGGGCCGAGTCGAGGCCGCTGACCGTGCGGCGCGGTGAGCCGGGCATCTGGGCGCCGATGAGGGCCTGGACCTCGGTGACCAGCGCGCGGCGGCCCTCCATGGCGACGGAGACGCAGGTGCCGGAGACCGCGTCCGCATATCGCGTCAGGAACAACCCGCTCGGGTCGGGCAGGCTCGTGATGCCGCCCTCGTGCATCTCGAAGCAGCCGACCTCGTCGGCGGCGCCGAACCGGTTCTTCAGGCCGCGGACCATGCGCAGTGAGGAGTGCTTGTCGCCCTCGAAGTTGAGCACCACGTCGACGAGGTGCTCGAGGACGCGGGGACCCGCGACGTTGCCGTCCTTGGTGACGTGGCCCACGAGCACCGTGGCCAGGCCGCGCTCCTTGGCGATCGCGACCAGGGCGGCGGTCACGGCACGGACCTGGGTGACGCCGCCCGCCACGCCGTCGGTGCCGGGCGCGGAGACGGTCTGCACCGAATCGAGGATCAGCAGGCCGGGCTTGACGGCGTCGAGGTGGCCGAGCACCGCGGAGAGGTCGGTCTCGGCGGCGAGATAGAGCCGCTCGTGCAGGGCGCCGATCCGCTCGGCCCGCAGCCGGACCTGGCTCACCGACTCCTCGCCGCTGATCACCAGCGAGGGACTCTCACCCTGCAAGGCCCACTGCTGGGCCACGTCGAGCAGGAGGGTGGACTTGCCGACACCGGGCTCGCCGGCGAGCAGGACGACACCCCCCGGGACGATGCCGCCGCCGAGGACCCGGTCGAACTCGCCGACCCCGGTCGGGCGGGCCTTGGCCGGTGCGGCGCTGATCTGGGCGATCGGGCGGGCCGGCTCGAGCGGGGCGCGGGACGGGACGGCGCGGAGCGCGACGGGACCGGTCGGGCCGCCGACGGCCTCGATGACCGAACCCCACTCACCGCACTCCGGGCACCGGCCCATCCATTTCGGCGGCCGATGCCCGCAGACGTCGCACTGGTAGATCGCGCCCTTGCTCTTCGTCACACCCGAAAGCTAGCCGACGGGTATGACAGAAACCGCGCTAGTGGTGCCCTTCCTCGCCGCCCCCCACAACCGCGCTCGGCTTCGGCAGCGGGCTCAGCGGGGTGGTCATCGGCAGCTCCGCCAGCTTGAGGGTGGTCGTCGTGCCGTCGGCGTAGGTGAACGTGAACGTGATATCGGGCAGGTTCTGGCCGGGCTTCAGCGGCTCACCGGTGAGCGGCGAGACGGCCAGGTAGGTGCCCGCGTCATGGGTCAGCGCGACCATGCCCGCGACCGGGATGTCGATGCTGATCTGCGAGGTGCCGGGCGACGCCGGCGACGGAGCCGCGGCCGACTTCGAGGGGGATGCCGAGCCCGGCACGGAGGCCGACCCGGAGGGGCGCCGCGAACCGGACGGCGAGGCGTCGGCCGAGGAGGGAGCCGCCGTCGGCGCGGCCCCGGCCGAGGAGGGAGCCGCCGTCGGCGCGGCCCCGGCCGAGGACTTGCCGACCAGCACGACCGTGCCGGCGGGCGTGGTCACGCCGGTGAGCTTCACGGCCTGCTTGCTGTTGTTGAACAGCCGCACGCTGAGCGGCACCGTCGAGCCGGCCTTGTACCCGTCGGCGAACACCACGGCGGCGTCGCGCAGTGCGAGGTGTCCGTCGGCGCTGTCGGCGTTGACGCCGGGAATGGCGGGCACCTGGGTGTCGGTTCCGGTGATCTGTCCGGCACCGCACCCGGAAAGCAGGCCGACGCTCAGCGCGGCGGAAGCCAGGAGCGCGGCGCCGAGCACCGTGCGGCGGCGAAACGAACGCGTCACCTTGGGGTCCTCCATCTGGTGTCCCATCTACGGGTGGCCGCACTACAGCCTAGATGCCCTTGATCTGCCGATTACGCGCACCCTGAGCAAAGTGACCTCGGTCCAGTTCCGGCCGGGGATCAGCCCAGGCTCAGGCCGCTGACCAGCAGAAATACCACATCGATCAACGCCACCGCGATGACGGACAGGAAGGGGACGCGGGACGCCGGGTCGCGGCGCATCGCATACCACCCGAACGACAACGAGGCCAGGGCGAGTGCGAGGGCCGGCCAGAAGAGTGCCGGGGGCGGGCCGGGCGGACCGACGGCGAGGGTGACGGTGGCGGCGAGCAGCAGCACTGCGGCGGCGGCCAGCGATCCCCGCCGGCCGAGCAGGTGGGGCAGGCCCTGGACGCCGGTACGGACGTCGTCGTCGAGGTCGGGCAGGGTGTTGACGAAGTGCGCGCCGGCCCCGAGCAGCCCGCCTGCGGCCAGCAGCCACAGCGGCGGGGTCTTGCCCGCGCCGAGGGCCACGAACGCGGGCAGGCACGCGAACGACACCGCGTACGGCAGCACCGAGACCTGGGTCGACTTGAGCGGCCAGTCGTAGAGCAGCGCGGACACGAGAGCGAGCGTGGCGACGAGCCCCGCCGTCCAGCCGGACAGGAACCCGAGCGGCACGGTCGCCACCGCGGCCGCCGCCCCGAGCGTCGCCACCAGTCGCCGCGACACCGTCCCGGCCGCGACCGGCTTGTCCGTGCGCCCGACGGCCGTGTCCCGGGGCGCGTCGATCGCGTCGTTGACCCAACCGATCGACAACTGGCTGGCCAGCACCGCGGCCGCGGCCGCGACCACGCCCGGCCAGGGCCGATCGAGGCCGATCGACAGCAGGGCCGCGACCGCGGTCACGCCGACGGCCGGTTCCGGGTGGCTGGCGCGCAGGAGCGGGATCGCAACCGACATTCGGCAAGTGTGGCCGCCGGAAGGGTTCCATGTCAGGCTCGTTCCATGCCAGCGGTGCGGCGAGCTCGCAACGACCCGGGTCAGTATGACGACCTGGCCGGCGAATGGTGGCGCCCCGGCAGTCCGCTGTCGATGTTGTACTGGCTGGCGCGCGCCCGAGCTCACCTGATCCCACCCGCCGAGCGTGAGGGCGCGGTCCTCGTCGACCTCGGCTGCGGTGGCGGCCTGCTCGCCCCGCACGTCGCCGGCAAGGGCTATCGGCACATCGGTGTCGACCTCATCGTCTCCGGCCTCGAGCAGGCCGAGCAGCACGGCGTGGTGCCGGTGCTGGCCGACGCCGCCCGGCTGCCGTTCGCCGACGGCAGCGCCGACGTGGTGAGCGCGGGTGAGCTGCTGGAGCACGTGCCGGACGTGCCCCGGGTGATCGCCGAGGCCTGTCGCATCCTGCGCCCGGGTGGCTGGCTGGTCCTCGACACGATCAACGACACGCTCCTGGCGCGGCTCGTCGCCGTGCGCCTCGCCGAGGCGGTGATCCCCGCCGTCCGCGGCATCCACGACCCGAAACTTTTTGTCGACCCGCGGCGGTTGCAGGCAGAATGCGCCCGCCACGGGGTACCCCTCGACGTCCGGGGGGTCCGCCCGACCTTGCCCGCGCTCGTCCGCTGGCTGGTGACCCGCCGCAACGCTGTGCCGATCGTGCCGACGTTCTCGACCGCGATCCTCTACCAGGGGCGCGGCAGGAAGGGGAATCAGTGACGGGTGCCGCTATCGCGGGGATGGGTGTGACGTTCCCCGGGGAGATGCGCCAGGACGAGGTGTGGGCAGGCTTCTTCGCGCGGCACTACAACGGCTCCCGCCGGGGGCTGGCCAAGCGGATCTTCGCCAATTCCGGGGTGGTCAGCCGCCACGGGGCGGTGAACCCGCTGGTCGAGGACGCGTCTGGCTGGTCGACGGCGCGCCGGATGGGTCGGTACCTCACCGAGGCGCTCCCGCTGGGCAAGGACGCCGTCGGCAGCGCCCTGAACGCCGCGGGGCTGCGCCCGGACGAGATCGGGCTGTTCGTCGTGTGCTCGTGCACCGGATACGCGACGCCGGGCCTGGACATCCTGCTGGCGCGGGACCTGGGCATGGCCGCCGACACGCAACGGCTGTTCGTCGGGCACATGGGCTGCTACGCGGCGCTGCCGGGGCTGGGTGCGGCGTCGGACTACGTCGCCTCCCGGGGCCGGCCGGCGGTGCTCTTGTGCCTGGAGTTGACCAGCCTGCACGTACAACCGCCGAGTGAGGATCCGCAGCAGATCGTGGCGCACGCGTTGTTCTCGGATGCCGCGGCCGCGCTCGTGCTGGTCCCGGACGCGACGGGCACGCAGGTGGCGGACATCGCCGCGGTGACCGACACGGCGACGGCCGACCACATGACCTGGGACGTGACCGATCTGGGGTTTCGGATGGGGCTGTCGCCGAAGGTGCCGGACGTGTTGTCGGCCTACGTCGGCGACCTGGTCGGCGGGCTGCTGGCCCGGCACGGGTTGACGTTGTCCGATGTGGACGGGTGGGCGGTGCACCCCGGCGGTCCGCGCATCCTCGACGTGGTGCGGGACCAGTTGGAGCTGCCGGACGCGGCGCTGGCCGAGTCGCGCGGGACGCTCGCGGCGCACGGGAACTGCTCGTCGCCGACGGTGCTGCTGATCCTCGACGCGCTGCGCCGCCGGGCCCGCGGGCGGCCTCGGACGACGGTGATGCTGGCGTTCGGCCCTGGCTTGACGTTGTACGGCGTGTTGCTGCGCGGCTGAACCTCTCAGTGCAGTTTGGCCAGGTCGTCGGCGAAGTCGTCGGCCGACGTCACGGCCTTGGTCGCGCGGATCACGGTGCCGTCGGGGGCGACCAGCACGGCGGCGGTGGTCCGGTCGGTGGTGAGGTCCGGCACCGCGGCCCGCACCGAGTTGTTGGGGTCGGCGACCGCCTTGACCCGCACCGCCTCGTTGAGCCCGCCCGGCAGGGTGGGCAGCCGGGTGGCCACGACGAGCACGGTCGTGTGCCTCGCCGGTGACGATGCCGGGGTCGCGCCGGCTGCCACGGCGTTGACGGTGCTCGTGATCAGGTGCTCGCAACTGCATCCCTCGACCAGGAGGACCACGGCCGGGGAGAGGTCCTTGACCGGCAGCGCGGTGCCGTCGGCGTCGAACAGGCTGAGCCTCGCCAGGGACGCCGCGGGCGCGCTCGCCGCCGGGGCGACGTGCGGGGTGACGGGGCGGGGCACTCTGCCCGGCCACGCTACGGCGAACAGGCTGACGAGTGTCGCGATGACCGCGATCGACATGATGAGCAGCGGCACGGCCAGGCCGGGTGAATCGTCGGTGGTGCGGCGGACGGGCTCCGGCTTGAGGTGCAGACGGCGGCGCCAGCGGCGGCGCAGGGTGGCACGGCGGAATTGCTTGCGGATGTGCGTGCCCTCGTCGTCGAGAGCACCCGGATCGTCGGGAATGATGATCGTGCCCCACTCCGGGGGGAGGTCAGGCAGGCCACCGCCCTCGTGCGGCCGATCACCACCGCCGTTGTCGCCGCGCAGCGTGCCCATCGCTGTTCTCCTCGCACCTGCCTCAACTTTCCCTCACACAGCGCCTGCGCGCCAGAGGGACTCTCCATCGAGATGTGTGCGTATTCTCCCACGCTCCGCCGCTGGCGGCGTCACTCAGAGTGGCGATCTGGCGGGCCGTGTGCGGCGTGGGAGCCACTTGCGACAATCAATCAGAAATGTCCGACTGGCTGGTCATTTGTGCGTGCTGCGGGTTGTTGATCCGTTACACAGCAGGTTCCACGATTCCTGTCAAGCGGGAGAAAGGGGACTCACATGTGTTCTGACCTGCGCGAATGCTGCTCTCCGGGATGGGACGACAGCGCGTGACCGTGTTACCCTAGACACAGCGAAAGGGGTTTCGAACCTATGGTTTTCAGTGTCGGCGAGACCGTTGTCTACCCCCACCACGGGGCCGCACTCATCGAGGCAATCGAGACTCGGGTCGTCAGGGGCGAGGAGAAGCAGTATCTCGTCCTCAGGGTCGCTCAGGGTGACCTGACGGTGCGGGTGCCCGCCGAAAACGCCGAGATCGTCGGCGTGCGTGAAGTGGTTGGCGAGGAAGGCCTGACGAAGGTCTTCGACGTCCTCCGCGCTCCGCACACCGAGGAGCCGACCAACTGGTCGCGGCGTTACAAGGCGAATCTGGAGAAGCTGGCCTCCGGCAATCCGCTCAAGGTCGCTGAGGTCGTGCGTGACCTGTGGCGTCGCGACCGGGAGCGCGGACTGTCGGCCGGCGAGAAGCGCATGCTCGCCAAGGCGCGGGACATTCTGGTCGGCGAGGTGGCGCTTGCCGAGAAGAGCACCAAGGACGAAGCGGAGACGCTGCTCGACAAGGTGTTGACCGAGGCCTGACATTCCAGCCTGGCTATCACTTCGACCGAGGACCGCGACGTGACGGCGCACTCGAACGTGCGTGGTGACGTCGCGGTCCTCGTGCCTGCGGCCGGATTGGGGATCCGACTCGGACCCGGCGGCCCCAAGGCGCTTCGACTCCTGCGCGGCGAGCCGCTGCTGGTTCACGCTGTGCGACGGGTGGCGATCGCGCCCTGTGTCGGCCGCATCGTCGTGGCCGCTCCCGCGGACGCCGTCGACTTCGTGGCCTCGCTGCTGGCACCGATCGCCGATGTGACGGTCGTCGCGGGCGGTGCCACCCGGCAGGCTTCCGTGTCGGCGGCGCTCGCCGCTGTGCCGGCGGAGTTCGACATCGTGCTCGTCCACGACGCGGCGCGCGCACTGACCCCACCGGAACTGGTGGAGGCGGTGGCGTCGGCTGTTCGAGGAGGGCACGGCGCCGTCATACCCGTTCTGCCGGTGGTCGACACCATCAAACAGGTAGACAATTCGGGCATCGTGCTCACGACCGTCGACCGTTCAGCGCTGCGTGCCGTGCAGACTCCGCAGGGTTTCCGCCGCGACGTCCTGGTGAAGGCTCACGAGGCGGCCGTCGACGACCACACCGACGACGCCGGCATGGCCGAGAAGCTCGGCGTCGAGGTCCACACCGTGCCCGGCTCGGAGGCCGCGCTGAAGATCACCCGCCCGTTCGACCTGGCGGTGGCGGAACTCCTGCTGTAGCTCGCCCGATGATCCAGGGAAACGTCCGGTCGCCCTGGCACAAGCCCCGCACTTCAGCCGTGTGGTCGTCGGTCAACCTCCGGTGTTGCGCTATGGGACGGTGACGCACGGTCGTGCGGGTGGGTGTCTTCCGCTCGTGATCGCAGTTGGACCCGGGTGGCGCGTTCCGGGTCGGGGTGACTCCTTGGTCATGGGGTCGAGTGGCGTGGCGGCGGATGCGGCGGAACGCGGGCCGGCCGGCAGGCCCCGGCGGTGACGTCACTGCCCCGAATTGTCGGCCTTGCCCAAGTTGGCAAGGGGTCCCGGAGCTGAGCTTCGCGACCTTGCGTCCTGACAGCGCAAACGCTCCCTGGATCATGGAGTCGGTTGTGTTCGGGCTCGGCGGGCGTGTCAGGTCGAGTTGGCCTTGGTCGCTTTCCGTGACCAGCCAGTCTTCGGGGCCACGGAAAGTCGCCAAGGTCAACTCATTTCCGGGGCCTTGGAAGGGCGGCTGCGGGTGCGTTCAGGCGGTCGCTGGAGCGGCCGGGGAGACCGGGGTCGCTGCCGTGGCCGCCGGCGAGCAGTGGTGCTTGCGGGGGCGGCGGCGCCAGACCAGGAAGCTGCCGATCGAGCCGCCGATGCCCAGCGTCAGGATCACCCCGCCGGCGATCGACATGCCGGCCGCGTCGCCGCGAGCCGTCGCGGAGCCGAGGGCGGCATAGGCCAGCGTCGCCGGCAGGGCGCCCAGCGCCGTGCCCGCGATGAACGAGCGCAGCCGCACCCGCGTCGTGCCGAACAGATAGTTCGAGACGCCGAAGGGCACCAACGGGATCATTCTCGAAATCACCACCGCCAGGATGCCGCGCTTGGCCACGGCCTGTTCGACGAGCAGGAGCCGGCCACGCAGGTGGCGGACCATGAAGTCGCGGCCGAGGAAGCGGCCGATGGTGTGCGCCAGAAGGGCGCCCAGGGTGACACCGACGAGGATGTACAGCGCGCCGTTCGAGAAGCCGAACACCAGGCCCCCCACCGCCGACAGCAGGGTCCTCGGCAGCAGCGCGGTCGTCAGCAGAGCGGCACCGAACACCGCCACCACCGGGGCGAACGGGTGATCGGGCCCGATCAGGTGGGTGAGTGACGTGCGGTCGGGGCCGAACGCGAGCATCACCGCGAACAGCGTCGCCACCAGCACGGCAAGCAATCCGAAGCGCAGAGCGGCTCCGGTGCGCCACCATCGCTGGGGGCTCTTCGGGGTCGTCAGATAGCTGCGCACCCGACCCAGCCTAGGCCCAGATCGCGGCTCTGCCGAGTCCGGTGACGCCCAGGCAACCGGAAGTTCACGGTCGCGCACCGAACGTCGTACCCTCCGCTGGTGATGTTGATCGGGACCGGGACAGACGTCCACGCCTACGAATCCGGGCGCGAATGCTGGGTCGCCGGGCTGCGGTGGGACGGTGTCGACGGGCTGGCCGGCCACTCCGACGGCGACGTCGCCGCTCACGCGATGTGTGATGCGCTGTTGTCGGCCGCCGGCCTGGGTGATCTCGGGGCGAACTTCGGCACCGGCCGGCCGGAGTGGGCCGGCGCGTCCGGGATCACCCTGCTGCGCGAGACGGCCAGGCTGGTCCGTGCGGCCGGCTTCGAGATCGGTAACGTCGCGGTGCAGATCATCGGCGTGGCGCCGAAGGTCGGCAAGCGGCGGGCCGAGGCCGAGGCGGTCCTGCGGGAGGCGATCGGCGGCATCGTGCGCGTCTCCGGCACCACAACCGACGGCCTGGGCTTCACCGGCCGGGGTGAGGGACTCGCCGCCACCTCCGTAGCATTGATCTACCCTGTGCAGAAAGAGGCCTGAGTGAACGACACGCTGCGTGAACTGCTCGACCGCCGGGCGTTCCTTGTGCTCAGTACGATCAACCCCGACGGAGCGCCGCAGTCCAGCGTGATCTGGGCGAAGCACGACGGCGGCGACCTCGTCTTCTCCACCATCCGCGGCCGCCGGAAGACCCGCAACATGGAGCGGGACCCCAGGGTGTCACTGTGTGTGTACGATCCCGCGAACCCCTACCGCTACGTCGAGGTCCGCGGGACCGTCTCGCTCACCGAGGAGGGCGGGCCGGAGCTCATCCAGGAGCTCAGTCGTGCATACGGCGGCCAGCCGTTCACCGAGCCGGTGCCCGGCGTCACCCGTGTGGTCTGCCGGGTAAGCGCGACCAAGATCATCGAGCACTAGGTCCAAAGGCCGCCGATTGGGGCGCGGGGCTCGGAGGTGTCGTCGCCGGGGTGCGCGTTCCGCCGTAATCCGCCGCCGTGCCGCTCGACCTCATGATCATGGGAAAGATCTGGCTATCGGGGCAGCCGGATCTTTCCCATGATCTGGAGTCCCGACCTGGAATGCGCCAGCGGCGCGGCGGTCTCGGCCATGGTGCGCCGGGAGGACGGGTTCGTCCGTCCCGGGTTCGGTGGCGACCGCGAGCGACAGGCACCCACTCGCACGACTGTGCGTCACCGTCCCATAGCGCGACACCGCTTGTCTACGCGGTCCTGGCGCCAGCCCAGGTCCAGGCGTAGCCGGCGTCCTCGATCGACAGTGCCGGTTCGCACAGGTCCAGCGGCCGGAACGTGTCGACCATCACCGCGAGCTCGTCGAACGCCTCGGCGCCGATGGCGCGCTCGACCGCGCCCGGCTGCGGGCCGTGGGTGAAGCCGCTCGGGTGCAGCGAGATGGAGCCCTGCTCGATGCCCGAGCCGCGCCGGGCCTCGTAGTTGCCGCCGGTGTAGAACAGCACCTCGTCCGAGTCGACGTTGTGGTGGTTGTACGGCACCGGGATCGCCAGCGGGTGGTAGTCGACCTTCCGCGGCACGAACGAGCAGATCACGAAGTTCGGCCCCTCGAACGTCTGGTGTACCGGCGGCGGCTGGTGCACCCGCCCGGTGATCGGCTCGAAGTCGTGGATCGAGAATGCCCACGGGTAGAGGCAGCCGTCCCACCCGACGACGTCGAACGGGTGATTTGCGTAGATGTGCTCGGTCCAGCCGCGGCGGTGCTGGACGAGCACGGAAATGTCAGACCCCTCCGTGAGTATGGGCGCCGTGGGGGCACGCAGGTCGCGTTCGCAGTAGGGCGCGTGCTCCAGGAACTGTCCACGCACAGACAGGTAGCGCCGCGGGGGGCCGATATGTCCAGTCGCTTCGATCGTCAGCAGTCGCACCGGGCCGTCCACGGGGATCAGCCGGTGGATCACCGAGGTGGGAATGATCGCGTAGTCGCCCTCGGTCAGGTCGAGCACGCCGAAGGTCGACTCGACGGTGAGCCGGCCCGCGGAGACGTAGAGGCACTCGTCGCCGACCGCGTTGCGGTAGAGCGGCGAGGGCTGGGACGCCTCGGCGAAGGAGATGCGCACGTCGTCGTTGGCCAGCAGGTGTTGCCGGCCGAGCACCGCGTCGACCGGCTCGCCGCCGAGTTTGCCGGTCTGGAAGTGCCGCGGTTTGAGCGGCAGGTTCGGGATGCGCGACCAGGCCGGCGGCTCGAAGACCGTGGCGGAGACGATCGCGGTCGGTGCGTTGCGGTGATAGAGCAGCGAGGAGTCACTCGAAAAACCCTCCTGCCCCATCAGCTCTTCCCTGAACAGCGAGCCGTCCGGTTGACGAAACTGGGTGTGGCGCTTCGGCGGCACGTCGCCGACGCGGCGGTAGTACGGCATCACGGCCTCCAGAGGGAAACGTTGGAGTGTCCGGATAGCGGACGAAGTTGTCCGCCCTGTATAGCGTCCACTAGATTCGGAAGCCGTGTCAAACGCAGTGCCGCCCCTGCTGACAGCCCTCATCGACGACGCCGCGGTGTTCCCGCCCGGCAGCGCGCCACTCGCTGACGCTGTCCCTGCCCACGCCCGTCACCGCGAGAGTTGGTATTCGCCGCTGATCGGCCCGTTGTTGCTGCCCGTCGCCGACCTGGGCAGCCCGGTGCTGGCCGCCCACAGCACCGGGATCGGCGTCATCGGCGAGCCGGCCGCGATCGAGCGCGCCCTGCCGCAACTGCCGGCGACGGTTCGGCAGGTCGAGAGCCCGGTCGCCAAGCGCGGCGAGGATCCGAGCCCCGGCATCAAGCGACTCGCGGCGCTCATGCGGAGGGGCGCCGAGCCCCTGGAGTGGTATTTCGAGGTGCCGCTGGCCTGGGGACTCATGTCCGCGCTCGACGAGCTGGCCGACCTGCGCGCCGAAGGGCTGCGGGCGTCGGCGAAGTTCCGCACGGGCGGTCTGGCGGCCGAGCTGTTCCCGTCGCCGGTCGAGCTGGCCGCGGTGATCTGCGGCTGCCGCGACCGCGAGCTGCCGTTCAAGCTGACGGCCGGCCTGCACAACGCGGTCCGGCACACCGATCCGGAGACCGGGCTGGTCCACCACGGGTTCCTCAACGTGCTGGTCGCCACGCTCGCCGCCGCCGAGGGCGCCGAGCCCGCCGACCTGGCCGAAATTCTCGCCAGCACCGACGCGCTGCCACTGGCCGACGCCGCCCGCGCCGCGCTCGACCGCGAGCGGCCCCTCTGGGCCGGCTTCGGCAGTTGCGGCGTCGAAGAGCCGGTCAGCGACCTGAGCATCCTCGGACTGCTGCGCCGGCCGAGATCTCCGGACCTGTCGGTGGGCGGGCACTCGACCTCGGGTCCGAGCGGTTCCGGCCTGACCGGCGTCGGTCCGTCGGGCGCCGGGTCATCGGCCGCCGGTCAGCAGGGTTCGTGCGTGACCGGCCCCGGGCCGGCGGGTTCCGGGCCGGGCACGACACAGGGACCGGCGCGGGAGATGGAGGAGGGCGCGTGACCACCTGGTTGGAGCTGGCGGACGACGATCCGTTCGGGGTGCACAACCTGCCGTTGTGCGCGTTCGGGGCGGGGTGCTGCTCGTGGGTCGGGGTCCGGATCGGGGACCGGATCCTCAATCTGGCCGGGGCCGAGCACGAGGGGCTGGTCGACGCCGGAGGGGCGTTCGACGGGGAGCACACGCTCAATCGGTTCCTCGCCCGGGGTCGGCCCACGTGGACTCGGGTCCGCGAGCAGTTGACCGAGCTGTTCACCGACCCGAAGCGCCGCGGTGCGGTCGAGCCGCTGCTGTTCAACCTCGCCGGCGTGCGGCTCAACCTGCCGTTCGAGGTCGCGGACTACGTCGACTTCTACTCTTTCGAGGAGCACGCGACGAACCTCGGGAAGCTGTTCCGGCCCGGGGCGGAGCCGCTGCTGCCGAACTGGAAGCACCTCCCGGTCGGATACCACGGGCGGGCCGGCACCGTCGTGGTCTCCGGCACCGACATCCCCCGGCCGTGGGGGCAGCGGAAGCGGCCCGACGAGTCCGCGCCGACCTACGGGCCCTCCGAGCGGCTCGACATCGAGGCGGAGCTCGGGTTCGTCGTGGGGGTGGACTCCGAAGGGGCGGTGAGCGTCGACGACTTCCGCGAGCACGTGTTCGGCGCGGTGCTGGTCAACGACTGGTCGGCGCGGGATCTCCAGGCGTGGGAGTACCAGCCGCTGGGGCCGTTCACCGGCAAGTCGTTCCGCACATCGATCTCGCCCTGGGTGGTGCCGCTCGACGCGCTGGACGCCGCCGAGGTGCCCGGCCGGCGGCAGGATCCGGAAGTGCTGCCCTATCTGCGGGGGCGCGAGCACTACGGGTACGACATCCGTCTTGAGGTCTTCTGGAACGAAACGCTCGTGGCGCGTCCGCCGTTCGAGGGCATGTACTGGACGCCGGCGCAGCAGTTGGCACATTTGACCGTCAACGGGGCATTCGCCCGAACCGGTGATTTGTACGCGTCGGGGACGATCTCGGGGGCCGTCGCCGAGGAGACCGGATCGTTCATCGAACGGACCTGGAACGGCGCACAGCCGGTCCGGCTGGCGGACGGTTCGACCCGTAGCTTTCTCCTCGACGGCGACACCGTCACGATTTCAGCGACCGCGCCCGGGGTAGACGGTGCCGTGGTCGCCTTCGGTGAGGTGACCGGGACCGTTGTGAAGCAGTCGTGATGAAGGTGTGAGTCTGCTGTCGATAGACGGTCACCGTGAGCAAGTCGCGACAATCGCCGGGTATGGTGCCCGGCGGAGGTGGTTATGGGGACGGGTCCGGCAGAGCTTCGGCGGCTCGTGCGCCCTAGCGGTTGGTCACGCCCTGTGCGCAGAGTGCTGACGGGGCTGTTCGCGGTCGTGGTCGTGTCCGCGATGGGGATCACCTCCTATCGCACCCTGAAACCGGCCGAAACGGTCAGCAGCGCGAAGAAGCCGGTGCCGTCGCCGGAGCCGATCAAGTCGATTCAGTACGCGGAGCTGCCGTCCGCGCCGCTGATCGTCGAAGGGCGGCTGCGGGTCTACACCGAGCAGCGGCGTGTCTTCGCCGACACACCGGTGACCGCGCTGCGGGAGATGACGCCCCACTGGGCGTATCGGCGCTGGCCGGCCGAGGTCGTCTCGGTCGTCGCCGTCGAGAAGCCCGCCAGCGGCGTCGGGATGTCCGTCGTCATCACGAAATGGTCCGACGGTGAGATCGTCGCGCTCGACGCCGAGAAGGGTGACATCGTCTGGCAGGTCCGCATCGAGCCCGCCGACGGCGAGACGTTCAAGGGGCGGCGCACCGGCGCGAAGACGATGTACGAGCCGGAGGACCTGTTCGTCACCGCGTCCTCGATCGACAAGCAGCCGATCGTCCTCGCCACCGGCAAGGACGCTGTCCACGCCTTCGACCCGACCGACGGGCACGTCAAGTGGGAACATTCGTTCACGAACGAGCCCGGCTGCCGCACCATCGACTGGACCGGCACCGACGCGTACTTCGTGAAGGACACCTGCAGCAAGCCGGCGACGCTGGAGATCTACGACGCGGCGACCGGCGTGATGCTCAACACCTGGCGCCCGCCGGGCGCGTCGATCGGCCCGCCGAACGTCACCAACTGGTACCTCGAGCCCGCCTCCTGCCAGATCGGCCGCTCGGGCTGCGCCGTGTTCAAGGCCGCGCCGACGGGTGACGTGGTCAGCTTCGCCGACGCGGCGTCCGGGGTGGGCACGATCACCCCGACGTACTGGTCGCTCGGCGCCGACCACCTGATCCGTCCCGAGTCGGTCGTGGACAAGGACACCATCGTCATCGTCGGCGACACCGTCGCCCAGCAGGTGACCGGCGGCTACATCTGGGCATACTCCCGCACGACCGGAAAGCGGCTGTGGATGTCGGAGGTCGCCGGCGCGCTCATCGGCGGCGACCAGCGCAACGTCTACATCATCAACAGCCAGTACCAGTTGCTGGTGCTCAACCTGGAGACCGGCGCGGTCACGTCGAGCACCGAGCTGCGGATCCGTCCCGAGGACAAGTTCGTCTACAACGAGTACTACCTGCACGCCGGCTATCTGGTGGTCGAGCGGCTGCAGACGACGAAGGAGTCCGAGATCGACGACAAGTACTACTTCAGCATGAACACGGTGGTGCTGGTCGGCATCGGCTGACCCCGCTTGCCGGGTGACCCTGGTGGGTTGCCGGGGTCCTGGCCACGGCAACCCACCATGGGCAACTTGAAGCCGGCGGAGCGGCTACAGGACGGCGGCGAGGAACTTGTCGTTCTCCTCCGGGGTGCCGATCGTGACGCGGACGCCGTCACCCTGGAAGGCTCGCACGATCACACCCGCGGCTTCGCACTTCGCGGCGAAGTCGGCCGACTTGTCGCCCAGCGGCAGCCAGAAGAAGTTGGACTGCGTCTCCGGCACCTCGGGGTACACCTTGCGGACCGCGGTCAGCACGCGCTCCCGCTCGGCGACCACCAGACCGACCCGGCGGCGCATCTCGTCCTCGGCGGCCAGGGCGGCCAGGGCCGCGGCCTGGGCGGCGCCCGACGTCGAGAACGGGGTGACGACCTTGCGGACCGCGGCCGCCACCTCGGGCGAGCCGACGAGGTAGCCGATACGCAGGCCGGCCAGGCCCCACGCCTTCGACAGGGTGCGCAGGACGACGACGTTCGGGCGGTCACCGTATTCCACCAGGCCGTCAGGCACGGTGTCGTCGGTGACGAACTCGCGGTACGCCTCGTCCAGGGCCACGACGATGTTGTCCGGCACCTTGTCGAGGAACGCGTCGAGCTCGGCCTTGCGGACCGCGGTGCCGGTCGGGTTGTTCGGGTTGCACACGATCACGAGGCGGGTCCTGCCGGTGATCGCGGCGGCCATCGCGTCGAGGTCGTGGCCGTGGTCGGCGGTGTTGGGCACCCGGACGCTGGTGGCGGCCGTGGTGGCGCCGATGATCGGATACGCCTCGAAGGAACGCCACGCGTACACGGCTTCGTCACCGGGCAGGCAGGTCACCCGGAACAGGTGCTCGAAGAGGGCCACCGAGCCGCAGCCCGTGGCGACCCGGTCGGCGTCGACACCGAGGCGGGACGCGATCTTCTCGCGGAGCGCGACGACGCCCATGTCGGGGTAGCGGTGCACGCCCGCGATCGCCTCGGCGACGGCGTCCACGACGCCGGGCAGCGGACCGTAGGGCACCTCGTTGCTGGCCAGCTTGATCGCGCCGGGGACGCTGCGGCCGGGCACGTAGGCGGGAAGGGCATCGAGGTCGGGGCGGGTGAGGCTCATCGCTGTTCTCCGGCGTTCTCGGACGGTGAGGGTGTGGAGGATTCCGCCCGCACCACGACGGTGCCGGCGGAGCGGTCGTGGAACGCCCGGCGCAGCGGCCAGTCGATCACCGGGGAGAGGCTGTCGAGGAACTGGAGGACGAAGCCGATGCCACAGGTCCACAGCAGGACCGACAGGCCCAGTGGGTTCCAGCGGCGGATGGCCCGGCCGAAGCCGATCGGCTCCTCACTCTCCAGACGCATCACCTTGATCTTGAGCAGGCGTTTGCCGACGGTCTGCCCGCTGTTGGCGATGGAGGGCACCTCGTACGCGAACCAGAGCGCCGCGATCAGGATGAGGATCACGATCTGCAGCGAGTTGGCGCGATCCGGGGCGACGATGTCGCTCATCGACTCGTTGGCGGTCCAGCGCCGGTAGAACTCGCGATAGTACGGCATCATCTCGTCGATGTACTGATAGACGAACCAGCCGGTGACGGCCACGCTGAGCATCGCGACGATGGCGATGTCGATGAGCCGGGCGAGCAGCCGGGCACCGAGTGGCGCGATCGGCCGGCCGTGCGGCTCGACGGCACCCTGGCCCGGGAGTCCGGGCTGCGGGGGCAGCAGCACCTGGACGGCGCCGGTGGGCAGGGCGCCCTGCTGCAGCAGCCCGGGCGGTGCCGGTGTGCCGGGTGGCAGGACGATCGCGCCGGGCGGGAGCTGCCCGGGCGGGAACCCGCCGGGTGGCACCGGCGTGCCGGGCGGGAGGACGACGGCTCCGTGCGGCAGTGGCGTGCCGGGCGGGACGGGCGCCGGCGGCCGGCCCGGCACGGCCGGCGAGCCGGGCGCCCCTGGCGCCCGTGGCGCACCTGGAGCGCCGGACGTGCCTGGAGCGCCGGCAGGACCGGGCGCGCTCGCGGAAGAGCCCGGGGCGCCGAAACCACCCGGAGCGCCCGAAATGCCGCCGTAGGGCGGTGGCGCTGCCGGAGAGGCGGGCTCGGACGACTCCGGCGGAGCGGACGAGGGCTGAGTCGAGGCTGAAGAAGACGAGGCTGAAGAAGACGAGGCGGAGGAAGACGGCGGCGTGGACGTGGGTTTGGCCCAGGAGGGCGGTTCGGCACCCGGCGGAGGGCCGGACGGCGCCGGTCCGGACGCCGGGATCGGCTCTCCGAGCCACCCTTCCCCGTCCCAGTACCGCTGGACGTCAGGGTCGACCGGATCCTTGTACCAACCGGGTTCTGTCACGTGCTGACCTTTACCACAACCGTCTCCGCCACCTTGTCGTGCAGGCACTGCTGATACGGCTTGTCCCAAAGCTGCCACAGTCCGTCAACCCAGGAGAACAGTGGCACTATGCCGCCGACCAGGAACTGCATCGCCCAGCGCTTCGCGGCGACCCCCCGGGTGATCGGCGCCGCAGGGTTGTCCAGCCGGATCAGTCGCAGTTTCATCGCCCGCTTGCCGAGCGTAACCCCCCGGCGGCTCGGGAACAGCTCCACGTGGTAGAGGTAGACCGCCACCATGAACAGCGCGATCAGGCCCAGCTCGACGGCCAGGAGCGGTCCGAAGATCATCGCGAAGTTGGGCTCGCCGATGATCTCGCCGGTCTCCGGGTCGGTCGGCAGCCCGGCGACCTGCGCGCCGATGATCGCGATCACGCCGAACATCGCGGGGATCGCCAGCAGGAAGAACACGCCCATCAGGACGGCGCTGTCGATGAGGTAGGCGAGGAGCCGGTCCCCGAAACCGGCCAGTGGCATGCCGTTGGGCGCCCGCGGCACGGGCGGCGCGGCCGTGAATTGTGGTCCATATTGTGGATAAGCCTGTGGATAACCGGGTGGTGGCCCATAGCTGGGGACACCACCCGGTCTCGGCTGGCCGGGGTAACTCACCCGGACAGTGTTACAGGTTTCCGCGACGTTCCTGTTCTCGCTCGATGGCCTCGAACAGCGCCTTGAAGTTGCCCTTGCCGAAGCCGAGCGAGCCGTGCCGCTCGATGAGCTCGAAGAAGACGGTCGGGCGGTCCTGCACCGGCTTGGTGAAGATCTGCAGCAGGTAGCCGTCCTCGTCGCGGTCGACGAGGATGCCGCGGGCCTTGAGCTCCTCGATCGGGGCGCGGACCTCGCCGATGCGGGCACGCAGCTCCGGGTCGTCGTAGTAGGAGTCCGGCGTGGTGAGGAACTCGACACCGGTGGCGCGCATCTCGTCGACGGTGCGCAGGATGTCGTTCGTGGCCAGGGCGATGTGCTGGGCGCCGGGCCCGCCGTAGAACTCCAGGTATTCGTCGATCTGCGACTTCTTGCGCGAGACCGCCGGCTCGTTGAGCGGGAACTTCACCTTCCGGGTGCCGCTGGCGACGACCTTGCTCATCAGCGCCGAGTACTCGGTGGCGATGTCGTCGCCGACGAACTCGGCCATGTTCGTGAAGCCCATGACCCGGTGGTAGAACTCGACCCACTCGTCCATGTGGCCGAGCTCGACGTTGCCGACGACGTGGTCGACGGCCTGGAAGTACCGCCGTGCCGGCGGGGCGACGATCGGCTGCCGCGCCACGAAGCCGGGGCGGAACGGCCCGGAGTAGCGGGAGCGGTCGATGAGGGTGTGCCGGGTCTCGCCGTACGTGGCGATGGCGGCGACCCGGACGACGCCGTGCTCGTCCTGCTCGTCGTGCGGCGTCTCGACGCCGGTGGCGCCCTGCTTGAGCGCGAACGCATAGGCGGTGTCGACGTCCGGCACCTCCAGCGCGATGTCGACGACGCCGTCGCCGTGGCGCTCGTGGTGCTGGGTCGCCTCGGCCTGCCGGTGCACGCCACCGGCCAGTACGAACACTGCGGAACCGGACTTGAGCACGTATTCGGCGTGGTTGCGGTAGCCCTGCTCGGGTCCACGACAGGCGATCAGCGTCATGCCGAAGGCCGTCGAATAGTAGTGCGCGGCCTGCTTGGCGTTGCCGACGTAGAACCGGACGTGATCGAGGCCGGTGAGCGGGAAGGGGTCGTGGGAGGTGTCGTGTTCGACGGCCCCGATGAGCTCGTTGAGGTCTTCGACAGCGCGGGTCATCTCGTCAGATTCCCGCCCGGCGGGAGGCTGGGCAAGGAACGCTATTCTGCATGGTCAGGTTGACCATTTCGCGGCAGATTTGGCGGGTACTGGTGAGCAGATTGCCCAGTGAAATCGACACTCTCGATGCACGGCTGATCGCGCTGCTGAAGGCCGAGCCGAGGATCGGCGTGCTGGAGTGCTCCCGGCGGCTGCGCGTCGCGCGTGGCACCGTCCAGGCGCGGCTCGACCGGCTCGCCGAACGGGGCGTGATCCGCGGCCACGGACCCGAGATCGACCCGGCGGCGCTGGGCTACGGCGTGACCGCGTTCGTGACGCTGGAGATCCGCCAGCGCTTCGGCCACGATCCGGTCGCCGCCCACCTGGCCGAGATTCCGGAGGTCCTCGAAGCGCACACGATCACCGGCTCCGGCGACCTGCTGTGCCGGATCGTGGCCCGGTCCAACGCCGATCTGCAGCGGGTGATCGACCGGGTGATGAACTTCGAGGGCATCGTGCGCTCGTCGACGATCATCGCCCTGGCGGAGCAGATCCCGTATCGTGTGCTTCCGCTGGTGACGGCCGCCGCCGCTCGCCCGGAAGGGTGAATCCTCGCGACACGGGCATTCCCGGCCATCCATCGCCGTATCATCCGCCGCCGGTACCGTGCTTGCCGTGGCGAGGAGAGGAGCGGTCCGCAACTTCGAGACGGCGCTCGGCGCGATCGGCGTCCTGGCACTGATCATCACGGGCATTCTGGTCACCGGCTGGAACCCGGTCCCCAAGGTCACCGACTGGTGGGAGAAGGTCTCCGCCAACGCCGGCAAGCTCTCCGCGCCGGAGACCTCCTGGACCGACCGGGTCGGCGGCCAGCCGTCCGCCGCGGTCGTCGCCGGTGACGCGGCGATCGTGACGATGCGCGGCACCATCGAGGCCCGCGGCCTGAGCACCGGCACCGTGCTGTGGACGAAGGAGGCCGACTGGGCCGGCGTGGCCGGCGACGACGCGAACGTCGTCGCGATCGTCGGACGGCGCGGCCAGGGCCTGCAAGCCCTCGACCCGTCCAGCGGCAACCCGAAGTGGAAGGACGGCGACGCGATCGGCGCGTGGACCTACCGTGACGTGGTCCTCACGCTCGCCTGTGCCGCGATGGCGGACTGCACGCTGACCGCCCGCGCCCCCAAGGACGGCGCGCAGTTGTGGAAGCTGGCCCTGCCCGGCATCGGCCGCGTCCACAACGGCGTCAACAGCGACCTGCTCGGCACCCGGCTGTTCTCCGACACGTTCGAGGACGCGGTCTCGGCGATCCCCCGCTCGGTCCCCGCGATGCTGGGCTTCCCGATCGACCAGCGGGTCCAGGTCGTCGACACGGTCAACGGCAAGCGGCTGCGCCAGGAGGAGCCGAGCGCGACGTCCCGCGTGGTCGTGGCCGGCGGCCGCGTGCTCGTGTCCACGGCGACGCCGAAGGACGGCAACTGCCGGTACAGCCTCGAAGCACGCGACGCCTCGACCGGCAAGTCGGTCTGGAAGAAGGACGGCTACAACCTGCGCACGTCGTCGGGCGTCGGCTGCGAGCAGCGCAAGGACCCCTCCGGCGCCGACACCGTGATCGTGGCGACGCGGGGCGACAACCGCGAGGTGTTCCTGTCGCCGCGCGACGGCAAGGAGCTGTGGGCCGGCAACGACGGCGACGAGATCGTGGCGGCCGACAGCCAGTACGGCCTGGTGCGCACGAACGGCGGCAAGACGCTGGTCGTCGTGAACCTCACCAAGGGTGGCAAGGCCTGGGAGCACGGGATCTCGGCAAAGTCCGACATCGCGGTGACCCGCTGGGCGGTGCTGGTGCGCGACTCGTCCGAGGGCGGCAAGCTGCTGGCGTACGCTCCGGACAGCGGCCGGCGATTGCTGGACGCGAAGACCTCGTCGGACGTGCTGGGCGTCGGCGAGAAGGGTTTGATGATCGGCCGCGGCCGGACGATCGGTTACCTGCCGTTCTCCTGACCGCCCCGGGGTGACCTGACCGAGGTGGTGGACATCGCCGCCGCGCTGCGCCGCCTCGGCGTCGTCGACCGAGGTCACCGGCGCGACCGGAACGTTTCCGGACCCGCCGGTGAGGTAGACGTCTGCTGTGGAACGGCGCAGGTACGGCTTTGTGGTGGTGGCCAATCGGCTGCCCCTTGACCGCATCACCGACGAGCGGGGTGAGCAGCACTGGGCCCGCAGTCCCGGTGGGCTGGTGAGCGCGTTGGAGCCGATCGCGCGGAGCGCCGGCGGGGCCTGGGTGGGTTGGACCGGCGGTCCGGACGACGACACCGAGCCGTTCGAGGCCGACGGAGTGTACCTGCGGACGGTGCCCTTGAGCGGCGAGGAGGTCGACCGCTACTACGAGGGGCAGTCCAACTCGACGATCTGGCCGCTGTTCCACGACGCGGTCGAGCAGCCGGCGCACCGCCGCGAGTGGCGTATCGCGTACGAGACGGTCAACCGCCGCTTCGCCGAGGCAACGGCAGAGGTCGCCGACGACGGCGCGACGGTGTGGGTGCACGACTATCAGTTGTTGCTGCTGCC
Organism: Dactylosporangium roseum; assembly: GCF_025264685.1. GTDB lineage: Bacteria > Actinomycetota > Actinomycetes > Mycobacteriales > Micromonosporaceae > Dactylosporangium > Dactylosporangium roseum. Next base: position 313,083 of record NZ_CP073721.1, read on the forward strand.
GAAGCTGTTGCGCGACCTGCGGCCCGACCTGCGCATCGGCTTCTTCCTGCACATCCCGTTTCCGCCGGTCGAGCTGTTCATACAGCTCCCGCGGCGCGCCGAGCTGCTGCGCGGGCTGCTCGGCGCCGACCTCGTCGGCTTCCAGCAGCCGCTGGCGGCGCAGAACTTCCTGCGGCTCACCGCCCAGCTCCTCGACCTGCGTCCGCACGGCGAGCAGGTCGAATACCAGGGCCGCACGGTCACGGCCCGGGCGTTTCCCATCTCGATCGACGTGTCGGAGATCGACAGGCTGGCCGCCGACCCCGAGGTCCAGGCGGAGGCCTCGCGACTGCGCCGGGAGCTCGGCGGTGACCGGCGGCTGTTGCTCGGCGTCGACCGGCTGGACTACACCAAGGGCATCGACCAGCGCATCGAGGCGTACGGCGAGTTGCTCGCCGACGGCACGGTGAGCAACGACGAGGCCGTCCTCGTCCAGGTGGCCACCCCGAGCCGGCAGCGTGTCGCGCAGTACCAGCAGCTTCGCGAGCGGGTGGAGCGTGAGGTGGGCCGGATCAACGGAGAGTTCGGCGACGTCGGCCGGGTGCCTGTGCAGTACCTCTTCCAGTCCCGATCCCGGGAAGAACTGGTGGCGCTGTACCTGGCGGCCGACGTCATGCTGGTCACCCCGTTGCGCGACGGCATGAATCTCGTCGCCAAGGAGTACGTCGCGGCCCGCCGGGACGAGGGCGGTGCGTTGGTGCTCAGCGAGTTCACCGGCGCCGCCGACGAGTTGCACGGCGCGTTCCTGGTCAACCCGTACGACGTGGAGGAACTCAAGCGCGGCGTCAGCGCGGCACTGCGGGCCGACCCCGAAGAGCTCACCGACCGGATGCGCCGGATGCGTGAGCAGGTCTGGGAGCACGACGTGGACCACTGGGCCCAGGAGTTCCTCCGGGCGCTCGGCCGCCACCCCCTGAGCGCCACACCCTGAGCTGCCGCCGTCCTCGTGCTCGCCGGCGCGGCGGCGAGCCGTGCCGCGTCGAGCGCAGGTTCTTGCGGCATGGTGCACAACAGCAACCGGCGCATCCGGGCGGCCGGTGCTCCGGACGGGCGTGTCGTTCAGCGGTCGCCGATACCGCCGAGGGCGAGCGCCGCAATCACCGCCAGGAAGAACCCGAGGATCACGAACTCACCCGTCTGGCTCCATGCTGCCTTGCCGGCCCCGGTCGCGGTCTCCTTCGCCGCGGCGACGTCCCGCCAGGCGCGGCGGGCGATCGCGTATAGAACCCCGATGCCGAAGCCGACGACACCACCCGCCAGGAACCCGCCGAGGGTGACATGCGAGGAGTGGTCCATCCACCGAGCATGACAAAGATATAGCCGGACATGAATCGACCGGGACGGGGAGCGATTCCGGGTCCGCGCCGCCGCGGAGGCGGCGACGGGGCACACGTCGATGGATGGAACAGCTACGATCGGCCGCCATGGGGGCGATCAAGCCGTGGCGGCTACTGAGCGGCACGGGGTCGTTGGGCTGAACTTCGCGGTCCGGTCGACGGTCCTACCGCCGGCCGATCTGCAGGGTCGGCTGAGGACTCGTCACCTCGGCGAAGAAGTCGTTGCCCTTGTCGTCGACGACGATGAACGCCGGGAAGTCGACCACGTCGATCTTCCAGACCGCCTCCATGCCGAGTTCCGGATACTCGATGACCTCGACGTGCTTGATGCAGTCCTGCGCGAGCCGGGCCGCGGGGCCGCCGATCGAGCCGAGGTAGAAGCCGCCGTGGGTCTTGCAGGCGTCGGTGACCTGCTTGGAGCGGTTGCCCTTGGCCAGCATGACCATCGAGCCGCCGGCGGCCTGGAACTTCTCGACGTAGGCGTCCATCCTGCCGGCCGTCGTCGGGCCGAACGAACCCGAGGCGTAGCCCTCGGGGGTCTTCGCCGGGCCGGCGTAGTAGACGGCGTGGTCGCGCAGGTACTGCGGCATCGGCTCGCCGGCGTCGAGGCGCTCGGCGATCTTCGCGTGGGCGATGTCGCGGGCCACGACCAGCGGGCCGGTCAGTGACAGGCGGGTCTTCACCGGAAGCTGGGATAGCTGGGCGCGGATCTCGGCCATCGGCCGGTTGAGGTCGACGGTCACCACGTCGTCGTCGAGGTGCTCGTCGGTGACGTCGGGCAGGAACCGGGCCGGGTCGCGCTCGAGCTGCTCCAGCCAGACGCCCTCGCCGTTGATCTTCGCGACGGCCTGGCGGTCGGCGGAGCAGGACACCGCGATCGCGACCGGGCAGGAGGCGCCGTGCCGGGGGAGACGGACGACGCGGACGTCGTGGCAGAAGTACCGGCCGCCGAACTGGGCGCCGATGCCGAAGTTGCGGGTCAGCTCCAGCACCTCGGCCTCCAGCTCCAGGTCGCGGAAGCCGTGGCCGACGGCGGTGCCCGACGTGGGCAGTCCGTCGAGGTACTTCGCCGAGGCCAGCTTCGCGGTCTTCAGCGCGTGCTCGGCGGAGGTGCCGCCGATGACGATCGCCAGGTGGTACGGCGGGCAGGCGGCGGTGCCGATGAGCCGCAGCTTCTCCTCGAGGAACTGCGTCATCCGTGTCGGGTTCAGCAGGGCCTTGGTCTCCTGGTACAGGTAGCTCTTGTTCGCCGAGCCGCCGCCCTTGGCCATGAACAGGAACTTGTAGGTGTCGTCGCCCTCGGCGTAGAGCTCGATCTGCGCCGGCAGGTTGGAGCCGGTGTTCTTCTCGTCCCACATCGTCAGCGGCGCGAGCTGCGAGTACCGCAGGTTGAGCCGCGTGTAGGCGTCGAACACGCCGCGGGCGATGGCCTCCTCGTCGCGGCCGTCGGTGAGCACGAACCGGCCGCGCTTGCCCATGACGATCGCGGTGCCGGTGTCCTGGCACATCGGCAGCACACCGCCGGCGGCGATATTGGCGTTGCGCAGCAGGTCGAGGGCGACGAACCGGTCGTTGGGCGAGGCCTGCGGGTCGTCGATGATCGAGCGAAGCTGCGTGAGGTGCGCCGGGCGCAGAAAGTGCGCGATGTCGTGCATGGCTTCGTCGGTGAGGCGGGTCAGCGCCTCCGGCTCGACGGTGAGGAACCGCCCGTCGCGTCCGACCCCGTCGCTGGTGACGAGGCGGTATTCGGTGGTGTCCGGGCCGAGGGGCAGCAGGGGGGAGAACGCGAACTCGGGCATGACCTCGACTGTAGTTACTCGATTCCGGCAAGCCTGAGCAGGGCCGCTGTCAGTGCGGCGGCGACCACTACGACGACGAACGGCAGCTTGCGCCAGGCGAGCACCGCGCCGACGAGCACACCGGCGGGCCGGGCGATCCCGACGAACTCGGCGCCGTCGAGCAGCGCCGCGGTGCCGATCAGCGCGGCCAGCAGGGCGACGGCGGCCAGTGTCAGGTACCGCTTGACGGCCTCGGACACGGTCAGCCGCTCCCGCAGGACGGGCCCGGCGAAGCGCAGCGCGTAGGTGCCCGCGGCCAGCGCGATGATGACGACCCAGCTCATCGTTCCGCCTTTTTCCGCCTCGGTACCGGCAGCGCCAGCGCCAGCGCGACGAGCGCGACGAGCACCGGCAGCCCGGCGGGCAGGAACGGCGTGGCCACCAGGGCGAGGGCGGCACCGGCGACGGCGACCTTGACGGAAATCTTGTCCTTCAGCGACGGCAGCGTCAGGGCGAGCAACGCGGCCGGGAAGGCGGCGTCGATGCCGAACGTGGCCGGGTCGCCGAGGGCGCTGCCGGCGACGGCGCCGACGGCGGAGGCGATGTTCCAGGTGACGAACAGGCCGATACCCGTCATCCAGTAGGCGCGGCGGTGCCGGACCGGGTCGTCCTGGGCGAGGGCGAACGCGACGGACTCGTCGGTCATCAGGTGGCTGCCGAGCAGCCGGGCCCCGCGGGTGTCGCCGAGCGGCTGGCTGCCGATCGCGAGGCCGAACGGCAGGTGCCGCGCGTTGAGCAGCAGCCCGGCGAGCACGATGGCCAGGGCCGTGGCGCCCGCACCGGCCAGGCCGACGGCGAGGAACTGGGCGCCGCCGGCGTAGACGACCAGGGACATCGCGATGATCTGGGACAACGGCAGGCCCGCGGCGGAGGCGATCGCGCCGAACGACAGCCCGACGACCACGCCGGCCGCACACAGCGCGGTCACGTCCCGGGCGATCGGATCTGTTCGGAGTATCGAACGCATAGTTCGGTATGCTGAACCTGTCGGCATCGTTCGTCAAGCCGAATAAATCGTTCGCCACACCGAACGGATCCTGCATGGACATCCGCAAGCCACCGCTGGAGCTCATCGCGACCGCGTTGAAGCGCGAGCGGGAGCGGGAGAAGCTGTCGCTGAGTGAGGTGGCGAAGCGCGCCGGCATCGCCAAGTCGACGCTGAGCCAGCTCGAGGCGGGCGCCGGCAATCCGAACATCGAGACGCTGTGGGCCCTGGCGGTCGCGCTCAACGTGCCCTTCAGCCGGCTCGTCGAGGCGCCGCCGACCGCGCCGCACGTGATCCGGGCCGGCACCGGTCCGGTGTTCAAATCCGAGCAGGCCGACTTCGTCGGCACGCTGCTGGCGACCTGCCCGCCCGGGGCCCGGCGGGACATCTACCTGATGACGATCGAGATGGGCGGCGCGCGCAAGGCCGAGGCGCACCTGCCCGGCACGGTCGAGCACGTGGTGATGATCGGCGGCCGGTTGCGGGTCGGCCCGGAGGATTCCCCGGTCGACCTCGACGTGCACGACTACGCGTCATTTCCCGGCGACGTCGCGCACGCTTACGAAGCGCTGCTCCCGGGGACGTCATTCGCCCTGGTGATGGAGCACCGCTGACCGCCAGGAAATCGCGTTGATCTTGCAGTTGTGGTGGGTGATAAACCCGGACATCGTGGGAGTTTCGCGGCACCACAACTGCAAGATCAACGCGGAAAGAGGGGGGTGCGCGGACCGAAATGTCCCCGTTCGTCCAGGGCGAGAACAGCACGCCCGCCCGGTAAGAAGGCGGGCGCTCCGAGCAAGTCCTGGACGCATTTCGGCACGCGCATGCCGACCCCGGAAAAAGGGTCGCCGCCCCGGCTCTTTCGACGCTCTCATCTGACTACCATCGGGGTGTTCAGTGTGCGCTTCGGGAGGGGGCGGCAGCCGCGCAGAGGGTGGTTATGCGCAATTCGACCAGGTTTTCGATCTTGGGGCCGGTGCAGATCCGCACACCGGTCACCGAAATCACGGTCGCGGCGCCCCGCGAGCGAATCCTGCTCGCCCTGTTGCTGCTCCGCGAAGGCCAGCTCGTCCCGGTCCAACAGGTCGTCACGGCGCTGTGGGACACCCACCCACCGCCGACCGCGCGAGCGCAGGTGCATAGCTGCGTCTCGCGGCTGCGGCAACTGCTGCGCCGCGCCGGCCTGCCGGAAGACCTCGTCATCACCGAGCCCACCGGCTACCGGATCAAGGTCGGCCCCGAGGATCTCGACGCGGCGCTCTTCGCCACCCGGGTCGAGCGCGGCCGGGCCGCCGCCGCGGACGGGGACCTCGCCGGAGCGCGGGACGAGCTCCGCGCCGCCCTCGCGTTGTGGCGAGGACGTCCCCTCGCGGACGTTGATTCCGATGTCGTACGAGCCGCCGCGGCACACCTCGACGAGCAGTGGACCGCCGCCATGGCGTTCTGCCTGGACCTCGAACTGCAACTGGACCTGGCCGAGGAGATCCTCGCCGAAGTCGCCGACCTCGTCGAGCGATTTCCGCACCACGAGCAGTTCCGCGGCCAACTCATGACGGCCCTGGCCCGCACCGGTCGCCGCGCCGACGCCCTGGCCGTGTTCCGCCGCGGCCGGGCGCTGCTCGCCGAGGAACTCGGCATCGAGCCCGGCGCCGACCTCGTCGAGCTGCACCGGCGCATCCTCACCGGCGACGTCAGCCTCCTGCTGCCCCAGCCCCAGCGCACCGGCCTGCGCCGCCCGGCCCGCTGCCTGCCCCGCGACATCGCCGACTTCGCCGGCCGCGCCGACACCGTCCAACGGCTCCTCGGCGCGCTCAGCAACGGCCCCCAGGCGGTCCTCGCCATCGACGGCATGGCCGGCACCGGCAAGACCACCCTCGCCGTCCGCGCCGCCCACGCCGTCTCCGACCGGTACCCCGACGGGCAGCTCTACCTCGACCTGCGCGGCCACAGCGACCGGGCGCCGCTCGACCCCGGCGAAGCGCTCGGCGCGCTGCTGCGCCAGCTCGAAGTCCCCGCCGAGCGGGTCCCGGCCGCCCTTGACGACCGCGCCGTGCTGTGGCGCACCGAACTCGCCGACCGGCAGGTCCTCGTCCTGCTCGACAACGCCCTCGACACCGCCCAGGTGCTGCCGCTGCTGGCCGGCACCGCGAACACCGGCGTCATCATCACCAGCCGTCGCCGGCTCGGCGGCCTCGACGGCGCCCAGCCGGTCTCCCTCGACGTGCTGCCCCTCGAGGACGCCGTCGAACTGCTGCGCCGCACCGTCGGCGACCGAGCCCTCGCCGACCCCGAACGCACCGAGGAGGTCGCCGAGCTGTGCGGGCGGCTCCCGCTCGCGGTCCGCCTCGCCGCCGCCCGGCTCCAGCACCGGCCCACCTGGACCGTCGCCGACCTCGCCGCCCGGCTGCGCACCGCGGACCGGAGGCTGCCCGAGCTCGCCGTCGACGGGCGAACCGTCGCCGCCGCGTTCACCCTGTCGTACCAGCAACTGCCCGTACCGTTGCAGGGCCTTTTCCGGGTTCTTGGACTGCACCCGCCCGGCGACTTCGAGCCCGCCGCCGCGGCGGCCCTGGCCGATCTGCCCGTCGCCGAGGCCGAGGCGCTGCTCGAGGACCTCGTCGACGTGCACCTGGTCGAGGCGCCCGCCGCCGGCCGGTACCGGCTGCACGACCTGCTGCGCGACTACGCCGCCCAGCTCGCCACGGCCGAGTCCCGCGCCGCCGTCGAACGGCTGCTGGACCACTACCTCTACAGCGTCGTCAGCGCGACCAGCTACATGGAGCTGTCCGACGCGCGGTCACTGCTGCGCCTGGGCACCCCGCCGCCGACCGCGAAGGAGTTCAGCGTCGTCGCCGAGGCCCGGCAGTGGCTCGACCGCGAGCTGCCCAACGTCCTCGGCGTCGCCCGGCTCTCCGCCGAACACGGCATGCACCGGCACACCTGCCTGACGACCCGGGCCGTGTCACCGTTCCTCTACGGGTTCGGCTACGGCGAAACCCAGCTCGACCTGTACGAGCGGGCGATCGCCGCCGCCGTCGCCCTGCCCGACCCCGAGCTGGAGGCCGAGTCCCGCAACTACCTCGCCGCCGTGTACTTCCGGATGGGCCGCCTCGCCGACGCCCTCGCCACCCTGCAGATCGTCGTGCGGATCGCCGAACGGGAACGGCTGCCCCGGCTCGTCGGCACCGCCCTGACCAACCGGGCGATGCTGCACAGCAAGCTCGGCCAATACCCGGAGGCGATCGCCGCCGCCGAAGCCGCCGCCGAGGTACCCGTCGGATACCCCGGCTACGAGGTGCCGCCGAGCCTCGAGTTCAAGCTGCACAGCACGATGGGGCTGGTCCACACCCAGGCCGGCAACTACGCCCAGGCCCTCACCGCCAACCGCCGAGGCCTCGCCGTCGCCCGGCGCATCGGCGGCATCCGGCCGGTCGGCATCATGCTCGGCGAACTCGGCCTCGTCCACCTGCATCTCGGCCACCTCACCGTCGCCACCGCGCTGCTGCGCCGGGCGCTGCTGCTCAAACAGGACGCGTTCAACCAGTACGGCGCCGCCGAGACCCTGAGCAAGCTCGGCACCGCGCACCGGCTCGCCGGCCGGATCGGCGACGCCATCACCTGCCAGCGCACCGCCCGGGAACAGATGGAGCGCGTCGCCGACGTCTCCGGCCAGTGTCTCACCGCCAACGACCTGGCCCTGTCGCTGCGCGCCGCCGGCTCCCACGCCACCGCCGAACGGCTGCACCAGGAGGCGCTGGCCAAGGCCGCCGGGATCGGCGACCGGTACGAACAGGCCCGCGCCCTGGCCGGCCTGGGCCGCATGGACGAGGCCGTGGCGCTGTTCACCTCCCTCGGCGCCCGCGATCTTGCCGCGTTGACGCGCTGAGCGGCCCGCCGAGGAGCACCATGGGCTCCATGGAATACCGCGTGGAACACGACACGATGGGTGAGGTGCGCGTCCCCGCCGACGCGCTCTGGCGGGCACAGACCCAGCGGGCTGTGGAGAACTTCCCGATCTCCGGCGGGCGCCTCGAAAGCGCGCACGTCCGCGCGCTGGCGCAGATCAAGGCCGCCGCCGCGGCCGTCAACGCCGAGCTGGGCGTCCTCGACTCCGACATGGCCGACGCCATCATCGCCGCCGCCACCGAGATCGCCTCCGGCGTCTACGACGGACACTTCCCGATCGACGTCTTCCAGACCGGCTCCGGCACCTCGTCGAACATGAACATGAACGAGGTCATCGCCACCCTCGCCAGCCGGGTCCTCGGCCGGCCGGTCCACCCCAACGACCACGTCAACGCCTCCCAGTCGTCCAACGACGTGTTCCCCACCTCCATCCACGTCGCCGCCACGTCGGCCCTGGTCAACGACCTGATCCCGGCCCTGTCGACGCTGGAGCTCGCACTGCGCAAGAAGGGCGGCGAGTTCGCCACGGTCGTGAAGTCCGGCCGCACCCACCTCATGGACGCCACCCCGGTCACCCTCGGCCAGGAGTTCCACGGGTACGCCGCACAGGTCCGCTACGGCATCGAACGCGTCAACTCGGTCGTTCCCCGGGTCGCGGAGCTGCCGCTCGGCGGCACCGCGGTCGGCACCGGCATCAACACCCCGCCCGGCTTCGCCGCCGCCGCGATCCTCGCCCTGTCGTCCACGACCGGGCTGCCGCTGACCGAGGCTCGCAACCACTTCGAGGCCCAGGGCGCCCGCGACGCCCTCGTCGAGGCGTCCGGCACGGTCCGCACGATCGCCGCCGGCCTGTACAAAATCGCGAACGACATCCGCTGGATGGGCTCCGGCCCCCGCGCCGGCCTGCGCGAACTGCACATCCCCGACCTCCAGCCCGGCTCGTCGATCATGCCCGGCAAGGTCAACCCCGTCGTCCCGGAGGCGGTCCGTCAGGTGGTGGCCCAGGTGATCGGCAACGACGCGGCCGTCGCGTTCGCCGGGACCCAGGGCGACTTCGAGCTCAACGTCATGCTGCCGGTGATCGCCCGCAATCTCCTCGAATCGATCCGCCTCATGGCGAACGTCTCCCGCCTCCTCGCGGAGCGGTGCGTCGCGGGCTTGACGGCGAACGTCTCCGTGCTGCGCGCCTACGCGGAGGGCTCGCCGTCGATCGTCACCCCGCTGAACAAGTACCTCGGGTACGAGGAGGCGGCGTCGATCGCCAAGCAGGCCCTGAAGGAGAACCGCACGATCCGCGACGTGGTCCTCGAACGCGGCCACGTCACGGCGGGCAAGCTCACCGAGGCGCAGCTCGACGCCGCGCTGGACGTCCTGGCCATGACCAGGCCGCCAGCGGTGTGACCCGTGGCCCGGTCCGTGGGCATGGCACCAGTCGCTGCGGTTGCCGCCGTTGACGACACCGCGGGAAGGTCAGGACCCCGGAGCGGTCGGGCGGTTATCGCCGCCGGTGTGCGCGGCGGCGGCCGAGCACGACGGCCAGCAGTACGGCTGCCGCCACCGATGCGGCGGCAGCCGACACGAACACGACCGGGTGGCGCAGGGCGCCGTAGTCGGTGGGCCCCGTCCCGTCCCGGAAGGCGCCGGCCAGGGCCAGGTCCGCGGCCACGTCCAGCTCGCTGATGCCGTCCGGCGTCTCCAACAGCACCTGCTGCGCGGTGGCGCCGGGGCGCAGCGCGACCAGGCGGGCCCGGGCCGAGCCGTGATCGGTGAACGGGCCCCAGGCGTGGTCCCACACCAACTGAGCCGGTCCCGCACCGGGCCGGGGCACGCCGGTGATCGCGACCGCGGTGCCGTCCGCGCGCCAGCCGAGCAGCCGCACGTACCGGGCGCCGGTGGCCGCGGGCGGCGCCGGGTCTGCCGGCGTGGCGGCGTCCGCCGGCAGGCCGGTGCGGGCGTCGCGGACGACGAGCCGCCAGCGGTCGTCGGCGTCGCGGTGCGCGGTCGCGACGGCCGTCCCGCCGGGCAGCCACGCGCCGGGGCCGGCGAGTGTCTCGGACGAGAGCCGGATCGTGGCGTCCGGCGTGTCGCGGCCCACGGTGTACAGCCGCAGCTCGTCACCGACCTGCAACGCGAGTCGCCGGTGGTCGCCGGACAGGGCCGCGGACCAGCCGGGGACCAGCCACCGGTCACCGAGGTCGAGACTCGCGACGTCGGTGCGCCGGGCCAGGTCGTACACGCCCACGCGGCTCTGCCGCGGCTCGCCGTTGCCGGTCTCGTAGACCACGAGGGCGCCGTCGGGCGAGAAGGCGCGGATCTCGCCCGGGACCGGGATCCGCTCTCCGGAGACGAGTGAACGGACCTGGTGGTTGCGGGCGATGTACCGGCCGTCGGGGGAGAGCAGCGCCTCGAAGCCCGGCGGGGTGTAGACGGCGTCGTCGAACACGCGGTACCGGTTCCCGGCCGCGGCGACCGCACCGAAGCGACCCTCGTTCCAGTCGTCGGTGGTCGCGGCGCCGCCGAAGATCGCCGCGACCGGGCCGATCGCGGCGACCTCGACGGCGGCCGTGTACCAGGGCGGCGGCGTGAGCGTCGTCGGGATGCCCGGTGCGGTGGTGCCCGCGGCTGTACTGGCTGGGCCGGCCGGGCGCACGGCCCAGCCGATCCCGACAACGAGCAGCACGACGACGACGGCCACCGTGGCGGTGGCGGCGGCCCTGGCCCGGCGGGCGCGGTGCCGGGCCCGGGCCAGGTCGAAGAAGTCGGCCGGCAGCGTGGCTCGCGGCGCCTGTTCCGCGAGCGTGCGCAGCCCGTCCTGCAGCCGTGTCACCGCAGTACCCCCATCTCGAACTCGTCCAGCAACTCAGGGGCGACCACGCGCAGCCGCGCGAGCGCGCGGCGGGTCTGGCTCTTCACCGTGCCGACCTGGCAGTTGAGGCGGGCGGCGGTCTCGGCCTTGGTGCAGTCCTCGTAGAACCGCAGCACCAGCACCGCCCGCTGCTTCGGGGTGAGCCGGGCCAGTGCCTGCCGCATCAGCAGGGCCAGCTCCGGCTCACCGCCCGGCGGCCCGGCCCGTTCCGGCACCTCCGCGGCGAGCGTCTCCACCACGCGGGAGCGTCGGCGCCGCCACCAACTGACCGACTGGGTGTAGAGCGCGCGGCGGGCGTAAGCAGCCGGATTGTCGATACGCTGCCACCGCACGGCCAGCCCGGCGAGCACGGTCTGCACCAGATCCTCGGCGTGCTGCCGGTCGCCGGTCAGCAGGTACGCCGTGCGCAGCAGCGCGTCGAGCTGACCGCGCACGAAGTCGTCGAACGTCACCCCGGTCCCTCCCTCGCCTGCTATGACGCACGGGCGGGCGGCCTCGGAGGGCGGGTCAACCGGCGACCGCTCAGTCGTCGCTCCAGCGTCGCTGAACGGGATCCCACCTGCCGATCTTGATTTGACCGCTGAGGACAGGGTTGAGGCACTCGCCCACGAGTTGCAGAGCTTCGTGGAGGTCATGAAACTGCGGCGGAATGAGCGTCTCCTTGGCCGCGAACTCCGGGTACCCCGTCTCCCACTCAGCGCCCGGGACGTGCATGGAATCAGGGAGAGTCAATGGGCTGCGCGCGACCTGCTGACGGACGGCGAGTGCACAACTGATCATCGATCGATGCCCGGAAGGCGCTGGGGTTCTTGAACGACCGTGGCTCAGTTGCGGGCATGTGGGTCCTTGTCAGTCTGGTCATGCAACTGTGCCGCAGCAGCCCTGGCTTCTGCGGCAAAGTGGGAAGCGAGGACGCTCGCACGCCAAGCGGCGATTCTGTGTAGGAGTTCGGGGTCGAGTTGAGCTGTGATGGCTCGCAAGGCTCCCGGGTCCACGCTCGACGTGATTCCCTGCATGACTGCGTGATCAATGCTTCGTAGTGCTCCAGTGAGCGGCGATTCCCATGTGTTCGTAATGCCTGCTTCTTCGACCAGCACTCGCAGCAACCCCTGGCCGTCCCCGGTGCGTGCTCCGTAGCCGCGGGCATGGCGTGCCAAAGTGTTCGGCAACTCGTCTTCCATGACCTGATGTCGATATAGCGCGTCCCGCACGATGCCTGCCAGGTGGCCGCGATCGATCCGTTCTCCAGCGAGGTCGTCGATAGTTCGCTGGGCTGTTGCCACAGGCAACCCGTCAACCAGGCTCCAATCGTTCTCGGCCACTGCTCCTCGGTGCAGCCGTACATCAGAGCGCCGTGTCTGCCGACGCCGCGGAACTGTGAACTCCATGACGTCCGCGCCAAGATCGCCAAGGCCGCGCACCCATGCTGCCGAGCGGTGTGAGACGACGTCCACATCCGACGCTGCGATCCGTTCGCTGGCTGTACGCGTTGGGTCCAAGCTCAGCCATGCGACTCGGAGCTCTTCATGTTCGTTGATGGGGCTGCCCGCCAAGCGGTACACGCCATGGGCCAACCGGACGAGGTCTCCTGCCTTGGCCAGCCGTGCCATGGTCTGGGGGGTGACTCCGACCAGGCGCCCTTGACTCGTGGTGACCAGTCCCCATTGGTCGACCGCGAGTTCAGCAAGTTGAAGCTCTTTGGCCATAACCTGTCTAGCTGGATGCTGCAAAAGTTACATCTGGTCTTCCAGACTAACTTGTGACGATATTTTTGCAGCACACTAACGAGTTTTGCAGGTCCTACCGCTATCTAGGCGATCCGTGTCTGCCAAACTATCATAGGGGGTTAGTTTTGCAGACGTCAGAAAATTTTTGCAGCACATCACACGCTGTGAGTGCTCCGTCCCGCTGGGCCGCCGAATGCCACTCAGCCAGTACGGCCTTGCCACGTGACTTGGGTAAGCCGCCGGAGGCCCGTTGGACGCGGCGTTGGACATTCCGGCGATGATCGTCGACCTAGGGCACCGCCCGCCGGGGTTGAGCAGGAACTGGCGGTACTCCTCCGGCAGGCGCACGCCATGGGACGCCTCGAACGCCAGCAGGTCTGATTCGGACAGTGGCGGGCGGAGCTGGAAGCCATGTTCTTCGGCGCCGAACGCCGGTCGGGACTCGGCTCGAGGCCGGGCCCGCCTGCGCGCGATCTCGTCCAGCGTCTCAGGTGAGCGCCTTCGCGACCGCTGAGGCCGCCGCCTCGACCTGCGGCGGGACCGTCGACGGGTCCAGCTCGGCGAGGGCCACCACGCCGACGCTGGCCTCCAGGCCCTCCACATGAGGTACCGCCGCGGCGACACCGAACGCGCCGGGCTGCAACTCGCCGGAGGTCGACACCGCCGAGTGGTTGCCGGTTCGTCCGGCCAGGATCGCCTTGCCGGCGGCGCCGGACTCCAGCGGGTGGCGGGAGCCCGTGCGGTATGCCACGTGGAACTGGGTCCAGCTCGGCTCCACCACCGCCAGGGCGTAGGCCTCGCCACCGTCGGCGATCGTCAGGTGGGCGGTGGCGCCGACCGTCTCGGCCAGGCGGCGCAAGGCCGGCAGGGCGGCGTCGGCGACCAGTGGCTGGGCGCGCCGTGCCAGGTGGAGCACGCCGGCGCCGAGGCGGAGCCGGCCGGTCGGGTCGCGGCGGATCATGCCGTGGTCGCCGAGGGTGGCCACCAGGCGGTAGACGACCGCGCGGCCGACGCCCAGGTGGGTCGCCGCCTCGGTCATGGTCAGGCCGCCGGGGGCGTCGGCCACCAGGTGCAGCAGGCGCAGGCCGCGGTCCAAGGTTTGCGCGGTCTCGGTCGCCACGGAAACCAGCCTATTCGAACGGTGGAGCGTCCCGCACCGTCTCGCAGGTCCGGGAATGTCGCGGAGCATGCCGACAGCAGCGGGAGCCCGCACCGGCGAGCCGGCGGATCGGCACGTGGACGACGCTGCGTGGATCGGCGGGGTGCGCGCGACGTCCGGTCACAATGCCGACCGGTACGCTTGCATCTGTGACCCTACGCCTGTATGACACCGCCACCCGATCGGTCCGGGACTTCGTCCCGATGACGCCCGGGCGGGTCGGCGTCTACCTGTGTGGGCTCACCGTGCAGGCCGGCCCGCACATCGGGCATCTTCGCTCCGGCGTCAACTATGACGTGCTGCGCCGCTGGCTGCTGAGGTCCGGCTACGAGGTGACGTTCATCCGCAACATCACCGACATCGACGACAAGGTGCTGCAAAAGTCGATCGAGGCGGGCAAGCCGTTCTGGTCGATCGCCTACGCCAACGAGCGGCTGCTGTCGGCGACCTATGACCGGCTCGGGGTGCTGCCGCCGACCTATGAGCCCCGGGCGACCGGACACGTGCCCGAGATGCACGAGCTGATCAAGCTTTTGATCGACAAGGGGTACGCGTATCCGGCGGTCGACGGCAGCGGCGACGTGTACTTCGACGTGGCCGCGTTCCCTTCATATGGGGCGCTGTCCGGTCAGAAGCCGGAGGCCATGGAGCCGGCGACCGACGGGCCGGCGCGCGCCAAGCGCGACCCGCGCGACTTCGCCCTGTGGAAGGGCGCCAAGCCGGACGAGCCCGCCGAGGCCTACTGGCCCTCGCCGTGGGGTCCGGGCCGGCCGGGCTGGCACATCGAGTGCTCGGCCATGTGCTGGCGGTATCTCGGCGAGGAGTTCGACATCCACGGCGGTGGCCTCGACCTGACGTTCCCGCACCACGAGAACGAGATCGCGCAGTCGCACGCGGCCGGGCACCCCTTCGCGCGGTTCTGGGTCCACCACGCGCTGCTCAACCTGGGCGGCTCGAAGATGGCCAAGTCGGTGGGCAACGTGGTGACGCTGGAGTCGCTGGTCGAGTCGGGGGTGCGCCCGGTCGAGGTGCGGTACTACCTGCTGGCCCCGCACTACCGGTCGGTCATCGACTACTCGCCGGAGGCCCTGGCGGAGTCGGCGTCGGCGTTGCGGCGGCTGGAGAACTTCGTGACCCGCGCGGCCGAGCTGGTCGGCCCCGGTGCGCCGGGCGAGCTGCCGGCCGCGTTCGCCGACGCGATGGACGACGACCTCAACACCTCGCGCGCCCTGGCGGTGCTGCACGACGTCGTCCGCGACGCGAACGCGGCCCTCGCGGCGGCCGACGTCGCCGGCGTCGCCGGCGCCCTCGCGTCGGTCCGGGCGATGCTCGACGTGCTGGGGCTCGACCCATTGAGTCCACAGTGGAGCGCCGGCGCCGGGGCCGGTGACCTGTCGCGGGTCGTCGACTCGCTGGTGGCGCTCGCGCTGGAGCAGCGGGCCGCGGCCCGCACCCGCAAGGACTGGGCGGCCGCCGACGCGGTGCGTGACCAGCTCAAGCAGGCCGGTGTCGCGGTGGAGGACACCCCGACCGGGCCCCGATGGACGTTGGAGCACTGAAGCAGATGCCAGGCAATTCCGAGCGTCGCGGCAAGCGCGTCGTGTCGAAGAAGGGCGCCACGAAGGGCTCCGGCGGCAAGAACCGCCAGTCCCTGGCCGGGCGCGGCCGCACCTTGCCGGCCGACGAGCGGCCGTGGCACAAGGGGTATTCCGGCGACGAGGCGCTGCCTGAGCGCACCGCGTGGAAGCAGGACAAGGAGCGCCGGGCCGCGGCTGCCCAGGGGCGGGCCCCGAAGGTCGGGCAGCCCGGCACGAAGCGCACCGCCGGCAAAGGACCGTTCGGAGCCAAGAAGGCGGCCCCGGGCAAGTCCGGGCCTCGCGTCTCGCCCGGGCGGAAGGCGGCGGCGCCGAAGGACGCGCCGGAGCTGCTCGTCGGGCGGAACCCGGTCGTCGAGGCGTTGCGGACGCACGTGCCGGCCACGGCCTTGTACGTGGCGCTGGGCATCGACATGGACGACCGGGTCAAGGAGGCGGTGCGTATCGCCGCCGAGCGTGGCATCGCGATCCTCGAGGTCACCCGGACCGAGCTGGACCGGATGACCGGCGGGGTCCTGCACCAGGGCCTCGGCCTCCAGGTGCCGCCGTTCGCGTACGAGCCGTTCGACGACCTGCTCGCCGCCGCGCTGGAAGCGCCGGTGCCGCTGCTGGTCGCGCTCGACGGGGTCACCGACCCGCGCAACCTCGGCGCGATCATCCGGTCGGCGGCCGCGTTCGGCGCGCACGGGGTGTTCCTGCCGGAGCGCCGTGCGGCGGGCATCACCGCCACGGCGTGGCGGACCAGCGCGGGCGCGGCGGCGCGGATGAAGGTGGCCCAGGTGACGAACCTGACCCGGTCGCTGAAGGCATGCCAGGAGGAGGGCTTCACCGTGGTCGGTCTCGACGCCGACGGTGAGGCCTCGCTGTACGCCCTGGAAGCCGCGGTGGGGCCGCTGGTCGTGGTCGTCGGCTCGGAAGGGCGGGGCATGTCCCGGCTGGTCGGGCAGACCTGCGACATGCTGGTCAGCATCCCGATGGTGTCCGAGGTCGAGTCGCTCAACGCGTCGGTCGCGGCGGCGGTGACGTTGGCCGAGGTGTCGCGGCGCCGGTCGCTGTAGTGTTCGGCACCCGTCGATACGGTGGGTGTGGTGGTCGGCATCATCGGGCGTGCGAACGGCTTCGAGCAGTCGGACTCCAGACACACGAGCCGCTGACGGTGCGCGTCGGCGAGGTCGGCACCTGCCTGCCCGATGCGCCCGGTATGCCACGATCCAGGCCGGTGGATACGGCCCACGATCGGCGAGTCCCGGCACACCAACGTCGAGCACGGGTTCACGCGCCGTGACGTGATACCGCACCTCGGGCTGGGCTCCACGGGCAGGTGCGGCGGCTTTCTAGGATGGGGCCGTGACTGAGCCTCAGCAGGGCTTCGCGATCGGCGTCGACCTGGGTACGTCCAATACCGTGGCCGTGCTCAGGTGGCCCGACGGACGGACCCGGCCCCTCCTCGTCGACGGTGCCCCGATCATGCCGTCGGGTGTCTACGTCGACGAGCACGGGCGGCTGCACGTCGGCCGGGACGCCGCGCGCATGGCCGGGCTCGACCCGTCCCGCTTCGAGCCCAACCCGAAGCGGCGCATCGACGAGCCGACCGTCCTGCTCGGGGACCGTGAGGTCGCCACCGTCGACCTGCTCGCGGCGATCCTCGCCGCCGTCGCCCGGGCCGCGGTCGAGGCCGTCGGGTTCCTGCCGACCGCTGTGCTGACGTATCCGGCCGCCTGGGGCAGCCGCCGCCGGGACGCCCTCGCCACCGCCGCCCGGCGGGCCGGCTGGCCGCCGGCCATGCTCGTCCCCGAGCCCGTGGCCGCCGCGCGGTACTTCGCCGACGTCCTGCGCCGGCCCGTGCCCGTCGGCTCCGCCCTCGCCGTGTTCGACTTCGGCGGCGGCACCCTCGACATCGCCGTCGTCCGCAACGACAACGGCCGGTTCTCCGTCGTCGGCGCCGGCGGCATCGAAGACCTCGGCGGCCTCGACGTCGACGCCGCCCTCGTCGAGCACCTCGGCCAGGTCATCGGCGAAACCGCCCCCGACACGTGGGCAGCGCTGCAGAACCCGGCCACCACCTCGCAGCGGCGCGACCGGCGGCTGTTCTGGGACGACGTGCGCGGTGCGAAGGAGATGCTGTCGCGGACCACCGTCGCGCCGATCACGGTGCCGGGCCGCGACCAGGCGATCCACCTGACCCGCGAAGAGCTCGACAAGGTCATCGAGCCACTGGTCCGGCGGGCCGTGTGGGAGACCGGCGCGGTCATCCAGCAGGCCGGGCTGCGCGCCGACCAGTTGGCCGGACTGTTCCTGGTCGGCGGATCGTCGCGGCTGCCGCTCGCGGCGCGGCTGCTGCACGCCGACCTCGGGATCGCGCCGACCGTGCTCGAGCAGCCGGAACTGCCGGTCGCCGAGGGAGCCCTCGCAGAGTTGGCGCCGGTGGGCGGCGCCGGGTTCGGGGCGGCGCCCGGGCAGTACCAGACCGAAAGCATCAGCCCGAGCAGCGCGATGCCGGTGTCGGGCCATCCTGGAGCGGGGCATCCCGCCGCGCCGGCGCCGGTCTCGCCCGGCTTCGGCGGTGTCACGGCCGCGCATTCCACACCGCCGGCCGGGTTCGGTGGTCCGGCTGTGCCGCCCAGGCCGCCGGCTGGGCCTTCCTCGCCGCCGGCCGGGTTCGGTGGCGCTCCGGTGGCGCCGCCGACCGCGGCCTATCCCATGTCCGCGGCGCAGGTGATACCGCCGGGCCAGACGGTTCCCGCGCCGCCGACCGTTCCTGCGCCGCCTGCTCATGCCCGGAAGTCGCGGACCGGGCTGCTCGTCGGCGTCACGGCGGCCGTGGTCGTGCTGGCGCTTGTCGCCGCCGGCGGGTACTACTTCTTCTTCCGCGACCGCGACACCGTCGTCGACTTCAAGACCCTCGCCAACGCCGGCTCGCTCGGCCTCGGCGACCCGAACAAGATCGATGACGTCATGACCGCTACGCTCGGCGATCGCACGTACGTCGGGTGGACGGCCGACGGCACGTTCAGCGTCGCCGCCTACGACCTTCCCGGCAAGAAAAAGGCGTGGGGACCGAAGACCGTCACCGGCGAGAACACCACGTGGCGGCTGCTCGCGAATCCTGGCGGCGTCATCGTGACCGGCACCGGGGACACGGCCGGTGGGACCGCCGTGCTGTTCAACACCGACGGTGAACAGCGGCGCAAGGAACTGTTCAACTCGCAGGACTGGCTGAGCGTCCTCGGCAAGGTCTGGCTGCTGCACTCGGCCGCGAGCAAGACCACCAAGGCGTTCGCCTGGAACGGCGACCCGAAATGGGAGCGCAAGGACCACGCGAAGGGCTCCACCGTCATCGTGTCGACCAGCCCCGGCGACGTACGTGGCGCGAGCAACTTCGGCGGCTCGACAACCGACCGTGACGCCAAGGAACGCAAGGACCTCATCAGCGTCGACGGCGACGGCAAGGTCCGGCTGCTCGACGCCGGTAACGGCAACAAGGTCCTGCGCACATGGAACGACGTCGGCGACTCGTCCTCCCGGTACTTCGCCGACGCCGGCCGACTGTTCGTCGCCGGTGGAAGCACCAGATTCAAGATTCAGGTGTACGACCTGGCGAAGGAGTCCGAGCCGATCCAGGTCTACAGCGCGGCCGACGAGAAACGGGAAATCATCCACATGACCCCATGTGGGCAGGACCGGCTCTGCGTCCTGGACGGCGCCGAATCCGACGGCTCGGACACGGTCGTGCGCGCCATCTCCCTCGCCGAGCGCAAGGAACTCTGGCGCGCCGACGCGAAGGGAACCAAGCTGCTGGTCCAGGTCGGCAAGCAGCTACTGGCGACCGCAAACTCCGGCACGCTGGCGAGCGCGCTGTTCGACGACAACGGCAAACAACTGCTGCGCGACGAGGACAAGAAGTCGCTCGGCGTGCGGGTGACGAACGGCAGCCTGCTGTTCTTCGACAAGGCCCCGAGCACGACCGGCGAGAACCTGGCCCTGGTCGGCGTGACCGCCGCGACCGGCGAGCGGGTCGCCCTGGGCACGCTGCCGGACGTGATCGGTTCGAGCTGCTCGTGGAACGCCACCCACATCGGCTGCGTCTCGCAGGGCAAGCTCCAGGTCTGGCAGTTCGTGTCGTGAAGCGTTGGACGTCCAACGGGCGACGCCAAGCCCCTGTGCGCGGCGTTGGGTTTGGGTGACAGTCAGGAAGGCGGCGACATGTCCAGTGCGCAGTTGTACGACACCATCGGCGCCACCTACACCGTGACGCGGCGCACCGAGCCGCGGATCGCCGCAAAGGTCTGGGCCGCGCTCGGCGATGCGCGGACGGTAGTGAACGTCGGGGCCGGCACCGGCTCCTACGAGCCCGCCGACCGTGACGTCACCGCGGTGGAACCGTCGGCGCTCATGCGCGCGCAGCGTTCCGCAGGCGCAGCGCCGTGCGTGGCTGCCGCCGCGGAGAGCCTTCCGTTCGAGGACCAGTCGTTCGACGCGGCGATGGCGTTCGCCACCATCCATCACTGGCAGGACCCGATCGCGGGCCTGCACGAGATGCGGCGCGTCGCTCGCCGCGTGGTGGTGTTCACGCACGACACCAGTGACGCCGGATGGCTTTGTCGGTTCTGGCTTACTCGGGACTACCTTCCCGAAGTCGCGGACCTCGTTGTCGGCCGGCCTTCGCTGACCGAGTTGGCCGGCGCGATCGGAGCCCGCGTGGAGCCGGTGCTCATCCCGTGGGACTGCGTGGACGGCTTCTTCGAGGCCTACTGGCGCCGGCCTGAGGCATACCTGGACGAGAACGTCCGGCGCGGGGTGTCGGTCTGGGCCAGAGTCGGGCCGGACGCCGAGCAGAGGGCAGTGCGCGGCCTCCGTGACGACCTCGCATCAGGCCGGTGGGCAGAACGTAACAGCGATCTCGTCGAGCTTGATGCGGCAGAGCTTGGTCTGCGCCTGCTGATCGCCTGACCCGGGCGCGCTGTCGGCGCTGCTCGCGGCCACGCCGCCGCCGGCCGGCACCCCGGATCTGCTGGCGCTCGCCGCGCCGACGGCCGCTGCCGGCGCCGTTCCTGGGCCGGCGGAGGTTGCCGCCCGGCCGGGCAGCAGCCGACCGGTGACCGAGGCGCGCAGGCTGGCCCGGGTGCTTGAACAGTAAAGGGGCGACGCACTCAGCGCCGCCCCTTTACTAGCTGTTCGCGGTCAGATACGGCGGCCCGTGGCGGCGTTGAACGCGTGGTGCGTGTCGGCGTGCGGGCGGACGTGCACGATCTCGGTCAGGCGCGGCGTGCGGCGCGGGTCGGCACGGACGACGAAGCGCTCGTCCTGGCCGTCCAGCGCGACCGTGCCGTGGACGTAGGCGTCGGAGCCGAGCTCCTCGACCAGGTCGACCGTGATCGGGATGCCGCCGTCGTTCGGGCCGACCAGGTCGGTGTCCTCGGGCCGGAACCCGACGGTGACCTTGCCGCTGGCGCCGTCGGACTGCGCGGCGGCGATCTGCTCGCGGGTCAACGGCAGCACGACCTCGCCGAAGCGGCCACCCTGCTCGGTCAGTGGCACCGTCTTGATGTTCATGGCCGGGGAGCCCATGAAGCCGGCGACGAAGACGTTCGCGGGCCGGTCATACAGTTCACGCGGGCTGGCGACCTGCTGCAGCACACCGTCGAGGAGCACCGCCACGCGGTGACCCATCGTCATCGCCTCGACCTGGTCGTGGGTGACGTAGACGGTGGTGATGCCCAGCTTGGCCTGCAGCGTCGCGATCTGCGAACGGGTCTGGACACGGAGCTTCGCGTCGAGGTTCGACAGCGGCTCGTCCATGAGGAAGACTTGCGGCTCCCGCACGATGGCGCGGCCCATGGCGACACGCTGACGCTGACCACCGGACAGCGCCTTCGGCTTGCGGCCGAGGTAGTCCTCGAGCTGCAGCATGGCGGCGGCTTCCTTCACGCGACGGTCGATCTCGTGCTTCGGCGTCTTGCGCAGCTTCAGGGCGAACGCCATGTTCTCGTACACCGTCATGTGCGGGTACAGCGCGTAGTTCTGGAACACCATCGCGATGTCACGAGCCTTCGGAGGCAGGTGCGTGACGTTGCGGTCGTTGATCAGGATGTCGCCCTTGTCGACGTCCTCAAGACCCGCGAGCATGCGGAGCGAGGTCGACTTGCCGCAACCCGAGGGGCCGACGAGGACGAGGAACTCGCCGTCACCGATCTGGAGGTCGAGCTGGTCGACCGCGGGACGCGGCGTGCCCGGGTAGATGCGGGACGCCTTCGCGTACGTGACCGTAGCCATGGCAGAGTGCCACCTTCCACCGGCAGGAACGTGCCGGACGATCCGAGTAGAAAGTTGCCCCGGCAGCGTCGTCGCTGGTCGGAGTTGTGGCAACAGTACGGGCTGAGCAGCCGGCTGCCAAGGTGAGGATGGTTTTTTGGGGGATTTTGGGCGGCTCTGGCCGGCTGTCCTGGTGGGTATGTCGGAGGCGGAAGGCGGTAGGAGGCAAGTACGATCAGTGCGGCAGGTCGGCATCGTCGGCTTGCTGGCCAGCCGACGTGGCGCAATTGGTAGCGCACCCGACTTGTAATCGGAAGGTTGCGGGTTCAAGTCCCGCCGTCGGCTCTCCCAATCAAGCCCCTGACCTGGCGTTATGCGTAGGCTGTCGATTGAAGTGGTTCCGTGCGACCGTGCGGCTGTGCTCATTCTGTGCCCGGATGGCCATACCCGGCCGCTACCGCGTGGCCAAGATGCGCGTGGTTTGTACGGCCGGGAGGTTCCCACGTTCCACAGTTGAGCGGCAGTTCTAGGCACGGGCGGCGGTGAAGCTGCAGGTCACCGGCTTGGCTGAGTGCCGGAATGGCTGAATCGCCTAGTGACACGCCATCAGCGACCTCATGCCGTCTAGCTGGCGCTTTGGCCGATCTCATAGCCACGTGTAAGGTCCTCGGCCGTGTATGTGCGGACCTCGACACGGAAGACCAGCGACGGTCGCAGCGTGCGCTACCTGCAGTTGGCGCACAACGAGTGGGATCCCGCGGTGCAGCGGTCGCGCACGAAGGTGCTGTACTCCTTCGGCCGGGAAGACGACCTCGACCGCGCCGGCATCCAGCGCCTGGTCGCAGCGCTGTCGCGGCTGCTGGACCCGGCGGCGGCCGCGTCGGCGACCGCGCCGGGCGGGCTGGAGTTCACCGAGGCCCGTCCCCTCGGCGGCGTGCATGTGCTCGACGCGCTGTGGCGACGGCTGGGCATCGACGCGGCGCTGCGCGCTCGACTGAGCGGCCGCCGACTGGGCGAGCGGGCCGAACGGATCCTGTTCGCGCTGGTCGCCAACCGCGCCCTGGCCCCGTCCAGCAAGCTGGCCGCCACCTCGTGGATCGCCCACGACGTGCACATCGACGGGCTCGACACGGTCGTCGACGAGGCCTGCTACCGGGCGATGGACTGGCTGCTTGAGGTCGAGCCAGCCCTGGCCGAGGAGGTCTTCCACGCCACCGCGCACCTGCTCAACCTCGAGGTGGACCTGCTGTTCTTCGATACCACCTCCACCTACTTCGAGACCGACGAGGCCGACGACCCGGTTGGCCGCGACGAGCACGGCCACCGCGTCGGTGACGACGCCGAGCCGGTCAGCGAGGCCGGGTTCCGCAGCTTCGGCAAGTCCAAGGACCACCGCGACGACCTGCCCCAGGTGATCGTGGGCATGGCCGTGACCCGCGACGGGATCCCGGTGCGCTGCTGGTGCTGGCCGGGCAACACCGCAGACTCCGCCCTGATCCGCCAGGTCAAGGCGGACATGCGCGCGTGGAGCCTGGCCCGGGTGGTGTGGGTCGCCGACCGCGGGTTCGCCTCCGCGGCCAACCGCCGCTTCCTGCAGCAGGGCGGTGGGCACTACATCCTTGGCGAGAAACTGCGTGGCGGCACCCCGGCCGCCGACGCCGCCCTGTCCCGGCAGGGCCGCTACCAGACCGTCCGGGACAACCTGCAGGTCAAGGAGGTGCGCCTCGCCCCCGACCTGGCCGATGACCGGTTCGTCGTCTGCTACAACCCGGCCGAGGCCGAACGCGACGCCGCTACCCGGGCCCGGCATGTCGCCGCGTTGACCGAGCTGATCGACGGCACCGACACCCTGCCCCGCAGCCGACGCGACGAGCTCGCTGGGGTGATCTCCACCAAGCCGCATCTGAAGCGCTACCTGCGCCGCACCCCCGGCGGACTGCTGCGCGTCGACGCCGCTGCCATCAAGACCGAGGCGAACCTCGACGGCAAGTACCTGCTGCGCACCTCCGACCCCACACTGTCCACTGAGGACATCGCGCTGGGCTACAAGCAGTTGCTCGAGGTCGAACGTGGCTGGCGCACTATGAAGCAGGTCATCGACCTGCGGCCGGTCTACCACCGCAAAGAAGACCGTATCCGCGCCCACGTGATCCTGTGCTGGCTGGCCCTGCTGCACATCCGCATCATCGAGACCACCACCGGCCGGACCTGGCCCACCGTCCGCGACGAGCTGCAACGCCTCCAGGCGATCACCTACACCGGACCCGCCGGCACCTTCCGACAGACCACCACGCTGACCAAGACCCAACGTGACCTCCTCACCGCGCTCGACATCGAGGCGCCCAAGAAAATCCTGGACCTAGCCACACGCGGCTGACCAGCACGAACACCACCGCCTAGTGACACGCCCCGTCACTGGGCCAAGCAGTGTTTCCCCAGTTCAACGCCTGTTTTCGCGGACTAGGACTGCTACTCATCTGTGGAACCCGGGCGAAACTAAAGGAGGAGCGCCGAACGAGTTAGGTTCTCTCCGTGCGGCGCCTTTGCGAACGCGGAAGCTCTAGGTTGCTGGCGGCAATGCTCGGCCTGATAGGACGGCCGCAGCGGCGGCTCCTGGGTTCTTCCGGATTGAGCATTCCCAGAGGCGGACCACGGTCCAGCCGGCCTGCTCCGCAAGTTGGGTGCTGCGGCGGTCCCGATTCCGGTTCCGTTCGAACTTTTCTGCCCAGAGGGCGGCGTTCGGTCCGGCTATTGGTGTCCTGCGGCCGTGCACCGGGCAGGAATGCCAGTAGTCGCCGTCGACGAAGACCGCGATCTTGTGTTTGGGCAGGACCAGATCTGGTGTGCAGCCGGGCGTGAGCTGACGGTGGAGGCGGAACCTGGCTCCTGCGGCGTGCAGGGCTTTGCGGAGGAGCAGTTCCGGTTCTGTGTTGGTCTTTCTCCTGCCGCGGAGGTGGCGGCCCTGGTCAGTGCTCTGCCACTGGTGCATCGTCGTTCCGTGGATCGTCGGGGTGGAACGCTGCGACGACTTGGCGGGCGAGCCGTGGTGGTACGCAGTTGCCGATCTGGGCTTGCACGGACGACCGGCTGCCGACGAACTCGAAGTTGTCTCGGAAGGTGAACAGGCGCTTGAGTTCATTGACTCGGAGGCGGCGGTTCTCCCAGTGGAAGGGGCCGATGTATGGACCTGGCTGGGCTTGGACCGTCGGTGACGGGCGGTCGGGCGACAGTTTCAGCAGGAAGGACCAGTACTTGCTGCGCCAGCGGAACTGAGGGTTCGGGTGGCCGCGCTGTTCGGTGTAGAAGAGATAGTTGTCGCCCGGTGGAATGTCGGGCAGTAGGTGGCCGTACTTGCCGCCGACCTGCTCGCTTGGTTCTGGTTCGGAGATCACGCCGAGGAGCGCTTCTCCAGCGGTGACGTGGGGTCTCGCGACGACGCCGGTGGCGCGTCGCTCCCACTGGCCACCGTGCGTTGCCGCAGGATGCTCGGGTAGAGGGAGTTTGGACTTGCGGCGCACGCCGAGGATGAACAGCCGAGGCCGGGACTGTGGGACCCCGTAGTCGGCGGCGTTGAGTACCTTCGGTACGGCGTCATAGCCGGCTTCGTCGATCTCGCGCAGGAGTCGTTCGTATGCGGGTCGGCTGGCGGTGTTGTTATAGGTCAAGGCGTAGACGTTCTCGAGGACGAACCGGTCTGGCTGGGCCTCGCGCAGGACACGTGTGTACTCCTGCAGCAGGGAGGCGGTGGGGTCCAGTCCTTGTCGTTTCCATTCGAGCCAGAAGCCCGACTTGGAGAACGGTGTGCATGGAGGGCCGCCGATGAGGAGGTCGGGTCGCTCGCTTGCGGCGAGGCCAGCGGCGGTGAGGATCTCTTCGGTGGTTACCTCGACGATGCTCCGGTTGATCACGGGTGAGTGGAGGTGGTCGAAGTTCTTCTCCATGGTGGCGGCAGCGTCGCGGTCCCACTCCACCGCGGCCCGTACCTGGTAGCCCGCTTGCTCCGCGCCCTCGTCCAGGCCGCCCGCGCCAGCGAACAACGATATCGCCACGCCATGCATAGCCATGCCGCCGATCATGCCAGACTTGCGGTGAACAGCAAGTGACCCATGCCGCGCCTATGACGAGGTCACCGCCGCAGCCCGCCGTTCGGCGTGGTTTTTCTTGCTGATCTTGCCGGTTCCACCGGAGTATGCCGGTGAAGCTCTGTGGGTCACAGCCCGGCCAGGCTGCTGAGCTTGGAGTAGATGTGGCCCTGTCGGCGGAGCAGCTCGTAGCTGGACACGACGGTGAACATGCGGGGTGGGGCAACGGCGGCGTCGCCGAGCGGCTGGTAGCCGTCGCGTCGCAGCTGGTCAAAGGCTCGGCGGAGCCGGGTCGACGGGTTACGTTCTCCTTCGAGTGGGTGACTTACCAGGACGACTTGTTCGTCGTACTGGTCGCGGAGTGCTGGCATGTCGCAGACGATGTCGGCCTGCCAGCCGGGGAAGCTTTCGGCGAAGCGATGTACCAGGGTTGTTGCGCGTTCGGCGTCCTCCGAGAGGTCAGCGGGTTTGCCCTGTATGAGGTCGAGCACGTTGAGGGCGAGGCGCCAGTCGAGCATGGGATGATACGGGCTGTTGGCATGGTCTCGGAGGCAGTCGTAGCAGGACGAGTCGCACGGGCGTGGCCGTCGGCCGTCGGTGACGGGTTCGGTGTGGCTGCGAAGGTCGTCGCTATGCCGTACGGCTTCGCTGAGCAGGTCGTGAGGGTGCTGGCCGAGCCAGGTCGCGTAGCCGGCACCGTTCTCGAGAGCGTCGGCGAGGAAGACGTCGGCTCTTACGTGGCTTCCGTCGCCGCGAGGGTGGATGCCGACGACGAGTTCTCGGGACTCCACGTCGAGCAGGCTGGCGGCAGCTCGGCGCAGCAGCGTGCCGACTGAAATCCACGCGGCCCTGGCCGCAAGGCGTCGTGGGTCGAGGTCCAAGCCGTGGTCTTCCTCGGCGAGGCCGATGAGCACGGCGTCAGTGAGCTTGACTGCGGCGAGCGTGAGCTGGTGCGTCGCGCTGGGCGTAGCGGTGGCAAGGCTGGTCAGCCCGAGGTCGCGGGCGCGGTCAGGGTCAGCGATCAGGTCGAGGTCGAGCAGGCCGTCGTAGCTGTTGAACTCGCCGAAGCGGTAGCCGTCGCCGCGGCCTTCGTTGACGCGGACGGTGCGGGCTTTGGCGCTGCGCAGGCGCATGTTGAGGTGTTCGGTCGTCTCGAGGTGCGTGCCGTGGTCGACGGACAGTCGAGCGGACCCGGCGCGGGGTGCGTACTCGAAGGTGCCGTCGTAGTCCTGCGGGGTGTAGGACGTGCGGAACCCGAGGGGCTGGCATGCGTCGACGGTGCGGAAGAGACCTTGGTCGGCTCGGGCGCCACATTGCGGGCACTGGGTTTGTTGGGCGTCGTCGAGGGTCAGTGCCAGGCAGTCGTCGCAAAGGCCGATCTGGCGTCGTTCCCCGATCGGGGGGACGGGCTGCCATCGTGGACCGCGCTGTTCGTAGGCGACGAGGCCGACAGCGGTGTGCAGCGCCTTGTCCTTGACGATTTCGGCGCCGGGCGCGAACTCGGAGACGGCGATGTCGATGTCCCTGTTAATCAGGCCGGTAGGGTCGCTACCTGCCGGCCGCTCGGTGTAGAGGTCGCGGGAGCGGGTCGGGAACCCGAACATTGGCAAGATGCCTGCCTCTGCCAGCCGCTGTGCCAGGGCGTCGGCGCCGATCGGCTGGCCGGCCACCTGGTCAACGTTTGACACTAGTTGGCTGGTTGCCCATTCGGTCATGGCTTCGCGCTGTGGCAGCAAGGGGTGCCTTTCGTCGATCAGCACCTGGCCGATGCGCCGGATCTCCTCACGGTTGTCACGCACCCAGTCGCTGACCTGGTCCTTCACCAGCGGCCAGTCGGCCGCGAGCCCGAACTCGCCGTGGACGTTCCGTCCGACCTGCCAGCCGAGTGTCGAGGTGGCGCTGGCGAATGCTTGACGCAGGACTTCGGCGGCGAGTGACCGTCGGATGATGTCCGCGCTGTTCATGTCGACGTACGGCGCGGGCGGGGGGTCGCCGGTGATCCGGTCGGGGTGCTGAAAGTAGTGGTCGTCGTGTGAGCGGGTGCCGCGGCACAGCGTCAGCGCGACCGACAGGTGCTGGCCGCGTCGGCCGGCACGGCCGACGCGCTGCTGGTAGTTGAACCGTTGGGGTGGCATGTTGGCCATGACCACGGCGTTGAGCGGGCCGATGTCGACGCCGGCCTCCATGGTGGTGGTGACGCTGAGCAGGTCGATCTCGTCGACCAGGCGGATCTCGTCGTTGAGGAACACTTCCTGGAAGCGTGCCTGGCGTGACTGTGCCTCGAGCTTGTCGGTCTGGCCGGTGAGTTCCTCGCAGTGCAGCCGGAACGGCGCGCCGGCGGTGGTGGCGAGATGTGTGTAGTAGTCCTGGTCGGGCTGCAGCGGTTCGCCTTCGGCGTCGAGCTTGGCGTAGCACAGCACGCAGGTCCCGGCTGAGGCGTGCAGGTGCCGGCGGCGGCAACGTGGGCACGTCCACTGGTGGGTGCCGCCGGGCAGGATCCGGACCTCGCTGCTGCTGAGCCGATGGCCGTCGGTGGCGACGCGCAGCGCGGCCGTTACGTTGGTTATTAGCTCCTGCTCGTTGACGGAGTGTCGGGCTGCGACGGCGCGGAGGTACTTTCGGGCCGCAGAGTGGAGCTGGTCGGAGGGTGGTCGGCGCTGTTCGGGAAACTGTCTGCGCAGGCCGAGCAGCCGGACGGTAGACAGGCATGCCTGACGGAAGGCGTCCTCGGAGAGTCCGGCCGTGCCGGTAGTGGCCAGGTGGTGTTCGACCATGCCGAGGCCGAGAGACTCCAGGTCGCGTCCTCCGCCGGCGAAGCAGGCCTGCTGGACCTCCCGCATCAGCATCTCATCGATTTTTGCCTGGAGGCCCTGGAGTTCGGGGGCGAGGGAGTTCGTGGGCTGTCTGGTGGCTGGGGTCTGGTTCCAGTCGTAGAGCTTGGTCCAGGCGCGGCCGTCTCGGCCGTATGCGGAGATCGCTGGTCCGGCCGGGTTGACGCCCAGCGCAAGCAGGCTGGCGGCACAGGTGTTCGCGAGCTCGACGATGGTCCGGCTGCGGCGACGCCGCTGTTCGGCCTCGACGAGCGCTTGGTCGGCCGGGGTGGCATTGCCGTGGGCGACGCTGATCACGGCCATCATGACGTCGGGAGGCAGCTGTTGCAGGGCCTGCTTTGCTGCTGGGTCTACCTGTGGCTGGAACGCCTGGAGGGCGAGCGTTACGGCGTCGGGCTGGGCCAGGGCGCTCACGACGAGCTGGCGCACGAGGTCCTGGTAGTGAGCGCGTTCCAGCCCTGCTGAGATCCGTGCTGACTCTTGACGGCTGTCGCTGAACACCACGAGCTTGCTGTTTAGCCGTCGGCGCAGCGCGTCGGCCAGGACCTGATTGGTCTTCTCGAAACCGGTACCCATGGTTCGGATCGGAGACCGGGAGCGTGACGGGTCCTCGAGACGCCTGGTGTTGCGGAACATCTCGCGGTCTTCGTCGCATGCGGGGCAGACGGTCGGCAAGGCGGGCAACGAGGCCTTGGCCTGGTCTGGGTTGGCTGCCACGACGTAGGCGTAGCCGTTGGGCTCAGCTGACGCTCGCAGCTCTCCGCTGAACGGGTTGAGGTGAGCCGCGGCGAACCCCAGTGTGTAGGTCGGCCGTGACCGGTCACCAGGCCGGCCGCCTTGTCGGGTCCGTTGGGCGAGGTTGAGGTCGGTGCGGGACCCGTCGGTGGGCAGGAACACCGAGTAGTTCGCGGCGGTCCGCTCCGTGGAGGCCCGGTCAGGGATGCGTTCCAGGTTGGTCACCGTCGACACGAGGTAGCGGCTGGGCTGGGCGCCGACAGGCTCGCTGTTGTAGCCGCCGAGGTACAGCTCTCCGCAGGTGTCGCAGTAGAGCAGCTCGAGGACCTGTCCGCCGCAGTCGCAGCGGTACTGCGGCCGGGAGAACAGCCGGCCGACCAGACGTCGTACGCCTGGTGACGGCAGGCCTGGGGGGACCTGGTCGCAGTTTCGGTTCGCGCACGCCCAGATGCCGGTGATGTTGCGGAAGAACATGTGGGAGCGTAGCCGGATGTCGGCTTCCGGCATCCCGTCGAGACGGCCGATGAGGGCGTCGAGAGCCGAGCGCTTCGCTTGGCTGTCGCCGTCCGCCGTGCTGGAGAAGACCGCCTCGGCCACGTCTGCGGTGGCTCGGGCTCGGGTGGCGCCTTGTGCGTCGACGAACGCTGCCTGCAGGGCCGAGCGGACCTCGTCGAGCGGCGGCAGCTGGCCGGCGTCCACACGGTCGGCCCAGCCAGCAAGGTTGGCCGGTCCGGCATGGTTGACCTGCTGACCGGGCAGGACGACGAACCGGTCGGCTGGGCGGGCGAAGAAACTGGACAGAAACCGCATGTCGTCGGCGCGGGTGGCGTCGAGGGATGCAGAAGTGGCGACGACCGACAGCTGCGGGCTGTCCCCGGACAGGCCGACACGGTCGAGGAACTTACGCAGCAGGTAGCTCACCTCGGTGCCCTGCGTGCCGCGGTACATGTGCAGCTCGTCGACGACGACGGTCAGCACATGGTCCGGTGACGCGGCGATCCAGGCGCGGGTCGCGTCGAAGATCGGTGCCTCGTCGCTGCGCATGAGCATGATGTTGAGCATGCTGTAGTTGGTGATGAGGACGTCTGGCGGTGCGTCCTGCATGTCCCAGCGGGTAACCATCTCGGCGCCGGCTGGGCGTTGCAGGTAGTACCTGTTGTCCTTCGGGGTGCGGCCCGGGTCGCTGGCGATCTGTGCCTCGAGGGCACGGTACCGGTTCTCGATCGCCACCAGGTGCTCGCGCAGCTTCGTCGTGTTGTGCGCGTTGCGCACGCCGGAGACAGGCGTCCGCCCGGTGTACCTGCCGAAGTAGAACGGTTGGCCGGAGCGGTGGCTGTCGAACCAGGAACGGGCTGCCGGCGAGTCCAGGCTGCGCCGAAGTCGCATCAGCTGGTCCTCGACCAGCGCGTTCATCGGGTACAGCACGAGCGCACGCACGGCGGCAGGTCGTGTCGCGGACGCTTGCCGCTGCGGTACATAGTTGGCGCCGGTCTGCCACCAGGGCTGTCCAGCCGTCTGCCGGCCGCCCGACCATCGCTGTGATTCTTTCGCCAGCCGCGCCAGGACGGGAAGCAGGAACGACTCGGTCTTGCCCGAGCCCGTCCCGGACGTAACGACCACGTCGTGGCCTGCCATGCTGGAGCGCAGCGCCTGCGCCTGGTGCGTCCAGGGCTGCTGGACACCGGCCAGCAGCCCCGCCTGCAGCAGTCCGGCAAGGTCTGCGACGCCCACCTCGGCGCACAGCTGGGCCACATCGGCGCCGTCCTTCGCCCATGCGGGCAGCATCTCGAGGTACGGCTCCTGCAGCATGGTGGCCGGCTCGTGCAGCAGCTGCCACAGCTCCTCGGCGACCGACACGTCGCGCACGGAGTACGCGGTGCTGTAGTACCGGCTGAAGAAGCTATCGAGCTGCCCTTGGACGGCCAGCGGCGACAAACCGGACACTTGAGTCTCCCTGTGGCATGAGCTGGAGCGGCTGTTCGAGCGACGCAGCCACCGCGCGGGCGAACGGCTCGTCGATGTTGGCATAGCGGACGTAGCGTGCCAGCCCGCGCCAGCCCGCCGTTGAGGCTACCTCGACGGGCACCGGCAGCAGGCCACTCTTCAACACTGCGCACCGGCCCTGCGGTAACGGCAGCTGGTGGCGGGCGGGCACGAGCAGCTCCCGTCGACCCGGGTTGAAGTGCAGCACCTGCCGCCGGATCCGGGCAAGCTCCGCGTAGACCACGGTCCGCTTGTCAGCGACAAAACCGACACCACCGACCCGGTAGACGTACCTGGGCACGCCGTAGCGCTGGTACTCATATGCGCCGCTGCGTGAATCGTCAGTGCATGGGCGCCACTCGAGCTGTCCGGACGTCTCCGAGACGACCAGCCGTCGAGGCTCGATGCCGGCCGGGCCGCGCAGGCTTGGACGGGCCCGAAGCATCTGCGGCAGGGACGGCAGCATCGCAACGAGCCGGTCGGCCGCCCAGGCGCCATGGTGGATGCCGAGCAGCTCGCACAGGCACTGTGCGGCGGCTTCGTCCTCGACAGCTACATAGCGCGCGGACGGCCCGTTCGGCTGCGGGACGCGCGGATGGAACAGCACACTGGCCGAGAGCGCCACGACCCGCGCGTCAGGATCGCACTCGAGACTGTCCAGCCGTTGCAACAGGTACCGGGGCTGCGCACCGACCAGCAGGGCCAGGCCGCCACTGTTGGACATCGTCGTCAAGGTGGGCGGTGCGACAGCCCAGTGCTGCTGCTCCCAGTCGACCTCGACATGTCCCAGGTGCTGGAGGTTGGTCAACGCGACCGCCCACGACAGCTGAGCGCTGGCCGCCCGGCCTGCAAGCCACTCATACGTCTCCCGGAACGCGCGCATGGAACCTTCGCCACGCTCCGAGCACCACAGCAACAGCTTGTCGAACACCTACAGTCCACCATCCACGTACGCACGCCAGCGAGCTTCCTCGTCAGGCCCGGCGGGGAAGGTGGCTGGCCGCTGCTCATCGGTCACCAGCTGGCGCCAGCGCACCCTGGTGAGTACGTCCGGTGCGCGGGTCGGAGCGGGGCCAGGTGCTGGGCGCGCGCCGCCGACCCATTGCACCCGGCGAGACCGGGCCAGCACCGTGACGACCCACTCGACCGGGAACGGCACACCGACCAGTGCTGGTTCGAGGTCCACGTCCGAGGGCGGGAGGCCAAGGTCTTCGAGCCAGCGGGGCGCGGCCGGATAGATACGGGCACACTCACGTCTCGCCGAGCTGCCCAGGACATGCACTTCGCCACCGACCCGCAGCAGGGCCCGCTGCACCGGGTCCGTCTCGCCCAGATCGTGGATGCTCATCGCCGCTGCGCCGCTCCACCACCGCGCCGGGCAGCTGGCAGCCTCGCGTAGGTCGACAGGGAGTGGGTCAAGCCATCCATGTCCTGTCGCGGTGACGTGCACCGCGTGTCCCATCATGGGCCGTGGCGCGGTCTCCCGCAGCCGGTCGACCAGCCTGATGGTCATCTTCCGCGGTCCGACTGTAATCTCGTGCGCCGCCGCAGGGAGCTCCAGGCCGGACAACTGGAGCGCCACCTCGATTGTTGGGTCGACCAGGTGCTCTTCGCCGGCCACGGTCACCTTGGCGTCTCCGCCGGCAGGTACGACCACGTCGGGTGGGCCATCGGTGAGATAGACGGGCTCGTGTGCGTGGACTCGGAGGCCGCCCTGCAACGTCGCTAGACGTCCGGCCCTTGGCGAGAGCACCGCCAACGGCGGCGGAAGTGACGCACTGCGTTGGGGCACGAACCGGGCGAAAGCCACCCAGCCTTGTGGAACCACGGCCCGCCGCGCCAGCACAGCCTCCCCGTCGGTCGCTGCAGCAGCAGCCGGAACCTCGTCGGCCAGGTGGGTCCGCACCAGTATGCGGTGCTCCACGCCTGCCTCCGCGTCGTCGACGCTGGCCCAAGCACCGAGGAAGTCGTTGATCCGGAACAGGTAGCAGTCCCGGCTGGGCAGCAGCAGCCGCAGCGGACCAACAACACGGTCAACGTCCAGCCCGGGTCCGAGTAGCCATGACGCCGGAAGCCAGTTCCACTGCCCTGCCTGCGGCTGCCAGCCCCACGCCGAGACATCCGGCAGAGCGGCCCCTGGCGGCACCTGTACCGCGAGGCCGAACGGCTCACCACCGGCCTGCGACGTCAGCGCGACGCGCAGGCACAGCCGTCCGCGCTCATCCCGGGCGGTACCGTCGAATCGAAGCAGCTCGGCATGCAGCATGTCCGCCAGCAGCCATTCCGCCTCAGCATTGGCGGCCACCTCCGCGAGCCGGCCGCCACGGCCAGCTGTCTTGCACCACTCCCGAAGCCGCAGCAACAGCTCCATGCCGTCGATGTCCTCATGCGGATGGGCGCCGATCGCCCGGAAGAACACCGCCAGCCGTCCCCGGTCCGCTCCTCGCAGCACAGCCTGCGACAGTGACCACCCGATGTTCTCCATGTTGGGACGGGTCCGCGCCGTTGGCAGCCCGAACGCGCCTCCAGCTGCCTCCAGCCACTCCTGGAGGTACTCCCACAGCATCGGCACCACGTCGCCGTAGCTAGGAACGGTGCCCGCACCACTCAGGTCCAGCACCTGGCGCAGCGGCCAGTAGTACGAGTAAGCACCGCGGCCGCCACCCTCCCGCGGCCCCATGCGGCTAGCAGCAAGCACCGTTGCGCCAAGCACCGCCGCAAACGGCGGTGTCCCCCTCGATCCCCTGCTACGCCAGCGAACCGCATCC
Organism: Dactylosporangium roseum; assembly: GCF_025264685.1. GTDB lineage: Bacteria > Actinomycetota > Actinomycetes > Mycobacteriales > Micromonosporaceae > Dactylosporangium > Dactylosporangium roseum. The sequence goes on from NZ_CP073721.1 coordinate 347,186, forward strand.
TGCAACGGGTTCACAAATGGCCGTGGACCGTGCACAACCGACCGCACTGCCGCCTGAAAGTCGTCCACAGCCGTTGCTGCTGACCAGCCCTGCTCCTCAGCTATGACCCGAAGCGTGTCATCGTCAACCGAGAGATACACCGGCGTCTGCGCCATGCTCGGGGCGAAGAAGTGGGCCACGATCGCCTCGTTCCAGCTCTCGTAGTCCACAGACCACCTCCCACCACGACGCAACGGCTCGGAAGCCGGGCACAAACCCATGCAACAATCTCGGCGCTCCATCCTCCCGCGGCTAGACCTGGAACGACATACGAACTTCAGACATTTACAACGAGCACAACGGGCCTTCGAAGACCGGCCTCACGCTCGATAGGGCCGAGTTGACGGCCTCCGCCCGACTCGTCTGCGGACGACGCCGTACGTCCCGCCGGCACGCGCCTCGAGCACGTGGCGGGCACCCGACACGGCCTGGCACGACCAGGTCCAGGGAGCAGCACCTGGTGGGCCGTGAGCTTGCCGCCAACCCCTGCGCTGGACCCGACGGTGTCCTTGGCAGAATCCGCTTATGGCGGACACCGTCGCAGGACGCTCCTACGCAAGGGTTTACAGAACACTCAAAAAGGACGACCTGCACAGGTACCTGACCGACGCGGTCGAACGGTCCGGCGGACGCCTGCTGTACGCCAGCGCACCCAACCGCGCGCCCGTCTTCCTCGGAGTGGAGACACCCGGTGGAGAGCGGATCGGTGTCATGGTCTACCCCTTCAGGGCAACACACAACAAGATCAAGAACCGGCCACAGGACGAACATCGCCTGCAGATCCGCCTCGGCGAGGACAAGAGCTGGAAGCAGGTCCATCCGCTCGGCAGGGACGTCGGTCTGGTGGACACCACGCTGGTACTCGGCATCCACCTGGAAGCCGACCTCTTCGTGGGCTTGGACGCCAACCTGTACGACCCGCTTCCTATGGGCATCTCAGTCGAGTTCAAGCAGGCGCACGTCGACGCCACCCAGCGACCGAGCGGATGGCACGTATTCGAACGCGACAACGTCAGTGGCTCGCAGCGTCCCACCCCGCGGGCCCCGCAGGGCCTCGAGACCGTCGTGCTGTTCAAACCGGACCGCCTGCTGGACTTCGTACGTCTCGAACGCAAGGCGTCGGACCTCGGCCTCGACTCGGCGCTGCGGTTCGCCACCGCGCAGGCCGCAACCACCCCGGACAGCACGACGGCGCGCACCGTCGCCACGGTCCACGACCTGGAAGAGCAATTCGAGATGACAGCCGCCGAGATCATGGAGGTCATCAGCAACCGGTCCCGTCTGGCCGTCGCAGTCCGAGGCGGCGTCGCGGAGCACCATCTTGGGCGAGCCCTCGAAGCCGACCCCAACGTCGCCGCATACACGCCGCTGGACAAGGACGGCCAACATGACTTCGACGTCGTGCTCCAAGACGGCCGAACAGTTCGCGTCGAATGCAAGAACGCGTCTCCCACCGTGTACAGGAACGGCGACATGAAGGTGGAGGTGCAGAAGACCCGCGCCACCCAGAACGACCCTGCGGGCCGGCTGTACCGCCATGACCAGTTCGACATCGTCGCGGCCTGCTTGTTCGCGCCCACTGGCCAGTGGCGCTTCGTGTACCGCTCGACCAGCCTGCTCACGCGTCATCCCCGCTACGACGACCGGCTGGCACCCGTGCAGCGCATCACGGACGGATGGTCAACCGGCGTCCTGGGCGCGACCGAGTCCCTGGGCTGACATCACACCACCACAAGGGCTGACAACCGGCGACGTCCCCCACACCTGTCGGCTGCCACGGTCGCATCTGGGCGTGCCGCGAGCCCAACCCCATGACATTCATGGATCGCGTCGGCCATGCACGGCGCGTCCGGAAAGCCGCGCGCTCGTCGGCTACCGTGCGGGCATGGATCCTTTCGCCCGCGCCCGGTCCGCAGCGCTGGACGCGTTGACGGGAGACGTAACCGGTCGGATCGCCTGGTACTACCACCACGGCGGCAATTACGCCGGGGGGTCGTTCCTGTCCATCGAACCGAACGACCCGGCGCGTGTGACGGCCGCCGACCTGTTCGCAGTGGCGTTGCCCAATGCCGACATCGGCCCCCGTGCGGCACGCCGCGTCCTCGGTGACCGTCAGCTTGCTATCGAGCTGCAGGCCGTGCCGACGAACGTCCGCCTCGAGGACACTGACGACACGACGCTCGACGCAGTGGACCGATGCTACGAGACAGTGAAACGGCTGTTCGTTGACTCGACAGCCAGGCAGTCGGAGCCATGGGTAGCACCGGCGAAGCTCATGGCTCGGAAACGCCCCTGGCTGCTGCCAGTGCGTGACAAGAAGGTCCGGCGGTTCCTAGGCATCGAACAACCCTACTGGTACCGGACGGACTGGAAGATCTACCAGAGCCTCATGCGCGACGAGGAGGTACGAGGACTGCTCAACGACCTGGCCGCCCCCGACCCACCGCTGCGCGTACTCGACGTGGCACTGTGGACGAAGGCGAGGCAGTAGCATGCCGATCTTGCTCAAGCACCAGCCCTGGAACAACGGAACACAGGAGGAGCGCGACTACGAGGTCGAATGGAACATGTGGCAGCGCAGACAGCCGCCGTTCCATGACCTCGAGGTCGGCACCCAGGTGGTTCTCGTCAGCGCGGGCGGCCCGAACGCGGGCAAACTGACCTGGCAGGTCGAGGTCGTTGACGTCATCAAGGGCCGGTACGAGACCCATGACGAAGCCTGGCGCCTGATACGGCCGCTCGGGGTTCCGAAGGCCGTTTTCATGAACCAGGACTACACCGTCAACGCTGCTCCGGCTGGCTGGCTTCTGGCCTGGGCCTACCGGCCGGTCCGGAAGATCATGCAGCCGCGTACGGCGGAGCACCACATCGGGCGAAACGGCTGGGGCGTCACCGACGCTGTGCAGGTCGGTGGTGGCAATGCCGGAGACGGGCAGGGTCGGCTACCTGATCCGCAGCTGCGACGGAAGGTCGAGCTCGCCGCGATGCGTAAAGTCCGGGAGTGGCTGGTTGACCAAGGGTACGGCAGTCGCAGCATTCGTGACACGTCGGCGACCTGCCCATACGACTACGAGGTCGGACCCGCCCATGCACCGAAGCTCCGGGTGGAGGTCAAAGGCACGCTTGGCGGACGCGGGCCGGTCATCGTCACGGCCGGCGAGGTGTTGTCGGCGCGCCAGGGAGGCGTCCGCACAGCGCTCGCTGTCGTTCATGACATCGAGCTGACCCTGCGAGTTGACGGCACCTGGGAGGCCACCGGCGGCCAGGTCTGGGTCGACGAGCACTGGGTGCCCACCGACGAGACCCTCGAGCCGCTGCAGTACCGGCACCAGCCTGACTTCGGTCGTTGACAGCACGGCGCCCGGGAAGTCCTACGAGCAAGTGCGGCCGCCCGAGACGAGTCGGCTTGAACGTTGGCCGCCGCGCTGTGATGGCCTCTTGCGTAAAACTAAAGTGCTGATGGTAGATTGCCGGCAGTAGATAAAGATCCGCACCCATGCGGAGGTGTGATGGAGTCGGTCGCTGGTCTGTCCCAGTGGGCGGCCGCCAAGTTTGGGCGGTACGCCGACGTGGTGACGCAGCTGGCACCGCAGGCGATCGCCGCTGCAGTCGCCCGGCAGATCGACGCACATGAGGCCTCGGGTCTGCGAACCAGACATGCGTACGGTGGTGCATGGCCTGTTCAATACGAGGAGCTGGTTCGGCAACTGGGCAGGCAGGAAGGCGTCGAAGTCGTACGTCCACGCGGGTCGGCGGTCCACATGGTGCTGGTCAACGGCTGTCTGCTGGTGCCGTTCCGCTATGCCGACAACCTGGCCACGAATGTGACGGATCCCCGCGTCGCCAGCAAGCTGAGCAAAACGTGCCGCGAGCTTCTGGGCCAGTTCGGGCCGCAGCTCGAGACCGAGCAGCCGACTTTGTCGGATGGGCTGTTCCCGCTGCCTGCAAGCGTCGTCGAACCGTCAGAACCGCGTCTTCTCGGAGATGCAGAGCCGGACGCGATTGTGCTGGTCGTGTTCGCGGCGAACGAGCAGGCCGGGCTTCTGCGTGTCGGCTTCGCCGAAGCGGCGCTGCACGACAGTGGTGACGTGCAGTGGCAGCACATCGAGTGGCTACCGCTGCCAACAACGCCCTCCGAGGCAGAGTTCGGACGTCCGCTCCTCGCCGCCGGGCCGCTACGCCCGACAGCGGCCGGCACACGCTTCGACGACGCCCCACTGCCAGAGCCGATCGTGAACCCGCGGACCGCCCAGGAACGCCTCACCCGCCCGACCGGCGAGCAAGAGGGCGGCACTCCGCCGCGAACCAACGATGACCGACGCTGAGCACCTGCACCTCGCCTTCACTCATGACGCCGCCGACAACAGGCAGCTGCCAACGGCTGCATCAGTGGCGCGCGTCTTCGACCCCTCCCGGTTGACCCAGGCCCGGCATCTGGCCGGCAGGACGAAGCGCCAGGTCGCCGAGGCCATCGGTGTCACCCCGGCCGCGGTCGGCCAGTACGAGGCCGGCACGAAACCACGAGCCGAGCTGGTCGAGCCGCTCGCGGCGTTCCTGAACGTCCCCGTGCAGTTCTTCGCCGCCGGCCGACCACACGCCAAGCTCGACACATCCGCCGCGCACTTCCGACACCTGCGCTCATCCAAGGCCTACCAGCGAGCGAAAGCAGTAGCGTTCGTCGAGCAACTGTGGGAGCTGACCCATGCACTGGAACAGTGGGTGCGGCTACCTCAGGTCGACGTGCCCGGCTTCGCGGGCGGGGAGGTCGAGCCAGGCGTGGAGCTGCCGGCGGCACCAGCAGACGCCGCGCGAGCGCTGCGCCAACACTGGCAGCTCGGCACCGGACCAATACCCCACCTGGTCCGAACCTTGGAGATGCGCGGAATCATCATCGCCTTGGCGCCCCTTGCCGACGGGGACGCCGCCACCGTCGATGCCTTCTCGACCTCCCGGCTACCACGCCCGACCATGGTGGTCACCAGAGACCGTGCCGATGATGTGTACTGGCACCGGTTCACGGTCGCGCACGAGCTCGGGCATCTCGTGCTGCACGGCGACACCATCCCGGGCGACACCGCCCAGGAACGCGAAGCAGACGCCTTCGCCGCGGAGTTCCTCACGCCACAGGCAAGCATCCTGCCGGACCTGCCGGGCCGGCTGAACTTCACGATCCTCGCCGAGCTGCAGTCAATCTGGGGTGTGTCGATCAACAGCCTGCTATACCGCTGCCGAGAGGTCGGACTGTTCTCCGACTCGACCGCAGCACGGGCATACCAGCGCCTGAGGCAGCTGCGCAACGACGGTGCGTTCGCGCCGCAGCCAATCGCAGGGTTCACCGGCGAGCAGCCGACACTCCTCGCCCGAGCGTTCGCCGTCGCTGCGGAGCAAGGTTTGACGATGCCCACACTGGCCGAGCAGCTAGCGTGGCCGCTTCCGCGGGTGCGTGAGCTGCTGGGCACGAGTGATCATCGTCCGATGCTACGTCTCGTCTGAGACGGCTGGCTCGTCACGGCAGAGCTACCAACTCCCCCCACCAAACGGTACAGGTCATCAGGGGCACCACTGCCCTGATGCTCAGCACCGACCAATAGTAGGAAGAGCAAAGTGGCACCCACACGGACGTCCGCGAAGGACTCGCAGCTGGTCCTCCAGGGCTGTGTACGACAGCTTCCGCCGAGATGGCGTATGGCCGGAGTTCGACCGAGTGGACCGACAGCTTCTGCGGGCAGCGAAGGTCGATGTTGCACAGGTGGCGGCTCAGATTCCGCCCGACCTGATGGCAACGGACGGCCCGCGCGGGGTCCCACCGCGTGGACATGACCGGATGCGGCTTACGGTTGCTGGCATCGCCTGTTGTGAGGGCGGCCGGGAGGACCTGGACTTGTTCTTCCATGCCCTGCGATGGATGGCGCAGCACGAGGCGAGACACTACCCCGAGCCCGGTAAGACCTCAGTCAAGGTCACGCGAGCAATGCTCGCCAAGGCGTTGCGGATACCTGCACGTGACGCCGTTCGACTGCGTCGACTGTCCGTGCTCCTTCGCGACGAACGGTGGGGCTCGGTGGGAAGCTGGCGCTCGACCGACGACCAAGACTGGTCCGTGAACGTCGGTCGCGACGTGCGGTACTTCCGGCGCGTGAGGAGCACCGACGACTTCATTGCCGCGACGACGGCCTGGCTGGAGCCCGTGACCGTTGCTACGCCGGCCGCGGACCTGCCGGGCGCGGCTTCCCCGCAGTCACCCGCAGAGCACGGCAGCTATGTCGACGAGCGGGTCTTCGACCTCGTCAGGCAGTCCGACGGCGCCCGCTGGGACTGCACGAAGCTTCTAGCCCTGCTGCGCGAACTGGACGACAACTACCGAGCCGGTAACGCCTACGCGGCCCACGCGCTGTTGCGCGCCGTGATGGACCATATCCCGCCACTGTTCGGCGAGACGACGTTCGCGCCTGTCGCCAACAACCATCCGTGGGGCAAGACAGACGGCAGATACATGAAGCGACTCGTCCACTTCCGCGATCAGGCCGACGACGTCATGCATCGACAGATCAGCCGAACCCCATGTGTGCTCACGATGGAGGACATGCCGGCCCGCGCCGCAGTCAACCGATTCCTCCTCGGCTGCGTCAGCAAGCTTGCGTAACCGCTGACAACAGACCGCCCGAGGACCCCACCAGTACGGCCGCACCTCCTGACACCGACGCGACGCGAACCGAACAGTGCCGGGCGGGCACGCGCACGGCCGGAGCCTTCACGACCTCCGACCCGGCTTCGCACGCTCGTGTCGGTACTTGCTGAGTAGCGCGGCGTGCGGTGCGCTGTACCCAATCGAGCAGCACAACAGCCCGACTGCACCATAAGCAGGCCGGCGTGTCGTTATGGTGCGGCGACGCCGTTCCGGGCCCGACGCCCTGTGCCCCGACGCGTGCACAGACTACCGCCCGACCTCCGGATTATCCTCATGAGAGACTCCGCGGGAACGATCAGGATCTCTGCGGCGAACGCGGCCGGCCCGCGGACGATGGCAGACCGAACCCTGGGTTAGCGCGGGTGACTACAGCGACCCCTGGTGTCGGCCGCCATAGTCACCCGCCCGGGCCGCGAGCTGCTCGTCGAGGCTGCGCCCGGAGCCGGCCCCGGGACGGCAGCCTATTGCCGCGCCCGCGGCAGCTCCGCGCATGTGGCGGCTCGGCGGAGCCTGGCATGTAGCCGCAGCCCGGCGACGCGTTTCCCGCCAACATCGGCACTCATCCGGTGACCTTTACCTCGGCAGAATCGGTGACCTCGTACCAGGTGCTCGGGTCGACGAATGAAGACGATCATCGGGCGCGAGGAACCAGCGCGGCCGCAGCCTCTGCCGCTTCGCGAGCCACCTGCGGCAGGACCGACGTGTACGTGTTCGCGGTCAGCACGATAGTGGAGTGGCGCAGCATCGCCTGGACAGTCTTGATGTCCGCACCTCCGGCGAGAGCAAGCGTGGCGGCGCCATGGCGCAGGTCATGCAGCCGTATCGGTGGTAGGCCGGTTTCGGCGATGGCTTCCTTGAAGTGGCGGGTGACGTAGTCGGGGTGGATCATGCTGCCGTCCTCGCGGGTGAAGACGAGGCCGGTCTCGACCCAGGCCACGCCTGCTCGCTCGCGGAGGTCGTGCTGGTGTTCGAGGTGTTCGCGGAGCAGCCGGGCGGTGGTGGTGTCCAGGGCGATGGTGGCTTCGCTGCCGTCGGTCTTCGGGGCGGTGAGGTTGAGTTTCCACGCCTCGACGACGACCTGGTGCCGCACGGTCAGCGTGAGCGCGTCGAGGTCGAGATCGGCGCGGTGCAGGCCGCACGCCTCGCCGCGGCGCAGTCCGCGCAGGGCGATGAGGTGGTACATGGCGTACAGCGGGTCGTCGATGATGTGGTCGAGGAACGCGCCGGTCTGCTCGGCGGTCCACACCATGACCGGCGACGGGATGTGGCCGGTGCGCCGCCATTCCGCGACTCGCTGGTCGGTCCAGATGAGTGGCTTCACCGACCGTACCGGCGGCAGTTCGACGTGAGTGGCGGCGTTGTAGGTGATCATCTGGCGGCGCATGGCGGCGTTAAGCGCGGCCCGCAGGGCAGCCTGGATCCGTCGCTGTGCGGCCGGTCCGGCCGGCTTCATCGTGCGGCGGTCACCGTCAAAGCGCTGGCCCAGGTTCAGGTCGGGGTCGGCGAGGTACGCCTGGAACGCCTCATTGTGGGCGTTGATCGCGTCGAACATGGCGGCGACGTGCTTGCCGGTGAGCCGGACCAGTTTGATGTGGCCGAGGTGCGGCTTGAGGTACTTGCGGATGTTGTCGGCGTAGTTGCGGCGGGTCGTCTCGCGCAGTGAGCGGCGCCCGGCGAGCCAGGCGTCGAGCCATTCGCCGACGGTGACGTCGTCGTGTTCGCCGTCGCTGTGCAGCAGCCGGCGGACGGTGGCCTGGTCGGGGAGTGGCTCGCGGCGGCTGATGGCGCCGGCGATGAGGTCGCCGACGCGGGTCGCATCTGAAGGTTCGTCGGCGAGGGCGAGCAGGGTGCGGATGCGGTCGAGTTCGGTGTCGGCGTCGGCTTTGGTGGCGAAGCCGCCGCGGCGTAGTGGGCGGCGTTTGCCGTCCGCGGTTGGTGGGAGTTCGCATTGGTACTGCCAGATGCCGTGCGTCGGGTGCCACGAGCCGCCCGGTCGGCGCAGTTTCGGGCACGCGCGGCCGTAGGGGCGGCCGGTGGCGGGGTTGGTGCAGCTGCACCGCTTGTAGGTGGTGCCGTTCAACCATGCCTCCTGACAGGCGTTCGGTGCGGGTCGCGGGTCGTGTCGATCGACGCTCCGCTTCGTGGGGTGGTCAAGTCGCCGGTACCGGTGGGGTCGACGATGGCGAGCAGGTGGACGACGGCGACGCGGTAGCGGCGGCCGACTCGCAGGACCGGGACGGGGAAGTCGCCGGCGGCGGCGAGGGCGTAGGCGGTGGAGCGGCCGATGCCGAGTACGGCGGCGGCGGTAGGCAGGTCGGTGACGGCGCCGAGTGCGCGGATGTCGTCGACGGTCCAGATGCGTGCTTCGGTGGTGGACACGGTGGTTCCTCTCAGGCATGGGCTGGGACGATTGCGTCATGCATGACCCCGCGCGGCTGGTTGATCGCGAGAACTGGTCCGGTGGCTTCTACGGGCTGGACATCGAGCTCGGCAACGTGGGTCCGCAGCGGCTGCAGTCGGCACTGACGCGGCTGTGGGCTGCCGGGCGCATTGAGGGCTGCTACGCCGATCCGCGGACGTTCGGCACGGACCGGCTGGTTTCGTTACCGCTGCGGGTGTCTTCACTCGAGGAGCACGGACTGATTGCGGGGACGACTGCGTTGCCGTCCGGCCGTCGGGTGGTTTGTGCGTGTACGTCGGTCGAGTTTGACGGCGGGCAGCGGTGGCTGACGTTAATCTGCCGCTCGGCGCCCTTGCTCGTACCGATCGGCGGATCGGTGCCTTTCCGTTCGGTGATGACGGTGGCCCGGTGTCGTTGCGCTGGCGGCACCCGCTCGACGCGTGGCTGGGCACCATCGCGGATGCCGTTCACACGGAGGTCGGCATCGCCTGCGCGGTCATCGGGTTCGAGATCGACGCCGGGAAGGACGCCGCCTCGTTCGCGGCCGGGCTCCCTGAGCAGCGCTGGGAGGCGATCGCACTGCCAGGACCGGACAGCTTGGTGCACACGCCGGCTAACCGGTGAACCGGCGCGGCATAGCATGCCGGCGCTACCGTCTTGTCCATGGGAAGCGGGGGCACAATCGGCGGTGTCTGGGCCGCCGCAGATCTCCGTCCATCGGCTGAGCCGTTCACCGAGGAGTCGACAAGAACCGGCCCCACGGGGCGGATCTAGTGACGGGCGATCAGAGGCACGTCGCACCGCCCGTCCGGCTGCGGGTGCTTGGCCGGCCGACGATCGAGGGCGTTCCCGAGGACCATCACGTCCGCCCGCAGTCGCTGGAGTTCCTGACGTATCTCGTTGTCCGGGGAGGCTCGGCCTGGCAGGAGGACATCTTCGATGACCTGATGCCGGAGCCGTCACGGCGGCTCGCGGCGCAACGGCTGCACACGTACACCTACAACCTGCGCCGCACCTTTGCGCTGGTCGGTGGCGAGCGGCCGTACCTACGCTTGAAGCGTCACCAGTACGTCCTGGACCGCGACGCCTTCGACGTCGACCTTTGGACGTTCCGCGACGCCCTCGCCGCGGCGGAGATGGACGCCGGGGCGGTGTACCGGGCTATCGCCGCGTATGGCGGACCGTTGGCCGCTGGCACCCGGTACCTGTGGATCGAGCGGTTCCGCGAGTCGGCCCGCCGGGCGTACGTTGACGCGGTAGTCGCCCTCGCCAAGGAACTGGCTGGACGGTCCGACGACGCTGGACGAGTTCTCAACGAGGCGCTGCGACACCACCCGGACGACAGTGAGCTGTTGGACGCTCTTGCACGGGTGCGCAGGTGAGCCCGCCCGGTGCCGCTGTTTGGACGGGCTCACCTGTTTCCGCACACGCCGACCTACCGGCGGGTCACGCGGTGGCGCTGACGGCGGCGGATCGGTCTTCGCGGACCAGGACGCTCAGCACCCGAACGGTGCGCCGCAGGCGTTCGTAGACCTCCTCCGGCCGGACCTTGACGTGGAGCATGCTGCCCAGCAGACCCTCGACGAGAGCGACGACCGGTTCGGTCCGGATCGTCTCGGCCGGATCTCCGCGCAGCCAGTGGTTCGCGAAACGGACCGACTCCACGGAGCTGGTCACGTCCTCCTCGTCGAGGACCCGGTCGTGCACGCGGATGTGCTCGATCGCGTCGCGGTCATCGCTGCGGGCGTTGCCGGTGAGCGCGCCGAGCAGCCGGACCGCGCGCCGCGCGGCGAGCAGGGCCTGCGGCGCCGGAACCGACTCGTCGCGGAGGATGGTCAACAGCTCCCGCACCAACGCGATAACCGGCGCCGACCGTACTGCGAGATGCCGGGCACCGCGCAGCCACTGGACCGCGAACGCGGCCGCCTCGTAGTCGACGGGCGGCTGGGCCGAGATGGCAAGCCTTGTAGGCGTGGTCATGATGTATCACCTCCTTCCTGTGTGAATTCAGCGCCGGCCTCATGAAGCGGTGGACGGCGCAGCTGGTACCGCCCGCTGGGCGTGGTGCACCGCAGCGGGCGAAGCAGGTGGGACCCGGAAGACGGAGGCGCCGTCATAGTGACTCCTCGGCGTTGAGAGTCTTCAGCAGCGTGGACGCCCGGTTGTTGGAAACGCGGTGGCCATCGGCGCGCAGCTGACGAGCCAGCGCGCCCCGGGTCAACGGGTCGCCGTTCGCTGTAAGCCGGTCCCGGGCGGAGCGGGCCGCAGGCAGCAACGCGCGGACCGCGTCGTGGTCCCCGTTGTGGGACCGTTTCGCGGACCGGTCCTGGGAGTCGGTCCGCCGGACGGGCGGACCGGCCCGTTCCCGGCTGACCGGCGGTCCCGGTTCGTCGACCTGGGACGAGGCACGAGGGGACCGGGGACCCTCGATGGCGTCGGTCCGCTCGTACGACTCGTGGACCGGCTGCCGCCGGTCGGGGTCCGTGGGCGGCTTGGCGGCGGTGTGCCCGAGCGCGATCTTCACCATGACCAGGAAGCCCAACGCCGGGATCGCGGCGGCGACCCAGCCGATCAGGGACGCTTCGGCCTGCACGACCTGCGCCGCCAGGGAGAGCGCGACGGCGCAGCCCAGGACGACCGCGGGGAACGTTGTGGCGTTGCCGGACCGTTTACGGCGGCGGAGTTCCAGGCCGGATGCGACCGACATCAGTTCGAGGACGACGGCGTCGGCCCAGGCGAGCCACCCAGACTGGCCGTGGTCGCTGGCGACGTTGTGGACGTGGGTGAAGCTCGCCGGACCGGCGGCTCCGGCGACGACGAACATGATGAGGACCTGGACCGTTCCCTCGACCCGGCCGGTCCGGGACTGTTGGTCCCGCGGGGTTGCGGCTGTTACGGGACCACCCCCGTCCGCGGTGCGGGTCGGACTCGTGGATGGAATGCGGAACGCGGGCGCCGGCTCATGGCCGCTGCGGACGTGGACATCAGAACCTTCCGGTAGAGAGAAGTGCGGACGGGCAGTTGGGCAGTGCGACGGCGACGGACGGTACCTCTGGCCTCTGTCACGGCGGAGGAGTTTGCACCAGCGCGGTCGCAGTAGCGCGGTTCCGGCGTCGTTGACAGACCGGTGACAGATCGCGGGCCTGGTAGTCGACCGCGGTGGAGCGCTACAGTCCGCGATCGGCCGGGGAGGGTTGCCCGGCCACGTCGACGAGGCGCACAGGTGCGCCGGGCCGCTGGTGCACCCACCACACCGGCTCGGCCGGGTTGCCTGCGCCGGGTTCGTGCACGGCGGTGGCGACCGGGTAGCGCACACCGCAGCGGCTCAGCTCCTGCTGCAGGTGCCGCTCGCGGGCAGGGTTCGGCAGCCGGAACAGCACCGGCCATACCCGCCGGGTGACCCGCGCCAGATCGGCGTAGCCGTCGAGCTTGTCCACCAGCCGGCTGATCGGCCGTTCCGTACCCAGGTCGAACTCAAGGAAGAACGCGGCTGTGCGACCGTTCTCGGCCCACATGCCGTGCCCGTCGGGCCGTGAGCGCGGTGTGTATGCGCGGACGTGCACGTCGTCGTGCTCCTCCGCGAACTCGCCCATCCGTTGGCACCGCGCCGCGGACCACCAGCGGAGCAGTTCACAGCCGGCGCGGGTGCGCGCGTAGCCGGCCAGCTGGGTGAAGAACTCGTTGACGCCCAACAGGTGCGGCAGGTTCGCGCGGTTCGTCAGATGCCAGCGCCGGCGCTTGGCCCGGTCGCGGCGCGGCAGTTCCTCGCCCCGCTGGGCCGACACGACCTCGACACCGAGTTGGGAGAGCACGTAGTGGTAGGGATACGAGCCGCCGTCGGCCCGCTGCGGGCGGAACCGGTCCAGCAGACCGACCTGGACCAACTTCCGGAGCCGTTCCTGCGCATAGTCCAGCGACGGGAACAGCGCATAGGCGATCTGGAAGGACGTCAGCACCCCATGGTCGGCCAGCCAGCCGAGCAGGACGTGATCGCGGTCGGTCAACTGGGACTGGACCCGCAGGACCGGGTCGATCATCGGCGGTCCCCGGTCACGAAGCACGTTCCCCGGGGGAGAGACCCAGACCGGGGGGTCTGTCGCAGCGGAGCGGCGAACGCTGACAGAGGCCTTGCGCTGGGCTGTGAGCTGCCGGACCGGTCCGTTCGGAGGTCCGGTTCAAGGCGGAGGTCAACAGGGACGGCAAGGCCGGCCCCGCAACGGAGGGCAAGCAGGTCGGCTGCACGAAAATCTCCTGGTTTGTCGTGAACGGATCCCGTAGATCTGAGGTGCGACGGCGCGCCGCCACCGCGAGGGCTACCTCGGCGAGGAACGGCGCAAGGAGGCGGAGCAACGACGCCGATGCCAGGCCGCCATTGAGCGGGCCCGGCCGAAGACGACTGAGGCGCTGCGACTGCTGTGCCGCTCCAGCCGCGCCGGGAGTACCGCTACGGACGAGACGAGGAGCGGCTGACCGGCGCCCGGCGACAGGGTGATCTGGCGTGGCATTCGCGGATGGCCAGCCTGCTGGCGGGAACGCTGACCGAGGCAGCCGGGTCACGTCGTCACGTATCTCCGCACCTCAAACCGGCTTCTGTCAGATTTCGCGGACACCTGTGTTGCGAATGTGGTGCAGGACACACGGACCGACCGACGGTACCGGCTGAGGAGGTGACGGGCAGCTCTGCTGATCGGAGCCCAGCGGGAAGCACGGGCGGGCTACTCACGGCACCGCCACCATAAGGTAGAGGTGGCGGGTCTCCTTGCGGACCGCCTACGCACCCCTATCGGCTCTTGTCAGATTCTGCGAACGCCCCTCCGCGGGAAATCATCCGTTCGGCCGATGCTAAAACACGCTGTAACGGACATTCATGGCAGCGGTCTCAGGGAAGGTCGATAGCGCCGGTTGCGCCTGCGGAAGCGGTGCGGCAGCGTGTGCGACTGACCGCCAGTGGTGATCCCGGGCGCGGTACACCTGCGGAGGGTTTGTCACGCGTCGGCGTGCAGGCCGATCACCCGGGACGGCGTGGTTCCACGGCGTCCTCGCGCCGGCGCCGCGCCAGCGTCGCCTCGATCGCATCGGTGAGCGAGGCGATCGGCACGTTCAGCACGTCGGCCAGCACCGCGATCATGGGTCGACTGGGCAACCGCGCGCCGCGCTCGTACCGCGACAGCTCGTGCCTGGTGACCGTTGGCCGCCCGGACACCGCGCATACCCGGTCGGCGAGATCGCGCTGACTCATGCCGAGCCGTCGTCGACGGTTCGCGACAAGCACGCCGAAGTCATTGGCGACGGCGGTACCGGTGATGATCTGCTCCATCGACGCTCCTGCAGGACGGCTAGACGTCGATGAACGCTCGCCTTTCCGCGAAGGTCAAGTCGTGACCAGGGACGCGATGGGTGTTGCGAGCCGTGCCGCTGGCACCTCGAGGTTGGAGCGACGTCGGCTGTGCGGGGCCAGGCCGTGGAGGTGTACAGCGGCGTCGCGACGCGGTGACGCTGGTGAGCAGTCGCCGTGCTGAAGGATGCGCAGGGACCCCGGTGATCAGACCGTAGAGGCCGCCTAGCGCTAGGCCTAGTGGTTAGCTATCGTTGGACCGTGACATCCGGATACGACCTCAGTCGTGTTGACTCGCTCGGCCGGCGACGTGCTGAGCTTCGTGCCGAGCTCCGGCGCGTGAACGACGAACTCGACGCCGAGGTCGTGAAGGCCGCTCCGCATGTGTCCCAGGCGGACCTCGCGCGCCATAGCGGTCTGACTCGCGAATCTATCGCTCAGAAGGTGCTGCCGCCGCACCGGCGGTGGAAGCGCGGCGCGCGAGGAAGAGGCCAGGCCACACCGGCGTCTGCCCCGCCCGCCGACTACACGCCGTACAGTGAACGGAAGCCGGTCGTCGTCGCGGACAGTCTCTCCCAGCTGGTCGGGCCGGTGCGCGGGACGGTGACGCTCCCGAGTCATCTCGACTGGTCCGGCCATGCAACCTATGACCTTGATGACCCCAAGCGGTTGGTCACCATGTACAAGGTCGTCCTGCAGGAGGCGCAAAGCGTCAACGACCTCGCCAGGTGGCTGAACCACGAGAGGCTCGAAGCCGAATGGGCCGGCATGTACCTGCCGCCGAAGGTCCGCCGGCTTTGGGAAGCTCGGTTTCCTCAGCTCGGTCACGCCGGTGCCGGGCAACGATAGCCGGTGCATCCCTTCCACGAACGGCTGGCTCGCGTCGGACTCGCGGCCGCGGATAGGTACGGTTTCGCTCTGGCGGGCGGCTATGCCGTGCAGGCGGCTGGCCTTCTCGACCGGCCAAGCGAAGACGTCGATCTCTTTACGGCGTGGAACCGAACTGACGAGTTTGACGTCGCCGTCGGTGCAGTCGTGAATGCCTATGGTGGCGACGGCCTTCATGTGGCGGTCGAGCTTCAGCACGCTGGTTCGTTCGCGCGGCTTCGTGTCACTGACCCGGTAGACGGCAGCAACGCCAAAGTCGAGATGGGTGTTGACTGGCGAGCGAACGACCCGGTCCGCATGTCCATCGGCCCGGTCCTGCACCCCGATGATGCCGTCGCAAACAAGATGTGCGCTCTCTTCGGCCGCGCGCTTGCTCGGGACTTCATCGACGTCGATGCCGCAGCTGAGTCCGGTCGATACAGCCACGAGGACCTGCTGTGGCTGGCCCACCGAGCCGACAACGGGTTCGAGCCGCGCGTGTTCGCCGACGCGCTCGGGGCGATCGAGCAACTTTCGACCACCGACTTCGCCGAATACGGGGTGACTGGCCGAGCGCTGGACGGTTTGCGGGCTCGGTTCGCAGAGTGGCGCGTCAAGCTGATCGACAACGACCAGTCTTAGAGCGGGTGTCCACTGTGGATCTGAGCGGGCTCGACGCGTGCTCCGCCGTTTCTGGACACCGCCCCGCCGTCTTGGACTCGGGCCGTCCGGCTGGACCGGAATTCGGACAAGGCCGTACTAAATAGCACACGCAATACTCGTAAAACTGGACATAACTCGCCTTGTAATCGGAAGGTTGCGGGTTCAAGTCCCGCCGTCGGCTCTCCCGATCAAGCCATTGACCTCGTGCTTTGATTCCGCGCTGAACGGTCGCACGGCTCAATCGCCAGAATTGGAGACCAGGCGGAGACCACCCGGTCGCTGCTGACGCTCGACGAGGCCCGCGACAAGACCGGCGACCTCGCCGCCGAGAAGGCGCAGGCCGACCGGGACGGCGTTGAGGGCTCCGATCAGGTACAGGCGGCGCTGGAACGGCAGCGGGAGGCTATCGAACGGGTCGCAGAGGCGCAGAAGTCCGCCGCGGCGAGCAGCGGGGCGGTGACCCAGGAGCTGACGAAGCTCGCTCCGGCCGCGCAGGCGACCGTCGACAAGCTGAAGCAGTTGAAGCCGGTCTTCGAGGAGATCCGGCTCAGCGTCCAGCAGGCCCTGTTCCAGGGTGTCCCGGACGAGTTGCAGCGACTCTCCGACGCCTGGAAAGAGCCACTCAAGAACACGCTGACCAGCTACGCCAGCACCGTCAACGGACTATTCCTGAACCTCGGTAGCAGCGTCCGGAACTCGTCCTGTTCAACATCGCGTGGAGCGTCTCCGCGGCGATCTTCACGACCATGCTCAATGTCCAGACCGTGATCAACGATGCTATCGGCGTCGTGAAGGACGCGCTCAGCACTGCGTTCAGATGGATCGGCGGCAAGATCGACGAAGCGGTCGGGTGGTTCAACGGGCTACGGAACCGCTTCGACTTCGGCGACCTGTTCGGCGGCATTCGCACCGCGTTCAAGAGCGCCCTGAACTGGATCATCGGCAAGTGGAACGGCCTGCAGTTCGCCACCCCGTCGGTTGAGTTTATGGGGGTGCGCACCGACGCAAGGACGATCAGGGTGCCGCACATCGAGCCGTTCGCGAGGGGCGGCGTCGTGCAGCCCCGGCCGGGCGGCTTGGTCGGCCGGATCGCCGAGGCGGGCCAGGCCGAGGCGGTCGCCCCGATCGAGACGCTCAAGGAATACGTCGTCGACGCAGTGACGACAGCCATCGGGCAGAACGGCGGCAACGCCCCGATCATCGTCGAGGCACACATCTATCTCGATGGACGGGAGCTCAAACAGACGGTCGTGGAGACGATCGCCGCAAGTCCCGACACGGTCGCCAAGGCGAACCGGGCGGGCGCCAAGAAGCTCAACTACGCGGGATGATCCGCGCTGCCGGTCACGCCGGATGGCTTAGCCTGTCCGGCTGATCCCCCGGTACGGTCCATGGCACGCAGGGCCCGCCGCGGGCCGCATCCCGATGCGGACCGTTTACCGACCCTCCGGGAGTTGCCGTGTCCTACCCCGACCAGCGCAACCCGCAGCCGGGGCCGCCGATGGACTCAGCTGGCGTGTACCGGGCGAGCGCGTTTCCGACGCCGCGCCGGCCCAGCCGGCGACGCCGGGCAAACACGATCCTCGTCGTGGTCCTGGTTGTGGTCGGCTTCGCCGCTGCCGGTCTGGCGACCGTGGTCCTGCTGCAGAGGTCCGGTACCTCCGTCCTGGGCTTGCTGGCCGCGAAACCTAGCCCTGAGCCGAAGACCGTCGACGCGGCCAAGGCCGCAGCGCAACGCGTCGTTGACCGGGCCGCGGCCTGGGGACGCCGGCGGCGCGTGGGACATGCTGTCGGCGCACGGCAAGGCCCTCATTTCCCGCGAGGACTACATTCGCTACGCCAAGGATTGCCCAGGCGTGACCGGGATGGCCGCACAGGTGACGGATGCCCGGCTGGAGACGCCGGAGAAGGCCGTCGTGGTCATCAAGGTGCTTGGATTCACCGTCTCTACGACCATGGTCTACGAACGCGGCGCTTGGGCATGGGAACCAAGTCCCGAGCAGACTGTGGACTGGTCAAAGCCGCTCGACCAGCGGATCGCCGAGGGGAAGGCGAGCGGCTCCTGCGGGACACCTAAGTAGCCGCCCGCCCGGGCGGTACCGGGTTGCCGACGGCGTGGACTCGCCAGCCGCCGAGTTCGGGCCGGTGCAGCAGCGTCACGAAGTGCGCCATCATTTGGGTTGGGCGGCTGGGATCGACGACTCGGCACCACGGCGGAGCGGAAAGTCCACAGTGGACGGCACCATGGTGCCGTACGGCCCGCAAGGAGCAGCCGTTCCGGCGAACCGTTCCGTCTAGCACCCGCCGTGCCGCGCGGTAGCGTGCCGCTACACGCAACCAGATGCGTCCAACCACCCCGGATCGCTCACCCGTCAGGAGCAATTCACCATGCGCAAAAACACCATCCTCGCCATGCTCGCCATCCCACTGGCCGGCCTCGTTCTCGCCTGCGGCAGCACCGGCAGTTCGTCCAATGCCGGCAGCTCCGGCAACAGCGGCAACACCACCAAGCAGGAAGCCAAGAGCGCCCCGGTCACCGTCAAGGCCGGCGAAACGATGACGCTCACCGAAAGCCTCTTCGGCTCCAAGACCGTCGTCGAGATCACGCTCGCGAACGTCAAGCTCAACGCCAAGTCCGGCAACCAGTTCATCACGCCGGGCCAGGGCCAGTTCATCACCGCCGACGTCACGGCCGTGGTCAAGGAAGGTAAGGCCTCCATCAGCAGCGGAGATTTCAAACTCGTCGCCGCCGACGGAACCGCCTACAACACGACGATGTCCCTCAACGGCAAGGACCTCATGGGAAGCGACCTCACGCCGGGCCAGAAGACGTCCGGGCAGATCGTTTTCGACGCTAAGAAGGGCGCTGAACAGGGCGGAAAGGTCGCGATCAAGAGCTGGCTCGCCGAGGGCGACGCGGGCTACTGGACTCTCTGACTCGCGGGTCCGCCGGCCGTCTACTGACGGGTGGCGGCTGGCAGGTCAACCGCGGAGCGCGGGCCGGCACCGGTTGGTGTCGGCCCGTTCTTTGTGCCCCCAGCCGCTGACGGCGGAGGGTGCTGGCCGAGGGTCGACGGGCGCAGCGGGAACGGGGTACGGATGGGCGCGCGCCGGACCAGCCCACGGACAGCCCGGGCTCGTCAGTCCATCACCCAGAACTGCCACCCGGCGGGCGGTGGCGGCCACGACGGGTCGGGCTGCCAGCCCGCAGGCGGCACCCAGCCCGCAGGTGGGGCAGGCCAACCTGGCGGGACAACGAACCGCCACTGCTGCGTCGGGGCGACCTCGATGCTCTGTTCCGCCTGCACCGTCGGTCGCACACCCTCAGCCGCGGGCGGCGAGTTCAGCCAAGCGTCCGTCAACGAACTCGCCTTGCACACGTCCAGCGAGATGTCGGCCTTGATGCGGTTTCCCCTCAAGACCGCCCGTGCCGCTGCCACCATCCCCATGCCGCCGAGGTGGGCGAGCACCGGCAGCAGGTCGTTTGAGGTCGCCGGGCTCAGCGTTCCGGCTGCGACCCCGTTGACTCGAACCTCGACCAGGGTCCGTGTCGATCGCGCCCGCTGCTCCTCCAGTTCGTGGAGCGTTACGTATATCGACGACTCGCCACGGGTGCTGACGAGTTGCGCGCTGTGGGCCATGTGCTTCACCTGCACAGTGCGGCCGGCCGGAATCAGGGCGTGCAACTCGGACGGCGGCATGTTCGCCGGGACGATCATGTGGGGTTCGGCGAGATCGAGGCTGACTGATCCGACGAAGCGGCGGTCCCGCCCTTCCCAGTCTTCGTCTTCGCGTCCCCAGACGCGGGCGCCCACCTGAGGTGTCCAGCCTTGGCCAATGAGTACGGCCAGCACTGGCGAGTAGCGTTTGGCCTGCTCTCTCGGCAGGTAGCCGACGGTGTGTCCGGCGCAGACGACCCTGACGGCGTTCGGGTCGTAGCGGTTGGCTGGTTCCGGGATCAGTTGCGCGGGCATCCATATTTCGGCGCCGTACGGGTCGAAGTTCTGCCCCAGGGCGGCGCGGATCTCCTGTGTGTAGTTCGACTCGCCTACCACTTCCTGCGCAAACGATGTTCCACGCTGGCCCCACAGGTCGAATGGTCGAGTCATTGCCGCAGGCTACCGTCGATGTCATGCGGTATGGAGTGGTGTCGGGCGCGAGGCTCGATGACGAGCCGGTCGGGCCGCTGTTCTCCATCTGTGCCAAGGCGCACGTCATCGCGCGGACCGCGATCGCCGGCGTAAGCACGGTTCAGATCCTGCGGGACAGTCCGGGCGGGTGGCTCGAGGTGGCCGGTACACGGACTCGGGCCGCTATCCGGCGCCGAACCGGTTCGGGTTCGGCCTCTTCTTCGACCGCGACCCCGACCCAGCGAACTCGGCGGCGGGCCGTTCGTAGGGGACCGCCGGCGCAGACAGCGTCGCGGCGGCCCCGCTCGTAACCTTGACGACTACGGCACCTTGTTACTGCATAGTTCCTCAAAGGCAGTACACGAACTTGCGGCGTAGTGTGCGGGTCGGTGGTGCCGGGCGTCCCCAGATCCAGGGCTTGGCGCGGGTGTTGAGCTGGGCGGTGGCCACGTCCACGGCGTGGGCGATCTCGTCGGTGTCGACAAAGGACTGTCCGGCGAACGCGGCCCGGCGCAGCAGCCGCCACCAGCCCTCCGCCATATTCAACCAGCAGGCCCGTTTCGGGATGAAGACCTGCTGAATCCGGGGGTGGCGGGCCAGCCACCGCTGTACCTTGCCGCTGCAGTGGCTGGACAGGTTGTCGGTGATCACCCGGATCTGCCCGC
This sequence comes from Dactylosporangium roseum, assembly GCF_025264685.1. GTDB lineage: Bacteria > Actinomycetota > Actinomycetes > Mycobacteriales > Micromonosporaceae > Dactylosporangium > Dactylosporangium roseum. The sequence continues at coordinate 367,974 of NZ_CP073721.1, forward strand.
GCGGGTTGGCCCCGGCGATCTTTGCGAGGAGCTGGATCCAGCCGTCGCTGTTACGGGAGGGGGCGCAGCAGGTCACCTCGGTGCCGTCGCGGATGCGTAGCCCGCCGTAGACCCACAGCTTGTCCGGACCGCGGGAGTATTCCAAGGGTGCTTTGATGCGGTGGCCGTCGGGTGACCAGCCCGGCGCCGGCGGGAACGTCCGCGGGATCACCGGCCCCAGTTCGTCGGCGCAGATCACCGTGGTCCGCGCCGGCGGGTGGGTGTAGAGCCCGACGACCGCCGCCCTTTTGAGACGAAGTCAGGATCCTCGCTGTGCGCCCAGGAGCGGGTGTGCCGCCAGCGGACCTTCTCCGCCAGCAGGATCCGCCGCACCTGGCTGCGGTGCACATCGATGCCTTCGGCCTGGGCGGCCTCGGTGAGGCTGTTCAGCGTCCACCGCGGCGGGCCGTGCTCATCCGCAGCGGCCAACTGCCCGGCGTCATCACGGACCGGCCGGCCCGCAGGATCCGAACGAGCCAACGCGATGATGCGACCACGCTGCTGTTCGGTGATCCGGCGTTTGCGTCCCGCTCCGGGCAGGTCACCCAGCCCGTCGACACCTTCGGCGTTGAACCGGGCCAGCCGTTCCCGCACCGTCTGCATGTGGCAGCCGAGCTGGGCGGCGATCGCACTGGTACGGGCTCCGTCCCAACTGGCCGCGATCATCTTCGCCCGCATGATCCAGTCCGCTGGGGCGTGCCGCGACCCCGCCAACTTCCGGATCTTCCGCTCCTCCTCCGCATCCGCGGGAGGACGCGCGTACAGCAACTTCGGCATGACAGATCGCCTCCCCACCAGCATCCCACCAGCAGGGCCGATCTACACCCCCAAAGAGGAACTATGCACTAGGTGCGATGCGGCATGCGGCGTGAGGCTCGACACCGTCACTACTCTCCGTCGGGCATCTGTAACCTACCTAGAATTCTTCTAGATAGGCTACATGCACTCGAGCTACTCGATCCTACTGAGTGCCACCAAGAGGATGTCGTCGTTCCGGCTTTTCGCGTACTTCCGGAGCTCAAGCGGATCGGGCGTGGTGACTTCTAGCTGTGCGGCGAGGTCGGCCAGCCTACCGGCGAGCTCCCCGATGCCGGGCAGAGATCCGGCTCGCACCATGGCGCCGGCCCGTTCGAGAACGGCGCGCCGTCGCATCGCTGGGTCGTCGCACCAGAGCTGAAGGAACGTCTGCCGTCGGACCTCAAACGAGCCCAGCTTGGACCAGGCGAATCTGGAGGGAAACACCGATGCCGGCAACACCGCCCGCCACATACCATTCGCTGTGACCTGCGGAGTCACGTCGGCGAATCCGACCCCGTCGAGCCACGTCCGCCACACCTCGCGGGGGTCGACAGGTAGCTCGCCGGCCAGGATGTCACGCAGGTAAGGCGCGAGCACGCGGGCCAGATACTCGTCGGGACCATCGATGGCCTTGACGAACACGAGGACCGTTGACTCGCACTCCATCACGTACGCCGGCAGCCACTGCTTGTGCACCTCACGCGGTTTCGCGGCGGTGAGGCCGGCCGGCAGGTTGAAGTCCTCCCGGTCCGCCCGGCGGGCAAGCTCGTCAACGGCCTGGCTCCGGAACGGGGCCGGTCCGTTGATCAGATGGAAGATGGTGCCGTCGGCTAGCTTCAACTCGTCCGCGTCGAGCCATACCGTCCCGGAGTAGTGGCTGCGCGGCAGCGGTTTGCCGGTGAAGCCGTCGAAGTACAACCATTGCCGGTCTTCCTTGAGCACATACCGGAGGCCTTCTGTGACCGAGCGGGCGCCCAATGAGGTCAGGGATAGGGCGTCCCCGGACCGCTGCACGTGACCGATCGTGGCGAGGTACCGCACGCCCCGCTCGACCAGGGCGGGCTCCATACCGAAGAAATCCGCCAGAGTCGATACGTTGCGTAGCTCCGCCTCGCTGATGGCTCGCGAGAGGTAGCGATCGAACACCTCGTACGGCTGGGCTTCGGTGACTGTGGCCTCGATCTCGACCGCCCATACCGGCAGAAGCAGTGCGAGCAGCCGAATCGGCCGGGCAGCGGGGTCGGTGGCGACCCGCTCGACGATACGGGTTGCCGGCCAATGGGCAGCCGCTTTGCGGGTCTGCGCCGTCATGCCGGCCGCTCGCAGGCCAATCGATCGCGCAGGTCGCGGGAAGCAACGATGTCGCCGTGGCGCTGCGAGTAGTGGTACAGCTCACCGGCCAGGTGTCGGAAGCCGGGATCGTCGGCGCGGACCAACGTGCTGAAGTCACCGACGAGCACAAGCTGCTCCCGAGCGCGAGTTATGGCGACGTTCAGGCGCCGTAACTCGCGCAGGAAGCCGACCCGGCCGCCGGCGTTGCTGCGGGTGAAGCTGTAGACGACGATGTCGTACTCCTTGCCCTGGAATGCGTCGACGGTGCCCACACGGTCGCGGACGGCGGTGTCGCCGAGCATCCCCCGCAGCCGCTGATCGAGCAGTTGTACCTGCGCGCGGTACGGCGCGATGACCGCCCACTGCCGGTCGTGCCGGGCGTACCACTGCACCAGGTCCAGTACCAGTTGGGCCTCCGCGAGGTTGTCGCACCCGGCGGCCTGCCACGTCTCGGTTCTGGCCCGCGTGCGCTCGGCCCGTTCCCTTGGCGGAATGTCGGAGGTATCGATGAGAGCGAGCGGGCTGCGGAACACCGGCGACGGCGGCCCAGGCTCGGTCGCGGTTGCCAGCTTGCCGCCGTAGAACTGGGCCGATGCGAAGTCGGCGACGACGGCCGGCATGCGGCGCTGCCGGCGCAGGACCACCTGGCTGGTCGACGGCGCCTGCGCGATGAGCCGTTCGAACGCGCTGCGGGCGAGCAGGTCGGTCAGGAGTCCAGGCTCAACGCTGGACTCCGTTGGCCCGCGGCGTGCCAGCCACTGGCGTACGTCGTCGTCGACGAACGGAGGGAGCTGTTTGTGGTCGCCGACCAGGATCGCCCGGCGGGCGCGGACCAGCGGCACGAGTGTCGTGGTCAATGGAATCTGCCCGGCCTCGTCCACGATGGCCAGGTCGAAGTCGAGATCGCTGAGCCGGTTCTTCCGGATTCCGGCGCCGATGCAGGTCGTGCCGATGACGTCGGCGTACTGGATCAGTTCGTCGTGCAACTGGTCGCTGTGCTTGGCAAGCTGTTGCTGCCAGTCGTCGAGCAGGCGGGCGCGTTGCTGGAGTACGGGATGCCACTGCCCGCACCAATCGACGAACTCGCCCATCGCGTTGGCGTCATCGGGGATGGGCCGTACCGCGAGGATGCCGGCGAGCAGCCGTGCGTATTCTTGCGCGGCCCACCGGGTGGCCTTTTGCGTCCGGCCGATTGCGGCTTCGGCGGCGGCCACCTGCGCTTCGGTTCTACGGATTGCCGGATCGGTGTCAAGGGCCCGTCGCAACTCGGCGTTCCACGTTTGCAGGTCTTGTTCTGCGCGCACGAACGCGGCGTGCGTTTGAGCGCCGAGCGGGGTTGCCTCGGCCAGCCGTTCCCGGCAGCGGTTGGCCCGCCAACGGTGAATGAACCGAAGCGGTCCGCCGCGCTGTTCAAGGTCGCGCAGGCGGAAGCCCAGGTTCCGGATCCGTTCCGCGGCCGCTTCCGCGTCGCGCTTGGCCGCCTCCCGCGCTCGCTCAGCCGCCTCGATCGGCGGCCGAAGCCGGGACTCGACCACGGCCAGGGCCCGACGGTGCGCGTCGGCGGCCAATGCCGCCGCCGCACGGGCCTGGTTGAGCTCGTCGAGGGCTCTGCGCATCTGGCCGAGCCAGCCCTCGGCCGGGGACGGCGCGGCCGACCAGGGAGCGAGGCGCTGCGCCGTGGACTGCGTCCGGGACAGTACCTGATCCTGCAGGGCCGCGGCCGTCGCCGACAGGGTCTTGTGGGCAACTGCGCTGGAGAACCCCACGTTCCACAGTTGAGCGGCAGTTCTAGGCACGGGCGGCGGTGAAGCTGCAGGTCACCGGCTTGGCTGAGTGCCGGAATGGCTGAATCGCCTAGTGACACGCCATCAGCGACCTCATGCCGTCTAGCTGGCGCTTTGGCCGATCTCATAGCCACGTGTAAGGTCCTCGGCCGTGTATGTGCGGACCTCGACACGGAAGACCAGCGACGGTCGCAGCGTGCGCTACCTGCAGTTGGCGCACAACGAGTGGGATCCCGCGGTGCAGCGGTCGCGCACGAAGGTGCTGTACTCCTTCGGCAGGGAAGACGACCTCGACCGCGCCGGCATCCAGCGCCTGGTCGCAGCGCTGTCGCGGCTGCTGGACCCGGCGGCGGCCGCGTCGGCGACCGCGCCGGGCGGGCTGGAGTTCACCGAGGCCCGTCCCCTCGGCGGCGTGCATGTGCTCGACGCGCTGTGGCGACGGCTGGGCATCGACGCGGCGCTGCGCGCTCGACTGAGCGGCCGCCGACTGGGCGAGCGGGCCGAACGGATCCTGTTCGCGCTGGTCGCCAACCGCGCCCTGGCCCCGTCCAGCAAGCTGGCCGCCACCTCGTGGATCGCCCACGACGTGCACATCGACGGGCTCGACACGGTCGTCGACGAGGCCTGCTACCGGGCGATGGACTGGCTGCTTGAGGTCGAGCCAGCCCTGGCCGAGGAGGTCTTCCACGCCACCGCGCACCTGCTCAACCTCGAGGTGGACCTGCTGTTCTTCGATACCACCTCCACCTACTTCGAGACCGACGAGGCCGACGACCCGGTTGGCCGCGACGAGCACGGCCACCGCGTCGGTGACGACGCCGAGCCGGTCAGCGAGGCCGGGTTCCGCAGCTTCGGCAAGTCCAAGGACCACCGCGACGACCTGCCCCAGGTGATCGTGGGCATGGCCGTGACCCGCGACGGGATCCCGGTGCGCTGCTGGTGCTGGCCGGGCAACACCGCAGACTCCGCCCTGATCCGCCAGGTCAAGGCGGACATGCGCGCGTGGAGCCTGGCCCGGGTGGTGTGGGTCGCCGACCGCGGGTTCGCCTCCGCGGCCAACCGCCGCTTCCTGCAGCAGGGCGGTGGGCACTACATCCTTGGCGAGAAACTGCGTGGCGGCACCCCGGCCGCCGACGCCGCCCTGTCCCGGCAGGGCCGCTACCAGACCGTCCGGGACAACCTGCAGGTCAAGGAGGTGCGCCTCGCCCCCGACCTGGCCGATGACCGGTTCGTCGTCTGCTACAACCCGGCCGAGGCCGAACGCGACGCCGCTACCCGGGCCCGGCATGTCGCCGCGTTGACCGAGCTGATCGACGGCACCGACACCCTGCCCCGCAGCCGACGCGACGAGCTCGCTGGGGTGATCTCCACCAAGCCGCATCTGAAGCGCTACCTGCGCCGCACCCCCGGCGGACTGCTGCGCGTCGACGCCGCTGCCATCAAGACCGAGGCGAACCTCGACGGCAAGTACCTGCTGCGCACCTCCGACCCCACACTGTCCACTGAGGACATCGCGCTGGGCTACAAGCAGTTGCTCGAGGTCGAACGTGGCTGGCGCACTATGAAGCAGGTCATCGACCTGCGGCCGGTCTACCACCGCAAAGAAGACCGTATCCGCGCCCACGTGATCCTGTGCTGGCTGGCCCTGCTGCACATCCGCATCATCGAGACCACCACCGGCCGGACCTGGCCCACCGTCCGCGACGAGCTGCAACGCCTCCAGGCGATCACCTACACCGGACCCGCCGGCACCTTCCGACAGACCACCACGCTGACCAAGACCCAACGTGACCTCCTCACCGCGCTCGACATCGAGGCGCCCAAGAAAATCCTGGACCTAGCCACACGCGGCTGACCAGCACGAACACCACCGCCTAGTGACACGCCCCGTCACTGGGCCAAGCAGTGTTTCCCCAGTTCAACGCCTGTTTTCGCGGACTAGGACTGCTACTCATCTGTGGAACCCGGGAGAACCGCGCTTCGTTACCGACCCGGATTCCGGTGAGCGCCGTGGGCAGGCGCTCAATCACGTTGTCTACCGCGGTGTTGGTCTGGGACGCGATGAGGACCCGCTCGCCTCGCGCCGCTGCGGCCGAGGCGATCTGCACGATCGTCCGGGTTTTTCCGGTACCGGGTGGACCGAGCACAAGCAGCAGGTCGGGTACCAGCAACGCCCGATGGAACGCCGTGAGTTGATCGCCGTCCAGCGGCTCGGCGGGGTTCGACGCCGGTCCACGGCTTTCGTCGTACAGCGTGAAGTCGAGGTCGACGAGTAGCGGTAACAGCCGGGAATTGAGTGCCGTGCCGGCTCGGAGTTTGGCGATGGCGTCCTGCTGGATGCGCGGGATGAGGTCACCGCCGCTGACCACCAACTCGCCCTGTTCGGGGATGCGTCGGCGGTCCACCGGCGTGTCGAACTCGACGATCAATCGCTCGCCATCCGCGTTTCTGACCTTGCCGCGCAAGTCGGGTGCCTGTCGCAGCTCCACCAGGTCGCCCTCCCCCACCTCACCCGGCCTGGACAGCAGGAATGTGTAGATGCCCGCCGTCGTGCGCCGGGCCTCGCTCGACGCTCGTACCCCGTAGAAGGCCAGAGCGGGGCGGCCGGCGTTCTTCGCCGACGTGATCTGGCGGGCGCCCTCGGCGACCACATCGAGCGCGTCGCAGAACGCCTCGTACCGCGGGTCGCGCTGCTCCGTCGAGGACGCACGTCGTGCTTCCCGCTGGAGGCGATGCCATGCCTCGCGGATCTGCGCGTCCGGTGCAACGCAGCCGGGCGGCACGGCAGAGAGGTCCGCACCGTACAGCCATCGTGGCGGTGCGACCCGCAGCGCGCTGCGCGCCAGGCGCCCGTGGTTGCGCAGGTGCATCGGCTCGATGTACTCGATGAGAAATACGTCACCGCGCCGCGAAGACCGTACACCAACGCAGCTTCGGTTGGCGTAACACCGGATCCAGCCGCCACCGCCTTGACGCTCATCGACACTGACCGCCACTCCGCCTCGGTGCGTCAGCTCGTTCAGCTCCGCCACAAGGGCTGGGACGTCCGGCAGGAACGGATACCGCTGGCGTTCCCGTGCGTGCTTTTCCGGAAATGCCCGGCCCGGAACAAGCGCGATCGGTGCCGGCGAGCTGAGCGTGAACGGCTCGCCGATCAGCATGCCAATGCTCCGCCCGAACGCAGCACGGCGGTGCATTTGTCGATCAGATCTAGAAGCGTCAGCCGGTCGCCCGGTTCCGGCAAAAGAGCAGCCATCAATGCTCTGTCGATTGCTGGGGAAAGTTCTGGTCGCAGGATGCTCGGCGGCGGAGGGTTGGGACCGGGAAGCTGTCCGACCGCCAGGTGATAGATGATCGCGGCCAGTTGGTACACGTCCGTGGCAGCCGCGGGCGCACGTCGCGCCGGGCGTTCCTGCTCGGGCGCGCGGTAGAACGGCGTCCCCTCGCCCATGACCGGCGGTACTGCGGCGAGTCCGGCGTCGAGCAGGCTCAGCTTATGGCCGGCTAAGAACAGCGCCTCCGGGCGCAGCGCCCGGTGCGCCAGGCCGTTGCTATGGAAGTCGGCGAGCGCGCGGCCGAGGCTGGGTAGCGCTCGCAACAGCCCGTCCAGCGCTGTGGCCGAATAGGGCGGTGGTCCGAAAGCCGCCGGTAGCGACCGTCCCTGAGGAATGGCAGTGACGTAGCCGATCTGTCGGTCGCTACCCCATCGATCGATCAACTCCGGCAGGTTTCGCAATTGAGTGTGCAGGTCAGCTTCCCGAATCACCTGTTGCCGCCGCTGATCGGCGGACCGGTCGGGGCGGACAACATCAAGCCGCACGACCCGTACATCCCGCTGCCGCGGCACGAGCTGGCGGCCGTTCGACCGCTGCTCGCGGTATGAGCGGTCCGGCGGCCGATGGACCTCGACCGGGTCGTGGATGAGGACGCTATAGCCGTCGAGTTGCAGCTCGAGTCCGCCGTACCACTCATCGGTGTCCCGAAGCGGCGCCGTTCGGGGCCGGATTGCTCGCAACGGTATGGTGGGAGCGGCCGGACGTGCGGGCCGGCGCACGCACTCGTCGTGGGTACGCAGGACCAGGTCACGCAGGTCCGCGATGCGCACGGTCTGGTCGGCCTGCCGCGGCCGCTGCCGCTCGTTGACCGCGCGCATTGAGCCCGTCAGCCGCGCGATCCGCTGCTCGGGGCGGTCCGGCTGCTCGCTCGCCGCGGCGCCGATCCGATCGACCAGAACTTGGTAGCAGTCCTCCGCATATCGGGGATCCCGGTCGAGTAGGGATAGCGCGCCCATCATGTCACGGACGCCGACTGCGGTGATCTCGGTACGTCGTGGAAGCGGTGGGTCGGGCATGGCGAGCACCGTTTGGAATCGAGCCACCTCATCGGGCTGTACTCCGGCTGGAAGATAGTCGCGGAGGCGGTTCGTCAGTTTGTCCGAGGCGTCGGGCGTCAGGCCCGCGTTCGAGGCGAAGGTGCAACGGCATTGCTCCGTCATGGCCCGCCAGACCATGTGCAGATCCAAGATGACGTGCCGGAGTTGGCTCATCTGCCAGTCGCCTTGCCCCGGGTCCCGGTGCTTTATCGATACCAACTCCGGTTGTTCATCGGCCAGAATGGCGATGTAGTCCGTCGACCACTCCACAATGATCTCGGTAACGCCGCCGTAGACCAGGTTGGCGATGCAGCGGAGGGCGACGCACTCATCCTGGTAGCGGAACCGCCCTCGGGTAGGCCGTGCCGTGTTGCGGGCGTCGTAGAACAGGTCGCCAGGATCGGAGAACACGGCCGCCATGCCCGACACTTTAAGTCAACGCAATGGAGTTTATCAATTACTTTCGGCCATGAAGCCCCTCGGTGGGGCTCGGCTCGGTCGCCGGCGAACGCGAGCTACTGCGTGAGGAGGCGTGGGTGGATCGCGGCGTAGAACTCCGCGAAAATCCGGCGGCGAGGGCATCCGGCCCGGGGACATCCCTAAGCCGAGTTCCTCTTCGACCCCTATGCCGCGCCGCGTCGTGTGGTGACTCGTCGCCGTCGATGGTGCACCCCCTCGGAACATCTCCTGCCGTCGGTCGTCACCGCTCGACCGAGGTTGGCGAGTGCGGCGCGGATCTTGGTGCAGCGTGCGCAGGTTGCCAGCCGGCGGTGCCGGTCAGCGCCCGCGGCGGCATGCTGGCCCTGCGCGACCTGGAACTGGGGAACAAGATGCTCGTGTTTCGCCTGGCCCGCACCGTGAGCAATATGCTGTCTGTGCTATATTCGGGAAGTTGATCGACTGGTCGAGCGAGTTCGACAGGTGGCTGACCGACCTCGAACGTCGAGTGGAGGTTGGGCATGGTCGAGCGCAGGAGCAGCTCGATGTTGTCACGGCACAGTTGGAGTATCTGCAGGACATCAAGGAACCGCCGACGGATGACACGCCAACGTTGCGCCGGGTGCGGCAGCCGGGCCGGTACCAGGTCTGGCGGCTGTCGCATCCCTTCCGAGACGGGATCGCGATCCGCTTGATCGTCTGGTTCCCGTCGGAGGCTCCACCGATGATCGTTTTGTTCGGTAACGACAAGGCTCGGATGGGCGATGTGTTCTACAGCAGTGTCGGCAGCCGCGCCGACCAGGTGATCGCGGCCTACCTCAGACAGACCGATGGAGGCGAAGATGACTGACCAGTCGAACCATGTCGAACACGCCACCTTCGTCGGCACCGACGCCGCCGGCGCGCGCATCGCCCGGCTCCGGGCGCGACGCGGTGCCGCCGAGCGTGTCGACAACATTCGCGCCGAGATGGCCGCGGCCGATCGCATCTACGCCGAGAACCTCGCCGCAGTGCGTAAGGCTGCCGACCTCACGCAGGTCGAGCTGGCCAAGGCGATGGGAGTGGCGCAGTCGGAGATCAGTCGCATCGAGAGCCGCCCCGACATGCTGCTTTCCACTCTAGCCAGTTACCTCGCCGCCACCGGCGACCGGCCGCGTGTCGTTGTCACGATCGCCGGCCACGATGTCGAAGTTGACCTCACGCCACTGATCAAGCACTGATTAGGCGCGGGCGCCCGACGATGCGGAGCGCCGACGGCCTCTCCATCTGGCTGAACGGTGGGCAGCTCGTAGCCGAATGGCCTGACGCGATACCTGCCGTGGAAGTTGCTGGCCCTGGCGGTCGGTGGCCACGCTTCGCCGCCGACGGCGAGCGTAGCGACGAACGGGTCAACCAGCGCAACGGCTACCGGCCGCGGGACTGGGACACCCGTGCCGGCACCGTTGAGCTGGCGATCCCGAAGTTGCGGCACGGCTCGTACTTCCCGGACTGGCTGCTGACCCACCGTCGCCGCGCCGAACAGGCCCTCGTGTCGGTGGTGGCCACGGCGTATCTGCTGGGGGTGTCGCCCGGCGGGTGGAGAAGCTCGTCGAGCAACTCGGCATCGCGTCACTGTCGCGCAGCCAGGTCTCGGAGATGGCCGCCCATCTGGACGCGCAGGTCGAGGCATTCGGCTCCCGGCCCCTCGACGCGGCGCACTACACGTTCGTGTGGATGGACGCCCTGGTGATCAAGGTCCGCGAGCACGGCCGGACGGTGGCACCGCAGACGCTGACCCAACCTCGTGCGTTCGGTCTGCCAACGCCGACGCCGATAGCGGACCTTCCGATGTTGAATCCGAGGGCGACGCCTTGCCGACCGGCAGACCTTGGGTGGGTGCCATCCGACTGCGTGATCGCACCGCTGAGCAGCTACAGGCTGACGGCCGCAAGTCATCAGACGACGGGTGGGCTCGACGAGGAACGTCGACGCCTCCGCGATCACGGCCGGCAACGCCGTCAGTTCCGCCGGGCTCGGCAGCCGGAACACCCGTAGCTCCTGCACCTCAGCCTACCCAGTCGACGACTCGGTGATGAACTCGTGCCGCCCGCAGTCCTCGCCTCGGGCCGCTTGGATACCGAGGCGCTCAAGTGCTGTAGGCAGGCGGCGGGCGATCTTCCCGCGCCCGCGGTACCTTACGGGCCGCCCGGTCAGCGCCTGACGGCCCGTAAGGTGCTTACCCGAAGACCCGCGCCGATCTGGCGACGCCATCGGTGACGATTTACATCTCGCGATAGCCCGGGCCCCCTGATGGTCAGCGCGATGACAACTCCAGGCCGCCGGCGACGAGGAGTACGTCGTTCAGGCCGAATCCGCCTTGCGCCCATACCACCAGATAGGGGTTGGGAATCCGGATGTACGCGGTGAAGTGCTGCGTGTTTGCCGACGGATCGAGTTCCTCGTACGGCCAGCCGTTGGCGAGGGTGGGCAACTGCGGTGCGTCTCCGACGCCTGCGGTGGCGCCGCGGTCGAATACGGCGACGGCCGACACGGAGATGGAGATCGTGCCTTGGGGGCCGCGGATGGTCAGGTCGCCGCGTAGTGAATCGGCCATGGTCGAGCAGCCGGTTACGTGTGCCCCATCGGGTAAGGCGGTGGTGCGTACGAGCAGGTTGCATCGGTGGATGACGTCCAGGCGGAGCGTTCCGGCGAATGCCAGGGCCTTGTCCACCGGCACGGGACCGCGGACGGACAGTTCGGCGCGGGCGCCGGCCATCGGCTGCCAGGTGATGCGGGTGGCGCCGAGTGTGCTGTTCGGTTCTTTTCCGGTGACGACGAGTGCCGGCTGCCCTCCGACGGTCGCTGGCGAACTGTGCGGTTGCTGCAGCGTTCCCGGCAGCGCCGTGGGATTCGGAGTCGGTGAGGTGGTCACGGGCGTCAGCGTCAAATCTGCGAAGAACTCGGTGTCGTCATGCGCTTGCGGATCGTCGAACGTGACCGTGTTGCCCCACAGCGACAGCCTTTCGACGCCGTCTAGCACCGCCCAGGTGGTCGTGCGCACCGGGTAGGGAAACCGTCCCACGCCGAAGTGAATCGTCTGCGGGTCGGCGCCGATCGCCGCTGAATCAGGGTTGGGGTTCGCGGCCGACGGCGCCCCTGGAACGGCGTACCCGCCGAGAGGCAAGCGCGGGACGAGCACGGCCACCAGCCCGGTCAGCGCCAGCACCGCAGCCATCGCACCGATGGCCCGGCGGGCGCGGCGCCGACGACGGGCCGGACCGATCCGTGCGAGCAGTTCCTCAGCGTCGGTGTCGGCCTCCGCGCGTGCCCGTAGCGTTCCTTTAAGGTTTTCCAGGTCCATGGTCATCGGTGGGCCTCCTCCAGGTCGTGCATCTGGATGCGCATCGCGGCCAGTGCGCGCATGGCGTGGGTGCGGACAGTGACCCGCGAACAGCCGAGGATCTCGCTGATGCGGTCATCGTCGAGGTCCTCGTAGTAGCGCAGCGCGATCACCGCACGCTGGCGCGGCGGGAGTGCTCGAACACGCTCCCAGAGGGCAAGCCGCTCGGCGGCCTGCGGGCCGTGGTCGGCAGAGTCGGGTCGCAGGTCGGCGCCCAGATCCACCGGTATCTCCCGGCTCGCACGGCGACGCCACCAGGAAACATTGAGGTTGATAAGAATACGCCGGACATACAGGTCCGGCTGGTCGGCGCGTAAGATCCTTGACCAACGTGGGTAGGCCCGCACGAGCGTGTCCTGCACGAGGTCGTCGGCTCGATGGACATCGTCGACGAGCAGACGCGCGAGGCGGAGTAGAGCAGGGCCGCGGGCGAGCACGTATTCCTCGAAGGTCACACCCTACTGACTACCGATCGGGTCTGACCTGTTGACACGCACGAACTCGTTGCCGCCGGGGTGTTGTCCTGTGTCACCGGTCGGTGCGCAGGTTGCAGATTTTCCATTCGTCGTCTTCTTTGACGAGTGTGATGATGACGGTGGCGGACTCGACGTTGCCGTCGTCGCGGACGCTGACGAAGGTGCGTACTTCGGCGGTCTGTTCGCCCGCTGTCTCGCTTGTCACCTTCCATTCGATGAGGCTCTGGCGGTCGTGGTCATTGAGGATGAAGTCGTCGCGTTCCGTTGCCTTGGCGCGCTCGGACGCGCAGATGAGGTCGAGGGCTTTGGTGCGTTCGCCGTCGCGGGCGGCCTCGATGAACTCGTTGACGACGTCGGTCGGCGAGTCGGCGGTGAGCTTCTGGATGCCGAAGTACAGGCTGGCGCACAGGATGAGCGCGGTCACCAGCGCGCCACCGATGACGAGAAACCACTTGATGGCGTTGGTGTCCTGGTCGCCGCCGGTCGGCGGTTGGTGGGGTGGGGAGCCGGGCTGTTGGGGGTACGGCTGCTGTCCGTATCCGGACCCGGAAGGGTCCGGCGGTTGCTGGTTGGCCTCTGGCGGGTAGGTCACCGGGGGTTGCCTCCTGAGAACGGTCAGCCGGGGCATCGCAATCGTATCGACATCGCCGAGGACCCAGGGTACGTGCGGACCGTCACGCGCAATGTCCCCGATGACGCCCGAAGGTCGCGACGGAGGGGCAGGTACCTGAAGATCGGTTCGCGGAGTGGCGTAGCGGGCTGACCGGCAACGGCCGGTCGTAGTGCGGATCGTCGCGTAAGAATTGTAGGAGATCGGACCGGCGAGGAAGAGGGTGTCGAGCGCGAGGGCGTCGAAGCCTTCAGGGTCTGGGGTCACGGCGGTGGCTGCTCGTCACCGCGTGATCGATTCAAGATAATTGTCGACAGCGGACCGCGCGGAGCTTGCTCATCAGTTCTTCCTCGCTGTCACCATCGCGAAGGTGAGGAACTCGCCGGCGTCGGCGGCGAGCAGGTCGATCACCGCCTGGCGATTGTGTTGTGGGCCAGCCCGGTCGCCTGTGTGCTCGGCCACCGCCTGTGTCCATAGCAGCCAGTCCCGCCAGCCATCTTCCTGCAGTCGTGCCGATGTGACGGTCACGAGTTCGGTGACCTCCCACTGAAAGCGCCACCACTCGGCGGTGTGCCAGGCGATCGGCTCCCAGCCGAACAGTTCCTTGATGCGCTCCGGGATCGCCCCGAGTTCTCGGACCTCCCGGGTCATTCCCGGCGTCGCCACGCCGAGTTGGCCGCCACGCCGCAGGAACCCCACGAGGTATGGCAGGTACCAGTCAGAGGTGCCGAAATACTCGAATGCGTCGATGCTTACGATGGCGTCGAAGCTGTCCTTCCCGAACGGCAGGTTGTGCGCCTCGGCCCGCACGGCGGTCACCTGGCCGGAAACGCCAGCGTCGGCGAACACGGCCGCTGCCTCATCCGGCGCGATCCACCAATCGGCCGCCACGACCTGGACGCCGTACTCACGGGCCAGGAACACGGACGTCGCTCCCTTGCCGGAGCCCAGGTCCAGGACCTGCATTCCCGGGCGCAGGTCAAGATCCCGGGCCAGGTCCTCCAGCAGCCACAACGGGTTCGGCCCCATGTCCAGGTCGAGCAGCCAGGCCGGGTCGTACCGGGACGAGCGCGGATACCGATCTGGGCAGGCAAGCTCATCGAATATTGTCACGGGTGCGATCCAAGCTGGTCACACGCAGGCGTGCAATCCCTTTGCTCACCCTGCCGACAAGGACCTGTAGGCGTCGATGTCCAGGCCCGCCGTGCACCGACGGCCTGTCCAACAGCAAGGTGTCGCGACGGCTCAGGACACTAGAGGATCGCGCGCAGGTTGGGCGCGTGGATCTGTTTCGCCGACGAGGCGGGGCAAACGCTGAGACCAACCAGGGTCCGAACCTGGGGCCCACGCGGCCAGACCTCGATCGTGAAAGTCACCGCGAAGGGCTCCGGGAAGCCGACTTCGCCGCACTGGTCATGTGCGTTCACCCAGCGTATCTGACCCGGAAGCGTCGCTACGTCGACCCGTGGATGCGCCTGCCGGTCGCTGCGAACCTGGTCGCGCCGTCGCCCGATCGTCGTCCAAGATAGGTGAGCAAGCGCCGGCACCGGAGCATCTCGTCCGCCGGAGTCCGTCAGCGCCGCGGCGAGTCGGGCAGTACGGTGACCGTTGTGATCAAGAGCAGCGGACAGTTGCCGGACCGGGTGAACGTGACACTGAACGTCGGCGGTGACGATCTCGGGTTACCGTTTCTCACCAGGTCGATGCTGGACCTGTGGGTGCACGCGCTGCACGGGCCGAATCCGTTCCTGATCGTCGGCCGGGCCGACGACGAGATGCGGTTCATCCAGATCTACCGCAACGCACCGGCCGACTTCACCCTGGAGTACCGCGACGGGGCCGGGACCGACGTCATGTCCACCACGGTGGACGCACCCGGCACGGTGGTCAGCCTGATCTGGGGCTGGATCCACGACGACCGGACCCGACTGAACCGTCTCGACGGATGGGAGGCCCGCTGATGAGCTACGCGATCATGCCCTTCAAGATCCGTCTGGACGCGTTGAACGATGTGCTGGCAGTCCGCGACGAAGCGCTCTGTGCCTGGGTCCGCGACCGCTGCCGGGCCGACCTCACCAACCTCGACGACTGGTCCCACAGCACGCGGCCGGCGGCCGACTTCCTGGCCGACCTGATGCTCGGACGTCCCCATGCCGATCAGGATGCCCACCTGTACGGGTACTGCCTGAAGGCGCTGTGCGACCTCTGGGGCGCACGGCTGCCGAACGAGGGATGGTGGGGAATGCGGTGCTGCTGCAATGCCGCCAGTACGACACGGACCTGGTCTGCTTCTACCACTGACGGTTCGGCGAACGGACGGTGGCGCGCCTTCGGCGCGCTGTCGGCGCCCGGCCCCCGTCTTCGGCCCGTACTCCGACGACGACACTAGAAGGGTGTACAACGCCGCCGACAACGCCTCACCGTGGCGGCGTACGGTGTCCGCTGAACGACCCTCCGATCCGAGAGGATGTCATGACAGGACAGAACCGGACCGCCAGCGTTCCGATCGCAGTGCGGCAGGTGTATGACGAGATCATTACCGCGACTGATGCCTTCTGCCTGCGGCATCTTGACGAAGAGTACGCCGCGCTTTGCGCCAAGCTGTCGGCCAAGCTCGCCCGCAAACGCCCATCCCCGCTCGTACGCGGCGATCGCCGCATCTGGGCGGCCGGCATCATTTACGCCATCGGCCGGGTCAACTTCCTCGCCGACCCCAATCAGGAACCGCACATGCGCACCGACACAATGGCGGACCTGCTCGGCGTCAAGCAGACGACGATGGCCAACAAGGGCAGGCTCATCATGGACACCCTCAACATCGGCCTGATGGACCCGGAGTTCAGCCGGCGCGAGATCATCGACAACAATCCGATGACCTGGCTCCTGGAGGTCGACGGTCTGATCGTCGACGCCCGCAACCTGCCGGAGCCGTTGCAGGTGGAAGCCTGGCGGTGCGGGCTGATCCCGTACGTGCCCGCGCAGGCTGCGACGAGCAGAGCGTCGACGCCGTCAGAGTAGGTCCCGCCAAACCGTTCGACATTGACGGGTTATCTCACCTCCGCCAGTCGTACCGCAAACGCGCCGGCATGGACGAGGCCGCATGACCGAGCAGCCGAGGTCCTACTCGTCGGATTCGCGGAGGTACGTGATGCCGAAGCCCTTCAGCTCGCGATACTTCTGATACTTCGTGGCGAGGTCGAACGGGCTGTCGGACATGCGCTGGAAGATGTCGAGTCCGCGGCCGAGCAGGATCTTCCAGCCGGTGTCGGTCGTGATCCAGCGGTCGTGGATGGCCTGCGGTGCGACGAACTCGACGTCGAGGACGATGCCGAGCACTGCCGCGCTCTTCTTGATCTGGAGCAGGTACTCGTACTGCTTCTGCAGCTTCTCCGGGCCGTCTTGGTTCTCGACGGTTACGAGCTTGAGGGTGACTTCGTCGGCTGGGTCCTTGTGACGTGCGATCCCCTCGATCAGCTCCATGAGGTTCCTGGCCTGGTGGAACATCCGCACATAGGGGTCGACGATCGTGATCTGCGAGGCACCCCGCAAATACGGGACGAGCAACGAGTCGTACGAAACGCCACGCTGACCTTCCTGGTAGGCCCGGTGGCCTTGGAACAGTTCGGGCTCGGCCGGTGCTGCGCCACCGCCGAGCGGGTCAGCATCGGTAGGCGCTTCCCTCGACTCGGCCGCCTCCTTGTGTCCCCGGTGGTAGTAGGCGGGATACTCGTCTTCCTCCAACGTGGCGACGCCGTGCCAGGTGCCGCCTTTGTCGAGGTAGCCGAACTCGACCTCCGCCATGGTCGAGTCGATGCGCAGGATCTGGTCCTTGACGCGCTTGCGGCCCTCGATGGCCAACCGAAGGATCTCCTCGATCTCCTCGCGGGTGGCCTCGCCGTCCGGGTAGAGAATCTTCATCAGGCCGGAGAAAGTCTTGTGGATGCTGTCGCGGTCTCGGGTCGAGATGTCCGGTGACAGCGTGAAGTGCTGCTGGTAGCGGTCCGAGCAGTCTTTCGAGCGCATCGACTTGAGCACTTCGGCGATGTAGTCGACGACGAACCCGTAGCCGTTCGAGAACATCTCGCCGCGGATGATGTCGACTTCCCAGCCGGGGATGTAGTGGTGCAGACGGTCGAGGTATGCCGGGTCGTGATAGGCCTCGGGTAGCTCGTCGAACAGGTCGGAGTTCTTGAGCATGTACGGCACCGTGTGCGAGGTGTTGCCGACGAAGACCATCGAGGCTTCGGCGCCGAGCGTCTCGACGCCACGGGAGAATGACTTGTTCGCCATGTAGTTCTTCATGATGTCGACGAGCGCTCTGTCGGTGCGCTTCTTCTTGCCGGCGAACTCGTCGAATGCGACGACGTCCCAGTACCCGACCAGGCCGATGCGTCCGTTGGAGTTGTTCACGAAGAGCTTCGGGACGGTGACCTCGCCGCCGGAGATCAGCATGCCGTGGGGCGAGAACTCCGAGAAGATGTGCGACTTGCCAGTCCCCTTGGGGCCGAGCTCGACCAGGTTGTAGTTGCGCTCGACGAACGGGATGAGACGCACGAGTTGGAAGAACTTCCCGCGCCGGCTGAACAGCCCGGGGTTGAAGCCGATGGACTGGATGAGCAGGTCGATCCACTCACCGGTGGTGAATCCGCGACGCGCTTCGAGGTACTGCTCCACGTCGAACTTCGAGAGCTGGATGGGCTTGATCGAGCCAAGGATCCAGGGCACGACGCGCTGGTCCTCGCCATGGAGGTACTCGATGTCGCAGATACACCAGACGCCACCGACCAGGAGCTTGGGATGGGCCTTGATGGTGGGTGACTCGACGATCACGCCCTTGATGCCCAGGTTGGCGAACTCGGCCTCGTAGACGTCAGCCTTCTCGTTGAGCGTGACGGTGACCTTGTCGATGATCCGGTGCCGGCCCCGCTCCTTGATGGTCGACTTGGCCAACTCCGACTCACTGCGGTGCACGTAGTGCTCGGCGAGGATCTTCCGGACGGTGTCGATGCCGGCCTGGATGGTGGCTTCGTCGTCTGACGCCGCGTACTGTCCGAGCAGGTACTCGAGGACGTACGACGGCACGATCGCGTTGCCCTTGACGGCCTTGACCAGGTCCTTACGGACAACGACACCGGGGAACAGAAGATTGATCTTGGAGTCGAGGTCACTCTGCCGCGGTGCGCTGGCGTCGGGCGCCTCGTGCTCGGTCTCGTCCATTGAGGTCCCTCCCCGTCAGAAGTCGAAGTCCGATGCGAACGAACGCTTCAGCGTGTAGATCGCCTTCGCATAGACGCGCCACTGGTTGGTGTTGGGGATGCGCTCCTCGAGGCGGAACTCGACCGCACGGTTGTTGTAGTCGTTGGCGTCCTGGCTGAGCAGCATCCGTGCGTTCTGGTACCGGTCGCGCTTGTCGGCCGAGGCCTGGTCGAAGGTCAGGCTGGCGACGTTCGAGATGAGGGTCTCGCCGACGTAAAGCCCGGCTCGGAGCGTGCGTGGCTGGACCTTGTCGCTGACCGGCTCGGACTGGAACAGCCGGACTACGACCTGCCCGGTGGTGATCTTGTCGGATTCGGGCCACACCTCGACGCTGACCAGCCGGGTGTCGCTCTTGCGCTTCTTGTTGACGGCGAGCACGGGGACGACGATCTCCTGGAGCGTCGCTCCACCGTGCACGAACCGTGACCCCCCACCGGCGAGCCGAAGGCGGTGGATCGACTTGGGGATCTGGGCCTCCAGGTCGCTCTCCAGTCCGAGCCGGGCAGCCTCGAAGGCCACGAAGGCGTTGTCGACCTTGAGGCCGCGCCCCAGTACATAGCGTTTGTTGACAACCTTGATGTCGTCACCCTGCGGCTGCGTGGAGAGGAAGAAGGAGTCGGCCAGAGCCTCGTCCTGGAACAGGAAACCGTGGTCAGCCGTGATGAAGATGTTCGTGGCGTTCGCGCTGGCCAGCTTCTTCACGAGGTCGACGAGGTCACGAAGCGCGTCCTCGACGGCCTCGAACACCTGCCGCTCGGTGCTGGGCTTGTCGCCGGTGGCGTCGATTCGATCGTGGTAGACGTACAGGACCCGGTTGGCCTTGTAGAGCTCGCGCCGCTCGTCGGCGTTCAGAGCCTTGAAGTCTTCGGCCTGGATCGCCGTGCCGCCGACGCTCTCGAGGATCTTCCCGCGGAAGGCGGTGCCATTCGTCGGCTGGTCGTCCGCGAGCACGACCCTGGCGTCGGCGGAGTGCTTGAGTGTCGAGTGCGGCAGCAGCGCCGCCATCCCGAGCTGGGTGTAGCTCGGCAACACGCCCAGGACGGCGTCGAGGGTCGCGTCGAAGCGGTCCTCCTGCCGGATGCGTGAGCCGAGTTCATCGGCCACTTCGTACCGGAGCGCGTCGGAGACGATGACGACGGCCTTCTTGTCGCCGTCGCGCACGAGCGGCTCCACGTAGCCGGCGTAGAAACCCGTTTGCGAGCGCAGTGCGGTTGAGCGCCACGTGTCCACCTGGTTCACCTGCTGCTGCCAGGCATTGCCCAGTTCGTAGACGAATTTGTTGGTGTAACGCTTCTCGACCTGCTCGCGCAGTGCTTCGAGAGGCTTCGGGTATTCGGCCGTACGTGCCGCGTAGACGAACTGCCGGTACAACTGGTCGATGCGGAACCACTTCCGACGGTAGCGCTCCAGCCCGTCGTCGAACGATCGCATTCCAAGATTCAGCGAGGACAGCTCGCCCAGCAGTTCGGAGGCGCTGGCAACTGCCGTGTAGAGCTGCCGGTAGCCGTTGATCCACACGCTGCTCTGCCG
Source organism: Dactylosporangium roseum (assembly GCF_025264685.1). Taxonomy (GTDB): domain Bacteria; phylum Actinomycetota; class Actinomycetes; order Mycobacteriales; family Micromonosporaceae; genus Dactylosporangium; species Dactylosporangium roseum. The sequence goes on from NZ_CP073721.1 coordinate 387,988, forward strand.
CGCGCGCACCACGTCGGCGACCTCGCGCGGGGTGACGGTCTGCTCCGCCACCGCACGCGCCAGGTCGCTGATGATTTTCTGGTCGACCTCCTGGAACAGGTCGACCGCGACCAGATCACGGAAGCTCGCGTCCTCGATCAGCGAAGCGTAGTCGAGGTCGCGCGCCGCGCGTTTGGCGAGCGTGGCGAGCGCCTCCTGGCTGCGCCGGTCGTTGCGCAGGCTCGCGAAGTCGAGCTGGATGTTCCGCAGGCCTCCCGGCCGGTCGGACTTGAAGCCGTCGGCGGCCTTGCGGAAGATCCACAGCACCAGATCGTCGATACTCGGCGAGGCCGATTCGTAGCCGTAGATACTGGCCGCGCCGCGCCAGTAGAAGCCGTCGAGTCCGTAGTCGACGAGTGCGTCGTACCTGGTGTGCTGCTCCTTGGCGTTCTCGATCAGCAGCGCACGGGTGATCTCCAGCAGGCTGTGGGAGTCCTTGAGGCCGAGCAGCACCGCGGACATCTTCGCGCGCAGGTCGATGGCATCGTCCTCGGGGCTCAGCAGCGCTCTGAGGCTTTGGACGCGTTTGGTCGCGTTGAAGAACCTCTCGTGGGTCTGGACGACCTCGTCGATGCCCTTGCCGGTGAGGCCGAGAGCCTGCACAACAAGAGCGGTGCGATCGGCCGTGAAGACTCCGTAGGCAAGCTCGAGATCAAGCAGCCAGTTCCCGATGCCCGCCGGCACCTGACCGGAGCGGTACACGAGGAACTTGCTCGTCGGCTCGTCGTGCAGGAGCCGACGCTTGATACCGAACTCGTCGTTGGCAACGCGGATCGTCTGGACTCCCGGCAGTTCGAGATCGTCCAGGTCCGCGGCGTACTGGCCGTCCAGGTCGTGCCAGAAGACGATCCGACGGTTCTCGAACCACCGCTCCAGGTGCGGGCGGACCGTGGCGGCGTCACTCATCGCTTGCCTCAAGGCCGGGGATCCTCTTCAGCGCGGCGCCGAACTTCGGGTAGTTCACCTTCACGCCGTCGTCCAGGTCGATCGAGAGCTGCCGGGACGCCAGCGGGTACAGGACGTCGTGCTCGTACTCCTCGAGTTCCAGCAGCACCTTGCGGAGCCGGTCAGCCTCCTTCTGGGCGGCCGCCTGCTGACGCGGCGTCCCGCCACCAGCGGCAAGACGTTCCTGCTGCCGCAGGCTCGCCGTCAACTTGGCCGTGAACTCGCGCAGGTACTCGTTGAGCACCGTCGAGACCGTGGAGGGCGTGTAGCGGTGCATGTAGACGAGCGTGTTGAACGAGCCCTTCGGGCTGGCGAACAGCCAGTAGACCGGGCGTTTCTTGTACCGCTGAACGTGGTCCTTGTAGAACGACTTCACGAAGTAGTCACGGATGTCCTTCACCTCGAGCGACGCTGACACGAAGCGCAGGTTCTCCTCGAAGTGCTGTTCACCGAAGGCGGCACGCAGGAACTCGCGGAAGCGCCCGACGATGTCGTCTTCGAACCAGTCGCCGTCCACGACCGGAATGACATTGTCCGCGTCCGGTGCGAACGTAGGCGCCGGAACCTCGGCGAGGTAGTCCCGCACGGTAGCGCCCTGGTCCGCCAGAACAAGCCCCGGCCGGTCGAGGCTGTACCGGCCGAACATGCATCCAACGGCGTAGGAGACCAGATCCGACACCGCGTCGGCGCAACGGAGCCGGTGGTCGCCGGCACGCGCGGGGCCGTATCGAAAGTTCGGGTTCGCCAGGAGTGTCACTTCAGCCACGCCGACAGACGGACTCAGCTCCGCACGCATTTCGAACGCATCGATGAAGAACGAGTTGTTCGCTTCCTCGAGCTGACGCTGAGCGTCGACCGACGCGTCTTGGCGCGAAGTCACCGCGTCGTAGACGTCGCTCAGTTGGCCATCGCTCGCCGCCTCCTCGACGAGTGGGTCGCGACTGAAGTTCCAGGAGATCTCCTGCCGGTCCCAGTCGCTCCTGGCGGAGGCGACGAGTTTCTCCACGACCCCCATGACCGCGGCGTCGTTAATCTCCTTCGGCAGCGGCAGCCGCGCGATGTCCCCAGACTGAAAGTTCAGGGTGGGAGCTATGGCTTCGAGGGCGGCGAGCGACACGTTCGAGTTCAGCAGTCCGAGAATGACCATCCGCTGCTCCGGCGTGTCCGCGAACAGGGACATGCCCGCGCCGTCGAAGACGAAGCCCGGCGGGAAATACCGGAAAGAGGGTGACGACCCGGCGACCTTCGACCACGACACCGCGGGTTGGAAGTAGTACTGACGCGACGGCAAGTGGTTCCCCTGCTTGCTGAGGATGTCGTAGCTCGCCGCGTCGAAAGCCACCACAGATTGTTGGTTGCCGTACCACTTCCGATAGGAGCCACCCTTGTTGTACGGGAACCACTTGCAGCCACTCTTGTGGGCCGCCGCGGTACTCTCGGCGTCGTAGAAGCTCCGCCCGCGGTCAACTTCCCACCAGTTGCGAACGAAGCGCGCATTCTCGCCGGTATTCATGCCGCAGCGCGGCTCGGAAATCTCGCCCAGCAGGGTATTGCCGGTCATGGCGTGCAGCAGCGTCGGGCTCATCCAGTAGGCGATCGCACCGCCTGGAAGGGCCGCCATGTTCGCGTTCAGCACCCGGTAGACGTCACCGCTCGAGGCTCCGGAGGAGACCGCCCGAAGGGCTGCCGCCTTCTCGGATTCGTTGGCACCGTGCACCAGCCTTACATAGGTGCCGACGACAGACTCTCGATAGGTCCTCGCGGCGACGACGAAGGCCGTTGTCGACACCACCTCGCCGCCGATGGTGTCGAACGCGCCGGTGCCCAGGTGTGCCAACGACTCAAGTTTGTGCTCCTGGGCGATGGCTTCCCTCAGCTTCGTGTACGAAGAGAGAAACATCCATGAGTGCATGGTGACCATGGCGACCCGGCCCTTCGGCCGGCACAGTTCAAGGCACCGCAGAATGAAGCAGGCATACAGGTCGGCTTTGCCGCGAGGATACTCAGCCTTGACGAATTCACTGAGCCGAGTATCCATGCTTCCAGTGCTCATGTACGGCGGATTCGCGATCACCACGGCGTACTGATCGGCCAGGAACGTCGCCTGAACCACGACCCGCCGTGCCCGCTCGATCACGCTCTGGAAAAGCATGTCGCCGTCGTCGACGGTGTTGTGCAGATGCGCCGTCAGTCGAGCAGCAAGGTCCTGGTCGGAACGGACCAGCGAGCCGAACGTGTCGGCGCAGGCGAACCGGTTCCAAAAATCCGCCTCGGCAGACCGGTCACCACTACCGGTGATCAGCAGATCAAGCTCCTCGGGCGAGAACGCAAGGGGTTCCAGGACGCAGATGCTCGGCTCCACCTGCTTGTTGAAGAAGGTGCGCTGCCTGGCCCGAGCCTTCATCATCAAGGCGAAAGCCGCGAGCGCCCCCGCGCGCCGGTCGATCTCGGTGCCGTAGAGGTTGTTGGTGAGGATCAGGCCCGGAATGTCCGCGGGCGCGTAGCCTTCCTCCTCGTAGATCGCGTACAGGAGGTCGAAGGCGTACGTAAGCATGTGGCCCGACCCGCAGGCCGGGTCAATGATCTTGAGTTCCTCGGGGCCGCTGATTCGCAGGAAGTCCGACGCGTCGTCGACCGGGGCGAGGTAATACTCCATCTGGTCGGCCACACGAGAGGACGGGCGGTTGAGCATCCAAAGTCGACCGAGCGAGTTCTCGACCAGGTAGCGCACGATCCAGTGCGGCGTGAAGAGCTGGGTGGCCGCGGGGATCTCAGCGGCGCCGGCCTTCTTGTTTCGCTTGAAGCCGGCGAAGACCTCGTCCTTCCGCTCCGAGATGTAGAACTGATACAGCCAGCCGATGACCTCGACGTCCTGGCAGACGTCGGCGGTCAGGACCGTGACGGCGCGGTTGAGCACCGAGTCGTCCGCCAGCAGGTTCGCGGGGATGAGCAGCTCGGTGAAGTCACCCTCCCGCTCGAACATGAACGGCATGGCGCGGTTCCAGTAACGGCAGTAGTCCGCGAGCAGCAGGGCGTAGGCCTCGCCCTGAGGGTCTTCGCTGCGACGGGTGTCGTTGAGCAGACCCGTGACCGTCTCGCGGGTCTTGGTGCCGACGACCGTCGCGTCGATGCTGCCGCGCTTGGCCTCGGCGAGGATCTCGGGCTGACCGCTTCCGACGCCGGCCTGTGGCGAGACGACGCCGATGCCGGTATAGCCGTTGGCGTCCATGAATCTCAAGGCGACGATGCGGTTGAACCAGGTGTAGGCGACCCGGTCCGCGACGGCCGCCCTGCCCGTGTCGCCGCCACCCACCGCGTCGATCGCCTGCTCCAGCGCTTCAACGGCGGCGGACCGCTCGATCCGCTCTGGTGACGCCGGCGCGAGCACCACGGCGACGCGAGCGGTCACCTCGCGGATGAGCGCCGCGCGCGCCCACGTGGCGAAGGACCTCAGCGGTGCGGTTTCCATCAGAGTGAGATTCGCTTTCCGTCGTTCAGGGTCTGGACGAGTGCGCCGCGGAGGGCGGCGAGATACCGATCGACGTCTTCCTCGGTCTCAAGAACCCCGGTGACGCCACTGGCCGAGACGGTCTTGACGGACACGGTCTGCTTCAGAGGTGGCGTGTCGTCGCGGCCCTCGCCCTGCTGCGAGGCGGCTAGCTGATCGAGCAGATCCGGGTAGGTGTTCTCCTCGAAGCTCGCCCCGAGCTCGCGGATGAGGGCGATGTGGTTCTCGAGGCGGACGCGTGAGATCACCTGGTCGATCTCCCGAATCACGCTCTCCTGGGTCGAGCTGGTCGCATTGGCGTAGTAGACGCTCGCTTCGAGCTTGGCCTTGCGTCCCTCGATGGCCGTGACGACATCGGTTCGATTTGCGGCGACCATCTCCTCGATCTGGGCGCGTAGCCGGTCGGATGCCTGCTTGAGCTGCGTCATCCGGTTGCCGCGGAAGGTGTTGGAGTCGACCAGCGCACTCCGGACCGCGGCGTCGCTGCCGGACGGCAGGTAGCCGAGGTTGCTGCTGTGGATGGTCAGCAAGTCGGCGGCCTCGTCGTAGATGACGCGCTGTCCGCCGTTGAGGAATGCCAGGATCGGGTCGATGACGCTCTCCTTGGCGTCGAGCAGGTCATCGCCGTGGCTGAAGTCGGTCAGGTACCAATCCTCGGGCTTGCCGATCACCTGGTCGAGCAGCTCTATCGGCGCGGTGAGCTGGGCCACGAAGGGGTACTTGGCGCCCGTGACGATGGCCTTGAGCTCGTCATGCCTGCTCTTGAGTCGGTCGGCACCATGCCGAGCGAGCTCGAGCGGGTCCCGGGGAGTGTTGGCCTCGTCGAAGAAGTCGGTGCAGAACTTTCGGAACGCGGCGACCTTGCGCTCGTCGAACGTCTTCTGGGAAGCCACGACGGCGTGCGCGTGCTTCTGCGTGTTGCGGAGCACGGTCGCGACCTCGGAACGCTTGAGGACGTTTCCGTCGACGGTGAGCGTGACTTTGGACATCCCGATGAGAAACGCGATCAGGACTTCGATCGAGGCGAGGTCCCACCCGTTCGGCTTGGCCTGGAAGCTGTCGACGATGGTCTTGACCGTGACCTGCTCTCCGAGTCCTTCCTTGCGGATGACGAAGGACAGCACTTCCTCGGCGGGAAGCTCGGTCAAGATGCCGGCTTCGAACAGACCGCTGTCCGGGTTCGCGGCCGAGGCGATCTGCTGCTCGCTGAAGGTGACGCCGCCGAGCAGCTTTAACTGTGTGTAGGTACGGTTGACCAGGTCCTGAAAGCCGTCGGTCACCCGGGTGAGCGCGTCCTGGGAGCCCGAGGTGACGTCCGCGGCGTTGATGATGAGGGCGGCCTTGCCGACCGAGCCGCGCACCCGCTGGATGAGCTCCTTCTCCCGACCGATGTTCTGCGCACCCTTGGAACGCAGGATCTGGTCCTCGATCGGGGAGATCGAGGTGCCCTGCTTGCGCTTGATGTACTTTTCGGTCTTGATCAGCAGCCGCAGGTCCGAAAGAACCCGAGCGTCCGGGTCGAGGACGACGCGCAGTTCGTCCTTTCCCGCGCTGTGCATGCGGATCTCGTCCGGGGAGTACGGGTACTCCGGCGAGATGAAGTGGATCGCCAGCTCCCGCTGGGCGCCGTGAGCCTGGTCGTCGAGCTTGAACCCGAAGGGGAAGTCCTGCCCGTTCTTGGCGTAGCGGATCTTGTTGGTTTTGATGACGTCGCCGGACAGGATCTTGAAAAGGCGGGAGCTGACCTCGAAGGCGTCGATGTCGACGTTCTTGATCTCTTCTTCGATGACCTGCTCTTCGTTGGTCAGGTACTCGTACGCGTTGCCGTCGCGCTGGATGTAGGTCTGCGACTCCAGCAGGGTCAGTGCTTCCTTCACCTGGTCCGACAGGGCGATGAGGTCGAGGCCGAAGCGGTCGTACACCAACACCGTGAGGTTGCGCGGGGTCGCCTGGAAGCTCTCGACGTACTTGACGAGGAAGAGCGCTTTGAGGAGTCGGACCGCCAGCGGGTTGTCGAGGTGGCGCTCGGCGACGTCGATCGAACGCTGCGCGGCGGCCTTCAGTGAGGCACGGATCCCGGCGAACATGCTGTCGAAGGTCGCGAGCCGGCCGACCTCGACGTTGCCGATGTCCTTGGCGACCTGCTGGACGACGCCGAGCATCGACCGCTCACCGACCGAGCTGTTGCGGCCCTCGAAGACGTTGTGGTCGGAGATGCCCTCGATCGCGGCCTGGAACAGCGGGAACTGGTAGCTGACGAACGGGTAGGTCCCGATGAACTGCGTTTCGTCGGTGTAGTTTCGGTAGGTCTTGCCCCCGCCGACGAAGTCGAACAGCGTCTTGAAGTTGGCGTGCTGGTCCGCGTGGATTTCGCTCAGTTCGGCCACGCCCGCGTAGTTCTTCTCCAGCAAACGCTTGCGGATGACCTCCTCGACATCGGCGCTGGTGAGCTTCAGGCGGGTCTTGAACCGGGCCTGGATCTTGGAAAAGTCATTGCCCTGCTGCCTGGTGCGGTCACCGATGACCCTCTCCATGTCCTCTTGAGAGGTCACGAACACCCACGAGCGGCCGGCGCACTTGGTGTTGAGCGACTCCGCGATGGTCTGCAGGTTGAGCATCAGCTTGGTGTCGGAGCCGATGAACTGGCCGACCTCGTCGACGAAGAAGTTGAGGCGAAGGTTCGCATCGCCCTGCTGGTCGAGCCAGGACTTGACCTCGTCGGCGAAGTCCTCGATCGAGACCGAGTAGGAGGCGCTGTACTGCTTGATGATGCCGTCGGCCGTCGCACCGTTGACCTCAGCGAAGGCCCGGTCGATGCTCGCTCCTTCCAGCGCGCTCTGCTCGCGTCCCCGCGCCCAGGGGATGCCGGCGATGTGCTCGAACGCCTCCTTGAAGGCCTGGTACTGTCCGCGGTTGTCCAGGTCGCGCTCGAAGCGGGCGACGTGTCCCTGGTTGCCGTAGTAGCCGCGGCTCTCGTCGAAGACCTTGACGAACACCTTCAGCAGGGCATCGGTCTGGTCCTTGCTGATCAGGGTGGCCTTCTGGTCGATATTGAACAGCAGGCTTCTGGCCGGGATGCGGTCGGCCTTGTCGAGCAGGCCGGGCAGGAAGGCGTCGGGCGTCTTGGCCCGGAAACTGTCGGAGACCTTCTGGCGCGGGTAGTGCTGGCCTTCGACGGCTCCCAGCAGGTGGGCAAGCATCTTGAGCATGTGCGACTTGCCGGAGCCGAAGAAGCCGGAGATCCACACGCCGTTGGCGTTGGTGTAGGAGGTGTACTCCTCAAGGAGGGTCTCCAGGCCCTTCGCGGCCTCGTTGGTCAAGACGTACTCGTCCACCTCGGTGCCCAGGTGCGCGACGTCATCGGCTTTGATGACGCCTTCGATCGGACGCTGGATGTCCTTGGCGAAGATCTCGCTGAGCCGCATCGCACTCACGCTTCCTGTTCCAGGATGTTCTTGGCTCGGTAGTACTGGTCGTCCTTGAGCCGACCGAACAACACGAGCGACGAGCCCAATGTGTCGGACTGCTCGTAACAGCCCGGGAAGAACATGAGCATCGGCTTGCCCTTGACCACCGACTGCAGGTTGTTCAGCACGTTGTGCGAGCGGATGTACGGGAACACCTCACCGATCCCGGTGAGGAAGAAGATGTCGAAATGGACCCGCGCGAGCCGGTCGCGGATCGCCGGGGCGATGTGTAGCTGCGGGTCGAGCATTCCCTGGAGCATCTCGCGAAAGTCGGCCTTGTCCTGATCCGGCTCGATGGCCAGGACCCGGTCCCAGACCCCCCGCTCCTTGAGCAGCTCGACCGACAGGTCGTAGAGGTTGACCTCGAAGACGCCGACCCCTGCGCTGGACAGCCGGTTTCTGATCCGCCTCCTGGCCGCCGCGACGACGAGCGCGTCCTCGGGCGGATACGGGTAGATGAAGAACGGAACCTCGTTGCTCAGGCCCTCCATCCGCAAGAAGCGCTGACCGCTGAGCACAGCGAACAGGTGCTCCTCCTGCTCGGGCAGAGTCTTCGGAATCACAGCGCAGCCACTACCCCTCGATCTGCTGGGCCGGGAAGAAGCGCAGGTCGCTCGGCGTGCGGGCGATGAGGACCGCAGCGACTCGCTCGGACAGCACGGCGGGCGTAATGTGGCCGGCCGCCGACAGGAGCTCCGCCTCCTGCATCATCTTGAACACGTTTGATCGCAGCTTCTGCATTGTCGAGTCCTTGATCTGCGCCAGCTCCTCGTACCAGAGCGCCTTGGCTCGAACGAAACTGTCGAAATTCTCGTGTCCCAGCGTCGAGGCGCGCAGGAGGAACCGCTCCCGCAAGACCTCCTCGGCAAACTCCCCGATGAGCTCGTAGCGGCGACAGGCCGCGGCCCACATGAGGTAGGCGCGCTCGGACGCCGTTGCCTCGAGCAAGAGTTCGACTTCGTCGTCAGCCAGCGCGGACAGGCGCTTCACCGTCTCGTGGACCAGCCGAATCCCCGTGCGGCGGGTTCGCGCTTGCAAGAGGTTGCGCTCCACGGCCTGATCACGGACCTGCTTCCAGTCGCGCCGCTCGACGTATACGGGAGCGAGCAGTGCGGCCTCACGCACGAGGAGAGCACCCGCGGTGAACGAGAGCGCATAGCGCCGAGGCGCAGCCGCCAGTGCGGCGTTCACCTGCCCCTCCTCACACTTCTGAGCACGTATCGACACCGGACTGCGCACGCTCACGTACCTTCGGGGGCGGCGTCCTGGCCCGACGAGGCAGCGCTACCGCTTCGGACCCAATCGTCGACGTCGCGCGTCTGGAATTTCCACAGCCGGCCGACCTTGTGAGCGGGCATACCTTTTTCCGCGATCCACGCGTAGACCGTGTCCTTCGTGACACCGAGATGAGCCGCGATGTCGTCGGCGGAGAGCCAGGGCTCAGACACGTCACGAATCTCCAGCCTGCTAGGGATCGGGCCATGGGTACACCGAACGAGATCCCGCGTCACCGGGTTTGGCCCGATCTTGCCGGATCATAGCCGGTCTCGTCGGCTGGACTCGTCTCTACCGGGGGAGATCGTCGGGCGAGCAGGCGCCCGGTGCTCCGGACGGCTTTCCCGCCCATGGGCTACATGACCCGGGACCGCCTCCGGTCGCACCTTGATCGTCTGGACGGCTCGACCTGGAACCGCTCTTGTGCCGCGCCGGTTGCAATTCGGGTGCGAACCGGTGGCATCGGCCCGCGTCGCCCGGCTCCAGTGCCCATATGGAGACTGCGGCGGTCACAGCCGACTCGGGATGGAGGCTGCGAGAATGATGGCTGGTGTTGCGGACGGCATCAAGAGTGGTGGCCGCGGTCGGCCGCTGGCCAATGCCGGTATGGGCCTCAAGATAGGACTGATCGTCGCGGTCCTCGCGGTGACGGCCATCGCCGTCGGCGTCGTCGCTGTGATTCGCCTGGCCGATGTCTACGCTCAAGGCGAGCGGATCGCCAACGACGGCCTGCGCGCTACTGCGGACCTGGGCCAGTTACGGGACCTGGCGCAACAGGCCCGCACCCTCTCCCGGGACGTGGTTCTCGCTCCGGACCCCGCCACGGCTCGTGACGTCAAGGCGAAGATGCAGAGCAATGACAGCAAGTTCGACGACGCTCTCGCCCGATACCGCGGTGAGGCCGCCGACCCGGCGGCGATCCAGCGGTTCGGGGAGCTGTGGGCGCAGTACCGCCAGATCCGCGACACCGTGCTGATGCCGGCGGCCGAGGCCAACGACTTCCGCGCCGCCGTCACCATCCAGAGGACTCAGACGTCACCCGTCACCACGAAGGCGTTCGCCGAGCTCGACGCGGCCAGCGCCGCCGAGCAGGCGAACGCCGACGCCATCATCGCCTCCGCGCTCGACACCTATCGCACCGCTCGCACCGTGATCCTTGTCGTGCTCGGGGCCGGCCTGCTGGCCGCCCTCGCCTTGGCCTGGTACGTCACCCGGCTGGTCCTCCAGCCACTGCGCACCGTCTCGCGGGTCCTGGACGCGGTCGCCGAGGGAAACCTGACCGAGATCGCCGCCGTCGGCAGCCGCGACGAGATCGGACGGATGGCCCACGCGCTGGACCGCGCCAACGAGCGGACCCGGCAGGTCGTGCAGGCCTTCACCGAAACGGCGAACACGCTCGCGTCCAGCGCCGAGGAGCTGTCGGCGACCAGCAGGCAGATCGCCGGCGCCGCTGACGAGGCTTCCGGGCGGGCCGGCGTGGTCTCCACCGCCGCCGAGCAGGTCTCGGCCAACGTGCAGACCGTGGCCGCGAGCTCGGAACAGATGACCGCCTCGATCGCCGAGATCGCCCGCAATGCCGCGGACGCGGTGAAGGTCGCCAATCAGGCCGTCGACACCGCCCAGGACGCCACGACGACCGTGGCGAAGCTGGGCGAGTCGTCGCAGGAGGTCGGCAACGTCATCAAGGTGATCACCTCCATCGCGGAGCAGACCAACCTGCTCGCGCTCAACGCCACGATCGAGGCGGCCCGGGCCGGCGATGCCGGCAAGGGGTTCGCGGTCGTGGCGAACGAGGTCAAGGACCTCGCCCAGGAGACGGCGAAGGCCACCGACGAGATCGGGCAACGGATCGTGGCGATCCAGGGCGACGTGCATCAGGCCGTCTCGGCCATCGCCCAGATCAGTGAGGTGATCGCGAGGATCGACCAGTTCCAGACCACCATCGCCGCCGCGGTGGAGCAGCAAACCGCCACCACCCAGGAGATCGGCCGCAACATCGCCGAAGCGGCCTCGGGCTCGGGAGAGATCGCCCGCAACATCCTCGGTGTGGCCTCCGCCTCGCAGACCACCACCCACAGTGTCACCCAGTCCCAGACCGCCACCACCGACGTGGCCCGCATGGCCACCGAACTGCAACGGCTGGCCAGCCAGTTCCGCGTGTAGCGCGGCGCTGTCTAGCGCGGCCAGCCGCGGCGGCGGACGTACCAGCCTGCTCTTCGACGCGGTAAGGCGCACTCCTTACGTGCGGGCCGACCTGCGCCGGCGCGGCCTGATCCGGGCCGGCGCACATTTTCGGTGTCGGGTGTCGATTTCTCGGCTCGCCGTTCGTCTTACTGCGAACCTGGTACCGACGAGGAGGCAGCGATGAAGTACATCATGCTGGTCTATCAGGGCTCGGCGCTCGATGAACAGGCCGCGCTCACCGAGGACGAACAGAAGCAGGTCTACGCCGACTACCATGCGATCAACCAGTCGCCGGGCGTCACTTCTGTGCCGCCGATGGGTCTCCCCGAGCACGCGACCACGGTGCGGGTCGAAGGCGGCAAGACCCTGACGACCGACGGCCCGTTCGTCGGGATGAAGGAGGCGGTCGGCGGTTTGTTCATCCTCGAGGCCGACGACATCGACGCGGCCATCGAGGTGGCCGCCCGCGTCCCGGCGGCACGCTACGGCGGAGCCGTCGAGATCCGGCCCTCGGAAGTGTATTGGTAGCGGCGCTCGACGAGATATTCCGCGAGGAATGGGGCCGCGTCCTGGCCACTCTGATCGGCATCCTCGGCGACTTCGACGTCGCCGAGGACGCCGCGCAGGAGGCGTTCGCCATCGCCGCTGATCATTGGCCGCGCGAGGGCGTGCCGGCCAACCCGCGCGCCTGGCTGATGAGGACGGCGCGCAACCGCGCCACCGACCGCATCCGCCGCGACCGGGTCCTCGCCACCAGGCTGGATATGCTCGTCGCTGCCCATCGTGTCGAGGTGCCCATGAACACCACCACGTTCCCCGACGAGCGCCTGGAGCTCATCTTCACGTGCTGCCACCCGGCCCTCGCGATCGAGGCGCAGGTGGCGCTGACCCTGCGTACCCTGGGCGGCTTGACCACCGACGAGATCGCCCGCGCCTTTCTCGTCCCGGAGCGCACCATGGCGCAGCGACTGGTGCGGGCCAAACGCAAGATCGAGGCGGCGGGAATCCCGTTTCGAGTCCCGCCGGACCATCTGCTCCGGGAGCGTCTCGACGCCGTTCTCGCCGTCGTGTACCTGATCTTCAACGAGGGCTACGGCGGTCGCGACGAGCTCGCGGCCGAGGCGATCTGGTTGGGACGCGCCCTGACCGAGTTGCTTCCTGATGAGCCCGAGGTGCGCGGGCTCCTGGCGATGATGCTCTTGCACGACTCCCGCCGCGAGACGCGGTTCAACGACGGCGAGCTGGTACTGCTCGGCGATCAGGACCCGTCACGGTGGAACACCACGCAGATCGGCCGCGGACGCGCCGAGCTCGACCGGGCGATCGCCCTGGGCGGCCGCGGGCCCTACGTCCTGCAGGCTGCGATCGCCTCGCTGCACGCCGAGAAGCCGTGCGACTGGGCGCAACTCGCCGCTCTGTACGGCGAGCTCGCCCGCCTGACCGCCTCGCCGGTCGTCGAGCTGAACCGTGCCATCGCCGTCGCCGAGATCGAGGGACCGGAGGCCGGTCTGCGTATCGTCGACGGACTCGGCCTGGACGACTTTCGCTACCTGCACTCGACCAGGGCCGAACTGCTGCGCCGGCTCGGGCGGACCGACGAGGCGCGCGACGCCTATCGACGTGCGAGAGAACTCACCGACGACGGTGCGGAACGACGCTTTCTCGAACGCCGGCTGACGGAACTCGCGGGCAGGACAGGCTCGGACAGTGACCCCGCGGCACCGCGATGACCCCTGGTCGGTGATGGACCCGTCGACTACGACCGCGGTTCCCGCGTGGCCGCGTCGAGTCGCACCCGGACCCGGTCACCAGGCCACGACCTCGACGATGCGAGGGCGACGGCTCTGCTGAGCGCGGCCTGGTATCCGTCGACCATCTCACGCACCGAGAAATGCTGACGGACGTACCGCCGGCAGCCCTCCGCGGTCAACTGGTCGAGCGCCCGGACGGCGCGGCACATCTCGTCGGTGGACTCGACGACGTAGCCGCTGACGCCTTGCGCGACGATCTCGGGCACCGCGCCGCGGCCGAAGCCGATCACCGGCACGCCATGGGCCATCGCTTCGATCATCACCAGGCCGAACGGTTCCTGCCAGCGGATCGGCATGAGCAGGGCGGAGGCGCCTGCGAGGTGGTCGGCCAGCCGGTCGTTCGGGACGTGGCCCCGATAGCGGATGCGGGCACCGAGGTAGGGGCGGATCTTCTCGTCGAAGAACCGCTGATCCTCGGTCCGGACCGGGCCGAGGAGGTCCAACTGGGCCCCGGTCCGGGTGGCGACCTGGACGGCGATGTCGGGACCCTTCTCCGGAATGAGCCGCCCGAGGTACACCAGCCGGGCTCCGCCGTCCCCACGGGTCGTCGGGGTGAGGTCGGCTGGGCAGTCGATGCCGGGGTAGACGGTGTCGATGACGGGCAGTGCGCCGGCGTCGCGTCGCTGCTGGTCCGAAACCGCGATGACAAAGAGGTTCGGGTGCTCGGCGGTGTACGCGGTGAGCTCCGGTCCGGGCGGGTCCCAGAGTACCGAGACCACGGGGGTCCGGGGCACGTCGCCGGCGATCGCCGCCGCCACTTCGAGATGGTGGAAGAGCAGGACGTCGTAGCGGCCGACCGCGGCGCCGCGGGCCATCAGCCGGGCGAGGTGGCGGTCGGCCGCGGCCAGGTCGGCGTAGTCGCCGCACGTGGCCCGGTCGATCACCCCGTCGAAGCTGGCACGGTCGGTGACCACGGGGTCGAGACCGCCGTCATACAGGGCAACACCCGGCACGCGCGAGCCGTGTGGCGCGTAGAAATCGACTGAGTGGCCCCGGGCGGTGAGTCCGCCGGCGACAGCACTGGCGATGGCCATCGGGGCGTACACGACGTCGGGCGGTGCCGGCGTGGCGATCCAGCCACGCACCATGGTCGCCACCCGCATCACGCCGACCCGACCTGACGGAAGAGCGCTTCATAGGCGTCGGCCATCCCGTCGAGGGAGAATCTGCGGACGGCGTCGGCGCGGCACGCGTCGGAGTCGATGGTGGGGAGACGGTGGACCGCGGCTACCATCTCGTCGACGTCCTCGACGAGGAATCCGGTCTGCCCGTCGATGACGATTTCGGGAATCGCGCCGCGGCGCAGGCCGATGACCGGCACGCCGCAGGCCAGCGCCTCGATGATGATGAGACCGAACGATTCGTGGCGGCTGGGCATGAGCAGGGCACGCGGTCGGGTCCGCAGTTCCGCGCGCAGTTCCGCCAGGCTCAGTGGCCCCAGGTAGCGGACCTGATCGCCGAGGTGCGGGGCGATCTCGTCGGCGAAGTAGGAGGAGTTGCTGTACCAGGGGCCGACCAGACGCAGTTCGTGGCCGGTCAGGCGGGCCACCTCGATCGCGTCGCCGACGCCCTTCTCGGGCACGAGGCGGCCGGCGAACAACAGGTGCCGGCCCGGTGGCGCGGCCGGGTCCGGAGCGAAGTCGGCGGTGTCGACACCGCCGGGGATGGTGGCGGCGAACGTGAGGTTGGGGTCGGCGTGTCGCTGCGCGGCGGAGATCGCGACCAGCCGGTGCTGCGGGCTGGCGAACATGCCGATGGCCTGGGTCAGCAACGGTGGCAGAGGACTGTCGTAGACGCTGCTCACGACAGGGACGCCGGGATGGTGGGCGAGGAAGGGCAGCGGTACCTCCGGGTGGTGGAAATACAGCACGTCGTATTCGCCGCGACCCGCCCGCAGGAACATCTCCTGGGCGAGCCGGGCATCCCAGAGCGCCAGAATGTTGTCGCTGGCGAGCCCCGGATCGGTGAGCGCCTCGGTGAACTCGTCCTTGTCGGTGACCAGCGGGGGCACTCCGCAGTCGATCACTCGGGCGCCGGGGACCTCGGAGCCGACCGGCCCGTAGAAGTCGAGGTGGTGGCCCCGTCCGGCCCAGACGCGCGCCAACTGGGTCGCCAACTGCATGGGCGAGTAGATGATGTCGGCCGGTGCGGGTGTGCAGACGCACCCCTTGACCATCATGGCGATCCGCATGCGGTTCCTCTCGTCTGACCGGTCATGGATCATTATGGTCGGCGTCGAGGAGTTTGGATGCATTGAAAAGGGGCGCTTGCCGCCCGTCGACGAGGGCGAAGCTCGCTCGGCTGGCCTTGGCGTAGCGAGGCGTGAACGCGGCGAACTCGTCACGCTCAGGCCGCGGCCACCCGGTGCCGCTCCAGGTGGGACATCACCGCTTGGTTGGCCTCCCAGCCGTCCGGGAACTTCACGATCTCGTTGAGATACATCCGGCCCGTCGACGGGTGGGCGTCCAGCAGCGCCGAGATGCCGGCCCGGGCCACCACGACGCAGGAGTGCCGGTGCCGCGACGTCAGCACGCACAGCCGCCCGGCCTCCAGGTGGAACGCCGTCGCGTCGCGCCGGCCGGACAAGGGGTGCCACACCACCGTCACGTCGTACTCGCGGCCCTGTAGGCGGTTCGCCGTGTCCACCGTGATGCCGGAGTCGGCCGGCAGGTGCTGGCGGACCGCCGTAGCCTGGTCCCTGTGTGCGGTGCCGATCGCGATCCGCTCCGCCGTCACCAGAGCGCCGTCAGGGTTTCTCTCCGACACCGTGACCGCGCCGCGTTCCAGCAACCGCAGTGCCGTGTCCGCGCACGCCTGCGCGACCTCGGCATCCGTGCGCATGCTGTGCCGGGCCGGCAGCTCATGCAGCGCCCAGCCGGAGCGGGCCGCCTCCGCCAGCGTGGCGTCGAGCGGCGCCGCGCCGAACGCGCGGGTCGCGAACCGCAGCGAACGATCGCCGGGGCCGGGGCCGGAAGTAAAGCCGGTGAACGGGTAGAACGCCTCGGACACCACCGGCGCAGCCGTAGCGGGGAGTCGCCACGACACCGGCAGCCGGTGCACGGGCACGTCGAGATTGTGCCGGAGCAGCACCGCCACCGCGCTCAACTGCGGGTCCCAGGACAGGCCGGCCCAGCGTTCGGTCTCCACGGTCGAAAACGGATCGAGCTGGCCGGGGTCGCCGACGAACAGGGTCCGGTCGAAGCGGCCCGCGATGCGCAGCAGCGCGTCGGAGCGCATCTGGTACGCCTCGTCCACGATGGCCCACGCCCAAGAGCCGTCCCGCAGCATGCCCCACTTCGCCGCCGTGCCGACGACGACCCGTGTACCGGCCAGCCCGGCCACGTCCGTGTCGACGGTGACGTTCCGGTGCCCGGAGATCCGCGCCACCGGCGCGTAGTTCTGCGCCGAGAGCCGGCCGATCGCCAGGTCCGGCGCGGCCGTGGCGAGGTTGTTGACGAGGTCGTCGACCTGCTCGTTGGTCTGGGCCACGACGGCGATCGGCTCGCCCAGCCCGGCGAGATGCCGCGCGGTCCGGACGACCAGCGTCGACTTCCCGGCGCCGGGCGGGGAATCGACGACCACACCGCGCGTTCGACCGTGTCGCAGATCGGCCATGACGGCGGGAAACACGTCGTCGGTCATGACCAGTCCTCCACGGCGTCCTCTTCGGTCGGCTCGCGGGGCGCCGGCGGGCCGCCGTGCGTCCACGGGGTGTCGGCCACGTCCGGGAACTGCCCCACCCGCTGGAACTCGTCCGAGATCGTGCTGTACGTGATCCACTCGCCCGCCGCGGGGACGCTGCCCGGCGGCGGGGTCAGGGAGCGGCCCATGCCGCCGGTGAGTTCCAGCAGCACGTCCAGGCCGCCGTCGACCGGCGTCACGGCGACGATCTCCGCCTTCTGCCCGGCCCGGGCCGGGGATCTCACCGTGACGCCGACGCCCAGCCGCAGCGGGTCCTGCGTCCGCACCGTGACGTGCGGGCGGAGCGTGCGGCGGGGGCCCGAGGCGTCGATCCGGTCGGGCTCGGCGTGGACGACGGCGCCGGCGAACGCCTCGCCGGTGAGCCGGTGCTCGGCCATGACGAGCGGATCGTCCAGCGCGCGCTGCGCGTCGAACAATGCCTGGGCGCGCTCCAGACGGCTGAGCCGGCGCGCCGCGGCGACGGCGCTGTCGCGGCGGGCCTGCGGCAGCGGCTTGTCGCCGCTGAGGTAGGTGACGTAGTCGGTGTACGCGTCGCGATCGTCGGCCCAGCGGGCCACGACACTCGCCCCGGGTGTGAGGCCGTTGAGCAGCTCGACGCCGCGCCACATGAGCCGCCACGTCGGCCCGAGCTGGGTGGCGAGGGCCGCCTCCAGCCTGGACAGCGCCTGTTGACGAGCGGCTGGATTGCCGTCCGTCCGCGCGTACCGGTCGATGGCGGGTGCGAGCCGATCGGCGTCGAACGCTGGGTCGGTCGCCGGGCCGGCCGGCGGCCAGATCTCCGGGTCCTCGGCGTCGAGCGCGGCGTCGAACGGGGAGCGCCCGGCGGGCGGGTCGATCCAGGCCAGCAGCGCGGCGAGGTTGGCGTCCTCGACGGCGCTCTGCCCGGTCGCCCAGTGGTCGCCGAGCGCCGAGGTCATGGCGAGCATCAGCGCCGAGCCGGGGTGCTCGGCGCGCTCGGCGAAGAACGTGAGCCACCGGCCGAGCAGCGGCACGACCGGCTTGACCGCGTATGCACCGTAGGTCCGGCGCAGCCGGGTCGAGCGGCCGAAGAGGCGCACGAAGCCGATGCCCCCCGGGTTCGGTACGAGCAACTGCGGCGCATCGGTGAACCGGGACCGCCCGCGCACGTCCTCCGTCAGCTTCGCGAAGCTGTCCACATAGGACACCACGAATCGGCCGAGCTCGGCGGCGAACGCGAAGCGCTGGTCGCGGTTGCGCGGCTGGGGCACGATGAACAGCCGCGGCGCGTCCGGCCGGTCGCCGACCATCGCCGCGAGCGGGGCGTTGGCCTCGCCGGCGAGCATGAGCGGGATGAAGACGAGCGGCCTGGAGCTGATGTGGGTGTGCCGGACCGTGGTGATCCGCTGGGCGGTCCGGTCCCGGACCGCGAGCGCCCGCGCGATGGAGGTTAGCGACGTCATGCCGGAACCCCGAAGCACTCGTTGCGCAGGCGCATCGCTGCCCGCAGTACCACCGCGGCCTCCGTCTGCTCCGGAGCGGGAGCGAGCAGGCCGCTGGCCAGGCCGAGCGCGGTCTCGACCCACTCGACGCCGCCGAGTTCCTCGCTGACGGTGCGGCCCAGCGTGTGGGTCGTGCCGTGCGCCTCGCGGCGGCAGAAGTACGACATCTCGCACATGGACAGGCAGTCGGGGGAGTAGCGGGCCGGGATGTGCTCCAGCGCCGCGCACAGCTCACCGGCCGGCCGCGTGGGCCTGCCGTCACGGTCCGGCGCCAGGTCGAACGTCAGGTCGTCGTCCAGCGGCGCCAGCAGCTCGTCGATGCGGGTCATCCGGTTGAGCTGCCGGTTGAGCACGGTGAGCTGGCGGCGCACGTCGAGCTTCGTGGCGATCGCGTGGTTGGAGAAGTTCTCCGGGCAGACCAGCACCACGTCGTGCGAGACCCGCTCGGGGTCGAGGCCCAGCTCTCGCAGTAGCTGGCGCAGCGCCACGACGTACACGCCCGACTGCACCGCCGCCGCGGCGACCTTGCCGCCGTCGGCCTGGCCGTCGATGACCGCGAACGACTTGATCTCGATGATGTGGAAGACGCCCTGGAACTGGAACGCGATGAGGTCCGGCTCGAGGAACACCTGCCGCCCGCCGACCGGCAGGCGCAGCAGCGGGTGGTCGAACAGCGTGCCGAACTCGTCGGTGCCCTTCGCGGCGGCCCCGAGCACCTGCCGGGCCAGCGCGTGCCGCACGTTCTGGCTCGTGTTGCCGGCGGCCTCCTCGAGGTCGTGGTACGCCACCTCGGGGATCGACAGGTCGAGCACCTCCCGCAGCATTCGCAGCAGCTCGGCGCAGCCGTTGGCCTTCACCTGCGCATCGAACGCCCGGGTCCGGGTGATCGCGAACGGCGACTGCCCGTACGGCGGCGGGAAACCGACCCGGGCGGCCACCGTGCGCTTGTCGACACCGGCGGCGTCCATGACGGCACGGCGGGCGCAGCCGGGGTTGCTGGTCAGCGCGGCGATCGTGCGGGCGTTGTGCGGCATGGGTGGTACCGGGCCACGCAGCCGATCGAGCCGCGATTCGGTGCTGTTCACTGGGGCGTTCCTTCGCGGGAAACGGTGTGGCTAAGAGACCTTGCTGTCAGGCATCGGCTCCAAAGGGCTGCCGAAGAGCCGCCGAACGTCGTCGAGCCGCGTGCGGGCCCGGGCGGCGGCCGCTTCGCGGTGCGACCGGTCGACCGGTTCGTGCGTTTGCAATTCGGCGCGCGCGGCGCGGATGACCATGCCGGGCTTGGCCGAGCCGATGCTGTCGGCGGCGCCCGGGATGTTCTCGGCGAACAGCCACAGCAGGCGGGCGGTCGCGCGATCGATCTCGGGAAGCCGGGCGACGTGCTCGGCGACGCTGACGGCCGCGTGGAGGAAGTCGACGCGCGGGCTGAGCGCGCCGATGATGCGCCGCTCCAGCGGCCACGTCGACACGGCGAGGAGGCCACGCGCCGCCGCGAGCCGGTCGGCGGTGAGTGCGGCGCAGAGATAGTACGGCCGGGCGAACGGCGACGAGCGGAACGAGCGCTCCTCGTCGCGGCGGAGGCTGGTCAGCTTGGCGCTGTTGATGTCCCCGCCGAAGCAGGCGTTGTAGACCTGGGCGATCAGTTTCGGTGCGGCCGGCACGGTGAGCAGGGTCAGGGCGCTGTGGACCTGTTCGCGCAGCGGTAGCAGTGAACCGCTTTCCCGCTGCGTCGGCACCGGTGCCACCGCGGGCTCGTGCGCCTCGTCCCACGCGTCTTCCAGGGCGCGCACCTCGGCCCGCAGCATCCTGACCCGCGGCAGGTCGCCGACGGTCCGCGCGTGGCGGATCTCGGCATGCAGCACGTCGATCCGCTGCTCCAGTTCCTCGACGCTGTCGGCCATGGCTGGGACAGTACCGTTCTCCAGTAATTTCCAGCAATCCCCACTTCGGCGAGGGCTGTCGTGCCGAATGGGCTACAGAGCGTTACGTTCGAGTGGAACGGTTCCACGTTTCATCGAACCCGGTCCGAACCCGGAATGAATCCGCCGAATGGCTGGTGAGAGCCCATCCGGCTGGAGTGATTGCCGTGGTGGAAGCTGGCGGTCTGGTCCGGTTTGTCGGCCTGGCCGTCTCCCCGGGTGTGAAAACACCGTTGCGTGCTTCCAGTAGATTCCAGTAAGTTCCAGTAATAGCCAGGCACCGATATGGTGCGTTCCGCAAACCGTCCGTGTTGTCCCCCGAAGGGTCGGTGCACCATGCGCAAAAACTCCCTCGTCGCCCTGTCCCTGTCCGCCCTCGGCCGCGGGGTCGCGGGCGCGCACAGCGTCGTGTTCGAGAACGGCTCCGCGGGCCGGCGCGCCGTCGTCACCTGCTCCGGCAATGCCTGACCGCGCTCGAAACCTGGGGGTCGACATGGAACAGCCGGTCATGGCGGACGGCGAACGGCCGGACCTGGACGCGGTGCTCCGCGGCCTCCGGGCCGCCGGGTTGCAGCCCGTGGTGTTGTACGACCTGAGCGGCGAGGTCGTGATCGTCGGCGTCGCCAACGACGACCGAGCCGTGGCGCCGGCACCGGTCGGCTGGGACCGGCTGAGCGACCGGGAGCAGGCGGTGGCGCGGCTGGCCGGCCAGGCGCTCACCAACCGGCAGATCGCCCGCCGGCTCGGCATCTCCGCACACACCGTGAACTACCACCTGCGGCAGATCTTCCGGAAGCTGGCGATCGGCTCCCGGGTGAGCCTGGCGGCCTACGCCAAGCTTCCCGGAACGACTCGGGCGAAGGACTGATGGCCATAGGGCTATAAGGCTCTATGATGGGCACAGGGTCATCGAGCTGCATCTTATTGTGGTGATCGATCGCGATGCTGACCGCCCGGTGCACAAGCAGCTCGTGGACATTCTGCGAGACCAGATCGATTCCGGTGCCCTGCCGCCCGGTTCGGTGCTGCCGTCCGAGATCTACCTGGCGCAGACCTACGAGTTGAGCAAAACGGCGGTCCGGCGGGCCCTTGAGCTGCTGCTCAACGAGGGGCTCATCACCAAGACCAAGGGGAAGCCGACGACGGTACGTGAGCGGCCGCAGCGCAAGGTCATGCCGCTGGAGCCGGGCGACGAGGTGAATGCCCGGATGCCGACCGAGGCGGAGCGGCGCTCGTTGGGCATGCCGGTGGGCGAGCCCGTCTTCGAAGTGAGTCGCCACGGCGGAACAGTGGACGTCCTTCCCGCGGGAACGATCACGCTACGAGCCTCGTGAGTGCGCCGCGTCCGACGGGCTCGGTGCGGCGATGAGCCTGGAGTTCCCCCCCCCCCCCCCGCGCCAGCCACGCCTGACGTCCGTCAAGGCTGCGGAGGGTCGGCCGCCGGGTCCGTTCCGTCCTCGGTGAGGAAACGGCGCGCCGACTGGACGAGTGAGCACGGAAACTCGGCCAGCCGTGCCCATGACGACAGGCAGCCCTCGCAGATCCCGTCCCGCTCGGTGTGCTTTTCGAGGAGTACGAGGGCTTCGTTCCGGGTTTCGGGTGTGCGGTAGTCCTTCATGATGTCCACCCCGCCTGGACTCGGTCTGCTCGAAGGAGCGCAGGCCGACGCGATCGAGTTACGCGGATCTCGGCGACTGTCAGGAAGGCGTCAGATCATCGCGGCCAGACCGATCGGCACGCTGTCCAACCGCCACGCCGGGGCCGAGCCATTACCGGCGAGGCGGGCTGTCCGTCAGTAGGCCGGTGGAGCGACCACGAACCAGGAGGCACGCCGTACCTTCCGCACGCCCACCGGCCGGCCGCCGCGCCGGACAGCAGCACCGCGACGAACCTTGGAGGCAACGGTGACGGTCGACCACAACGGCATACCGCTCGCCGCGGACACCCGATGGCGGCTGCTCCAGCTCTTCGCCGACGAACTGACCGCCGCTCGTGCCGCCGCCCTGTCCGCCGGAGCCGACCTCGGCAACCTCACCGCCATCGTCGACGAACGGATCCGTACCGTCGACAACGACGGCCGCTGATCCACGCCGGTTTCTCCGGCATCTCCAGCCGTGTCGCCACCGGCCCTTGCCGCTTCGGGCCGACCTGTGACACCGCTCGGGAGTGATCTGCCCGGCCACGGCTGACAGCCGACCGTGCGACACGAGACGATGGCGGCATGTCGGTGGATCTGACGGCCCCGTTCATCGGACGGCGGAGGGAACTGCGGCTGCTTCAGGACCGGCTCGTCGCCGCCGGTGGCACGGGCGGGTCGGCCGCGGTGGTGGTGGCCGCCGAAGCCGGGGTCGGCAAGAGCCGCCTCATCGGTGAGTTCACCGCCACGGCCGCCCAGGAGCTCAAGGCCCACGTCCTGGCCGGATCCTGCGTCAACCTCGGCGGCACCAGCGTCCCGTACGCCCCGCTCGTCGACGCGATCCGCCGGCTGGTCCGCGAGCGGGGCAGCCAGTACCTGTCCAGGTACGGCGGAACGGCGTACACCGACCTGACCCGGCTCATCACCGGCCTGCCCGGCGTCGGCTCCGGACCGGACACCGGGCCGGTGGCGCAGCCCGACGCCCAGATGCGCGTCTTCGCCGCGGTCCTGCGCATGCTCGACCACCTCGGTGGCCACGCCCCCACCGTGCTCGTCTTCGAGGACCTGCACTGGGCCGACCCGGAGACGCTGGACCTCGTCTCCTATCTGGTGCAGGCGCAGACCGACGAGCGGCTGCTGCTCGTGCTCACGTTCCGGCCCAGCGACACGCCCACCGGCAGCCCGCTGCGCAGGCGGATGGCCGAGCCGGCGTTCGCCCGGCGGGTGCACCGCGTCGACCTCGCCCCGTTCGACCTCGACGAGTTCGCGCGGTTCGTCGGCGCCACGGTCGGCCACGACGTGGACGCCGAGATCGTCGAGCGGTACCACGAGCTCACCGCGGGCAACGCCTTCTTCGCCGAGGAACTGCTCGCCAGGCGGCCGCTGAGCGACCCGGCCGACGTCCCGCTGCCGGACTCGTTGCGCGAACTGATGCGGGAACGGCTCAACGTTCTCGACGAGCGCGGGACCGTCACGATGCAGGCCGCCGCGGCCGCCGGGCGCGAGGTCGGCTACGACCTGCTGGCCGCGGTGTCCGAGTTGCAGCCACGCTCGCTGGACGACGCGCTGCGACAGTGCGTCGATTACCAGATGCTGCGGGCCGAGAAGCTCGAACGGCTCTACGCGTTCCGGCACGCGCTGCTGCGCCAGGTCGCCTACGACGAGACCGGCCTCGGGGTGCGGCGGGAACTGCACCGCAAGCTGGCCGAGGCGCTCGCCGCCGACCCGGACCTGGGCCCCGCCGGTGAGCTGACCCCGCTCCTGGCGCACCACTGGTACGAGGCGAGGGACTGGCCCGAGGCGTTGAGCGCGGCGACCGCGGCCGCCCGGGAGGCCGAGCGCAACCGTGCCTTCCGGGTCGCCTACCGCCAGTACCAGCGGGTTCTTGAGCTGTGGCCGAAGGTCGGCGACGCCGACCGGCGGACCGGGATGACCTTCGACCGGTTGCTGGCCACGGCGGCCGAGGCCGCCCGCTGGGCCGGCGATCTCAACGCGGGACTCGAACTGCTCAACCGGGCCTTGGCGCACGTCGACGGGGCGGCACAGCCGGTCCGCCGGGGCGAACTGCTGGAGCGTCTCGGCAGCTACCTGTGGGAGGCCGGCGAGATCGACGCGTCCACCGCCGCGTGCCGGGAGGCCGACGCCCTGCTGCCCGAGCAGCCGCCGACGGCCGTGAAGGCGCGGGTGATCGCCGCGCTGGCGACCGCCGAGGTCCAGGCCGGTGAGTACGTCGACGGGCGGGAACGCGCGCTCAGCGCGGTCCGCCACGCACGGTCGGCCGGTGCCCGGGCCGAGGAAGGGCGGGCCCTCAACACCGCCGGGGTCGCGCAGACCATGCTCGACGACCCCGAGGGCGTGATGAACCTCCGCTCGGCGGTCGCGATCGCGAAAGAGGTGGACCACCTCGAGGACCTGCACCGGGCGTACGGCAATCTCACCGTGGCGCTGGAACACGCCGGCCGGCTCGACGAGTCGATCGACGTGGCACGCAAGGAACTGGACCGGCTCAAGAGCCTGCGCCTGCCCAGGACGAAGGGTGCGCGGGTGCTGGCGAACAACGCCAGCGCCGCCCTGGTGATGCTCGGCTGCTGGGACGACGCGGAGCAACTGCTCACCGCCGACGTGCGGGACCGGCCGCCCCGCGAGATGCGGTACGCGCGGCTGACCCTGGCCGAGGTCTTCGTGGCGCGCGGCCGGTTCGACGAGGCCGACGAGATGCTGGAGCCGCTGCTGACCGACGCGGCGGGCGCCGACCCGCGCTTCCTCAGCCCGCTGGCCGCCTGCCGTGCGGAGTTGGCCCTCTGGCGCGGCGATCCGGCCGCGGCCCGTCGCGCGGTGCGGGAGGGGCTCGCCGCGGTCCGCGGCACCCAGCACACGCTATCGCTGCTGCGGCTGTGCGCCATCGGCCTGTGGGCCGCCGCCGACGAGGCACTGCGCCGTGCCGCGGGCGGCACGGCGAGTGCGGACGGGCACCTCGCGGACCTCGGCCACCTGATCGACGGCGTCGCCGAGCCCGAAGCGGGCACCGAGCCGCACGCCTGGCGTGAACAGTGCCGTGCCGAGCTGGCCCGGGCCGGGGACCGGGACGGCGCCGCGCGGTGGGCGGCGGTGGCGCGGGCGTGGCAGCAGTTGCGACGGCCGTACCAGGCCGCCTATGCCCATTGGCGCCGGGCCGAGGCGGCGGTCCGCGACGACCGGAAGGCGGACGCCGCCGACGGGGCCCGCGAGGCCCTCCGGCTCGCGCGTGACCTCGGCGCGCAGCCCCTCACCGGAGCGGTCGAGGGCACGGCGCACCGCCACGGCCTGGACCTGACGGGTGAGCACACGTCGGACGTCCCGGCCGTGCCCAAGCCGCGGACGCCGTTCGACCTCACCCTGCGGGAGGTCGAGGTCTTCCGCCTGCTCTGCGACGGCCTCACCAATCGCGGCATCGGCGCGGCGCTGGGCATGAGCGAGCGCACCGCCGGCGTCCACGTCTCCAATATCCTGAGAAAACTCGGAGTCGATAACCGGAACAAGGCGATTGCGGCGGCCCATCGGTTGCAGTTGTTCGGCGATTCGTAGGAGGGGGCCTCGGCGCATGCTCCCGTTCTCGGCAATACGCGAATGAACGTAGCGATCGTCTAGTGACGTCCGCCGCTGCGGCCAATACCGTTCGACGTGGAAATGCTCGATCCACCTTCAGGGAGCGACATGCCACGGAAAGCGTTGTTGATCGGGTCGCAGACGAATGGCCTTTCCGGTGTCGAGCACGACGTGGCGGCGATCGCCGAGGCACTGGGCAAGCGCGATTTCACGATCACCAGATGCGTCGGCCCGGACGCCACACGCGCCGGAATTCACGACGCGTACGAGCACCTGATCGCCCAGGCCGGGCCGGACGACTCGGTCTTCGTCTACTACAGCGGTCACGGCGGCCGCTCCCTGCCGACCCGGGCCGCGCAGGGCCGCCCGCCGGTGCAGTTCATCGTGCCGACCGACCTGGACGAGTCGGTCGAGGGCGACTTCCGCGGGATCACCGCCGTGGAGCTGTCCATGCTGCTGGGCCGGCTGACCGAGAAGACGCACAACGTGGCGGTGATGCTCGATTGCTGCCACTCGGCCCACATGTCACGCGACCCGGACCACCGGGTCAAGGCGTTGCACTACCCGTTCGAGTGGCTCGACGACCACGTGACCGGCCAACTGGGCAGCGGGTCGCGCCGGGACCTGTGGCGGCCGCTCGGCAACGACAACGCGGTGCGGATGGTCGCCTGCGCGCCTGAGCAGTCCGCCTTCGAGTACACGACCGCGACCGGCGTCCGGATGGGCATGTTCACCGAGGCGTTCACCAAAGCCCTGGCCGAGGCGGGGGATCTGCCGGTGACCTGGGCGGCGCTGATGGACCGGGTGCGCCGGTCGGTGCTCGCCCTCGCGCCGGAGCAGCGGCCGGAGGCGGAAGGGCCGTCGTCGCGGCTGCTCTTCGACGTCATGGTGGAGGACGCCGTCGGTGCGCTGCGGGTCGTCGGCGGCGCCAACCCACAGCGGGTGACCCTGGAGGTCGCGCCGCTGCTGGGGGTGCAGGTCAGCGACGAGTTCGCCATCATGCCGCCGGGCGCGGAGGCGGTCGACCAGGCGTCGGCGGTGGGCACGGCCGTCGTGGACCGCCTCAGCACCATGGCGGCGCACGCCCGGGCCACCCTGCACGACGGCTGGACGGAGATTCCGGTCGGCGCGCGGGCGTTCCGCATCCGCACGATGGCGCCCAAGGTGCCGATCTCGCTTCCTGTGGACGACCCGCGCGCCGCCGACCTGCTCAGCCGGCTCGGCCCGACGGCCCTGCTGCGGCCGGCGGAGCCCGACGAGGCGGCGATCGCGGCGGTCACGATCGACGCCGACGGCGGCATGACGGTCCGCGACCGGGTCGGCCCGCTGCATCCGCCGCGCCCCGCCGGCGTGTCCCAGGCCACCCTCATCCGGGCCGACCTGGTCCGACTCGCCCGCGCGGCGCTGCTGCGGGAACTGCGCGACGACCCCCGCCGCAAGCTCGAGGACCCGGTCACCGTGGAGTGGGGCCGCGTGATCGACGGCACCGAACAGCCGCTGCCCGCCTTCGGTGACGTGCTGCACACGGGCGAGCGGGTGTTCGTCCGGATTCGCAACGACGGCGGCCGCCCGCTCTACGCGTCGCTGGTCGACATCGGGATCGGCGGGCGCATCACGTTGCTGACCAGGTTCAGCCCCGCCGGGGTCCGGCTCGGGCCGGGCCAGCAGTACGTCTTCGGCTCCGACGAGGTGCTCGGCACGCTCGACGGCGTGGCCCTGGAGTGGCCTGCCGGGGTGGACCGTGCCGACGCCCGCCCGGAGAGCCTGCTCGTCCTCGTCGCCGACGCTCCGCAGGACCTCGGGGTGCTCGAACAGGACGGCGTCCACGCTCGTCGCGGCACCGCGGACGAGTCGGCGCTGGAGCAGCTCGTCCGTCAGATATCGGTCGGGGGCGTCCGCGACTTCGCCCCCGCCGGCGGGCCGCCGGTGCGCTACACCGTGCGGTTCCTCGACTTCGACGTGACGCCGGTGCCCGCGCCGAGATCCGAGGAGGTGGTGTTCGAGATCGACGACCGGCCGGAGCGGTCGGTGCGGCTGTTCACGCCGCGCGGCGCCGCGCCCCGGCGGGTCGCGGTGCGCCTCGGCGAACTCGTCGTGCACCGCAACCGGGCACTGCTCGGCGCCGACATCCGAGTTGACGCCGTGGTCACCACCGGCGGAGCACCGCCGGAGGCCGCCCGGACGACCACCCCGGTCTACACGGCACAGACCGCCCGGTTCTCCAACGTCCGCGACGACCACCGGCTGCCGCTGGACAACCTGCTGGTCTACCTCGGCCCGGCCACGGACTTCCTGGACATCGCCGTCTTCGTCTCCCGCGACACGAAGGACAGCCTGGCGCTCAGCGACCTCATGCGGCAGGAACTCGTCGATCAGGAGGTTCAGGCCGCGGGGGCCCAGTTGGCCGGACTGTTCCTGGCCGCGCCGCAGGCGGCGATCGCCGTCGCCGCCGTCGGCGCCGGGGCGGTCGTGGTCAACGTCGCCTACAAGCTGCTGCTCGGTGCGGTCGGCAAGAGCATCGGGCTGTACCGCACGTCCCTGCTGGCCCACGAGGGGTTCGGCGTGGGGCGGCACCCGGCCGACGGGTCGCTGCGCCGAGCACAGGACTTCTCGTTCTCGTTCACCGTCGAGGCCGTCGACTGACGGCTTCTCCCGGAACTTCCCCGGAAAGGAACCCAGATGAGCCGCAACCGCATCCTGATCGGTCAGTCCGAATGGGGCATCGACGCCCGGCAGGTCACCTCGGTCGTGGAGAGCGTCAAGTCCGCGATGGAGAGCGCCACCACGGCGCAACTGACCCTGCTGGACAAGGAGAACCGCCCGGTCACGGTGTACCTCAACGGCCGGGTCGCCGAGACCGTCGTCGTGGACCTGGACATGGACCGCGACTCGCGCCCCAGCGAGATCTCGTAGCGACCTCGGAGAGCCACCGCACCGGCCCGGGCGACCGAGGGGGCGCCCGGGCCGGTGCGCACGGGGCGGTCAGGACTCCTCGCCGGGGGTGGGCGCGGCCGGCTTGAGCAGGCCGAGCCGCTGCGCCCGTAGCACGGTGGTGAGCCGGTCCGACGTGCCGAGCTTGCGGTAGACCCGCTCCTGATGCTTGGCGACGGTCCGCTGCGACAGGCACAGTCGCTGGGCGATCGTACGGGCGTTGAGCCCGTTGCCGAGCATGGTGAGGATCTCCCGCTCCCGCCGCGTCAGCCCGACTGCCGTGCCCGGCGCGTCCGGCACGGGCCGGTCGCCGAGGATCTGGGTGACGGCCGCGAACGGCTCCGCCCAAGCGGCGGCGATCATGCGCAGCGCCGCCACCTGCTGCGGCGGCATCCCGGCCGCCCGGCTCTCGATGAACCTCGAGATCCGGCTCGCCCGGGACAGGTCCGGCGCCCAGCGCCAGCGGCGGGCCTGCCAGGTGAGGGTGCCGTCGGCCAGACCACTCATGACCAGCGCGCGCAGCAGCGCGGGGTCACCGTTGGACGCGATGTGCAGCAGGCGCCGGGTGGCCGGCTCGACGGCGCTGGTCAACACGTGGTCCACCAACTGCTCCAGGTTCGTGAACGGCGGTTCCGGCTCCGGCTCGGCCGTCGCTCGCGTAACGGTCATCGGCTTGCTCCCTCGTCGCTCGAAAGAGGTACGCAGCCAGGCTCTCGACCCAGCGGACCCGGCACATGTGCCGAACGACGTAGGGGCACGGATGATCTTCTTTAGCCGCGGCGCACCGGGCCGGCGTCGCGGCAACGCGCCAGCCTATCGACCCCATTCCCGGAATGAAGTCGTCGTTCGTCGATCTGCGTATGTTTCCGGACGCAGTGGTGTCGATTTACAGGTAATGACAACGGCTGCCGGCCCATACCCGATCAGCCGGCGCGCGCACCGACCGGTCAATGCCCCGGAGCCGAACGCATTCGCTTGGCTTACCGAGGTGGGATCTTTTGCGTACTGCTCTTTGCCGCCGCATGTGCACTGGGGCAGGCTGGGCGTCACATCACGCGGAAGGAATTGCAGGGTGCCCAGTTCGGCGGATCTGGTGCGGGACCTGGCCCGTCGCGGCGTGCTCGCGGCCCGGGCGGTCGACGTGACCGGCAGCGAATACGCACGACTCACCGGCGGTGCGTACGACATCGTGTGGCAGCTCGTCTTCGAGCGGCACACCCGCGGCTTCGAGATCAAGCGGGGACATCCGACCTGTGCGTCCTCCATCTCCGGGCTGCGCCCCGACTGCCTCGACCGGTTCCAGGACGACGTGGAGGCCGTCCTGGAAGACCTGATGCGCAACGCGAAGGTGCCCATCCTCAACCTCGAGGGCTGGATCATGCGGCGGATCAACGCCGCGACGGTGGACGCCCACCGGCGCCGCCGCGGCGAACGCGGCGCACTGCAGCGCCCCCGGCTGCCCCAGTGGTTGACCCGCGCTCTGCGGGACGATCCCTGGCTCACCCGGCTCGCCGTCGAGCTGCTCGTCTGGGTCGGCGTGCCGGTGGCGGCGAGCGCCGGCCTCTGGCCGCTCAACGCCTGGGCCGACCTGCGCGCGACCGTCACCGGCGACCCGTCCGGCGACGAGACCACGGTCGCGGCCGACGTCGAGACCGTCGTCACCGCGATGCGGCAGAGCCGTACCTGGTACACGAACTTCGTCGAGCGACCGCTCGGCAGGAAGCAGGCCCCCGTGCTGTCGGCACCGCGCTCCGAGCCGGAGCTCAATCGCGACGAGACCGACCATCTCCCGTTGACCGAACGGCACGAGACCGACGACGCCCACCTGCACGACCTGGCCGCGGCCGCCGTACGGGCGATCGAGCGTCGCCTCGCCAAGGGCGAGGACCCGAGGGACGCCGTGCGCGCCGTCGTGGTCCAGGTCTTCAGCGGCGGTACCGGCGCCGAGGACATGGACCGCACCCCCGGCGCCACCCCCGGCGACGGCGAGCGAGTGCTCGCCCTGCTCGCCGATCCGGTAGTCATCGACCGGATCACCTCGGCGGCCCTGGAGATCGTCGCCCCGCGCCCCACCAACTGAACCAGCCGGCACCCGGGAGGGAGCGCGATGGACGAACACACGGTCGCCGAGACCACCGCGCGCTGCGCGGCCACCGTGGCCGCCCTGGCCACAGGCCTCGGCGGCGACTTCGACGCCGCCGCGGCCGACCTGCGCCGGCTCCCCGCCGATCGGCCCGTGACCGGCGCACTCGCAGCCGCACTGGTCGTGGTGGCCCTGCGCTCGGAGCCGTCCGCGGGCGCACACCGGGCGCGGCACCTCGACCACCTGCTCGGCCTCGCCGATCGCCACCCACCAGCGGCGCCGGAGTGGCCCCGGCTGCGGGCGGTGGCCCCGACCTTCGCGGTCGTGCGCACCGGAGCCGGCGGCGCGAGCTTCGACACCCGCTCCGCGCTGGCCGGGGACGCGCTGCTACAGCGCGCCGCGGCAGCCGCCGCGGCCGCCGCGCGGGACGCGGCCGGCAGTGCGGTCGACATCGCCCGATCGTGCCTGATGGGCAACGATCCAGCCGCCGCCGTCCAGGCGCTCGACGCCGGCCGTGCCCTCGTACTCTTCGCCGCGACCGAATTCCTCGACGTCCCGGCCCGGCTGGAACGGATCGGCCGGAGCGGTCTCGCCACCCGCTGGCGGCTGGCGGCGAACGGATCCGCGGACAAGCCCGGCGACATCCCGACCGACCTGCGCGCCGACGTCCTGGCCGCACTGTCGGCCGGGCCGGGCGCCGACGGCGGCCGCCCCGCCGGGCCGCTCGCCCCGCCGGACCTGCCGGAGATCCGTGCCGCGCTGGCCGGCCTCGACGCCGACGCGCTCGTCTACCTGCTGCCCGCCACGACCGCGGCGACCGGCTGGGCGGTCATGGTCCCGGCCGCGGGCCCGCCGAGCTTCATGGCGCTGCCGAACCTCGCCCTCGACGTCGACGTCGACGTCGAGCCGCTGCTCGCCACCCTGTCCACCCGCGACCCGGCCGCACCGGACGTCGGCGCCGACACGATGACGGCCAGCCTCGACATCCTCTGCGACTGGGCGTGGCGTGCGGCCATCGGACCGCTCGTCGAGCGGTACCTCCCCGAGCTACCGACGCCCGGGCACCGCCCGCCGCGCATCGTGCTCGTACCGCAGGGCAACCTCGCCCGCGTCCCCTGGCAGGCGGCCCGCCGCGGCGACGGGACCTACGCGGTCCAGTTGGCGGCGTTCTCGCAGGCCGCGTCGGCGCGGATGCTCTGCCGGTCGGCGTCGGCGACACCGGTGCCGGTGCTGCCGGTGGGACTCGTCGTCGGCGACCCCGACACCCACGGCCGTGCACCGGAGCTGTCCGCCGCCCGCGTCGAGGCCTACGCCGTGCACCAGGCCTTCTATCCCGGAGCCAGATACGTCGGCCGACGCGCCGACGGCTCGCCGAGCCGATCCGGACGCGGCACCGCCGCCGAGGTCCGCGAGTGGCTGACGACCACCCGACCGGCAGCCGGCACGATGCTGCACCTGGCCTGCCACGGCATGATCCAGCCGGCCGAGGCCGACACCACCTCGTACCTGCTGCTGGCAACCGACGCCGACGGCGACCGGCTCAGCGCGGAGGACCTGGTGATCGTGCTGGCCCGGGCACCGGAGCGGGCCATCGGCCTCGTGGTGCTCGCCGCCTGCCGGGCCGGCGTCTCCGGGCGCGGCTACGACGAGGCGTTCAGCCTGGGCACCGCATTTCTCGTCGCCGGGGTCCGCTCGGTGCTGTCGACCCAGTGGAGGGTCCCGGACCGGGACACCTCCGTGTTGATGTACCTGTTCCACCACTTCCTCATGGCCGAGCGGCGCCCGGTCTGGGACGCGCTGCGCCGCGCGCAGCTCTGGATGCTCGACCCCGACCGGCGACCCCCGGCCGGGATGCCGCGCCCGCTCGTCCGTCAGTTGTCCGAAGCCGACCCGGCCCGCGTGGTGGCCTGGGCCGGCGTCGTCCACGGCGGACAGTGAGGACGCGGGTGATGCGGATGGGCATGCCGGAACCGCCCGGCGTGGACGTCGACGCACTGCGGTTCGCCCTGCTCGACGTGGTGACGCACCTGGTCCGTGGCATCGTCCCCGACGGGCAGCCGCCCGAGGACTCCAGCGCCGTGCACCTGGCGGTCGCCGCGCTGCTGGAGCCCGGCATCCCGGCACCGGCACCCGGCCTCGTCGACGAGTTCGTGGCGATGGCCACGACGGTCGTCCACGGCAGCCGCCCGGCACCGGCCGCCGCCGGCCTCGACCGGTTCGTGCTGGCCGTCGCGCTCCAGTTGCGCGCCCGGCTGGACCGCGGCGGCTGGGCGGAGGACGAGCTCGACGGCACCCCGGCGGCCGGGATCGAGGAGCTCGTCACCGCCGCCGAGTGCCTGCCCGCCGGGCATCCGGCGGCGGCCACGGTCATCGGCACCTTCGGCGCGTTCCTGGACCCGTCCGACCCGCTCGGCCACGACCTCGCCGGCGTCGCGGACCGGTTCGCCATCCAGGCTGGAGCCCTTCCCGGCGACCCGGTCGCGGCGGCACTCCGCGCGGTGTGCCGGGCCGCGACAGCGCCCAGGTCACGATGCGCCGCCGCCGCCGAGACCCTGGCGGAGCGGCTCGCCGCGGTCCCCGAGCGCTACCCGTGGCGGCAGGCGCTCACCGTGGCGGTCGACGCCGCACGACGCGATCCGGCCGCCCGCCGAGGCGCCGGCGTGCTCCTCGTGCGGGGGCGGGCCGCCGAAGCGTTCGCGGTGCTGGAGGCGGCGGCCACGGACGGGCCGGTGGCCTCGGTCGACGAGGTCGCGGCGGCAGTACGAGCTGTCGGCGCCGACGCCCTGGTCCACCAGCACCCGATCGATGACCCGCGCGGCCGCGCCGGGGTTCTGCTGGTCACCGCCGACGGCCTGCGTGACCTGGGCACACCGGACCCGGCGGCGGTCGTCGCCACCGTGCTCGCCGCCGTCGGCGACGGCCCACGGCGGCTGCTCGTCGCGGCGGCCGACGGGCCCGGCCGCCTCCTGTGGACTGAGGCGACCGCTCCGGAGCTCGTGGTGTCGTTCGTGTCGTCGGGGCGGCAACTGGTGACGCTCGCCGGGCGCAGACCACCGGCCGTCACCGACGCCGTGGTCTTCGTCACGAACCCGCTGGGCGACCGCGACGCCGCCACCGTCGAGGCGATGGTGCTGCGCCGGATCTTCCACCCCCGCTCGATCGGCCTCGGCCACCTGGTGGAACAGACGGACGGCCCCGGCACCGCCGCCGACGTGCTCGCCCGGCTGCCCGGCGCCTCGCTGCTGCACCTGGGCTGCGGCGTCACCGACGCCGTCCAGCTCGCCGGACCGTCCCGCCTCGCCCCGGAGGAGATCCGTGACGCCGGCTCGGGTGGACTGGTGATCCTCCCCGCCGACAGCGCCGGGCAACCGGGCACGGAGGCACTCGCGGCGGCGTTCCTGGACGCCGGCATGACCGGGGTCGTCGGCTGGCTGCGCCCGGTGCCCGTGCCGGACGCGTCGGCGATGGTGTTCATGCTGCACACGATGCTCGTCGACGAGGGACTCGACCCGGCCGCGGCGGTGCACG
This sequence comes from Dactylosporangium roseum, assembly GCF_025264685.1. GTDB lineage: Bacteria > Actinomycetota > Actinomycetes > Mycobacteriales > Micromonosporaceae > Dactylosporangium > Dactylosporangium roseum. The sequence continues at coordinate 422,061 of NZ_CP073721.1, forward strand.
CCGTCCGGCAGTGGACCCGCGACCCGGACCGGGCCGTGCCGCCGCACCTTCCGCCCGGGTGGAGCGTCACCGGCGAGCACTGGTCGGCCCTGTGCCACCTGGGGCGATGAACACAGCGCCCCGGGTGCGTGGCTGTTAGCCTCAGGGTGACATGGCCGACGAACTGTCACCCGAGCAGCGCGATCAGCTCGCCCGCCTCATCGCGGCGGAGCTCGCCGCGCTGCGAGAAGCGGCGCTCGCCGCCGGCGCGGCACCGGAGTCGGTCGCGGAGACCGTCGAGGAGCGCCGCCGGCTGATCGACGCAGAGGATCCGCCCACCCCGGGAGACTGACCGGCATTCCCGCCGCGTCGGGGTCGCCACGAACTCGCGCGTGTCACGGCCGGCTTCTGTCAGGGCGCCCCGACGGGTGACGTACCGCAGGTCATCGCCGTGGCGGATC
>NZ_CP073721.1:5907500-8220997 GCF_025264685.1 Dactylosporangium roseum
GCGACAGACACTCTGACGGGGAGGGTGGTTCTGGTGGATCCGCTTGCACTGCAACGGATTCCGGCGCGGATGACGACCGACGCCGGTTGGACGCCGCCGACGCTGACACTGCTGTGCGCATCGACGGCAGGCGTTGTCGCGCAGGGCGGTTTCTACCTGCCGGGTCGCATCCTGGTCGCCGTCCTTGCGCTGACCGCATCGGTTCTGGCGGTCCGGTCGGGTGCACCGGCCGCCCTCAAGGAGGACCGCTGGCTGATCGGCAGCGCTGCCGCGGTGGCGCTGTGGGCGGTGTTCCGCGCGGCGACGGCGGGCGGGGCGGCCGTCGCGGCCGGCATCTGCCTGAGCCTGGCGACGCTGCTGGCGGGGGTCGTGGCCGCCCGGCGCGCCCGCCCTGTGGATCTGGCCACCGGCCTGGTGGGGATCGGTGTCCTGGTGGCGGTGACAGGCTGGGCCGGGGTCGCGTGGCGGATCGAGCGCTGGAGCGTGCTGGTCGAGGCGACGCTGTGGCGGGCGTCGTCCACGCTGACCTATCCGAACGCCGCGGCGGCGATCCTCGCGGTGGCCGCGCTGCTGGCGTTCGCGCTCCTGCTGGCCGAGCCCGGCTCGGTGTGGCGGGCCTGCGCGTTCTACCTGCTCCTGACGGGCCTGGCCGCGACGCTGAGCCGCGCTGGGGCGCTGGCCTTCGCCGCAGGAGTGCTCGTGTTCGCGTTTTTCGCGGCAGTACGGGCTGTGCTCCGCCACCTCGCCCCGGCCCTGCTGGGCGCGGCCGTGGCCCTGGCCGGGCTCGTCCCGTCGTTCCCCGCCACGTCGGCGCCGCGGCCCCTGCTCGCGGGCGGCGGCCTGCTGCTCGGCGGCCTCATCGCGGTACTGCCGGCGAAACTGCGGGGCGGGAAGCTCGCGGTGGCGTGGGGCCTGCTCCTCGCGGCGGCGGCCGGGGCCCTCGCGCCGCTCGCGACACGCCCCCGGTCCGCGCAGCTCGACACGCTGCTGCACCGCCGGTTCACCGTCGCCTCGCAGGGCCGCACGGGGGCATTGCGCTCGGCGCTCGACCAGATCGCCGCACACCCGTTGCTCGGCAGCGGTCCCGGTCGGGCCCGGTACTTCTGGTTCGACTTCGAGGGCCAGCTCGTGGTCAGCCGGTGGGTGCACAACGAGTACCTGCAATGGCTGGTCGACCTGGGCGCGATCGGTCTCATCCCGCTGGCCGCCCTCGGCGCCGCCGTCGTGGTCGCGCTGCGGCGCGGCCGGGCGGCCGGGGCGCCCCAACCGCTGTGGGCCGGGGTCGTGGCGACCGTCGCCGCCCTGGCCGTGCACAGCGCCTTTGACTTCCTGTGGCAACTGTCGGTCGTCCCGCTGGTCTTCGGCGTGCTCGTGGGCATGGCCGGCCCGCACCACAGCGAAGGTCGCACACCATCACCCAATGGGGAGGAACGTCAGTGAAACTCAACAAATCGCACCTCGGCGCAGGTGCGCTGGCCCTCGGCGCGGTGCTCGCCTTCGCCGTTCCGGCGGGCGCGGCCGTCAACCTCCAATCGGAGTCCGGCGGCACTCCGACGATCAAGATTGCCAAGACGGCGCGGCTCAAGGCGAACGGCGCGGCGACCGTCGCCACGGTCAACGTCACCTGCCCGGCCAACAACTGGTATTCGGTGTACGTCGAGGTGGTCCAGACGGTCAGCCCGACCAGCACCACGCACGGCAACGGCTCCATCGCCAACCAGCCCTGCTCGGGCCTCACCGAGAAGGTGAAGGTTCCGGTGACCGCCTCGGGCGCGCCGTTCCAGGCCGGCGTCGCCTACGCGGTGGGCCGGCTCGAGGTGAACGGCCCGATCGGATACATCAACGTGAACACCGGACGCGAGATCGTAAACGTCGACCGCTGACGGGCGACGACGGGCATCCCGGGGCCTGGCGCCGGTCCCGGGGTGTTGTCGTACCGGCCCCGTTAGGGTTGAGGCATGGCGGTTGTGAAGATCAACGCGATCGAGGTCCCCGAGGGCGCGGGACCCGAGTTGGAGCGGCGTTTCGGCGCCCGGCACGGCGCGGTGGAGGAGGCGCCCGGCTTCCTGGGCTTCGAGCTGCTGCGCCCGACGGCCGGGGAGACCCGGTACTTCGTCTACACCAAGTGGGAATCCGAGGAGCATTTCCAGGCGTGGGCCACCGGTCCCGCCAAGGAGGCGCACTCGGGTCAGCGGGGCCAGCCGGTGGCGACCGGATCGAGCCTGCTGGAGTTCGAGGTCGTGCAGCAGACCGGACCGCGTCCCGCCGAGAGCTGACCGTGGAGCGCTTCGTCCTGTTCCCCGGGCGCCACCATCTGCTGACCCGGTTCCAGGCTGAATACCTGCGGGGCCTCGGCGGCACGGTCGTCTGGGCGGTGACGAGCGCGAACCATCAGAACACCAAGCGCAACCCGGTGCCGTACGACCGGCGCGAGGCGGCGATCGAGCGGTTCAGCGTGTCCGAAGGGCTGCGGTCGCTGGTCGTGCCGGTGTTCGACACCGCGCACACCGACCGGTTCGCCGGGGTCACGCTCAAGAGCGTCGAGTCGGGGCTGGGGCTGCGGCTGACGCCGGCGGACACGGTGGTCGCCTGTTCGACGCCGGAGGTCGCGGCGATGTACGAGGCCCTCGGCTTCGAGATCGCGGGCGTGGAGACCGGCCGTGACCCGGCCCCGGCCCGGCCGTGGGACGTGCTGCTGATGCTGGCGGCGGGCGACCCGGCGTGGCGCGAGCTCGCACACCCGGCGACGCTGGACGTCTTCGACCGGTACCGGCTGGACGAGCAGGTTCGCCTCGTCGTCAACGACCCGGTCGTGGGCGAGGAGGGCGGCCTCACCACCACCCGCGACTACCGCACCTATGCGGAGGCGTTCGAGGCGAGCGCCGAGCGGAAGTGGGACCTGGTCCGCCGGCACGTGCGCCCGGGCCGGATCGTCGACGTCGGGTGCGGCGCGGGCGCGGTGCTCGGCCTGGCCGACCGCGAGCCGGCGTTGCGGGAGAGCGACCTCATCGGCGTCGAGGTGGCCCGGCACCTCTACGAGGAGTGTGTGCACCGCAAGGCGCAGGGCTGGTTCACCAATCCCAACGTGTACTTCTACTGCCGCAACGTCCTCGGCGGTGCCGTCTTCCCGGCCCGGTCGATCGACACGACACTGACGTTCGCGCTGACGCACGAGATCTGGTCGTACGGGCAGCGCATGGCCTCCCTCAGGACGTTCGCGGCAGCCATCTACGAGCACACCGTCCCCGGCGGCGTGTGGATCAACTCCGACGTGTGCGGACCGGACGGCCGTGATCTGCCCGTACGACTCCTGCTGCAGGGTGCTCCGAAGGAGCCGGTGTCCCTGGACGGGCTCACCCGGGACGAGATCGCCGCGCACGTCGAGGGGCTGTCGCCGCGGGCACGGCTGGACCGGTTCGCCGCCGACTTCCACTTCCCGCTGCCGTTCGCGGAGCGCGGTGACTCGGTCGAGCTCGCGCTCGGCGACGCCATGGAGTTTCTCACCCACAAGGACTATCCCGACAACTGGCTGTCCGAGGCGCACGAGCAGTTCTGCGGCCTGGAGTTCGCGGACTGGAAGGCGCTGCTGACCGACGTCGGGTTCGAGGTCGACGGGGCCTCGCACGTGTGGCGCAACGACTGGATCGTCGACAACCGCATCGCGCCGGTCGCCACCCTGTCCACGGCGGACGGCGCCCCGATGGACTGGCCGGTGACGCACGTGCTGCTGGTCGCCCGCCGGCCGCTCAACACCTAGCGAGGATCGTCATGCGAGCGTTGCGGTACTCCGAATACGGCCCGTCCGGCGTCCTGCACGTCACCGAGCTGCCCGAGCCGCACGCCGGCCCGGGCCAGGTGCGCGTCGCGGTGCGCGCGGTCGGCGTCAACCCCTACGACTGGAAGGTCCGCAGCGGCGCCTTCGGCGACACGACGCCGAGCCGCCTGCCGGTGATTCCGCACTCCGACGTGGCGGGGGTGGTCGACGAGGTCGGCGAGGCCGTGACCGGCGTCCGAGGAGGCGACGAGGTGTTCGGCGTCGCGGTCGGCGGCGGCGCGGCCGAGTTCGCGGTGCTGAGGGTGTGGCGGGCCAAGCCGGCCGGCATGTCGTTCGAGGAGGCCGCCGGGCTGCCCAACGTGGTCGAGACCGCGGGCCGCGCGCTGGGCCTACTCGGCGTCGAGAAGGGCCACACGCTGGTCGTCAACGGCGCCGCCGGCGGCGTCGGCATCGCCGCGACCCAGTTGGCCGTCGCCCGGGGCGCGACGGTCGTCGGCACGGCGAGCGAGCGCAACCACGAGCTGCTGCGCACGTTCGGCGCGATTCCGGTGACGTACGGCCAGGGCCTGCCGGACCGCGTCCGCGCCGTCGCCCCGCAGGGTGTCGACCTGGCGCTGGACACGGCGGGCCACGGCGCGGTAGCCGACCTGATCGAGCTGACGGGCGCGCCGTCCGACGTGGTGAGCATCGCGGACTTCGACGCCCCGAGGCTCGGCGCCCGTGTGACGGACGGCTCCGAGGGCCGGTCGTGGGACACGCTGCGCGAGGCCGCCGCCCTCTCCGAGCAGGGCCGCTTCCGGATGCCGGTCGAGCGCGTGTTCACATTGTCCGAGGCGGCGCGGGCCCACGACCTGAGCGAGTCCAGCCACGCCCGAGGCAAGATCGTCCTCACCCCCTGAGGCGTGGAGTGTCGTGGCTGCCCAGGCGACCACAACACGCCACACTACGGCCGCCACCCGCCCGCGACGAGCGCCGCTCGCAACTGGGCGATCACATCGCCGGGGCGGTGGCGCACCTGCCACGCCGCGAACCGCAGCAGCCGGCCGCCGGCGATCGCGATCTCGTTGTGTTGCAGCATGTCGGCGTTCCACGCACGAGACTCCATGTGCTGACTGCCGTCGATCTCGACGTGCACCTGGTACTCCTCGAACAGCGCGTCCCGATAGCGTTTTCGACCCCGCGCGTCCAGCCGGACGACCTGCCGACTCGGCTCGGGCAGGCCGTTGCGGCGGCACAGCCGGAGAAACTCCACCTCGGAGATCGATGCCGACCCACCGGCGGCCGCAGCCGCGACCTCGGCGATGAGCGTCCCGCGCCGCATCGGCGCTGCCCGGCGCAGCGCCTGCCGGACGTCGTCGCCGCCGACAAGCCGCTGCTGGAAACCGGCGGCGACAACGGCGACCGCCTCGTCGTCGCTGTGTGCCCACTGCGCCGCGTCGATGATCGAGCGGGCCGCCGCGGTGGCCGGCGGCGCCCGGTTGGCCAGCACATCCACGTCGTGGAGCCGCCGGGTGCGGCGGACCTGGACGTTCGACGGCGCTCGGATCCGCCGTTCGGCGGTGATCAGGATCTGGGTGAAGGGCTTGCGGTATCCCTGTAGGCCGAGTGCCTCCAGCGCGCTGAATCCGGCCAGCACGCCACCGGTCGCGAGCACCGCGACCCAGCGTTGCTGCGGCAGGCTCAGATCTCCTGGCCGGGCCACGTACACCGACCGGAGCGGCCGCTGCCACCGCCCGGAGTCGACGCGGTGGCGGAGTGTGGCACGGCTGAGGTGACGGACCGCCTGCCGGTACGACACCACGTCGTGCTGCCGGAAGAGCAGGTGGTCCAGCGGGCTCGCGTCATCGGGCGGCGGGATCCGTTCGGCGTCGTTCCACGTCACGCGCCGATGATGGCCCGGTCAACCGTGGTCGGGCTGCCCCTCCGGCGGCTCTGTGGACAACACGGTTGATCGTGGAGTCTTGTGGTCGCCAGGGCCGCCGGAAAACTCCACGGCCAGGAGGGTCGGGCGTCGCCGGACGAGCGGCCCAGCATGTGGCGGGCCAGCCAGGGACGGCGGATCAGCCGTTGGCGAACTCCTCGAACTGCTGCGCGACGCCGGACAGGTCCTCCCGCAGCGACGCCCACCGCTGCTCGCCGACCGTGGTCTCGACCTGCCAGCGGCGCTGCGACGGCACGTACGACACCCGGATCGACGCCCCGTCCTCGCGCCAGAGGACGGCCGAGGTGTTGTCCTCGTCGAGCCGGCCGATGAAGTCACGGATGTCGTCGCCGGTCGGGTGGTGCGCCAGCGACCCGTCCTCGGTGGTCATGCGCGGCACCGGCACACGCAACAACCGGCGCGGCTGCCACAGCGCGGCCGGCTGGTGGCGGCCGGGCCGCTGGAAGCACAGCAGCTCGCACTCGTCGGCGAGCTTGCGCACGAAGGTCAGCGTCTCCGCGGGCGCGCTGCCGTGCAGGCTCAGCAGCACGAAACTCTCCGTGCCGACGACCGGGCCGGCCAGCAGCTTCGGATCGACACCCGCCAGCACCTCACGGTGAAACCGCCCGATGCCCGGGTCGATCACGGCCCACGCCGAATCACCGCGCCGCAGCGCCTCGAACCGGTCGACACCCTGGTCAACCGTGATCGGTCGGGCCTCGTACCAGACACCGACCTCGATCAACTCCGCCATGGAAGACCACCGTACGGAACCGTAGAAAACCGACGCAACTCAGCCACGCATCGTGCCCGGTCCATCACCCGGATCGGGCCTCTACCAATTCGACGAGTCCGGCCGCGTCGTGGGTTGTCATCACGAAGGCCGCACCGTGGACCAGGTGGACGGTGACGGTCGTCAACGGCAGCAGTGCCACGCGGCCCCACTCGGTGGCGCGGCCGGCCGGACCGGCCCGCACCCCGGCGATGTCGGACCACTGGACGGTCACGGGCGCATGCCGCGGGCCGCCGAACGGGCCGCGGATCGCCAGGGTGAGGCCGGTGGGCCGCGCCGTGAGCCGGACGGGGACCCCGCCGCCGAAGAGGAACGCGGCGCCGACGCCGAGGTCCCACAGGCCGACGGCGCGCTCCAGCGGGAGGTGCCCGATCCAGCGCCGCACACCCCTGGCGTGGGCGGCCCGCTGCCGCCGGCGGCTCCACCACTGGACCGCGAGGACCGGCCCGACGAGGACCACGACCAGCCCGGAGAACGCCGCGGCGGCCTGCCACTGGGCGAGCAGGGGCAGCCCCACCGGGAGTGCGACGGCGAGGACGAGCCACCCCCGACGTCCCCGCTCCCCCACCAGCCCATCGTGTCGCATCGCAGGTCAGGCCGGGGCGGCGTCCGCCGTTACGTCGGCCGGCACACCGGCGGGCGCCGCCGGTGAGGCGCCCGCGGACGCGGCGCGGCTCGTTCGCACACCTGTGCTGGCACAACGCACGTGGTGCAGGTGACCGGCCTCCGCGACGGGCACCGCCGCGCGCCTGAGCGGTGGCCGCGCTGGACCGCCGGTGACGCGCAGGTCAGGATGGGGCCATGCCCTCAGCGCGCCAAGCAGGTGCCGCCGCCGTGTCGCTGGCCGTCCTGGCCGTCCTGGCCGTCCTGGCCGGCTGTGGCAGGGACCCGGCGGCGTCCACACCGCAGGCCGCCGCGTCGCCGGCCGCCTCCTCCCCGGCGGCGCCGTCCCTGTCACCCGCACCCGCGGGCGGCTCCTCGGCACCGGCGACCTCCGCGGCGCCGATCACGGTGCCGGCCGGGGTGACCGCCGGCATCGTGATCTACGACCGGCATACCGCCACGTTCGTCGCGCAGCAGAACGCGAGCTGGCGGTTCCGGTCGGCGTCGCTGGTCAAGCTGCTGATCGCGCTCGACTACTTCTGGGACAAGGGCCCCGGCTACACGGTGCCCGCCGCCGACAGGCCGAAGCTCGACGTGATGCTGCGCAGCAGCGACGACGCGGCGGCGACCGCGCTGTGGAAGGCGCACGGGTCCCGCGACGTGGTGATCCGGATGGTGCGGCGCCTCGACCTGCGGGACACCGCGCCGCCGCCGGTGAGCCAGCCGGGCTACTGGGGCTACACCGCGGTCAGCGCCGGCGACCTGGTCCGCGTGTACCGCTACATCCTGGAGCAGGCGCCGGCCCCGGTCCGCGACTACATCATGGGCAACCTGCACGCCTCCACGAAGTGCGGCACCGACCGGTACGATCAGTCGTTCGGCATCCCCAGCGCCTTCCGCCGGCCGTGGTCGGCGAAGCAGGGCTGGTCCGGCTTCGGCGACGTCCCGGCGACCCCGTGCGTCGCCGATGCCGCGCTCGACGGCGGCGACGGGGCGGTGTTCGTGCCGGCCGCCGCGCCGAACGACCCGGACATGGACGGCGAGGTCCTGCACACGACCGGCACGGTCGGCGAGAGCGACCGGTATGTCGTGGCGGTGCTGACCGTCCATCCCGACCGCACGCCGTTCGCGAAGGCCGCCGCGGCCCTCACCGGCCTCACGAGGTCGCTGCCGCTGCCACCGGTGACGAAGTCATGACCCGGGCAGTACCGCCGGAAGCCCGAACCGACCGAAGAGTGTCGCGTCGAACGTGGTGAACTCGGCGACCTTGCCGCCCGTCAGCCGCAGGACGTCGAGCTTGAACGCCCGGCTCGAAGCCGTCCCGGTGCCGCCACGCCCGCAGGAACGTCTCCTGCACCGCGTCGTCGGCCTCCTCGAACGAGGCGAGCATCCGGTAGCAGTGCACGTGCAGCTCACGGCGGTGTCGTTCGAACAGTTCGCGGAAGTCCACGCCCTCGAAAATACGTGTAGATCCGCGGGCGGCGGCTCCGACCTGATGGTGAACTGACCGAAACGAGCATGAGGAGCGCACCGTGAAGTACCTGCTGTTGATCCACATGAACCCCGACGTCTGGAGCACCCTCACCCAGGCCGACATCGACGAGGTCATGGAAGGGCACGAACGGTTCATCAAGACCATCACCGAATCCGGCGAGATGCTCGCGACGCATGCTCTCGGCGACCCGAAGGAGAGCGCGGTCGTGCGGATCCGGGCCGGCGCCGAGACCGTGACCGACGGCCCGTACGTCGAGGCCAAGGAGTTCCTCGCCGGGTTCTACCTGGTGGAGTGCGAGTCCAAGGAGCGCGCCACACAGCTCGCCGCGATGATTCCGGACGCGAAGTGGAACGCGATCGAGGTCCGCCCGATCGTGTTCTCCAACCCGGCGTGACGCTGTGCAACGGATCCCGGCCGGTCCGTAGTGGCGCGGATCGGCCGGGGCGGTTCTTGTCGGTCCGGGTTCGTAGAATCGCCGCGTGGGAAGCGATGAGGCTCTTGAGGTTCTGCGGCGCGTGTTCGGCTATGACGCCTTCCGGGGCCCACAACAGGAGATCATCGAGCACGTCATCGGCGGCGGCGACGCCCTTGTGCTCATGCCGACCGGCGGCGGCAAGTCGCTGTGCTATCAGATCCCCGCGCTCGTCCGCGACGGCACCGCGGTCGTCGTCTCCCCGCTGATCGCCCTGATGCAGGACCAGGTCGACGCGCTGACCGCCCTCGGGGTGCGGGCCGGTTTCGTCAACTCGACGCTGGACTACGACAGCCGTCGCACGGTCGAGGCGCAGTTCGTCGGTGGCGACCTGGACCTGCTCTATCTGGCGCCGGAGGCCCTGGCGTCGCAGTCGACGCTGCGGCTGCTGGAGCGCGGCCGGATCGGGCTGTTCGCGATCGACGAGGCGCACTGTGTGTCGCAGTGGGGCCACGACTTCCGGCCCGACTACCTCAACCTGTCGATGCTGCACGAGCGCTGGCCCGGCGTGCCGCGGATCGCGCTCACCGCGACAGCCACGACGGCGACGCACAAGGAGATCGCCACGCGGCTCGGGCTCACCGACGCCCGCCACTTCGTGTCGAGCTTCGACCGGCCCAACATCCAGTATCGGATCGCGCCGAAGCAGGACCCGCGCCGGCAGTTGCTCGATCTGCTGCGCACCGAGCACCGCGACGACGCCGGCATCGTCTACTGCCTGTCCCGCGCCTCGGTGGAGAAGATCGCGGATTTCCTCAAGGACAACGGGGTCGCTGCGTTGCCGTACCACGCCGGGCTCGACGCGCGGACCCGCGCCGACAACCAGTCCCGGTTCCTGCGCGAGGACGGGCTCGTCATGGTCGCCACGATCGCGTTCGGCATGGGCATCGACAAGCCCGACGTGCGGTTCGTCGCGCACCTCGACCTGCCGAAGTCGGTCGAGGGCTATTACCAGGAGACCGGCCGGGCCGGGCGCGACGGGCTGCCGTCGACGGCCTGGCTGGCCTATGGGCTGCAGGACGTGGTCCAGCAGCGCAAGCTCATCGACGGCTCCGAGGGCGACGCGGCCCACCGGCGCGGGCTCGCCCAGCACCTCGACGCGATGCTCGCCCTCTGCGAGACGGTCGAGTGCCGGCGGGTGCGGCTCCTCGCGTATTTCGGCGAGCGGAGCGGCCCGTGCGGCAACTGCGACACCTGCCTCAACCCGCCCGAGTCATGGGACGGCACGGTCGCGGCGCAGAAGCTGCTGTCGACGGTGTACCGGCTGCACAAGGAGCGCAACCAGAAGTTCGGCGCCGGCCAGTGCATCGACATCCTGCTGGGCAAGAAGACCGACAAGGTCGTGCAGTGGCACCACGACGAGCTGACCGTCTTCGGTGTCGGCGCCGACCTGCGCGAGGCCGACTGGCGGGCGGTGATCCGGCAACTGCTCGCGCAGGGCCTGCTCGCCGTCGAGGGCGACTACGGCACGCTCGTGCTGACGGAGGCCAGCGGCGAGGTCCTGGGCCGGCGCCACCAGGTCATGCTGCGCCGCGAGCCGGAGCGTCCGGCCGCCACGGCCAAGGCGGCCAAGGTCGCCAAGCAACGCAGTGCCGCGGCCGCATCGGCCGAGCTCTCCCCCGAGGCCACCGAGCTGTTCGAGCGCCTGCGGGCCTGGCGGGCCGCGACGGCCAAGGAGCTGAGCGTCCCCGCCTACGTCATCTTCCACGACGCCACCCTGCGCCAGATCGCGTCGGAAAACCCGGCGACGCTGTCCCAGTTGTCCACGGTCAACGGCGTCGGCGAAAACAAACTGGCCAAGTTCGGCCAGCAGGTCCTCGACACCCTGTCCACCCCGGCCTGAGCGACGCGTCGAAGGTGCTCGCCGGTGGCTGACCGGGCACCCCGACGGTTCCCACGATCTGCGAACGATCTCGTCAAGCGGCGCCGGCCGCACACCCCAGCCACGCCCTCGCGATGCCGGACCACGGTGGCTGTGGCCGCGTCGCGCGGTGGACCGTGCTCCGCGCTCGGCCCGACGCCGGTTCCTTGATCGTGGGAAACCCCGGGTTGCCCGGGCACAAGGCGGCGACGTTGAGCCGGGCGGTCGTCTGTCAACCCCGGTGCTGCGCTACGGGATGGTGTCCGTCGCTCATGATCGCCGCTGGACCCGGGACGGCGCGTTCCGGGCCGGGTGACTCCAGATCATGGGAAAGATCTGGCTATCGGGGCAGCCACATCTTTCCCATGATCATAAACCCGTCCGGGCCGGACGACCGCGCAGCTCACGCCGCGGCCTTGGTCGATCGGCGGCGGTCGGTGGCTGACGGATCCGGCGATCTTGCGTCGGCCCTCTACGTTGGACCCATGGCGCAGCAGGTGAAGTACGACCGGCGGGAACAGTACGAGCAGATCGCCTCCGGCCTGTTGCCGGGCGAGAACGTCATCGCCGTCTACGACGCCGTCGGCGTGGGCACCGGGTTCATCGGGCTCACCGACCGGCGGGTCATCCTCCAGGACCGATCGTTCGTGGGCAAACGGGTCGCGATCACCTCGATCCCGTACGGGAAGGTCACCGCCGTCTCGGTGGTCAGCAACAAGTCGTGGGCGGGCAGCTTCTTCAGCAGCGGCTCGATCGCCGTCCACGTCGGCACCCACACCTACGAGATCGAGCTGCGCGGCGTCGAGAAGACGCAGCACGTGCACAACGTGATCCTGCACTACGCCGGCCGCTGACGGCCGGGCTCACGCCGGACCGGCGGCTGGTGGCGGTGCACCGCGCCGGTGCCGCGAAAGCTACGGTTGGCGTATGAGCGCGATGGAGAAACTGCGGGCCGCCGCGCCGGTGATGCTCGAGGACCTGGCGGAACTGGTCGGCACCGAGTCGCCCTCGGCCGACGTCGACGCCATCGCCAGATGCGCCGACGTCGTCGCCGAGCTGGGGCGCCGCTGCACCGGGCAGGCACCGGAGCGGATCGTCGTCGCCGACCGGCCACATCTTCGATGGCGGTTCGGCTCGGCGCCGCCCCGGGTCGTGCTGATCGGCCACTTCGACACAGTCTGGCCGCTGGGCACCCTGACGCGCTGGCCGTTCGCCGTCGACGGCGACCGGGCGACCGGCCCGGGCGTGGTCGACATGAAGGCCGGCCTCGTCATGCTGTTCCACGCCCTCGCCCAGCTCGACGACCTCGACGGCGTGGCCGTGGTGGCCAACTCCGACGAGGAGATCGGCTCGCCGACCTCGACGAAACTCATCGAGGACACCGCACGCGGCGCCGCCGGTGCGCTGGTCCTGGAGGGCAGCGCCGAGGGGCGGCTCAAGGTGGCCCGCAAGGGCATCGCCCACTACTCGGTGCGGGTCGTCGGCCGCGCCGCGCACGCCGGCGTTGCGCCCCACCTCGGCATCAACGCCGGCGTGGAGCTCGCCCACCAGATCCTGCGGATCACGGAGCTCGGCGACGCGGAGCGGACGACGACCGTCACGCCCACCGACGCGGTCGTCGGCACCACGAGCAACACCGTGCCGGCCGAGGCCCGGCTGAGCATCGACGCGCGCTCGTTCGACCCCGCCGAACTGGCCCGGGTCGACGCCGCGCTGCGCGACCTGCGGCCGGTGCTGCCCGGCGCGCAGGTCCGCGTCGAGCCCGGCCCGTCCCGCCCCGCGATGCCGGAGGCGGCGGCGACCGAGTTGTTCGCGCTCGCGCAGCGGCTCGGCGCCGAGCTCGGGCTGCCGCCCTTCACCGCGGAGGCCGTCGGGGGCGGCTCCGACGGCAACCTCACCGCCGGTGTCGGTGTGCGGACCCTCGACGGGCTCGGCGCGGTCGGCGGCAAGGCGCACGCCGAGGGGGAGTGGATCGACCTGACCAGCCTGCCCGACCGGGCCGCGCTGGTGTGCGCCCTGGCCGGCGCCATCGGCCGGGACGCCTGATGGACCTGGTCCAGGACGCGTGGGCCTGCGCGGACGAGGCGGCCGGCCGGGTCGACGTCTGCGTGGCCGAGCTCTCCCGGCCCGCGGACCTGGAGGACGCGTCCGTCCTGCTGCAGCGGGTCTGGCGCGCCGGCCACCCGGCGGAGGTCGCCGCGGCGTCGCTGCTGCGCACCTACGCGCACTCCGGCAACTACGTCGCCGGTGCTTACCGCGACGGGCACCTGATCGGCGTGGCCGCCGGGTTTTTCGGGCTCCCGCACGGCCATCCGCATCTGCACTCGTACGTCGCGGGCGTGTCGCCGGGACGGCTGGGCAAGGGTGTCGGGTTCGCCCTCAAGCAGCACCAGCGCGCGTGGACGCTGGCGCGGGGCGTGCCGGAGGTGCATTGGACGTACGACCCCCTGATCCTGCGTAACGCGTACTTCAACCTGCAGAAGCTCGGCGCCGCGGTCACCGGCTACCTGCCGGAGTTCTACGGCGCGATGGCCGACGGCATCAACAGCGGCGACCTCAGCGACCGGCTCTACGTGGTGTGGCGGCTCGACGCGCCCCGCGTGGCCGCCGCCGCGCACGGCTCGCCCGCCGAGGTCAGCACCGAGGGTGCGGTGCCGCTCGTCGCGGCCGGCCCGGACGGCGCCCCGGTGGAGTCCACTGTGGACGCCGACCGGGTCTGCGTCGCGGTGCCGGAGGACGCCGAGGCGGTGCGGCAGCGGGATCCGGCGACGGCGCTGCGGTGGCGGCACGCGGTGCGCACCGCGCTGTCCGGGCGGCTCGCGGCCGGATGGCGGATCGACGGCATCACGCGCGACGGGCGTTACGTGCTGGAACGGAGCGGCGGATGAAGCTGACCGGGTTGGAACTGCGGCGCGTCGCGATGCCGCTGGTGGCGCCGTTCCGCACGTCGTTCGGCACCGAACTGCGGCGCGACGTGCTGCTCGTGCGGGCCGTCGCCGGCGACGTCGAGGGCTGGGGCGAGTGTGTGGCCATGTCCGCGCCGCTGTACTCCGCCGAATACGTCGACGACGCCGCGACCACCATTCAGCGGCATCTCGCGCCCGTGCTGGCCGACGCCGACGTCGAGGCCCACACGCTCGAGCCGCTGTTCGCGCGGTTCAAGGGGCACCCGATGGCGAAGGCCGCGGTCCAGACGGCGGTGCTCGACGCGCAGTTGCGCGCCGCCGGCACGCCGCTCGGCTCGTACCTCGGCGCGGTCAAGGACCGGGTGCCGGCCGGGGTGTCGGTCGGCATCATGGACTCGATCCCGGCCCTGCTCGACGCCGTCGCCGGTTACCTCGACGCCGGCTACCTGCGGATCAAACTCAAGATCGAGCCCGGCTGGGACGTCGAGCCGGTGCGTGCCGTCCGGGAGCGGTTCGGCGACGGCGTGCTGCTGCAGGTCGACGCCAACACCGCGTACAGCCTCGCCGACGCCCGGCACCTGGCCCGGCTCGACCCGTTCGACCTGCTGCTCATCGAGCAGCCGCTGCCGGAGGACGACCTGCGCGGCCATGCGGCGCTGGCCCGGCTGATCCGCACGCCGATCTGCCTCGACGAGTCGATCGTCAGCGCCCGTGCCGCGGCGGACGCGATCGCGCTCGGCGCCTGCGAGATCGTCAACATCAAGCCCGGCCGGGTCGGCGGCTATCTGGAGGCGCGGCGCATCCACGACGTGTGCGTCGCCAACGGGGTGCCGGTCTGGGCGGGCGGGATGCTCGAGACCGGCCTCGGCCGGGCCGCCAACGTCATCCTGGCCGCGCTGCCCGGCTTCACGCTGCCCGGTGACACGTCCGCCTCCGACCGGTACTACGCCCGCGACATCACCGCGCCCTTCGTGCTGGAGGACGGGCACGTCGCGGTGCCGGGCGGTCCGGGCATCGGGGTCTCGCCGGTGCCGGAGCTGCTGGACGAGGTGACGACGGACACGCTCCGGATCGACTTCACGGCCCGCGGTCCCCGCCCCGGTGGGTAGGACGGCGGTCCTCGCCGCGGTCCCGGCATGATGAAGCGATGACAGCGGACTCGTCAGGTGCGACCACCACCGGTGGCCGCACCCGCAACCGGCGTGGTGCGGGCGGCCTCCTGCGCGACAGAACGATCGGCTCGACCGTGCCGCGCCTGGCGCGGATCAGCGAGTGAACGCGTTGCTGCCGCTGCTGGAGGGGCCCGTCGAGGAGGCGGCCCGCGCACTGCTGGGCTGCCACCTGACCGCCAACGGCGTCACCGTGCGGCTCACCGAGGTGGAGGCGTACTCGGGCACCGGCGAGGACCCGGCCTCCCACGCCCACCGGGGCCGCACCCCACGCAACGCCGTGATGTTCGGGCCGGCCGGCTACGCGTACGTCTACTTCACCTACGGCATGCACTACTGCCTCAACGTCGTCACCGGCGTCGACGGGGTGGCGTCCGCGGCGCTGCTGCGTGCCGGGGCGGTGGTCGACGGCCTGGACGTCGCCCGGTCCCGGCGGCCGGCCGCCCGCGGCGACGAGGAACTGGCACGCGGACCGGCCCGGCTGTGCAGCGCGCTCGCGATCGACAAGTCGCTCTACGGCGCGTATCTGCTCGACCCGGCCGGGCCGGCGGTCCTGACGCCTTCCGCCGAGCCGGTGGGCAAGGTGTCGGCGGGGCCGCGGGTCGGAGTGACGGGTGCCCACGACGTGCCGTGGCGGTTCTGGCTGACCGGGGATCCGACGGTGAGCACGTACCGCCGCCATGTTCCGAGGACGTGAACCCATGCGGTTTCTGGTCCGCTCGACGGCCTGCCGCCGCCGCACGGCCACAGCCACGCGGTGACCTTCACCGTCGGGCGCGGGGCTCGGAGGTGTCGGCCCCCAGGCTCGCGTTCGGGCTCGATCCCGCCGGAAGCCGCGGCCCCTCGGGTCATCGAGTGGCGGGCATGCGTCATCCTGGTGCGTGGACACCACCCGAGGAGGGAACGCCTTGCCGATCCTGTTCCGAAAAGCGATGCGCATCGGCCCGCTGGTGCTCAACTTCACCCCGAAGGGGTTCTCCTCCTGGGGGCTGAAGATCGGCCGCTGGTCGTGGAACTCGCGCACCCGTGCCCACCGCTACGACCTGCCCGGGCCGTTCTCCTGGCGCAGCAAGGGCAAGCGGAGCTGAGGGCAATGGGGTGGCCGGCCGGGCCACCCCATTGCGGCTCGTCAGAGCCGGTAGAAGTCGGTGTAGTGGTTCGGGGAGTACCACGTCACTCCGGTGTCGCGGTTCACGACGATGCGCTCGGCGTCACGGGGGGCGCCCTCTTCGCGCGGGATGACGTCGTACTCGTAGTAGGTCGCGCCGGACGGGAGTTGCCCCTCCCGGTTGTAGAACCGGCCGCCCGCGAAGTTGTACTCGCCGGCCGGCCACACGTACCAGTCCCGCGAGGTCGGGAAGCCCAGGCTGCTCCAGCCGGAACGGGCGGCGCGGGCGTCGGCGCAGCCGGAGATGTCGCACGAGGAGTAGACCGACGCGTGTGCGGCGTCGACGGTTGCGGGGGCCACCACGGCCGGGCCGGCGATCAGGCCGGCGATCAGCACGACGGCGAGGCTGAGCCGGGACAGCAGACGGGTCACGAATGCCTCCAAGAGGATCGGGAACCCCCATCCTCCTGGAAGTACATCGACGCATGGAAGATTACGCGTTACCAGGTACCGCAGCGATATGTAACGTCCCGACCGGCAACCGCCGCGGGTCGACGCTCCACTGCGCCGCCGTCCGGAAGACGTCCCGCTCGTCGACGAGATCGTCGTCCTCCTCGTCGCCGCTGCGGAACACGTCGAACAGGTCCCCCTCGACCGCCCGTTCCCAGCGGTGTGTCAGCAGTCCGCGGTGCGTCGCGAAGTACTGCACCTCGGTGCCGAGCGTGACGGAGGGCCCCGCGGCCGACGGCAGCCCGAACAGCCACTTGCCGGCGACGAGCACCCACCCGCCGATCGGCGGCGTCACGACCACCCGGTCGTCGGTGAAGTACGCCATGTCCAGGCCCGAGCGGACGTCGGTCAGGCCCAGGTCACGCAGGTCGAGCGCGGTGAGGACCGCGACCGGGTCGTCGTGCCGCACCGCCAGCCAGGCCATCTTCGGGCCGAAGCCCACCGCTCCCATCAGTCGACCATAGC
Organism: Dactylosporangium roseum; assembly: GCF_025264685.1. GTDB lineage: Bacteria > Actinomycetota > Actinomycetes > Mycobacteriales > Micromonosporaceae > Dactylosporangium > Dactylosporangium roseum. The sequence continues at coordinate 5,924,579 of NZ_CP073721.1, forward strand.
GCTTGACACCGGGGTTCACTGGTTGCATGGTTAGTTACATGGGTAATGGACTGATGAACCAGGGCGAATGATGGACGAGGGGCGGCCGATCTTCCTCCAGATCGCGGAGCAGATCGAAAACTCGGTCATCGACGGCAGCCTGCCCGAAGAGGCCCAGGTGCCGTCGACGAACGAGCTCGCCGCCTTCCACCGGATCAACCCGGCCACCGCCGCGAAAGGCGTCAACCAGCTCGTCGACGACGGCGTGCTCTACAAGAAGCGAGGCATCGGCATGTTCGTCTCCCCCGGCGCCCGGGCCAAGCTCCGGCAACGGCGCCGGGATCAGTTCTCCGAGCAGTACCTGCTGCCCCTGCTGGCCGAGGCGGCGAAGCTCGGCATCCACCCGGCGGAGCTGAAGTCGATGATCGACCGTTACGAGGAGAAGCGATGAACAGCCCCATCGTCACCGTGCGCGACGTCTCGAAGCGGTTCCGCACCATGACAGCGCTCGACGGTGTCAGCTTCGAGCTGCGGCGCAACGGCATCTACGGACTGCTCGGCCGCAACGGCGCCGGCAAGACCACCCTCATGCGGATCCTGACCGGACAGCAGTTCGCGAGCGCCGGCACGGTCACGGTGTTCGGCGCCGCCCCGCACGAGAACGAGCGCGTCCTGCGGCAGGTCACCTTCATCAAGGAGAGCCAGCGGTACCCCGACACGTTCCGGGTGCGCGACGTGCTCTTCGCCGGGCGGCTGCTGTTCCCCCAGTGGGACGAGCGGTTCGCGCGGGACCTCGTCCACGACTTCCAGCTTCCGGTCAAGCGGCAGGTGAAGAAGCTGTCCCGCGGCATGCTCTCCGCGCTCGGCGTCGTCGTCGGGCTCGCCTCCCGCGCGCCGCTGACGCTGTTCGACGAGCCGTACCTCGGGCTCGACGCGGTCTCCCGGCAGCTCTTCTACGACCGGCTGCTCGCCGACTACGCCGAGTTCCCGCGCACGGTCGTGCTCTCCACCCATCTCATCGACGAGGTCAGCGACCTGATCGAGCACGTGCTGCTCATCGAGCGCGGCCGGCTCGTCCTCGACGAGGACGCCGAGGCGTTGCGGGGCCAGGTCGTCACGCTCACCGGGCCGGCAAGCGCGGTCGACGCGCTGGCCGCCAACGCCGACGAACTGCACCGCGAGCATCTCGGCTCGCTCACCCGCGCGACGGTGCGCGGCCGCGTCGAGGCAGGGCAGGCCCGGGCCGCCGGGGTCGAACTGGCGCCGGTGTCGTTGCAGCAGTTGGTCGTACGCATCACGACAGCCGACCTGAAGGAGCACGTGTCATGACCCGGATCCTCGCCATCGCCCGCCTCCAGGCGCTCGGCCGTCGTGACGGGCTCATGTGGCCGCTCGTGATCATCGGGATCGCGTTCACCGTCAACCTGGCCGTCTTCGCCGCCGCGGGCAACGCGATCGAGGAGCAGCCGGTGACGGGTGGCCTGGCCAGCATCTACATCGCGGCACTGGCCTTCGGCGCGATCGCGGTCACGCAGCAGTTCCCGTTCGCGCTGGGGATGAGCGTGACCCGGCGGGAGTTCGCGATCTCCCTCGGTCTGTTCGTCCTCGCGCAGAGCCTGGTGTTCTCGGTGCTGCTCGTGATCTGCCAGGCCGTCGAGGACGCGACGGACGGCTGGGGCATGCGGCTGCGGTTCTTCGGGATGGGCTTCGTGAACCACCACGGCGTGTTCGCGCAGTTGCTCATCTACGCGGCGCCGATGCTGCTGATGAGCCTGATCGGCATCTCGTTCGGCGCGGTGTACATCCGGTGGAACGTCAACGGCGTGTTCGCCACGGTTGCCGCGCTGATCCTGGTGCCGGGTGGCGTGGCGGCGCTGGTCACGTACCTGGAGCAATGGTCGGCGATCGGGTCCTGGCTGATCGACCGGAGCGCACTGACGCTGTACGCGGCGCTCCCGGCAGCGGTGGTGGCCCTCCTGGCCCTGGCGGCGTGGACCACGCTGCGCCGCGCGACGACCTGACCCTGTTCCGCGCCGTTCAGGCCCGGGCCGTGTGTCGGCGGCCCGGGCCGTTCGGTCCGGCTGATCAGGGCGTGCGGATGAGCTTCCCGGTCGTGCGACCGGTCTCACCGGCCAGGTGGGCCTCGGCGGCCTGCGAGAGCGGGAATACGAGGAAGACACCCGACCGGCTACGACGGGATCACGGACTCCGCGGACCAGTCGCGCCAGCGGTCGAGCTTGTCGGAGGCCACCGCGAGCTGGTCGGACACCGGGCCCGGGCCGGTCGAACCGGGGGTGGTTCGGGCCGCCAGCGCGCCGCGCACCGAGAACACCTCGCGGACCGCCGGGGTCAGGTGCGGGCTGACGGCCGCCAGATCGTCGTCCGAGACCTCGTCCAGGCCGGCGTCGCGGGCCGCGCAGATCACCACCAGTTTGCCGGTGATCTCGTGCGCGTCGCGGAACGCGACGCCCTGGCGGACCAGCCACTCGGCCACCTCGGTCGCCAGCGTGTAGCCGACCGGGGCCTGAGCGGCCAGGCGGTCGACACGGACCGTCATCGTGGAGATCATGCCGGCCAGCGCGGGCAGCACGAGCTCCAGCGTGTCGACCGCGTCGAAGACGGGCTCCTTGTCCTCCTGGAGGTCCCGGTCGTACGCGAGCGCGAGACCCTTCAACATCGTCAGCACGCCGGTGAGGTGGCCCACCAGCCGGCCCGACTTGCCGCGGGCGAGCTCGGCGATGTCCGGGTTCTTCTTCTGCGGCATGATCGACGAGCCGGTCGCGAACGCGTCGTCGAGCTGGACCCAGCCGAACGCCGGGGTCGTCCACAACACGACCTCCTCGCCCAACCGGGACAGGTGCACGCCGGTGAGGGCCGCCACGAACAGGAACTCGGCGACGAAGTCGCGGTCGGCGACGGCGTCGATCGAGTTCGGCGCGGCGGAGGCGAACCCGAGCTCCCGCGCCACCTGTGCCGGGTCGAGCGGCAGCGACGAGCCGGCGAGCGCGCCGGCGCCGAGCGGGCTCACCGCGGCCCGGGCGTCCCAGTCGCGCAGCCGCTCCAGGTCGCGCAGCAGCGCCTGCACGTGGGCGAGCAACTGGTGACCGAACGCGATCGGCTGCGCCGGCTGGAGGTGGGTGAAGCCGGGCGCGGGCGTGTCGAGGTGCCGCGCGGCCTGCTCCACGAGGGCGTCGGCGAGCTCGACGATGCGGGCGGCGACGCCGCGGGCGTGGTCGCGCAGGTACAGCCGCAGGTCCGTGGCCACCTGGTCGTTGCGGGACCGGCCGGCGCGCAGCTTGCCGCCGAGGGCGCCGAGGCGCTCCAGCAGCCCGCGCTCCAGGGCGGTGTGCACGTCCTCGTCGTCGACCGTGGGCCGGAACTCGCCGGTCGCGCACGCCGTCTCGAGGTCGTCGAGGGCGGCCAGCATCCGGCCCAGCTCCTCGGCGTCGAGCAGCCCGGCGCGGGCCAGCACACGGGCGTGGGCGCGGGATCCGGCGATGTCGTACGGCGCGAGCCGCCAGTCGAACTGCACGCTGACGGACAGGCGGGCGAGGGCCTCGGCGGGCCCGCCGGCGAACCGTCCGCCCCACAGCCGCGTCGGCGTTTCGGACGAAGATGCGTTAACCACGAAGGTCATCCTTCCACACACACGAGATGCGTCGATCTTGCAGTTGTGGTGCCCGTGAACCCGGACAAGGAGGGGTGATCGAGGCACCACAACTGCAAGATCAACGCGGGGGTCGACTCTCCGCGGGGTCCTCGCCGGACTGGCCCCAGGCGGTGAGCTTCGCGGCCAGCAACTCACCGGCCGCGGGAGGGCGGTCCTCGTCGGGACGCTCGCGGGCGACGACGAGGATCGTGTCGTCACCGGCGATGGTCCCGACGATGTCCGGCAGGCCGGTGCGGTCGATCGCGCTCGCCAGGAACTGCGCCGCCCCCGGCGGGGTCCGCAGCACGACGAGGTTGCCGGAGCAGTCGACGGAGGTGAGCAGCTCGCGCAGCAGCCGGATCAGCCGCGTCGGCGGCTCCTCCGCGGGACGCAGGACACGCTCGCCGTCCTCCGGGATGAGATACGCCCCGCGTACCTTCACCGCACGCAGCTCCTCCAGGTCCCGCGACAGCGTCGCCTGCGTGACCTGGATGCCGTCCGCGGCCAGCAGCTCCGCCAGCTCGGTCTGCGAGCGCACCGCCGAGCCGCGGATCAGCGCCGAGATCCGGTCGTGCCGCGCGGCCTTGGTCGACGGGGCGTTCATGAGTGCTCCAGCAGCCACGCCAGCAGCGCCTTCTGGGCGTGCAGCCGGTTCTCGGCCTCGTCCCAGACCGCGCTCTGCGGGCCGTCCATGATCTCGTCGGTGATCTCGTCGCCGCGGTGCGCCGGCAGGCAGTGCAGCACGACGGCATCCGGCTTCGCGTTCACGAGCAAGGAGCGGTTGATCTGGTACGGCCGGAAGGGCGTGACCCGATCCAGACCGTCCCCTTCCTGCCCCATCGACGTCCACGTGTCGGTCGCCACCACGTCGGCGTCCTTCACCGCCTCCGCCGGGTCGCCGACGACCTCGACGACTCCCAGCCTCCGCGCCTCCGCGAGGACCGCGGCGTCGGGCTCGAACCCGGCCGGGCCGCTCAACCGGACCCGCATCCCGGCGATGACGCCCGCCAGCGCGTACGAGTTGGCCATGTTGTTGGCGGTGTCACCGAGGTACACCAGCGTCCGCCCCTCGGTGCCGCCGAGCCGCTCCCGGACCGTCTGCAGGTCGGCGAGCAACTGGCAGGGGTGGAAGCCGTCGGTGAGCGCGTTGACGACCGGGACCGTCGCGTGCGCGGCGAGCTCGCGCAGCCGCTCGTCCTCGTGGGACCGCACGACGATCGCGTCGACGTACCGCGACAGCACCCGGGCCGCGTCGGCGAGCGTCTCGCCGCGGCCGAAGTGGGTCGTGAGCGCGTCGATGATGACCGGGGTCCCGCCGAGCTCGGCGATGCCGACCTCGAACGAGACCCGGGTCCGCAGGGACTGCTTCTCGAAGATGACCGCCACCGACCTGGGCCCGGCGAGCGGCTTGAAGCCGTGCCGGTCGGCCTTCATCGCCGCCGCCAGATCGAGCACCTCACGCTGTTCGGCCGGGGTCAGGTCGTCGTCGCGTAAGAGGTGACGGGTCATGTTCGTTCGGTTTCCTTCCTGGTGGTCATTGTGCCCGCACCGCCGTCAGGGCCGGGCCGAGGGCGGCCACGAAGGCGTCGGCCTGCTCGTCGGACAGGATCAGCGGCGGGGCGATCCGCAGCACGTCGGGCTGGGCCGCCTGGGCGAGGAAGCCCTTGTCCCGCAGGACCGCGGCCAGCGCGCCGGCGGCCGGACCGGCCAGCGTGACGCCGAGCAGCAGACCCGCGCCGCGCACGCCGGTGACGAGTGGGTGGCCGAGCGCCTCGACACCGCGCCGGATCCGCTCGCTGAGCTGCTTCACGTGGCCGAGCAGGTCCTCCGACTCGATGGTGTCGAGCACGGCGAGCCCGGCGGCGCAGCACACCGGGTTGCCGCCGAACGTCGAGGCGTGCATGCCCGGGCCGAGCAGCGTCGCCGCGCCGTCGAACGCGATCATCGCGCCGAGCGGCAGGCCGCCGCCGAGCCCCTTCGCCAGGGTCACGACGTCGGGGCGCACGCCTTCGGCCTGGTGCGCGAACCAGTACCCGGTGCGGCCGACGCCCGTCTGCACCTCGTCGAGGGCGAGCAGCGCGCCGTGCCGCGCCGTGATCGCACGCGCGGCCGTCAGGTACCCCGCCGGCGGTACGACCACACCCGACTCGCCCTGGATCGGCTCCAGCAGCACCATCGCGGTCGTGCCGTCGACGGCGCCCTCGAGGGCCGCCACGTCGCCGTAGGGCACGTGCACGACCTCACCCGGCAGCGGGCGGAACGGGTCGGCCTTCGCCGGCTGCCCCGTCAGCGCCAGGGCGCCCATCGTACGGCCGTGGAACCCGGCCAGCGCCGCCACGACCTTCGTCCGGCCGGTGCGGCGGGACAGCTTGAACGCGGCCTCGTTCGCCTCCGCGCCGGAGTTGCAGAAGAACACCGCGCCCTCGCGCCCCGCCAGCGACAGCAGCCGTTCGGCGAGCGCGACCGGCGGCGCCGACGCGTACAGGTTCGACACGTGGCCGAGTGTCGAGATCTGCGCGGTCACGGCCGCGACGACCGCCGGATGGGCGTGGCCGAGCAGGTTGACCGCGATGCCGCCGAGCAGGTCCACGTACGACCGCCCGGCCTCGTCGACGACCACCGCGCCGCTGCCGCTCACCAGACCCAGCGACGGCGACCCGTACGTGTTCATCACCGCCGCCTCGAACCGCTCCACGAGGCTCATTCGCCCACCACCATCGTCCCGAATCCTTCCGAGGTAAAGACTTCCAGCAGCAACGAGTGCGGCACCCGGCCGTCGACCACGTGCGCCGCGGGCACACCACCCTTGACCGCCCGCAGGCAGGCCTCCATCTTCGGCACCATGCCGGCCTCCAGGGTCGGCAGCAGCTCCGCCAACTGGTCGGTGGTGAGCTGCGAGACGAGCGAGTCCGGATCCGGGTATCGGGCGTAGAGCCCCTCCACATCCGTGAGCACCACCAGCTTGCGGGCCTTCAGCGCGATGGCGAGCGCCCCGGCCGCGGTGTCCGCGTTGAGGTTGTGCAGCACGCCGTCGGCGTCCGGCGCCACCGTCGACACGACCGGGATCCGGCCCGCCGCGATGAGGTCGGCCACCGCGCCGACGTTGACGTGCTCGACGTCGCCGACCTGCCCGATGTCCACCGGCGAGCCGTCCACGATCGCCGGCCGGCGCACCGCCGTGAACAGCCCGGCGTCCTCACCGGACATGCCCACGGCGTGCGGCCCGTGCTCGTTGATCAACCCGACCAGCTCGCGGCCCACCTGGCCGACGAGCACCATCCGCACCACGTCGGCCGTCTCCGGGGTGGTGACCCGCAGGCCGCCCTTGAACTCGCTGGCGATGCCGAGCCGTTTGAGCATGGCCGAGATCTGCGGCCCGCCGCCGTGCACGACGACAGGCTTGATGCCGACGTGCCGCAGGAACACCATGTCGGCCGCGAACGCGCGCTTCAGCTCGTTGTCGACCATGGCGTTGCCGCCGTACTTCACGACGATCGTCGCGCCGGAGAACCGCTCCAGCCACGGCAGCGCCTCGATGAGCGTGTTCGCCTTGCCCAGCGCGATCCCGAGGTTCCGCACGCTCGTGCTCACGACGAGTACGCCGAGTTCTCGTGCACATACCCCATCGACAGGTCATTGGTCCACACGGTCGCCTGCTCGTCACCGGCGTGCAGGTCGACCGTGACGGTCACCTCCCGCGCGCTGAGGTCCACCTTGGCCCGGTCCTCCCCCGCCGCCCCGTTCTTGCAGATCCACACGCCGTTGATGGCGACGTCGACGTGGTCGGGCTCGAAGGCGGCACGGGTCGTACCGATGGCGGCGAGGATCCTGCCCCAGTTGGGATCGTTGCCGAAGAACGCCGTCTTCACCAGGTTGTTGCGGGCGATCGACCGGCCGACCTCCACCGCGTCGTCCTCGCTCGCCGCACCGGCGACCTCGATCGCGATCTCCTTCGTCGCCCCCTCCGCGTCCGAGACGAGCTGCCTCGCCAGGTCCTCGCACACGGCGGTGACCGCCGCGGCCAGCTCCGCCGGCGTCGGCGCGATCCCCGCCGCGCCGCTGGCCATGAGCAGGACGGTGTCGTTCGTCGACATGCAGCCGTCGGAGTCGACCCGGTCGAACGTCCGCCGCGTCGCGCCGCGCAGCGCCGTGTCCAACGTGGACGCGTCGGCGACCGCGTCGGTCGTCAGGACCACGAGCATCGTCGCGAGGCCCGGCGCCAGCATTCCCGCGCCCTTGGCCATCCCGCCGACGGTGAACCCTTGTCCACTGTGGACCGCGGTCTTCGGCCTCGTGTCGGTCGTCATGATGGCGGTCGCCGCGTCCGCGCCGCCGTCGCGGGACAGCCCCCGCGCCGCCGCGTCGACGCCCGCGAGCAGCTTCCGCACCGGCAGCCGCTCGCCGATGAGGCCGGTCGAGCAGACCACCACGTCACCGGCCCCGACCGGGAACCGGGACGCCCGGCCGGACAGCGCCGCCGCGGTGTGCTCCGCGGTCGCGTGCGTGTCCTGGAACCCGGCCGGCCCGGTGCAGGCGTTGGCGCCGCCCGAGTTCAGCACGACGGCCCGCGCGATCCCGGCGCGCAGCACCTGCTGGCTCCACAGCACCGGCGCGGCCTTGATCCGGTTGCTGGTGAACACGGCGGCGGCCGTCGTGTCCGGTCCGTCGTTGACGACGAGCGCCACGTCGAGCGCGCCCTGCTTGATGCCGGCCGCGACGCCCGCGGCCCGGAAACCCTTCGGTGCGGTCACACTCATGGCGCGATCCCGTCTACGGCGAGCCCCGCGGTCTCCGGGAGCCCGAGCATGAGGTTGGCGTTCTGTACGGCCTGTGCCGCCGCACCCTTGCCGAGATTGTCGATGGCGGACACGACGACGATCCGCCCGCTGTCCACGTCCGTGGTCGCCTGGAGGTGGGCCGCGTTGGACCCGAACGTCGAGGCGGTGTGCGGCCACTGCCCCTCCGGCAGCACCTGCACGAAGGGCTCGCCCGAGTACGCCTCCTGGAGCACCGCCCTCGGGTCGGCGTCCGCCAGCGGCTTCGCGGTGACGGTCGCCAGGATGCCCCGCGGCATCGGCGCCAGCACCGGCGTCATCGACAGCGTCCGGGCCCCGCTCGCCTGCTTGATCTCCGGCACGTGCTGGTGCGCGCCCACCTTGTACGGCGACAGCGAGCCCATCACCTCCGACGCGAGCAGATGCTGCTTCGCCGACCGCCCCGCGCCGGAGGTCCCCGACGCGGCCACGACCACCACGTCATCGGGGTCGGCGACCCCGGCGGCGATGAGCGGCGCGAGCGCGAGCACGACCGTGACGGCGTAGCAGCCGGTGCTGGCGACCCGGGTGGCGCTCGCGATACGGTCGCGCTGGCCGGGCAGCTCGGGCAGCCCGTAGGTCCAGGTGCCGGCGTGTGCTCCCGGGTAGTATTTCGACCAGGCGGCCGGATCCCGGAGCCGGAAGTCGGCACCGAGGTCGACGACCTTCATAGTTTCCGGGAGCTGCGCGGCGATGGCCGCCGACTCGCCGTGCGGCAGCGCGAGGAAGACCAGGTCGGCGTCGCCGACGGCGGCGGCTTCGGTCTTGGCGAGCACCACGTCACGAAACGAGCGCACGTGCGGGTGGACGCTGCCGATCGTGGCCCCGGCCTGCGCGAATCCGGTGGCGACGGCAAGCTCGAGATGCGGATGTCCAGCGATCAGCCGGAGCAGCTCACCTCCGGCATACCCGGAGGCGCCAACCACGGCGACTCGTATTCCCATGCGCTCGACTGTATCTCTATGCAAATCCTTGTTTCAAGGAGATTGCGGCGAGGCTCACCACGGCGACCGCCACTTCCACCCCGCCCCACCTGACGGGGCCTGCCATTTCGTCTGTCGCTCCCGACCCGTGTCACCCCCACCTCTCCCCCTTCAGCATCCTAGGAACCTAGCCTGAAGATGGAGGGCGGCCGCATGCGGCATCCTTCGCCCCTTTCCGGTCCGGCGCCGGTTCATGCGCGGGACCGGAAAGGGCGCATGCGTGGGGCAGCCCGCGCAGGTCAGCCCAACAGCCCTGGACCAACCCGAACAAGGCCGACAATCCGGGCGCGGGGCGTCGCCGAGGTGCGCCGACCGGCGCGCGTTCCGCCGCCAGGCCGCTCGATCCCATGATCATGGGAGAGATCTGGAGATATGGCTGCCCCGATAGCCACATCTGTGACTGTTCAGGTGTGTGTCAGGTAGTGGGAAACTTGGCCTGGGACCCAAGTCTTCCTACCACCTGGCGCAGCGCCGGACCGCGGTCGACGTGCGCACTGCGCCTCGATCGTGCCGGAAGGCGGTATGCCGTTCGGGCGGTTCCTCGTGATCCTGGAGACTTTTTGCTGCTCTGAGTGCCAAAAGTCTCCAAGATCACGCAGATGCCAACGCATTCACAACCGCCGATGCATCAACATGTCCGGAATGTCGGCAACTCCGGTGAGCCGTCGAGAACGCACGGCGGCCACTCGACACCGGGCAGACCGGGTGGATCGGCCACCCCGGACCCCCGCCGCCGCGCCACCGCCGCCCGCCGACCTGGCCGCCGGCAGGGACGGGCGTCCCACCACAACACTCCCCCAGCAGACACATGTTCCTGGGCGGAATGTGGTGCGCCCAGGATGCCCCGTCCACAGATCCACCACGACGGAGGCGGCCACGCCAACCCGCAACGCCGACCGTCCCGGACCGCGCACCGTGACCGAGCCCCGCCACCACCGGGGCCGACGGCCCCGGTCAACCAGATCACGACACCGCTCCAACCCGAACAGTCACCCACATCTTTCCCATGATCATGGAGTCGCCCGGCCGGAACGCGCCGTCCCGGGTCCAGCGGCGATCATGAGCGACCAGACACCCCCGCACGACTGTGCGTCACTGTCACGGAGCGCGACACCGGAATCGGCGGACGCATGGCCCCCCGGCGCCACCGACACCGCGGCCCGGCGCCGCTTGACGGAGTCCCGCACGGATCACGGAGCTGTTCACGGCCCGGAGCACCGCCAACGCTCCACGATCATGAAACGGTGGGCGAACCGCGCACCGCACACGCCGGTCGAAGGTGATCGGTGACCGGCAGGGCAACCAGCGGTTACTCGGGATCCAGGAAGCGGGCCAACTGGGAGCGGTTGCGCACGTTCAGCCGGCGGTACAGGCGCGTGAGGTTGGCCTCCACGGCCTTGATCGACAGGAACAGGGCGCGGGCTATCTCGCGGTTCGTCGCGCCCGCGCGGACCAGCTCGACGATCCTGCGCTCCGTCTCCGACAGGCCCGCGCCGCGGCCGCCGTCCAGCCTGGCCAGGTCGGCCGAGGCCACCTCGCGCCACGGGTGGGCCTCCGCCAGCGCGTAACGGCGCACCGCCTCCGACAGCGCTGCCCGCGCGGCGCCGCGGCGGTGGGCCCGGCGCTCCAGGCCGCCCAGCGTGTAGTAGGCCCGGGCGACCTCGAGCGGATACGGGTGATCCTGCCACTCCTCGATCGCCCGGTGCAGGGCCTCGGCGCCCTCGCGGGCCTCGCCGGTCGCGGCGGTGAGCACCGCGCGGGCGCGGGCCAGGCCCAGGAAGACGACCCTGCGGTCGAGGTGGCGGGCGTGCTTCTCGACCTCGTCGAGGACCTCGGCCGCCTCGGCGCGGGCACCGGCACCCACGAGCGCCTCGATGAAGTCGGCGTGCCACGGCAGGATGCCCGGATCGAGCCGTCCGAGGCGCTGGTCCAGGGCATACGCCTCCCGCATGGCGTCGGCCGCGGCAACCGGGTCGCCGCGCAGGACGTGCACCAGGCCGCTGGTGGCGTAGGCCAGCTTGATCCAGTCCTCGTCGCCCGCGGCGAGGCACGCGGCCAGGCCGCGCTCGGCGTAGCCGGCCGCCGCCGTCGCGGTGCCGCCGCCGTACTCAGCCAGGGCCCCCACCAGGTAACCGGGGCCGGGAGTGGTCTCGACGTCGACGTACAGGCGCACGCAGGCGCGGCCGGCGGCGAGCGCGTCGGCGCAGCGGCCGGCCCGCCAGTAGATGCCGGCCACCGAGACGAGCACGGTGGCGAGGTCGCGAACGGTGCCGGCACGCTCGACGGCGATCCGCAGCGCCTCGATGCGGCGCACCGCCTCGGCGGTCTCACCCTTGAACAGCCGGCTCATCGCGGCGACCTGCCGTGCGGCGACCGTCGCCGGGGTGAGGGACAGGCCGCGGGCGAGCTTGCCGGCACGCTCGAGGTATTCGTCGCCCTCGGTGCCCAGCAGGATGTTGCCCCGCCAGCTCAGCACCTCGACCAGCCGCTCCATGTCACCGCACAGCTCGGCCGCCTCCTCGGCGCGCTTGAGCTCGGCGAGGGCGGCCTCGCTGTCGCCGTCGTAGTACGCCTTGACGGCCTTGTAGAGCCGGACATGGGCGAGCAGGTCGGGGGTGCCGATGGCCTCGACGAACGCGGCGTCGAGCAACGGGCCGGAGTTGGAGTGGTCCTCCCCCGACATCTCGACCAGCAGCAGTCGCGCGCCGACGCGCGTGCGGCGGTCGGCCGCGTCGCGCAGGGCCGCGGCGGCGTGGCGGCGGGCGTCGACGGGCGAGCCGGCCGAGTACGCGTGCTGGGCGGCGCTCAGCCGCCGTACCGCCGCCACCCCCGGCGTGTCCCGGGGCGTGCGTTCGGCGGCGAGCGCGGCCAGGTCGGCGGCCATCGCGGGGGCGCCGCGCAGCCGGGCGGCGGAGGCGGCGTCGGCGAGGCACTCGGCGAGCGCCTCGTCGGGGTCGGGCCGGGCAGCGGCGAGGTGCCGGGCCCGGTCGACGGGGTCGGAGACCGTGTCGGCGAGCCGCTCGTGGGTCTCGCGGCGGGCGGCGGCGGTCGCGTCGGCGTAGACCATCTCGCGCAGCAGCGGATGGCTGAACCGGAGCGCGCCGTCCGGCTCCACCCGCAGTACACCCGAGGCGGCAGCGGCCTCGAGATTGGCCTCGGCCAGCCCGCAACGGACCAGGAGGTCGAGGCTGGGCCGGGCGGCGGCGGCGACGGTAAGCAGCACCGGCCAGTCCTCGGCGGGCAGCGTGGCGAGCCGCGCCGCGAGCAGCTCCCGCAGCCGGTCGGGCACGGGCAGGGGGTCGATGGCCGGGTGCGGCGTGTTGCCCAGCGCGCGGCCGAGCTCCACCGCGTAGAGGGGGTTGCCGGCGCTGGCCTCGTAGATCCGCTGGACGTGGGCGCGGCCGGCCTCGGCGCCGAAGCGGGCGCGCAGCAGGTCGGCGACGTCGCTCTGCGGCAGCGGCGGTACGGGCAGCGTCACGCTCGGCGGCGGGCACAGGTCGAGCCGGGTCGGCGCACCGCCGTCGGGCAGCCGCTCGGCGGCGAGGACCCGCACCGGGACGTCGCCGAGCCGCCGGGCGACGAATCGCAGCACGCCGGCGCTGGGCTCGTCGATCCACTGCACGTCGTCGAGGACGAGCAGGACGGGCCGCTCGGCGGCCAGGCCGCGGAACAGCTCGAGCACCGCCAGCCGGACGGCGAGCTGGTCGTGCGGGGTGGCGGGCAGGGCGCTGCGCAGGAGAGCGCCGTCGAGCGCGGCACGCAGGTGGGGCGGCAGGTGCTCGGAGGCGTCGGGCACGCCGTCGAAGAGGTCGACCAGGGCGAGATACGGCAGGTCGGCCTCGGCCTCGGCGGCGGCCGCGCGCAGGACGAGCGCCTCGGTCTCGGACGCCGCGAGGGCGCTGAGGATCGTCGACTTGCCGATGCCGGCCGGTCCGCAGACCACGACGCCGCCGCCGGCCGCGAGCCGTTCCCGGGCGTGGGCCAGCAGATCAGCTCGGCCGATGGGCGCGGCCGATCCTGTGCTCACCACGACCGTCTCACCACGACGCCGAGTCTCTTACGAACGCCTCCTCATCGCAACGGCTGAGGACCGGCACGGGGCGGCCCGGTGACGGCCGGGCGACCGCTGTTCAGCGCAGCCGGTCGCAGGGCAGGACGGCCTGCCAGCCGATCGCGGGCCATTGGGCGATATGAACAGTTACCTGCGTCAAACGGTGCTGTGCATGGCATTCCGCCCGCGCCTGGGCCACCAGCCCGTCCCAGGCGGGGATGCCGTCGCGGGGGCTCGCGACCCGCAGGTTCGCCGCGCACACCACGCACAGCAGTGTCGTCAACACGACAAGTGGCGTTCTGCCGGAATTCACGGTCCGCGGTGAGACGAGACTCACCGCGGCCGCCATGTTCGGCAGCGTGACGAGGACGAGGTACCGGTCCTCGGGCGCCCCGTGGGCGGCGAGTTGGACGGCACCGGCGACGGCGGCGAACCCGGCGAGCGTGGCGGCGAGTTCCCAGTCCGGAGCGGTTCGCCGCAGTACGGCCAGGGCCAGCAGCCCGGCCGGGATGAGCAGCCCGGCGAGGACGAGGGCGCGGTGTGTCTGCGTGTCGAGGTGCGGCGGGGCGAGCCACGCCTGCCCGAGGAACGAACGCGGGACGCCCCACCGCAGGTACATGGCGGCGACCGAGACCGGGTTGTGGTCGGGCTGTTCGCCGAGGCCGCGCTCGGTGGTGCCGAGGAGCATCGGTACGACCTGCAGCACCGACCCGGGGACCAGCGCGAGCACCTTCGTGAGGCTGTCCCGGTCGCGCCGCCGGGCGAGCCGCAGCAGCGCGAACGGCACCAGCAGCACACCGAGCATCGAGTTGAGCACCGCGAGCGCCGGCACGACCGTGGCGACGATCCGCTGCCAGCGCACCGACGGCGCCCACAACAGCATCCAGAGGCCGGCGTGGACGAGCGGGAACTGCAACTGGGCGAGGGTGTTGGGGGTGAAGCCCATCGGTACCGCGGCGGCGACCCCGACGACGGCCGCCGACGTGCCCGGCAGGCGGGAGCGGGCTGCGGCGTGAACGGCGAGCGCGAGGGCCGCGGTCAGCACGGCGGCGAGGACAGCGCTGAGGGCGGCGGCCCACTCGAGCGGAAACAGCGCGACGACGGCCCAGCACACGCGGGCGACGATGTGGAAGTACCCGTTGAACGGGGTGGCGATCGCCTCGTACCACGGCCGGGTGAGGGCGTCGGTGAGGAAGTTCTGCCCGTCCTCGGCCCAGATCGAGTTGAGCGCGTCGGGGTCGCGGGTCCGCCACAGGCCGACGGCGGCGCCGCACAGGACGAGGAGGACGGCCCGGACCGGACCGGTCCACCGCCGCGGCGCCCGGGCGGGGGCCGCCGGTTCGAGCAGCCCGACATGCTCCGAAACGCCGGGGTGATGCTGCGCTACGGTCATACCGTACGAAACGACCGAGCGCCCCACCTTGAGGCGGGGCGCTCGGCAACGGTTCGTCCTAGAGCCGGCCTTCCTTGACCGCCTCGGTCACCCATGGGATGACCTCGTCGAGCATCTCGTCGAGGGAGGTGGTGGCCTCGTAGCCGAGGACCGCCTTGGCCTTCGACACATCCGGGACGCGCTTCTGCACGTCGTACTCGTACGGGTCGTCGGAGACCACGCTGAACGGCACGTCCGGACCCTTGATCTTGCGCCAGATCACCTCGGCCAGTTCGAGCACCGTGGTCGACTCGGCGGTGGAGATGTTGAAGTCCTCGTTGAAGGCCCGCTCGTGCTCCATCGCGGCGATGATGCCCTTGGCGAGATCACCACCATACGTGTAGTGGCGCACCTGCTCGCCCGTGCCCAGGATGTGCAGCGGGTCCTGCCCCTTCACAATCTTCTGCACCAGGTCGGGCACCACGTGCGACATCGCCAGCTTGACATTGCCGGAAAGCACCTCGACCTCGCCCAACGCGCGGCCCTCACCGACACCGACACAGTTGAACGGCCGCACGATCGTGTACGGCAGCTTGTACTGGTCCCAGGCAGCCTTCGCGTAATACTCGACCGCGAGCTTCTGAAACCCGTACGACGACAACGGCGGCGGCACCAGACGCTCGTCGCCCTCCCGCGACGGCCAGTGCGTGGTCGACTCGAACACCATCGACGACGACAGGTACGTCATCTTCTTGAGCGTGCCGGCCTGGTGCGCCTTGATCGCCGCGTCGCAGGACGAAGCCATGATCCGCTCGTTGGTGGCCAGCAGGTCGTAGGCATAGGCGTGGAAGTACGAGATACCACCGATCATCGCCGCGCCGGCGATGAAATGGTCACAGCCGTCCAGCAACTCGCCGACAAGATCGACATCACGCGCGTCGCCCTCGACGAAGCGGTAGTCCGGGTGAGCGTCGTAGCTACGGGTGACCGGACCGTACTTCGAGTAGTTGTCCAGGCCGACCACCTGGTAGCCGCGGGACAGCAACTCCTCGACGACGTATCCCCCGATGAAACCGGCCGAGCCGGTGACCAGGACCTTTGCCACAAACACTCCTTCTAGCTCTGACTAGCTCTGACTGGCTCGGACTAGCTCTGCACTGCTTCGTGATTGCCGGACAGGGACTCCACAACAGACTGCCGCGCGGGCGGGGGCTGCTGCGGGGGCTGCTGTGTGGCCGCACGAGCCGCCGCCGCGTCGTCGCGGGCCGCCGACGACGCCGGCCGCTTCGCCACCTGCTCCACCGTGAGCCGCCGACCGAACGAGAACCGCCACCACCGCAGATAACTGGGCATGAACCGGCCGACGTCGAACCGGGACTCACCGAGCTGCCGGTCGAGCCAGATCGTCGGGATCTCCGCCACCGGCAACCGCAACCGCGTCGCCTTCGCCGTCAACTCGATACCGATCTCAAAGCCGGTCTTCGACTCGATACCGACCTGCCGCACGAAACTCGTCGAATACGCCTTGAAACTGTTCGTCGCGTCCCGCGTACCGACCCGCGCCAGCAGATGCAGCGACCGACCCGCCGTCCGCGACAGGAACCGCTTGAACCGAGGCCCACCGACCTGCTGCCCACCAGGCATGTACCGCGAAGCGGCCGCGACCACCACACCACGCTCGACCAACCGGGCCAGATCCTCGATCTGACGCGGATCGTCCGAACCATCAGCCATCGTGACCACCGCGACCGGCGCCCGCGCCACGTCGATACCGAACCGGATCGCGTTGGCCGGACCCCGACCGTACGTGTTGAGCACGGGACGCACCCGCGGGTCACGCGCCTGAACCTCCAGCGCGTAGGGCACCGTCGTGTCCTCGGCCATGTCGTGCACGACGAGCACCTCGGCCGGCATCATGACCGCCCGCAGAATCCGCTCCAGGCACGGCACGATCGCCGCGCCCTCGTTGTACACCGGAATCACCACAGAGATCTGCGGCACCACGGTCATACGCCGCTCCAACTCAAACCCGCGGCAAGAACATCGCGCGGGCACGCCCGAAGCCTCCACCACGCTCCGGCTCCGGTCATACCCGCACACCCTTGCTCGTGACACCCCACATGTCCGCGACCGGGACATCGGTCTCCAGATCACGGTACTGCGGGTGGGGCGCGGCGACGATCAGCAGATCAGCACGCCGCAGCACCTCATCGAGCGGGACGAACCGGTCGTCCTTGACATACGGGTCGCTGCAGAGGGTCTCCTTCGCCCGCAGCATGACCACCTTGCGCAGCTTGTACGCCAGGGACTCACGGATGTCGTCGCTACCACCCTTGAACGCCATACCCAGGATGCCGACGGTCATCTCCGACAGATCGAAGCGCTCCTGCAACCTCGACACCACGTACAGCGGCAGGCCCTCGTTGATCAGCATCGCGCTGTGACCGAGGACGAAGTTGTTGTTGTTGAACGCCGCCAACTGCATCGTGTCCTTGAGCAGGCAGGGACCGGCCGCGAACCCGGCACCCGGCATGTCGGCCGCACGCGGATACTGGAACCGGATCGCATGCCGGATCCGCTCGAAGTCCAGGCCGAAGTCGTTGGACATCATCCAGAACTGGTTGGCCGCGGCGAACTTGATGTAGCGCCAGGTGTTCGTGAACAGCTTGGCGAGCTCCGCCTCCTCCGGCTCCAGCACGACGATCTGGCTCGCGAGGTTGCGGAACAGCTTCTCGGCACGCTCGGTGGCCTCGGGCGTGCGGGCCGCCACGATCTGCGGCAACTCGAAGAGCTCCGTCATCGCCTTGCCCTCAGCGATACGCTCCGGACAGAACGCGACATCGGCGTTCACCCCGAGCCGCTTGACGAGCTTTTCGGTCAACGCGGTCACACCCGGATGAACGGTGCTGCGCAACACGATGAGCTGACCATCACGCAGATAATCCGCACACCGCTCGATCGCCGCCGGCACCGCACCGATATTCGGGTTCAGATGCTCATCCACCGGAGTGCCCACGATAACGACAAGATGCTCCGCCGAGGCGACACTCGCCGGATCGGTGGTCGCCTTGAGCCGGCCCTCGCCGACACAGGTCGCGAGCGGCGCGGCGGCACCCTCCTCGTCGAAGGGCAGCCGCCCTTCGTTGACGACATCCACCGCCGCGGCGTTGATGTCGTAGAGCGTGACCTGCAGACCCCGGGACGCCAGGGCGATACCGAGCGGCAGCCCCACCCGGCCGCAACCACCGATCACCACAACATCAGTGGTGAATCCAGCCGATGCACTCACTTCTGACACGCGCAGCCCCTCCAGGAAGCCGAGATTCGATGCCGGCGCTTGGCGCGGGCCGAGCCCGCGAAGGCAGCACGCCGCAGGTACACGACGGAGAACGGCTCGGCGCCGTGACCGTACCATCTCCCGACCACGCCGATCGGACAGAGACGGCCGGCAACGGTCCGATATCTGACGCATAGCGACGATGGCCCCACCCGAGGGTGAGGCCATCGTCGATGAATATCACACCCCGCGCAGTACCGCACCGTGCCGTTCGGCGGCGACCGCCACGGCAGCGTCACGCGCCGCGATGGCCTCCTCACCGGTGAGCGTCCGGTCCGGGGCGCGGAACGTGAGCTTGTACGCAAGGGACTTGCGCCCCTCGCCGAGCTGCGCACCCGAGTACACGTCGAACAGCCGCACCGACTCCAGCAGCGGCCCGGCGCCCTCGGCGAGCGCCGCCTCGACGTCCGCGGCCGGGGTGGCCGCGGAGACGACGAGCGCCACGTCGATCAGCGCCGTCGGGAACGACGACAGCCGCGGCGCGACGGCCGCGCCCGGGATCGGCAGCGCGTCGAGATCGAGCTCCATCGCCACGGTCCGGCGGGGCAGGTCGAGATCCGCACAAACGGCCGGGTGGAGTTCACCCGCATGACCGACCACCGTGTCACCCACGAGGAGCGCGGCGCACCGGCCCGGGTGCCACGGCGCGACGGCCGCGGCGCGGACGGTGAGCTCGACCCCGGCGGCCGCGGCGACGATACGCGCCGCCTCCACCGCGTCGGCCCAGTCGGCCGGGCGGCCGCCGCCCCACCAGCCGCCGGGCCGCGCGTCACCGGCCACAACCGCGGCGGCGTGCCACGGCTGCCGCGGCAGCAGCGCGTCGGCGGCGGCGAGCTCCTCGGCCGGCGGCGGGCCGTCGACCCCGGCGGACGGTGCCACCTCGACCGGGCCGCCCGGCAGGAACACGAGGCCGATCTCGAACAGCGCCACGTCCCGCATGCCGCGACCGAGGTTGCGCCGCAGCGTGGCGAGCAGCGGCGGCAGCAGCGTGGTGCGCATGCCGGGCTCCTCGTCGGAGAGCGGGTTGCGCAGCAGGACGGCGTCGCGGCGCGGGTCGTCGGCCGGGACGCGCATCGCGTCGAGGGTCGCCGCCCCCACGAAGGGATAGTTCAGCGTCTCGACGTAGCCGGCGTCGGCCAGCGCCCGGCCGACCGTGCGCCGGCGTCGCTGCGGCGCGGTGAGCCCGTTGCCCGGCGGGGCGATCGGCAGCACGCTCGGGATCCGGTCGTAGCCGTCGAGCCGCAGCACCTCCTCGGCCAGGTCCGCCGGATCGTTGAGGTCGTGCCGCCAGCTCGGCGGGGTGACGATCACGGCCGGCGCCGAAGGCGTCGACGCGGTCGAGCCGGAGCTGATCGAGCCGCCGTCGACCTGCGTCTGCGCGCCGATCGTCGTCAGCACCTCGAGCACCCGCTCCGGGCCGTAGTCGATGCCGGCCAGCTCGGACGGGCGCGTCAGCGACATGCTGATCGGCGCCGGCGGCACCACCGCGTAGACGTCGGTGACCTGCGGGGAGATCGTGCCGCCGCCGTACTCGGCGAGCAGGGCGGCCGCACGGGCGCACGCCGCCGCCGTGATCTGCGGGTCGACGCCCCGCTCGTACCGCTTGCCGGCCTCGCTCGGCAGCTTGTGCCGGCGGATGGTCCGGGCCACCGACAACGGATCCCAGTGCGCCGCCTCGAACAGCACGTCGACGGTCGTCGGGGACACCTCCGTGGTGGTGCCGCCCATGACCGCGGCCAGCGACACCACGCCGGTGTCGTCGGCGATGACGATGTCCTCCGGGTGCAGCGTCCGCTTGACCCCGTCGAGCGTGGTCAGCGTCTCCCCCGCGGCGGCACGGCGGACGACCAGCGGGCCGGTGAGCTGGGCCAGGTCCCAGGCGTGCATCGGCTGGCCGAGCTCGATCATCACGTAGTTGGTGATGTCGACCGGCAGGGAGATCGACCGGATGCCGGCGACGGCGAGCCGCTGCCGCATCCACTCCGGCGTCGGTGCGAGCGGCGCGACGCCGCGGACGGCCACGGCGGTGAACCGGTCGCACGCCACGCTGTCGCGGACGTCGATCCGGTACGCCTCGGTGCCGTCGGCCTCCAGCGGGACGATCACGGCGACCGGGTCGCGGTAGGCGCCGCCGAGCGAGTGCGACAGCTCCCGCGCGATGCCACGGACCGAGAAGCAGTACCCGCGGTCGGGCGTGACGTTGATGTCGACCACGACGTCGTCGAGGCCGACGACCGGCCGGGCCTCTTGGCCGGGCTGCACAGGCGGATCGGTGTCCGGCGGCAGGACGATGATGCCGGCGTGCTCGTCGCTGATGCCGAGTTCCCTGGCCGAGCAGATCATGCCGTTGGACATGTGCCCGTAGGTCTTGCGGGCCGAGATCGCGAACCCGCCGGGCAGGACGGCGCCGGGCAGCGCGACCACGACGAGGTCGCCCTCGGCGAAGTTGCGGGCGCCGCAGATGATGCCCTGGGGCTGCTCCGCTCCGACGTCGACCAGGCAGTACCGGATCGGCTTCTTGAGCCCTTGCAGTTCCTCGATGTTCTCGACGCGGCCGACCACGAGCGGCCCCTCGACGGTGGCGCCGGTGTCGGTCATCTCCTCGACCTCGAGGCCGACCTTGACCAGCGCCTTCTCCAGCCCGTCGGCGTCGAGGTCCGCGGGCAGGTCGACGTGCTCGCGCAGCCAGGACAGCGTTACGCGCACCTCATGCCTCCCATCCGAACGCCCGCGCGTACCGCACGTCGCCCTCCACCATGTCGCGCATGTCGCTCGCCTCGTTGCGGAACATGAGCGTCCGCTCGATGCCCATGCCGAACGCGAACCCGGAATACTCGTCCGGGTCGATGCCGCAGGCACGCAGCACCCGCGGGTTGACCATGCCGCAGCCGCCCCACTCGACCCAGCGCGGGCCGTCGCGGTGCTGCGGGAACCACAGGTCCATCTCGGCGCCCGGCTCGACGAACGGGAAGTACGACGGGCGCAGGCGGGTCTTCGCCTCCGGGCCGAACATCATCCGGGCGAAGTGGTCCAGCGTCCCCTTGAGGTGCGCCATCGTGATGCCCTTGTCCACGACCAGGCCCTCGACCTGGTGGAACACCGGCGTGTGCGTGGCGTCGAGCTCGTCGGTGCGGTACACCCGGCCGGGGCAGACGATGTAGATCGGCGGCTTCCGGGTGGTCATCGTGCGCGCCTGCACCGGCGAGGTGTGGGTCCGCAGGACCAGCCGTGAGTCGTCCTCGACCCCGGTGGCGGCGACGAAGAACGTGTCCATCATCGACCGGGCCGGATGGTCCGGGTGCATGTTGAGGGCGTCGAAGTTGTACCACTCCCATTCGACCTCGGGTCCCTCGGCGACCTCGTAGCCCATGCCGACGAACAGGTCGGCGACCCGCTCCATGAGGCTGGTCAGGGGGTGCTGGGCACCCAACGGCCGGCGGTCGGCCGGCAGTGTGACGTCGACGGCCTCCTCGACCAGGACACGCTCCTCCCGCTCCGCGGTGAGGGTGGCGAGCCGGGCGTCGTAGGCGGCCTGGACGGCGACGCGGGCGAGGTTGACACGCTTGCCGGCGTCGGCCTTCGCAGCCGGCGGGAGGCTGCCGATCTCGCGGCGGGCCAAAGACACCGGGGCGCGGTCACCGAGGTGGTGGTGCTTCAGCGCGGCGAGCGCGTCGAGATCGGCCGCGCCGGCGAACGCCTTGTCGGCCGCGGCGACGGCGTCGTCGAGGGCGCTCTGGTCGAGCAGCGCGGCCTGTTTCGGATCATACGGATCATTGCGGTACGTCATCAGACTCTTCCCACAGCGAGATTGGCCTCGGACAGTGTAGTGAGGTGAGGTCCGCCCGCCGGCCGTGGGAGACGTCAGGAGCCGTGCCGTCCCGTCCGCCCACCGTCACCGGCGGGCCACCTAAACAGGACGCTCATTCCGACTCCCTCATCGCTTTCGCGGAACTGTACAAGCATACGGCGGCCGCCGCGGCGAGATTCAGGCTCTCGGCGCCGCCGAGGATCGGCACCCGCACACGCGCGTCGGCGAGCTCCTTGAGGGCGGCCGGGAGGCCGTGCGCCTCCGAACCGAACAGCCAGGCGGTCGGCCGGGCCGGCGCGGGCAGCTCGAACAGGTCGGTCTCGCCGTAGCCGTCGGCGGCCAGCACCCGCAGGCCGCTCTCCCGCAAGGCCGCCACGGCGGCCGCGGCGTCGCGGGCCCGGACCACGTCGACGTGGAACAGGCTGCCGGCCGAGGCACGGACGGCCTTGCCGTTGTACGGGTCGACGCTGTCACCGGCGAAGACGACGGCGGTCGCCCCGGCCGCGTCGGCGGTGCGCAGGACGGTCCCCGCGTTGCCGGGGTCGCGGATGTCGGCGCAGACGGCCACGAGTCGCGGCCGGCGGTCCAGCGCTTCGCGCAGCGGCACGTCCCGCTGCCGGCAGACCGCCACCAGGCCCTGCGGCTGGACGGTCTCGGTGAGCGCCTGGAGCGCGGCGTCGTCGACGAGGCTCGCGTCGTGCGTGAGCTCGGGGTGGCGGGCGTGCGCCTCGGCGGTGCAGAACACCTCCGCGACCACACCGGCCTTCAGCGCCTCGCGGACCGCCTGGGGCCCTTCGGCCAGGAAGCGGCCCGTCTCGTCCCGGTCCCGGCGGCGGCGCAGGCGCCGGGCAGCGACGACCCGGGGCGTCCGAACGGTGAACACCCCGGGTCGACGGGAACGGTCAGGCTGCGGCAACGGCCGTCTTCGCCACCTGGACCAGGCCGCTGAACGCCTTCGCGTCGCTGACGGCGAGCTCGGCGAGGATCTTGCGGTCCACCTCGACACCGGCCAGGCGCAGGCCCTGGATCAGCCGGTTGTAGGTGAGGCCGTTCTCGCGGGCCGCGGCGTTGATCCGGGTGATCCACAACTGGCGGAAGTCACCCTTCCGGTCACGCCGGTCGCGGTAGGCGTACTGCATCGAGTGCAGCATCTGCTCCTTGGCCTTGCGGTACAGCCGCGAGCGCTGCCCGCGGTAGCCGCTGGCGGTCTCCAGGACGGTGCGGCGCTTCTTCTGGGCGTTCACTGCCCGCTTCACGCGTGCCACGGTTCGTTACTCCTCATGCGAGACCGGCCCCAGGTACGGGCCGGTCGAAAAGTCGAAAGGGTCGGGGGGTTGTGGCGCCGCGTGTTACCGGCCGAGCAACTTGTTGACGCGCGCGGTCTCCGACTTGGCGAGCTCGACCGTGCCGCTGAGGCGGCGGGTCCGCTTGCTGGGCTTGACCTCCAGCAGGTGGCGCTTGCCGGCCGGCTCCGCGAGGATCTTGCCGCGTCCGGTGATCTTCACGCGCTTCTTCATCCCGGAGTGCGGTTTGAACTTCGGCATGCTTGTGCTGCCCTTCATCAGGTTGCGCCGGCACCCTGTCCTTACCTGAGCAGGGTGCCGTGGCGCTCCGGCGCGCAGCCGGGACTCCGCGCTGTGCGGGCCCGCCCGCACGTCGCGGTTGGTGGATATGACGGTGCGGTTATGCCTTGTCGGCGGTGACGACCTCGGGCAGCTCGGCGGGTGTTTCGCCCTCCGAGCTCGGGCCGCCGTCCGCCCTGGTCTCGCGGGACTGGGTCGCCGCGGCCTTCACGTTGCGATGCGGTGCCAAGACCATGATCATGTTGCGGCCGTCCTGCTTGGGCGCGGCCTCGACGAAGCCCAGCTCCGAGATCTCCTCCGAGAGCTTGCGCAGCAGCCGGAACCCCAGCTCCGGGCGGCTCTGCTCGCGGCCACGGAACATGATCGTTACCTTGACCTTGTCGCCCGCCTTCAGAAACCGCACCACGTGACCCTTCTTGGTCTCGTAGTCGTGCGGATCGATCTTCGGGCGGAGCTTCATCTCCTTGATGACGGTCTGCTGCTGGTTACGCCGGGCTTCCCGGGCCTTGAGCGCGCTCTCGTACTTGAACTTGCCGAAGTCCATGAGCTTGCAGACGGGCGGGCGTGCCATGGGCGCAACTTCGACCAGGTCCAGGTCCACGTCGGCGGCTAGCTGGAGGGCGCGCTCGAGCGGGACGATGCCCACCTGCTCACCCTCCGGGCCGACCAGCCGGACCTCACGTGCCCGGATCTGCTCGTTGACGCGTGGCTCGACGCTGATGTGGCCTCCTCGATCGGTGTTTCACTCTGGTGGTCGACGCGCATCCGCGGCTTCGGACGCCTGTCCATCCGGCGCCGGGGCACTCCACGCCTGGCGAACTGCCACGACGCTCAAAACGGAAAAGCCCCGCCGCGCTGCGCGCATGCGAGGGCCCACTCGACCAACCGCGGCCTGACGGCCTCGGCGGTCGGACCGGACCCGGCCGCCTGGAGCCACACGGGTGGGAGCTTCGCTCCGCTTCGAACACCCCGTCACGGACGGGATGCGGTCGACGACGACTACTCTACCACGCCTGCCGCGCGGCTCGCCGTGTGCAGGGCACGCAGCCGGCGAGCCGCCTGGACGGCGTGCTCCTTGTCGGTCATCTGCACCGCCATCACCGCGACCCGCTCGTCGTCGTTCAGGTCGAGCGTGAGCCACGGGGTGCCCCGGCCGAAGGTCACCGCCCGAACCACGTCCCACGGCAGGTCGTAGGAGCCGACGATGTTGCGCACCCGCACCCCGTGCTCGTCGGCGTCGACGCGCGGGCGGGTCATCAGCAGGATGCCCGCGGCGGCGCACAGGCCGAGGCCGATCATCGCCGCCTGGTCGCCGCGCTGGAAGTACCCCGGCCCGTCGCCGGTCGGGCCGTGCAGGCCGAGGGCGATCAGGGTGAAGACCACGACGACGATCGGTGCCAGGACATATGCCACGGCGCGCGCCTTGCGCGGCCGTGCGGTGACGGTGCCGGTGCTGCTCACAGCCTGCAGTCTGCCACTACAGCCGGCAGGCGTGGATGTCGGTCACCAGGATGGCCCGCGCGCCCACGTCGTAGAGCTCGTCCATGATCCGGTGCATCTCGGCGCGCTGGACCATCGCCTGCACCGCCACCCAGCCCTCGCGGTGCAGCGGGGAGATGGTCGGCGACTCCATGCCCGGGGTCAGCGCCACCGCGGCGTCGAGCGAGTCGGCGCGCACGTCGTAGGCGAGCATCACGTAGCGGCGCGCCACCAGGACACCCTGCAGGCGGCGCAGGAGCTGGTTGGCGGCGGCCGGCGGCGCACCCGAGCCGGCCCGGCGGATCAGCACCGCCGACGACTGGAGGATCGGCTCGCCGATCGTCTCCAGGCCGGCCTGGCGCAGCGTGGCACCGGTCTCCACCACGTCGGCGATGACGTCGGCGACGCCCAGGCGGATGGCGTTCTCGACCGCGCCGTCCAGCCGGATCACCTCGGCCCGGACGGCACGCTCGGCGAAGTACCGCCGCATGACCCCCGGATAGGCGGTGGCGACCCGCAGGCCGGCGAGATCCCCGGGCTCCGCCCCCTTCAGCGAGCCCGGCACGGCGGCGAACCGGAAGGTGGCCCGGGCGAAGCCCAGGTCGAGCAGTTCCTCGGCGTCGTTCTCGGCGTCGAGGAGCAGGTCACGACCGGTCACGCCGAGGTCGAGGTCGCCCGACCCGACGTACGTGGCGATGTCGCGGGGGCGCAGGTAGAAGAACTCGACGTCGTTGGCGACGTCGCGGCACAGCAGGTCCTTCGGGTCGGACCGCTGGCGATACCCGGCCTCCCGCAGCATCTCGGCGGCAGGTCCGGAGAGGGTTCCTTTGTTCGGGACGGCGATGCGCAGCACGGGACGGCTCCTCTGTCGATCGGCGGGGAACGGCGGGGTGTCCGACTACAGATGTCGGTACACGTCCTCCAGCTCCAGGCCGGTCGCCAGCATCAGGCACTGCACCTGGTAGAGCAGTTGCGACAGCTCCTCGGCGGTGCGCTCACGCCCCTCGTGCTCGGCCGCCATCCAGCTCTCGGCGGCCTCCTCGACGACCTTCTTGCCGATGAAGTGCACGCCCTTCTCCAGCGCCGCGACGGTGCCGGAGCCGGGGGTGCCCGCCGCGGCCTTGGCGGCCAGCTCGGCGAACAGCTCGTCGAAGGTCTTCACGGGCACGAATTGTCGCAGGAGCGGCCGCCGTGCCGGAAGCCGGATTACGACAGGCGTGTCCTGCCTCACCCGACCGTGACGTCGTGATCGTCGACACCCTGCACACTGCCGTCCTTCACCGACACGAAGAACGCCTCGACCGTGTACCTCCCCGGCGGCAGGTTCACCGGCACCCGCGCCTCCCCCAGGCTCGGCGCGCCCGCGCTCAGGTGGACGACCTGCTCGACGACGACCTTCCCGCCCGCCCCGCGGATCCGCAGGTTGACCGTACCCTCGAAGACGACCCCGGCGAGGTGCACCGTGAAGCGCTGACCGACCCGTTCGTCGTATCGCGGGTCGATCACCCACACGGGCCCCAGGACGTCGGCGTACGGCGCCTGGCGGGGGGTCTCGGCGGGCCCGCCGTCGACCACGATCCGGATCCGGGTGGCCTTCTTGACGGAGGTGTACGTCGAGGCCGCCGACACCGTGTACAGCAGTTGCTGGACGGCGAGCGGCCGGGTCTCCTCCCGTGGCCACGCACCGACGTCACCGAGTTCGACCGTGACCGTGCCGCCGTCGATCGACACCCCGCGCACCGTCACGCCGCCCGGCCAGAGCGTGTCGTAGTCCGGGTCGTAGGCGTCGCCGTGCAACGACTCGGCGACGGCGGCGGCGATCCGCCCCTCGTCGGTGTCCGCGGTCAGGCGCAGGGCGTGGAACTCGCGGTACAACTTCCCGTTGCGCGTGAAGTAGACCGGCAGCTCGACGGTGGCGGGGCCACCCCCCGCCGGCGGCGTGGCGGGCGGTGGCGGGCCGGGCTCCCGGGACAGGAGCGCCGGCGGATCCGCGCTCGACGACGCGGCCGGCGGCAGCGGCGGCGCCCCGCGGTCGGGGACGAACACGGCCACGCCCGCCGCCATCGCCGTGGCGGCGGCGGCCGCCGCGCCGATCGTCGCCCAGCCCCGGTGATGCCGCTCCGCGGTCCGCGTCCGGATCCGTGGCAGCGCGTCGGGCGACGGCTCCACCTCGAGCGCGCGGGCACGCAGCGCCTCGCTGAGTCGCTGTTCGGCTGTCTCGCCCGGCCTCATGGCGCGTGCTCCAGACTCTCCCGCAGGGCGGCCAGGCCCCGCGCGGCGTGGCTCTTCACCGCGCCCCGGCTGACCCTCATCGCGTCGGCGATCTCGGCCTCGGACAGCTCCGCGTAGTACCGCAGCACGATCGCCTCGCGCTGGCGCGCGGGCAGGCGCCGGACCGCATCCAGCACCTCCCGGTGCCGCAGCAGGCTCAGCGCGCCGGTCTCCGCGCTCGCGACGAGCTGCTCGCCGGCGAGGCCGCGGGCGACGTACCGGTCGGCGACGCCCCGGTGGCGCAGCGCCGAACGGGCCCCGTTGACGACGCTGGTGCGCAGGTAGGCCAGCGCCTTGTCCGTATCGCGCAGGCGCCACCAGCGCCGGTGCAGCGCCACGTACGCGTCCTGCACGACGTCCTCGGCGACCGATTCGTCGTGCAGCAGCAGGACCGCGAGCCGCACGAGGCCGCGGTAGTGCGCGGAGAACAGCATGGTGACGGCGCCGTCCGCGCTCCAGGCGCGCACGTGTTCCTCGGGGGCCTCTTCCCCGCGCTGGGACACCACCGCCCCACCGTCCCACGCCGTCGCGCCGGCATCCGCCATCACCACCCAACGACGCCCGACCGGGGCGTCCGGTTTACCCGCGCCCGTCGGTTTACCTGATTGGGGACGCGGATACCCTGTCGATCGTGGATACCGAGCCGAAGTACACCGACGAAGAGTGGGGCATCCTCGTAGGTTTACCGCAGTCCGTGCTGATCGCCGCCTCGCAGGCGGAGTCCGACGGCACCCGGCGGACCCGCGAGGAGTGGACGGCCGGCATGGCCACGATCGCGGACGCCCGCGGCTCGTCGAGCACGCTGGTGCGATCGGTGGCCTCGGACGTCGTCGAGCGCCAGGGCGACGTCGAGGAGGGCGAGGAACCGCCGGTCATCGAGTTCCCCGACCGCGACGCCGGGCTGACCGACGTGATCACCCGGGCCAAGACGGCGCACGAGATCCTGACCGCGAAGGCCGAGCCCGCCGACGCCGAGGCCTACCGCTTCTGGCTGGTGACGGTGGCCGACGCCGTGGTGGCCGCGGCGAAGACCGGCGGCGTCCTGGGCCTGGGCGGCGACCAGGTGACCCCGGCCGAGCGCTCCTTCCGCGACAACCTGGCGGCGGCGCTGGAGGTCTAGCGGCCGTCGACCAACGGGTGGATCCGGTCGCCGGCCCGCCGGACTCCGGCACGGTCGGTGTCCGGTGTCCGGCCGGGCGACTACAAGCGACAGACACCACCCGCACGACCGTGTGCCACCGTCCCGCGTCGCGATCACGGTGGCCCAGACGACCAGGACGCTCCACGATCACGAAGCACCGGCAAGGGCAGGACTCAGGACTTGGCCACCTGGCGCAGGGCGCAGGCCGCGTCCAGCGCCGCCAGGGTCGCGGCGTAGCCCTTGTCCTCCGACGAGTCGGGGAAGCCGGCACGGTCGCGGGCCTGCTCCACGGTGTCCACCATCAGCACGCCGTGGGCCACCGGCGTCGACTCGTCCAGCGCCACCCGCGTCAGGCCGTCCGTCACCGACTGGCAGACGTACTCGAAATGCGCGGTGTCGCCCCGGATCACCACACCCAGCGCCACGACCGCGTCGAAGCGGTGGGCCAGCGCCTGAGCGAGCACGGGCAGCTCGACCGCGCCGTCGACGCGGGCCACCGTGATGTGGTCGACGTTGGACGCCTCGCCGGCCTCGATGGCCCGGTCCAGCATGTGGTCGACCAGCTCGCCGTGCCACCGGGTGGCGACGATGCCCAGGGTCAGTCCTGTGCCGTCCACGCGCTGCAGGACGGGCGCCCCACTACCAGCCATCTTATGCAAGTCCCTCCGCGACCTCGTCCAGCTCGTCGAGCAGATGCCCCATGCGGTCCCGCTTGGTACGCAGGTAGCGCACGTTCTCCGGGTTCGGCCGGGTCGGCAGCGGAACGCGACCCAGCACGGACAGACCGTACCCCTCCAGGCCCGCTCGTTTGGCCGGGTTGTTCGTCAGCAACCGCATCGTCTTGATACCCAGGTCCACCAGAATCTGCGCGCCGGTGCCGTAGTCGCGGGCGTCGGCGGGCAGGCCGAGGTCGAGATTGGCGTCGACGGTGTCCCGGCCGAGGTCCTGGAGCTGGTACGCCTGCAGCTTGTGGATCAGGCCGATGCCCCGGCCCTCGTGCCCGCGCATGTAGAGCACGACGCCCCGGCCCTCGGCGGCGACCATCTTCATCGACGCCTCGAGCTGCGGGCCGCAGTCGCAGCGTACCGAGCTGAACACGTCGCCGGTGAGGCACTCGGAGTGGACCCGGACCAGCACGTCCTCGCCGTCGGCGAGGTCGCCGTAGACCAGCGCGATGTGCTCGCCGTCGTCGAAGTCGGTGGTGTAGCCGACCGCGCGGAACACGCCGTGCTCGGTGGGCAGGCGCGTCTCGGCGACCCGCTCGATCTGCTTCTCGGTGTGCCGGCGGTACGCGATGAGGTCGGCGATGCTGATCAGCGCCAGGTCGTGCTCGGCCGCGAACTTCCGCAGGTCGGGCAGGCGCATCATGGTGCCGTCGTCGTTGACCATCTCGCAGAGCACGCCGGCGGGGCGCAGCCCGGCCATCGTGGCCAGGTCGACCGCGGCCTCGGTGTGGCCGGGCCGGCGCAGCACGCCGCCGGTCTTCGCGCGCAGCGGCACGACGTGGCCCGGGCGGGACAGGTCGGTCGGCGCGGTCTCGGGCGAGGAGAGCAGGCGGATGGTGTGGGCCCGGTCGGCGGCCGAGATGCCGGTCGTCACGCCGAACCTGGCGTCGACGGTCACCGTGTAGGCGGTGCCGCGCCGGTCCTGGTTCGTGCGGTACATCGGCGGCAGGTCGAGCCGGTCGGCCTCGTCCTCGGTGAGCGGGACGCAGATGTAGCCGGACGTGTAGCGCACCATGAACGCCACCAGCTCGGGCGTGGCGTGCTCCGCCGCGAAGATGAGGTCGCCCTCGTTCTCGCGGTCCTCGTCGTCGACGACGATGACGGGCCGGCCGGCGGCGATCTCCTTGACCGCCCGCTCGATCGGGTCGAGATTCGTGACGGGGGCGCTCATGACTGCACCGCACCGAGGAGCTTCTCGACGTATTTGGCCATGATGTCGACCTCCAGGTTGACCTGCTCGCCGGCGCTCTTCGCGCCGAGCGTGGTGAGCTTGAGCGTGGTCGGGATCAGCCCGACCGAGAACGTGTCGTCGGTGACGGCCATGACGGTGAGCGAGATCCCGTCGACGGTGACGGAGCCCTTCTCGACCACGTATCGCGCCAGCGCCGCCGGCAGCGAGAACGTGACCGTCTCCCACTGGTCGCCGGGCTCCCGCGACAGCACCTCGCCGACCCCGTCGACGTGGCCCTGCACGATGTGGCCGCCGAGGCGGGTGGCGACGGTGGCGGCGCGTTCCAGGTTGACCGGGGAACCGGTGCGCAGCCGGCCGAGCGTCGAGCGCTTGAGCGTCTCGCCCATCACGTCGGCCGTGAACACGCCGTCGGCGTTGTCGACCACGGTGAGGCACACGCCGTCGACGGCGATGGAGTCGCCGTGCGCCGCGTCGGCGGTGACGGTGGCGCCGCGGATCGACAGCCGGGCCGAGTCGCGGCCGGGGCGGGGGTCGACCGCGACGACGGTGCCGAGCTCTTCGATGATGCCGGTGAACACTGGTCACACACCTTTCACAGCAGCCGTCAGGCGGATGTCGGGCCCGATCCTGGCGAGGTCGACAACGTCGAGCGTCAATGCTTCGGAGATCGTGGACAGTCCCGCGGCCCCGAGCGCGGCGGGGCCGGCGCCGAGGAGCTTCGGCGCGAGGTACCCGACGACCCGGTCGACCAGCCCGGCCTCGAGGAACGCGCCGGCGAGCGTCGGACCGCCCTCCAGCAGCGCGGTCCGCACCCCCCGCTCGTACAGTTCCTTGAGCATGGCCGGCAGGTCGACCCGTCCCCCGCCGCCGGAGACGGCCCACGTGGGGGCGCTGTCGTCAAAAACCTTTGATCCGGGAGGTGTACTTCGTGTGCCTCCCACGACGACCCGCAACGGCTGGCGGGCGGCCGGCGCGCCGTCCGCGGACCGCACGGTGAGCTGCGGGTCGTCGGCCAGGACCGTGCCGTTGCCGGCGATGATCGCGTCGACGCCGGCGCGCAGCCGGTGCACGTCGGCGCGGGCCTCGGGGGAGGTGATCCACTTGCTGGTGCCGTCGGCGGCGGCGGAGCGCCCGTCGAGCGTGGCCGCGAACTTCCAGATGACGTAGGGGGTGCCGCGGGACACCGCGGTCAGCCAGCCGGCCATCGCGTCCCGGGCGAGCTCGGGAAGTACGACACCCACGTCCACGGCGACCCCGGCGGACCGCAAGGTCTCGGCGCCGCCCGCGGCGACCGGGTTGGGGTCGCGGACGCCGACCACGACGCGCGCCACCCCCGCCCCGATCAGGGCGAGCGTGCAGGGGCCGGTGCGGCCCGTGTGGTCGCAGGGCTCCAGCGTGACATAAGCGGTGCCGCCCCGGGCCAGCGCGCCGGCCTGCGCGAGGGCGCTGACCTCGGCGTGCGGCCCGCCGGCCGGTGCGGTGCGGCCCTCGCCGACGATCGTGCCGCCGGGGGCGGCGATGACGCAGCCGACGTTGGGGTTGGGGCTGGTCTCGCCGAGGCTCAGCCACGCCAACTCGACGGCTCGACGCATGTAGTCCTGGTCGTCCATGGCCTCTCCGCGCGGTGGTCGTCACACGCGGGCGGCTGCGGGGGCACGACGGCGGCAGGGGCCGTGACCCGCGCGGACGCGCACGAACCGGCCCCCGGATCCGCGCGCTGAACTCCCATCCGGACTATGACCGTCGGCCCTGGACTCACACCAGGTCCACCGGTCGATGGCTTCGACCGGGTCGCGGGCTTCCGGCCTGTTCGGGCCGGTCACCGCCGGTTCGGAATTTCACCGAGCCCCGCCAGCGCGTGGTGGGTACGTTCCCGAGTGTGCCACACGAAAACGGTCCTTACCGGGGGACATACGTCACAGCCCGACGACACCCCGGCGGTCGACGGCGACGTAGTTGCCGTGGTGCTTCTTCGCCACGGATTTCATCTCTCCCGCGATCGAGATGACCTCGCGCGGGTCGGTGACGTGTCCGTTGCCCGACGGGGTGCCGATCGCGACGCCGATCGACAGGGTCACCAGGTTGGCCTGCTGGACCTCGCCGTTGCGCTGGACCACCTCGATGTAGCCGCGCTCCGAGTCGAGCGGGTCGTAGAGGGCGTCGGCGGCGTTCTGGAACTCCAGGATGGCCTTGGTGTGCAGCTCCTTGAGCTGATCGGGGGAGCACACGACGAGGAAGTCGTCGCCGCCGATGTGGCCCAGGAAGGCCGGGGGCAGCCCGACCTCGACGACGGCCCGGTGCAGGGCGCGGGCCAGCGCGGTGATGAACTCGTCACCACGCGCGAAGCCGTAGACGTCGTTGACCGGCTTGAACCGGTCGATGTCGACGTGGGAGACGGCGAAGTCGCTGCCGGCGCGGGTCCGGTCGGTGATCTCGCGCAGGATGCGGCTGTTGCCGGGCAGGCCGGTGAGCGGGGAAACCTCGCGGTTCTCCTGGTTGCGCCGCAGCGTGGAGCGCACCCGGGCGACGAGCTCGAGCGTGTCGAACGGCTTGACGAGATAGTCGTCGGCGCCGGCCTGCAGCCCGAGCACCTTGTCGGCGGTCTGGCCGCGTGCGGTCAGCAGGATCACCGGCATCGGCGCGGTCATCGGGTCGGCCCGCAGCCGCCGGGTCAGCTCGATCCCGTCGAGCTGCGGCATCATCCAGTCGACGACGGCCAGGGCGGGTTGGTGCTCGGCGATGAGCCGCAGCGCGGTCTCGCCGTCGTGGGCGAGCAGCACCCCGTAGCCCTCGAGTTTGAGGTTGACCTCGATGAAACGGGCGATGTCGACGTCGTCGTCGACCACGAGGATGACGTCCGGCTCGCCCACGCTGATCCCGCCTGTGTCGTCTCGGTGCCGGGTCGCCGCCGCTATCGCGTCGCCGCCGCCGCTGTGGCGCGGAGCTTGCGCACCGCGGCGGCCGGGTCGTCGGCGCCGTAGACCGCGGTGCCGGCCACGAAGGTGTCGGCACCCGCCTCGGCGCAGGCCGCGATGGTATCTTCGGCCACCCCGCCGTCGACTTCAATGCGCAGTTCCAGTTGGCCGGCGTCGATGTGACGGCGGGCCGTGCGGACCTTGTCCAGCAGCTCCGGCAGGAACGCCTGGCCGCCGAAGCCGGCCTTGATGGTCATGACGAGCAGCAGGTCGAAGTGCGGCAGCAGCTCCAGGTAGCCCTCGATCGGCGTGTCCCGGTCGATGGCGAGCCCCGCCCGGCTGCCGGCGGCGCGCAGGTCCTTGGCGATCGCGACCGGGTCGGTGGCGGCCTCGGCGTGGAACGTGACGTTGTACGCCCCGGCCTCCGCGTAGTGGGTCGCCCAGCGGGCCGGCTCGTCGATCATCAGATGGCAGTCGAACGGCAGCGTCGTCGCCTTGCGCAGGCTCTGCACCACCGGCAGGCCGAGCGTCAGGTTGGGCACGAAGTGGTAGTCCATGACGTCGACGTGCAGCCAGTCGGCTGCCCCCTCGACCGCGCGGGCCTCGTCGGCCAGCCGCGCGAAGTCGGCGGCGAGGATCGACGGCGCGATCAGCACATGTTCCGGCACCCGCCCACTCTACTGTGCGGGAAATCGGGACGGTCGTCGATCAGCTCCGATCCGAGCCCCATCCGCACCACCGCCCCCCTTCCGCCACCGCCCCCCTTCCGCCGTCGATCTTGCAGTTGGGGTGCCGCGACACTCCGAACTTGTCCGGGTTTGTCAGGCACCACAACTGCAAGATCGACGGCGGAAGGGGGGCGGGGAAGGGGCGGGCCAGGGTCAGGGGCGGCGGAGCAGGGCGACGAACATCGCGTCGGTGCCGTGGCGGTGCGGCCAGAGCTGCACCGTCGGCCCGGTCCCGGCCTCCGGCAGGGAGGACGGCAGGTAGGGCCGGACGTCGACCAGGTCGACGTCGACGTCGGAGCGGCGGGCCGCCTCGGTCACCGAGACCTCCGTCTCCGCCTGGTGCGGCGAACAGGTCACGTAGGCCACCAGCCCGCCCGGTCGGACCGCGTGGAACGCCGCCCGCAGCAGTTCCCGCTGCAGCCGGGTGAGCGGGGGCAGGTCGGACGGCTGGCGGCGCCAACGGGCCTCCGGGCGGCGGCGCAGCGCACCCAGGCCGGTGCACGGCGCGTCGACGAGCACCCGGTCGAAGCCCCCGGCCGGCAGGTCCGGGTCCTTGCCGACGTCGCGGCCGTCGGCGTTGATCGTGTAGACCGGCAGGCCCTCGGTCGCCCGCGCGACGAGCTCGGCGCGGTGGTGGGCGACCTCGACGGCGGTGACGTGGGCGCCGCGCTGGGCCGCGAGCGCGCCGAGCAGGCCGGCCTTGCCGCCGGGACCCGCGCACAGGTCGAGCCATGTGTCGTCGCGGCCGTCGAGCGGCGCGCCGGCGAGCGCGGCCGCGACGAGCTGGCTGCCTTCGTCCTGCACGTGGGCCCGGCCGTCGCGGACGGCGGCCACGGCACCCGGGTCGCCGCCGCCGGCGAGGACGACGGCGTACGGCGAGTACCGCCCGACGGAGGCACCGGGCAGCGCGGCGGCGAGCTCGGCGGGGGTGAGCAGGCCGGGCCGTGCGCACAGGTGCACCGGCGGCCGCAGGTTGTCGGCGTCGAGGGCGAGCTCCGCCTCGTCGAGCGAGCCGAGCGCGTCGACGAACGCCCGGACGATCCACTCCGGGTGGGCGTGGGTGAGAGCGGCACGGGCGACGGGATCGGCGGGCGCCAGCCGGGCGAGCCAGCCGGACCGGTCCGCCTCGGCGATCCGGCGCAGCACGGCGTTGGCGAAGCCGGCCGCGCCCGGCACCAGGGAGCGCACCAGGTCGACGGTCGTCGCCACGGCCGCGTGCGCGCCGACCCGCATGTGCAGCAACTGGTAGGCGCCGACACGCAACGCGTCCCGCACCGGCGGATCGATGCGGTCGACGGGCCGGTCGGCGGCGGCGGCCACGATCGCGTCGAGGGTGCCGATCTGGCGCAGCGTGCCGTAGGTCAGCTCGGTCGCGAACGCCGCGTCCCGGCCGGAGACGCCGCCCTCGCGCAGGATCCTGGGCAGGACCAGGTTGGCGTACGCGTCGTCGCGGTGCACGGCGGCCACGGCCTCATACGCCGCCTCGCGCGCCGGGTCGATCGCGGGCCGCCCGCCTCGGGGCGGCCGGGCCAGCCGGTCGTCACGCCCGCCCGCGGGCCGCGCGCCGGGCCCGCGCCGCGGTGACCTCAAGAGGCCCGCTCCCCCGACTCGGCGCGGGCGCCGCGGGCCCACGCGTCGGCGGGCATCGCCTTCTTGCCGGGCGCGGTCACGGTGCCGAGCACGACGGGAACGGTACCGGTGCCGACGAGCACCCGGTTGCGCTCCACGACCAGCTCACCCGGCCCGGGCGACGGAGCGCCGCCGATGACGGTCGCCGCCGTCAGCGGCACGACGGGGCCGAGCTTGAGCCGCTCGCCGCGGAACGCCGTCCACGCGCCCGGCGCCGGGGTGCACGCCCGGATCCGCCGGTCGACGGCGAACGCCGGATCGCCCCAGCGCACCTGGGCGTCCTCGACCGTCAGTTTCGGCGCGGTCGAGATGCCCTCGTGCGGCTGCGGTACCGCGGTGACGTTGCCGGTCGCGATCCCGTCCAGGACCCGGACCAGCAGCTCGGCGCCCGACCCGGCGAGCCGGTCGAGCAGGTCGCCGGAGGTGTCACGGGGCCCGACCGGCTCGGTGAGGGTGCCGAAGACCGGCCCGGTGTCCAGGCCCTCCTCCAGCAGGAACACGCTCGCGCCGGTCATGTCGTCGCCGTGCAGCACGGCGTGCTGGACCGGTGCCGCGCCACGCCACGCGGGCAGCAGCGAGAAGTGCAGGTTGATCCAGCCGTACCGCGGGATGTCGAGGGCGGTGCGCGGCACGAGCGCGCCGTAGGCCACGACGGGGACGCAGTCGGGCTCGAGCGCGCCGAGCCGCTCCAGGAACTCCGGCTCGCGGGGCTTCGCCGGGGTGAGCACCGGGATGCCGCGCCCGGTCGCCCAGGCGGACACCGGCGACGGCACCAACTGACGGCCCCGGCCGGACGGCGAGTCGGGCCGGGTGACGACCGCGACGAGCTCGTGGGCCGAGGCCGCGATGGCGTCGAGGGCGGGCAGGGCGACGGACGGCGTGCCCGCGAAGACCAGCCTCAACAGCTTCCTCTGCTTCCTGGCTCCCTGGCTTCCCAGCGGAGCGTTCTCGCGGAGCTTCCTGGCGGAGCTTCCTGGCGGAGCTTCCTGGCGGAGCTTCCTAGCGGATGCCGAACAGCCCGTGCGGGCTGGTCTTGACGACCGGCGGCACATCCGGGTCGTACCACTCCGCGGCCCGGATCTCCTTCATCGCCTGCTTGCGCCGGTTGGCGTCGAGCCGGTCGAGGAAGAGCACCCCGTCGAGGTGGTCGGTCTCGTGCTGCGCGCAGCGGGCCATCAACCCGGAGCCGACGATCTGCACCGGATCGCCGTGCCGGTTGAAGCCCTTGGCGATGACGTTCTGCCGGCGCTTCGTGTCGACGTAGACACCCGGGATCGACAGGCAACCCTCGGGACCGTCCTGCTCCTCCTCGTCCGGGAACTCCAGAACCGGGTTGACGAGGTGCCCGACCACGTCGTCGACGTCGAAGGTGAACACCCGCAGGCCCACCCCGATCTGCGGGGCGGCGAGGCCGGTGCCGTTCTGCTGGCGCATCGTGTCGAGCAGGTCGCCGACCAGCTTGCGCAGCTCCTTGTCGAAGTCTACGACCGCGTCGGCGGGCGTGCGCAGCACCGGGTCGCCGAACAGGCGGACGGACTGGACGGTCAAGCGGCACCTCTTATCTGATCCGGGTCAATCAAGTCTAGTGTGGCCGGGTGGAGACACTGCACCTGCGTGGCACCGTGCTGCCCGAGGGTGACGTCCGTGACATCTGGGTCCTGGGCGACCGGCTCACCTTCGCCCGCCCGACCGGCGGCGCGACCACCGTCCTGGACGGCGGCTATCTGCTGCCCGGCCTGGTGGACGCCCACGCGCATCCCGGGCACGAGCCGGCGACGATGGCGTTCGACGCCGACCGGTTCACCGGCGCCGGCCTGGCCTACGCCGAGGCGGGCACCACCCTGCTGCGCGTCCCCGGCCACCGCGCGCCGATCCCGCCCGAGCTGCGCGGCGACGCCCGCCTGCCCCGGCTGGTGACGGCCGGCGAGTGGCTGGCCTGGGCCGGCCTCGAGGGCCTCGACGGGCCGCAGACCGTGCCCGCCGACCTGACGGCCGCGGCCGTGGCGCAGGCGCGGGCGAACGACGGCTGGTGCAAGACCTACGGCGACTGGGAGCCGTTCACCGCGAAGACCCCGGTGGCGGCACTGACCGAGCTGTGCGACGCCGTACACGCGGCCGGCGGCAGGGTGGCGGCACACTGCCAGACGGCGGAGGGCACCCGCAACGCCGTCCTCGCCGGCGTCGACTCGATCGAGCACGCCTGGTACCTCACCGAGGACCTGCTGACGGCGCTGGCCGCCCGCGGCGGCGCCGTGACGCCGACCTGGTCCGGGTTCCTGCCGCTGGTCGCGGACGTCCGCACGAAGCCGGAGGGCGAGCGCAAGACGTGGTTCCTCGACGGCGTGGCCAGTCTGCGCACGGCGACGGTGACCGCCCACGAGCTGGGCGTGACGGTGCTCGCCGGCACCGACGCGCTGGACTTCGGCGACGTGGTGACCGAGATCGAGCACCTGATCGCGGCCGGCCTGCCCGCCGCGGTGGCGGTGGGCGCGGCGAGCTGGGACGCCCGCCGCTACCTCGGCTTCCCGGGCCTCACGGAGGGCGCACCGGCGGACCTGGTGGCGGTGCCCGACGACCCGCGCCGGTTCCCGGCCGTCCTTCGCCGCCCGACGCTGGTCCTGCTCCGCGGCCGGCCACTCGTCACCGCGGGCTCAGCGCACAGGTCCGGCGACCGGAGCGCAGCGGCGGACGCCTGAGCCGGTCAGGCGGCCGCGGCCACGGTTGACGCGTGGCGGATGAACGGCGGCCGTCGGGCTGCGGTCACTGTTGCCGTATCTGAAGCACCACCGGGGGACCCTCGCCGTCGTGGCGGTCCTCTCCCTCCTGGGCTCGGTCACGACGCTCACCCGGCCGCTGCCGATCCGGGAGGCGAGCGCCGAGGAGGCGTACCGCGCGGGCGTGCCGAGGCGTGCCGGCCGGCGCGCATTCCCCGCAATCCGCCGCCAGGCCGCCCGGGTCCATGATCATGGGAAAGATGTGGCTGCCCCGATAGCCACATCTTTCCCATGATCATGGAGTCGCCGACCCGGAACGCCGCCGACCCGGATCCAGCGGCGACCACAAGCGACAGACACCACCCGCGCTGCTGTGCGTCACCGTCTCGTAGCGCGACACCGGCGTTGACAGACGCCCGCACGACTTGACTACGTGGCCTTGCGCCGCTCGACCGCCCCCCTCCCACCCCTTGCGCACGCCGATCTTGCAGTTGTGGTGCCAGATTTCACCGGATTTATACGGATAAGGCAGGGACCACAACTGCAAGATCGCCGCGAAGCCGGGCCCAGCGGGGGCCGAGCCGGACCAAGCCGGACCAAGCCGAGCCCGAGCCGAGCCCGAGCCCGAGCCCGAGCCCGAGCGGACAGGGCTACAGCAGGTCGAGCGGGTCGATCTGGATCTGGACCGGGTCGGGGGCCTTGCGGGCCGAACGCACTCCGGCCGCCGCCTTGAGCGACAGGGCCAAGGCCCGGCCCGCGGACCGGGCGGTGCGGACCAGCATCCGCTCCTGGCCCTCGGCCGCGACCGGCACCGGGCCGAGCACCTCGGCGCCCGGCGGGAGCTGGGCCGCCGCGAGCAGTTCGGCGACCGCGGTCGGCGCACCGGTCAGCGCCGCGATCCGCACCGCCGGGGGGAAGCCGAGCTCGCGCCGGTCGGCGAGTTCGCGCGCGGCGAGCCAGCCCGGGTCGAAGCGCAGCAACGCCTGTACGACCGCGAGGCCACCCTCGGCCACGACGACCACCTGTCCGTCCCGGCGGGCCAGGGCGGCGGCGGCCATCCAGCGGCGCAGCGCCTCCTCGGTGCCGCGCAGGTCGGCCCGGGTCAGCAGGGCCCAGGTGTCGAGGAGGAGCACCGCCCCGTATCCGCCGTCGGCGACGGGCTCGGCGCCGGGCGTCGACACCACGAGCGAGGCGCCGCCGGGGACCGTGGCGAGCACCTCGTCCCGCCCGGACGTGCGCACGGGGGTGTCGGGGAACGCCCGGGCCAGCTCCTCGGCGGTCCGCCGGGCGCCGATGACGGCGGCCCGCAGGCGCCGGCTGCCGCACTCCGGGCAGGTGTGGTCGGCGGACGGCCGGCCGCACCACCGGCACTCCGGCGCCTGGCTCGCCGAGGGCAGGGAGAGCGGGCCGGAGCAGCGCGCGCAGCGCGACGGCGTGTAGCAGTCCGCGCAGGCGACGACCGGGATGTAACCCCGGCGCGGCACCTGGATCAGGACCGGGGTGCTGCGAGCCAGCGCCTCACGGGCGGCCCGCCACGCGATCGACGGCAGCCGGGCGGCGACGGCCTCGGGCTCCCGCGGGTGGTCGTGCTCGCCGGTCGTCACCACCCGGGGCATGGCCCGTCGCAACACGTCGCGGCCGGCGCTCACCTCGACGGCCCAGCCGGTCTCGATGAGCTGCTGTGCCTCGGCGGTACGGCCGAAGCCTCCGACGATCACCCCGCAGCCGGTCTGCTCGGCGCGGGAGAGCAGGACCTGCCGGGCGTGCGGGTAGGGGGCGCGCGGCTCGGCGTGCAGGTCGTCGCCGTCGTCCCAGATCGCGACCAGACCCAGGTCGGCGACCGGCGCGAACGCCGCGGCCCGGGTGCCGATGACGATCCGGGCACCGCCCCGGGACGCCGCGAGGAACCTGCGGTACCGCTCGGCGGGCCCGAGCGCGGCGGACAGGGTGACGTGGCGCCCGGGGCCGCCGAGCACCCAGGTCAGGGCCGTGTCGAGCCGGTCGAGGTCCCGCGCGTCGGGCACGACGACGAGCGCGCCGAGCCCGCCCGCGAGACCGGCCGCGGCGGCCTCGGCGAGCCGGGCCGGCCAGTCCTCGCCGGGCAGGGCGGTCCACACGGCGCGGGGTGCCCTGCCGTCGCCGAGGGCGCGGACGAGGGCGGCGCCGGCCGTGTACCGGCGCCAGACGCGCGCGTCGACCGGCCCGGTGAACGGCTCGGGCGGCGCCGGCGGCGCGGCAGCCTCGGTGCGGGCGTGCCGGGGCGGCACGGCGAGCCGGAGCACGTCGGAGAGTGTCCCGGCGTAGCGGTCGGCGATGTCACGGGCGAGGGCGACGGTCTCCGGACCGGCGACGACCTCGGGCGAGACGACGCGGTCGAGGAACGCGAGCCGGCCGGCGTGCTCGGAGGCGGCGGCGCGCTCGAGCAGGAAGCCGTCGACGAGCTGCCCCGCGAACCGCACCCGCACCCGCACGCCGGGCCGGGCCGCGACGTCGGCGGCCTCCGGGACGAGGTAGTCGAAGGGCCGGTCGAGGTGCGGCAGCGGGGTGTCGACGCAGACGCGCGCGACCGGCAGCTCGGCGGCGGACCGCTGCTCGGCGGACCGCGTCCGGCCGCCTTTGCCGGTGCGGCCCGCACCCGCCTTTCCGGCGATGCGCTCGGCGGCGGCGCGGGGGTTTTCGGCGATCCGGTCGGCCGGGGGTGTCACCTCGGATTCGGGAAACAGTCCGTCGGAATCCGGGCCGCCATTGTCCGAGAACGGCTCACCTTCCGCCGCCGCCGCCACTGCAATAGACGCATGCCGATTTGCGGCATCGCCGCACGCCTCGGAGGCGACCCCTCGAATAGACGCCGGGCGAACCGTTGCCGAGTGGAAAACATCGTCGTGCGTCGAAACATCAGCGGTGGAAGCCGGCGAATCCCGGGCCCCGAAGAACATTGGCCGACCCGTCCGGTGCTCGGACTGGTCGGCCAACGTCGCGGGACTGGTGCGGGCGCTCAGGCGCCGGCGGCGGACTTCAGCTCCGCCGTGCGGGTGACCTGCTCCCACGTGAAGCCGGGCAGCTCACGGCCGAAGTGGCCATAGGCCGCGGTCTGCTGGTAGACCGGCTTGAGCAGGTCGAGGTCGCGGATGATGGCCGCCGGGCGCAGGTCGAAGACCTCGTTGATGGCCTTCTCGATGCGCTCGACCGGCACGGTCTCGGTGCCGAAGGTCTCGACGAACAGCGAGACGGGGTGGGCCTTGCCGATCGCGTAGGCGACCTGGACCTCGCAGCGGTCGGCCAGGCCGGCCGCCACGACGTTCTTGGCCACCCAACGCGTCGCGTAGGCCGCGGAGCGGTCGACCTTGGACGGGTCCTTGCCGGAGAACGCGCCGCCGCCGTGGCGGGCGTAGCCACCGTAGGTGTCGACGATGATCTTGCGACCGGTCAGGCCGGCGTCGCCCATCGGGCCGCCGATCTCGAAGCGGCCGGTCGGGTTGACCAGCAGCCGGTAACCGTCGGTGTCCAGGCCCAGACCCTCGAGCTCGGGGGCGATGACGTGCTCGCGGACGTCCGGGGTCAGCAGCGACTCGAGCGAGATGTCGGGCGCGTGCTGGCTGGACACGACGACGGTGTGCAGGCGGATGGGGCGCAGGCCGTCGTATTCGATGGTGACCTGGGTCTTGCCGTCGGGCCGCAGGTAGGGGATGGTGCCGTCCTTGCGGACCGCGGACAGGCGGCGGGCGAGCCGGTGCGCGAGCGCGATGGGCAGCGGCATGAGCTCGGGGGTCTCGTTGCACGCGAAGCCGAACATCATGCCCTGGTCGCCGGCGCCCTGAAGGTCGAAGTCGTCCGCGCCGGCACCCTCGCGGACCTCGATCGCCGAGTCGACGCCCTGTGCGATGTCGGGCGACTGGGAGCCGATGGACACGCTGACACCGCAGGAGGCGCCGTCGAAGCCCTTCTTCGACGAGTCGTAGCCGATACCCAGGATGGTCTCGCGGACGATCTTGGCGATGTCGGCGTACGCGCTGGTCGTCACCTCACCGGCGACGTGGACCTGACCGGTGGTGATCAGCGTCTCGACAGCGACCCGGCTGTGTGCGTCCTGCGCGAGGAGCGCGTCGAGGACACCGTCACTGATCTGATCGGCGATCTTGTCGGGGTGACCTTCAGTGACCGACTCTGACGTGAACAGGCGGCGTGCCAATGGTGCTCCTCAGGGGTACGGCGATCGGTTATCAGGCTCCGCCAGAGTGTACGACCTGCTACTCGTACAACGGCAAAGCCCCGGGGCGAAACAACCCGGAACTCTCACCCGGGACGACCATGATCAGGGCAAACGGTCGGCGATCCGGTCCAAAATCCTATCGGCAAGGTCGTCTTTGGACAGTTCGGGCAGTGCGTCGCGACTGCCGTCGGCGCCGAGGATCACCGCCTGGTTGCGCTCGGCGCCGAAGGTCTTGTCGACGCCGACCTCGTTGACCACGATCAGATCGGCGCGCTTCTTCAGCAGCTTTTCGTGACCGTTGGCGACGGCCCGCTCCAGGTCGGCGGTCTCCGCGGCGAACGCGACGAGCACCTGCCCCACGGGCTTGGCCGCGCCCAGCTCGGCGGCGATGTCGGGGTTGGTGACCAGCTCAAGGGTCGGCGCGGTGCCGTCGACCTTCTTGATCTTGCTGGTGACGAACGTCGCCGGTCGGAAGTCGGCCGGGGCCGCGGCCATGACCACCGCGTCCGCCCGCTCCGCCGCCGCGAGCGTGGCCGTCCGCAACTGCTCGGTCGTCTCCACCCGGATCACGTCGGCGCCGGCCGGGTCGGGCAGCGCCACGTTGGCCGCGACCAGCGTGACGCGGGCGCCCCGGGCCACGGCGGCGCGGGCGATCGCATAGCCCTGCTTGCCGGACGAGCGGTTGCCGATGAACCGGACCGGGTCGATCGGCTCGCGGGTGCCGCCGGCGGTGACGACGACGTGCCGTCCGGCGAGGTCCTGGGGCAGGCCGCCCCGGCACAGCAGGCGCGTCGCGACGGCGAAGATCTCGGCGGGCTCGGGCAGCCGCCCCTTGCCGGTGTCGGCGCCGGTGAGCCGCCCGACGGCCGGCTCGAGGACCACGGCTCCGCGCTCGCGCAGGATGGCGACGTTGGCGCGGGTGGCCGGATGCTCCCACATCTCGGTGTGCATCGCGGGTGCGAACAGGACCGGGCAGCGGGCCGTGAGCAACGTGTTCGTGAGCAGGTCGTCGGCGAGGCCGTGGGCGGCCTTCGCGAGCAGGTCGGCCGTCGCCGGCGCGACGACCACCAGCTCGGCCTCGCGGCCGAGGCGGACGTGCGGCACCTCGTGGGCGCCGGTCCAGACGTCGGCGCTGACCGGCTGGCCGGAAAGGGCTGCCCAGGTCGCCTCACCGACGAATGTGAGCGCCGCCGCGGTGGGCACGACCCGCACCCGGTGGCCGGAC
Source organism: Dactylosporangium roseum (assembly GCF_025264685.1). Classification (GTDB taxonomy): domain Bacteria; phylum Actinomycetota; class Actinomycetes; order Mycobacteriales; family Micromonosporaceae; genus Dactylosporangium; species Dactylosporangium roseum. Next base: position 5,968,384 of record NZ_CP073721.1, read on the forward strand.
TCGGCGAGCAGCCGCAGCAGCTCACACGCCTTGTAGGCGGCGATGCCGCCGGCGACGCCGAGCACGACCCGCGGCCGTGCCTCGGCGTGCTGGTCCATGAAGGCCTAGGCCTCGTCGACGCGCTCGGCGGTCAGCAGACCACTGTTGATCTCGCGGAGCGCGATGGAGAGCGGCTTCTCCTGCGGCGTGGTCTCGACCAGCGGGCCGACGTATTCGAGCAGGCCCTCGCCGAGCTGGCTGTAGTAGGCATTGACCTGACGGGCACGCTTCGCCGCGAAGATCACCAGGGCATACTTCGACGTCGTCTTCTCGAGCAGCTCGTCGATCGGCGGGTTGGTGATCCCCTGCGGGTCTGCCACGGTTCCGGCCACGGAAACAACCTCGATACTTTCGCAATTGACGGCTCACGAACCCGCCAACCTTACACCATGAGTGACGGAAGTGACGTGACGCGGGCCTCGGTGTCGCCGTCGACACCCGTTCGTGACCACCCTCCTCGGCAGCGGCTGCGCCCCGGCCGGGCGGTCGTGCCGCCGGCCCGCCGGCACCCGCCGGGCATTCACGCATCGTGATCGGAGTGACGTGATCGGAGTGGTGCTCGTCACGCGCCGGCGCCGGACCGGAACGTTCGACCGGTGGAGAACGTCGACGCGCCCGGGCAGCAGGCCCGGGCGCGTCGAGGTCTCACACTGGTCCGGGGGGACCATCAGGCGGCAGTCACTTGCCGCCCGCGAACTCCCCGAGCAGTGCCTTGCGCTGCTGGTCGCCCAGGCCGCGCAGGCGGCGGCTTTCGGCGATCTTCAGCTTCTCCATGATCTGCGTTGCCCGGATCTTGCCGATGCCGGGCATCGCCTGCAGCACGGCCGAGACCTTGAGCTTTCCGACGACGTCGTCGGACTCCGCACGGTCGATCACGGCGGCAAGCGTCGTCTTGCCCTGCTTGAGTTGCTCCTTCAGCTCAGCGCGAGCCTTTCGGATCTCAGCCGCCTTTTCCAACGCGGCCGCGCGCTGTTCCGGGCTCAGTGACGGGAGCGGCACCAGGTCTCCTCAGGTCCCTTGAAAAAAGTGTTGATGGTGTAGCGCGGGGAAAACTAGCGGTCAGGAGCCATTTCGGCAACGTCAGAGGACAAGATCGACGGCCTGTACCGATTCGATGATCAGGCCGTGACCGTAATTGCGGACACACAGGCGTCACGCGCCCGCTCCGCCGCGGCCCGCAAAGCGGCCACATCCGGTCCGGCGCCGAGGACCTCCCGGGACCACGACGGGAGCACGTTGCGGACGGCGTCGCCGAATACGAGCCGGAGGTCGTCGGGCCGTCCGCCCTGTGCGCCGAGACCGGGCGCGAGGATCGGTCCATTGAGGTTGATCAGATCGTGGCCGGTCGGCCCGACGGTCGCACCGATGACCACGCCGACGTCGCCGAGCGGCCGTGCACCCGCGTTGACCTGCGAAATCTCGTCGATCACGGTCTGCGCGACGGTCCGCCCGTCGGCTGCGACGGCCCGCTGGACCGCGGCGCCCTCGGGATTGGAGGTGAGGGCGAGCACCATCGCGCCGAGGCCGTTCTGCTGGGCTTTCTCGATGATCGGCCGCAGGGAGCCGAAGCCGAGATACGGGCTGACGGTGATGGCGTCGGCGCAGAGCGGCGAGGCCGGGTCGAGGTAGGCGTCGGCGTACGCGGCGGCCGTCGAGCCGATGTCACCCCGCTTCACGTCGAGAAGTACAAGAGCTCCGGCCGACCGCAACTGTCGGATAGTTGACTCCAGCACCGCTATGCCCTGGGAGCCGAAACGCTCATAAAAGGCAGACTGGGGCTTGATCACGGCGACCCGGTCGGCCAGGGCCTCCCCCACCGTCCGACTGAACACTTCCAGACCCTTGACATCGTCGGAGAGGCCCCAGGACGCCAGGAGGGAGGGGTGGGGGTCGATTCCCACGCACAACGGCCCCAGGGCGTCCATGGCGGCCCGCAGACGGGCCCCGAACGGCTCGGTCATCACACACTCCTCGTCGCCGCGACGGCCCGCCGCACGAGGCGCGGGCCGTGGTAGATGAAGCCGGTGTACAACTGGACCAGGCTGGCCCCCGCGTCGAGCATCCGCTGGGCGTGCTCGGGCCGGGTGATCCCGCCCACCCCGATCACCGGCAGCCCGCTCTCCTTGACCACGAACCGCACGACCTCCAGCGCGCGCGCCGCGAGCGGCCGCCCGCTCAGTCCGCCCGGCCCGTCGAACGGCACCGGGCGCTCGATCGTCGTGTTGGTGGCGATGAGCCCGGCGACGCCGAACCCCAGGCACACGTCGAGCAGCTCGCCCAGGGCCGTGTCGGTGAGGTCGGGGGCGACCTTCACCAGGATCGGCCGCCGGGCGTGGTTCTCCGACCGCAGCGCGCCGAGCAGCGCCGACATCTGCGCCTTGTCCTGCAACTGGCGCAGCCCGGGCGTGTTCGGCGAGCTCACGTTGACGGCGAAGTACGCGCCCAGGTCGTACAACAGCCGGAACGACGTGACGTAGTCCTCGACGGCGCCGGTCAGCGGCGTCACCTTCGACTTGCCGAGACTGATCCCCAGCGGGACCGGCAGCGGGCCCAGCGCCCGCAGCCGCGCGGCTAGGGCCTCCGCGCCGGCGTTGTTGAAGCCCATCCGGTTGACGATCGCCTCGTGCTCCGGCAGGCGGAACAGCCGCGGCCGCTCGTTGCCCGGCTGCGCGTGCCGGGTGACGGTGCCGACCTCGACGAAGCCGAAGCCGAGCCGGGGCCAGGCGCGCAGCGCGCGGCCGTCCTTGTCCATCCCGGCGGCGAGCCCGACCGGGTTGGGGAAGTCGACGCCGAACACGGTCCGGCGGGCGCCGGGCGGGCTGTGCGGCCGCCGCACGCCCGGCATCCTCGCCAGCACACCCAGCGTCCGCTCGTGCACCGACTCGGCGTCGCCGCCGGCCCAGCGGAACAGGACCGGACGGACGACGCTCTCGTACACGCTCACCGTGCCTCCGCCTCGGTCCGGCGCCATACGCTCCACACTGTGCCCATCGTGAGCGGCCCTCCGCTTCGCTCCGGACCGCTCACCGCGCCTCGCGCAGGGCGGCGTGCAGCTCCTGCAACGGCCGGACCGTCATCTCGCCGCGCAGGAGCGCCTCGATGCCCATCACGGCGGCCGCCGCGCCGGGCAGTGTGGTGATGCACGGGATGTCGGCGACGACGGCGGCGCTGCGGATCTCGTAGCCGTCCATGCGCCCGCTGGAGCCCTGCGGAGTGTTGATCACCAGGTCGACCTCACCCGAGGCGATGAGCGAGACCGCGTTGCGCGCTCCCTGCCCGGGATCCGCGTAGTGCTTGGGCACGATCTCGCAGGCGACGCCGTACCGGCGCAGGACCTCGCCGGTGCCGGCCGTGGCGACGATCGCGAAGCCCAGGTCGGCGAGGCGCTTGACCGGGAACACGATCCCCCGCTTGTCCCGGTTGGCGACGGTCACCAGCACGGTGCCGGCGGTCGGCAGCGAGCCGTAGGCGGCCGCCTGGGACTTGGCGAAGGCGTGCCCGAAGTACGTGTCGATGCCCATGACCTCGCCGGTGGACTTCATCTCCGGGCCGAGGAGGTTGTCGACGCCCTTGCCCTCGGCCGTGCGGAACCGCTTGAACGGCAGCACCGCCTCCTTCACCGCGATCGGCGCGCCGTCGGGCACCTCACCCCCGTCGCCCTCGGCCGGCAGCAGCCCCTCGGCCCGCAGCTCCGCGATCGTGGCGCCGAGCGCGATCCGCGCCGCGGCCTTCGCCAGCGGCACCGCCGTGGCCTTCGACACGAACGGCACGGTGCGCGACGCGCGCGGGTTGGCCTCCAGGACGTAGAGGACGTCGTCCTTCAGCGCGTACTGCACGTTGAGCAGACCGCGCACGCCGATCCCGCGGGCGATCGCCACCGTGTAGCGGCGGACCTCCGCGAGGTGTACCGCCGCGAGCGTGATCGGCGGCAGCGCGCACGAGGAGTCGCCGGAGTGGATGCCGGCCTCCTCGATGTGCTCCATGACACCGCCGAGGTACACCTCGCCGGTCTCGTCGCACAGCGCGTCGACGTCGATCTCGATGGCGTCGTCGAGGAACCGGTCGACGAGCACCGGGTGCGCCGGGGAGATCTCGGTCGCCCGGCCGATGTAGTCACGCAGCGTCGGCTCGTCGTAGACGATCTCCATGCCGCGGCCGCCCAGCACGTACGACGGCCGGACCAGCACCGGGTAGCCGATCTCGTCGGCGATCAGCTTCGCCTCGGCGAACGTGGTCGCGGTGCCGTGCGCCGGGGACCGCAGACCGGCCTCGGTGAGCAGCTTGCCGAACAGCCCCCGGTCCTCGGCGAGGTCGATGGCCCCGGGCGAGGTACCGACGATCGGCACGCCGGCGCTCTCGAGCCGGTCGGCGAGGCCGAGCGGGGTCTGCCCGCCGAGCTGGACGACGACGCCGACGACACCGGGTCCGCCGGCCGCGCGGCCGGACTCGTCCTCGGCGTGGAACACCTCGAGGACGTCCTCGAAGGTGAGCGGCTCGAAGTAGAGCCGGTCGGCGGTGTCGTAGTCGGTGGAGACCGTCTCCGGGTTGCAGTTGACCATGACCGTCTCGTAGCCCTTGGCGCGCAACGCCATGACCGCGTGGACGCACGAGTAGTCGAACTCGATGCCCTGGCCGATGCGGTTCGGCCCGGAGCCCAGGATGATCACCTTGGGCCGGTCGGACGGCGTGACCTCGGTCTCGTCCTCGTAGGTGCTGTAGTGGTACGGCGTGCCGGCCGCGAACTCTGCGGCGCAGGTGTCCACCGTCTTGTAGACCGGCCGCAGCCCGAGCCGGTGCCGCAGGGTGCGCACGCCGTCCTCGCCGGCGAACTCGGGCCGCAGCGCCGCGATCTGCCGGTCGGAGAGCCCGGCCCGCTTGGCCCGGCGCAGCAGCGGCTCGTCGAGCACGGCCGCGCTGATGATCTCCGCGCGCAGGTCGACGAGCGCGGCGAGCTGGTCGACGAACCACGGGTCGAATCCGGAGGCCGCGGCGACCTCGGCCACGCTGTGCCCCTGCCGCAACGCGCGCTCCGCGGTGTAGAGCCGCCCGTCGTGCGGCACCCGCAGGGCCTCCAGGGCCGGCGTGCCGGTCGTGTCGGGCGTGGTCCAGAAGCCCGCGGCCTTGGTCTCCAGCGAGCGCATCGCCTTGCCGAGCGCCTCGGTGAAGGTACGGCCGAGCGACATCGCCTCGCCCACCGACTTCATGGTGGTGGTGAGCTCGGCGTCGGCGACCGGGAACTTCTCGAAGGCGAACCGCGGGATCTTCACCACGACGTAGTCGAGCGTCGGCTCGAACGCGGCCGGCGTCTTGAGCGTGATGTCGTTGGGGATCTCGTCGAGCGTGTAGCCGATGGCGAGCTTCGCCGCGATCTTCGCGATCGGGAAGCCGGTGGCCTTGCTCGCCAGGGCGCTGGAGCGCGACACCCGCGGGTTCATCTCGATGACGACCAGGCGGCCGGTCCTCGGGTGCACCGCGAACTGGATGTTGCAGCCGCCGGTGTCGACGCCGACCTCGCGCAGCACGGCGATGCCGAGGTCCCGCAGGCGCTGGTACTCGACGTCGGTCAGCGTCATCGCGGGCGCGACGGTCACCGAGTCGCCGGTGTGCACGCCCATCGCGTCGACGTTTTCGATGGAGCAGACGACGACCACGTTGTCGTGCTTGTCGCGCATCAGCTCCAGCTCGTACTCCTTCCAGCCGAGCACGCTCTCCTCGATGAGCACCTCGTGCACCGGGGAGGCGGCCAGGCCGCCGCCCGCGAGCCGTTCGAGGTCCTCCCGCGTGTGGGCCATGCCGGAGCCGAGGCCGCCCATCGTGAACGACGGCCGGATGACCACGGGCAGCCCCAGCTCGGCGACGGTCTCGTGGACCTCCTCCATCGAGTGGCAGACCCGCGACCGCGGGGTCTCGCCACCGGCGCGCGCCACGATGTCCTTGAACAACTGGCGGTCCTCGCCGCGGCGGATGGCGTCGATGTCGGCGCCGATGAGCTCCACGCCGTACTTCTCGAGCACCCCCGCCTCGTGCAGCGCGACGGCGGTGTTCAGGGCGGTCTGCCCGCCGAGGGTGGCCAGCAGCGCGTCCGGGCGCTCCTTGGCGATCACCTGCTCGACGAACTCCGGGGTGATCGGCTCGACGTAGGTGGCGTCGGCGAACTCGGGGTCGGTCATGATGGTCGCCGGGTTGCTGTTGACCAGGCTGACCCGCAGGCCCTCGGCCCGCAGCACCCGGCACGCCTGGGTGCCGGAGTAGTCGAACTCGCACGCCTGGCCGATGACGATCGGGCCGGAGCCGATGACGAGGACATGCCGGAGGTCGGTCCGCTTAGGCATTGGTGTTCATCAACTCCGCGAATCGGTCGAACAGGTAATCCGCGTCGTGCGGCCCCGCTGCCGCCTCCGGGTGGTACTGCACGGTGAACGCCGGGACGTCCAGGCAGCGCAGTCCCTCCACGACGTTGTCGTTGAGGCAGACGTGGCTCACTTCGACGGCCCCGAACTCCGTCTCGACCCGCCCGTCGAGGGGCGCGTCGACGGCGAAGCCGTGGTTGTGGCTGGTGACCTCGACCTTGCCGGTCGTCCGGTCCAGCACCGGCTGGTTGATGCCGCGGTGGCCGTAGCCGAGCTTGTACGTGCCGAAGCCCAGCGCCCGGCCCAGGATCTGACTGCCGAAGCAGATGCCGAAGAGCGGGATGCGTTCCGTCATCACGTTTCTGGCGAGCTCGACCGGGCCGTCGGCGGTCGCCGGGTCACCCGGGCCGGGTGAGAAGAAGACCGCGTCGGCCCCGAGCGCCTTGATCTCCGCGAGCGTCGTCGAGGCCGGCAGCACGTGCGTGGTCACGCCGCGGGCGGCGAGCCGGCGCGGGACGTTGCGCTTGATGCCCAGGTCGATCGCGGCGACGGTGAACCGGTGCTCGCCCCGCGCCGCCACGGTGTACCGCTGCGGCGTGGTCACCTCGGCGGACAGGTCGGCGCCGAGCATCGTCGGCTGCTGGCGGACCCGCTCGAGGAGCCCGGCGCGGTCGTCGTCGACGCTGGACACCCCGACCCGCATGGCGCCGCGCTCGCGCAGGTGCCGGGTCAGGGCACGGGTGTCGATGCCGCTGATGCCGACGACACCCTCGACGGCGAGCCGGTCCTCCAGGCTGCCCGCGGCACGCCAGTTGGAGTAGGACCGCGAGGGGTCACGCACGACGTAACCGGCGACCCAGATCCGGTCGGACTCGTCGTCCTCGCCGTTGACGCCGGTGTTGCCGATCTGCGGCGCGGTCTGCACCACGACCTGACGGTGGTACGACGGGTCGGTCAGCGTCTCCTGGTAGCCGGTCATGCCGGTGTTGAAGACCGCCTCGCCGAACGTCTCACCGATGCTGCCGAAGGCCTCACCCCGGAAGGTGCGACCGTCCTCGAGGACGAGCAGTGCCTCTCTCCGCTTCACCGTATGGTTCACCGCGTGGCCTTTCCGTTCAGTACCGTCGGCTCGCCGCGCAGGTAGGTCGCCACGATGCGGCCGCGCAGTTCCATTCCGGCATAGGGGGTGTTGCGTGACCGGCTGGCGAGGGCCGTCGGGTCGACGGTCCACGTCACGCCGGGGTCGAGGAGCGCGATGTTGGCCGGCTGCCCCACCTCGACCGGGTTGCCGTGGCCGGCCAGCCCGGCGATGCGCGCCGGCGCCGCCGACATCCATTCGGCGATGCGGTCCCACCGCGGTCCCATGGTCTGGGCCACGATCGCCAGCGCCGTCTCGAGGCCGAGCATGCCGGGGCGCGCGTACGCCCACTCGCACTCCTTGTCCTCGACGCTGTGCGGCGCGTGGTCCGTGGCGACGCAGTCGATCGTGCCGTCGAGCAGGCCCGCGCGCAGCGCCTCGACGTCGGTCCGGGTGCGCAACGGCGGGTTGACCTTGAAGACGGGGTCGTAGCCGGTGGCGCGCTCCTCGGTCAGCAGCAGGTGGTGCGGGGTCACCTCGGCGGTGACCCGCCAGCCCTTCGACTTGGCCCAGCGGATCAGCTCGACGCTGCCCGCGGTGGAGACGTGGCAGATGTGCAGCCGCGCCCCGACGTGCCCGGCCATGAGCGCGTCGCGGGCGATGATCGCCTCCTCGGCGACGGCCGGCCAGCCGACGAGCCCGAGCCGTGCCGCGACGTCACCCTCGTTCATCTGCGCGCCGGTGGTGAGCCGCGGCTCCTCGGCGTGCTGGGCGATGACGCCGTCGAACGCCTTCACGTATTCCAGGGCGCGGCGCATAAGCCGCGGGTCGCTGACGCAGTGCCCGTCGTCGGAGAACACCCGGACGCGGGCGGCCGAGTCGGCCATGGCGCCGAGCTCGGCGAGCTGCTCGCCGGCGAGCCCGACGGTGACCGCGCCGATCGGCTGGACGTCGACCAGACCGGCCTCGCGGCCGAGGCGCCAGACCTGCTCGACGACGCCGGCGGTGTCGGCGACCGGGGACGTGTTCGCCATCGCGCAGACGGCCGTGTATCCGCCGAGGGCGGCGGCGCGGGAGCCGGACCGGACGGTCTCGGCGTCCTCGCGGCCGGGCTCGCGGAGGTGGGTGTGCAGGTCCACCAGGCCGGGCAGCGCGATCAGGTCGCCCCGCTTGTCCGGGTCGATCCGCACGATCACTCCGTCCTCGACGTGGATCTCGCCGAGGTGGGTGTCGGGGATGACGGTCATGACTTGCCTCCCAGCAGCAGGTAGAGGACGGCCATCCGCACGGAGACGCCGTTGGCGACCTGTTCGACGATCGTGGAGCGGGCGGAGTCGGCGACCTCGGGCGCGATCTCCATGCCGCGGTTCATCGGCCCGGGGTGCATGACGATCGCGTGCTCCGGCAGGCGGCGCATCCGCGGCACGTCGAAGCCGTACCGGCGGGCGTATTCGCGCTCCGACGGGAAGTACGCCTGGTTCATGCGCTCCCGCTGGACCCGCAGCATCATGACGACGTCAGACTCGGGCACCACGGCGTCGAGGTCGTAGCTCGTCCGCGCCGGCCACGCCGCCACGCCGACCGGCAGCAGGGTCGGCGGCGCGACGAGCGTCACCTTCGCGCCCAGGGTGTGCAGGAGCTGGACGTTGGAGCGGGCGACCCGCGAGTGCAGCACGTCGCCGACGATGGTGACGTTGAGGCCGGCGAGGCGCTTGAGGCGGCTGCGCATGGTGTAGGCGTCGAGCAGCGCCTGCGTCGGATGCTCGTGGGTGCCGTCGCCGGCGTTGACCACGCTGCCCGCCACCCAGTTCGCCAGCCGGTGCGGCGCGCCGCTGGCCGGGTGCCGGATGACCACCGCGTCGGCGCCCATGGCCTGCAGGGTCAGCGCGGTGTCCTTGAGGCTCTCGCCCTTGGACACGCTGGAGCCCTTGGCGGAGAAGTTGATGACGTCGGCGGAGAGGCGCTTCGCGGCCGCCTCGAACGAGATGCGGGTCCGGGTGGAGTCCTCGTAGAACAGGTTGACCACCGTGCGGCCGCGCAGGGTCGGCAGCTTCTTGACCTCACGCGCGGCGAGGCCGGCCATCTCCTCCGCGGTGTCCAGGACCTGGGTGGCGGTCGCCGCGTCCAGGTCGGCGGCGCTGAGCAGGTGCTTGATCATGCCTTCCGCTCCTTCGGCTGGATGAGCACGGCGTCGGTACCGTCGTGCTCGGCGGTCAGCACCCGCACGTTCTCGTCGATCGAGGTGGGGATGTTCTTGCCGACGTAGTCGGCCCGGATCGGCAGCTCGCGGTGGCCCCGGTCGACGAGCACCGCCAGTTGGACGGCGCGCGGGCGGCCAAGATCCTTGAGCGCGTCGAGCGCGGCGCGGACCGTGCGGCCGGAGAAGAGCACGTCGTCGACGAGGATCACCCGGCGGCCGTCGAGCCCTCCGGGCGGGATCTCGGTGTGACCAACCGCACGGGTGGCGTGAAGGCGAAGATCGTCCCGATAGAGCGTGATGTCCAACACACCGACGGGGATCTCGGTGCCTTCGAACGTGGCGATCCGGGTGGCCAGCCGCCTGGCGAGCGGAACACCCCGGGTAGGTATGCCCAGCAGGACAGTTTCGGCCGCACCGGACGTCTTTTCCAGAATCTGATGGGCAATCCGGTCGACCACCCGGGCGACATCTGCCGCCGTTAGGATGGTTTTTCCCAGCTCAGCGCCGGTTGTCGCGGACGACAAACCAGACCTCCTTCCCCGCCTCACCGGACGGGTCGTTAAAGGACGTCGAACGGCAACAACCCTAACAACCGTCCTGACCAGGGCAACGGAAGGGTCTCGACCACTTGACCACGCGTCAGATGCCAGTTACGGTCACGCTCCGTAGCGATTGCTGGGGAAACCCCTCAGGCCAGTGACTGGGAGTGTCCGTATGCCGTCTGAATACGCCAAGTCTCTTGGTGCTCGCCTGCGTTCCATCCGACAGCAGCAGGGGCTGTCTCTGCAGGGTGTCGAGGAGAAGTCGGCCGGGCGCTGGAAGGCCGTCGTCGTCGGTTCCTACGAGCGCGGCGACCGTGCCGTCACCGTCTCGCGCCTCGCCGAGCTGGCCGAGTTCTACCGCGTCCCCGTCGCCGAACTGCTCCCCGAGGGCAGTGGCGTGCGTCACGAGCCCACCAACAAAATCGTCCTCGACCTGGAGCGCCTCTACGACGCCGGCGCCGAGGACCTGGCCTACGTGGCACGATACGCGCGGGCCATCCAGCAGCAGCGGGGCGACTACAACGGCCGCGTGCTCTCCATCCGTGCCGACGACCTGCGCGCCCTGGCGATCGTCTACGACGCTTCGCCGTCGGGCCTGGTCGAGCGCCTGAACGAGCACGGTGTGCTGGTCACCGACCCGCGCAGCCTGTTCCAGAGCTGACGTCCTTCGAGAGGGGCCGCCGCCGGCGGCCCCTCTTTCGCCGCTCAAGTTGACCTTGGTGGATTTCGGGGTCCATGACCACAGAAACCCACCAAGGTCAACCACGCTTTCCACAGATCGCGCCCGCGGGCCGACAGCCGACCACTCGAACTGGCAGGGTCACGGCGTGACCTGGAACTCGGCGGAGCGCGAGCCGCCGCGGAGCGACGATCCGTTCGAGCACCTGCTGTTCCGTCAGCACCAGGTGGTCTCCCGGCGGCAGGCGCTGCGCCACCTGTCAGAGAACGCGCTGCGCCACCGCCTCGCCTCGGGTCGCTGGCAGCATCCGCACCGGGCGGTGTATGTGGCCCAGACCGGCGCCCTCGACGTCGGGCAACGGCGCTGGATCGCCGTGCTGGCGACGCGCGGCCTGCTCGCGGGCTTCAGCGCGCTGGAGGCGCTCGGCCTCAAGCACTACGCGAAGCACCGGACGCAGATCCTGGTGCGGTCCGGCCGCAAGCTCGTGCCGCCGCCCGACACCGTCGTGTACCGCACCCTCCACCTGCCGTTCGAAGACACGCTGCGGACCGCCGCGCCGCCCTCGACCTCGGCGGCCAGGTCGCTGGTCGACGCCGCCCAGTGGGCCCGGGACGACGCCGAGGCTGTCGCCGTGATCGCCGCGGGCTTCCAGCAGCGGCTCGTGGCCACCGACGACGTGCACGTGACGCTCGACCGGATGCGTGGTGTGCGGCGGGAGCGGCTCATCCGCGACGCGGCGGAGGACGCCCGCGGCGGTTCGGAGTCGATCTCCGAGGTCGACTTTCTCCGGCTCTGCCGCAGGCACGGGCTGCCGGAGCCGTCCCGGCAGGTGGTCCGGCTCGACAGCCGGGGCGGCAAGCGCTACCGCGACGTGCTCTTCGACGAATACGGCGTGCACGTCGAGGTCGACGGAGGGCAGCACATGGAGGTCCGGGCCTGGGTCGGCGACATGCGGCAGCACAACGACGTCGCCATCGCGGGCGGCAGGCTGCTGCGCTTCTCGGCGTGGCAGGTGCGCCGCGAACCGGCGGACGTGGCCCGCCAGGTCCGCGCGGCCCTGGTCGCGGCTGGCTGGCGGCCGTAGCCGCGTCGACCTTGGTGGAATTCCGTGGTCCTGGGCACGGAGAACGACCAAGGTCAACTTCAGGTGGCGTAGTCGGCGATCCGGCCCAGAATGCCGTTGAGGAACCTTGGGGAGTCGTCCGTCGACAGGGTCTCGGCGAGTTCCACCGCCTCGGTGATGGCCACCGGGTTGTCGATCTCGTCGTTGTACAGCAGCTCGTACACCGCGATGCGGGCCAGGTTGCGGTCCACCACCGGCATGCGGTCGAGCGTCCAGCCCTCGGCGTAGCTCGACAGCAGCTCGTCGATGCGGGCCGCGTGCGACTCGACCCCCTCGACCAGGCGAATCGTATACGGCAGGTAGGCCGGCTTCGGCTCCTCCAGGTTCGCGACGTAGGCCGTCAGGACCGACCCGCGCGGCTCACCGCGCAGGTCGGCCTGGTACAGCACGTCGAGGGCGCGCTTGCGGGCCTTCCGCCGCGCGGTCATCTGCGCGGTGACGTCGCCGCCGAGGAAGGAACCCCCAGAGAACGACACGATGATCAGGCCCGGCCCAGGTAGCGGCTGTCGCGCGTGTCGACCTTGATCTTCTCACCCGTCGAGATGAACAGCGGGACGTTGACGGTGGCGCCGGTCTCCACGGTCGCGGGCTTGGTGCCGCCGGTGGACCGGTCGCCCTGCAGGCCCGGCTCGGTGTAGGTGATCTCGAGGATCACGGAGGTCGGGAGCTCGACATACAGCGGGACGCCCTCGTGCGTGGCCACGATCACCTCGGCCTCGGGCAGCAGGAACTTGGTGCCCTCGCCGACCGTGCCGCCCGGGACGGAGATCTGCTCATACGTCTCCAGGTCCATGAAGACGTAGTCCTCGCCGTCGGCGTAGAGGTACTGCATCGTGCGCTTGTCGACGGTGGCCGTGTCGACCTTGGTCCCCGCGTTGAACGTGCGGTCGACCACCTTGCCGGAGAGCACGTTCTTCAGCGTGGTCCGCACGAACGCGCCGCCCTTGCCCGGCTTGACGTGCTGGAACTCCACGACGGTCCAGAGGTCGCCGTCGAGGTTGAGCACCAGGCCGTTCTTCAGGTCGTTCGTGGTTGCCATGTGGATAGACGTCACTTTCGTCGATTGGTCCGTGCGGCGTCCGCCGGCGGAAAAAGCCCGGTGCAGTGTACCGGCAATACGGAAATTGGCCCGAAGCAGTGTACCGACCGGGGTGACACGCTGCCGGCGTGCCCGGGTGAGACGCCCGACCGCACCACCAACCGTACCCTCGGCGTCGCCGGAGGTGTCGCGATCGCCGTCGGCGGTCCGGGGTCGTCCGGAGGCGGTCGTCGCCGCGGTGATCGGCACCGCGGCCGGCCCGCTCTACCTCAGGTTGCGCCCGCCGCCGCCCGCGCCGGCGACGTCCTGAAACGCCTCGGCCAGCAGCTCGTCGGACGGCCCTTCGAGGGTGCCCGGCTCGGCGAGCCCGTCGAGGACCACGAACCGCAGCAGCGCGCCGCGGGCCTTCTTGTCGACCCGCATCGCCGCGTGCAGCTCCGGCCACGCGTCGGCCGGGTAGGTCACCGGCAGGCCGAGCAGCTCGACCACCGCGCGGTGCCTGTCGGCGACCTCGGGCGCGAGCCGGCCGGTCAGGCGGCCCAGCGCGGCGGCATACACCAGGCCGACGCTGATCGCGTGGCCGTGCTTCCAGCGGTACTGCTCCCGCCGCTCGATCGCGTGCCCGAGCGTGTGCCCGTAGTTGAGGATCTCGCGCAGGCCCGACTCGCGCAGGTCCGCGGACACCACGCGCGCCTTCACCGCGACCGCCCGCTCGACCAGCTCCGGCAGCACCGTCCCGCGCGGGTCGAGCGCCGCGGCCGGGTCGGCCTCGACGAGGTCCAGGATCGCCGGGTCGGCGATGAACCCGCACTTGACGACCTCGGCCATCCCGGCGCGCAGGTCGCCCTCCGCCAGGGTGTCCAATGTGGACAGATCGCAGACGACCCCGGCCGGCGGGTAGAACGCGCCGACGAGGTTCTTGCCGGCGGCCGTGTTGACGCCGGTCTTGCCGCCGACGGCGGCGTCGACCATGCCGAGGAGGCTCGTCGGCACCTGCACGACGCGCACGCCCCGCAGCCAGCACGCGGCGACGAAGCCGGCCAGGTCGGTCACGGCACCGCCGCCCACGCCGACGACGGCGTCGGACCGGGTGAACGCGGCGGCGCCGAGCTCGTCCCAGCAGCGCGCCGCGACCGAGATGTCCTTGCCGGCCTCGGCGTCGGGGATCTCGATCGGCAGCACGGCGTGCCCGGCGCCGCGCAGGGCCTCCGCGACCGCGTCGGCGTGGCCGCGGACCGGCCCGGCGTAGAGCACGGCGACCTGGGCGGCGCCCTTCACCAGCGGGGGCACCCGGTCGGCGAGGGACCGGCCGATCTCGACCGAGTAGTCCTTGACGTCGATGAGGGTCACAGCTTCGCCACCAGCTCCGCCGTGATCTCCTCCGGGCCGCGCCCGTCGGTCACCACCGTCACGGTGGCCACCTCCTCGTAGAGCGGCCGGCGCTGGTCGAGCAGGTACTTCAGCGTCGCCCGCGGGTTGATCGCCAGCAGCGGGCGGCCCGCGCCGAGCCCGACCCGGGAGACGGCGTCGGAGAGCTCCACCGACAGGTACACCACCGTGTGCCCGGCCAGCAGTTCCCGGGTGGCGGGCGCCAGGACCGCGCCGCCGCCGAGCGCCAGCACGCCGTCGAACGACGCCAGCGCCGAGGCGACCGCCTCCCGTTCGAGGGCGCGGAAGTGATCCTCGCCGTCGTCGAAGAAGATCTCCGGGATCGGCTTGCCGGCGGCGGCCTCGATGTCGGCGTCGACGTCGCGGAACCCGACGCCCAGCGCCTCGGCGAGCAGCCCGCCGACGGTCGTCTTGCCCGCGCCGGGCGGGCCGACGAGCACGGCGCGCGGGCTCACCGGATCACCAGGTGCTCGAGGTAGCCGGCGACGTTGCGGCGGATCTCCGCGACCGAGTCACCGCCGAACTTCTCGAGCGCGGCCTCGGCCAGTACCAACGCCACCATGGCCTCCGCGACGACGGCGGCGGCGGGCACCGCGCAGACGTCGGAGCGCTGGTTGATCGCGGTCGCCGGCTCGCCCGTCGTGACGTCGACGGTCTGCAACGCCCGGTTGAGCGACGAGATCGGCTTCATCGCGGCCCGCACGCGCAGCGGCTCGCCGGTCGTGATCCCGCCCTCGAGGCCGCCGGCGCGGTCGGTGACCCGCCTGACCCCGTCGGCCGTGTTGATGATCTCGTCGTGCGCGACCGAGCCGCGGGAGCGTGCCTGGGTGAACGCGTCCCCGATCTCGACGCCCTTGATCGCCTGGATCGACATGAGGGCGGTCGCCAGGCGGGCGTCAAGCTTGCGGTCCCATTGCACGTGGCTGCCGAGGCCGGGCGGCACGCCGTACGCCAGCACCTCCACGATGCCGCCGAGCGTGTCGGCGTCCCTCTTCGCCGCGTCGACCTCCTCGACCATGCGCGCGCTCGCGTCGGGGTCGAGGCAGCGCAGCGGGTCGGCGTCGATCCGCTCGAAGTCCTCCGGGCGGGGCAGCAGGCCGGGCTTGGCGGCGACGGAGCCGAGCTCGATGACGTGCGAGACGATCTCGACGCCGAGCGCCTGGCGAAGCAGCGCCTTGGCGACGGTGCCGACCGCGACCCGCGCGGCGGTCTCCCGGGCGCTGGCCCGTTCGAGGATCGGGCGGGCGTCGGTGTGCCCGTACTTCTGCATGCCGGCGAGGTCGGCGTGGCCGGGCCGGGGCCGGGTCAGCGGCGCGTTGCGGGCCTGCGCGGCGAGCACCTCCGGGTCGACCGGGTCGGCCGCCATGACCGTCTCCCACTTGGGCCATTCGCTGTTGCCCACCCGGACGGCCACCGGGCTGCCGAGCGTCAGCCCGTGCCGGAGGCCGCCGACGAACTCGACGACGTCCTGCTCGAAGCTCATCCGCGCGCCGCGGCCGTAGCCGAGGCGCCGACGGGCCAACTCTGCCGCCACGGACGCGCTCGTCAGCTCGATCCCGGCGGGCACGCCCTCCAGGATGGCCACGAGCGCCGGGCCATGGGATTCTCCAGCGGTCAACCAGCGCAACACACGGGCAAGTCTGTCACGGCGCCGTCACACGGGGGCTGACAGGGCCGCGCGCATCTCACCCACTGGCGCCTTGACGCCGGTGAACAACTCGAACTGGTCGACCGCCTGCCACAGCAGCAGGTCGAGGCCGGACACGATCGCGCAGCCGGCCGCCTGGGCCGCCGCGGCGAGCGGGGTCGGCCACGGATCGTAGATCGCGTCGAACACGACCGGCCGGCCGGACCAGTCGGCGACGGCGAGGTGGTCGGCGGCACCCTTCGGCACGGTGGAGATCACGACCGGCGCCGTGGCGCACTCGTGCGCCTTCTCCCAGGGTGCGGCGTCGAGCGCGACGTCGAGGGCGTCCGCGACCGGCCGCAGCTCCTCGGCCGCCTCCGGGCGCCGGGTGTAGATCGTCACGTCGGCGGCCAGACTGGCGGCGGCCGCGATCGCCGCCCGCGCGGTGCCGCCGCCGCCGAGCAGCGCCAGGCGCGGCGTCCGGGACACTCCCGCCTCCAGCAGCGCCCGGACCATACCCGGGGCGTCGGTGTTGTAGGCGTGCCACCCGTACGGCCGGCGGACCAGCGTGTTCGCCGCGCCGATCGCCTGTGCGAAGGGGTCGGCGAGGGCCGCGACCCGCAGCGCCTCCTCCTTCAGCGGCATGGTCAGCGACAGGCCGGCCCACTCCTGGCCCAGCCCGTCGACCAGGCCCCGCAGCTCCGCTTCGCCGCAGTCGATCGAGGTGTACGTCCAGTGCCGCAGGCCGGCAGCCGCATAGCCGGCGTTGTGCAGCGCCGGGGACCTGGAGTGGCCGACCGGGCGGCCGAGAACAGCCGCCCGGCGGGTGGCGTCAGTAGGCACCGTTCTTCTTCGCCGTCTCGATGTTGCGCAGGTGCTGGTTGTAGTCGTCGGTGAACGCCGAGTTCTTGTCCTTGTCGATCAGCACGAAGTAGAGCCACTTCTCGTTGGGCGTCGGGTTGAGCGCCGCGCTGAGCGCTTCCTTGCCCGGGTTGCCGATCGGCCCCGGCGGGAGGCCCGCCTGCCCGTACGTCCGGTACTCGTTCTTCGGGTCGGTGAGCTCGGCGGTGGTCAGGTTGTGCTTGCGGGGCATGCCGTTGAGCTCGCGCCAGTAGTTGGTGGTGGAGTCGAACTCGAGGTTCATCGGCGGCTTCTTGTTGAGCCGGTTGTAGATGACCCGGGAGACCTTCGGCATGTCGGCGACGGTGCCCGCCTCGGCCTGCACCAGCGAGGCGTTGATGAGCGCCGCGAACGGCATCAGGTCCTTGCCCTGCGCCACGTTGACGATGTCGAGCTCCTGGGCGACGGCCATGAACCGGGCGATCATCTTCTTGAGGATCGCGGTGGCGTCGTCGGACGGCCCGAACTCGTAGGTGTCCGGGAAGAGGAAGCCCTCGACGGTCCGGTTGACCTTCTTGTTGTCGGTGCGGTTGAACCAGAAATCCGGCACGCCCAGCGCGATCGGGTCCTTGGCCGCGGCGGCGAAGTCCTCGACCTTGATGCCGGTCTGCTTGGACAGCGCCTCGAAGGTTCCCTTGATCGTCAGCCCTTCCGGGATCGTCACCCGGTCGACGACCTTGTTCTTCGCGTCGGCCAGCAGGGAGAGCGCGTCGGCGGCCCGCATCTGCTTGCGCAGCTTGTAGAAGCCCGGCTGAATCTTCTTGCTGCGCTCCTCGTTCTTCTTGGCCGCCTCGACGAACGCCTTGGTGCTCTTGACCACGCCGGCGTCCAGCAGGGTCTGGGCGATCTCCAGCGCGGTCTCGCCCTTCTTGACCTCGACCGTCACCGCACCGCTGCCTCCCCCGTTGTAGTCGGGGGCGGCGAACAGGTCCTTGACGCGGTCGACACCCGCATACACACCGACCGCGAGACCGCCGATGACCAGCAAGCTGATGAAGAAGGCGAGGAAGGTCTTTCCGCCGCGTCCCTTCTTCTTCCTCCTGGCGGGTCCGGAAGCGGCGCGGCGCCGGTGTCGCGGCCGCTCCTCTTCCTCCCACGCCAGATCCAGCTCGTTCATCTGCACACTGCCTCCTGGCGCTCAGCCGCGAACTGCTCCGGCCCGTCGGGCGTCGAGCCACCCTTGCAGGATCTCCACCGCGGCCACCTGGTCGACGACCGCGCGTTGACGCCGGCCTCGGACGCCACGCTCCGACAGCCTACGTGTTGCGGCCGCCGTGGACATCCTCTCGTCCGCCAGCAAGACGGGCACGGGAGCCGCCAACTCGGCGAGGCGATCCGCATATTGCCTGATCAAAACCGCTGCCGGCCCTTCCTTGCCGGCGAGGTTGATCGGCAGTCCAACGATGATCTCAACAGCCTCGTATTCAGCGACGTAAGCAAGAATGTCCGACATATCGGATGGAGTGTCGTCACTCTCCGTACGCTGATCACGCGCAACGGTGGCGACGGGACTGGCGAGAATCCCGTCCGGATCGCAGACGGCGACGCCGACCCGAACACTGCCGACGTCGATGCCGATCCGCCGGCCTCGCACCCATTCCCGCCTCACGCTAGGCACCCTAACCCCGCCGGGCACTCTGTCACCGCCCACGACCGTCGATCTTGCACCATGCGAGCCCCACTTCTCCCAGGATGCCGGTTTTGTACCGTCCGGCAAGCAGTCGCTTCACCCGGGTATCGTCACCCTGATCGATGCGCCTCACACCCACCGGCCTGTCCCCGGACCCGCCCATTCAGAAGACGTCGCATCGGACCGGCCGGTTGCGTGCCACATCCGGCGGCCGCCCAGTCGGGCAGCCGCCGCGCGGCGGCTCACCCGCGCGACTTGACCTTGGTGGGTTCCCGTGCCCAGGGCCACGGAAACCCACCAAGGTCAGTTGGTCCGACACTCCCGCCACGAGCGCGGTCCCAGCCGACACGATGTTTCCATCGATTCCGACTGTGCCCGGAACGCGAAAAGAACGCCCGGGTGCCGGCAAGCGTGCCCGGAACAGCCTGCTGCCCTGTCCGCGACCGAGCGCGAACAGGGCAGCAGGCAAGCCGCAAGGAGCGCTGCCGGGGCGGGGCCAGCGATCTCCGGTGAAGTCGGCGCCGACAGCGGCGCCGGCCAGGTGGCGCCTCCGGCGAACGGCCGTCCTACCGGGCGCACCCCGCGACGCTTACCGGACCACGCTGCGCGGCGCTTGTCCCAGGGCGTGCTCCGCGACGCCTACAGAGCACGCTCCACGGCGGTCAGCAGGGCCGGGGCCTCGGTCGCGGGGACGCCGCCGCCCTGGGCCAGGTCGGCGCTGCCGCCGCCGCGGCCGGACAGGGCACCCTTCACCAGGTCGCCGGCGCTCAGGCCGCGGGACTTGGCCGCGCCGTTGACGCCGACGACCAGGGACGCCTTGCCGCCGGACCGGGAGGTCACGGCGACGACCGCCGGCCGGTCCGCCGGGATGCGCCCGCGGATCTCCTGGACCAGCGTGCGGACCTCGTTGGCCGACGTGCCCTCCGGCGCCTCGGTGCCGACGAACGCGACCCCGCGGATGTCGCGCGCCGCGTCGGCCAGGCCGCCGGCGCCCGCCAGGACCACCTGCACGCGCAGCTTCTCCAGCTCCCGCTCGGCGTCGCGCAACTGCGCCACGGTCTGCTCGACCCGGTCGGCGACCTGGTCGCCGGGCACGCGGAACAGCTCCGCGAGCCGCGACACGAGCACGTGCTCACGCGCCAGGTGGCCGAACGCGTCGAGGCCGACGAGGGCCTCCACGCGCCGCACGCCCGCGCCCACGGACGCCTCGGACAGGATCTTCACCAGGCCGAGCTGGCTGGACCGCTCGACGTGGGTGCCGCCGCACAGCTCACGGGCGTAGTCCCCGACCTCGACGACCCGGACCTCGTCGCCGTACTTCTCGCCGAACAGCGCCATCGCGCCGAGCTTGCGCGCCTCCTCCTGCGAGGTGATGAACGCGTGCACCAGCAGGTCACGCAGGAGCACCTCGTTGACCTGCTGCTCCACGTCGGTCAGCACGCTCTGCGGCACGGCGCCGGGCGTGTTGAAGTCGAACCGCAGCCGGCCGGGCGCGTTGAGCGAACCCGCCTGGGTCGCCGACTCGCCGAGGAAGTTGCGCATCGTCTGGTGGATCAGGTGGGTCGCGGTGTGCGCCCGCGACACGGCCCGCCGCCGGTTGACGTCGATCTCGGCGAACGCGGCGTCACCGACCCGCACCTCGCCGTCGAGCACCTTCGCCCGGTGCACGATGAGGCCGGGCAGCGGCGACTGCACGTCGACGACCTCGACCCGGCCGCTGCCGAGCGTGATGATGCCCATGTCGGCCTGCTGGCCACCGCTCTCCGCGTAGAACGGGGTCGCGTCGAGGACCAGCGAGACCTCGTCGCCCTCCCCCGCCACCGCCGCGCCGAGCAGCGACCGGACCCGCGACTCGCGGGCGACCTCGCGGTATCCGGTGAACTCGACCGGACCGCCCTCCTCGAGCGCCGCCCGGTACACCGACAGGTCGGCGTGCCCGGTCTTGCGCGCCTGCGCGTCGGCCTTCGCCGCGGCCTTCTGGTCGGCCATGAGCCGGCGGAACCCGGCCTCGTCGACCTGGAGTCCCTGCTCGGCCGCGATCTCCAGCGTCAGGT
Source organism: Dactylosporangium roseum (assembly GCF_025264685.1). Classification (GTDB taxonomy): domain Bacteria; phylum Actinomycetota; class Actinomycetes; order Mycobacteriales; family Micromonosporaceae; genus Dactylosporangium; species Dactylosporangium roseum. Next base: position 5,989,034 of record NZ_CP073721.1, read on the forward strand.
CGATCGGGAAGCCGTAGGTGTCGTGGAGCTGGAACGCCTTGTCGCCGGCGAGGACCTTGCCGCCCTTCGTCTTCGTCTCGGTCACCGCCAGGTCGAGGATGGTCGTGCCCGCGGTCAGCGTCTGCAGGAACCGCTCCTCCTCGCCGTACGCATACGACGAGATCCGGTCGTACTCCGCCGCCACCTCGGGATACGACGGCGACATGCAGTCGCGCGCGATCGGCAGCAGCTCCGGCAGCGCCGGGCCCTCGCGCCAGCCGAGCAGCCGGACCGAGCGGATCGCACGGCGCAGGATGCGCCGCAGCACGTAACCACGGCCCTCGTTGGAGGGGATGACGCCGTCGCCGATGACCATCAGCGCGGTGCGCACGTGGTCGGCGACGACCCGCAGCCGGACGTCGTCGGGATGCGACTCGCTCGCGACGTGCGAGACGGCCTGCCCATACCGCTTGCCGGTCATCTCCGCGGCCCTGGTCAGGATCGGGTTGACCTCGTCGATCTCGTACAGGTTGTCGACGCCCTGCAGCATCGACGCGATGCGCTCGAGGCCCATGCCGGTGTCGATGTTCTTCGCCGGCAGCTCACCGAGAATCGGGTAATTCTCCTTGTCGGAGCCCGCTCCCCGCTCGTACTGCATGAAGACCAGGTTCCAGAACTCCAGGTAGCGGTCCTCGTCGACGTCCGGGCCGCCCTCCTTGCCGTAGGCGGGTCCGCGGTCGTAGTACAACTCGGAGCACGGTCCGCAGGGGCCGGGGATGCCCATCGACCAATAGTTGTCCTTCTTGCCCCGGCGCACGATCCGCTCCAAGGGAAGGCCGATCTTCTTGTGCCAGATGTCGATCGCCTCGTCGTCGTCGAGGTAGACCGTGGCCCAGATCCGGTCCGCGTCGAGACCCAGACCGCCGTCGGCGACGGACTTGGTCGACAGGTCCCAGGCGAGGCCGATCGCGCCTTCCTTGAAATAGTCGCCGAACGAGAAGTTGCCGTTCATCTGGAAGAACGTGCCGTGACGACTGGTCTTGCCGACCTCTTCGATGTCGGGCGTGCGGATGCACTTCTGCACCGAGGTCGCGCGCTGGTAAGGCGGGGTGCGCTGGCCGAGGAAGAACGGCACGAACTGCACCATGCCGGCGTTGACGAACAGCAGATTGGGGTCGTCCACCGCCGGCAACGGCGCCGAGGGCACCACGGCGTGCCCGTTCGCCTCGAAATGGGCCAGGAAACGGCGCTTGATCTCCGCGGTTCTCATCGGTGCTGCCGGCCTTCCGGGTTCAGATCTTCGTCCAAGGTCAGACCATCGGTGAACGCTGCGTGGATCTCGGCCTCGCGCTCAGCCATGCCATCGCGCACGTCGTCGACGAAGTCGCGCACCGATCCGGCGATGCCGACGGCCGAGTTCCGCGCCGACGCGGCGAGTCCCTGCGGGGTGAAGGTCTGAGCCTTCTTGGTGATCGCACGGACCACCAGCGCCCCGACGGCGAGTCCGATTCCGAGCCACAGCAACCGCCGCATGGCTCAACCTTCCTTTTCGCTCTGGATGTGGTACGGGCAGAGCCCGCTCTCCGCGCCGCTCAGCCGCGCTGGCGACGCTGTCTGATCTGCTCGCGAACCTCCGCCTCGTCGGCCTCCCGGCGACGGTTGGCGGCGGCCTTGCGAACGCCGTAGCCGAACGCGGCGACCTTCACCAGCGGGTTGGCCGCGGCGGCGCTGACCACTGTGGACAGGTTCGCAACGTTCGCGCTGACGTGCGACACGTTTTCGGTGATCGTGTCGATCCGCGCGAGCTGCATGTTGACCCCGTCGAGCGTGGTGTGCGTCTGCTGGAGGGCCACGTTGACGTTGTCGATGGTCATGTTGACCCGCTCCAGCATGGGCGTGGTCTGGTCCGCGGCGTCCCGCAGGGCCGCGGTCGCGGCGTCGATGGTGTGCCGGACGCGCAGGATCGGCACGGCGAGCAGACACACGAGCACAAGAAACGCCAGCGCCGCAATCAGCGCCGCCAAACCGCCAGCCGTCACGGTCACGCCGTTTCCTCCTTCACCCGCACGGATGCTCTGCTCTCTCGGACGTGCATTTCCAACGGAGGAACCCTACCCTCCGTGACGCATCGCCGCTCTTCGACCGGCCGTGTCGCCGGTCTACGAGAAACCGTAGGCGGTGGGTCTGACAAAAAACTTCGTGCCGGCCGCCGCCGCTGCGGGTCGGTCAGATTGTCCCGTCAGCCGCCGTCCTCCGTGCCACCGGGGTCGTAGCTGATCCGGTTGAACACCTTGATCGTGGTCACCGCGAGCGGACAGATCGCCGTCGGACCGAGCGCGGGCGACTCGATCTCACTCGGCTGCGGCTCCGCCGGCCGGCTGGCCGGCGCCTTGGCGGTGGGCTTCCCGCTCGGCGCCGGCTGGGGACTGACGGTAGGGCGTGCCTTCACATCGCAGACGGCCGCGCGCACCCACAGGTCCAGCACGTATTCGTCGCGCTGCCAGCAGGTCTGAATCCCGTCGACGCCCTCGGCTTGACAGTCCGGTATGTCCCACTCTGCCCAGCCGGCATCGCGCAGCTTGCCCACGAACGCGCGGTTGGTTTCCTCCGGCCCACGCGCCGACTCCCACGTCCGCTGCCGCGACCGGCACTCGTTGATGCACCACCGGCTGCCGATCGCGCCGTCGGTCGGGTTCCGGGCCGCCCACTCGGGCAGATTGAGGTCGTCGAGCTCGACGAACACCGGGTCACGGGTGAACTCACGGATGATGAAGAACGCCGCCGGCGCGCTCACGACCGCGAGCACCACGAAGATGATCGTGGCCATGCGTAGCTGCCGGACCCGCTTCGCCTGCGCACGCTGCAACAACCCGAACGGCGCGATCTGGGTCGTGGACTCCCAGTCGAACGCACCCGCCGACTTCGCCGTGCCGCGGTACGTGGTGGGATTGGGGTCGAACCGCGCCAGGTCGACGAACGGCTTCGGCGGCCCCTCCCCCGCACGCCCGCCGGGACCGCCCGGCGCCTGGCCGGGGTGCCGCGCACCGTACGCCGCCGGCCGCCCGCCGCGGTCGTCCCCGCCGCCCGGCTGGGCCGGCCCCGAGGCACGACCACCGGCACCGCCCGGACCACGACCACCAGGCCCGTCCGGACCACCGTCGCGACCGGCAACGCCGCCCAGGCCACGACCACCACGCCCGTCCGGACCACCGTCGCCGGACCGATCCGGGCCACCACCCGGACCGCCCGTGCCGCCGGCGGCCATGCCCATCCCCTGCCGCCCGCGACCACCGGGACCGCCCGGACCGTCACCACGACCGGCGGCACCGCCCGGCCCGTCCGGACCACTGCCACGACGACCACCGCCACGACCACGACCGCCGGGAACGTCCGGACCGCCGGTGTCCCGGTTGCCCGCGCCGTGAGCGCCAACGTCCCGAACCCCGCCCGGGGCACCGCCCTGAACGGCGCCACCGGGAACCGCGGCGCCCGGCGCGGCGGTGCCCGCGCGGCCGCTCGTGCCCTGCGGCCCGCGCCCTGCCACTGGCGGGCGGCCGCCGGCACCCGGTCCGTCCGCCGGTCCGCCGAAGCCCTGTTGCTCGCGGCCGGGCACCGCGGCACGGCCGCCGCCCGGCACGATCGATCGCCCGCCGGGCGTCTGCGGCTCGCGGCCGCCACCGGGGGTGCCGGCGCTCGGGACAGCCGCGCGGCCGGGCGGGGCGTCGAGGTCCGGCTCGCCGCTGCGAGGCTCCGGGAACGCCCGGCGGGCGCCGGACGGCGACTCACTGCCCACGGGACGAACGGGGTCGACGGGCCGGACGGACCGGCCCGGATCGGCCCGGCGGACAGGGTCGGCCGGGCGGACAGGGTCGGCCGGGCGGACAGGGTCGGCCGGGCGGACAGGGTCGACGGGCCCGGCCGGGCGGGCGCCGTGCCGGCCCTGGCTCTCGTGCGGCCGCACCGGCTCGCCGGCCGGGTGGGAAGCCGGGCCGCCGGTCGCCCGGCGGCCTCCGGCGTGCTGTGAGCCTGACGGCGACTCGCGATCGGCAGTGCCCTCGGTCCGCACGGCCCAGGGTGCGGCCGGGCCGGGGTCCGGCCGCCAACCCTCGGCCGCACGACGACGCCCGGAAGGCGACTCTTCCGCATCCGGCACGGCACGACGACGACCCGAAGGAGAGTCGGGCACGGCATGACGCTGGCCCGAAGGAGAGTCGGGCACGGCATGACGACGACCCGAAGGCGACTCCCGATCCGCCGGCCACAGCGGCCCCGCTGCGGGAGGCGGGGGTGTCTGCGGCTCCGGCCGCCACGTCTGCGTCGGCTCCGGGGCCGCGCCTCGGGACTGGGGCGGGACCGCGGACCGGTGCGGCGGATTCACCTGATCGAGGACGTCGTGCTGGACCGGCACCGCGGCGCCCGCGCCGAAGTCGTCCGACCGGCCCAGGTCGGCGTCGCCGCCGCGCGAGCTGCGCAGCTCGGCGAGCCAGCCCAGTTCCTCGTCGCTCGGGCCGTCTTCGGCCTTGCCGCGGCCGCGCCGCTTCTTGGCCTCGTCTCGACCCGATGTCACCGGCGCCGCTCCTCCACCATGCTGTCCGTCTCCGAAGCGCCGGCCCCGTCGCCGGCCGCTACGATCCCCCGCACGATACGCCGCAGTTTCGGCAATCGTTCCGCCACCGCGCGCTCCGCGCCATGGCCCTTCGGGCGGTAGTACTCCCGGTCATCCAGCCCTTCCGGTGCGTACCGTTGCGACGCAACGCCTCTCGGATCGTCGTGCGGGTATTTGTACCCTTGGCCGTGCCCGAGCCGGGACGCCCCCTTGTAGTGCGAATCGCGTAGATGCGCGGGAACCGCCCCGCCGCGCCCGGCCCGCACGTCGTCCATCGCCGCGCCGATCGCCACGACGACCGCGTTGGACTTCGGCGCGAGCGCGAGGTGGATCACCGCCTGCGCCAGGACGATCTGCGCCTCGGGCAGCCCGACGTACTCCACCGCGTGCGCCGCCGCCGTCGCGATCGGCAGGGCGGTCGGGTCGGCCATCCCGATGTCCTCGCTGGCCGAGACGATGATCCGCCGGGCGATGAACCGCGCGTCCTCACCGGCGACGATCATGCGCGCCAGGTAGTGCAGGGCGGCGTCGACGTCGGAGCCGCGGATGCTCTTGATGAACGCGCTGACCACGTCGTAGTGCTCGTCGCCGGCGCGGTCGTAGCGCAGGGCCGCCACGTCGACGGCCTTCTCCGCAGTGGACAGGTCGACCTCGGGCATGCCCTGCGCGGTCGCGGCGCCCGCGGCGGCCTCGAGCGCCGTCAACGCCTTTCTGACGTCGCCGCCGGCAAGTCGTACGAGATGATCCTCCGCCGCCGCGGCCAGCGTCACCACGCCGTCCAGCCCGCGCGGATCGGCGACCGCCCGGCGCAGGAGCGTGCGGACGGCGTCGTCGCTGAGCGGCTGCAGGGTCAGCAGCACGCAGCGGGACAGCAGGGGCGAGATGACGGAGAAGTACGGGTTCTCGGTCGTCGCGGCGAGCAGCGTCACCGTGCGGTCCTCGACGGCGGCGAGCAGCGAGTCCTGCTGGGTCTTGCTGAACCGGTGGACCTCGTCGATGAACAGGACGGTCGGCGGGCCGCCCCGGCGGCGCTCCTTGCGGGCGGTGTCGATGACCGAGCGCACGTCCTTGACGCCGGCGGACAGCGCCGACAGCGCGACGAACCGGCGGTCGGTGGCGCCGGCGACGAGGTGGGCGATGGTGGTCTTGCCCGAGCCGGGCGGGCCCCACAGGATGACCGACATCGGCGAGGCACCGCCGACGAGTTGCCGCAGCGGCGCGCCCGGCGCGAGGAGGTGCTCCTGGCCGACCAGCTCGTCGAGGCCGGCCGGGCGCATCCGGACCGCGAGCGGCGCGTCGGCGGCGACGTCGCCGAAGCCGCCGGTGATGCCACCGGCGGGCGCGGGATCGCCGCCACCCGACGGTTGAACCTCAAACAACCCGTCCACGGCCCCCGACCCTACAGTCGGGGGCCGACGGTGTCGTAACCGCTCAACGCGACCGTTCGACGGGCACCGTGACGTCGTGCGGGATCGGGGCCTTGGGCTTGGCGTCGACGCCGGCCTCGGCGCGCTGCTCGGGGGTGATCGGCGTCGGGGCGCCGGTCAGCGGGTCGTAGCCGCCGCCGGTCTTCGGGAACGCGATCACCTCGCGGATCGAGTCCGCGCCGGACAGGAGCATGCAGATGCGGTCCCAGCCGAAGGCGATGCCGGCGTGCGGGGGCGGCCCGTACTTGAACGCCTCGAGCAGGAAGCCGAACTTCTCGTCGGCGTCCTCGGGCGAGATGCCCAGCACCTCGAAGACGCGGCGCTGCACGTCGCCGCGGTGGATACGGACCGAGCCGCCGCCGATCTCGTTGCCGTTGCAGACGATGTCGTACGCGTAGGCGAGCGCCTCGCCCGGCGAGTCCTCGAACCGGTCGATCCACTCGCGGTTCGGCGAGGTGAACGGGTGGTGCACGGCCGTCCAGCCCTTGGCGCCGCCGCCGGTGCCGCCGGCCTCGGGGTCGGTCGGCTCGAACATCGGGGCGTCGACGATCCAGCAGAACGCCCAGGCGCTCTCGTCGACGAGCTTCGCGCGGCGGGCGATCTCGACGCGGGCCGCGCCGAGGAGCTCCTGCGCCTCCCGGCGCTCGTTGGCCGCCGCGAAGAAGACCGCGTCGCCCGGCTTGGCGCCGACCGCGTCGGCGAGGCCGGCCAGGTGGGCCTCGGAGAGGTTCTTCGCGACCGGGCCGCGGGGCTCTCCGGTCTCCGCGTCGAGGACGACGTAGGCCAGGCCACGCGCGCCGCGCGCCTTCGCCCAGTCCTGCCAACCGTCGAGCTCCTTGCGGGTCTGCGCGGCACCGCCGGGCATCACGACCGCGCCGACGTAGCCGCCGGCCTCGATGGCGCCGGCGAACACGCGGAACCCGGTCCCGCGGAGGTACTCGGTCAGCTCGGTGAGCTCCACGGAGTAGCGCAGGTCGGGCTTGTCGGAGCCGTAGCGGGCCATGGCGTCGTGCCAGGTCAGCTTCGGGATCTCGCCGGCGAGGTCGTGCCCGGCGAGGTCGGACCACAGCGCCCGGACGAGCGACTCGCCGAGCTCGATGACGTCCTCCTGCGTCACGAAGGACATCTCGATGTCCAACTGGGTGAACTCCGGCTGGCGGTCGGCGCGGAAGCCCTCGTCCCGGTAGCAGCGGGCGATCTGGTAGTACCGCTCCAGGCCACCCACCATCAGCAACTGCTTGAACAACTGGGGCGACTGTGGCAGCGCATACCACGTGCCGGGCTGCAGCCGCACGGGGACCAGGAAGTCGCGGGCGCCCTCGGGCGTCGAGCGGGTCAGCGTCGGGGTCTCCACCTCGACGAAGTCCCGGTCGGCGAGCAGGTTGCGGGCGATCTGGTTGGCCCTGGACCGCAGCTTCATCGCCTTGTGCGGGCCCGAGCGGCGCAGGTCGAGATAGCGGTACCGGTATCGCACGTCGTCGCTCGCCGCTTCGTTGTCGTCGACGGGCAGCGGCAGCGGCGCCGCCTCGGAGAGGACCTCCAGCGCGGAGGCGACCACCTCGACACCGCCGGTGGGCAGGTCGGGGTTTTCGTTGCCGGCCGGGCGGGCGGTGACCTCGCCGGTGACGAGCACGCAGTACTCGTTGCGCAGCGCGTGCGCGGCTTCCATCTCCTCGCGGAACACGACCTGCACCACGCCGGAGGCATCCCGGAGATCCACGAAGATGACGCCGCCGTGATCGCGACGGCGGGCCACCCACCCGGCCAGCGTCACGGTGGTGCCGGCGTCGGAAGCCCGCAGGGTGCCGGACTCATGGGATCGGATCACAGGGTTGTCTCCTTCGGCGATCTACGTGACGTGGGACATTCTCTCACCGCAAGGTGGGGGTCAGATCCTCGGCCGGTGGATTCCACCGGGTCGCGTCGGCCGGCACCTGCTCGCCGCTGCGGATGTCTTTGACCTGGTCACCGCCCTCGGCGACGGCGCTCAGGTCACGCGCCGCAGGCGTCGACCGGTCTGAGGTAGCACTGGCGGGGAACCAGACGAACGGGATTCCGCGGCGCTCGGCGTACCGGATCTGCTTGCCGAGCTTGGCGGGCACCGGAGCGACCTCGGTCGCGATGCCGCGGGCCCGCAGCGCGGCGGCGATCCGGTTGCTCGTCGCGCGCTCCTCCTCGCTCCACAGCGCGACCAGCACCACGGTGGGCACCGGCCGCGAGACGCCGATCGCGTCGGCGTTGAACAGCAGGCCGAGCAGGCGGGACACCCCGATGGAGATACCCACGCCGGGGAAGACGTCACGGCCGGCGCTGGCCAGGTTGTCGTACCGGCCGCCGGAGCAGATCGAGCCGAAGCGCTCGAAGCCGGCCAGCTCGGTCTCGTACACGGTGCCGGTGTAGTAGTCGAGGCCGCGGGCGATCTTGAGCGTGGCCTCGACCAGGCCCGGCGCGTGCTCGCGGGCGGTCTCGACCACCGCGGCGAGCTCGGCGATGCCCTCGTCGAGCAGTGGGTGCTCGACGCCGAGAGCGCGCACGGCGTCCTCGAAGGAGGCGTCCCGCGCCCGGATCTCGGCCAGCGCCAGGGTGGCCTTGGCCTGCGCGTCCGTCGCCCCGCCCTCGATCAGCAGCTCGGCGACCCCGGCGGGGCCGATCTTGTCGAGCTTGTCGACCGCGCGCAGCACCGCCTCGGGGTCCTCGAGCCCCAGGCCGCGGTAGAAGCCCTCGCAGAGCTTCCGGTTGTTCACCATGATCTTGACGGCCGGGATCGGCAGCGAGTGCAGCGCGTCGCCGATCACCAGCGGGATCTCGGCCTCGTAGTGGGCCGGGAGCGTGTCACGGTCGACGATGTCGATGTCGGCCTGCAAGAACTCGCGGTAGCGTCCCTCCTGCGGCCGTTCTCCCCGCCAAACCTTCTGGATCTGGTACCGCCGGAAGGGAAACTGGAGCTTTCCGGCGTTTTCAAGCACATAACGCGCGAACGGGACGGTCAGGTCGAAGTGCAGCCCCAGGTTCTGCTCCTCATCACCCTCGGCGGCCTGGAGCCGGCGCAGCACGTACACCTCCTTGGAGGTCTCACCCTTGCGCAGGAGCTGGTCGAGCGGCTCGACCGCGCGGGTCTCCAGGGACGAGAAGCCGTAGAGCTCGAAGGTGCGCCGGAGCCGGTCGAGCACCTGCTGCTCGGCGATGCGCTGCGCCGGGGACCACTCCGGGAAGCCGGACAGCGGTGTGGGTCGGGTCATCGGTCGTCACCAGCCTTTTCGGGGAGCCGCGGCCGCACCCAGGTAGGGGTTGTGGGCGCGCTCGCGGCCGATGGTCGTCTGGGGGCCGTGGCCGGGCAGGACGACGGTCTCGTCGGGCAGCGTGAGCACCTTGTCGCGAAGGCTCGCGAACATCTCGGTCATGCTGCCGCCCGGCAGGTCGGTGCGCCCGATCGAGTCGCGGAAGAGCACGTCGCCACTGAAGCAGACGTCCTGGCCGCCGTCGGAGGTGCGGAACAGCACCGACCCGCGCGTATGGCCGGGCGCGTGGTCGACGGCCAGCTCCAGACCGGCGATCTTGAGCACCGTGCCGTCCTCGAGCGGCGCCACGTCTTCCGGCTCGGTCCACTGCAGCCGCCCGCCGAACAGCGCCGTGAGATCCAGGCTGAGGCCCTTGGCCGGGTCGGCGAGCATCTCGGTGTCGTCCGGGTGGATGTACGCGGTGATGCCGCGCGCACCGCAGACCGGCGTCACGGAGAATGTGTGGTCGAGGTGACCGTGCGTGAGCAGGACCGCCGCGGGCTGGAGGCGGTGCTCGGCGAGCACCTCGTCGAGCCGGTCGACGACCCCGATGCCGGGGTCGATGACCACGCACTGTTCGCCCGGGGCCGGAGCGACCACATAGCAGTTGGTCCCGAACGCCTTGGAGGGGAAGCCGGCGACGAGCAACGCGGCTCTCCTGTCTGTCGATGTCCTTGCGGCAACGCCGTAAACCCTATCCGGAGGTCAGACACAGCGAACCGTGACCGGGCGGCGACCCGCATTCCGGCTTCTACCCGTACACTCTGGCGGGCGTGTGACGTGGCACCCAAATGTATTTTCCTGGAGGGGAGCACCGGTGGCTTCCAGTAAGGCCCGGCAGCGCGCTCTGGCGCGCGCGAAGACCGAGCGGCAGATCGCGCGACGCGCCGCCGCGGCGCGACGGCGTCGACAGTGGCAAGCCGGCATCGGCAGCGCTGTTGCGCTCGCCCTGCTCGTCCTGGTCGTGATCTGGAAGACCGGGGGGTTCGACCCCGAGCCGGTGCGCGCCTCCGACTGTGCCTGGACGCCGGTCGAGCAGGGTGCCGGCATCGTGGACGTGGGCAAACCGCGCACCACCGGCGTGCTCAAGAACGGCGTGAAGACGATGACGATCACGCTGGGGCAGGGCACCGTCACGGCCAGGCTCGACCCGAGCAAGGCGCCGTGCACGGTGGAGAGTTTCACGTACCTCGCGGGGAAGAAGTTCTTCGACAACACGACCTGCCACCGGTTGACCGACGCCATCCTGCAGTGCGGCGATCCGTCCAATTCTGGCAGCGGCGGCCCCGCGTACCGCTTCCCCAACGAGAACGTGCCGTCGCCGACGGTCGACCCGAGCGCGGCCGCCGACCCGAACGCCTCGGCTCCGGCGACCGGCAACGCCCTCTACCCGATCGGCACGCTCGCCATGGCCCACTCCTCGGCGCCGGACAGCAACGGCAGCCAGTTCTTCCTGGTCTTCAAGGACGTGCAGTACCCGGCCGACTACACAGTCTTCGGCACGATCGTCGGCGGCCTCGACGTCCTCCAGAAGATCGCCGCGGCCGGCAACGACGGCTCCAACCAGGCCGGCGGCGGCAAGCCGAACCAGGACACGAAGATCAGCACGCTGACGGTCACCGACACCGACCCGGGCGAGCCCTCCGCGGCGCCGTCCGCCTCGGCCAACCCGCCGGCCTCCGCCCCGGCCTCGCCGGCGGCCAGCGCCTCCAGCAAGTCGTAATTCCATCCCATCCCCGTTGAGCAAGGAGTACCGACCGTGACCACCAACCGGGACCGCCAGCGCGCCGCGGCGCGTGCGCGGCTGGAGCGGGAGATGGCCGATCGCGCCGAGCGTTCCCGCATCCGACGGCGCAGGAACACGATGATCGCCGCCGGAGCCGGCGGTCTGGTGGTCCTGCTCGGCGTGGCCTGGCTGGTGGTCGCGCTCACCAAGGGCGACGACACGAAGACCGAGGCGGGCGCCGACCCGTCCGCGTCGGCCACCCCGACCAACTGCACGTGGCTGCCGCTGGTCGACCCGTCGGCGTCGCCGAAGCCGGAGATCCCGAAAGAGGTCAAGGACGTCGGCACTCCGCCGGCGAGCGGCGAGCCGCGCACCGGCAAGCAGCTCATGACGCTCGACACGAGCGTCGGCGCGATCAAGATCGAGATGGACACGGCGCACGCGCCCTGCGCGGCGGCCAGCTTCACGTACCTCGCCGGCAAGAAGTTCTTCGACGGCAGCAAGTGCCACCGCCTGGTGACCTCGAACATCTTCGTTCTGCAGTGCGGCGACCCGAGCGCCACCGGCCTGGGCGGCCCGACGTACCGGTACGCGGAGGAGAACCTGCCGACGGGCCGCCGCCCGGCGTACACGGAGGGTATGGTCGCGATCGCCAAGACTCAGGACCCGAACAGCAGCGGCAGCCAGTTCTTCATCGTCTACAAGGACATCGAGTCGCTGCAGGCCGACTACACGGTCCTCGGCAAGGTGACCGAGGGCCTGGACCTGGTGAAGAAGGTCGCCGAGGCCGGTGTGATCCCCGACGCCAAGTCCCAGAGCGAAGGCGACGGCGCCCCGAAGACCGAGGTGAAGATCAACACCATGACGATCGCCCCGGTCCAGGGCTGACCAGCACCACCGGCTACGGGCCGCGTTCCCCCAGGATCGGGGAACGCGGCCCGTAGCGTCTTCCCGCCGCCCGGCCACCGACCGGGTCGCGGCCTCCCACGGCGGAGGCGGGCCGGCGCGCCCATAGCAGAAGGAAATACGCCGTCGCCGACAAGCCGCTCGGCGCCGGGAACGGTCAGGCGCCTGAGGTGACCCGGTAGGCGTCGTAGACGCCGTCGATGCGGCGCACGGCGGCCAGCAGGTGGTTGAGATGCTTCGGGTCGGCCATCTCGAAGCTGAAGCGGCTGATGGCGACGCGGTCGCGGGTGGTCGTCACCGTTGCGGAGAGGATGTTGACCTTCTCGTCGGAGAGCACGCGCGTCACGTCGGCGAGGAGCTTGTGCCGGTCGAGGGCCTCCACCTGGATGGCGACGAGGAAGGTCGACGCGCTGGTGGGCTTCCAGCTCACGTCGAGCACCCGCTCGGGCTGCTCCTTCAGGTCGGCCGCGTTGGCGCAGTCGTCGCGGTGGACGCTCACACCGCCGGAGCGGGTGACGAAGCCGAACACCGCGTCGCCCGGCACCGGCGTGCAGCAGCGTGCCAGCTTGATCCAGACGTCGTCGACACCCAGCACCTCGACGCCCGGGTCGGTGGCGGTGGAGCGGGTCCTCGGCGGGCGGGTCGGGATCGCGGTCTCCGCGATGTCCTCGACCGCGCCCTCCTCGCCGCCGTAGCCGGCGACGAGCCGCTGCACGACCGACTGCGCGGACGCCTGGCCGTCGCCGACCGCCGCGTAGAGGGCGGCGACGTCGGCGAGGTGCAGCTCGCGGGCGATCGTCATGAGCGACTCGGAGGTCAGGAGCCGCTGCAGCGGCAGGCCCTGCTTGCGCATGGCCTTGACGATCGCCTCCTTGCCGGCCTCGATCGCCTCCTCGCGGCGCTCCTTGTTGAAGTACTGCCGAATCTTCGTGCGCGCCCGCGGGCTCTTGACGAAGCCGAGCCAGTCCTGGGTCGGGCCGGCGGTCTCGGACTTCGACGTGAAGATCTCGATCACGTCGCCGTTGGAGAGGGTGCTCTCCAGGGGCACGAGCTTGCCGTTGACCCGCGCCCCGATGCACTTGTGCCCGACCTCGGTGTGCACGGCGTAGGCGAAGTCGACCGGGGTCGAACTGGTGGGCAGCGCGATCACGTCGCCCTTCGGCGTGAAGACGTAGACCTCCTGGCTGGACAGGTCGAAGCGCAGCGCGTCGAGGAACTCGCTCGGGTCGCTCGCCTCGCGCTGCCAGTCGAGCAACTGCCGCAGCCACGTCATCTCGTCGATGTGCGCCGGCGGGCCGGCGATCGTGGCGTTCTTCGTCTCCTTGTACCGCCAGTGGGCGGCGATGCCGTATTCCGCCGTGCGGTGCATCGCATAGGTGCGGATCTGCAACTCGACGGGCTTGCCGGTGGGGCCGATGACCGTCGTGTGCAACGACTGGTACATGTTGAACTTCGGCATCGCGATGTAGTCCTTGAACCGGCCCGGCACGGGCTGCCAGTTCGCGTGGATCACACCGAGCGCCGCGTATCAGTCGCGCACCGTGTCGACCAGGATGCGCACGCCGACGAGGTCGTAGATGTCGCCGAAGTCGCGGCCCCGGACGATCATCTTCTGGTAGACGGAGTAGAGGTGCTTCGGCCGGCCGGTCACCTCAGACTTGATCTTCGCCGCCTTGAGGTCGGTGGCGACCTTCTGGGTGACGGTGCGCAGCAGCGAGTCGCGCTGCGGCGTGTGCTCGGCGATGAGCCGGCTGATCTCGTCGAAACGCTTGGGGAACAGCGTGCGGAACGCCAGGTCCTCGAGCTCCCACTTGATCGTGTTCATGCCGAGGCGGTGCGCCAGCGGGGCGAGGATCTCCAGCGTCTCCCTGGCCTTCTGCTCCTGCTTGGGGCGGGGCAGGAAGGTCAGGGTGCGCATGTTGTGCAGCCGGTCGGCGAGCTTGATGACCAGCACCCGCGGGTCCTTGGCCATGGCGACGACCATCTTGCGGATCGTCTCGGCCTTCGCCGCGTCACCGAGCTTGACCTTGTCGAGCTTCGTCACGCCGTCGACGAGCAGCGTCACCTCACCGCCGAAGTCGACCTGCATGCGCTCGATCGTGTATTCCGTGTCCTCGATCGTGTCGTGCAGCAGCGCCGCGACCAGGGTCGTGGTGTCCATGCCCAGGTCGGCGAGGATCGTGGCGACGGCCAGCGGGTGCGTGATGTAGGGGTCGCCGGACTTGCGGTACTGCCCCTTGTGGAAGTGCTCGGCCATGTCGTAGGCCCGCTGGAGCAGCCGCACGTCGGCCTTGGGATGGCTCGCCTTGTGCTGGGCGATCAGCGGCTCCAGCACCTCGCTGACCTGCGGGCTCTGCCACGGCGCGTTGAACCGGGCCAGCCGGGCCCGCACCCGCCGGCCGGTCGGCGCGGCGCCGACCAGCCCGAGCGCGGCGCCGGTCATGGAGCTGGCCTCGGTCAGGTCCTCGGTGTCCTCACCCGGCCCGTCGGCCGCGGCCCTGCGGTCGGACGCGCGCCGCTGCGGCGTCTCGCCAGGGGCTCCCGGCGCGGCGGAAGGAGGCACGGGAAACTGCAGCACCACGCCGCCGGCCTCGGCCGTCTCAGGCTCGGGGGTCGGCGGGTCCTGCCGCGGTTCATCCTGCACGTGGTCGACCGTACCCCCAATGGGGGGTGCGATGTCGCCGGTCACCGGCCGCTCCTCATCGCCGACAGCGTAGGAAAGGCAAGCTTACCCGCCTCTACCGACATTTCCCGTAGACCGGATGGCCTCCCGACCGGAATCCGGCGGCCCTCACACGGTCAGCAGGGCATGAACCGGACGCGGCGCGAGCTTCTCCCGCCCCGCCAGAAACGCCAGCTCCAGCAGCACGCTGAAGCCGCTCACCCGGCCGCCGGCCCGCTCCACGAGATCGAGGGTGGCGGCAGCGGTACCTCCTGTGGCAAGCACGTCGTCGACCACCAGCACCCGCTCCCCCGCCATGAACGCGTCGGCGTGCACCTCGATGACGGCCTCGCCGTATTCCAGGGCGTAGCTCGCGGTCACGGTCTTGCGGGGCAGCTTGCCGGCCTTGCGGATCGGCACGACGCCCTTGCCGGTGGCGTAGGCGACGGCGGCGGCGACGACGAACCCGCGCGCCTCGATGCCCGCGACCACGTCGAACGAGCCGGCGCCCTGCTCGGCGATGATCGCGTCGACCGCGGCGGCGAACGCGGTGCCGTCGGCGAACAGCGGCATCAGGTCCTTGAACAGGACCCCCGGCTTGGGGAAGTCCGGCACGTCCAGCACCTTGCTCGCGACCAGCTCCGAGATCTCCACCGACGCTCCTTGGGGGACGAAAGGGGCACGGGCGCCGCGACCACGACGCCCGTGCCCAAGTACATCAAACCGGTCAGCGGCGACCGCTGCCGCCACCCGGCCGGCCGCCGGCCCGCGGCCGCTTGCCGGTGCCGGGCCGGCTCGACGGCCGGGCGCCCGGGCGGGGCGCCGCGCCGGCGAGTTCCGAGCGCTCGACCTTCTTGGCCGTGCCGCCGGAGCCGTCGGAACCACCCCCGCCGACCGGCACGCCGTCGCTGTCCAGGGCCGGGGACGCGGCCCGGCTCGCCTGCTCCTTCGCGAGCGACGCACGCTTCGCGGCGACCCGGGTGTTGTGGGCCTGTAGCCGCGGCTCGCGGTCCTTGAGCTCGGCCAGCACCGGCGTGGCGAAGAAGATCGACGAGTACACCGCGACGCCCATACCGATGAAGAGCACGAGGCCGAGGTCCTTCAGGGTGCCGGCGCCGAGGAGGCCCGCACCGATGAAGAGCAGGCCGCCGACCGGCAGCAGCGCGACCAGACCGGTGTTGATCGAGCGCATCAGCGTCTGGTTGACCGCCAGGTTGGCGGCCTCCGAGTACGTCTGCGTGCTCGACCCTGTGATGCCCTTGGTGTTCTCCTGCACCTTGTCGAAGACGACCACGACGTCATACAGGGCGAAACCGAGGATCGTCAGGAAGCCGATCACAGTCGAAGGGGTGACCTCGAAGCCGACGAGCGAGTACACACCGGCGGTCAGGACCAGGTCGAGCAGCAGCGACGCGATCGCCGCCGCCGCCATCCGCCACTCGAACCGCGCGACCAGGTAGACGAGCACCGCGGCCAGGAAGATCACCAGGCTCAGTGCGGCCTTGTCGGTGACCTGGCCGCCCCACGACGTGCTGACCGCGGAGTCGCTGATCTGCGTCGGGTTGATGTTGAACCGCTGGGCGACCGAGTCCTTGATCTCGGTCTGCCGCGCGGCGTCCTTGATCAACTCGGTCTTGATGATGTACTGGCTGTCGCCGATCGTCTGGCCGGTCTTGACCTCGACGCCCGCGTCGCCGAAGGCCTTCTCGACGTCGTCGAGCGTGCCGACGCTGACGGGCACGTTGTACTGGTTGCCGCCCTCGAACTCGATGCCGAGCGAGAAGCCGCGAACCACCATGCTGCCCACCGCGATCACGATCGCGATCATGGCGACGAGGAACCAGACCTTGCGCCGGCCGACGACGTTGACGCCGGCCTCACCGCGGTAGAGCCGGGCTGCGATGCCACCGCTCATCGTCAGGCCTCCTTCGGGCGGTTACGGCGGGTCGGCGCCGCGTCGGACGTGGATCGGTGCTCGAGCACGCGGCCGAGGCCGCTGACCCGTGGTGACAAGAATGCCTTACTCCGCGCGAACAACGTCATGATCGGATGGCGGAAGAGGAACACGACCACCAGGTCGAGGATCGTGGCGACACCGAGCGCGAAGGCGAAGCCCTTCACCGAGCCGATCGAGACGAAGTACAGGATCGCCGCGGCCAGCAGGGTGATGGTGTTGGCCGAGATGATCGTCCGGCGGGCACGGGCCCAGGCGCGCGGCACCGCGCTGCGCGGGCTACGGCCCTCGCGGATCTCGTCCTTGAGCCGTTCGAAGTAGATGACGAACGAGTCGGCGGCCACACCGAGTGACACGATGAAGCCCGCGAACCCGGCGAGGGTGAGCGTGAAGCCGATCTGCCGGCCGAGGATCACCAGCGCCATGTAGACCAGCGCGCCGGACAGCACGAGGCTGATCATGATGACGCCGCCGAGCAGCCGGTAGTAGAAGAACGAGTAGAGCACGACCAGCGCGAGGCCGATGCCGGCGGCGAGCACGCCCGCCTCCAGGTGCGAGCTGCCGAGCGTCGCGGAGATGCTCTGCGCGTCCTGCGACTCGAACGACAGCGGCAGTGCGCCGTACTGCAACTGGCTGGCCAGCAGTTCGGCCGAGGCCTTGTTGAAGGTGCCGCTGATCTCGGCGTCACCGGGGATGATGCTCTGGATCGTCGGGGCCGACACGACCTCGTTGTCGAGGACGACGGCGACCTGCTGCGGGTTGCTGCCGCCGTTGAACGCCTCGCGGGTCAGGTCGGTCCAGCGGTCCTGTCCGCCGCTGGTGAACGACAGGTTGACCGTCCACTTGCCGTTCTGCGGGTTGATCCCGGAGTCGGCCTTGGAGACGTGGGTGCCGAGGACCTTGGCCACGTCGAGCTGGTACTTGACGCCCTCGCCACAGGCGACGACCGACTGCCTGTCGTCGCGGATCGAGCCGACCGGCCGGTGGTCGAGCTTGTCGCAGGTGACGTAGGGGATGTTGAACTGCACGTTGGGCGGCAGGGCCGCGACCTCTTCGGGGGTCAGGTCCTTGAACGGCTTGTACAGCTCCGCCTTGGTCGGATCCTGCGCGAAGTTCAGCGGGGCCTGCTCCTGCAGGGCGGCGGCCCAGACGGCCTCGCCGAGCTTCTTCTGCACCGCGGCGCGCCGCTCGGCGATGCCGGGCAGCAGCGAGGCCGACGGGGTCGCGCTGGCGCCGGCGGCCGGGGCGCTCCCGGAGGCGCTCGTGCTCGCCGCGGGCTGCGCCGACGCCGAGGCGGGCGCGGAGGCCGGCGCCGATGCGGAGCCGGACGGGGCGGCGGAGCCGGACGTCGAGGCGGACGGCGACGCGGAGCTCGACGGGTCGGTCGCGCCGGTGTCGCCGGTCTGGTTCAGCACCTTGCGAAAGCGCAGCTCGGCGGTCTGACCGACCTGCTTGAGCCGGTCGTCGCTCTTGCCGGGCAGGGAGACGACGATGTTGTTGTTGCCCTCGATGACGACCTCTGCCTCGGCGACACCGAGGCCGTTGACCCGCTGGTCGATGATGCGGCGAGCGGTCTCCATCTGCTGGCGCGTCGGCGCCTGGCCGCTCTCCGTCCGAGCCTGCAGCGTGACGGTGGTGCCGCCGATGAGGTCAAGGCCGAGCTTCGGCTCGAGCCGGTCGCGCCATCCCCCGCTGCCGCCGAACCACGTCAAGAGGCCGAAGACGATGAAGATGAGAGCGAGCACGGCGAGTTGCCGGCTCGGGCGCATCGGTGCCTGAGGTTGTGCCACGGCTGTCGGGTCTCCCTGCGATAACGCCGGCGGGGTTCGCGCGGCGTGAACGTTTCACGATGTGGCTGCGCGCAAGCTTTCAGTCGGCGTCTTTGGCGGGGTCTGCCGATGCCTCGCCGTCGGTGGCCTCGGCGTCGCCGGCGTCGGCCTTCTTGCTCACCTTGCCGATGGCCGCCCGGGCATATCTGGCGGTGACGCCCGGGGAGATCTCCAGCAGGATGGTGTCGTCCTCGATGCCGCGCACGATGCCGTAGAGCCCGCCGACGGTGACCACCTCGTCGCCGATCCCCATCGCCGACTGCATGCTCTCGACCTCGCGGCGGCGGCGCTGCTGCGGCCGGATCATCAGGAAGTAGATGAGCACGAAGAACCCGGCGAAGATCAGGAGGGTGAAGAACCCATTGCCGCCCGAGCTTTCCGCGGCGTAATACACGATGGTTGGCCTTCCGGTCGAAGTACGGGGTCCGCGCAGCGGATCGCGGCGAGTCTAGTCGGTGTGTCGGACACCACGCAGACCGGCGTCCATCACGGTCCGATCACGACAGGCTGGGAGCTACGGCTCCAAACTGAACAGATCGGGCATCTGCGTCGAGCCGCCCGCGGGATTTCCGCCACCGACGGTACCAGCGGGAACTGGAAGGCCGAGATGACGCCACGCACCAGCCGTGGCGACCCGGCCACGGGGAGTGCGGGCGAGGAGTCCGGTCCGCAGCAGAAAAGGCTCGCACACCTCCTCCACCGTGTCGGGCTGCTCCCCCACCGCGACGGCGAGCGTGGACAGGCCGACCGGCCCGCCGCCGGCCCGGACGAGCGCGAGCAGCACGGCGCGGTCGAGCTTGTCGAGCCCGAGCTCGTCGACGTCGTACACAGCGAGCGCCGCCCGCGCCGCCGCGAGGTCGACGACACCGGTGCCACGCACCTCCGCGTAGTCGCGGACCCGGCGCAACAGCCGGTTGGCGATCCGGGGTGTACCGCGGGAGCGCCGGCCGATCTCCGCCGAGCCCTCCGCGGTGATCGGCACGTCGAGAATCCGGGCGGACCGCACGATCACCTGATCGAGTTCGTCGGCGTCGTAGAAGTCGAGCTGCCCGACGAACCCGAAGCGGTCCCGCATCGGTCCGGTCAGCAGGCCGCTGCGGGTCGTGGCACCGACCAGCGTGAACGGCTCGACGTCGAGCGGGATCGCGGTCGCGCCCGGCCCCTTGCCGACCACCACGTCGACCCGGAAGTCTTCCATCGCGCTGTAGAGCAGCTCCTCGGCCGGGCGCGCCATGCGGTGGATCTCGTCGATGAAGAGCACGTCGCCGCGGGACAGGCTGGTGAGGACGGCGGCGAGGTCGCCGGCGCGCTCGATCGCCGGGCCGCTGGTCAGCCGGAGGCCGGCGCCCAGCTCGGCGGCGACGATCATGGCCAGCGTCGTCTTGCCGAGGCCCGGCGAGCCGGACAGCAGGATGTGGTCGGGCGGGCTCCCCCGGCGCAGCGCGCTCTGCAACAGCAGATCGAGCTGCTCGCGCACCCGGTGCTGGCCGACGAACTCGGCGAGCCGGCGCGGCCGCACGCTCTGCTCGGCGACGGCGTCCTCGTCGGACGCGAACGAACTCAGCAGAGGATCGGTCACCGGATCGTCCCGAGCATGCGGATCGCCTGCTTGAGCAGGACCGGCACGGGCGGCGCGGCCTGGCCGTCGAGCTGCTCGGCGACCACGGCCACAGCCTGGTCGGCCTGGTTCTGGGTCCAGCCGAGCCCGATCAGCGCCTGGCGGACCTGCTCGGCCCAGGGCGCGCCGGCGCCCACGCCGACCAGGGCCGCGCCGTCGCCGGCGAACGCGCCGACCTTGTCCCGCAACTCCAGGACGAGCCGCTCGGCGCCCTTCTTGCCGATGCCCGGCACCCGGGTCAGGGTCGACGTGTCGCCGCCGGAGATCGCCCGGCGGACGACGTCCGGGGTATGGACGGCCAGCACCGCCTGTGCCAGCCGCGGCCCCACGCCGGTGGCGGTCTGGAGCAGCTCGAACAACTGGCGGGCGTCGTCGTCGGCGAAGCCGTAGAGCGTGAGCGAGTCCTCCCGCACGACCAGCGAGGTGGCCAGTCGCGCCTCGGCACCGACCCGCAGGTCGGCGATCGTGTGCGGCGAGCACTGCACGGCGATGCCGACACCGCCGACCTCGATCACCGCCCCGTCGGGCGACACCGCCACGACCTTGCCGCGAACGCTCGCGATCATCGGGCCCTCCTCACGGCGGCGGCGATGCGGTCCCGCGTGCCACCGCGCCAGACATGACAGATGGCCAAGGCTAAGGCGTCGGCGGCGTCGGCCGGGCGCGGCGCGACCTCCAGCCGCAGCAGACGGGTCACCATCGCGGTGACCTGGGCCTTGTCCGCCTGACCGTTGCCACTCACGGCGGCCTTGACCTCGCTCGGCGTGTACATCTGCACGGGCAGCCCGGCACGGGCCGCGGCGAGGATCGCGACGGCGCCGGCCTGCGCGGTGCCCATCACGGTGCGCACGTTGTGCTGGCTGAACACCCGCTCGACGGCGACCGACTCGGGCCGGTGCTCGGCGAGCAGGGCGGTCAGGCGCTCGTCGAGGTTGAGCAGCCGGTGCGCGAGGTCGGTGTCGGGGTCGCTGGTGACCACCTCGTAGTGCACGAGCCGGCAGGCCCGCCCCGGCAGGCCTTCCACCACGCCGACGCCGCACCGGGTCAACCCGGGATCGACCCCCAGCACCCGCACCGACACCCCCTCAAACGTGTGTTCGACAGACTAGTCGACCTTTCGACCGTACCGGTGCCGCGACACACACATCGAGTGGCCCGAAGGTATGTGGGCGCACCCCATGGGACGGACCCCCGAAGCCTCGTACGTTTCCGGCCATGACGACACCGCGCCCCGTTCCCCCGCACCAGGTGGTCGCCCTGGACCTGCGCGGCCGGACCGCCCTGGTGACCGGAGCCGGCAGCGGCATCGGCCGGAGCGTGGCCGGGCGCCTGGCCGCCGCGGGCGCGCGGGTGGTGGCGGTCGACCGGGACGCCGAGCCGCTGCGGTCCCTCGCCGACGACACCGGCGCCGTGCCCGTCGTCGCGGACCTGTCCGACCCCGACCGGGCGGAGGAGGCCCTGGAGGGGCACCGGGACGTCGACGTCCTGGTCAACAACGCCGGCCTCCAGCACGTCGCGCCGCTGGAGGAGTTTCCGCCCGAGCGGTTCGCCCACATCCAGACCGTCATGGTCGAGGCGCCCTTCCGGCTGATCCGGCTGGTGCTGCCGCACATGTACTCGGCCGGCTGGGGCCGGATCGTCAACATCTCCTCGGTACACGGCCTGCGGGCCTCGCCGTTCAAGGCCGCCTACGTCACTGCCAAGCATGCCTTGGAGGGCCTGTCGAAGACGGTGGCGCTGGAGGGTGCCGCGCACGGCGTGACCGCCAACTGCGTCAACCCGGCCTACGTGCGCACGCCCCTGGTCGAGGGCCAGATCAGCGCCCAGGCCGCGACGCACGGCATCCCCGAGGCCGAGGTCATCGAGAAGATCATGCTGACCAGCTCCGCGATCAAGCGGCTGATCGAGCCGGAGGAGGTCGCCGAACTGGTCGCCTACCTGTGCACCGACGCCGCGGGCTTCATCACCGGCACGTCGGTCGCCATAGACGGCGCCTGGACCGCCCACTAGCCCCCTTTTGCGCGTTGATCTTGCAGTTGTGGTGCCTGACAAACCCGGACATCGTGGGAGTGTCTCGGCACCACAACTGCAAGATCAACGCGAGGGGATGCCGGCGGACGATGCGTGGGGCCGAACAGCCAGAATGGTGGCGTGACGACGATGCTGGAGTACCTCGAACTGCTCGCGCGGGAGGCCGCCGCGGTCGAGTTCGAGGGCCCGCTCCTCGCCGCCCGCGACGCCGGCCTGCCGCCGGACCGGGTCGCCGAGCTGGAGCAGGCGAAGGTCGTCGCCCTGCGGGTGCGGGCGCTGCTGGAGCGGCGCCGGCGTCGCGAGGAGGAGCTGTCCGGGCTCTTCGACACCGCGAGCGACCTGGCCGGCCTGCGGGACCTCGACGCGGTGCTCGCCGCGATCGTGCACCGTGCGCGCACGCTGCTCGGCGCCGACGTGGCGTACATGACGCTCACCGACGAGACGCGCGGCGACACGTACATGCGGGTCACCGACGGCTCGATCTCGGCCCGGTTCCAGGCGCTGCGCCTGCCCATGGGCGCCGGGCTCGGCGGGCTCGTCGCGCAGACCGGCAGCCCGTACGTGACGGCCGACTACCCCGAGGACGTCCGCTTCCGGCACACCGGCGACATCGACGCCGGCGTCAACGAGGAGGGCCTGGTGGCGATCCTCGGGGTGCCGCTGCGGCTCGGCTCGCGCGTCATCGGCGTCCTCTACGCCGCGAACCGCTCCGCCCGCCCGTTCGCGCGGGAGGAGGTGTCGCTGCTGGTGTCGCTGGCCGCGCACGCCGCCGTCGCGATCGACACCGCCCGGCTGCTCGCCGAGACGCAGGCCGCCCTGGATGAGCTGTCCGCCGCGCACGGCATGGTCCGCGCGCACAGCGACTCGGTCGAGCGGGCCGCCGCCGCACACGACCGGATGACCGCCCTGGTGCTGCGCGGCGCCGGGGTCGAGGACGTGGCCGCCGTCGTCACCGAGGTGCTCGCCGGCTCGCTGCTCGTGCTCGACGCCGAAGGCCGGCAGCTCGCGCTCGTCGGCGAGCTGGCCCAGCCGGACCCGAGCGCGATCGCGGAGGCCCTCGCGGCATCGCGGACCGAGGGGCGCAGCGTGCGCCGCGGGCCGCTGTGGGTGGCCGCGGTCGTCGCCGGCGCCGAGAACCTGGGCGTGCTCGTGCTGCGCCCCGACCACCCGCTCGTCGACGCCGACCAGCGCATCCTGGAGCGGGCCGCGGTCGTCACCGCGCTGCTCCAGCTTTTTCGCCGCACCGTCGCCGACGCCGAGGGGCGGGTGCGCGGCGAGTTGCTCGACGACGTGATCACCCGGCCGGTACGCGACGCCGACGCCCTCCGGACCAGGGCGAAACGCCTCGGGGTCGACCTGGACGCGCCGAACGTCGTCGTCGCGATCGGCGAGGAGGCGCTGACCGGCGGCTCGGTCCGCCAGCGCGCGGTCTCCTGGGCCCAGACCTACGCGCAGTCCCGCGGCGGCCTCGCCGCTTCCCGCGACGGTCACGTCGTGCTGCTCCTGCCCGGCGACGCGGCCGGTCCGTCGGCCCGGGCCGTCGCCCGCGACCTCGGCAAGCTGCTGGGCCGTCCGGTGACCGCGGGTGCCGACGGACCGGCGACGAGCCCGGCCGGCATCGCGGCGGCCTACCGGGACGCGGACCGCTGCGTGACGGCCCTGGCCGCGCTGGGCCGGACCGGCACCGGCGCGAGCACGGCCGAGCTGGGCTTCGTGGGTCTGCTGCTCGGCTCCGCGCCGGACGGCCGCGACCGGGACGTGCACGCGTTCCTCGACGGCACGATCGGCCCGGTGGTCGACTACGACGCGCGGCGCGGGACAGCGCTGGTGAAGACGCTGGAGGCGTACTTCGGGGTCGGTGGTTCACTGACGCGCGCGGCGGAACTGCTGCACGTCCACGTCAACACGGTGACCCAGCGGCTGGAGCGGATCGGGCAGCTCCTCGGCGCCGACTGGCAGAAGCCGGAC
The DNA here is from genome assembly GCF_025264685.1 of Dactylosporangium roseum. Lineage (GTDB taxonomy): Bacteria > Actinomycetota > Actinomycetes > Mycobacteriales > Micromonosporaceae > Dactylosporangium > Dactylosporangium roseum. The sequence continues at coordinate 6,013,018 of NZ_CP073721.1, forward strand.
CGCGCGCTGGAGGTCCAGCTAGCACTCCGTCTCCACCGCCTACAAACGCGTTGATCTTGCAGTTGTGGTGCCTGACAAACCCGGACATCGTGGGAGTGTCGCGGCACCACAAGTGCAAGATCGACGCGCAACGGCAAGGGGGCGGTCAGGCGGCCAGGCCGCGGAGGACGGCGTCGACCAGCTTCTCCGCGAACCGCTCCTCGGGGACCATCGGGTTCCAGTTGAGCATGTTCTGCACGATGTTCGGACCGGAGAGCATGAGCAGCGCGAGCTCGACGTCGAGGTCGGCGCGCAGCTCGCCGGTCTCCACGCCGCGGCGCAGGACCTGCCGCATCACATCGCGCCGGGGCTCGATGACCCCCTGATAGACGCGATGCATCTCCTCGCTCTTGACGAGCTCGGGCAGCAGGCAGGCGGTGACCCTGCCGTATCGCTCCATGCGCTTGTTCCCCATCCCGCTGACCAGCATGACCAGGTCCTCGCGGACCGACTCGCCGCGCGGCTCCGGAAGCTGGCCCTTCATCATCGTCACCGCGTCGATGAGGAGCGCCTCCTTGTTCGGCCAGCGACGGTAGATCGTGGCCTTGCCCACGCCCGCCTTGGCCGCGACCGCCTCGATCGAGATGGCGTCGGCGCTCTGACCCGCGCTCAGCAGATCGAACACCGCCTCGACGATGGCCTCGTCGACCCTGGCGCTGCGCGGCCGGCCCGGGCCCTTGCGGTCCTGGTCGGCCGCGGGCTCGATGCGCCCATCCACGCTCGCCGTCGTCATGGTTTCCATTGTTACCGAGTTTCCACGGCAGATCTACCGGCAGGTCACGCGTCCACCAGCGCCACGCCCCGCTCCTCCGCGAGGCCTTCCGCGGTGGTCGGTGCGGGAGCGGTGGCCGGACGCTTGCCGGGCAGCCAGATCACCGCGACCACGGCGCCGAGGACCGCGAAGAGGGCCGAGCCGATCGAGGCGTAGTGCATCGCCGTGATGAAGGCGTCGTTCGCGTGCTGGATCAGCGCCGGCGCGGCGGGCCCGGCGTGTTCCGCCACCCCGTACGCACCGGAGATCGACTCGCCCGCCGCGTTCCGGGCTGCGGCGGGCAGGCCGGCCGTGGCGGACGCCATGTCGTCGCGGTAGAACGAGCTGACGATCGCGCCGAGAGCGGCCACGCCGAGAGCGCCGCCGACCTGGCGGATGGTGTTGCTGACGGCCGACCCGACGCCGGCCTTCTCCCGGGGCAGCGCGGCCATGATGGACTCGGTGGCGGGCGGCATCACGTTGGCCATGCCGACGCCCATGACGAAGAACAGCACGCCGACGACCACGATGGGCGTGTCCGCCTGGATGAGGATCCAGCCGGCCAGGCCGGCCGCGACGAGCAGCAGGCCGACGGTGCTGACCGCCTTGGGGCCGAAGCGCTTGACCATCGCGGCGCTGCGCGGGGCGAAGACCATCTGGGCGACCGCGAACGGGACGAACAGCGCGCCGGAGGCGAGCGGGCCGTAGCCGCGGACCAGTTGCAGGTAGAACGCGCTGAAGAACATCGCGCCCATGGCGGCGAAGAAGACCAGGCCGATCATGCCCGTCGAGGCCGAGAACTGGCGGTTGGCGAACAGCCGCACGTCCAGCGACGGAAACTCGACGCGCCGCTCGTAGACCACGAACGCGGCGAGCACCACGGCGGACGCGAGCAGCGTGCCCCAGGAGCGCGGGCCGCCGAAGCCGTTCTCGCCGCCCTCGATCACGCCGTACGTCAGCAGGGCCAGGCCGACGATCGACAGCAGCACGCCGACGATGTCGATGCGGCCCGGCTTCGGGTCGCGCGACTCGGGGACGAGCACGCCGACCAGGACGATGCCGACGACCACGATCGGGACGTTGATGAGGAAGACCGAGCCCCACCAGAAGTGCTCGAGCAACAGGCCGCCGACGATCGGGCCGATGGCCACGCCGAGGCCGACCGCGCCGGCCCAGACGCCGATGGCGCGGCCGCGCTCCCGCGGGTCGAAGACGTTCGCGATGATCGACAGTGTCGACGGCATGACCGCGGCGGCGCCGAGGCCCATCAGGGCACGGGCCGAGATGAGCTGGTCCGGCGAGCTCGCGTAGGCCGAGATCAGCGACGCGATGCCGAAGAGCGCGAGGCCCACGGTGAGCGTGATCCGCCGGCCGAGCCGGTCGGCGAGGATGCCGGCGGTGAACAGCAGGCCGGCGAAGACGAGCGTGTACGAGTTGATGGCCCACTCGAGCTGGCCTTGCGTGGCGCCGAGGCCGTGCCGCGGGTCCGCGATCGTGCGCATCGCGACGTTGAGGACGGTGTTGTCCAGGACCACCACGAGCAGGCTGATGACGAGCACGCCGAGGATGGCCCAGCGGCGGGGATGTCCGGTGTCGGGTGGTTCGGGTGGTGTGGTCTGGCTGGATGCGTCCACAGTTGGTGCTCCCCTGTGTCGGAACGCGATACGATACGGAACGGTTCCGTATCCACCCGGGAACATAATCCCCAGGGAAGCGATACGGAACCGTCTCGTATCATATTGTGCGCGCCGTCACACCCGTCGGGAGACGGCCGCGGCTCACTTCTGCGCCGAGGCCAACGGCGCCTGGTAGGACTTCAGCAGGGCCACCTTGTCCTCGTTCAGCGTGGTCCAGTCGTCGTTCAGGACGCCGCCCGTGTCACCGGAGTTCGGGTTCCACGACCAGTAGGTGTAGCTGAAGCCGTTCTCCTTCAGGTACGCCAGCAGGCTGCGCTGCCAGATGCCCTCCAGGTCCTTGTTGCCCTGGGCGTCCTTCTCGCCGACCGAACGGCCGCCGAACTCGCCCAGCAGCACCGGCGCGACGTTCTGCTTCACGAGGTACCCGAACTGCTTGTCCCACAGCGCCGGCATGTTGGCCGGGAACGACGGGTCGTTGAACCACTGCTGGGACCAGACCTTCGGGCTGTAGTCGTGGGCCGAGTACACGAGCTTCGACTGGTCCGACAGCTTCACCGGGTGCTCGGCGGCACCCTGGAGGTTGCCGCCCCACCAGTAGCCGTTGCCGTTGTAGGTCTCGATGCCCTCGACGATGATCAGCCAGTCGGGGTTCTCCTTGAGGATCGCGTTTCCGGCGCGCTCGGCGGCGGCCTTCCAGTCGGTCTTCTCGGAGCCGTCGCCCCAGGTGGCCTCGCCGTGGGGCTCGTTGTGCAGGTCGGCGCCGACCACGAGCGGGTTGTTCTTGTACTGCTTGGCCAGCTTGACCCAGTCGCCGATCCAGCGCTCCTCGCTGACCTTGTCGGTGTACCAGAGGTTGCTCTGGCCCTGCGAGGTGGGACGGTGCCGGTCGAGGATGACCATCATGCCGCGCTTGGTGGCGCCCTCGACGACCTTGTCCATGATCTGCGGTCCGGTCAGGCCTTCCAGGTCCGGGTTGAGCTTGAAGTCGACCCCGTTGACCTTCGCCGAGCCGTCGAACAACTCGTTGCTGAACGGCAGGCGCATCGTGTTGAAGCCGGCGCCGACCATCTGGTCGAGCATGTCGTCGAGCTTGCGTGACCAGAGCCCGTGCGGAGCGAACGTGTTCGTCTCCAGGCCGAACCAGTTCACGCCGGTGAAGGTGACCTCTTCGCCGCGCGCGTCCAGGATCTTGCTGCCGTCGGCGTGCAGCGGCATCTGGAGCCGCTGGCCCGCCTCGGCCTCTACCGGGTGGACCTTCTTATCGCCCTTCTCGCCGGACGACGGGATCAGGGCGATGCCGCCGACGACCAGAGCGACAGCCGCCGCGGCGGCGGATATCAGGATGAGACGCGTACGGGTGAGTTGACCCATCGAGTTGACCTTGTCCTCACGTTCGACGACGGCCGCCCGCGAGTGCGGGCGGCCGCCGGAGCGATCGGCTGAGGGAGTTTCTGACACCGGCGAGAGAGTCCGGCGTCACCGCTCAACCTGTCGGGCAGATCAACACGTTACGGATATCGGGAATGCGAAATCAGCGTACAAATGTCGGATTTGTTTATGCGCCAATCGTAGGAGCGTCCCACTCGGCGGCACGGACCACGGCCTCGAGCTTCGACCTGGCGCCCATCTTGTTCAGCAGGTGGCGCACATGGCTGCGGACCGTCGTGTAGCTGATGCTCAGCTCGCGCGCGATGTCGCGGTTGTCCATGCCTTCGGTCATCAGGCTGAGGATCTGCCGTTCGCGCGGCGTGAGGCTATCAAGCCGCCGGGCGTGCTCCTCGACGCGCCTGGACTCCTCGCGCCGGCGGGCCAGCAGCTTGGCGAGCTGGCGGGCCGGCACCAGGATCTCGCCGTCGACGGCACGGCGTACCGCCTCCGCGACATCGGCGCCCCCCGCGCTCTTCACCAGGTAGCCGGCCGCGCCGGCCTCGAGTGCGGCGAGGATGACCTGGTCGCTGTCGTCGGCGCTGAGGAAGACGATGGCGGCGTCGGGCTGGTGGGCGCGCAGGGCCGCGGCGGCCTCGGCGCCGGTGCCGTCGGGCAGCCAGTAGTCGGCGAGGACGACGTCGACCCGTTCGACGTCGGCGAGGTGCTCGACCTCGCCCACGGTGCTGGCCAGGGCCACGACGCGCAGCTCGGGGTGCTCGTTGAGCAGCACCGCCAGCCCCTCCGCGACCACCTGGTGGTCCTCGACGATCAGCACCCGGTACGGCGGACGGCCATTCACGGCGATGCTCCTTTTGATTGCAGGTCGGCGCCCCGCGGCACCCAGAACGTGACGGTGGTCCCGCTGCCGGGCACGCTGCTGATCCGGAACCAGCCGCCGGCCAGGGCGGCACGCTCCCGCATCAGGACCATCCCCAGGTGCCCCGGCTCCGGCTCGCCGAACGCCTCGGCCCCGACCCCGTCGTCGACGACCCGGACCAGGTAGCCGCCGTCCTGTTCACCGAGAACAACCGTGCAACGGTCCGCGTCGGCGTGCTTGCCGACGTTGGCGACGGCCTCCTGCAGCATGCGGTAGATCAGCAGGCGGGTCGGCAGCGCCGGCTCGGCGGTGAGCCGGTTCTGGAGCTGTACGACGAGATCGTGGTCGGCCGCCAGGCCGTCGAGCAGGTCGTGGGTCGCCGCGGCGAGCCCGTCGCTGGACAGCTTCGGTGGCCGGAAGTCGAAGATGAGCCGGCGCAGCCGGTCGGCGGCCTGGGCGAGCGACTCCTCGAGCCGGCTCAGCATCTCCAGGTCCTTCGGATCCTGGAGCCGGCGCCGGAGGTGCTGCAGGCGCAGCGTCGCGGCGGTGATCACCTGGAGGCTGTCGTCGTGCACCCCGGCCGCGATCCGGGCGCGTTCCCGCTCCTGGCTGAGGATCAGGTCGTCGAGCAGCTCGCCCTGCTCCTTGCCGGCCCGCTTCAGCCGGACGATCCGCTGTTCGAGACTGGAGCGGGACCGGTTCGGGTCGCTCTGGTCGTCGACGGCGAGCACGACGAGCCCGCGCGGGTCGCCCTCCAGGGTCTTGGCCCGGACGTCGACCTCCAGGTGCCCGCCGTCGGGCAACTGGACCACCGCGGTCGCGGGCGTGGGGAACCCGCGCGGGTCCCCCACGAACAGTTCGTCGACCCGGCGGCCCACCAGCTCGCCGGCGGTGCGCCGGAAGAGCGTCTCGGCAGCACTACTGGCCAGGCGGACCACCCCGGACGCGTCGAGCACGATCAACGCCTCCGGGGCGGACCGGAACGCCTGCCAGTACATCCGTTGTCAGTTCTCCAGGTCCTTCGGCACCGTGTACGGCTTCTGCGGCGGGATGTCGACCGGGCCGCCGGACTTGTCGACCTTGAAATTGATCTTCGCGATGGCGTCGCTGCGCTGGCCGTGCAGCTCGAACACGACGGTGTCCTCGGTGTCGCCCGGGATCGTGTATTGGCCGACCGCGCGTGCCGAGCCCTTCTGGTCGACCCGGAACGCGGACACCAACTCCGGCTTGGCGCCCTTCGCCGTCCGGACGGTGACGTGGACGGCCTCGTTGGGGGCGAACTGCGTGGCGTAGAAGTTGACCACCGTGCCGGGCAGGCCGCCGTAGGCGTTGGTGCGGGCCTGTGGCGTGAAGGGCAGGATCGTGAACCCGGACGCGACCGCGGCACGGCTCTGCTCGCCCAGGAACACCAACTGCTGGGCGCCCTTCAACTGGTACGGCATGACGAGCCCGGCGCCCTTGAACGAACCGGCGTCGTTGGTCTGCACCGCCATCACCGGCTGCCCCCCGGCCGAGTTCAGCCGGATCAGCACCCGCTCACCCGGCGCGAAGCCGCTGCCGGAGAAGGTGAGCTTCTGGGTGGCCTTCAGGGCGTACGGCGCGAGCTTGATCGACGGGTAAAGCCGCAGCACCTGGAACGGTGCGCTGGCCGCCGCTCCACTCGTCTTGCCCACGACCACAAGACTGGTCTGTCCGACGGCGGTAACCCCAACTCTGATCGGCGTCTTACCCACTGAGCCACCCTCATCCGCCTTGAGGGTGAGGTTCGGCTCACCATTGATCCGGCCCCAGAAGACGTTGAGCTCCTCGCCGGGCGCGAAGCCCTTGGCGGTCAGGTTGACCGTGTCGCCGGGCTTGCCCACGATCGCCGACAGCGTCGCCTGGCCGGCGCCCTGGGCGACCGCCGCGTCGGCCTTGGCGACCTTGTCGCTGCCGCGGGCCTGTGCGGTGACCTCCAGCACGGGCGCGGTCATCCGGTTGGGGAAGCTGAAGTTGGTCGTGAAGACGCCGTACTTGCCGGCCTTCGCGGTGCCGACCTGCTTCACCTTGGGCGCGTTCGGGGTCGCCTTGCCCTTGCCCTTCTTCGGCTGCGGCGCGGCGTTGTCCGACGGCCCGAGGTACACGTCGATCATCGAACCCTGGTCGAAGCCGGATCCCTGGACGGTGACCGTGCCGCCGAGCCGCACCAGGCCCGGGTTCAGTGTGATCATCGGCGTGTCGCCACCGTGCACGAGGACGCCGTTGAGGTCGATCGTCGGCGGCGGCGGCTCCTTGGTCTGGGTCTCCGTCGTCGGCTGCTCGCCGCCGCCGCCGAACTTCGGCAGGCCCGGCGCATCGATGCCCAGCGCCGGAAGGACCGACCGGCCGAGGCTGATCAACAGGAACGCGGCGACCGCGGCCAGGACGATCCGGCGGGTCGAGAGCTTCTTGCGGGTACGGCGGACGGGTCGCTTACGACGGGCGGTGGCGCTGTTCGCGGTCGCCGGAGCCGCCCGGCGGCGCTTGACGGTCTGCATGCTTCACTCCCGGCAACTCACGAGGTGGCACCGATCTTGATGATGGACAGTGAGACGTCGCCCCGGGTCGCCTCCCACACGGTCTGGCCGTGCTGGTCGATCGCCTCGATGATCCAGGTCTCCCCGCCGCGCTCGAGTGCGTCGCGCATCTTGTTCGACATCACGACGTAGTCGATGTTCTCCCAGCTCATGTGGAAGACCTTGTCCCGCACGTCCGGGTCGGACGTGGCCTTGTAGTGCGAGTGCGCATAGCGGTACGGCGGGTTGTTGTCGTGCAGCGCGACCCAGATGTCGTCGTCGATGATGAGCCGCGCGTCGGTCGGCACGTTGGCCTTGATCCAGGCCACCTGCTGCTCCTGGAGGCGGGTGAGCGGCAGCCGGTACGCGTCGCTGAACTCCAGCTCGCCCTTGGTGTTGTACTTGACCATGAACCCGCCCGGCATGACCAGCACCGGCACGAGCAGGCAGGCGACCAGGACCGCCGCGCCGGCCTGCTTGGTGCGCCGGGTGAGCCAGCCGAAGAACATGCCGAGGTTCAAGGCGAACAGCGGGACCATCGGCGCGATGTAGAAGTCGAGCAGGGCGCTTCTGGTCAGGTAGAAGCCGTAGCCGAGGGCCATCAGCGCGCAGGCCAGCATCGGCCCGCGCAGGCGCTTGTTTCTCCGGCCGGCCAGCAGGCATAGCGCCGTGACGGCCACGCCGGCGACGAGGATGTACCGGTCCTTGAACAGCCAGCTCTCCCGCAGCAGGTAGGAGAAGGACAGGCCGGTGCCGGTGTTGGAGTTGCGGTGTAGCTGCCACCACACGGTGTAGAGCAGCGACACGTGGTCACCCGGCGTAGCGGACTCGAGGTTGAAGTTGAAGTTCTGCGGGAACAGCTCGTTCTTGATCTGGGCGAACAGCAGGTAGGCGGTCACCGGCGCGAGGACCGCGAACCACCAGAAGCTGACCCCGAAGCGCCGGTTGGACTGCTCCTTCAGCGTGCGGTGCAGCAGATAGGCGCAGCCCGGCAGGATGAACAGCGCGTTCTCCTTGGTCACCAGCGACAGCCCGAAGCACGTCCCGGCGCCCATCGCGGTGACGATCCGGCCGTCCTTGCGGGCCAGCAGGTAGAGGCCCAGCAGGATCCAGAACATCATCAGGTTGTCGAGCAGGACCTGGCGCTGGTAGTACACCCCCAGCGGAGACAGGTTGAACACGACCGTGGACAGGAACGCCGCGGGCTTGCTGCCGCTGAACCGGCGCACGATCTCGAACATCAGGAACACCGACGCCACGTGGACGATGAGCATCAGGACGCGGCCGGTGTTGATGGCGTTGCCGAAGGCCTGGAACTGGCCGGGCAGCACGCTGACCCAGCCGGCGATCGCCAGCCAGCCCATCGGGGCGTGGTCGTAGAAGTAGGTGTACGGCGAGAGCTTGGCCTCGCGGAGCACGGACCACGCCTGCTCCATGTAGATGCCCTCGTCGGTGAGGTACAGCGGATAGCGGAACATGTTCCACCCGTGGCTCACCAGGCCGATGAGCATGCACAGGGCGACGAGCCAGCGGCCGCCCGCGCCGAGGGGGTCCCGTTTCGGGGCCTTCGGCAGTGGCGTCGCCGGCCGTGCGGGGGTGAGGATGTCAGCCGACATTGCTCAGCTCCGGTGCTTCGGTGCGGTGTGCGCCGACGTGGGCGGTCTTCTCCCAGTTGGTGGCGCCGCGCATCTGCCGCCAGAGCGCGCGGGCCGCCGCGTAGGAGAGCAGCATCTGGTACGGGAACCAGCCGATCGCCATCTTCACGACGGTCCCCGGTGACGCCTTGAGCCCGTGCGCGCCGGTGAACTCGTAGAGCCCGACCACGGACATGACGAAGTGCGCGCCGAGCAGCAGCACCGGCAGCCAGGACAGCATCGCCACCGGTACGGGCACGCTGAGGACGAACGCCTGCAGCAGCGCGACCGGCAGGTAGACGCCGAGCATCGCCTGGACGTGCGGGAAGGCGAGCGTGTACCAGGCCAGGAACCGCTGCCGCCGGTTCGGCATCTGCTTCCAGGTGCCCTTGCCCAGGGTCTGCATGAAGCCCTGGCACCACCGGGTGCGCTGCTTGATGAAGCTCTGCAGCGTCGGCGGCGTCTCCTCCTTGGTGACGTAGCGGTCGTCGTAGACCACCCGCACCTTCTCGCCCATGCTGGAGACCCGCAGCCCGATGTCGGCGTCCTCGGTCAGGTTGGTCTCGTCCCAGCCGCCGAGCCGCTCGATGAGCTCGCGCTGGAAGAAGACGGTGTTGCCGCCGAGCGTGATGGCGCCGTTCTTGGCGTGGTAGTGCAGGCGGCTGCGGAACCAGAAGAAGTACTCCAGCACGTTGAACGTCGAGTACCAGTTGGAGTCGAAGTTCATGAGCTGGACGCCGGCCTGCACGACGGACACCTGCTCGGTGACCATGATGGTGTTGACGATGTCGAACAACTGCGGTTCGACCTCGTCCTCGGCGTCGAAGATGGCGACGATGTCGTGCTGGGCGTACCGCAGGGCGGTGTTGAGCCCGTGCGGCTTGTTGATCGGGCCGTCGTCGAAGACGACCACGTCCACGTTGCCGCGGCCGAGCTGGCGCAGCCGGGCGATCTGCGCCTGGGCCTGCTCGATGGTGCCGACGTCGTCAGCCGAGCAGACCACCAGGATCTGCACGAGGTGCGGCGGGTAGTCAGCGGACGCGGCGCGGGCGATGGTGGCTTGGATGACCTCCTCCTCGTGGCGCGCTGGGAGGATGGCGGTGAAGGAGAGTTGCGGCGTAACACGTTGATCGGGCACCCGTGCCTTGGCGTCCGCCTCTGGCTGGTCCCAGGTATAGATCATCAGATATAAGGCGTGCGCCGCTTGCACCGTCAGTAGTAGCGAGATCAGGGTGACGCCGGTCAACACGATCTGCTCCATCGGTGCGTTCACTCCAAATCCACTTCGAGCTGACGGCGAAGTTCACCGCGAAGCCGGCGCCGATGCCGACCAGGTTGGCTGGGAGGTAGTGCATGCCGAGTCCCACCAGGATCTGGACCACGACCACGTTGACCGGCAGCGCGGCGAGGCCGGCCAGGCTGTAGTAGGCGAAGCGCTGCAGCGACAGGCTCCGGCGCCGGAAGGTCCACAGTTCGTGCAGGATGTAGTTGGAGACGAGCGCGATCTCGACCGACGCGACCGTGGCCGGCAGCAGGGCCAGCCCGAGCAGTCCGTGCAGCACGAGCAGGGCGACGTTGTTGACGACGACACCGCTGGCTCCCACCAGGGAGAACCGGCTCAGCCGGTTCAAGTAGTGCGTCACGCTCACAACCGTGCCGCCCGGCCGCCCTCCGCCACATCACGCCGCGGTCCGGCGGCGGTCCACACCTTCGGTCTCCCCCAATCGGCCTAGTCCACCTGGCACCTGATACGTGGTGATTCGCACCTTTCTCCGGGTATAGGCCGCCACGATGAGTATCAGGATCCTGATCGCCGACGACCACGCGATGGTCCGCGAGGGCCTGCGCAGCTTCCTGTCCCTGAGCGCCGACCTGGAGACCGTCGGCGCCGCGGCGGACGGGCGGGAGGCCGTGGCCCTCACCCACGAGCTGCGGCCGGACATCGTGCTGATGGACCTGCTGATGCCGGGCCTCGACGGCATCAGCGCGACCGCCGTCATCCGCCGCGAACTGCCCAGTGTGGAGGTCGTCGCGCTCAGCGGCTACCTCGAACCGCAGTTGATCGCCGACGCCCTGCACGCGGGCGCCGTCGGTTATCTGCTCAAGGACACCGACGCCGAGGAGTTGCACCGCGCGGTACGGGCCGCGGCCGCCGGACAGGTGCAACTGTCCCCGGCGGTGGCCGCCCGCCTGGTCCGGGACGTGCACGTGCCGACCACCCCGCCGCAGCTCACCAGGCGCGAGGAGGAGGTGCTGATCCTGCTGGCCCGCGGCCGGGCCAACGGGCAGATCGCCCGCGAGCTGCACATCGCGCCGCAGACCGTCAAGACGCACGTGAGCAACATCCTGTCGAAACTCAACGCCGAGAGCCGTACCCAGGCCGCCCTCTACGCGATGCGTGTCGGGCTGGTCCCTGTCCACGCGGCGGCCCCGAGTTGAGCGCGGCGCTCGACGAGCTGTGCTCGCTCGCCCGAAACGTGACCGGCGCGCAGTCCGTCCACGTCCTCGACGCCACGGCGGTGGTGCGCGCCTCGGCGGGCGCGTCCGCCGGCGTGGATTCGGACCTGGCCGCCCGCGTCCTGTCGACCGCCCGCCCGGCGCGCGTCGACCCCGTCCTCTACCTCCCCCTCCCACCCCCACTTCCCAGCGTTGATCATGCAGTTGTGGTGCCTGACAAAGCCGGACATCGCGGGAGTGTCCCGGCACCACAGGTGCAAGATCGACGCGGGGTGGGGGTTGGGGTGGGGGTTGGGGTGCTGGTCGGGATCGGGCGGCGGCGCGCGCCGCGGGCCGCCGAGCTCGCGCCGTTCGCGCCGCTCGCGCGGCTGCTGCTGAGCGGGGCCGCCGAGCCGATCCAGGAACGCGAGCGGCTCGCCCGGGACCTGCACGACTCCGTCGTCCAGACGCTGTACGGGATCAGCCTCGGTGCCGGTACCGCCGCCGAACTGCTCCACGGCAACCCGGCGCAGGCGCGGGAGTCGCTCGCCTGGATCCAGGAGACGGCCGCGGCGGGCCTGTCTGACCTGCGCGGCATCATCCTGCGGCTGCGGCCGGAGACGCTGGTCGGCTCGGGGCTCGCGACCGCGCTCAAGGGTCTCTTCGAGACGCTGCACGCGGCGCCGGGCCGCGACGAGGCGCAGACCGACTGGGGCCTGCAACTCGACGCCGACCCGGCCGTCAGCCCGGAAGTGGAGGAGGCCTTGTACCGCATCGCGCTGGAGGCGCTGGCCAACGCGGCCCGGCACGCCGCCGCCGCACATGTCACGCTCCGGCTGTCCGGCGACGACACGCAGGTCGTGCTGGAGGTGGCCGACGACGGGGTCGGGTTCGCGGCCGACGGCCCGCACCCGGGCCGGCTGGGGGTGCGGTCGATGCGGGAGCGGGCGGTCCTCGTCGGCGGGCGGCTGGAGATCGTCACCGCCCCGGGGGCCGGCACCGTCGTCCGCGCGGTCCTGCCGGCCCTGGCTACCGCTTCCGTCCTACCCGCCGGGTGAGGCACGGGGGCGGACGGGCCGCGACCTTGGACCCATGCGCGTGGTTACCGACCTCACGAAGTGTCAGGGCTACACCCAATGCGCCTTCCTGGCCCCGGACCTCGGGAGGAATTCGTGACCGCCTCGGTCGGCTCCGGCTTCGACGCCGTCCTCGACCCGGTGAACCGGCACAACCCGTACCCGCTCTACACCTCCCTGCGGCGCACACCCGTCGACCGGCAGCCGGACGGCACCTACGTCGTCACCACCTTCCGCGAGGTGGCCGACCTGCTGCACGATCCACGCGTCAGCTCGCAGCTCGACAGCGACCTCGACGCCGCCGACCCGCACGCCCGGATCGGGCTGCCGCCGAGCTTCCTGCGGCTCGACCCGCCGGAGCACGACCGGCTGCGCCGCCTCGCCACCCGGCCGTTCGGCCCGCCGCACAGCCCGCACCGCGTCGACGACCTCCAGCCGAAGCTCGAGGACATCGTGGCCCGGCTGGTCCGCGACCTGCCGGGCTCGACCGTGGACCTGGTCGACCACTTCGCGTATCCGCTGCCGGTCCTGGTCATCTGCTCGCTGCTCGGCGTGCCGGTCGAGGACGAGCCGAAGTTCCGCGGCTGGATCGACACCGCGCTACAGTCGATCGACCCGCGGCGCGCCCGGCAGGAGCAGCTCGACGCCGCGCACGCCGGGTTCCGCGACCTGGCCGGCTACCTCGGCGACCTCGTCGACCGGCGCACCGCCGAGCCCGGTGACGACCTGCTCTCGGCCCTGGCCACGGACGACGGTCCCGACGGGCGGATGACCCGGGAGCAGCTCATCAGTACCGCGGTGCTGCTGCTCATCGCCGGCCACGAGACGACGGTCAACCTCGTCGCCAACGCGGCCCTGGTCCTGCTGCGCCAGCCGGTCTGGCTGGACCGCCTCCGCGCCGACGACGGCCTCGTCATCCCGTTCGTCGAGGAGGTGCTGCGCTGGGACCCGCCGGTCCAGATGCTGCCGTGGCGGCGGGCCCTGTCCGACATCCCGCTCGCCGGCACGACGATCCCGCAGGGCGCGTCGATCACGCTGGTCCTGGCGGCGGCGAACCGCGACCCGCAGGAGATCCCCGATCCGGACCGCTTCGACCCGCAGCGCCGCCAGATCCGGCACCTCGGCTTCGGCGATGGCATCCACTACTGCTTCGGCGCCCCGCTGGCGCGGCTGGAGGCCCAGGTCGCGCTGCGCGGCCTGGCCCCGGTGCTGGCGCACGCCCGGCTGCTGGAGGATCCGCCGGTGTACCGCATGAGCGCCATCCTGCGCGGCCCCCGCCACCTGCGCGTCGCCCTGGGCTGAATGAACCCTGGACTGAGCCTTGGACTGGGCCCGGGATCGAGGCCGGGGCGGTCCGGGCGGACGTGGCGCGGCGGGTCGCGGAGCTGCCGCGCCGGCCGTCAGGCGCTGCCGGCGCGGACCAGGCCTGACTCGTACGCGTAGACGACCGCCTGGACACGGTCGCGCAGGCCCAGCTTCATGAGCACCCGGGCCACGTGGGTCTTCACCGTGGCCTCGCCGACCGTCAGCGCCGCGGCGATCTCGCCGTTGGACAGGCCGCGGGCCATCAGGCGGAGCACGTCGGTCTCGCGCGGGGTCAGCTCGGCCAGCTCCGGCGGCGGCTGCGGGCCCGGCGAGCCGGCGAACGCCGAGATGACCCGCGTCGTGATCGCCGGGTCGAGCAGCGCCTCGCCGCCCGCGACCACCCGGATCGCGGTGATGAGATGCTCCGGCGACGAGACCTTGAGCAGGAAGCCGCTCGCACCGGCGCGCAGGGCGTTGTACAGGTTCTCGTCGGTGTCGAACGTGGTGAGGACGATGATGCGCGGCGCGCCCGGCGCCGACAGCAGCGTCCGGGTGGCGGCCAGCCCGTCCTGGCGGGGCATCGCGATGTCCATGAGCACGACCTCGGGACGCAGGCGCCGCGCCAGGGCGACCGCCTCCACGCCGTCACTGGCCTCGCCGACGACGGTCATGTCGGGTTCGGTCTCGATGACCATGCGCAGACCGGCCCGTACCATCCGCTGGTCATCGGCGATGACGACCTTGATCGTCATGCGGGCGCCGCCACCTGGGCCGGGAGCCGCGCGTGGACCGCGAATCCGCCCTCCGGGCCCGGACCCGCCGTGAGCTCGCCGCCGAAGAGCATCGCACGCTCCCGCATGCCGATCAGGCCCTGGCCGCCGCCGGCGACCGGGGACGCGGTCGTCCCGCCCTTGTCGACCACCGACAGGTGGACGCCGTCGTCACCGTACCGGATCTCGACGGTCACCCTGGTCGGGCCCGCGTGCTTGAGGACGTTGGTCAGCGCCTCCTGGATGATGCGGTACGCCGAGAGGTCGGCCGCCGGCAACAGCGGCACGGGCACGCCCTCCCGCTTGAACGTGACGGTCAGCCCGGCCTCGCGCACCTGCGCCAGCAACTCGTCGAGGCGGTCCAGCCCGACCGGGGCGGCGGCCGCGCCGCTGTCGTCACCGCGGAGCAGGCCCAGGGTCCGGCGCAGCTCGCCCACGGCGTCCCGGCCGGCCGACTCGATGCTCCTGAGCAGCTCACCGTCGACGCTGAGCCCGGCGTCGAGACGCCGTCGCACGACGCCCGCCTGGATCACCATCACCGTCACGCTGTGCGCGACCATGTCGTGCAGCTCCCGGGCGATGCGCACCCGCTCCTCCATGACCGCCTCGCGGACCCGCTGCTCGCGGATCGCCGCCCGGGCGGACGCCGCGTCGGTGTTCTGCCGGTGCTGGATCGCGAACGCGATCCCGAGGCCCCACGGCACGACCGGGAAGAAGAACGCGCCCATCGGATCGGTGTGGTCGACGTCCCAGTAGGTCAGCGCGGTGGCGACGACCAGCCCCAGCCCGACGAAGCCGCGGACGCTGCCGGGCCGGGGCGGCAGGTAACGGCCCACCGTGTAGGCCGCGATGATCATCGCGGCGAGCTGCCACAGCCGGTACGTGACGACCATGTCGCTGTAGAAGATCTTGTTCGCGTGCACGCAGCTCGCGGCGAGCCCGACGAGGGGGACGGTCCGCCGGAGCGCGACCAGCACGGCGAAGACGGCGAGCGCGAACGGCCACCACGCGCCCGGCATCCGTACCACGGCCTCCTCCGTGAGCGCGAACGCCACGAACCCGCCGGCCACTCCGAGATCGACCTGCCACCTGCGCACACCGAAACGGTACGGGCTGCGCGGTCACCCCCTCGCCCGTCCGCCGGATGACCGGCCGTCCCCCGCGCGGCGGACCCCGGTTCGCTCGCGCTGCGGGTTACCGGCAGGTCGGGTCCGCCTAACGTTCACCGCCGTTGCACTGCTGATGACAAGGAGGAACCGATGCGGCGTACGGCTGCTGCGGTCTGTTTGGTCCTGGCCCCCATCACGTTGGCCGTCGCGACGGCGGTCGACCCGGCCCTCGGCGCCGAGGACCAGAGCTACGGCATCTACCGGGACAACCCCGGTGCCATCGAGTGGCACTCGGTGCTGCTGCACTGGGCCTGGGTGCTGTTCGTGCCGGGCCTGATCGGCCTGCTCGACCCGATCCGCAAGCGGGGGGCCGTCCTCGCCCGCATCGCGTGGATCGCCGTCGTGTTCGGCCTGGTCACGTTCGCCGCGCTGATGGCATCCGACCTCATGGTGCTGGCCCTGGAGCAGAACCTCCCCAACGACAAGGTCAAGGCCGTCGACGAGGCCTTCCAGGCCATGGCGTGGGCGCAGTGGGGCTGGCAGGTGCCGGGCCTCCTCGGCTGGGCGGTCGCGCTGCTGCTCACCCCGATCGCGGCGGCCCGGGCACGGGTCATCAACTGGTGGACGGCGGGCGCCGCCCTGGCCGGCACCGCGGGATACTTCCTGTTCGCGATCTCCCCGGTGCCGCTGTGCCTCGTCGGCCCGGCGGTCATGACCGGCGCGTACGCGGTGGCCGGCTGGCAGCTACGCCGCGTCACGCCGCCCGCGGAGCCCGACTCGTTCGGCGCGTTCCGGTTCACCGTCGGCCGGCTCTGCATGGTCCTGGCCCCGGTGTCGTTCGGCGTCGGCCTCGCGACGGTCCCCGGTCTGTCGGCGGACACCGCCGGCTTCCTGGAGCACCCGGCCCTCGCCCAGGCGAGCGCCTTCTTCCTGCACCTCTCCTGGGTGCTGTTCATTCCGGCGGTACTGACCGCGACGCGCGACGGCGGCCGCTTCGCCCGCATCGCGGGCTTCGTCACGGTGCTGGCGCTCGCGAACTTCAGCGCGCTGATGGCGGGCGACTACGGTGACCTGGCGGCGCGGCAGACCCTGGACCAGGCGACGGCCGACAAGGTGCAGGCTTCGATGGGCGAGCAGGCGCTGTTCACGTTCGCCTGGGTGCTGCCGAGCATGGCGGGCACACTGCTGGGCCTGATCCTGGTGGCGGTGGCGACGACGGTGGACGGCCGCTCCCGCTGGTGGGTCCCCGTGCTGGTGAGCGCCGGCATCGCGGCGTTCCTGGTGCTGGGCGTGGGCCCGCTGAGCCTGGTGAGCCCGGCGCTCCTGCTGGCGGGCTTCGGATTGCTGGCCCGCTCGCTGCGGTTCACGTCCACGCCGTCCCCGGCACCGGCGCCCGCACCGGTGCCCGCCGGCTGAGACCCACCGCGCGCCCACCCTCGTCGATCATGCGGTTGTGGTGCCGCGACACTCCCTGAATGCCCGGGTTTGTCAGGCACCACAACTGCAAGATCGACGAGGGTGGGCGCCCGCTCGAACGCGGAGCGTCAGGCCTCGACCAGGGCCATGACCTCGTCGCTGACGTCGAAGTTGGCGTAGACGTTCTGGACGTCGTCGCAGTCCTCGAGCGCGTCGATCACCTTGAAGACCTTGCGGGCGCCCTCCTCGTCGAGGGGAACGGTCACGCTCGGGACGAACGAGGACTCGGCCGACTCGTAGTCGATGCCCGCCTCCTGCAGAGCGGTGCGGACCGGGACCAGGTCCGACGCCTCGCAGATGATCTCGAACGACTCGCCCAGGTCGTTGACCTCCTCGGCGCCGGCGTCGAGGACCGCGAGGAGCAGGTCGTCCTCGGTCAGGCCGTCCGCCTTGGGGACGATGATGACGCCCTTGCGCGAGAACATGTACGACACGCTGCCCGCGTCGGCCAGCGAGCCGCCGTTGCGCGTGAGGGCGACCCGCACCTCCGTCGAGGCACGGTTGCGGTTGTCGGTCAGGCACTCGATGAGGATCGCGACGCCGTTCGGACCGTAACCCTCGTACATCGCCGTCTGCCAGTCGGCACCGCCGCCGATGAGGCCGGAACCGCGCTTGACGGCGTTGTTGATGTTGTCGTTCGGTACCGAGTTCTTCTTCGCCTTCTGAATGGCGTCGAACAGCGTCGGGTTTCCGGCCGGGTCACCACCACCGGTGCGCGCGGCCACCTCGACGTTCTTGATCAGGCGGGCGAAGAGTTTGCCGCGCTTGGCGTCGATGACCGCCTTTTTGTGCTTGGTCGTCGCCCATTTGGAGTGCCCGGACATCTCTGCTAACCCTCCGTCGTCTGACCCGCCTCACGCGCCATCTCCACGAAGTACCGATGGACTCGGAGGTCGCCGGTGAGCTCGGGGTGGAAGGCCGTCGCGAGCAGGTGCCGCTGCCGAACCGCAACGATCCTACCGGCGGCCGGCCCGTCCTTCACGCGGCCCAGCACCCGCACGTCGTCACCCACCGACTCTACCCAGGGCGCCCGGATGAAGACCGCGGAGAACGGACCGCCCTCGATATCCGAAATGTCCACGGAGCCCTCGAAGGAGTCGACCTGCCGGCCGAAGGCGTTGCGGCGGACCGTCATGTCGATCCCGCCGAACGGGACCTGATCCGGTCGCGCGTCCAGCAACGACGAGGCCAGCATGATCATTCCCGCACACGAGCCGTAGACCGGCATCCCGCCGGCGATCCGCTTGCGGACCGGCTCCATCAGGCCGAACTCGACCGCGAGCTTGCTCATCGTGGTCGACTCGCCGCCCGGGACGATCAGCGCGTCGACCGAGTCGAGCTCCTCCGGCCGCCGCACGGGCCGCCCGATCGCGTCACAGGCGGCCACGGCGTGCAGGTGCTCGCGGGTATCGCCCTGGAGGGCGAGCACACCGATGATCACGAAAAGGTCACCAGCCCCGCTCGGCGAGGCGGTGCGGCACCGGGATGTCGTCGACGTTGATGCCGACCATGGCCTCACCCAGGCCGCGGGAGACCTTGGCGAGCACGTCGGGGTCGTCGTAGAACGTGGTGGCCTTGACGATCGCGGCGGCGCGCTGCTGCGGGTTGCCCGACTTGAAGATGCCGGAGCCGACGAACACGCCCTCGGCGCCGAGCTGCATCATCATCGCGGCGTCGGCCGGGGTGGCGATGCCGCCCGCGGTGAACAGCACGACCGGCAGCTTGCCCGTCTCGGCGACCTCCTTGACCAGGTCATACGGCGCCTGGAGCTCCTTGGCGGCGACGAACAGCTCGTCTTCGGGCAGGGAGGAGAGCCGGCGGATCTCCTGCCGGATCTTGCGCATGTGGGTGGTGGCGTTGGACACGTCGCCGGTGCCGGCCTCACCCTTGGAGCGGATCATGGCGGCACCCTCGTTGATGCGCCGCAGGGCCTCGCCGAGGTTGGTGGCGCCGCAGACGAACGGCACGGTGAACGCCCACTTGTCGATGTGGTTGCTGTAGTCGGCCGGGGTGAGCACCTCGGACTCGTCGACGTAGTCGACGCCGAGCGCCTGGAGGATCTGAGCCTCGACGAAGTGCCCGATCCGGGCCTTGGCCATCACCGGGATCGAGACGGCGTCGATGATGCCGTCGATCATGTCCGGGTCGCTCATGCGCGACACCCCGCCCTGGGCGCGGATGTCGGCGGGAACCCGCTCGAGAGCCATGACGGCGACCGCGCCGGCGTCTTCGGCGATCTTGGCCTGCTCCGGCGTGACGACGTCCATGATGACGCCGCCCTTGAGCATCTCGGCCATCCCGCGCTTGACGCGGGCGGTGCCCGTCACGGACGAGCTGGGTGTGGGCGACTCGGACACGGCGCAGCACTCCTCACAACAAAAGACCCGGATTCACCCGCAAGTTTACGCCCGATCACCCGGCAGCCCCGACAGCCAATGCCAACCCCGCGGCCCACAAACCCCCTACCCCCGTTGATCTTGCAGTTGTGGTGCCTAACAAGTCGGACATTCAGGGAGTGTCTCGGCACCACAACTGCAAGATCAACGGGGCGGGCGGGCGGGCGGCGGCGGGCGGGCGGCGGCGGGCGGGAGCGGCGTGGGTCAGGGTAGGGACGGGTCGTCGACGTCGAAGTACGTCGGGGCTGGGTGCTTTCGGGCCAGGCGGAACAGTCTGATCAACGGTCTGCGGCGCACGGCGAGCGCGTCCCGGACGACGTCGTTGTGCACCTGCCGCGCCAAGGCCACCCGGCGGCTCACGTGCACCAGTGAGTCCAGCACGTCCTGCGGTGCCCCGGTCACGGAGCGCAGGTGACGGGTGAGGTCGTTCTCGGCGATCTCCCGGTCCTCGGGACCCGCGTCGAGGGCGATTCGGGCCGCGTACATCAACGTGGGCACCTGCGCGGCCTCGGCGAGCGCCACAGCGGCGACCGCGCGGCGGACGAGATGCGCATCGAGAGTCGCGTACGCCGCGCCCGCCCGGGCGTGCAGCCGGTCGACGCGAGCGGCCAGCCAGGTCAGGTACGTGGCGATCACCACCACTACCGCCACGACGGCGATCACCCACCACATGCGGCGCAGCCTACGGGACCGACTCCTGCACGGTCGCTCCGGCGACCTCGATCGCCGTCGAGTAGACCTCGAGGACACGCTCCGCGAGGACGGGCCAGTCGTAGGCGGCGACCACCTCGGCCGCCCGGGCCGCGATCCGGGCCCGCCGCCGCGGGTCGTCGAGCAGGTCCGCGGC
The DNA here is from genome assembly GCF_025264685.1 of Dactylosporangium roseum. Taxonomy (GTDB): domain Bacteria; phylum Actinomycetota; class Actinomycetes; order Mycobacteriales; family Micromonosporaceae; genus Dactylosporangium; species Dactylosporangium roseum. The sequence goes on from NZ_CP073721.1 coordinate 6,033,273, forward strand.
GGTCGCGGCGAGTGCCGCCGCGTCGCCGACGGGGAACAGCGCACCGGCGGCGCCGCCGGCGAGGACCCGCCGGAAGGCGTCGAGGTCGCTGGCGAGCACGGGCGTGCCGGCGGACATCGCCTCGGTGAGGATCATGCCGAAGGACTCGCCGCCGGTGTTCGGCGCCACGTAGAGGTCGACGCTGCGCAGCATCCTGGCCTTGTCGTCCTCGGAGACCTTGCCGAGGAACACGATGCGGTCCCGGACGTCGGCCGGCACGTCGTCGAGCACCTCGTCGACGTCACCCGGGCCGGCGACCAGCAGCCGCAGCCCCGGCCGGTCCCGCGCCAGGATCCGGAAGGCCGACAGCAGGTACGGGAAACCCTTCCTCGGCTCCGTGAACCGGCCGAGGAAGCCCAGCGCGCCGTCGCCCGGCCAGCCGTCGAACGGCTGCGCGGCGCGGTACTTCGCGACCTGCACCCCGTTGGGGATCTCCCACGCGCTGCCGCCCAGGTGCTCGACCTGGACCTTGCGTGCCAGCTCGCTGACCGCGATGCGGCCGGTGATCCGCTCGAGCACCAACTGGAGCACCCCCTGCGCGGCGGCGAGGGCGCGTGAGCGGGTCATGGCGGTGTGGAACGTCGCGACGACCGGGCCGCGCGCGGACAGTACCGCCAGCATCGACAGGCTGGGGATCAGCGGTTCGTGGACGTGCAGCACGTCGAACCGGCCGGCCGCCAGCCAACGGCGCACCCGGGTCGCGGAGATCAGCCCGAACGAGACCCGGGCGATCGAGCCGTTGTAGGGCACGGGCACGGTCCGGCCGGCGGGCACGACGTACGGCACGGTCATGCCCTCGTCGTCCCCGGGCGCCAGGACGCTGACGTGATGGCCGAGGGAGATCAGGGTCTCGGCCAGGTCGCGGACGTGGTTCTGCACGCCGCCCGGCACGTCGAAGGAGTACGGGCAGACGATCCCGATGCGCAACGCCCCTCCTTCAGGCCACTGGAGTCTTCGCCGGCTCGTCCAACCAGAGCCGTTGCAGCATGTGCCAGTCTTCCGGATGGCGCGCGATGCCCTCGGCGAGCTGGTCGGCGACGCGCTGGGTGACCAGCCGCACGCGGACGTCGAGCGGCCCCTCGCCGGCGGCCGGCATCGGGAGCGGGCCCACGAGGCGACCGGCCGCCGCATCCGCATCGAACCACATCTGTGCCACGTACAGGGGGGCACCGGTCCGCAGGGCGAGCAGCGCCGGACCGGCCGGCATCTTCGTCCGGCCGCCGAAGAACTCGACCTCGACCCCCCGGGCGGTCAGGTCCCGGTCCGCGAGGAGCGGCACGACCGCCCCGGCGCGGACGCGCTCCTCCAGCACGTCGAACGCCGGGCGGTCACCGCCGACGAGCGGCAGGATCTCCATACCCAGCGAGCGGCGGAACTCCAGAAACCCGCGGTACACGCTCTCGGGTTTGAGCCGCTCGGCGACCGTCGTGATCGGCCAGCCCTGTGCGGCGACCCACGCGCCGGCCGCGTCCCAGTTGCCGCCGTGCGGCAGGGCGACGACCGTGCCGGCCCCGGCGGCGACGTGCTCGCCGAGCAGTTCGCCGCGCTCCAGCCGGAACCCGCGCAGGATCTGCTCCTTCGACCGGCCGGGCAACTGGAATGCCTCCAGGTAGTACCGCGCGTAGGAGCGCAGGGCCCGCTCGATCAGCGCGGCGAACTCCGCCTCGGGCAGCTCGTCGCCGACGACCCGGCGCAGGTTCTTCGCCAGGGTCGCGGTCCCCTTGCCCGGTTTTCCGCCACGGTACGCCCGGGCGCCGTGCCCGGCCGCCGCGGCGAACAACGGCCACACCGCACCCCGCGGCAGCCTCGGCAGCAGCGAGAACGCGGCGCCGTAGCCGAGCTCGACGAGGTTCACGACACGCCGGCCTGCTGGTCCGTCTGCCGGTCCGCCTGCTCGTTCGCCTGGCGGTGGACGGTCACCATCCGCTGCGCGACGGTGACGATCGACAGCACGCCGAGGATCCACAGGACGACCTCCAGGCCGTACCGCACGTCGAAGCCCCACAGCAGGCCGCCGATGCCGAGGATGATGAGCCGCTCGGAACGCTCGATGAGCCCGACGTTCGCGGTCATCCCCAGGCCCTCGGCGCGGGCCTTGACGTAGGAGACGGCCTGGCCGGCGACCAGGCAGAGCAGTGCCGCGGCGACCCCGCGCAGATCGTCCCGCGTGGCGAAGTAGTAGGCCACGGAGCCGAAGATCGCGCCGTCGGCGATGCGGTCCATGGACGAGTCGAGCAGCGCGCCGAACTTGTTCGTCACGCCGCGGAGGCGGGCCATCGTGCCGTCGAGCATGTCGGTCAGGCAGCTCACGGTGATGATGACGAGCGCGATGACGAGGTGGCCGCGCGCGGCGAAGCCCAGGGCTCCGACGAGCACGCCGACGGTGCCGGCGACGGTGACCGCGTTCGGGGAGACCCCGGCACGCAGCAGCGCCGCGGCGACGGGCTGGACGACTCGGCCCAGGGAGGCCTTGCTGACTACGCTGAGGATCTTCGCCATGGCGCTCCCACGATAACGGCGGCGAAGCTTGGCGGATACCGCCGCGTGGGACTGCTCACGGTGCTTGAGTAAACCTCATGCCGTGATGAGCGGCGGTGGGCTTGTGTCGGTGATGTTTCGGGTGTGGGATCGGTGAACAGGTCGTGACTGTGAGGCTGCTCACAGAAGGCTTCGGGCTGACGGGAGGCGCGTAATGGCGCAGAAACTCCAGGAGAAGGGGGTCACCGGCCACGCACCGGTGGTTGATGACCCCGGCAGGGTACGTAACGTGGTGCTCGTCGGGCACTCCGGTTCCGGCAAGACGACGCTGGTCGAGGCGCTGCTTGCCGCGACCGGGACGATCGGCCGGGCCGGCGCGGTGACCGAGGGCACCACGGTCACCGATCACGATCCGGCGGCGGTGAAGCAGCAGCGGTCCGTCACGCTGTCCTCGGCGCCGATCATGCATGGCGACGTCAAGGTCAATCTCCTCGACACCCCCGGCTACGCCGACTTCGTCGGTGAGTTGCGGGCCGGTCTGCGGGCCGCGGACGCGGCGCTGTTCGTCGTGTCCGCGGTCGACGGGATGGACGCGGCGACCGCCGCGCTCTGGGAGGAGTGCGCCGCCGTGGGCATGCCCCGCGCGGTCGCGGTCACCCGGCTCGACCACCAGCGGGCGGACTTCGACGAGACCCTGGCCCACTGCCAGGAGGTCTTCGGCGACAACGTCCTGCCCCTCTACCTGCCGATGCTCGGCGACGACGGCACGTCCGTCGAGGGGCTCATCGGCCTGGTCACCCAGCGCGTCTTCGACTACTCCGGCGGCTTCCCGCCGCGGCTGCGCGAGCCCGACCCCGAGCACCTGCCGGCGATCGAGGAGTCCCGCAACAGCCTGCTCGAAGGGATCATCGCCGAGAGCGAGGACGAGACGCTCATGGAGCGGTACCTCGGCGGTGAGGAGATCGAGACCTCGGTGATCGTCGACGACCTCGAGAAGGCCGTCGCCCGCGGCACGTTCTACCCGGTCGTGCCGGTCTGCTCCGAGACGCGGGTCGGGCTCGACGTGCTCCTCGAGGTGCTCACCAGCGGGTTCCCGTCGCCGCTGGAGCACGTGGTTCCTCCGGTCACCGACCTCGACGGCAACCCGCACGCCCCGCTGCGCTGCGACCCGCGGGGCCCGCTGATCGCCGAGGTCGTCAAGACGACGATCGACCCGTACGTCGGGCGGGTGTCGCTCGTCCGCGTGTTCTCCGGCACGCTGCGCCCGGAGCAGCCGGTCCACATCTCCGGGCACGGCATGGCCGAGCGCGGGCACCCCGACCACGACGCCGACGAGCGGTTCGCCCACCTGTTCTCGCCGCTGGGCGCGAACCTGCGCGAGGTGCCGTTCGCGGTCGCGGGTGACCTGGTCGCGATCACCAAGTCGGGCACCGCGGAGACCGGCGACACGATCTCGGGCAAGGACGAGCCGCTGCTCATGGCGCCGTGGGAGATGCCCGAGCCGCTGCTGCCGATCGCGATCGTCGCCAAGACGCGCTCCGACGAGGACGCCCTCGCCAAGAACCTGGGCCGGCTCGTCGCCGGAGACCCGACGCTGCGGCTGGAGCGCAACAGCGAGACGCACCAGTTGGTCCTGTGGTGCATGGGCGAGGCGCACGCGGACGTCGTACTGGACCGGCTGCGCGCCGGCGGGGTCGAGCTGGACACCGAGCCGGTCAAGGTCTCCCTGCGGGAGACGTTCGCCGCGCCGAGCCAGGGGCACGGGCGGCACGTCAAGCAGTCCGGCGGCCACGGGCAGTACGCGGTCTGCGACATCAAGGTCGAGCCGCTGCCGCGCGGGTCCGGCTTCGAGTTCGTCGACAAGATCGTCGGCGGCGTGGTCCCCCACAACTACATCCCCTCGGTCGAGAAAGGTGTGCGAGCCCAGATGGAGCGCGGCATCGTCGCCGGCTACCCGGTGGTGGACGTGCGGGTGACGCTCTTCGACGGCAAGGCGCACTCGGTCGACTCCTCCGACGCGGCGTTCCAGACCGCGGGGGCGCTCGCCCTGCGCGAGGCCGCCGAAAACGGCCGGACGACGCTGCTGGAGCCGATCGACGAGGTGACGATCCGGGTGCCCGACGACTTCGTCGGCGCGGTGATGAGCGACCTGTCCGGTCGCCGGGGCCGCGTCCTGGGCAACGAACCCGACCCGGCCGGTCACGAGCGCACCCTGGTCCGGGCCGAGGTCCCGGCGACGGAACTGGTCCGCTACGCGGTCGAGCTGCGCGCGATGACCTCCGGCTCCGGCACGTTCACCCGCTCGTTCGTCCGCCACGACCCGATGCCCGCCAACCTGGCCGAGGTGGTCAAGCAGGAGCACGCCGCCGCCCGCTGACGGCGGCGACCCCGCTCGCGGCGCGCCTGCATCCGGGCTGGCCGCTGACCCACCCCTCCCCGCGTCGATCATGCAAGGCCGCGACGTCAGGCCCCTTGGTCAGCCCCGGACAAGGCCGACAATTCGAGCGCGTGACCCGGAGGTGTCGCCGCCACTCCGCCACCCGCTCGACCGTGCGTCACCACCCAGTAGCACAACACCGGATTGCCAGACGACCGCACGACTCAACGTCGCGACCTTTGTTGATCATGCAGTTGTGGTGCCTCGACACTCCCACGATGTCCGGGTTTGTCAGGCACCACAACTGCAAGATCGACGCACAGAAAGGCGCGGGGGGCGCGGGAGGGGGCTAAGGGAGGGGGGTGGGCCAGGCGTCGGCCAGGAGTTTGCGGGTGTCCGTCAGTAACTGGGGCAGGACCTTGGTGCGGCCGACCACCGGCATGAAGTTGGTGTCGCCGCCCCACCTCGGGACGATGTGCTGGTGCAGGTGGGCGGCGATGCCCGCGCCGGCCACCGCGCCCTGGTTCATGCCCAGGTTGAAGCCGTGCGCCGCGCTGACCCTGCGGATCACCCGCATCGCCGTCCGGGTGAACGCGGCGACCTCGGCGGTCTCGGCCACCGTCAGGTCGGTGTAGTCCGCGACGTGCCGGTAGGGCACCACCATCAGGTGCCCGGGGTTGTACGGATAGAGGTTGAGCACCGCGTAGGCGAGATCGCCCCGCGCGACGACGAGGCTCTCGTCCTCCGGCAGGCCGGGCGCCCGGCAGAACGGGCACCCGGTCGGCTCGTCATGGTCACCGGCGCGATCCTCCTTGATGTACGCCATCCGGTGCGGCGTCCAGAGGCGCTCCAGGTCGTCCGGGACGCTGGTCACGACGCGCTCGGACCCACGTTGGTCCGGGAGCGGACGACCTCCACCACGTGCGCCACGGCCTCGTCGAGCGGGACGCCGTTGCGCTGGGAGCCGTCGCGGTACCGGAACGAGACCGTGCCGCCGTTGACGTCGTCGTCGCCGGCGATCGCCATGAACGGCACCTTCTGCTGCTGGGCGGTCCGGATCTTCTTCTGCATCCGCTCGTCGGAGTGGTCGACCTCGGCGCGGATGCCCTCCTTGCGCAGCCGGGCGACGAACTCGGCGAGGTAGCCGGCGTGGTCGGCGCGGATCGGGATGCCGACCACCTGCACCGGCGCCAGCCAGGCCGGGAACGCGCCCGCGTAGTGCTCGGTGAGGACGCCGAAGAACCGCTCGATCGAGCCGAACAGCGCCCGGTGGATCATGACCGGCCGCTGCCGGGTGCCGTCGGCCGCCTGGTACTCCAGCTCGAAGCGCTCCGGCAGGTTGAAGTCGAGCTGGATCGTCGACATCTGCCAGGTGCGGCCGATCGCGTCCCGTGCCTGCACCGAGATCTTCGGCCCGTAGAACGCCGCGCCACCCGGGTCGGGCACCAGGTCGAGCCCGGACTCGGTCGCGACCCGGCGCAGCGTCTCGGTCGCGGTCTCCCAGACCTCGTCCGAGCCGACGTACTTGTCCGGGTTCTTCGTCGACAGCTCCAGGTAGAAGTCGGTCAGGCCGTAGTCCTTGAGCAGGTCGAGCACGAAGTGCAGCAGCGAGGCGAGCTCGCTCTCGATCTGCTCCGGGGTGCAGAAGATGTGCGCGTCGTCCTGGGTCATGCCACGGACCCGGGTCAGGCCGTGGATGACGCCGGACTTCTCGTACCGGTACACGGTGCCGAACTCGAACATCCGCAGCGGCAGCTCGCGGTACGACCGCCCGCGCGACCGGAAGATCAGGTCGTGCATCGGGCAGTTCATCGGCTTGAGGTAGTAGTTCGCGCCCTCGACCTCCATGGGCGGGAACATGCCGTCGGCGTACCAGTCGAGGTGGCCGGAGACCTCGTACAGGTGCCCCTTCGTGATGTGCGGGGTGTTGACGAAGGAGTACCCGGCCTCCTCGTGCCGCTGCCGGGAGTGGTTCTCCATCTCCCGCCGGATGATGCCGCCCTTCGGATGGAAGACCGGCAGGCCGGAGCCCAGCTCGTCGGGGAAGCTGAACAGGTCGAGGTCGGCGCCGAGCTTGCGGTGGTCGCGGCGGGCCGCCTCCTCGAGGAGCTTCTGGTACTCCTTCAGGGCGTCCCGGGTCGGCCACGCGGTGCCGTAGACGCGCTGGAGTTGCGGGTTCTTCTCCGAGCCGCGCCAGTAGGCGGCGGCGGTGCGGGTCAGCTTGAACGCCTGGATCAGCCGGGTCGTCGGCAGGTGCGGGCCGCGGCACAGGTCGGACCAGCACACCTTGTCGGACTGGGCGTCGACGTTGTCGTAGATGGTCAGCTCGCCGCCGCCGACCTCCATGACCTCACTGGTGTCGACGTCGGACTTGGCGTCGACCAGCTCCAGCTTGAACGGCTCGTCGCTGAGCTCCGCCTTGGCCTGCTCGACCGAGTCGAACCGGCGCCGGCGGAACCGCTGCCCCGACTTGATGATCTCCTGCATGCGCTTCTCGAGCCGGTCGAGATCGTCGGGGTGAAACGGCGTGTCGACCTGGAAGTCGTAGTAGAACCCGTGCTCGATCGGCGGGCCGATGCCGAGCTTGGCCTCCGGGAACAGGTCCTGGACGGCCTGCGCGAGGACGTGCGCGGTCGAGTGGCGCAGCACGTCGAGCCCGTCGGGCGAGGACATGTCGACGGCCTCGACCTCGACGTCCCGCTCCGGGGTCCAGTCCAGGTCACGCAGCTTGCCCTCGGCGTCACGGACCACGACGACGGCCTTCGGACCGGTGGCGGGGAGCCCTGCGGCGGCGACCGCGGCGCCCGCCGTCGTGCCCGCCGTGACCACGATGCGCGGAGGGGCTTCAATGGTCTGGCGCGCTGTGGACACGGTCTGCTCCCAAGCTCGGTCGGTCGGGTTTCCTCCCGATGCTATCGGGGCGCTCAGCGCAAAGCCGCGAACACCCCTCCGGCGACGAGCGCGCCGACCGCCGTGCCGACGACGACCTGTGTGACGGTATGGTCCGTCAGCCGGACGCGGGACCAGCCGACGGCGGCGACGAGCGGCGCCGTGACGGCGAGGAGCCAGCCGTAGACCAGCATCAGGATGACGACCGAGCCGGCGGCGACCGCGGCGTGGATCGACATCTTCCACCAGTGGTTGACCGCCATCGCCACGATCAAACCGACCCCGCCGGCGACGACGGCGGCGATCAGGTCGCGGTCGGCGCCGAGCCACAGCAGCACGGCGAACCCGACGGCGACCGAGCCCAGCCCGACGAGCAGTGGCCCGCGCCGCTGCTTGTGGTCGCCGACGTGGTGGTCGGTGAGGCTGCCGTTGCGGACCCCGCGGAGGATGTACAGGAAGGGCAGCACGCTCTCGAACAGCGCGGCGACGACGCCGAGGGCCAGGCCGCGGGCGGGCCGCCCGGGCTCGCTGTGCAGGCCGAGCAGCACCAGCAGGACGGACACGAGCACGGCCGGCGCGAAGAGCTCGGTGAGCGCCCTGGCGATTCGCTGGCTGTTCACCGCCGCACCGTACCGGACCGGTGCACTCCCCGTCGTCGAGTGCACCGCCCGGCAGGTCAACGGTCAGCGTCCGCGGTCAGCGCCGCCAGAAGGCGCGGCGCGGCTCGGCCTGCGGCGGCGGGTCGCCGGCGGCCTCGTCGAGAGCCTCCAGGACGAACCGCCACAGCTCGTCGAGTGGCCGCGCGGCGATCCCGGCCGGGGTCAGGGCGTCGGTGAGCTGCCGCAGCTCGGGCAGGCCGAGCGCGGCCAGCCGCGAGCCGAGGTCCTCCAGCAGCTCCCGCCGCTCGTAGTCGGGCCGGTCCGCGGCCTCCCGGAGCCGGGCCGCCTCCTGCGTGGCGAGCTCCCGCAGGTCCACGCCGGTCACGCGGGCCAGCGCGGCGTCCACGTCGGCCTGCTCGAACCGGATGGACCGCGAGTGGCCCCGGCCGCGCGACATCCGGGCCATCCCGCCGCCGCCCGTGGCGAACGGCGCCGGGGCCGGCATCGCGCGGGGCGCCGGGGGCGGCGGGCCGCTCGGCGCGGACGCGCCGGGCGCCATCGACATCGGCATCGGCATCGGCATCGAGGCCGGCACCGCGGAGAACGGCGGGGACATCGGTTGCAGCGGTGGCGGCGGTACCGCGGTCGGCGGCTGCCAGCCGGCGGGCGTCTCGACCGGCTGGGTCACCCGGCGGGGCTGGTCGCCGTCGGTGACCACGCGGCTGTCGACGGCCACGTACGCCGTGAAGCGGCACAGCACGCCGAAGCGCAGCGACGTGGCGGTGATCCGCTCCTCCAGGTCGTCGGAGGGGACGCCCCCGGACACGTAGGCGTCCTCGAGGTCGCGGAGCAGTGCCCGGGCCCAGACCGCGGTGAGCGCGGCGTTGTCGTGCCGCTCCGCGGTGACCGTCGCCGACCAGGGCAGCTCGTCCCGGGTCGTGCCGGCGACGGTGAGCGCGCCGGCGACCGGCCCGCGGTACCGCCCGGCGACGACGAACGGCACACCGGGAAACACGTCGGGGAGCCGCGCCGGGGTCCGCGTGCCGTCGAGGAGGTCGAGGCCGGCGGGCGTGACCGTCACCCCGGTGAGGACCGGGGCACCGATCCGCCGGTGGATGTGGTCCATCGCCGTGTCCAGGCGGTCCTCGCTCTCGACCAGCTCGCAGCGGCCGCCGCCGGCGACGGCGAGCCGGCCGAGGAAGCCGGCGTTGACGGCCCGGTCGATGCCGACGGTGTGGACGCGCACGCCGCGCAGGGCCGTCGAGACCGTGCGCAGGATCTGGTCCTCGTTGCCGACCTGGCCGTCGGTGACCAGCACGAGCACGCGGTCGCGGGTGCCGGCGGCGGGGTCCGGGTCGCAGGCAAGCAGCTTCAGGCCCTGCAACAGCGGGTCGAGCAGTTCCGTGCCGCCGCGGGCGTCGACCCTCGCCAGGTGTTCGATCGCGCGGTACCGGTGGCGGTCGGTGCCGGCGACGAGCCCGGCGGGCAGGGAGCCGGGCGCCTCGACACGGTCGTCGAAGGCGAGCACCGTGAAGCGGTCGTGCGCGTCGAGCGTGTCGACGATCCGGGCCGCGGCCCGGCGGGCGGCGACCATCTTCCAGCCGCCCATGCTGCCGGAGCGGTCGAGCAGCAGCACCACGTCCTTGGGGCGGGGTGCCGTCCGCGCCGCCGGCGGGAGCACGGTCAGCAGGTAGGTGCCCTCCTCGCCGTCGGCGTCGGGCGCGAGGGCGAGGCTCTGCGCGCCGGCGCCGTAGCCGATGCGCAGGACGAAGTCGCGGTCGGCGCGCTCGCCCGGCCGTACCGTCAGATGTCCTTGGTCCTCCACGACCGTGTGGAGGCTGGACCGGACGTCGCCGAGGGGCAGCCCGGCCGGGTCGATCGTCACGTCGATGCCCAGCCGCAGCGGGTTCGGGAAGCCGGGCAGCAGCACCGGCGGGCTGATCCGCGAGGCGTCCGGGACGGCGTCGGTGTCCAGCGCGTACCCGTCGCCGACACTGTCGCCGTCGAGCGGGGCGCCCGGGACGTACCGCGGGGCGACGACGAGCGGGAAGCGGTACGTCGCCTCGCCGTCCTCGAACGCCAGCGGCCCGACCAGGGACAACGTCACGCTGACCCGCTCGCCGGGCAGGATGTTGCCGACCCGCATGGTGAACACGTCGGGCCGCTCCTCCTCCGCGATCGAGGCGCGCTGACCGGCGGCGATCGCCGTGTCGTACGCCTCGCGGGCGGCCCCGCGCTCCCGCAGCTCGGCCTCGACGACCCGCCCGTCGGCGGTCATCGCCATCCGGATCACGGCGGCGCGGTCGGGCAGCGGGAAGATGTAGGTCGCCTCGAGCGGCGTGGTGTGGACGTTGACGAACTCCTGGACGAGGTCGGTGCGGGCGACGAGTCCGGTGATGGCGGCACGGACGTCGAGCCGGTCGAGGGGAAGGTTCCCGCGCTCGGTGCGCAGTGCGCCGATCCCGGCCTCGTCCGCGGGGACGGCGACCCGGTCGGCCTCGGCCTCGGTCATCGTGGCGACTCTCATTTCGCACTCCCTGAGTTCGGCGTGGTGGACTGGTCGGCAGGCCCGCCGGGCAGGATTCCCCGGCTGGTGAGCAGGTCGAGCAACGGCTGTGCGGCGGCCCGGATCGCGGCCACGTCGTCGGCGCCGGGGTGCGCGGGCAGCAGCAGCACGGCGCCGCCCGGCAGCGGCACCCCGGTGAGCAGGCCGGGCAGGCCCGGTCCCGACTCCGGCGGCCGGACGCCCGGCGCCGGTGGTGCCGGGCGGCGGACCGGCGGACCGGCGGCCGGCGGATGGTGACTGCCCGGGGAGTCGGTCCAGAACCGCCGACGGCCCTTCCCGGTTGCCGCCGGTCCGCCCGCGGCATCGGCACGATCGCCGGTTCCGTCGCCGCCGGCCGCCACATCCATTGATATGCCGGATTTATCCGGATTGCCGAGGTGAGTCACGCTCGGCGCTCCCCCGGGCGGGCCGCCCGGCAGGGCCGCAAGGCCCTCGGGCACGTCGGCGATGGCGCCGAGCACCTCGTCCGGGACGTCCGCCAGCTCCACCTGGATGTCGGCGATCCGCTTCCCCCGCGACTGCAGGCGCTTGATCGCCACCAACTGCAGCAGGTGACGCGGCCCGTAGAGGGCGACCCGGCCACGCATCACCGGGCGGTCGACGAGGCCGATCGTCGCGTACCACCGGATGGCACGCGCGTCGGGCACGTCCCGCACCCGCCCGTTCGGCGCGCCCGCGTAGGCGGCACCGCCGAGCGCGGCGGCCACCCGGGCCGTCAACTCGTCGAGCGTCCATCCTGTCGCGGTCATGCCGCCAACTATGACACTGTCACATGACACTGTCAACAAGGCGCGGTAGCCGCACCTCGGCGCGGGTGCCCGGGCGGCCGTCTACCAGCTTCACCGTGCCGCCGTGGCGGCGCACCAGCTCACGCACGATCGCCAGGCCGAGACCGGTGCCACCCGCGTCGCGGGCGCGCCCGTCGTCGAGCCGGGCGAACCGGTCGAACACCCGCTCCCGCAGCGCGGCCGGGATGCCCGCACCGTCGTCCGTGACAGTGACAAGGACGTCGTCACCGTCGGCGACGGCGGCCAGGACCACCCCCGAGCGGGCGTGCCGGACCCCGTTGTCGACCAGGTTGAGCACGATGCGGTGCAGTTCGTCCGGGTCGGCCTCGACCCACAGGGACTCCCCCGGCTCCACGGTGACGGTGTCGTACTTCCGTGCGAAGTTCGACAGCAGCGTCGGCAGCTCGACGGGCTCCCGAGCGCCCGGGCGGCCGTCGGACGCGTCGGCCCGCGCGAGCAGCAGCAGGTCGTCGACCAGGCGCTGCAGGCGGTCGAGGTCGACGAGCAGGTCGTCGCCGGCGGTGGCCCAGTCGCCGAGCTTCTGCGCCACCTCCACCTGGATCCGCATGCTCGCGAGCGGGCTGCGCAGCTCGTGGGCCGCGTCGGCGATGAACGACCGCTGCCGGGCGCGGGACTGCGCCAGCCGGTCGAGCATGTGGTTGAGCGTCACCGCGAGGCGCTGGATCTCGTCACTCGACGGCGGTACGGGCAGCCGCTCGTCGGTCGCCGCGCCGGTGATCCGCTCGGCGCCGGACCGCAGCCGGTCGACCGGGGCCAGCGCGGCGCCCACGACCCGCCAGGCGATGGCGACGAGCACCACGACGAGCACCGGGTACGTGACCCACAGCGAGGTGCGCAGCAGGGCCTGGCTGCGCTGGTAGTCACCCAGCGGCACCGCCACCAGGACGATCCGGTCGTCGGACACCTTCCGCGCGGTGACGCGGAGCCGGTCCGGTTGCAGGGCACGGTCGCCGGACACGGTGACCCGGGTGCCGCTCATCGCGACGGTCAGCTCGTCGTCGTGCAGCAGCGGCACGAGCCGGTCCGCGTTCCGGTCACCGGCGACGACCCGGTGCTGGGCGTCGAGCACCTGCACGACCTGCCCGGCCGGGGCAGGCAGCGGCTCGGGGAGCCGGTCACCCTCCACCAGCAGGTTGGAGATCTCGGTCGCGGTGCTGTCGGCCGAGCGGTCGAGGGTCCCCCGGAAGCTGTACGTCATGGCGGTCGCCATCGCCAGGCCGGCGATCGCCAGCCCGACGACGAGCCCGCTGGTCCCCAGCAGGACGAGACGTCCGCGCAGCGAGAGCTGCGACCACCACCTCATGTTCACGCCCGCAGCCGATAGCCGGCGCCCCGGACCGTCTCCAGGGCGTCCCGGCCGAGCTTGCGGCGCAGATAGCCGACGTACACCTCAACCGCGTTCGGCGCGGTGTCGATGCTGGCGTCCCACACGTGGTCGAGCAGCTCGGTCTTCGACACGACCTGGCCGGGACGGCGCATGAGGTACTCCAGCAGCGCATACTCCCGGGCGGTGAGCACGATCTCGGTGCCCGCGCTGGTCACGCGGCGCCGCGCCGGGTCGAGTGTCAGCTCGCCGACGGTCAGCACACTGGGCCGCTCGGGCGCGCCGCGGCGCAGCAGGGCGCGCAGCCGGGCGACGAGCACCACGTAGGAGAACGGCTTGGTCAGGTAGTCGTCGGCGCCGCAGTCGAGGCCGTCGGCCTGGTCGTACTCGCCGTCCTTGGCCGACAGCATGAGCACCGGCACCCAGTTCTTCTCCGCGCGCAGCGCCTGGACCACTCGATAACCGGACAAGCCGGGCAGCATGATGTCCAAAATCACCGCGTCGTAACCGCCGTGCCTGGCCAGCTCCAGCCCGGTCGGGCCGTCGCCGGCCACGTCGACGGCGAATCCCTCCGCCTGGAGACCGCGCTGCAGCGCGTGCGCCATGCGCACCTCATCCTCCACCACGAGCAACCGCACGGGGACCAGCGTGGCACGCTGTCCTGTGGAACGGCACAGACGGTCTCAGCGATGTCACAGCCGACCCCGGGCACCATGGTCGGCAGGAGGTGTACCAATGTCCAACTTCACGTCACGACCCGTCCTTCGGTGGGCGGTGCCCGCGGCTGCTGCGGTCGCTGTGGTCGGAGCGGGCGTGGCCGCGAAGACCCTCGCCGTGGCCGCCGAGCCGGACCTGCCGCCGCGCACCGCCGCGCAGTTGCTGGTCGACCTGCAGACCGCCCGTCTCGACGGGCTGTCCGGCACCGTGGTCGAGCGCGCCGACCTCGGTCTTCCGGCGATTCCGTCCCTGACCGGCGAGCAGAGTGCCGAGCTCACGTCGCTGGTCTCCGGCAAGCACACCCTGCGCGTGTGGTACTCCGGACCCGAAAAGGCCCGCATCTCACTGCTGGGCACGCAGGGTCAGAGCGACATCATCCACAACGGCGCCGACACGTGGTTGTGGAACAGCAAGACCAACACCGCACAGCACTTCAAGGGCTCTCCGCCCGGCGCGGACGAGAGGGGCCCGGCCGGCATCCCGAGCGACCTTCCGAAGTCGCCACAGGAGGCCGCTGACCTGGCGCTCAAGGCGATCGACCCGACGACGCAGGTCTCGACCGGCAACTCGGCCCGCATCGCCGGTCGCAACGCCTACGAGCTGATTCTCCGGCCGCGCGACACCGCGTCGCTGGTCGGCGAGATCCGCCTGGCGATCGACGCCCAGGAGAAGCTGCCGCTGCGCGTCCAGCTCCTCGCCCGAGGCCAGGCCAGCCCGGCCTTCGAAGTGGCGTTCACGCAGGTGAGCTTCACCCGTCCGGACGACGGGCAGTTCGCGTTCAACCCGCCGGCCGGTGTCAAGATCGAGGAGCAGGACCCCGCCAAGGACCCGAAGGCGGCGGAACCGCAGCACCCCGAGGTCACCGGGGAGAAGCCGAAGAACACCGTGATCGGCACGGGCTGGACCTCCGTCTTCGTCATGCGCCCCGGCGACGGCAAGGGCGCCGACCCCGCCGAGGCGCGGAAGACCCAGGACGTCATCGACCAGCTACCGCTGGGCAACGGCGGCCGGACGTTCAACAGCAAGCTGTTCAGCGTGCTGATCACCGACGACGGCCGGGTGCTGGTCGGCGCGGTGACCCCGGAGCGGCTCTCGCAGGTGGCCGCGGACCCGGCGGCGGCGCTGAAGTAGGACCGGCTCAGTTCCGGGACGGGACCGTGGCGGTGCCACGGTCCCGTTCCATGTTCCGGTTGACCGCGGCCCGGGCGAGTGTGGCGGCCGAGTACATGTCCCGGGCCCGGCGCAGCAGCGCCTCCTCGGTGGCGGTGTCCTGCCGCACGGAGAAGCCGACCGTGCTGTACGCCAGGCCGCTGAGCAGCAGGCAGGCCGCCACGCACACGGGCGCCAGCAGGCCGAACAGGCTCACGCCGGGGACCTCGCCGGCGACGGGGGACACCTCGGCCCGTACCGCCGCCAGCACCGTGTAGTGGGTGCTGCAGACACCGACGGCCATGATGGCGGCGGCGCACAGCATCGCCGCGTTCCCGCGGATCACGCTCACGCACCACAGTGTCACCGTGGCCGCGACGATCGAGACGACGGCACCCGCGAGGGCGGTGCCCGGGTCGTACCGGATGACGCCGGCGATCCGCATCGCGAGCGGCCCGGTGCAGTGGACGACGGTCAGCCCGAGCCCGGTGAGGATGCCGGCGAACACCGTCTTCCACGCGCTGAGGTGGCCGAAGCCGACGATGAACAGCCCGAGGCAGTGCGCGACCACCGCGATGCCGGGGCCGAGCAGGACGACGGTGAGGTCGTACCGGACGACGGTCCCCGGCACGTCGGTGCCGAGCAGGGCCATGAAGTGGGGCACCCAGGTCCCGGAGCCGCCGATGGCGACCGCGGAGAGCGTCAGCCAGCGGGCCCGGCTGCCGCCGGAGGACGCCCGCGAGCGGATGGCGAGGGAGATGCCGAGCAGGCCGCCGAGGAAGGCCATGACGAGGGCCAGCACCGGCGTGATCCAGCCGTACGCGAAATGCTCAACCGCGGTCACGCTCGCCGATTCAGCCAGGACCAGGCCCGTCCCGGCCGGACAGGTTGTGCGTTTGCCTTCGGCCGCCCCGGGTACGCGACCGCCATGAGCGAGTTCGAGGAGTACGTCGAGCGCCACTCGACGATCCGGTCCGGCGCGGCCGGCCGGGCCACGGACGGCGAGGAACTGCCGGCCGGCTCGGCCCGCGAGGTCGACGAGGAACTGGAGGCCGAGGACCACGGCGGCTGGGCCTCCCCGGGCGAGACGCCGCCGGAGGCGGCGACCCTGCCTCCGGACCTCGAGCAGGTCCCCGACGCCGACGGCTCCCGCCATCGCCTCTGACGCCGGTGAGCGCCGGGACGGGAGTCAGGCCGCCGGCTGACGGGCCTCGATCTTCGCCGCCAGGGTCCTGATCAGGTCGGCCCTCCGGCGACCACGGCGCTCAGCCGCTGGGCCGGAGCATGGGTGTCACTACCCACCAGCGTGGTGCAACACCTGCTGGTCCTCGTTCGGACCCAGATCCGGCCAGCCCCGCTTCGGGTCGGTCTCCTCGATCTCGACCCGGTCCTCGGGCAGCACCCGGGCGGGCAGCTCACCGAACCGCACGTGCCGCAGGAACGCCAGCTCCGCATTGGTGAATTCGGTCATGCTCCGATCGTCCACCCCCGCGAACACACGCGCAAGCACGCCGTGTCTCAGGGCCCGCGGTGCCTCAGGATCCGCGGTGCCTCAGGATCCGCGGTGCCTCAGGATCCGCGGTGCCTCAGGATCCGCGGTGCCTCAGGATCCGCGGCCGATGAAGGCCAGCAGCCTGGTCTGCGGGTCCGCGTCGGACACCTCCACCAGGTGACGGACCACGTCACGGGCCGCCCAGCCCGGACACGGCGACGGCCGGTCCCAGCCGTCCGGGGCCGCGCCGCGCACCAGTTCGGTGAAGCGGCCGGCCACCGTGCGGTGTTCCTCCGCCGGACCGGACATGCGGGCCTCCTCGGGGCAGGGCGCCTCGGGCGGGGCGCCATACTGGACGGCATGGGTTATCTGATCGCGTTCGCCTCGCGGCGCCTGGTGGAGGACGAGTCACTGACCCCTGGATACGTGTACCACGACCCGGAGGACGCCACGCTCCCTCCCGCGCCGGACGGACGGCGGGCCAGCGGGTGGAACCTGCTCGTGGGTGACGAGACCGACGAGCAGCTCGCCGACGCCGGTGAGCTGCTGATGCCCGACCTGGAGTGGCTCGTCGAGCGGTATCCGGCCTTCGGCAGGATCGTCGGCGAGGGCTCGGACGGCCGGCAGTTCGAGTGGGACGCGGACGAGGAGCGGTACACCGACGTCGGCCCGTCGACGTTCCAGGACTGACCCCCTACTCGGGCAGCGGCAAGGTGATCGACGACGGCGACAGGATCTCCTGACGGACGGCGCGCAGCTCCAGTTCGTGGCCCAGCGGGGCGCCGGTGCCCGGGTTCCGGGAAAACCTGGGATGGGCACCACCGCTGACCTGCACACGGATCCGGCGACCGGCCGCGAACCGGTAGGCCGTCGGCCACAGCTCCACCCGCACCGGCCCGGCCGGGGCACTCACCCGGGCCAGGCCGTCACAGATGTTCCAGGACCGCCCCTGGTCGTCGACCTCGCACAGCCGCACGAAGACGTCGAAGTGCGGTGAGCTCGCGCGCACGGTGATGTCGGCGGCGACCGGTCCGACCACGTCGAGCGGCTCGGTCAACGGCGCCGACGTGAACGTCAGGACGTCGGCGCGCGACTCCACGGGCCGGTTGTCCCGCCGGCCGGAGATCTTGCCGACGAGGCGCGGGCCGCCGAGCGCCGGCGTCGGATCCCGGGGGTCGTAGGTGAAGGCGTCGAGCACCGCACCGTCCTGCCCCGGTTCCGTGGCCAGTTGGGCGCCGGCGCGGAGGTACCACCGCCGCGTCCGACCGTTCGGCGGCGGCCAGTCGGCGAGCTCGTGCCAGCCGTCGGCCCCGCCGACGTGGACGCGCACCGGGCACTCCCGGATCTGCTCGGGTCCGCCGGTGTGCGCCCGGAACCAGGCGACCGACTCGGCGGCGGAGTGCTGGAAGAGGCCCGCGCTGCCGTGGTGCCAGGGGCCGATGGTGAGGTACGGCTGGAGACCCGCCTTGCGCAGCGCCGCGTAGTCCGATAGCTGCCAGGGGAGGAAGATGTCGTGCCAGCCGCCGATCATGAGCACGGGCGCGGTGACGTCGGGCAGCCGGTGGGTGTGGCCACGCTCGGTCCAGTACGACGAGGCGGGGTCGGCCTCGGCGAGCCACCGTTGGAAGAACTCGATCTCGGCGCCGGTGGTGATCCGGTCGGCCTCCGCGAGCGGCACTCGGGCCAGACCGCGCTGGAGCCGCGGCTGGCCGCGCAGCAGTTCGACGGCGTTCTCCAGGCGCGGCCCCCGTTGCGCCTCCAGCAGCGCCGACCAGGTCAGGACGGTGTCGAGCGAGAACGCGCCGCCCGCGTAGGTCGGCGGCCCGAAGTCGGAGGCGGTGACAATGGTGGCCATCGCCTTGAGCTCGTCGCCGGCTTCCGCGGCGAGGGCCCATTGGACGAAGCCGACGTAGCTCGGGCCGTACGTGAGGAGGCGGCGGTCGTACCATGGCTGGCACCGCAGCCAGTCGAGGGTGTCGAGCCCGTCTTCACGCTCCTGGAGCAGCGGTTCGAAGGTCCCGCCCGAGTCCGCCGTGCCGCGGCACGACTGGATCAGCACGTGGAAGCCCCGCTGGGCGACGGCCCGGCAGAGCAAGCTGACCGGCGCCCCGCGCCCGTAGGGCGTGCGGACGAGCACGGTGGGAAGCTGGGCGTCGAGCAGGGGCTCGTAGTGGTCGGCACGCAGAATGGCCCCGTCGCGCATCCGGACCGGAATCCCCCGTGCGACCCGCACCCGGCCGGTCACCGCGGGTGGCAGTTTGAGCAAACGACCGACCGGATCAAGCCTCATGTGTCCCGAGTCTATGAAGCACCACGGCGACCCGCACCGAGCCGGGCCGGTCCCGGCCCGGTGGCCGGCCGCCACCTGCTGCGGGAGCGGCGCCGACCCCGGCGTTGCGCCACGGGACGGTGGCGCACAGTCATGCCGGTGACCTCTGGCCGCTGGACCGGCCCGGCGTGTCCCGGGTCGACCGACTCCTTGACCGAGCAAACCGGGAAGTTCAGCCGTGCGGTCGTCCGTCGACCCCCACGTTGCGCTACGGAAAGGTGACACACAGTCGCTCGGGCGGGTGTCCCCCGATCGCGGCACCCGCCGACCCCGGGACGACACGCTCCGGGCCAGCGACGCCATGATCATGGGAAAGATCTGGCTATCGGGGCAGCCACATCTTTCCCATGATCATGAGATCGATCGGCACGGCGGCCGATCGCGGCGGATTGCGCCGCACCGCGCGCCGGCCGGCACGCCTCGGCGGCGACACCTCCGAGTCCAGTGCCCGAATTATCATCCTTGTCAGGCTTTGCCCGACTCCTTCGGGCTGAACCGCGCGGCCTTGCCGCATGTCGGCACGAAGCCTTCCGGAGCATGCGCCGACCGCATCGCGAGCTACCACAACCCTGTGCCGTCATGAAGACGACGCCCCGCCCGGCGGGCCGCGCGGATCAGTAGTTGGCGCAGCAGGACGTCATCAGGGCCTTGACGTTGTCGACGTATTGACCGTTGGGGATGCCGGCCTTGCCCTTCGCCGGGTCGACGCCGACCGTGCCCCAGTTGTACGCCGAGATGACGCCGTTGAGCAGCGCCGGGTTGGACAGGTCGAACGTGCCGTCGGCCTTGAACGCCTGCAACTGGTTGCCGTAGTACGAGAAGAGCCAGGCGAGATACTGACCGCCGAGCATCACGTTGTCCGCCGGGACGTCGATCTCATACGTGGTGCCGAAGCGCTGGTTCATCCACGCCTCGGTGTCCGGCATGATCTGCATGACACCTACGCCGCCGTCGCAGGCGTGGATGTTGGACTGCCAGCCGCTCTCCTGGTCCGCGATCGCGTAGAGCAGCCGGACCGGCACGCGGATGGCCTGCTCGGCGGCCGGCGCCCTCGAGCCCCAGAACTGCGTCGTCGACGCGGTGCTGAGGTATTGCCGCACCTGTGACTTCGCCAGTTGCTTGCCCTTGTAGGTGGGCTGGCAGCCGGGCTTCGTCGTCTTCACCGGCGGCGGCGGGACCTCGGTGCGCTTGGCCGCCGGGGTTTTCGTCGTGGCGGACGGCGACGGCGACGGCGGTGGCGGCTCGGACGACGGCGGCGGTGACGGCGGCTCCTCGGACGGGCCGGCCGGCGCCGAGGACGGTGTCGTGGCCGCGGCCGGCGTGGCGTGCCGGTCCACGCCTCTGGCCAGGCCGACGATCACGCCGCAGGCGATCAGGACCACCGCCAGGCCGCAGAACAACACCACGGTGCCGATGCGCCGCCGCACCGGGCCGCGTGGATGTTCGGCGGTGTCGTCGTCGTCCTCGTAATGGCTCATGGAAACCTCCCCCGTGACCGGAAGGCTAGCCGTCCGGTGGTTGTCCGCGCTGTCCCGTCACCGTCCGTCGACAATCAGGGGCGCCGAACGTCACAGCACGCACAGTGCCCGGCGAACGGCCGGGGGCGCCTGGAACAATGGGGGCCATGCAGACCCGCTCAGACCTTCGCAACGTGGCCATCATCGCCCACGTCGACCACGGCAAGACCACGCTCGTCGACGCGATGCTGCGCCAGGCCGGCGCGTTCCACGCGCGCGCCGAGCAGGTCGACCGGGTCATGGATTCGATGGACCTGGAGCGCGAGAAGGGCATCACCATTCTCGCCAAGAACACCGCAGTGCGATACGTGCCGGAGGACGGTGGCGCGCCGACCACGATCAACATCATCGACACGCCGGGCCACGCCGACTTCGGCGGCGAGGTCGAGCGCGGCCTCACCATGGTCGACGGCGTGGTGCTGCTGGTCGACGCGAGCGAGGGGCCGCTGCCGCAGACCCGGTTCGTGCTGCGCAAGGCGCTGAAGGCGCGCATGCCGATCATCCTGGTGATCAACAAGGTCGACCGGCCCGACGCGCGCATCAAGGAGGTCGTCGACGAGACATATGAGCTGTTCCTCGACCTCGACGCCGACGAGGAGCAGATCGACTTCCCGATCGTCTATGCCTGCGCGCGTGACGGCATCGCCTCCCTCCAGGAGCCGAAGGACGGCACGGTGCCGGACGACAGCGACAGCCTCCAACCGCTGTTCCGCACGTTGCTGGACACGATCCCCGCCCCGGCGTACGACGAGAACGCTCCCTTGCAGGCCCACGTCACCAACCTCGACGCCTCGCCGTTCCTCGGCCGCCTCGCGCTGTGCCGGGTCCGCCAGGGCACGATCCGCAAGGGCCAGACGGTCGCGTGGTGCCGTGAGGACGGCTCGATCCACAACGTGCGCATCTCCGAGCTGCTGATGACCGAGGCGCTCGAGCGCAAGCCGGCCGAGGAGGCCGGGCCGGGCGACATCATCGCCGTCGCCGGCATCTCCGAGATCATGATCGGTGACACGCTGGCCGACGCCGAGCAGCCGGTCCCGCTGCCCCGGATCACCGTCGACGAGCCGGCGATCTCGATGACGATCGGCACCAACACCTCGCCCCTGGCCGGCAAGGTCAAGGGCGCGAAGGTCACCGCCCGGCTCGTGAAGGACCGGCTCGAGCGGGAGCTCGTCGGCAACGTGTCCCTGCGTGTGCTGCCGACCGAGCGGCCCGACGCCTGGGAGGTCCAGGGGCGCGGTGAGCTGGCGCTGGCCATCCTCGTCGAGCAGATGCGCCGGGAGGGATATGAGCTGACGGTCGGCAAGCCGCAGGTCGTCACCCGCGAGATCAACGGAAAGGTCCACGAGCCGACCGAGCGCCTGACGATCGACGCCCCGGAGGAGTACCTCGGCGCGATCACCCAGCTCCTGGCCACCCGCAAGGGCCGCATGGAGCAGATGGTCAACCACGGCACCGGCTGGATCCGCATGGAGTGGCTGGTGCCGGCGCGCGGCCTGATCGGCTTCCGCACCGAGTTCCTCACCGACACCCGTGGCACCGGCATCCTGCACCACGTGTTCGAGTCCTACGAGCCGTGGTATGGCGAGCTGCGCACCCGCGCCACCGGCTCGCTCGTCGCCGACCGCGCGGGTGTCGCGACGCCGTTCGCCATGATGAACCTCCAGGAGCGGGGTTCGCTGTTCATCGAGCCGACCACCGAGGTGTACGAGGGGATGATCGTCGGCGAGAACTCCCGCGCCGACGACATGGACGTCAACATCACCAAGGAGAAGAAGCTCACCAACATGCGGTCCTCGGCGGCCGACGAGACCGAAAAGCTGATCCCGCCGCGGAAGCTCTCGCTGGAGCAGGCGCTGGAGTTCTGCCGCGAGGACGAGTGCGTGGAGATCACGCCGGCGGCGATCCGGATCCGCAAGGTGATGCTGGACCAGAAGGACCGCGAGCGGGTGGCCCGCAAGCGGGCTCACGCATAGCCCACCGCGGGACGCTACTCCGCCGCACGCCGCTGGGGCGGCACCTCCGAGGGCGCGTAGCGGCCGGACTCGAGCGACCAGTCGAGGTTGCCACGGATCCAGTGGACGAGGTCGGCGACGCAGACCTCGACCGCCGGATCCGTGCTGTCCAGCCGCTCCATCGCCGCCATGAACTCGACGACCTGCTCGTCGTGCTCGGCGACCGCCGCGTAGACGGCGTCCTCCAGCGACAGCCTCTGCTCGCGCTGAAACGCGAAGACGATGTTGTGGTGGTCGCCGATCGCGGCCTCCTTCGGCCACGAGATCAGATCGTTGAAGATCCCGATGATCGTGCCGGCGGACAGGCGCATGGCGCGGAACACGGGATCGGCCAGCGTCTCGGCGGGCAGCTCGACGCCGTGCATCGGCTCGATGAGGTCGAAGAACATCTCGGTGGCGGCACTCTGGTACCGCATCCGGCGATACTCATCGAGCCGCGGCGGCCGGCCTTCGGCCCGGTTGCCCGCCTCCCACAGCGTGCCGGTCAGGTATCCGGCGACATGCCCGACGAACCGCTCCCGCCAGGCTGGGCTGACCCGCTCCCCGGTGCGGCGCCAGACCTCGTCCAGCGCGCCGGTGAGCGGCCGGCCGAGCACCTCGCCCAGGACCGGGCTCGCCGCCGCCGGCGGCGCCTGCTCCCGCAGCAGCCGCACGAGTTCATCGACGGCGGACCGGGTCGGCTCCGGATCGGTGACCAGCGACCGCTCAAGCAGGTCGTCGAGCACGAAGATGCTGATCAGCCAGGCGGTGACCAACTGCAGATCGGCCTGGCCCGCGTCCGGATGAGCGCGGGCCATGAGATTCGCGAAGCGGGCCCGCGCGAAGGCCGCGCGGGCGCCGGATCGTTCGAGCAGTCCGTGGCGGGTGGCCCACTGCATGGACCAGCGCTGGACCGCGTCCACGTGCGGGGAGATCCGCGGCGTGAACGGGCACAGCACGGATGGGGCCGTGAGGTGGCCCGCCTGCGCGATCTCGTGCATCATGCATCACCCGCCCGCTGTGGTACCCCATAATCGCCCCAGATCGAGCTTGGCGCGACCTTGTTCGGGCACTTAGGACGCGTTGGTTGTTTTGTCTGGTTCAACTGTTGCCGCACGTGCGTCACGCTTCGACTTGACCAGTGATGCGACGGTCGTGATCGCCAATGTGCCAATGATCACACTGAGCGACAATTCGATCCCGATGTGCGGTGCCCATTCGACGTGCTCGCCGCCGTTGATGAACGGGAGGCTGTTGTCGGCGAGCGCCTCCAGGAACAGCTTCACGCCGATGAAGCCGAGGACCACCGCGAGACCGATCGACAGGTAGACGAGACGGTCCAGCAGCCCGCCGATCAGGAAGTAGAGCTGCCGCAGACCCATCAGCGCGAAGACGTTCGCGGTGAAGACCAGGTAGGGCTCCGCGGTGAGCCCGAAGATCGCCGGGATCGAGTCGAGCGCGAAAATCAGGTCGGTGGTGCCGATCGCGATGAGCACGACGACCATCGGGGTCATGCGCAGGCGACCGCGCGCGTCGCGGCTGGTGAGGCGCGACTCCTGGTAACGCTCCGTCATCGGCAGGACGCGGCGGGACCACCGGATGAGCGCGTTCTCCTTGAAGTCATCTTCGTCGTTCTCGCCCTGCGTGGCCAGTTTGACGGCGGTGTAGATGAGGAAGGCGCTGAAGATGTAGAAGACCCAGGAGAAGCGGCTGATGGCCGCGGCGCCGACGGCGATGAACGCCCCTCGCATCACCAACGCCAGCACAATGCCGATGAGCAGCACTTTTTGCTGGTACTGCCGGGGCACCTTGAACCGCGACAGGATGATCACGAAGACGAAGAGGTTGTCGACGGAGAGGCTGTACTCCGTCAGCCAGCCCGCATAGAACTCGCCCGCGTAGGTACCACCCCACTGCGCCAGGACGAAGAGCCCGAACAACACGGCGAGCCCGACGTAAACGGTGACCCAGATCGTCGACTCTTTGATGGACGGCTCATGAGGCCGACGGGCGATGATCATCAGATCGAAGATCAGAATGGCACCGAGACCGACGAGTGTCGCGGTCCAGGTCCAGCCGGCAACGTCCACGTGCACAACCTCCGGTAGACACACACAGACCGCGCGGATCCCAGGGGGATGCGCGGACATGTGTAGTTGACACCGGAGGTCTCTTCCGCCACCCGCCAACGCCGGATGACCGACGACGCCGGGTGATCACCACGTTACCGTGGATGCACCGTGCTGACGACGATCGCCGCTGGGGAATACTCCCCTCCTGTTACTTCAACCATTGTCCATCAACCCGCCACGATCACGCGGGCGGGGGGCCGAAAATGTCGTACCCCACGGCTATGGTGCGGATCGTCGGGTGGCGATCATCGCTTGGGGGTGTGGCTGTGTATCGGCAAGGAGATGTGCTGCTGGTGCCGGTGTCCGTCGCGGAGGTGCCCGCGACGGCGGTGCCGGCGCCGCGCGACCGGTCGGGCCGGATGATCCTGGCCCGAGGCGAGGCGACCGGGCACGCACACGTGATCGTCGGTCCGGATGTGGCGCTGCTCGCCGACCGCGACGACATCGACCGGCTGTTCGTCAAGGTGATCTCCCGCGCCCGCGTGGTGCACGAGGAGCACGGGCCGATCACGGTGTCCGCCGGTGCCTACCGCGTGGTGCGGCAGCGTGAGTACATCCCGGGTTCCTACCGGCCGGTGGCGGACTGATGACCGCCGTCGCGCTCTCCGGCACGGCCGACGCCGCCCTGTCCCGGGCCGCGGCCCTGGGCGCCGTCTCGGCGAAGTGGCTGGCCGCCGGCCTGTCGACCGCTCCCGCCGACCGCGACGCGGCGGCCGACGCCGTCCGGCTCGCCTACCGCTCCGCCGGTCTCCCCGAGCCGGCCCGCATCGTGTGGTTCGCGTCGCCGTCCGCCGGCGCGCGGGCGGCCGCGCTGCTCACCGGCCGGCGCGACCTGCCGGGCGGCCCGGAGGACAAGGACCGCTGGGACGAGGAGATCGCCGCCGACCTGCGGGCGCAGGGCTGCCCGCCGCGCCCGGGCACGGCCGGCGTCCCGGTGCGGGCAGCGGTGCGCAACCGGCCGTGGGCGGCTGCCCGCGCCGAGGTCTATGCGTTGCTCGGCCCCGACGGGTGGGCCGGCCTGTGGTCCGCCTGCGGCGCCGACGTGTGGCGCCTGGTCAACGACCGGGTCGCGGCGCCGCTGCGTGCCCACCTCCGGACGGAGCTGCCGTCCCAGGCCCGGGCGGTGCTCCTCGACGCGGTCGGCGGCCAGCACGACGCGGGCTGGCTGGCGGCCTTCGACGCGGCGGCCTCCGGCGCCGCCGGCCCGTCCGCCCCGGACACCGGCACCACCGCCCCGGTCGCCGGCACCACCGACCGGGGCGGTGGCACCACCGACCGGGGCGGTGGCACCACCCTGCCGTGGCCCAGGTCCGCGGCCGACGACCAGCCGGCCGCCCGCGGCGGAGCGGGCTCGACCGGGCCCACCGGCAACGGTGCCGCGGCCACGCACGGCATCGACGACGCGGCCGGCCTCGACCCGGCCGCGCGCGGGGCCGGGGGCGCGGTGCTGCACGCGGTGCAGCGGCTGGCCGGGCTCGCCGGAGTGGCGCGCTCGGCCGGGTGGTGGTGGCCGTATGCCAACGTCGCGATCCTCACCGATCGGCCCGATGCCCTGCACCGGGACAACATCGGGCGGTTGCACGCCGCCGACATGCCCGCGCTCCGATACAGCGACGGCTTCGCGCTGCATGCGTGGCGGGGCATGCCGATCCCGTCGGACGTCGTCGACCGGCTCTCGCAGCTCACCTCCGACCAGATCACCACGGAGCGCAACGCCGAGCTGCGGCGGGTCATGCTCGAGCATTTCGGCTACGAGCGGTATCTGCGCGCGGCCGGAGCGCAGCGGATCGGCCAGGATGCGTGCGGTGTCCTGTGGCGGCTGAGCTTCGCCGACGACGAGCCGCTGACCATGGTCGAGGTCGTCAACAGCACGCCGGAGCCGGACGGCACCAGCCGCGTCTACTGGCTGCGCGTGCCGCCGTGGACGCGGACCGCGCGGGAAGGCGTGGCATGGACGTTCGGGCTGACCGAGCAGGAGTACCGGCCGCTCGTGGAGACCTGAGCCGCGAGCGGAACGGACCACGACGGGCGTTCGTGCGGGATGCGTTCGAGCACGCCTCCGGCGAAGACGTCGTAGAGCGGCAGCGTAGTCAGGTGCACGTAGCCGATGTGGCAGTCGCAGGTGCCGTTCGGGCAAGGGCGGGCGGCGCCGGGGACGCGGGCCGCCTGCCAGGAGCCGTCGTAGAGGTTGCCGAGCGGCTCGGGCACGAAGTGGCAGCGGCGCACGGTGCCGTCGCCAAGCACGGAGACGACGTCGCCGCCGGTGCGGCACGGCCGGTCGAGCGAGGCGTGCGGGCGCACGCTGTAGCCGAACAGGGGGTCGAGCGCGGTCCACGTCACCTCCTCGTCGGCCGTGTACGGGTGGCCGTCGGCGGCGTTGACCCACAGGTACACCTCGGGCGGCAGCGCCTGCCGGAGCGCGACG
This sequence comes from Dactylosporangium roseum, assembly GCF_025264685.1. Classification (GTDB taxonomy): domain Bacteria; phylum Actinomycetota; class Actinomycetes; order Mycobacteriales; family Micromonosporaceae; genus Dactylosporangium; species Dactylosporangium roseum. The sequence continues at coordinate 6,060,106 of NZ_CP073721.1, forward strand.
GCGTCGGCCAGATGCTCCGGCAGGCCGACGATGCCGACCGAATAGCGGATGCGGTGTCCGTCCAGCGTCGCGCACGCGGCGAGGAACCGGTCGAGCGTGACCTGCCCGGGATGAAACGTGCACCACAGCGCGAGCGTGGCCGGGTCGGCGTCGGCGACCCAGCCGAGGCGGCCGGCGAGGTTGGTCTGGATCGCGGCGCGGCCGACGTGCGGCAGGTGGGACAGCTCGACGAGCGCTTCGCGGTACCACGAGCGGGTCAGGCCTTCGCCCCACGGCGTGAACAGCACCTCGACGGGCTCGTCGCGACGGCCGCGGACCCAGCCGACGAACCGCCGCAGCGCCTCCCGGTCGGCGCGCAGCAGCTCCGGCGGGTCGCGTCGCTTGGCGAACGGGCAGTACGGGCAGTCGTAGTTGCAGCTCGCGAGCGGCCCCCGGTAGAGGATTCTCATCGGGCCACGTGCCCGGCCATGGCGGCGCGGACGCCGGCGGAGACGAGCCACGGGCCGATGGCGTCGGCGTGGGCCAGGCCCTCGGCGGTGAGGCGGTGCCCGTCGAGGTAGCCGGCCTCGCGCAGCTCGTCGAGCGCGGGAAAGTCGTCGTCGACGCCCGTGCCGAACCGGTGCCGATACGCGCCGGGCATGATCCCCTCGGCACGCAGCAGCGACTGCAACAGCCAGCGCCGCCGCTGCTCGGCGGCGTCGAGCACGAACCCGGCCTCGGCGCCGTCGAAGTCCTCAGCCGGCCGGCCCAGGTAGTCGTCGAGGATCCCGCGGACCTGCCGGACACTGACGGCGTAGTCGAAGGAGTAGTGCAGCCCCGAGGTGTACGACCGGGCGCCGCACCCGAGGCCCACCATGCCGTCGTCCTGGCAGCAGTAGCCGGGGCCGTCGACCGGCGGCGCGTCGCGGCGGCGGAACGCGCGCATGGAGAGCTGCTCGTAGCCGGCGTCGGTGAGCAGGGCGACGGCGTGGCGGTAGAGCGTCAGGCGGTGCGCGTCCCACGCCGGGTCCGGCCCGTCGTCGGCCCGCCGCGCAACGCCCCGCCGGCCGAGGCCGGTCAGCGGCCGGACGTACAACGGATAGAGGTACAGCTCCTCGGGGCGCCAGTCGAGTGCGGTCCGCAGCGAGTAGGCCCAGGTGTCGGGGGTTTGGCCGGGGATGCCGTAGATGAGGTCGACGTTGAGGTCGGCCGGGCCCGCGGCGCGGATGGTGTCGAGGGCGCGGTCGACCTCGGCGCGGCGCTGCGGGCGGCCGGCGGTGCGGGCCTCGGTGTCGAGGAAGCTCTGGACGCCGATGCTGATCCGGGTGGTGCCGCGCTCGAGCAGCACCGCGAGCCGGTCGGCGGTGGCGGTGGCCGGTGACGTCTCCACGGACAGCGGGACGGCGCGCAGGTCGGTGCCCGTGGTCTCCTCCAGCAGGTCGAACAGCGCCGTCAGCTCGCCGGCGGTGAGGTAGGTCGGGGTGCCGCCGCCGATCGCGGCCCGCGCGTATCGGGCACCGGCCGGCAACGCGGCCGCGACCCGCCCGGCCTGGCGGCGCATCTGGGTGAGGTAGGCGCCGACCTGGTCCTGATCCACGCCTGTGCGCGTGAAGAGGTTGCAGAAACCGCAGCGCATTTCGCAGAACGGCACGTGGACGTAGAGGAACAGCGCCTCGACCGGCTCGCCGGCCCACACGTCGGCGAGCCGGGGTCGCGGGCGCAGCGGCCGGTAGGCGGTCTTGTGCGGGTAGGCGTAGAGATACCCCTTATACGGCGAGCCGAGGTCTACCACGCGCCGGCCGCCAGCGTGAACTCCGCGTAGGGCACCGTCCACACGACCTCGTGGCCGACGCGGTGGCCGGTGTGGCCGTCCTCGCCGTATGCGGTGCCGTGGTCGCTGCACATGATGACGCGGCACGGCCGGCCGCGGGACGACACGAGTGTGAACAGCGCCGGCAGGTGCCGGTCGACGTATTCGAGCGCGGCGGCGTGCGACTCGATGCTGTCGTCCTCGGCTCCCGGCAGATAGTGCCGGTTGGGCTGGTGCAGGGCGGCGACGTTGACGAACGTGAACAGCGGACCGGCACCGGGCAGCACGGCATTGAGCCGGTCGAGCTGCGCCTCGAAGCAGCCGGGGTTGGTGACCCCGAAGTCGCGGGTCCAGTGGGCCTCGTCGAACAGGCCGGGCAGGACGCCGCCCTGCGGCGAGGTCATCGCGAAGAAGCCGACGCCGCCGACGCAGATGGTGTGGTAGCCGGCGGCGCGGAGCGCGGTGACCACGTCGGGCGCGTCGAAGACCCAGGTGTCGGGGCCGACGGTCGTGCTGCCGGGGAACCGCGCGGCGAACGGCCGGTCGTGCGGGCCCGGCGTGACCGGCGTGGGCAGGAACCCGCCGAAGAACGCGTGGTGCGCCGCGTAGGTGAACGAGGCCGGCGTGTGCCGTCGCTCCCACAGTCCGCCGGGCAGTGCCCGGGCGAGATTGGGCGTGCGACCTGCCGCGAGCAGGTCGGCGGCGACGTCGTAGCGCAGTGTGTCGAGGGTGACGAAGAGCAGGTCGTGGCTGCCGATCAGGGACCTCATCACGCCACCGCCCCGGTGAGCGCGGCGATCTCGGCGGCATACGTGTCGCGGCCGTCGACGAGCACCCCGGGCAGCAGGTCGCCGAACGCGTTGACCTCGGCGACGGCGTGGGCGGTGTACCGCGGCCCGAACATCAGGTCGACGCCGACGTGGAGACTGCCGGGGAAGCAGGCGGCGGCCCGCTCGCAGGTGCGCATGGCGGCAGCCCAACGCTCCTCCCCCGCCGCGGCGCGGACGGCGGCCAGGTCACCGCGGGCGTTGCCCAGGTGGAGATTGGTCATCGGCGAGCGGCTCGACCGCACGACGACGTGGCTCGCCTGGCCCGCGATGACCACGACCCGCAGGTCGAAGAGCCGCCCGTCGTGCCCGCCCTTCGGGAACCAGCGCTCGATGTGCAGCCCGTCGCGGCCGAGCCGGTCGACGATCTCCGCCACGACCGTCTCGTCGGTGTAGTGCCGGACGCGCAGCTCGTTGAACAGGCGGCCGCCGTCGAGGACCGCGGAGCTGTACGCACTGATCCTCCCCCGCCCGAACGCCAGCGCGACGACCCCGGACGCGGAGCTGCCGTGGGCCGGCTTGACGAACACCCGCGGCCAGCCGTGCGCCCGGATGCGCTCGTAGGCGTCGTCGGGCCCGACGGTGAACGCCTCCGGCACCGGCACACCGCGCGCAGCGAGCAGCGCGTGACAGCGCCGCTTGTCGAACAGCACCTCGAGGTCGCCGACCGGGGTGAGCAGCGGCGCACCGCGCGCCTCGACCCGCCGGGCGGCGGCGATCAGGCCGCGGTGCCAGGCGGCGAGCCCGACGATCTCCCCGTGCTCCGTCGGCTCGGCCGCGCCGCGCAGCAGCCGGTCGACCTCGGCGTCCTCGCCGGGCGACTCGAGCCGCACCAGCGTGCCCGGGCCGACGGTGAAGGCACCGGCGCAGACCTCGCGCCAGTCGACGACCGCCGGCGTGTCCAGCCCGGCGGCGACGGCCGCCTCCTGGAACAGCCGCACCCGGCGGTGCCCCCGGATGCCGACGACGGTGAACGTCATTCCGACACCGACACGTAGCGATCGCTCGGGTCTTCGGCCTCCTGCTCGTCGGAGAGGTCGACGTCGACGCCCGGCAGCTCGGCGACGAACCGCTCCCGCAGGTCCGCGGAGATGAAGTGGTGCGACAGGTCGAGCCGCCGCAGGTGGGTGAGCGGCTGACCGAGCAGCAGCTCCTCCGCGCCGCGGTCGGACAGGATGCCCAGCGAGAGGTCGAGCTCCTCCAGCCGCGCCACCACCGGCGCGCCGGCGAGCGCCGCGGCGACCTGGTCGGCGATCTCGGCGTTGCGCAGGGCGAGGCGACGCAAGGACGGCAGCTCAGCGCCGCCCAGGATCGGCGCGAGATCCTCGACGGTGATGTCACCGCCGTATGCGCTGACACCCAGCCACAGCTCCAGCGTCGTCAGCGCGGGGAACGCGGAGTCGCTGATGCCGCGCAGGACGGTGGCGGGCAGGCCGCCGGACTCGACGCCCAGCTCCCGCAGCCGGCGGTGCCGGACCGGTGACAGCCGCAGCCCCTCGGAGCCGCGGATCCACAGCACCTCGAGCCCCGGGAACGCCCCGAGCAGCGGGGTGACGTCGCCGTGGTTGATCCACGAGATCTCGCACTCGTCGAACGTCATCTCGCCGAGGAACAGCGCCCGCAGGTTGGGCAGCCGGTCGCGCACCGCGATGATCCGGTCCAGCGGCGGCGCCGTTTCGTAGGCCGATCCCCACTGCCCGACGACCAGCGCTTGCACCGACTCCCCACCCACCACGTCGAGCAGTCTGTCCAGCATCCGCACGAAGACCTCGGCGTCGTCCTCGTAGTCCGTCTCGATCCGCCACGCGACGGCACTGCGTGGCGTGCCGGCCGCGTCGAGCTTGTCGACCACACCGGGCTCGAACTCGGTCACCGGCAGTCCGGCGAACGTCGTGATGCGCTCGCTGATCGTCATGGGCCGGACCCTAGCAGCCGCCACCGACAATTCCGGGCGACCGTGACGGGAGCGGGATGCCGTCCTCTACGCTTGCCCGATGGTGTTGGAAGTTGCGCTCATCGACGTCCTCGAAGGCAGCGAGGACGAGTTCGCCGCCGCCTACCGCAAGGGGCACGAGATCCTCGCGAGCACGCCCGGCTGCCGCTCGGTGCGGATGACCCGCGGCATCGAGACGGCGAACCGGTTCGTGCTGGTGGTGGAGTGGGACTCGGTCGAGGCGCACCTCGACAACTTCCGCGCGACGGAGCGCTTCGCGCAGTGGCGGGCACTGATCGGCCCGTTCTTCGACGGCGCGCCGCGCGTCGAGCATTTCACCGACGTGACGCCATAGACCCTGTCGTGTCGAGCCTGCGCCGGCCCCCGGAGCGCGTCGACGTCCAGACCGCCGCGCCCGCCGGCGAGGGCCGCACCAGGGGTGCGATCCGGCGGTGACGCGCGGGACCTTCGACCGTCCGCTCAGTCGCCCGGCTTCTTGAAGACCGTGAAATCCAGGTAGGTCGAGTAGATCTGGCCGGCCACGACGAGGTCGGCGCCACGCGGGGTGAACCACGCGTAGCGGGCCTCGTTCGTGTAGACGCACACCCGTGAGCCGGGCACCAGCACGGCGAGCACCACCTGGTTGACCCACTGCTCCGCGGGCAGGGCGGCGCAGCCGGCGAAGGACGGGATCTCCGGCGCGGTCCAGACAGCGAGCTGGGCGCCGGCGCCGGCGGACAACCCGACGGCGGCGGCCGTCACGTCACCGCCGGTGGCCGACTTGGTGCCGGTGTCGAAGTCGAACGCCTCGTCGGGCTGGCCGAGCAGCACCGTGAGCCGGACCGTGCCCACCCGCAGCACGTCGGTGCCGCCCTCCGGGATCGGGCCGACGACCACGCCACCCGGGCCGGCCGAGCCGCTGGGGTCGAGGCTCGGCACGCCGGTGCTGCCGCCGCTGCGGTCCGGGCCGACCGACACGCCGCTCACCCCGTTGGCGGTGGGCGTCGTGACCACCGCGGGCGCGTGGGAGGGGTTCGTCGTGCCACCGTCGCGCGTGGTGGACGAGCCACGGGTCGCCAGCACCCCACCGGCGGCCGCGATCACCAGCACGATCAGTCCGACGACGAGCGCGACGACCCGTCCCTTCCGGGCCGGCCGGCCCGGCCGGCCGGCGCTCGGCGCCCCTCGGGCCGGCTCCTCCGCTGGCTTCGTGTCCTCGGCCACCGGCCCGGGCACCGTCTCCGGCTCCGGCGCGGTCGGCTGCCGGGGCACGACCGCGTAGGCCGACGTGGGCCAGCCGGATCCGCCGTCGAGCGGGGAGTCGGACATCCAGCCACGCCGGCTGCGGGGTCGCGGTGGCGACCCGTTCACCTGGTCGTGGCTGTGCTCCGTCGGTGGCTTCTGCCGTGGGGGGTGTCCCGGCTCCATGCAGCGCGTCCTTCTGATCCTGGCGTTGGTGCTGTTGCCCGGCAGAGTATCCCCGACCGGCCAGCGGACGCACCACGGCAGAAAGCCAGTACGCGCCGTCGTACGGCGCTGATTGTCGGCTATCTGGCAAGCATCTGCGCGACCGCGGTGGCACCGGACGCGGTGTACCACCCGCTGACCGCGAGCACGCCGAGCACCGCCGCCGCGACGACGATGCCCATGGCCTCACCCGTCCACTGCCACATTGAGCGCACACGCCGGTGCCGTGCGTGACGCACCGGTCGGCGGCCGTCCTGATCCACGGTCACCGCGATAAGCTCGCGACGCTCCAGGCCCGGCCGGCCCAGGCTGTGTCGCCCGACTGTCATGATCGCCCCCCGCAATCGTTCCGCAGAAGGAAGATATATTGACAATTCCGGCATTCCGTGCACACCACGCCGGGCGGACCCGGCGGCAGGCCCGAATTCACCTTCCGGTGTGATGACCCTATGAAGATGGTGGGGCTGACCGGCGGCATCGGCGCCGGCAAGAGTGCCGTGGCGACCAGGCTCGCGGCGCTGGGCGCGGTGATCATCGACGCCGACCGTCTGGCCAGGGAGGCGGTCGCGCCGGGCTCGGCCGGGCTCGCCGAGGTCGCGGCCGCCTTCGGCGAAGGCGTGCTGGCCGCCGACGGCTCGCTGGACCGGCCGGCACTCGCCGGGCTGGTCTTCAACGACGACGACGCCCGGCACAGACTGGAAGCGATAATCCATCCACGGGTACGGGCAAGGACCGCCGAACTCGTCGCCGCCGCACCCGCCGACGCCGTGATCGTCAACGACGTCCCGCTGCTGGTCGAGAAGAACATGACCGGGCCCTATGAACTGGTCGTTATCGTGTTCGCCAGCCTGGAGACCCGGCTGGACCGGCTGACCCGGCTGCGCGGGATGTCGGCGGAGGACGCCCGGGCGCGGATCGCCAAACAGGCCACCGACGAGCAGCGCCGAGCGGTCGCCGACATCGAGATCTGGAACGACGGCACTCCGGAGGACCTGGACCGGGCGGTGGAGGCAGCCTGGCGGCAGATCAACGCGCGCTGACGTCCGCCGACGATCAGGGCGCTCGCGGCGGCCGGTCGCGCGCTACGCGCGATCCTGCACCGGTGCGCTCGGCCGGTCGTGACGGACCGGGGCAGCAACCGGGCGCCGGGAGGGCCAGCCGTGTGGTGGCGAGCCTGCTCTCCGGCCGGCCGCCGCGAGCGGCCTACGCGTCTACGTTAGCCCGGTGATCTTCACCACACAATCGTCATGTTGAATACGATCCACCACCCAGGGCGAGGACCCCGAAAGTTGTCATACCCCACGCGTACGGTTGGGGGCATGGCGCTCGACATCCCACGCTTGGACCGCCGATTCGAGGTGGTCAGCGAATACAAGCCCTCCGGCGACCAGCCCGCGGCGATCGAGGAGCTGGCGCGGCGGGTGCGGGCCGGCAACCGGCACACCGTCCTGCTCGGCGCGACCGGCACGGGCAAGAGCGCGACCACGGCGTGGCTGGTGGAGCGGCTGCAGCGCCCGACGCTCGTGCTCGCCCACAACAAGACCCTGGCCGCGCAACTGGCCAAGGAGTTCCGCGATCTGATGCCGCACAACGCGGTCGAATACTTCGTCAGTTACTACGACTACTACCAGCCCGAGGCCTACATCCCGCAGACCGACACCTATATCGAGAAGGACTCCTCGATCAACGAGGAGGTCGAGCGGCTGCGGCACTCCGCCACGATGAGCCTGCTGACCAGGCGCGACGTCATCGTGGTCGCGACCGTCTCGGCGATCTACGGTCTGGGCACCCCGGAGGAGTATCTCGACCGGGCGGCCAAGGTCAGCGTCGGCGAGGAGATCGACCGCGACAAGCTGCTGCGGCGGCTGGTCGACATCCAGTACACGCGAAACGACCTCGCCTTCAACCGCGGCACGTTCCGGGTGCGCGGCGACACGCTGGAGATCATCCCGGCCTACGAGGAACTGGCGATCCGCATCGAGTTCTTCGGCGACGAGATCGAGCGGCTGGCCTATCTGCATCCGCTCACCGGCGACGAGATCCGGCAGGCCGACTCGCTGCTGATCTTCCCCGCGACACACTACGCCGCCGGGCCGGAGCGCATGGAGCGGGCGATCAACGCGATCGAGGCGGAGCTCGAGGAGCGGCTCGCCGAGCTGGAGCGCGAGGGCAAGCTGCTGGAGGCGCAGCGGCTGCGGATGCGCACCACGTATGACGTCGAGATGATGCGCCAGGTCGGGTTCTGCAACGGCATCGAGAACTACTCCCGGCACATCGACGGCCGGGAGGCCGGCAGCCCGCCGCACTGCCTGCTGGACTACTTTCCCGACGACTTCCTGACCGTCATCGACGAGTCACACGCGACGGTGCCGCAGATCGGCGGCATGTACGAAGGGGACGCGTCCCGGAAGCGGACGCTGGTCGAGCACGGGTTCCGGCTGCCCAGCGCCCAGGACAACCGGCCGCTGCGGTTCGACGAGTTCGAGGAGCGGGTCGGTCAGACGGTGTACCTGTCGGCGACCCCCGGGCCGTGGGAGCTGGGCCAGACGCAGGGCGAGTTCGTCGAGCAGGTGATCCGGCCGACCGGCCTCATCGACCCCGAGGTCGTGCTGAAGCCGACCAAGGGCCAGATCGACGACCTGATGCACGAGATCAAGCTGCGCACCGAGCGCGACGAGCGGGTGCTGGTCACGACGCTGACCAAGAAGATGGCCGAGGACCTCACCGACTACCTGCTGGAGCACGGCATCCGGGTGCGATACCTGCACTCGGAGGTCGACACGCTGCGGCGGGTGGAACTGCTGCGGGAGCTGCGGCGCGGTGAGTTCGACGTGCTGGTCGGCATCAACCTGCTGCGGGAAGGTCTCGACCTGCCGGAGGTCAGCCTCGTGGCGATCCTCGACGCGGACAAGGAAGGCTTCCTGCGCTCGGGCACGAGCCTGATCCAGACGATCGGCCGCGCCGCGCGGAACGTGTCCGGTCAGGTGCACATGTATGCCGACAAGATGACTCCGTCGATGGCCCAGGCGATCGACGAGACGAACCGGCGGCGGGCGAAGCAGACGGCCTACAACGAGGCCAACGGCATCGATCCGCAGCCGCTGCGCAAGAAGCTCGGCGACATCCTCGACGACATCTACCGCGAGGCCGAGGACACGGCCGGCGCGGTCAGCGGCCACGGGCCGGGCGGGGCGGTCGTGGTCGGCGGCGGCCGTCAGATGAGCCGCGGGAAGTCGCCGGAGAACACCCGGGCCCGGCAGAAAGGCGGCGGCACCAAGGGCACGGCGGGCGGCGCCGTCACCCCGGCGCGGGCCGGCATGGCGAGGGCCGAGCTGGCGTCGCTCATCCAGGACCTCAACGAGCAGATGCTGGGCGCCGCGCGTGAGCTCCAGTTCGAGCTGGCCGCCCGCCTCCGCGACGAGGTCGCCGAACTGAAGAAGGAACTTCGCGCCATGGACGTCGCCGGCGTGAAGTAACCACCGGTCCGGCGTACGTGCGCACGGACGCCGGACCAGCCCCCGTGCGCGGCGCTTCCCGTTCGGCTCCGGCTGTTCGACCCCTTCTCGGTATTCCTGGGTGGAATGCGATGCGGAGATAGCAGCCCGGCGCCGGGAACGGACGAGCCCCGCGGCCGACCAGGCCGCGGGGCTCGTCGCAGACTTGCGAGCTTGTCAGCTCTTGCCGCCCGCCAGCTTCTCGCGAAGCGCGGCGAGGGCCTCGTCGGTGGCCAGGGTGCCCGACGGCTCCTCGGGAGCGCGGGTCGTGGCCGGCGTGGACGAGCTCGCCGAGCCGCCGCCGGCAGGAGCGGCCGCGGCCGGCTCCGCGCTGGCGTCGGCCTGACGGGCCGTCTGCACCTGCTTGGTGTGGGCCTCCCAGCGCTGGCGGGCCTCAGCGTACTGCTGCTCCCACGCCTCACGCTGCTTCTCGAAGCCGGGCAGCCACTCGGCGGTCTCCGGGTCGAAGCCCTCCGGGTAGATGTAGTTGCCCTGCTCGTCGTAGGTCGCCGACATGCCGTAGAGGGTCGGGTCGAAGTGCTCCTCGCCCTCGACGAAGCCCTCGTTGGCCTGCTTGAGCGACAGCGAGATCCGCCGGCGCTCAAGATCGATGTCGATGACCTTGACCATGACGTCCGAGCCGACCTGCACGACCTGCTCCGGGATCTCCACGTGGCGCTCGGCCAGCTCGGAGATGTGCACCAGGCCCTCGATGCCGTCGTCGACGCGCACGAACGCACCGAACGGCACGAGCTTGGTGACCTTGCCGGGGACGATCTGCTGGATGGCGTGCGTCCGGGCGAACTGCCGCCACGGGTCTTCCTGGGTCGCCTTCAGCGACAGGGAGACGCGCTCGCGGTCCAGATCGACGTCGAGGACCTCGACCTCCACCTCCTGGCCGACCTCGACCACCTCGGACGGGTGATCGATGTGCTTCCAGGACAGCTCGGAGACGTGGACCAGGCCGTCGACACCACCGAGGTCGACGAACGCACCGAAGTTGACGATCGAGGAGACAACGCCCTTGCGGACCTGCCCCTTCTGCAGCTTGTGCAGGAACTCCGTGCGCACCTCGGACTGGGTCTGCTCAAGGTAGGCCCGGCGGGACAGCACCACGTTGTTGCGGTTCTTGTCCAGCTCGATGATCTTCGCCTCGAGCTCGCGGCCGACATACGGCTGCAGGTCACGCACCCGGCGCATCTCGACGAGCGACGCCGGCAGGAAGCCGCGCAGCCCGATGTCGAGGATGAGGCCACCCTTGACGACCTCGATGACGGAGCCGCGAACGACGCCGTCGTCTTCCTTGATCTTCTCGATGGTGCCCCACGCCCGCTCGTACTGCGCGCGCTTCTTCGAGAGGATCAGGCGGCCTTCCTTGTCCTCCTTCTGCAGGACGAGGGCCTCGATGTGATCACCGACCGACACGACCTCAGCAGGGTCGACATCATGCTTGATCGACAGCTCGCGCGAGGGGATGACGCCCTCGGTCTTGTAGCCGATGTCGAGCAGGACCTCGTCCCGATCGACCTTGACGACGGTGCCTTCGACGATGTCGCCGTCATTGAAGTACTTGATGGTCTCGTCGATCGCGGCGAGGAATGCCTCCTCGGACCCGATGTCGTCGATGGTGACCTTGTTGCTGCTGGCGCTCGAGGTGGCCTCGATGCTGCTCGTCATGTGGGCTGTTGCTCCGGTCGGTGGATTTCTGGGTGGACCTGCGCGCTCCCGCGGACCCGTCGTCGGGCACAACCCGCCTGTCACAGTGCAGGATCAGTGCATTGGAAGCGCTCAGGATGTGTTCAACGACCGTGAGCCTGCTCCATGCCGAGGCGCACAAACCCACGAGTGCACCGATCAGCTTACCCTGCGCAATACCACATGGTCCAACCCTCCCCCAGACCCGATCTGCCGACTTCCTCGGGGCCTACCGTTGCTCTCCATGGAACCGTCACCCGACGCAGGCGTCACCCGACGCGCCGTGAGTCCCGCTGAGAGTCGCCGGGCCAGCCGCGGCTGGTGGGACCGCGATGCCGATGCCTACCAGGCCGAACATGGCTCGTTCCTGGGCGACGCCGACTTCGTCTGGTGCCCGGAGGGCCTGCGTGAGGCCGATGCGCACCTGCTCGGCGACGTGGCCGGGAAGCGCCTCCTGGAGATCGGCTGCGGCGCGGCTTCGTGCTCGCGCTGGCTCAAGTCCCAGGGCGCCGAGGCCTACGCGAGCGACCTGTCCGCGGGCATGCTCCGCCACGCGGCCGCCGGAGCCACCCGATCGGGTGTCACCGTCCCGCTCGTGCAGGCCGACGCGACCGCCCTCCCATTCGCCGACGGCGTATTCGACGTCGTCTGCACGGCGTTCGGCGCCGTGCCGTTCGTGGCCGACTCGACGAGCGTGATGCGGGAGGTGTACCGCGTGCTGAAGCCCGCCGGCCGCTGGGCGTTTTCGATCACCCACCCCATGCGGTGGGTCTTTCTCGACGACCCGGGTGAGGGCGGCCTGGTCGCCGTCCACTCGTACTTCGACCGCCGCGCCTACGTCGAGGAGGACGGCCATCACGTGCCGACCTACGTCGAACAGCACCGCACCCTGGGCGACCGCATCCGCGAGCTCGTCGGCGCCGGTTTTGTCCTCGACGACCTGATCGAGCCCGAATGGCCGGCGGGCCATGACCTGACCTGGGGCCAGTGGAGCCCCCTGCGCGGCCGGATCTTCCCGGGCACCGCGATCTTCGTGGCGACCAAGCCGGCCTGAGTCGAGCCGGCCGCCCGGCTCCTTCGCGGAGCCGGGCGGCCGGCAGTGGATCGTCAGTGGTCGGCGGCGTTCCAGTCGTGGCCCGAGCCGACCGAGACACCGAGCGGGACGTCCAGCGGATACGCACCGCCCATCTGCTCGCGCACCAGGGCCTCGACCGCGTCGTACTCCCCCGGTGCCACCTCGAACACCAGCTCGTCGTGCACCTGGAGGAGCATTCGCGAGCGCAGGCTGGCCTCGCGCAACGCACTGTCGACGCGGAGCATCGCGACCTTGATGATGTCGGCCGCCGACCCCTGGATCGGGGCGTTGAGCGCCATCCGCTCGGCCATCTCCCGCCGCTGGCGGTTGTCGCTGTTGAGGTCCGGCAGGTAGCGCCGCCGGCCGAGGACCGTCTCGGTGTAGCCGTCGCGGCGGGCCTGCGCGACGACCTGGTGCAGGTAGTCACGCACCCCGCCGAACGTCGCGAAGTACTCCTCCATGAGCACCGTCGCCTCGGCCGGCGAGATGCCGAGCTGCGTGCCGAGCCCGTAGGAGGACAACCCGTACGCCAAGCCGTAGTTCATCGCCTTGATCTTGCGGCGCTGGTCGGGGACCACCTCGCCGACCGGCACGGAGAACACGGACGAGGCGGTCGCCGCGTGGAAGTCGAAGCCGGAGTTGAACGCGTCGATGAGCGCCTCGTCTTTCGACAGGTGCGCCATGATCCGCATCTCGATCTGGCTGTAGTCGGCGGTCAGCAGCGTCTCGAACCCGTCGCCGACGACGAACGCCCGACGGATCCGCCGGCCCTCCTCGGTGCGGATCGGGATGTTCTGCAGGTTGGGGTCGGTGCTCGACAGGCGGCCGGTAGCGGCGACCGTCTGGAAATACGTCGTGTGGATCCGGCCGTCGTCGCTGATCGACTTGAGCAGGCCGTCGACCGTCGTCTTGAGCTTGGCCTGGTCGCGGTGGCGCAGCAGATGCTCGAGCAGCGGGTGGCCGGTCTGCGCGAAGAGACTCCCCAGCGCGTCGGCGTCGGTGGTGTACCCCGTCTTGATGCGCTTGGTCTTCGGCAGCCCCAGCTCGTTGAACAAAATCTCCTGGAGCTGTTTGGGCGAGCCGAGGTTGAACTCGCGGCCGACTACCGCGTAGGCGTTCTGCGCGGCGGCCTTCACCTCCGCGGCGAAACGCGACTCGAGCTCGCTGAGATAGTCCGCGTCGGCGGCGATGCCGGTCCGCTCCATCTCGGCGAGCACCGTGACGAGCGGCAGCTCGACGTCGGCGAGCAGGCGCGCGGACAGGTCGCCGTCCCGGCGCAGCTCCTCGGAGATGGCTTCGGCCAGGTCGAGGGTGGCGCGGGCGCGCAGCATCAGGTTTTCCTCGGCCTCGCCGGTGTTGCCGCCCAGTCCGTCCAGCGTGAGCTGCCCGTTGTCCGGTGCGTCGACGCGCAGCTCGCGCTTGAGATAGCGCAGTGCGAGATCGTTGAGGTCATACGACCGCTGGTCCGGCCGGGCCAGATAGGCCTCCAGCGCGGTGTCGCTCGCCACCCCGTCGAGCTGCCAGCCCCGGGCCAGGAATGCCAGCCGCGCCGGCTTGGCGTCGTGGAGCACCTTCGGCCGGTCCTCCGCGGCGAGCCACGCGCCCACCGCCGCGTCGTCGGCCTCGTCGAGCTCGGTCGGGTCGAACCAGGCGGCCGGGCCGTCGGCGATCGCCAGCCCCATGCCGGTGACGATCCCGGTGCCGCGGCCGAACTTGCCGGCGACCGCGACGCCGACCCGCACGCCCGCGGGGGCGTGCTCGTCGAGCCATGCGCCGACCCCCGAGCGCAGCACCGCGCCCGACAGCTCGAACCCGGACTCGGCCTCCGGCTCCACCGCGTCGAGGTACTGATACAGCCGCTCCCGCAGCACCCGGAACTCCAGCGAGTCGAACACCTGGTGCACCGCCTCGCGGTCCCAGCCGCGCCAGCGCAGGTCCTCCGGGCCGACTGGCAGCTCCAGGTCGTCGACGAGCCCGTTGAGGTCGTAGTTGCGCATGACCTCGGCGAGGTGGGCACGCACGTTGTCGCCGGCCTTGCCCTTGATCTCGTCGACCCGGGCGACGATCCCGTCGAGCCCGCCGAACTGCAGGATCCACTTCGCCGCGGTCTTGTCGCCCACGCCGGGCACGCCCGAGAGGTTGTCGCTGTCCTCGCCGACGAGCGCGGCCTTCGCCCGGTAGAGGGACGGCGGGATGCCATACCGCTCTTCGACCCGCGCCGGTGTCATCCGGTCCATCTCGGAGACGCCGCGCTTGAGATACAGCACGGTGACGGTGTCGTTGACGAGCTGGAACGTGTCGCGGTCGCCGGTGATGATCGAGGTCGGGATGCCGTGCTCGGTGGCCTGCCGGGCGAGGGTGGCGATGACGTCGTCGGCCTCGTAGCCCGGCTTCTCGATGAACGGGATCCGCAGGGCGGTGAGGATCTCCTTGATCAGCGGCACCTGGCCGGCGAACTCGGGCCGGGTCTGCTGGCGGGTGGCCTTGTACTCCGGATACTTCTCCAGGCGGAACGTCTGGCGCGACACGTCGAAGGCGACCGCGACGTGGGTCGGCTGCTCGTCCTTCAACATGTTGATCAGCATGGACGTGAAGCCGAAGACGGCATTGGTCACCTGGCCCGTCTGCGTGGAGAAGTTCTCCGCGGGCAGGGCGAAGAACGCCCGGTAGGCGAGCGAGTGCCCGTCGAGCAGCAGCAGCCTGGAGTCAGTCGAACCCGTCACACTTCGCGAGCCTAGTCCGCAGGTACGACACTTTCGGCTTCAGGCCCGCCGTACACCGACGCGGCTTTTGTCCGGAACGCCGAGACAGTCGGTCATGTCCGCCGCACCGCCCCTGATTGGGCCGACAAAGCGAATCGTGTTGCGGTTGCGAACAGGAAGATTACGAACGCGCAACTTCCTCGTACGTGTTGGGCCGAAGGCCTAGTGCCGCGGGGTGAGTGTCATTAGGTTGTGGCTTCATCAGCGTCTTGGCATCTAGGCGCAACCACGCCTACCGCGCTGTTAAAAAGGAGACAGGTGATGATCCGCCCCAATCTCGGATGGCGCTCGGTCGCCGTGCTGAGCGCCGCGTGCATGGCGCTCGCCGCTTGTGGCGATAACAAAGGCGATTCGCCCAAGGCTGGTGCCACCAGCGGCGCTGCCGCCGCCGGCGACGGCGTGCTGAAGATCGGCACGATCCTGCCGCAGACCGGCTCACTGGCCTTCCTCGGCCCGCCGGAGTTCGCCGGCGTCGACGTCGCGATCAAGGAGATCAACGACAACGGCGGCGTCCTCGGCAAGCCGGTCCAGATCCAGCACATGGACTCGGGCGACACGTCCACGGACATCGCCACCCAGTCCGTCAACAAGCTGCTGACCGACAAGACCGACGTCATCATCGGTGCGGCCTCGTCGTCCGTGTCGCTGACGGTCATCGACAAGATCACCGGCGCGGGCGTGGTGCAGATCTCACCGGCCAACACGTCGACGGCGTTCACCACGCACAACGACAAGGGCCTCTACTTCCGGACCGCACCGCCGGACACGCTCCAGGGCCGCGTCCTCGGCGACCTGATCGTCCAGGACGGCAACGCCAAGGTCGGCATGCTGGTCCTCAACGACTCCTACGGCGTCGGCCTCGCCGAGAACGCCAAGAAGGAGATCGAGAGCGGCGGTGGCGAGGTCGTCAAGTCGATCACTTACGACCCCAAGGCCGCCGACTTCAGCACCGAGGTCGACGCCATCGCGACCGCCAACGTGGACGCGATCGCGATCATCGGCTTCGACGAATCCAAGAAGATCGTCCCCAAGCTGGTCGAGAAGGGTCTCAAGTCCAAGAAGTGGTACTTCGTGGACGGCAACATCGCCGACTACTCGAAGGACTTCCAGGCCGGCACGCTGACCGGCTACAAGGGCACCCAGCCCGGCGCCGAGGCCAAGCAGGACTTCAAGACCCGCCTCCTCGCGATCAACAAGGACCTCAAGGACTTCAACTACGCGGTTGAGTCCTACGACGCCACCATCCTCGCGGCCCTGGCCGCCGAGGAGGCCAGGAGCGACAACCCGGCCGAGATCGCCAAGCACCTGATCACCGTCTCGAAGGACGGCGAGAAGTGCACGGACTACAAGCAGTGCCTCGACCTGCTCAAGGCCGGCAAGAACATCGACTTCGACGGCCGCAGCGGCCCGATCTCCTTCAACGAGGCCGGCGACCCGGCCGAGGCCACCATCGGTGTCTACACCTACGGCGCCGACAACAAGCTGACCCCCGAGGTCAAGTACCAGACCGGCAAGATCTGAGCCTGTCCCAGGCCCCAGGGCCCTCACCCGCTCGCCGGGTGGGGGCCCTCCCTTTTCCCCGCCCCTTCCGTTGCGTTGATCTTGCAGTTGTGGTGCCTGACAAACCCGGCATTCAGGGAGTGTCGCGGCACCACAACTGCAAGATCAACGCGCAAAGTGGAGGGGGTGGGGGGCGGGTGGTACATGAGCGAGGCGGGCCGGAAAGAGCAGGGCGCGCGATTGTCGAAAGGGCGCGGAAATGGCGGTGGAACCCGAGGGATACGTAACTACGAGAAATCCCGCACCACCCCTCCGGTGGTGCGGGATTTCTGTCTGACAAAAACGATCGTTCAGGCGCGGGCGAGCGTCCCGAGGTACAACTCGATCACCCGGGGATCGTTGATCAGATCCCGACCGGACGCCGTATATGCGTTACGGCCCTGATCGAGGACGTAACCGCGGTCGCAGATCTGCAGGCACCGGCGGGCGTTCTGCTCGACCATCACGACCGTCACGCCGGTCAAGTTGATCTGCTTGGTCCGGAAGAACACCTCGTCCTGCAGCGCCGGGGACAGGCCGGCCGACGGCTCGTCCAGCAGCAGGACCGTCGGCTCCATCATGAGCGCCCGGGCCATGGCCACCATCTGCCGCTCGCCGCCCGACATCAGGCCGGCCCGCTGCTTGCGCCGCTCGGCCAGGGTCGGGAACAACTGGGTGACGAACTCGAAGCGCTCCTTGAACCGCTTGGGCCTGAGGAAGGTGCCCATCTGCAGGTTCTCTTCGATGGTCAGCGCCGCGAACACGTTGTTGGTCTGCGGCACGAAGCCGATGCCCCGCTCGACCAGCGCGTGCGCCTTGAGGTTGGTGATGTTCTCCCCGCGCAGGGTCACCGAGCCGGTGCGGATGTTCACCAGCCCGAACATGGCCTTGAGCAGCGTGGACTTGCCGGCGCCGTTGGGGCCGATGATGCCGACCAGCTCGCCGTCGTGCACGTAGAGGTCGGCGCCGTTGAGGATGTTGATGCCGGGCAGGTAGCCGGCGACGACGTCGTCGGCGCGCAGGACGGCACCCTCGGCCTTGGCCAGGTGTTCGCCGCGGTCGACGACCTCGTTGCGGGTCGCGGGCGGCGGGAGCTCTTCTTCGGGAAGGGAGGTCACTTGCGGTCCTTTCCGTCTTCGTCGTCGAGCTCGTCGACCACCGGTACCAGCGTCACCGAGTCGCCCTCGTCCAGCGTGCCGGCGTCGATCTCCTGGCCGCCGACGCTCTTGACCGCGCCGTCGTGGTGCGCGCCGAGGTACGCGTCGATGACCCGCGGGTCGGCCATGACCTTGTCGGGAGTGCCCTCGGCGATGACCCCGCCCTGACCCATGACGATGATCCAGTCACTGATGTCGTGGACCATGTCCATGTCGTGCTCGACGAAGAGCACCGTCATGCCGTCTTCGCGCAACTGCTTGACGTGGCCGAGCAGCGACTGCGTCAGCGCCGGGTTGACCCCGGCCATCGGCTCGTCGAGCATGACCATCTCGGGCTGGACCATGAGGGCGCGGGCCATCTCGAGGAGCTTGCGCTGGCCGCCGGAGAGACTGCCGGCGAAGTCGTCCTTCTTGGCGATCAGCTTGAAGCGGGTGAGCAGGTCCTCGGCCCGTGCCGTGATCTCGGCCTCCTGCTGCCTCCAGACGCCGGGGACGAGCGCCCGCCAGAAGCCCTCGCCCTTCTGCCCGGTCGCACCGAGACGCATGTTGTCGATGACCTTGAGCTTCGACAGCGCCTTGGTGAGCTGGAACGTGCGCACCATGCCCGCCCGGGCCACCTTGTGTGCCGGCACGCCGGACAGCGACCTGCCGTTGAACGTCCACGTGCCCTCGTCGGGCGCGTCGAAGCCGGTCAGCAGGTTGAAGAAGGTCGTCTTGCCGGCGCCGTTGGGGCCGATCAGCGCGGTGATCGAGCCGCGCTGGATCTCGACGTGCTTGACGTCGACGGCGGTGAGGCCGCCGAAGCGGCGCACCACGTTGTCGGCGACGAGGATCGGGTCGGGCTTCGGCACGCCGGGCTCGTTGGGCAGGTCGGCGAGTGCGGCCACCGCCCGCTCGCGGACCGTGCGCCCGGTGGTCTCAGCGGACATCGAGCATGACCTCCCTCTTGTCGCCGAAGATGCCCTGCGGGCGGTAGATCAGCAGCAGGACCAGGCCGAGACCGACCAGGATGTACCGGACCGAACCGGCCTGGGTGGTGCTCATGAACCAGTCGGGCAGGACCTTGTTGTTCGACATCTCGCTGAGCGTCGAGTCGACGAAGATCAGCAGCACCCAGAAGATCATCGAACCGACGACCGGACCGAAGACCCGGGCCGCGCCACCGAGGATCACGATCGTGTACGCGAAGAACGTGAACTCGGTGCCGTAGGTGTCCGGCTGCACCGCCGCCCGGTCGAGGGCGAAGACGAAACCGCCGAGGCAGCCGATGACGCCGCCCAGGACGAGGGCCTGCATCTTGTACGAGAAGACGTTCTTGCCGAGGCTGCGCACCGCGTCCTCGTCCTCGCGGATGGCCTTGAGCACGCGGCCCCACGGGCTCTTCATGAGCAGCCAGACGACGAGGCAGCCCAGCGCGACGAGCAGCCAGCCGACGAAAAGGATCCACACCTCGCGCTCGGAGAAGGTGACCAGGCCGAGGTCGACGCCGCCGCTGCCGTCGAACGGGTTCAGCGCGTAGAAGTCCTGCGAGAAGCCCTGGAGGCCGTCCGAGGCGCCGGTCCACTTCCGCAGGTCCGTGGCGCGGTAGAGCAGCCGGATGATCTCGGCCGCGGCGATCGTGACGATGGCCAGGTAGTCGGCCCGCAGGCGCAGGGTCGGAATGCCCAGCAACAGCGCGAGCAGGACCGACGCGGTGAGGCCGATCGCCACGCCGAGCCACAGCGGCAGGTCGAACGTGGAGACGGTGACGGCGATGCCGTAGGCCCCGACGCCCAGGAAGGCCGACTGGCCGAAGTTGAGCAGGCCAGTGTAGCCGAAGTGGACGTTGAGACCGATCGCCGCGAGCGCGTATGCAATGGTGGTGGACCCGACGACCGCTTCGAGCGACACGCTGAAGATGCTGTCCCAGTTCATCGTGTCCCCCTCAGCCGATCCGGGTCCGGCGGCCGAGGATGCCCTGCGGCCGGAAGAGCAGGATCAGGATCAGCGCTGCCAGCGCGCTCACGTTCTTCAACTCCGACGGAATCCAGTAGGTCGAGAACTGGATGAACAGACCGATCACCAGGCTGCCCAGCAGGGCACCCCAAGCGGTGCCGAAGCCGCCGAGCGTCACGGCGGCGAAGATGAGCAGGAGGATCTGGAAGCCCATCTGGAAGCTGACATTCTGGTAGACGCCGAGCAGGACGCCGCTGAGTGCGGCCAGGCCGCCGCCGATCGTCCAGACCAGCCGGATGATGCGGTCGACGTTGATGCCGGACGCCGCGGCGAGGGCCGGGTTGTCGGCGACCGCGCGGGTTGCCTTGCCCAGCCGGGTCATCAGCAGCGCCGCCGACACGGCCACCAGCACCGTGATCGCGATCGCGTCGGCGACGAGGTTCTTCGGCGCGATGAGGAAGGGGCCGTACTTCTCGCCGGGCTGGGAGTTGTACTCGGCGAAGGCACGCGAGTCGCCGCCGAAGAAGTACAGGAACAGGTACCGCACGGCGAGCGACAGGCCGATCGAGATGATCATCATCGTGACCAGGTTGGTGCGGCGCTTTCGCAGCCAGCCCCAAAACGCCCTGTCCTGCACATAGCCCATGGCGGCGCCGACGGCGACCGCGACGAGGCCCGAGAGCACCAACGGCAGGCCGATGGTCACGTTGAACAGGAAGGTGATCAGCGCGCCGAACGTGACCAGCTCACCGTGCGCGAAGTTGGTCAGGCCGGTCGTGCCGAAGATCAGCGAGATGCCCAGCGCGGCCAGCGCGATGATGAGCGAGAAGTGGATGCCCGAGTAGAACAGGTTGGCGATCCGGTCCCATTCCGACGGCGCGGACGGCGCCGGCTGGTTCTGGTCGCCCGTGGCCGCCCCACCCGATCCCCCGCCGAGCGGAAACAGCACGTTTCGAGCCTGGCCGTCGGCCACCGACGGCGTGAGGCTCGGCCGGCCGTTCGTCACCGTGACGCCGGACGGCAGCGTTGACTGGTCGAGGTCGATCTTGTAACTCCCGGCGCCAGGCACCGGGATGCTCCATTTGCCCTGCTCGTCGGATGTGGCTTCGCCGACGGGCGCGCCGTCCTGGGTGAACGCTTTGATCTTGACACCGGCGACCGGAGCGCCGTTGCTGGTCAACGTTCCCTGCAGCGCTTCACCCTCGGCCCAGGCGCTTGTGGCGCCAACGCCGAAGGAGAGCATCACGCAGGCCAGGAAGGCCGTGAGCATGATCACGGCTCTACGCAATGGTGCTCCTCGAATCAACGGGTATTGGGGGGCCGTCCCGACCCGCGGGACTGGCGGATCATAGCCCGCGTCGCAAGGCAATTGCGGGCCGTTACCAAGCCGTTATTCGATGCTCAGGGGCACCTGCCGAAACACGCCGTGCGCTGGTAAAAGGTCACGACTCCTGGGTAACGGAACTGTTACCACCGGCGGTTTCCGCGATGATCCGGTCGGCCACTTCCCGCATCGTCATGCGGTGATCCATGGCGGTCCGTTGAATCCATTTGAACGCCTGCGGCTCGTTCATGCCATAGGTCGCCATGAGCTGGCCTTTGGCCCGCTCGACGACCTTGCGGGTCTCCAGTCGATCGGTGAGCGTGGCGACCTCGGCCTCGAGCATCGACAACTCGGCGAACCGCGACACGGCGATCTCGACCGCCGGCACCAGGTCGCTCTTCTGGAACGGCTTGACCAGATAGGCCATCGCCCCCGCGGCACGCGCCCGCTCGACGAGGTCACGCTGGCTGAAGGCGGTGAGGATGACGACCGGCGCGATCCGGCCGCCGGCGATCTTCTCGGCCGCGGCCAGCCCGTCCATGATCGGCATCTTGATGTCCAGAATGACCAGATCGGGCTTGAGCTCCTCGGCGAGACGCACGGCGGTCTCGCCGTCGCCGGCCTCACCGACGACGTCGTAGCCTTCCTCGACGAGCATCTCCCGGAGATCGAGGCGGATGAGGGCCTCGTCTTCCGCGATGAGCACCCGACGGCTCTGTGCCTCGGCCACTAGCCACTCCCGATCAAATCCGACACGACACGACACGACGGCGATTACCGTCGCGATCAGAGTAGTGGGTACCCTGGTGCGGCGTACTCGTCCCGGTATCCCAATCGGCAGAGGAACGGAGCTCAAACCTCCGACAGTGTGGGTTCGAATCCCACCCGGGGCACGCACAACAACCCGGCCCGCGCCACCGTCGGCGGGCAATCCGGACAGACCGGGCGGGCTCGATCCCGCCGGCCGGTGTCCTGGAGACGTCAGTCACGCGGCGGTCCCTGCGGAAACCTGCGACCGCACGGCGGATGCGGCGCTACTCCAAGCGTACGAAGCCTCAGTCGAGAACGACCGGGGCCGTGCCCTCCGTGAGGAGGTCGAGGCCGGCACCGCTGACGACCTGCGCCG
The DNA here is from genome assembly GCF_025264685.1 of Dactylosporangium roseum. Lineage (GTDB taxonomy): Bacteria > Actinomycetota > Actinomycetes > Mycobacteriales > Micromonosporaceae > Dactylosporangium > Dactylosporangium roseum. The sequence goes on from NZ_CP073721.1 coordinate 6,082,229, forward strand.
GCTGCCTGTCCCGACCGGCCATGGCGGCCAGCCGTGCCACCGGGAGCCGCCCGGCCCGCAGTGCCGCGGCGAACACCACATTGCCGAATCGGCGGCCGCGCAGCAGCTCCGGGCGCACCACCAGGCAGACGTCGTCGAAGGCCGTCCGCAACGTCGCGGCCTGACCGCGGGAGAACGCGAGCGGCGCCAGGTCGGCGACGTTGACCGCGTAGATGCCCTCGGGCCGCAGGACCCGCGCCACCGACACGGCGAACGTCACGTCGCTGACGCTCTCCGGCATCTGCGCCGCCACGTACACGTCGCCGATGACCAGGTCGAAGTCCTCCGCCCGCCATCCCGCGACGGCGGATCGAGCGTCGTCGAAGACGATCTCCAGCTCGAAGCCGAGCGGCAGGACCCGCTGCACGAACCCGGCCAGCCGCCGGTCCCGCTCCACCACCACCTGAGCGGAGCCGGGCCGGGTCGCCTCGACGTACCGCGGCATCGTGAACGCGCCGCCGCCGAGGTGCAGCACCCGCAGGGGCCGCCCGGCCGGCGCCGCGGTGTCCACGATCGAGGCGAGCCGGCGGGTGTACTCGAAGCTGAGGTACGTCGGGTCGCGGACGTCGACGTACGACTGCTGGACCTCCTCGACCAGGAGCGTCCAGCCGCCCTTCCGCCGTGGGTCACGCAGGAGCCGCGCGGCGCCGAGATCGACGTCCTCCGCGATCCCGTCGACGATGTCCCGCCAACCGCCGGCCACTTACGCGGGTGCCTCTTTCACGAGTTCCACCGGCACGCCGTCGGCATACCGGGCCTTGAAGAGCGGAGTGGCCTTGTCGACGTCCGCCGTGCCGACGACGACCACGCCGCGCACGAAGTCGGAGCTCACGCTGTTGACCTCGACGCCCCGCGACGACCAGTAGGCGTGGTCGTCGCCGACCTCGTCGTACCGCCTGGCGAGGTCGCCGGCGGAGAACCTGGCGTCGTGCAACAGCACACAGGCGTCGCGGAACGTCTCGAGGACCCACGCGTCGAACTCGGCGGACGGCTTGCGGTAGACGTCGACACCCTCGTCACCGACGCGGGCACCGGCGAAGACGGCGGCGAAGGCGGCCTCGCCCTGCTGCCCGACCTGCGCGGTCACGTCCACCGGGTCGACCGAGTCGGGCGACGGCGTGGCGGCGCAGCCGGCGGTGCGGGTCGACAAGGAGCCGCTCGGGGAGGTCTCCGCACCGGGGGAGCCGGACGAACAGGCCGTCAGTGCCGGTAGCGCCGTCACGGCGGCGAGCAGCGCCAGTACGAGTACACGTCGCATCGCGCCACAACCTACCCGAGGAAGCCCGGCAGCGGTGAAACCCTCATGACGCCGCTCCGCAGGACGAAAACATGGACATGGAGGCCGGTACCACCGTCATACGCAGCGTCGACGACGTGCTCGACGCCCGCGCGGTCACCACGGTCTTCCAACCCATCGTCCGGCTCGACTCGTGGTGGCGCAAACGCCATGAGGTCGTCGGATACGAGGCCCTCACCCGGGGCCCGGCCGGCACGCCGTGGGAGTCGCCGCTGGAGCTGTTCGACGCCGCCGCGGAGCGGGGCCGCCGCGCCGAGCTCGACTGGATCTGCCGCGCGACCGCGTACCGCGCCGCGATGGACGCCGGTCTCCCCTACGGCCTCACGCTCTTCGTCAACACGGAGCCGCAGGCGCTCGACGTGCCCTGCCCGCCGGATCTGGCGCCGACCATCCTCGACGCGCAGCTCCGCCTGCGGGTCGTCGCCGAGATGACGGTGCGGGCCATCGGGCACGACCCGTCGGCGCTGCTCACCGCCGCTGAGGCGGGCCGCGCCGCCGGGTGGGGCATCGCCCTCGACGACGTCGGCGCCGAGCCCGCCTCGCCGGCGCTCCTGCCGTTCGTCCACCCCGACGTGGTGAAGGTCGACAGGCACCTGACCCGGCGGCCGGACGTCGACCCCGCGGCCCGGGTCGTCAACGCGATCGTGGCCTACGCCGAACGTTCGGGCGCCGCCGTGCTGGCCGAGGGCATCGAGACCGAGGAGCACCTCGCCGCGGCGCTCGGCCTGGGCGCCACCCTCGGCCAGGGCTGGCTGTTCGGCCGGCCCGGCCCGCTGCCGCCGGACGTGGCGGACCGGCGGTCCACGCTGAGCGTCCCGTTCGTGGTACCGCCGGCGACCACCGGCGGGCGCACCCCGTACGAGATCGTCGCCGCCCGCAAGCCGACGGCCGAGGCGACGAAACGCATGCTGCTGCCCCTCAGCCGCTACCTGGAGGCCATGGCCATGGACCCGGCGGAGCCGCCGATACTGCTGGCGAGCTTCCAGGAGGGGCGGTTCTTCACCCCGGCGACCGCCCGCCGCTACGCCTCGGCCGCCGGGACCGCCGCCCTCGTCGCCGCGCTCGCCACCGAACTGCCCGCCGAGCCGGCACCGGGCGTGCGCGGTACCGCGCTCGGCGGCGACGACCCGCTGCGCGGCGAGTGGAACGTCGTGGTCGTCGGGCCGCACTTCGCCGGCGCGCTCGTCGCCCGCGACCTCGCCGACACCGGCGACGACGGCGACCGGCGCTTCACCTACGCGCTGACCTACGACCGGGACCTCGTGCTCGACACGGCCCGTGCGCTCCTGCACTGGATCGTGCCAACATAGACGGTCATGAAGCGGGTGTTGCTCCTCGCACTGGTGGTCCTGGTAGCGCTCGGCGGCGCCGCGCTCTCCGGCAACGCACCCCGGCCGCAGGCGCCACCGGCGCGACCCGTGGTGATGCGCGTCGCGCTCACCCAGGGCCGGGTCGACGAGGTCCGGCACACCGTGCAGGTCTCGATGAACAACGACGGCCCGGCGAAGATCACCGTCGTGCAGGTCGAGCTGCGGGCCCCGTCCTTCAAGGGCGTGGGTCCGGTGCGGGTCGACGCCCCGCTGCCGGTCGGCGGGCTGCGGGTCGACGTGCCGGTCTCCTACGGCACCGGCATCTGCGCCGGCGACGAGCTCAAGCCGCGCAGCGCCGCGTCGCACGTCGCGTTCAAGGTGCGCACGGAGGACGGCGCCGTCCACGACGTCCGCCTGCCGCTGCCCGACCCCGACCCGATGCTCGACAAGCTCCTCGCGATCGACTGCCAGCAGGCGTTCCTCGACCGGCAGGCCACGTTCACGTTCGGCCCGTGGACCCCGCTGCCCAGCGGCTGGGTCAACGGCACCGTCGTCGTCCGGCGGGTCGGGTTCCCGGGCACGATCACGCTCCAGGAGTTCACCGGCAGCATCCTGCTGGAGGTCCTGCCGATCCCGCTGCGGGAGAAGACCCCGAAGCCGTACGGTGTGCTGCGCCCCGGCGAGGACGAGGTGCGCATCCCGATCGTCGTCGACGGCGAGCGGTGCACCCCGCACGCCCTCGCCGAGATCAAGAAGCCGTACGTCTTCCCCGCCTTCGTCAGCCTCGACGGCGGCGAGCCACTGTACACCGAGCTGAAGATCACCGATACCGAGGTGGCCGCGTTCAAGCCGGTCATCGACGCGTGCGCGGCCGGCCACACCGAGATGTGAGCAGCGAGTTTTAAGCCAGACTTAGGTCGGTTGCGATGGGATTCGGCGGGTGCCATGCTCGCAGCCGTGTCCGAGGTCGGTCGCCGCTTCCGCGCCGCGCTTCCCGCGGTCGGCCTGCTGACGCTCGCCACTGCGGGCATGCTGGGCATCTGCGCACTGCTCGGTTTCGCGCCGGCGCCGCCGGTCTGGCGGATCGCGCTGACCCTGGTGGCCGCCGCGCTGCTCGGCGTCGCCGCCGCCGACCAGGTCCGCGCCGCCCGCACCGACTGGCGGGGCGCGACCGCGGCCGAGTCCGGCGCGCACCGCCGTCCCCGCCGCGGTACGCCGGCCACGCTGCGCCGCGCCGACTCGGAGCACACCGGCGAGCACACCGGCACGGGCGTCTTCACCGGTCGCACCCGCCGGGTGCCGACGACGGACGACCTGTGGGGCGGTGAGGGCGCGGTGGCGACGGCTCCCCCGCGCGCCGAGGATCCGCCGCCGGCCGGGCCGCCGCCGCGTCCCAGGCCGCCGCGCCCGTCGTGGGTCCGGCTCGCGGTCACCGTCCTGTCCGCGCTGGCGCTGGCGGCACTGCTGTGGGTGCCGCGGGTGCCGGTCGGCGGCGTCGTGCGTACCGTCGCGCAGTTCTTCTCCGGCTACGGCGCCTTCGCCCTGCCGGTCCTGCCGTTGCTGCTGGTCTGGCCACTGCCGCGGCCGCGCCACGCGCCGTGGCCGTGGCGGCTCCCGCTCGTGCCGCTGGTGGACCGCCGGCTGTGGACCGGCGAGGAACTGCGCACGCTGGCCGTCGCCACGCTGGCGTTCGTGCGCGAGCGGGTCCTGACCCGGCCGGCCGGCATCGTGCTGGCCGCGCTGGGCCTGCTGCACCTGGTGCGCGGCAACCCCGACCTGCTCGACGGCGGCACCTCACGCGCCGGCGGCATCGTCGGCTTCCTGCTCGCCGAGCCGCTGCGCCTGGCGCTCGCCTCCGGCGGCGCGATCGCCCTGCTCGGCGGCGTGCTGGCCGGGGCCGCCGCGGTGGCCGCCGCGTCGGTGGGGCGGGCCTGGGGCACGGTCACCGGCTACGCGGTCCTCGCCGTGGCGCTCGCCGTGCCGCTCGGCGGGGTGGGCGCGAGCCACTGGCTGGGCTTCGAGTACTACCTGCGCACCGAGAACGGTCGCGTCGTCGTGGTCGCCGGCCTGTCGCCGGACCACCGGCAGGCGGTCCACGACACGTCGCTCACCGTCGACGGCCTGTCCCCCTCGCTGGTCGCGCTGTTCGACAAGGGGCTGACGGTCGCGGACAACGCCGACGGGGACCGGATCGCCAAGGCCCTGGTCCGGCCCGCCGAGTCGGCGGCGGCGAGCTTCGTCGGTGACCAGTTCGAGCTCAGGACCGGCGAGTGCTTCGACTGGATCGGCGGGTCGTCGCAGCTACGGTACGTGGCGCCGTGCAACGGTGCGCACGTCGGCGAGGTCACGTTCGTCGGGCACCTGCCCTTCAGCGTCGACCCCGGCAAGGCGGCGGTCGAGATCGCCTCGCGGGCCATGTGCGAGCAGTCCTACGGCGACTATCTGGGCGTACCGTTCGGGCAGTCCTTCCTGCCGCTGGAGCAGCCGCTGCTGCCCGCCGGCCTGGACGGCGACGGCTGGCGGCCCAGGCCGGTGATCGCGTGCTGGCTGGGCTCGGTCGGCCCGTGGCCGCTGAAGGGCACGAAGACCGTGGCCGCGCTGCAGCAGAAGGTGTCGTGGGGCGCCGCCGCCGGCTGCAAGATCGAGGTGCCGGACGCGCTGCGGGTGACCGCCGAGCAGCCCAATGCGCGGTGCGTCGCGCCCGGCCCGGAGCAGAAGCTCAGCGTGCCGGGTGGTGGCTTCGCGATGGACCTGGAGTTCGCCGCGGTCGGCAAGGCGGCCGGCGGCGCGAAGATCGGCGCCGGCTGCTTCGACGGGGCGAACCTGGCCAACGGGTACAGCTTCGAGGTGGCCGCCGACGGCATCATCGAGATCTACAAGCACGCCGGCGACCAGCACGTCAAACTCGGCGCGTCGGCGAAGCCGAAGAACGCCGGCCCGCCCACGACCGCGTCGACTCCGCTGCAGGTGACCTGCAAGCCGACGGCCGACGGCGGCGTGGAGCTGACGGCGTTCTCGACGGGCGGCCGCAAGGCCGCGACGGTGGACAAGAACGCCCCGATCACGGCGTTGAGTCCCCGTCTGGTCCTGTCGAACGCCGCCACGGCCGGCGTGGTGATGACCACGATGATCTTCAACGCCACCCGGGTGTAGGCGCGTCGGATCGAAGCCGGCCGGCTCCGCCCCGGCTCCCCCAAGGCTCCGTGATCACCAGCACGGTGGCCGCCCCAGCCGACCGCAGTGCTGGTGATCGCGACCTCGCCGCAATCATGGCCAGGCGCCGCCCGAAGTGCACGGAGCCGGGCGACCAGTCTCATGCTCGTGAGGCCGAACTCCCGCTGCTGACCCGCGCGGCCGGGTCAAGGCGGGCCGGGCCGGGCGACTCCATCATGGGAAAGATGTGGCTATCGGGGCAGCCAGATCTTTCCCATGATCTGGAGTCCGGGCGCCACGGCGCCGGAACGCGTGCCGGCCGGCGGGCCTCGGCGGCGACACCTCCGAGGCCCGCGCCCGAATTGATGGTCTTGCCCGGATTGGCCATGGAACTGTTGGGCCGAGCTTCGCGGCCTTGCGCCGGGGCAGCCAGGCACTTTCGATGATCATGAAACCAGGGTCAGGCCGAGCGCGGCGCCCGGCCGTCCGGCGTCCAGGTCGTTCCAGCCGCGGCGCGGGTCGACGATCGCCGATCAGTGAGCGAGCGTTCGCTCTACAATGGGAGGGTGCCGCGCGTTTCCGAAGCCCACCTCGCCGCCCGCCGTGAACAGATCATCGAGGCGGCGACGCGCTGCTTCGTGCGCAACGGATTCCATCAGACCTCGATGCAGGATGTCATCAAGGAGGCCGGGCTCTCCGTCGGCGCCTTCTACCGATATTTCAGCAGCAAGGCCGAGCTGATCAAGGCACTCGCCGGGGAGAAGATCGGCACCATCCTCGGCACGGTCGACCACCTGATGCGCCAGGAGCCCATGCCGCCGCTGGACGAGGTGCTCGACGAGGTCCTGCGGCAGATCGACGAGAACCTCATCGACGACGGGCCCGTACGCATCGCGGTCCAGGTGTGGGGCGAGGCGGTGCACGATCCCGAGTTCGGCGAGCTGGTGGGGGGCATCTACTCGCGGTTGCGGGACAGCGCGACCGCCCTGGCGGCGCGCGCCCAGGCCGACGGCCAGCTCCCCCGCGACGCGGATCCGTCGGCGATCGGCGCGACGATCTTCGGGCTGCTCCAGGGGTACATCCTGCAAAAGGTGCTGCTCGGGCGCATCGATCGCGCCATGTACCTCGGCGGCGTCCGCGCCCTGCTGGGGGCCGGTGCGCGGCAGACCGGCCCCCGTCATTGAGTCAGGACTGGACGATGCTCACGTCGACAGGCGCCAACCTACCGATTGGCTCATACCATGGGCGCGTGCAGAAGGCTCTCGGCTGGGTCGGCTTCGCCGCGCACCTGGCAACCGTCGTGTGGTACGCCGCGTCCGGGCTGCTCGCCCCGGGCTGGGCGGTTGTCCTGCTGCTGGTGATCTGGGCGGGAATGACGGTGTTCGCGCTGCGACTCGTGCGCGGTGTACGGCCGCTGTGGACGCTCATGGTCCCGGTCCTCGACGCCGCGATCTGGTTCGGTGTGCTCTCGTTCGGCGAGGCGGTGCTCGGCTGGACGGGCTGATGAACCCGCGGTGACATGTGGACCACGCGGGTGGGAACGCGGGTCCGGGCCGATCGCTCCCGCATCGACGGCCCGTTATGGTGCGTGGCGGCGCCCCACGAGACGCCCCGACCTTCACGGAAGGCACACCATGACCAACCCCTCCGGCACCACCCGGCGACGGGTTCTCACCGTCGCCGCGGCAGCGGCCGCAGCACCGCTCGTGGCCCCGGCCGCGGCGTCGGCCGCCGAGACACACCGCCCCGGGACGCCGAAGACGTGGGACCTGACGCTGCTCGGCACGTCCGACACCCACGGCAACGTCTACAACTGGGACTATTACAAGGACACCGAGTACGACGACAGCGCCCACAACGACGTCGGCCTCGCCAAGGTCGCGACGCTGGTCAACCGGATCCGCGCGGATCGGTGCGGCAAGGCCACGCTGGTCCTCGACGCGGGCGACACGATCCAGGGCACGCCGCTGGCGACGTACTACGCCAAGCAGGAGCCGATCACCACCACGGGCGAGAAGCACCCGATGGCGCGGGCGATGAACGTCATCGAGTACGACGCGGTGACGCTCGGCAACCACGAGTTCAACTACGGGCTGCCGCTGCTCGGTCTCTGGATCCGCCAGCTCGGCTTCCCGGCCCTCGCGGCCAACGCCGTCAACGTCAAGACCGGGCGGCCGGCCTTCGCGCCGTACGTCATCAAGAAGGTCGACCTCGGCAACGGCGCCCCGACGCTCCGGGTCGGCATCCTCGGCCTCACCAACCCCGGCGTGGCCATCTGGGACAAGGCCAACGTCGAGGGCAAGCTGCGCTTCGACGACATGGTCGGGACAGCGGCGAAGTACGTGCCGGAGATGCGCCGCCGGGGCGCCGACATCGTGCTGATCTCCGCGCACGGCGGCGACAACGGCAAGTCCAGCTACGGCCCGGAACTGCCGAACGAGAACCCGTCGGCGCTGATCGCCGAAAAGGTGCCCGGCATCGACGCGATCCTCTTCGGCCACGCGCACAACGACGTGCCGCAGCGCTTCGTGACCAACACCGAGACCGGCGCGCAGGTGCTGCTGTCGGAGCCGTCGAAGTGGGGCCAGCGGCTGACCCGCATGGACTTCACGCTGTCCCGCGACCGGGGCCGCTGGACGATCACGGCGAAGCAGGCCACCACGCTGAACACCAACACGGTCGAGGCCGACCCGCAGGTGGTGGCGGCGGTACGGGCGCAGCACAACAAGACGGTGGCGTACGTCAACCAGGTGGTCGCCACGTCGACGGAGACGCTGTCGGCGGCCGAGTCGCGGTACAAGGACACGCCGATCCTGGACTACATCAACAAGGTCCAGACCGACACCGTGGCCGCGGCCGTCGGCACGGCGCTGCCGATCCTCTCGATCGCCGCGCCGTTCTCCCGCACCGCGGTGTTCCCGGCCGGCCAGGTCAAGATCAAGGACGTCGCCGGGCTGTACATCTACGACAACACCCTGGAAGCGGTGGTGCTCACCGGCGCCGAGGTGCGCGCATACCTGGAGTACTCGGCGAAGTACTTCGTGACGCTCGCCCCGGACGCCCCGGTCGACCCGGCGAAGATCAACGACTCGTCCGTGCCGGACTACAACTACGACACCATCTCGGGCGTCGAGTACGACATCGACATCAGCCGCCCGATCGGCCAGCGCATCACGCGCCTGGTCCACCCCGGCACCGGCACCCCGGTGTCCGACACCGAGCAGTTCGTGGTCGCGGTGAACAACTACCGCCGCTCGGGCGGCGGCAACTTCCCCGGCATCGTGAAGCCCCAGGTCTACAACGCCCAGCAGGAGATCCGGCAGCTCCTGATCGACTGGGCCCAGGCCAAGGGCCAGATCAACCCGGCCGACTTCTACGTCCCCAACTGGAAGCTCGTCCGCGAGACCGTCCCCGTCTTCTGACCCCGCCCCTTCACGCGTTGATCTTGCAGTTGTGGTTGCGACAAACCCGGACACTTCGGGAGTGTCGAGGCACCACAACTGCAAGATCAACGCGATGGGGGCTTGACGGGCGGGATGATCAGCCGCGACATAGGGTGAACGTCATGCAAGAGAGGACATCGGGGCGCACGGGTGCCCGCGGCAACGCGGCCGTCGGCGCACAGCCGATGGAGAGCGTCGGCGACACGATCGGCGTGGAGGAGGAGTTCCACGTCGTCAACGCCGAGAGCGGCGAGCTCGAAGCCGCCGCGCGGCGGGTGCTGCGCGGCGCCGACGCCGAGCCGGAGCTGCACCGGTCGATGGTCGAGACCGCGACCGCCGTGCAGACCGACCTGTCGGCGCTGCGGGCCGACATCGTCGAGAAGCGCCGTTCCCTGACCGAGGCGTGCGACCGGCTGGGGCTGGCGCCCGTCGCGGCGGGGACCGTGCCGGGCTCGGGCAGCGGGCCGAGCCGCGTCTACCCGGACGAGCGCTACGAGCGGATGGCGCAGGAGTATCGGCAGCTCGTCGACGAGCAGCAGGTCGCCGCGTGCCAGGTCCAGGTCGGCGTGCCCGACCGGGACCAGGCGGTGCGCCTCACGCGGCGGATCCGGGAATGGCTGCCGGTGCTGCTGGCGCTGAGCGTCAGTTCGCCGTACTTCGCCGGCCAGGACACCGGCTACGCCTCGTACCGCACGGTCGTCACCAGTCGCTGGCCGACCGTCGGCCCGCCGCCCGACCTGGCGTCGGCCGCCGAATACGAGAAGGTCGTCGAAACGCTGGTCGAGAGCGGCGTGATCAGCGATGCCGGCATGGTGTACTTCGACGCTCGGCCGTCGGCCCGCTACCCCACCGTCGAGGTCCGCGTCGCCGACTCGTGCCCGCGGATCGACGACGTGGTGCTGCTCGCCGCCCTGTCCCGGGCGCTGGTCACGGTGGCGGCCGAGGAGGACGACGCCGGACGTCCGCTGCCCGAGGCACCGCAGGTGCTGCTGCGCGCGGCGACCTGGCGGGCGGCTCGCTCCGGCCTGAGCGGCCACCTCGTCGACCCGTCGACCCGCACCGCCGTGCCCGCCGGGGTGCGTATCGACGCGTTCCTCAACCACGTGCGGCCGGCCCTGGAGGCCCGCGGCGAGTGGGAGACGGCCGTCGACCTGCTCGCCGACCTGCGTGGTCGTGGCACGTCGGCGACCCGGCAGCGCCGGGCGCCGTCCCACCGGGAGGCCGTCCTGGCGCTCGTGGCGGAAACCCGGCAACCTTAGGCCATGGCGACGCCCAAGGGCCTTCTGGTCGACTACGGCGGTGTGCTCACCACCGACGTGTTCGTGTCGTTCGACGCCTTCCGCGCGCGGGAGGGGCTGAAGCCGGCCCGGGCGCTGGGCATGACCACGCTCCACCGTCAGGACACCCGGACCACGATCGGCACGCTGCGAACGCGGCTGTAGCGAAGCGGAGGTGGCGGCGTGAAGAGACGGACGCTGCTTGTCGGCGCGCTGTCGACAGCCCTGCTCAGTGCGTGTGAGCCGGACGGGGCTGAGGCCTCCGGGACGTTGCGGATCGCGACCGGCAGCTCCGGCGCGGTCTACTACAAGTACGGCACGGCGATCGCGAACCTCACCACGACGTACCTGCCGGAGGTCCACGCCTCCGTCCTGCAGACCGCCGCGTCCGAGGAGAACGTCCACTTCGTCATCACCGGCCAGGCCGAGCTCGGCTTCACGCAGTCCGACGTCGCCGGCGCCGGCGACAAGACCAGCCCCGGCCAGCTCGCCGCGCTCGCCCGCGTGTACGACGACTACATCCACGTCGTCGTGGCCGCCGGCGGTCCGGTGAAGTCCGTCGCCGAGTTGCGCGACCGCCCGGTGTCCGTCGGCGCGCCCGGATCCGGCACCGCCGTCACCGCCGACCGGATCCTCGGCGTCGCCGGCGTGCCGGTGGACCGGCGGCAGCTAGGCCTGGACGACTCGGCGGCGGCGCTGAAACGGGGCCAGATCGACGCGTTCTTCTTCTCCGGCGGCCTGCCGGTGACCTCGATCGGCGACCTGGCCCGGGAGTTCCCGATCCGGCTGCTGGACCTGCAGCAGACGGTGCTGGAGATGCGCGAGGTCCACGGCCGGTACTACGCGGAGCGGGTGGTGCCGGCGTCGACGTACCCGGGGATCAGCGCCACGGTCGCCATCGGCATCGCCAACTATCTCGTCGTGCGGGTGTCGATGCCCGAGCCGCTCGCGTTCGGCCTGACCCGGCTACTGTTCGAGGGGCGTGACGAGCTGGCGAAGGCGCACCAGGCGGCGGCCCGGCTCAACGTCCGCTCCGCGATCAGCACCCCGCCGCTGGTCCTGCATCCGGGCGCCGTCCGCTACTACCGCGACCAGAAGGCCTGAGCCTAGGGCGGGCCGGGGAACCAGAGTCGTGCGTGCAGGCCGGTCGGGTCGTTCGGCAACAGGTCGAGCCGGCCGCCCGACGCGTCGACGAGGACGGCGACGATCGGCAGGCCGAGGCCGCTGCCGTCGACGTTCTGCGCGTCGGGTGCCCGCCAGAACCGTACCGTCGCCAGCTCCCGCTGCTGCTCGGTCAGGCCGGGCCCGTTGTCCATGACGTGCACGGCCACGCCGCCGCCGTCGGCGGTGGGGCGGACGGTGACGGTCGCACCCGGCCCGGAGAACTTGACGGCGTTGTCGATGAGGGCGTCGAGGGCCTGGTCGAGCGCCGTCGTCACGGCACGCACGCGCAGCGGGCGCGGCGGCCGGACGTACCGCAGGGTGATCTGTCGTTTCGTGGCGACGGGCTGCCAGGCGACGACACGGGCCCAGGCCACCTCCCCCGCGTCGATGTCCGCCAGCTCGAAGCGGCCCCGCTCGGCGCGGGCGAGCGCGAGCAGGCTGTCGAGGACCTCGCCGAGCCGCTCGGCCTCTTCGAGGGCGAGCTTGTGCCCCTCGACGGCGTCCGGGTCGGTGAGGTCGGCGCCGAGGTCCTCGACGCGCAGCCGCAGCGCGGTGAGCGGGTTGCGCAACTGGTGGCTGGCGTTGGAGACGAACGCGCGCTGACGCTCGAGGGAGTCGGCGACGGTCGCCGCCATCTCGTTGAACGCGGTGCCGAGGCGGCGCAGTTCCGGCGGGCCGTCGGCGGCCGGCACCCGGGCGGCGTAGTCGCCGGCGCCCAGCTCGTGCGCGGCGGCGTCGAGCTCGGCGACGGGCCGCAGGGTCCAGCGGGCCAGCGAATAGGCGGCGACGATCCCGGCGAACAGCACGACCAGCCCGCCGCCGGCGAGCACGCTCCAGGCGGTCCCGACGGCGTTGGCCCGGTGCCGGGTCGGCGAGATCGTCACGACCGCGCCGATGACCTCGCCGCCGCGGCCGACCGGCGCGGCGACCACGAACGGCTCCGTCCGCCACGGCCAGACGGTGCCGTCGTCGCTGCCCTCCCGCCCCTCCAGGGCGCGGTGGACCTGCCGCTGCACGTCGGCACCGGCGAGGAGCTTCAGGTCGGCCCGGGAGCTGACGACCTGGTGCGCGTCCTGGTCGACGACGACGGCGGCGATGCCGTACAGCTCGTCGTAGCGGATCAGCTCGTCGGTCATCTCCTTGGTGTCGTTCGCGCGCAGCGCCGGTTCGGCGAGCGTGGCGAAGCGGGTGGCGTCGGCGAGCCGGTCCGCGACGAGCCGTTGGGTGTCCCGGGCGGCCAGGGTCATCGCCAGCGGTACCTCGAGTGCCGCCAGCACCAGCAGTAGCAGCACGAGATACGTCCCGACGAGCCGGACCCTCACGGTGCCAGCCGATAGCCGACGCCACGGACGGTCTGGACGAGCCCGGGCACGTCGAGCTTGGCGCGCAGCGAGCCGACGTGGACGTCGAGCGTGTGCCGCCCGACAAAGCTCGTCTGCCAGACGGCGAGGATCAGCCGGTCGTACGAGACGACGACGTTGGGCGTGCGGGCCAGCACGGCGAGGATCTCGAACTCCTTGCGGGTCAGGGCGGCCTCGCGGCCGTTGATCCGCACCCGGCGGGCCGCCACGTCGATGCTGACCGGACCGGCGGCGAGCACCTCGGCCGGCGCGGGCGCGGCCCGGGCGGCGCGGCGCAGGACCGCCTCGATCCGAGCGTTGAGCTCGGCCATCGAGTAGGGCTTGACGACGTAGTCGTCGGCGCCGGTCTGCAGGCCGGCGACCCGGTCGCGCTCCTCGGCGCGGGCGGTGACGGCGATGATGGCGACGCTCTCGTCCTTGCGGCGCAGGGTGCGGCACACGTCGATGCCGTCGCCGTCGGGCAGGTTGAGGTCGAGCAGCACCAGGTCGAACGGTTCCGCGGCGAAGGTGTCGAGCGCACCCGCCGCGGTCATGCAGTGCACGATCTCGTGGCCGCGCCGGCGCAGAGCGGTGGCCAGAGCGGCCGCCACCCGCGCGTCGTCTTCCACCAGCAGCACTCGCATCGTGCCGCTCATGGTAGAGGTCGCCGGCCTCCGGCCGCGTTGATCATGCACGTGTTGTGTCACTATGGTCGCCGTTTGGACGGTTTACCCGCATCACAATTGCGTCTCCGACGAGGCGCCCGGCGCCTTGCGGTTGAGCTTGCCGGCCGCCGCCGGCGGGATCCGGTCCACCGGACGGATGGCCCGCGGGCACCTGGGTGGGGCGGGCGGGCACCTGGGTGGGGCGGGCGCACGAACCCGCCGGCCGCCGTCGCCACGGCGGTGAAGGCGTCCTCGGCTGCGGTGGCGCCGTCCCGTAGCGTGCAGACGACCGCACGGCTGAGCTTCGCGGCCTTGCCCCGGCCCCGGGTGGTCTTTCAAGACTTCCTCAAGGAACGGTGGCGGCGGTTCCGTCCCCGGCCCGGCAGTTGCCACGGTGTCAGGGTGGACATCGTGTCAACCGGCGACCGCTATCGAGCCTCGACCGTCGCCGCGTTCGAGGCAGCCGTGCTGGTGCGATGTACCGGGGTGTGCGGTGGAGGCCGTGCCCGGGCGCTGGGGGGCGCCCGGGCACGGTCCGCAAACCCTTTGTCGGGGGTGCTCGCCGAGTTCAACCGGGCCGCCGCCGCGGACCGGCTGGTCGAGCTGCTCCGAGCGGCTGGCCGCTCGGCGAGCGTGCACCGTTTCACGGCGGGCAACCGCCACCGGTACGAGATCTCCCGCGTCTTCACCGACCCCGCCACCGCCGGCTTCCTGGATCGCGCCTGGCAGGGTGGTTACACCGAGTTGTGCGGCACGCCGGGCGCCCCACGCTCGACCCGCCAGGTGCGGCACGCCCGGCTGCTGGCCGAGGCCGCCTGGCGCGGCGTCCTGCTGGTGTCGGGCCCGGCCCGCAACAGCTCCCCCGGCCTGCGCGTGGCAGATCTGGACACGGCGACGGTGCTGATCCGCGCCGGCCGGATGATGCGCATGCCGGTCCGCATGAGCACCCGCCCCGGCGGTCAGCTCCTGCTGGTCATGCCGGCCGAGGCGGCGGCCTGACCGAGCTCACGACGGCGCTCAGAGGGCGGCGAACCTGCGCTCCAGGCCGTCGACCAACGCTTCCAGGCCCAGCTCGAACGCGCTGTCGTCCACCTGGGCGTGGCGTTCCGCGAGGCGGTGGGCGTCGCGCAGGTGCGGGTAGTCGGTGGCGTAGAGCGACGGGTCGTCGACGAACCCCAGCGCGAACGATCCCAGCGCCGAACCCGCCACAAAATATCGCATCGTCGCGCCGATCCCGGTCGCCAGCACGGGGGGCCAGCCGGCGGCGACCAGGGCGCCGTACACCGCGTCGGCCAGGCGGAGCGACGCCGGGCGGCGGGCCGGGCCACGCGCCAGGAACGGCACCACGTTCGGGTGGGCGCGGAACGCCGCGCGGTACGCCCTGGCCCACGACTTCAGCGCGGCCGGCCACGGGTCGCGGCCGAGCATCGACAGGTCGACACCGGCCACGATCGCGTCGCCGATCGCGTCGACGATCTCCTCCTTCGTCGAGAAGTGGTTGTACAGCGACGGTGCCCGTACGCCGAGGTCGCTGGCCAGCCGCCGGGTGGAGAGCGCGTCGAGCCCCTCGGCGTCGACGATGGCCGTGGCGGCCTCGACGATCCGATCACGGGTGAGCAGCGGCGTTCTGGGACGGACCATGGCTACGATCTTAGGAACTCACGTACTGCCTGCGCCCGATCGCCGGGTTCCAGCGCATTCGGGGTAAGGGGTCACCGTGATCGACGTCTACAACCCTGCGACCGAATCCGTCATCGCCTCCGTGCCGGTCACGACCTCGGTGACGCCCGCGGTGGAAGCGGCGCGCGCGGCGCAGCCGGCCTGGGCGGAGCTGTCCCGCGCCGAGCGGGCCACACACCTCGCCCGGCTGCGGGACCTGCTGACGGAGCACGCGGACGAACTGGCCGGCATCATCACCGCCGAGATGGGCGCGCCGCTCGGCGTGGCACGGAAGGTCCAGGTCGGGCTGCCGATCACGGTGCTGTCGTCGACGGTCGCCCAGCTCGAGGCGCCGGAACAGGACGTACGACTCGGAAATTCGCGCATCGTGCGGGATCCGGTCGGCGTCGTCGGGGCCATCACCCCGTGGAACTACCCGCTGCACCAGACGGTCGCCAAGCTCGCGCCCGCCCTCGCCGCCGGCAACACCGTCGTGCACAAGCCGAGCGAGATCGCCCCGCTGTCGGCGCTGCGCCTCCACGAGCTGGTCCGCGAGGCCGGCCTCCCCGACGGCGTCTACACCCTCGTCACCGGCTACGGCGACCCGACCGGCGCCGAGCTCGCCGGCCACCCCGGCATCGACCTGATCTCCTTCACCGGGTCCACGACCGCGGGCCGCAAGGTCGCCGCGCTGGCCGCCGCCAACGTGACCCGGGTCGCGCTGGAGCTCGGCGGCAAGTCCGCCAACGTGATCCTGCCCGACGCCGACCACACCGCCGCGGTCAAGGTGGGCGTCGCCAACTGCTTCCTCAACTCCGGCCAGACGTGCACGGCGTGGACCCGGATGCTGGTCCACGAGTCGCGCCACGACGAGGCCGTCGAGCTGGCCGTGGCCGCCGCCGCGAAGTACACGGTCGGCGACCCCACCGACCCTTCGACCCGTCTCGGCCCGCTCGCCTCGGCCGCGCAACGCGACCGGGTGCTGTCCTACGTGGAGCGCGGCGTCGCCGACGGCGCGAAGATGGTCCACGGCGGCGGTGCCGTGCCGGAGGTCGGCTACTACGTCGCGCCGGTCGTCTTCGCCGACGTCGACCCGGACGCGGTCATCGCGCAGGAGGAGATCTTCGGTCCGGTGCTGTCGATCATCCGGTACCGCGACGAGGACGACGCCGTGCGGATCGCCAACGGCACCAGGTATGGTCTCGCGGGCAGTGTCTGGTCGGCGTCGCAGGACCACGCGGTCGCCGTCGCCCGGCGGCTGCGCACCGGTCAGGTCGACGTCAACGGCGGCGCGTTCAACCCGCTCGCCCCGTTCGGCGGGGTCGGCCACTCCGGCTACGGCCGGGAGCTCGGCACCTTCGGCTACGAGGAGTTCACGACCGTGAAGGCGATCCAGCTATGACACGCGCGGCGGTGCTGCGGGCGCTCGACGGCCCGCTCGCCGTGGAGGAGCTGATCCTCAACCCGCTCGGCCCCACGCAGGTGCGGGTCCGGCTGGCCGCGGCGGGCGTCTGCCACTCCGACCTCTCGCTCGCCGACGGCACCCTCCGCCAGCAGTTCCCGGCCGTGCTGGGCCACGAGGGCGCCGGCACCGTCGTCGAGGTCGGCGCGGACGTCACGACGGTCGCCGTCGGCGACCACGTGGTGCTGAACTGGTCCCCGCCGTGCCGGTCGTGCTGGTTCTGCGAGGCCGGCGAGCCGTACCTTTGCGTGCGGGCGGACGACGCACGGGCCGTGCCGTTCGCGCGCGACTCGTCCGGCGCGGACGTCTTCGCGGGCCTCGGCACCGGCGCGTTCGCCACGGAGACGGTGGTCGGCGCCCACGCCTGCATCCCGGTCCCGGCCGACCTCCCGCTCGAGGAGGCCGCGCTGCTCGGCTGCGCGGTGCTCACCGGCGTCGGCGCGGTCACCAACGCGGCGCGGGTCCGCCCGGGCCAGTCGGTGGTGGTCATCGGCCTCGGCGGTGTCGGCCTCGCCGCGCTGCAGGGCGCGCGGATCGCGGGGGCCGGCACGATCGTCGCGGTGGATCCGGCACCGGCGAAGGAGGATCTCGCCCGCCGTATGGGCGCGACGCACTTCCTGCCGCCGTCGGAGAAGCTGGCGAAGGAGATCCGCGCCTTGACCGGCGGCCGCGGCGCCGACCACGCCATCGAGTGCGTGGGCCGCGCGGAGACGATCCGGGCGGCGTGGTCGGCGACGCGGCGCGGCGGCACGGCCACGGTGGTCGGGCTGGGCTCATCGAAGGACCAGCTCAGCTTGAGCGCGCTCGAGGTGGCGTACTTCGCGCGGACGCTGGTCGGCTGCATGTACGGCAGCACCGACCCGGCCGTGGACGTGCCGATCCTGCTGGACCACTACCGGGCGGGCCGGCTCGACCTGTCGGCGCTGGTCACCGATCACGTGGGCCTGGGCGACCTCGACGAGGCGTTCGTCCGCGTGCGCGAGGGCCGGGGCGCTCGCACCTTGGTCCGCTTCTGACCCCCGGTTCGCGGCCCGGCGTCTCGGCGGTGCCGCCGGTGCCTGTCGCGGCGCTGAGGCCCGGCCGCAGCCCGGCCCCAGCGCCGCGAGAGGCGCTACATCCCGAGTAGCCGATCGAGGAAGTCGCGGTACTGCCGGACCGCCGCCCGCAGCCGCTCGGTGTCGTCGCCGTCCTGCCGCTGCCATTCGGCGAGCCGCCGGCACTGGGACTCGAGCGCGGCCGTGACCGACCCGACCGCCTCGGCGACGAGCGCGTCGGCCTCGCCCGCCACGGACCGAGGATCGTCGATGAAGCGTAGCTGGAGCTCGCGCCAGCGCTCGCGGAGCCCGTCCACGGCACCGTCCGCCCACAGCGCCCCGATCGGCGGAACCTCGACCGCGCCCGGCAGCAGTTCCTCGGGCTCACCGTCGACCGGCTGGGCGGCCGCGCCCGCCGGGTCGCTCACCGCGAGCGTCTCGTCGTAGCCGTCCGCCGCGGTGTCGTCCGCACCGGTGTCGTCCGCCGCGGTGTCGTCCGCCGCGGTGTCGTCCGGGTGCCCGGCCTCCCACCGCCGGTCCGCGGTCTCCTCGGCCCGCGCCGTCCCGGCCCCGTCCGGGTACCGCTCGTCACCGCGCTCGCCCGAGCCGGGCTGCCCGGTGGAAACCCGCGCGGTGCCGACCGCGACGTCGTCGTGGTCTGCCGTGCGCGGCTCGGGAACGTCCGTCCGCTGTTCCTGCTGCATCGGTAGCGTCCTTTCCCGGCCCTACGACCGGCTGGTGGTGTCGTGGGGCACCGCTTCGGACGCCCGCTGCGCGGGAACGCCGGGATCGCCGGGGGTGGCGTCGGCGCCGAGCAGGTCGGAGAAGAGCGCGCGGTAGTGCACGACCGCCTGGCGCAACTGCTCCGTGGTGGCCTCACCCCGGTCGCTGAGCAGGCTGATCTCGTGCGCGTCGCGGTAGTGGCCGAGGGTCCGGGCGTGCTCCACCGACAGGTCGGCGACCTGCTCCTCGTAGTCGCCGGCGGGGTACCCGCGCTCGGCGATCAGCTCGGTGACGAGGGTGTCGGCGGCCCGGACGGCACCGGCCGGGTCGTCCAGGAAACGGGCCTGGATCTCCTCCCACGCCGTCGCGTACCGGGTGCGCGCCTCGGGCTCGAGCTCGCGCAGTTCGAGGGCGGCGTGCCGCCGCTCGCGCTCACGCAGTTCGCGTTCGGCGGCGAGGCGGCTCTCCCGTTCGGCGACGGCCCGGTCGTACTCGGGGCCGAACCGGTGCTGCAGAGCGCGCCGCCGGGTGACGAACCAGATGCCGTAGCCGATCGCGGCGATCACCACGAGCACGATGATCGTGAGCAGAACTTGGGTGGCTGTCATGGCGGTCCTCCTTCACAGGAGGTATGCCCGCCAGATACGAGCCCTCAAACGGCGGTATCGACGATGATCACGGCCCGACGAGATGGTTCAAGAAGTCGCGGTACCCGTGGACGGCCGCCCGGAGCTGCTCGGTGTCGTCGCGGCCGGAGGCGCGCCAACTGCTGAGCTGGTCCTTCCGGGCGTTCAGCGAGGCGGTCACCCCGGCGAGCGCGTCGTCGATGAGGCGCTCGGCCTCACCGGCGGCGGTCTGCGGGTCGTCGACGAACCGCATCTGCAGCTCCTGCCAGCGGGCCCGCACCTCGTACGCGTGCGCCTCGCTGGTGAGCGGCGCGGTCGTGGAGTACCCCGGCCCGGGTGGCGGCGGCGGTGGCGCGCCGTATCCGGGCTGCGGCTGGGGTGCCGGCGTGCCGTACCCGGTGCCGTACGCGGGCACCGCGGACATCTGCGCACCGGGCATCATCCCGGGGACGGTGGGCATCGTGCCAGGCATCGCCGGCTGGGCTATCCCTGCGGGCGCCGCGGTGGGCGGGACTCCGGGGGCCGCCTGGATCCCGGCCGTGGCGGTCTGCGCCGGAGGCCGCGGAGCCGGGGGTGCCGAGCCGGACTCCACCTCCTCGTCCTCCTCCTTGTTACCCCGCAGCAGGATCCAGCCACCTACCGCCAGGGCGATGACCACCAGCCCGATCGTGATCGTCGTTGAGTTCATGTGCTCGTCTCCTTCCCCACCCCGGCCTCACAGGCCGAGGATGCGGTCGAGGAACTCGCGGTAGTCGCGCAGCGAGGCGCGCAGGTTCTCGGTGTCCAGGCCGCGGGCGGCCCGTTGCTGGTGCAAATGGGTGCGGCGGGCGTCCAGCGAGGCGGACAGCGCGGTGACCGCTTCCTGCACGAGCCGCTCCGCCTCGCCCGCGACGAGGTGCGGATCGTCGAGGAAGCGCATCTGCAGTTCCTGCCAGCGGCCGCGGATGCGCTGCCGGTCGGCGTCGTTCCACAGCGCCGCCAGTGCCGCTGTGGTCGTGCCGCCGTTGTTCGACCGGTACGTGGACGGGCTACCCGGGGCCGCGCCGCTCGCCGCACCGGACACCGCCCCGGCCGGGGGAGGCGGAGGTTCGGCCGAGGTGGCACCGAACGCGGACGGGTCCGCGGAGCCGCTGAACGACGGGACGCCGCTGGCCGGAGCTTCGTCGTCAGCCTGGGGCGCCATCTCGTCGCCTTCAGGTCGCATGCGCGCGTTCCTTTCTCCCACTGGCGAAGCCCGGCCCGGGCACCGGTGCAGCACGGGCCTACCCGGTCTGAGGCGTGCCACACTCGACACGGCCTCCGGGCCTCGGGGACGGGTGCCCCGCACCCGGTGCACCACGTGGTCCACAGTGGACATGACGGTCCCGGTGGGACGGCGGCGCAGGCGCCGGCGCAACAGCAGGCCGATCAGCAGGGCGACCCCGAAACAGGCGACCGCCAACGACATCGTGCACCCCCCTTCGGGACCAGTCTCAGCCTTACCCCGATCCGCGCGGCGAGAAGCCGGGCAGGGCCCGGTCACCCGGGTTCCCACCCGCGGGTGACAGGGGCAGAGGTCGGACGGCGTCCAGGGCCGAGCGCGGGACGTCGGTGCGGTCGGCGATCACGTCGCCGAGGTCGCCACGGACGTCGACGCCGCACGGGTCCGGCTCCGCGAGGGCGGGGCCGCTCCCCGGCCCGAGGCCGGGCTCAGGCCCGGGACCTGCGAGTCTTGCCGCGGCTTGCAAGCCGCCGCCACGACTTGCAAGCGGCGTCAAGGCTGGAAGCGGTACCCCATGCCCGGCTCGGTCAGCAGGTGCCGGGGCCGGGAGGGATCCTCTTCGAGCTTGTGCCGCAGTTGGGTCATGTACTGCCGGAGGTACTGGGTCTGCTTGGAGTACGTCGGGCCCCAGACGTCCTGCAAGAGCTGGCGCTGGCTGACCAGTTTGCCGGGATTCCGGGCAAGGATCTCCAGCAAGCGCCACTCGGTGCGGGTCAGGTGCACACCGTCGGTGATGGTGTGCGCGGTGAAGTCGATGTCGTGGCGGCCGATCCGTACCGGTTCGAGTTCGTCCGCCGGGCTCAAGCGGCGGGTGACCGCCCGGACCCGGGCGAGGAGCTCGTCGATGCTGAACGGCTTGGTCACGTAGTCGTCGGCGCCGGCGTCGAGCGCCTCGACCTTGTCCCGGGAGTCGGCCCGGCCGGACAGCACCAGGATCGGCACCGGACTCCAGGCGCGCAGCTCCCGGATCACGTCGACGCCGTCGACGTCGGGCAGCCCCAGGTCGAGGATGACCAGGTCGGGCCGGGCGTCGGCGGCCTGGCGCAGCGCCTCGGCACCGTCCGCGGCGACCACCACCTCGTACTGCCGCGCGACCAGGTTGATCCGCAGCGCGCGGACGATCTGCGGCTCGTCGTCGACGACCAGGACGGTGCTCACGCTTCCTCCGCTTCACTCCGCATCGCTCACACCAGCGTCCCATCCCGCCCCGACGTGACGGCGGACACGCTTGAAGGGCTCCGCAAGCCGACCGCAAGTGGCCGCCAAGTGCCGGTCGGCAGAGTGTGCGGCATGACGAAGACGCGTACGTTCTGGGCCGGCCCGACCTTCACCATCGCGACCTCGGGCTCATCCTCGAACCTGGACGAGAGCGAAAGCGCCGCTGGTGCGCCATGACGCGGGCAGGCTTCGCTCGGCCCCCTCGGCCAACCCGACGACCACGTCCGACTTCACTGTCCGCAACGCCGCGACCGCGCCCGGGAAGTATCCGGTGAGCTCCTCGAACGACGAGGTCACCGGCCAGTGGCGATCCCCGACCAGGCGGCGGTAGTTGAGATCACCCTTGAGGATGGTCAGCTCCGCCGCCGCGAACCGGGCGGCAAGCTCCTCCGGCAGGTCATGGAACGTCAGCGGCGCGCAGAAGAACGGATCGGCGTGCAGGGACAGTGCGCCCTCCTCCAGCGCCGCCCGCAGCCGCCGCCCGACAGCACTGCCGGCCGGGAACCGCCGCAGCTCCGCGAGGACGTCGGCGGGCAGGGCGTCGGACACGAAGTACGGCGCCGGCTTGACGTGCAGCTCGACCCGTCCCGCGCGCCCGGTGCGCAGCAGGAAGTCGACCAGCACCAGGTCGGGCAGCAGTTCACGGCCCGCGTTGTCGGCGATCAGGCAGACGGTGCCACCCCCGCGCAGCAGTTCCCACAGCCGCTTGCTGTCGTCGACGATCAGCTCGTCGACCCGGTCGGCGCCCCGCGCCACCAGGCGGAAGCCGAGATCCGCCCGATTGCCCCACAGCGCCGCGGTCACCAGCGCCCCCGCCTGCCGCTCGTCGGGCAGTGCCTGCAAGGCGTCCAGTTCGGCAAGTTCCTCCGGCCCCGGCAGGTCGGCGTCCTTCTGCGGCCCGAACGGGTCGATCCCCCGCCATGGACCCGGTGCGTAGTAGCCGACCGCGTCCAGCAGCCGCCGGTAGAAGAAGTTCTCCGCCCAGAGGAACGGCACGTCGTACCACGACCGGCCGTACATGCCCTCGCCCCACCGCGCCCACTCCGCCGCGTCGTGCGCACCGGCGGGCAGCGGCGCGATGACAGGCTCTTGCAAAAGCCTTTCCAGCCGGAGTCGTACCTCTGGTGGGTACGGGGTTCCCTCGAGCACGCGCCGGACGATCGCGGGGTGGCGGTCCCGCAGGACGGACCGGGGGAAGGATCCCGGCTCGTTGCTCAGGATCGGCGGTGGCTCGGCGGGCATGCGGGCAGTATCACCCAAGGCCGCGAAGTCGCGCCCAACCACCCCCGGTCGACTCGGACCAGGCTGACAATTCGGGCGCTGGCCTCGGAGGCGTCGCCGCCGAGGGCGCCGGTCGGCACGCGTTCCTGCGCAATCCCGCCGCCAGGCCGGGCGACCCCATGATCGACAGACACCACCCGCACGACCGTGCGTCACCATCCGTAGCGCAACACCGGGTTGGACAGACGACCGCACGACTTGACTTCGCGGCCTTGCGGTATCACCCGTAAACTCGATCCATGTCGGACGAGTCGCTCTACGCGCTCTTCGTGGTCGGCGGGTTGCTGCTGATCGGCCTGCTGGTGCTGGCGATCGTCCTCTCCGTGCGGGTCTGGAGGACCGGCAAGTATCTGCAGGCCATGGGCGCCGGCGGCAAGGTCGCGCTCTGGGGCGCGATCATCTACACGATCTTCCCGGTCGACCTGCTGCCCGACCCGATCTACCTCGACGACGTCGGCGTCCTCGGTGCCGCCCTGTTCTACCTCACCCGCCTGGCCGTCAAGACCCGCCAGCGCCGGTCCCCCCTCCCACCGGAACTCCAGCGCCGCCGCTGACCCCTCACCCCGCGCCGCCCGGACTCCCCCAGCGCGCGTCGATCTTGCAGTTGTGGTGCCTGACAAACTGGGCATTCCGGGAGTGTCGCGGCACCACAAGTGCAAGATCGACCAGCTTGGCGGGGCTGGCCACATCGCGAACCGGGGCACCACGGCCTCCGACACGCCGGACATCGCGCTCACCCTCGCGCGGACACCCCGGTGTGAGCCGTCGCGGGAGGGGTACCACGACGCTATGCCGACAGAGGGGTACCTCGGCGTCTCGCCCGCCGAGCTCAGCGACGCCGGATTGCTGCGCGAACTGGCCACCTTGCACGAGACGCGCCACGACACGTTCCGCCACGGGTCGGACGACGCGCTGACCAACCACACCCGGCGCACCGACGAGCTCGAACGCGAGTACCTGCGCCGCCACCCGAACCGGGAGGTCGACCCGCACCGGGTGCGCGGCTAGCGCTAGGGCTTCGTCGCGACCAGGATGTCCCGCATGATCGCCTGGTCGACCCGGTGGCGGAACGATCCGTACGGATCCTCGTCCACCACCCGCAGGCCGGCGGCGGCCAGCAGGCCGGCGGCCTCCTCGCGGCGTGCCACGAAGGTGTTCCACGAGATGCCCAGCGCGCCGCCGCCGCGCAGCAGGCCCGCCCACACCGGCGCGCTCTCGGCGAGCAGGTCGCCCGGGTCGCGCGCGAGGCCCTTCCCGCCGGTCCGGCTGCCGTGCTGCACGCCGTACGGCGCGTCGGCCACCACCAGGTCGAACGTGCCCGGTTTGAAGAACTCCCCCGAGCGCACCGTGTCGGCGTTGACCACGTCGAGGACCTGTTTCTCGCCGGTCTTGTAGTCGTCCTTCGACGCGGCCAGGTCGACCCGCAGCCGTCGCGCCACGACCTGCCGGTTGCGCCGCACCGGGCCGACCTCGGCGTGGTGCTTGATCCGCTTGCGCTTGAGCCAGGTCTGGATGAACGCCGCGTACGCCTCGAAGTCCTTCTGGTCGCGGTCCACTCCAGCGGCGTCGAACCCGTACATGAGAGCCTGGTTGAGGGTCGTGCCGCGACCGCACAGCGGATCGAGCACGCGGAACCGGCGCTCCAGCATCTCCGGCGCGAACGCCGAGGCGAGCAGCGTCACGTTGAGCAGCAGCTTCGTGAACAGCTCGTTGGTCTTGCCCTGGTACTTCTGGATGGTCAGCAGATCATCGTCGAAACGGTCGAGCGGCCGCAGTTCCACCGGGCGCAGCAGGTCGCCGACGACCTCGAACAGCGCATAGGCCGAGGACAGGTTCGCCAGGAACGCGGCGTCCCGCTCGCCGAGCCGTTCGGCCTCGAACGTCACGTACGGCACGCCGCCGATCGTCTCCTCCGCCGGCTCGGAGAGCCTGCCGTCGAGGACGGCGCGGTTGAACGCGGCCAGTTCGGCGCGGGTCAGCGCGACGGAGGCGTCGGCGTACACCCGGTTGGTCGAGGGCAGGATGAGCAATGCGTACTGGGCCATAGTCGCCTCAGCCTACCGGTGGCGCTCCGCCGGTCAGGGTGATGGTGAAGCCGTCCGCCGTGCGGCTCGTCCGGACGTGGTTGCACGACTGGTACGTGATCCACAGGCCGAGGCCGCCGAGGCCGCCGTGGTCGGCCGGCATGAGCCCGGCGAACGGGTCCTTCGGCCCCGCACCGCCGTCGCTGACCGCGACCACGATCCGGTCCTCGGCGGTCCACACCCGCATCCGGACCGGCGGGCGGCCGTGCCGCAACGCGTTGGTGACCACCTCGCTGACCGCGATCGTGAGCTCCTCCAGCTCGTGGAGCCGTAGCCGCCCGCCGTCCACGGCCCGGACCACGTCGCGCGCCTCGCCCGGGGTCGGGTCGGCCAGCTCCGCGACCGGAGGCCGCTCCTCGATCGGGTCGGGCGCCGTGGTCGACGGCTCGCTCAGGAAGGTCAACGGATCGACGAACGATCCACTGGGCACGTGCCGGCCGCCGGGCATGGCAACGTTCGGGTGGGTCCGGGCGACGTCGTCGAGCACCGGCGTCAGGGTGCGCCGGGTGTCGTACGCACACATGCTCCACAGCGGGAAGTCGTCGTACGCGTGGTTGATGGCCGCCTCGTACCGCGCCCACCAGTCCCACATCCGGCCGAGCAGGTCGGGTGCCAGCTCCCCGACGATGCGGATCTGCGCTGCTCCGTCGGCCACGTGGCCGGCGAGCAGCCGCCGGTACGACCGGATGGCGGCGGCCGGGCGGGCGTACACCCCCTCGCCGGTCAGGAAGGTCACGCCGTGGCCCTCCGGAAGCGCGTCCCGCACCAGCGCGGCGTTGTGCTCCCCGAAGGCGACGATCGACGGCTCACCGGCGGCGACCCCGTCGAGCAGGAACGGCACGACAACGGCGAGCAGGTCGTCGGGACGGTCGTAGAAAATGGCTTCGTGGAAGTATCCGTGGTGGCCGGCGGCCGCACCTGTGCGCGTGGTCATCGTGCCGGCTCTACCCGCACCCGGCGCAGCCCCAGCAACTCCACGAGCTTGACCGCGGAGATCAGCCCGGTCCGCAGGACCACCCGCGTGTGCCGCTCCTCGGCATAGTCCTCGAGGTCCAGCAGCGTGCGGTGGTCGATGAACCGCAGCCCCGCCGCGTCAAACACGATCTCCTCACCGTCGGCGCCCAGGTCGGCCCGGCGCATCGCGGCACCCAGCACCGCACGGTTGGACTGGTCCAGCTCCCCGGACAGCACCACACCCCCGCCGTCCGCCCCGGCCCGCAGGCTGAACAGCACGCCGACGTTGGTCTCGGGGTGCAGCCCGGCCAGCTCGGCGACCACCTGCCAGCCGAGTTCCCGCTGGTCGTAGGCGCAGAGAGCCGACATGGGAGCGGTGCTCATGTACTGTTCGACGAGGTATTCGTAGCGCGCGAAGGCCTCCTGCCCAGCCGCGTCCCGGACCAGCGGCGTAACCTCCGCCACGACCCGAAACCCGGTATACCCGTCGGCGAGGGCCTGCTCGGTCGCGGCGGCGTAGGCTCGCACCTGGGCGGGCGGGTCGATGATCCACTCGTCGTCGTAGGCCTCGGCGATCCGGATGAGCCGAGCACCCTCGATGGGCTTCGTCCCCTCATCGGCGACGAACCAGACCCGGTTTCCGGCAGCGATCCCTTCGGCGATCCACTCCTTCGCGCGGACCGTGAAGCCCACCGGGTCGTCATATGCCCAGCAGACATGCCGATGCCTGTCCACCACCCTCTGAGCCTACGTCAAGCCAGGAAACCCCGCGCGCCGCGCGCCGCCCGTCGCCACCTCGCGAGCGGCGACACGGGGGGTCGGGATGCACGATGGCGGGGCAATCGGGTACAGTTTGGCGTCGCGGGCGATTGGCGCAGCGGGAGCGCGCTTCGTTCACACCGAAGAGGTCACTGGTTCGATCCCAGTATCGCCCACCGCAGATCAGAGGCCATGTCGAGATGCTCGACATGGCCTTTTGTGTTGCCTGAGTGACTAAGAGGTCGCGCAAATAGGTGGGTTTCATGGTCGGCGGGTGGGGCGGGTGTCCCAGCGGCAGAGGGTCCAGGCCTGGCGGATGAGGCTGCGGATGGTGATGCTGGCGTCGGCGAGGTCGAGGTGGAGCCATTCGTCGCGGCGGTTGCGGATCGCGCTGGCCGAGCAGGTGGTATCGGCGATGGCCTCGTAGGAGCAGCCGAACCGCAGCACCCGCAGGAGCTTGTCGAACACGATCCGGTCGGCGATGCGCCGACGGTGGCAGCCCAGCGGGTGGGTCGGATCGGCCGCAGGTCGTGGCGGGAGCAGCGCGGCGAACTGGTCCCACGGGGGGTCGCTCAGCCATGTGGGATAGCGGGCACAGGCGTTCCAGTGATCACTAGGCGTAG
The DNA here is from genome assembly GCF_025264685.1 of Dactylosporangium roseum. GTDB lineage: Bacteria > Actinomycetota > Actinomycetes > Mycobacteriales > Micromonosporaceae > Dactylosporangium > Dactylosporangium roseum. The sequence continues at coordinate 6,109,601 of NZ_CP073721.1, forward strand.
GAACCTTCATGATCACTGACGCCTGTGCCCGTCTTCTACCCGCCCGGCTCCTCGCTGACCTATTCGCGCGGCCTCTAAGCCTCATGAAACGCTCGCGACTTCCCCAGCCAGCTAATCGAGGTACCAGTTGAGCATCTCGGCACCGGTCGCTGTGAGATGGACGATCGGAACCATGATCGCAAGAACACTGAGCACCACCAGCGCGCTTCGAATGCGCACGCCGAGGCGCCGTCCGGCGAAGGCGAGGATCCCAGCCGCAACGCCGAGCACCGCGCCGGTGCGGCCGCTGTCGAGGCCGTGCGTGTCGCCAAGGCCGAATGTTTCCGAGTAGAAGGCGGCGTAGCGACTAACGAGGCCGGCCCCCAGGACTGTCAGAACGAGACAGGCGAGGCCGACGCCGGCGATCACGAGGCGGTACCTACCGCTGCGGCGACGCTGCATGACGGCAAGCACCAGCCCCGAAACGCCGAACGTGCCCAGCAGGAAGGGCCCGCCGAGGATCACCGCCCAGGCGCCCAGGTCCAGCAGGGTTTCCAGAGGAAGCAGAACGACGAACGGTCCGTCCGTCGGCCACAGCCCATTCGGGTCGACCGTCAACCCGGTCCGAGCGATGCGACCGGGAATATCCGCTGCCAGGTAGGTGATGGGCACCATGATCAGCCAGGAAATTACCGGCCAGCCCAGCCCGAGGAGGAGGAAATGGGCTATCGAGGTGAGCGCGCCCGGCGCTGGAGCGACTGTGGATAGGTCGGCGAAGCCACCGCGACGTGCAGCGCGGCGCAGTGCCGGCAGCGTCCATGCTGCGCCGGCCAGATAGCGCCAGCGAGTACCCGCACCGCTTGTCAAGCCCAGCAGGTCGGCCGCCCACTCATCGCGTTGCCGCCCCCGGAAGCCGGCCGGCAGAAGCCGGCACAACATCGCGACCGCGGCGCGTTCGCCGAGGGGAAGCCTGTGCTGCTGCGCCGACTCACCTGCTCGACCTGGGCTCACCACGCCAGCCTCCGAGCGCCGGACCGCTGCGCGCGCTGCCTCCGAGTGGCCATGGCGGCACGACCGGCAACCACGCCGTCCGCAGTGAGCCGGTAGTACCGCCGCCGCGGGCGGCCCTCGACGTGGACGTCCACCTCCTCAGCCCGGCTGGCGAGCCAGCCGGCGGCCTCAAACGCCACGAGGATCGGATAAATCGTGCCCGGCTCAAGCCCGGCGATGTGTGCTAGCTCGAGACCGTATCGCTCACACTCAGGCTCATCGAGGAACGCCTCTAACACCAGCAGGCGTGGCACTGTCATGCGGAGGTTCGTCATGGTGTGCCAGCATAGACCCTATGAAGAATACTGCATAGCCGGCAACCAGGCCGCATCCAAAGCGGCAGGACTGAGCGCGGCGCCGTGCCGCCCAAGCTGCGGGTCTGCCTCGCCAAGTCGCACGACAGGTTCGGCCAACCCGCCCGCTTGGGAGAAATCTGGGAGACGATCTTACGTGCCAGCCCTCGCAGCATCCCCGGAAACCAACGACGACCAACGTCCCGGCCAGTAGGTTTGCGGTTTGCCGCACGTGGGATCGCCGGGCTTGCCGAGCAGCGTCGGGTTGGCGTCGAAGTTCGCGACCAGGACGCTGCCGTCAGCCGGACGGCATGAAGGCCGACCACAGGCCGGATCGCCTTCGTGCCATCAGGTTGACCTGGGGGTGCTCAGCGCCGCCGCATCCGGCCACGGTTGCGCGGGGGTGGGTCCTCGATCGTGGGCGGGTCGCGGTCCTCGCCCTTGAGCACCTGGACCGTACGGAAAGCGTCGTCCCGCATCCGCTTCGTCCCCAGCACGCTGACGATCGTCGCGATGGTCGGTCCTGGTAGCTGTGGGCCACAAGCGCAGCAGGCTGGCGGTCCCCGACCGCCCGGTTGGGTGGTCAAGGTCGACGTCGGCGAAGGTAACTCGCACACCCATCGCCGCCGCGACCGTCTTCAGCCTGGTGATTCACGTCTTCCAATGAATGACCGGATGAGATTTTGTCTACCCAATTCACTGCCGGAGATGAGTGAATGAATGAATGAGCTACGGGAACGACTATTCTCGGAGCGCGCCCGCATCCTCGCGGTTGAGCCGATCCGGTCTCCTGCGCCACGTCCATCACGACCAGACCCGGCTCAGCACTCTCATCGGTGTCCCGATCGAAGAAATCCTCACTTCGGAGCGTGGTGCGTAATTCGGAACCCCCGCATGTCAAACCCCACGACAGTGCCGATCTTGCAGTTGTGGCGCCTAACAAAACCGGACGAGTTGGGAGTTTCATGACACCTCGACTTTCGGACTTCAATACCTGGGCCTGCGGCCTGCCGCGATCGCATCGCGGCAAGCCGTTGGGACGTCGAGATCGGCTGGTCGGGCCACGGGTATTTTGCGGCTTAGCGTGGACCAGGAAAGTTGCAAGGTCTAAGTCGGTCTCGCTGCTGGCCTGCGGCGTCACCGTCACCAAAAGTCCGAACGTTCAAGTGGCACCACAAGTGCGAGATCGACGTATGGGAGAGGCGTTGACAAGCCGTCCCGGCGGAGTGCGCGACACGCTCGTCGGCCGAGTGGTTCAACCACAGAGGCCAGGTGGCCCTGGACCGCGGGCCGGACGGTTTCACGGTCCGGCCGACCCCGGGCCGCCGGACACGGGTTCAGCGTGAGGGTTCCAGGATGTGGTGCTTGGCAGCGAGGTAGCCGGCCTGGAAGCGGCTGGTCGCACCGAGCTGCTCGAGCACCTCGGCGATGTGCCTGCGGCAGGTGCGCACCGACACCCCGATCTGGCGGGCGATGCGCTCGTCGCGCAGGCCCTCGGCGAGGAAGTACAGGATCGCGCGCTGCACGTCGCCGCTGAGCTCCCGTCCCTCGGAGCGGGAAACGGTGCGGCCGTCGAACGGCTTGGCCATGCTCCAGCTCTGCTCGAACAGCGCGGCGACCGCGGCGGCGACCACGGGCTGGCTGACCGACACCACGCCGGTGTGGTCGTAGATGAACACCATCTCCTGGTCGATGACGCAGGTGTGGTTCCACAGCTTCTCGATGGTGCGCACCTGCCCGCCCGCGCCGGTGATGACGGCCGCGTGGTCCTGCACCGCCTGGTGGTAGCGAGCCGCATGCTGGTGCAGCACGCAGAGACGGACGCCGGCGTGGGCCGGGGCGGCGTCAGCGGGCAGGATCGGCGTGAACCGGTGCTTGACCTTCGGGTCGGTGCCGCACATCACCAGCACCTCCTTGCGGGCGGCGGCGATGTGCTCGGTGACGAGCACATTGGCGGCGTCGGGGTCGGTGATGGTGTCGAGCACGCCGTTAAGCTGGTTGCGCCGTTCCACGGTGGAGCGGTAGACGGCCATAAGCTGGTCGAACTGGCCCGAGATGCACTTGATGCGCCACTGCGCGTTGCGGATCGTCGTCTCCAGAGGGTCGATCATCGCCGAGGCCGCGACGTCCGGACGCAGCACCGTCATGCCGTCGGCGTCGGGCACGGGGCGCACCAGGTGAGCCTCGGCCAGCTTGTCCAGCACCCACTGCGCGCCGTCCGGGCCGAACTCCTGCTCCAGGGCGGCGGCGTCCAGCAGGTCCATCTCGAGCACGCGGCGATAGAGCGCGAGCGTCTCCTCGTCCAGGCGAGGTATCGATGCGTCGTGCGTTCCCATCGTGAAGCTCCCAAAGTAGTTCATACACGAGGGCACGCGTCGTCCCAGACCTGATCCCCTACGGCGCCGCCATCCGACGATATCGCAATACACCGGATCGGAATTAGCACGACAAAGAGGCCCCCGCACCTAAGGTCGTCAATCTATCGGCCTGATGCTCCCATGCCGTAGCGGATCCCGTCAACCGCGGTCACGCTGCGTATGTACATTCTGCGGATCTTTGGATAAAAGGGCCGATCGGCCGATCGGATAATTACCGTCGAAGACCGCGCTGTCCACGGCGGGAGGGGATCAGGTTCCTGCACGGCCACAACCTGCGCCGGTGCCCGGCACTCCCCTTCCTGCCATGCAACAAATTGCCGTCCACGAAGGATGGCCAGGCCGAAATTGACTGTGTAAGTATCGGCACCGGTCGCTGGCCTCCCACTCATCATCGCCGCCGCCGTATCCAAAAAAAGGGCCGCGGTGATCTATCGCGACCGGCGATCGCTGCAATGACCGACCGCAATCAACAGCACGATCCAGAAAGGGAGTCACCCATGCCCACGGTGAACGTAGGAAACGCTCAGGTGAAGTACACGGTAACCGGGTCCGGCCCGGACCTGGTGTTGGTGCACGGCGTCGGCAAGGGCGGACAGAGCGCGTTCGGTCACCTCGTTGACCAGTTCGCCGAACGCAACACCGTCATCCTCGTCGACGTGGCCGGCAGCGAGGCCGCTACCGACGACGGCGCCGACCTGACCGTCGAGGGCCTGGCCGAGCAGGTCAACGCCATCATCGAGGACTACGGCAAGAAGCCCGTCGACCTGCTGGGCTTCTCGCTCGGCGGCGCGGTCGTGGCGGCCGCCGCGGCCCTGCGGCCCGACCTGATCCGCCGCCTGGTTCCGGTCGGCGGCCTGGTGCGCACCGACACCTACATGCGCAACCTCATCGGCCTGACGTTGAGCCTCAAGCACGACCCGGTGGCCTTCGGCCGGGTGCTCACCACCACCGCGTTCAGCCCCCGCTACCTGAACACCCTGCCCAACCTGGACGAGGTCGACCGGCTCGGCGCCGAGCTCAGCCCGTCCAACGGCCGGGTCCGGCAGCTCGAGCTGCTGATCCGGGTGGACATCCGGGACCTGGTGAAGAAGGTCCAGGCGGAGACCCTCGTGGTCGCCCCCTCGCCGGACTCCGCGGTGCCCACCCACCACTCGCGGGAGCTGCACGCCTCGATCCCCAACTCGTCCTATATCGAGATGGACAGCGGCCACATGGTTCTGTTCGAGCAGCCCGACGAGTTCATGAAGCTGGTCAACGAATTCCTGCACAAGCACTGAGGCCCCCGACGGGCGCGGCCGGGCCGCGCCCGTCGTTCCTTGTCCACACCGGACATTCCACATAGGACACCAATACGGAAGGGAGCGACCGTCGTGACCAGGATCCTGCTCGCGGTCAGCAGCCACACCGTGCTCGGCGACACCGGCAGCCCCACTGGCTACAGCGTCTCCGAGGCGGCCCACCCCTACTACGTCTTCACCGCCACCGGCAACGAGGTGGACTTCGTCTCCGTGCGCGGCGGCGAGCCGCCCGCCGTCGTGTTCGAGGGCGAGGAGAACGACCCCCAGGTCGCCTCGTTCCTCGCCGACGACGCGATCCGGGCCAAGCTCGTCGCCACCCGGCCCGCCGCCGAGGTCGACCCGGACGCCTACTCGGCCATCTTCTACGTCGGCGGCCACGGCGCCATGTGGGACTTCCCCGACTCGTCGGAGCTCGCCCGCCTCGCCATGGACATCTACGCCCGCGGCGGCGTCGTCTCGGCCGTCTGCCACGGCCCGGCCGCGCTGCTCAACCTCCGCCTGCCCGACGGCGCCTATCTCGTCGACGGCCGGCGGGTCGCCTCCTTCACCAACGAGGAGGAGCAGTCCTTGGGCCTGGTTCACGTCATGCCGTTCCTGCTGGAGGAGCAGCTCAAGGCCCGAGGCGCTCGGCACACCAAGGCGCCCAACTACGTCGCCCACACTGAGAGCGACCGCCGGGTGATCACCGGGCAGAACCCCGCCTCGGCCGCCCACGTCGCCGCGCTCGTCGTCGAGGAGCTCGAAAAGGCCGCCGCCAACTCGTAACGGAAGGAGCACACCATGCAGGGTTTGATCCAGGTCGCCGGCGTCATCGACCAGGCCGAGGCCGACCTCATCGTCGAGGAGGGCGCGGACTGGCTGGGCTTCGCGCTGCGCCTGCCCGCCAAGAACGAGGATCTCTCCGAGGCCGAGGCCAAGGCGATCGTCAGCCGGATCCAGCCGGAGTGCAAGGGCGTCATCATCACCTATCTCACCGAAGCTGACGAGACCGCGGCGTTCTGCGCCGAGCTCGGCGTCGGCGCCATCCAGATGCACGGCGACATCACCCCCGCGGAACTGCGTCGGCTGCGGCGTATCGCCCCGGACCTCTACGTGCTCAAGAGCCTGGTGGTGAAGACCGACAACATCACCGAGCTCGCCGGGATCGTCGAGGACTCCGCCGAGTGGGTCGACATGTTCATCACCGACACCTACAACCCGGCCACCGGTGCCAAGGGCGCCACCGGCCTGGTGCACGACTGGGACGTCAGCGCCGAGCTGGTGCGCATCTCGCCGCGCCCGCTCATGCTGGCCGGCGGGCTCGGCCCGGACAACGTCGCCGAGGCGATCGAGAAGGTCCGCCCGGCCGCCGTCGACGCGCACACCGGCTTGGAGAACGCCACCGGCCGCAAGGACCGGCTCAAGGTGCGCACATTCGTCGCCGAGGCCCGCCGCGCTTTCAACCGCATCGGCGCCGGGGTCCCGCGATGACCGTCGTCGACGACTCCACGCTTCACCTGCTGCCGCAGACCCCGCGGCTGCGCGCGCTGCACACAACCATACGTGACCGCAGCGTCGACCGGGACACGTTCGTGCTCACCTCCGGGCGGATCATCCGCCAGCTCGTCGAGGCCGGCCTGGAGCTGCTGCCGTTCGAGCCCCGCGACGTTCAGACCCCGGTCGGGCGCACCTACCACGGCACCCGCGTCGCCCCGCCGATCTGCGGGGTCTCCATCGCGCGGGCCGGCGAGAGCATGGAGGCCGGGCTGCGCGCGGTCGCCCCGGGCGTGCGGATCGGCAAGATCCTGATCCAGCGCGACCCGGTGACGAAACTGCCGAAGCTGTACTACTCCAAGCTCCCGGCCGACCTCGCCGACCGGCACGTGCTGCTGCTGGACCCGATGCTCGCCACCGGCGGCACCGCGCTGGCGGCGATCGATGTACTCATCGGCGCCGGCGTGGCCCAGGAGCACATCGTCTTCGTCAACCTGCTGTCGGCGCCGGAGGGAATCGCGGCCGTTCGCGAGCGCTTCCCGCGTGTGCGGATGGTCACCTCCTCCATCGAGGAGCGGCTCAACGAGAACGCCTACATGCTGCCGGGCATCGGCGACTTCGGCGACCGGTACTTCGGTACCGACGTGGCGTGACGCCGAACAACGGAAGGAGCGCACCCATGTCCACTGTGGATCCCACCCGGGTCGCCGTCGTCTACTACTCCGGCACCGGCAACGTCCATCGCCTCGCCTCGGCCGCGGCCGAGGCGGCCGAGAAGCACGGCGCGCACGCCCGCCTGCTGCGCGTGCCCGAATACGTCGACGCCTCCCTCGCCCCGGCGTTCGTCGAATGGACCCGGGCCTGGAAGGAGCACGCCGAGAAGGTCAAGAACGAGCCGACCGCGAGCCTCGACGACCTCGACTGGGCCGACGCCATCCTGTGGGGCAGTCCCGGCCGGTTCGGCCTCATCGCCGCCCCGCTCAAGCACTTCATCGACCTGGCCTGGCCGCTGCACGCCCGCGGCGGCCTGGCCGGCAAGGTCATGTCCGCGTTCACCTCGACCGGCGCCCCGCACGGCGGCCAGGAGAGCACGATCCTGACGCTGAACAACGTCTTCTGCCACTGGGGCGCCATCATCGTGCCGCCCGGCGTCGCCGACGACATCCAGACCGCGCCGAGCAACGGCAACCCGTACGGCGTCAGCTCCGTCTCCGGCCCCAAGGCGGTCCCCGGACGCCTCGCCGAGAACGTCACCGCCGACAACGAGGCCGCGATCGGCTACCAGATCCGGCGGATGATCGCGGTCGCCACGGCCCTACGCCGCATGGGCGACACCGGCCGCATGGGGGACACCACATGAGACCCGACTGCCTTCCCGCCCTGCTGCGCGAGCAGGCCGGGCGCAGGCCCGACGCCACGGCGGTCGTCACCGGCGGCGACCGTCTGACCTTCGCCGAGCTGGCCGGGCGCAGCGCCGAGCTGGCCGGTCGGCTGCACCACCTCGGCGTCGCCGCCGACGAGTGCGTCGGGCTCTTCGTCGAGCCCTCCATTGACCTCATGGTCGGCGCCTGGGGCATCCTGTGCGCCGGCGGCGCCTACCTACCGCTGTCGCCGGAGTACCCGGACGAGCGACTGCGGTACATGATCGAGGACTCCGGTACCAAGGTCGTCCTCGCCCAACCGGGGCTCACCGCCCGGCTCGCCGCGCTCGCTCCCGAGGGCACGACGATCCTCACGCCGCAGGACGCCGACGGGTTCGTGCCCGGCGACGCCGACCCCGCCCCGCAGGACCTGGCCTACGTCATCTACACCTCCGGCACCACGGGCAAACCCAAGGGCGTGCTGATCGAGCACCGCAGCATCGTGAGCCAGTTGCGGTGGCTCGCCGCCGCCCACGGGATCGGCCCGGACAAGACCGTGCTGCAGAAGACCCCGATGAGCTTCGACGCGGCTCAGTGGGAGATCCTCGCCCCCGCGTGCGGGGCGACCGTGGTGATGGGCGCCCCGGGCATCTACCGCGACCCGGAGCGGCTGCTGGAGACCATCACCGCGCACGACGTCACCACCCTGCAGTGCGTACCGACCCTGCTGCAGGCGCTGCTGGACACCGACGAGTTGCCGTCGTGCAAGTCGCTGCGGCAGGTCTTCGCCGGCGGCGAGGTGCTGCCCAAGCCCCTCGCCCAGGCGTTCCTCGCCGCCATGCCGGGCTGCGAGCTGGTCAACCTCTACGGGCCGACCGAGTGCACGATCAACTCCTCGGCCTACACCGTCGACCCGGCCACCGTCGGCGAGGGACCGAACGCGATCTCGATCGGCGCCCCGGTGCATGACACCGACTACCTCATTCTCGACGACAAGGGCGCCCCGGTCGCCGTCGGCGAGATCGGCGAGCTGTGCATCGGCGGCGTACAGGTGGCCCGCGGCTACCTACACCGGCCGGAGCTGACCGCGCAGCGGTTCGTGGTCGGCCCGGCCGGACAGCGGCTGTTCCGCACCGGCGACCGCGCCTCCTGGAACACCGACGGCACGGTGCAGTTCGCTGGCCGGGCCGACAACCAGGTCAAGCTACGCGGCTTCCGGGTCGAGCTCGACGAGATCCGCCTGGCCATCGAGACCCACGGCTGGGTCCGGCACGCGGCGGTGCTCGTCAAGACCGACCCGCACACCGGCTACCAGAACCTGGTCGCCTGCGTGGAGCTCAACCCGCGCGAGGCGGCCCTGATGGACCAGGGCAACCACGGCGCGCACCACCAATCCAAGGAGAGCAAGCTGCAGGTGCGGGCCCAGCTATCCAACGCCGGACTGCGCGACGCCGCACAGCTCGCCGACCGGTTCTCCCTCGACCTGCCGGGCCGGGTGGCGAACCCGGCCCAGCGGCGGGCGGCGTTCGCCCGCAAGACCTACCGCTTCTACGAGGACGGCGGGGTCACCGCGGGCGACGTGCTGCGGCTGCTCGGCCGGCTGCACGACCGGCGCGCCGCCGGGGTGCCGCCGCGCGGGCCCGGGCAGCTCAGCCTCGCCGAACTGGGTGGGATCCTGCGGTACCTCGGACCACACCTCAGCTCGGAACGGCTCCTGCCGAAATATGCCTACGCCTCCCCCGGCTCGCTGTACGCCACACAGGTGTACCTGGAACTCACCGGCGTCGGCGGGCTGCGCCCGGGCATCTACTACTTCCACCCGCTCGAGCACCGGCTCGTGCTCATCACCGAGGCGCCCGGCGCGCCCGAGGCCCGGGTCCGGCTGCACTTCCTGGGCAAGAAGGCGGCCATCGAGCCGGTCTACAAGAACAACATCCAGGAGGTACTGGAGATCGAGGCCGGCCACATGGCCGCCCTGCTCGAGGAGATCCTGCCCGGCTACGGCCTGGAGATCGTCGACGCCCCGTTCCTCCCCGCGGCCAAGGCCGCCCTGGACGTGGCTGCCGAGGACTACTACCTCGGCGCGTTCGACTGGGTCCCGTTCGCCGGCCCACGCCCGTACGACATGCTCGACGTCTACGTCCAGGCTCACCCCGGCAAGGTCGCCGGCCTGCCCGCGGGCCTGTACGCCTACGAGCACGGCGGGCTCACCCCGGTCTCCGACGAACTGGTCCTGCGCAAGCACGTCATCGCGATCAACCAGGCCGTGTACGACCGGGCCAGCCTCGGCATCACCGTGGTCAGCCGGGCCGGCCCGGGCTGGCGCCGCTACATCGACCTCGGCCGCGCCCTGCAGCGGCTGTCGATGAACGACCTCGACCTCGGGTTCATGTCGGCCGGCTACAGCTCGCACTCCGGCGACGATCTGCCCTCGGCCCGCCGCATCGACGCCATCCTGCGCGGCCTGGGCCGGCACACCGGCCCGTCGTACTTCTTCGTCGGCGGGCGGGTGAGCCACGAGCAGCGCCGGCACGAGGGCATGAACGAGGACATCGTGCACATGCGCGGCCCAGCCGAGATGATCCGCGACGACCTGATCAACTTCCTGCCGCACTACATGATCCCGAACAAGGTCGTCATCCTCGACGCGCTGCCCACCACCGCCAACGGCAAGATCGACGTACAGGCGCTGGCCGAGTCGAAGGTTACCGACGTCGACCGCGGCGACCACCCCTTCGTGGCCCCGCGTACCCACGCCGAGCGGCGCATCGCCGAGCTGTGGCAGCAGGCGATGAAGCGCGACAGCGTCTCGGTGCTCGACGACTTCTTCGCCTCGGGCGGCAACTCGCTCATCGCGGTCGGGCTGGTCAACCGGCTCAACCGCGAGTTCCAGGCCGAACTGCCGCTGCAGGTGCTCTTCGAGGCCCCGACCATCGAGAAGCTGGCCCGCCGGCTGGAGCGGGCCGACGCCGAGCCGCTGTCCCGGCTCGTCCCGCTGCAGCCCGACGGGCCCGGCCGGCCGATCTTCTGCTGGCCCGGGCTGGGCGGCTACCCGATGAACCTGCGCCTGCTGGCCGAGCGAATGGGCGCGCATCGGCCGTTCTTCGGCGTACAGGCGCACGGCATCAACGCAGGCGAGCTGCCATACCCGACGATCCGCGAAATGGCCGCGGCCGACGCCGAGATCATCAAGCGGGCGCAGCCGGACGGCCCGATCACGCTATGGGGATACTCCTTCGGCGCCCGCGTCGCCTTCGAGACCGCCTATCAGCTTGAGCAGGCGGGGCGCAGGGTCGACCACGTCTTCCTGATCGCCCCCGGCGCCCCGAAGGTCGGCGATGGCCGGCCGGACCAGATCGCCAGCTACGCCAACCCGACCTACGTGACCATCCTGTTCTCCGTCTTCACCGGCACCATTACCGGCCCGCTGCTGGACCGGTGCCTCACCGTGGCACGCGACGACGAGCGTCTCGCCGCGTTCCTCAACGCCAACCTCGCCCACCTCGACCCCGACCTGGTGCACCGGATCATCAGGGTGGTGCGCACCACGTTCGAGTTCAGCTACTCCTTCCGTGAGCTGACCGAGCGGCGCATCGCCGCGCCGATCACCATCTTCAAGGCCCGGGACGACGACTACTCGTTCCTCGACGGCAGCAGCGGTTACTCCAGCGCGGCGCCGACCATCGTGTCGCTGCAGGCTGACCACTACGCGCTGTTGCGGCCGGTGGGCATCGACGAGCTCGTGGCCGCCATCCGCCGGCGGCTCAACATCGGAGAGGCGAACAACATGCCGCACGTCAACATCAAGTACTTTCCCGTGAAGCTCAGCGACGAGCAGCAGTCCGAACTCATCACGGCCGTGACCGCGGCGGTGATGAACGCATTCGGCTGCGACGACGGGGTGGTGTCGATCGCGTTCGAGCCCATCGACCAGGCCGCCTGGCGAGAAAAGGTCTACATCCCGGAGATCGTCAACCGCCGGGACATCCTCGGCAAGGTGCCCAACTACAGCTTCGACAACAACTGACGGGTGTGCGTGCCATGCAGATCCCCCTGGTCTTCAGCGACGAGGTGGCCGACGCGGTCCACGACGGCCGGCCCGTCGTGGCGCTCGAGTCCAACGTCATCACGCACGGCCTGCCGTACCCCGAGAACGCCGCCACCGCCCGGAAGGTCGAAGGGGCCGTCCGGGCCGGCGGCTCGGTCCCGGCCACCATCGCCATCGACGCCGGCCGCATCGTCGTCGGCATGACCGACGCCGACATCGAGCGGTTCGCCGCCACACCGGGCATCCCTAAGGTCAGCAGCCGGGACATGGGCCTGGTACTGGCCGGCGGCGGGATGGGCGCGCTCACGGTCGCCTCCTCCGTGGTGGCGGCCGAACTCGCCGGCATCCCGTTCTTCTCCTCCGCTGGCATCGGCGGGGTACACCGCGGCGCCCAGGCGTCGATGGACATCTCCTCCGACCTGATCCAGTTCACCCGCTCGAAGGTCGCGGTCGTGTGCGCCGGGGCCAAGAAGATCCTCGACCTGGGGCTCACCCTGGAGTACCTCGAGACCCAGTGCGTGCCGGTGGTCTCCTACCGCTCGGACGACTTCCCGGCCTTCTACTGCCTCTCCAGCGATTTGCGCAGCCCGCAGCGGCTGGACGACGACGACGTCATCGCCCGTGCCGTCGAGCACCACTGGGCGCTGGGCCACCAGGGCGGGTTTCTCATCACCACACCGGTCAAGCCGGAGGAGGCGATCGGCAGCGAAGAGGTCGACGCCGCCATCGCCGAGGCCGTCGCGGCCGCGGAGCGCGACGGGGTGCGGGGGCAGGCGATCACGAAGTACCTCATGCGGGCCGTCGACGCGGCCACCCAGGGCCGCTCGGCCCGGGCCAACATGGCCGTGCTCATCAGCACGGCCGAGGTCGGCGGCCGGCTCGCCGCGGCGCACGCCCACTACCGCGCGGAGGTGGCGGGCGCATGAACGCCAAGAACCTCACCCTCGTCGCCGGGCGCAGCCATCTCGAGCTCGCCGATGAGGTGGCCGAGTGCCTGGACGTGTCGCTGACCCCACAGGCGGTCTACGACTTCGCCAACGGCGAGATCTTCGTGCGGGTCGAGGAGTCGGTACGCGGTAGCGACGCGTTCGTCATGCAGAGCCATTGCGCGCCGATCAACACCTGGCTCATGGAGCAGCTCATCATGGTGGATGCGCTGAAACGGGCCAGTGTCCGGCAGATCACGGCCATCATGCCGTACTACGCCTACTCTCGCCAGGACAAGAAGCACCGCGGCCGCGAGCCGATCTCAGCCCGGCTCATCGCCGACATGTTCAAGGCCGCGGGCGCCGACCGGATCATGACCGTCGACCTGCACACCGCCCAGATCCAGGGCTTCTTCGACGGCCCGGTCGACCACCTGTTCGCCCAGAACCTGCTTGCCGACTATGTCGACACCAGGTACGGCCGGGCCGACGTCACCGTGGTCTCCCCCGACTCGGGGCGGACCAAGCTCGCGGAGAAGTGGTCCGACCGGCTCGGCGGGCGGCCCATCGCGTTCATCCACAAGACCCGGGACCCGCTGCGCCCCAACAAGGTCGTGGCCAACCGGGTCGTGGGCGACGTGAAGGGCCGCACCTGCGTGGTCATCGATGACCTCATCGACACCGGCGGCACCATCGCCAAGGCGGCCCGGCTGATGCTAGACGAGGGCGCCGCGGACGTGATCATCGTGGCCACCCACGGCGTGCTGTCCAACCAGGCGGCGGCCGTGCTGGCCACGTGCGGGGCCCGCGAGGTCATCGTCACCAACACGCTGCCGATCCCGGCGGACAAGCGGTTCCCCACGCTGACCGTGCTGTCCATCGCCCCGCTACTGGCGCGGGCCATCCGCGAGGTCTTCGAGGTCGGCTCGGTCACCGGCCTCTTCGATGGGCACGCGTAAAGGTTCTTTTGAAGCCGGCCGCCGATCCGTTGCCGTGACACGGATCGGCGGCCGCCCTCGGGGTGGGCCGGCCGCCGGTCCGTTGCCGGGAAAGCCTGTCAGGCGGTGGTCGTCAGGGCGTCGTCCTCGGAGGAGACCGGGGCGGCCTTGCGGCTACGGCCGGTGGCGAGCGTGGTCAGCAACGCGGCCGCGGCCAGCGCCACGCCGAACCAGACCGCGCTCTCGACCCCGAGGCGGTCGGCGAACAGCCCGCCGAAGAGCGCCCCGAGGGCGATCGAGGTGTTGTACCCCAGCGTGTTGATGGACATCGCGGCCTCGAACGTGTCGGGGGCCGCGCCGAGCATGAGGTTGATCTGGCACAGGTTCGCGGCCCCGAAGGACGTGCCCCACAGCACCACGGCCAGGATCAGCCCAAAGCGGGTGTGCCCGATGCCGAGCAGCAGCAGCATCGCTGTCACAATGCCGACGACCGCAACGACGAAGCTCGCCCGGAGGTTCCTGGTGACCGTGTAGCCGGCGACGAAATTGCCGACGGCGCCGCCGATGCCGTAGATCACCAGCAGCACGCTGATGAACGCGGCCGAGACGCCGGTGTTCTCCTCGGCATACGGCCGGATGAAGGTGTACGCCCCGAAGTGGCCGAGCACGTACAGCGTCACCGCGAACATCACCACGCGTAGCTGCCGGTTCTTCACCGGCAGGTTGAAGACCTCCCGCACCGGCACGGCGTTTTCCGACGGCAGCGACGGGATCACGGTGGCGACCAGTAGGAACACCAGCGTGCTCAGCCCGCTCCAGATCAGGAACGTGCCGCGCCAACTCGTCAGCTCCTCCAGCATGGTGCCCAGCGGGATGCCCACCACCGTGGCGATCGAAATGCCCGACAGCGCCACGGCGGAAGCCCGGCTGGCCAGGTGGCCCGGCACCAGGCGCATCGCCATGCTCACGCCGATGGCCCAGAACACGCCGTTGGCGAAGCCCATGATGAGCCGGGTGCCCAGCACCAGCGGGAAGTTCGGGGCCAGGCCGACCACGAGGTTGCCCACGGCCAGGATGGCCAGCAGCACCGACAGCAGTACCCGCCGGTTGACCCGCCGGGTCCAGGCGACGATGAACGGCACGCCCAGGCCGGCCGAGATGCCGTAGAGAGTGACCATGAGCCCGGCGATGCCGACGGACACGTCGAGATTCTTGCTGATCGGGGTGAGCAGGCCCACCGGCATCAGCTCGGTGGTGACGAAGGTGAACAGGCTTGCGGTGATGACGGCGACGCCGAGCCACGCCCGCGCCATGGAGCGTGACTGTGCCTCATTTGTGACCATTGCTTCTTCCTTGTTGTTCGGGCCGCGGGGCTCCGGCGCTGATCGGGAGCCGGGGAGTCGACGACTGGTCCCCGTCGCTTTGCGGGGAGTCCTGTGGGCGTCGAGGCTTCGCCGGTTGGGTCTGTGCCAGCAGTACCGCGGCGATGATCGCGACGACGCCGACCAGTTGCAGCAGCGAGAACGTCTGGTCCCGGAACACGTAGCCGAGGATTGTGGCCACGATCGGGCTGCCCAGCGCGAGGAACGACACGGCCAGCGCGGGCAGCCGCTCGATCCCCCGGAACCACAGCGCATAGCTGAGCACGGCGCCGAGGGTGACCAGGTAGGCGAACCCGATGACGTTGCGCGGGCTGAGCGAGTGTGGCAGCCCCTCGTAGACCAGCGTGAACGGCAGCACCACGAGCCCGCCGGCGACGAGTTGCCAGCCGGTGAAGGACAGCAGCCGCACCCCGTCGGGCCGGCCCCAGAACTTGGTAAGCGTGATGCCGACGGCCATGCAGATCGCTGCGGCCAGGGCGGCGAGCACGCCGACGGTATCGAGCGTCGCCGAGCCGCGGAACACGAGCAGGACCACCCCGGCCGCGCCGAGAAGGCACGCCACCACGTGCGGGAACCGGATCCGGTCGCCCATGAGCAGCGCCGCCAGGATCAGCACGATCATCGGCTGCACCGCCATGATCACCGCGGCCACCCCGCCGGGCAGGCGGTAGGCCGCGACGAACAGCAGGAAGTTGAACGCCCCGATGTTGAGCGTGCCCAGTACCAGGGCGCGCCACAGCCAGATCCCGACCGGCCACTCGCGTAGGAACACCAGCAGGATCAGCCCGCCGGGAAGTGCCCGCACGGTGGTGGCCAGCAGCGGCCGTTCGGGCGGTAGCAGTTCGGTGGTGATGAGGTAGGTGCTTCCCCAGATCGCGGGCGCGAGCCCCGTCACGCCCGCGGTGAGCAGTTGTCGGCCGCTTGTCATTGCCGGGCCGCCCTCCGTGTTCGTTTGTTGTACGCTCAGTTCGTTCGTTTGCGCTCGGTTCTTGTGTTTTGGCCCTCAGTCGAAGATGGGATCGCGAGTCCGGGAGCGCTTGAGCTCGAAGAAGCCGTCGGTACCGGCGGCGGCGATCACCGCGTCCCACAACCGCCCGGCCGCCTCACCCCGCGGGCTCGGCGACATCACCGGGCCGAAGAACGCGATCGACTCACCCTCGACCCCTGGCACGTGGATGACCGGCGTACCGACCTCGACCCCGACCGGCTCCATACCGGCGGCGTGACTGGCCCGCAACGCCTTGTCGTGATCGGTGCTGTCCCCCGCGTCGGCGAGGTGCACGGGCAGCCCGGCGTCGTCGAGGGCGGCGAGGATCATGTCCCGCCCCAGGCCCGCCTTGTCGTGGTGGATACGGTTGGCCATCGCGGTGTAGAGGCGCCGCAGCGCCTCGGGGCCGTGCTGCTCCTCGGCGGCGATGCACACGCGCACCGAGGCCCAGCCCTCGACCATGGCGGCGCGGTACCGCTCCGGCACCTCCCGCCCCTCGTTGAGCACCGACAGGCTCATGACGTGGAAGCGCGCGACCACCGGCCGCACCTGTTCCACCTCGCGCAGCCAGTTGGCGGCGATCCAGGCCCAGGGGCAGCGCGGGTCCACCCAGATGTCAGCAACGGTCTCCGCCGGGTTCGGCTGGTCCACTCTCACGCTCCGAGTCTTGCCGCGCGCGATTGATGAGTCCAACGCATGTTTGTCACCTCGCCGATCGCGATGCAAGATTGATCCGTGGAACTGCAGCAGATGCGCTACGTCGTGGCGGTCGCCGAGACGAACAGCTTCACCCGCGCGGCGGAACGCTGCCTTGTGGTCCAGTCCGCCCTGAGCCATCAGATCGCTCGCCTGGAACGGGAACTGGGCACGAAGCTGTTCGAGCGCACCAGCCGCCGGGTGCGCCTCACCCCCGCCGGCGCCGCCTTTCTGCCTGCCGCCCGCCAATGCCTGGACGCCGCCGAGCGCGCCGCCGCGGACGCCGCCGCCGCGGTCGGCGAGATCCGCGGACGCCTTGCCGTGGGGCTGATCCCCACCGTCGCCGCCGTCGACATCCCCGGCGCCCTGCGCGACTTCCGGCAGCGCTACCCGTCGGTGCGGATCAGTCTGCGCGCCGGCGCCTCCGAGGACCTCGTCGAGCAGGTCAAGGAGGGCGCCATCGAGGTGGCCTTCCTCGGCCTGCCCACCACCGCCCGCCCCGAGGGCGTGCACGCTCGGGTCCTCGCCCACGACCGCCTCGTCGCCGTGGTCGCCCCCGGTCACCTCCTGGCCACGGAGCCCACGGTCGATCTGCGCCGCCTCGCCCAAGAAGTGTTCGTCGACCTGCCCGCCAAGACCGCCGGCCGGGCCCAGTCCGACCAGGCCTTCGCCGCCGCCGGCCTGACCCGCGACGTGGCCTTCGAGGTCACCACCGCCTACATGACCGCCGGCCTGGTCGGCCAGGGCCTGGGCATCGCCATGCTGCCGTCCGCCTACGCCCCCCAGCTCACCGGCGTCACTACCATCGAGGTCACCGACGCCCCGACCCGTGTCGAGTACGTCGTCTGGAGCCGGGTCAGCCACACCGCCGCCGCCAAAGCCTTCCTCGAACTGCTGGACGCCCACACCGCACCCACCGCCCGGCCGGCCCCATCCCGCTCACCGGAACCCTGATCCGAAAATGATCTTGAATGGGCGCCTCGTACGGAGCCGACGCCGACAGCGGAATGATGTTCCATCGTTCGGTGTCCGATATGGAGCGTCGATGTCCTGATGCGCTCGCGAACCATCACCCGTACCAGAACTCGCGCGGCAATCACCTCACGATGGCATTACGTTCGTTCTTGAAACGATCGTTTTGCTAGCGATAGGTTGACCCTGTGAAGCTGAAGATCCTGATCGCCGTCCTGCTGACGATCTCCGCCCTTGGTGCCGTCGTGATCTGGCAGAACAGCTACGACATCCGCGAGGAGAAGGTCAGCGTCCACGGTCTCGACGGCGTGCTCGCCCTGCCGGACAGCGGCGACGGCCCGTTCGGGCTGGTCGTGTTCGTTCACGGCGACGGCGAGATCGACGCCACCCACGACGGCTTCTACCGCCCGATGTGGGAATCGTTCGCCCGCGCCGGCTACGCCTCGCTGTCCTGGGACAAGCCCGTCGGCTGGCTCGACCAGAGCATGGACGACCGCGCCGACGAAGTGCGCCACGCGATCGCCTGGGCCCGGCAGCGCCCCGACATCGACGCCAAGCGTATCGGCCTGTGGGGCGCCAGCCAGGCCGGCTGGGTCATGCCTAAGGTCGCCTCGACCGACCCGAGTCTGCGGTTCATGATCGCCGTTTCCACCGCGATCAACTGGCTCCAGCAGGGCCGCTACAACCTGCTCGCCCAGATGCGGGCGGACGGCGCCACCCAGTCCGAAATGGATGAAGCCTTGCAACGGCGGGAGAGGCGGATCACGTTGCTGCGTCAGGGAGCGCCCGTGCCCGAGGACGAGGACATCACACCGCAACGGTGGGCGTTCATCCTGAAGAACTTCACCTCCGACGCGACGGCGGATCTCAAGGCCATGCACGGCATACCGGTGCTGCTCATCCTCGCCGGGCACGACCTCAACGTCGATGTGGCCGACGCCGAAGCGGCATACCGGCGGCTCGTGCCCAACCTCACCGTGCAGCACTATCCCGATGGGACACATTCACTGCTCAAACAGGACATCGAGGAATCCACGCCACGACTCACCGTCACAGCGATCTTCGCGCCGAGGATGCTGTTCGCCGACGGCTTTCTCGCCAACCAGCAGCAGTACCTTCAGCGGGTGAACCGATGAGAAGAATCGCCGCCGTCGACGCGCTACGCGGGTTCGCCGTCGACGAGGGCGAGACGTATGACCGGCTGTTCGCCGACATGGTCGCCACGAACACGCCCACCGGGGCTGTCCGCCACTCCTGTACAGGCAGCAACGTACTGCGGCCGACGCCACCGGACCGGACGACGCCGGACTGAAACACACCGGCCGACCTCGGACCGGCCATCACGGGACCATCAGACCGACAGTTCGCATCGAGAGGGTCGGAAGCCTGCGCGACGGGATCGCTCCGCGGACCTACACTGCGGACATGCGAACGCTGGACGGGTCTTATGTGCTGCTCGTGCTGGCCCTTGTTCTGTGCTCCTCGATCGGGGCCGGTGGGGTTGTATTGCTCGCGCTTCGGAAGATTCGCCGTCGCCAGTAGTGCCGCGGAGGGAGCACGCACGTGCGCGACCTCGGACTGGGACCTGACGCGATCTCGCGGCCCACAATTCGCACCCTCATGTATGGCCGGCATGTGGCTCGCCGGATACCCCCTCGCCCAACACACCGCCAAAGGCACCCCCGCCGGCTCCACCAACCCCCTCATCGACTACCACATCATCTACGCCGCCGCCCTCCCCATCGTCCTGGCCCTCGCCTACGCCGGCCACACCTGGGGTCTCGGCCGCCACTGGGCCAAGCTGCCCATCGTCCAGCGCAACCGCTGGCTCATCTAACCTCGCACCAACCAGCCGCGAAGCCCGGTTGAGGCAGCCGCCTCAACCGGGCTTCGGCGCGCGCGCACGCCGAGATGTCGCGGACCAGGGGGCGGCACAGGTGAGCGCCTCGGCCGATCGACTTGAGTGCGTATATGGCCCTATGGCCCTCAGGATTTGCTACCAGCACATTCAAGCGCGACGATCGCACCAGCAACTGAGCGCTCGCAAGGCATCACGGCAGGCTACGTCCATCTTCCCAGCCCCGAGGGACGACGATGTCACCGCTTGATCCGCGGCTTTCCCCCGCCGACGCGTACTACTTCATCGCACACGAGCACATGGTCGGCCGGCGGCGGCTGCATCCACGGATCATCGGGATCGGCCTGGGCGCGGCGCTGCTCGGCGAGTTGGTCCTGACCGGCAGCCTCACCGTCGACGACCGGGGCGTCCGCGCCCTGCGGCTGGAGCCGCCCCGCGATCCGTTGCTGCACTCGACGCTGGCCCTGCTGCTCGCCCAGCCGCAGCACCGCGACCCGGCCACCTGGCTGGCGTTCCTCGCCGAGGAGGCGGCCGACCGGGTGGCGCAGCGGCTCCAGTTGAGCCGGCGGCTCGAGGTGATCCGGCAGCGGCGGCTGATCGGCACCCGGCGGGTGCTCGTCCCCGCGGACGTCAACGAGGCCGCCTGGGAGTCGATCCGGCTGGAGCGGCTGCTGAACACCGAGACGCCGTTGTGCCAGGCCGACGGCTTCCTGGTCGGGCTGGTGTGGGTGACCGGGCTGATCCCGCACGTCCTCTGGGACCCCGAGATCTCCGTCGCCGGCCGGGCGATCCTGCCCGACGTGGTGGCGGCCCTGCACCCGGCCCTGCACGCCCTCGTCAAGCAGTGCGAGACCGCCGTCGGTCATGCCGTTCTGGCCCCGCGATAACCCCCGAACCGCGACAGGAGATGGAATGTCCCGATCGAGACACGGCGACCGTACCGACATCGTGGCCAGCACGCTGGCCCGCAACCGGCTCGGTGTGCCCGCCGTGGTGTTCTTCGTGCTCGCCGCGGCCGCCCCGCTGACAGCGGTGGCCGGTGGTGCGACGACCGGCTGGGCGGTGACCGGGGTGATCGGCATCCCGGTCGCCTACCTCGCCGTCGCGGCCGTCCTCGCCCTGTTCTCCGTCGGCTACACCGCCATGAGCCGCCGGATCGTCAACGCCGGCGCGTTCTACTCGTACATCGCCCAGGGCCTCGGCCGCGTGCCGGGTGTCGGCGCGGCGCTCGTGGCGCAGCTCGCATACAACACCATGCAGATCGGGTTGTACGGCGGCTTCGGCGCCGTCCTGGCCGGCCTCCTCGACGACCGGGCCGGCGTCGACCTGCCGTGGTGGCTGTGCTCGTTCGCCGCCTGGGCGGTCATCGGTGTCCTCGGGGTGCTGCGGGTCGACGTCAACGGCCGGGTCCTCGCCGTACTGCTGGTCGCGGAGATCGCCATCGCGATCGCCTACGGCGTGGTCGAGGTGGCGCACCCGGCGGGCGGCACGGTCACGTTCGACACCCTGGCACCGTCCTGGCTGTTCGAGACGGGCATCGGTGCCGGACTCGCCACGGCGATCGCCGGCTTCGTCGGTTTCGAGGCCACCGCCGTCTACGCCGAGGAGACCAAGGACCCCCACCGCACGGTGCCCCGCGCGACCTACCTGGCGCTGCTCGTCATCGGGCTGCTCTACGCCGCGAGCGCGTGGGCCATGTCCGTGGCCACCGGCCCGGCCGGCGTCGTCGACCGGGCGAGGGCGGACGGCACCGAGCTGATGTTCACGCTCGTCGCGCCGTACCTGCACCGGGCCTGGCTCGACGTGGGACACGTCCTGTTCGTGACGAGCCTGTTCGCGGCGCTGCTGGCGTTCCACAACACCGTCGCCCGCTACAGCTTCGCCCTCGGCCGCGAGCGGGTCCTGCCCGCCTGGCTCGGCGCCACCGGTGCCCGTACCAACGCTCCGATCTGGGGCTCGCTTACCCAGACCGCCGTCGCCGGGGTCGTCCTCGCCGTGTACGCCGCCAACGGGCTGGATCCGATCGTCCACCTGTTCTTCTGGCTCGGCGTCCTCGGCGGCCTGGGGGTGCTCATCCTCATGACCGCGACCTCCGTCGCCGTCGTCGCGTTCTTCGCCCATCCCGGCAACCGCGCCGGCACCGGGCTGTGGTCCCGTGCGATCGCACCCGCCGTGGCCGTGGCCGCCCTGACGTACGTGCTGTGGCTGACCCTCACCCAGTTCGACGTCCTGCTCGGCATCACCGACCCCGCCTCGCCGTGGCCGATCGTCCTGCCCGCCCTCTACGGCGCGGCCGCGGTGCTCGGCATGGCGTGGGCGCTCCTGCTGCGGGCACGGTCGCCGCGGCGGTACGCGACGATCGGGCTCGGCGCCGACAGCGCGACCGCGATGTCCTTCACCATGCCGGTGCGGGTCGGCGGAGCCGGGCGATGAGCGTCCGCACCGCCGGCCCGGGCGACCTCGGCGCGGTGACCGGAATCCTGGCGGAGGCGTTCCTCGACGGCGACCTCTCCGGTTGGCTGGTCCCCGACCGGGCCACCCGCCGGACGGTCTACGCCGGCTACTTCCGCATCTTCGCCGAGTTCTTCCTCGCTCACGGTCTGGTCGAGACCACCGGCGACCTCGACGCCGTCGCCCTGTGGTGGCCCGTCGACCAGCGTCTCGACCTCGACATCCCCGGTTACGACGAGCGGCTCGCGACGGTCTGCGGGCCGGCCGTCGGCCGGTTCGTCCGACTCGACCTGGCCATGCACAACAGCCACCCCACCGGCCGGCCGCACCACTATCTGGCCTTCCTCGCGGTGCATCCGGACCGGCAGGGCGAGGGCCTGGGCAGCGCCCTGCTGCGGCACCGCCACGCCCACCTCGACGAGCTGGGCGTCCCGGCCTACCTGGAGGCGACCAACCCGCGCAACCGGGGGTTGTACGAGCGGCACGGCTACCGGCCGCGTGAGCCCATCCACATCCCCGACGGCCCGAGCATGTACCCGATGTGGCGGTGAGACCCCGCCGGGGGCTGTCGCCGGCTCGGCTGCGGTGCGCTCCGCCCGGGTGACCGGCCCGACGTCATCCGCCGGCCGAGCGGACCGCCTCCGGTGCGGCAGCCGGCACGGCCCGCGCGGCCGGGCGGGCCGGCCACCAGAACCGCTCGCCCAGCAGCAGCGCGATGGCCGGCACGACGACGGTGCGCACGAGCAGGGTGTCGAGCACGACGCCGATGCCGACGATGACGCCGATCTGGGTCAGCACGATCACCGGGAGCACGCCGAGCACCGTGAAGACCGCGGCCAGCAGGATGCCGGCCGAGGTGATGACCCCGCCGGTGGCGGCGAGCGCCCGCACGACGCCGGCCCGGGTGTCGCCGCGTTCGGCGGTCTCCTCCCGGGCCCGGGTGATCAGGAAGATGTTGTAGTCGACGCCGAGCGCGACGAGGAAGAGGAAGCTCAGCAGCGGCACGGCCGCGTCGAGCGCCGGGATGCCCAGCACGTGCTCCAGCAGCACGCTCGCCGCGCCGAGGCTCGCCGTGTAGCTGACGACGACGGTCACGAGCAGCAGCACCGGCGCCACCAGGGAGCGCAGGAGCACGACGAGCACCACGAGGACGACCAGCAGCACCAGCGGTACGACCACCGTGTCGTCCCGCACGTCGGCGTCGCGCTCGTCGAGGTCGGCCGCGGGCGCGCCGCCGACGAGCGCCCCCGGCACCCCGGCGAGGGTGGTGCGCAGGCGGCGCACCGTGTCGTCGGCCGCGGTGGTCCCCGAGCCATCGGTGAGCTCGACGCGGAACTTCACCAGGTGCCCGTCGTCGGAGCGCTCGGGCTCGCCGACGGCGGCGACGCCTTCGACACCGGGCAGCGCCGTGCGGGCCCGTTCGGAGGCGCCGGCGGCGACGACGACGGTGACCGGCTGGGACGCGCCGGCCGGGAAGTGCCGGGCGAGCGCCTCCTGCCCGCTGACCGACTCGACCTCGGTCCGGAACTGCTCGGTCTGCGACAGGCCGACGGAGGTGCCGAGCAGCCCGAGCGTGAGCGCGGCGAGGGCGAGTGACGCGCCGGCGAGCACCCGCACCGGGTGCCGGCCGACGGCGCGGGCGACGCGGGACCACACGCCGCGGGTGGTCGGGTCGTCGCTGCCCAGCTTCGGCACGAACGGCCAGAAGACGCCCCGGGGCAGGCTGACCAGCGCGGCCGGGAGCACCACCAGCCCGAAGACCAGCGCGACGGCCACGCCGATCGCGGCGGAGACGCCGAGGGTGCGGTTGCCGGTCAGGACCGCGGCGAGCAGGGTGAGCAGCGCGAGGATCACGGTCGCGGCGCTGGCGACGATCGCCGGCGCGGCGCCGCGCAGCGCGTCGGCCATCGCATCCCGCCGCGACCCGGTGCGGCGCAGTTCCTCGCGGTAGCGCGCGATGAGCAGCAGCGCATAGTCGGTGCCGGCGCCGAACACCAGCACCGAGACGATGCCGCTGACCGAGGCGTCGGTGCGCTCGCCGGCCAGCTCGGCCACCCACGGCAGCAGCTTCGCCACGACCTGGTCGCCCACGCCGATGACGACGAGCGGCACGATCCACAGGATCGGGCTGCGGTACGTGACGAGCAGCAGGACGGCGACCACGCTCGCCGTCGCGATCAGCAGGGTCACGTCGGCGCCCTCGAAGGCGGCGGCGATGTCCCGGCCGAACGCGGGTCCGCCGGTGACGTGCGCGGTCAGCCCGGGCGGCAGGGCCGAGCCGGGCCCGGAGTCGTGGACGCTCGCGCGGACCCGGTCGACCGCCCGCGTCGTGGCGGCGTCGTCGAGGCCGCCGCCGAGCGGGACGGTCAGCAGGACCGCCCGCCCGTCCGCGGCGGGGATCGGCGGCGGCAGGTGCCCGCCGAGCGCCTCGGCCGTCCTCGCGACCGCCGCCCGGTCCGCGTCGGTCAGGGTGCCGTCCGCCCGCTCGAACACGACGATCAGGGCCTGCGCGCGGCCGCTGGGGAACCGGCCGGTCAGCTCGGCGACCCGGGTCGACTGCTTGCCGGCGGGCAGCCCGTCGGTGGCGTCCCTGGCCGGTTGCTCCGGCGAGGTGAGGAACACCAGCGCGGTGAGGCCGACGGCCACGAGCAGGATCAGGATCGCGCCGAGCCGGCTGGTGACCAGGGCCGCCACACGAGCACCCATCACGCTTCCTTCGACAGACGAATAGTTCGACCGTCGAATCATAGCTCCACGGCGGCGCGACCACCGGAGCGGGCACCGCGCTCGTGCCGGACGTCATCAGCCCCTGACGCGGGCGGTGAAGAGGAGGTACTCCCAGTCCGCGCCGCCGGCGTCGCCCAGGTCGGCCAGGGCGCGGTCCAGCGCGGCCGCGTCGTCCGGCCGGTCGGCCAGGTTCCGGTAGGTGACGATCGTCGGCCCGTAGTTGCGCTTGAAGTAGTCCCGGAACGAGGCCCCGTCCGGGAAGTCGACGTGGACCGTGTGGCGCTCGGCCACCACGTCGGTGACCCGGTCGCCGAACAGCGACCGCACATGGGCCTCGTCACCCCACAGCGGCGGCGGCTGCGCCCCGGGCGGCGGAGGCGGCGCGTAGGGCTTCATCGCCGCGAGCATCCGGCCGACGAAGCCCGACGGCGTCCAGTTGATCAGGCCGATCGTCCCGCCGGGTCGGCACACCCGCACCAGCTCGTCCGCCGTCGCCCGGTGCCGCGGGGCGAACATGACGCCGACGCACGACATGACGACGTCGTACGACGCGTCGGGGAACGGCAGCGCCTCGGCGTCACCCTCGACCCACTCCAGCGGGACGGGCGCCGCGGCCCGGCCCGCCGCCAGCAGCTCGGGTGTCAGGTCGCTCGCGGTCACCCGCGCGCCGGCCAGTGCCGCCGGGACGGCCGCGTTCCCCGACCCCGCGGCGACGTCCAGCACACGTTGCCCCGCGCCGACGCCGCACGCCTTGACCAGTGTCGTGCCCAGTTCCGGGATGATCTCGGTGGCGACCGCGGGGTAGTCACCCAGTGCCCACATCGCCCGGTGCCTCAGTTTCACCTCGTCCATGCTTCCGACGCTAGAAACCCGACTGGGCAGCGCCTAGTACAACATCTGTACCGAGGTCTACCGTCGGCTCATGGGCGCGTCGTACTACCAGTTCTGCCCGGTCGCGAAGGCCATGGAGCTGCTCGACGAACGGTGGACGATGCTGGTCGTCCGCGAGCTGATCGCCGGCAGCCGGCACTTCAACGACCTGCGCCGGGGCCTGCCCCGCATGTCACCGACGCTGCTGTCCAAGCGGCTCCAGCAACTCGTCAACGCCGGCATCGTCGAGCGCCGCCCGGAGGGTGCCGAGGTGCGGTACGAGCTGACCCCCGCCGGCCAGGAACTGGAGCCGATCGTCGCGGCCATCGGCAACTGGGGCGTGCGCTGGATCGGCGAGCTCGGCGACCGCGACCTCGACCCGAAGCTGCTGCTGTGGGACATGCGCCGCAACGTCGACCACGCCGCGCTGCCGCCGGGGCGCACGGTGGTGTCGTTCCGGTTCCCGCACGCGGAGCCGCAGGCGCGGCACTGGTGGCTCGTGCTCACCGCCGCGGAGGCGGACGTCTGCGACACCGACCCGGGGCACGAGGTGACCGTGCGGGTGACCGCCGACCTGCGCGGCCTGATCGACGTGTGGCTCGGCAACCGCCGGTGGTCCGACGCGCTGCGCCGCGGCGACGTGGCGATCGACGGCCCGGCGCCGCTGCGGCGGGCGCTGCCCGGCTGGTTCAAGGAGATGGCCTACGCGAGCGTCCCGCGCCCCGCCTGACCCACGCCGGGTGACCACCGACACGCCGGGCCGTCGTCCACGGGTGCGTAGCCTTGCCGCGTGACGACGGTGCGGGAGCTGATCGACGGTGTGGTCCGCGGCGGCGGGGACTACGAGGCCGGGCTCGACGCGCTGACCGTGGCGCCGCCCGCCGAGGCCGACCCGGCGCTGTTCGGCGCGCTGCTGGAGGCCACCGCTCGGCTGTGGACGGGCGGCTGGCAGCCGGCCGAGCTGCACCGCGCGGCCGTGCGGCGGGGCCGGCCGTCGCTGGGCGGGCCCGTGGTCGACGCGGTCGCCGCGCACCTGCGGGAGTTTCCCCGGCGGGCCGTGGACGAGCGCTGGCTCGCGCAGGCCGACGCGCTGGATGCGGCCGTCTGGTGGGGCTCCGACGGTTCGTACGTCGCGGAGCTGGCCGCCCGCCGCCGGGCCGGCCGGGTGCCGGTCCTCGACGACCTGCTGACCCTGCTCGGCGTGCTCGCCGCGTTGCCGGCGATCGAGGTGCTCGTACCGCCGCCGGGGACAGCGCCGCGGGTGGACCCCGTGGCGGCCGGGCGGGTGGATCCGCGGCTGCTCGACCGGGTCCGGGCGCTGCTGGCGAAGGCGGAGTCGACGACGTTCCCCGCCGAGGCGGAGACGTACACGGCCAAGGCCCAGGAGCTCATCACCCGGCACAGCATCGACGAGGCGCTCACCGGCACCGCCGGCACGGCCGCCGTGGTGCCCTTCGCCCGCCGCATCGGCGTCGACCACCCGTACGAGAGCGAGAAGGCCTCGCTGCTGAGCGCCGTCGCCGAGGCGAACCGCTGCCATGCCGTGTGGTCACCGGACCACGGGTTCTCGACCGTGTTCGGGTTCGACGCCGACATCGACGCGGTCGACCTGCTGTACACGTCGCTGCTCGTCCAGGCCAACCGGGCGATGGCCCGCGGCGAACCGCCGGGCGGGAAGGCCGGGCGGGCCCGGCTGAAGTCGTTTCGCCAGTCGTTCCTGGTCGCGTTCGCGGTACGGATCGGCGAGCGGCTGACCCGCGCGGCGGCCGAACTGTCGGCGGCGGCCGTCGCCGAGCACGCCGACCTGCTGCCGGTGCTGCGGTCCCGCGACGAGCAGGTCCGCGAGACGATGCGGCGGGTGTTCCCGCGAACGGTGCGCGGGCGGGGCAGCCGGGTCGACAGCCGCGAGGGCTGGGAGTCGGGCCGGGCGGCGGCGGACCGTGCCGAGCTCGGGCGCTAGCTGGCGAAGGCCGACGAGCGGTTCGCCTACGCCCTCTCCCAGGGCGGCGGCGCCCGCGTCTGAGCAGCGCGGGCCGCGCCTTCCGCCGGCGGAGGGCGCGGCCCGTCTTTCCCGCGGTGGCAGACGGGTGGCCGATCGACCGGCGCCCCCGAACGGACCACCAGCATGACCGCTGTCGGCACGCCGAATCGTTCGGTCCGGCCGACCCGGGTCGGCGTAAAGTCGGAGCATGGCCGGGCTGAAAGGTCTCGTCGTGGTGGGGGCCTCCGCCGGCGGCGTGGAAGCGCTGAGGACCTTCGCGGCCGGGCTCCCCGCCGATCTCCAAGCGGCCGTGTGCGTGGTGCTGCACGTGCCGCGGTCGGGCATCAGCACGCTCCCGCACATCCTCGGCCGGTCCGGCCCGCTCCCGGCGGCACACGCCGAGGCGGGCCGCGCACTGGTGGCCGGCCGGATCTACGTCGCGCCGCCCAACTTCCACGTGCTGGTGGACGACGAGCGGCTGCGGCTCTCCCGGGGCCCGGCGGAGAGCGGCCACCGGCCGGCGGCCGACCCGCTGTTCCGCTCCGCGGCCCGGGCCTGGGGCTCCTCCGTCGTCGGCGTCGTCCTGTCGGGGAGCCGGGACGACGGGGCGTTCGGCCTGGCGACCATCGCACGGCACGGCGGCCTCGCGCTGGTGCAGGATCCGGAGGAGGCGCTCTACCGGTCGATGCCGCTCCAGGCGATGGAGCTGGTGCCGGCCGCCCGTGCCGTGCCGTGCCGGCAGATGGGTCTCGTGCTCGGCGGACTGGTCGCCGGCATGGTCGGCCCCGTACCGGTCGCCGCCGTGGACGACGCCCGGGTGGACGCGCAGGACGCCATGGCGACGATGGAAAACCGCACCGCCGGTGCGGCCGGCGGGATTCCCGCCGGCCTCGCCTGCCCGGACTGTCACGGCGCGCTCTTCGAACTGCCCGGCGAGCACGCCCCCCGGTTCCGTTGCCGGGTCGGCCACGCCTGGACGTCGGCCGCTCTGCTCGACGAGCAGGGCGAGGCGCAGGAGAGCGCCCTGTGGATGGCGCTGCACGGCCTCGAGGAGAAGGCGGCGTTGAGCCGCCGGATGGCCGAGTCGGCGCGGTTCCGGGGCAGCCTGTCGACCGCCGTGCGGTACGCCGAGGTCAGCGAGGACGCCGAGGCCGCCGGACGGGTGATCCGCAAGCTGATCGAGCAGTTCGGCGATCTCGACGACAAGACCCGGGTGGCTGACGCTCCATGACCGAGCTGGTCTGTTTCCACGAGCCGGACTTCCCGGTCACGGTCGTCCGGCCGGTCGGCCTGCTGACCTACGGCAGCGTCCCGGAACTGCGCGATGCGGTGCACAAGGCGCTGACCGACCATCCGGAGCTGGTGCTGGTCGACGTCAGCGGGGTCGAGGTGCTCGACGACATCACGCTGGCCGCGTTCCCGATGCTGGCCCGGCAGGCCGCCGATGCGGGCATCCCGGTCGTGCTCTTCGGGCCGTCGCCGACGTTCGCCCGGCATCTCGAGACGATGACGATCGGCCGGCAGGTGCCGGTCTTTCCGTGCCTGGACGACGCGCTCGCCGCGCACGCCCGGCGGCCGGGGCCGCGGCGGGTCGAGGCCGTGCTGTCGCCCGTACCGGCGGCGACCGCGGCGGCGCGGAAGCTCGTCGACCGCTCGTGTGCGCGCTGGCGCATCCGGCGGCTGGAGGACCAGGCCGCGCTGATCACGACCGAGCTGGTGGCCAACGCGGTCGAGCACGCCGGCACGCGGGTCCGCGTCTCGCTCGCACTGCGCCAGCACTACCTGCACATCGCCGTCCGCGACGACAGCCCCGAACTCCCCCGCCGGGTCACGGCCGACGACGACCTGGAGTCCGGCCGGGGACTGCTCATCGTGGAGGGCCTCGCGTCCGCCTGGGGTTTCGTCAAGACCACGGACGGAAAGGTGGTGTGGGCGACGCTGCGACTTCGGCCCGGAGCGGTAGCGTATCGGGCTGACAGTGCGCGGGAGGACACATAGCGGTGACCGACATGAATCCGGACTTCGAGGCGTTGCTCGTCTACCTCAAAGAGGCCCGCGGCTTCGAC
Organism: Dactylosporangium roseum; assembly: GCF_025264685.1. Classification (GTDB taxonomy): domain Bacteria; phylum Actinomycetota; class Actinomycetes; order Mycobacteriales; family Micromonosporaceae; genus Dactylosporangium; species Dactylosporangium roseum. The sequence continues at coordinate 6,139,336 of NZ_CP073721.1, forward strand.
TTCACCGGATACAAACGCTCCAGCCTGATGCGACGGGTCGACCGCCGCATGTCCCAGGTGAACCTCGCCGACTACAGCGACTACCTCGACTACCTCCAGGTCCATCCGGACGAGTTCACCGCGCTGTTCAACACCATCCTGATCAACGTGACCGGCTTCTTCCGCGACCCGGACGCCTGGTCGGCGCTGAGCCGTGAGGTGCTCCCCCGCATGATCGGCGAGCACGACGGCCCGTTCCGCGTGTGGAGCGCCGGTTGCGCCTCGGGCGAGGAGGCCTACACACTCGCCATCGTCCTGGCCGAGATCCTCGGCCCCGAGAAGTTCCGCGACCGGGTGAAGATCTACGCGACCGACGTCGACGAGGAGGGACTCGCCCACGCGCGGCAGGCCACGTATTTCGACCGGGACCTCCAGGCCGTCCCGCACGAGCTGATCGAGCGGTACTTCGAGTCGACCGCCGGCCGGTACACGTTCCGCAAGGACCTGCGGCGATCCGTCATCTTCGGGCGCAACGACCTGGTCCAGGACGCTCCGATCTCGCGCATCGACCTGCTGGTCTGCCGCAACACGCTGATGTACTTCAACGCCGAGACGCAAACCCGCATCCTGTCCCGGTTCCACTTCGCGCTCTCCCCCGGTGGCGTGCTCTTCCTGGGCAAGGCCGAGATGCTGCTCAGCCACGCCACCCTCTTCACCCCGATCGACCTGAAGCGGCGGATGTTCCGCAAGGTCGCCCGGACGGTGGTCAACGGCAACGGCTATTTGTCGGAGGCGCCCCAGCCGGCGCAGCGGACCGAGCTGTTCGGCCTCGACCGGCTGCGCAGCGAGGCGTTCCTGGCCAGCCCGGTGGCGCAGGTCGTGGTCACCGTCGACGGCCTGGTCGCGCTCACCAACCGGCACGCCGAGACCCTGTTCGGGGTGGCGTCCCGGGACATCGGCCGGCCCTTCCGCGACCTCGACCTCTCGTACCGCCCCGTCGAGCTGCGCGGGTACATCGAGCAGGCGCAGGTGGAGCGCCGGGTCGTGAAGGTCGACAACGTCGAGTTCGCCACCGCGCCGGGCGAGACACTGTTCCTCAACATCCAGGTCAATCCGCTCGTCGACGGCGACGCGGGGCTGCTCGGCGTGGTCATCATCTTCCAGGACATGACCGCCGCGCGGCGCCTGCAGGACGAACTGGAGCACGCCAACCGACAGTTGGAGACCGCCTACGAGGAGCTCCAGTCCACCAACGAGGAGCTGGAGACCACCAACGAGGAGCTCCAGTCGACGGTCGAGGAACTGGAGACGACGAACGAGGAGCTCCAGTCGACCAACGAAGAGCTCGAGACCATGAACGAGGAGCTGCAGTCGACCAACGACGAACTGCAGAGCATCAACGACGAGCTGCGTGAGCGCACCGCCGAGCTCAACGACACCAACTCGTTCATGGAGGCCATCCTGACCAGCCTCCAGGCCGGTGTGGTGGTGCTCAACCGGGAAATGCAGATCCTGGTCTGGAACCGTCGCGCCGAGGATCTGTGGGGGCTACGCTCGGACGAGGCGGTGGGTCAGCACTTCCTCAACATCGACATCGGACTTTCGACCGCCCAGCTCCGGCCGCCGATTCGCGACGTGCTCAGCGGCAGATCGGCTCGTGAGGAGACGGAGCAGTCCGCGGTCAACCGCCGCGGGCGCACGGTGCGACTCCGGATCGTGTGCAGTCCCCTGACGAGTGCATCCGCAGGGGTGATCGGGGTGATCCTGGTCATGGAGCTCTCCGGGGACAGCAGATCGACCGCGCCCACAGCGGCAGCGGCGGAATCGCCGTAGGCTCGGTCGGGGGGCCGGGAGGGGGCGACATGGACCTGACGATCACCCTGTCGAGACGGGGAGACCGCAGTCTCGTCGAGCTGACGGGCTCCCTCGACTACGGCTCCGTGCCCTACGTGCGCCAGCTCGTGTTCGACCGCTTCGACGCGGGCGACCGCCACGTGACCGTCGAGCTGTCCCGGCTGCGGCTGCTCGACGCGGCCGCCATCAAGGTCCTGCTCTACCTCCAGCGGCGCGGCGAGCAGCTTGATGCCGACGTTCGCCTCGCCGGTGCCCGCGGCGCCGCGCTCACCGCGCTGGAGATCTCCGGCGTCGCGAAGCAGCTCCACGCGTACGACAACGTGCACTGGCCGGTCGCCGACCGGGACCGGCAGGAGATCGACCTCGACACGCTGCACCTCTCCCACGGCCACTGGCCCGCCGAGGTCACCGACCTGCTCGCGCGGCTCCACGCGATGGACCCCGCGGACCCGGCCCGCCAGCGCGCCCGGGACCAGGTCATCGAGATGTGCCTTCCGGCGGCGCAGCGGCTCGCGCGGCGCTTCGGCGCCTCCGGCGAGCCGGTCAACGACCTGATCCAGGTGGCGTCCCTCGGGCTGGTGAAGGCGGTCGACGGTTTCGACCCGACCCGGGGCATCGAGTTCGGCACCTATGCCACGCCCACGATCATCGGGGAGATCAAGCGGTACTTCCGCGACCGCACCTGGGGCATCCGCCTGCCCCGGCGCCTCCAGGAGCTGCGGCTGGCCGTCAACAAGGCGCGCGACGACCTCACCCAGTCGCTGGGCCGCTCCCCGACCGTCACCGACATCGCCAACCACCTGGTGGTCGACGAGGAGCAGATCATCGAGGTCATCGGCGCGACGCACGCGTACCGGCCGATGTCGCTGGACACCCCGGCCGGCGACGTCGACGACGAGACGACGCTCCTCGACGCCGTCGGCGAGGAGGAGCCCGAGTTCGGCCTGGTCGACTTCCGGGAGTCGCTGCACACGCTCATCGGCCGGCTGCCGGAGCGCGAGCAGCGGATCCTGTCGCTCCGCTTCTACGGCAACCTGACCCAGTCCGAGATCGCCGAGCGGATCGGCCTGTCCCAGATGCACGTGTCCCGTCTGCTCCGCCAGTCCCTCGACTTCCTGCGCCGCCGCCTGTCGGAATAGCCGTCGCCCCTCCTCTCGGCCGGCCTCTGCCAGGAGGGGACCGCCGGCCCCTCTCAAGGGCCGGCGGGGTCGGCTCAACTCCGATCGCGGATCGCGTCCCGGATCCGGTCGAACATCGCGATCGGCGGTCCGGCCAGCATGTTGGCGGTGGCGGACTCACCCGCACCGGGATGCGGCCGGGTGGGCGCCACCTTCTCGGCGACCTCGAACACCTTGGCCATCTTCCGCAGCTTCTCCGGGTCGAGGTTCTGCCGCAGGTACAGGAACTCCTCGTTCTCCTCGTGGGTGGCGTGATCGACGACCGACTCGGCGAACAGCCCGAGCCGCATGTCGAACTCCGGATGGTCGACGCCCAGGTCGTAGAGGTCGGCGAGCGCCCGCTTGGCGTCGCTCTCCTCCTGCAGCCGCTGGTCGACGACCACCTCACCGTCCGGCAGCGCCTTGCGGGCCGCCGGGTGCACAACCTGCTCCTCGGCACTCTCATGTACGGCGAGCAGACGCACCAGGTCGTAGAAGAGCTCCCGCTTCTGCTCCCCCTGCGCGGTGCCGACCCGGTTGAACAGCGCTTTGATCTCGTTGTGCTGGACAAGAAGGATGTCGACGACGTCTTTCTGGTGCACCTGTGTCACGGCCATCTCCGCTCTGCCGGGTTTCGGAGCTTCGACCCTTACCCGCCGATGGACCCGCCAACCATCTCCCACCCCGGTTGACCTCGGTGACTTTCCGCCGCCATGCCGCTCGACCTCATGATCATGGGTGACGCTCTCAGCCGGCGCCGAAGCATACGAAACTGTCCGTGCTCGGCCGGTCACCCGGGTCGGCCGCGGCCTGCGCGAGGGCCAGGGCGGCGGCCGGCCCGTGTCCGTCGGACAGATGGCCGTAGAACGCGCGCATCAGGTGGCGGGTCGCGCCGTCGTCGACCGGGCCGGTGCTCGCGATCACGGTGCCGGTGCCCATGTTCACCAGCGCCGCGACCAGGCCCATCAGCTCGTCGCCGGGATGCACCGCGGCCAGGCCGGTGTCGCAGCCCGACAGCACCAGCAGGGCGGGCGGGTGGCGCAGCGCGGTCAGGTCGTACACGGTCAACTGACCGTCGGCGAGCATGAGGAACGAGAAGAGCGGGTTGTCGACCCGAAACTCGCCGTGGCTCGCGATGTGCCCGATCGCGGCCCCGTCGAGGGCCGCCAGCGCGGGCGCCACCCGTGCCTGGTCCCCCGCCAGCACCGTCGATCCGGGCCGGTCCGCCGCGATCTCCCGGACCTCCGCGCCGGCCTGCGCGGCCGACGGCGCGCCGACGAGCACCAGCGGTCCGGCCACCGGCGGTTTCGTGGCGGCGCGCCACCAGATCGCCGCCGACGGCGCCACGGCGAGCGACCGGCCCCGCAGCCGGGGCAGCATCGGCCACGGCAGGGCGTGCAGGGCACCGGTCGGCACGAGCACCAGCGGGCCGTCGCCGAACAGGTCGGCCAGCGGGTCGAGCAGCAGCCGTTCGAGCGTCGCCACCCCGCGCGCGGCGCGGTCGGCGGCGGTGCCGCCCTGGCCCAGGACCTGGCTGCGCAGCGCGAACCGCAGCGATTCGAGCTCGCCGGCGATCTCGGCGATCCGGCCCACGACCCGGTGGGTGACCCGCTTGCCGCGGACCACCAGCGCGTGAAGCAGACCGTCGAGGTCGAGCAGCTCCACGAGGACCCGCCCGCCCAGCGCCTCGGCGAGCGTGGCCAGCGGCAGCTCGACCTGCGCCGACACGGACGGCGCGGCGCCCGGCGCGCGCCAGGAGCGGCCGCGGATCTCCGCCTCCAGGGCGCGCTGGCGGCGCAGGAGCCGGTTGGTTCGCTGCGGGCCGGTCGGCGCGGCGGCCAGCTCGCCGTTGATCCGGCGCAGCTCGGTGAGGTGCCGGGCGACGACCGGGTCGCTCGACGGCTGGGTCGGCGGCAGCGAGAGCGCCGCCGACCGGCAGCGCTGGGCCCAGGTCAGGGCCGCGGCCGGGCCGCCGTGCTGGAGGGCGAGCCGCAGCCGCAGGCCGGCGAGGGCGGCCGTCTCGGCGTTGCCGCGCACACGCAGCTCGGTTGCGCCCAGGCTGGCCCGGTAGGCGTCGGCCTGGCGCAGGCCGGCGGTCGCGGCCCGGACCGAATCGGACACCGAACCCGACGCGAGCTCCAGCCGCGCCCGAGTGTGCCACCAGCGCACCCGCAGCGGCGGCGGGCCGAGCTTCGTCACGGCGCCGGCCTCGGTGAGCAGCTCCCGTGCGGTGTACAACTCACCGAGGTCGACGGCGAGCCGGGCCGCGTCGAGCAACGCGTCCCAGCCCGGCTGCACCCAGCCGGACTCGAGCAGGCCCCCGGCGGCAGTCCGCAGCTCACGCAGCGTGCCACGGTTGGCGCGGCCGAGGGCCACCACCGCGGCCAGCTCCGCGTGGCGCGCCCGGGCGCTCCAGACGGGCCGCGCCTGCTTGCCGAACGTGCGCCGGGCGATGACGGCGGCCTCCCGCGCCTCCTGCGGCTTGCCCGCGGCGAGGAGGATCCGCGCGAGCGTGAGGTGAGCCTCGCCGAACATCGAGTCGAGGTGCCCGTCGGCACACGCGTCGATCGCCGCGCGGACCGCCGCCTCCGCCTCGGGCAGCAGCCGCACGGACAGCAGCAGGTCGGCGCGGTCGAGGAGGCCCGGCGCGGCGACGCCGGTGTTCCACAGCCGGTCGTGGGCCCGGTCGTAGCGGGCCAGCGCGGTCGGCACGTCGCCGGCCTGCGCGGCGACGAAGCCCAGGTTGTGCTCGACCTGCGCGGCGGCGGTCGCCATGCCGAGCCGGTTGTAGAGCGCCTGGGCGGCGCGCAGGTCGATCTCGGCCTGCTTGAGGTTGCCCCGGTAGCCGTGCAGCACGCCGCGGTTGGTCAGGGTCCTGGCCTCCCACACCTCGTCGCCGGCGGTGCGGAACGCGCGCAGCGCCCCGCGGTACAACTCCATCGCCTGCCGGTCGAAGCCGAGGCGGCGCAGGATGAGCGCCCGTTGCATCGTGGCCCGGACCCGCCGGTGGCCGTGCAGCTCGGCGATGGCCCGGTCGATCTCCTTCAGGGCCGCGGCGGGCCGGCCGAGGTCGTCGAGGATGAGCGCATGGCTCATCCGGGCCTCCGCCTCATGGACGACAAGTCTGTACTTCCGGGCAACCGCGATCGAGGCACGCAGGTGCTCGGCCGCGCGCGCCGCATCGTGCCTGGCCCGGGCCACGAGACCCAGCGCGCGCAGGGCCACCGCCTCGGCGGCGGGGTCGCCGTCGCGGCGAGCGTCCCGCAGCGCCGCGTCCGACAAGGCCTTGGCCTTGCCCGGGTCGGCCATGACAATCGGAAGCAGCCGCTGCGCCAGGTCATCGGCGGTGGAGAGCGCGGGCGCTGCCGTCATGGTTGCATCCTGCCAAATGCCTCCACGTGTATCACGGGGACGGGGCGGCGTCTCTAGTCACTGGTCCCGAGTCGTGAACCTGTCCGTGAACGTCGTGTCCGATTGAGGAGCATTCATGTCCGTTGCCCGCGAGCGCCTCGAACGGTGGGTGCAGAAGCGCGACCAGCGTCTCGCCGCCCTGCCATGGCTGCGCACCGAGCTGCACGCCGGCCGTCCGGTGCGGTTCGTCGCCGACGAGATCCTGGTGCAGGACACCGGCATCTCGGCCGCCCTCCGCACGCTCACCGGCCTGGGGCACCGCTCGAGCGAGATCACCGAGGACGAGCCGGCCACCGGCCTGCGCCGGCTGCGCACGTCGGGCCTCGACGTCACCGCCGCGGTCCGCCGGCTGCGCTCCCAGTTGCCCGGCGCCGTGGTCGGCCCGAACCACGTCTTCACGTCGACGCCGTACGAGCACGGCGGCCCGTTCGGCCCGCCGGTCGCCTGCGACGCGCTGCCGTCGAAGCTGGCCCCCTCGGCGTCGGGCGCCTCGTCGGTCCGGGTCGTGGTGATGGACACCGGCGTCTGGGTCGACAGCCCGCTGCCGGCCGGCTGCTACTCGGCCACCCCGGACAACCACGAGACGGTGCTCGACGGCGACGACAACGGCGAGCTCGATTCCGACGTGGGCCACGCCAACTTCATCGCCGGGGTCGTCGTGCAGAGCACCGCGGGCGCGCAGGTCCGCATCGTCAAGGTGCTCGACAGTTTCGGCGTGTGCACGGAGGCAGATCTCGCCGTGAAGATCACCGCCCTGACCGACGTCGACGTGCTCAACCTGTCGCTCGGCGGCTTCTCCATCGGCGACCAGGCGCCCGCGGTGCTGGCCGCGGCGCTGGAGACGTTCCTGTCCGGCACCGGACGGGTCGTGGTCGCGGCCGCGGGCAACAACGGCATCACCGACCGCCCGTTCTGGCCGGCCGCGTTCTCCGCCGGCGGTACGACCTGGGCCCAGCAGATCCTGGCCGTCGCCGCCCACAACGGCACGACGGTCTGCGACTGGAGCAACCAGGGTCCGTGGGTGACGGTCGTGGCGCCGGGCGAGGACGTCGTCAGCACGTTCATCAACCACGCGGGCTTCACCAGCGGGTGGGCCCAGTGGAGCGGCACGTCGTTCGCCACGCCGAAGGTGGTCGCGGCGATCGTCGACCGGGTCGCCGCGGCGGGCTCGGTCGTCGCGGCCGCGCAGCAGTTCCGCACGGACGTGGCCCAGCAGACCGTCGGGGGCTACCCGGCGCTGCACTGACACCTGCCGTCCCGTTCCGCCCCCGCCCGGCGAGGCGGGGGCGGAACTCGGCGCTGGAGCGACCGTACGTGCCGGCGGCATACTGTCGCGGGTACCGGCAGGCGGGGAGCGGGGAGCGGTGAGTGGACGACGACGACGTCACACGCGACGGCCTGCCGCGGTTCCTCGACCTTGAGCACGACGACACGGACTCGTCCGCGGCCGAGCCGGAGCCGCAGCGCAGCCCGACGGTGCTGCTCGCGTCGGGCGGGGTGGCGCTGCTGCTGGTGATCGGCCTGGTCGTCGCGGCCCTGCTCAGCGGCGGGGAGGAGCCTGCGCGGTCGCCGTCGCCGGCCGCGCGGCGGGCCACCGGCCCGGTCGTCCCGACGGTGAGTGCCCCGCCGTCGCCGGAGGCCTCGCCGACACCGTCGCCCAGCCCCGGTTCGGCGCGGCCGAGCCGCACCAGGAACTCGCCGACCCCGACGCGGACCGCGAGCACCACGCCGCCGGCCACGACCACGTCCGCGTCGGTCAGGCTCAGCCCGGCGAGCTACGAGGGTCCGTGCCTGTTCGGCAGCGAGTCGCCCGTGGCCACCGTGACGATCCGGGTGAGCCGGCCGGGCACCCGGGTCGCGTACAGCGTCGGCGGCCGGGAGTTCACCGGCACCGCCCAGGGCACCACCTACAGCCGCGACGTAAAGGTGCAGATCCCGCGGCGGTCCGGCTCGCACACCGTCGCCCTGAACGTCTCGGCGCCGAGCACGGCATCCGGTTCGGCGACGTTCGTGGTGAAGTGCCGCTGACGCGTCGTCGACCCCTGTCGCTGACCCCTGTCGCTGACCGCTGCTGTGCCGACGCCGCCCACCGGTCACGCGCGCCGGGCCGGCCGCCCGCGCCCAGGCTCGCGCGGTGGCGGAGGCGGCCCCGCGGCCGGTGGCACGATTGACGGCGTGCGGATCGACCGTTCCGCCGGGCGCGTCACCATGGCGATCCGCGTCGACGGCGGCTACGTCGCCGCGATCCTCCCCGGACGGTTTCCATGGCATCCCCGCAGCACCCGATCGGCTCCGGCTTCGGCCCTTCGTCCACGGCGGCCGACGTGCTCGCCGGCGCCGACCTGTCGGACCGGTTCGCGATCGTCACCGGCGGCTCGTCGGGCATCGGCCTGGCGACCGCCCGGGCCCTGCACACCGCCGGCGCGGCGGTTGTCGTGCCGGTCCGGGACCGCTCGAAGGCGACGCGGGCACTGGCGGGCCTCTACCGGGTCGAGATCGAGGACCTGGACCTCACCGACCCGGTTTCGATCGACGCGTTCGCCGAGCGGTACCGCGCGACGGGCCGGCCGCTGCACATGCTGGTGAACAGCGCCGGGGTGACGGCCGCGCCGCTGACCCGCGACGCTCGCGGCTACGAGCTGCACCTCTCGACCAACCACCTCGGCCACTTCCAGCTCGTCCGGCGCCTGTGGCCGGCCCTGCGCCCGGCCGGCGGCACCCGAGTGGTGTCGGTGTCGTCGTGGGGCCACCGGTACTCGCACGTGGTGTTCGACGACCTCCAGTTCGCGCGCCGCCCGTACGACCGGTGGGCCGCCTACGGTCAGTCGAAGACGGCGAACATCCTCTTCGCGTCGGCGCTGAACGACCGCGGCATCCAGGCGTTCTCGCTGCACCCCGGCAGCATCGTGACAGCCTTGGCCCGGTTCCTCGGCCTCGACGAGCTTCGCACCATGGGGGTGCTGGACGACGCCGGCGACCCGATCCTGGACCCGGCGCGCGGCATGAAGACCCCGGAGCAGGCAGCCGCGACGCAGGTCTGGTGCGCGACGAGCCCTCAGTTGACCGGCCTCGGCGGCGTGTACTGCGAGAACGTCGACATAGCCCCGTTGTCCTCGGAGGCCGGCAGCCCGGCGACGACCCACGGCGTGATGCCGTACGCGGTGGACAGCGAGGCGGCAGCCCACCTGTGGGAGGTCAGCGAACGCCTCGTGGCCGGCTGACGCCGCATATCACGATGCGTCGGCATTGCCGCATACGGCCCCGCGCTGGGCTGTCTCACGCGACTGTCAGCGAACCGGGCGCCAAGAGCGTCTTGCCGACGGCGGTGCGGTCCTCGATCGCGCGGTGCGCGTCGACGGCCCGCTCCAGCGGGAACTCCTGCCCGACCACGGGCTTGATCCGGCCGGCCGCCACCTCGGCGAGTGCCCGGCCGAGGTGGGCGCGGAACCGCTCGGGACGTAGCTGGACGGCCTCGATGCCGGTGGCGGTGATCCCGCGTGCCCGCGCCACCTCGGCGTCGGCCACCGCGAAGCCGCCCGCGGGCGTGCCGTGTGCCGAGAACCGGCCGCCTTCGACGACCAGGTCGAACGCGGCCCGGCCGTAGTCGCCGCCGGCCCCGTCGAGCACCACGTCGAGGCCGCCGGTGGCCTCCCACACCTTGTCGACCCAGTCCGGCTCCGAGTAGTCGACGACGACGTCGGCGCCGAGTGCCCGGACACGGTCGAGTTTGGCGGTACCGCGGGCAGCGCCGACCACCGTCGCGCCGTTCCCGCGCGCGAGCTGTACCAGCAGCGTCCCCATGCCGCCACCGGCGGCGGTCACCAGCACCCGGTCCCCCGCCACGATCTTCACCACGTCGACGAGCGCCAGGGCGGTCACGCCGTCGTGGAGCACCGCGGCGGCGTCGCGCAGGTCGACGGCGTCGGGCACCGCGACCAGGTCGGCGGCGGGCACCGCGACCTTCGCGGCGTAGCCTCCGGTGTGGCCGGTCCGCGCGACCACGCGCCGCCCGATCCACTGCGGGTCGGCCCCGCCGCCCACCGCCGACACCGTCCCCGCGCCGCCGACACCCGGCACGTAGGGCAGCTCGACCGGGAACACGGCGCCGCCGCCCCCGGCCCGGATCATCGTCTCCAGCCACAGGGTGTCGGCGACCACCACGTCGACGATCGCCTCGCCCGGCCCGGGGACGGGGTCGGGGATCTCCTTCGGGACGAGCACCTCCGGCCCGCCGAACCGGGCCACCTCGATCACACGCATGCGCCCAGCGTCCGACCTGAAGCGCGGTTGAGGTCAACGGTACGGCCGGGGTGATCCGCTACGACGCCGAGGTGACGACCGCCGAAGGGCTCAGCGGCGGCGACGGCTTCCACCCGGCGCCGATGGCGGCCGCGTCGACCTACCGCGAGGCCCGGGACCGGCCACACCGCCGAGTGACACACGTCACGTGTCATGGTGGAAGGTCCCGGGAACGTCCCTGGTTGTAAGAGTTGAGTGGCAAGGGCTCAACCTTGGAGGGACACATCATGTTGCTGCGCACCGCACCGTTCCGGGACTTCGACACCTTCGCCGGCCAGTTCTTCGACTCCACCCGCCGCGGTCCGAGCGCGCCGCTCGACGCGTACCGCGACGGCGACACCTTCTTCGTGGAGATCGACCTGCCCGGCGTCGACCCGGCGAGCATCGACGCGACCGTCGACCGCAACGTGCTCACGGTCCGCGCCGAGCGCACCCGCGTCCAGCGTGAGGGCCTGCACCGCGTGATCACCGAGCGCGCGACCGGCACCGTCACCCGCCGGCTCGTCCTGGGCGACAGCCTCGACACCGACCGGCTCGCGGCGAACTACGACAACGGCGTGCTCACGCTGAGCATCCCGGTGGCCGAGAAGGCCCGGCCGCGCAGGATCGAGATCGGCACCGCGAACCGGGAGCTGGCGTCCGCCTAGCCACATCCCGCGAAATACGCGATGGGCCGCGACCCTGGCAGGGGTCGCGGCCCATCGCGTATTGACGCGGATTTGCGAATCGATCGGCGTCGGCACCACCGGTAATTCCGGGGCGTCGGCGCTGATCATCGGCCGCATTCCCGGCGTGGTATTCCGGCGGCGGGGTTTGCGGGCGTCGACAAAAGCGATCGGCGCGGCCGGCCGCCGGGCGCGGGAACGGGCCACGACCACGACGGCACGACCGCGCCGGCGGTTGCCGGGCGTCAGTGCTGACGACCGGCCTCGGCGTGGTAGCGGTCGACGATGTCCTGCTTGATCCGGCCCCGGTCGGAAACCTCGATCCCCTTCCCCTGCGCCCATTCCCGAATCGCGCGGTTCTGGTCGCGGTCGCCGCGGGTGGCGCTGCGCCCGCGAACCTCCCGGCCGCGCGAGGTGGCCACGACGCCACCCCGCCCGATTTTCGTCGCGGCGGCGACGAACGGCGCCACCGCGTCGCGCAGCTTCGTGGCGTTGGTGGCGGACAGGTCGATCTCGTACTGCACGCCGTCGAGCGCGAAGACGATACTCTCGGCGGCGGGCTTGCCGTCGATGTCGTCGATCAGCTCGTGGATGACGCGTTTTGCCATGAGTGGCCTTTCCTCGGGTGGTACCCATGTGTAGAGAACCGATGTGAACGGAACCGATCCGGATCTCGGCACTGAGCGCACCGGCCCCATCATTCGGATACAAACAAGATACTTGGCGACATGCTACGCCTAGTTCCGGGCGAGATTACTCCCACCGTAGCCTTCTCGCGCGCTGGGTGTCGAAATCAGCCCGTCCCGAAACGCATACAACACAAACGCGCACGATCGGTAAAGCCGACACGCGATAACCCGACGATCAGGCCGCCGAGGTGGAACCGGCGGCATCCACCCCGGCAGGATGGCCACGACTCACCCCGCAGCGCTGACGATCGCAGATGTGGAGTCAGGCGAGCATCCTCAGCGACAGCAGCAACGCCCCACCGACCACCAGGAGCAGGCCGCCCACGGAGACGATCCGCACCAGCCAGGAACCCTCCCGGACCAACCGGGTCCAGCGCAGCAACTGTTCGCGGGTGAAATGCAACAGGCGCTTGGCCCAGTGGAACTCCAACGCCAGGATGGCCAGGCCGCCCAGGATGATCACCCAGCCCGGGCCCGGCAACGGCAGCAGCACCACACCGACGGCGATGACGAGGGTGCCGATCAGAGCGACGGCGATCTTCACCCCGAAACGGCCCATCCTGGTGGAGTGCAGCCGGCGGCGCCAACGCAGCACATGCGCCCGTATGCGCGCGGTCCGCAACCGCCAGGCAGCAGGAGAGTTCACATCGGGGCCTTTACCGCGAGGATCGGGAACACCGCCGACAGCGACACGCCGGAAGTCACCCTCGCGTGCGGCAGACGGCCCGGAATCAGGCGTAACGCCCGACCCGTCCACCTCACTGTCGCGCATTTATCGTTCCCTTCACTCCTTAACCCGTCACTCCCATGGACCACTGGACGTTACCGGAATGAATTGACGTACGACCCACGGGTCACGTCGAGGACCCCGGTCACGCCCACGAAACCCGACATCGGTCGCACGATGTTCGGTTCACGGCAAATCGGGCCCAGAAACACTACAGAGTGAGATCGTAGAATCACTACGCGTAACACTGGGAATCGCCTCAACATAGGAGAGGCGGGGCACGGCATGCTCCGCAGCGGTGCCGGGGGGAGTACGACATGAGCGCTATCCGACCGTCGACCGTCGAGGTCGAAACATCCCTACGACTCGTCGCGCCCGACGCGACCGCGCTGCCGGTGCGAGCCAGCCTGCGCTACGACCCGAACGACCCGTACGCGGTGCACGTGCTCTTCCACGCCGAGTCCGCGGGCGGCGAGCCGGTGAGCTGGTCGTTCGCACGTGAGTTGCTGTTCACCGGGCTGGACGAGCCGGCGGGCATCGGCGACGTGCGGGTCTGGCCGTGGAACGGGCCGCGCGGCGACTTCGTCGCCCTCGCGCTGTCGTCGCCCGACGGCAACGCACTGTTCGAGGTGCCGCGCAGTGTCCTGGTCAGGTTCCTGCGGCGCACGTACAGTGTCGTGCCCCGCGGCCACGAGACCGACCACCTGGACGTCGACATGGCCGTGAACCGGCTCCTCGCCGGTCGCTGACCCGGCGCCCTCCTCGGCGTCCGATCAGCCGCCGGCGGCAGCGCGGTGGCCGGCGGTCACGCCAGGACCCACCGCGCCGGCCATGGCCACCAGCCCGGGCAGGCGCACCCCGCCGGCGCGGCACCTCGGCCCGGATCGCCTGCCGGGCGAGCAGTACCAGCAGTACAGGCACCACACAGCACCGGGCGCCACGCCGATCTTCGCCGCAGCCAAGCAGCCCGCCGGCGCGAGGATCAGGACGTGGCGCCCGACGTGTCCGCCCGTCCGGACGGTCGCCGCGGGCCGAAGCCTGGCCACCACGGCCAATCCTGGATCAAGAAGAAACTCCTGTGATTTCTCCCATCCCCGGTTCACGGGACGGCCGGTGGTGGGCGCGCTACTGTTGCTCAAGTCGGTGTGCTGTGTGTCCCCGGGCCTCACCACACTGCCTTCACGGAATACCGTTCGGCTGGAGCCGTGTCGCGCCTATCGCCGCGAGGCGACCTGGCACACCGACCCAAACTTCCTTCACCGCGGCACCGCGTGGACGGGCGAGCCAACCTCCCGAGTGGCACGACTCAACGGAAAGTCATCGAGGAGTGCCGAAGTCCTGCGTCCAGATCGCGGTCCTGCCCTGGTACGCCAGGCCGACACCGAGCTCCTCGAGGTCGCAGTTGAGGATGTTGGCCCGGTGCCCGGCGCTGTTCATCCACGCCTTCATGACCTCTTCGGGCGTGTGCTGGCCCTTGGCGATGTTCTCCGCGGCGCCCGACCAGCGGTAGCCCTCGTCACTGATCCGGGTGGCGAAGTCGACGCCCTCGGGAGTGTCGTGGGAGAAGTAGTCGCGGGCGGCCATGTCGGCGGAGTGCTTGCGGGCCGCGGTGGCGAGCCTGGTGTTGGCGGCGAGCGGCCGGCAGCCCGCCTTCGCGCGCTCGTTGTTCGCGATCGCGAGGACCTGCGCCTCGGAGCTCGCGTTGGCCGGGATCGCGGCGGTCGTCTTCGGCTTCGCCGGCGGCGTGGTCTTCGCCGGCGCCGAAGACACCGTCCGGCCGGGTGCCGAGGAGGCGGTCGCGGCCTCGGTCGGCGTGGGCGCGGCACCCATGGCGCCCGGGTCGGCGGACGCGGCGCCCGACGGGTCGCCGGCGGACTCCGACGAGGCGGCACCCGCGAGGGTGGAGGTGTCCGAGGACGAGGACGACGAGGTCGAGGACCGGCCCAGCAGCAGCGGGCCGCCGAACGCGACGGCACCGACGACGAGCAGAGCGACCACGCCGACCCCGACGACGAGCATCAGGCGCGAGCCGCGCCGGTGCTGCGGCACGTGCTCTCCTTCGGCGGGAGCGTACGGCTCGCAGGGGTGGTACGAGTCCGGACGGCCGTCGCCGAACGCTGACACCAGGAGCCTCCAAGAGCACAGACGGGACCAACTCTTGGGAAGCCTAGGCAGCCGTACCGTGTCCGAGTCGTACATCGATGCCGATTTAACACCGGTCTAAGGCAAATTTATGTCGTCGACGCGTCGGGTAACAGCGCACTCACGACCCGCCGCAGCACCGCCGTGGCGGACGGCACGTCGAGGCGCAGATCGTCACGCCACATCGACCAGCCGGTGAACGTCACCGCCACCGTCAACGCGTCGAGCACCTCGGACCGTGCGTCACCGGCGGCGTCGAGCTCGGCCGCGAACAGGGTCTCGACCTCCTCGCGGGCGGTGTTGACGTACCACTCGCGGTCGCGCCGCAACTGCGCCGAGAACGGCTCGCGGATCCGCGCGGCACGCGCGGCCGGCGCGATCAGCTCCAGCAGGCGGGCACGCTGTTCGCAGTACAACTCGATCCGCCGCGGCAGCGGGAGCTCCGGCGGCACCGGGCGGAACTCCGCGGCCTGACGCTCCATCAGGCGCTCGCCGGCGGCGGCGAACAGCCGTTCCATGTCCTTGAAGTTGGTCCACAGTGCACGCAGGGACACCCCCGCCCGCTCGGCGATCCGCTCGGCGGTCGGCTTGAGCTCGCCCTCTTCCAGCAGCGCGAGGTACGCGTCGGTGATCGCGCGCCGGGTGCGCTCGGCACGCAGGGTCCGCCCGTCGACTCGCTGCCGCGGCCCCGGTTCGCTCATGAGCGGTCCGGAGCGCGGCGGAGGGGCCGGTCACATGGGCTCAGCCTGGAGGTCAGGCGGCCGGAGCGAGGCGGAGGGCGCATGGCCATCCAGCCTACGTGCGGCCGCGGCACGGAACCCTTTACGGTGAGGTACGTGGTATTGCGCACCGTGCACGACATCGACATCGAGCTACCCACGCTCCACCCGGGAGAGCTCGAGCCGGTCACCGCGCCGTGGGGTGGCAACCTCAACGACGCACATGTGCAGACCGGCCGCGCCATTCGGACCACGCTCATCGACGCCCGGCTCCGCCGCGCCCACCTGGAGAACCTGGACCTCAACGGGGTGGTCTGGGAGGACGTCACGGTGAGCGGCTGCCGGTTCGACAAGGTCGACTTCACCGCCGCGCGGCTCACCGGGCTCTCGCTGGAGCGGGTCCACTTCGTCAACTGCAAGCTCACGTGGGCACACCTGGCGGAGTCGAAGCTGAGCAACGTGCTGTTCGAGGGCTGCCGCCTCGACGCCGCCACGTTCGACGACGTGACGACGGCCGGTCCGACCGGATTCGTCGGCTGCGTGCTGGTCAACACGGTCCTGCGCGACTGCGTGCTCGACCGGGCCGCCATGCAGGGCTGCCGGCTGCGGCAGATGTCGTTCGAGAGCTGCGACCTGCGCGGCGCCGACCTGCGCGGCAACCAACTGTCGGAGGTGAGCGGGATGAGTAGCCTACGGGGGGTGACGATCGAGCCGGCCCAACTCCCCGGCCTCACCGACGCGGTGATGCGGGACCTCGGCGTGATCGTGCGCGGCCCGAAGGGCTGACCCGCCGGCGGAGGCGCGGGAGGCGCGGCGCGGGCCGCTCGTCGACGCAGTTGGCGGCCCCGGCGGGCAGGGCGTCGAGCAGGTCACGCGGGTCGGCGGCGAAGGCACCGGCGACGCTGGCGAACACGGCGATCCCGCTCATCCCGGCCGCGACGCCGAGCCACGAGCGGATCGCCGGCGACGGGGCGGCGAGGCGGACCTCGCCACCCCGGTCACGGGCCATGTCGGCGACGCTCACGAGCAGGGCGGCCCCCACCGTGTCGCAGACCGTCACCTGCGAGACGTCGAGCACCAGCCGGGGCTCGTGCGCGGCGAGACACCCGGCCAGCACCGGCTCCACCGTCGCGACGGTCCCGTCCACCAGCAGCCCGTGCAGGGCCAGCACGACAGCACTCATCGTCTCCGACGGTACTGGCACCGGCCGCCGGGCGTCAGCGGACACACGGTGGACCCCGCACGGGTCACTCGTGCACCGGCGACGGCTCGAAGGGTCAGGCACGCATGGCGTCGAGGGCCTTCTTCAGCGCCTTCGGCTCGGTCGGCCTCGTCGGTGCGGACGGGCGCAGCTCCAGCATCCTGGCGCCGAGTTCCTGGAGCTCGTTGCGGCCGAGGGCCTCGCGGACCTTCGGGAACCACTCCTGCTCCTCCTCCTCGACGTGGTGGGTCACGTTCTCGATGAGGACCGTGACCTTGGCGTCGAAGTGCTCGTCCTCGGGGTCCATCGTGGCGAGTTCCATGCAGAGCACGTCGGCCACGTGGTGCTCCTCGTAGGACTCGAGGATGTCGTCCTCCAGGTCGGGCACGAGCCGCCGGACCTCCGGGTACATGACCTCGTTCTCCAGGTACGTGTGCACCGTCAGGCCTTCGAGGATCCGCTCGACGATCTTCGCCTTCCGGGCCGCCGGGCCGTCCTCGTTCGCCTGGAACTCCTTGAACAATCGCTTCATGTTCTTGTGGTCCTCTTTGAGGAGCACGATCGCGTCAGTCGACATGACCATCGGGTTACCCCCCGGTCAGCGCCTCACACTCACGACCACCCCGGATCCGTGGTCGAGCTCGACCGTCACCAGATCGGGGTGCTCGACAAGGGCCCGGCGGACCCCCCGTTGCGCGACCTTGAAGTCCTCCGGCCAGCCGCCGATCTCGGTCATGTCGTCGACCGCCGCCAGGAACTCCAGCGCGCCACCGACCCGCAGCTCCACAAAGGACGACCAGTCCTCCCGGGCGGCGACGGCCGCGGTCGCCGGGTCGGTCTGGCCTCGGCCCGGGCGTAGGCGGCATCGACGAGGTTCACGGCGCATACCCTAGCGATGATTCCGTCACGGCGCGTGCAAAGCTTGTCCCCCGTGAAGTCACTGCGGATCCTCACGATCACCGCCGCGCTGCTCGCCCTCGGCGCCTGCGGTGAGTCCGGCACTCCCCCGCCGTCGGCCGACAAGGACGCGACGGAGCAGAGCGCCACGAACACGTACGAGGTCAAGGAAGACGTCAGCGTCGTCGAGGTGAACAGTCTGGGCGGCACCATCAAGGTGAGCGTCGGCCACGGTCCGACGATCAAGGTGACGGAGACCCAGCAGTACCGCAGCGACAAGCCGGGCCGCAAGCAGACCGTGGAGGGCGGGGAACTGGTGCTCGCCTCGGGCGGCTGCCCGAAGAACGACTGCTCGATCACCTACGAGCTGCAGATCCCGTCGACGCTCTCGCTGCGGCTCGACAGCTCGGGCGGCGCGGTCACGCTCAACGGCATGACCGGCCTCATCGACGTGTCGACGGACGGCGGGCCCCTCAACGGCGAGGCGCTCGCACCGCCGGAGCTCAACGCACGCACCGGCGGCGGCCCGGTCGAGCTGCGGGTCACCCAGGCGCCGGACCGGATCGAGGTCGACAGCGGCGGCGCGAGCGTCAACATGCGGCTGACCTCGGACGCCTACGCCCTGCAGACCGAGCTCGACGGCGGCAAGCAGAGCGGGTCGATCAAGACCGACGCCGGCTCGGCACACAAGGTGCACATCGTCACCGGCGGCGGCGACCTGCTGTTCGTCTAGCCGTCAGTCGATGAGCGCGCTGTAGACGAGCTGACGGAGCTGGGGGCGCAGCGGGTACGTGCTGGACGGCATCATCTGGGTGTAGAGGCCGACGGTGAGCCGCTCGACGGGGTCCACCCAGAAGGCCGTGCTCGCCGCGCCGCCCCAGTAGTACGTGCCGGGGCTGCTCCACACGCGCGCCGGCACCGGGTCGCGGACCACCGCGAAGCCGAGGCCGAAGCCGACGCCCTCGAACGTCGTCTCGGCGAACCCGCCGGTCTGGAGGGTGTCGAGGTCCACGCCGCCGGGCAGGTGGTTGCGGGTCATGAACCCGATCGTGCGGCTGCTGAGCAGGCGCTCACCCGCCAGGGTGCCGCGTTGCAGGAGCATCTGCATGAACCGCTGGTAGTCGGCGGCGGTCGAGATGAGGCCGCCGCCGCCGGACGGGGCGGCCGGCGCCTCGAAGGCGGCCTTGCCGATCGGGTCGAACCGCGTCGCCCTGCCGTCCGGGCCGGGCACGTACAGCGCCGCCATCCGCTTCGAGCCGGCCTCGACCGACCAGCAGGTGTCGACCATGCCCAGCGGCTCGAAGATCCGGGTCCGCAGGAAGTCGGGCAGCGACCGGCCGGAGACGACCTCGACGAGCCGGCCGAGGACGTCGGTCGAGACGCCGTAGCCCCACGCCGTGCCGGGCTGGAACAGCAGCGGCAGCGCCGCCCAGTCGCGGGACGCCTGCGCCAGGTCGACGCCGGTCTTGGGCAGCACGTCGTAGCCGGCCTTGCGGTAGAGGGCGTCGACGACCGAGGTGCGCAGGAAGCCGTACGTGAGGCCGGACGTGTGGGTGAGCAGGTGCCAGACGCGGATCGGCTCCATGGCCGGCACGGTGAACGGCTGGCTCGCCGAGCCCTTGTCGAAGACCCTGACGTCGGCGAACTCGGGCAGCCACCGGCTGATCGGGTCGGTCAGCTCGAAGTGCCCCTCCTCCCACAGCATCATCGCGGCGACCGAGGTGATGGGCTTGGTCATCGAGTAGATGCGCCACTGGGTGTCCGGCTCGACCGGCAGGCCGGCCTCGGCGTCACGCGCGCCGTAGGTGCTGCTGTGTACCACCTTGCCGGCACGCGCGACGACGATCTGCCATCCGGCCAGCCGGCCGTCGTCGACGTATCCGGCGAAGTGGGCGTCCAGGCGGGCCAGCCGCCGCGCGTCGAATCCGGCCTGCTCGGGCGCCACCTCACGGTCGATGTTCACACGGCGGACTCTATGCTCGCCCGCTCCGGGGGATCAAGAAAGCGCGAGCTGCTCGGCCCCCTGCACCACCCTGTCCACGAACCCGTACTCCACCGCCTCCTGCGCGGTGAACCAGCGGTCGCGGTCGGAGTCTGCCTCGATCTGCTCCTGGGTCTGGCCGGTGTGCTCGGCGATGAGCCGCTGCACGATCTGCTTGGTCAGCAGCAGTTGCTCGGCCTGGATCGCGATGTCGGCCGTCGTGCCGCCGATCCCGCCGGACGGCTGGTGCATGATGACGCGCGAGTGCGGCAGCGCGAACCGCTTGCCGGGGGTGCCGGCGCTGAGCAGGAACTGCCCCATCGACGCCGCCATGCCCATGACCACCGTCGACACGTCGTTGCCGATGAAGCGCATCGTGTCGTAGACGGCCATCCCGGCGTGCACGGCGCCGCCGGGTGAGTTGATCCAGAGGCTGATGTCCTTGCCGGGATCCTCGGCGGCCAGGAGGATCAACTGGCCGCAGATGCGGTTGGCACTCTCGTCGTTGACCTCGGTGCCGAGCACGACGATGCGTTTGGCGAGCAGCCGCTCGAAGACGGCGCTGTCGAAGGGGGTCTTCAGGTCGGTCATGCGGTGGGCTCCTTCCCGGGCCTGGCTTGCTCCTTCCCGACGGTATGGACGATCGGCGCCCTTGAGATCCCCGGTTCGCTGTGAGCGTGTTCGCTGTCAGCGTGGCTCTTGCAGGATCGGTCTCAGGGCATCGATGACCGTCGCATCCTCGATGGTCGGCGGCACCGGCTCGTCGTGGCCGGCCGCGATGCCGCGCATGGTCTTGCGCAGGATCTTGCCCGAGCGGGTCTTCGGCAGCGCCGGGACGACCTGCACGCTCTTCAGGGCGGCGACCGCGCCGATGCGTTCGCGGACCAGGGCGACCAGCTCGCCGATCAGCCCGTCGGTCGCCGGGACGCCGGCCTTCAGGACGACGAACCCGCGCGGCACCTGCCCCTTCAGATCGTCGTCGACACCGATCACGGCGCACTCGGCGACCGCCGGATGGGAGGCCAGGACCTCTTCCATCGACCCCGTCGACAGCCGGTGCCCGGCGACGTTGATGACGTCGTCGGTGCGGCCCATGACGTACAGGTAGCCGTCCTCGTCGAAGCGGCCGCCGTCGCCGGTCAGATACGTGCCGGGGTACGCGCTGAGGTACGACGCCACGAACCGCTCGTCGTCGTTCCACAGTGTCGGCAGGCAGCCCGGCGGTAGCGGCAGCCGGATCACGATCGCGCCGTCCTCGCCGGCGGGCGCGTCAGTGCCGTCGGGCCGCAGGACCCGCACGTCGTAGCCGGGCACCGGCACCGACGGCGAGCCGGCCTTCGTCGGCATCGGCTCCAGGCCGCGCGGGCTGGCGACGATCGGCCAGCCGGTCTCGGTCTGCCACCAGTGGTCGACGACCGGCACCCCGAGCTTCTCGGCGGCCCACTCGTACGTCTGCGGGTCGAGCCGCTCGCCGGCGAGGAAGAGGGTGCGCAGGCTGGGCATCGGGCGGAGGTGCCGGGCGTCCGGGTCCTCCTTGCGGATCGCGCGGATCGCGGTCGGCGCCGTGAACAGCACGTTGACGTCGTGCTCCTCGACCACCCGCCAGAACGCCCCGGCGTCGGGCGTGCCGACGGGCTTGCCCTCGTACATGATCGTGGTGGCGCCGACCAGCAACGGGGCATACACGATGTACGAGTGGCCGACCACCCAGCCGACGTCGGAGGCGGCCCAGAACACGTCGCCGGGGCCGACCGCGTAGACGTTGGTCATCGACCAGGCGAGCGCGACGGCATGGCCGCCGTTGTCGCGGACGATGCCCTTCGGCCGGCCGGTCGTGCCGGAGGTGTAGAGGATGTAGAGCGGGTCGGTCGCCGCGACCGGCACACAGTCCGCGGCGGTGCCACCCTTGACCGCGTCCGCCCAGGTCAGGTCGGTGCCGGACAGATCGACGGGCGCCTGCTCGCGCTGGAGGACGATCGTGTGGTCGGGCCGGTGCGCGGCCTCGGCGAGCGCGGCGTCGAGCAGCGGCTTGTACCTGACGATCCGGCTCGCCTCGATGCCGCACGAGGTGGCGACGACGACCTTCGGCCGCGCGTCGTCGATGCGGGCGGCGAGCTCCTTCGGCCCGAAGCCGCCGAAGACCACGGAGTGCACGGCCCCGAGCCGCGCGCACGCGAGCATGGCGATCACGGCCTCGGGCACCATGGCCATGTAGATGACGACGCGGTCACCCCGGCCCACGCCGAGCCGCCGGAGCGCCCCGGCGAAGATCGCCACCTCGTCCCGCAGTGCCCCGAAGGTGTACTTGCGGACGGTCCCGGTGACGGGACTGTCGTGGATGAGGGCGATCCGGTCGGCGTGTCCGGCGGCGACGTGCCGATCCAAGGCGTTGTGGCAGGTATTGAGCGCGGCGTCGGGGAACCAGCGGTAGAACGGCCGGCGGTCGCCGTCCAGCACCCGGATCGGCATCCGGTCCCAGTCCACGGCGGCGGCGGCGTCCCGCCAGAATCCTTCGGGGTCGGCAAGGCTCTGTTCGTAGGTTTCGCGATAAGCGCCCATGCCGTCGATCCTGCTCCCTCCCCCGCGGTTCGTCTCCCCCCCCATTTCGTCACGTTGATCATGCAAGGCCGCGAGGTCGAGCCGTGCGGTCGTCCGTCGATCCCGGCGTCGCGCCACGGGGTGATGACGCACAGTCGCGCGGACGGTGTCCGCCGCTCGCGACCGCCACCGAACCCGGGACGGCGGCGTTCGGGCCGGACGACTCCATGATCATGCCGAGCTTCGCGGCCTTGCCCAACGGCCCCTTGCCAACCCGGACCAGACCGACAATTCAGGCGCGGGGCCTCGGAGGCGTCGCCGCCGAGGGTGCCGACCGGCCCACGTTCCGTCCCAATCCGCCGCCGCGCCTCTCGATCTCATGATCATGCAAGACCGGGAAGTTAAGTCGTGAGGGTTGCTGTCAAGGGTGTGTGGTTGCGGTGTGGTGGGGTGATAAGGCAACGGGACTCCGGTAGAACAGGCAGTCGATCAAGATCAGCCTGTGGGGGGAGTCCCGTTGTCGGAGGAGTCTGTCATTGCCGGGGTCGGGTCGGTGCCGGTGGGGGTGTTCGCGGCGGGGCATCTGGGTGAGTTGACCCGGGCTGTGCCGGTGGAGTTGGTGGATGCGGTGTTGGCCGAGACGGGGCGGGTGCAGCGGCGGGTGCGGCGGTTGCCGTCGCGGGTGGTGGTGTATTGGCTGTTGGGGTTGGGGTTGTTCGGCTCGTTGTCGTATCGGCGGGTGTGGGGAGCGTTGGTCGGTGGGTTGGGTGTGGTGGCCGGGTTGGGGGTGTGTCCGTCGTCGTCGGGGTTGGCGCAGGCGCGGCGGCGGGTGGGGGTGCCGCCGCTGCGGCGGTTGTTCCAGACTCTGGCCGGGCCGGTGGCGGGTCGCGACACGGTCGGGGCGTGGTGGCGGGGGCTGCGTACGGTGGCGATCGACGGGTCCACGGTGAATGTGCCGGATTCGCCGGCGAATCGGGCGGTGTACGGCAAGCGGATGGCCCGTGCCGGTGAGCCGGGGTATCCGCTGGTGCGGGTGGTGGCGTTGGTGGAGACCGGGACTCGGGCGGTGTTCGGTGCGGTGTTCGGTACCGGCGTGGGCGGTGAGAGTGGTGAGACCAGTTATGCCGTGGGGTTGCTGGGTCTGCTGCGGCCGGGAATGCTGCTGCTGGCCGACCGTGGCTATGACACCAACATGTTCATGACGAAGGTCACCGCCGCTGGGGCGGGGTTGTTGCTGCGGGTCAAGTCCAGTCGCAAGCTGCCGGTGCTGGACCGTCTTGGTGACGGTTCCTACGCCAGTGTGGTGGCTGGGGTGCGGGTTCGGGTGGTCGAGGCGGTCGTCACGCTGTCCTGTGCGGATGGTTCGACCCGTACCGGTGTCTGGCGGCTGGTCACTACCCTCACCGACGAGCGCCGCTATCCGGCCGGGGCGCTGATCGAGCTCTACCACGAGCGGTGGGAGGTCGAGTCGACCTTCCTGGCGATCAAGCACACCCTGCTGGCTGGGCGGGTGCTGCGTTCGACCACTCCGGACGGCGTCGATCAGGAACTCTACGCACTGCTGACCGTCTATCAGGCGCTGCGGCAGACGATGACCTGGGCCACGGACACCACCGGGGCCGACCCGGACCGGGCCAGCTTCACCATCGCCGTGCAGACCGCCCGCGATCTGACCATCCGCGCTGTCGGGGTGATCACTATCGCGGTCGACCTGGTCGGTGCGATCGGTCGTGCTGTGCTGGCTGACCTGCTACCGGCCCGACGCGCCCGGATCAGCCCACGTGTGGTGAAACGGCCGATCTCCCGTTACGCCTACAAGAACCTGAAAACCCCGAAGATCATCCACCGGATCACCGACATCGCCATCGCTATCGGCACATCAACCAGCCCATTGACAACAGCCCCAGCGGCTTAACTTCCCGGTCTTGCATGATCATGGGAAAGATCTGGCTACCGGGACAGCCACACCTTTCCCCTGATCATGGAGTCGCCCGGCCGGAACGCGCCGTCCCGGGTCCAGCGGCGATCATGAGCGACAGACACCACCCGCACGACCCCGCGTCACCACCCCGACGACAAGGCCCGTCGGGCCGAACCGCGGTCTTGGTTGATCATGCAGTCGTGGTGGTTGCAAAACCCGCCGAACTCCCGCGATCCGGGCACCACAACTGCAAGATCAACGCGGGTATGGGGGTCACTGGCGGCCGGGTTCCAGGCGGCGCAGGGCCAGGCGGGCCACGCCGACCAGTGCGGCGAACTGCACGACCAGCAACAGGACCGAACGCCACCAGGCACCCGTCGTGTGCCCCCAGAGCGAGTCCTTGAACGGGATCATCGACTGCAGGTCGACGGTGGAGGCGCCGGCGGCCAGGCCCCAGCGCGTCGGGAACAGCCACGAGATCTGCTGGAGCACCGCCTGGCCCTCCAGCTCGAAGAGGCCGCCGGACAGTACGAGCTGGGCCATCACGACGACGACCAGCACCGGGGTCGTCTGCTCGGTCGTCTTGGCCAGGGCGCTCACCAGCAGGCCGAACGCCATCGAGGCGAGGGCCACCAGCGCCACGGGAACCGTGATCTCCACCAGCCAGTGCGCCGGGAGGATCAATGGGTCCTTCGGCGGCTTCTTGCCGAGCAGCGCCAGCCAGGTGAACAGCGCCGTCTGCACCACGATGATGATCGAGAAGACGACGACCTTGGAGGCCAGGTACGCACCGGCGGACAGGCCGACGGCCCGCTCCCGCCGGTAGATGGTCGACTCGTTGACGATCTCGCGGATCGCCGCGGCGGTGCCGAGGAACGCCGCGCCGACGGCCAGCACCACGAGGAGCCGCTGTGCCTCCAGGCTGAACCGGGTGAGGCCCGGCGCGAGGCCATTGTCGCCCGGAACGGTGCGGGTGAGCAGCGCGAGCGCCAGCGGCAGCCCGACCATGAACAGGGCCAGGCCGCGATCGGCGCCGATGACCCAGAACATCCGCAGGCACAGCGTCAGGAACTGCCGGAGCGGCGCCGCGGGGTGGAGGGCACGGCTGCGCAGCGAGGCGCCGCCCAGCTTGACACGGGCCCGCCCGACCGCGCCCCCGGAGGCCGGGGACCTGGCCGCCGCCGGAGCCGGCGGTACCGGTGGTGACGGTGGTGACGTGGACGGAGCCGAGGACGCCGGCCGCTCGGGCATGGCCTGCTCGGCGGTGGGCGAGTCGGCCACCCCGGCGGTGCCTTCCGACGGCTCCGGGGAGCGCGGCAGCGGCACCGTCACCCGCTCGATCACCTCGGGCTTCGGCGGCGGCGCCTCGGCCATCGGCTCGATGACGTAGCGCGTGTAGCGCTCCGACGACCGGTACGTCCGCACCCAGTGCTCGGCGTTGTTCGTCACCTCGCGGAAGACCTCCGCGTAGTCCGCGGCGCCGAAGAAGTCGAGCAGCTCGGCCGGCGGTCCGAAATAGCCCATCCGGCCGCCGACCGTCAGCACCAGGACCCGGTGGCACATGTCGAGGTGCATGACGTTGTGCGTCACGACCGCCACGGTGCGACCCTTGTCGGCCAGGTCGCGCAGCTCCTCCATGACCTCCTTGTCGAGGGCCGGGTCGAGGCCGGAGGTGGGCTCGTCGAGGAAGAGCAGCGACGGCTCGGTCAGCAGCTCCAGGGCGACCGAGACGCGCTTGCGCTGGCCGCCGGAGAGGTTGTCGATGCGCTGCTTGGCCCGCTCGGTGAGGTTGAGCGTCTTGAGGACGTCGGCGACCCGCGCCCGGCGCTCCTTGCGCGGCACGTCGTCGGCGAAGCGCAGGGCGGCGGCGAACCGCAGCGCCCGGCGCACGGTGAGCTGGCGGTGCAGGACGTCGTCCTGCGGGACCATGCCGATGCGGTAGCGCAGCTCGGCGTAGTCGGCGTAGAGGTCGCGGCCGTCGTAACGGACCGTGCCCTGGGTGGCGGGGCGCAGCCCGGCGACGGCCTTGACGAGGGTGGACTTGCCGCAGCCGGAGG
Source organism: Dactylosporangium roseum (assembly GCF_025264685.1). GTDB lineage: Bacteria > Actinomycetota > Actinomycetes > Mycobacteriales > Micromonosporaceae > Dactylosporangium > Dactylosporangium roseum. The sequence goes on from NZ_CP073721.1 coordinate 6,165,573, forward strand.
GGCCGATGATGCCGAGCAGGCTGCCCTCGGACAGGGCGAAGCTGACGTCGTCGAGCAGCGTCGCGTCCTTGATCCGCACGGTGAGGTCGTCGGCGATGAGCGACGACGGTCCGGCGTCCTCGAACTCGTGGAGCCTGGCGCCGTCGAAGATGAACTCGTGCCGGCCGATGGAGATCATGTCGCCGGGCCGCATGGCCTGCCGGGTGATCTGCCGGCCGTTGTGGAAGGTGCCGTTGCGGCTGCCGAGGTCGACCACCTCGTAGCCGGTCGGCATCCGGCGCAGCTCGGCATGGTTGCGCGAGGCGCGCAGGTCGGTCAGCACGATGTCGTTGTCCGGGCCGCGGCCGAGCCGCACGCGGGCGCCCGCCTCGTACTGCGTGACCTCCCGCACCGGGGACACCGGCGCCGACCCGGTGATCGTCGTCACCCTGAAGGTGAGGGCCGGGCCGTCGGCCGCGCCGAGGTTGACCTTGCCGCCGTCGGTGGCCGCGACGTAGGCGGCCTTCTCGCCGTCGACGAACGTGCCGTTGCGGCTCTCCAGGTCGCGCAGGAACCAGCCGTCGTCGCTCCAGATCACCTCGGCGTGCCGGCGCGATATCAGGTTGCCCTCGACCACGAGGTCGTTGGCGGCGTCGCGGCCGATGGTCACCGTGTCGTCCGGCCGGACCAGTGCCTTGGTCGCGCCGCTGGACACCTCGAGCACGGTGAGCTCGCGGGTCGCTGTCTGCTGGTCGATGCTCGCCACCGGCCCATCATGCCGCCCGCGGACGACCGGGAACACCCGGGGTGGCGATGAACCCGCTCGATCCCAGGCGTGCTCGATCTCCGCGCTCCTCGCCGCCATGAGCTGCGGCAACGCGCCTGGCTCGGAGGCTGCGAGGGAACGCCTCGGCCGTCGGCCGGCGCGCGACACCACCGGCCGGAAATTCCGTGTATCACGAACGCGACTCGCCTCCTCTAGTTCACAGACCCACGTGAGGAGGCAGCCATGGCACCAGCCGAGGGGTGGCGGACCCGCCGCGCCCGGCGTTTGGCCGGTCTGCCGTGGGTGCGCCGTGAGGACCGGGCGGACGGCAGTCCGGTCCGGTTCGTCGCCGACGAGCTGCTGGTGCTCGACGAGCACTTCGCGACCGCCCGGCAGGCGTTCGCGGAGCAGGGCTTCGCTGTGCGGGACATCATTGAGGAGGGGGATGTCCCGAGCGGCTTCCGGCGGGTCCGGCTGCCGGGCCTCGACGTGGCACGCGCCGCCCGCCGCGTGCGCGTGCAGGCCGAGGCGGCCGGGGACAACCGGGTGGCGGCCGGGCCGAACCACGTGTTCGTCTCCACGTCGTTCGAGCACGCCGGGGCGTACGGGGCACCGTGTCCCGCGCCGCCCGGCACGCTCTCGGCGCGGAGGGACGGCACGGAAGAGGTCGGTGTGCTGGTGCTCGACACCGGTGTGTGGCTGAACAGCCCCCTGCCGAAGGACCGGTACGCGGCCGAGGAGCAACGGGACTTCGAGTCCGATGTGGACATCGACGAGGGCGGGATCACGGCCGGTGACGCGGGGCATGCCAACTTCGTCGCCGGCGTCCTGCTCGCCCGGTCGCCGCGGGTCCAGCCAAGGTTGATGAAGATCGTCGACACGTTCGGGGTGTGCCGGGAGACCGACCTTGTCGCGGGACTCCGGCACGCGGAAGACTATCGGATCATCAACCTGTCACTGGGCGGATACACGCTCGACGACCGGCCGCCCGTCCTGCTCACGGCGGTGCTGGCCGGGCTGTTGACCAGCGGCGACCGGGTCGTCGTCGCGGCGGCCGGCAACGACGGGCAGCACGACCGCCCGTTCTGGCCGGCCGCCTACGCGGGGACCAGTGCGCCGTGGCGGCGGCGCGTGGTCGCGGTGGCCGCGCACGACGGGCGGCGGATTGCCGAGTGGAGCAACACCGGGACGTGGATCACGGTGGCGGCCCCGGGAGTCAACGTCACCAGCACCTTCGTCAACCATGAGCGGTTCCCGGACGGCTGGGCGCGGTGGAGCGGCACGTCGTTCGCGGTGCCGTACGTCGCCGCGGCGATCGCCGACGCCATGCCGGAGGCCGGGTCGGCCCGCCTGGCCGCCGAGGCGGTCGTCGGCGGCGCGAACCGGAGGTTCGGCCGCTATGCGGGCCTGGACTAGAGCCATGCGCCAGACCGGGGGGAGGAGGGTGACGGGGTGCGCCGCGCTGGTCGCCGCGCCCCGTCACCCGGAGGCCTCGGTGCTACCCTTCGAGACCATGCCTGAGCCTGACAACGCCCATGTCCTGCGGGCGGCCGCCGACGGCGACCAGAAGGCCTGGGAGTCCATTGTGGACAGATATGCCAACCTGGTCTGGTCGGTCGCCCGCAGCTTCCAGCTCGGCCAGTCCGACGCCGCCGACGTGAGCCAGGCCACCTGGCTGCGGCTGGTCGAACACATCGACGACGTGCGCGACGCCGACAAGCTCGGCTCCTGGCTCGCCACCACGGCCCGCCGCGAGGCGATCGCCCTGCTCCGCAAGGGCGGCCGCGACGTGCCCGCGGGAGCCGCCGCCGACTTCGTCGAGCACCTCGGGGTCCAGGTGGGCTTCGACGCCGCCGACGAACCCGACGCGGGCGTGCTGCGCGACGAGCGCGACGCCGTGTTGTGGCACGAATTCCGCGCGCTGTCCGGCCCGTGCCAGCAGTTGTTGCGGGTGCTCATCGCCGACCCGCCGCCGAGTTATGCCGAGGTCTCGGCCGCGCTCGACGTGCCGATCGGCAGTATCGGTCCGACCCGGCAGCGCTGCCTCGGCACGCTGCGCCGACGATTGGCGGCTTCGATATGACGCGCTGCTCCTGGGCAGGGCCGACCCGATGATCGGGGAGGAAGAGGTGCTGAGCTCATTGCGTGAGTTCGCCAGCCGGCACGACCCCGTGCCACCAGCGGTCCTGGCCGCCGCACGGGCGAGCCTGGCCTGGCGCAACCCGGACGCGGCGCTGGCCGAACTGATCCGCGACTCGGCCGCGAGCAGGCTGATCGCCGTGCGCGGTGGCGGCCCGCGGCTGCTGACCTTCCTGGGCGGGTCGCTGACCATCGACGTCCAGGTGACGACCGGGTCATCCGGCACGGTGGAGGTGGTCGGCGAGCTCGCCCCGGCACTGCCGGCGCGGGTGGTCGTCGAGTCGCCGGGCGGCACGTACGAGACCGCGGCGGACCCGCAGGGCCGGTTCAAGATCACAGGTTTGACGTCCGGGCCGGTCCGGCTGCGCTGCGAGCCGCAGGACGAAGGCGGCTTCGCGCCGGTCCGGACAGAATGGGTGCAGTTGTAGATTCTCGCTACGACACGGACACTTCCGGCGGTACCGTGCGGGGAAGTGCCGCATCGTCGCGAGGGAGCCGGCCATGCCCATCGACCACGTGCAGATCGTGTCCATTCCGGTGAGCGACCAGGACCGCGCGCGGGACTTCTATGTCAACGCGCTCGACTGGGAGCTCGTCAGCGACAACGACGAGGGCGAGCGCCGCTGGGTCGAGGTCGCGCCGAAGCACGGCCAGACCTCTTTCACCCTCGTCACCTGGTTCGAGTCGATGCCGGCGGGCTCGATGCGCGGCATCGTCCTCGACACCGACGACATCGAGAAGACCTACGAGGAGCTGTCCGAACGGGGCATCCTCTTCGAAGGGCCGATCGAGGAAGGGCCGTTTTCCCGGGTCACGAGCTTCGCCGACCCCGACGGCAACTCCTTCGTCCTGCACCAGCTCTACCAGCCGCGCACGCGGGTACTGAGCTACCCGCCGGCGAGATCGTAGCGCAGCGCTCGCCGCGCCGGCGCAGCAGGCTGGAGGACGCCGCCGAAGGGCTGGCGCTCACCGGCCCAGCATCCACAGTGGACCTCTTCCCCGCCGCCGAACCGGGTCGAAGCGATCCACGTCAGCGATACAACTTCGGTATGACGGTGACGACTTTCGGCGACTGTCGACCGGCCGGACGCCTGCCTACCGTGAGCGGTATGCCTGATCACGTCCTGGGTCTATCGCGGTTCGACCGGATGCTGCTCGTCGTGGGTCTTCCGGTGCTCGGCGCCGGGGTGGGATTCGGGCTGCCGGTCGCCGCCCGGTGGCTGCTATCGCTGCCGTGGACGCCATACGCCGGGCCGCTGCGGCTGGTCTCGGAGCTCGGCGACGGCTGGGGCCGCATCCCGACGACAGCCGCCGGCGTGCTCCTGGGCGCGACACTGGCGTTCCTGGCCGTCCACGAGACGCTGAGGGTCACCGTCACGGACGCCGAGCTGCGGCTGACGGAGGGCGAGCGGACCCGGACCGTGGCCCGCCACGACGTCGACGCGGTGTTCGTCGACGGCAACCTCCTCGTGGTTCTCGACCGCGAGTCGCGACAGGTCGTCCGGGACAAGCTGGAGCACGCCGACCGGCCCGAGGTGGAGCAGGCGTTCCGCGCGCACGGATACCCGTGGGTCACGACAGACCCGTATGAGCAGTTGTTCCGCCGCTGGTTGCCCGACCTGCCCGACCTGCCGCCGGCGGTCAACGCGGTCCTGGCCGCCCGGGCGGTGGCGCTGAGCAACAAGAGCGCCACCGGCGCCGCCGAGCTGCGCGACGAGGTGCAGAAGCTCGGCTACACGGTCCGCGACGTCGGCACCACCCAGCACTGGCGGCCCCTGGTGCGGTCATGAGGGCCCGCGACCTCTTCGTCGACCTGGCCGCGACCGCCATCGCGGTGCTGGTCGCCCTGATGGCGGCGACCGTCGGGCTGGACACCGGCCTCATGTCCGACGAGCGGTTCCTGCTGTCGGCCGCGGTCACGATCCCGGCGATCGTCCTGCTGTGGTGGCGGCGCAAGTGGCCGGTGCACGTCGCGCTGCTGCTGCTGATCCCGGCCGCCGTCACCGACATGGCCGGCGGCGCGGCGCTGATCGCGGTGTTCGGCGTGACGGTCCACCGGCCGCTCCGCGTGGCGCTGTGGGTGGCGGCCGCCCACCTCGTGGTACCGATCCCGCTCACCGTCCGCTATCCCGACCCCGACCTGCAGGCGGTGGGCGCCAACACGGTCGCGTTCGCGCTCGTCGCGATGGTCATCGCGTGGGGCGTCACGGTGCGCGGCCGGCGGGAGCTGATCGCGTCGCTGCGCGAGCGGGCCGCACGGGCCGAGGCCGAGGCGGCGCAGCGCGCCGAACTGCTGCGCGGCCTGGAACGGGAGCGGATCGCCCGGGAGATGCACGACGTGCTCGCCCACCGGATCTCGCTGATCAGCCTGCACGCCGGGGCACTGGAGATCCGGCGGGACCTGTCGCGGGAGCAGGTCGCCGAGGCGGGCACGACGATCCGGACCAGCGCGCACCAGGCCATGGAGGAGTTGCGGGAGATCCTCGGGGTCCTGCGCACGAGCGACAACGAGGCGCTGCGTCCCCGGCAGGACCTCGACGACCTCGACGAGTTGGTCGAGGAGGCACGCCGGGCCGGCACGCCGGTCGACCTCGACAACCGGCTGACGGAACCGGAGACCCTGCCGGCGGCGGTGACGAGAACGGCGTTCCGGCTGGTCCAGGAGGGGCTCACGAACGCGCGCAAGCACGCCCCCGGCACCGGGGTGACCGTTCGCCTCGACCGCACGGAGCAGGGTGAGCTGCACGTCTGGCTGCGCAACCCGCTCCCGCCGGCACCCGTGGCGCCGGCGCTGCCCGGGTCGCGGTCCGGCCTGGTCGGCCTGGCGGAGCGGGTCAGCCTGGCCGGCGGCCGGCTGGAGCACGGCCCCCGCCGGCCCCTCGGCGGGTGCCCCGAGGACGGGCTCGGGTTCCATCTGGAGGCGTGGTTGCCGTGGCGGACGTGATCCGAGTCCTCGTCGTCGACGACGACGCGCTGGTGCGCGCCGGCCTCGGCATGGTGCTCGGCGGCGATCCCGACATCGAGCTGGTCGGGGAGGCCGGGGACGGCGCCGCCGCCGTGCAGGCGGTGCGGGCCCTGCGGCCCGACGTGGTCCTGATGGACATCCGCATGCCGCGCATGGACGGCCTCGCCGCCCTGGAGGCACTGCGGGCGGCCGGTTCGGCGCCGGCCGTGGTCGTGCTGACCACGTTCGACACCGACGACCACGTGCTGCGGGCGTTGCGCCTCGGGGCACACGGCTTCCTGCTGAAGGACACCCCGCCACTGGCCATCCTGGAGGCGGTGCGGCGGGTGGCGGCCGGCGAGCAGATGCTGTCACCCTCGGTCGTCAAGCAGCTCGTCGCCCGGATCGTCAACGACGAGAGCCGCGGGCGCAGCGCGGTCAGGACCCTCCAGACGCTGACCCCGCGTGAGCGCGACGTCGCCGAGGCGGTCGCCGAGGGCCGGTCCAACGCCGAGATCAGCGGCGCCCTGCACATGAGCGTGGCGACCGTGAAGACCTACGTGTCCCGGATTCTCGCGAAGCTCGGCTGCGCCAACCGCGTGCAGGTCGCGATCCTGGTCCACGAGGCCCGCCAGGCCTGACCCGGCTCGCGGTGCGGGCCGGTGGCGGCCGGTCCGGTCAGCGGTGGTGGTAGCGGTCGGCGATGAAGCCCGTCGGCGGGGGCTTCTCGACCCGCGGCGGGAGCGCGGTGGCGGTGGTCGCGCCGAAGCCGCGGCCGAGGGACCGCACCTGGGCCTCCATCACCGGCACGCTGCGGCGCGCCTGGCGCTCCACCAGCCGCTCGGCCGGGCGGCTGTTGACCAGCGTCCGCAGCCAGTACACCAGGGCCACACCGCGCGGGACGAAGACCTTGCGGCGGCGGCGTTCCAGCGCGTCGACGAACAGCTCCGCGCAGCGCTCCACCGACGTCGTCGAGCCCAGCGGCGGCGGCAGGCGGTGCAGCGTCTCCCGGAACGACGGCAGGTCGTCCTTGGCGTCGCGAACCAGGTCGGTGTCGATCCACGACGGGTGCGCGGTGCCGACCCGCACGCCGTGATGGGCGACCTCGAGCCGCACCGCGTTGGCGAAGTGCTCGACGCCCGCCTTCGACGCGCAGTACGGGGCCATGCCGGGCAGCGCCGCGAACGAGGCCGCCGAGGCGACGACCAGCAGGTACCCCTGGGCGGTGATGAGGTGCGGCAGGCAGGCGGCGGCGGTGCGCATGACGCCCACCAGGTTGACCTCGACCGTGCGCACCAGGGCCTCGACGTCGCCGGTGGCGACCGTGCCGCGGCTCGCCACGCCCGCGTTGGCGACGACGGCGTCGATCCGGCCGTACGCGGCGATCGTGCCCTCGACAGCGGCGTCCATACTGGCCTGGTCGGTCACGTCGCACGCGAACCACACCGCACCCAGCTCACCGGCGAGCGCGGCGAGCCGGTCGGGCTCGAGGCCGACGAGGGAGAGCCGCGCGCCACGGGCGGCGGCGAGCCTGGCGGTATGTTCACCGATGCCCCGCGCGGCCCCGGTGACGAGCACCACCTGGCCGGACAGACTGCGCTTCACAGCGGCGCCTCCCATCGGCGGTACCGTTCAGTACCAGGCAAACTAGCACCCGGGAACATTGTGCCGGAAGGCCGAGGAACGGGGAGCGCATGACGACCACCAGGACCGCCGAGGCGCTCCGGGAAGACCTCACCGGCGGGCTGGCCGCGTCGATCGCCGCGAAGGGTTACGCGGCGACGACGATCGCCGACATCGTCATGCACGCCCATGTGTCGAAACGCACCTTCTACGAGCACTTCACCGACAAGGAAGCCTGCCTCATGGCCCTCTACGAGCAGGGCTGCGAGCACCTCCTGGCCGTCGTGCGCGGCGCCGCGGTCGGCGGGCAGAAGTCGTGGAAGGTGCTCGTCAACGACGGCGTCACCGCATACCTCAACGCGCTGGAGAGCATGCCGGCGGTCACCCGGACGCTGCTGGTGGAGATCCAGGCCGCGGGGCCGCGGGCCTACCGGCTGCGCCAGCAGATGCAGCGCCGGTTCGCCGATACGCTGGTCGAGGTGGTCGACGAGGCACGGGCGGTCGACCCGGCCATCCCGAAGCTGTCGCAACTGCTGGCGATCGCCCTGGTCGGCGGGGTGCACGAGATGATGTTGCAGGTCTCCGACCCCTACACCGGCGCCGGGCCGTCGTTCACCTCGCTGGCGCCCGCGGTCGACGAGCTCGTCTACGCGATCCTCACGAATCCCTGGGCGACCGGGATGGAATGATCCTCCGGACCGACGGGTTACACGCAGAAAGACACGAGGAGGCTGTGCTCCGGTGCTCAACCCAAGCGAGCTGTACGCGCTCAACGACGACCTGCCGGCACTCGACCGGCCGGTGCTCGTCCACGCGCTGACGGGCTTCGTCGACGCCGGCAACGCCAGCCGACTCGCCCGCGAACACCTGCTCACCATCGGCTCACCCCGAACCGTCGCCGCGTTCGACCTCGACCAGCTTTACGACTACCGCAGCCGCCGCCCGGCGATGCTGTTCGTCGAGGACCACTGGGAGCACTACGAGCAGCCCCGGCTGCTGCTGCGGGTGCTGCGCGACGCGGCCGGCACGGAGTTCCTGCTGCTCGACGGACCCGAGCCCGACCTGCAGTGGGAGCGGTTCACCGCGGCCGTCCTCGAGCTGATCGAGCGCTTCGACGTCCGGGCCACGGTCGGGCTCGCCGCGATCCCGATGGCGGTGCCGCACACCCGGCCGACCGGGGTGACCGCGCACGGCACCAGCCGCGACCTGATCTCCGGCTTCGAGCCGTGGCTCCAGCGCGTGCAGGTGCCGGCAAGCGTCGGCAACCTGCTCGAGTTTCGCATCGGTCAGGACGACCGCGACGCGTTCGGCTTCGCGGTGCACGTGCCGCACTACGTCGCGCAGGCCGAGTTCCCGGCCGCCTCGGAAAGGCTGCTGAGCTGCGTGTCCGAGGCGACCGGCCTGCGGCTGCCGACCGACGAGCTGCGCCGGGCCGCGGAGTCGGTCCGGGCCGAGATCGACCTGCAGATCGCCCAGGCCGACGAGGCCGCCGCGCTGGTGCGGGCACTCGAGGAGCAGTACGACGCCTACACCCGCGGCCGGCAGAACAACCTGCTCGCCGAGTCCCCGGCGCCGCTGCCGACGGCCGACGAGATCGGCGCCGAGCTGGAGCGCTTCCTCGCGGAGCACACCCGCAACGGCGACGACCCGCCGCTGGGCTGACACCTGCCTACCAGCCGGTGCCGGTGATCCGCTCGTACACCTCGATGTAACGGGCCCGCGTCAGCGCCACGACGTCCTCGGGGATCTCGGGGCCCGGCGCGGTCTGGTCCCAGCCGGTCCCGCGGGCCCAGTCGCGCACGAGCTGCTTGTCGAAGGAGAACTGCGTCCGGCCCGGCTCCCACTGCTCCAGCGGCCAGAAGCGGGACGAGTCCGGGGTGAGCACCTCGTCGGCGAGCACGACCGTGCCGTCGGGCGCCCGGCCGAACTCCAGTTTGGTGTCCGCGACGACGATGCCGCGCTCCGCCGCGATCTCCGCGCCGCGCGAGTAGATCCGCAGGGTGAGGTCCCGCAGCTCGTCGGCCAGGTCCTTGCCGATCTGGGTCCGCACCTCGTCGAGGGTGACGAACTCGTCGTGCTCCCCCAACGCCGCCTTGGTCGTCGGGGTGAAGACCGGCGCCGGCAACCGTGACCCCTCCACCAGACCGGCGGGCAGCGGCACACCGGAGACCTCGCCCTTCGCCCGGTACTCGCTGAGGCCGAGCCCGGCGAGATAACCCCGTGCGATGCACTCCACCGGCAGCATGTCCAGCCGGCGGCACCGGATGGCCCGGCCGGCGAACTCGGCCGGCACGTCGTCGCCGGAGATCACGTGGTTGGGCGCGATGTCGGCGAGTTGCTCGAACCACCACAGCGACAGCCGGGTGAGCACCTTGCCCTTGTCCGGGATCGGGGTCGGCAGGACCACGTCATAGACCGAGATGCGGTCCGACGCCACCAGGAGCAGGTCGTCACCGTCGGCGTAGACGTCGCGGACCTTGCCGGAGTGCAGCAGCTTCACGCCGGCCAGCCTATCGGGCACCCGGTCCCCCGCCTCGCCCCCCACCCCTCGCCTGCGGCTCGGGCGGTTCCTCGTGATGGTGGAGACTTTTGCTGCTCTGGGTGCCAAAAGTCTCCACCATCATGAGGCCCCGGTCGCGGCCCGGTTCTAGGCTGCGCCGACGGCTGGCCTGGGTGCTCGTGCGAGCGCCGTCCGGATGAGGACGTCGCACAGGGCGGGGTAGTCCAGGCCGGCCACCCGGAACATCTGCGGGTACTGCGAAACCGCGGTGAACCCGGGGAACGTGTTGACCTCGTTGATGACCGGCTCGGTGCCGTAGCGCAGGAAGAAGTCCACCCGCAGCAGGCCGCGGCACTCCAGCGCGCGGAAGGCTCGCACCGACAGGTCCTGCAGGCGCTCGATGATCGCCGGTTCGAGACGGGCCGGGATGTCGAAGATCGTCGACGGGTCGAGGTACTTCGCCTCGTAGTCGAAGAACGTGTGCTTGTCCGGGAAGCGGATCTCCAGCGGCGGCCCGACCTGCAGCGAGCCGTCGGGGTGCTCCAGCACGCCGAGGTCGACCTCGCGGCCGTGCACCATCTCCTCGACGAGCACCTTGGCGTCGCTGTCGCGGGCCTCGGTGAGGGCCGCGTCGAGCCGGCCCCAGTCGTCGACCTTCGACACGCCGAGGCTGGAACCGGCGCGCGAAGGCTTGACGAAGACGGGCAGGCCGAGCCGCTCCTTCTCCTCGGCCGTGAGCGTGCCCTTGCCGCCGCGCAGGACGACCCCGTCGGCGACCGGCAGCCCCTCGGCGACGAGGAGCTTCTTGGTGAACTCCTTGTCCATGCCGGCCGCGCTGGCGAAGACCCCGCTGCCGACATACGGCAACCGGACCATCTCCAGGACCGACTGGATCGTGCCGTCCTCGCCGTAGGGCCCGTGGATGGCGGGGAAGATCACGTCGGACTCGCGCATCGTGCCGATCGCGTCGGCGAGGCTGGTCAGCGCGACCTCGCCGGTCTCCTTCGTGAGGTCGAGCAGGCCCTCCAGGTCGAGCTCCTCCGGCGTGCCGGCGTCGGCGCCGAAGACCCAGGTGCCGTTGGGTGTGATCCGTACCGGCACGACCTCGTAGCGGGAGCGGTCGAGATACCGCACGATGCTCAACGCCGACTTGCACGAGACCTCGTGCTCGCCGCTGCGGCCCCCGAAGACGACGGCGACGCGCTTGCGTGCTTCAGCCATGCGGATGCTCCTGTCCTACATACGTTCGTGGGACCCGGGCCCCGATACCTGTCAAGATCTCATGCGGATTGGTCTGTGCCCACGCCGCCCACTCTTCCACGGTCGGCGCCGCGGCGGGGTCCGCGCCGAAGAGCACGATCTCGTCGCCGAGCGCGACCGGGAGGTCACCGGCGTCGACCACGAACTGGTCCATGGCGACCCGGCCGGCGATCGGCCGCCGCTCGCCGTGGAGTGCCACCTCGCCGCGGTTGCTGAGCAGGCGCGGGACGCCGTCGGCGTAGCCCACCGGGACGAGGACCATGGTCGTCTCCCGGTCGGTGACGTATTGATGCAGGTAGGAGACGCCGGTCCCGCTGGGCACCCGCTTGACGTTGATCGCGCGGGCGCGCAGGGTCATCGCCCGGCGCAGCCCGGCGGTGACGCCGTCGACGGGCTCGACGCCGTAGAGCGCCAGGCCGGCACGGACGAGGTCGTAATGCGTGCCGGGCACGTCGACGATGCCGGCGGAGTTGGCGAGGTGCCGCACCTCCGGCGTGATCCCGTGCTTCCCCGCGATCTCGAGCGCCTCCTCGAACCGCTCGATCTGCCGCATGATCGACGGGTTGCCCGGGTCGTCGGCGGAGGCGAGGTGCGACCAGATCCCGCGGACGTTGACCCTCAGCGCGGCGGCGGCCTCGACCAGGGCCGGCCAGTCCGCCCAGTTGACGCCGTTGCGGGTCAGGCCGGTGTCGACCTTGAGGTGCACGTCGGCGGCGCCGGCCGCGGCGATGGCGGCCAGGTGCTCGGGGGTCGAGACGGACAGGTCGACGCCGGCCCGGATCGCACCGGCGAAGTCGTCGTCGTGCGCATAGAGCCAGGCGAGAATCGGCGCGTCGATGCCCGCGGCGCGCAGCTCCAGCGCCTCGGCGATCGAGGTGACCCCGAGCCAGCTCGCCCCGTTCGCGAGCACGGTCCGGGCGACGGGCAACACTCCGTGACCGAACGCGTTCGCCTTGACCACCGCCATGGTGCCCGCCCGGGGTGCCGCGAGCCCGGCGAGGAGCCGGGTGTTGTGCGCGATCGCGTCGAGGTCGACAACGGCCTCGGCAACGATTCCCACCTCTTCACCCCTTTCCGGCCGGAAACCGCCCGGACCGATCATAGTGACAGGACGCGTCACCGTCGGTCACAGGTTGCCAAGCCGACACAGCCCGTATGAGCACGGACGTTCCAGTGGGTCCGAGGCCACCGGAACGTCCGTGCTCATGCGCGGCGGTCAGGCGGAGCGGAACAGGCGCACCGCCAGGTAGGTCGCGGCCAGGAAGCTCACCGCCAGCACCGTCAGGTGGAGCGGCCGCGGGACGTCGCCGACCCAGGCCGCCTGGATCGCCTGGCGGAAGGCGCCCAGCGGGGTGAGGTCGCCGATCCGGCGCAGGACCGGCGGCAGGTACTCCACCGGGACGTACAGGCCGGCGAAGAACGCCGACGGGAACCACGCCCCCAGCGCGTAACCGGTGGCCGCCTTCGCCGACGACGCGACCGCCGCCACCAGCAGACCGATCGGGAACAGGCCGAGCACCCCGAGGACGAACGTCGGCAGGACCAGTAGCAGGTTGGGCAGCCGCATGTCCAGCGCCACCACGCCGACGACCAGCGTGAGCAGCGTCGCCACCAGGACGACCCCGCCGTTCATGACGAGCTGCGCGCCGAGCAGGGCCGACGGCTTCACCGGCGTCGTGGCGAAGCGGCGCAGGACGCCTTTCTCGCGGTACGTGGCGAGGACGACCGGCAGCATGAAGAAGGCCACCATCGCCATGGCCACCATGACCGACATCGACGGGATGATCGTGTCGATGCCGCGGTGACCGCCCAGCGCCGGGTCCGGCTTCCGGGTGCTGGCCGCGGCACCGAAGACGACCAGCAACGCGATCGGCAGGAGCACGGTGAACAGCGGCGGGGAGATCTCGCGGAGCATGAGCCGGGTTTCGATGACGGTGAGACGGGCGAGGGTGCGCATCACGACTCCCGCGAGACGAGCGAAACGAACGCGGATTCGAGGTCGGCCTGGAGCACGTTGAGGGAGAGGGGCACCACGGACAGTGCGGCGAGCGCGGAGCCGACCTCGTGGGCGAGGTTGCCGGTGCCGGTGACGGTCCACGTGTGGTCGTCGACACTGACCGCCGTGACGCCGGTGACCCGGTCCAGGGCGTCCGGCGCGAGCGGCGCGGACGGCTGGAAGGTGACCCGCACGCCCGACGACACGCGGCGGACGAGGCCCGAGGGCGAGTCGACGGCGATGGTACGGCCCTGGTCGATCACGGCGATCCGGTCGCACAGCCGCTCGGCCTCGTCCATGAAGTGCGTCACCAGCAGGACGGTGACGCCCCGGTCGCGGATGTCCGAGATGAGCTGCCAGGTGTCGCGGCGCGCCTGCGGGTCGAGGCCGGTGGTGAGCTCGTCGAGGACCGCCACCTCCGGCGATCCGACGAGCGAGAGCGCGATCGACAGCCGCTGTTTCTGGCCGCCGGAGAGCTTCTTGTACTGCTGGTTCACGGATCCGCCGAGCCCGAGGTGGTCGAGCAGCGCCTCGGGGTGGGCCGGGTTGCGGTAGAAGGAGGCGAACAGCGACAGCGCCTCGCCGACCCGTATCCGGTCCGGCAACTGCGACTCCTGGAGCTGCGCTCCGAGCCGCTCACGCACCGCGGGGTCGGCCGGGTCGAGGCCGAGCACCCGCACCGTGCCACCGTCGGCCTCGCGCAGTCCCTCGACGATCTCGACCGTGGTGGTCTTGCCAGCGCCGTTGCGCCCGATGATGCCGAAGATCTCGCCGCGCTCGACGGAGAAGGACACGTCCCGCACGGCGACGCGGTCACCATACCGCTTGTGCAACTGCCGAACGTCGATGACTGTCATGCCGACAACTCTGCTGGCCCGCGGGGCACGGCAGAATGTGGCTGGACGCCGAGGTGGGGTGTATCTAGCTCTACCTCGGGATGTAGAGCCGGCGCCAATGCGCCGGGCAGGGCGGCGGGGGGAGGCTGTAGCGCATGACCTGTGTGAGGGCGCTCTACCGCAGCGTCGCGCTGACCGGCCTGGCCGTCGTCGTGCTGGTGCAGTTCGTCGCGTCGCTGGCACTGCTCGGGCCGGGCGTGCTCCTCGGCATGGTCTTCCTCATCCCGCCGCAGTTCGAGCTGGCCCGCCGGCTCACGAACCGCTGGCGTCGGCTCTTCGCGGACTGGACCGGCCGCGAGATCCCGGTCCCCTACCAGCCACCGCCGCCCCCACCGGAGCCGGACGAGGAGGGGCTCTACCGGCACGACTCGACGCTGTACAGGACACCGCGGTTCCCGGCCTTCTTCCGCAAGCTCGACTGGCTGGTGCAGGACCCGGCCACCAACCGGGACCTGGCCTGGCAGTTCTGGTTCCCGTTCGTGGCGGTCCTGCCGCTGGGACTCGTCGTCGTGCCGCTGCTGCGCCTCTGGGGTCCGATGTGGACGGTCGCGGTCACCCCGGTCGCCCTGGCCGCCCTGCCGTGGACGGTCGGCGCGGTCACCCGGTGGAGCGCGTGGCTGCTGACGCCACGGACCCGGCCACCGGCGAGCAAGGCGATCGAGCGGGTGCTGCTGGCCTGGGCGCGCTGCGGCCTGCTCGTGGTGGGCGCCGCGACCCAGGTCGTGCTGTTCGCCTTCAGCATGGCCTGCTTCGGGCTCGGGTTCGGGCTGGGCATCATCTTCCTGATCCCGGTCGCCTTGTCGCACTTCCGCTGGCTGGCCAACCTGCGCCGGCAGTTCGCCGCGTGGAGCGGCGCGCGCATCCCCTCCCCCTACACGCCGGAGCTGCGTCCCGAGCTCCGGCCGGACGGGCTCTACCGGGTGCGGAACAACCTGTACAAGACGGAGGCCATGGCGGCGTTCAACGCCCGCTGGCAGTGGACGTGGAACGACGTCGCCTCGTGGCGCGACCTGGTCTGGCTCGGCGTCGACCCGGTCGTCACGGTGGCGACCGTCGGCCTGCCGGTGGCGGGCGGGATCTACGGCGGCTGGGGCCTGGTGTTCCCCTGGATCTGGACGGAGTTCTTCGGCGCCGAGTGGTCGGCGTGGTATGGCGCGGTGGCCGGCAATCGCACCCTCGGGCTGATCACCGGGGTCGTGCTGGTCGCCGTCTCGCTCGCCGGCACGAATCCGCTGCTGCGGGTGCACTCGCGCTGGACCGCCGTTCTGCTGCGCCCGACGAAGGCCGCCGCCAAGGAGGCCGAGCTGCGGGAGCGGGTCGAGCGGCTCACCCAGACCCGCAACGACGCGCTCGACACCCAGGCCGCCGAGATCCGCCGCATCGAGCGGGACCTGCACGACGGCGCACAGGCCAGGCTGATCGCCGTCGGACTGACACTGGGCACGATCGAGCGGCTCATGGACACCGACCCCGACGCCGCCCGCAAGCTCGTCGCCCAGGCGAAGGAGACGTCGGCGACCGCGCTCACCGAGCTGCGTGACCTGGTGCGCGGCATTCACCCGCCGGTGCTGTCGGAGCGCGGCCTGCCCGACGCGGTCCGGGCCCTGGCACTCGACACCGCGGCCGAGGTCACCGTCGTCGGAGCGCTCGACGGCCGGCCGGCGGCACCGGTCGAGTCCGCCGCCTACTTCGCCGTCAGCGAGCTGCTGGCCAACGCCACCCGGCACGGCGGCGCCGAGCGGATCGGCATCGACCTGCGCCACCGCGACGGCATCCTGCGGATCGCGGTCACCGACGACGGCCGTGGCGGCGCCGACCCGTCGCGCGGGACGGGCCTGCGCGGCGTCGAACGAAGATTGGGTACCTTCGACGGGACGCTCGCCATCCACAGTCCACCGGGCGGGCCGACCGTCGCGACGCTGGAGCTGCCGTGCGTGTTGTCCTCGCCGAAGACCTCTACCTCTTGAGGGACGGCCTGGTGCTGCTGCTGCGGAGCCACGGGTTCGAGATCGTCGCCGCCGTCGACAACGGCCCGGCCCTCCTCGCGGCGCTGATCGAGCACCGGCCCGACGTCGCGGTGGTCGACGTGCGGCTCCCGCCGAGCCACACCGACGAGGGCCTCCAGGCGGCGCTGGCCGCCCGCCGTGAGGTGCCCGGCCTGCCGGTGCTGGTCCTGTCGCAGCACGTCGAGCAGTTGTACGCGCGGGAGCTGCTCGCCGACGGCACCGGTGCCGTCGGCTACCTGCTCAAGGACCGCGTCTTCAACGCCGACCAGTTCATCGACGCGGTCCGCCGGGTCGCCGACGGTGGCACCGTGATGGACCCGTCGGTGATCGCCAAGCTCGTGTCCCGCCCGTCGGCCAGCACCGGCGACCTCACCCCGCGCGAGCGCGAGGTGCTGACCCTGATGGCCGAGGGCCGTTCCAACACGGCGATCGCGAAGCAGCTCCACCTCAGCGAAAGCGCCGTGGGCAAACACATCGCCAGCATCTTCGCCAAGTTCAACCTGCCCGTGTCGGACGACGACAACCGCCGCGTCCTGGCGGTGCTGGCCCACCTGCAACGCTGACGAACGAAGGCACCAACGACCGCGGCCCCCGAAACCACCCCGGGCCGCCGGGCGCCGGCGAGACCCAGCCCGAACGGCCCGGCCCGAGCGGACCCGGCCGACAACTAGCCGACGCCCTTGAACGCCACGAAGTCGGCGTAGTCGCGGATGTAGTCGTCCGCATCGTAATAGTGTGACGCGAACACCAGCAGTGTGGCGTCCGAGGAATAGTGGTACTGCGTCGCCCACGTCAACGGGGGAAGGTAGAGGCCCGTCGACGGGTTGTCCAGCGCGAACTCCTGCCTCGACACGCCGTCGTCGGCCACCACGCTGCAGCGGCCCTTCACGCAGACCAAGAACTGGTGGCACTCCTTGTGCGCGTGCTGGCCGCGCACCTTCTCGCTCGGGACGTCCAGGATCACGAAGTACCGCCGGACCCTGAACGGGACGTCGCGCTCGAACTCGCCGACCGACAGGTCGCCGCGCAGGTCGCGCACGAAGTCGAGGCTGTGCAGCGTGACGCCCTGCACCTTGGTGCTGCTGATCCGCTCGCCCGGGCTGGTGACCGCGTCGTCCGTCACCGGCGGCGACACCGGGCCCGAGTCGACGTAGCCGGTGAGCCGGGCCGGGTTGCCGACCACGATCGCGTACGGCGGGACGGAGCGGGTGACGACCGCGCCGGCGCCGATCATCGCGGAACGGCCGATGGTGACACCCGGCAGGATCGTCGCGTTGGCGCCGATCGACGCGCCGGCCTCCACCGTCGTCCGCAGGAACACCGGCGGGTACTGCCTGCTGCGCGGCATCCGGTCGTTGGTGAACGTGACGTTGGGCCCGACGAACACGTCGTCCCCCAGCGTCACGCCGTCCCACAGTTGCACGCCGCACTTGACGGTCACCCGGTCGCCGAGGGTGACGTCGTTCTCGACGAAGACCCCGTCGCAGATGTTGCAGTCGGCGCCGATCTTCGCACCCGGAAGCACGTGGGCGAAGGCCCAGACGCGGGTGCCGGCGCCGACGTCGGCGCTCTCGCAGAGGGCGTTGGGATGTACGAAACGGGACATGGATCAGCCGTCCTCTCGCCGAGGGCTGTAGGAGAGCGAGCGCATGGCGACCGCGAGCGGGCGGCGCTTGGTGTTCTCGTAGCCGCGCCAGGCGTACGAGCCGACCACCCCGAGGCCGAGAGCGTTGATCCCGCCGAAGAAGAGCACCACGAGGATCGTCGCGGCGTAGCCGGGCACGTCGAACAGGCCGGCGAGCCGCGCGGTGAGGACCACGAGACCGAAGACGACCGACACCGCCAGCCCGACCGCGCCGAACGCCATCAAGACCCGGACCGGCAGGTCGGTGAACGAGAAGACGCTGTCGAGGAAGTAGGTGACCTTCTTCCTGAGGGTCCAGCCGGAGGAGCCGTGCGCGCGGGGGCGGCGCGTGTAGGCCACCTGCTTACGCCGGAACCCCAGCCAGTACAGGAGCGCGACCAGCGAGGTGTTGGCCTCCTCGCAGGCGAGCAGGGTGTCGCGGAACGCCGTGTTGCAGCCGAAGATGTCGACCCCGCCGCGGGGCATGCCGGGCATGACGAACCGGCGGTACGCGCCCCAGAACAGGTTCGCGGACAGCCGGCTGCCCAGCGGGTCGGCGCGCCCCTCGCGGGTGCCGACCACCACGTCGTACTCCCCCTGCTCCAGCGTACGGAAGAACTCCAGCGCGAGGTCCGGCGGTTCCTGCAGGTCCGCGGCCATGACCGCGAAGTACGGCCCGGCCGCCCGCTCCAGCCCGACCCGGATCGCGGCGAACGACCCGAAGTTGCGCGACAGCAGGACGAGCCGCGCGGCGAAGCGCCGCCCGGGCAGCAGCACGGCGAGCAGGTCCGCGGACTTGTCCGGGCTGCCGTCGACGACGAACACCGCCTCGAGCCGGCCGCCGAGGTCGGTGTTCATGCGGTCGACGGTGGCGAGCAGGTCGTGGATCGAGTCCTCGTTGCGATACACCGGGACGATCAGCGAGTACATCCGCTCACACCTCCCACCGGTCGACCGCGGTCGCGACCAGGTCGGCGTCGGCGTCGGACATCTCGGGGTAGCAGGGCAGCGACAGCGTCTCGGCGCACAACTGCTCGGTGACCGGCAGCGACACGTCCGCGAAACGATCGCCGAACCCGGGTTGCCGGTGGTCCGGGATCGGGTAGTGCGTCTCGCTGGGCACGCCGTGGGCGCGCAGGTGGGCGGCGAGCCCGTCGCGGTCCGCGGTGCGCACGACGAAGAGGTGCGCCACGTGCCAGGGCGCCTCGATCACCGGCAGGGCGACCTTCGGATGCGTGATGGAGGTGGTGTACCGCCGGGCGAGCGCGACCCGCCGCGCGTTCCACGCGTCGAGGTGCGGCAGCTTGACCCTCAGCACCGCGGCCTGGATCTCGTCGAGCCGGCTGTTGCGCCCGGGCCCGGTGGCCATGCGGTACTTGCGGTCCCAGCCGTACTGCCGCAGGCGCGTGACCCGCTCGGCGACGGCCGGGTCGGCGGTGACGACGACGCCGGCGTCGCCGAGCGCGCCGAGGTTCTTCGTCGGGTAGAAGCTGAACGCCGCGGCGGCACCGAACGAGCCGGCCCGGCGGCCGTCACGTGCCGCGCCGTGGGCCTGCGCGCAGTCCTCGACGATCTTGACGCCGTGGCGGGCGGCGACGGCCGACAGTGCCGCCATGTCGGCGAGCCGGCCGTAGAGGTGGGTGACGATCACGGCGCCGACGCCGCCGGACAGCGCGCGGTCCAGCGCGACCGGGTCGAGCAGCCACGTCTCCGGCGACACGTCGACGTACACCGGGATCGCGCCCAGCGCTCGCACCGCCGCGGTGCCGTAACCGCCGGCGTTGGCCACCAGCGCGACCCGGTCGCCACGGCCGATGCCCACGCCCGCGAGGGCGAGCTCCAGCGCGTCGGTGCCGTTGCCGACGCCGATCGCGTGCGGCACGCCGCAGTGGGCCGCGAACGCCTCTTCGAAGGCGGCGACTTCACGGCCGAGCACGTACCAGCCGCTGTCGAGGACACGCGTCACCGCGGCCGACAGTTCGCCGGCCAGGCTCGCGTTGTGCGCGGTGAGGTCGTTCATCGCGCGCAGGGGCATGGGACTCGCCTTTCAACGGGGAAGTTCGTAGACCGTGCAGCGTCCGGAGGTGTACCGCGGGACCGCGAAGCCGGCCAGGTCCGCCGAGCCCGGCACCGAGGCGTCGGCGACCAGCCAGCGCACGCCGTAGCGGTCGCGCAGCAACCCGACCGTCTCCGGGGACGGGTTCGTGAACGCGGCGTCGTTCTCGGCGAGGCGCCGCCGGTCCCAGAACCCGGCGAACCAGGGCGGGACGTTGTCCTCGGCGGCCCGCAGGTACGTGGAGTTGGTGAAGCCCCACCCTTCGACGAGCACACGGCGCTGGCTGGCGGCGGAGAGCCCGAAGCGGCGGTTGTCGCACGGGTCGCCGGGCCGGCGCACGCCGAAGCAGTGGGCGTTGGTGGCCAGCAGGTCGTCCGGGCCGGCGTGGTCCCGCAGCCAGCGGCCGGCCTCGTACGTGTCGCGGTCGACGGCCGACGCGCGGCCGTCCGGTCCGAGCTGCTTCGCCGGGTCCACGGCGTGCCACGTGCCGGAGCCGTACGTGCCGACGACGTCGCCGGCGACCGAGCGGACACCGTCGCCGGCGGAGGCGAGGCCGGACCCGGCACACCAGCAGACGAGCAGGGCGACGGCCCCGCTCCGCAGCCACCCCAGCCGCCGCGCGGCGAAGAGGGCCGCCGCGGTCACCGCGGCCCCGGCGGCGAGCGTGAGGTAGGGCCGGGCCAGTTCCCAGCCGAGGTTCCCGGCGGGCAGCGCCGGCCCGTCGGCGAGCCGCACCAGCCACACCGCGCCGGCACCGGCGGCGACCGCCGCGCCGAGGGACCAGGCACGGCCGGCGCGCACCGGGCCGCGGCCCAGCGCGACGCAGAGGCCGACGACCGAGACGATCGCGAGGTACGGCCGGCCCGACACGATGAGGTAGCCTTGGGAGCCGCCCGGGTGGCCGAAGACCAGGACGCCGGCCAGGCCGACCAGCCCGACGCAGAGCAGCAGCAGGACCGCCGGGTCGAGCAGGCGCCGGCGCGCCGCCAGCGTGCCGCCCCACATCAGCAGCCAGCTCAGCACGGTGAGCCCGGCGATCAGGGCGAGCCGCCCGAACGGGGCGCCGGGGCCGGTGTACCCGGTCGTCACGGCCGCCATGCTCTCGTACGTCGACATGATCGCCAGCGGTTCGACGACCAGCCCCTGGCCGCCGCCGCCGTAGAGCACGAGCTGCGATCCGGCGGTGAACAGGACGACCAGGCCGGCGAGGACGAGCATCGGCCGGCACAGCCCGCGCCGGGTCAGCACCAGCACGGCCACGGCGGCCAGGAGCGCGCCGGTCAGCATCGGCAGGTACGGCGACTTCGCCCCGGACACCCCGGCGAGCAGCAGGCACACCAGCACCCACCGGCCGGCGCCGCCCCGCGGGCCGGGACCGTCCGGTGCCGGTTCCAGGATGTCGACCAGCACCAGCATCAGCGCCGCGAACAGCAGCGCGCCGAACGTCTGGGTGGGGCTGGTCCAGGCGGTCAGCCGGAATATCGAGCCGTCCTCGACGGGGCCGAAGCCGAACCACGCGTCGGAGAGCCGCCAGCCGTACGGGTTGGGCGCGAGCACGAGCAACGCGGCGCCGACGGCGGCGGGTCCGGTCCACCAGCGGCCGGTGAGCCGGACGGCGAGCACGGCGACGAGCACGAGGAACGCGACGACCATCGGCAACGGCGAGAGGCGCACCAGCAGCGTCAGCGGGTCGATGCCGGTCACCCAGCTCGTCGCGGCCATCTCCGGGTAGACGAACCAGTGGTACACCAGGCGTTCGCCGGACACCCACGGCGCCTGCATCGGCATGTGGTGCCGCGCCTCGCCGATCAGCGCCCAGTGGAACGGCGTGTCGGCGTCGGTCGACGCGCTGACCGGCCAGCCGAGGCCGTGCCCGCGGAAGTGCCGGACGCTGCGGAAGACGAAGACGGCCAGCACGGCGACCAGGGACCAGGACCACGCCGCCGGTGTGCGCCGGCCGGGCACGCTCCGCCAGTACCGCCGGAAGCGCGGGACCGCGAGTGCGACCGTGACCATGCCGATCGGCCAGGCCAGGACGAGCAGCGGCGCGCCGGCCCAGCGGGCGCCGACGTAGCCGAGCACCTCGACCGTGTAGCCGAGTGCGGCGCCGGCGGCGGCGTCCGCGACGAGCCGGTCCGAGCGGCCGCGCAGGACGCGCCACAGCAGGGTGCCGGGCAGGACCACGCCGAGGCCGAGGTACGCGACGAACCGCACCGTCGTCGGCAGCGGCACGTTGTAGTAGCGGAGGACAGCCGCGGTCGCCACGGCGAAGGCGACCGCCGGGAGCCAGGCACTCAGTTGCGACAGAAGGCCGGATACCCGGACAAATCGCCCCGACTTCGGTAGACTCGCCGCTCGGCCCGTCAGCCGCCGCGAGAGGGAGCCGTCCACGTGACCAGCACGCGTCGAGCGGTCCCGGGTGTCGTCCGGCGCGTGCTGCGTGACCAGCGCGTCCGGTACCTGCTGACCGGCGGTGTCGCCGCGGGCGTGTTCTACGGCATCTTCCTGACCCTGTGGCTGACGGCCGGCGACCGGGTGCCGTACGTGGCACTGGTGCTGATCGCCAACACGGCGTGCGCGTTCGTCACGTTCCGCATGTACCGCGACGGGGTGTTCCGCAGCGACGCCGCGATCGTCCCCGGCTTCCTGCGCTTCTACGCGCTGGGGCTGGTGAGTCTGGTGGGGTCGGCCACGATCGTCCCGCTGCTGGTCGAGTGGCTCGGGGTGCCGGTCGCGGTCGCGCCGGTCCTCTACATCGCGATGCAACCGCTGCTCTTCTACCCCGTCAACAAGTTCTGGGTCTTCCGGGCGCGCCGGCGCTAGGTCCGTCACGGCTGGTCCAACGACGGCTCCCGCGGCCGGTTACTGCGGCGGGCCGGACGCCACCCCGCGCGGATGCCTTACCGCGTCGCGCAATGGACGGCCGTCGACGGGCCCGGCGGCAGCGGCGCGGCCAGGCCCCAGACCGCGAACGCCAGCACCAGCAGCACCGCCGCCGCCGCGCCGGCGAGCAGCCGCGGCGACCGCAGCCGGGCCGCGGGCAGCCGGGCCAGCAGGGCGCACCCGGCGATGCCGAGCAGGACCAGCGGCAGCGCGAACCGGGTCTCGGTCGCCGACGTCATCAGCGACAGGCAGACGGCCGACCCGGCGCCGGCCAGCACCAGACCCACACGCCGGCGGGGCGCCAGCACCAGGCCGAACCCGCCCGCGACGGTGATCAGGACGATCGGCAGCGTCAGGTCGTACCGTTCGGCAGCGGCCCCCACGCTGTAGGGCGTCTCCGCCGACCAGGCCAGCGCCGCCCCGATCTTCTTGAGCAGGAACAGGGCCGACTCCGGCAGATTGGTCAGCAGCGCCTCCGCCAGGCCGCCGACGGAGGTGACCGGACGCCCGGCGACGGCGCGGGCCATCGCCGGGTCGCAGTAGAACTGCTGCGGCGCGCCCGCCGACCCGGTGATGGTGTCGTAGCGGACCGCGTAGGCGGCGTAGCCGGCCTGGAAGCCGGCCAGCCCCGAGGTCCCCGGCGGGGCCAGCCCGGGCGCGGCGCCGCGGGACAGGTTGAAGACCGCCTGCGGCAGGGCGCCGACGACGGCCCCCGCGGGCACGAGCAGCCCCCGGAAGCGGTGCAGCGCGACGGCACCGGCGGCGACGGCGCCGATCGCCAGCAGGTAGGCGGGGCGGAGATTGAGCGTGACGCCGGCCGCGACCCCGGCGGCCAGCAGCGCCCACCACCGGGCGCTCCCGGCCGCCAGCCACAGGACGGTGACGAACAGCAGCGCGGCCGGCACGTCCATGAGGGGGTACGGCGCGAACCCGCCGAGCACCATCCAGGTCAGCCCGGCGCAGACCCAGACCGTGAGCGGGGCCGGTGCGCGGCCGCCGGTCGCGGCGCGGACGATGCCGGGCAGCACGACGGCCCCGATGACCGCGATCATCATCCCGTTCTCGGCGAGGACGAGCCAGCGGCCGGAGCCGTGGACGAACCGCTCGGCGAGGGCCGGCGGGGCGTAGACGAACGGCGTCAGGACCCCCCGCAGGTCGAGATCGCCCCAGGCGACCGCCGACTCGCGGGTGAACAGCGCGAGGGAGCCGAGCCAGTAGCGCGCCGCGTCGTAGACGAACTCGCGGGGCGGCCGCCGCACCAGGCTGAGCAGCAGCAGCGCCGCCCCGGCGAGCAGGGTCGCCCGGCGTGGGAGACGGGCCGGCGGCACGATGGCTGGTGGCGTGGACCGAGGGCTGGTCGCATCCACGGCGGTGACACTGACCGACACGCGCGTCACGCTACGCCGCTACCCGGCGACGCATCGGTAACTTACTACACGGCCAGCACGATCTTCCCCCGTCCGTGGCCGGTTTCGATCTCGCGGTGCGCCTCGACCGAAGGAGGGTGCTGGACATGGTGGTGCCGAAGGTTGCCGCGACCGGGGACTGGGTCGTGGTCGGGCTCGACAACGGCGGCACGGCGAACAACGCCACGGTGCTCGACCGCACCGGCACCTACCTGGTCGACGGGCTCGTGGAGGTGCCCAGCCGGGTCCTCGAAGGCCCGGAGATCGCCGTCGAGTCGCTCGCCGCCGCGTTGGACAACATCCTCGCCGTGACCAAGGTGGACCGCTCCCGGGTCGCCGCGGTCGGCCTCGACACACCGGGCCCGGCCAGCGCCGACGGCGTCATCTCGGCCAAGGGCGCGACGAACTTCTCCCAGCCCGCCTGGTGGGGCTTCGACTTCCGCGGCGCGCTGGAGGCCCGGCTCGGCCTGCCCGTGATCTACAACAACGACGGCAACGCGGCCGCGCTCTACGCGCACCACGTCCACTTCGGCGCCGAGGCGCACACCAAGTCGTCGATCTCCGCGATCGTCGGCACCGGCCTCGGCGGCGGCGTCGTCGAGCAGGGCAAGGTCATCCGGGGTGCGGCCGGCATGGCCGGCGAGCTGGGCCACGTCCACATCCCGATGCACGGCCTGCTGGAGGAGGGACAGCCGTTGCCGTCGTGCGGCTGCGGGTTCGTCGGCGACGTGGAGAGCGTCAGCTCCCTCACCGGCATCGTGCGCAACCTCCTGCCGTACTGGCTGACCCGGTATCCCGACCACCCGCTGCACGGCGTCGAGAGCCTCAAAGCCGCGGCGAAGCAGGTCCGTTCCTTCGCCGAGCAGCGCGACGAGCTGGCGCTGCGGATCTTCGAGCAGCAGGCGATGGGCCTGGGCCGGCTGTTCACCATCTCGGCCAACTTCACCGACCCGGACTGCTACTTCGTCGGTGGCGGCGTGGTCGAGGCGGCGCCGCACTTCCGCGACTGGTTCCTGGACCGGGTCCGCCACCACACCCTGCTGCGCGAGGAACAGGCGGCCGTGTCCACGTTCGCCCTGGTCCCCGACCGCGACATGGCCGGCGCCCGCGGCGCCGCGATCGCCGCCGCCGAGACGGTCGCCTTCGCTCTGTCCTAGCGGCTGGGCCCGGTCCTGGCGGCTAGGCGGATTCGACGGGCGCGGGCCGGCGGGCGACGTTCTCGCCGACCTGGTTGAGCATCCCCGTGCCGTCGCGCTGCCACCGCCGTCCCCTGCCGTCGGTGAACCACAGCTCGACGTGCATGTCCGCCGACGGCGCGAGCCGGATGGTCCCGTCCTCGTTGATCCGGTCACGGTCGACGGGACCCTCGGTCTTCTCCTCGTCGAAGCCGGCGTAGACCTCGGGCTGCTCCGACGGCGGCACGATCCGCACCCGCCGGACCGCGGTCCAGGCCGCCGGTGGGTCGCGGAAGACGATCTCCAGGTCGTACACGGGAGTCTGCCCGGCGTTGCGGACGGCCGCACCGACGACCCCGCGCGTGATGATCTTCTCGAACGTCTCGCGCTCGCTGACCGCCCAGGCGCAGACCCGCTCGGCGTCGGCGCGCGCCGCTGCCAGCCGGTGCGCGGCGACGAGCTCGGCGACGTCCACGGCACCCAGCCGGACCGCCCGCAGCACCTGGTACGCCAGGAACACCGCGCCGCCCGCGACGGCAACGGCGACCAGCGCCACGACAAGTGCCAGCACATCGGACAAAATACCTGTCCCGGGCGTCCGGTGTCCCCGGAAGCGAGGCCGTGGTCGCCGGCGGGTCCGGCGGGCACAATCGGAGCCGTGAGCAACCTGGAGAGCCTGCCCGCCGAGGTCGGCCTGCCCGTCGAGACCGCCAGCGCACCCTGCGCCGAACTCCTCGAGGGCCGTGACGTGCCGCTGGGGCGCTACACGGTCGTGCGGCGCAGCCTGCCCAACAAGACCCGGCGGACGGTGGGCGCCTGGTGCTTCCTCGACCACTTCGGCCCGGAGGACATCACCGGTGGCCCCGGGATGCGCGTGCCGCCGCACCCGCACATCGGCCTGCAGACGGTGACCTGGCTGCTCGGCGGCGAGGTGCGCCACCGGGACAGCCTGGGCTCGGACCAGGTGATCCGCCCCGGCCAACTGAACATCATGACGGCCGGGCGCGGCATCGCCCACTCGGAAAACTCGCCGACCGAGCACCCACCACTGCTCCACGGCCTGCAGCTCTGGGTCGCCCTGCCCGACGACAGCCGGCACGTCGACCCGTCGTTCCAGCACCTGCCGGACCTGCCCGTCGTCGAGACCGGCGGCGCGCGGGTCACGGTCGCCGTCGGCGAGCTGGGCGGGGCGTCCTCGCCGGCGGTCGTCCACTCCGAACTGCTGGGCGCCGACCTGGCCCTCACCGCCGGCGCCTCGGCGACGCTCGGGGTGCGGCACGATTTTGAGCACGCCGTGGTGGTGACCGAGGGCACGGTCAGCGTCGAGGGCGTCCCCGTGTCGCCCGGATCGCTGCTGTACCTCGGTGCGCTGCGCGACACGCTGCGGTTCGAGGCCGACGGCGAGGCGCGGTGCTTCCTCCTGGGCGGCGTGCCGTTCGAGGAGGAACTCGTGATGTGGTGGAATTTCGTCGCACGCTCCCACGAGGAGATCGTCGCGGCCCGCACGGCGTGGACGGCCGCCGACACGTCGAGGTTCGCCCCGGTGCCCGGCGGTGAGGACCCCCTGCCGGCGCCGGCCCTCCCGACGACCCGCCTGCTTCCTCGCCCCCGCTATCGCCCTTCGTGACCCACCCCCTCGGCACTTTCCCGAGCGGAACAGTGCCGGGCCCCCGCCGGCAACCGCACCGCGCTCACCAGCCGTGATCCGGGGCGGCTCCGGGCAACTCCATGATCATGGGAAAGACCTGGCTATCGGGGCAGCCACATCTTTCCCATGATCATGCGATCGAGCGGCACGGCGGCGGGAAGGGGCTGCAGGGCTGGACTTCGCGGCATTGCTTGATCATGGAGCCCGCCATTCCGACGGATCTCTGGTCAGTTGCCGTCGCCCATGGTGCGGTACCACCGAACACCACCGGCGACAAGGAGCCCGAGCCCGGCGGCCAGCGCGGTCGCCACGGCCCAGCGCCCCCAGGACGGCCCGGCGAGGACGCCGTAGCGGAACGCCCCGGAATCCGCGAACCCCACCATGACGGCCAGGCACGCCCCCGCGACGGCCACGACGATGTCGACCCGCCGGGCGGTGAGCGCGAGCCCGGCCACCACGACGCCGACGCCGGTGAGCAACGGCCAGAGCCGGGCCACCAGTTGGGTCGTGAGGCTCTCCGACGGTGAGACGGCGAGCCAGGCGCCGCCGACGATCCAGGCGACGGTGAAGCCGCCGCCGACGACGGCCGCGGTGACCAGCACCCACTTCCAGCGGTACAGGGCCGCGACGACCGCCGCGACGACGACCGCGCCCGCCCACCACCAGCCGGTCGCCGGCGCCGGCGCGGCGACGATCGTGCCGCGGACGATGCCGGGGTCCTGCCGGTCGAGGAGCAGTGGCACGCTCCAGGCGCGGGCCGGCAACTCCCGGGCGCGCTCGTCGTGCCACCGCACGACCGGATCCATGGAGACGGTGTGCCACTCCGGCATCGCCTTGGCGTCGCCGCCCTTGCCGGAAGCGCTCAGCGAACGGCTGGCGAACCACGTCGGGGACTTGCGGTTCTCGTCGACGCCGTCGGGCCGTACGCGCAGGAACTCCTCGCCCTGCAGCCCGAGGATGACGACCTCGCGCCCAGACTCGTTCTTGAGTTCCAGCCTGGCGCCGCCCTCGACGGGACGCACGACCACGCCGGGCACCGAGACCGAGGCGACCTCGACCCGGTAGTCGACGGCCACGGGCGCGTCGGCGCCGTGCGCGTGGGCGGCGGTGGTGTACCCGAGGGCGAGCGCCACCCCGAAGACGACCCCCACAAGAGCACTGCACCACCGCCCTACTCCCCGCGTCGATCTTGCAGTTGTGGTGGTGGACAAAGTCGGACAAAAACGGAGCATCATGGCACCACAACTGCAAGATCGACGCGGGCAGGGACGTGGGGAGGGGCGTGGGGGGCGTGGGCAGGGGGGTGGGGGTGGGGGGTCATCCGACTCGGGCGGCGGTGATGGCGGCGACGAGGTCGGCGCGGGCCCGGGCCACCCGGGAGCGGATCGTGCCGACGGGCACGTCCTCGATCTCGGCGGCCTCGGCGTAGGACAGGCCGAGCATCTGCGTCAGCACGAACGCGACCCGGCGCTCGGCGGGCAGGGCGGCGACGAGGTCGCCGGTGGCGTGCAGGCCGGCGTGGTCGCTGTCGGCGAACCGCTCCGGCTCGGCGACGACCCTGGCCTCCAGCCGGCGGGACCGGACCGCGGCCCGCACGTGGTCGACGCAGGCCCGCCGGGCGATGGCGAGCACCCACGTGCGCGCGGTCGACCGGCCGGCGAAATCGGGCAACGACCGGAAGGCGCGCAGGTAGGTGTCCTGGGTCACGTCGTCGGCATGGGCGACGCCGACGAGCGCGGCCACGAACCGCCAGACCTCCGGCTGCGTCGACCGCACGAACGCGGCCGCGGCGCGCTCGTCCCCCTGCTGGGCGGCGAGCAGCGCCTCCGTGGCCGGGTCCGTCACCCCGCCGAGTCCCCCGTCAGGCGCACCAGTCACGGCAGCGACTCTAGCGCTCCCGGCTTGGAACGCCCTGTTCGCCCCGCGCCATCCGGCGGCGCGCCACGTACCATCCCAGCACCGCGCCGGCCACGGCCAGACCGCCCAGGGTGAACCACAGGGGGGCGAGGCTGCCGCCGGCGGTGCCGGGCGGCGGCGCGGCGGCCGAGGTCCGCGTCGCCGGGATCAGGCAGGCCACCTCCACGGGTGCCGGGGAGGCGTCGCCCGCCGCCACCGGGACCCGCGCCTGGCAGTGCCCGTCGACCGGGGCGCCCAGATCCACCGCGACCTGCCAGAGGCCGGGTGCCAGCGCGCCACCGTACGTCTGGGTGCCCCGCTCGTCGCCGGTCTGCCGCAGCGTCGACGGGCCCACCGACGGGCCGCTGCCGGACACCGGCACGGCGGTCAGGGTGACCGGGGTCGGCTCGTTGATCGGATGCCCGTCCTGCCACCGGGCGGTGATCCACACCGATCCGCGGCCGTCGGAGTGGACGGTGACCGTGGCGCCGCCGTGCGCGTATCCCGGCGCGCCCCACAGCAGCACGAGGACCACGATCCCCAGCAGGATCCCGACGCGCGACCTCACGCGAAGGACCCTACGGCATGGCCGGGACCGTCTCGGGCCGGTCGTCGCGGACGTAGACCACCATGTCGCCGGTCTGGATCGTGGTGCCCTCCGGGTCGGCGAGCGACAGCACCTTGCCACGGCGGAACAGCGCGATGACGAGTTCGGTCAGTTCGCGCGGCGCCAGGCCGACCTCGTCGCGACGGGCCGAGCGCATCGCCAGCGCCATGCCCTGACCGGGGGTGAGCAGGTCCTCGACCACCTCGATGAGCGGCGGCGCGGTCGTCGACAGGCCCAGCAGCCGGCCGGCGGTCGCGGACGACACGACGACGTGGTGCGCGCCGGACTGGCGCAGCAGCGGACCGTTTTCCGCCTCGCGCGCCGCCGCGATGATCGACACCTTGCCGGCGGTCATCTGCCGGACGGTCAACGTGACCAGCACGGAGGCGTCGTCGGAGTCGGTGGCGATGATCACGGCGCGGGCGTCCTGGACGGCGGCCTCCTTGAGGACCGTGGAGCGGGTCGCCGAGCCCTCGATGGCGACGAGCCCGTCGGCGGTGGCCTGCCGCAGGGCGGTCGGGTTCCGCTCCACGACCACGACCTGGGACTTGTCCAGCCCGTTCTCCAGCAGGGTGCCGACGGCGGCGCGACCCTTCGTGCCGTAGCCGCAGACGATGACGTGGTTCTTCACGCGCTTCCTCCACCGTTCCAGCCGCAGGCTGGTGCGGTACTGCTCGGTCAGCACCTCGAGTGTGGTGCCGACCAGGATGATCAGGAACAGGACGCGGGCAGGGGTGACGAGCAGGACGTTGACCAGCCGGGCCGACTCCGAGACCGGCGTGATGTCGCCGTAGCCCGTCGTGGAGAGGGTCACAACGGTGTAGTAGAAGGAGTCGAGCAGGGACATCCCGTCTTCGTTGACGTCGCGGTAGCCGTTCCGATCGGTGTAGACCGCCAGCACGATCAGCACGACGAGCCCCAACGCGAGGCCGAGCCGCACGCTGAGTGCCCGCAGCGGTCCCCGCCGCACAGCCGGGAAGTGGATCACAGGTGGTCCCCTGCCGCCTCCGCTCGATGACGCTTGACGAAATCCACCATAAGGGTCGGGTGTGACGCTTCGCCCGCTGGGTAGATCGGACGACCCCCCGCGGCGGAAGGAGGCGCGCGATGACGGAACACGGCCCCCGGGTGGGCGTCCTCGGCTCGTACGGCGGCTACAACCTCGGCGATGAAGCCATTCTGACCAGCTTGCTGACCGACCTGCGAGCACGCCGGCCCGACACGGACGTCCTGGTGCTTTCGCGCGACCCCGAACACACCGCACGGGCACATCCGGACGTCACCGTGGCGCCGTGGGAGGGCGTGAGCCGCGACCGGACCGCGGAGGCCTTGGCCCGGCTCGATCTGCTGGTCCTCGGCGGTGGCGGGATTCTGTACGACACGGAGGCCCGCCGGTACCTCCGCGTCGTACGCACCGCGCAGGAACAACGGGTGCCGGTGTTCACGTACGCGCTGGGCGCCGGCCCGCTCACCGAGGACCTCGACTGCGCCATGACCCGCGAGACGCTGTCCGCCGCGATGGAGGTGACAGTCCGGGACGAAGAGTCCAAGGTCGCCCTCGAGGAGGCCGGGGTGACCAGCCGGGTGACCGTGACCGCGGACCCGGCGCTGCTGCTGCAACCGGAGGAGTTCAACATCGGCATCCTGCACGACTCCCTCCCGCCGGGCCGGCGGGTGGTCGGGATGAGTGTCCGTGAACCGGGGCGCGCCGCCCAGCACCTGGCCGCCGACGAGTATCACCAGTTGCTCGCCCACGTC
The DNA here is from genome assembly GCF_025264685.1 of Dactylosporangium roseum. Lineage (GTDB taxonomy): Bacteria > Actinomycetota > Actinomycetes > Mycobacteriales > Micromonosporaceae > Dactylosporangium > Dactylosporangium roseum. The sequence goes on from NZ_CP073721.1 coordinate 6,196,735, forward strand.
GGGGACTTCATCGTCCACCGGCTCGACGCGGCGCTGCTGTTCGTGCCCATGGAGCGCTCCGACATACGGCACGCGCACGCGGTGCTGTCCCGCATGACGGCGGCGGAGCACTGCCGGGTGCTGCACGGTGAGTTCCGGCCCGGACAGATTCTCGACCTCATGCGGCACCTCGACCTGGCGGTCGGCATGCGGCTGCACTTCCTGATCTTCGCGGCGCTCTCCGGAGTGCCGTTGCTCGCACTGCCGTACGCCGGAAAGGTGTTCGACTTCGCCCAGCGCATCGGCGCGCCCGTTCCCCGGGGTGTGGTACGGGAGGCGGCCGGGCCGCTGCTGGCGCAGGTCGATCGGCTGTGGGACGAGCGACCGCAGCGGCTGGAGGACATCGCGGCTCGCGTGGCGGCGCTGCGGCAACGCGCGACGGAGACCGGCCGGCGCCTCGGCGCGCAGCTCGACCGGATCGCGCCGCAACTGTCGACCTTCAACGGCTACAAGGCGACGCCGGCGCCGGAACGGGTGGCGACGTGACCGGTCCGGAGCGCAGCGGAGGCCGCGTGACCGGTCCGGAGCGCAGCGGAGGGGCCGGTCACCATGGGCTCAGTGCGGAGGTCGGGCGGCCGGAGCGCAGCGGAGGCCGCGTGACCGGTCCGGAGCGCAGCGGAGGCCGCGTGACCGGTCCGGAGCGCAGCGGAGGGGCCGGTCACCATGGGCTCAGTGCGGAGGTCGGGCGGCCGGAGCGCAGCGGAGGCCGCGTGACCGGTCCGGAGCGCAGCGGAGGGGCCGGTCACCATGGGCTCAGTGCGGAGGTCGGGCGGCCGGAGCGCAGCGGAGGCCGCATGACCGGACTGCGCGCGCCGGCCGGGCTGCCGAAGGTGCAGCTACCGCCGCGCTCCGCTGTGCACGGCGGGCACTCCGAGGTCCTGGTGGTGGGCGGCGGTCCGGCCGGTTTCGGAGCCGCCATGGGAGCGGCCGCGGCGGGCGCCGAGGTGGTGCTCGTCGAGCGGTACGGCTTTCTCGGCGGCAACGCGACCGCAGCGCTCGTCATGCCGCTGATGAGCTTCCACAACGAGATCAAGCAGGCGGTCGCCGGCGAGGACAACCGGCTGCTGCCGACCGATCACGGTGAGGGCGAGCCGGTCGTGGCCGGGGTGCTGTGGATGCTGCTCGACCGGCTCGTCCGGGCCGGCGGCGCGATCCAGCCGACCAAGGACACCGGCTACACCGTGCCGTTCGATCCGGAGATCTTCAAGCTCGTCACGTACGACATGCTGGCGGGTTGCGGGGTGCGGCTGCTGCTGCACTCGTTCGCGTCCGACTGCACGACGCTGCCCGACGGCGGGTCGCGGTGCGTGTTCGAGACCAAGTCCGGCCCGGTCGTGCTCGACGCCGACGTCGTCATCGACTGCACCGGCGACGGCGACCTGGCCGCGGCGGCCGGCGCCCCCTACGAGATCGGGCGCCCCGAGGACGGGCTGACCCAGCCGATGACACTGATGTTCCGCGTCGGCAACTTCCACCGCGAGGAATTCCTGGAGTACGTCCGGGAGCACCCCGACCAGTGGCGGGGCGTGCACGGGCTGTGGGACCTGATCCGGATCGCCCGCGACGCCGGTGAGCTGGACCTGCCGCGGGAAGACGTCCTGTTCTTCGCCACGCCGCACCCGGACGAGGTCTCGGTCAACTCCACGCGCTTCGGCGGCCTGGGGATCAGCGTCTGGGACCTGACGCGGGCCGAACTGGTCACCCACCACCAGATGGCACAGATCGCCCGTTTCCTGCACAATCGGGTGCCGGGCTTCGGCGACGCCTACGTCATCCAGAGCGGCGTGCAGGTCGGCGTGCGGGAGACCCGCCGTGTCCTCGGCGACTACCAGTTGACCGGCGAAGACGTGCTGAGCGCGCGGAACTTCGACGACGTGATCGCGCGCGGCGCGTATCCGGTCGACATCCACAACCCCAACGGACGGGGCACGATCCTGCGCCGGCTGCCGCGGGGCGCCTCCTACGACATCCCGCTGCGCAGCCTGCTCCCGCGCGACGTCGACGGCCTGCTGGTCGCCGGGCGGTGCATCTCCGGCGACCATGTGGCGCACAGCTCGTACCGCATCATGCCGATCTCGATGGCCACGGGTCAGGCGGCCGGTGTGTGCGCCGCGCTCGCCTCCCGCACCGGCAAGGCGCCCCGCGAGATCTCGGCGGAACAGGTGCAGCGGGTGCTGCGGGCCCAGGGGGCGAGTCTGCCCGGGCCGTAGGCCGACCGCGACCCGGTATCCGCGGCGTCGAGCTGACCGTGACGTCGGTCACGGTGCGGTTCGAGCACGGCGGCGACAACGGCGGCCGGCCACCGCCGGTTCCTGGGCGATCGGCTCGCCGGCCGGTCCGGCCCGACGATCCGGCGGGCAACGTCGATATCCGAAACGGGGCTGTGTGAACCGTCCCGATGCGTCAGGATCGATGGATGGCGACCACCGTCATCGAACGCACCACCCCGACCCGGCCGGTCTCCACACACCGGCGTGACCTGCTCGTGGCGCTCGCCACGCTGTGGCTGGCCGGCGGCCTCTACCTCGACGGCTGGGCCCACTCCCACGTGCCGGAGCTGGAGACGTTCTTCACGCCGTGGCACGGGGTGCTCTACAGCGGTTACGCGGTGCTGGCGCTGGCGCTGGTCCCACCGGCGCTCTGGCGCGGCCGGCCGGTGGGACCGGTCCGCGACTGGTTCCCGGCCGGCTACGGCCTCGGCGTCCTGGGCGCCGTGCTCTTCGCCGTCGGCGGCGCCGCCGACCTGGTGTGGCACACGCTGCTCGGCATCGAGGTCAACCTCGAGGCGCTGCTCAGCCCGCCGCATCTGCTCCTGCTCACCGCCGGCTCGCTGATGATCGCCACCCCGGTCCGCGCGGCGGCCGCGAAGCGGTCCGGTCCGGGCCTGGCCGGTGACGTGCCGGTGCTCACCTGCATGCTCAGCGCGACCGCGGTGGCCGCCTTCTTCCTGAGCTACCTGTCGCCGTTCACCGACGCGCCGGCCGGCTCCGGCGGGTTCCGCGACGCTCAGGTGCTCGGCCTGGCGCAGTACCTCACCTACTCCGTCCTCATGGTCGGCGCGGCGCTCTTCGTGTGGAGCCGCCTGGGCCGTGTCCCGGCGGGCCTGATCACGCTGGTGGTGACGGCGGCGGCGGTGCCCAACGGCGTGTTCCGCGACTTCGAGCATCTGTCCGCCCAGTTGTACCCGCTGATCGGCGCCGTCCTGGCCGACGTCGCCGTCCGGTGGGTCGCGACAAGGCGCGGACGGCTGGTGCCGCCGGCCGTCGGCGTGCTGATCCCGCTGCTGGTCTGGCCGACCCACCTGATCGGCGTCCAGGCCTCGCTGGGCGTGACCTGGACGGAGGAGCTGTGGAGCGGTGTGGTCGTGCTGACGGCGCTGGCCGGCGCGGTCCTGGGCGGTCTGTTCCTGCCCCGCACGGCGCCGGACGCCGAGTAGACCCCGGCTACGGTCGACGCCGTGCGTGATCTGCTCCCCGAGTTCGTCGCCGTCGAGACGGCGTCCGAGGCCGACTACGCCGGCGAGCTGCTGCCGGCGGAGGCCGCCGGGCTGAGCGCCCGCGCGGTCGAGAGCCGCCGCCGCGAGTTCACCGCCGGCCGGGTCTGCGCGCGGCGTGCCCTGCGCCGCCTGGGCATCGACGGCCACCCGTTGCCCACTTCGGACAGCCGGGCGCCGATCTGGCCGCCGGGCACGACCGGCAGCATCACCCATACCGCCGGCTACTGCGCGGCGGCCGTTGCACGCGACCCCGACGTCCGGGCCGTCGGCATCGACGCCGAGCGCCGGACGATCCTGCCCGTCGGCGTGCGCCGGGCCATCTGCCTGCCCGAGGAACTCGCCTGGTGCGCCGAGCGGTCCGGCGAGGACTGGTGGCCGGCCGTGCACTTCAGCGCCAAGGAGGTCGTGTACAAGCTGTGGTCGCCGATCGTGGGCACCTGGCTCGACTTCCACGACGCCCACCTGACGATCGACGTGGTGGCCGGCACCTTCGAGGCGCGTATCCTGCCGTCCCACCTGGCGAAGACGCCGGGCGCCCCGTCCCGCTTCGAGGGCCGCTTCCACGTGACCCCGGACCTCATCCGCACCGCCGGCGTGGTGGTCCGCTGACCGCCGCGGGCGCCGTGCCGATATCCTCCGTGCGTCAGCCTGATCTGATCGTCCGCGAGTCCGGCGGCCACCCACGGGGCCGCCGGGCCTCGACCCGGAAGGTGCGGTGACCGATGCGCGTGGCGCTGTTCGTCACGTGCCTCGCCGACGCGATGTTCCCGCAGGTCGGCAAGGCCACCGTCGAGCTGATCGAGCGGCTCGGGCACGAGGTGGTGTTCCCCGAGGCGCAGACGTGCTGCGGGCAGATGCACATCAACACGGGGTACCGTCGCGACGCCGTCCGCCTCGTGGAGCACCACGTCCGCACCTTCGACCCGTTCGACGCGATCGTCGCGCCGTCCGGCTCCTGCGTCGGCTCGGTCCGCCACCAGCACGCCGAGGTCGCCCGCCGGGCCGGGAAGGCGCAGCTCACCTCGCGCGCCGAGGACGTGGCCGCGCGCACCCACGAGCTGTCCGAGTTCCTGGTCGACGTCCTCGGGGTCACCGACGTCGGCGCACGCTACCCGCACCGGGTCACCTACCACCCGACCTGCCACTCGCTGCGCATGCTGCGCGTCGGCGACCGGCCGCTGCGGCTGCTGCGGGAGGTCCGCGGCATCGACCTGGTCGAGCTGCCCGAGGCCGAGCAGTGCTGCGGCTTCGGCGGCACGTTCGCGCTGAAGAACGCCGACACGTCCGCGGCGATGCTCGCCGACAAGCTGCGCAACGTGCTGTCCACCTCGGCCGAGTTCGTGTCGGCGGGTGACTCGTCCTGCCTCATGCACATCGGTGGCGGGCTCTCCCGGCTGTCGGTGGAGACACGTCCCGTACACCTCGCGGAGATCCTGGCGGCGACATGACGACCTTCCTCGGTATGCCCACGGTCGCCCCGCGCGGCGTCGGACAGTTGCGCGGCGACGAGCCGTTCCCGGCCGCGGCCCGCAAGGCGCTGGCCGACGACCAGTTGCGGCGCAATCTCGGCCACGCCACCCGCACGATCCGCGCCAAGCGCGCCGCGGTCGTGGGCGAGGTGCCCGACTGGGAGGAACTGCGCCGCGCCGGCGAGGCGATCAAGGCCCGCACGATGGCCACCCTGGACACCCAGTTGGAGCGGCTGGAGCGGGAGGTCATCGCCCGCGGCGGCACGGTCCACTGGGCCCGCGACGCCAACGAGGCCAACCGGATCGTGCTCGACCTGGTCCGGGCCACCGGCGCCGACGAGGTCGTCAAGGTCAAGTCGATGGCGACCCAGGAGATCGGGCTCAACGAGGCCCTGGCGGCCGGCGGCGTCGCGGCCTGGGAGACCGACCTCGCGGAGCTGATCGTCCAGCTCGGCCACGACAAGCCCTCACACATCCTGGTGCCGGCCATCCACCGCAACCGCGCGGAGATCCGCGACATCTTCCTGCGCGAGATGCCGGGGGTCGACCCGGACCTGACGGACGAGCCGCGCCGGCTGGCCATGGCGGCCCGCGCCCACCTGCGGCGGAAGTTCCTGACGGCGCGGGTCGCCGTGTCGGGCGCCAACTTCGCCGTCGCCGAGACCGGGACGCTCGCCGTCGTCGAGTCCGAGGGCAACGGCCGGATGTGCCTGACCCTGCCGCGGACGCTCATCACGGTGATGGGCATCGAGAAGGTCGTCCCGGCGTGGACCGACCTGGAGGTGTTCCTCCAGCTCCTCCCCCGCTCTTCGACGGGCGAGCGGATGAATCCGTACACGTCGCTGTGGACCGGCGTCACGCCCGGCGACGGCCCGCGGGAGTTCCACCTCGTCCTGCTCGACAACGGCCGGACCGCGGTCCTCGCCGACGAGGCCGGCCGCTCCGCGCTGCACTGCATCCGGTGCAGCGCCTGCCTCAACGTCTGCCCGGTGTACGAGCGCACCGGCGGCCACGCCTACGGCTCCGTCTACCCCGGCCCGATCGGCGCGGTGCTGAGCCCCCAGTTGACCGGCGTCGAGGACAACGCGTCGCTGCCCTACGCCTCCAGCCTCTGCGGCGCCTGCTTCGACGCCTGCCCGGTGCGGATCGACATCCCGAGCCTGCTCGTCCACCTGCGGGCCGAGCACGTCGAGGAGCGTGCCAAGCGGGCGGTGCCGTCACCCGAGGCCATCGGCATGGCGGCCGGGTCGTGGGTGATGGCCCGGCCGGGCCGGTTCCGCGGCGCCGAGCGGCTGATGCGGCTGGGGCGGGTCCTGGGCCGGCGGCACGACCGGATCTCGGCGCTGCCGCCGCCGCTGTCGGCGTGGACGGCGAGCCGCGACCTGCCCCGCCCGCCGGCCCAGACGTTCCGCGAGTGGTGGAAGGCCCGCGCCGCCAGGAGCGCGTCGTGACCGCGCGGGACGACGTGCTGGCCCGCATCCGCTCGGCGCTCGGGCCCGCCCCGGTCGTTCCGGATCCCCCGCGGGACTACCGCCGGGCCGGCTCGCTGCTCCCCGGCGACCCGGCGCTCCTCGACCAGTTGGTCGACCGGCTGGAGGACTACAAGGCGACGGTGATCCGCACCTCCCGCGCCGCCCTGGCGGCCGACCTCCGCTCGGCGCTGGCCGGGGCGCTGCCGGTCGGCGGACGGCTGATCGTGCCGCCGGGCCTGCCGCCCGAGTGGGGTGTCGAGGACGCCGTGGTCGACGACGGCACGCTCGACGCGGCGGCCCTCGACGGCATCGCCGGTGTCCTGACCGCGTGCGCGGCGGCGGTGGCCGAGACCGGGACGATCGCCCTCGACGGCGGCCCGGACCAGGGCCGCCGGGCGATCACGCTGGTTCCCGACCGGCACGTCTGCGTGGTCCGGGCGGACCAGGTCGTCCAGACCGTGCCGGACCTCCTGGCCCGCCTGACCCCGACCAACCCGCTGACCCTGATCAGCGGCCCGTCGGCGACGAGCGACATCGAGCTCGACCGCGTCGAGGGCGTCCACGGCCCGCGCACCCTGGTCGTCCTGCTGGTCCGCTGACACCATCGATCGCACGCCGCCGGGTGGCACAGCGGCTCGCTGTCGCCGGGTCACCGGGCCGACGCGACCGGGCAGGACCGGGCGCGGGCGGCGTGGCCCTGCCGGTCGCCGGGCTGCGCCCGATCCTCACGGTGCGGGGCTGACCGTGCGCCGGCCGAGATCGTGGAGCAGCGCGTCCAGCGTGTCGTCGTCGGCCCAGCCGTTGACGGACACGAGACCGTCGGCCGCCACCGTGATCTCCAGGCGGTCCGGGGTCGACCGCGCCGCGGCCAGCAGGTCCGGGAAGCGGTCGGAGAGGGGCACGAACTCCTGGTTGGTCGAGCCGGCCCACGGGCGGGCGCGGTCCACGAGCCCGGCCACGAACGGGCCGGCGATCAGCAGGTCGGTGGCCGCCAGCAGCGCCGCCACACCGGTCCGTCCGCCGCGGACGGCCGCGTCGAGCTGCGCCGTGGTGTAGCCCGAAAAGGTCATGACGGAGCGGCCGGCGTCCCGGACGCCGGCCGCCACCGCGGCGAGCGGGGCGGCGTGGTCGAACGGTTCCCCGCCGAGCAGGGTCAGGCCGTCGGTCTCCTCGGCCAGGACGCGCGCCAGCAGGTCCGTGGCGGTCCACTCCGCGCCGCCGCGAAACGTCCACAGGTGCGGGTTGAAGCAGCCCGCGCAGTGGATCGTGCAGCCCTGCACCCATACGGCTGTCCGCTCGCCGGGCCCCTCGGCACGGGTTCGCGCGAGGTACCGCCCGATGCGGACGCGGTCCTCAGAAGTCGAGGACACGGCCGGCGGACGGGATGTCGGGGCGGGAGCCGCAGCGCACCTGGTGCCGCAGCCGGGCGAACTGGTGCGGGGCCAACTGCGCGACGATGGCGAACTCCTCGATCGACCCGAAGCCGCCGCGGGCCGTGCGCTCGGCGACGATCCGCTCGGCGCCGGCCAGGTCGAACTCGCCGAACCCGGCCAGCTCGGCCGCGGTGGCGGTGTTGACGTCGACCGGCCCGAACACCGGCGCCGCGCCCTCGCCCGGGAGACCGGACGTCGGGTCCGGGAAGCCGAACCCGACCGGCGTGCCCGGGGACGGAGACAGAGACGGGGACGGGGACCCCGGGAACCGGGACGAGGGCGCGGCCTGAACCGGACCGGGCGTGGCCGGAAACGCGGCCTGGGGCGACACGGGCACGGCCGGGGACGCTGACGGTGGCGGCGCGGCCTGAACCGGACCGAACGGGGCCGGGCCGAAACCCGCCGGAGCCGGCGGGAACGACGGGGGCGGCGCCAGCCGCCGGGCCGCCGCCAGCCGCTCCTCCTGCCAGCGCAGCCACCCCGGGTTCACGATCAGGGAGTGGATGACGCTCGCCAGCCAGAGCCCGAAGAACGTGAGCGCGAGGTTCCCGCTGGCCGGCGAGTCACGGTCCACCCGCTCAAAGGCGATGAACACGGCCCACGTCGCCAGCAGGTAGCCCAGGCCGCTCACCCACCACGCGGGGCGCCGGGCGCGCAGGCCGACGACGAGCAGGCCGAGGCCGCTCAGGCAGCCCAGGCCGAGCAGCGACAGCAGGACCCACCCGCTGCTCAGCAGTTTCCGGCTAAAGGACATCGTGGTCTTCCTGTCTGGCGCGGTGGGTGGCGGTCGTGGTGCCGCTCGCGGTGTAGTCGGCCGTGAAGGCGCTCCGCACGGCCCGGGCCTCCAGCAGGTCCTCCAGCACGGTGACGTAGTCGAGGCAGGCCGAACCGGGGATGCCCAGTGTCTCCGCGGTCACGGTGCCGTCCGCGGCGACGGTCACGACGATACGTTTCACGCGTGCTCCACGGCGAACACCAGCCGCACCGCCGCGTCCGGGGTCACGGTGCGCGACTCGAGCCGCAGGCCGGCCGCCGGGGCCCGCTCCTGCAGCCGGGCGAGGACCGCCTGCTGCACCTGACGGCCGTAGGCGGCGTCGACCGCTCGGACGATCTCCACCGCCCGGGGCTCGTCGACGTCACCGGTGAAATGGGCGGTCCAGATGCCCTCGCCGTCCCGGCCGAACCGGGTCCGCACACCGGCCCAGTCGGCCACCACGTCGTCGCCGTCGCGGGAGACCTCCGCCGCGCACGCGCGCAGCGCCTCGGCCAGCAGGGAGCTGTCGCGCATGCGGGTCTGCACCCGGCACACGGTCCTGGAGTCCGCGCCGACGGCGGCGGCCCGAGCCGAGACGGCCGCCACCGCCAAGGGGATCAGCAGCAGGGAGATGCTCATGCGGTACCCCTAGATCTCCAGTGTCCGGCCGTGGCGCGCGACGAACGGTACGGGAGCGGTCGGCGGCTCCTCGTCCGGATCCCAGTCCTCGGCCGCGGTCGCGGCGACCGCGCGGGTCTTCGCCCAGAGCCGGATGTCGTCGAGCTTCTCGGCCTGGGTCACGCTCAGCGGCACCATCGCGGTCACGGCCCGCACCAGGTCGTCCCGGCGCAGCGGGCGACGCTCCGAGAACGCGTCGAACAGCCCGGCGACGACCGCCTGCTCGATCTCGGCGCCGGAGTACCCGGCGGTCAGATCGCCGACCTCGCGCAGCAGCGCGTCGTCCAGGGCGAGCCCGCCGGCGACCGCGGGCTTGCGGAGCCGGCGGCTCAGGTGGACGTTCCAGATCGAGGTGCGCTCGGCGCGGGTGGGCAGGTCGACGAAGAAGATCTCGTCGAAGCGGCCCTTGCGCAGCAGTTCCGGCGGCAGCCGCTCGATGTCGTTGGCGGTGGCGATGACGAAGACCGGCCTGGTCTTCTCCTGCATCCAGGTGAGGAACGTGCCGAAGACGCGCGACGACGTGCCGCTGTCGTTGCCGGTACCGCTGGAGAAGCCCTTCTCGATCTCGTCGACCCACAGGACGCAGGGCGAGGTGGCCTCGGCCGTGCGGATCGCGGCGCGCATGTTGTGCTCGCTGGAGCCGATGAGCCCGGAGAAGACCCGGCCGATGTCCAGCTTGAGCAGCGGCAGCCCCCACGCGGCGGCGACCGCCTTCGCGGTCAGCGACTTGCCGCAGCCGGGCACGCCGGTGATGAGCACGCCCTTGGGCGCCGGCAGGCCGTAGTCGGCGGCGGCCGCGAGCCACGAATTGTCCCGCTTGGCGAGCCACCGCTTGAGGTTCTCCAGGCCGCCGACGTCGGCGAGGCGCACATCGGCGTCGACGAACTCCAGCAGGCCCGACTTGCGGACGGTCTGGCGCTTCTCCTCGTGCACGACGCCGAGGTCGTCGACGTCGAGGATGCCGTCGTTGACCATCGCGCGGGCGAAGGCGTTCTCCGCCTCGTGGAGCGTGAGCCCGACGGCGGCCTTGGCGAACTTCTCGCGGCCGACCGCGTCGAGGTCGATGCGGATCCGGCCGCTCGCCGCGTTGCTCGCGATCATCGACTCCAGCACGCCGCGGATCTCCGCCTCGGTCGGCAGCGGGAAGTCGACGATGGTCACGTCCTTGTCGAGGTCGGGCGGAATGCGCAGCATCGGCGCGACGACGACGAGGGTGCGCGGCACGGTGCCGCTCTTGAAGGCGGTGGCGATGTCCCGCAGCCGCCGCACGACGGTGGGCAGGGCGGGGATGTCACCGCCGAGCGAGTTGTGCAGGTCGCGGAAGACGAAGAGGCCGGGCTCCTGGAGGCGCAGGACCGCGTCGAGGGCGTTGTCGGGCTCCATGGTGTGCTGGCGGGCCGCCCCGTCGGGCTGCAGCAGCCCGGTCGTCGCCGACCAGGTCCACACCGGCCGCGGGGTGCGGATGAGCGCCGCGTCACCGGCGACGGCGGCGAGCTCGGCGAGCACCCGGTGCTCCTCGAAAGACTCCACGTAGAGGACCGGGAACCTGGCCTTCAAGAGCTGGGCCAGGTCGTTGCGAAAACCGGTCACGCGTCCTCCGCTCCGCCCCGGGCCGCCTGACCTCCAGGCTGCGCCCATGGCCCTACCCTAAGATCACTCGCCGGTCAGCGAAGTCCGGTGCTTGTCGCGAGTCCTGTCAGGAAGGCGGCACCGGCGAGGGCCGTCATCGCCCATGCCGGGAGCCGGTCGTGCGCGGCCACGGCGGTCAGGATCAGGGCCGTGAGCAGGGCGATCACCCGCCACCGGTTGCCATCCGGCGACTGTAGCGGGTCCGTCAGGAGGGCGGATCCGCTCAGCGGTACTTCCAGTGCCAGGGCTCCCGCGGCGTGTCCTCGACGAAGCCGAAGCGCCCGGCGTTGGCGCGCATCCAGGACTGGGCCTCGGCGTCGAGGTCGAGGTCGACGGCCCGGCCCCAGCCGTGGTCGCTGGTCCCCGGCTTGGCGGCCAGGCCGCCCTGCGAGTAGAGGCCCTTGCGGCGGGCCAGGTCGACCTGCTCGGCGTACGAGCGGTAGGAGTCGGTGATGCCGATCGTCACGCCGTCGGCCCGGGCGGCCCGCATGAGCGCATCCAGCGACGCGGCCGCGGGCGCCCACAGCCGGTGGCCGGTGTCGCCGACCCGTTGGAGGGCCGACTCGGGGATCCGGCCGTTGCCGTAGCGGGCCAGGTCGGCCGGCATCCCCTCGGGCGTGCGGAGGGCCCGGCCCGCCTCGGTGACCGCGGTCGCGAAGGAGGCCGCGCTCACGGAGGAGGCCGCGCTCACGGAGGTGTTCGCCGGCGGCGGGTGGAAGGCGGCGATCTGGGTGCGGATCTCGGCCACCCGGGTGGCGATGCTGGCGACGCCTTCCACGCCGCCACCATCGGCCACCCGGACGGCAACCTGAGGGATCCGTTCGCCGGTCCCGCAGGCGATTCGGCATGACCGCCACGGCGATCGAGCCGGACCGCGCCGCGCGGACGGCGAACGGATGTCGTCAGGAGGTCCGAGCCGCTGCCCGGCGGTAGGCGAGCAGGCCCACCACCAGGCCGGCCAGGCCCAGTACCAGGCCGGCGACGCCCAGGCCGACGGCGGCGCCGGTGCCGTCACCGCCGTCGTCGGGCGCGGCGCCGGCGGGAGCGGCCGGCGCGCCGCTCGCGGCGGCCTTCGGGGTCAGCTTGAGCGTCGGGGCCGGGTGCTCGGCCTCGGCGCCGGCGGCGGGCTCGTCGATCCAGCGGACGGTCTCGCCGCTGGAGTACGTCTGGAGGGCCTTGAAGACGAACTGGTCGGTTTGCGGCAGTGGGCCCATCGACACGTCGAACTCCTGGAACTGGTGCGGCTTGATCGCCGAGCCGGCGTCCGCGGTCCAGGTGATCTTGGAGACCACCTCGACGAGCTCACCGTCCGCGGTCTTGATCGGAGTCGCGAGCTTGATGCTCTCGCTCACCGCGGTCCAGCCCTGGATCGGCTTCAGCGAGACCGACGCGACGGGCTTGTCGGTCGGCAGCGCGATCTCCAGCTTCACCGTGCTGGCGTCGTCGCGCTCGTTCGGCACGCGGAACGTCACCTTCGTGTATCCGCCCTGCGTGGCGGTGCTCGGGTTGACGGTCACGTGCGCGGAGGCGACGGCGGGGAAGGCGAGTGCCGCGGCGACGGCCGCGGCGACGGCGACACCCGCGCGGACCACGTGGGCCAGGCGCATGCGTGTGGGGTCCTCTCTGGGAACGGCGGACGGAACGGTTCCGCGGGTAGTCGCCGGACCCCACCGAAAAGTTCCCGGGCTACCGCCGCAGATCACCCGGATCGGCGTAGGCGGTGCCGAGCGCCACCACGGCGAACAGCCCGACCGCCAGCACGTGGACCACCGTGCACCACAGGCAGATCGCGTCGAGGGTGAACAGTTCCGCGAACACCAGATAGAAGACGAAGAGGACGCCGACGGCGGCGAAGGCGAGCCGGCCCGTCCGGATCCCGGGCCGGCGTGACCGCCAGAGCGCCGGGAGTGACGCGACCAGCATGATCACGAAGTACACCAGGCCGAGCACCGCGACCGGGATGCCAAGGACCGCCGACTGCTCGCTCGTGGTGACCTTCACGCAGTTCAGCGTGCCGGTGTCGGGGCAGGCGAGGGTCGTCGCGGCGGTGAAGTGCTCGTAGGTGAGGTACCCCGAGACGGCCAGCCCGACGGCGGAGAGCACCAGCGAGACGACCGGCACCCAGGACTGGACGAGCCGCCGGTCGACCTCGGGAAGGCTGACCGCGCTACTTGAGGCTGACATTGGCGAACTCCCCCTGGAAGGCCGAGACGGCGGGGCTGGCGCAGACGTCTCCGGGCTGACCGTTGGTCAGCTTGCACAGCAACGCGGTCATCGCGTTCGCATTGGCGTCGATCGTACGGCCGAGCTGGCTCTGCGGGTCGTTGACCGCGGAGGCGATCTGCTCGTGCGTCTTGCCCTGGAGCAACTGCGGGCTGTACGACGAGCCGGTCGCGATCGCCTGGTTGGCGAAGTCGATGAACGGGATGGCACCGGCCGAGGTCGCGTCGACGTACGGCGGGGCGTTGTACTTCTGGAGGATCTGCTGCTGTTGCGGGGTCAGCGTGTCCAGCGGCGCGTAGGTGCCGCCCTTGCGCTTGTTGGTGGCCGTCTCGACGCCCTGGAAGGCGAGGTACTGGCTGGTGTACTTCGAGCCGTGGAACGACAGCGTCGGCGTGTCCGGGTAGACGTCGTCCGATGCCGACCGGCTCAGTGTCAGGCCCTCGAAGGTGCCGAACCTGGACAGTGCGATGATCACCGGCCAGCGCTGCGAGGCGCAGAACGGGCAGTATTCCGCGCCGACGTAGAGGACCAGCGGCTTGCCGTCCTGGGCGAGCGCGGGCTGCCCGGTGATCACCTTCGGCGGCACGGTGGTGTTCCCGCCGTCGACCGCGTCGAGCGTCGCCGCCGGCACCGTGGTGACGGCGGTGATCACCGCCGCGGCGGCCGGGCCCGACGGCAGCGCCTGCGGTGCCGGCCCGCCGCCCGAGCCGGCGCCGCCCAGCTTCGCCACGACCATGACGGCGAAGGCCACGATCACGACCACGATCGCCGTGGTGGCCTGCCGCATGCGGCCCCGCCGGGCCGTGGCCCGCTCCTGGATCATCCGCATGCGCCGCGCGTAGTCGCGCGAGTCACGCTGTCGTTTCGACACCCGGCCGCCCTCCGTCTGGTCTCGGACATCGGTTAGACGCCGGCGACCCGGCACAAGTTCCCCGAACCGGCCGCGGATCACCCGCCGATGCCAGACTCCCGGGTCCTAACACCGTTCGCCCGGGCCTAAGGTCCCGTCCCGGAGGGGCCGGACGCCATCCGATCGTAGATCTTGCGCAACGCTGCGTAGGCGGGCAATGTGCAATTCGGCACCTCGCACATCGTCGAGCCCGGATGCGAAAGGCGATTCCAGCATGCAGAGACGACACCTGCTCGCGGCCGCCGGTGGCGCCGTCGCGGGCGCGACCGGCCTGGCGGGCACCGCCGCGGCCGGCCCGGCCGGCGGCGAGACGCTGCAGCCCGGCAGGACCCGGCTGATCAGCCTCTCCCACGTCAACGACCCCGCGACGACCAACGTCTATCCGGGCGACCCGCCCTTCGAGCTCGAGGTCATCGCCACGATCGAGAACGAGGGGTACTACCTGCAGTACGTCCGGGAGGGCGAGGCGACCGGCACGCACTGGGGCGCGCCGGGCCACTTCAACGCGGGCGAGCCGCTCGCCGACGACCTCGACCCGAACGACCTCTTCCTGCCCGCGGTGAAGATCGACGTGCGGGACAAGTGCGCGCGCAACGCCGACTACGCGCTGACGATCGACGACGTGCGGCAGTGGGAGCGGCGGCACGGGCGCATCCCGGACGAGTCCATGATCATCATGTGGACCGGCTGGGAGTACAAGTGGGGAACCCCGGCCTTCCCGAACCTCGACGCCGGCGGGGTGCTCCACCAGCCGGGGTTCGCCCCCGAGACCGTCCAGTGGTTCATCGACACCGGCCGGATCGGCCGCAACGGCGGCACCGGCATCGACACGTTCGGCCCCGACCTCGGCACCGACCCGCAGTTCCGCGCCTCGCTGCTGGTCTACCGCCGGCACCGGATCAGCCTGGAGATCCTCGCGAACCTCGCGCAATTCCCGGCGACCGGCGCCGCGGTGCTGTGCGGCGGCATGATCAACGCGAGAGGGTCCGGATCGACCGCCCTCGTCTACGGGGTGATCCCGCCGGGTGTGCGCGGGTGAACGACCCCGGGGCGGTGCCGCTTGGAGCACCGGCCCGATCGGCGCGGCACCCGGCCGCCGGCGGAGGCGCCGCTCACCGAGTGGAGCGTCACCGTCCGAGGACACAGTCCCCGCACGTGCCGCCGCCGGGGATCCGGTAGTACAGGCAGCAGTTCCGCCGGGTCAGCGCGCGGTTGCCGACCACGGCCATGCCGGCGAGCGGCGGTCGCTCCAGCAGCGCCGCCACCATCGGCCAGCCGTCGGCCGGCAACTGCCCCGCGGCTCCGCCGAGCGCCGACGCCACGTTGCCCCACAACACCTGCCGCGAGAGCCGGAACCGCGCCCGGAAGACCTCCAGCAGCGGCGCGACCAGCCCCTCGATGCCGATCTCGAACAGCTTCGACGCGGGCGCCGCCGGCACCGGCCCGCACGCGACGGGCCAGGGACCGCCCGGCACCGGCTTCCACCACAGATCCGCCGGCCGCGCCGCGCGCACCTCCCCGGCCAGCACCGCGTCCGCGAGCAGCGGCGACACGAGCCGCGCCGCCAGCCCGAGGAACGACACCGACGCGACCACCCGCTCCGGCACCACGTCGCCGTCGAGCCCGAACATGGTCAGCAGCGCCTGCCGGGCGACCGCCACCCGTTCCGCCGTCACGTCCGGATCGAGCAGGTCGGTGAACGGCCGCCAGCCCTCCCCCGGCGCGTAGGACTCCCAGACGAAGTACGGCCCCAGCGAGTCGGTCATGGCGCTATTCTGGCTGCTTGCCGGTCGCCGGACCGCCCGGAGGTGATCCCCTGCCCACCGACAACGCCGAGCGGTCCCGGATCATCGAGGCCGCCTATCGTTGCCTCGCCGACAGCAACGGCGGCGGCGTCTCCGTCAACGGAATCCTCACCGCGGCCGGCCTGTCGACCCGCGCCTTCTACCGTCACTTCGACTCCAAGGACGGGCTGCTGCTGGCGATGTTCCGGCGCGACAGCGGACTGGTCCACGACGAGCTGACCGCCGTGGCCGCCACGGCGCCGGACGCGCGCGAGGCGCTGCGCCGCTGGATCGAGGGGTATCTCGGCCTGACCGCGGAGCCGTACCGGTGCCGGATCCTGACGCTGGCGTCGGACGAGCTGCTGCGCACGAGCGGCTACGCCGCGGAGCGCGCCCGCGCGGCGCACCACCACCGGACCGCGATCGCGGAGCTTCTGGCGCGTGGCCGCCGGGACGGCACACTGCCGCTGGCCGACCCGGAACCGGACGCGAGGACGATCCTGGCAGCACTGTCGGGATGGTTCCAGTCGTTGATGCTGGGCACGTCCGAGACGACAGCGGAGTCGGCGACCGCCGAGCTGACGGCGTTCGTCTTCCGGGCACTGGGCGCCCGTCCCTGACACGGTCCGCCCGCGCCCGACCCGCCGCATGTGGCCAGAAGGCGACAGCACCCGCTAATGTCTGCGGGCGTGACAGCTCGGTACAAGATGTTGGCCGATGTCCTGCGGCAACGGATCAGCTCCGGCGCGCTCGCGCCCGGGCGGCGGTTGCCCAGTGCCGCCGAGCTGGCCTGGGAGCACGACGTCAGCCGGGACACCGCACTGCGGGCCATGGCGACCCTCCGGGCCGAAGGGCTGCTCTTCCTCGCCCCCGACAACTCCATCCGCGTCGGGCCGTGCCGCACCCGGACCGTCCGCGACCGGACCGCGCCCAGCGCGACGGTCGTCGACGTGCCGGCGCATGCGGTGATCAGCGCCAGGATGCCGACGCCCGGCGAGCGCGAGACGCTCGCGCTCGCCGAGGGCACGCCCGTCCTGGTCGTCCGCATCGGCGACGTCGAGGAGGTGCACCCGGCCGACCGCACGACCCTCCGCAGGGCTAAGGGCTAGCGGGTCCGTCAGGCTGCCACGTGGTCGACGACGACCACCGTCACGTTGTCGCGGCCGCCGGCGACGACCGCACGCCGTACCAACTCCTCGGCCGCCTGGACGGGGTCCTCCTGTTCGGCGAGGACCGCCGCGATGTCCCGGTCGCCGAGCTCCAGCGGCAGGCCGTCGGAGCAGATGAGGTACCGCTCCCCGGGCACCGCCGGCAGGACCCACAGATCCGGCTTCGGGCCGGGGATCGTGCCGAGCGCGCGGGTGATGACACCCCGGCGCTGGGTCAGGGCCTCGGGCGCCACGTGATCGACGGTGAGCTGTCCGAGCTCGCCGCGCACGAAGCGATACACGCGGGAGTCGCCGATGTTGAAGACGACCCAGCACTCCTCCCCCTCGACCGTCGCGAGGCTCAGCCCGGTGACGGTGGTGCCCATGCCGCCGAGCGAGGGATCCTCGACCGCGGCGGCGAGGATGTCGTCGTTGGCGCGGGCGAGAGCGTCGCGCACGTCCAACGGGTCCCGGTCGCGCACCTGGTCGAGGCGGCGCAGCGCGGTGACGGCGAGGTCGCTCGCCACGTCGCCGCCCGCGTGGCCGCCCATGCCGTCGGCGACGGCCCAGACGCCCTCGCCGACGAGCGCGCTGTCCTCGTTGCGCCGGCGGATCTTGCCGACGTCGGTGGCCGCTCCGGCCCGAATGGTCGCCATCACACCCCTACCGGTTGGGCGAGCAGTTCGACGATGCGGGCGACGAGCGCCTCGCGGGTGACCCGGCGAGTGGCCTCCGGGCGGTCGAGATGGTCGCGGGCGTCGGACACGAACCAGACGCCGCCGCGGCCCCGGGCGACGGCGAGGCCGCCGGCGGCCGTCCGCACGAGGACGGTCCCCGTGCACAGGTCGAGGAAGCGCAGGACGGGCGCGGAGACCGGCTCGGCGGCGTCGATCAGCTCGACGTTGAACAGCCCGTAGGAGCCCGGGTAGACCGCCAGGCGGGCATCGGCGCCGCTGAACAGGTGCACCACGACCGGCCGGTCGCCGATCCAGCCGGCGGCCTCGGTGGTGGTGTGGCAGGTGGCCAGCGCGTCCGCGGCGGCAGAGACCAGCTCGCCGGGGACGACCCGCTGCCCGTCGAGCCGGCACAGGCCGCGGGCCAGCAGCGCGGCCACCCCGGCGGCGACCACGATGTCGGTGGCCACGCCGGGCTGGAAGTTGAGCCGGCGGCGCACCGGGTCGAACTCGGGCGCGCGCCGGTCCGCGCCTCCGGCGGCGGTACGCAGGACGAACTCCAGTTCCGCGAACGTCAGCGTCGTCAGATGATCGGCCATGGCCGCAGATTGCTCCTTCAAACCGCTGAGACTACCGGGAACCCGAACGATCTTTCAGAGCGGGTCCGCTTCCTCATATCGGGCATATCGGCAGGTTTCCGTCGTACTTCAGTTTCGCAAAGGTCCGGCGGCCGCCGGCCGATCGGTCGGTCGTGCGGACCGACGCTGGTAGCCGGGCCTGGCGACGACGCTGGGTGGGTGCGGCGCTGGTGCTCACCGTCCTGTTCGCCGGCCTCGGCCTGTCGGCGGGCGGTGCCGCCGTCGTGAACCGGGTCGAGCAGCGCTCCGCCGCGCAACTCATGGACCGCTACGCCGAGGACGTCAGTGCGGCGGTCATCCAGCAGGTGGACCGGTACGGCGACACGCTGGCGGACCTCGCCGCCGCCATCGGGGCCCGGCCGGACGTCACCGCGGCCGACTTCGCGGCGATCTCGGCGGGGCTCAACTGGGACCGGCTGCCGGGCGCCAGCGGCGTGGCGTTCGCCGTGCCGGCGGCCGACGCCGACCTGCCGTCCGTGGAGTCGTACTGGCGGGACAAGGGCGTCCCGACGCTCGCGCTCGCCCCGATCGGCACGGGCGTCGAGCACGCTTTCGTGATCTTCTCGCGGCCGTTCGACGGCGTCGCCGCGGTGCCGGGCCGCGACCTGAGCCAGGTGCCCGAGGCCACCGCCGCGCTGCGGATGTCGCGCGACAGCGGGGAGTTCACGATCAGCCGCGCGTACGTGCTGCTGAAGGACCGCGCGCTCCCCGCCGATCAGCAACAGATGTCCTTCACGCTCGTCGTGCCGGTCCACGACCACGCGAGCGGGCGGTTCCGCGGCTGGGTCGTCATGGGCCTGCGCGGCGGCGACTTCCTCAACGAGACGCTGCGGACCCGCGCGCAGGGCGCGGTGCGCATCCTGCTCACCGACCGCTCGGACGGGACGGCCCGGGTCGTGGCGAGCGTGTCGGCGGGCACCATCGCCGGCGACGACCCGGGCAACCGGCAGCGGATCGTGACGGTCGGGCAGCGGCACTGGGAGCTGTCCCTGTACCCGACGGACCGGCTCCTCAACGGCGCCGACCGGCGGATGGCCCTGCTCACGCTGAGCGCCGGGGTCGTCATCACCTTGCTGCTCACCGCGCTCGTCGCGATCCTCGACGGTGCGCGGAACCGGGCGATGGCGCGGGTCGACGACGCCACCGCCGCGCTGCGCAAGGACATCGAGCGGCGGCAGGAGACCGAGGCGCGACTGCGGGAGCGCGAGCACGAGCTGCAGCACCTGGCCTTCCACGACCCGCTGACCGGGCTGGCCAACCGCGTCCTGTTCTACGAGCGGGTCCAGCACGCCCTGCTCACGCACGCCCGCGAGCGGCACAGGTTCGCCGTGCTGTTCGTCGACCTCGACGGGTTCAAGCAGGTCAACGACAGCCTCGGCCACGCCGCCGGGGACGACGTGCTGCGCGAGGTCGCCACGCGGCTACGCAACTGCGTCCGGGCCAGCGACACGGTGGCGCGCTTCGGCGGCGACGAGTTCGCGGTGCTCGCCGAGCACCTCGCCACGGAGACGGACGCCCAGGCGACCGCGAACCGGATCGTCAAGGTCGTGGCGAAACCGTTCGAGCTGTACGGCACGCCGGCCCACATCTCGGCGAGCGTCGGGGTCGCGCTGAGCGGCGCGGGCGACGCCGACGAGATCCTGCGGGAGGCGGACGAGGCGATGTACCGGGCGAAAAGCACCGGCAAGGGCCGCTACGTCCTGGCCGGCGCCGGCCAATGTTGACCTTGGTAGCTGCCGGCGGCCGGGACCGCTTGCCCAGCCCGGGAACGCGCCGCCCCGGGCCGGCGGCGACCACGAGCGGCGGACACCGCTCCGGCGCGGCCCGGTCGCGCGCGCCCGCCTCCACGACGAGCCGGCGGGCGACGCGTCACCGTACGGCAGGCGTAGCCCGGGGTACGCGGCCGGGCGCAGGGTACCGTCTCGGGCGTGCTCATCCTGTTGCCGCCGTCCGAGGGCAAGGCCGCCGCCCCGCGGCGCGGCGGCCCCGTGGACCTCGACCGGCTCACCGCGCCCGGGTTGCGCGCTGCCCGCGAGGCGGTCCTCGACGACCTCGTCAAGATCAGCGTCGACCCCGCCGCCGCGCTCGACACGCTGGGGCTCAGCCCGGGGCAGGTCGCCGAGGTCGAGCGCAACACGCGCCTCCGCGACGCGCCGGCGCTGCCGGCCGGGAAGCTCTACACCGGGGTGCTCTACGACGCGCTGGACCTCGCCTCGCTGCCCGTGCCCGCCAAGCGCCGCGCCGGCAAGCAGGTGCTGATCTTCTCGGGGCTGTGGGGCGTGGTGGGCCTGGGCGACCGGATCCCGCCGTACCGCTGCTCCGCCGGTGTCCGCCTGCCCACCGTCGGCCCGCTGACCGGCCACTGGAAGGCGGCGCTCGCCGAGCCGCTGCGCGAGCTGGACGAGTCGCTGGTCCTCGACCTGCGCTCGTCCGCCTACGCCCCGATGTGGGCGCCGCGCAACGCGGTCACGGTGCGGGTCCTGCACGGCGGCAAGGTCGTGAGCCACTTCAACAAGGCCACCAAGGGCCGGATCGTGCGCGCCCTGCTGCTCGCCGACGCGCGCCCGAAGACCCCGGCGAAGCTCGCCGACACGCTGCGTGAGTTCGGGTACCGCGTGGAGGCGCACCGGCCGCACCAGCTCGACGTCGTAGTAGAAGCGTTGTAGGTTCGCCGTTTCGCTGCGCCCCGGCCGTACCGTCGGGGAGGGTCGGAACCGTGGACAGTCAACCCGGCGTCACGCGCCGTAGCGTACTGACCGCCGCGGGCCTCGCCGCCGTCTCCGGCGTCACGCCGACGGACCCGGCCGCCGCACCGGCGGCGCCGCTGCGGCCGGTGAGCATGGCCATGCACATCCACGGGCCGTTCAGCGAGGGCCTGGCCAGCTACTCCGCGCATCTGGCCCAGGCGCGCCGGCACAAGGTCGACGTGGTGTGGTGGACCGACCACGACTTCCGGATCGCCGCCTTCGACCACCGCGGGGTCGTGCACTTCGACGCCGCCAGGGAGCCGGAGAAGGGGCTGGACTGGACCTGGGCGAAACACACCGAGGGCGTGCTCGACTCGTCCGTCGCGGAGTTCGTGCCGGCGCCGCGGTCACCGCAGGACGGCGGCGGGAAGGCGCTCCGGCTCGCGGCCGCCGGGCCGGGGATCCTCTGGTATCAGGGCACCGCCTGGAACTCGACCGCCAACGCCTGCATCGCCGACACGACGATCACGCTCGACGTGCTGCCGGAGGTGCTCCCCGCCGACGGCGAACTGTGCCTGGACGTCCAGTTGTCGCACCACCCCGCCGGGGAGGGCCGGCCCGCGGGGGTGCTCCACATCCGGTACCGCATCGGGCTCTTCGAAACGCCCGGCCACAGCGCGAGCGGGACCGCCGGCACGGCCTGGCTCCCCGCGAAGGCCGGGGCCTGGCAGCGGTTCACGTTCGTCCCGCGCGACGACGTGTCGCGGCTGTGGCCCGGCGTGGTGCCCGGCGACAACGCGCTGACCGGCCTGCGGATCGGAGTCCGCCGGGCGCGGTTCGTCGTCGACCGGCTGACCTTCGACCGCAGCCGCCGAGCCGGCCAGGCGGGCGAGGAACTGCGCGCCGAGGTGATCGCCGCCGCCGGCCGGGCCTACCCCGACGTGACGCACTTCCGCGCGATGGAGATGTCGCTGGTACGGCACGTGAACTGGTACGGCGGCGACCAGACCCTGCCCGCGTTCCCCAGCCCGCCGGTACGGGACAACGACGTCCGCCGGACCGAGTCGATGGTCCGCTTCCTGCATGCGCACGGCGGCATCGCGTGCTGGAACCATCCGATGGACGTGGCGAAGCGGGACGAGCTCGCCGAGCTGATGCTGACCCGCGACGCCCTCGGCGCCGACCTCGTGGAGATCGGCCGCAAACCGCTCGACGACCTGCTCTGGGTGCTCGACGTGGCGGCCCGCAACGCGCTCTTCGCCACCGCCGTGGGCAGCAGCGACGACCACGACGCGATCGACTGGCTCACGAACGAGGAGCACTTCGTCACGTACGTCTGGGCGAGCTCGAAGGCGCGGTCCGACCTGCTGGCGGCCCTGCGCGCCGGCGCGGCCTGGTTCACCGACCTGGCCCGCTATCGCGGCACGCTCGACCTGCGGATCGGCGGCGTGTCGCAACTCGGCACGGTGCGGATCACGAGGTCGCCGGTGACCGCCGACGTGGTCGCCACCGGCCTGCCGAGGAAGGCGGTCGCGGAGATCGTGACAGGGCTCGCCGACGAGGCCGGCGCCGTGCCGTCGACGACGATCTCGAAGGGCCGGTCGGTCACCGTCCGGCCGGGGCATTACGCGCGGGTGCAGGTGCGCCTGGCGACCGGCGAGATCGTCGGGGCGTCGAACCCGCTGTGGGTGCTGGCGAAACAACCGAAACGCCCGGTCCCGGCGATCCGGAAACGGGCGTGATCTGCGAGAGCGGACGACGGGATTCGAACCCGCGACCCTCACCTTGGCAAGGTGATGCGCTACCAGCTGCGCTACGTCCGCACTGAATGAGCACTTTAGCGCATCGAGCACACGCCCCCCGCACCGGGCCGCCACCCGTTAGCGTGACGTTTCGTGAGGCTGGGTCTCCTTGTGCTGTCACTCGGGCTGGCGGGCTGCTCCGCCCCGCCCGCCGCTCCGTCTCCCGCACCCTCGTCGATCGCACCGCCGGCCTCCCCGGCCGCCCCGTCGCCGGCACCGGTCGACCTGCGGCTCGCGTTCGCCGGCGACGTGCACTTCATGGATCGCACCGCGGCCCTGCTCAAGAACCCGGCGACCGCCTTCGGCCCGATCGCGCCCACGCTGGCCGACGCGGACCTCACGATCGTCAACCTGGAGACCGCGATCACGTCGCGCGGCACGCCGGAGCCGAAGACGTACCACTTCCGGACCACGCCGGTCGCGATCGACGCCCTGAAGGCCGCCGGGATCGACGCCGTGAGCATCGCCAACAACCACACCCTCGACTACGGTCGTGTGGGGCTCCTGGACACGCTGGACGCGCTTTCCGCGGCCTCCTATCCGGCGTTCGGGGCCGGCCGGAACGCCGACCAGGCGTACGCACCCTGGATCACCACCGTCCGCGGCGTCCGCGTCGCGGTCCTCGGCTTCAGCCAGGTCAACGAACTGGCGTCGAGCTGGGCCCCCGGCCCGGACCGGCCCGGCGTGGCCATGGCGTTCGACACCACCCGGGCGATCGCCGCCGTCACCGCCGCCCGCCGCCAGGCCGACCTGGTGATCGTGTTCAACCACTGGGGCGACGAGGCCAGTAGCTGCGCCAACAGTGCCCAGAAGACCTTCGCCGGCAAACTGGCCGCGGCCGGCGCGGACGTGATCGTCGGCGCCCACGCACACACCTTGCAGGGCTCCGGCTGGCTGGGCAGCACGTTCGTGGCGTACGGGATGGCAAACTTCCTCTGGTACGGCACGTCGAAAAGCACCGAGACCGGCGTCCTGCGCCTGACGGTCCGCGGCCGCTCGGTCGTCGGCACCGAGTTCCTGCCCGCCGTGGTCTCGGACACCGGCCAGCCCAAACTCCTGACCGGCCCCGCCGCGACCAGACTCAGTCAGCGATACGCCAGCCTGCGCACCTGCGCGGCCCTCTCCCCGCCCCCTTCCGCACCGCCAGCTCAGACCCCGTGACGCGCCGAATCCGGATACCGGTTTGGCATGGGGGTTGGGGGTCGGCTAAAGTTTGCATCCGTCGCCGGGAGTGGTTCGGCCCGACGGTGCGGACGTAGCGCAGCTGGTAGCGCATCACCTTGCCAAGGTGAGGGTCGCGGGTTCGAATCCCGTCGTCCGCTCGGGGTAGTCACCACGGTGGGGTGGCCGAGAGGCGAGGCAACGGCCTGCAAAGCCGTGTACACGGGTTCAAATCCCGTTCCCACCTCGAGAGGCCACACCAACTGTGGGGCACTCAGCAAGGGCGATTGGCGCAGTGGGAGCGCGCTTCCTTGACACGGAAGAGGTCACTGGTTCAAACCCAGTATCGCCCACCAGCTCAGAGGCCATGTCGAACGATCGACATGGCCTCTTCTCGTTGGTGCGTGACTAACTGAGTGACTGAGCACGTCAAGGCGATCCAACCGTCCGGCCTGGGACCGCGATCCGGGACTGGCCAGGACAGCCCTAGCAACCGCATGGGTGGCCAGGCGAAGGAGTATCCCGCCTGACGGACGCCTAGCTATCGCAGGACGGTCGAATCGGCCGTAGGGGCTGTCCGAAGCCCAGGGGGTCGCGGGTCGGCTGCAGCCACACGTTCGATCACGGAGGTGAGGTACAGATTGCAATGCGGCCACGCGTGCGGCACCATATGGCTCCAGGTGCGCCAGCAGCGCGTCGAAGCCCGGGAGTTCGATGGCAAACGGCCGAGTCGCGAAAGAACTTCAATTGAGTGGGGAAGACGTCGTCATCCCCACTAGTGGCGTTCCTGAGGGCGTCGGAGTCGTCGTGCCCACACGCACACTCCTAGACGGAGCCTACGAGCCAGCAAAACTGGCATTCGCGCGAGCAGTTCAAGCTTATGCGGACAAACTTGCGATCGAGAGCGCGAACCAGGAAGCGTCAGAGAGGGCTCCTGGTGCTAACAGCACCGAAATCACAGAGTCGGCGGTCATTCGGGCACAAGAGGCGCTTGATAAAAAGGTGGCGTTACAGGTTCGGAAACGAAACCCGCTCGACCCCTATGCATTGGCCGGGAGTCCCATCTTTGCCGGCACTACAGGCGTTATGGGTAGCTTTCTGCACAGCCTGGTACAGGTCATTGTGTTCAGCACCCTCGCCGTGATTGCGATTGCTTGCATCCTCCACCTTGCCGTGAGGAGGATGCGATGAACCGGACGGTGCGACGTGTGCTCCTGGCCGTTGCCTTTGTGGTAGCGACCACGGCGGTCGGTGTGGCCACAAACTACGCCACCGGCGCAAGGCTTGACGATTGGGATAAGGCTGCTAGCTGGGTGAGCGCCGGGGTTGCGACAGCCTCGCTTCTCGTGGCCGCTTTTTCCGGGTTTTACGCTCAACGCGCGCTCAACACCGAGGAAAGGGCGAGGGTTACACGCGAGCAACTCGCGTTCACGCTCATTCGCTCATTCGCGGCAATTGAGCAAGAAGCGTTGGATTATGGAAAGCGAAGTGTTGGCCGTACTGATCGCCCACTTTCTTTGCGTGAGGTGCGAGCACTCATGGCCAACTCGGAAGTATGGAATGATCAGGATGAGATTGGCTTCGACCTCGCAACAAGGACGAGAAATTCGATCGTTCACGGCGATCTGGAAAGCGTCGAGATCCTTGACTTGAGGTATGCGAACGGAAAAGCACAGCACTTGCTAGAAAAGATTAGGAGCGCAACTCGTACCAGTACGTAGCGGGGTGGCGTGGACGATCCCGGCGGATGGAGGGCCTGCCGAACTTCGGGCAGGCCCTCCATCGTTTCGTTGACGGGCTACGCCTTGCCGAATAGCTCGTCCATAGCCACCGCCCCGCTGAGGATCACGGGTCGGAGTTGGTGGCGGTAGACCGCTTCGGTGACCCGTGTGCCGGCGTGGCCCATCAGGTCGGCGATGTCCTCGATCCGCATTCCCCCGCTGGACAGCAGCGACACGAAGCTGTGTCGCAGTTCGCGCGGCGTCCATTCGGCCGCGTCCAGTCCGGCCTTGCGCGCGACGGCCCGGAAGCCGCGCCGCACGTTCGCCGCGTCCAGCTCGGCGCCGCTCAAGGTGGCGAACACGAGATCATCGCCACCCGTGCGCGTCTGCCGTTCGCGGTGTTGCTTGAGCGCTGCGACACAGCGGGTCGGCATGGCCAGTGTCCGCCGCGACTTCTTGGTCTTGGTGTCGCCACCGACCCGGACGGACCGCCACACCTGAATGGAGGGCGGGACCGGCGGGTCGGCGTCGGCCTGGCCGACGAGGTCGACGTGCGACCACCGCAGCGCCCGCAGCTCCTCGGTGCGGGCACCGGTGAGCAGAGACATCACGATGTAGGCGTGCAGCTGCGATCCGACGGCAGCCTCCAGCAGCGCCCTGGCCTGATCGAGCGTGAGCGACTTCGACGGGCGGCCCGGCTGCCCTGTCGGAACGCCACAGAGCACCACCACGTTGCGCTTCACCTTGTCGCGGGCCATTGCCCTGGTTACGGCGCGGTTGAGGAAGTTGTGCAGGTTCTGCAGGGTGCTGGTGCTCAGCAGCTTGGCCTTCGCGGCGAGCCACCGATCAACGTCAGTTGCGGTCAACTCCCGCAACTTTCGGGCGCCGAGGTCCGGAATCACGTGCCCCTCGCACAACGCTCGGATCTTGTTCACCGTGCTCGGCGCCCGTCCGGTCAGGCCGTAATCCAGCCAGTCCTTCACCGCGTCTGCGACGGTGAAGTTGGCCGGCGCGATCGTCAGGCCATCCTCGTGGTCGCGCAGTACCTCCTTGAGCTTGTTCCGTGCCTCGGTCTTGGTCTTGCCGCTGCCCTTCCGGGTGATCCGCTTCCCCGCCGGCGTGTAGCCGATCGTGATCTCGGCGATGAAGCGCTGCCGCTTCTCGTCCCAGTACAGGGAGCCCTCGCCGCGTCCCCGCCGTACCGTCATCGGTTCGCCTCCCGCTCCAGCAGCGCGACGTACTCGGCGATCGCGCCGTCCGGCACCAGGCGCGTGCGGCCCTGCTTGACGGTGCGCAGGCGGCCGGCGCGGATCTGCTCGTAGATGACGGTCCGGCTGATGCTCAACAGTTCCATCGCCTCGGGGATCTTCCACAGCGCCTTCCGGGTGGCGACGGTGGTCACGCGGTACCTCCAACACGTCGGCGGGCAGGGGTAACCGTCCCATCCGTACCAAGCTCGTTTTGGCTGCTCAAGGCCGGTACGGATCGGTTTGGCGGTACGGTTCGATCCGTACCGGGGTCGGCATCCGTACCGGGGCTGACCTGCGAAAACGACGCTGGTACGGATGGGACGGATTGGGTCGGGCAGTAGCGCTGCCACGCGTCGGTGAAGGCGTCTCGGTGGTAGCCCTTGGCCTGCCCGACCGGGAAGCGGATCGTGGCCGAGCTGATGCCGAACTCCCGCAGCAGGTCGCCGAGGCGCTTGCCGGTCAGCCCGGCCGGGCCGGAGCCTTGCCAGGGTGCTTCGTCGTCGGCGTTGAGCGCGGCGAGCAGCTCGGCCGTGGTCGCGGCGGCCGGGTCGCCGAGCGTGGTGAACGCGGCCCGGATGTCGGTCAGCAAGCGGATGCGGGTCGACACGTGCCCGGTGTCCTCGGCTTCGGCGGTGAGCACCGTCGCGGCGGTCCGGCCGCGTGCCGGCCAGCTGCTGCCGGCGAGGTCGGCAACCGCGATGAGCGGTTCCCAGGTGTCGGCGGCGCGGTCCTCGAGCGGCATGACCGGCTCCGCGCGTTCGAGGGTGTCGAGATGCCCCCGCAGCCAGGTGAAGAGATCGGCGGCCACCTTGCGTAGTGCCGGGCCGTCGCGGCGGTGCCGGTACGGCGCTACCGTCTCCCCCGCCGTACGGCGCCGCATGCGGACGACGACGGCGCGGTCTTCGATGGTGTCGGGCATGGCGCCAATCCCGGCGAGCGCGGCCATGGCGAACGTCGGGATCTTCTCCAGCCGGTGCGTGTTGTTGTCCCACCGGATCGCGGGCCGGTTGCGCTGGTGCCCGGCGTTGAGCAGACCGCGCAGGTCATCGTTCGCCTCGGCGTTCTTGCCGCCGAAAATGGTGTCCGCCTCGTCGACGAGCAGCGTCGGCGGCTCATCGGTACCGATCGCGCGGTACACGGCGGCCGGTGAGGCGTTGACGGTGATGAGCGGGTTGCAGCTGGTGCCTTCCACGATGTCGAGCAGCCGGGACTTACCGCAGCGCTTCTCCGGGGCGCGGATGACCAGCCGCGGGGCGTGCGCCCACGCGGGCTGCGCGTGCGTGGCGGCGATCCACAGCGTCACGGCGTCGACCGCCTCGGGCGAGGGCAGCACGACGTAGCGGGTGAGGGTGGCGTGCAGCTGGTCGAGGATCGCGGCGCCGTTGGCCGGTTCAGGTGCGCGGGTCACGCCGGGACTCCTTCGTCGCGGAAGCCGCCGAGGATGGCGGCGCGGGTGTCGCGTTCGGTCTGGCCGGCGGCGAGGCCGACGTCGGTGAGTGCGGCCATGGCGTCGGCGAGGGAGAGCGCGTCGGCGGCGACCATGCGGGCCACACCTCGGGCGCAGCCGTAGAGGGTGGCGCGGCGGCGGCCCTTCGGTGCGCGGCGGACGCTGTCGAGCAGTGCGTCGAGCAGCGCGTCGGGTGATGAGATGCCCCCGCCCCACGTCGTGCTCGGCGGCCTGGTCGTGCTCGGCACGGCCGGCGGCGGGTAGCAGGCGGCGATGAGGGGCGGGGGCATCTCGACCACCGGCCGGGTGTCCAGCCATCGGTACGGACGGCCGGTACGCGGGTGCACAGATGGCGGCGCGACCACGTACCCGCCGTCGCCGCGCACGTCCACCCCGGCGTCAATGCGTCCCTGGCTGCACGGGACGGCCGATCCGGGGTGGCGGTAGTACAGGTGCCAGCCGCCGCTTCCGGTGACGACACAGGCCGTCTCAGGCATGACCACCGGGTCGACGCGGCCACCGTGCGCCGGGTCGATGTCGATGACGACCAGACCGGAGACAGCGCCGGTGCGTACGGCGAGCATGCCACCGGGCTGCGCGGCCATCATCGCGGCGATGCGGTCCGGGTCGGTGGTCGCGGCGTAGAGCCCGTGGCACAGCAGGCAGGCGCATGCCTCGCGGTCGTGGTCGCTGCCGGCGTTGTGGCAGGCGTCGCAGTTGGCGACGGGGCGCTTGGTGCGGCCGAGCAGGAATACGGGCCAGCCGCGCCCGGCAAGGTCGATCGCGTTGCGCAGCAACGCTTGCCTGTCAGTACGAAGTTCCATTGTGGACACCTCCTGGTCGTGGGTCAGGCGGCCGTGCGCGGTGCGGCGCCGGCGCGGGTGGCGCGGCGCAGGACCGTGTGCAGGTCGGCGGCGAGGGTGAGCAGCTGCGCGCGGGCGTGCGGCTCGGCGTCGGCGAGAGCGACGGTGAGCGTCACCTCGGCGTGTTCGCGGCCGTCGCGGCCACGGACGCGGGTGAGCAGCGCGCGGCCGTAGCCGGGGATGTCGACGGCGAGCGGGTCAGCGCGGTGCTCGCCGAGGTTGCAGCGGTGGCCGGCGGCGCACCAGCCGGGGTGCCGGTCGAGTGCGACGCTGCGGCGCACGGTTCGGGCGTTCATCGGTTGCCGCCCTTGTCGTGCAGGGCGCGCAGGCAGTTGAGGGCGCGGCGGCCGGGTCGCAGTTGGCGGCCGGTGCCGTCGCAGCGGCGGCAGATGCCGAACGCCCGGCCACCGAACAGGGCGCGGCGCTTGCCGTCGCCCTTGCAGCGGCGGCACGGGACGAACGGCCAGAGCCAGCACGCCAGCAGATAACCGAGCGTCACGACGATCAGGGCGAAGACGAGGAGTCCAGCGGCGGCCGGGTGGCCGGTAGCGGTAGCGGCGAGCGGGGTCACGTGGGTGCCTCCAGGGCCGGTTTTTGGGTACAGGGGGCCGCTGGCGCTACCCGCTACCTCGATCGGTAGGGGCTGGCCAGGGCGGTAGCGGTTGGGGTAGCGGCGGCGCTACCGGTAGCAGCGCCGCCGCTACCGGTCAGGCGCTCTTGCGGCGTTCGATCGCAGCGTCGACGTCGGCGAGCCGGGCGCCGCGCAGGACCTCGCCGCGGACCTTGACGTTCACGCTTGGTACACGATCGCGGAGCTGTGCCGAGATGGCGTCGGCGGTGATGTCGGCGTAGTGCTCGGGCATCTGCTCGGCGAGCCGGGCGGCGATGACCGGCCAGTGCAAACCCTTCTCCCCCGCCAGAAACACGGCGCGGACGTCGGCGAGCGTGTCGCGCACGTCGCGGGTCACGGTTTCGCCGATCGCGGCGCCGGACAGCGTGCCGGCCGCTTCGCGGTGCTTACGGGCGGCGGTGAGGATGCGCTCGGCGTCGCCGTGGTCGGCGAGGTGCGTGCGGACGGTGGGGGTGTCGTCGGCGGCGCCGTAGAGGTAGCCGACGCCCCGGTACTGCGTGCCGTTGGGCAGCGCCGAGGCGTCGAACCCCTCCGCGTACGCCTCCCCGCCGAGGATCGCCTCCGAGACCAGGCGGTTGCCGCACTTGAGGGCGAACCGCACGGCGTGGTTGTCGCGGTAGCGGTTGAACAGCCGGCCCACGTCCCCGGCGCCGACGCCGGAGGGCTTCTGGCTGGAGGACAGCAGGATCACGCCCGCCGAGGGGCCGACGGCCATGATGAAGCTGAGTAGGGCGGCGATTTCCTTGTTCTGATCCTGGCTGTCCAGCTCGTAGTAGACCTGGAACTCCTCCATGACCAGCAGCCACACCCGCAGCTGCGGGTACTTGCGCGACAGCTCCCGCGTGATCTTCCCCTCGGGGCACTCGGCGGTGGGGAGCTTGGCGAGGAAGTCGTTGACCTCCTGGATGTGGGCCTTGACCTCGCGCAGCACCTCGAGCAGATGGTCGACCGGGTTGTCGTCGCGACTGTTGGGCACAGTGCCGAACACCATCCGGTGCGCGACCAGGCGGAACTTGTCCCAGTCCGGCGACATCTTGCCGTCGACCACGATGATGCGCACGTACGGGTCCAGCGCCGCGTACAGGGCCAGCAAGCGGGCGGCGAACGTCTTGCCCTTGCGGGGCTGCGCACCGACCAGCACCGAAATCCACATCAGCAGCAGGCCGACCTTCCGGCCGCGCTCATCCAGGCCCAGCGGTGCCTCGGCCCAGATGTCGCGCACCTTGCCGTCCAGTAGCGGCGTGCGGCCGGCCGG
Source organism: Dactylosporangium roseum (assembly GCF_025264685.1). Taxonomy (GTDB): domain Bacteria; phylum Actinomycetota; class Actinomycetes; order Mycobacteriales; family Micromonosporaceae; genus Dactylosporangium; species Dactylosporangium roseum. The sequence continues at coordinate 6,227,899 of NZ_CP073721.1, forward strand.
GATGGCGAGAGGGTCGCGGTCGGCGACGAACAGCAGGTGCCGCCGGTGCGACGACTGATCCCGGGTGAGGAACACCTGATTGACGCTGACGTCCAGGCCGGACGCGATGGCGCCCTTGGCCTTGAGCACGTCGTCCCACGTCTTGCCGTACGGCAGATCGATCACGACCTGCGAGCCGGTGCCGGTCGTGTCGCGGGACATCGTGGAGCCGAAGGTGATCTGCTGGTTGGGCTTGTCCGGGTGACCGAGGCCGGCGGCGTAGTAGGCGCGCAGGATGATGTCGGGGTTGACGCGCCGGTACCGGCCGGCGACCACGGCCGGGGTGACGATCGGCCGATCCGCCGGACGGCCGAGGTGGGCCAGACCGGGCACGACGACGGCCACGGCGAGCGCGACCACCCACCACGGGGCCATGGCGTAGGCGATCGGCCCACCGATGCCCAGCGCGGCCAGCTCGGCGACGAGCACCGTGCCGCGCCATGCGCGGGTGGCCTTGACCTCGCGGTGCAGCTTGTACCAGGTGGCCGGGTCGTTGGCGTCGGCGGCGGCCTGCCGGAGGCCGTACTGCTCCGACAGCCACCACCAACGCAGCTGCCGACCGATTAGCCGGAACATGCCGACGACGGCCCAGAACGCAGCCTGTAGCGCGTACCAGGGCGAGCGAACCGCGTGGTAGCCCGCCCGGTGCGCCAGGTCCAGCGCGACGTCCCGGACGGTCGCCTTCACGTTCTGCCAGCCGACCAGCCGCGCCGGGATGATCGGACGGCGGCCCTTGCTGTCCGCCGGCGGCGGGTCGACCAGTACGCCACCGGGCTGCGGCTCCTCGTCGAGCGCGACGTCGAAGTGTCCGGCAGCCGCGGTGCCGCGCCGGGCGCGGGCCGCGCCGAGGTCCAGCACCTCAGCGTCGCGGCCGTCCAGCTCTTGTTCGTACCGCGACCAGTCGACCCCGTTCGGGTCCTCGCGGTCCGGGGTGTTGCTCGTCATGATGGAGGTCTCCTAACTCCTTCGTGGGGACTGGGGACCGGTGCGCGGCCAGGTTCCTAGGCCATGGGGCCGCGCACCGGGCGGCGCTACTCGTGGTTGGCGTGGATCAGGTGCGCGAGGGCCGCGCCCATGCCGAGCACGGCGACGGGCAGGCAGGCAACCGCAGTGGTGATCCACCAGGGGGCGTGCGTGATTCCGGCGGCGGTGAGCAGGTGGTAGGCCACCTGTCCGGCGCCGCCGAAGATGAGGGAGCCGATCGCCGAGGCTCGGGCGAACCGGCGCGCGGCGGCCGGGGCGGTCCCGGCCAGCCACACCGAGAGCGCGTAGGCGGCGTAGGTCTCGACGCCGATCGGCAGCGTGATAGCCGTGTTGATCGACAGGTCATCGGCGATGCCGGGCAGCGGATGGACGACGCCGAACCCGGTGAGTTCGCCGAGGCCGACCCACCCGGACCAGATCGCCACGAACGCGGGCAGCGCGAGCAGCCACACCGGCCACGAGCGCGGCTTGCGCACCGGCGCCGGAACGTTCTCGGCGGCCGGGGTGGTGATGTTGGTGTCCGGGTGTCCGTCACCCGTGGCCTGCGGCGGCGCCTCGGGCGCCGGGTCGACCGGCACGGGATCGGTGCTCGGCGCGGCCGGGGTGGGGTCGGCGATCGGCGCCGGGTCCGGCGCGACGTCCGGCAGGGTCGGCAGGCTCGGCGCGGCGGCCGGGGCGGCGACGAACTCGGCAGCCTCCAGTGCCTCGCGCAGCGCGGTGGCCTTCGGGGCGCCGATCTTCAGCTCCTTCATGAGCCGGTTGCGTGAGGGCGTCTGGCCCAGCGCCTCGGCGAGTGCACGAGCGCGGGGCAGCAGCTCGGCGAGGTCGAACGGGTACGCGCTCGGCGCGGTCGTCGTAGTCATGCGGCAACTCCGTCCAGCTTGATCGTGGTCATGCGGGCAACGGCGTCGTAGCTGGTGTGCAGGCGGCGGGCGATGTACGTCGGCCCCATGCCTCGGCTGCGGAGGCGGGACACGGCGACTGCGAACTCGGCGGCGGTCAGCTTCACCCGCTCGCCACGGCACGCGAGGTCGACGGCGATCTCGTCCACGTACGTCGGGTCGGGCCTCAGTTCGCGCGGCAGCCCGCACTCGACGGCAAAATGCTCGTCGTCGCGGATCGCCCGTTCCCAGCAGGCGCCGCACGCGCCGGACCCGGCGAGCGGCGAGCGGTGCGCGGCGCAGTTGCGAGCGGCGACATCCGCCAGGACATGCGTGGGGCCGAAGTGCACGGCAGCGGTCAGCAGCGGGGTGAGATGCCCCACCCGCGCGCTGCGGTCGGACTGTGCGATCACTGGCGGACCTCCGTCTAGGTTCGGCGCTATACAGCGCCAGTGCTGTATTCGTGGTTACGACCGTACAGCGCCAGTGCTGTATTCGCAACGGCGTCGATGTGCCATCACCAGGTGGTTTCGTTGACCGCGCCGGATCGGCCGGCGTCCTGCAACCAGCAAACCCCACCGCGAGCAGCGCGGGCAGGGTGTGAACCGGGTACGTCGTGGCACTCGATTCACACCCTGTGTGAATCGACTTATGGCTCTATCCTCAGCGTTACGGCGCACCTACCCTGCGGGCATGGGGGAGGCGAATCTGCTGCTTGCTGCGCTCATCGATCGCGCCGGACTGTCGAACGCGGGCCTGGCACGGCGGGTCAACCTCCTCGGCGCCGAACGCCGGCTCAGCTACGACCACGCCTCGGTCGCACGCTGGATCCGCGACGGCGCGATCCCCCGCGACCCCGGACCGGACCTCATCTGCCAAGTCATCGGCGACGCGCTGAAGACAACCGTCACCCGCGCCGACATCGGCATGGAACGCCGGCCAACCGCCACCGCGAGCGTGCCGCTCCCCCAGCTGGTCGAGCGCGCCACAGCACTGTGGCGCGGCGATCAGCGCGACAAGGCGGCCGGGCCGCCGGCCACCGGGGCGGATGCCGTCGCGCCGGTCTGGGAGTGGGAGAACCCGCCCGACGATGTCGACGTGGCGCGCGCCGGCCGCCGCCACGTCGACGCGGCCGACGTACAGCGGCTGCGCCAGCTGCGCGCCCGCTATCAGGAGATGTACCGGCGAGTCGGCGGCGTACCGACCCGGCCGCGCCTGGTCGCCGCGCTCAACGAGCACACGGCACCGCTACTGCGCGATGCCTACGACAACCGCGTCGGCCGGGAACTGTTCCGCGCCGCCGGCGGCCTCGCCGCACTGGCCGGCGTCTGCGCGTACGACGCCGATCAGCAGGGCCTCGCCCAGCGGTACCTCTTCGGCGCGCTGCGCATGGCGAAAGCCAGTGGTGACAAGCGATTCGGCGCCTACGTGGTCGCGCTGCTGAGCACGCATGCATTGCACGGCAACCAGCCGCGACTCGTCGTGCAGTACGCCGAAGCAGCACTCCGCGCGGCGCGGGGGCATCTCACCCCGGCGCTCGCGGCGGACCTGCACTCATTGGCGGGCAAGGCGTACGCCCGGATGGGTGACAGCGACGGGTGCCAGCAGCACATGCGCCAGTCCGAGCTCGTCGCCGCGCGCATCGACCTGAGCGACGAACCGGCCGAGGCGTCGTATGTCCAGCCGGGGCTTGTGGAGACGCAGGTTGCCGAGGCGCTGCGGCGCCTGGGTGACTTCGGCGCGGCGCAGACGTACGCCGAAGAGTCCGTGCGCATGGCGGCCGGGACGCATCTGCGCGGCCGGGTCCACCGGTACGCCGGTCTGGCGCTCATCGTGGCCCAGCGCGGCGATGTCGACCAGGCCGTGCACGTGGGTACCCAGATGCTCGAGTACGCCGAGGGCATGGAGTCCGGCCGCATCCGCGACCGGGTCGCGCAGGTCGCGGCGGCGCTGCGACCGCACGCTAGGGTGCCGGTGGTGGCGGAGTTTCTCGAACGGGCCGACACCGACACCCAGCTGAGGGGGTTCTGATGCGCTGGCAGGTCAACTCCGAACGGACGCTCTACCGCGACCAGTGGGTACACGTGCTCGCCGCCGACGTAGAGCTACCGGACGGCAGGCACCTCGACCACCGGCTCATCCGCAGTGCCCCCGGCGCCGGCGCCGTGGTGGTGGCCGATGGCAAGGTGCTCCTGCTGTGGCGCCACCGGTTCATCACGGACACGTGGACGTATGAGATCCCGGTGGGCGCGGTCGGTGACGACGAACCGGCCGCCGCAGCTGCCCGCGAGGTCGAGGAAGAGACGGGATGGCGGCCGGGGCCGCTGCGCCCGCTCATCTACACCCAGCCGTCCCCCGGCCTCATGAACTCCGAACACCACATCTTCCGCGCCGATTCGGCCGAGTACATCGGCCCCCCGGTCGACGGCTTCGAGTCCGAGCGCGTCGAGTGGGTACCGCTGGAAGAAATCCGCCGCCTGATCGACAAACGCGACATCGTGACCGGGACAACGCTGGTCGCGCTGCTCTACGTACTGGCCAACGCAGGCCGGTAGGCCGCTACGCCGTTGGGCGGCGCGGCCTGGTCTCGGCCCAAGCCTTCACCGTGGCTGGCCGCCACACCGGCGACCGGCCGAACTTCCGCTCAGGCTGCGGCGCCTGCTGACGCGCCACGTAGGCCGCCCACGTGCTGCGGGTAATGCCAAGGAAGCGGGCGCAGTCCTCGGCCGTCCACCAGTCGGCAGGCAGATCCACACGCTCATTCATCGTGTACACCGTACGACACCGCCTGGGCAGCCATGTGGTTGATCATCGAAGGATAAGATCTTTGCCGAAGAAAAGCGGTCGGCCACACTCGGATAAGTAGCTCGTACCGTGCAATAGCGACTGTTCGAATAGGGCCATACCGCTACTTCCTATTTCTATTCTTCCCAGGTCGTGTTGCCCCTGGCTTCGCGCTATCAATGCCAGGAATGCCAGTGATCGCAACATACGGCAATGCCCAGATCAGGTACCTCTTTGCCGGATTTGTTACCACAGCATCCCACAGTGCGTCAGAGTATTGGTCTTCGGTAAGGGCGAATCCTAGGAAACCGACACATGCAACAGTAGACAATAGAGAGGCAACCGCAACATAGGGCCCCAGAGGAACCGCAACGATCCAACCAAAAATATCAACCTTACCCAGACTCACGGACTGCTTCGCCCACTCTTCCGCCAAACCCCGCGGCACCGCCGCCCATGCGATTAGATAGATGAGTATCCACAGCGCCACGGAGATTCCGAAGAGCAGCGACAGGAATCGCCGCACGGCCAGCCATTTGAACCGTCGGCGCATTACATCCGAAAGGTCCGCGACTCTTGAATCATTCCTGGATATCTCGTAGGCCTTCGAAAGGAGGCGATCGACGGCCGCTTCATTTCCGTCGAAGACTTCGGGTTTCCTGCGGAATCCGCGTAATTCCTCGAAAACGCCAGTAGGCGCCTGTTGCGCGGCTTCAACTGCGGGAGTAACGCCGCGCAGCACTGACAGGAGGTCGAGGCGGAGGAGTCGAAGTATAAACAATGCCGCAAGAGGAACGGCTGATATGCCGGCAAGGAAGACGATACGAGAGTCGGCGGCCGATGCAAGCCTCCAAGGGTCTTCGGTCAAGAGTGGCAGCAGAACGATAATAAGTGCAAGCGGAATGAAGAAGGGAACGTGAGAGGAGAGTTTAATTGCCCGATAAGCCCATCTGACGCCGACCACAATAACGAATGGCAGGATTCCGCACAGGAGCAGTCCACCCCGGTCTCCGGTTACATTGAGGTAGACGACAACTGCACACCATACAATGAGATACGAGGCATATCCGATCGAATTAATGAATCCCCGAAGCTGCGCCAGACCGACCCAAATGAGTAGGGAGATGAAGACCCCAATTACCGTAGGCCAGAAGCCCCACCCCAGCCGAAATACTGCAAAGAAGGTTAGTCCAACCATTACTGATAACAGCAGGTTCTGACTGATTCGGCTCGCCGCTTCAGAGTGGTCGGAGGGCTCCTCCTTGCATAGTTTCCCAAATCCATCCCTTCGAAGCGCTCTGGACAACAGTTGCCTTAGTGTCACAGACGTAGCTTCCACTTGGGTGCTTTGCACCATTTCCCCCACATTGCCCACTTTCGACGACTGCTGAGCGGCGTCGGATACTACCGCCGATTTCGCACTCGCCGGGGGAATTCACGTCCGACTTTCGGGCAGCGTCGGTAACCCAACGGGTTCCGTGTAGACGCCAGCGGAAGCAAACGGCACGCACAGGCAGGAAGCGAGTGACAAAGTGAGTGACAACCAACCCGCACGACGGCGCGCGACCGTGAACGCCAGCGGACTGTTCGAGCAGCTCAGTCCGCACGCGATACCTGATCAGCTAGAGTCGATCATGCCTTGACACGGAAGAGGTCACTGGTTCAAACCCAGTATCGCCCACCACCGCTCAGGCGCAGTCTGCTCACAGGCTGCGCCTGTTCGCTGTTTCGCGGTGGAATTCTCCGCGCTCGCTTCGCTCGCTCCAGGCGGGGGGGCTTCGCCACCCCGCACCCCCCTGCCGCACTCCGTGCGGCGCTGGCTGCGCTCCGCTCGCCAGGCCACCTCGGCCAGCCATCGGGAAGGCGTGTCGCAGGTCGCCATCAGGATGTTCGTCAATCGTCACAGGGCCTCGGCGTGGTGTGCGAGATCGAGACGTGACTGCCCGCCGGGAGGCCGTCGAAACGGTTCGGATCAGGGCGGCGTGCGGCAGCAGGCGGCGAGGGTCAGGTGATGGGGAGTTCGAGTACGTGGACTCGTTTGGTGGCGCGGGTGAGGGCGACGTACAAGTCGCGGAGGCCGGACCGGCGTTGGGCCTCGATGGCGGCGGGATCTACGACGATCACTGTGTCGAATTCGAGCCCGCGGGCGTCGGGGGCCGCGACGATGACAGCGCCGGTGCTGTCGAGCGTGGCGGTGAGGTCGGTGATGCGTTCGGCCGGGCCGATGACGCCGACGAGCTCGTCCGGATGGGCATGGTTCACCTGCGCCACCAGGTTACGGGCGACGGTGAGGACGTCGGTATCGGTCACGGGGGTGGTGCGCGAAACCTCGCCGTGTCGGATCGAGCGGGACGGTTCCTGCCCGGGTGCGATCCGGGCGAGCAGAGGAGCGGCCGAGTCGAGGATCTCGGCGGTCGTGCGGTAGTTGACGGTCAGGGTGTGGCGGTCGAACCGGTCCTCGACGAACGGCCGTAGAGCCTCGGACCATGACCGGACCGTTGTCGCCGCTCCCGCTTGCGCGAAGTCGCCGACGATCGTCATGGACCGTCCCGGGCAACGGCGCATGAGCATCCGCCACTGCATCTCGGACAGCTCCTGCGCCTCGTCGACGACGATGTGGCCGTACACCTCATTGGGCGGTCCTTCGATCAGAGCCCGCGTTTCGTCGAGCAGTGCCAGGTCGGCGGCGGTGTATCCGGCACCGCTACGGTGCGCCAGGAGTGTGGCCTCGGCGGCCGGCAGGGAGGGTAGGTGGGACATCAGTGCCGACGTGTCGGTGAGGAACTGCTCAAGTGCTTCGGTGGCACGTAGCCGGGGCCAGACCGTGTCGACGGCGAGGTCGACGTCGGGGTCGTCAAGGAGCCCGGCACGGATGCCCTCCGCATCGAACTCGGGATGCCCGTCCGGGGCGGGTGTGTGGTCGAGGCCCAGCGACCGGAGATCGTCGGCGACCGCCTGGTCCAGGTCGATGTCCAGGATGGCCGCGACCTCGGCGTCCATGTCGTGCAGCGCATCGGTCGTGCGTTTCTCCAGCAGGTTCACGATGTCATCGACCACCTGCTCCTTGAAGAGCTCGCGGGCCGGGTTGTGAGCGAGCCCGCTGCGGACGGCGAAGCGGTGGGCGGCGTCCACCAGTTCCGGCTCCAGCACGAACGTGTCCTGCCCGGTCTCGACCTCGAGCGGTACGCCGCGTGGCTGGCGGTCACGAACCCACCGGGACAGCGCCACGGCAAGGTGCGCCTGTCCTTTGATCCGGGCGACGGACTCGGACTCGGTTGCCGTGGGGGCGAGGCCGACGAGGTCGGCCGAAGTGGCCATGTGCACGTCGTTCTCCCCGAGCGACGGCAGCACCTCGCAGATGTAGTCGAGGAATCGCCGGTTCGGGCCGAAGATGAGTACACCTCGTCCGGCGAGGGCTGTGAACGCGTACAGAACATACGCCGCGCGGTGCAGCGCCACGATCGTCTTGCCCGTTCCCGGGCCACCCTCCACGACGGTCACTCCTCGATGCGGCGACCTGACGATCACGTCCTGTTCGGCCTGCAGCGTCGCCACGGCCTCGCGCATCCGGCCGGTCCGTGCCCGCCCCAGCGCGGCCATCAGCGGCCCGTCCCCGACAATGTCCTGTGATGTCGGCGTCGAGCCGTCGAGAATCTCGTCGGTGATTTCGACGACTCTCCTGCCATCCAGGCGCAGGTGCCGACGCCGCCGCAGTCCCATTGGGAACGCCAGCGTGGCCGCGTAGAACGGGCGGGCCGCGTCCGCACGCCAATCCACCAACAGGGCGTCACCGTCTGCGGAGCGCAGCCCGACGCGGCCGACGTGCACCGACCCGCCTGCTGCGCTGTCGATCCGGCCGAAGCACAAGGAGCGCTCGGCAGCGCGCAGCTCACCGACGACGCGCGTGAGCCGGGCAGCCTCGACATCGCGCAGGTACAACTGCTCGGCGCTCTCGGGCGTGGTCGCGAGGACCGCGCTGTGGGCGGCGATCGCGTCCGCGACGAGCACACCGACACGCTCGTACATCGCGTCCACGATCCGCCGCTCGAGGTCGACCTGTTGCGCAACGCCGCCGTCCACCCGCATTCCGGATGCTCCTTCCCACCGACGACCCAGTATGCAAAGGAAAAGAGCCAAAAAGTAAGGCTTGACTTACTTTTGGGCGTCAGCCGGGCCGCGACGCGGCGAAGTCCGTAGGTGGAACCGGGTTGAGCATCGGGCTGTTCTCGTTCGTCTCCATCAACCGGCGGGGCGTTCCGGCCGGGCGACTCCATGATCATGGGAAAGATCTGGCTATCGGGGCAGCCATATCGTTCCCATGATCATGAGATCGAGCGGCCTGGCGGCGGATTGCGGCGGAACGCGCGCCGGCCGGCGCGCGGCGGCGGCGGCACCTCCGAGCCGGCGACCGAGTTGCCGGTCTTATCCGAGTTGACGAGGGGCTGTCGGGCTGAACTTCGCGGCCTTGCTCGATCGACAAAGAACGCCTTGGCCGTGGCCGGTGCCGGCAGATCGCCTCCGCGACCACGTGCCAGCGTGGCCGGCGAGATCATCTCCGTGGATGAGCTAGCGAATGACATCGCGATCCGCCGCCGGCATGCCGCGACCAGGTGGACGTCACCGCGGCGGGCCGGAGCACGTCCGCACTCGGCCGCGGAGCGCGTCCACGTGCCGCGGCCTCCCGGCACCTCGGCATCAAACGGCGATGCCGCCCAGACTCCGACAGCCGGCGCACGGAGCGACGAGGGGCCCGGTCGCGTACAAATCCGGCCACAGCCTCGATCAGTACGCTTCCGAGCGTGCGAGCCTTTTGGGATGCACTGTGGGCCGGCACGCATCGTCTCACGCTGGCTGAATGGATCCAGATCGTCTCGGCCGTCGGTGCCGTCGCCGCGGCGATCGCCGGTGCCGCGGCCGCCCGGTCGGCGCGCAGGGCGGCCCGCACCGCCGCCCAGCAGTTGCCGGAGTTTCAGAAACAGGTCGAGGTCAGTGCGGCGCAGTCGAGAGCCGCCGACGAACAGGTCGCCCTTGCCCATGAGGCGCTGAACGCCGCCACGACGGCGGTCCGGGAAGCCGCACGTGCCAGGACCGACGAGCGGGCTCCCCTCGTCGTCGCGCTGCTCGAGGCGCCGCAATGGCCCCCGTTGGTCGACACGACGCGCAATCGGATGCCGTACGGGAACGAAGTACGACTGCTCGACCGTCGTTCTGTGTCGCAGGCCGAACCAGCCTCGCCGGCGCGGTCGTTCTCGCGAGGCGGGGAGCGGAATCAGTTGATGTGGTTCCGGACCCGGGGAGTGCTCGTCAACGAGGGTACGACCACCGCCCGCGTGCGACTCGACGACGAGGCCCAGTTCGTGGCGGGCGACAGTCCACTGGTCCGGAACCCGAACATCGTGGTGCCGCCGGCCGTGGGAATCCCCACGAAGCGGGAGCATCTCTTGCGACCGGGTGAGATGGCGCTGTTCGAGTGGGGCGCCGGGCACACGATCGCGGAGTGGGCGGATGCGTGCGAGAAACCCGACCCGCCCAACCCGCGCGGCGCTTGCTTCTTCACGATCACCGTGTTCGACCCGTTCGAGCACGGCACCTTCGATCATATCCACGTCGTCATGGCGGGCCGGCCGATCGTCCCCGTGGACGGTTCCTTCGACGAGGTGGGGCTCGCGACCGAGGAGTCCGAGGCGGCGATGGGAGTCACCATCTTTCCCACGCGGCGCACGTATCGCTCCGACGGTCCGCGCAAGGAGCCGCTCCCCTGGGAGGAAACGTACGCGGCCTGGTGGCGACAGAACGGACGGCGTGCCACGGAGGTCGCGTAGAGCGTCATTTGAGCGGCTGGACGACCTCGATCCGGTCGGCGCCGAAGCGTTCCACCGTGCCGTCGGGCTGGCGGATCTCCACCAGCGGGACGCCGCGGTCCAGGCCGAGCGCCAACCGTTCCGGGGTCGACGGCATCCGGCTGACCAGCCGGCAACCGGCGCCCAGGGAGACCCGCCGCCGGTGCGGCTGCTGGCGCACGAACGACGGTATCCCCCGCCGCGTCACGATCAGCCCCTCCTCGCGCAGGACCGCCAGCGCCCGGCGCAGCGTCATCAGGCTGACCGCATACCGCACCACCAGTTCCGATTCCTTCGGCAGGAACTGCCCCGGCTGGTACGCGCCCTGCTGGATCTGCTCGCGCAGCGCGTCCGCCACCCGCTGGTACAACGCCTGCCCCACCCGTTCGACCGTCATGGCCCAGCATCTTACCCATTCATGTAGCCATATGGCCAATATCGGAGCGCCGACGACAGGGGGCTCGGCCTATGGCCGGTAATTCAGGCGGGAGGTGCCGCCGCCGAGGCGTGCGGGCCGGCGAATCCGCCACCGCGCCGCTCGACCTCATGGTCATGGGAAAGATGTGGCCATCGGGGCAGCCATGTCTTTCCCATGACCATGGGATCGAGCGGCCTGGCGGCGAATTGGGGCGGACGCCCGGGTGTCGGGCCCCGCATCCGGACCGGAGTGACGCCGCCCGCGGGAACGGATCCGGGGTCCGCTCCCCGCGGGCGGGGCCGTTCAGGAGTGGCGGGCCGTGTGGATGAACGGCATGCCGTGGTGGTTGGTCTGGGCGAGGCGGCTGTTCAGGTTGCCGGCGTTGGCGATCTTGTCGTGGTACGCCTCGCGGCGGCGGGCGACGCACCCGGTCGGCTTGTCGTTGGCGGAGACCAGGTCCGGGTCCAGATGGGTGTTGAGACCGTCGCGCAGCAGCATGAGCGCCTCGGCCCGTAGCTGGGAGACGCGCGACTCGGTGACACCGAGGTCGCGGGCGATCTCCATCATCGGGCGCTCCTGGAAGAAGTAGCCCTTGACGACCAGGCCCAGCCGCTCCGGCAGCGCCTCGACGGCGTTGTGGAGGTAGCCGATCCGCTCGCGGTGCAGGATCAGGTCCTCGGGGCCGGCGGCGCGCTCCGGCACCATGTCCTCGGCACTGCCGGCGGCGAAGCCCTGCAGTGACAGTACGGCCGCCCGCTGGACGTCGTCGTCGATCGACTGCAGCTCGTCGACGCTCACGCCGAGCGCCTCCGCAAGCTCCTGGCTGGTCGGGGTACGCCCGAGCGCCGCGGTGAGCTCCTGCAGCATCGCGTCGACCTGCCGCGCCCTCGCCCGTACGGAACGGCTCGCCCAGTCCAGCCCGCGCAGCTCGTCGAGGATCGCGCCGCGGATGCGGGTCGTCGCGAAGCTGCCGAACGGGATGCCCCGGCTCGGGTCGTACGCCTTCGCGGCGCCGGCCAGGGCTGCCATGCCGGCGGAGACCAGGTCCTCGCGGCTGACGTGGGCGGGTAGGCGGCCGAGCGTCTGACGGACCAGATGCCCGACGAGCGGCAGGTGCTCTCGGATGAGATCCTCGAGCTCGCGGCCTTCCAACTGGACCTTGAGCGTGGCACCCTCAAGGGTCGTTGTCATCGGTTCCCCCTCGTGTCCGGAGTGGACCCCGTGCAGGCGGTCCACCTGCTGACACGAAGAACTTTCGACTACGAAGGGTGCTGTTACCGTCACTCTCGGGTGCATTTTGGTTGCGGGACGGGAAGAGTGCTCAAGACTCGGCGTGTCGCCCAGCGCGCCGACGCAATCGAGCATCGGTACAGTCGCGCTCGATGAATCTTGTGCCCCTCGCACCCCGCCTGCGCCGCGCCGCCCGCCGCCATTTCGGCTGGGACCGGTTGCGCCCCGGACAGTTGCCCCCGATGCGCGCCCTGCTCAAGAAGCATGACGCCCTGGTCGTGTTACCCACCGGCGGCGGAAAATCCGCCATCTACCAGGTTCCGGCCACGCTGCTTCCCGGCCCCACGATCGTCATCTCACCACTCCTGGCCCTCCAACAGGACCAGATTGCCGGACTCAACGGCCGCGACGACGAGCGGCTCACCGCCGTCCGGGTCAGCTCCGCGGAGACGCCGAACCAGCAGAAGGCCGCGCTCACGGCGCTGCGCGAGGGGCGGGCCCGGTTCCTGTTCATCACGCCGGAGCAACTCGGCAATCCGGAGCGCCTCGCCGAGGTGCGCGCGCTGCGCCCCAGCCTGGTCGCCGTGGACGAGGCGCACTGCGTCAGCGCCTGGGGGTACGACTTCCGCCCCGACTATCTCCAGCTCGGCCACCTGATCCGGGAGCTCGGGCGGCCGCCGGTCGTGGCGCTGACGGCCACCGCCTCGCCGCCGGTGCGCGCCGACATCACCGCCGCGCTCGGGCTGCGTGACCCGTTCACGCTCGTCGCCGGGCTCGACCGCGCCAACCTGGAACTCGCCGCCGTGCACTGCACCGGCGACGAGCAGCGCTGGCAGCGGCTCCTGGCGCAGGTCCGCAAGGAGCCCAGCCCCGGAATCGTGTACGCGCCGACCCGCGCGATCGCCGAGCAGTACGCGGAACGTCTCACCGAGCACGGCGTCAAGGCGGTCGCCTTCCACGCGGGCCTGGCCGCGGGCGAGCGCAACCGTCGCTACGCCGACTTCATGGCCGACAGGATTCCGGTCATGGTCGCGACCAGCGCCTTCGGCATGGGGGTCGACAAGCCCAACATCCGCTGGGTGCACCACGTCGCGCTGCCCGACTCCCCCGACAGCTACCTCCAGGAGATCGGCCGCGCGGGCCGGGACGGCGCACCGGCCCGCACGATCCTCTACTTCCGGCCGGAGGACGTGGCGCTGCAACGGTTCTTCGCGGCCGGCGCGCCGGCCGCGAAGGAGCTCACCCAGCTCGCCGCCGCGCTGCGGGAAGGTCCCGCGACGAGGACGGCGCTCGCCACCCGCAGCGGGCTGCCGGCCCGGCGGATCACCTCGCTGCTGAGCCTGCTCGAACAGGTCGGTGCCGTCGAGGTGGGCACCGGCAACAAGCTCACCGCACCGCGGTACGCCCCCGCTCCCGCCGAGGCGGCGCGGCTGGCGCTCGCGCAGTTCGAGCGGCACCGGACGCTGCGCCGGTCGCGGATCGACATGATGCGCCAGTACGCCGAGAGCGCCAACTGCCGCGGCAACGCGCTGCTGGCCTACTTCGGCGAGCAGGCCGACCGCGCGTGCGAGCACTGCGACAACTGCGCCAGCGGCACCGTCGTCGTCGATCCGGTCGGGCCGGCCGCGCGGGTCCCGTGGTACCGCAGGCTCTTCCGGCGCGAAGCACCGCCGGCGACGGCGGCCACCGTGCCCACGCAGGCGGCCGCGCCCCAGGTCGACCCCGCCCGGCCGTTCCCGGTCTCCAGCGAGGTGCGGCACACCGAGTGGGGCACCGGTACGGTGATGGCCTACGAGCGGGACCGGGTGGTCGTACTGTTCGAGGAGGTCGGCTACAAGACGCTGTCGGTGCCGATCGTGCAGAAGTCGAAGCTGCTGGAGCCGGTGTAGGTGACGGAGATACCGGCGTCCGTGTCCCGGTGGTCGAACTGCTCGAATCGGGGCGCTGACCTCGGCGGGAATGCAGGAACACCCGCTGTCGGGTATCCGCCGACCGGCCCCGTGCCCGCACGGCGAAAGGCCCGAATTATGACTGATCGGCTGTCGTCTCGGGGATAGCTCGGGCCGTTGACCACGCGATACGCTCCGCGTCACCAGTTCAACAACGCGTTCGAACCGGGGTCGAGAACGGTGGCACATTTTCGGGATTCCGCACCCGCGCAGAATTCGTAGTGTGATCGTCAACGGCCGGACGAACACCACATCATCCGAACCCCTGCAACGCCCCGAAAGGACCCATCATGAGCGACTACGACACCGGCGACACCGGCCACGACGGCGGCAGCGACGTGGACTACGGCCACTACGAGGCCGGTCAGCAGCACGGCGAGCTCGACCAGCTCCACCAGGTCGACGCCAACGACTCGTCGTACAACAGCGACTTCAACGTCTACGAGCAGGACAGCGCCTCGGCCGAGTCGACCGACTTCCAGCAGGGCCACAACGTCCAGTGGACCGACGGCCAGGGCGCCAGCTACTCCGAGACCGACTTCACCAACTACAGCCACGACGAGGCCTCCGCCGACAGCATCTTCGCCGCCGACGGCAGCGTGTCGGCCAGCGACTCGCAGTTCTCGGAGATCGACGCCCTGCGCCAGCAGATCGACTCCTCGTTCGCCACGGGCACCGAGTTCCACGGCAACGCCGGCGAGCTGGGCCCCGCTAACTGAATCTCCGTGGTGCCGTCCGGCCGGCAAGACGGCAGGACGGCACCATCGCACGACCGAAGCGTGCCGGCCAGCGGATCAGCCCCGCTGGCCGGCACTGCTGTTCGCCCGTGTCTGCTGTTCCTGACCGCGAAGACGCGCAGCATGTCGGGCCCGCTGATCGTCTCGGTCCAGTCAGGGTCGCACCACTACCTCGCGCAAGAGATCGTGTACTCACCGCAGCACGCCGCCGAGGCCATCCAGCGGGTCAACTTCGCGCAGGCGCTGGCCAACCGCTACTGATCCCTAGCCGGCGCCGGAGGCGTCGTAGCCGGCCAGCAGGTGAGCGCGGGTGCCGACCAGGTGCGGCTCGAGGTCGCCGACCCGGGCCAGGCTGATCTCCGCCGGGGTCAGCCCGGACACCCGCAGCAGCAGTCCCGGCACCTCGTCGAGGGCGGCCAGCCAGCCGGTGCCGAGCGACGAGCCGAGCGCGTGGTCGGGCCAGTGGTGGAACTGCCTCGGCGCCCCGTCGACGGCGATGCCGACCCGATCCGGCGCCGGGCTCGACGCGGCCCGCAGCATCCGCTCCGTGGCCCGGCGCTCCGCCGGCGCGCCGGTCGTGTTCGCCGCCATCCGCACGTCGATGAGCAGCGGCATCGGCGGCCCGGCAGTCGTGATGACCTCGATCCAGGCGCCGCCGTCGACAGCCTCGCCGAACTGGAGCCCGGCGTGCATGAGCCGGTCGTCCTCCCAGCCCCAGGCCCCGATCCGGCACGGCCCGGTCCAGCCCGTGAGCCCGTACAGCGGCAGCGCTGCGGCACTCGCGCGGATGCGGTTCGCCTGCTGGTCGATCAGCGCGGTGAACTCGATGCGGCTGAGTCGGCCCCCGTATCGCATGACTCCGATCGTGCCGCATCGACCACCCCGTCGGCGCGCTCAGCCGCCCTCGGCGGAACCCTGCCCGCCACCCGTGACGACGTAGGAGCGGACGCCCGTCACGTCACCTCTTCGATCTTCGCGGTCGCCACGTCGAAGATGAAGCCGCGCACGTCCTCGCGGTGCGGCAGCCACGCGCAGTCGCGCACCGTCTGGATCGACATGCGCATGCGCTCGTGCAGGTCGGTGAAGCCCGGCACGCTCCAGCCCGGTTCCCGGCCGCTCTCCGCCGCCAACTCGGCGCGGAACGTCGGGTCGTCGAAGCCCTCCATGCCGCATTCGGTGTGGTGGATGAGCACCACCTCGCGCGTGCCGAGCTTGCGCTGGCTGATCGCGAGCGAGCGGAGGACCTCCTCGGTCGGCAGCCCGCCGGCGTTACGGATCAGGTGGGCGTCGCCGATCTCCAGGCCCAGGGCCCCGAAAAGGTCGAGCCGTGAGTCCATGCAGGTGATGACGGTCAGGCGCAGCTTCGGGCGCAGCGGCCGTGGTCCGGGGAACGTCTCGGCGTACCGCGCGTTCGCGTGGATGAGGTGGTCGATCGCGGACATAACCGAAGTGAATCAGATCCGTCACCCGAACGGTTGATGTCTGCGTCACAGGAGGGCAATGTCACCTGCGCACTAGTCTCCTCCCGTGACGGTGAACGAATGGGACGTGGCGGTCGTCGGGGGCGGGCCGGCGGGACTCTCCGCCGCCTACGAGTCGGCACGGCGCGGTGCGCGGACGCTGGTCCTGGAGAAGGCCGTGCACCCGCGGTACAAAACCTGCGGTGGGGGTCTGATCGGGTGCACCGTCGCGGCGGTCGACGACCGGATCACGATCCCGGTGAGCGACCACATCGAGCGGGCCGAGTTCACGCACGACGGGCGGCGCCGCTTCACGCGCACGACGCGCCGCGCGCCGCTGCTGGCGATGGTCCGCCGGCCCGAGTTCGACGACGCGCTGCGGCTCGCCGCGGAGAAGGCGGGTGCGACGGTACGGCAGGCGACCGCCGCCCGCGCGATCGAGCAGACCGGCGACGGGGTCCGGGTCCGCCTGGCCGGCGGTGGCGAGGTGACGGCCGCCACGGTCGTCGGCGCCGACGGCTCGTCGGGGATCACGTCCCGGCACGTCGGCGTCGAGTACGGCCAGGTGGACCTGGGCCTGGAGGTCGAACTGCCGGTGGGCGGGCCGGCGCGGCGCGAGTGGCAGGGGCGCCTGCTGATCGACTGGGGGCCGCTGCCCGGGTCGTACGCGTGGGTGTTCCCGAAGGGTGACGTGCTGACCGTCGGGGTCATCTCCGCCCGGGGCGACGGCGAGCGGACCAAGGCGTATCTGCGCGCGTTCGTCGACCGGCTGGGGCTCACCGGCATCGAGCCGATCCACGACTCCGGGCACCTGACCCGGTGCCGGACCGAGACGTCGCCGCTGCGCGCCGGCAACGTCATCGTCGCCGGTGACGCGGGCGGGCTCCTGGAGCCCTGGACCCGGGAGGGGATCAGCTTCGCGGTGCGGTCGGGTGCGCTGGCCGGCGCGGCGGCCGCGACAGGCGATCTCGACGGCTACGTCCGGGCGGTCGAGGCGCAGCTCGTCCCGGAGATGCGGGCCGGGCGCCGGCTGCTCGACACGTTCTCCCGCCGGCCGGGCCTGTTCCACGCGATGCTGCGCACACCGCCGGGGTGGCGGATGTTCGAGCGGTTCTGCCGGGGTGAGACCTCGTTCGAGGGCACCGTCGAGCGGTTTCCGATCCGCACGGCGCTGCGCCTGCTGCGATGAGCTTTTCGGGACACCCGGTCGGATCTTCCCGAAGCGCCGCCTCGACCGGCAACCGGCCTGGCGGTGCCGCACCTCGACGACGAAGGGGCGATCGACGCGCCGGGTCTGCCGTCGCCGGGATGAGATTTCGGGCGAACCTGGCTCCTCGGCGCTACCTGACCTCGATGCCGAGTGCGGCGGCCAGCACCGGGGCCAGTTCGAGGAGCTGGCGGTCGTCGACGATCGCGCCGCGCAGGGAGTCGGCACCGTCGGCGACGTCGAGCTCCCGCGCGCCGCGGAAGTCGACCTTCTTCAGCTTGGCGCCGGCGAACCGGGCCCGGCGGACGGCCGAACCGGCGAAGGTGACGTTGGTGAGCGTGGCGCCGCCGCAGTCGAGTTCGGTGAGGTCGCAGCCGTCGAACTCGACGTCGGCGACCGTCGCGCCGCGCAGGTTCAGAGTGTCGATCTTGCACCGCTGGAAGATCACCCGGCGCAGCCGCGAGCCGTAGGCCTCGATCCCGGCGAGCGAGCTGTCCAGCACGGTGACGTCGAGCCACTCGGCCTCGGCGCACCGCAGGCCGACCCAGCGGTTGCGGCTGATCCAGACGTCGCTGAACCGGCTGCGCTCCAGCGAGCCTCCGCCGAGGACAACACCGGTGAACGCCGACTCGATGAACGTGGCGTGGCCGGCGTGGACGTCCTCGAGCTCCACGTCCGAGAGGTGTACCTCGGTGTAGTTGCCGTCCGGTTCGAGCGGTTCGCCGTGCTCTCGCAGGTAGGCGGCGTAGGCCAGGTCTTCAAGGGATTGCGCTGCGGGCATACGGCTGACGCTACGCCTCCCGCCGGGGTGCCCGGCGGGAGGCGCGGCGGTCCTGCGTGTCTCAGGCGTTCATCGGCGCCCTGTCCCCGGTCGCGGCCTCCGGCTCCGGTCCCGGCGCGGCCTCCGGCTTCGGTCGCAGCGCGATCGCGGCGGCCAGGGACAGGCCGATGAAGATGACGGTTCCGACGACGCCGACCGCGTTGAGCCCGCTGGTGAAGGCGCTCCGGGCCGCCCCGAGCAGGCCGGGCGACTCACCGGCGACCGCGAGGGCCGCGGTCAGGCCGCTCTTCGCCGCCTCGGGCGCGCCGGCCGGCAGGTCGAGCACCGAGCGGTACACCAGGGTGGCGAGGCTGCCGAGCGTCGCGACCCCCACCCCGACCCCGAACTCGCCGCTGGTCTCCGAGATCGACGCGACCGAGCCGGCCCGCTCCGGTGGTGCGGCGGCAAGCATCAGGTTCATGGTGAGCGGCATCGGGAACGAGATCCCCGCCGCGGCGAGCACCAGCCCGACGATCAGCAGCGGCACGTCGGCGACGCCGACCTGCGTGACGACCGCCAGGCCGATGCCGGAGACGGCGAGCCCGAACGCGGCGACCACGGCCGCCGGCAGCTTGCGGGCCAGGGCCGGCGCGGCCATCGAGCCGAGGACCATCGCGACGTTCTGCGGGACCAGCCGCACACCGGTCTCCAGCGGCGACAGCCCGGCGACGTTCTGGAGGTACAGGCTGGAGACCAGCGACAACCCGGCCATCACGACCCCGCCGAGGAGCATGATACCCACGGCGGTGCTGAAGACCCGGTTGCCGAACAGGCGCAGGTCGAGCAGCGGGTCGGGCAGGACGCGCTGCCGCCGGACGAACACCACGCCGACCGCGATCCCGGCGGCGAGCGCGACGAGCGGTGCGGTGTGCCAGCCGTCCCGGGCCAGCGACTTGAGGCCGTAGATGACCGGCAGGATCGCGGCGAGCGACAGCGCCACGCTGGCGAGGTCCATCCGGTGCTCGGGCCGCTCGGGCCGGTACTCCGGCAGCAGGAACGGCCCGGTGCCGAGCAGCAGGAGCATCAACGGTACGCCCAGCAGGAACGCCGAGCCCCACCAGAAGTGTTCGAGCAGCAGGCCACCGACGAGCGGGCCGAGCGTCAAACCGCCCATGAAGCAGCTAAACCAGGCGCCGATCGCCAGGCCCATCCGCTTCGGGTCGGGGAACATGTTGCGGATGAGGGCCATCGTGGACGGCATCAGCGTGGCGCCGGCGATGCCCAGCAGGGCGCGGGCGGCGATCAGCAACTCGGCGCTGGGTGCGTAGGCGGCGGCGACCGACGTGACGCCGAACACCGCGGCGCCGATGAGCAGCAGCCGCCGGCGGCCGATCCGGTCGCCGAGCGCGCCCATGGTGACGAGGAACCCGGCGAGCATGAACGAGTAGATGTCGAGGATCCAGAGCTGCTGGGTGCCGTCGGCGTGCAGGTCGGTGCTGAGCTTTGGGAGGGCGAGGTAGAGGACGGAGACGTCGAGGGAGAGCAGCATCGTCGGCAGGGCGAGCACCGCCAGGCCGATCCAGGGGTTCGTTCTCATCGGTCCGCTCCGTTCTCGACGGCCGCCAGGTGCACGAGGTCCACGGCGGCGGCGAACTCGCGGGTGACGGCATGGTCGGCGGTGTACATCTCGCTGCGCTCCTCATGTGTCTTCGGTGGTCACAGGAAAGGCCGGCCCGCGCGGCGTCACGGGCCGGCCCCTGGTGGTGCTCCCGGGCTGTCGAGCCGGCGACTGTCGTCGTGGCGGTGGCCGCTTGCCGGTGGCGGCTCAGGCCATGGCCTTCGCGAGCCACTCGCTCCAGGTCTGCTCGGCCTTGGCCGGGTCGGCCTCGGCGAAGACGTGGTGGCCGGTCACGACGACCCCGCCACGGCCGACGAACCGCAGCAGCGCGTCGTCGGTGCGCACGCCGAGGAAGCTCGGCTCCAGCATCGTGTCGACCACGCCTTCGATCCGCTCACCGTCGAGGGTGAAGTGCACCTTGTCGCCCTCGCTGACGGGCTCGGACAGCCCGAGGGCGGGGGTGAGCTTCGCCCAGACGGTCTCCTGGTCGGGCAACTGCCCGCCGAACACCGTGACCGGCACGGCGATGCGGCCGGGGAAGTGCTCCACGTACTGCGCCAGGGACCGCAGGTAGAGCGGGTTGCCGTTCTTCAGCGCGTCGTACTCGGACTCCCAGTCGCCGGTCAGGATGCCGCTGTGCACGAGGCGCAGCGCGGTGGAGCCGCCGTCACGGCCCTCGATGAGGTACTCGAACGCCATGTAAGCGCCGTCCTCGCCGGGCGTGCCGCGGTAGGCGAAGCGCCGGCCCGGCTCCCAGGCGGTGATCGTGGCACCCTCGGTGTTGCCGAACATCGTCATGCTGGCCGTGCCGCCCTCGCGCGGCTCGACCTCGTTGCGGCCCATGAACCAGGAGTCGATGCCGGGGCCGGTGGCGATGGCGTCCCAGACCTGGTCCGGGGTGGCCGCGAGGGTGATGTCGTGGGTCAGCTCGAACGGGTGGCCGGGCGTCGAAGGCGTCGGCTGGTCGGTGGACGGCTCGTGCGCGGTCATCTCAGGACTCCCTGGTCTCGATCTCGGTCTGGGTCTGGTCGGCTTGGGGCTTGATGCTCGGATGGATGGCGACGATGACCCGGTGGTCGCGTCCGCCGGGGGCGTTCTCGTCGTGGTAGCGGCTCACCAGCGCGGTGACGGCCGCGGTCAGTTCCCCGGCGAAGGCGGCCCGGTCCGCGGCGGAGGCGAACCGCACCGTCCCGTCGAGCGTGAACGTGGCGACCGGCTTGCCGGCGCGGGCGGCGCCGGTGATGAGCTGGCCGACCTCCTTGACGAGCCGCGCGGCGACGGCGAGCAGCCAGCGCGCGGACAGCCTGTCGGGTGAGCGGCTGGGATCGGGCTGGACGGCGGCGAGCGCGGCGGGCGAGATCACGAACGACGCGGCGGTCGCCCGCAGCACCCGCTCGGTGACGTTGCCCTTGCGCCGCTCCTCGACCAGCTCGACGAGGCCGTGCGACTCGAGGGTCTTCAGGTGGTAGTTCACCTTCTGCCGAGGCAGACCGACGATCGCCGCGAGGCTCGTCGCCGAGTGCGGCTCCGCCAGCAACGCCAGCAGCCGCGCCCGGATCGGGTCGAGCGCGACCTCCGCCGCCCCGGCCTCTTCGATGACTCCCACCTCGAACATGCCCTTACGCTACGTACCGACAACCAATCTTGTCAAGACAACAAAAGTTGTCGGTGCGCTTTCACTCGGGGATGACTCGCGCCCCGGCCCGATCCCGGAGCGTTTCGGCCGCCTGGACGCAAGGCCGCGACAGCCGAGCCGCGCGATCGCCCGCCCCGGCGTTGCACTACGGAACGGTGACGCACAGTGAGGCCGTGCGGTCGCCGTCCACCCGGCGTTGCACTACCGGACGGTGACGCGCAGTCGTGCGGGCGGCGTCTGCCGCTCACGGTCGCCGCTGGACCGGGGCGGCGACGTTCCGGGCCGGCGACTCCATGACCCCATGATCATGGGAAAGAGCTGGCTATCGGGGCAGCCACATCTTTCCCATGATCATGGGGTCGAGTGGCCTGGCGGCGGGTTGCGGCGGAACGCGCGCCAGGCAGCACACCCCGGCGGCGACATCCCCGAGCCCCGCGCCCGAATTGTCGGTCTTGTTCGGGGCGGCAAGCGCCCGCCGGCTCAACTCGCGGCTTGTGGCTGTCCGACCGAAACACTCCACGACAACGCACCGGACCACCCCGCTCCGTCGCGGTACGCCGACCTCGCCACCGCGCACAAGCGGTCCCGCGAATCGGTGTGTTCTAGGCTCGGTCCGGGCGCTACCGGGGTATAGAGGACGGCAGCGCCCCAATCGAGCACCGAGGAGACGCGCATGACGCACGAGACCGAAAGCTGGGACCCGGATCCGCACGACGAGGGTCAGCTATCCGCCCAGGACACGCTGTCCGACCGCGGGCTCGAGGACTCCCTCGACGAGGGCTACTCGCCGCCGGAGAAGCCGCGTGGTCTCAACACGTTCGGTGTCACGCAGGCGGAGGCTCAGCGGGGCGAGTCGCTGGACCAGCGGATCGCCCAGGAGGAGCCCGACCCGGCCAGCCGGCTCGACCTCGACGAGTACGAGGCCACCACCGAGTCCGGCGAGTTCTTCGACGCCGACCAGGTCGGCGACCGGCGTGCCGGCCGGCTCGTGGCGCCCGACGAGGGCTACGGCGGCGACGAGGAGAAGGACGAGATCGGCTCGGACGTGGGCATCGACGGCGGCGCCGCCTCGGCCGAGGAGGCCGCCATGCACATCGTGGACGACCGTTCCCGCTGAGCCGCACCGACCGCGTCTACCGCCAGGTGCGCGACGCGATCCTCGACGGCCGGCTGCGGCCCGGCGCCATCACGGCCGACGACCTGCCGGTGGCGCTCGACCTGCTGGCGGACGCGCTCGCCTCGTCCGCCCGATCCACTGTCGCCTCGTCCGCTCCGTGCTCGCCCATGGTCCGGACGCCGGACAGCGGACCGCGACCGGGCCCCGCTACGGTGGGCGCATGCTTGTCCGCCGCGCCGTCGTCCTCGCCGCGCTCGCGGCCTCGCTGACCGCCTGCGGGTCGAAGCCCGCCGCCAAGCCGCAGGCCGCCCCGTCGGCGCCGGCCGGGTCCGAGGCAGCCTCGCCGTCGGCACCCGCCGCCGGGGAGTCCGCCCCGCCCGCCGCGCCCGCGGCCACCGGGCTACCGACGATCACGTACACCAAGGCCGCGACCGGCTTCCCGGCCGATCCCGAGCAGTCCTCGACGGCCCAGCTCACCGAGGGCCTGCAGCTCACGGCCAAGAGCCCGGTCTACGACGCGCCCGGCGGGCAGGCGCGGGCCTACCTGACCCCGCATATCAGCGGCGTCGACCTGGTCATGCCGATCGTGGCACGGCGCAATGGCTGGGTCGCGGTCCTCCTGCCCTCGATCAACCGCAGCATCGGCTGGCTCCCCGCCGGCAACTGGGCCACCCGCCCCCTGCGCGACCAGCTCGTCGTGCGCCGCGGCGCGTTCACGCTGACCTGGCTCCGCGACGGCGCCCCGCAGCAGACCTGGACGGTCGCGATCGGCACCGACCGCACCCCGACCCCGCTCGGCCGTACGTTCGTGATCGCCCGGTCGGCCCTGCCGAGCAAGGTCTATGCCGGCCTCGACGTGCTGGCCCTCGGCGCGGTGCCCGACGACAAGGAGGCCGTGGCGGCGGGCCTGGCGGACGCTCACACCGGCATCCACGCCTGGCACCGCAACGAGTTCGGCATCCGCAGCTCCAACGGCTGCGTCCGCATGCCCCCGCCCGCGCAGCAGGTCCTGCTGGCGCAGATCCCGCCCGGCACCAGCGTCGTCGTCCTCCCCTGACCACCGGGCCGCGCACTCCCGGCCGAGGGATCGGCGTCACTGTTCACACGCGCTTCACGTGACGCGGCTTATCGTTGGGTGGGTGATCCGCACAGTGGCACTGATTGGTATCGACGGCGCCGGCAAGAGCACCCAGGCACGGTGGCTCGCCGACTGGCTGGCCGTGACGGGGACCCCGGCGCGGTACCACCGCAACGCGGCCGGCCGGGTCTTCTTCGGCCGGGTGGCGCAGCGGCTGGGCCGCCATGACGCCGAGGACCTGCTCGGCGTGCGGCTCTTCCTGGTCGTCGAGACGCTGCTGCGGTGGCTGGTCATCGCCCGGGCACTGCTCATCTCCCGGCTCACCGGCACGGTCGCGGTGATGGACCGGTATGCCTACTGTCAGTACACGAGCATCACCGTGCGCGGCGGGCGCCAGCGCTGGGCGAGGGTGCTGTTCTCGGTGTTCCCCCGGCCGGATCTCGTCTGCTTCCTGGCCGTGCCGCCCCAGGTGGCCCAGGCGCGGGTCGACGCGCGCGGCAAGGACCACGAGGAGCTCGACTATCTGGCGGCGTGCGATGCGGCATACCGCGCGTTGCCCGAGGCCACCCGGTTCACCGTGATCGACGCGGCGGCCGAGCCCACGGCGGTGCAGGCGGACCTGCGCCGGGCGGTGCTGCACCAGCCGGTCCGGCACACCCCGCGCGCGGCACGGCACCTGCTCCCGATCGGGTGACCCGGCACACCTTCGGGTTCGTGAAGGCGGTTAGCGAACAGACAGGATCGAAAGGACCCGGCTCTTGTTCGCCACCGGTGATGATCTCGCCGCCAGGATGCGGCACGAGCTGCACACGCCGCTGACCTCGATCCTGGCCTGCACGCGCCTGTTGCGCGACGACCAGCCCGGCGACCTGTCGAGCGAGGGCGTGGCGTGTCTCGACGCGATCGACCGGAACGCGATGCGACTTGAGCGGTACGTCGACAGCGTCGTCCTGCCACTCGCCGCCGCCGGCACCGCCGCGCCGCGGGCCGACGCCACGGATCTCGTGGCGGTGCTCCGCGACGTGGTCGACCTGGCCCGCCGGGTGGCGGTCGCGGGCGCCGTGAGTGTCCACGCCGACGCGCCGGAGGCCGTGCCGGTCGCCGTCGACGAGACGGTCTGCCGGCACCTGGTCGGACAGCTCGTCCTCTGGCTGGTCACGGCCGCGCCGCCCCACGCGCACATCGAGATCGCCCTGCGCCGCGACCCGCTGCCGACGATCGCGGCCCGCACCGTCCCGCGCGGCGAACTGACCACCGCCCCGCGCCACCGGCAGAGCGAGGGGGCACGCGACCTGCCGGTGGTGCCCCGCCGCCCGGGCGAGGACCACCGCGAGCTGCCGACCGTCCCACGCCGGCCCGGCGAGGAGCAGCATGCGGTGGCCGGGAACCGGTGGCTCGGCGGTGACGAGCACCGGCCGGCGGATCTGCGGGTCGCGCGGGCGGTGGCCGGCGTGTGCGGCGGCGACGTGCGGGTCGGCGACGCCTCGTTCCGCCTCACCCTGCCCGCGACCGTCCCGGCGCCGTTGCCGCGCTGAGCGCCGCACCGACGCGGCGGGTCACAGGTCGACGATGCCGTCGAGCTCGCCGATGTTCCTGCGCACCGTGCCGCCGTGGGCCGTCAGCAGCCTCGCCTCGTGGCGCTGGGCCTCGGCCACCGCGTGTGCGAGGCCGATGCTGCCGTTGAGGCGCGCCGCGAGCCGGCCCAGGCCGGCCGCGTCGGCGCCGTCGAGGGACAGCACGGTCACCCGCGCCTCGCCCAGCAGCTCGTCGAGGCGGCGCAGCTCCTCGCTGTAGGCGAGCTCACTGCGCGTCTCGGCCAGCGCGACCGCCGGCACGAGGACCTTGCCGCCGTCCGCGACGACGGTCGCGACGAGCTCGTCGACGTCCGCCTTTCCCTGCGTGTACGCCAGGATCGCGGACGCGTCGAGCACCAGCCCCACCGCCGGCCCGGTCATGCCCAGCCCATGATCTCGCGGACCTGCTCCCGCGACTCCATGCGGGACTCCGCGTTGACGCGGGCGGAGGCGTCGTTGAGCCGTTTGCGGGCGCGCAGGCGACGGTGGTCGGCCTCGGCGTCAGGGGTGATCTCCGGCGGGGTGTCGGCCCGGCTGTCGTCCATCGCGCGACCGTACCCCGTTCCATCGATTTCTGCGGTCCCTCGTAGCGACATCGCAATGCGCCGTCCCGAAGCGTGGACCGGACTCACTTGCTGTGCGAGCGGAACGCCACCGGGTCGAAGCGGCCGTGCAGCCGCGGGGCGAGCCAGTGCGCGGCCTCGCGGCGGAACAGCGGCGGGGCCAGGGCGCCGGCCCCGTCGGGCACCGCGCCGGCCAGGTCGCCGGGGAGGTCGTGCAGGTTGGTGCGGTGGACCAGTTCCGGCTCGGCCGGCCACGCGCCGAAGACGACCAGCGCGGGAAGGTCCCGGCGGGCCAGCGCCTCCAGGGTGAGCGCCGTGTGGTTCAGCGTGCCCAGCCCGGCTCGGGCGACCACCACCACCGTGGCGCCGAGGGCCGCCGCGAGGTCGAGGACGGTCCAGCCGCCCTCACCCAGCGGTACGAGCAGACCACCCGCCCCCTCGATCAACATCACGTCGTGGTGTTCGTCGATCGTGCGCAGCGCCAACTGGGCCATGACCGCGGTCAGCGGGTCCTCCCCCGCCACCCGGGCGGCGGCGAGCGGGGCGAGCGGGTCGGGGAAGCTGGCGAGCGTGCGCACCGTGGCCGGCTCGGCCAGCCGGGCGACGGTCACGGCGTCGGGCTCGTCACCCTCGGCGGTGCCGGCCTGCGCCGGTTTGACGACGGCGACACGGTGGCCGGCGGCGGTCGCCGCGGCGGCGATGGCCGCGGTGACGATCGTCTTGCCGACACCGGTGTCGGTGCCCGTGACGACGATGGGTCCGGTGACCGGCACGTCGATGACGTCCGCGTTCTCGAACAGGTCCGTCATGTGTCCTCCGCTTCGCTCCGAATCGGTGTCACGGGCGCTCCTTGACGATGATGTCCAGCGCGTCGTCGAACGCGCCGGCCGGCACCCCGACGTTGATCGTGAGCCGCAGCCGCGACCGACCGTCCGGTGTGGACGGTGGGCGGAAGCAGCCTACCGCCACGCCCCGCTCGCGGCACGCGGCCGCCCAGGCGAACGCCTCGTCGGCGCTCGGCGCGGCGACCGAGACGACGCCGCCGTCGGGTGCGGACACCTCGAGCCCTTCGGCACGCAGCCGCGACACAATCCGTTCGGCCCGGGCCCGCAGCTCGGCACGCAGCGCGTCGCCGTCGGCCAGCAGGCCGAGCGCGGCGAGCGCGCCGGCGGCGACGGCGGGCGGGAGGGCGGTGTCGTAGATGAAGGTCCGGCCGGTGTCGACGAGCTGGCGGTGTAGCTGGCGCGGGCCGGCGACGACCCCGCCGGCGGCGCCGAGCGACTTCGACAGCGTGGCGGTGACCACGACGTCGGGCCGGCCGGACAGGCCGGCGGCGGCGACCCCGCCGGCGCCGCGCGGGCCGAGGACACCGAGCCCGTGCGCGTCGTCGACGAGGAGCAGCGCGCCGTGCGCACGGGTCACCTCGTAGAGCTCGGCGAGCGGTGCCAGGTCGCCGTCGACGGAGAAGACGCTCTCGGTGACGACGACGGCCGGGCGGCCGGGGTGGGCGGCGAGGATCCCGCGGACGGCGTCGGGGTCGGCGTGCGGCGCGATGACGGTGGCGGCCCCTGCGCGCGCGGCCGCCCCGGCACAGGCGAGCCGGCAACCGTCCACGATGGACGCGTGGTTGTGCGCGTCCGACACGATCAGCGTGCCGCCGCGCACGAGCGCCCGGACGGCGCCCAGGTTGGCGAGGTATCCGGAGGAGTACACCAGCGCGGCCTGCGCCCCCAGCAGGCTCGCGAGGCCGTCCTCCAGCGCCCGGTGCGCCTCGGTGGAGCCGCGGACCAGCCGCGAGCCGGTCGCGCCGAGGCCGAAGCCGGCGAGCGCCCGGGAGGCGGCGGCGAGCACGTCGGGGTGGCGGGAGAGGCCGAGGTAGTCGTTGCCGGCGAGATCGATCACCGGATCGTCCGCGCCGGCGCCGCGCGGCCGCAGCTCACGGCGCAATCCCGCGGCTCGCCGCGCTGCGGCCTCGTCGTCGAGTGCCGATAGCCACTCCACGGTGACCTCCCGAAGCCGTTGTAGAACCTCTACGATGCCGGTTGTGCGATGTGCACAACCTAGCCGACCCTCCCGCGGCCGGACAGGCGACCTGAACGCTTCGTAAGGTACGACTATGCTTGATGCTGCCAAGGCGGTCCTGGACACCGGCGTAGGGCTCGACGAAGAGGGCGTGCTCGCGGTCCTGCGCTGCGCCGACGAGGAGCTGCCCGACCATCTCGCCGTCGCGCACGACGTGCGCATGCGCTGGTGCGGCCCGGAGGTCGAGGTCGAGGGCATCGTGTCGCTCAAGACCGGCGGCTGCCCCGAGGACTGCCACTTCTGCTCGCAGTCCGGGCTGTTCACCTCCCCGGTCCGCGCGGTGTGGCTCGACATCCCGTCGCTCGTGGAGGCGGCGAAGCAGACCGCCGCGACCGGGGCCACCGAGTTCTGCATCGTGGCCGCCGTCCGGGGCCCGGACCAGCGGCTCATGGCGCAGCTCGCCGACGGGGTCGCCGCGATCCGCGAGGCCGTGGACATCAACATCGCCGCATCGCTGGGCATGCTCACCCAGGAGCAGGTCGACCAGCTATCGGCGTTGGGGATCCACCGGTACAACCACAATCTCGAGACCGCCCGCTCCTACTTCCCGCAGGTCGTCACGACGCACTCGTGGGAGGAGCGGTGGGAGACACTGCGCATGGTGCGCGACGCCGGCATGGAGGTCTGCTGCGGCGGCATCCTGGGCCTGGGCGAGACCGTCGAGCAGCGCGCCGAGTTCGCCGTCCAGTTGCAGCGGCTCGACCCGCACGAGGTGCCGCTCAACTTCCTCAATCCGCGGCCCGGCACCCCGCTGGCCGAGCAGCCGGTGCTCGACCCGAAGGACGCGCTGCGGGCGATCGCCGCGTTCCGGCTGGCGCTGCCGAAGACGCTGCTGCGATACGCGGGCGGGCGCGAGATCACGCTCGGGGACCTCGGCACGCGCGACGGCCTGCTCGGCGGGGTCAACGCCGTGATCGTCGGCAACTACCTCACGACGCTCGGCCGCTCCCCGTCGGCGGACCTGGCGCTGCTCGACGAGCTGAGCATGCCGGTCAAGGCGCTGTCGGCGACGCTGTGAGCGCCGTCTACTGCGACCGGTGCGGAGAGCCGCTGGAGGGCGGCTCCCACACGGCGTGCGCGGCCGCCCGCACCCTGGAGCCGCCGCGGTTCTGCCCGCGGTGCCGCCGCCGGATGAAGGTGCAGGTGCTGCCGAGGGGCTGGTCCGCGGCCTGCGTGGAGCACGGCGTCCTCACCCGGTAGGGCCGGCCCACTCCGTCGCCGCGGCGGCGGCCTTGTCGAAGACGCCGGACCTGGCCCGGCCGAGACCGGCCAGGCGGCTCTTCGGCTGGAGCGCCGCGCCGGCCTTGCGCGACAGGACCAGCATGCGGGACACCCGGCCCCGGCGCCGCCGGTTGTACTCCTGGAGCGCCGGACCGAGCGGGCCGTTGACGAGCACCGCCTGGAGGGTCGCCACGTCCTCGAGGGCCAGGCAGGCGCCCTGCGCGAGGTGGTGCGGCATGGCGTGAGCGGCGTCGCCGACGAGGGCGTAGCCGCCCGGTCCGGCCGGCACGCCGAACGTCTCCGGCAGCGGCGCCAGCTCCCCCACCGGCTCCTGCACGAGGTCGTCGGGCTCGGTCACGGCGAGCAACTGCGGCACGGGTGCGTGCCAGCCGGCGAACCAGCGCCGCAGGAGGGCGAGTTGCCCCGCCGTCGGCTCGGGCCGCAGCGCGCCGGGCACGGTCGCGACCCACGAGATCCCGCCCCGGGTGGAGCCGCCCTGCTCGCCCAGCGACGTGTAGACGAACCGGTGGCCGGTGCCGAGGGTCTCGCCGTGCGGCGGCAGGTCGGGCGGAAGCTGCGGCGCGCGATACCACGGGATGACCGCACGCCAGGCGGCGAACCCGGCGCTGGCGAAGGTCGTGGCGGTGAGGAGGCGGCGGCGGACCGCGCTGTCGGCGCCGTCCGCGGCGACCACCAGGTCGGCCTCGAAGGTGACCCGGCCGTCGCCGACCGCGGGGCGCTCCCGGGTGACGCGGGCGCTCTGCACCTCGACACCGCCGCGGACGTCGACCTGGTCGCCGAGGCCGGCGATGAACGCGTCGTGCAGGTCCTCGCCGTGCACGACCACCGGCGGCGACTCGAGGCCGGCGGCGCCCGGCCGCACCAGCCACTGGCCGTCGGGGCGGCGGATGCCGGCCGGCGGGATCGGTGTGGAGATGCTGTCGAGACCACCGGCGAGGCCGAGGGCGCGCAGGGCACGCACCCCGTTGGGCCACAGCACGAGCGCGGCACGGCTCGCGCGGAGCCGGTCGTCGCGCTCGAGCAGGGTGACCTTCCAGCCGGTCCGGGCGAGGGCACCGGCCGTGGCGAGCCCGGCGATGCCGGCGCCCACCACGACTGCGGTCCGCATCAGGCCTTACCGCTGGCGCTCGGCGAGTCCTCTTCCGTCTTCTTCTCCTCGGGCGCCTCCTCCGGCTTCTCCTCCGGGGCGGCGGCCGGCTCCTCGGTCGCGGCGGTCTCGTCGGCCGGCGGGGCCTCATCCGGGGTGACGACCGTGATGCGGCCCTGCTCGTCGTACGTCACCCGCTCCTGCGGGCCCTGGACGCGCAGGAAGTACACGAGCGCGGCGGCGAACACGATGATCGACGTCCAGTTGTTGAGGCGCATGCCCAGGATGTGCTGCGCGTCGTCGATCCGCAGCAGTTCGACCCAGAAGCGGCCGACGGTGTAGAGCATGACGTAGAGCGCGAAGGCCCGGCCTCGCCCGAACCGGTACTTGCGGTCGAGCAGCCACACGGCGAGCGCGACGCCGAGGCACCACAGCGACTCGTAGAGGAACGTCGGGTGGAAGACGCCCAGGACGATCGGCTCGCCGGCCACCTCCTGCGCCTGGCCGGCACGGGCGTCCCAGTTGTAGACCTCGAGGCCCCACGGCAGGCTGGTCTCCTTGCCGTAGAGCTCGTTGTTGAACCAGTTGCCCCAGCGGCCGATCGCCTGCGCGACGGGCAGGCCGACGGCGAGGGTGTCGGCCGCCATCGCGAACGGCAGGTTGAGGCGCCGGCACGCGAAGTAGGCGCCGAGGGCACCACCGGCGATGCCGCCCCAGATGCCGAGACCACCCTCCCAGATCTTGAACGCCCGGATCAGCGATCCACCCTCACCGAAATACGCGTCCGGGGAGGTGATCACGTGATAGAGCCGGGCGCCGATGATGCCGGCCGGCACCGCCCAGACGGCGATGTCGAGGACCACCCACGGTGGCGCGCCGCGCGAGCGCATGCGGCGATCGGCGATGAAGCACGCGGCGATGATGCCGAGCACGATGCACAGCGCATAGGCGCGCAAGGGGATCGGACCGATGTCCCAGACACCACGGGTCGGGCTGGGAATCTCGGCCAGCGGGAGAAGGGCAGCATCCACGGGTGCACACGCTACCGCCGTTCCGGCCGGACGTGATGCCCAGCCCTCCCCGATTTGGACCGATCTTCGCCGGAGGGTGCCATTCCGCCGGCCTCCTGACCGGCCCAGATCACCAAAAGCGAAGCTCTCGCGACGGTCCGCACAGAAGCCTAGAGTGCGGTTATGAGCTACTCAGAGTTGAGTAACGGCAGCAAGGTGACGTCAGCGGTCGCCGCGGTCATCGAGGACGCGGCCGGCCGCGTGTTGTTGTGCCAGCAGGCCGGCGGCCACCGGTTGTGGGGCCTGCCCGGCGGCAGGGTCCGGGCGGCGGAGAGCCCGGTGCACGCGGTCATCCGCGACATCCGCGAGGAGACCGGCATGGAGACCGAGATCGTCGAGATCATCGGGATGTACCAGGTGACCGGCGATGGCTGCGGCGAGGCGACGCCCGACCTGTTCGTCCACGTGTTCCGCGGCCGCCTGGACGGCGGCGGTCCGGCGCTCAACGCACCCGGCCGGATCAGCCGCCTGGCGTGGCACGACCCGGACGCGCTGCCCCAGCCGCTGACCGCCACGACGCGGACCGCGATCGCGGACGCTTCGGCCGGCCGGACCGGCATGATCCGCCAGATCGAACGCGACAAGGAACCCGAGGTCGCCGACGCCGCCTAAAAAGCGCGTTGATCTTGCAGTTGTGGTGCCGACGAACCCGGACATCCAGGGAGTGTCGCGGCACCACAACTGCAAGATCAACGCGGGTCTGGCGCGAGGGCGAACAGGCGCTCCAGCGCGGCGAAGTAGACGTGGTCGCCGGAGAGCAGCAGCGGCTCGGCGCCGTGCAGAGCGCTGAAGTCCAGGTCGAGCCGCGTCACGAGCGCGCCGGTGCGCGTGTCGGCGGCGACGAGCTCGGTGCGGTGCCGCGGATCGCCGTCGCGGACATCGAAGTGGTACGCCATGAGGTACACGACGCCGCCGCCGTTCACCGGCGCCCAGTAGCTCGTGCTGGTCTCCCACCCGAGCCCGTAGCCGGACCGCCACCGGACGGTGCCGTCGGCGACCCCGAACGCGGCCAGGTCCCCCGTGCCGCCGACCACGAAGAGCGCCTCGTCGGACACGGTGGCGCGGGACGGGCGCTCCACCGTGGTCGTATCGCACCAGCGCTGCGTACCGTCGGTGACGGAGTAGGCGCAGACGCCCGCCGGCCCGAGGGTGTACACGGTGCCGGACCGCGCGACGAGCTCCGCCCCGCCGGTCGTCCGCTGCCAGGCGAGCGCGCCGGTGGCCACGTCGAAGGCGAGCAGCGCCGGGCCGTCCTCGACGGCCTGGAGGACCAGGCCGCCGTCGAGGACCGGCGGGTGGTAGCCGGGCTCGCCGCCGAGCGGCGCGGTCCAGACCTGGACACCGTCGGTCAGGCGGTGGGCGCTCAGCGTCGCCCCCGCGCTGCGCACGACGAGGCCGCCGCCGATCGTGAAACCGCCGGACACCGCGTCGGCGAGGACGAGTTCCCAGCGGGTCTCTCCGCTCGAGGTGTACGCGCTGAGGTGGCGCCCGGCGGGCACTGCGCCGTACCCCGGGGCGTCGAACGGTACGATGTCCGCCGACTCGACGATCACCGTCCCGTCGACGACGGCGAGCTGGCCGAAGCGCCGCCCCGGGACGTCGACGATCGCGCCGAGGTCATGCCCGGTGATCGCGTCGTAGCGGCGGATCTGGCCGGTGGGGCCGCCGGAGGAGCGGAACAGGGTTCCGTCGACGACGACCGCACCGCCGATCTGCTCGTCCGCCCGGGTCGCCGGCGCGGTCCACCGCCGCTCGAGACGGGTGGCCGCGGCGGCGTCGAGGTCACGGGTGACCGGCTGGTGGCCCGACCGTCCGGGGTCGCCGCCGTCCTGCCGCCAGCTCGCGTCGGCCGTGGCCGTCCGCACCGATCCCACGGGCGACGGCGCCGGTGGTGCCGCCGCCTGCGGGACGATGCCGACGAGGAGCACCGGAAGTACCAAATGGGAAAAACGCCGCACGGGGACTCAACGAGGCCGCCGCGACGGGGTGACTCAGCGGCGGCGCACACCTTCGGCGAGGTCGGCGCTGAGTGCAGCCACCGCCGCGATGCCGTCGGCCCGCGTCGGCGCGTCCAGGAGGCACCGGACCAGCGCGCTGCCGACGATGACGCCGTCGGCGAAGGCGCCGACCTCGGCGGCCTGGTCGCCGGTGGAGACGCCCAACCCGACGGCGACCGGCTGGTCGGAGACCCGGCGGACGCGCTCGACGAGGGCGGGCGCGGCGCTGCTGGTGCGGCTGCGCGCACCGGTGACGCCCATGACGCTGGTGGCGTAGACGAAGCCGCGGCAGCTAGCGGTGGTCATGGCGATGCGCGCGTCGGTCGAGGACGGCGAGACCAGGAACACGCGGTCGAGGTCGTGCGCGTCGGAGGCCGCGAGCCACGGCCCGGCCTCGTCGGGGATGAGATCCGGGGTGATCAGCCCGGCACCACCGGCCGCGGCCAGGTCGCGGGCGAAGCGGTCGACGCCGTAGCGCTCGACCGGGTTCCAGTAGGTCATGGTGAGGATCGGCGCACCGGTCGCGGCGACCGCCTCGACGGTGCGCAGCCCGTCGGCGACGCGGAACCCGCCGCGCAGCGCGGCCTCGGTGGCCCGCTGGATCACGGGGCCGTCCATCACCGGGTCGGAATACGGCAGGCCGACCTCGACAATGTCCACGCCGTTGTCGATCATCGCCTTGATCGCGTCGATCGCACCGTCGACCGTCGGGAACCCGGCGGGCAGGTAGCCGACCAGCGCGCTGCGGCCCTCGGCGCGGGCCTTCTCGAACGCCGTCCTTACGCTCATACGCTGAACCATTCGCGCGCGGTGTCCATGTCCTTGTCGCCCCGGCCGGAGAGGCAGATGACGACGAGCGGCTCGCGGCCGAGCTCGGCGGCGAGCTTCGGGATCACCCGCAGCCCGCCCGCGACCGCGTGCGCGCTCTCGATCGCCGGGATGATGCCCTCGAGCCGGCAGAGCAGCTTGAACGCGTCCATCGCCTCGGCGTCGGTCACGGGCTCGTAGGTCGCCCGGCCGGTGTCGTGCAGGTAGGCGTGCTCGGGGCCGACGGCCGGGTAGTCGAGGCCGGCCGAGATCGAGTGCGACTCGACGGTCTGGCCGTCCTCGTCCTGGAGCAGGTACGTGCGGGCACCGTGCAACACGCCGGTCGCACCGCCGGTGATGCTCGCGGCGTGGCGGCCGGTCTCGACACCGTCGCCGCCGGCCTCGAAGCCGTAGAGCCGGACGCCCCCGTCGGGCACGAACGCGTGGAACGCGCCGATCGCGTTGGAGCCGCCGCCCACGCAGGCGGCGACCGCGTCGGGCAGGCGGCCGGCCTGGGCGAGGATCTGCCGGCGGGCCTCGACGCTGATGCCGCTGACGAAGTCGCGGACCATCGCCGGGAACGGGTGCGGGCCCGCGGCGGTGCCGAGCAGGTAGTGGGTGGTGTCGACGTTGGTCACCCAGTCGCGCAGCGCCTCGTTGATCGCGTCCTTGAGCGTCCGGGAGCCGGTGGTGACGGGCACGACGGTGGCGCCGAGCATGCGCATGCGGGCGACGTTGAGCGCCTGCCGCCGGGTGTCCTCCTCGCCCATGTAGACGACACACTCGAGGTCGAGCAGCGCGCAGGCGGTGGCGCTGGCGACGCCGTGCTGGCCGGCGCCGGTCTCGGCGATCACCCGGGACTTGCCCATGCGCTTGGTGAGCAGCGCCTGCCCGAGGACATTGCGGACCTTGTGGGCACCGGTGTGGTTGAGGTCCTCGCGCTTGAGGAAGATTTGCGCTCCGGCGCGGGCGGAGAGCCGGTCGGCGCGGTAGAGCGGGCTGGGCGTGTTGGCGTAGTCGCGCAGCAGCCGGCCGAACTCGGCCTGGAACGCCTCGTCGGCCTGGGCGTGCCGATAGGCGGCGTCGAGCCCGTCGAGCGCCGCGACGAGGGCCTCGGGGACGAACCGGCCGCCGTAGGTGCCGAAGTGCCCGGAGTGGTCGGGCAGCAGGCCGGCGGCGGACAGGAACGCATTCATCGTGCGGTCCTCGGCGTGGCCGGGTGGCTGCCGGCGGTCACGAGCTCGGCCACGGCCTCGCGGGGGCTCTTCTGGGTGACAAGACCCTCGCCCACCAGTACCGCATCGGCACCGGCGGATGCGTAGCGGATCAGGTCGTGCGGCCCGCGGACGCCGGACTCGGCGATCTTCACGACCTCGGCCGGCAGGCCGGGCGCGATGCGCTCGAACACGGTGCGGTCCACCTCCAGCGTGCGCAGATTGCGCGCGTTGACGCCGATGACCCGGGCGCCCGCCTCCAGCGCGCGGTCGGTCTCCTCCTCGTCGTGCACCTCGACGAGCGCCGTCATGCCGAGACTCTCGATGCGGTCGAGCAGGCCGGACAACGCGTTCTGGTCGAGCGCGGCGACGATCAGCAGGACGAGGTCGGCGCCGAACGCCCGGGACTCGTGCACCTGGTAGGACGAGACCACGAAGTCCTTGCGGAGCAGTGGCACGTCGACGGCCGCGCGGACGGCGGCGAGGTCGTCGAGGCTGCCGCCGAACCAGCGGCCCTCGGTGAGCACGCTGACGCAGCGGGCACCGCCGGCGGCGTACTCCTTGGCGAGCTCCGCGGGATCCGGGATCTCGGCCAACTGCCCCTTGGACGGCGAGGCGCGCTTGACCTCGGCGATCACCCCGACGCCGGGTGCGCGGAGTTTGGCGTAGGCGTCCATCGGCGGCGGCGCTTGCGCGGCTCGCTGCTTGATCTCTTCCAGGGGCACCTGTGCCTCGCGGACGGCCAGGTCCTCACGCACGCCGGCGAGGATCTCGTCGAGCACACGGCCGCTCTCCGCGTTGATCAAGGAGCTCCCCTCTCCGGTGGTCATGCGACCGATGCTAGGAGGCCCCCGGTCAGCGGACGGTCGCGGGGGTATGGCCGACGTCACCTGATGGGCTAGGGCATAATGCGTCGCCGCCGGGTTTTGTCGTACCCCGTATCTACGGTGACGGACATGAGCGTTTCGGCGTGCAACGCATTGACGGCGCGGTGGGCCGCCTCGGCACCGGCACCGGTCTTCGCCGCGGCCGGCGTCTATCCGCTGCTCGCCCTGCTGGCGTCGGTCGCCGACGGGCCGGCCCGCGCCGAGCTCCTCCGGGTGGCGCCCACGCCGCTGGCGCTCCCGGTGCGCGGCGCACTCGGCATCTGGACGCGCGACCGCGTCCCGCTGACGCTGGAGTGGGCGTCACGCTCCGATCCGCGGCTCACCGGCGACCCGTCCGTCGACGGGCCGCTCCTCGACGCGTGGGCGGCCACCCACACGGGCGGGCTGGTCCCGGCGATGCCGGTGACGGTCGGCCCCGACACCGGCCTCGTCCTGGCCTCCGCGCTGGCCGTGGTCACCGACTGGCCCCAGCCGTTCAGCGGCGGGGTCATGCGCCCGCTGAGCGGCCCGTGGGCGGGCCGGCGGCTCGCGTCGCTGCACCGGCGCACCACCGAGCTGGACGCCCTGCGGGTCGTGGCCGGGCCGCTCACGCTCCTCACCGTGGCCGGCTCCGGCGACATCGACGTCGTGCTGTGCACCGGCGACGGCACCCCCGGCAGCGTCCTGTCCGCGGCCGTCGGGGCGCCGGCCGTCGCCGGGCCGGAGCGCAGCGCGGGCCACGTGACCGGCCCCGGCGTCGTGGCGGCCGAGGTCGACGCAGACGACGACGTGCCAGAGCTGGTCGTCAAGGTGCCCCGGTTCACCGCCTCGGCCACGCACGACCTGCTCGCGACGCCCGACGTGTTCGGGCTGGCCGCGGCGGCCACGGTCGGCACGTTCCCCGGCATCAGCCCGGTGGACCTGCGGGTCGGGGCGGCCCGCCAGCAGGCGGTGGCCGCGTTCAGCGCGGAGGGCTTCCGCGCCGCGGCGGTGACCGCGACGGCGCTGGTGCCGGTGGCGTTCCGCCCGCCGCGGGCTCGCAAGCTGCGGCTGACGGTGACGTTCGACCGGCCGTTCGGCTACCTGGCCGTGCACCGCCCGACCGGCCTGGTCCTGGTCGCCGGCTGGATCACCGATCCCGAGCCGGCCCGGGCACGCTAGCGCCCGGTCTGCTCGGTCGTCTCTTCCCGCGCGGGGCGGCGCCAGCGCTCCGGGGTCTCGCCGCGCGACTGCATCTCCTTCCACTTCGCGAAGGGGTCGAAGTCGTGCTCCAGCGGCTCCTGCGGCGGCCGGTCGGCCTCCGGCACGTGCCGCAGGTTGAGCCGGATGCGGAACCACACCGAGTTGATCCCGCGCATCGAGTCGACGAGCACGTCCGCCGGTTCGAGCAGCGGCCACACGGTGGGGTGCCGGGCCTTCCAGCGCTCGAGATCCTCCATCGCCTCCTCCTTGGTGGCGGTGCGCGTGATCTCGATGAGCGGCATCGTCGGCTCGCGCCGTCCGGAGCCCTTCGTCGCCGGGGTCTTCTTCTTGAACGTGGCGGCCAGCTCCAGCAGCGAGTCGAGCGAGCCGCGCGAGTCCTCGACGCCCTCCCAGGCGTCCGGTCCGCCCGGCACGGTGTCGACGGTGTAGGCGGCCGGGTCGCAGCCGGGCACCTCGTCCCAGGCGAGCGGCATCGAGACGCGGGCCTCGTCGGTGGGGCGCACGGAGTAGCCGGAGGCGGTGGTGTGGTCCTTGGCGTTCTGGTTGTAGTCGACGAAGACGCCGTGCCGCTCCTCCTTCCACCAGGCGCCGGTGGCCAGCTCGGGCGCCCGGCGGGCGACCTCGCGCGCGAAGCCCTCCGCGGCGCGGCGGACCTCGGCGAAGGTCCAGCGCGGCTCGATCCGGGCATAGACGTGGAAGCCCCGCGAGCCGGAGGTCTTCGGCCAGCCCCGCAGGCCGTGCTCCGCCAGCACGTCGCGGGCGACGAGCGCGACGTCGACGACCTGCGACCACGGCACCCCCGGCACCGGATCGAGGTCGATGCGCAACTCGTCGGGGTGGTCGATGTCCTCGGCGAGCACCGAGTGGGTGTGCAGCTCGAGGCAGCCGAGGTTGATCACCCAGGCGAGCTGGGCGGCGTCGCGGAGCACGATCTCCTCGGCGGTGCGGCCCGACGGGTAGCGCAGTACGACCGTCTCGATCCAGTCGGGGCGCTTCTCCGGGGCGCGCTTCTGGAAGAACGCCTCGCCGTCGATGCCGTTGACGTAGCGCTTCAGCGCCATCGGGCGGCCGCCGGCCCCGCGCAGGGTGCCGTCGGCGACCGCCAGGTAGTAGCGGACCACGTCCATCTTGGTGCGGCCGGACTTGGGGAAGTACACCTTGTCGGGGTTGGTGATCGTCACCTCACGCCCGGCGACTTCGATCACTTCCTTGGTGCTCGCCATGGCCAGACCCTACGCGCCGCCGTCCCGCGTGGTGGGGTCTTCGCCCCGGTCGAGCGCGTCCCACAGTTCCGCCTGCGACGCCGGCCGCTTCGGTGCACGCTGTTCAACGGTGGTCTTCGGTCGCTCGTAGCGCGCGCCCATCTCCGGCCACGTGCGGCCGAAGCGGATCGTGGCCACGCCCGCCACGGCGACGACCACCGCGGCGACCGTGCACAGCAGCGGCCAGACCACGATCACGTCCTGACCGAGCGTCACCAGGGCGGCGACCGCGATGCCGGCGCCCGAGAGGGCCAGCACCGCGCCGACCACCGCCCGCGCGACGCCCCGCGTGGCCAGCAGCGCCCCGGCGCCGGCGAGCGAGACGGCGCCGAGCGCCGGCAGCCACGGTGCCAGCTCGGTACCGCTGCGGTGACTCGTGACCGGCGGCAGCGGCGCGACGCGCTGCGTCAGCACCTCCTGCCAGCCCCGGGTCGCCGCGAACAGCACCACGGCCGCGCCGGCCGCGCAGGCCAGCGCGGTGACGGTCAGGCCGCGGCGTCCCTCGAGCTTCATCGCGCCGGCCTCAGGGTCTCGGCGGTCGCGATCGCGGCGAGCACGGCCGCGGCCTTGTTCCGGGTCTCGGTCTCCTCGGCGGCCGGGTCGGAGTCGGCGACGACACCGGCGCCGGCCTGCACATAGGCCGTCCGGTCACGCATCAGGGCGGTGCGGATCGCGATGGCGGTGTCCATGTCGCCGCCGAAGCCGAAATAGCCGACGACACCGCCGTAGAGGCCCCGCCGGGTCGGCTCCAGCTCCTCGATGATCTCCATGGCGCGCACCTTCGGGGCGCCCGACAGCGTGCCGGCTGGGAACGTCGCGGCCAGCGTGTCGAAGGCGGTGCGGTCGTCGTTCAGCTCGCCGACGACCGTCGAGACGATGTGCATGACATGGCTGTACCGCTCGACGGTCATGAACTCGGGCACCTCGACCGTGCCGGGTTTGCACACCCGCCCCAGGTCGTTGCGGGCCAAGTCGACGAGCATGACGTGCTCGGCCCGCTCCTTCGGGTCGGCGAGCAGGTCGGCGGCGAGTGCCGCGTCCTCCTCCGGGGTCGCGCCGCGCCAGCGGGTGCCGGCGATCGGGTGCAGCAGCGCCCGGCGGCCGTCGACCTTGACGTGGACCTCCGGCGACGAGCCGACCACGTCGAAGCCGTCGAAACGCAGCAGGTACATGTACGGGCTGGGGTTGGTCGTGCGCAGCACGCGGTACACGTCGAGGGGGTCGGCGTCGGTCGCGCGCTCGAAGCGCTGGGCGACGACGATCTGGAAGCACTCGCCCGCGCGGATGGCCTCCTTGGCGACCTCGACCGCCTTCGGGTACGCCCCCGCCGGCGTCCGGCTGACCACGTCGCCGAGCGGCACATGGTCCACTGTGGACACCAGGGGCGGGGTCGGGCGGGACAGCGCCGTGGTCATCGCGTCCAGGCGGCCGATCGCCTGGTGGTACGCCGCACGGACCGTGCCGTCGTCGGCGCCCGCGACGGGCAGCACCGCGTTGGCGATCAGCAGCGCCGCGCCCTCGAAGTGGTCCAGTGCCACCAGGTCGGTCGCGAGCATCATGCCCAGCTCGGGGTGGCGCAGGTCGTCGATCGCGAGCTCGGGCAGCTTCTCGAAGCGGCGGACCGCGTCGTACGACAGGAAGCCGACCAGCCCGCCCGACAGCGGCGGCAGGTTGAGCTCACGCAGGTCGGCGTCGTCGGCGGTCAGCGCCGCGAGGGTCGCCGCGAGCACCTCGGTCGGCGAGCCCTCGACGGGCAGGTTCGCCGGCGCGGCGCCGAGCCAGTGCGCCCGACCCTCGCGCTCGACCAGCGTCGCCAGGCTGCGCACGCCGATGAAGCTGTACCTCGACCAGACCGCACCGGCGGCTCCGGCGCCCTGCTCGGCCGACTCCAGCAGGAAGGTGCCCGGGCCGCCGGCAAGCTTGCGGTAGACGCCGACGGGCGTCTCGCCGTCGGCAAGCAGGCGCCGGGTGACGGGCACGACACGGCGGGTGCGCGCCAGTTCGCGGAAGGTCGCCTCGTCGGGGGCGACGGCGCCGGTGGTCATCGGATCACCTCCAGCGGGGTGTAGAAGCAGGTGTGCTCGCCGGTGTGGCAGGCGGCGCCGGTCTGCTCGACGGTCACCAGCAGCGTGTCACCGTCACAGTCGATCGCGACCGACCTGACGTGCTGCACGTGACCGGACGTCTCGCCCTTGATCCACAGCTCGTCGCGGCTGCGCGACCAGTACGTGGCCCGCCCGGTCGTCAGCGTCCGATGCAGCGCCTCGTCGTTCATCCACGCCATCATGAGCACCTGCCCGGTGCCGTGCTCCTGCACGATCGCGGGCACGAGCCCGGCGTCGTTCCGGCGGAGGCGCTTCGCGACTTCTGGGTCGAGGTTCGATGACACAGCCGCAATTCTCCCGCACTGCGGACAACCGGCGGTTCGGGGTCTATGGCTGATGGTTTTGGAGGAGTACCTTGACGGTGCGCCGCACGGAAGACTTGCGCGGTCGCCCACCCTTCCCCGCCTGCCGCCGGCCGACCCTACCCGCCCGTATCTTGCTCGGGTTCCGCCGCCGTCGGTTCAGCGGCGTCGGACGGGCACCGTTCGGCCTCCCGGCGTCCGCGACCCCAGCGCTGAGCGAGCAGTCTGAACGGGTGGCAGCCCCGTTCGGACCGAGCGGACGGAGGACCCATCGTTGTCTCCCAACTTCACCCCGCCGAACAACCAGTCGAGCCCATCCCCTGAAGCCGCCGCCCCCGAGGCCAGCCCCGCCGAGGCAGTCGTTCCCGAGCAGCGTCAGCCGGTGGAGGACACCACCCCGCAGGCCGAGGCGACCGAGCAGGCCCCCGAGACGACCGCTGCGGCAGCCCCGTCCCCCGAGCCTCTGGCCGACGCCGAGGCCATCTCGGTCGCCGTGCCGGACGACATCTCCGGCATCGTCGGCCCGGCCTCGGCCTCCGAGGCCGGCGAAACGTCCACCGAGCCCGAGGCGGTCGCGGACGCTCCGGAGGCCGAGGCGGCTGCCTCCGACGATGCCTCGCCCGACGCGGCGGCCGAGCCTGCGACCGTCTCCGAAGAAGCCTCAACGGACGCGGCGGCCGAGCCTGCCACTGCCTCCGAAGAAGCCTCAACGGACGCGGCGGCCGAGCCTGCCACTGCCTCCGAAGAAGCCTCGCCCGACGCGGCGGCCGAGCCTGCCACTGCCTCCGAGGCCGAAGCTGACGCGGACGCCGACCCGGTCGCCGCCGAAGACGCGGAGGTTGTCGCGGACGCCGAGCCCGTCGCTGCCGACGAGGCCGAGGCCGTCACGGAGGCCGAGCCGGTCGCCGAAGAGGCGGAGACCGAGCCGGTCGCCGACACCGGGGCTGCCGCGGACGCCGAGGAGGTCGCGGACACCGAACCGGCTGCGGAGGCGACCGAGGACGCCGAGCCCGTAGCGGAGGGTGAGCAGGCAGACGCCGAACCGGCAGCCGACGAGGCCGAGGCCGTCGCGGACGCCGAACCTGTCGCCGACGAGGAAGCCAGCGCGGAGCCCGTGGCCGCGGACGCCGAAGCCGCCGAGGAGAGCGCGACGGCGGACGAGGAGCCGGCCGCGGCGGCCGAGGCCGGCGAGGACGCTGGGGAAGAGCCGATCGCCGAGCCTGTTGCCGAGGCCACGGAGGACACGGTCGGCGAGGTCGAGGCTGCCGCCGAAGCCGACACGGAGGCCGAGCCCGCTGCCGAAGCCGAGGCGGAGGCGGCTGCGGAGCCGGTCGCCGAGGCAGAGCCGGCCGCGGAAGTCGAGGCGGAGCCGGTGGCGGAGGCCGAACCTGCCGAGGACAGCGCCGAAGCGGGGGCCGTGGCCGAGGAGACCGCCGCAGGAGCCGACGCTGAGGAGGCCGGCGCCGACGAGGAGCCGGCGGCCGAAGCCGACGCCGAGGCCGCAGAGCCGGCTGCTGCCGACGCCGAGGAGCCGGCCGAGGAGCCGGCCGCGGAAGCCGACGGCGACGCCGAGTCGGTCGCCGAGGTCGGCGACGCTGCGGAGGAAGAGCCCGCCGCCGGGGCCGAGGACGCCGCCGCGGAAGCCGAGGAGGCAGGCTCGGAGCAAGCCGAGACAGCGGACGAGGAGCCGGTGGCTGAAGCCGGGGAGGCCGAGGAAGACGCCGCCGACGAGCCGGCCGCGGAAGCGGACGAGGCCGACGAGGCGCCGGTCGATGTGCTTGCCGAGGCTGTCGATGCTGGGGCCGACGACGCCGAGGACGAAGTCGCCGCCGAAGCGGTCAACCTCGTCGCGGACATCGAGGACGTCACCGGAGAAGCCGACACCGAGGAGGCCCCCGCCGACGCCGACGAAGAGGGCGAAGTCGAGGAGCCGGCGGCCGAAGCCGAGGAAGACGACGAAGACGAAGCCGAGGAACCGACCGCTGAAGCCGACGACAACGAGGACGAGGACGAGGAGCCTGTCGCCGAGGCGGACAACGCCGACGAGGACCACGACGAGGACGACGACGAGGACGACGACGAAGAGGCCGAGCTCGCAGCCGCGCCGCTACGGCCCGGTGACGTTGTCGAGGAGCGGATCGTGCTCTGGAAGCCGAAGCGGGCGGACAAGTTCCGGTCGCGGCTGGCGAAGGCCGAGTCGAAGTTCGTGGACGACCCGGTCAAGGCGGTCGCCAAGGCGTCCGCGGTCGTGAGTGACGCGATCGAGACGCTCGCCGAGAAGTTGCAGGACCAGCAGCACGCGATCGACCCGCACAAGTCGTCGAAGCGGCCCGACACCGAGTCCCTGCGGGTCGCGCTCCGGCAGTACAAGGACTTCCTGGAGCGCGTCCTCAAGCTCTAGGCGACCACAGCAGTGCCCCGGGCAGGGGGCGGACCGGCGACGGTCCGCCCCCTGTCGCACTTACCGCGTTGACGGTCGGCCAGGATTTCATTTACCGTTGAGTTCAACAGGTGTTGAGTTTCCGCACAGGTCCGACGAACCCCGGAAGGGGGAACGAGATGAGCAACGCGATCGAGGTCGAGCACCTCGTCATCGCGCGCGGCAAGAGGCGGGTGCTGCACGACCTCACCTGCACCGTGCCCAGCGGCAGCGTCACCGGCCTGCTCGGCCCGAGCGGCAGCGGCAAGACCACGTTCATGCGTGCCGTCGTCGGCGTGCAGAAGGTCGTCAGTGGCACCGTCACCGTGCTCGGCCATCCCGCCGGCGCCAAGCCCCTGCGCAGCCAGGTCGGCTACCTCACGCAGGCCCCGAGCGTCTACGCGGACCTGACCGTGCGCGAGAACGCCCGCTACTTCGCCGCGCTGTACGGGCTGAGCGCCAAAGAGGCCGACGC
This sequence comes from Dactylosporangium roseum, assembly GCF_025264685.1. Lineage (GTDB taxonomy): Bacteria > Actinomycetota > Actinomycetes > Mycobacteriales > Micromonosporaceae > Dactylosporangium > Dactylosporangium roseum. The sequence continues at coordinate 6,271,905 of NZ_CP073721.1, forward strand.
GGCGGTCTCCGACGTCGGGCTCAGCGAGGCCAAGGGCCAGCTCGTCGGGCAGCTCTCCGGCGGCCAGCACGCCCGGGCCTCCCTCGCGTGCGCGATCGTCGGCCGGCCGCGGCTACTGGTCCTCGACGAGCCGACCGTCGGGCAGGACCCCGTCCTGCGCAACGAACTCTGGCAGCGGTTCCACGCCATGGCGAAGGCCGGGTCGACACTGCTGGTCTCCAGTCACGTGATGGACGAGGCCGGCCGTTGTGACCGGCTCCTGTTGATCCGCGAGGGCCTGCTCATCGCCGACGCGACTCCGGCGGCGGTACGGGAACGCGCCGGCACCGACGACCTCGACACGGCGTTCCTCCGTCTGGTCCAGGCGCAGGAGACCGAGCAGGAGAAGGTGGCCTGACGATGTCTCCCCGCCTGACGTTCACGACCGCCGGCCGGATCCTCCGCCAGCTTCGCCACGACCGCCGGACCATCGCGATGATCCTGGTCGTGCCGACGGTGTTGCTGACGCTCCTGCGGTACCTCTACGACAACAACCCCCCGCTGTTCGACCGCGTCGGCCTGATCATGCTCGGCGTGTTCCCGCTGGTGATCATGTTCCTGCTGACCAGCGTCGCGATGCTGCGCGAGCGGACCAGCGGCACCCTGGAGCGGCTCCTCACCACCCCGATCGGCAAGGTCGACATCCTGCTCGGGTACGGCATCGCGTTCGCCATCGCCGCCGCCGTCCAGGCCTGCGTGGTCTCGGCTATCGCGTTCTGGCTGCTCGGCCTCGACACGCTCGGCCCGGCCTGGCTCGTCGGCGTGCTCGCGGTCGGCAACGCCGTGCTCGGCATGGCGCTCGGCCTGTTCGTGAGCGCGTTCGCGAACAGCGAGTTCCAGGCGGTGCAGTTCATGCCGGCCGTGGTCCTGCCGCAGGTCCTGCTGTGCGGTCTGTTGCAGCCCCGCGACCAGATGGCCGCCTGGATGCAGGCGATCAGCGACGTCCTGCCGATGTCGTACGCCGTGCAGGCCCTCACCGAACTCGGCAGCAACACCGAGCCGACCGGCATCATGTGGCGAGACCTCGCGATCATCGTCGGGTGCGTGCTCGTGGCACTCTTGCTCGGAGCGGCGACACTGCGCCGCCGTACCACTTGATCGGCAGTAGAAAGAGGCACATGGCCCGCACCGGACGACGCCCCGGCAACCAGGACACGCGGACGGCCATCCTGGCCGCAGCCCGTGACGCCTTCGCCGAGCGCGGGTTCGACGGAGCCTCCATCCGCCAGATCGCCACCAGCGCCGGGGTCGACCCGGCGCTGGTGCACCACTATTTCGGGGCGAAGGACAAGCTGTTCCTGGCCACGATGGAGGTGCCGATCGATCCGGGCGAGCTGCTGCCGAAGGTCTTCGGGCCCGGCATCGACGGCGTCGGCGAGCGGCTGGTGCGCACCTTCCTCAGCGTGTGGGACTCCCCTGCCGGCTCGCCGGCGGCGGCCCTGTTCCGCAGCGCGCTGCAGCACGAATGGTCCGCGCGCATGCTGCGTGACTTTCTGATCACGCAGATCCTCCGCCGCGCGATGAGCCAGCTCAAGATCGACCCCGAGGAGGCTCCCAAGCGGGCCTCCCTCATCGCTTCCCAGATGGCGGGAATCGTCATGGTGCGGTACATCCTGAAGATCGAACCGCTGGCCTCGATGCCCGCCGACGAGGTGGTGCGCTACGTGGCGCCGACGATTCAGCGGTACGTCGCGGAGCCGCTGCCCAAGGACGCCTAGCCCAACGCCGCCGGCCGCGGTGTTGCGCTACGGGATGGTGACGCACGGTCGTGCGGGTGGCGCCCGGTCACTCATGGTCGTCGCCAGACCCGGGACGGCGCGCTCCAGACCGGACGACTCCATGATCATGGGAAAGATCCGGCTATCGGGACAGCCATATCTTTCCCATGATCATGAGGTCGAGCGGCACGGCGGCGGATCGCGCCGCAACGCGCGCCGGCCGGCGCACCTCGGCGGCGACACCTCGCGAGCCCCGCGCCCTCGGTGCCGGCCTGCCCGGGTCGGCCAGGGATGTCGGGCTGAACCTCGCGGGCAGGTGCTATTCCTCGTCGATGTCCGCGCAGTGCGTGCGGGCCTGAGGCGTCAACAGCAGGCCCAGCAGCGCGACCGCGCAGCAGGCGGGAACGACCGCGAACGGCAGCGGTGCCGGCAGCAGCCACGTGAGCAGCGGCGCCATCGTGCCGACAAAACCCCAGAACACGAGGCTCGCCAGCCACGCCCAGTGCTCGCCCCGCTTGATCCGCACCCCGAGGAAGACCAGCACGACCGCGAACGGGAACAGGAACAGCACGGCGTTGAAGAACAGGACGAAGTCGAGGTAACCCGTCCCGCCCTGCTGGACGGGGTCGATCTGCATGCCCGAGAGCAGGACCCCGAGTGCGGCGAGGGCGAGTGTCAGCATGACCAGCCCGATAACGTTGAACCCCGTCACCGCGACCCGCACCTGCATCGGCGCGTTTCGGCGCCCCCCGGCTGCCATGCCACCAGCGTAAGCCATCGCCGCCCGGCACCAAGTTGGCCCTCATCGATTTCCGCGCCCAGGACCACTCTTCCGGACCACGGATTTCCGCCAAGGTCAACAGCTTTCGGCCCGGCCCAGGCAGGGCACCGCGTCGGCGTCAGCGGGTTTGTTCGAGCCAGGAGGCGTAGAGGCGGGCGTAGATGGAGCCGGGGTCGGTCACGAGATCGGTGTGGGGGCCGCGCTGGACGACGCGGCCCTTGTCGACCACGATCACCTCGTCGGCGCCCTCCGCGGTCGACAAGCGGTGGGCGATGGCGATCGTCGTGCGGCCCCGCGTCACCGCGTCGAGGGTGCGCTGGAGCCGGACCTCGGTCGCCGGGTCGACGGCGCTGGTGGCCTCGTCGAGGACCAGCAGGTCGGGGTCGGCCACATACGCCCGGGCGAGGGCCACCAACTGCCGCTCCCCCACCGACAGCGCCTCGCCCCGCTCGCCGACCCGCGTCCGCAGGCCGTCACTCAGGCTCTCGACCCAGTCGATCAGCCCCAGCTCGGTGAAGGCCAGCTCCAGGTCGACGTCGCTGAGGTCGGGCCGGCCGAAGCGGACGTTGTCGGCGACGGTCGAGTCGAACAGGAAGCCGTCCTGCGGCACCATGACCACCCGGCTGCGCAGCGAGTCGAAACGCACCTCGGACAGCGGCACCCCGGACAGCAGGACACTACCGCTCGCCGGGTCCATCAGCCGGGTCAACAGCTTGGCGAACGTCGTCTTGCCGCTGCCGGTCTCGCCGACGACCGCGACCCTGGTCCGCGCGGCGACGGTGAGGTGGACGTCGGTGAGCACCTCGGGCCCGCCCGGATAGGCGAAGTGGACGTGCTCGAAGGTCACGTCGATCGGCCCCTCCGGCAGCACCCGGCCCGCGGCGCCCGGGTCGGCGACGTCCGGCTCGGTCTCGATGATGTCGAGGACCCGCCGCCAGCCGGCGATCGCGTTCTGCGCCTCGTTGAGGACCTCGGTGGCGATCTGGACCGGTTGTACGAACAGCGTCGCCAGGAACAGGAACGCGGTGAGCTGGCCGACGGTGAGCTGCCGGTCGGCGCCGAGCAGCGTGCCGACGACCACGACCCCGGCGAGCGCGAGCCCGGCGGCGAGCTCGCCGAAGCTCATGCTGACCACGTTGTTCTTCAGCGCGCGGAACTGGCTGCGCCGGTTGCGCTCGATCGCCTTGTCGAGCCGCTCACTGGTGCGCCGCTGAATGCCGTGGGCCCGCACGACCGGCGCGCCGACCACGCTCTCGGCGATGACGCCGAGCAGCGCGCCGACACTCTCGCGGACCTCCAGGTAGAGCACGCTGAGCCGGCGCTGGAAGTGCCGCACGACGAAGATCAGCGGCGCGAACGCGGCGAAGACCACGAGCGTGAGCTGCCAGGAATAGACCACCATGACGACCGTCGTGACGGTGAGCTGGCCCAGGCTGAGGATGAACAGCAGGCCGCCGAACTGGAGGAACTGGCTGATCTGGTCGACGTCGCCGGTGACCCGCGAGACCAGCGCGCCGCGCCGCTCGGACTGCTGGTGCAGCATGGACAGGTCGTGGATGTGCCGGAAGGTGCGCACCCGGATGCCGGCCAGCGCCGTCTCGCTGACGGTGAACAGCCGGACGTTCATCAGGTAGGCGCTGGCCATCGTCGCGAACAGCACCGCGGCGGTGATCGTCACGATGAGCGTCAGGACGCCGAGGTCAGGGCCGCTCGCGGCCCGGATGCCGCGGTCGATGCCCTGCTGGATGGCGACCGGCACGGCCACCCGGCCGATGGTGGCCATCACGGCCAGGCCTAGGGTGCCGGCGAGCCCGGTGAACAGCTCCGGGGACAGCGCGAGGCCGCGCCGCAGCACACTGAGCCGCTCGGCGCCGGCTTCGGGCACCGCCCCGGTCACGGCGCTGGTCACGCGCTCACTCCCCCTTCGTCGAACGCGTGCTCGCGCTCCCGCTCGGCCTCGGCCTTTTCGTATGCCGTCACCAGGTCGGCGTAGCCGGGTGCGGTTTCCAGCAGCTCCTGGTGCGTGCCGCGGGCGATCACCCGGCCGCGCTCGAGGTAGACGACCTCGTCGGCGAGGGCGATGGTCGCCCGCCGGTAGGCGACGACGAGGATCGATGCCTGCTGGGCGTCGTCCCGCCGCAGCGCGGCGAGGATCGCCGCCTCGACCCGCGGGTCGACCGCGCTGGTCGCGTCGTCGAGCACCAGCAGGCGGGGCGCGCCGGCGAGGGCCCGGGCGATGGTGAGCCGTTGCCGCTGCCCGCCGGACAGCGACGTGCCGCGCTCGCCGACCGTCGTGTCGAGGCCGGCGGCGAGCCGCTCGACGAACTCGTCGGCCTGCGCGAGCCGCAGCGCCGCCCACACCGCCTCGTCGCTCACACCTCGATCGAGGGTGATGTTGCCCCGGATGGTGTCGTCGAAGACGAACGGCACCTGGGCGACCAGCGCGGCCGTGCGCACGAGTGCCTCCTGGGTCAGCTCGCGGACGTCGACGCCGTCGAGCGCCACCGTGCCGGCACGCGGGTCGACGAGGCGGGCCGCGAGCGCGGCGATCGTCGACTTGCCCGAGCCGGTCGGCCCGACCAGCGCGACCGTCCGCCCGGCCGGCACGTCGAACGAGACCCCGGTGAGCACGTCGCCGCCCGGCGGCGCGTCGGCGTCGCCCGGTCGGTATGCGAAGTGCACGTCGTCGAAGCGCAGGGCAGCCGGTTTCTGTTCGTCGCGGAGCTCGGTCGTGCCGTAGACCATGTCGCCCTCGGCGTCGAGCACGTTGCGGATCCGTTCCCAGCCGACGACGCTGCGGGGCAGCTCGGCGAGGACCCAGCCGATCGCGCGGACCGGAAACGCCAGCACGGTGAACAGGAACGCGACGCTGACGACCTCGGACACCTCGGCGGCACCCTGCTGGAAACGCCAGCCGCCGACGACGAGCACGGCGAGCGTGCCGACGCTCGGCAGCGCGTCGAGCATCGGGTCGAACAGTGCCCGGATCCGGCCGACCCGGATGGTGGCGTCGCGCAGCTCGGCCGCCTTCACGGCGAACCGCTCCGTCTCCGCCGTCTCGCGGCCCATCGTCTTGACGACGAGCGCGCCGTCGAAGCTCTCGTGCGCGACCGCGCTGACCTCGGCGCGCAGTTGCTGCGCCCGGGCGACGCGGGGCGCCATGCGCCGCGAATAGGCGACGTTGACCCCGAGCAGCGTCGGGAAGATCGCGACGCCGACGAGGGCCATCGCCCAGTCGGTGACGAAGAGCGAGACGACCGCGGCGACGAGCATCACGGCCGTGCCGACCGCGAACGGGAAGGGCGCGATCGGATACCACGCGGACTCGACGTCGGCGTTGGCGTTGGACAGCAGCGTGCCGGTGGCGTGGCGCTGGTGCCACTCCAGCGGCAGGCGCAGGTAACGGCGGGTCACCGCCTGCCGGTAACGCGCCTGGAGGTTGAACTGCATGGCACCGGCACCGAGGCGGCGGCCGAGGATGCCGACGATCTTGCCGAGGCTGACGGCGAGGACGGCGAGCCCGCCGAGCGCCAGCGCGCCGGTGCCGACGTGACGGCTGTCGATCGTCGGGACGACGATGCGCCCGACGACCTCGCCGGAGACGAAGGCGGTGGCGATGGTGAGCAGGCTGAACAGCACGCTGCCGGCGACGGCGACGGCGAATATGTGAGGCTCGTCACGGATAGCCCTGCCCAGCACTCTGAGGCCCTTCAAGAGCACCTTGCCGCTGGTCACCTTCCGCCCCCTCGGGTCCGCGCCGGTAAGTCGCCCCGACCGCACCGCAACCTTACCGAGGACCCCCGACAAAAAACGGGGCTAGCGTTACGCCCATGAGTTCGTTCGCCCGCGGCGAGCGCGCGGCGCTCGCCGACACACTCCTTGCCGCCGGCCCCGACGCGCCCACGCTCTGCACCGGCTGGGCCACCCGTGATCTCGCCGCGCACCTGGTGCTGCGCGAGCGCCGCCCCGACGCGGCGCCCGGCATCCTGCTCAAGGCCGTCGCCGGGCACACGAAGAAGGTGCAGGACGGTCTGGCCGCCGGTGACTACGCCGAGCTCGTCGGCAAGATCCGCACGCCGCCGGTGTGGCTGCGGCCCGGGTTCGCCGACGAGGCCATGAACCTGATCGAGTTCTTCGTCCACCACGAGGACGTCCGGCGGGCGACGGCCGGCTGGACGCCGCGGCAGCTCGATCCCGGCTACGAGGCGGCGCTGTCGGCTCGTGCCAGGGGATCGGCACGGCTCTCCACCCGGCGGTTCCCGGCCCGCATCGTCGTGAAGGCACCCGGCGCCGAGCCGTTCACCGTCGGCGCGGGCGGTGACGCCGAGCTGGTGGTCGAGGGCGCACCGGGTGAGCTGCTGCTGTTCTTCACCGGACGGCAGGGGGCCGCCGACGTCGAAGTCACGGGCCCGGACGGGCTCGCCGACAGGCTCCGGGGCGCCCACCTGGGACTGTGAGATCCACCCTCCTGAGTCTCGAATCTGGTTCCAGGCAAGGGATTCAGCGTCTACTACGTTTCGGTTGCGGGGCTAGCCGGTGACGGGATCGACGGTTTACCCTCCGGTAACCGACGGGACGTGACGCCGATCACGCGCACGTCCACGCCTGCCGCCGGAGGCCGACTCCATGACCCAGATCCAGCCGCTCGAACTGCCCTACCGCTCGATCCCGGACATGTTCCTGCACCGGGTGGCGGAGACCCCGGACAAGCCGGCGTTCGCCGGTCCGGCGCCCGACGACGCCGGCGACCCGGTCTGGCTGACCTGGCGCCAGGTCGACGTGCGCGCCCGTGCCATCGGCGCCGGGCTCACCACGCTCGGCGTCCAGCCCGAGGACCGGGTCGGCGTCCTGGCCAACACCCGGCTCGACTGGATCCTCGCCGACCTCGGCATCATGCTGGCCGGTGCCGCCACGGCGACGGTCTATCCCACGACGGAGCCGGACGAGGCCGTCTACATCGTCCAGGACTCCGGCTCGAAGGTACTGATCGCGGAGGACCCCGCCCAGGCGGCCAAGCTCCGGGGCGCCGAGCTGCCCAACCTGGTAGCGGTCGTGCTCATCGACGGCGCGCCCACCGGCGACGAGCCCGTCAGGACGCTGTCGCTGGCCCAACTGGAGGCGGCCGGGCGAGCGGCGATCGAGCAGGACCCGCAGCTCATCGACCGGATCGTCGAGGGCATCACCGGCGACCAGCTAGCCACGCTGATCTACACGTCCGGCACCACCGGCAGGCCGAAGGGCGTCGAACTGCTGCACGCCGGCTGGGTCTGGCAGGGCCGCACGCAGTCCGACATCGGCCTGCTCAGGCCCGACGACCTCCAGTACCTCTGGCTGCCCCTCTCCCACTCGTTCGGCAAGACGCTGCTGTGCGGCATCATCTACGTCGGCCTGCCCACCTACGTCGACGGCCGCGTCGACAAGCTGATCGACAACCTGGGCAAGATCCGGCCCACGCTCATGTGCGCCGCGCCGCGCGTCTTCGAGAAGGTCTACAACCGCGTCGTCACCGGCGCGCAGGCCGACGGCGGCGCCAAGTGGAAGATCTTCACCTGGGCGATGGCGGTCGGCAAGAAGGCCTCCGCCGAGCGCCTGGCGGGGCGCCGGCCCGGCGGCATGCTGAAGGCGCAGGCGGCCGTCGCCGACAAGCTCGTGTTCAGCAAGCTGCGGGCCCGCCTCGGCGGCCGGATGCGGGCGATGGTCTCCGGCTCCGCGCCGCTGTCGAAGGACATCGGCGAGTTCTTCTTCGCCGCCGGCCTGCCGATCCTGGAGGGCTACGGCCTGACCGAGACCTCGGCCGGCTCCTACGTCAACCGCGATGACGCTCCCCGCATCGGCACGGTCGGGCAGGCCCTCGGCGATCTGCGGACGAAGCTCGACACCGACGGCGAGGTGCTGCTCAAGGGCACGCCGATCATGCGCGGCTACCACAACCTGCCCGACGAGACCGCCGCCGCTTTCACCGAGGACGGCTGGTTCCGCACGGGCGACATCGGCGAGATCGACGCCGACGGCTACCTGCGCATCACCGACCGCAAGAAGGACCTCATCAAGACGTCCGGCGGCAAGTACGTCGCGCCGAGCTACATCGAGGGCCTGTTCAAGTCCGTCTGCCCGTATACCTCGCAGGCGGTCGTGGTGGGCCAGGCGCGCAACTACGTGACCATGCTCGTGACGCTCGACCCCGACGCGATCAAGGGCTGGGCCGAGGGCACGCCGCTGGCCGGCAAGTCGTACCAGGAGATCGCCTCGTCCAGGGAGGCGGAGGAGCTGATCCGGGGTTACGTCAAGGAGCTCAACACCAGGCTCAACCGCTGGGAGACGGTCAAGAAGTTCACCATCCTGAGCCGCGACCTGTCGATCGAGGACGGCGAGCTGACGCCGTCGCTCAAGGTCAAGCGCCGCGCGGTCGAGAAGTCCTTCGCGCAGGACATCGACAGGATGTACGCCGGGACACTCGCAGAGCTCTAGCGCCCCATAGCGTCGTGGCCCCCGGAAGCCGCCACTTCCGGGGGCCACGACGTCAGGCGACGACCGCGGGCGCCGACCACGCGTGACGGCGCGGCCGGTCGAGGTCGGCGCGGGCCGACGCCAGCCGGCGCACCGCCTCGACGAGCGTGTCCTCGGGCAGCGTGTACGGCATCCGCAGGAACCGCTCCATCGTCCCGTCCGCGCCGAAGCGCGGCCCGGACGCGATCCGCACCCCGAGCTCCTCCGCCGACCGGGCCAGGGCGCTGGAGACCGGGGCGTCGAGCTCCACCCACATGACCATCCCGCCGCGCGGCAGCACGAACCGCCACTCGGGCAGCTCGGCCCGCAGTGCCGCGGCGAGCGTGTCGCGCCGGGCCAGCAACTGCTTGCGACGGGCGGCGACGATCGTCTCGCGGCGCTCGAGGAGTCGCACGGCCACGAGCTGGTCCAGCACCGGCGAGGCCATGTCGACGCCGACCCGGGCGGCGGCGAGCCGGGCGATCAGCGGCGCCGCGCCGCGCACCCAGCCGATCCGCAGGCCGCCCCAGTACGGCTTGCTCATGCCGCCGATGGTGAGCACCCGCGCGGTCCGGTCGAAGGCGGCCACCGAGGGCGGCAGCTCCGGCGCGTCGAGCGCCAGGTCGACGAACGACTCGTCGATCACCAGGTCGGTGCCGGCGGCGTGTGCGGCGGACGGCAGCCGCTCGCGCAGCGACGCCTGCATCAGGTGGCCGGTCGGATTGTGGAAGTCGGGGATCAGGTAGGCCAGGCGGGCCTGCGCGGCCCGTACCGTCGAGAGCACCAGGTCCTCGTCCCACCCGTCGGGACCGATCGCGTAGGCGCTGACCCGGGCGCGGCTCGCGGTGAAGGCGCTCAGGGCGTTGGGATAGGTGGGCGTCTCCACCAGCGCCCGCTGGCCCGGCGCGACGAGCAGCCGCAGCAGCAGGTCGAGCGCCTGCTGCACGCCGCCGGTCACCATCACCTGGTCGGGATCGGTGGGCAGGCCGCGCTCGCTGTAGCAGCGGGCGATCGCCTCCCGCAGCACGAGCAGGCCCATCGGCTGGTAGCCGGCGCCGCAGGTGTACGGCCCCAGGTCGGCGACGGCCTCGGTGGCCGCCTCGGTCAGCTCCGGCGGCGCGGGCATCGCGGCGCAGCCGAGGTCGATGAGGTCCGTGTCGTCGCTCGGCGTCCACAGCCCCGACGTGCCGACCCGATGGCCGGCCGGCAGCGCGGTCCAGCTACCGGCGCCGCGGCGGCTGCTGAGGTGGCCGCTCTCGCGCAACTCGCGATAGGCGGCGGTGACGGTGGTGCGGCTGATGCCGAGGGCCGCGGCCAGCTCACGCTCGGCGGGCAGCCGCACACCCAGGGCCAGCCGGCCGTCGATGAGCAGGCCACGGACCGCGTTGGCGAGCACGACGTATTCGGGCCGGCGCCCGTTGGGGCCGCGCACCCCGACCGCGACCTGCCACGCGTTGAGCATGCGGGCCAGTTGCGCGCCACGGACGATCGCTGACAAGGCCAGTCCCCCTCAATTGGCTCTTTTGGCTCGATGGATTGGCCCTAGGGTGGCATGCATGCACGTCGCCGGCAAGACCAATCCCATGCCCCTGGCCCATCGGTTCGGCCGCCGTTTCGTCCAGTTGCAGCTTGGATTGGTCGTGTACGGGCTGAGCATGGCGATGCTGATCCGCGCCCGGCTGGGCCTGGACCCCTGGGACGTCTTCCACCAGGGCGTCGCCCGCCGCACCGGGCTGAGCTTCGGCACCGTGGTCATCATCACCGGCGCCGCCGTCCTGCTGCTCTGGCTGCCGTTGCGGCAGCGGCCGGGTCTCGGCACGGTCAGCAACGTCGTGGTCATCGGCCTGGCCGCCGACCTCGCGCTGCGCCTGCTGCCCGACGCGGACGCCTGGTGGCTACAGGGCACGCTGGTCGCCGGCGGGATCCTGCTCAACGCGTTCGCGACCGCGCTGTACATCGGCGCGGGCATGGGACCGGGGCCGCGCGACGGCCTGATGACCGGTCTGGCCGGCCGCTTCCCGCGGCTGTCGCTGCGGCTGGCCCGCACCGGGGTCGAGGTGGCCGTGCTCGCCGTCGGTTGGCTGCTCGGCGGGGCGGTCGGCGGCGCCACGGTGCTGTACGCGCTGGGCATCGGCCCGCTCACGCAGTTGTTCCTGCCGTGGCTGTCGGTGCCTCGACCCGTGCCCGCTCCGGCTCCGGCTCCGGCCTGACCTTCGTGGCTCCCAGCAGCACACCGCCGAGGACGGCTGCTCCGCCGATCAGGTCGTACCAGTGCGGCCGCTCTCGCAGGAAGATCGCGGAGGACCCGATCGCGAACACGGGCGCCAGCGCGGCGAAGGGCGCGACGGCACCGGCGCCGTAGCGGCCGATCAGCTTTCCCCACACGCCGAAGCCCAGCAGGGTGCTGAGGTAGGCGATGTACGCGATGGCCGCGACGGCGGTCAGGTCGAGGCCGCGCAGCGTGTGCCACACGGACGACGGGCCGTCGACGGCCAGGCTGAGCAGTGCCAGCAGCGGGGTGGCCACCACGCTGACCCAGACCATGAAGTTCAGCATGTCGGTCCGGCCCGCCTTGCGGATCGCGACGTTGGCCAGGCCCCACGCGGCGCCGGCGGCCAGCACCAGCAGGAACGCGCCGAGCGGGCGGTCCAGGCCGAGCCGCGCCGCGATCAGCAGGATGCCGGCGCCGGACAGGACGACCCCGGCGACGCGCCGCGGGCCCGGCCGGTCCCGCAGCAGGACGGCGGCGAAGGCCAGCGTGAAGACCACCTGGCTCTGCAGGACCAGCGCCGACAGGCCCGCCGGCAGGCCCGCCGCCATCCCGGCGAAGAGCAGGGAGAACTTCACGACGCCGAGCGCGACACCGGTCGCGATCACCCAGCGCCACGGTGCCTGCGGCCGGCCCACGAAGAACACCGCGGGCAGGGCCGCCGCGCCGAAGCGCAGCGCGCAGAACAGCAGCGGCGACATGCTGTCGAGGCCGACGTGGATGACCACGAAGTTCACGCCCCAGATGGCGGCGACGAGCACGGCCAGGGCGAGGTCGCGAGGCTTCATGCCACAGATCGTTCGCGCGCTGTCCGTGAAGCACCATCAAATAGTTCTGCACGATTGCTTTAGTATTGCTTCATGCTTGATCTGACCCGGCTCCAGGCGCTGCGCGCGGTGGCCACGTTCGGCACGGTCACGGCCGCCGCCGGGGCGCTGCACTGCACGCCGTCGGCGATCTCCCAGCACCTCGCCAAGCTGGAGCGGGAGACCAAGGCCATACTCGTCGAGAAGGACGGCCGCACGCTGCGGCTCACCGAGGCGGGCCGGGTGCTGGTCGAGCACGCCGGCCGGGTGCTCGACGCCGTCGAGGAGGCGGAGGCGGCCCTGGCCGCACATCGCGAGACCGTCTCGGGTCACCTGAGCGTCGCGTCGTTCCCGACCGCGTGCCGCGGGCTGCTGCCGCACGCGCTGCGCGCCCTCGCCGTCGACCATCCCGGACTGGAGCCGACACTGCAGGAGTCGGACCGGCAGGCCTGCCTCGACGGGATCGTGCGCGGCACGATCGACGTGGCCCTCATCGACGAGTGGCTGGAGATCCCGGTGCACGTGCCGCCGGGCGTGGCGGTCTCCGAGCTGGGGCTGGACGTCGGCGATCTCATCCTGCCCGCCGGCCACCGGCTCGCGGAGTCCGTCGGGCCGGTGCCGCTGGAGGAGGTCCACGAGGAGCGGTGGATCGGCTCGAAGCCGGGCACCGTCTGCTCCGAGTGGCTACGGCGCATGCTGCCCGGGGTGCACCCGACGATCATGGTCAACGAGTTCGAGACGCAGTTGACGTTCGTCGCCGAGGGCCTCGGGGTCGCCTTCATCCCGAGACTGGCCCGCACGGCGCTCCCCGCCGGCGTGACGGCCCGGCCGATCACGCCCGAGGCGGCCCGGCGGGTGTCGGTGGCGTGGCGCGCGTCAGCCGCCGGGCGGCCGGCGATCGGGGCCACCGTCGCGGCCTTGCGCGACGCCTGGCGGCACCGGGCGATCTTCACGCTTTCGAGCGGGTGGGACGCCGGCCAGGGGGCCGTTCACGTCGTGTGACCCCGGGTCTGGTGGGTGACGCCCCGGGACGACTCCGGCGCGGCCGCCCGGGAGCTGCTGGCCGACGACCTGCCCGCCCTCCTGCTCAGCGGGTCGGGTAGCCGGCGCCGCGCAGAGCGGTCTTGACGTCGCCGATGGCGAAGTCGCCGAAGTGGAAGACACTCGCGGCGAGGACCGCGTCCGCGCCGGCCGCCACCGCCGGGGCGAAGTGCTCCACCGCGCCCGCGCCGCCGCTGGCGATGACCGGCACCGCCACGACCTCGCGGACCGCCTTGATCAGGTCCAGGTCGAAGCCGTCCTTCGTGCCGTCGGCGTCCATCGAGTTGAGCAGGATCTCCCCCGCGCCCAGCTCGGCCACCTCGGCCGCCCACGCCACGGCGTCGAGGCCGGCGCCGCGGCGGCCGCCGTGGGTCGTCACCTCGAAGCCGCTCGGCTGGCCGTCCGCCCGGCGCACGTCGAGCGACAGGGTCAGCACCTGGTTGCCGAACCGCTCCGCGATCTCGGCGATCAGCGCGGGCCGGGCGATCGCGGCGGTGTTGACGCCGACCTTGTCCGCGCCCGCCCGCAGCAGGGTGTCGACGTCGGCCACGCTGCGGACGCCGCCGCCGACGGTCAGCGGGATGAAGACCGTCTCGGCGGTGCGGCGGACCACGTCGAGCATCGTGGCGCGGCCGTCCGACGACGCGGTCACGTCGAGGAAGACCAGTTCGTCGGCGCCCGCCGCGTCGTAGGCCGCGCCCAGCTCGACCGGGTCGCCGGCGTCGCGGAGGTTGACGAAGTTGACGCCCTTCACCACCCGGCCCGCGTCGACGTCGAGGCAGGGGATGACCCGCACCGCGACCGTCATGCCGACGCTTCCAGCGCCTTGAGCGCCTCGGTCACGTCGAACGCGCCCGCGTAGAGGGCCTTGCCGACGATCACGCCCTCGACGCCGGCCGGCTCCAGCGCCGCGAGCTGGCGCAGGTCGTCGAGCTTCGACACGCCGCCGCTGGCGATGACCGGCTTCTTGGTGCGGCCCGTGACCTCCAGCAGCAGGGTCAGGTTGGGGCCGGTGAGCGTACCGTCGCGCATGACGTCCGTGACGACGTACCGCGCGCAGCCGGCCCGCTCGAGACGGTCGAGCACCTCGAAGAGGTCACCGCCCTCCTTGGTCCAACCGCGGGCGGCGAGCTGGTGGCCGCGCACGTCGAGGCCGACGGCGACCTGCTCGCCGTAGGTGGCGCAGACGTGGTCGCACCAGTCCGGGTTCTCCAGCGCCGCGGTGCCGAGGTTGACCCGGGCCGCGCCGGTGGACAGGGCGGCCTTCAGCGAGACCTCGTCCCGGATGCCCCCGGACAGCTCGACCCGCACGTCGAGGCGGCGGACCACGTCGGCGAGCAGTTCGGCGTTGGAGCCACGGCCGAAGGCGGCGTCGAGGTCGACGAGGTGAATCCACTCGGCGCCCTGCCGCTGCCAGGCCAGGGCGGCCTCCAGCGGGTCGCCGTAGGTCGTCTCGCTGCCGGCGGCGCCCTGGACGAGACGGACCGCCTGGCCGTCGGCGACGTCTACGGCGGGCAGGAGCTGTAATGCCATGGTTCAGATCCTTCGGTCCAGGACGAGCACGGTGAGCGCCGGAGTGGCGACGATGATGAGTGCGCTGATGCCGATCCTCGCGGCCACGGAGTCGATCAGCAGCCAGACGAGGGCGAGCGCCACCACCACCAGGGTGGCGATGACCGACCGCTGGGCGCGCGACCGGCGCGCGAAGAGCTTACCCGTCCGGCCGACCTTGACCTTCGGCACCAGCCGCCGGACCGCGGCGCGGCGCTGCCGCTTGCGCTCGGCGCGGCGCATCCGCTCGGCGCGCTCGGCCTCCAGCAACGCCCGCCGGCGGGCCCGCTCCTTGCTCATGCGCGGACGCGTCGCATCACAGGGTGCCCAGCCAGTTGGCGAGCAGGGTCGCCCCGGCGTCACCGGACTTCTCCGGGTGGAACTGCGTCGCCCGCAGTACACCCGCCTCGAACGCCGCCACGAAGGGCGCGCCGTGGATCGTGGTCGCGACCTTGACTCCGGCGGCGGCCTGCGCGTCGACGACGGTCGGCGCGTAGGAGTGCACGAAGTAGAAGCGCGTGTCCGCCGGCAGGCCGGCGCCCAGCACCGTGTCCGCCGGCCACTCGACCGTGTTCCAGCCCATGTGCGGCACGACCGGTGCGCGCAGGATGCTCACCGTGCCGGGCGCCAGGCCGAGGCCCTTGGTGACCACACCGTGCTCCTCCCCGGCGTCGAACAGCACCTGCATGCCCACGCAGATGCCGAGCACCGGCGCACCGGCACGGACCCGCTCGGCGATCGTCGGACCGGCGCCGATCTCGTCGATGCCGGCCATGCAGGCCGCATAGGCGCCGACGCCGGGCACGACCAGCCCGTCGGCGCGGGCGGCCTTCGTCAGGTCGGACGTGACCTCGACGTCGGCCCCGACCCGGGCGACGGCGCGCTCGGCCGAGCGCAGGTTGCCCGAGCCGTAGTCCAGGATGACCACAGACTTCGCCACGTCAGTCCTTCCCGTACAGCCAGAGCAGCCCGCCCGCGGCGGCGATCACGGCCAGGGCCAGCGTGATGCCGAACCCGACCTTGTGGCCCTGCTGCCGCAGCGACAGCGCCCCGCCGAGCAGCAGCCCGGCGAACGCCAGCAGCGCGATGCTCATAGGGCGCCCTTCGTGCTGGGAACGGCGCCGGCGTTGCGCGGGTCGATGGCACACGCCTGGCGCAGCGCCCGGGCGACCGCCTTGAACTGGGCCTCGACGATGTGATGCGCGTCGGGCTGGGCCCCATGCCGGCCGGCCCGCAGGATGCTCACGTGCAGCGTCACCTTCGCGGCGTGCCCGAACGACTCCCAGATGTGCCGGGTGAGGCTGGTCGGGTAGTTGCCGCCGATGTGCGGCGCGATGTTCGCCGGCTCCTCGTGCACCACGTACGGCCGGCCGGACAGGTCGACGACCGCCGACGCGAGCACCTCGTCGAGCGGGACCTGCGCGTGCCCGTACCGCGTCACACCGGCCTTGTCCCCGAGCGCCTCCGCGAACGCGGCACCGAGTGCGAGCGCCGTGTCCTCGACGGTGTGGTGCGCGTCGATCTCCAGGTCGCCGACGGTGTGCACACGCAGGTCGAACCCGCCGTGCTTGGCGATCTGGTTGAGCATGTGGTCGTAGAAGCCCACGCCGGTGGAGATCTCCCCGACCCCGGTGCCGTCGAGGTCGAGCTCGACGGAGACCTTGGTCTCCTTGGTCACCCGCTCGATCCTGGCGGTACGGCTCACAACAGCTCCTCGAGTGCGTTCAGGAAGGCGGTCGTCTCCTCGGGCGTGCCGGCGGTCACGCGCAGCCAGCCGGGGAGCCCGACGTCACGGATCAGCACGCCCCGGTCGAGCAGGGCCTGCCAGGTGCCCTTGCTGTCGCCGCGCGGCGCGCCGAAGAGCACGAAGTTGGCGTCGCTGTCGGCGACCGGCAGTGCCCAGCCGCGCAGCGTGTCGACGATGCGGTCGCGCTGGGCCTTGACGGCGTCGACCGTGGACAACAGGGCCGCCGTGTGCGCGAGCGCCGACCGCGCCGCGGCCTGGGTCAGCGCGCTCAGGTGGTACGGCAGCCGGACGAGTTGCACCGCGTCGACCACGGCGGGATCCGCGGCGAGGTAGCCGACCCGCCCGCCGGCGAGCGCGAACGCCTTGCTCATCGTGCGGGTGACGACGAGCCGGGGGTACCGCTGGATGAGGCTCAGCGCGAAGACCGTGCCCGGCCGGGCGAACTCCGCGTAGGCCTCGTCGACGACGACCATGCCGTCGGTGGCCCCGGCGACCGCCTCGACGACCTCCAGCGGCAGCGCCGTGCCGGTGGGGTTGTTCGGCGAGCACAGGAACACCAGGTCGGGCCGGTGTCGTCGCACCATCTCCACGGCGTGCTCGGCGGTCAGGCCGAAGTCGGCGCCGCGGCGCCCGTCGACCCAGGCGGTGCCGGTGCCGGCCGCGAGGAGGGGATGCATCGAATACGACGGGGTGAAGCCGAGCGCGGTGCGGCCGGGCCCGCCGAACGTCTGCAACAGCTCCTGCTGGATCTCGTTGGAGCCGTTGGCCGCCCAGACGTTGCTCTGGTCGAGGCCGTGGCCGAGATAGGCGGCCAGGTCGGTGCGCAGCGCGACGGCGTCACGGTCCGGGTAGCGGTTGAGCTCGCGCAGCACCGCGGAGAGCGCCTTCTCCATCGCCGCGACCGCCTCGTCGGGCAGCGGGTAGGAGTTCTCGTTGGTGTTGAGGCGCACGGCGACGTCGAGCTGGGGTGCGCCATACGGCGTCATGCCCCGCAACTCGTCCCGCAGCGGCAGGTCGTCGAGCGAGGTCATGCGCCGAACCTCACCTTCACCGCGGCGCCGTGCGCCGGCAGGTCCTCGGCGTCGGACAGGGCGACGACGTGGTCGGCGACCTCGCGCAACGCGTCGTGCGAGTATTCGATGAGCTGAACACCGCGCAGGAACGTCTGCGTCGACAGGCCGGAAGAGTGCCGGGCGCAGCCGCCGGTGGGCAGCACGTGGTTGGAGCCGGCACAGTAGTCGCCGAGCGACACCGGCGACCAGGCGCCGACGAAGATCGCCCCGGCGCTGCGCACCCGCTCGGCCACGGCGCGCGGGTCGCGGGTCTGGATCTCGAGGTGCTCGGCACCGTAGGCGTCCACGACCTTCAGACCCTGCGCCAGGTCGTCCACGAGCACGATCGCCGACTGCGGGCCGGTCAGCGCCTCGGTGACCCGCTGATTGTGCCGGGTCTCGGCGACCTGCTTGGCGACCTCGACCTCGACCGCCTCGACCAACTCCGGCGACGGCGTGACCAGGACGCTCGCGGCGAGCGGGTCGTGCTCGGCCTGGCTGATCAGGTCGGCGGCGACGTGACGGGGGTCGGCGCTGTCGTCGGCGAGGATGGCGATCTCGGTCGGGCCCGCCTCGGCGTCGATGCCGACGACCCCGCGCAGGAGCCGCTTGGCGGCGGTGACCCAGACATTGCCCGGCCCGGTGATCATGTCGACGGGCGCGCAGCCGGGCGCCTCGTCACCGTACCCGTACCCGAACATGGCGATTGCCTGGGCGCCGCCCACCGCATACACCTCGTCGACCCCGAGCAGGGCACAGGCGGCCAGGATGTTGCGGTTGGGCAGGCCGGTGTCCTGCTGCGGCGGGCTGGTGACCGCGATCGACTCGACCCCGGCGGCCTGCGCCGGCACGACGTTCATGACCACGCTCGACGGGTAGACGGCCAGGCCGCCGGGCACGTAGAGCCCGACCCGGCCGACGGGCAGCCACCGCTGGGTGACCGTGCCACCGTCACTGAGGACCGTCGTGACCTCGGTGCGCTGTTGATCGAGATGTACCTTCCGGGCGCGCGCGATCGATTCCAGCAGCGCGGCACGCACCGCGGGGTCGAGCGCCTCCTCCGCCGCCGCGATGGCCTCGGCGGGCACGCGCAGCCGCTCGACCCGCACCCCGTCGAACCGATGTGTCGCCGCCCGGATCGCGGCGGCCCCGTGCTCACGGACCGCTTCGACGGTCGGGCGCACCTGCTCGGTGGCGGCGGAGACGTCAAGGGCGGCTCGGGGCAGCAGACGGCGCGGGTCCTCGACGGAGCCGCGCAGGTCGATCCGGTTCAACACCTGACCGAGTCTATTCGGTCGGGCGAGCGCGTTTCCCCGCCCGTCCCGCCAGTCGGGCCGTTGTGATCCTTCACTGTGACCTGGCCCATCGCCAGTTCAGCTCGCCCCGTCGCGGCGCCGGTCCGGGCAGCGGCCCGGCGTCGTCGCGGTCCATGCCGTCGAGGGCGAGGCCGAGGTACCGTCGGCGCAACTGGGCGGTCCGCTCCCGGTCGGGCAGCCGGATCGCGGCGCACGCCTCGAGCAGCAGCCCGACGTCGGCGACCGCGAAGTCCCGCCGCAGACGACCGCTGGCGTGTGCCCGTTCCACGAGTGCGCCGGCGAGTTCGTTCGCCCGTACGGCGTCGGCCATCATGTCCGCGGTGGGCTCGAACGTGCCGGCCAGGTGGACGGTAAGCGAGTGGACGTCGGCGTCCACGATCCCGCGCAGAAATGTGGTGAACGCCTCCCACCCGTCGTTCACCCCTCCGGCGTCCTCGGCCTCCTGGATGAACGTCTTCAGCCCGTCGTGGCAGAGTTTGCGTAGGAGGTCCTCCTTCGCGGCGTACCTCCGGTAGAGCGCGCTGATCCCGACCCCGGCCCGCTCTGCGACGGCGGCGACCGGCGCCTTGGGATCTTCGAGAAAGACCTCCCGAGCCGCGGCGAGGATGAGCCCGTCGTTCCGAGCGGCCTGCCCCTTCCGCCCCGGCAGTCCCGCCCCACCACGCATGTCGACGTCGCTCATACAGTCCTCTTCAGCTCCGCTTCCTGTATCCGTCCATGATCACTCAAGGCCGCGAAGTTCGGCCCGACAGCCCTTTGCCAAGAACGACAATTCGGACGCGGCGCTCGGAGGTGTCACCGCCGCGGCGTGCCGAGTGCCACGGACCGCCGGACCTCCGCGGGCACCACGGCCGCCGCGGACGTCGCCGATGTCGGACGCCGCTCGCTGTCTCCGCCGTCACATAACCATCCTAACAGTGGAACGGATCGTTCCGCTCTGATAGAGTCCATCTCAGCGGAACGAAGCATTCCGTTCTGACGACAGGAGGAGTCATGACCGAGATCGGCAAGGACGCCGCAGCGGGGACCCGGGAAGGCGAAGGCGTGGCGCAGGTACGAGTCGGCGGCTCGGAAGAGATTCGTCCGTTCCGGGTCTCGGTGCCGCAGGAGGCCGTTGACGAGCTGTATTTCCGGCTGCGGCGGACACTCTGGCCGAACGAGCTTTCCGGGGTCGGCGACTCGTACGGGGTGCCGCGGAGCAGGGTCGAAGAGCTTGCCGCCTACTGGCTCGAACAGTTCGACTGGCGCGCCGTCGAGGACCGCCTCAACAGCCACCCGCAGTTTGTCACCGAGATCGACGGCGAACAGATCCACTTCCTGCACGTCCGTTCACCCAAGCGGGACGCCACACCCCTGATCCTCACCCACGGCTGGCCCGGCTCCGTCGTCGAGTATCTCGACGTCATCGGGCCGCTCTCGAAGGAGTTTCACCTGGTCATCCCGTCGTTGCCGGGCTTCGGGTTCTCCGGCCCGACGCGCGGAACGGGCTGGAACAGGTATCGCACCGCCCGGGCCTGGAACGAACTGATGCGCCGCCTCGGGTACGAGCGGTTCGGCGCCGTCGGCAACGACGCCGGCTCGATGGTCGCCCCCGAGCAGGGCCGCGAAGCCCCGGACCGGGTGATCGGCGTTCACGTCACGCAGCTATTCTCGTTCCCCAGCGGTGATCCCGCCGAGTTCGCGAACCTCACCGAGACCGACCACAAGGCCCTGGCCAAGCTCCAGTGGTTCCACGAAAACCTGATGTCGTTCAACACCCTGCACAGCCAGCAGCCGCAGACCCTGGCCTTCGCGCTCGCCGACTCCCCCACCGGCCTGCTGGCGTGGAACTCGCAACTGTTCGGCGGCAGCCTCGATCCCGACTTCGTCCTCGCCAACGTGTCGATCTACTGGTTCACCGGCACCGCCGCGTCGGCGGCCCGGTTCTACTACGAGGACGCACACGCCGAAGAGCAGCCAGCGGGCCCGACCACCGTCCCGACGGGGCTCGCGATGTTCGCCGGCGACTTCGAGTCGATCCGCCCGTTCGCGGCGCGCGACCACGCGAACATCATCCAGTGGCACACGTACGACCCGGGCATCCCCGCCTTCGGCGGCCGTGACGCGGGCGGCCACTACGCCGCACACGAGGCGACGGAGCTGCTCGTCGACGACATCCGCGGCTTCTTCGGCGGCCTGAGCGCGAACTCGCCGCGGGTCTGAGTGCAACTCGCCGTGCCACGGCCCCGCTCGGCTCGGCTACGCTTCGCCCGTGGAGGCAGCGAACGAACCGGAGCCCAACGGACCGGAGTCGAGCGAGCCCGAATCGCACGACCCTCGATCGAACCAGCCGGAGTCGGACGGCCCGGAGCAGGACGGGCGCACCCTCCTACCCCTCTTTCCGCTCGGCACGGTGCTGTTCCCCGGGCTGGTCCTACCGCTGCACGTGTTCGAGCCCCGGTACCGCACGCTGGTGCAGCACCTCACCGAACTGCCCGCGAGCATGCCACGCGAGTTCGGTGTGGTGGCGATCCGGCGCGGCTGGGAGGTGGGACGCCAGACCGAGTCGGGGGACGCCTCGATCACGGCGGGCGAGTCGCTCTCGCTCTACGAGATCGGGTGCGCCGCCGAGGTCCGGCAGATCACCGAGCTGCCCGACGGCCGGTTCGACCTGATGACCGTCGGGCGGCGCCGGTTCCGGCTGCTCGGCCTGGCCCGCAACGACGCGCCGTACCTGACCGGCGAGGTCGAGTGGCTGCCGGAGCCGAAGGGCGAACCCGAACGAGAGGGCGAGCTGGCCGCGGGGGTGCTGGCCGCCTTCCAGCAGTACCTCCGGGTCATCCGCCGCACCGACGAGGACGACGCCGGCGAGCAGATGCCCGACGACCCGACGGTGCTGTCCCACCTCGTCGCGGCGACGGCCTCGCTGACGCTGGAGGACCGGCAGGCCCTGCTGGCGAAGCCGGACACGATGAGCCGGCTCAAGGCCGAGCGCTCCCTGCTGCGCCGCGAGGCGGCCCTGCTCGGCCAGGTCCGCGCCGTCCCGGTCGCGCTGGCGGAACTCGCGGTCCCGTCCAGCCCCAACTGAAGCGGTCCCGTCCAGCCCCAACTGAAGACGAACGGCCTCACCGAAGCCGAACGGTCCCAACTGAAGACGAACGGGCGATAAGCCCAATGACACCCGCCGCATCCGGCACAGCGTCAACGCTGTTCCGGGTCACCGGCTGGCGGCGGCGGACCGAGAACCGGACCGGCCGGACCGGCGAACCCCTGCGGATGCGGCTGCGCGGCGGCGGGGGCCGGGTCGAGGTACTCCGCCGGCATCGTCTCGTAGCGGAGCGTCGGCGAGGCGTGGAAGCCGGCGAGCCCGGTATAGACGGCGGCGGCGGCCAGCGCCTGGATGAGCATCGTGCCGCGGACCCACGGGATGAAGCCGAACAGCAGGCTCGACTCGCCGGTGCGCAGCTTGACCGGGCGGAGGATGCGCGTGTCCTTCGGCGCGTGCTCGACCAGGTCGAGATAGTGGGCATAGCCGATCTTGTTGCCGAGCCAGGCGGCCAGGACCGAGGCGGCGGCCGACCCGATCACCAGGCCACCCAGCATGATCGCCCCGCGCTGGCGGCGGAAGACCAGCCAAGCAGCGACCGCGACCACGGCGCCCGTCACGAGCGCGATGATGATGAACCAGCCGTCGTCGGCCCAGTATCCTTCCGGTTCACCATCCACCGGATAGGGGCCGAAGTCGGTCTGCACCAGCTCGACCTTGGGCGCCACGACCGACCAGAGCAGGCCGACGGGTGCGCCGAGGGCTGCGACCGCCGCGGCGACGATGAGCGCGAACAGCAACTCGTTGCCCAGCGAGGTGCGCCTGGCGGACAGGGGTCCGCCGAGTGCCGGTTCGCCGATCGGCTCAATCGGGGCGATGCTCACGAACCCCATCCTGCCAGCGCCCGCCGTCAGCCCGCCAAGGAGCCCGGGCCGAGGAGCCGTTCGACCGCGCCCGTCAGCCCCGGGCCGGGCGTGACCCGCTCGGGCCCCAGCCGCAGCAGGGTCGTCTGCGCGCCGTCGACCAGCCGCACCTGCACCTCGGTGTCGCCCGGATGGCGGGTGAGGATCTCGCGGAGCCGCCGGACGAGCGCCGGCGTGCACCGGTCGGGCGGCACGACGATGACGACGGGCCGGTTCTCGGCGGCGGTCAGGTCGGGCAGCCGCAGGTCCATCGCCATCAGTCGGGGCGAGTCCTCGCGGCGGTCCACCCGGCCCTTGACGACGACGACGGCGTCTTCGGCGACGTATTGGCCGACCACCTCGTACGTGCCGGGGAAGAACATCACCTCGATCGACCCGTCGAGGTCCTCCAGCGCCGCCACCGCCCACGGCCGCCCCTGCCTGGTGACCCGGCGCTGGACGCCGGAGAGGATGCCGGCCACGGTGACGACCGTGCCGTCGGGGACGGCGCCCTCCTCGGCGAGCGCGGCGACCGAGCGGTCGGCGGCCCGCCGCAGGACGTGCTCCAGGCCGCGCAGCGGATGGTCCGAGACGTACAGGCCGAGCATCTCCCGCTCGAACGCCAGCCGCTCCGCCTTGTCCCAGTCGGCGGCCGGGATCGGCGGGTCGACCGCGAGCCCGGACCCGACGGCGTCGCCACCGAAGAGGTCGAACTGGCCGGCGGCCTCGTTGCGTTTGGTCTCCAGAACCGCGTCGATCGCGTCGGCGTGGACCGTGAGCAGGCCGCGGCGGGAGTGGCCGAACGAGTCGAAGGCGCCCGCCTTGATCAGCGACTCGACGGTCTTCCTGTTGCAGACGACCTGGTCGACCTTGCGCAGGAAGTCGAAGAAGTCGGTGTAGGCGCCCTTCTCGCGGCGCGACCGGATGATCGACTCGACGACGCTGGCGCCGACGTTGCGCACCCCGCCGAGGCCGAAGCGGATGTCGGCGCCGACGGCCGAGAACCGGCC
The DNA here is from genome assembly GCF_025264685.1 of Dactylosporangium roseum. Lineage (GTDB taxonomy): Bacteria > Actinomycetota > Actinomycetes > Mycobacteriales > Micromonosporaceae > Dactylosporangium > Dactylosporangium roseum. The sequence continues at coordinate 6,295,648 of NZ_CP073721.1, forward strand.
CTGCGACTCGTTGACGTCGGGCGGCAGGAGCCGGATTCCCATGTGCCGGCACTCCGCGAGGTAGACCGCCGACCGGTCCTTGTCGTCGGCGACCGAGGTGAGCAGGGCGCTCATGTACTCGGCCGGGTAGTTGGCCTTGAGGTAGGCCGTCCAGTACGACACCAGACCGTATGCCGCACTGTGCGCCTTGTTGAACGCGTAGTCGGAGAACGGGACGAGGATGTCCCACAGCGTGCGGATCGCGTCGCCGGAGTAGCCGCGCTCGCGCATGCCGGCCGAGAACGGGCCGAACTCCGTGTCGAGGACCTCCTTCTGCTTCTTGCCCATCGCTCGGCGCAGCAGGTCGGCGGCGCCGAGCGAGTAGCCGGCGACGCGCTGCGCGATCGCCATGACCTGCTCCTGGTAGACGATCAGGCTGTAGGTCTCGTCGAGGATGTCGGCGAGCGGCTCCGCCAGCTCGGGGTGGATCGGCACGACCGGGCGCCGGCCGTTCTTGCGGTCGGCGTATTCGTGGTGGGTGTCGGCACCCATCGGGCCCGGCCGGTAGAGCGCGCCGACGGCGGAGATGTCCGCGAAGGTGTCCGGGGCCATCGAGCGGAGCAGGGCGCGCATCGGCCCGCCGTCGAACTGGAACACACCGAGCGTGTCGCCGCGTGACAGCAGCTCATACGTCGGCTTGTCGTCGAGGGGCACCTCCTCCAGCACGAGGCCGACACCCCGGTTGAGCCGGACGGCCTCGACGGCGTCGTCCAGGATCGTGAGGTTGCGCAGGCCGAGGAAGTCCATCTTCAGCAGGCCGATGGCCTCGCAGGCGCCCATGTCCCACTGGGTGATGATCGCGCCGTCCTGTTCACGCTTCTGGATCGGCAGCACGTCGATCAGCGGCTCGCGGGACAGGATCACCCCGGCGGCGTGCACGCCCCACTGCCGCTTGAGCCCTTCGAGCCCCTTGGCGGTGTCGACGACCGATCGCACGTCGGGCTCCGCCTCGTAGAGCCGGCGGAACTCCGCCGCCTCCGGATATCGCGGGTGGGCCGGGTCGAAGATGCCGGTCAGCGGCATGTCCCGGCCCAGGACGGCGGGCGGTGTCGCCTTGGTAATCCGGTCGCCGAGCGCAAAGGGGTGGCCGAGCACCCGCGCGGCGTCCTTGATCGCCGCCTTGGCCTTGATCGTGCCGTACGTGATGATCTGCGAGACCCGGTCGTCGCCGTATTTCCCGGTCGCATACCGGATCATGTCGCCGCGCCGGCGCTCGTCGAAGTCCATGTCGATGTCCGGCATGGAGATCCGCTCCGGGTTGAGGAACCGCTCGAACAGCAGCCCGTGCGCGAGCGGGTCGAGATCGGTGATGCCGAGCGCGTAGGCGATCAGCGCGCCGGCGGCCGAGCCGCGACCCGGTCCGACCCGGATGCCCTCCCGCCTGGCGTGGGCGACGAGGTCGGCGACGACGAGGAAATATCCCGGGAAGCCCATCTGGCCGACCACCGAGAGCTCGTATTCGGCCTGACGGGCGTGGTCGGCCGGCACCCCGGCGGGGAATCGGCGGGCCAGCCCGCGCCGGACCTCGGCCCGCAGGTGGGAGTCCTCGGTCTCGCCCTCCGGGACCGGGAACCGGGGCATGAGGTTGCGCCGGGCGAACACCTCGCCGTAGTCGCCGATCCGCTCGGCGATCAGCAACGTCGCGTCGCAGGCGCCGGGCACCTCGGCGTCCCAGAGCCGGCGCATCTCGGCGGCGGACTTCAGGTAGAAGTCCTTGGCGTCGAGCTTGAACCGCTTGGGGTCGGCGAGCGTCGTGCCGGACTGCACGCACAGCAGTGCCTCGTGGGCGTCGGCGTCGGACGCGAACGTGTAGTGCAGGTCGTTGGTCGCCACGGCGGTCAGGCCCAGCCGCCTGCCGAGCCGCAGCAGGTCGTCCCGGACCCGGGCCTCGATGTCCAGGCCGTGGTCCATGAGCTCCAGGAAGAAGTTGTCCGGGCCGAAGACGTCCCGCAGCTCGGCGGCCACCGCGCAGGCGCGCTCGAAGTCGCCGATCCGCAGCCAGGTCTGCACCTCACCCGACGGGCAGCCGGTCGTGGCGATCAGGCCCTGCCCGTATCGCCGCAAGAGGTCGCGATCGGCCCGCGGCTTGTAGAAGAAGCCCTCGATGCTCGCCAGCGACGACAGGCGGAAGAGGTTGCGCAGGCCGGCGGCGTCGGCGGCGAGCAGCGTGAGGTGGGTGTAGGCCCCGCCGCCGGAGACGTCGTTCTCCCCGCCGGCGGCCCAGCGCACGCGGGTGCGGTCGCGTCGCTCGGTGCCCGGCGTCAGGTAGGCCTCCATGCCCAGGATCGGCCGGATCCCGGCGCTCGTCGCCTGCTGGAAGAAGTCGAACGCGCCGAACAGGTTGCCGTGGTCGGTCATCGCCAGCGCCGGCTGGCCGAGCCGGGCGGCCTCCGCGAACAGCGGCCGCAGCCGCGCCGCACCGTCGAGCATCGAATACTCGGTGTGCACGTGCAGATGTACGAACGACTCCCCCACGCGGACGAACCTATCGCGGTGTCCGCCGCGATGTCGGCGCTCGCGTCACGGTTCGCCGACGGCGTGCGGCGGGTGGTCGACGACCACCACGAGCAGGTCTTCGCGGAGGCCGTCGCTCAGCTCCGGGCGTAGGGGTCCATCATCACGGCGGCGGCCCGGAGCCAGGCGCGCTTGGTGGCGGGGGCCAGCATCGGATATTCGATGTTGGACCCGCTCTCCAGCGCCGGGTCGTAGGGCACCACGACGACGGCCCGCGTGCGGCTGCGGAAGTGGCCGGCGAGCTCCTCGATGAGCGGTGTCGGGTTGGGCGTCGGGCAGGACAGCAGCGTGACCGCGTTGGCGACCAGCTCCTCCATCCCGGCCTCGTCGAGCAGGTCGAGCATCCAGTCGGCGGTGAACGCGGCGTCCTCGCGCGGCACGCTGGTGACGACGAGCTGGTCGGCGGTCTGCAGGACGGTCTGCCAGTTGGGGCTCTCGACGTTGTTGCCCGTGTCGACGCAAATCACGTCGTGGGTGCGGCGCAGCAGTTCGAGGACCCGCCGGACGGTGTGCGGGTCGAGGCGCTGCGCGAAGCGCGGGTTCTCCTCACCGGCGAGCACGTCGTAGGAGCCGTCGGAGGCGTGCCGCAGGTAGTCGTCGAGGATGTCGTAGAGGTCGTAGCCTGACGCGTTCTCGACCCGCACCAGATCGGCGATGAGGTGCCGGATCGTGCGGGCGTGCCGGGCGCTGCCCGCGCGCAGGCCGAGCGTGCCGCGCAGCTCGTTGTCGTCCCAGGCGATGACGCCCTTGCCACGCACGCTGCCGATCGTCGCGGCGGTCAGCACCGTCGCGGTCGTCTTGTGCACCCCGCCCTTCGGATTGGCGAACGCGAACACCTTCGGCGCCGGGATCTCCTGCCGGAGCACCTGCACCATCTGCTCGGTCGGGTCGGGTGGCCGCTGCTGATACTCGAAGCGTGGCGCGTCGACGCGACGCTGCACGCCGGCGGACCGGGGCGGCGCGTCATACGGGCGGGTGACGTGGGGATGCATCGGCTCGTCATCGTAGGGCCGTGACGGCGGATGCGGCGCTGTGGGGCGCTCGAACCTGCCGTCGTAGTCGAGATCACCCGGATTCGCTCGGCCGGACAGGGCCCGGTCGAGCAGGGAGCGCCACCGGGGAGCCGGCTCCGCCGAGCTGTCCCACCTGGCATCGGCCCGCTCTGCCACCCTGGCCCTCCCTCTCACCCGTGGCGTCACCCGTACCCCAGGCTACGGATCGAACAGTATTCGGACCACTCCCGCAGGCCCATCCCCTGCATCAACTGCACGACACCCCGATGGGATATCGCCTTACGACGGAGTGGGGGACGCGGTGGTACCGGCTGAGGCCTCCATGATCGGCCCGGCGACCGTCGTCTGCTCCGGAAGCGGCGGCAGGAACACGGTGCGATCGAGTCGACGCAGGTCGATGATCGGATCGACGGCCCTGGTCTCGGGGCGCCCGGCGACGGCCCGCAGGACGGCCGGCGGGCCGTAGACGACGGCGGCGTAGACACACGAGCAGTGCTCGCGGTACGCGGTGGCCTCGTTGTCGGCGACGATCGCGCCGGTCACGTAGACCGACCGGACGTCGGCGGGCCTGTCGCCGGCCTTCGTCAGCAGGTCGCGGTAGTGCTGCGCCTCCTGGAGCTTTCGCTGGGCGGTCGCGTCCATCGCGATGATCACGTCGTCGGGCACCCGGTACGCGCCGAGCCGCACCAGCTCGGTCTGCGTGGCCGGCAGCGGCACCCGGGCGAACACGCTGGACGGGGCGGCGTCGCCGAGCACCGGGGCCAGCCGGTCCGGCGCCAGGTAGGCGGTGAACGACACCAGCGCGTACACGGAGTCGTCGCCGGTCAGCGCGGCGAGCTCGTCCTTGCTGCTCTGCACGTACGCCGGGATGGACGCGCCCTCGGACACCCCGACCCGCAGGACGTCGCCCAGGGACGGGTCGCTGCGGCTGTGCTGGTTCGCGTCGTGGAGCACGAGAAGCGTGGCCGTGACCGCGACCACGGCGACGACGGTCGTGAAGACACGCAGGCGCACCGCACCGCGGAAGATGCGAGCGAGGACGTTGCCGACCGGTGGGAGGAGGCGCTGGTCGAGATGCTGAAGGAGCTTCATCGCCCCGCCAGGGTCGCACAGCGTGCTCGGAGCATCACCGACGGGGTCTACACCGTGCTTTGCAGGGTCGTGAGGGCATCGGCGAGATCCGCCGGGTATTGGCTGACGAAGGAGACGTACTCCCCCGTCCGCGGGTGGATGAAGCCCAGCTCGCGGGCGTGCAGCCACTGCCGGCCGAGGCGCAGCCGGGCCGCCAGGGTCGGGTCGGCGCCATACGTGAGGTCGCCCACGCACGGGTGGCGCACGGCCGAGAAGTGGACCCGGATCTGGTGGGTCCGCCCGGTCTCCAGCTTGATGTCGAGCAGGCTGGCCGCGGGGAACGCCTCGATCGTGTCGTAGTGCGTGATGCTCGGCCGGCCGCCGGACACGACCGCGAACTTGTAGTCGTGGGCCGGGTGCCGGTCGATGGGGGCGTCGATCGTGCCGCGCAGGGGATCGGGGTGGCCCTGGACCACGGCGTGGTACCGCTTCTCCACCTCACGGGCCTTGAACGCCCGCTTGAGCGCGCTGTAGGCCGACTCGCTCTTCGCCACGACCATGAGGCCGGTCGTGCCGACGTCGAGCCGGTGCACGACACCCTGCCGCTCGGCCGCGCCGCTGGTGGCCACCGTGTGGCCCATCGCGGCGAGCCCGCCGATCACGGTCGGGCCGGTCCAGCCCGGGCTCGGGTGGGCGGCGACGCCGACCGGCTTGTCGACCACGACGATGTCGTCGTCGCTGTGGACGACGGTGAGCCCGGCGACCGGGACCGCCTCGACCGCCACGACGCTCGGCGGGGCGGGCAGCGTGACCTCCAGCCACGCACCCGCGCTCACCTTGTCCGACTTCGGGCGGACCGCGCCGTCGACGGCCACGTCGCCGGCCTCGACCAACGCCGCGGCGACCGTGCGGCTGAACCCGAAGAGCCTGGTCAGCGCCTGGTCGAGCCGCGTGCCGTCGAGCCCGTCGGGCACCGGTAGCGAACGGACCTCACGCATGCTCGTCCTTCGCCGCGGGAGCCGCCTCTTTCGCCACGGGAGCCGCCTCCCGCTCCTTCGACAGGCGGGTCCCGTCGCGGCGCCGTCCGGTGAACTCGAGCAGCACCGCGAGCGCCACCCCGACCGTCAGGGCGGAGTCGGCGATGTTGAACACCGGGAAATGGCCCGCGTGGTCGTCCAGGAAGCTGAACATGTCGACCACGTGCCCGTGGAACGGCGCGGGCGCCCGGAAGATCCGGTCGGTGAGGTTGCCCGCGGCGCCGCCGAGCACCAGCCCGAGGGCCACCGCCCAGGCGGCCGAGACCGTGCCCCTGATCATCCAGAAGAGCCACCCGACCACGCCGGTCGCGATGATCGGGAAGATCCACGTGTGATCTTCCAGCATGCTGAACGCCGCACCACTGTTGCGCGCGTAGATCACGTAGATCAGCCCGCCGAGCAGCTTGAGCGGCTCGCCATGGGCGATCGTGGACGTCGTCCACTCTTTCACGATCTGGTCGATCGCGATCACCGCGGCCGCGATCACGCCGAACAGCGCCCAAGCGCGGCCGCGCCGAGCGCGGGGGGTGGTCGAGGGGAGATCGTCCTGGGTGGTCAGCGCCGCTCCTCCAACTGCTTGCAGGTGACGCAGAGCGTAGCGGACGGGAACGCGGCGAGCCGCTCCACGGGGATGGCGTTGCCGCACTTCTCACACCAGCCGTAGCCGCCCTCGTCGAGCCGCTCCAGGGCCCGCTCGACCTGGGTGATCCGCTCCAGGATGTTGTTGGCGAGCGTGATCTCCTGCTCGCGCTCGAACGTCTTGGTGCCGGTGTCGGCCTGGTCGTCGCCGGCGGAGTCGGTCAGCCGATGCTGCTGCAGCTCGGCGATCTCCAGGAGCGTCTGGCCGTGCTCGGCCTTCAACTCGTCGCGCCGCTCCATCAGCGCGACGCGGATCTTCTCGGTCTCGGCTGCGGTCCGCGTGCCACGGGCGGGCTTCGCCCCAGCGGTCTTGGCCGCGGCGGTCTTCGGTTCTGCGGTCTTGGCCATCGTGGCTCCCTCGGCCGCAGTCGCGGCAATCGGCGTGGTGGTGTTCGTTCCGGTACGAGCTGAGCCCCGCTCGGCAGGTCCAGCCTTCTTCGCAACCGTGGTGCTCTTCGCCGGCGTGTTCTTCTTCGCCGGCGCGGTCTGCTTCGCCGCGACCTTGGTGGGCGTCGCGCTCGCGGCTTTTGTCGTCTTGCTCCCCACAGAACTCCCCCGCGGGTTCGCCTTCTTCACCCCAGCGGTCGTCCCGGCTTGCCGAGTGGCGGGTTTCTGTGTTGTTGTCACACTGGTCACTCGCGTCACATCGGCGGCCGCACCGCGCCCGGCACCGCTCGCTGCCCGGCCTTTCGGCACGGCATCAGCCCGCTCGGCCATGGCTCCCCCAGATGCAAAATGGGCGCGCGACGCGCCGTCGCGCACTCCAGTGGCTGGCAAGAATACGGAATGTACACGCGTCCGACAAACATGCCACACGCATTCCGACAATTGGATCAGTTATTGGCGCCGGTCCTCGCCATGTTCGGCAAACCATCGGGCAAGTCTTCCGCGCCTGCTCACGGCCCGCAGCCGTCGCTCCGCCACGTCACGCACCTGCTCGGTCGTCACGATCAGGAGGCTGTCGCGGGTCTTCAGGCGGGTCTCGGGCACCGGGACGAACGCACCGCCGTCGCGCAGCACGAGCGTCACGACCGCACCGACAGGCAATCGTAACTCGTCCACATGCACACCGTTGAGCTTCGAGCCGGGTGGTACCTCGACCTGCAGCAGATCGGCACCCATGCGCTCCAGCGGGGCCGCCTCGACCTGCAGATCCGTCGGCTCCGCGGGGGCGGTGACGCCGAGGCGCCGGGCAGCGGGCGGCAACGTCATCCCCTGCGCCGCCGTGTAGATCACCACCAGCACGAACACCACGTTGAACAGGACCTGGGCGCCCGGCACACCGGCCGACAGCGGGATGGTGGCCAGCACGACCGGCACGGCGCCCCGGAGCCCGGCCCAGGACAGGAACCCCTGTTCGCGCAGGGTGAAGCCGTTCGGCCCCAGGCTGAAGGGGGTGACGCTCACCAGCACCGACAGCGGCCGGGCCAGCAGGACGAGCACCAGGCCGACGACCACGGCCGGCAGGACCGCCGCCCCGAACTCGCCGGGCGAGACCAGCAGGCCGAGCAGCACGAACAGTCCGATCTGGGCGAGCCACGCCAGCCCGTCGGCGAAGCCGAGCATCGCCCGGCGGTGCGGGAGGCGGGCGTTGCCGAGGACGACCCCGGCGACGTACACGGCCAGGAAGCCGGAGGCGTGGACGACGGAGCCAGCCGCGTACGCGAGCACGGTCAGGCCGATCGCGGCGAGCGGGTAGAGCCCGGCGGACGGCAGCGCGGCCCGGCGCAGCGCCCACGCACCGCCGAAGCCCGCGACCAGCCCGATCACGGCGCCGGCGATCAACTCGTAGACGACCAGGCCGGCCTGTTCGTACCACGACCCGCCCGCCGCCAGCGGCGCCGACAGCAGCACCACCAGGATGACCACGGGCGCGTCGTTGATGCCGGACTCGGCCTCCAGCAGCGCGGCGAGGCGCGGGCGGACCGGCACCCGGCGCAAGGTGGAGAACACGGCGGCGGCGTCGGTCGAGGAGAGCACCGCGCCGTAGAGCAGGGCCGACTGCCAGCCGATGCCGAGGGCGTAGTGGACGACCACCCCGACGACGGCGACGCTGACCCCCACGCCGACGGTCGACAGCACGACCGCCGGGCCGAGCACCGGGCGCAGGGTCGACCAGCGGGAGGTGAGGCCGCCCTCGGCGATGATCACGACGAGGGCACAGATGCCCAGCGTGCGGGTGAGCTCGGCGTTCTCGAACTGGATCCCGACGCCGGCCTCGCCGAGGATCACCCCGAGCATGAGGTAGACCAGCAGGCTCGGCAGGCCGAGGCGGACCGACAGCCGGACGGCGCCGACGCAGATCAGCAGGACCGCCGCGCCGATGAGCAGCGCGACGTTGAGCTCATGATTCAACGCGTGATCTCCAGCAGCGCCGTGAGGCGCTCCTGGAGTCCTGCCGGCGCGTCGTCGACCTCGACGAGCTTGTCACGGCTGGTGGCGCCGGCCTTGAGCCGGAGGGTGGACGGGCGGACCTTGATCGCGTCGGCGAGGGCGCGCAGCGCCGCCTCGTTGGCCTGTCCCTCAACCGGGCGGGCACCTACCGCGACGACGAGCGCCGGACCATACGGCCCCGGGTAGCTGCCGCCGACCGCGATGCGCGACGCACCCGGCTTGACGCGGATCGCGATGGTGACCACACCTCATTGTGAAGGTTCACCCGATCGAGGACGATCCTCCCTCCGGACCGTCCCACGTTCCGGCACGCGCCCCGGGCACGGGTCACGGGCGGCGGCCCAGCAGCACGTCGTTCGGCGCGCAGACACTGCACGGGGTGAAGCCGAGCTCGACCGCCTCGTGCGCGGGCAGCGGCTCGTGCTCCCGGCCGAGCAGGTGCGGGCAGCCCGGGACGTGGTACCGGGGGCGGCCGTCGATGACGAGCACGTCGGTCTCCATCGCGGCGACCCGGGCGGCGTCGGCTGCCGACGACTGCTGGATCGGCGGCTCGTCCGCCGGGTCCTCGTCGTCGTAGTCGTCGTCATCGTCGTCGTAGTCGGGCGTGGACGGCCCGGCGCCGCGCCCGGCCACGGCCGGATACTCGTCGTGGCGGGCCCAGTCGGTCTCACCCTGCTGTGGGATCGCCGGCGCCGTGTCGGGCTCGTCCCGGATCGGCGCGATCATGGCGGTTTCGTCCATTCCGGGAGAGCCGCCGCCATACGCGGCGCCGGTCCGCGCGCCCGCACCCACGGGCTGGCGCTCGCCGCCCCGTGCCCGGCGGACCCCGGCGAAATCGTCGGCGGAGTGACCGCCGGTTGTCTGCAGGTCGTCGTGGGTCAGCCGCGACTCCAGCGGATCGTAGCGCTCCGACGGCACCTGGCGGCCGGTCCGCGTCGCGCGCGCCGCACGCGCGGCGGCGGCCTGGCGGCCTCCGACGATGAGTGCGACCGCGGCCAGCAGGCTCGCCGCGATCGACGCCACCAGCAGGGCGTCGGAGCCTTGCAGCAGGCCCAGCACGAGCAGGCCGACGGCAACCACGATCAGCAGCAGACTTCCGACGATCACGGCCCTGTCCCTCCGCATGACGATCCCGGCGCGAGTTCCGGGCGAGTGTCTCTCAGCCGGTACAACGACCGAGCCCCCCGGAAGCGACCGGCGCCCCGGCCGAAATCGGCCGGGGCGTCGCGTGTCGCTGTGACCGGGTGTGCCGGTCGCGCTGTGCTGCCAACTCACGTTGCGGTGCTGGTGTGCCGCCTGTCCCGTGGGGCGTCAGCGCCCCGGCGGAGGCGCCGGCAGTGCCCGGTGCGCCTTCGCCGCCGCTTCGCCTGCCTCGTCGGTCGTCAGTGGCCGGCGCCGTCGCGACCGTAGGCGCCCGACAGGCTGGCCGTGGCCAGGCCACCGCCACCGGCCGTGGCGGCGCGGGTCGCGCCCTCGTTGCGGGCGGTCATCTCGGCCTCGAGGCTCTGCTCGCGGCCGGTCAGGTCGCGTAGCTGGCTCTCCAGGTAGGCCTTGAGACGCGTGCGGTACTCCCGCTCGAACTGCTTGAGCTCCTCGATGTGCTTCTGCAGCGCGGTGCGCTTGGCGTCGAGGCCGCCCATCGCCTCCTGGTGCCGCTGGCGGGCGTCCCGCTCCAGCGCGTCGGCCTTGGCGCGCGCGTCACGGGTGACCTCCTCGGCCTTGGTGCGGGCCTCGGAGAGCAGCTTGTCGGCCTCGCGGCGCGCGTCGGACACGTGGTCGTCGGCGGTGCGCTGGGCCATCATGAGCACGCGGAGGGCCTGCTGCTCACCGTCACCGGCGCCGCCGCCACCACCGCCCTGCGTGCGGATCTGGTCGAGCTCCTGCTGCATGCTGCGTGCCGCCTGCTCGGCGGACGACTTCTCCCGCTGTATGCGCTCGAGCTGCGACTTGAGGTCGGCGAGCTCCGCCGTGAGACGTGGGTCACCACCGACACCGGCGGGGGCACGGCCGCCGCCACCGCGCTCGAGCTGCGCACGCAGCTCGTTGTTCTCCTCGATGAGCCGGGCGAGCTCACGCTCGACCTCGTCGAGGAAGGCGTCGACCTCCTCCTCGTCGTAGCCCCGTTTGCCGATAGGGGGCTTCTTGAAGGCGACGTTGTGGACGTCGGCCGGGGTCAGCGGCATCGAAACTCCTCAGGTCAGTTGCGGCCGCGTGGCCGCCGAGCGGCGCTGGTCACGAGAACCACACGATCAGGCGGCTTACCACGACGTTCATCAGCACGAACAGGATAACCAGCAGCACAAGCGAAGACAGGTCCACGGCCACGGTACCAATCCGCAGCGGACGAATCACCCGCCTCAACGCTTTGAGCGGCGGATCGGTGACGCTCCACACCACTTCAAGCGTCGCCGCGGCACCCCGGCCCGGTTGCCAGCGACGGCCGAACTGCATGACATATCCCATGACGAAGCGCGCGAGCAGTGCCACCAGGAAGAGGAAGAGCAGCAGATGCACGATCTGCAAGGTGATGGACACCACGGCCGTTGAGTCCTCGCATCAGCTTTGGTTGAAGAACCCACCCTCGGCGATCTTAGCTTTGTCCTCCGCGGTGACCTGGACATTCGCGGGCGAGAGCAGGAAGACTCGGTTGGTCACCCGCTCGAAGTTACCACGCAGGCCGAATACCAGCCCGGCTGCGAAGTCGACCAAACGTTTGGCGTCCGCCTCGTCCATTTCGGTGAGGTTCATGATCACGGGAACACCGTCCCGGAAGTGCTCACCGATCGTGCGCGCCTCGTTGTACGTCGTCGGGTGCAGCGTGGTGATCGCGTAACGGCGATCGTCGCTCTCCTCTTCCACCACTGGCGTCCGCTCCCGCTCCCGGACGGTCGCCTGCGGCGCGAGCGCGAGATTGTCGCGTGTCGGGTAGCTGACCGTCGACGTGGGCCGAGTGATCGAGCGCACGGTGCTCGTCCGGCTCGCCGTGCTCGCCTCCAGGCGCTCGGCAGCCGTGAGCCGCTCCGAGACCGTCCTGGCACGCGGCGCCGGCACCTCGTCGACCTCGTCCTCGTCGTCGGCGAAGTCGTCGCCGTAGCCCCGGTAGTGACGATCATCGTAGCCACGCTCGTCCTCGTCCTCGACGAGTCCGAGCCAGACGCCCGCCCTGCGCAGAGCACCCATACGCGCTCCTCCGTCCACCGCCATGCGGCACTTCCCCCCGTTGGTGCCACCGATCACGTTGTGCGACACCGCCCCGCCGGCGCAGAACCACACCCGTGTAGTTTTTCCGTTCCCGCGGCCAGGCTACCCCAGTGGAGTTCGATTTCCGAGCAATGCGCTACCGACACGAACATGTGTCGAGCCGTACAGAATCGCCGTTTCGAGATCGTTGCTCATGCCTGCGGAAATCCAGTCCGCACCGGGAAACCGCTGCCGAATCCGGGCCGCGATCGCGGCCAGCCGGGCGAACGCCTCGTCCGGTTCCCAGCCCAGCGGCGCCACCGCCATGACGCCACGCAGCCGTAGTGCCGGGCTCGCCGCGATCGCCTCGGCGACCTGTTCGACCATGCCGGTGACCGCACCGCCACGGTGCTCGTCGTCGTCCAGGCTCACCTGGACGAGGGCACCCAGCGGCTCGGTCCGCTCCGCCCGCTCGGCGGCCGCCGCCAGGGCGTCGACCAGCCTCAGGCTGTCCACGGAGTGCACCGCCGACGCGTACCGCACCACGGACCGGCACTTGTTGCGCTGGAGTTGTCCGACGAAGTGCCAGCGCAGGTCCTTGTCGCCGACGGCGGCCGCCTTGGGCGCGGCCTCCTGGTCACGGTTCTCCCCCACGTCGTGCACCCCGAGCGCGGCCAGCTCGGCGACGTCCTCGGCGGGGTAGGTCTTGGTGATCGCGACGAGTGTCACCTCGTCGGGCTCGCGACCGGCGGCCCGGCAGGCAGCGGCGATCCGCTCCCGCACCCGGGCAAGGTTCCGGCCGATCTCCTCGGTCCGCGCGTCGTCCACGATGGGTCAGCCTCTCAGAAGACCGAGGCGGCCGCTCGGAGCAGGTGCCCGAGCGGCCCCTCCGAACGGCCCGCCCGGGTGGCGTGACGGCCTGCAAAACCTGACAATCTACGCAATGCGGGGCGAATTATCGATGCTGGGCGGCGGCATCGCGCGACGGCGGCGACGTGGTCCTCGATGGCCGCGATGTTCAGCCGCACGGCCGCCCGTCCACCCCGGTGTCGCGCTACGGGATGGTGACGCGCAGTCGTGCGGGTGGCACTTGATCGCCCATGATCGCCGCTGGACCCGGATGGCGGGCTCCGTGTCGAGCGACTCCATGACAGATCATGGGAAAGATCCGGCTATCTGGGCAGCCACATTTTTCCCATGATCACGAGATCGAGCGGCACGGCGGCGGGACGGACCTGCACGAACACGAACACGGAGCCCCGCGAGGAGCTCCGTGATCATGAACACACCACGACGCGGCCCCGTCGGGGGCCGCGATCCCGCTTACGCGCCGTTCTTCAGGAAGTCCGGCACGTCCACGTCGTCGAACAGGACCCGCCTCGGCGGCGGCGGAGCCTGGCGCTCCTGCGGAGCGGGCTCCTTCGGCTGAGGGTGCGGGGTGCTGTGCTGGGGCCGGGGCGCGCGGGCCTCGACCGGACGGTACGCCGGGGCGCCGCCGTCGAAGCCGGCCGCGATGACCGTGACCCGGACCTCGTCGCCCAAGGCATCGTCGATCACGGCACCGAAGATGATGTTGGCGTCCGGGTGAGCGGCGTCGGTGACCAACTGCGCGGCGTCGTTGATCTCGAACAGGCCAAGGTCGGAGCCGCCGGCGATGGACAGCAGCACACCGCGGGCGCCGTCCATGCTCTGCTCCAGCAGCGGGCTGGAGATCGCCGACTCGGCGGCTTCGACCGCGCGGTTGTCGCCGCGGGCGCTGCCGATGCCCATGAGCGCGCTGCCCGCGCCGCTCATGACGCTCTTCACGTCGGCGAAGTCGAGGTTGATCAGGCCGGGTGTGGTGATCAGGTCGGTGATGCCCTGCACACCGGAGAGCAGCACCTGGTCGGCCTGGCGGAACGCGTCCATCATGCTGATGCCGCGGTCGCCGAGGGCCAGGAGCCGGTCGTTCGGGATCACGATGAGCGTGTCGCACTGGTTGCGCAGCTCCTCGATGCCCGCCTCGGCCTGCACCTGACGGCGCTTGCCCTCGAAGGAGAACGGCCGGGTGACCACGCCGATGGTGAGCGCGCCGAGCTTCCGCGCGATGTTCGCCACGACAGGCGCGCCGCCGGTGCCGGTACCGCCGCCCTCGCCGCAGGTGACGAAGACCATGTCGGCGCCCTTGAGCACCTCTTCGATCTCGTCCCGGTGGTCCTCGGCCGCGTTCTTGCCGACGTCCGGATTGGCCCCCGCACCCAGCCCGCGGGTCAGCTCCCGACCGACGTCGAGCTTGACGTCGGCGTCGCTCATCAGCAGCGCCTGTGCATCGGTGTTGATCGCGATGAACTCGACGCCCTTGAGGCCAACCTCGATCATGCGATTGACGGCATTCACCCCGCCGCCGCCGATGCCGACGACCTTGATGACCGCGAGATAGTTGTGCGGATGAGTCATCGGACCACCTTTCCTTTCGAGGTTGGCGAGCGCCGATCCTTCCCGGAGCCGTCGAACTGGTCGCACCAGACCCGAGCCCGACCCCGCGACGGGCGGCGTCCGCCAATGCGAACGCAGAGGGTGGAGGTCCCGCTAACCCTCACCCTTTACTAGAGGCTTATAGTTATGTCAACTAATGCCTTATCGCAAGGTAAGGGCCCGGCTGTCGTGATCCAAGGACCGCCACCCGGCGTGTCGGCTATTCGCCCACGACACCGTCGACCATTTCCCTAACGGCGTCGAGGTGTCCGTTGTGACGGGCGGTCTCCTCGATCATGTCCGGAGCACCCATCGGACGGAGACGTTCCTGCCGTTGCGCAGCCCGGCGCAGACCCTGTCGAGGCCCAGACCCTCCGTGAGCTTGCGGGAACGGTACCGCCGCGGCAGGAACTCGGCGGTGACCCCGCCCCGGCCGCCGGCGCCGCTCCAGGCCGGGGCGGCTCACCGCTCCACCACGACGCCCGGCGCGCTCACGTCGAGCGTGCGGCCGGGCGCCACCTCGGTGAACTGCAGCACGCGCACCTTGGCCTCGTTCTCCGTGGCGTCGCCCCAGACGATCACGCGGTCGTCGGTGAGCTCGAGCCGGATCCGCGTCGGCGACTCGGCGACGAGCGCGGTCATCGGCACCCGCAGCACGGGTGGAAGCGCGGCGAGGACCGTCAGCGCGGCCTTGGTGGTCGCGTCGCCCGGCTCCGGATCGGCGAGCCGCACGATCGGGAGCCCGACCGGCGCCGACTCGACCGGCAGGTAGGCGACGCCGTCCGCGGCGATCAGCGTGAACCCGCCGACCTTCGGCACGGCGGCCACGGCGGTGCGCTCCTCCACCGTGAGCACCAGCGTGTCCGGGAAGTCGGCCCGGGCGGTCACGGTGCGCACCGGCTTGAGCTCACGCACCCGGCGCTCGACCGCGCGACGGTCCAGCCGGGCCAGCGGCGTGCCGGGGCGGACGGCCGCCGCGGCACGTACCGCATCCGGGGAGAGCACCGACACGCCGAGGATCCGGATCCGCTCGACGCCCAGTGCCGGCGAGGCGAACACGACGGCCGCCGCCACGCCGAGGACCACGACGACCCCCAGCGCGATCAGCCACGGCCTTGCCGCGCGAAGACGCTCCCGCCTCGCCCGCTTCGCGAACCGCCGCACCGACTGGGGTGCGTCGCGAGGAGCGATGACGAGGCGCCATCCGCGCGTCTGGGTCAACGGCGATCAGTCCCCGCGGGAGTGGCGGCCGACGTACCCCGTCGAGGCGTTCTTGAGCGCGGCGAGCAGCTCGTCGCCCATCAGCGAGATCGGCGGGGCGCCCATGGTGACGACCACGTCGCCCTCCTGCGCGCGTGCGACGACCTCGCCGGGCACGTCCTCCCACGAGGGCACGAACACCTTGCGATCCTCGGGCAGGTCGACGGCGGCGGTCAGCGCCACCCCGCCCTCCCCCGGCTCGCGGAGCTCACCCGGCCCGAAGACCTCCATCACGATCGCTTCGTCGGCGAGCGACAGCGCCTCGGCGATCTCCGTCTGAAAATCCCGGGTTCGGTACATCCTGTAGGGCTGGAAGACTACGACGAGCCGGCCGCCCGCGGCGACCTCGCGCAGCGTCCGCAGCGCGGCGGCCATCGGGACCGGGTGGTAGGCGTACTCGTCGTAGATCTTCACGCCCGACTCGGTGCCCTTGAACTCGAACCGCCGCCGGACGCCCGGGAACGCGGCGAGCGCCTCGATCGCGGTCTCGGCCGGGATGCCCAGCCGCACCGCGGTGAGGATCGCGCCGGCCGAGTTGAGCCCGAGGTGGGCGCCCGGAACCGGCAGGAAGACCTCGCCGAGCGGGACGCCGTCGTGGTGGGCGACGTACCGCACACCGTTGACGGACGAGCGGACCTCGCTGATCTGCAGGTCGGCGTCGGGCGCGGTGCCGTAGGTGACCACGTCGGCGCCGTTGGCCCGGGCCCGCACCGCCATGCGCGTCGCCCCGGCGTCGTCGGCGCAGGTCACCACGAAGCCGCCCGGCTCGACCCGGCCGCAGAACTCCACGAAGGCGTCCTCGAGGCCCTGAAGGTCGCCGTAGGTGTTGAGATGGTCGGCGTCGATGTTCGTGACGACCGCGACGTGCGGGTTGTAGAGCAGGAACGACCGGTCGCTCTCGTCGGCCTCGGCCACGAACAGGTCGCCGCTGCCGTGGTGGGCGTTGGAGCCGGCCTCGGAGATCTCGCCGCCGATCACGAACGACGGGTCGGCCCCGCCGTGCTGGAGGATCAACGTGATCATCGACGTCGTCGTGGTCTTGCCGTGCGTGCCGGCGACGGCGATGCTGCGCCGGCCGACCATCGTCGCGGCCAGGGCCTCCGAGCGGTGCATCAGCCGCAGGCCGCGCTCGCGCGCCGTGACCAGCTCGATGTGGTCCTGCGGGATCGCCGTCGAGTAGACGACCGTGTCGACCCCGTCGAGGTTGGCCGGCTCGTGGGTGCGATAGATCGTGCCGCCGAGCGCCTTGAGGGCCGCCAGTTGCGGCCACTCGCGCAGCTCGCTGCCGGACAACGGGATGCCCCGGGTCAGCAGCAGCCGGGCGAGGCCGCTCATGCCGACCCCGCCGACACCGACGAGGTGGACCCGGCCGAGGTCCTCAGCGGTCAGCGGAGTGCTCATGCTCCCACCACCTTCAGCAGGTACTGCCGGAGCGCCTCGTCGCCGTCGCGGCGCCCGTAGCCGGCTGCCGCGCGGCTCATCGACTCGAGCCGGGCGCGGTCACGCACCAGCGGTACCACCGTTTCCATGACCCACTCGGGCGACAGGTCGCCGTCCTCGACGATCAGGCCGCCCCCCGCCTCGACCACCGGCAGCGCGTTGCGGCGCTGCTCGCCGTTGCCCCAGGGCAGCGGCACGTAGATCGCCGGCATGCCCACGGCCGCGGTCTCCGCGCAGGTCATCGCGCCGCCGCGGCAGAGTGCCAGGTCGCCGGCCGCGTAGCCGAGCTCCATCTCGGAGAGGAACTTGATCTTCACGTATGGCGCGGGGAGGCCGGTCGGCACCTCGACGTCGTCGTTGCGCGCACCGATGATGTGCAGGACCTGAACGCCCGATGCCGTGATCCGCTTGGCCGCGCCGGACACCGCCAGGTTGATCGACCGGGCGCCGGCCGACGCGCCGAACACGAACAGCGTCGGCAGATAGGGGTCGAGCCCGAAGTGCGCCCGCGCCTGCGCACGCAGCGCCGCGCGGTCGAGCCTGGCGATGCCCTGCCGCAGCGGGACACCCACCACCGCGGCGTTCGCCACGGCGGGCATCTGCCGCGCCTGGTGCGGGAAGCCGAGCACGATGTGCTTCGTGAATCGCATGCCCATCTTGTTGGCCACGCCGATCGGCACGTTGACCTCGTGGATGATCGTGGGCGTCTTGCGCCGCCAGGCGGCGAGGTAGGCGGGAACGGAGACGTAGCCGCCGAAGCCGACCACCGCGTCGGCGCCGACCTCGTCGAGGATCTCGCGGGTCGCCTTCGCCGCCTTCCACATCCGGTCGGGCGTGCGGACCAGGCTCATGTTCACCGACCGCGGCAGTTGGTAGGCCGGGACGTGGCGCAGTTCATAGCCGCGCTGCGGGATGATCTCCGACTCCATGCCCCGCGGCGATCCGATGCAGGTGATGCGCAGATCGGGGTCGTGCCTGCGCAGGCAGTCGGCGAAGGCGAGCAGCGGGTAGATGTGTCCGCCGGTGCCTCCGCCGGCCAGCACCACCGAGCGCAGCGCTGCCATCAGGTGCTCCTTCCGCGGGTCGGCCCCGAGAGCGTCGTGGGCCGGCCCGTCGCGCGTGTCGAGGGGGCCTCGCCGTCGTCGTCCGCGCGGGCGCGCGGCAACGGCGGCAACGGCGCCCAGAGTAGTCGCACCCATTTCCGCGGCGGACGGGCGTGCATGGCTCGCGCGCAGTCCGGCTCGGCGCGGGCCGCCGACGTGAGCATCCCGGCCGCGCCGAGCGCCACCACCAGCGCGCTGCCGCCGTCGGAGATGAACGGCAGGGGCAGGCCCGTGATCGGCATCAGGCCGACGACACCGCCGATGTTGATGATCGCCTGGCCGACGAACCAGATCGTGATCGACGCGGCGACGAGCCGCCGGAAGGGGTCCTCGACCCTCCTGGCGATGCGCAGCCCGGTGTACGTCAGCATGCCGAAGAGCAGCAGGATCACCAGGCACCCGACGACGCCGAGTTCCTCGGCGACGATCGCGAAGATGAAGTCGTTGTGCGCGTTGGGCAGGCGGCCCCACTTCAGGTGCCCCTCGCCAAGGCCCACGCCGAACCAGCCGCCGTTGGCGACCGCCCAGAGGCCGCGGAGGTACTGGTACCGCCCCTTCTCGGCGTCCGGATCGATGCTCGGGTCGAAGAAGACCTTGATCCGGTCCAGCCGGTAGTCCTTGCCGGCGGGGAACAGGATGAGCGCCACGATGCCGGCGAGCGCGAACCCGCCCAGCCAGCCGAAGACCGGCAGCCGTGCCCCGGCCGCCCAGAGCAGGCCGGTGAAGAGCACGACCATGCAGATCATCGACCCGAGGTCGTTGTAGCCGACGAGGACGAGCAGCCCGACGGTCACCGGGAGCAGCGGCATGAGTAGCTGGCGCCACGCCAGGATGCTGCGCCCCTTGCGCACCAACAGGTCGGCGCCCCACACGACAAGGGCGATCTTGGCCAGCTCCGCGGGCTGGAGCTGCAACCCGCCGACGTGCAGCCACAGGTCTTCGACCCAGATCGGCCCGAGGCGGATGGCCGTCACCTCGGCGCCGGGCGGCGTGCGCCGGGCGGCCAGCCATCCCATGAGGTCGACGAACCCCATGAGGACGAAGGCGCCGATCAGCAGCGGTGCCGCCACCGCACGGAACGTCCGGACCGGCAGCCGCTGGCAGACCCAGAAGGCGATCAGGCCGACGACTCCGGACAGGATCTGCTTGGCGATCGAGGTGAAGGGGCTACCCGTGGTGGCGTAGTTGTCGATGCTGGTGACGGAGAAGACCATGACGAGGCCGATGAAGACCAGGAGGCCGATGCTGGAGAGCAGCAGGTAGTACGAGGCGAGCGGTCGGTCGAGGAGCCCCCGCAGCGTGTCGAGCCACGCGGTCGGCCACCCTCCGCCGGTTGCCGTCTCCTGATCTCCCTCACCGCGCATGGGGACCATCATCCGTCGGCACCCCCGCCACGTTCCCGACCACCGCTCCGCGTGTCGCACCCAACGCCTCTTCATATGCGTCGATCTTGCAGTTGTGGTGCCGAGACACTCCCAACTCGTCCGGGTTTGTCAGGCACCACAACTGCAAGATCGACGCTGTCGTTCGGAGGGGTCAGCCGGAGCCGCTCATCACCCGCAGGAAGTCGGCCGCGAACAGGCCCAGGGAGGCGGCCATGCCGAGGCCGGCGATGATCCAGAACCGGACCACGATGTTGACCTCGCTCCAGCCGGCCAGCTCGAAGTGGTGCTGGAGGGGCACCATGCGGAAGATGCGCTTGCCGGTCGTGCGGTAGGAGCCGATCTGCATGATCCAGGTCACCACGATGATGAAGAACAGCAGGCCCATCAGCGGCAGCAGCAGGATCGTCTTCGTGGCCAGCGCCAGGCCGGCGATCAGCGAGCCCAGGGCCATCGAGCCGGTGTCGCCCATGAAGATCCGCGCGGGCGAGGTGTTCCACCACAGGAAGCCGACCAGGGCGCCCACCGCGGCGCCGGCGATGAGGGCCATCTCCAGCGGGTCGCGCACGTCGTAGCAGTAGCCGGCCGTGTACGACTCGTCGGCGCACCAGTGACGGTACTGCCAGAAGGCGATCGCCATGTAGCTGCCGATGACCAGGATCGAGGTGCCCGTCGCGAGGCCGTCGAGGCCGTCGGTCAGGTTCACCGCGTTCGACATCGACATGACGACGAACACGAAGAAGATGACCGCGCCGATCTTGGTGATGTTGAACCAGTCGATGTCGTGCACCCACGACAGCTTCGGACTGGCCACCGTCGTGACGACCTGCCGGCCGGTCTGCGTCGCCGGCACGTACAGCGCGATGGCCCCGAAGATCGCGCCGATCAGCGCCTGGCCGATGAGCTTGCCGCGCTTGTTGAGCCCGTCGCTGTTGCGCTTGGCGACCTTGAGGTAGTCGTCGAGAAAGCCGAGGAGACCGGTGAAGACGAAGAGGCCGAGCAGCACCACGGCGGTGGCGGTCGGGCCGCTCGGGCGCAACTGCTTCTCCGGCAGGGTGGTCAGCGCGATGTGCCCGCCGGTGTAGGCGACGAGCGTGGCGAAGATGAACACCACGCCGCCCATGGTGGGCGTGCCCTTCTTGCCGAGGTGGGTCTGCGGACCCTCGGTGCGGATGGGCTGGTCCGCCTTGAGGCGGGTGAAATACCTGATCGCGATCGGCGTGCCGAACAGCGAGATGAGAAACGCCACGAAGGCCGCGACGAAGACGGCCCTCACTTGGCGGACACCCCGCCCGGCTCATCGTGGGAACGCAGGGCGTCCACGACGTCCCAGGTCCGGTACCGCGATCCCTTGACGAGGACCACGTCGCGCGGAAGCAGCGAGCCGCGCAGCAGCGCGACGGCGGCCTCCTGATCGGTCACGAGCACCGAGTCTCCTCCCCAACTCGCCACGGCGGCCGCCCCGTCCAGGATCGGCGCGGCCTGCTCGCTCACGGCGATGAGGCGGTCGACGCCGAGTTCCGCGGCGAGGCGACCGACCTCCTCATGGCCGGCTCGCTCGTACTCGCCCAGCTCCGCCATGAAGCCGAGCACTGCGATCTTGCGCCGCCCGCCGGCCACCGCGGCGAGCGCGTGCAGCGCCGCCGCCATGGACGCCGGATTGGCGTTGTACGAGTCGTCGATGACCGTGACATCGTCGGCACGGTCGAAGACATCCATCCTTCGGGTGGACAAACCCTCCCGGTCACCGAGGGCCGCGGCGATCGCGGCCGGTGCCACCCCGGCGTGCGACGCCACGGCGGCGGCGAGGAGCGCGTTGCCGACCTGGTGCCGTCCCGCGGCCGCCAGCCGGACCGGGACCGGCGAGGCGCCCGGGACGTGGAGCGTGAAGCCGAACCGGCCGCGCTCCAGCGCGACCACGTCGGTGCCCCGGATCTCGGCGGCCTCCGACTCGCCCGCCAGCATCACGCGGGCGGACGTCCGCGCGGCCATCGCGCGCACCCGGTCGTCGTCGGCGTTGAGGACCGCGAGGCCGGCCGGCGCGAGCGCCTCGACCAGCTCGCCCTTCGCCAGCGCGATGCCCTCGACGGAGCCGAACTCGGCGAGATGCGAGTTGCCGACGTTGATCACGACGGAGACGTCGGGCCGGGCGATGCCGCAGAGGTACCGCAGATGCCCGACCCCGCGCGCGCCCATCTCCAGCACCAGGAAACGGGTCTCCGCGGTGACCTTGAGGACGGTGTACGGCGTGCCGAGCTCGTTGTTCTCGGAGCCGGCCGTGGCGACCGCGGGCGCCCGGACCGCCAGCAGCTTGGCGATGAGGTCCTTGGTGCTGGTCTTGCCGGACGAGCCGGTGATCGCGACGACGGTGAGGTCCGGCAGCCGCTCCAGCACGGCGTGCGCGAGCAGGCCCAGCGCGTGCCGGGGGTCCTCCACCACGATCGTCGGCACGTCGGGGACGGGCCGGCTGCCCAAAACGCCGACGGCGCCGTCGGCGACCGCCTTGGCGGCGAAGTCGTGGGCGTCGACCTTCTCGCCGACGAACGCGACGAACAGCCCGCCGGGCCCGACCTTGCGGGAGTCGTACTCGACCGGGCCGTCGACCACGGGCGAGCCGTCGGAGCCGTGCAGCGCGCCGCCGGTGATCGAGGCGATGTCCGCCAGCGTCAGCGGGATCACGAGGCCGCCGCCGTCCGGAGTGCGGCCGCCAGCTCGACCCGGTCGTCGAACGGCAGGACCTCGCCGTCGACCTCCTGGCCGCGCTCGTGCCCCTTGCCCAGCAGGGTCACCACGTCGCCGGGCCCGGCCTGCGCGACGGCGTAGACGATGGCGGCCCGGCGCCCGTCGACCTCGACGACCGTGGCGGTGCCCTCGCGGGTCCCGGCGAGGATCTCGGCACGGATCTTCGCCGGATGCTCGGTGCGCGGGTTGTCGTCGGTGACGACGACCAGGTCGGCGCCCTGCGCGGCGGCCCGGCCCATCAGCGGGCGCTTGCCGCGGTCGCGGTCCCCGCCGGCGCCGACGACGCAGATGACCCGCCCGCCGCGCGCGGCGGCGAGGGTGCGCAGGGCGGCGAGCACCTCGACCATGGCGTCGGGCTTGTGCGCGTAGTCGACGACCCCGACGACGTCGCCCGGCGCGTCGACCCGCTCCATCCGCCCCGGCGAGCCGGGCGCGGCGGCCACGGCCGGGCCCGCGACCTCCAGGTCGACGCCGACGGCGACGAGAGCGGCGATGGCGAGCAGGGCGTTGGCCACGTTGTGCCGGCCGGGCAACTGGACGCCGGAGCGCACCGAGCGCCCCCGGTGGAGCACCGTGAACGACTGGGCGTAGCCGTCGACGGTGACGTCGGTCGCCCGGAAGTCGGCGCCGTCGGTGCCGGCCGCCGAATACGTCCACGTGTCCGGCTTGCGCAGCTTCATGACGTCGGCGTCGTCGAGGTTGAGGATCTCGATCGCGGCCCGGCCGTCGAAGAGCCGCGCCTTGGCCGCGTAGTAGGCGTCCACGTCCGGGTGGAAGTCGAGATGGTCCAGGCCGAAGTTGGTGTAGCCGGCGGCGGCGAACCGCACTCCGCCGACCCGGCCGAGCTCCAGCGCGTGGCTGGACACCTCCATCACCACCGACCGCACGCCGTGCTCCAGCGCCGCGGCGAACAGCGCGTGCAGGTCCGTCGCCTCGGGTGTGGTGCGGGCGCTCTCGACGACCAGGTCGCCCAGCCGCGTCTCGACGGTGCCGATGAGCCCGGTGACGTGCCCGGCGGCCCGCAGGCCGGCCTCGACGAGATACGCGGTGGAGGTCTTGCCCGCCGTCCCGGTGATGCCCACGATGGTCAGGCGGCGGCTGGGCTCGCCGTACACCTTCGAGGCGATGTCCCCGAGCGCGGCCCGCGGGTCGTCGACCACGACGACGGGCAGGCCCTGCGCCCTGGCCGCGCCGGCGGTGTCGGTGAGCACCGCGACCGCCCCGTTGGCCACCGCCTCCGGGATGAACTGTGCGCCGTGGACGCGCGAACCGGGCAGCGCGGCATAGAGGTCACCCTGGCGAATCGAAGAGCTACTGTGTGTCACTCCGGTGACGGCGACATCTCCCACGCCCCCCAGCTCGGCGATGAGCACGGGGCGGACATTCCTCGGACGGGGATAGCCGGGCACGGGGTCAGACCCTACCCGCCCCACCGCTGGACGCCAGACCCGGTGTCACGGGTAGATCGTCAACTTCGGGGGCTGGGTGCCGGTGGGAACGACACCGAAGTTGCTCAGGGTGACCGCCATCATCTCCTTGAACACCGGCGCGGCCACCGAGCCGCCACCGCCGCCGGGCACGTGGGCGTTCACCGCCACGATGTACCGCGGAGCCTCCGCCGGCGCCATGCCGATGAACGACACCACGTCACCGGACGCGTACCCGCCGTTCTCCGCCAGCTTCGACGTGCCGGTCTTGCCCGCGATCCGGTACCCCGGGATCGACGCCTGGCGGCCGGTCGCCTCGTCGAGCGTGGTGACACCTTCGAGCATGACGCGCAGCTCCTGGGCGTGCCGCGGGTCGAGCACCCGGCGGGTCTGCTGGGCCGGCGGCTTCGTCGGCGAGCCGTCCGGGGCGATGATCTTGCGGACCAGGGTGGGCTGCACCCAGAGGCCGTCGTTGGCGATCGCGCCGTACGCGGCGGCCATCTGGATCGCCGTCGTGGCGAAGCCGTTGCCGATCGGGATCGAGCCCGGGTCGGAGCCGCTCCACTTCCCCGGCGGCTGCAGCAGGCCGGCCGACTCGTTGGGCAGGCCGACGCCGGTCCGCTCGCCGAGACCGAACTTCCGCTGGTACTCGTACACCTTGTCCTTGCCGAGCTGATCGGCGACGGCGATCGTGCCGACGTTCGACGACAGCGCCAGGATGCCCGGGACGGTCATCTGCGTGCCGTTCTTCTGCGGCGGGTGGTCCTTGTAGGTGACGCCGCCCTTCCTCGCCTCGGAGTTGACGGTGACCGTGCTGGTGGGCGTGATGATGCCCTCCTGGAGCGCCGCGCCCATGATGATCGCCTTGTGGATCGAGCCGGGGTCGAACACCGTCGCCGTGCACTGGTCCTTGAGCTGACCGGGCGGCGACTTGCCGGGATCCGCCGCGGCGAACGACGGATAGCTCGCCATCGCCATGACCTCCATCGTCCGGGCGTCCAGCACGATGGCGCTTGCGAAGCTGGCGCCCAGCGGCTGCATGCGCTCGAAGAGCGTGTTCTGGATCGAGTACTGCAGGTCGGCGTCGATCGTCAGCTCGACCGAGCTGCCCGGGTGGGCCGGCTTCAGCTCGTCGTACCCCCGCGGCAGCGGCTTGTCCAGGTCGCCTTCGCCCCGCTCGTACACGTGGAGGCCGTCGACGCCACGCAACTGGGCGTCGTACTGCTGCTCGATGCCGAGCTGGCCGGCCAGGTCGCTCTTCCTGGTGAACCCGATGATGTTGGACGCCAGGTCGTAGCCGGGGATCTCGCGGCGCTCGTCACGGGAGACCCGCAGCGCGCCGACGCCGAGCGCCTTGATGCGGTCGCCGTCGGCGACGTCGATCTGGTGCGCGAGGTACTCGAAGCGCACGTTGGTCTTGCCGTCCGCGGTCTTGTGCGGCGTCAGCTTGCGGACCAGGTCGGAGCGCAGGACGCCGTACTTGTCGAGGATCGTGAAGAGCTTGTCGGCGAGCGCCTCGGGGTCCTGGACGATCATCGGGTCCGCGGCGACGAACCGGGTCTCGACCGAGTGCACGAGGATCTTGCCGTTGCGGTCCAGGATCGCGCCGCGCGACGCGGGCAGCACCTCGGGGACCAGGCGATCCCTGAGGCCCTCGGCGGCGTATGCGCTGGCGTCGGTCAGTTGTAGCTGGACGAGCCGCACGCCGATCGCGGCGAACATCAGCAGCGCGAGCACGGTGGCCAGGCGCAGCCGGCGGCGCGGCTCGGCGAGCTTCGGCAGCCCGGGCCGCCGGGCCGGCCGCGGAACCTTGACCCGGCTCTGCTTGCGGGGCTTCCGCACGGGAGTGGCACCTCGCCCGGCCGTCCGTTTCGCCGCGGCGGTACGGGCCGTGCCGCCCTTCACGGGCGTGGCGGCGACGGTGCGCTCGGCCGTCCTCGCCGTCCGGCGCTGCGCCGCCTTCTGCGGTGCCGCCTTCGGGGACGCCGCCTGTTGCGGGTTCGCCTGACGCGCGGTCTTCTGCGGGTTCGTCCGGCGCGGCTGGGCCGAACGGCCGCCCTGGAGGACCTCCAGCGCCGGGCGGAAGGGGTCGCCGCGACCGCCGGCCTCCACCGACGCGTCGCGGACCGACCGGCCCCGCGGTGTGAACCGCCGGGCCTCGGACATGGTGCCGCGTACCGGCGGCTCACCCGTACCGCCGCCGCTGCGGCTCCGGTCGCCCCCCGTGCGGGAACGGGCGGTCGCGCCGGCACCCCCTGCGCCCGCGCGCCCGCCCGTCCGCTGACGCCCGTCCACTCCACGACCGGCCGCGTCCCGGCGTTCCGTGCTGCTCCGCCGATCAGGAGTGTCGCCCGCCATCGCCCCGAACTTCCCGTCGTCTGTCCACTATGGACTTGGTAACCGCCTGACTACTTGCCCGGACCGGGCATCTCCAACTTGGTGCCGTCGGGCAGCAGCAGGAAGGCCGGGGTGCGCGAGGGCACCAGACCCAACTGCTTCGCCCGCGACGCGAGGGTCACCGGCGACTCCTTGTTGGCCAGGTCGCTGCGCAGCCGCTGCTCGTCCTGGTCGAGGCTGGACTGCTTGGTCTTCAACGCGTCGAGCTTGAAGGCGTTCTCGGCGATCCTGGTGTTGAGCACCAGGATGCCGATGACGCCGGCGAGCACCAGCACCAGCACGAGCGCCACGAAGGGCGCCCGCGGCGCACTGACCGGTGCCGGCGGTGCCACCCGCAACCGGGTGGACGTCTTCTTGGCGGGCGTGCCGACCGGTGTCGTGGTCTCGCGCGCCGGCTGAAGCGCCGTCGCGCCGTCGGTCAAGTTGTCCGGAAGCCT
The DNA here is from genome assembly GCF_025264685.1 of Dactylosporangium roseum. Lineage (GTDB taxonomy): Bacteria > Actinomycetota > Actinomycetes > Mycobacteriales > Micromonosporaceae > Dactylosporangium > Dactylosporangium roseum. The sequence continues at coordinate 6,322,177 of NZ_CP073721.1, forward strand.
CGGCTCAGCCGCACGCGCCGTGGTCCGGCCCCCCGACCGCGGTGCTGCCTGCTGAGTGCTGCGCTGCCGGTTGGCCGGCAGTGTCGTCACGTTCATCACACCTCCCCCGATGTGTCTGTCCTGTTCGGACGGTCCTGTCGCGCCACGGCGCGGAGTCGCACGGACGCCGCCCGCGGGTTGGCCGCGATTTCGGCCGCGTCGGGAAGCTCGGCCCCCCGGGTGAGCGCCCGCAGCTTGGGTTCACTGCCGGGCGGCTCGAACGGCAGCTCGACCGGCACGGTCGAGCGGGTCCGCTCGGCGATCGCCTGCTTGACCAGGCGGTCCTCGAGCGACTGGTACGACATCACCACCAGGCGCCCGCCCGGCTTCAGCGCGTCGAGCGCCGCCGGAACGGCCCGCTCGAGGGCGGCGAGCTCGCCGTTGACCTCGATGCGGAGCGCCTGGAACGTGCGCTTGGCCGGGTGACCGCCGGTCCGTCGTGCCGGTGCGGGGATGGCCTCGCGGACGAGTTCGGCAAGGCGGGCCGAACTCGCGAGCGGGGCCTTGGCCCGTTCCCGGACGACGAACTGGGCGATACGGGAGGCGAACTTCTCCTCGCCGTACACCCGGAGGACCCGGGTCAGGTCACCATGGCTGTAGGTGTTGACCACCTCGGCCGCGGTGATGCCGCGGGTCTGATCCATGCGCATGTCCAGCGGCGCGTCCTGGGCGTAGGCGAACCCGCGGGCGGCGTCGTCCAACTGCATCGACGAGACGCCCAGGTCGAACAGGCCCCCGTCGATCCGCTCACCGCCCAGCACCTCGGGCAGTTCGTCGTAGACGGCGTGCACGAGACGGATCCGGTCGGCGAACGGCGCCAACCGCTGACCCGCAAGGCCCAGCGCTCGCGGGTCACGGTCCAGGCCGAGCAGGCGCACCCGCGGGTGCGCACGCAGCACGGCCTCGGCGTGACCTCCGAGGCCGAGCGTGGCGTCGAGGTACAACGCGCCCGGCCGGGCCAGCGCCGGAGAGAGCAGCTCGAGGCAGCGCTCGAGCAGCACGGGAACATGGATGCCCCGCTCCCCCATCGTCGACCCCCTACCGCGGCGGGTTCGCGGCCCGCCGATACTGCTGATCATGCATGCCCAGCGCGCCGGTTCCTCAATCCCGATCACGCGCACAGGTGCGGTAGTGCACGAGCGCCGTACCGCCAGCTCCCCATCCGCTCGCTCCGCCCTGGCACCGGGGAAGTGGTGTCAGGACATAGGAGCGGCTGGAGAACTCGCGGTACGGCTGCCACGAGGGGTTCGCCTGGCCTGGCTCGATGCGGCTTCGCCGGACCGAGCCGGACCAGGCGCTGCAGATGGACTTCACAGCCCGCCCGGCAGCACCCCCTCCTCGATTCCAGCGAAGTCCTCTTCGCTTTCGGCGAGATAGGTGTCCCACGACTGCCGGTCCCAGATCTCCACCCGGGTGCTCGCACCGATCACGACAAGCTCGCGGTCCAGCCCGGCATATTCGCGGAGATGCTGCGGGATGGTGACCCGGCCCTGCCGGTCGGGAACCTCGTCGTGAGCGCTGGCGAAGAACACCCGGCTGTAGGCCCGGGCGGCTTTGTGGGTCATCGGTTGAGCGTGAAGCTGCTCGGCGATCCGACTGAACTCGGCGGTCGGGAACACGTAGAGGCAGCGTTCCTGTCCCTTGGTGATCACGACACCTCCCGCCAGCTCATCCCGGAACTTGGCCGGCAGGATCAACCGGCCCTTGTCGTCGAGGCGGGGAGTGTGGGTGCCGAGAAACATCGACAACCACCCCTTCCCACCGCAAGCGGTCCCCCCGGGGCCGGCCGAGCCCCCCGGCTCCGCCATCGCGCTCCACTGTACTCCACTTCCCTCCACCGTCAACGGAAAACCACCCGATGCGACCCCGGGGTCCATGAAGAATTCCCACGTCAAACGGGGTGAGGCCGGGTGGAGGACGGTGGAGGTGACCGTTTCGCCGATGGGTGATTCCGGTGATCCAGTCACGCCGCAAATCGGGCGAAGCATCCCACGAGGGCGGAGTTCACCGAGGTGGCCAAGCCGCGCCGCGCTCCGGTGGAGGAAAGTGGAGCAATTCCGGGCCCGGCGGTGGGGTCGAGTGGGGGCTCCCCGGAACGGTCGCGGGAGGGCTCGGGAGCGCTCGGGAGGGTCGGCCGATTGGGAGTGTCGCGGCGGCCGGGTAGGGTCAGCGCATCCCGAACACCGTGGAAGCGAGATGACGGACAACAAGCTGCCGATGCGGGCCAAGCTCGCCACCTCGATATCGCGCGGTGCCGCCGCGCTGTCCCGCGCCACCGGCCGGGGGGACGGTTCGGTCATCGGCGGCCGGATCGGCCTGATGATCGACCCCAACCTGCTCGCCGAGCTCGCCGCGGGCCGCCAGATCGCCCTGATCTCCGGCACCAACGGCAAGACCACCACGACGCGGCTCACCGCGGCGGCGATGGGCGTGCTCGGCCCGGTCGCCACCAACAGTCTCGGCGCCAACATGCCGACCGGGCACACGTCGGCCCTGGCGAAGGCCGGTACCACGCCCTTCGCGGTGCTGGAGGTCGACGAGCACTACCTGAAGCAGGTGCTCGACCAGACCAGGCCGAAGGTCGTCGCGCTGCTCAACCTGAGCCGAGACCAGCTCGACCGGGCCAAGGAGGTCGCCATGATGGCGGCCCTGTGGCGCGACGCGCTGCCCGGCCGCGGGCTGCACATCGTCGCCAACGCCGACGACCCGATGGTGGTCTGGGCCGCCGGCAAGGCCGTCGCCGAGGGCACCGCGGTCACCTGGGTCGCCGCCGGCCAGCGGTTCCACGACGACTCGTGGGTGTGCCCGGAGTGCGGCGCGTCCATCGAGCGCACCGGCGAGCAGTGGTCCTGCGCGCAGGGCAACCTGACGCGCCCGATCCCCCACTGGACGGTCAGCGGCGACGGCGTCGTCGACAACACCGGGACGTACCACCACATCGAGCTCCAGCTCCCCGGCCGGGTCAATCGCGCGAACGCCGCGACCGCCCTGGCCGTGGCCGCGCAGTTCGGCGTCCCGCCGGCCAAGGGCGTGCCCGAGCTGTCGAAGGTCGCCTCCATCGCCGGCCGCTACGCCACGGTGGTCCGTGAGGGGCGCACCATCCGGCTGCTGCTGTCGAAGAACCCGGCCGGCTGGCTGGAGGCGTTCGACATGGCCGAGGACGTGCCGACCCTGCTGTCGATCAACGCCCGCGACCCCGACGGCCTCGACACCTCGTGGCTCTACGACGTCGACTTCTCCCCGCTGCGCGGCCGGCGGGTCCTCGTGACCGGCGACCGGGCGATGGACCTGGCCGTGCGCCTGGAGGTCAACGAGGTGCCGTTCGAGCACGTGAAGTCGTTCGGGCAGGCGCTGTCCCTGGTGCCTCCGGGCCGCCTGGAGGTCATCGCCAACTACACCGCATTCCAGGACATCCGAGCGGAGCTGGACCGTGTCAACTGAGTCGCACCTTCGTCTCATCTGGCTGTACCCCGACCTGCTGTCGACCTATGGCGACCGGGGCAACCTGCTGATCCTCGCCCGGCGCGCGGACCTGCGGGGCCTGCCGGTCGAGTGCGCCGAGGTCCGGGCCGACCAGCCGGTCCCGTCGGACGGCGACGTCTACCTGATCGGCGGCGGCGAGGACGGCCCGCAGGCGCTGGCCGCGCAACGTCTCGTCACCGACGGCGGCCTGCACAGGGCGGTCGACCGCGGCGCGACGGTATTCTCGGTCTGCGCCGGCTACCAGTTGATGGGCCACGCCTTCTTCGCCAAGGGCACCAAGTGCGCCGGCCTCGGCCTGCTCGACATCACGTCGGACCGCGGCGAGACCCGGGCGGTCGGCGAGCTGGCCGGCGAGTGCGACCCGATGCTGGGACTGCCGACGCTGACCGGTTTCGAGAACCACGGCGGCCGCACCCACCTGGGCCAGGGCGTCCGCCCGGTGGCCCGGGTGACGTCGGGCATCGGCAACGACGGCGCGTCCGAGGGCGCCTGGCACGGCAGGATCCTGGGCACGTATTCGCACGGCCCCGCCCTGGCCCGCAACCCCGCGCTCGCCGACCTGCTGCTGCGCTGGGCGACCGGCCTGACGCTGGAGCCGATCGACGACCGCTGGCCGACCCGCCTCCGCGAGGAGCGCCTGTCCGCGGTCCGCTGACCTCGCTCCCGGCGGCTTTGGCGCCGCGCGACCCGGGCCGGCCGCGGACCCCAAGCCGGGTGAGCTTCGCAAGCCGGACACGCACCAACGCGCGACGGCGGGCGGCCGGCACCTGCGAACGCCGTGGCCCGGCGCCGCGAGGACTTCGCGGGGCCGGGCCACGAACGTTCGTCGAACCCGGGATCAGACCACCACGGAGACCATGCGGCCGGCCACGACGATGACCTTCTTGGGCTGCTTGCCGGACAGGTGGGACTCGACCGCGGTCAGGGCCGCCTCGCGTACGGCATCCTCGGGCGCGTCGGCGGCGATCTCGATCTTGCCGCGGACCTTGCCGTTGACCTGGACCGGGTAGGTCACCGACTCGGCGACCAGGAACGCGGGGTCCGCGGCCGGGAAGTCGGCGTAGGCGATCGAGGACTCGTTGCCCAGCCGCTGCCACAGCTCCTCGGCCAGGTGCGGGGCGAAGGGCGCGATCATCCGCACCAGCGGGTCGGCCACCTCGCGCGCCGTGCCCGCCGAGGACACCTGCGTGACCCGGTTGGTCAGCTCGATCAGCTTGGCGATGGCCGTGTTGAAGCGCATCTCCTCGATGTCGACCCGCACGCCGTCGATCACGCGGTGCAGCAGCCGCCGGGTCTCGTCGTCCACCGCGCCGCCGACCACCCGCAGGGCGTCGGTCTGCTCGTCGACGAACAGGCGCCAGACGCGCTGCAGGAAGCGGTGCGCGCCGACGACCGCCCGGGTCTCCCACGGGCGCGACACGTCCAGCGGGCCCATGGACATCTCGTAGACGCGGAAGGTGTCGGCACCATACCGCTCGCACATCTCGTCGGGCGTGACGACGTTCTTCAGCGACTTGCCCATCTTGCCGTACTCGCGCTCCACCGGGGTGGAGCCGTGGAAGTACTTGCCGGGCTCCCGCTCCTCGACATTCTCGGCCTCCACGTAGACGCCGCGCGGGTCCTTGTACGCGTACGCCTGGATGTACCCCTGGTTGAACAGCCGGCGGAACGGCTCCTCCGACGACACGTAACCCAGGTCGAACAGGACCTTGTGCCAGAACCGCGCGTACAGCAGGTGCAGCACCGCGTGCTCGACACCGCCGACGTACAGGTCGACACCGCCGACGTCACCGTCGCGCTGCGGACCCATCCAGTACCGCTCGTTGGCCGGGTCGACCAGCGCCGAGACGTTCGTCGGGTCCAGGTAGCGCAGCTCGTACCACGACGAGCCGGCCCACTGCGGCATGACGTTGGTCTCGCGGGTGTACGTCTTCGGCCCGTCGCCCAGGTCCAGCGTGACCTCGACCCACTCCTTGGCGCGGGATAGCGGCGTCTCGGGCATCGAGCCGGCGTCGTCGACGGCGAACGTGCGCGGCGAGAAGTCCTCGACGTCCGGCAGGGTCACCGGCAGCATCGACTCGGGCAGCGCGACCGGCATGCCGGTCTCGTCGTAGACGATCGGGAACGGCTCGCCCCAGTACCGCTGGCGGCTGAACAGCCAGTCGCGCAGCCGATACGTGATCGCGCCCTGGCCGTGGCCGTTGGCCTCCAGCCACTCGATGATCTTCGCCTTCGCATCGGCGATGTCCAGCCCGTCCAGGAAGCCGGAGTTGATCGCCGGGCCCTCGCCGATGAACGCCCTGCCGTCGAAGCCCTCGCTGGGCTGTACCGTCCGGATGATCGGCAGCTCGTAGACCTCGGCGAACTCCCAGTCCCGCTCGTCCTGGCCGGGCACCGCCATGATCGCGCCCGTGCCGTAACCGGCCAGCACGTAGTCGGCGATGAAGATCGGGATCTTCGCGCCGTTGACCGGGTTGGTGGCATACGCACCCGTGAAGACGCCGGTCTTCTCCTTGGCGTCGGCCTGCCGCTCGACGTCGGTCTTGCCCGCCGCGAAGTCGCGGTAGGCGGCGACCGCCTCGGCGGGTGTGGCCTTGCCGCCGGTCCACTTCTCGTTGGTCGTGCCGTCCGGCCACGCCGCCGGCACGATCGCGTCGACCAGCTCGTGCTCGGGGGCCAGCACCATGTACGTCGCGCCGAACAGGGTGTCGGGGCGCGTGGTGAAGACCCGGATCGGCGTGCCGACCTCGGTCGGGAAGTCGATGTGCGCGCCGCGGGACCGGCCGATCCAGTTGCGCTGCATCGTCTTGACCTTGTCCGGCCAGTCCAGCCGGTCCAGGTCGTCCAGCAGCCGGTCACCGTACGCGGTGATGCGCATCATCCACTGGCGCAGGTTGCGCTTGAAGACCGGGAAGTTGCCCCGCTCGCTGCGCCCGTCGGGCGTGACCTCCTCGTTGGCCAGCACGGTGCCCAGTCCCGGGCACCAGTTGACCGGCGCCTCGGAGATGTAGGCCAGGCGATGGTCGTCGACGATCTGCCGCCGCTCGACCGCGGACAGATCGGCCCAGGCCCGCCCGTCCGGCGTCGGCCGGGTGCCCGCCTCGAACCGCTCGATCAGCTCGGCGATCGGTCGCGCCTTCCGCAGGCCGGTGTCGAACCACGAGTTGAAGATCTTCAGGAAGATCCACTGGGTCCAGTGGTAGAACTCGGCGTCGGTCGTCGCGACGCTGCGCCGGTCGTCGTAGGCCAGGCCCAGGCGGCGCAACTGGCCGCGGTAGCGCTCGATGTTGGCCTCGGTGGTGGTGCGCGGGTGCGTGCCGGTCTGCACGGCGTACTGCTCGGCGGGCAGGCCGAACGCGTCGAAGCCCATCGGATGCAGGACGTTGTAGCCGGCCATGCGGAAGTACCGCGTGTAGCAGTCGGTGCCGATGTACCCCAGCGGGTGACCGACGTGCAGGCCCGCGCCCGACGGATAGGGGAACATGTCGATCACGTACAGCTTCGGCGCCCCGGCGCGTGGGTGGTTCGGGTCGCTGAGCGGGCCGGTCGGGTTCGGGGCCTGGAAGGTGCCCTGCTCGGACCAGTAGTCCTGCCAGCATGCCTCGATGTCGCCCGCCATCGCCGCGGTATAGCGGTACGGCGGGATGTCGACCGCTCCGTCGGTCACTGCCTCGCTCATGACTGTCCCCACCTCAGGTCTCGGGATTCCCCAGCATTGTCCGGACATGAAAAAACCCCTCACACAGGAGGGGTCGCCGTGCCGTCGCAACTAGTGCGTCAGCACGGCTCGCCAAGAAGCCGGACCGCCCAGGTCATACCACGGAGTGTAGCGCAGCGTGCGGGGACCCACGGACCGCGTTTCCGCCGGGTGCCCACGGGCGGGGTGGCCCGCGGACACCCGGCGCGGGTCAGAGCGGGGTGGCGACCGGCAGGCCGGGCAGGCAGCGGCGCGGCAGCGCGCCGAGGGCGTGGACGTCATCGGCCGGGCCGGAATCGGCGGCGCCGGTGAATCCGGTGCCACCCAATCCGATGACCTTGGCCGTTTCGCCCGTGAGGCCGACATTGTCCGGCGTGACATCGCCGTGCACGCGGTGTTGGGCGCGCGCTGCCCGTCATGTACCGCATCAGTCTGCGCGAATCGACCGCAACCGACATACCTGTGGGCCCGTTTGTAAGGCATTTGTGAGGGTACGTACGACCCGCTTCATCGCCGCTTCATGGTCGCTTCACGGCCGCGCGAAATTCGCACAACGCGTCCGGGCGGGATGTCCGCAATGACGGAATCCGGTCCGACGCTGTGTCAATTCCCCGGCTAGCCTGAGGGGATACCACCGGCGCTGGCTGCGTTCCGATGACAACGATTCGGCGCAACCGGGCGGTTCACCTATGGGTCTAACACCTGACGGTGGCCACGGCACGACCATGAGGAGGCCAGTTGACCAGGCACCGCACGTTCGAGGAGCTCGGGCCCCCGCTCCCCGTCCCCGAGTTCCGCGCCGCGACGGATGCGATCGTCGCCAACATCGAGCAGGTCATCGAGGGCAAGACCGCCACCGTGCGGCTGGCCCTGGCCGTGCTGCTCGCTGAGGGCCATCTCCTCATCGAAGACGTTCCCGGCGTCGGCAAGACCAAACTCGCCAAGGCGCTCGCCCGGTCCATCGACTGTTCGGTGCGCCGTATCCAGTTCACTCCCGACCTGCTGCCCAGCGACGTCACCGGGGTGAGCGTCTACAACCAGGAGACGCGCGACTTCGAGTTCAAGCCGGGTGCGGTGTTCGCCAACATCGTGGTCGGCGACGAGATCAACCGCGCTTCGCCGAAGACGCAGTCGGCGCTGCTGGAGAGCATGGAGGAGCGGCAGGTCACCGTCGACAGCGCGACCTACCCGTTGCAGGTGCCCTTCATGGTCATCGCGACGCAGAACCCGATCGAGATGGAAGGCACCTATCCGCTGCCGGAGGCGCAGCGCGACCGGTTCACCGCCCGGATCGCGATGGGCTACCCCGACATGGGCGCCGAGCTCGCCATGCTCGACGTGCACGGCCGTCACGACGCGCTCGACGACCTGATGCCGATCTCCGACGCCATCACGATGCGGCGGATGATCGCCACCGTCCGCGAGGTGCACGTCGCCGACACCGTGAAGCAGTATGCGGTCAACATCGTCACCGCCACGCGCGAGTCCACCGAGCTGCGCCTCGGCGCGTCGCCCCGCGCCACGCTGCAATTGCTGCGCACCGCGCGTGCCGTCGCCGCCCTGGAAGGCCGCGAGTTCGTGCTCCCCGACGACCTCCAGGCCCTGGCCGTGCCGGTCCTCGCCCACCGCGTCATCCCGACCGCCGAAGCCCAGTTGTCCCGCCGGACCACCGACGCGATCATCGCCGAGCTCGTGCACCGCCTGCCGCTGCCGTCCGACCGGCAACCCCGTTCGCCGTACGACACGCGTCCGCGTGGGCAGCAGTACGGAGGCCGCTGAACATGCGCGAGGCGCTGCGGGGGCTCACCACACGGGGTCGTAGTTTCCTGGCCGCCGCCGCAGCGGCCCTCATCGCCTCGCTGATCCTCGGCGAGCGTGACCTGCTCCGGGTCGCGGTGCTGCTCGCCGCGCTGCCGCTGCTGTCGGCGGCGTATGTCGGACGCACCCGCTACCGCCTGTCGTGCAGCCGGACGCTCGACCCCCACCGCGTGCAGGTCGGCGCCAGCGCACGGGTCATCCTGCGGCTGCAAAACCTGTCCCGCCTGCCCACGGGCACGATGCTGCTCGAGGACCGGCTGCCGTATGCCCTGGGCAGCCGCCCCCGCCTGGTGCTCGAGAAGCTCGGCGCGCACCAGGCCAGTTCGGTGGCCTACACGGTCCGCGCCGACGTCCGCGGGCGCTACGAGGTCGGCCCGCTCGTCGTGCGGCTCACCGACCCGTTCGGGCTGTGCGAGCTGACCAGGGCGTTTCCGTCCGTCGACCGGCTCACCGTCATCCCGCAGGTCGTGCCGCTGCCCTCGGTGCGCCTGGCCGGCGAATTCGCCGGATCCGGCGAGAGCCGGGCCCGGTCGGTGGCCGTGCACGGCGAGGACGACGCCGCCACCCGGGAGTACCGCTACGGCGACGACCTGCGCCGGGTGCATTGGCGCTCGACGGCGCGCACCGGCGAGCTCATGGTCCGCCGGGAGGAGCAGCCCTGGGAGAGCCGGGCGACCGTCGTGCTCGACACCCGGGCGGGCGCGCACCGCGGCGAGGGGCCGACGGCGAGCTTCGAGTGGGCGGTGTCCGCGGCGGCGAGCATCGCGGTGCACCTGCGTCACGCGGGCTACAAGATGCGCCTGGTCACCGACGCGGGCGTGGACGTCGACGCGACCGAGATCGACGGCGACGGCCCGCTGCTCGACCAGCTCGCCGACGTGCGGCCGGCCCAGCGCGGCGACATCGGCACGCTGATCGAGCGGGTCCGCCGGCGCAACGACGGCGGCCTCATCATCGGCATCTTCGGCCTGTTGTCGGCGGCCGAGGCGGAGTTGCTGGCCGGATTCCGGGTCAACAACGCGACCTGCGTCGCGCTGTTCGTCGACTCGTCGACCTGGCTCAACCTGCCGACCGCGGCGCGGGAGGAGGCCGACCGGTCGTACGGCGTGGCGGCGCTCGCCCTGCTGCGCAGCGGGTGGCGGGTCGTCGAGGTACCGCACGGGGCCAAACTGCCCGCGCTGTGGCCGCAGGCGGGACGGGGGTCGCAGGGCTTCGCCTGGCGGGCCGCGTCCGCGGAGAGCGTCGCGGGAGGCGTTCGGTGAACCAACGAAAGCACCTCACCCTGATCGCCGCCGGCTCGGCGTTCCTCGCCGCGCTGCCGCTGATCAACGTCTTCGACAAGTACACGTGGGCGTTCCGCTCGTTCCTGGTGCTCGCCGTCATGTGCGGGGTGGCCGTGCTGGTGCGCAGCCTCCGCGCACCGAGCTGGGCGCCGACCGCGGCGATGGCGGTCTCCGGGCTGTTCGCGATGACCTGGCTCTTCCCCAGCGGGGCGGAGTTCGCCGGCATCCTGCCGTCGCCCGGCACGATCGCCCACTTCGGCTCGCTGCTGAAGACCGCGTCGGTCGAGATGAGCGAGTTCGCCACACCGGTCGGCGACCGGGAAGGCTTCCTGTTCCTGGCCACGCTCGGCGTCGCCGTGGTCGCGCTCATGGTCGATGTGTTCGCGGTCGTACTGCGCCGGCCGGCCCTCGCCGGCCTGCCGATGCTCGCGATCTACTCGGTGCCGGTCACCGTCACCACCGAGAGCACGAGCTGGTTCCCGTTCGTGCTCGGCGCGGTCGGCTTCCTGTGGCTGCTCGTCACCGACAACGTCGACCGGGTGCGCCGCTTCGGGCGCCGGTTCACCGGCGACGGGCGCGACGTCGACCTGTGGGAGCCGTCGCCGCTCGCCGCCGCGGGTCAGCGCCTCGGCGCGATCGGCGTGCTCGCCGCGGTGATGCTGCCGCTCCTGCCGTTCGCCATGCCGGCCGGCATCCTCAGCCAGTTCGGCAGCGGGGCCGGCGGCGGCCCGGGCATCGGCGGGCGCGGCGGCAACGGCCGCTCGGTGAGCATGTTCGCCCTGCTCGAAGGGCAGCTCAACCGGAACAAGGCGTTCGACATGGTCAAGGTGACCAACGTCAACGACAAGAGTCCGTACTATCTGCGCTTCAACGTGCTGGAGACGCTGACCAACCAGGGCTTCAGTGCCAGGCCGATCAGCGGCGGCAAGCCCGTCGACACCGGACTGGCCGGCCCGGCCTGGAACTCGTCGGTCAAGACGAACACGTACAAGGCCAACATCGAGGTCACCAACGAGCTGGCCATCTACTTCCTGCCCATCTACACCTGGCCGACCAGGATCGAGCGGGTCGACAACAACTGGTCGTTCGACAGCAAGACCGCGGTGGTGTACTCCAACAAGCAGACGACGGCGAAGAAGAAGTACACGGTCGAATACGTCCGGCCGGACATCCGCCCCGACGATCTGCGCGGCGCCGAACCGCTGAACACCAACGCCGCGGAGCTGCGGGACGTGCTCACCGCACCCGCGAACAACTACGTCAAGAACCAGGTCGCCGACCTGACCAAGGGCAAGACGACGCAATACGACAAAGTCATGGCGATCATGAACTTCTTCTCGCCGTCCAACGGTTTCATGTACGACACGACGACCGGCGCGGACACCAGCGGGAGCAAGATCGTCGACTTCCTGCAGAACAAGCGGGGCTACTGCGCGCAGTACGCGGCCGCGTTCGGTTGGATGCTGCGCGAGGCGAAGATCCCGTCACGGGTCGCGTTCGGCTTCGCCCGGGGCGGCACCCGGCAGGGCGACACGATGACGCTGACGAACTTCAACCTGCACGCCTGGACCGAGGTGTACTTCCCCGGCTACGGCTGGCTGCCGTTCGACGCGACCCCGTCGACGTCGATCGGCGGCTCGGTCATCCCGTCGTACGTGCCGCAGGCGGCCAACAACGTCACCGGCGACGACCGGCCGAACCGGCCGGGCGGCCTCCCCGGCGCGGACCCGTCCGAGTCCGCGACCGCTCCCGGCACCGACCAGGGCAACAACCCGGGCACGGTCGACAGCGGCCCCCTGGTGCAGGACGCCGACACGTGGGATCAGGTCAAGTCGGCACTCCCGTGGGTGGGCGGCGGCCTGCTGCTCCTGCTCCTGCTGCTGAGCCCGGCGATCACCCGCAACCGCACCCGGGCCAAGCGGTTGTTCGCCTCGGTCGGCGCGTCCAGGCCCGTCTCGTACGGTTCGTCGGGCGGGATGGAAGTGGTGCCGCTGCCGCCCGACGATCCGTCGTACGCCCGGGCCCGCACCGAAGCCCACAAGGCGTGGGACGAGCTGGTCGACCTGATGGTCGACTATCACGTCCCGACCGACGACGCGGAGACGCCTCGCGCGACGGTCGAGCGCCTGGTCGCCAAGGAGCGGCTCCGGGACAAGGCGCAGGACGGTGTGAAACTGCTCAGCATGGTCGAGGAGCACGCCCGATACGCGCGGCGCCCGCTCACGGGCCAGGAACTGCGCGGAGCGGTGAGCGCGGTGCAGACGGCGTTCGCCGAGCGGTCACCGCGGAAGACGAGAATCCTGGCGGTCCTGCTGCCCCCGTCGGTGCTGCGCAGGTGGCGCGCGGCCACCGGCATCCGCTTGAGCACGGTGGCGCTGTCCGTCGGCCGCGGCTGGGACCAACTGATGCGGGCCTTGAGCGTCCGCCGCTTCGTCGCCAGACGCTCCGACCGCTGATCCCCCGTTCGTCGCGGCCCCGCCCGCTGTCGCCGGCGGGGCCGCCTTTCGGCCGGAAGGTCCCCTCCGCACCCGCTTCCCCAACCGGCGGTCCGTCGGGCAGCCCTGCTGCTCGTCACCCTCCCAGCCCTCGCGCGTTCTCCGCAGGCCGTTCCGCTCGCACGTTCCGCAGCCCCAAAGCGGCCTAACGCGCCCTTCCTTGCCCCGTTCCCGGGCACGTCCTTTGATGCCCGGGAGACGCCTTCGATGCGGCGCCGCTTCCCTACCTTGCTGGTGAGCGTGCCATTCGTAGGCGACATTTCGGAAATGTCGCCCGCGAAGCCGCCACTTCAGTGGCTACCGACTCCCGATCGCCGCTCGATCTCATGATCATGGGAAAGATGTGGCTGCCCCGATAGCCAGATCTTTCCCATGATCATGGAGTCGCCGGTCCGGAACCCGCCGCCTCGGGTCGAGCGGCGACCACGGGCGACAGACACCCACCCGCACGACTGTGCGTCACCATCTCGTAGCGCAATACCGGGGTGGACAGGCGACCGCACGGCTCAACTCCGCGGCCATGCGCCTGGGCAGCCAGACGTTCCCCACGATCATGAGCCAGGCGACTCGCGCCGACCCGGGTCACTAGGCGTAGCACCGACAGCACCGACCAGGAGCCTAGATACACCCGTTAAGCGTGATTTGCCGGAATTCCGTCGCCCCGTCCCCGACGCCTCAAGCACTCCGGCACCTCCCTCAAGCACTCCGGCACCTCCCTCAGGCACTCCGGAATCTCCGTTCAGCATGGTCACGGAGCTTTACGGGGGTTCCGGGAGACAACGAGGCCGCCGAACCACGGCCTGACCACCCGAAGACCTGCGAGAACAGTGCCAGGACGGGACACCTGGCGACAGCCGAAGGAGGGCGGCCGACGAGTCGGGCGGGCAGCGAGACAGGGCGCGTCGGGCAAGTCGCTCGACACGCCTGATGGGTGCGGCCAGGCGGCTAGAGGTCGCCCTCGGGGCGGCGCCGCCAGCGTTCCTCCAGGCGGTCGACCAGGCCGCCGCGGCGCTGGCGCGTGCGCCGGCTGGCGGTGCCGCCGACGACGTGCAGGTCGGTGCTCTGCCCGCGCCGGTATGCCTGCATGCCGAACGCCAGGGCGCCGAGCATGACCACGAACCCGCCGACACCGAGCGGCGGGACTGAGATTGCGACGCCGTAGACGAGCAGCGCCATGCCGGCGAGCAGGAGCACCGCGGCCGCGATCATCCGGCGCTTGGCATGGAACCGCGGGTCGGTGGCGCGCACCGCTGAGGCGAACTTGGGATCCTCGGCAAGCGACCGTTCGATCTGCTCGAACAGCCGCTGCTCGTGCTCCGAGAGCGGCACGGCACTCCTCCCCGGTCGCGAAGACCGGCCCTGATGGACCGGCAGTCCGGCACAGCCGGACGGCTGCGTACTGGCAAGTTTACGAGGGGGTCAACCCGTCGGAAAGCGGGACGATGGTCCGGCCGTGCCGAATTTCCGTCGAGTGTGGCTCCTATGTTCTTCCATTGTGTCGCGTCCCGGACTCGGCGGCCCCTCCCCCGGCGGGTGCGGCACCGTTTCCGTCGGGTCGCATACCGTCGCCGCGCAGCAGGCTGGCGGGCCTGACGAGGCCCGAACCGAACCGCGCGGCGACCGCGTCGGCGGCCCGCTCGGCGTCACGCCAGCCGTGATCCCGCTCACCGAGCGTCATCTGCCGGGGTGCGCCCTCCGCGTGGACAAGACCCTCGACCCGTACTCCGATCAGGCGAATCCGCTCCCCCGTCCGGGCCGACCGGAACAACGTCCAGCCGATCTCGAAGATCTCCCGGCTGACGTCGGTGGGGATGTCGATGGTCCGTGACCGGCTGAGCGTCTGGAAGTCGGCCAGCCGGATCTTGACCGAGACGGTGCGACCCGCCTGGCCGGCGTGGCGGAGGCGCTGGGCGACCTTGTTGGCGAGGGCGAGGATCGTGCGTCGGATGATTGACAGGTCGCTCACGTCGACGTCGAACGTCGTCTCGGCACCGATCGACTTCTCGACGTGCTCGGGGGTGACGCGGCGGGGGTCGCGGCCCCGGGACAACTCGTGGAGATGCGCGGCGGCCGCGTCACCGACGGCGGAGCGGAGCATGCCCATCGGGGCGGCGGCGAGATCACCGACGGTCTTCAGGCCGAGCCGCCGCAGGGTCTCGGCGGTCCGCTCGCCGACGCCCCAGACCGCCGACACCGGCAGGGGATGCAGGTAGTCGAGGATGCGGTCCGCGGGGATGACGACCACCCCGTCGGGCTTGGCCCGGGTGGAGCCGAGCTTGGCCATGAACTTGGTGGGCGCCACCCCGACGGAGCAGGTGAGCCGCTGCTCCTCGGCGACCCGCCGGCGGATGAGCGCGGCGATCTCGGCGGGGCGGCCGAGCAGCTTGCGGGCACCGGTGACGTCGAGGAACGCCTCGTCGAGCGAGAGCGGCTCAACGAGCGGCGTCACGTCCCGGAAGATCGCCATGACGGCGCGCGACGCCTCCGTGTAGGCGGTGAAGTCGGGCGGCAGGAAGACGGCGTGCGGGCAGAGCCGCTGGGCGCGGCTGCCCGGCATCGCGCTGCGCACGCCGAACTTGCGAGCCTCGTAACTCGCCGCGGACACCACACCCCGAGGGCCGGCGCCGCCGACGATCACCGGCTTGCCGCGCAGCTCCGGCCGGCGGCGGATCTCGACCGACGCATAGAAGGCGTCCATGTCGACGTGCAGCACCGTGCAGCCGGTGTCGTCGGCACCGGGCCCGAACTCCTCCGAACCCGAGCCGTCCCGCGGCACCGCCTGACTTCGTCCCACACCGCGCACCCTAGCCCCACCCCCCGACAAAATTGACGAGAAGTTAGGCATGCCTTACCTTGCTGGAATGGCCCGCCTCGCGATGTCGTCGCCGCTGGCGCCCGTTGTCGCCGCCCTGGAGGGCCTCCGGCGGCGTCACCCGGACGTGTTGGCGTGCATCGTTCCCGGCCTGTTCCTCGCACCGCACGAGATCGCGCCGCACGAGATCGCGCCACAGAAGATCGCCGCGCCGCACGAGATCGCATCGCACGGAATCGCGCCGCCACACGAGATCGCACCGCGAGCCATCGACCCGCAGGCGCTGGCCGTGCTCGTCGTGGCGGGCTGGACGAGAGCCCGTCGCGTGCCGCTGCTGTTCCCCGACGCGACGTTCCTCAACCGGGCGGGTCAGCTCGGCGTCCGGCGGGCGGACGTGGCCGTGCTCGTGGGTGACCCCGTGGCCGGGCGCCCCGGCGTGGTCGTGGCACGCGACAAGGGCGAGCTGCTCGCGATCGTCCAGGACAACCTGTGCGTCCTGGCCGCCGGCCCGGGGCTGGCGAGCAAGATCCGCGAACTCACCGAGGAATGGTCAACGCCGCACCACGAGCAGCGGGATCTGCATCTCGGCGGCCGTGCTGGAGCCGTGGAACGCCACCATCCGTGACACCTTGGCCGGCTCGTGAGCGCTGGCCAGGACCACCCACCGCTCGCGGCAGGCCACCACGACGTCACCGACCCGCGCGAGGTGCTGCTGCGGGATCGGCCCGAACCAGCCCGACGCCACCGCCTCCTCGCGGGTCACCACCCACGCCCGGTCGCCCAGCACGCCGCGCCACGTGGCCATCACGTCGGCCGTCGCACCGGGGATCGTGTGCAGGTACCGCACCCGGGGCTCTCCGGCGACGACGGCGACCCCCTCGCGCAGCCGAGCGTCCCGGTCCAGGTCGAGGCGCCGGTCGGCCGGGATGTCCAGTTGGCCGTGGTCCGCGGTGACGATGAGCGCCGAGTCTGGCGGCAGGCCGTCGATCAGCCGGGTGAGCAGCCGGTCGGCGTCCGCGACGGCGGTGCGCCACTCGCCCGTACCGATGCCGAAGTCGTGCCCGGCCCGGTCCACGTCCGGCAGATAGCCGAAGACCAGCGCGGACGACGCCAGCGCGGCGAGCATCGACGAGGCGACGGCGTCGGCGGCGTCTCCCGCGCCGAACCGCGCGCCCCGGTAGGCGGACAGCGACAGGCCGGAGTCCTGGAACGCCGGGTTGCTCACCACCGTCGTCGGGATGCCCGCGTTCGCCGCGCGGGTGAACGCCGTCGGCAGCGGCTGCCACGCGGCGGGGTCCGGCTGGTCCTGCCAGCGCAGGTGGTTGACGAGCTTGTCGGTGCCCGGCTGGTTGAGCACGATCCCGACGATCCCGTGCGCACCGGGGGGCGCGCCGGTGCCGAGTGTGACCAGGCTGACCGGGGTCGTCGACGGGAAGCCCGAGGTGATCGAGCGCGCGGTCCCGAGCCGGCCGCCGATCATGTCGGTCAGGGTCGGCGCGTGCGGCGACGCGACGCCGAGCTGGTGCCAGCCGAGCCCGTCGAGCAGGACCACGGCGACGCGCCGGACGCCCGCGAGCGTGGCCGAGAGCCCGAGGGCGTCACGCTCATACGGCATGCCCAGCACGTTGAGCACGCTGGGCATCACCTCGGCCAGGCTCGCCTGCCCGTATCGGGGTGCGACCGGATCGAGCTGGCCCATCAGGCCTTCCGGGCCAGCAGGTGCAACTGGGTGGCGATGTCGCGATACGGCGACGTGCCGGCCAGCGCGAGCTCGAACGCCTGGAGGGCCTCCGGCTCGCTCTCCGCGACCGTCCCGGGCACGAGGTCGGCGACGACCCGCACCCCGTGGATCTGCTCCACCGCCAGGCCGCACTCGCTGAGCAGGGCGGTGGCGCTCTCCGCGGAGTAGCGCCGGCGCAACCGGTCACGGGAGTCGCCGCGCCCGTCGGGGCTCGCCACGAGCAGCGACGCGGCGGCCAGGTGTCCCCCGATCGCCTTGGCGAGCACGGCCGCCGCCCGGTTGGCGACGACGACGCTCGCCGCGCCGCCGGGGCGCAGCGTCGCGGCGAGCGCGGCGACGACCTTGTGCGGGTCGTCGACGACCTCGAGGAGGCTGTGGCCGAGCACCAGGTCGACGCTCTCCGGCGGCACCAGATCGGCGAGCCCGTCGCCGTCGCCCTGCACGGCGACGATCCGGTCGGCGACCCCGGCCTCGTCCGCGCGGCGCGTGAGCGCGGCCAACGCGTCCGGGCTGGGGTCGACGACGGTGACGACGTGGCCGGCCTTGGCCAGCGGCACCGCGAACCCGCCGGTGCCGCCGCCGACGTCGAGGGCGGTCAGCGGCCGACCGGCACGCGCCAGCTCACGCCGCAGGACCTGCCAGACGACAGCGGTGCGGGGGGCTGAGGACTCCACGCGATAGACCCTAGACCACCTCAGGAGTACAGTTGCGCCCCGCTCTCGATGAACTCGCGGGACTTCTGGCGCAGGCCGATCTCGTGACTGATCCGCATCGAACAGAACTTCGGGCCGCACATCGAGCAGAAGTGCGCGGTCTTCGCCGGGGCGGCCGGCAGGGTCTCGTCGTGGTATGAGCGCGCCGTGTCCGGGTCCATGGCCAGGTTGAACTGGTCCTCCCAGCGAAACTCGAACCGCGCCTTCGACAGCGCGTCGTCCCACTCCTGCGCTCCGGGGTGACCCTTCGCCAGGTCGGCCGCGTGCGCCGCGATCTTGTAGGCGATCACCCCGGCCTTGACGTCGTCCCGGTCTGGCAGCCCCAGGTGCTCCTTCGGGGTGACGTAGCAGAGCATCGCGGTGCCGTACATGGCGATCATCGCCGCGCCGATGGCGGAGGTGATGTGGTCGTACGCCGGCGCGACGTCCGTGGTCAGGGGGCCGAGCGTGTAGAAGGGCGCCTCGTGGCACCACTCCCGCTGCAGGTCGACGTTCTCCTTGATCTTGTGCATCGGCACGTGGCCGGGGCCCTCGATCATGACCTGCACGTCGTGGTCCCAGGCGATCCGGGTCAGCTCGCCCAAGGTCCGTAGTTCAGCAAGTTGTGCCTGGTCGTTGGCGTCGGCGATCGAGCCGGGGCGCAGGCCGTCGCCGAGGGAGAACGAGACGTCGTACCGCGCGAAGATCGCACAGAGCTCCGCGAAGTTCGTGTAGAGGAAGTTCTCCTCGTGGTGCGCCAGGCACCAGGCGGCCATGATCGAGCCGCCCCGCGACACGATGCCGGTCACCCGCTCCGCCGTCATCGGGACGTACCGCAGCAGCACGCCCGCGTGCACCGTCATGTAGTCGACGCCCTGCTCGGCCTGCTCGACGATCGTGTCGCGGTAGACCTCCCAGGACAGCTTGACCGGGTCGCCGTCGACCTTCTCCAGCGCCTGGTAGAGCGGCACCGTCCCGATCGGCACCGGCGAGTTGCGGATGATCGCCTCGCGGGTGGCGTGGATGTGCTTACCGGTGGACAGGTCCATGACCGTGTCCGCGCCCCACTTCGTGGCCCAGGTGAGCTTGGCGACCTCCTCCTCGACGCCTGAGGTGACCGCCGAGGTGCCGATGTTGGCGTTGACCTTGACCAGGAACCGGCTGCCGATGATCATCGGCTCGCTCTCCGGGTGGTTGACGTTGTTCGGCAGGATGGCCCGCCCGGCGGCGATCTCGTCCCGCACCAGCGCGGCGTCGACGCCCTCACGGATCGCGACGAACTCCATCTCCGGCGTGACGATCCCCCGCCGCGCGTAGTGGAGCTGGGTTCGCGGCTGGTTCTCGGGACAGCCGCGCTCGGCGATCCACGGTGCCCGCATCGCCGGCAGCCCGGCCGGCGGGTCGTTCAGCGGCCCGGACGTGTCGTAGAGCCGCACCGGCGGATTGCCGCCGCTGAGCTCCACCTCGGCGAACGGCACCCGGATGTCGGGCCTGGTTCCCTGGACGTAGACCTTGCGTTTCATGTGCGCGTCCCCTCTTTCGGGCAGGCTGCGTCAGCCCCCGAATCGCATTGATCCGGGAGTCGTACCGGCTGTGTTCGGTGCGATCGGCCTAGTCGAACGGCCCCCAGGACAGCGGCCCGTGCCCGGTTCCGAGGGACCAGCCGGCCGATCGCGTCAGTGCCTCGTGCACGTACTGCTTCGCCCCGCGCAGCGCGTCGGCGAGGGGCTGCCCGAGCGCGAGCCGCGCGGCGGTCGCCGCCGCGAAGGTGCACCCGGTGCCGTGGTTGTTCGCCGTGTCGATCCACGGCGCTGTGAGCAGCTCCACCTGCCCGTCGTGCCACACGACGTCGACGGCCTCCGCGCTGCCGCGCAGGTGGCCGCCCTTGACGACCACACAGCCCGAGCCGTGGACGGCCAGGTCGGTGGCCGCCTTGATCGCGTCGTCGACGTCGACGATCTCGCGGCCGAGCAGGACCGACGCCTCACGCAGGTTCGGCGTGACCACCGCGGCGTGCGGGAAGAGCAGGTCGAGGTACGCGCGCTCGGCGTCGCGGGTGAAGAGCCGGTCGCCGGACGACGCCACCAGCACCGGGTCGACGACGAGGCCGGGCAGCCGCGGCGCGTACGTCGCCACCAGCGCCACCGTCTCCGGGGTGGCGAGCATGCCGGTCTTGACCGCGGCCACCGGCAGATCGCCGAGGACCGCGTCGAGCTGCGCGCCGACGAACGCCGGCTCGACGGCCGAGACGCCCCGCACGCCGATCGTGTCCTGCGCGGTCAGCGCCGTGATCACGCTGGTGCCGAACACCCGGTGCGCGGCGAACGTCTTCAGGTCGGCCTGGATCCCGGCCCCGCCGCCGGAGTCGGACCCGGCGATCGTGAGCGCGACGGCAGGGTTCGTCATGCGGTCAGCAGCTCCTTCACGAGCCGGGCCGGGTCCTCGGCGCGCATCACGGCACCCATCACCGCCACCCCCGCGGCACCCTCGTCGAGGCAGTCACGGACGCGGGCCGGCGAGTCGACACCGCCCAGCGCGTACACGGGAATCGGCACCGCGAGCGCCATCCGCGCCAGGCCGGCGAGGCCGAGCGGCGGCCCGTACCCCGGCTTGGAACGCGTCGGGAAGATCGGCGACAGCGTGGCGAACTCGACGCCGGCCTCGTGCGCCGTGCAGAGGTCCGCCAGGTTGTGGCACTTGCGCAGCTCCGGCCCCTCCTCCAGGAGCAGCCGCCCGCCGGCGGCCGTCACCCTGGCCCGAAGCCGCCCGGTGAGGTCCTCGCGCTCGGCCGGCGGCAGGTCGCCCTCGCGCAGCACGAACACCCGCGCCCCGCCGTCGAGCGCACCGTCGACGACCTCGTCCAACGGCCGGTGCGCCTGGCGGCGGTCGGTGAACACGACGAGGCCCGGCGCTACCACGGCATACCCCCGGCGGGGCTGGATGCGGTCGCGTGCAGGCGGCGCGGGATGCGGCCGGCCGTGTACGCGAGCCGGCCCGCCCCGACCGCGAGCCGCATCGCCTCGGCCATCCGCGCCGGGTGCTCGGCCCTGGTGACCGCGGAGGCGAGCAGCACTCCGTCGCAGCCCAGCTCCATGGCGAGAGCCGCGTCGGAGGCCGTGCCGATCCCGGCGTCGAGGATGACCGGAACGGTGACCTTCTGCCGGATCAGCGCGATGTTGTACGGGTTGCGGATGCCCATCCCGGAGCCGATCGGGGCGCCGAGCGGCATGACCGCGGCGCATCCGACGTCGGCGAGGCGCTGGGCGAGGACCGGGTCGTCGGTCGTATACGGCAGGACGACGAACCCGTCGTCGACCAGCCGCTCCGCGGCGAGGGCGAGCTCGACCCCGTCGGGCAGCAGCGTGTCCTCGTCGCCGATCACCTCGAGCTTCACCCACGCGGTGCCGAACGCCTCGCGCGCCAGGTGGGCGAGCTTCACGGCCTCGGTCGCGGTGTAGCACCCGGCGGTGTTCGGCAGCACCCGCACCCCGCACCGCTCGATCACGTCGAGCAGCGACGGCGCGGCCGGGTCGAGCCGGCGCAGGGCCACGGTGACGAGCGCGGTGCCGCTGGCCCGGATCGCGGCCTCGAGCGCGGCGTGACTGGCGGCCCCGCCGGTGCCCAGGATGAGCCGCGACCCGAGGGACTCCCCGGCGATCTGTAGCTGGTCAACCACCCTGGACCGCCGTGAGCACCTCGATGTGGTCACCGTCGGAGGGGCGGATGGCGTCCCACTTCGTGCGCGGGATGACGTCGCCGTTGAGCGCGACCGCGATCCCGCGTGGGTCGGGACCGGCGAGCTGGTGCACGACGTCGGCGACGGTGATGTCGTCGTCGACGGTCGACGCGACGGCATTGACCACGAGCTGCATTCGGCTCACTCCTGCCTCCCTGCGCCGGCATGACCCGGATCAGGTTCGACGGTCGGGGGCTGACAGCCCCCCTCTCAGCCCGGTCATACCGGACTCCCGTGGGGTACCTGCCGACCATAACCCCTGGCAGGGCTCAGGTAAAGCGCGTCGCCGCGAACGCCGCAACATCGACATCGGTCGCCCCGGTGGTGGCCAGGTCGGCGATGACCCGCGCCGTCACCGGCGCGAGCAGCACCCCGTTGCGGTAATGCCCGGTCGCCACCAGCACCCGCCGCCCCCGCCCCCCATCGCGTTGATCATGCGGTTGTGGTGCCACGACACTCCCTGAATGCCCGGGTTTGTCAGGCACCACAACTGCATGATCAACGCGATGGGGGACGGGGAGGGGGCCGAGGAGCGGGGCGTTGTCCGGGGTGCCGGGGCGCAGGCCGGCGAGCGTTTCGGCGAGCGTCAGCTCGACCACGCCGGGCAGCAGGTCGGCGGCCGGACGGAGCAGGTCGAGCACCCCGCCGGCGGTCACGGTGGTGTCCGCGCCGCGCTCCTCCTCGGTGGCGCCGACGACCAGTTCACCGTCGGCGCGCGGCACGAGGTACACGTGGCGGCCCAGCGCCACGCCGCGGATCACGTGCCGGACCAGCGGCTCGGCGCCACGCAGCCGCAGCAACTGACCCTTCACCGGCCGGACCGGCAGCCCGGTGAGCCGTGCGGCGCCGACGCCGTTGGCGACGATGGTCACATCGTCCCGTACCGTGGAAAGATCATCGATACTCGTGGACTCGAAGCGGATCGGCAGGCTCCGCAGGGCCCGCAGCACCAGCCGCGGGTCGACCTGGTGGTCGCCGGGGGCGAACGCGCCGCCCCGGACCCGCGGCGAGAGCATCGGCTCCAGCTCACGTAGCTGCCGCCCGGTCAGCGGCTCGATCGGCGTGCCCGCCCGCCGGTAGTAGTCGACGAGCCGCAGCACCTCGGCGTGGTCGTCGTCGGTGAGGGCCACGAGCAGGCTGCCCTCGGTGCGGTAGCCGACCCGCATGCCGCTCGCCGCCTCCAGCTCGGCCGCGAACGCCGGCCAGCGGCGCATCGACTCGAGCATGAGCGCCCGCAGGGCCTCCTCGCCGTAGTTCGCCTCGGCCGTCGGGGCGAGCATGCCGGCGGCGACCAGGCCGGCGCTCCGGCCCGGGTCCGGGTCGTGCACGGTGACCTGCGCACCTCGCCGCAGGAGCTCCCAGGCACAGGCGAGGCCGATGACGCCACCCCCTACGACGGTCGCCCTCATCGCGACACCAGCGCCGCGAACTCGGCGGCGGCCGCGCCCGGATCCACGGCGCTGTTCACCGCGCTGACGACGGCCACCGCGTGCGCGCCGACCGCGAACAGCTCGGCGGCCCGCGCCGCGGTCACCCCGCCGATCGCCACCACGGGCACGTCGACGGCCCGCACCACCGCCCGCACCCCGGCGGGGCCGATGGCGTCGGGCAGCCCGGTCTTCGTCGTCGTGGCGAACGCCGGCCCGACGCCGAGGTAGGAGGCGCCGTCGGCGACCGCCTGGCGCGCGGCCCGCGGGTTTCGTGCGGTCGCACCGAGGACGGCGCCGGGGCCGAGGATCCGCCGTGCGGCGGCCACCGGCAGGTCGTCGGCGCCGACGTGGCCGCCGTCCGCGCCGGCCGCGAGCGCGACGTGCAGCCGGTCGTTGACCAGGCAGGTGGCGCCGCCGGCCCGGCACAGCTCCAGCACGCGGACGGTCAGCTCGTACGCCGCCCGGTCCGTCACGTCGTCCTCCGGCCGCACCTGCACGGTGTCGAAGCCGGCCCGGAGCGCGGCCGCCACGACCGTCAGCGTGTCGCGGCCGGGTCGGGTGTCGGTGATCAGATGCAGTCGTCCGAGGGTGTGCACCGCGCTAGCTTTTCAGACATGCAGCAGGTGCGACTGGGCCGGACCGGCCTCAAGGTTTCCGAAATCTGTCTCGGCATGATGAGCTACGGCGATGCCGCCTGGCGCGACTGGGTCCTCGACGAGGAGGCCGCCGATCCGTTCGTGCGGCGCGCCGCCGAGGCGGGGATCACGTTCTTCGACACCGCCGACGTCTACTCGCTGGGCGAGAGCGAGCGGATCACCGGGCGACTCCTGACGAAATACTTCGCACGCCGCGAGGACTACGTCCTGGCCACCAAGGTCCACGGCGCGATGAGCGACCGGCCCAACGACGCCGGCCTGTCCCGCAAGCACATCCTGGCCGGCATCGACGACTCGCTGAGCCGCCTCGGCACCGACCACGTCGACCTCTACCAGATCCACCGGTGGGACCCGCAGACCCCGATCGAGGAGACGATGGAGGCGCTCCACGACGTCGTGCGGGCGGGCAAGGCCCGCTACGTCGGCGCGTCGAGCATGTACGCCTGGCAGTTCGCGAAGGCGCAGCACACGGCCCGCGGCAACGGCTGGACCGAGTTCGTGTCGATGCAGAACCACTACAACCTGGTCTACCGCGAGGAAGAGCGTGAGATGCTGCCGCTCTGCCTGGATCAGGGCGTCGGGGTGATCCCGTGGAGCCCGCTCGCGCGGGGTCTGCTCGCCGGCAACCGCGGCCCGGGCGGCGAGCCGCGCACGACCCGCGCCAACAGCGACGCGTTCAACTCGATGTACACCGACGACGACTTCGCCGTGGTCGACGCCAACGCCGAGGTGGCCGCCGAGCGCGGCGTGTCCCCGGCCCGGGTCGCGCTGGCCTGGCTGCTGTCGCGCCCCGCGGTGACGGCCCCGATCGTCGGCGCCACCAAGCTCGCCCACCTGGAGGACGCGATCGCCGCGACCGGGCTGACCCTCGACGAGAAGGAGATCGAGCGCCTCGAGACCCCGTACGTGCCTCACCGGGTGCTCGGCCACTGACGCCCGCACGCGAGAGGGCCGGTCACTCAAGGTGACCGGCTCTCTCGTGTGTGGTGTCTTAGTTGGAGGCCACGCCCAGTCCGCCGGCGTTGCCGTGGAACTCGGTGCCCGTGGCGAACGAGGAGTCGATCTGCTGGCGCAGGGCGTCGATCTCGGAGTACTGCGAGTCGGAGGCCTCGACGCTGCCCTCGGCGGCGAAGATGCTGTCGGTGGAGGCCTCGTCGTGGCTGTAGTTGGTGAAGTCGGTCTCGGAGTAGCTGGCGCCGTGGCCGTCGGTCCACTGGACGTTGTGGCCCTGCTGGAAGTCGGTCGACTCGGCGTTGGCGCTGTCCTGCTCGTAGACGTTGAAGTCGCTGTTGTACGACGAGTCGTTGGCGTCGACCTGGTGGAGCTGGTCGAGCTCGCCGTGCTGCTGACCGGCCTCGTAGTGGCCGTAGTCGACGTCGCTGCCGCCGTCGTAGCCGGTGTCGAAGTCGCTCATCGGTGGTTCCCCCAGGTCTGGTCGCTGTCTGCGTTACACAGAACGTTACGTGCATAGTGGACCGCGCGAATCCCCGATTCGTGCCACCGAGCAGAGCCGACCAGACGACACTTCGGGCGCGGGGCTCGCGAGGTGTCGCCGCCGAGGCGTACCGGCCGGCGCGATCCGCCGCCGTGCCGCTCGATCTCATGATCATGCATGATCATGGGAAAGATGTGGCTGCCCCGACAGCCAGATCTTTCCCATGATCAAATCGGCCCTGTCCGGTTGGCGAGGAGGCTGTCGGGCTGCACTCCGCGGACTTGCGGGGCGACCCCGGGCAGCGGGCCAGGACCCGCCGGTTACGCTGTGCGCCGTGATCGGGCCGTTGGCAGTCGCCATCCACGTGCTGTCGCTGGCGCTGGCCGCCTGGGCGTTCATCGAGTTCGCGCGGCAGCGCGAGCCCTCCCGCCCGCTGTTCTACGGCCTCGGGGTGGTCGAGGTGCTCGTGCTCGTCCAGGTGATCGTGCTGGTGGTCCGCCTCGCCGGAGGCGGCGGGCCGGCCGAGGGCAGCGAGCAGGTCACCCTGATCGGATACCTGCTGACCGCGGCCCTGCTCCCACCGGCCGGCGGCGTGCTCGCCCGGATGGAGCCGACCCGCTGGGGATCGCTGATCATCGGCGCGGCCGCGGTCATCGTCCCGGTGCTGATCCTGCGACTCGGGCAGATCTGGAATGGCTGAGCAGCGCAACAAGGGCCCCGGCCGCGTCCTCGTCGCGGTCTACGGCGTCTTCGCCCTGTCCGCGGGTGCCCGCGCGAGCGTCCAGATCGCCGCCAAGTTCCACGAGGCGCCGCTGGCGTACAGTCTGTCCGCGCTGGCCGCGGTGGTGTACCTCGTCGCGACCGTCGCCCTGGCCCGCTCCGGCGAGACGGCCCGGCGGGTCGCGTTCGCCGCGGTCGGCTTCGAGCTCCTCGGCGTCCTCACCGTCGGGACGCTGAGCCTCCTCGACCCCGAGGCGTTCCCGGACGCCACCGTCTGGTCCGACTACGGCCAAGGCTACGGCTACGTGCCGCTCGTGCTCCCGGTCGCCGGCCTGCTCTGGCTGTGGCACACGTCCCGGCGGCCGGCGTCCTGAAGGTCGGTCACCCGGCCGCGGATCGACGGCCGGGAGCCGATCGCCGCGGACTGGGCGCGCACTCCGGCGGCCTGACGCACCTGTGGCACGTTTCCGGGATTCGAGCGGTCGCCGGTCCGCCTAACGTTCTTGGCAACACACCACCGCACACCACCGCACACCACCGCGACATTCTCGAAGGAAGACATCATGAGCGACTGGGACACCGGCGACACCGGCCACGACGGCGGCAGCGACGTCGACTACGGCCACTACGAGGCCGGTCAGCAGCACGGCGAGCTCGACCAGCTCCACCAGGTCGACGCCAACGACTCGTCGTACAACAGCGACTTCAACGTCTACGAGCAGGACAGCGCCAACGCCGAGTCGACCGACTTCCAGCAGGGCCACAACGTCCAGTGGACCGACGGCCACGGCGCCAGCTACTCCGAGACCGACTTCACCAACTACAGCCACGACGAGGCCTCCACCGACAGCATCTTCGCCGCCGAGGGCAGCGTCGAGGCCTCCGACTCGCAGTACTCCGAGATCGACGCCCTGCGCCAGCAGATCGACTCCTCGTTCGCCACGGGCACCGAGTTCCACGGCAACGCCGGCGGACTGGGCGTGGCCTCCAACTAAGACACCACACACGAGAGGGCCGGTCACCGTGAGTGACCGGCCCTCTCGCGTGCGGGCGTCAGCGGAAGTCGCGAGACGTGGAGCGGATCGGCAGGCTCAGCGGGGCCAGGTGGTCGGCGCGCAGGTTGAGGACGTCCTCGACCTTCTCCAGGATGCCGCGCACCACCATCGCGTTCGCTGTGCGCGCGACCCGGCGGTACCGCTGCCAAAGCCCGGGCGTGCAGGTGACGTTGAGCATGCCCGTCTCGTCCTCCAGGTTGATGAACGTCACCCCACCCGCGGTCACCGGCCGCTGGCGGTGCGTGACGATGCCGCCGACCGAGACGCGCCGGCCGTGTTCGACGGCGTGCAGGCCGGCGACGGAGACGGCGCCGATCCGGTCGAGGTGGTCCCGGGCGAACTGCGCCGGATGCGCGTCAGGGGCCAGCCCGGTTGCCCACACGTCGGCCACCATGCGTTCGACGGCGTCCATGCCCGGCAGCATCGGGGCGTCGACCCCGCCGGTCGTGCCCGGCAGGCGGCCGGCCGTCTCCCGCGCCGCCGCGCCCGCCGCCCAGAGCGCCTCCCGGCGGCTCAGTCCCAGGCAGGCGAAGGCGTCGGCGGTCGCCAGGGCCTCCAGGTGGGTCGCCGTCAGCCCGGCGCGCCGCGCGAGGTCGCTCATCGAGGTGTACGGCCCGTCGGCGGCCCGGCAGGCCTCGATGCGCTCGGCCACCGCGTCGCCGAGGGAGCGCACCGACGACAGTCCGAGCCGGACCACCGGGCCGCCGCGGCCCCACTCGCCCGGTGCGTCGCCTCCCGGGGTTTCGTCCGGCGGTGGAGGTTCCAACGTCGCTTTGGCGTTGCTGGCGTTGGCGTCCGGCCGGCGGACCGTCACCCCGTGCCGGCGGGCGTCGTCGACCAGGGACTGCGGCGAGTAGAAGCCCATCGGCTGGGCGTTGAGCAGCGCCGCGCAGAACGCCGCCGGGTGGTACCGCTTGAGCCAGGCGCTCGCGTACACCAGGTAGGCGAAGCTCATCGCGTGGCTCTCCGGGAATCCGTAGTTGGCGAAGGCGGCGAGCTTGTCGAACAGCTCGTCGGCCAGCGCGCCGGTGATGCCGTTGGCGGCCATCCCCTCGTACAGCCGGGACCGGATCCTTCCCATCCGCTCCATCGACCGCTTCGACCCCATCGCCCGGCGCAGTTCGTCGGACTCGGCCGGGGTGAACCCGGCGACGTCGATGGCCATCTGCATGAGCTGCTCCTGGAACAGCGGGACGCCTTTTGTCTTGGCCAATGAAGCTTCGAGGAGCGGGTGCGGGTAGGTGACGGGCTCAAGGTCGTTCGCCCGCCGGATGTAGGGGTGCACCGAGCCGCCCTGGATCGGGCCCGGCCGGATCAGCGCCACCTCGACGACGAGGTCGTAGAACTCGCGCGGCTTGAGCCGTGGCAGCGTGGCCATCTGCGCCCGGCTCTCCACCTGGAAGACCCCGACCGAGTCGGCACGGCACAGCATCTCGTAGACCTCGGGGTCGTCGAGCGGCATGTGTGCGATGTCCAGCGTGGAGTCGATCATCTCGAACGCGTACCGCAGCGCCGAGAGCATGCCGAGCCCGAGCAGGTCGAACTTCACGAGCCCGACCGACGCGCAGTCGTCCTTGTCCCACTGCAGGACGGTCCGGCCCGCCATCCGCGCGTGTTCGACCGGGCACACCTCGATCACCGGACGGTCGCAGATCACCATGCCGCCGGAGTGGATGCCGAGGTGTCGCGGAAACGTGAGCAGCTCGTTGGCGAAGTCGACGAGCTGGCCGGGGATCTCCCCCAGGTCCGCGGTGGTGATGCCGCCCCAGCGCTCGACCTGCTTGCTCCAGGCGTCCTGCTGACCGGGCGAGTGACCGAACGCCTTCGCCATGTCCCGCACGGCCGATTTCGGCCGGTACGAGATGACGTTGGCGACTTGTGCCGTGTGCGTCCGCCCGTACTTCTCGTAGACGTGCTGGATGACCTTCTCCCGCTGGTCGGACTCGATGTCGAGGTCGATGTCCGGCGGACCGTCCCGCTCGGGCGAGAGGAACCGCTCGAACAGCAGCCCCCACCTGACCGCGTCGACGTTGGTGATGCCCAGCGCGTAGCAGACCGCGGAGTTGGCCGCCGAGCCGCGGCCCTGGCAGTAGATGTCGTTGGCGCGGCAGAACGCCACGATGTCGTGGACGACGAGGAAGTACCCGGGGAAGTCCAGCTCCTCGATCAGCGCCAGTTCGTGTTCGAGCTGTTCGTACGCCTCGGGATTCCCGCGGTACCGCTCGGCGGCCCCCCGCATGGTGAGGTGGCGCAGCCAGGCCATCTCCGACATCCCCGGCTCGGGCACCGGGTAGGCCGGCAGGTTCGGCGCCACGAGCTGCAAATCGAAGGCCAGCTCGGCGCCGAACGCGGCGGCCCTGGGCACCGCATCGGGCCAGGCGGCGAACCGGGCCGCCATCTCCGCGCCGCCGCGCAGGTGGGCGGCCCCGGCGGCGGGAAGCCATCCGTCGATCTCGTCGAGGCTGCGGCGGGCCCGGACAGCGGCGAGCGCGGTCGCCAGGCGGCGCCGCCCCGGCGCGGCGTAGTGCACGTTGTTGGTGGCCACGACGGGGAGCCGGCGCTCCGTCGCGAGCCCGGACAGGGCGTCGTTGCGCTCGTCGTCGAGCGGGTCGCCGTGCGTGGTGAGCTCGACCGCCACCGACTCCGGCCCGAACAGCGCGACCAGCCGGTCGAGCTCGCGCCGCGCCGCGCCGGCCCCGTCGCGCAGCAGCGCGGCCGGCACGTGGCCCTTCCGGCAGCCGGTCAGCAGCAGCACGTGGTCGCGCAGCGCCGCCGCGGTCTCCTCCAGGTCGTAGACGGGCCGGCCCTTCTCCCCGCCGCGCAGGTGCGCCTCGCTGATGGTCCGCGACAGCCGCGCGTATCCCTCGGGGCCGCGGGCGAGCAGTAGGAGGTGCCGGCCGAGCGGGTCGGGTGCACCGTTCTGCGGACCCGGCAGGCCCAGCGACAGCTCCGCGCCGAACACCGTGCGGATCTCCAGCGCGCGGGCCGCCTCGGCGAAGCGGACGACGCCGTAGAAGCCGTCGTGGTCGGTGATCGCCACCGCCTCCAGACCCAGCCGGGCCGCGGTCTCCGCCAGTTCCTCGGGGTGGCTGGCCCCGTCGAGGAAGCTGAAGTTGCTGTGACAGTGCAGCTCCGCATACGGCACGGTGTCGGCGGGCCGCTCGACCGGCGGTGCGTGGTATTCCTGGCGTTTGCGGGTCCACGCCGGTGAGTCCCCGCCGTCGCCGTGGTCGGCGGAGAGCACGTCGGGGTGATAGTCCGCGCCGGGGTGCTCCCAGCTCTTCGCGTCGCGCCGGCGCCCCGAGAGCCGCCGCTCCAGCTCCGACCAGGGCACGTCCGGGTTGTTGAAGCCCATCAGTCGTACAGCGCTTCCACTCGCCAGGCTCCGTTCTCCAGGACCGCCAGCAGTGCGCGGTCGTCGGCCAACTGGAGCTGGAACCGCGCGTACCGGCGCGACTCCCCCTCCGCCCACCAGCGCTCGTCGACCGGCCACGGTCCCGCCCAGGCCACGATCTCGACGGGCTGCGGTGCTCCGCCGATCCGGATCTTCGACGGTACGGCCGTGAGCGTGAGCCTTCCGCTGACGCCCACGGGCGTGCCGTCCGCGGCGAGGACCTCGGCCGGCAGCGGTTCGACGTAGAGGGTGGCCGGCGCGGGTGGGGGCAGCCGGCCGGGCCACGGCGCCTCGACGCTCTGGGCGACCCGCTCGTCGCCCCAGGCCACGAGCCGGATCCGGCGGCTGTCGGCCCGTCCTCCGTCGAGGACCGCGGTGAGCACGGCGTCGGGTCCGAGGAGCCCTTGGACCCGGGTGAGCGCCCGGTGCGCGCGGTCGCGCTCCTCCCCCGCCTCGCCCCACAGGCCCGGCTGCAGGCCGAGGTGCTCGACGACCCCCTCGGGGACGAGCCGCAGCCGGATGATCCCCGATCCCGGCTTGGCCTGCTCGGTCCGGCGGGTGCGGAGCCAGCCGTCCAACTGCCAGCGGAGCCGGTCGGCGATCTGGCCCACACCGAGCAGGCCGTCGTGACGCCAGGTGCGCACGAGCTCCTCGCCGGTCTCGGTGGTGGCCTCGATCGCCAGCCGGGTGCAGGCGAGCCCGTGCGAGCCGAGCCGGTCGTGCAGCCGCTCGGCGAGCGCCCGAGCGGCGAACGCGGCCGCGTCGACCCGGTCGACCGGGTCGTCGAACGTCTCCGTCACGTCGAGGTCCGGCGGCGGTCGCCGGGGCGCGAGCGGCCGCTCGTCCCACCCGCCGGCCAGCCGGTGGGCGAGCGCGGCGTCGAACCCGAAGCGGGCCAGCACGTCGCCGCCCGGTAGCGCCGCGAACTCGGCGAGCGTGTGGATCCCGAGCCGGCGCAGCAGGTCGACGAGGGCCGGCCGGCCGAGAGCCGTGATGCTGAGATCGGCGAGAAACGCGGCCGTCTCCCCCGGCGGCACGACGGCCCCGGCCCGGGCGGCGAGCCCCGCGGCGAAGGTACCGTCGGCGATGCCGACCTGGGCCTCCACGTCACACCGCTGGGCGATCTGTTCGACGAGCCGCTCGGCCGCGGCCTCCTCACCGCCGTAGTAGCGTGCGGGCCCGCGGGCCGCCAGCGCGCAGGCCCCCGGCCGGAGCGTCTCCACCCCGGGTGCGAGCGCCTCGACGGCCGTGAGTACCGGCTCGAACGCCCGCATGTCCCGTCCCGGGTCGTGCTCGAGGACGATGAGATGCGGGCAACGCCCCTGGGCCTCCCGTTTCCGTAACCCCCGCCGGACCCCTTCGTCCCGCGCCGCGGGCGACGCCGAGAGGACGCGGTTGGCATGCAGGACCGCGACAGGCTCGTGGGAGGGGTATCCGTCCACGATCTCGGCCGCGATCACCGGCCAGTCCGGGCACCAGATCACCATCGTCCGCACCCCGTCACCGCCCCCGCCGCAACGGCACGACGTTGCCGTGCTCCGCTCCGGCACCGGCCAGGGGGCGGTCCGCGGTGGGCAGGGGGCGGCTGATCGGGGGCAGCACACCCTCGAGGGACGGCAGCCAGAGGGTCACCTCGCGCGGGGCGGCCGCCGCGCCACGGCCGCTGGCCTGGATCGTCATCTCGCGGCAGCGCAGGCGGCCGCGGCCGGCGCCCAACCCGTCCCACGCGCCGCGGACCGGGGCCACGGTGAGGTCGGCGCCGGCCCAGGTGCCGGCGGACATGAGCACACTGCCGCGCTGGCGGGCGCGTGCTGCCAGCCGCCCGGTGACCGACGGGGCGATCGAACCGGGCGGCGCGGCGACGACGATGTCGAGGCCGTCGAGCAGCGCCGCCACCGTCGTGGTCCACTCGGTGCCGGGGTCGGGGACGAGGGCCAGCCGGTCGAGGGCGATGCCCATCTCGGCGGCGGCGATCGGGCTCAGCGCGGGCAGGCCCACCACCGCGCACCACGATCCGGCCTTCGACGCCGCGACCAGCAGGGCGAGCAGCACCGACGAGGTGTGCACCGCGATCGTGGCGCCCCGGCGCAGCCCACCGCCCGGCAGCAGGCCGCGCAGCTCGGACAGCACCGGCAGCATCCGGGTGGCGCCGACGATCTCGGTGGTGTGCTCGCTGGCCGGGCGCACCACGCCACTCAGGCCGGCGGCCCGCACCACCTGGAGCCCGGGCGGTAACGCGTCCGCGACCAGCCCCGCCAGCCGGTCGATCCGCCGCGGCGTCCGCGCCGGCTGGACCCCGGAAGCAGCGTCCTCGGCGGGACGGCCGTAAACGCGGCCGAAGTATCCGTCGTCCGGATCGTCATAGGCGTCGTCGTAGAACTCTGCGGCCACCGAAGCCGACGTGCCAGCCACGGCACCTGCTCCCCCACTGTCGTGCCGTCGCACCGCCGCCGTCCCACGACGTGCACACAGCCCTGTTCACCGCAGCTCTGACCACTCCTTTGACGCCGCGGCCCGGCAAGGACGACCCCTTCCGGAGCGGAACGGCAGGCTCCGCCCCGGAAGGGGTCGGCTCAACTGGCCAGGCCCTCCAGCCGAGGCTGGTAGGAGAAGCCCAGACTCACCTCGACCACGGCGATGAACTGCTCGGCGGCCCGCATGAGATCGTCGGCCTCGCGCGCGCTGACCACCCGGGGGATGCCGGCCTCGGCGGCCGAACGCTTGCTCGCGCCCGCGGCGAAGAACGCCGCCCACTCGGTCAGCTCCGGCGCGACGAGCACCAGCAGCGACCAGACGCTCGTCACCCGGCTGCGCCGGCCGGGCGCGGCGGGGACGGCACGGGCCGCGAGCACGGCGGCCGCCGCACGCAGGGCGGCCAGGTGTGCGGTCGCATACCGCATGCCGTCGGTGCGGATCTCCGCCGCCTCCTCGAGACCGTGGCGGGCGAGGGTCAGCAGTTCCCGCGGCGTGCGGTGGGGAAGCGCATGCGCGGGGACCGGGAGCTGCTGCCGGGGAGCACCGCCGGCCGGAAAACGACTGACGTTGGACGAGCTGGTCGAACGGTTCGCCGGCATGTTGCTCTCCCTCGGTGGTGCGTCGGCAGGTCTGCGCCAAACGTGCGTGTCACCGCGGGGGGAGTCGCAGTGCCACGCGGGTCGATCGGTATCGAACGGCGACGGCGTCGCCGGCCGGGCGTGGAGCTTCCCCACACCACCCCCGGCCGGCTGGGTCGCGCCCGCCGCCCGGGGGTCGTGGGCGGCGGGCAACGACCCCGCCTGAGGCCGGACCCGCGAAAATCCGGCCTCCGCGGTGTCGCGGACCGCGCTCGGGATCGGCGCCGCGAATCGCCTCCCGAAGCAGTTCGAACACTCGTTCGATATGGATAAGACTACACCCGGGAGCCGCCAAACCCGCAACACTGACGGCAGAATTTTCGTACACCCGTGCCAATTAATGGGTTTCTGTGGGTAGTGATGTGGTGATGCCGCCGTGGCAGAGGTGGATCATTTCGATGAGGTTGTCGAGGTCGGCGTAGCCGTGGGAGCGGCGTTGGATGAGGCGGATGCCGGCGTTGATGCTCTCGAGGAGCGAGTTCGACAGTTGGAGGTGGATGGCGTTGAGGATGCCGGTGCGGTGGCGGCGCAGTCGCCGGGCGAGGGTGACGAAGGCGTTGATACCGCTGCGTTTGGCCCGGTTGATCCAGCGTCGTAGGTGGTCGGCTGCGTCGCTGGTGGGGACCTGGTAGAGGCGGCGGAGGTCTTCTTTGAGGCGCCAGGCGTGGTGGATGCGGGGGTGTTTGCGGCGGAGCTGTTCGATGATCGCGGTGCGGGTGGGGTCGTGTTGCCCGGCGGGCTGGCGCAGGGCGCCGCGGGCCTTCTGCCAGGTTTGGGCGGGTGTCAGTCCAGCCACGGCGATCTTTACGCCCTGTTCACGGCAGGTCTGGTAGGCCAGGTCAAGCGCTTCGCCGGCCCATTTGATCACGTGGAACGGGTCGAGGCAGATCGCCGCGTGCGGCACGTGGGTGGTGGCGGCGCCGCGGTAGATCGCGGTCATGTCCATGCTGACCGCCTCGATCCGGGCTCGGCCGTCCTCGCCGAGAGACTCCAGGAATCTGCCGAAGACGTCCTGCCTGCGGCCCTCGCCGACGAACACCACCCGGCCGGTGTCGTGGTCGGCGACCACGGTGAGGAACTTGCGGCCCCGGCGGTAGGCGATCTCGTCGACGCCGATGCGGTAGATCGCGTCGAGACGCTCGCTGTCCAGGTGGGTATCGACGAGCCTGGCTACGAGGTGGTCGACGGTCTGCCAGGTGGTGCCCAGCAGCGCGGCCGCGGCGCTCTTGGACATCCGTTTCGCCAGCCAGCAGGCCATATCCTCGAAGTCGCGGGTATGCCGGGCGCCGGGCCGGGCCCACGGCATCCACTCGCTGCGGACCTGCCCGCAGCCGCGGCAGTCGACCCGGCGGATCTCCGCTTCGATCACCACCCGGTACCGGCCGAAGTCGACATGACGCCACTTCCTGCGGGAACGGTCGTACCGGGCCCGGCTGGTCCGCCCGCACGGGCAGACCAGCACCTGCGAGCGAAGCCGGACCTGCACCACCATCGCGGTATCCGTGAAACACACGTCGTCCACAACCGTTCCCTCGAAGCCCAGCAGACGGTTGATCACAGCAGCGGCGCGCACGTGGATCCCTTCGCTCACAACGGTCTTCAGCAACCTGGTGAACGAACCGGCATCCCATGCGCGCCGCCATTTTGTCCGTTACAGCCCCCTATCCCCACCCACAGAAACCCACTAATTGGCACACCCGTTCGCATGATCACTCCACCACCCACACCGGGTCGGCCGCGACCAGCAGGTGCAGCGTGTTGTGCATGAGCCAGGTGCGTGCCAGCTCGCCCGCCGCCAGGGCGGCGTCGACGTCGGCGGCGGTCAGGCCGGCCGTGCGGGCGCGCACCGCCAGCCGCGCCGCGGGCATCGACTGCGCCTGCACCCCGACGACCCGTGAGACCGCGGCCGGCACGCTCGTCGCCGGCGCACCGGCGAGCATCTGCGCGCCGAGCCGCGCCGCCCCGTTCATCATGCCGAAGACCCTAGCCAGGGGGTATGACAAAACCGTCCGAGGTAAGGAGCGGAAAAGCCGATACTCCTGACCGTTACCCTCAACTGGTGACCCACCAGCCCCGCCCCGCCGTCGGTGTCGCGATGGTCCTCGCCGGCAGTGTCCTGTTCGCCGTCAACGGCACCGTCTCCAAGCTGGCCGGCGCGACCGGCATCGACGCTCCGCAGCTCACCACCCTGCGCGCCACCGGCGCGGCACTGGGCCTGTTCGCCCTCGCGCTGGTGCTGCGGCCGGCCTCGCTGAAGGTCACGCGGCGGGCCGTGCCGATGCTGGTCGCCTACGGCCTGGCGG
Source organism: Dactylosporangium roseum (assembly GCF_025264685.1). Taxonomy (GTDB): domain Bacteria; phylum Actinomycetota; class Actinomycetes; order Mycobacteriales; family Micromonosporaceae; genus Dactylosporangium; species Dactylosporangium roseum. The sequence goes on from NZ_CP073721.1 coordinate 6,358,079, forward strand.
GCTTCTTCCTGGTCCCCATGCTGTACTTCGTCGCGATCAACCGGATGCCGGTCGGCATCGGCCTGCTGTTCGAGTACACCGCACCCGTCCTCGTCGCCCTCTGGACGCGGTTCGTCCAGGGCCACGCCGTCCGGCCCCGGCTCTGGGTGGGGCTGGCCGCCAGCCTCGTCGGGCTCGCCTGCGTGGCGGAGGTCTGGGGCAAGCTGCGCCTCGACGGGTTCGGGCTGGCCGCCGCACTCGGCGCGGCCGTGCTGCTCGCCGTCTACTACCTGCTCAGTGCCCGCGGCGTCGCCGACCGCGACACGCTGTCGCTGACCGCCTACGCGTTCGGGGTGTCCGCGATCGCCGGGGCCGTGATGCGCCCGTGGTGGCGGTTCGACCCGGGCCAACTGACCGCCACCAGCGACCTCGGGGTGCAGACGTGGCTGCTCATGGTGTACATCGTGATCGGCGGTTCCATCGCTCCCTACCTGTTGATCGCCGGGGCGATGCGACACCTCCACCCGACGAGCGTCGGCATCATCGGCATGGCGGAGCCGGTCGTCGCCACCGCGGTCGCCTGGCTCGTCCTGCACGAGCACCTCAACGCGGCGCAGATCGCCGGAGGTGCGCTGATCCTCGTCGGTGTCGCTCTGGCCGAGACCGCCCGGGTGAAGCCCGAGCCGTCCGCCCCGAGCCACGTCCCTCCTAGCTGAACCAGGAAGAATATGGACATGCAGTCGCATCCCAACGTCCAGGCCGTCCAGGACGCGCTGGACGCCGCCGGCGCGCGCACCGCCGCCGGCGCATCCTGCCAGGTCAAGGTGCTCACCGAGCCCGTGCACACCGCCGCGGCGGCCGCCGCCGCGATCGGCATCGAGGTCGGCCAGATCGCCAACTCGCTGATCTTCGACGCCGACGGCGAGCCGCTGCTCGTGCTCACGTCCGGCGCGCACCGGGTCGACACGGCCAAGGTCGCCGCCCTGATCGGCGTGGGCGCCCTGAAGCGGGCCGGCGCCGGCTTCGTCCGTGAGCACACCGGCCAGGTCATCGGCGGCGTCTCCCCGCTCGCCCACCCCAAGCCGCTCCGGACGCTGGTCGACGTCGACCTGGGGCAGTACGACGAGATCTGGGCGGCCGGCGGCATCCCCCAGGCGGTCTTCCCGATCACGTTCGCCGAACTCGTGCGCGTCACCGCCGGTACCACCGCCGAAGTAGCGTGACCGTCCGGCTCTTCGTCTGGCGGGTGCGGCCCGCCGCCGTCCCGGCCGCGTTCTGGTCGATGGCGGTGGACCGCCGCAGGATCCGCAGGACCGCCACGTTCGCGAAGCTGCTCGGCACCGGGCGGGGCAGCGAGTTCGGTGTGGGCGCGGCCGATCTGACCCGGTGGGCGGCTTTGATCGTGACAAAAGATGACATGCCGCCCCCGCCGCTGATGCGCGGCGCGATCCAGCGGTGCACGCTCACGCTGGAACCGATCGCCAGCCGCGGCACGTGGTCCGGCCGTACGCCGTTCGAGGCGGATCTCCGGCAGCCGGCGAGCGAGGGACCGATCGCCGTCCTGACCAGGGCCCGGCTGAAATTGGCCCGGGCCACGGCGTTCTGGCGGGCCGTCGACCCGGTCGCCAGGAGCCTCGCCGGCGCCGACGGGCTGCTCTGCGCCTTCGGTGTCGGCGAGGCCCCCGTAGGATTCCAGGGCACGGTGAGCGTCTGGCACTCGGCGGCGGACATCGCGCGGTTCGCGTACCGTCGGCCCGAGCACGCGGCGGTGGTGGAGCGCACGGCCCGGCAGGGTTGGTATGCGGAGGAATTGTTCGCCCGGTTCCGGGTGCTCGACATCGACGGCGATCTGCAGGTGCTCGGTTGGAGGGACAGCCCGTGAGGCTCGTGCGGTGGCGCGGTGAGGATCTGCTGGAGCGCCTCGACGACGTCATCGCCGTCTACGGCGAGGCGATGGGCTATTCCGTGCAGCTCCTGCAGACCCGCCGCGGCTACGTCGCCGGGCACACCCGCCGGGAGTCGTTCCAGGCGGTCGCCACGCTGGGCGACGACAACAGCCTGCTCGGCTTCGGTTACGGCTACCGCGGCACCGCCGGGCAGTGGTGGCACGACCAGGTCCGCAACGCGCTGCGCCGCGACCACCGCAAGTTCTGGCTGGGCAACTGCTTCGAGCTCGTCGAGCTGCACGTGCGCCCCCACGCGCAGGGCCACGGCATCGGCGCCCACCAGTTGCACGAGCTGCTCAGCCACGCGCAGCAGCAGACCGTGCTGCTGTCCACGCCCGAGGCACCCGAGGCCACGTCGCGGGCCTGGCGGCTGTACCGGCGGTTCGGCTTCGTCGACGTGCTGCGCCACTTCAACTTCCCGGGCGACGACCGCCCGTTCGCCGTCCTGGGCCGGCAACTCCCGCTGTGAGGCTCTGGTTCCTCTTCGGCGCACTCGTCCTCGCCGAGATCGCCTATCCGCTCGTGCACGGCCGCACCCGCGCGGCGCTCGTCGTCGCGACGGTCGTCGCCGGCTACCTCCTCTCGGTGACGCACGCCTACGTCACCCGGGGCACCCGTACCGCCGCGGCCCTGGTGGTCGTGACGACCGGCGGCGGGCTGGCGGTCGAGGCGGCCGGACGGACGACGGGCTTCCCGTTCGGCGACTACGACTACACCGGCGCTCTGGGACCCGGCCTGCTGGGCGTACCCCTGGTGATCCCCCTCGCCTGGACCTGGATGGCCTGGCCGGCGTGGTTGGCCGCGGGTCGCCTCGCCCGCCGGACGCTGCCCCGCATCGGGCTCGCGGGCGTGGGGCTGGCCGCCTGGGACCTGTTCCTCGATCCGCAGATGGTCTCCGAGCGGTACTGGCTGTGGTCCGACCCGGCGACCACGCTGCCGGGCGTCCCGGACGTCCCGGTGAGCAACTACCTCGGCTGGCTGGCCGTGGCGATCGTCATGACGGCCCTGCTGCGCGTCGCCGCCGGGCCGGAGCCGGACGAGCCGCGAGCCGACGCGCCGATGTACGCGCTCTACCTCTGGACGTACGCGTCGAGCATCCTCGCCCACGCGGTCTTCCTCGGCCTGCCGGCCTCGGCGGCCTGGGGAGCCCTGGGCATGGGGCTGATCGCGGTCCCGCTGGCGGTGCGGCTGTGGCGGCCCTGACCGTCGCGGCCGGCGGTGCCGTCCTGCTGGCGCTCACCGTCCACACGCTGGTCAACGCGATGCTCCTGCGCAGGCCGGGGCCGGCGCTCCCGCGGACCGCGCGCATCGCGGTCCTGCTGCCGCTGCGTGACGAGGCCGGCCGGGTCGAGCCGTGCCTGCGGGCGCTGCTCGCGCTCGACGGCGCGCCCGACCTGATCGTGCTGGACGACGGCTCCACCGACGGCACCGCCGAGCTGGTACGGCGGATCGGCGGCGACCGGATCCGGTTGCTCGACGGCAGGCCGCTGCCCGGCGGCTGGCTCGGCAAGCCGCACGCCTGCCAGCAACTGGCCGACGCGGCCGGTGACGCCGACGTCCTGGTGTTCGTGGACGCCGACGTCGTGCTCGTGCCGGACGCGGTCGAGCGGGCGGCCGCTCTCCTGCGGCGGTCCGGGGTGGACCTGCTCACCCCGTATCCGCGGATCGACGCGGTGACGGCCGGGGAGCGCCTGGTGCAGCCGCTGCTGCAGTGGTCGTGGCTGACGTTCCTGCCGCTGCGGGCGATGGAGCGCTCGCCGCGGGCGTCGCTCGCCGCGGCCGGCGGGCAGTTCCTCGTGGTGCGGCGGGAGGCGTACGTCCGGGCCGGCGGCCACGCGGCGGTGCGGGACAAGGTACTGGAGGACGTCGAGCTGGCCCGGGCGATGAAGCGCGGCGGCGGGCGGATCGCCCTGGCCGACGGCTCCCGGCTGGCGCGTTGCCGCATGTACACCTCGTGGCGCGAGCTCGCCGACGGCTACAGCAAGTCGCTGTGGGCGTCCTTCGGCTCCCCGGCGGGCGCGGCGGCCGTCGTCGGCCTGCTGCTCGCGCTCTACGTCGCGCTGCCGCTGACCGTCCTCTCCGGGCAGTGGCTCGGCCTCGCGGCGTATGCGCTCGGCGTCACCGGCCGGGTGGTCAGCGCCCGGGCGACCGGCGGCCGGGCGTTCCCGGACGCGCTGGCGCACCCCGTCTCCGTGCTGCTGTTCGCCTGGCTCGTCGCCCGCTCGTACGCGCGCCGCGGCCGTACCACCTGGAAGGGCCGCCCGACATGGCTTCCGTGATCGTCGTCGGGGCCGGCGTGGGCGGGCTGGCGGTCGCGGCGCGCCTGGCCGCCGCCGGGCACCGGGTGACCGTCTTCGAGCAGGCACCGGTCGTCGGCGGGAAGCTCGGCCGGTACGAGCGGCGCACCGCCGGCGGGACGTTCCGCTTCGACACCGGTCCGAGCCTGTTCACGCTGCCGCAGGTCGCGGCCGAGCTGTTCGCCGCGACCGGCGGGCCGTCGCCGCTCGACCTGGTGCCCCTGGACCCGATCGTCCGGCACCGCTTCCCCGACGGGTCGGTCCTCGACTCCACGCAGGGCGACGGCTTCGCGGAGCGGATCGCCGAGGCCTTCGGCGGGGAGGCCGCCGCGGACTGGCGGCGGCTGTGGCGGCGGGCCGGCCGGGTCTGGGCGGCGTCGTGGCAGCACGTGCTGACGTCCCCTGTGGACAGTCCGCTGCGGATGGCCGGGCTCGCCTGGCGGCTGCGCGACCTCGCCGCCATCGCGCCCGGCCGGACGCTGGAGGGGCTGGGCCGCCGGCACCTGCGCGACCCGCGGCTGCGGATGCTGCTGGCGCGGTACGCGACCTACACCGGCGCCGACCCGCGCCGCGCGCCGGCGGCCCTGCTCGCGATCCCGTACGCGGAGCTCGAGTTCGGCGGCTGGTACCTGCGCGGCGGCCTCGGCACGCTGGCGACCGCGCTGCTCGACCGCTGCGTCGCGACGGGCGTGCGGGTGCGCACCGGGACCGCGGTCGGCGGGATCACCGTCACCGGCTCGCGGGCGTCGGGAGTGATGCTGGAGGACGGGACCGAGGTCGCCGCGGACGTGGTCGTGGCCAACGCCGACGCCCTCCACGTCTACCGCGACCTGTTGCCCACCCCCGGCCGCGCGCGGCGGCTGGAGGCGCGCAGCCTGGGCGGATTCGTGCTGCTGCTCGGGGTGCGCGGCCGGACGCCGGGGCTCGCGCACCACACGGTGCTGTTCCCGCGGGACTACGACGCGGAGTTCGACGCGATCTTCGGCGCACCGGCCCGGCCGATCGACGACCCCGCGGTCTTCGTGACGTCTCCGGACGATCCGGCGGCCCGGCCTGAGGGTCACGAGGCCTGGTTCGTGCTGGTCAACGCGGCACCGGACGGCACTGGGCCGGCCGAGGTGGACTGGACCGCGGCCCGCGACGGCTACGCCGACCGGGTGCTCGGCACGCTCGCCGCACGGGGCCTCGACGTGCGGGACCGGCTGCTGTTCCGCGACGTGCTCACCCCGGCGGACCTGGCAGCGGCGACCCGCTCCCCCGGCGGCGCGATCTACGGCACGGCGAGCCACGGCCTGACCGGGCTGCTCCGCCCGCCGAACCGCGGCCCGGTGCGCAACCTCTTCCTGGTCGGCGGATCGGTGCACCCGGGCGGCGGGCTGCCGCTGGTCATGCTGTCCGCGAAGATCGTCGCCGACCTGCTCGGCCCCGCGTCATGAGAGCACCGCGGCGAGCCCGTCACGGACACCCCCGTTTTGCGCGTTGATCTTGCAGTTGTGGTGCCTAGACACTCCCTGAATGACCGGTTTGTCAGGCACCACAACTGCAAGATCAACACGCAAAGTTCGGCCCGACGGTCCCTTGCCAGCCGGATTGGGCCGACAACGGGCGCCGCCCCGGGGGGGGCGCCGGACGGCCCGCGGTACGCCGCCAGGCCGCTCGATCCCATGATCATGGGAGAGACGTGGCTGCCCCGATAGCCGGATCTTTCCCATGATCATGGAGTCGCCCGGGCCGGGACGCGCCGGCCCGGGTCCAGCGGCGATCATGAGCGACAGACACCACCCGCACGACTGTGCGTCACCATCCCGTAGCGCAACATCCGGGGTTCGCAGACGGCCGCGCGGCCAACTTCACGGCCTTGCGAGATTGACGCGCAAAACGGGGGGTTAGGCCAGTGCCTTGCGGACCGCTGCGATGAGCTGGATCAGGCCGGCGGCCGTCAGCGCGGCCGTGACCGCCAAGACGATCGTCACGGCGTGCGGGGTCACGGCCACCGCGAGCAGGCCGAAGACGGCCAGCAGCACGCGGGTCGGGCGCTCGGCGACCGTGACGGTGCCGAGGTCCGTCATGCCGGCGACCGTGGCGCGCGCCCGCACGTACTCGTGCAGCCACATCACCGCGCCGCACCCCACCGCCAGCCAGACCGGCCCGCCCAGCAGGACGAACGCGACCAGCCAGCAGGCCTCGGCGACCCGATCGGCGGCCGAGTCGTAGACCTGGCCGAGGCGGCTGGCCCGGCCGGCGACCACGGCGAGGACCCCGTCGACGGTGTCGGCGACGGCCGAGAGCAGGACCAGCGCCGCGCCGGCGAACGCCCACGGCCGGCCGGCGGCGACCACGGCCGGCACGGCGACCGACAGCAGCAGCCCGGCCGCCGTGACGGCGTTCGGGTCGCGGACGCCGCGCCGGACGAGGGTGGCGCCGATGCCGTACGCCATGTGCATCCACCCGCGCACCAGCGGTGAGGCCGTGCGCAGGTCATAGCCGCCGTGGGCCGCCGACCAGCCCGCGGCGTAGCCGTCCCAGTCGGGGACCTCAGACGCGGGCACCGACGCCGAGCTGCTGCCAGACCTCGCGCGTGGCCGTGGAGCGGTTGAACGTGATGAAGTGGATGCCGGGCACGCCCTCGTCCAGCAGCCGCTGGCACATCTCGCCGGCGTGGTCGATGCCGAGGCGCCGCACGGCCCGCGGGTCGTCGGCGATGCGCTCGAACCGCGCGGCGAGCGCCGGTGGGAAGGGGGCACCGGAGAGCTGCTGCGAGCGCGCGATCGTGCCGATGTTGGTCACCGGCATGATGCCGGCGACGATCGGGGTGCCGCAGCGTGCCGCCGCGACCCGGTCCCGCAGCCGCAGGTAGTCGTCGACGTCGAAGAACATCTGCGTGATGGCGAAGTCGGCCCCGGCCCGGCATTTCTTGACGAAGTTGGCGGTGTCGGACTCGATGTCGAGCGAGCGCGGGTGCTTGTACGGGAACGCCGCCACCCCGACGCTGAAATCGCCGGCCTCCTTGACCAGCCGCACCAGCTCCTCGGCGTAGAGGACACCCTGCGGGTGCCGCACCCACTCGCCGTTGGGGTCGCCCGGCGGGTCGCCGCGCACGAGCAGGAAGTTGCGGATGCCGGCCCCGGCGAGCTGACCGATGACGTTGCGCAGCTCCGCGACGGAGTGGTCGACCGCGGTGAGGTGTGCCATCGGCAGCAGCGTGGTCTCGGTCGCGACCCGCTCGGTGACCGCGACCGTGGTGTCGCGCGTGGTGCCACCGGCACCGTACGTGATCGACACGAACGACGGCTGCAACGACTCCAGCTCGCGGATCGCCTGCCACAACTGGCGCTCGCCCTCCGGTGTCTTCGGCGGGGAGAACTCGAAAGAGAAGGTGGGCGCCCGCTCGGCGATCAACTGACCGATCGCGGCGGGTCCACCACCCATGACAGAAGGAAGTCCGAGAGCCACCCTTGCGACTGTAGTGCCCATCCCACCGGCTCCGGCACCACCGGGCAACCAAATCCTGTCGTACCCCCGCGGTACAACAGCACCGGACACTCCCCCGCCCGCGGTCACCGCGTCGGCCGGGCGGCCGGGGTGCCCACTGGCACCGCGAGCAGACGGGGGTCGCTGGTTCCAGGGAGGTTCGTGCATGTTGTCGACGGAGAGCGGCTCGCCCGTTGCGGAGGGCGAGCCGCTGGGAGTGCTGCTGACCCAGCTTCGCCTGGCGCGGGGCAAGTCACAGTTGCGCCTGGCGGAGCTGCTGTGCGCGGTTTCCGGTGTGCCCACCGTCACGAGGCACGAGATCTCGCGGTGGGAGCGTGAGGAGCGCGTCCCGAGCCGCACGTGGCTGGGCTGGCTGGCGCTCGTGCTCGACGTGCCCCTCGACGACCTCGAGCGTGCTGCCGCGCTCACCCGCCGCCGGCGCGAGGTCGTCCCGCCCCGGCCGGCGCCACCGGCCGGCCCGCGGCCGCCGGCGAGCGCGACCGGCGGACCGCCCGGGGGAAGGTTCGCACCGGCCCCCGGACGGTCGGCGGGGCACGCGACCGTGAAGCGGGATCGGCGACGAGCGGATCGCCGAGCTGCGCCGCATGGACGACCTGCTCACCGGGCCGGAGCTGGCCGCGCTCGTCGGTGCCGGGCTCCGTGCGGCGGTGCGCCGGGTGGCGGGCCGGCCGCGAGGGCACGGTGCGGACGCCGCCGATCTCGCCCGGGTCGCCGAGCTCGCACAACTGCGCGCCTGGGTCGCCGCCGACACCGGAGCCGGGCCGCGTGCGCCGGTGGTCGCGCCGGCCGTCCGGCACGGGCTGCGGGTGGCGCTCACCGGCGGGCACCGGCCGCTCGCCGGCCATCTGCTCGGTTGCCTCGCGCAGACCGCCGCCGAGGACGGCTCCGGGCCGGCGGCGCTGCGACTGGCCCGGGCCGCCCGCCGGACCGCCGCACCGGCCGACGCGGCGACCGGGGCGGTGCTGTGGCTGCGGGAGGCCTATGCGGCGGCGATCTGCGGGGACCGGCGCGCCTGCGACGCCGCGCTGGCGGCAGCGGAGCGGGCACACATCCGCCGGGAGCCGGAGCTCGACCCGCCGTGGCTCTACTGGCTCGACGACGCGCACCTGGCCGCCTCGGCCGGGCGGTGCCACGCGGCGCTCGGCCGTCCGCGGCTCGCCCTGCCGCTGCTGTCCACGGCGCTGGCGGCACCGGGTCTGCGGTTCCGCGCGGCCGGGCTGGTGTCGGTCGCCGCCGCCCGGGCGCACGCCGGCACCGGCGACCTCGACGCGGCATGCGCGGCCGCCGGGGAGGCGCTGCTGGCCTGCGTCCGCTCCGGATCCGTGCGGGTGCTGCGCGAGTTGCGCCGGGTCGAGCCGGCGCTGAGCCGTGCCCGCGCGTTCCGGGACTATGCCGGGATGTCCGAATCCGCGCGGTCGTATCTTCCCGGTGCACAGGACGGCCGCCGGGTCGGATCGGCAACCGCGCGCGTTTCGGGCTAGCGTCGTCGCCGTGACGCACGCCTTCCTCGACCGGGTCGACCTCCGCACGCGCGTGCAGCGTGCCCTCGACGACTTCCTCCGCGGTCGCCGGGCGCGCCTGTCCGAGATCGAGCCGGAAGCGCTCGCGCCGGTGTCCGACGCCATCGAGGCGCTCGTGCTCGGCGGCGGCAAGCGGCTCCGCCCCGCCTTCGCCTACTGGGGCTACCGCGGCGCGGGCGGCGCGGACGACGACGTCGTCGTCGCGGCGGTGGCATCCCTGGAGCTGGTGCAGGCCAGCGCCCTCATCCACGACGACGTGATGGACGGCTCGGAGACCCGCCGCGGCGAGCCCGCCACCCACCGCAGGTTCGCCAAGTTGCACGCGGAGGCCGGCTGGCGCGGCGAGGCCGACGGCTTCGGCACGGCCTCGGCGATCCTCCTCGGCGACCTGTGCCTGGTCTGGTCCGACGAGCTGCTGCACACCAGCGGCGTCGACCCGGTGACGCTCGCGCGGGCCCGGCCGGTCTTCGACGAGATGCGGACCGAGGTCACGATCGGGCAGTACCTCGACATGCAGACCCAGGCGACCGGCGACACATCGACCGCCCGGGCCGGCCTGGTCGCCCGGTACAAGTCCGCGAAGTACACGATCGAGCGTCCCCTGCTCTTCGGCGCTGCCCTCGCCGGCGCGCCGGCCGGGCTGGCGGCGTCGTATTCGGCGTTCGGCCTGCCGCTCGGCGAGGCCTTCCAGCTCCGCGACGACGTGCTCGGCGTGTTCGGCGACCCGGCGGTCACCGGCAAGCCGGCGGGTGACGACCTGCGCGAGGGCAAGCGGACCTATCTCGTGGCGGCCGCGATGGAGCACCCCGACGGGCAGGCGCTCGACGAGCGGCTCGGCGACCCCGACCTCGACGCGGACGGGGTGACCCGGCTGCGCGAGATGATCGTCTCGACCGGCGCGCTGGAGCGCACCGAGGAGCGCATCGCCGCCCTGACCGCGGCAGCGCTCGAGGCGCTGCGCGCCGCCGACGTGACCGCGGAGGCCCGGGAGGTGCTGGAGGGCCTGGCCCGGGCGGCGACCCAACGCGCCGGCTGAGCCCCGGAGCCGGCCGTGGCTCAGTCGCGGGTGGAGTCCGCCGAGCCGGCGGACCGGCGCGGCAGCCACGTCCACACCGACAGCGTCGTCAGGATCAGCGCGAATCCGAACACGAGGTCCTCCACCGGCGCGTGGACGAGACGGGTGCCGAGGATCGCCGCGGGGTCGTACAGCACGACCCCGCGGCCGGTCAGGATCCCGTTCGACAGCAACTGGAACCCGAAGATGATCGGATACGTGCACCAGAACACCCGGCCCAGCACGAGCCGGGTGCGCAGCACGAAGAGGTCGACCACCACGGCGGCCACCAGGCCGACGACCGCCGCCACCGTGTAGGTCATCGGCGCGACCAGCGCCGCAGCGTCTGCCGCGTCGCCTCGAACCCGAGGATCGCGCAGAGCGGCACCACGAGGAAGAACAGCACCTCTTCCAGGGGCAGCCCGCCGGGGAGCACGACACCGACCGTCTGCCGCGGGTCGAACGTCCAGTGACCCGCCCGGACGGCGAGCAGGTCCCAGACGACGAACACCGCGGCGATCGGCGCGATGGTGAGCACCAGGCGGCGGACCTGTCGCAGGACACCGACCTTGAGCAGCGGTTCCAGCCAGAGTGCGCCGGCGAGGCAGCCGGCCAGGACCAGCAGGTACGTCGCGCGCACCGTCAGAAGCCCAGCGCCTGCGCCCGGCGCTTGACCTCGGTCGCGCGGTTGCCGCACAGCGCCTCCGCCGGGGTGCCGGGCAGAGACTCGTCCGGGGTGTAGAGCCACCGCAGCGCCTCAGCCTCGTTGTACCCGGCGTCGGACAACAACGTGAGCACGCCGGGGAGGTGCTTCAGCACACCGGCCTCGGTGACGAAGTCGGCCGGGACGCGCAACACGCCCCCTTCCCGGACGGCGATCAGCGAGCGCTCGCGGACGAGTTGATGGACCCGGTTGACCGGGATGCCGAGTCGCTCGGCGACTTCGGGCATGGTCAGCCACTCGATGGGTCCCGCAGGTTGTTCGGTCACCTCTTCACAGTGCCATGTCCCAGGGCACGGCACGACGACGAGGCGCCGACACACGACAGAAGGGAGCGGCAAGTGGGGCTCTGGCTGAAGGTCCACCGTGAGGTCGCCGGCGCTTGGCGTTCCGCGTGCTACGACCTCGACCGGCACGTCAACCGGCGCCGCACGCACCGGCTGACCAGGGCGGAGACGGCCGAGTTCGGCCCCTGGCACCACCGGGGCCTGCACCGGCCGCCCCGGCGCGTCGCCGCCGTCACCGGCGTGGCGCTGCTGGTCGCCGGGGGCGCGGCGGGGACGTATCTCGCGGTCGTCGGCAGTCTCTCCGCCCTGACCGCGCGGCCGGCGGAGCCACCGCTCGCCGCGCCCGCGGCGCCGGCCGCGGCGACGACGGCGCCGCTCACCGGCCCGGCACCGCGGTTGACGCAGCCGCGCCCGCAGGTGCGGCGGTCGACACCCCCGCAGGTGATCGCCCTGCCGCCCGTCCAGGCGCCACCGGTCGTACCGACGACCAACGAACCCGAAAGCACACCGACGCCGTCGGAGAGCCCGAGTGCCAGCGATTCCGCCAGCCCGTCACCCTCAGCAACCGTACCGTCGACGAGCAGCTCAGCCTCAAACCCCCCGAAAGCCGGACGATACGGTGACGAGAACGCCGCGACGGGGCAAACCAGCGTCGGGCGATGAGGTTTCGGCTTCACCAGCCGTACACTCGCAGCCAATGGATACCACGGTCGCCGATCCACTGCTCGGTGCGCTTGTCGACGGGCGCTACCGCGTTCGCGCACGTGTCGCCAAGGGCGGCATGGCGACGGTCTACACCGCGCTCGACGAGCGGCTCGAGCGCACGGTCGCGTTGAAGATCATTCATCCGGCGCACTCGCGGGATCCGCAGTTCGTCGAGCGATTCACCGACGAGGCGAAGACGATCGCACGGCTCACCCACCCCAACGTGGTCGCCGTCTACGACCAGGGCACCTACCAGGGCCTGCCCTATCTGGTGATGGAGTATGTCCGCGGCCGCACGCTGCGCGAGGTGCTCGCCGAGCGCCGCCGCCTACAGCCGCAGGAAGCGCTCGCGGTCATGGAGCAGATGCTCGCCGCGATCGCCGCCGCGCACCGCGCCGGCCTCGTGCACCGCGACGTCAAGCCGGAAAACGTGCTGGTCGCCGAGCCGCCCGGCGGCACGCACGACCTGGTCGACGGTGTGGTCAAGGTCGCCGACTTCGGGCTCGCCCGCGCCGTCGAGGCGAGCGCCGACGAGACCGGCTCGCACCTGATGGCCACCGTCGCCTACGTGGCGCCCGAGCTGGTCACCGACGGCCACGCCGACCCGCGCACCGACGTCTACTCGGCCGGCATCGTGCTGTTCGAGATGCTGACCGGCCGGGTGCCCTACGAGGCCGATCGCCCGGTCGAGGTGGCATGGCAGCACGTCGACCGTGACGTGCCGTTCCCGTCGCGCTACGTGCCGGGCCTGCCGCCCGCGATCGACGACCTGGTGACCCGCGCGACCCGTCGTGACCCGGGCGCCCGGCCGACCGACGCCGGCGCGCTGCTCGCCGAGGTCCAGTCGACCCGCGACGACATCGGCGTCGACCTGACCGGCCGGTCCCGGCCGGTGGCGCAGCCGACGGTCATCGTGCCACGGGTCGAGTCGGTGCCGCAGACCTACCAGTCGCAGCCCCAGCGACCGTCGTGGGCGCGGCTGCCCGGCTCGGCCCCGTCGCCCGCCCGGCGCCGGCACACCTCCCCGGTCACCGCCGGTCCCGGCGGCCGTCTGGGTGGGCTGCTCGCCCAGGTCAACGCCAGCCCGCGCACCCGCCTGACGGTGATCGCGGCGATGCTGACGCTCGGCCTGCTGGTCGCGATCGGCGGTTACTGGTTCGGCGTCGGGCGCTACTCAGCCGCTCCGGACCTCACGCAGTACAACCGCGAACAAGCGATCCAGCAGGCGCAGAACAGCGGCTTCAAGGTCAAGTTCGCCGAGGCGAAGTTCGACGCGCGGATCCCGAGGGACAAGGTGCTGTCCCAGGTTCCGAGCCCCGGCGACCGCATCCTGGACGGCGGCACGATCACGATCACGCTGTCACTCGGACCCGAGATCTACAAGGTGCCGGACATCGCCGGCAAGGAGTATGACCTGGCGGTCGCCGACATCCAGGCGATGAAACTCGTCGCCAACCGCGCCGAGAGGTTCGACGACGCGATGCCGGCCGGCTACGTCGTCGCCACCGACCCGCAGATCGGCACGCAGGTCAAGCCCGGCCAGACGGTCACGCTGTTCGTCAGCAAGGGGCCCAACCCGGTCAAGGTGCCGCTCGTCATCGGCAAGCAGCTCGATCAGGCCAAGCAGGACCTCGCCAAGGTGAAGATCACGGTCAACAAGGTCGAAGAGGTCGACAGCGACAAACCGAAGAACGAAGTCGTCTCGCAGAGCATCGGCGACGGCAACAGCGTCACCGACGGCATGGTCATCGACCTCCAGGTCTCCAAGGGCCCGGCACTCGTGACCGTGCCCGAGGTGCGCAACATGGAGCTCGACGAGGCCCGCAAGACGCTGCAGGGCATGGGCTTCAACGTCGAGGCACAGGGCTTCGGCACCGTCCGGCAGCAGGACCCGCAGCCCGGCACGCAGGTCCCGCCCGGCACGACGATCCGCCTGTTCGCGTTCTTCTGATGACCGTGACCACCGATCCTCCGACGACGGTCACGACCCCGGTCGGCGGGCACGCGCCCGCCGCCGGCGGTCTGGCCAAGGCCGCGCTCCGCTACGTCGAGCAGACCGGCGCCACGGCCGTGCAGGTCTACGTCTCCAACCCGCGCGGCTGGACCCTCACGCCCGGTGACCCGGAGCAGGACGACGCGTTCGTGGCCGGCTGCGCCGAGCGCGGGGTGGCCGCCTACGTCCACGCCGCGCTCCTGGTCAACCTGGGCTCGCCGACCGAGGCGACCGTCGAGCGCTCGGTGGCGACGCTGGAGCACGCCCTTCGGCGCGGCAAGGCGATCGGCGCCCGGGGCGTCGTCTTCCACGCCGGTTCCGCCGTCGCCGCGGCACATGCCGAAAAGGCCCTGGAGGTCGTACGAGCCGTGCTCTCCCCCTTGCTGGACCGCGCCGAACGGGAGGGCTGGCCCCCGCTGCTGGTGGAGCCGAGTGCCGGCGGCGGCCGCTCGCTGGCGTCCCGGGTCGAGCACCTGGCGGACTACCTGGCGGCGGTCGACCACCACCCGCACCTGGGTGTCTGCTTCGACACCTGCCACGCCTGGGCGGCCGGTCACGACCTGGCCGAGCCGGGCGGCATGACGACGACGCTGGACACGCTGGTGGAGGCGGTGGGTCAGGACCGGCTGCGCCTGATCCACGCCAACGACTCGAAGGACGCGTGCGGCTCGACCCGCGACCGCCACGAGTCCCTCGGCAAGGGCATGATCGGCGCGGCCGCGTTCGCCGAGCTCCTGACGCACCCCGCGAGCGCCGGCATCCCGGTCGTCGTCGAGACCCCCAGCGGCGCCGAGGCCGTCGACCACGCGAGCGACATCGCCCTGCTCCGCGCGTCGCTCTGACCTTCGGCGGTGCGTGTGGTCCGCGCTCTTCGGTCTCAGAGCAGGCCGGGCAGGATCTTCGCCGCGCGGGCCACGCCCTCGTCGGTGAGGTCCAGGTGGGTCACCAGGCGGACCAGCCGCGGGCCGAGCACCGACACCAGGATGCCGTGCTCCCGGGCCGCCGCCGCGAACCGGGTGCCGTCCAGCCGGGCCTTCGTCAGGTCCAGCGGCAGGATGTTCGTCCGGATCCGCTCCGGGTCGACCACGCCGGTCGGGGCCATGGCCTCGGCCAGCAGCCGGGCCCGGGCGTGGTCCTCGGCGAGCCGGTCGATGTTGTTGCGCAGCGCGTAGAGGCCGGCCGCCGCCAGGATGCCGGCCTGCCGCATGCCGCCGCCCATCCGCTTGCGCAGCCTCCGGGCGGTCGCGATCGCCGCCGCGGAGCCGACGACCAGCGAGCCGACCGGCGCGCCCAGGCCCTTCGACAGGCAGACCGAGAGCGTGTCGAACAGCGCACCGTACTCCGCCAGCGGCACCCCGTCGGCCACGTGCGCGTGCCAGATGCGGGCGCCGTCGCAGTGCAGACGCACGCCGTGGCGATCGGTGAGCGAACGCAGGTCCTGGAGCGTCGACAGCGGGATCACCCCGCCGCCGCCGCGGTTGTGGGTCTGCTCCACGGCGACCGCCCGGGTCGGCACCGCCACGAAGCCCTCCGGGCGGATCATCGACTCGACCACGGCCACGTCGACGGCGGCGCCGACGGCGGGCCAGGTGCGGGTCGAGATGCCGCCGAGCGCGGCCGCCGCGCCGATCTCGTCGCTGACGACGTGCGCGGCGGCGTCGCAGAGCAGCTCGTCACCGCGCGGGACGGCGAGCTGGAGCGCCAACTGGTTGGCCATCGTGCCGCTGGGCGTGAACAGGGCGGCCTCGTGGCCGAACATGGCCGCGACCGTCGCCTGTAGCTCGTGCAGGGTCGGGTCCTCGTCGAAGACGTCGTCCCCGACCTCCGCCGTGGCCATCGCCTCCCGCATACCCGGCGAGGGCTTGGTCAGGGTGTCGGACCGGAAGTCGACGACCCGATCAGCCACGCAGCATCTCCGCGACCAGGAACGCGAGCTCCAGCGACTGCTGGGTGTTGAGACGCGGGTCGCAGGCGGTCTCGTAGCGGCCCGGCAGGTCCTCGTCGACGATGGCCTGCGCGCCGCCGAGGCACTCGGTGACGTCCTCACCGGTCAGCTCCACGTGCAGGCCGCCCGGATGGGTGCCCAGCTCGCGGTGCACCTCGAAGTAGCCGAGCACCTCGTCGACGATGCGGTCGAAGTGCCGCGTCTTGTAGCCGTTGGACGACTCGTGGGTGTTGCCGTGCATCGGGTCGCACTGCCAGACGACGCGGCACCCGGCGGCGGTGACCTTCTCCACGATGGGCGGGAGCACGTCCCGGACCTTCGTCGAGCCCATCCGCGCGACGAACGTGAGCCGGCCGGGCACGTTGTCCGGGTTGAGCTTCTCGAACAGCTCGATGGCCTGCTCGGGCGTCGTGGTCGGGCCGAGCTTGACGCCGATCGGGTTGGCGATGCGGGACATGAAGTCGACGTGCGCGCCGTCGATCTGGCGGGTGCGCTCGCCGATCCACAGGAAGTGCCCGGACAGCCCGTACGGCTTGCCGCCGGCGATGCGCGCGAGCGGCCGCTCGTATTCGAGCGCGAGCGCCTCGTGCGAGCAATACAGGGTCACGGTGCGCAGCGCCTCGTCGTCGTTGACCCCGCAGGCCTGCATGA
This sequence comes from Dactylosporangium roseum, assembly GCF_025264685.1. Lineage (GTDB taxonomy): Bacteria > Actinomycetota > Actinomycetes > Mycobacteriales > Micromonosporaceae > Dactylosporangium > Dactylosporangium roseum. The sequence continues at coordinate 6,374,669 of NZ_CP073721.1, forward strand.
ACCGCAGCGCCCGGTCGATCTCCCGGGCGATCGCCTCGTATCGCTGCCCGGCCGGCGACGTCACGACGAAACCCTTGTTCCAGTCGTGGACCGCATGCAGGTCGGCCATGCCACCGCCGAGATACGCCCGCAGCATGTTCATCGCGCTGGACGAGTTGGCGTAGGCACGGACCATGCGCTGCGGGTCGGCGACCCGGGCGGCGGGGTCCTGGTCGAGCGAGTTGATCATGTCGCCGCGGTAGGCCGGCAGGCCGAGCGAGTCGAGCGGCGCGGAACGCGGCTTGGTGAACTGGCCGGCGACCCGCCCGATCTTGATGACGGGCAGCGAAGCACCGTATGTCAACACGACGGCCATCTGCAGCAAGGTGCGAGCGTTGGCCAGGACGTGGGCCTCGGTGTTGTCGGCGAACGTCTCGGCGCAGTCGCCGCCCTGCAGCATGAAGGCCTTGCCGTCGGCGACGAGCGCGAGCCGCTCCCGCAACTGGTCCACTTCGTAGGGCGCGACGATGGGCGGCACCGAGGAGAGCAGCGACCCCACCTCGTCGACAGCGTCCTGGTCCGGCCACGGCGGGACCTGCGCCCGGGGCATGGTCCGCCACCGGTCGAGCCCGAACTCGTCGTCGTCCTGGTTGCCCGGGACGGCGACGCGGGAGATCTCCGGTCCGGGGTATGTGAAGTGGTGCCACTCCTGCCGCATGAGCCAAAGCGTAGCGACTCGGACCGCCGGGGTGACTGTCGCCACCGCCGATCCCACGCCCCGAGACCGGCCCCGGAACGACCACCGTCCGGGCGCGCCTGCCCGCCGAACAGGCGCCCCGGGTCGTCTACATGTTGATCATGTGCCCGGACAGGCCGTGGACCGCTTCCTTCACCGCCTCGCCCAGGGTCGGGTGGGCGTGGACGTTGCGGGCGACCTCGTGCACCGTCAGGTCCCACTGCTGGGCCAGGGTCAGTTCCGGCAGCAACTCGGTCACCTCCGGGCCGATCAGGTGGCCGCCGAGCAGTTCGCCGTACTTCGCGTCGCTGATCAGCTTCACGAAGCCCGTCGCGTCGCCCAAGCCGTGCGCCTTGCCGTTGGCCGTGAAGGGGAACTTCGCGACCTTCACGTCGAAGCCCTTCTCCCGGGCCTGCGCCTCGGTCCAGCCGAAGCTCGCGATCTGCGGCTGGCAGTACGTCGCCCGCGGGATCATGACGTAGTCCAGCTCCATGGTCTCCGCGCCCGCGATCGTCTCGGCCGCGACGATGCCCATCGCCTCGGCGGCGTGGGCGAGCATCAGCTTCGCGGTGACGTCGCCGATCGCGAAAATGTGCGGAACGTTCGTGCGCAGCCGGCCGTCGACCGCGATCGCCCCGCGATCGGTCAGTGCCACGCCGGTCTTCTCCAGGCCGTAGCCGTCGACCCGCGGCTGGAAACCGATCGCCTGGAGGAGCTTGTCGGCCTCCAGGACCTGCGTCGAACCGCCCGACGAGACCGTCACCCGCACGCCGGAGGAGGTCTCGTGCACCGACTCGACCCGGGTCGAGGTCAGGACGGTGATGCCCAGGCGCTTGTACCGCTTGGCCAGCTCCGCCGACACCTCGGCGTCCTCGAGCGGCACGATCCGGTCGAGGAACTCCACGACGGTGACCTTGACACCGTAGTTGTGCAGCACGTACGCGAACTCGACGCCGATCGCGCCGGCGCCGGCGACGATGATCGAGGACGGCAGATCCTCGGTCATGATCTGCTCCTCGTACGTCACCACGCGGTCGGACAGCGTGGTGCCGGGGAGCAACCGGGTGGTCGCTCCGGTGGCGATGATGCAGTTGGCGAACGTGATCGTCTCGTCGCCCACCTGGAGGGTGTGGTCGTCGAGGAACGAGCCGCGCGCGCTGTACTGCTTGATCTCGTTCTTCTTCATCAGGTAGTGCACGCCCTTGACCCGGCCGTCCGCCACCTTGCGGCTACGCTGGAAGGCCGCCGAGTAGTCGAACGTCACGGAGCCTTGGATGCCGAAGGTCTTGGCCTCGGCGGTGAAGATGTGCGCCAGCTCCGCGTTGCGCAGCAGCGCCTTCGACGGGATGCAGCCGACGTTGAGACAAACGCCACCCCAGTACTTCTCCTCGACGATGGCGGTGCGCAGGCCGAGCTGCGCGGCCCGGACCGCGGCAGTGTACCCGCCCGGACCGGCGCCGAGGACGACGACGTCGAAGTGTTCAGTCATAGCCAATCCTTGCGTTTGAAGGTGACATACAGTCCCACGGACAACACCACGATCAGCACCGCCGAGCTGACGAAGCCGGCGTGCTGCTCGAAACCCGGAAAAGGCAGATTCTGCCCGTAGTAACCGGTAACAGCCGTCGGGACCGCGACGATGGCCGCCCAACTGGTGACCTTCTTCATGATGTTGTTCATCCGGTTGCCCTGGACGCTGAGGTTCGACTCCAGAATGGTCCCGACGAAGTCGCGCAGCGACTCGGTGAACTCCGCCACCCGCAGCACGTGGTCGTAGAGGTCGTGGTAGTACGGCATCATCTCGTCGTCGACGACGCACACGCGGGACCGCATGAGGCCGTTGACCAGCTCCCGCATCGGCAGTCCGACCTTGCGCAACCGGCCCAGACTCTTGCGAAGCTGGAAGCTGCGCTGCTGCACCTGGCGGATCGCCTGCGGCGTCTCCTCGAACAGGGTGTCCTCGAGTCCTTCGAGCGCCTCGTCGAGCGCCTGCACGGCGTCGAACTGCCGGTCGACGATCACGTCCAGCAGGCCGTGCGCCAGGTACGGCACGCCGTGCCCGGCGAGCTCCGCGGTCTCGTCCCAGCGCTCGACGACGACGCCCATGTCGAAGTCGCCCCCGTGCACGGTGATCAGCGCCTGCCGCATCACGAAGGCCGCCACCTCGTGAACGGTGAGGGCCCCGGTCCCGGGGTCGAAGTTCGTCGCGTACGCGTTGAAGTACTGGTGGGCGGCGTAGTGACTCAGCTTGGGCCGCTCGTGCGGCGACGACGCGTCCTCGATCGCCAGCCGGTGCAGCCCGAACTCCTCCTGCACCCGACCGAAGTCGGCCTCGTCCGGGTCGGTGAGGTCGAGCCAGACGACCGCGCCGGCGTCCCGGAGATGCTTGGATATGTCGTCGAGCGGGAAGTCCTCCGCTTCCAGACGACCGTTGCGGTAGAGCCGCGTGCGCGTCATACCGCCCATCAAAGCAGAAGGAGGCCGTGGCGGCGGGGTTCGCCGCAGCGGCCCACCCGGTTCCACAGTGGACCGTAGGGAGCAGACCGCACGGTGGCCACCTGCCGGCCGTCCTCGCCGGGGCCGCCCGCTCGGGGCGCCACCCCGACCCGCTGCCGGCCGGTGCCGAGCCGCCGCGGGCGGGCCGCGGCGCGGCGCGGGCCACCCGGCTCGCGGCCTGCCCGATGACCATGCGACGCAGCCGCGCCCCGCACCGGAGTGCGGAGCGCGGCCGGGAGAGGAGGTTACCGCTTGACTCGTTTCCTCACGCTCTTGCTGGTGCGCCGCCACGCGTCGACGGCCCGCTGACGCGGCGTCATCGGGCGGGCCCGACGACGGCGTACGACCGTCGCGACCGCCACCACGACGGTGGCGAGGCCGGCGGCGGCGGTGGCCAGCGGAACGGGCCGACGACGTGCCACGTCCTTGCCCTGCTCGGCCAGTCCGGCCGCGCGGTCCTTGGTCGCGGCGATCGTACTGCCGAGATCACCGCGCTTCTCGGCGACGGTGTCTTCGATCCCGGTACCGTTCGCATGCGTCACGCTCATCGCTGCCCCTTTCTCTCTTGAGGAAGGGATGCCCATTCGTCGCTCGGTCGAACCGCGGTTCGGCTCACACAGCCGCGCCGAGCACCGCCGACACCGGGGCGTGGTCGGCGGTCAAGGCCGTGCCGACGACGACGTTCGAGCAGGTCAGACCGCGGACGAGCACGTGGTCGATCTCGTTGACCGGCACGTCGGCGGGAAACGTGCGCACCGGCCGGAACGCGGCGAGACCGTCCGCGTATCCCGCCTCAGCGAAGGCCCGCATCGAGGGGCTGCCCGGCTCGATGTTGAGGTCCCCGGCGATCAGCGTGGGCCGGTCGCCGCCGAAGCGGGTGGCGAACGCCGCGATCTCCCGCACCTGCACGAGCGGCTCGGCGTCCGGCGGCGGCTGGATGTGCGTCGACACGACCGCGATCTCGCGGCCGCCGAACACCACCACGACGCCGAGCGCCTGCGCGCCGGTCGGCGCTCCCACCGCGGACAGCCGCACGGACTCCGACCGCCGGACCGGCAGGTTGGTGAGCACCGCGTCACCCCACACCGCGTCGGCGGCCGGCGCGAACGTGTACCGCATGCCGAGCTTCCGGGCGAGCACGTCCAGGTCGTCGTGGCCGCCGTTGAGCAGCCAGGCCCGGTCGACCTCGGACAGCACCACGACGTCGGGCCGCTCCCGCGCGATGGCCGCCGCCGTCCCGGCCGGCCGGAAGGTCCCGTCAAGACCAAAACCCATCCGGATGTTGTACGCCGTGAGCCGCAACTCCCGTCCGGCCTCCTCGACGGGCTGGACCGCCGGCCGGAACGACACCCCGGCCAGCGGGACGAGCAGGCACGCGGCGAGCGCGGCGCCGAGCACGGGCAGCGCGCCGGAGCCCAGCGGCTCGGGCCACGAGGGAGGCCGCACGAGGACCCAGACCGGCACCAGCACGACCGCCGGCGGCACCCACCAGTTCGGATAGCCGATGTCGTAGGCCGCGTAGTAGGCGACCGCCCCGACGGCGAAGATCACCATCCCGCCGACGGCGGCGTAGCCCTCGGGCCGCGGCGAGGGCCGGCGCGAGACCGAGAGGGCGATTCCGAGGGCGGCCGCGCCCATCACCAGTGCGACGACGCGCCCCGTCCAGCTCGGCGTGACCGAGATCGGCCACACGAACACCGTCGTGGCGAGGACCAGGAAGAGGGCCGCCCACCACCGCCGCCATCGCACGTGGGCGCCGGGTGCGCGCAGGACCGGGACGAGGAAGACGAAGACGGCCAGGCCGAGGACCAGTTGGGGCAGGAAGGGCAGTGGCTGCTCCACGACGTTGTTCTTGTGCGCGGACACCGCGATCGACGCCATCGGGGGCGACAGCACGAACATGCCGGTGAGCAGCACGGCCGGGCCGACGAGCAGCCAGCCGCCGCCGTGGACCGGTCCGGGGGCGGGCCTCAGCTCGTACCACAGGAAGACACCGGCCTCGGCGAGGACCAGTGGACCGGCCCACCACCACGCCTGCCACGACAGGTCGACCGTGGACAGTGCGGCGTGCTGGAGCGCCGCGGCGGCCAGGCCGATCGGGACGCCCGGGGTCGCCGGCCCGCCGCGCGCGGCCGTGGCGGCCAGCCAGACGAGGCCGGCGAGCAGGCCGAGGGACGCGACGTAGAGCTGCGGCTGTCCACCGTGGATGAAGACGAGCGCGAGCCGGGCGGCCGCGAGCCCGACCGCCCCGACGGTCGCAAGCGGCAGGCGGCGGGCGAGCGGCACCGCGGCGACGGCCGCCACGAACCACACCAGGGCGAACGCGCCCATGAGCTCGGCCGGCGTGGACGCCGCCTGCCCGAAGATCGTGATGATCGACGGCAGCCAGACCCGCAGGAGGTCGACCAGCAGGAGCGTGCCCGCGGCGAGCGCGAGCGTGTCAGTCCTCGCGAACGACAACCTGGACGGCGGCGTCATCGTCGAGACGATAGCCGACGCCGCGCACCGTGGCGATGATCCGTGCGGCGTCCCCGAGCTTGACCCGCAACCGGCGGACGTGGACGTCGACGGTGCGCTCGGTGCCGATCATGTCGTAGCCCCAGACCTGGCGCAGCAACTGCGCGCGGCTGAACACGCGGCGCGGGTGCTCGCAGAGGAAGAGGAAGAGGTCGTACTCCCGGCGGGTCAGCGGCACCGGGACGCCGTCCTGGAGGACGAGGCGGGAGCCGGTGCACAGGTGGAGCCGTGGCGTGTCGACGGTCGCACGCCCGATCCGCTTGGCCTTCGGGTCCGCGCCGGCATCGGCCGGCTCGGCCGCGGTCTCGACGAGACGCAGCGCGCGGGTGGGCGCCTGGGCCGGGGCGCGCTGAGCCGGGGCGGCGCGCTGGATCTGCTGGGTGGCCTGGGCGGCGGCGAGGGCTTCGAGGTCGTTGAGCAGGCGCGCCGCCTCGGGTGGGAGTTCGTCGCCGTTGAGCGTGATGTGGACGGTGATGGTGACCACGGACGACGCGGTCCCGGGCGCACCGACAACCGAAACGGCCATTTTCATTTCCTCTCGAAAGCCTTTGGAATTCACGCCGAATCAACGGGAGTAGTCATTCGACAAAGGCCGTCGAAATGGTGCGCGCGGCGGGACGCCCACATGGGGTCTAGCAGCACCTCAGGGCACATGGCTCCGACCTTACCAGTATCGTCAATCGGTGCGACAGGCCTGTAACGTGCCGCACAGAATAGGTCGGCACAAATAAGTCTGACGTTTTCGGACTCTATTCACCGGCAATTCACGGACACTGGTCCTCATCCAGGATTGCCGGGCCCGCGCGGCGGGTCAACGTGGTCTCACACAGTGGGACAACGTCGTTTCTAGCATCAGCAAATACGTTGCGACATGCCGATACGTTGACGACAAATCCTCTCCGTTAGGTATGGTCAGTCGCACCACCATATGGGATCGAGGCCCGCAGCCGGCCGGGGCTGATAATACTCGCACCCTGACCCTCGACGCGCTGCCGGAGCCCCCGGTCGGCTGTCACGACGATCACCGGCCTGCGCCACACATTGTCCCGGACGAGTGCGACAATATGATCGTCACCGGATTGCGGCGCGGCTTCCACACCCACCCCGGCGACCGGACCGATCCCCCGCGCCGCACCCTCCACGACCAACACGATCTCACCGGGCAGCGCCGATTCGTCACGCGCCGCCAACGCATCACGCAACCGGGCCGCCGCTCCGGCGCGGTCGCGCCACCAGCCGTCGGGCACTGATCCCACGACGTTCGCACCGTCGACGATGATGAGCGGTTCCATGCCGGAAGTGTTACCTACCGGCGCCCCAGGGCCGCGAAGTTCAGCCCGACAGCCCGCCGCCAACCCTGATCAGGCCGACAATCCGGGCGCGGCGCGGCGCCGCCGAGGCGTGCTGGCCGGCGCGCGTTCCGCCGCAATCCACCGCGATCCGCCGCCGTGCCGCCCGACCCCATGTTCCCGCGCACTCCGCCACCACGCCGCCCGACCCCATGATCCCGCACACTCCGCCACCACGCCGCCCGACCCCATGATCCCGCACACTCCGCCACCACGCCGCCCGATCTCATGTTCCCGCGCACGCCGCCACCACGCCGCTGATTTTATGATCATGGGAAAGATGTGGCTGCCCCGATAGCCAGATCTTTCCCATGATCTGGAGTCGCCCGGCCGGAACGCTCCGCCCCGGGTCCAGCGGCGACCACGAGCGACAGATACCCGCCGCACGACCGTGCGTCACCGTCTCGTAGCGCGGCACCGGGGTTGACAGACGGCCGCACGGCCGAAATCGCGGCCTTGACCGGTGCCCCTTGAACCCTCGGCACCGCCACCGCCGAACCGGCGCCGGGTCTCAGGCCCTGACCGTGGACCGGGACAGGTGCGCGAGGACCGCCTGGTTGGCCTCCCAGCCGTCCGGGAAGCGGACCGGGACGTTGAGGTGCACCGGCTCCGCCGACGGGTGGTTGTCCAGCAGCTCCGCGATCCCGGCCCGCGCGACGACGATGCAGGCGTGCCGGTGGCGGGACGTGAGCACGCACAGCCGCCCGGCCTCCAGGTGGAACGCGCCGGCGTCCCGGCGACCCGAGAGCGGGTGCAGCACGACCGTGACGTCGTACTCGCGGCCCTGGAGCCGGTTCGCGGTGTCGACCGTGACGTCCGCGGCGACGCTGCCGGCGAGGGCCTGCCGGATGGCGGCCACCTGATCGCGGTGCGCGGCGCCGACCGCGACCCGCTCGGCGGTGACCGGGCGGCCGTCGGGGGCGTGCTCGGAGTACGCGACCGGCCCCCGTTGCAGCAGGCGGGTCACCAGCGCGGCGATCGTCGCCACCGCCTCCCGGTCGGTGCGCACGGTGTGGCGGGCGGGCAGCTCGTGGAGCGCCCAGCCGGTGCGCCGGGCGATCTCCAGCGTGTTGTCGATCCCCTGCCCAAGGTCAAGCGCCGAAGGCGTCGACCGGTGCTGGCGAGGACCGAGGTCAAGCGCCGAAGGTGTCGACCGGTGCTGGCGAGAGCCTCCGCCGATCGCGCTGGTGGAGAACTCCAGCCGCCGGTCCCCCTCCGCGGTTCCCGCCCGGAACGGGGTGAACGGGTAGAAGGCCGCCGACACCAGGTCGGCCGCCGACGGCGGCAGCCGCCAGGACACCGGCAGCCGGTGCACCGGCAGGTCGGAGTTGTGGCGCAGCAGCACCGCCACGGCGCTCTGCATCGGATCCCACGACAGGCCGGCCCACCGCTCGCCCGCCACCACGGAGAACGGGTCGAGCTGGCCCGGGTCGCCCACGAACAGGCCCCGGGAGAACCGGCCGGCGACCCGCAGCAACATGTCGGAACGCATCTGATATGCCTCGTCGACGATGGCCCGCTCCCAGGTGCCGTCGCTCACCGTGGCCCATTTCGCCGCGGTGCCGATGACGACGGCGCTGTTCTGCACGTCGGACACCGCGCCGCTGACGGTGACGGTTCCGTGCTTGATCACCCGCTGGGCGGGCACGTAGGTCGACGCGGACAGCCGCCCGATCTCGAGCTGCGGCGCGGCGGTGGCGAGCCGGTCGATCAGGTCGTCGACCTGCTCGTTGGTCTGCGCGATCACCATCAGCCGTTCGCCGCTCTCGGCCATGGTACGGGCGGCGTGGACGACCAGCGTCGACTTGCCCGCGCCGGGCGGCGAGTCGACGACCACGCCGCGCCCCTGTGAGCTGCCGAAATCACGCAGGATCGCCTCGATCACGACCAGTCCTCCGTGGCGTCGAGGTCGGTTGGCGGGAGCTCCGGCGGCGGCCCGCCGTGCGTCCACGGTGTGTCCTCCCGGCTCGGGAACTTCCCGGGCGGCTGGTAGGAGTCCGTGACGGGTCCGTAGGTGACCCGCTCACCGACCTCGGGCACGGAGCCCGGTGCCGGGTTCTTGACCGAGCGGCCCATGCCCTTGCTGAGCTCGAGCACGACGTCCACATCGGACACCGAGATCACGACGGCCTGCTGGGCGAGGCGCGCGGGCGAGACGAGCTGTGCGCCGGGCTCGAGGCGCACCGGGTCGTCGGTCTGCACGGTGATGTGCGGGCGCAAGGCGGCCTTCTTGCCCGAGGTGTCGACGCGGTTGGGCGAAGCGGCCACGACGGTGCCGGTGAACGCCTCGCCCGCCAGCCGGAACTCGGCCATGACGAGCGGGTCGTCGAGCGCGCGCTGCGCGTCGTAGCGGGCCTGTTCACGCTCCAGCCGGTCGAGCCGGCCGGCCGCGGCGACGGCGCTGTCCCGCCGCGGCTGGGGCAGCGCGGTGCCCTCGGCCAGCGACATGTGGTACACCGTGAAGACATCGCGGTCGATGGCCCAGCGGGCCTCGACGGACGTGCCCGGCCGCCGGGCCCGCAGCAGGCCGACCGCCTGCCAGACCAGTTCCCAGGTGGGTTGCAACTGGTCGGACAGGGCCGCGGTGAGCGCGGCGACGGCACGCTCGCGGGCGTGGTCGTCGGCGGCGCGGGCCACGGTGGCCAGCGCGGGCGCCAGGATCTCGTTGTCGAAGGTCGGGTCGGTGCTCGGCCCGGCGGGCGGCCAGCGCAGCGGGTCCTCGGCCAGGGCGGCGGCGGTCGCGCCGTCGAGGCCGTCGGGCGGGTCGATCCAGCCGATCAGCGCGGCGAGGTTGGCGTCCTCCAGGCCGCTCTGACCGGTGGCCCAGTGCGCGCCGAGCACCTCGGTCATCGCCAGCAGCATCGCCGATCCGGGGTGGTCGGCGCGTTCCCGCAGGAACGTCAGCCACTGCCCGAGCAGCGGGACGCTGCGGTGCACCGGGTACGGGCCGAAGGGGCGGCGAAACCTGGTCGAGCGGCCGAGCAGCCGGACGAATTCCACACCGCCGCGGTTGGGCACCAGCACCTGCGGCGCCTCGGCGTACCGCACCTTCGACGTCTGAGCGGTGTCGACGGCACGGGCGCAGCCGTCCACATAGGACAGCAGGACCCGGGCCAACCGCGCGACGAAGTCGAACCGCTGCGTGCGGTCGCGCGGGTTCGCCACGACGAGCAGCCGGGGCGCCGCCGGGTCGGTGCCGACCATCGCGGCCAGCGGGGCGGCGGCCTCGCCGGCGAGGCTGAGCGGCACAAGGACCAGCGGCCGGTCGGCGATGTGCGTGTGCCGGACGGTGGTCAGCGGCTGCGCCCGCCCCGACTCGACCGCCTCCGCCCTGGCGAGTGCGGTCAGGATGCTCACGCGATCCCTTCGAGGCACTCGGTGCGCAGCCGGTGCGCGAAGCGCAGCAGCCCGGCGATCTCCTCCTGGCCCGCGCCCGGGGTGAGCGTGCCACGGGCCAGGCCGAGCACCGTGCCGATGCTCTCCACGCCGCCGAGATCGTCGCGGACCGAACGACCCAGCGCCGCCGTCGAGCCGGCCGACTCCTCCCGGCAGAGGAACGCCATCTCGCAGGTGCCGAGGCAGTCCGGGCTGTACCTCGCGTCGATCGCGCTCACCGCCTTGCGTAGCTCGTCGGCCGGGCGGGTGGGCAGGTGGTCGGCGTCGTAGCCGAGGTCGAACGACAGCCCGGCGGGCAGCGAGTCGAGGATGTCGTCCAGCCGGGTGAGCCGCGAGAGCTGCCGCCGCAGCACCGAGAGCTGCTTGCGCACGTCGACCAGCGTCGCCGTGGGCCGGTTCGCGAAGTTCTCCGGGCAGACGAGCACCACGTCGTGCGAGACGGTCTCCGGCGGATAGCCGAGCTCGCCGAGCAGCTCGCGCATCGCCAGCACGTAGACCGCCGACTGCCGAGCGGCCGCGGCCGTCTTGCCCGCGTCGGCCTGCCCGTCGATGACGGCGAACGACTTGATCTCGACGACGTAGAACTTGCCGCCGGCCCGGAACGCGATGAGGTCGGGCTCCAGGTAGGCGTAGTAGCCGGCGATGTCGAGCCGCAGCATCGGGTGGTCGAAGAGCGTGCCGGCGTCGTCGCGCTCCCCCGCGGCGCGGGCCAGCAGGCTCTTCGTGCGGGCGTACCGCACCTCGCGGCTGGCGTTGCCGCCGACGTTGGACAGGTCGTCGTACGCCACCTCGGGGATGGCCAGCCCCAGCCGCTCGCGCAGCAGTTGCAGCAGCTCGGCCGCGCCGTCGGCCTTGACCTGCGCCTCGAAGGCGTTGCCCCGGGCGATCGCGAACCGGGACTGGCCGAAGCCGGCCGGATAACCGAGGTGCCCGGCCACGGCACCCTTGTTGACCCCGGCGGCGTCCATCAGCCCCCGGCGGCCGCAGCCCGGGTTGCTGGTGAGCGCCGAGATCGTGCGCGCGTTGTGATTGCGCGGCGCAACCGTGCCGCGGATGCGGTCCAGCCGGTCGACCAATGCGTCCATGGGCGTCTCATTTCGGGGAAGGCGTGCATCAGTTCGCGGTCCTGCGCATTTTCTGCAGCCGGGCGCCGAAAAGCGCCTCGGCGCCGTCGAGCCGTTCCTGCGCCCGGGACGCCGCCGCGGCGCGGTCCGCGGCGTCGGCCTCGAGGTGGACGTCGAGCTCGGCCCGGGCCAGTTCGGCCACGATCGCGGGGTCGACCACACCGCCGGCGGCGCCCGGGATGCTCGCGGCGAAACGCCACAGCAGGCGGCGGGCGTCGTGGGCGTCCTCGGGCAACTGCGCCACCCGCTGGGCCACCCTGATCGCGCCGGTGAGGAAGTCGACTCGAGCGCTCAGCGGCCCGACCACTCGGGTCTCGAGCGGCCAGGTCGACAGTGCGAGCAGGCCCCGCGCCGGCGAGAGGAGGTCGGCGGCGAGAGCGGGACACAGATAGTACGGCCGGGCAAACGGAGCGATCTTGAAGGAGCGTTCCTCGTCGCGGCGCAGGCTGGTGAGCCGCGCGGCCACCAGCTCCCCCGGGAAGAAGGCGTCGTGCACCGCGATGATCAGCTTGGGTGCCGCCGGGACACCCAGGAGTGTGAGCGCGTGGTGCACCTGCTCGCGGATGGAAAGCATCGGCGGCGGCATACGGCCGAGCGCCCCGGCCCGCTCCGGGACGGCCCGATCCTCCAGGTCGGCCAGGGCGTCGTCCCAGGCGTGCTCCGCACGGCGCAGCTCGGCCCGCAGCGCGCGGGCATGCGTCCGGTCACCGACGGTGGCGGCGCGCCGCAGCTCGCCCCGCAGCCGGTCGATCCTCCGCTCGAGGGCCTCGATGGAGGCCGAGGTCGGTTCGGACACGAACGGCACGGTAGCCGGTTCCAGCAAACTCCAGCAAAGACCAGTGTCGGCGTGTCGCCGCGTTCGCCAACTCACGTGCCGCCGCGTTCGCCGCGTGGTTGCGCGTTGATCATGCAGTTGTGGTGCCTGGACACTCCCTGAATGCCCGGTTTGTCCAGGCACCACAACTGCATGATCAACGCGCGGATCGGGGGGTGGGGGCGCGCGTGTCGCCCTCGGGTGTCAGGCGGGGACCGGGGCCGCGTGCTCCGGAACGGCCGCACGGGTGCGCTTCGGCAGCGGGACGAGCTGCGGTTTGCGCTTGGCCGCGAGGTCCTCGACCCAGCCGAGACTAAGCACCACCACCGCTACCAGCAGGAACACGGCACTTAGCTGGATCAGCCCCCCGGTCGCGCCGAGCAGCGAGACGCCGAACCACAGCGCGGCGCTGCGCACGAAGATGATGATGGCCTCGTGCCAGAGGTAGATGGTGAGCGCGCGCCGGTTGACCGCCTCGACGACCGGCTCCGCGGCGCCGAGGGACATCACCGCCGGCGCGGCGTTGAGCATCACCAGCAGGAACGCCGTCGACCACAGCGTGTCGGCGACCGGCATGTCGTTGAGGTCGTAGCCGCGCGGGCCGGGGTTGTTGTACAGCAGGGTGAGCCCGATCCCGCCCATCACCGCCGCGAGCGGCCAGAGCACCTTCTTCGAGATGCGCTGGAGGGTGCCGTCATGGTGCGCGAAGCCGAGCATCCAGGCCGGCGCGTACATGAAGAAGTCACGCACGATGCCGCCGTCGCCGTGGCCGGTCTCCCACAACACGACCAGCACCGTGAACGGCACCAGCAGCGACGGGATCGGCCAGCGGCGGAACACCCACAGCAGCACCGGGGACAGGATGATGAACCAGAGGTACGAGCGGATGTACCAGATCTGGCCGAACATCGGCGCGCCCCAGTCGCTCGCCGGCGGGTCGCCGACCGGGAAGAACCACAGCAGGAGCCGCCACGTGTGTTCCAGGCCACCCATGATGCTCATGATCACCACGGCGAAGGCGCCGAGGACCCAGAACGGCGGCAGGATGCGGCGCATCCGCCTGGCGAGGGACCGGACGCCGGAGCGATCCAGTGAGGCGGCCATCAGGGAACCGCCGAGCGCGAACATCAGCCCCATGGCCGGGAACGCCACGGTCAGCCACGCGAATCCGAGGGTGTGGTACGTGACCACGCGGATGATCGCGACGGCTCGCAGGAGGTCTACGTACCGGTTCCGCATCCCCTACAGGTTGCCCTGTGCGTCTTAACGGCAACCTTCGTTAAGCTCAAAATTGGCTGTGTTTCTTCTCAAAGATCGTAGAGACCGCAAGCCGTAACCGATCGGGCAATAGGCGTGGTTCACCCTTTTCTCACCTATTGGACACCGGCTCCACCGCGCGACCGGTGCCAGCGGATGCGGGTCCGTCGATTTACGGCCGGGACGTCCGGTTCACGCCCCTGATACCCGATCGAGGGTCGCGGCAAGCGAGTCGTAGTCGTACGCCCCGTCGTGGAGGGCCCCGTTGACGTAGAACGCCGGGACGTCGCCGACGCCGCTGTCCCGGCCACTGCTCAGGTCGCGGTCGATCCGTTCGTAGTGCGCACGGGTTCCCCCGGTGTCGGGCAGCCCGAACTGGTCGGCGTACCGCGCGAGGTCCGGGTCCTCGAGGCGGTCCTGATGGGCGAGGAGCAGCGCGTGCATCCCCCAGAACGCTCCGGCGTCGGCGGCGGCCTCGGCGAGCAGGGCGGCGGGCATCGCCCGGGGGTGGGCGTCGACGAGGGGAAAGTGGCGGAATGCGAAGCGCAGCCGGTCGCCGAGGCGCAACTGCAGGCGTTCCACGACACCGAAGGCCCGCCCGGTCCCAGGGGAGGCGTAGTCGCCGTACTCCACCAGGGTCAGCGGCGCGGTCGCGTAACCCTGGACGTGGTCGTCGCCGGTCAGCGGGAGACTCAACCTGGTACCCATGCGGTCATCCTGCCCATAACGGGCAGGATGACGCATGTGTGCGGTGCTAGTCCAGCAGCTCGGTCACCGTGCCGGCGCCGACGGTACGGCCACCCTCGCGGATGGCGAACCCGAGGCCGACGTCCATCGCGATCGGCTGGCCGAGCTCGACCGTCAGGTCGACGGTGTCACCCGGCATCACCATCGTGACCTCGCCGAGGTCGACCGAGCCCACCACGTCCGTGGTGCGGAAGTAGAACTGCGGCCGGTAGTTGGCGAAGAACGGCGTGTGCCGTCCACCCTCCTTCGTGGTGAGCGCGTAGACGTGCGCCCGGAACCGCCGGTGCGGCGCGACCGTGCCGGGCAGGGCGACCACCTGGCCGCGCTGCACCTCGTCACGGCGGACACCCCGCAGCAGCAGCGCCGCGTTGTCACCCGCCTCGGCCCGGTCGAGCTGCTTGCCGAACATCTCCAGGCCGGTCACCACGCTGGACCGGGTGGGTCCCAGCCCGACGATCTCGACCGGCGTGTTCAGCACCAGCTTGCCCCGCTCGACGGCGCCGGTGACGACGGTGCCCCGCCCGGTGATGGTGAGGACGTTTTCGATCGGCATCAGGAACGGCTCGCCCAGCACGCGCTCGGGCAGCGGCACGTACTCGTCGACCGCGTCGAGCAGGTCGACGACCGCCCGCGTCCACACCGGGTCGCCCTCCAGGGCCTTGAGCGCCGAGACGCGGATCACCGGGATGTCGTCCCCGGGGAACCCGTACTCGCTCAGCAGCTCGCGGACCTCGAGCTCGACCAGGTCGAGCAGCTCGGTGTCGTCGACCGCGTCGGCCTTGTTCATCGCCACGACGAGATAGGGCACGCCGATCCGGCGGGCGAGCAGCACGTGCTCGCGCGTCTGCGGCATGACCCCGTCGACGGCGCTGACGACCAGGATCGCGCCGTCGACCTGGGCCGCACCGGTGATCATGTTCTTCACGTAGTCGGCGTGACCGGGCATGTCGACGTGCGCGTAGTGGCGCGTCGCCGTCTCGTACTCGACGTGGGCGATGTTGATGGTGATGCCCCGGGTGATCTCCTCCGGCGCCCGGTCGATCCCCTCGAACGAGGTGTACCGGTTGACTGCCGGGTACCGCTCCGCGAGCACCTTGGTGATGGCGGCGGTCAGGGTCGTCTTGCCGTGGTCGACGTGACCCATCGTGCCGATGTTGAGATGGGGCTTGCTCCTCGTGTACGCCTGCTTGGCCATCTGACACTCCACAGTGGATTTGTGGTCCGGTGTGCAGAACCCTGTGCCGAGGCCGGGAATCCTCTTGGGAAGGGGGTCTCCGGCTCGGCCGGCTCACCCTCCTCCGTCGGTTCCGCGGGAAGCTGCGGGAGGAGGGTCAGCGTCGCAGGCCGGCCTCTAGCGCCGCGGCTAGCGCTGAAGGCGCCCAGGCGACCGCCGAGCCGGCCAGCAGGCCCAGCTCCAGGAAGGCGGTCGTCACGATCACGGGGCGAACCGTAGCGCGTCGCCGCACCGAGCGGCAACGCATTTCACTACGGCGTTGGACAAACACCCCCAGGGGGTATTCCTACTTGGGAAGACGCAGCGCGATCGTCGGCGCGTCGGCCATCACCGAGTTAGGCGCGCCGCCCTTGGCGACGTCGGCCGGCGGCCGGTCGGCCCGGCCGACGGTCACCTCGGGGTAGAGCTCGACCTCGTCCCACTCCCCCATCGCCTGGGCCTCGTGCCGGTTGAGCGCCACCTCACGCGGTGCCGCGGCGGCCGAGGTGCGGGCCAGCACCGCGGCACCGTTGGTGCTCACGTCGGTCACCAGCACCATGCCGTCGCGCAACTCCAGGCGGACGTGGTTGCGGCTCACCCGGCGGCTCGCCTCGTCGTCGAGCCAGTTGCCGATCGTGATGCCGTCCTCCGGGGCGCGGCCGACGACAACCGGCCGGGCCGCGGTCAGCGGGAAGCGGGTGCGGACCGTGCCGTTGATCCGCACCACCATCGGCACCGCGGGCGGGCGCACGCCGGCGTCGATGAGCCGCTCGCCGTGCCGGGGGCAGATCGGCGCGCCGCTGGGCAGGGCCGGCGGGGCCTGGCCCGCGCCGGCGGCCGGCGGGCGGCCGAACACCGGGCAGTCCCCGGCGGGGCACCGCCAGAACCGGCTCAGCACCGGATGCGGCCGGGGCGTCGACCCGGTCGACGGCGCCATCGTGAGGTCCATGCCGCCGCGGGCGCCGACCGTCACGTACACCGGGCCGGGGTGGCCGGGCAGCGGTACCCGGCTGATCACCGGCAGGCCGGTGAGCGCCGCGACCTCCCGCACACGGCCGCCGGGCCGCGCACCGGGTGGCAACATCTCCATCAGCCCGTCGTCGGACCAGCGGCGCAGCACCATCCGCTCGTTGGAGGTGAAGTCGGTGTCGGACATCGCGCCGCGCTCCGCGACGGCATAGAGCCCGACCCCGCCGTCACCCAACTGACGGCTGAGCGCGTCGACGAAGAGTCCGAGGCGGAGCAGCGCGGCCGGACGGCCGCCGTCGAGGTCGACGCTGCGGGCCGCCTCCACCAGGTCGATGACGCCACCCGCGACCAGCGGGTCGACGCTCAGTCTCCGCTCGATCGCGTCAAGTGCACGGCTGGTTTCGAATCGCACCCCGATATCATGGCATCAGTCCGGTGTCCGCAAAGCCGCCGCCGACCACCTTGGCAACCGGCGGCGGGCCTTGCGTCGCGCATCGGCGTCACCTCCGGGGGGAGAGGCGGGAAAGGCACCGGTGCGCGGTATACATGCCATGACTGTTGGTGACCAACGGTAGATCACCGTCCGGCGTGAGGACAGCGGTGAATGGCTGAATGAACCGCGGCCTCAGCCGCCGCAGACCTCGGCGACCTCGGCCAGCCGATGCGCGTCGATGCCGGTGCGCTGCTCGACGGCGAGCGGATGTTCGGTCGGCTCCAGTTCGACGAATGGCCGGCGCCCCGGCTCGCGGGTGTGCACCCGGGTCTTCAACTGCAGCGTCTCCGGGTAGCCCGGGATGTTGTTCGAGAGCCAGCCGAAGTACGGCTTCTCCTCGACGCGGCCGGGATCCTCCCAGCGCTCGACGGCCCGCTCGAAGTTCGCCGGGCTCAGGCTGACCCAGACGTTGTAGGTGAGCTGCTCCTCGGTGCCCTTCACCGGGATCTCGATCAGGCCCCGGATGAAGAAGTGCCGCTCCTCCCGCTCCGGGGTGTCGATGCAGCACAGCTCCTCTTCCAGGAACGATTCGCCGCCGACGCCCGGCGCGCTCCAGTAGTCCGGTGCGGAGAACGCCCAGACGCTGGGCACGTCGCCGAGGTCGAGCTCGCAACACTCGCAGACGAAAGTCACCGCGGCATCCTTGCAGACGACCGGCGGCGGCTTCCCGCGGGCCGGACCGCACGCCCGGCCCGGTTTCAGCTCTGGGACGCGATCTCCCGCGCGCGGTCGCGGGCCGCCTCCAGCGCGGCCAGGAACGCCGCACGGACGCCGTGGTTCTCCAGCTCCCGGATGGCGTTGATGGTGGTACCGGCGGGCGAGGTCACCGCCTCACGGAGCTTGACCGGGTGCTCGCCGGACTCGCGCAGCATCACGGCCGAGCCGACCGCCGACTGGACGATGAGGTCGTGCGCCACCTGGCGGGGCAGGCCGAGCAGGATGCCGGCATCGGTCATCGCCTCGACCAGGAAGTAGAAGTAGGCCGGGCCGGAGCCGGAGAGTGCGGTCACCGCGTCCTGCTGCGACTCGGGGACGCGGATCGTGCGCCCGAGCGGCCGGAACATCTCCTCGGTCTGGGCCAGGTGGTCGCCGGTCGCGTGCGAGCCGGCCGAGATCGCGGTCATGGCCTCGTCGACGAGTGCCGGGGTGTTCGTCATGACCCGGACGACGGGTGTCCCCTCGGGGAGGTACTTCGCGAAGAAGGTGGTGGGCAGGCCGGCGCAGAGCGACACCACGAGCTTGTCCCCGGGCACCTTGGGCCCGATGTCCTCGAGCAGCGTCCCGGCGTCCTGCGGCTTGACCGCGATCGTGAGCACGTCCGCCGCGCGCAGGGCGGTCTCGTTGTCGACGACGCGGATGCCGTAACGCTCGGTGAGCTCCTGGGCCCGCTCCGGCCGCCGCGCCGTGGCGATGAGCCGGTCGGCCGGCCAGCCGGCGCGCAGGAGCCCGGACAGCAGCACCTCGCCCAGCTTCCCGGCGCCGAGAACCGCAACGATCCGCACGTCGAACCTCCTCCGTTCGAGCCTCCCGGGGCACCGCACGGCGCGGACCGGCGCGGCTCCGGACTCCATCTTGCCGGCCGCCGAGCGGCCGCGGACAGCGCCGTGACCGGCTGCGGCCCGCGGGCTACAGGGTGGCCGCGAGGCGCTGCCGGTCACGGACTCCGTCAGGAACCGAAGAAGACCTCGGCCTCGGTGTACCGCTCGACGGGCACCGTCTTCAGCTCGCGCGTGGCCTCGACCAGCGGAACGCGGATGATGTCGACCCCTTGGAGAGCCACCATCTTGCCGAAGTCGCCCTCGTGGACCGCGTCGATCGCGTGCAGACCGAACCGGGTGGCCAGGACGCGGTCGAACGCGGTCGGGGTGCCGCCACGCTGGATGTGACCGAGGACGACCGTGCGGGCCTCCTTGCCGGTCTTCTCCTCCAGTTGCTCGGCCAGCCACTGACCGATGCCGCCCAGCCGGACGTGGCCGAACGCGTCGAGCTCCTGGTTGTGCAGCACCATCTGACCGTCGAGCGGCTGAGCGCCCTCGGCGACGACGACGATCGGCGAGTACTGCGTCTGGAAGCGCTTCTCGACGTAGCCCGCGACCTGGTCGACGTCGAACTGCCGCTCCGGCAGCAGGATGACGTTGGCACCGCCGGCGAGGCCGGCGTGCAGCGCGATCCAGCCGGCGTGGCGCCCCATGACCTCGACGACGAGGGTCCGGTGGTGCGACTCGGCGGTGGTGTGCAGCCGGTCAATCGCCTCCATGGCGATGTTGACCGCGGTGTCGAAGCCGAACGTGTAGTCGGTGGCGCCCAGGTCGTTGTCGATCGTCTTCGGCACGCCGACGACGTTGACCCCCAGGTCGGTCAGCTTCGCGGCGACGCCGAGGGTGTCCTCGCCACCGATCGCGACGAGCGCGTCGATGCCCAGGTCGGCCAGGTTGGACTTGATCTTCTCGACACCACCGTCGATCTTGAACGGGTTGGTGCGCGAGGAGCCGAGGATGGTGCCACCGCGCGGGAGGATGCCGCGCACCTGCGCGATGCCCAGCTCACGGGTGACGCCTTCGAGGGGTCCGCGCCAACCGTCACGGAAGCCCACGAACTCGTGCCCGTAGGTGGAGATTCCCTTGCGGACCACGGCACGGATGACCGCGTTGAGACCGGGGCAGTCGCCGCCACCGGTCAGTACGCCGATACGCATACTTGATCTTGCCTTCCTGGTTGCGTTGCTCGCTCGATCCGTGCGCACTGGCGCGGTCGAGCCGGAGTTACCCGCTCATGGCGACGCTGCCGATTCACTGCGCACTGTAGTCGCTTCACCTGAACGCTCAGCAGTCGTCCCTCCGGATTCCGAACTTCTTCGCCGACTCGTGTTCCTGTGCGAGGCGGCGCAGCGCGGCCAGCAACGAGTCACCGAGGATCGAGCCGACGACCGCGGCGTGCAGCATTTCCTCGGCGTCCGCGGTGCGCCCGACGAACCGCAGATCGTGCACCGCGATCCGCTCCGCCGCGTCGGCGTACTGCTCCAGCAGGTCCGCGACATCGGCTCCGACCTGCTCGAACGCGGCGAGCACCTCGGCGGCGGCCTGCCGGGCGGGCGCACCGGACCCGACGAGCCAGCCGCGGCGTGCCACGAGGTCGTCCACCCGGGCCTTCGCCGCCGTGACGGCTGCCGGCTCGACGGTGTCCCGGGTGGTCAGGATCGCCGGCAGGGCCGAGCCGAGCACCGAGTGCACGTCCGGGTCCGGCCGGTCCAGGGCGGCCAGAAGATCACGGATCGTGGCGATGGGCAGCCGGCCGATGTCCAGCAAGACCCGCACGAGCCGCAGCCGCTGGACGTGACGGTTGTCATATCTGGCCTGGTTGGGGCTGGTCAGCTCGCCGGACGGCAGGAGGCCCTCGCGCAGGTAGTACTTGATCGTCGGCACCGGCACGCCCGTCTTCTGACTCAACTCCGCGATGCGCATGAAACTCCTTCCGACCTTGATATGGATAGTGTAGCTTTCCAATAGCAGACAGCACCGCTATCCATTCTTGGGAGCCTCCGATGCGTGTCGCTCAACTTCACCGCCCCCTCGTCGTCGTCGCGGCCCTCATGGCCGCCCTCGCCGTCCTGGCGGCCGCCGGCATCACCGTCGACGACCGCATGCTGGTCGGCGTGCCGATCTGGCTCAAACCGCTCAAGTTCGCAGTGTCGATCGCCGTCTACGCCGTGACGATCGCCTGGATGGTGTCGCTCCTCGACCGCCACCGGCGCTTCGGCTGGTGGCTCGGCACCGTGATCGCCGCCACGATGCTGATCGAGATGGTGGTCATGGTGGGCCAGGCGGCGCGCGGGCACCAGAGCCACTTCAACAATCAAACCCCGCTCGACGCCACGTTGTTCAGCATCATGGGCGCCACGATCGCGATCGCCTGGCTCGCCACGCTCGGGCTCGGGATCCTGCTGCTCATCCAGCGGCTGCCGGACCGCGCCGACACGTTGGCGGTGCGCTTCGGCCTGCTGGCCGGGCTCGGCGGCATGGCGATCGGCGCCCTGATGACCATGCCGACCAAGGCGCAGCTCGCCGAGGACTCCCCCGGCATCGTCGGCGCGCACAGCGTCGGCGTCGCGGACGGCGGGCCCGGTCTGCCACTGGTCAACTGGAGCACGACCGGCGGGGACCTGCGCGCCGGGCACTTCATCGGCATGCACGCGCTGCAGGCACTGCCGCTGATCGCCTTCGGGCTGACACTGCTGTCGCGGCGGCTGCCCCGCCTGCGCGCCGCGGGGGTGCGCACCCGCCTCGTCGCGGTCGCCGGCCTCGCCTACGCCGGGCTCACCGTCCTCGTCACCTGGCAGGCGCTGCGCGGCCAGCCGCTGATCCACCCCGACGCGCTCACGCTCGCGGTCGCGGGCGGCCTGCTGCTCACGACGGCCGGTGGGGTGGTCTGGGCCGTCGCGCGGACCGGCGACACCGGCGACACTGCGGCACCGGCACCGGCGCCGGTCCCGGCCGAGGTGGCGTGATGGCGCCGGCGCTCTTCCAGCTTGCGTTTCTGGCGGCGGTACCGTTCTGGGCGCTCATGATCTTCACCCCGACCTGGCGGTGGACGCACCGGATCGTCTCGTCACCGCTGATCGTCCTGCCCGCGCTGGCCGTGTGGGCGGTCGCGATCGGGCCGGTGTTCGGCGACTTCACGGCGGAGATGCTCAGCCCCTCCATCGACGGGGTCCGGACCCTCTTCGCCGACGACACGGTGATCGCCGCCGTGTGGGCACAGGTGCTGGCGTGGGACCTGTTCGTCGGCCGCTGGATCTACCTGGACGGCCGGGAGCGGCGGATCCACCCGCTGATCACGGCCCCGGTGCTGGTGCTGACGATCCTGCTGTCGCCGATCGCCGTGCCGCTCTACCTGCTGCTGCGCTCGGCCCGCCCCGCGCCCGCCGCGCGACCGGCTACGCAGGACGCATGACCCGCCAGCGGGCGAGGTTGTGCCGGGCGTCCACCAGCGCGTCGTGCCGCCCCTCGGCGACCGGCAGCGGTGGACGCCCGGACTCGTCCCAGAGCTGGCGCAGGTCCTTGGTGAACCGGGGGATCTCCCGCGGCAGCGTGGGCATCGGCCCCCAGAGCTGCGCCAGTGCGACGTGGTCGTAGGCGGCGTACCAGGCCCAGAGCTCGACCTCGTCCGCCTTCCCGGTGCGCAGCGGCTCGGCGAGGAACTCGAGCAGGTCGTCGCGGATCCGGTCGCGGGAGCGCCACGCCTTGTCGGCCGGCGAGGGAAGCTTGTCGAGGACGTGGCGCCGCACCCACGGCACCGCGCGGGACTCGTCGAACTCGGTCGAGACGGCGTAGTACTCCCGTCCGTGCTCGTCGACGACGCCGATCGAGACCAGGTCGATCAGCCGTCCGTCCTCGATGAACTCACAGTCGTAGAAGTACCGGTGCACCACCATCCACTTCATCCTGCCCGGGCCGCCGCGACGGCGGTCAGCGGGGGTGGCCGGGTCACGTACCGTAGCCGGAAATGGGATCATCCGCCCTTCGGGTGCGACGTGCCGGATATCACCCGCGGGATGCGAACGGTCGCCGCGCCGAGCGCCGGCAGGTCGACCACGGGCGAGCGGCCGGGCCGGGTGCTCGCACCACCCGCGGCCCGGCCGCATCCCTCTCCACCGCCCCCGCCCCCCAGCGGTTCGCGTGGTGGCACTAGCCTGCCTGCGTGCTCATGCACGGGCTGTCGGTGAGCCGATGCGGGGGATGTACAGACTCCGACACGCGCGTCATGATCTGGTAGAAGTTCATTACTGTGCTCGTGATCACCTACCGTTGATCACGAGTCCGTTCAAGGCTGAACCGGGAGGGGTTTGACCGTGGAAGGTCGACTGCCAGATCCCGGCGACGCACTGACCGGTGTGGACATGTTCAGTGGTCTGGATCCCGACGTGCGTCAGCGGGTCATCCAGGCGGCAGTGCCACGGACATACCGCAAAGGCCAGCTGCTGTTCGTCGAAAACGATCCGGGCGAGTCACTCATCGTGCTCAAGCGCGGTGCCGTGATGGTGTTCCGGACCGCTCCGACCGGCGAGCGCGCGGTGCTTTCGGTGGTCCGTCCGCCCGACACGCTCGGCGAGGTCTCCCTGCTCGACGGGGCCGCCCGGTCCGCCTCCGCCGAGGCGATCGAGGACTGCCAGGCGCTCGCGCTGTCCCGGCACGCGTTCATCGAGCTGGTGCACGCCAACCCGCGCATCCTCGACGCCGTCATGCGGTCGCTGGGCGCGCTCATCCGGCGGCTCACCGAGCAGAACGCCGACCACGTCTTCCTCGACCTGCCCGGCCGGGTCGCCAAGACCCTGGTCCGGCTGGCCGGCGAGACCAACGCGCCGATGGTCACGATCGAGCTCAACCAGAGCCAGCTCGCCGAAATGGCGGGTGGCTCGCGGCAGAGCGTCAACCAGGCGATCGGCTCGTTCGCCAGTCGCGGCTGGCTGCGCACCGAGGGCCGCCGGATCGTGGTGACGGACCTCACCGCGCTGCGCCGCCGGGCCGGCATGATCGACCGCTAGCCGGCGCTCGCAGACCTTTCAAGCATCGTCGTCCGGACGGGCGGTCGGGCCGGCCCGACCGCCCGTCTCCTTGTTCCGTGTGCGCACGACACCGGCCGCCGCCAGCTCGGCGAGCGTGGTCGCGTCGACCTCGACCGTGGCACCGGCGGCGTGTGGCGTGCCTGTCGCATCCGTCCAGTCCCGGTCGAGTCGTACCTCTGGCATCGTTCGCCTCCCGTGTGTCGAACGTGAATGTACTCAACATTCCGCGTTCACGCGCTCTCTGTGCGTGCACCTGGTCGGTGCGGTCGCCGACATGTGAGGATGTGTTTCTCAGCGAGGTTCGGGAGTGTCGGCGATTTCCAGTCAGTGCGCACGCTGCGGCCGTCAGGCAGGCGAGGGCGACCGGTTCTGTGGCGGATGCGGTGCCGAGCTGAGCCCGGCCTGCGTCACGTGCGGCCGCACCCTGAGCCCGGACGCCGCGTTCTGCACCGGCTGCGGCACCCCGCGCGACGCCACCGCCGCGGTCCGCAACCTCTCCCGCGCCGAGCGCCCGATGGGCCGCGCGACGGTGCCGATCCCGGCACCCCGCAGCGAGGACCGCCGCCGCATCAGCGTGCTGTTCGTCGACCTCATCGACTTCACGCCGTATGTCGAGCGCGCCGATCCCGAGCTGGTCCGCGAGTTGCAGCAGAGCTTCTTCTCCACCGCCCGGGAGGTCATCGGGCAGTACGGCGGCGTGGTCGAGAAGTACATCGGCGACGCCGTCATGGCGCTCTTCGGCGCCCCGGTCGCGACCGAGACCGACGCGGTGCGCTGCGTGCGGGCCGGACTGGAGCTGCAGCGCGTCCTGGCCCGCTACGCCAACGTCGCCGAGGGCACCACCGATCGGGCGCTGCGCTTCCGGGTCGGCGTGGCCACCGGCGAGGCCCTCGTCGACGTCGCCGCGGCCCGTGACGGCGGGCAGGCCATCGTCGCCGGCGACGTGGTCAACACCGCCTCCCGGCTGCAGTCCCTCGCCCCGCCCGGCGGCGTGCTCGTCTGCGGCAGCACCTATGCGTTGACCAAGTCCTCGATCCGCTACGAGGCCCAGCCACCGGCGACGCTGCGCGGCCGGTCCACGCCGACCGAGGTCTGGCTCGCGCTCGCCCCGCTGCGGCGCAACCACCCGGACCGTGAGGCCGGCTCGACCCCGCTGGTCAACCGCACCCACGAGCTCAGCCTGCTGGTCAACGCGCTGCACCGCGGCCTGCGCGAGCGCACCCCGCAACTGGTCACCGTGCTCGGCCACGCCGGCATCGGCAAGAGCCGGCTGGTCCACGAGCTGTTCCTGCACGCCGAGCGGCTCTTCGACGCGCCGGTCGCCTGGCGCACCGGCCGCTGCCCGCCGTTCGGGGCGAACGTCGCGTATGCCGCCCTCGCCGACATCGTCAAGGCGCAGGCGGGCATCCTCGACACCGACAGCGCGGAGACCACCCGGGAGCGGCTCGACACGGCCCTGGCGGCGATCGTGAGCCCGTCGGAGGCCGAGCGGCTCGCCGAGGCGCTCAGCCCGCTCGTCGGCCTCGACGGGCCGAAGATGGCCGCCGACGAGACCGAGTCGGCGTGGCGGCGGTTCGTCGTGGCGCTGGCCGCGCACCGCCCGACCGTGCTCGTCTTCGAGGACCTGCACTGGGCCGACGAGTCGATGATCAGGTTCGTCGAGCGGCTCGCCGCCTCCGTGCGCGACGTGCCGCTGCTGCTGCTGTGCACGGCGCGTCCAGAGTTCCTGGAGCGCAACCCGAGCTGGGCCGGCGCGGTCGCCGGGTCGGTGACCATCACGCTGCCACCGCTGCGGGACGCCGAGATCGCGACCATGTATGCGCACCTGCTCGGCCAGGCCGCGTTCCCGACCGGCTCGCTCAGCTCGCTGGTGGAGCTCGCCGACGGCAATCCGCTGTACGCGCTGGAGTACACGCGCATGCTCGCCGAGCAGGGCAACCTGCGGGCCACCGACGCGCTCGGCCGGACCCTGCCCATGCCCGACAGCGTCCACGCCGTCATCGCCAACCGGGTCGACCTGCTCGACGCCGCCGACCGGGCCGTCCTGCAGGCCGCCGCCGTCGTCGGCATGAACTTCTGGCCCGGCGCGGTCGGCGCCGCGATGAGCCGCCCCGCCGACAGCATCGAGCGCTCGCTGCGCCGGCTCGAGCAGCGCGACCTCATCCACGAGCAGGCGGCCTCGACGATGGCCGGCCAGACGGAGTACCGCTTCGGCCACGTCCTGGTGCGGGACGTCTGCTACCAGCGGCTCCCCCGCACCGAGCGGGTCGCGCGGCACGAGCTGACCGCCGAGTGGCTCGACGGCGTGGCCGCCGACCGGAACACCGACCTGGCCGAGGTCGTGGCCAACCACCGGAACACGGCCTACGAGATCGCGCAGTCGCTGGGGCTCGACGCCAAGCGGTACAGCGTGCCCGCCCGGGACGCGCTGCACCGGGCCGCCCGGCGCGCGTACGCGTTGCACGCCCTCGACGCCGCCGCCGCGCACGTCGGCAAGGCCCTGGCGCTGTGCGACGGCGAGACCGATCGCCCGGAGCTGCTGCGCATCGAGCAACTGGCCAACGAGATCAGGTTCTACGCCGACCCGCAGGGCTTCCTCGACACGGGCGGCGCCGACCACCTCGCCGGGCTCGCCGAGCGGCTCTACGCGGCCGGCGACCAGGCCGGGGCGGCCCGCGCGTGGACGGTCCGCGGCCAGGCCGCCTGGCTGCGCGCCGACCGGCTCGACGCGCTGTCCTGCCTCGACCGGGCGGTCGAGCTCTTCGACGAGCTGCCCGACGGCCCGCAGAAGGCCGACGCGTATGCCGAGCTGGGCCGCCTGCACATGTCGAACTTCGAGGTCGAGCCGGCCGTCGCCGCGGCCAGCGTGGCCGCCGAGATCGCCGACCGCCTCGGCCTGATCGAGGTCGCCACCGGCGCCCGGATCACGATCGGCACGGCGCTGTTCCAGGCCGGCGACCGGTCCGGGCTGGTCGAGCTGCAGTCGGCGCTGGAGGTGTGCCGCGAGCGGCGGCTGCTGTCCGAGCACCGGGCGTTGCGCAACGTCGCCTGGGCGCTGCTGGAGGACGGCGACTGGACCGCCTCGCAGGCGCTGCTGGAAGACAGCGGCGACGTGGTCCCCGGCAGCCACACCCTCGCCATCGGCTTCTCCGAGGCGGCGCAGACGGCGTACTTCACCGGCGACTGGCCGGCCCTGATCCGCGCCGCCGAGGCCGCGCTGGCCGAGTCGGGCCTGGAGTGGGATCTGCAGATCGTCGGCGTGCACGCCTGGATGAAGGTCCTGTCGTCGCTGGAGCCCGTCGGCGACGGCGTCGAGGATCTCCTCGCGGCCGGCCGCCGCAGCGGGTTCTACCGGCTGCAGTGGACGGTGCTCGGCCAGAGCGCGCTGTGCCGGGCGTTACAGGGCCGCGAGCAGGAGGCGGAGGCGCTCATCGTCGAGCTCGCGAAGAGCTGGCGCGAGGTCCGGGCCATCGCCAGCGGTGAGTGGATCGACGCGACGGCTCACGCGGCCGTCCTGTCCGGGCGCCCCGCGATGGTGGCGATCCGCGACATGCTGGTCGACGTCCCCCACCGCACCCCCTGGGTCGAGGCGGCGATGCGGACCATCACGGGCGGCATGGCCGGCCTGGACGGGGACTACGTCAGGGCGGCCGACATGCACCTGGCCGCGGCCGGGATCTACTGCGAGATCCCGAACGCGTCGGCCCGCATGCTGTCGCTGACCTGGGCCGTACGGGCCCTGGGCCAGGTGGGCGACGAGGACCGCCTGGAGCCGTGGCGCAGCGAGCTGGTCGCGTTCGCCACCCAGGCCGACGCCCCCCGCCTGCTGGTGCTGGCCGGGCTGCCCCCGATCTAGCGCGGTGCCCACCACCGCTCGCCGCCTCCTTGCCCGCCGATCTTGCAGTTGTGGTGCCTGACAAACCGGGCATCCAGGGAGTGTCTCGGCACCACAACTGCAAGATCGGCAGAGAAAAGAGGGGTTACACCGCGACGGGCTCGGCGGGCTTGGAGGTCGCCGCGGCGTTCTTGACCTTCTGCGCGTACATGTCGATGTACTCGCGGCCGGAGAGGACCATCAGCTCGTACATGATCTCGTCCGTCACCGCGCGCTCGATGAACCGGTCGCCCGACATTCCGGCATATCGGGAGAAGCTGAGCGGCGGGCCGAACTTGATGTGCACCCGCTTGAGGTTCGGCAGCCTCTGGCCGATCGGTTGCACTTTGTCCATGTTCATCATCGCTACGGGTACCACCGGAGCGCCCGACTCCAGCGCGAGCCGCGCCACGCCGGTCTTGCCCCGGTAGAGCCGCCCGTCGGGCGAGCGCGTGCCTTCGGGGTAGATGCCGAAGATGCCGCCCGCACGCAGGATGTTCAGCCCGACCTCCAGGGCGGCGCGCGCCGCCTTGCCGCCGGAGCGGTCGATCGGGACCTGGCCGGTGCCGGCGAAGAAGAGCTTGGTGAGCCAGCCCTTCAGTCCCTTTCCGGTGAAGTACTCCGCCTTGGCCGGGAAGGTGACCCGGCGCCGGACGCTCAGGGGCATGAAGATCGAGTCGGCGAACGAGAGGTGGTTGCTGGCGATGATCACCGGCCCGTCGGCAGGGACGTGCTCCAGTCCTTCGACCTTCGGACGGAAGATGAGCTTCAACCAAGGCCCGAGGACGATGTACTTCAGGACCCAATAGAGCACGGCCAGCCTTTCAAGATCGCGCGACAATCGGTGATGACCGTCGCAATGAGCGTACGAACCAGTACGGCACACCACAACGCACTCCCGGAAGCACGCCCGGGCATGTCAGGATTTCGGTCAGCGGGAAGTTCGCGGCGCACCCGGAGTCGCGAGGGCCACCGCGGGGAGGGGCGAGCTGTGCCAGGGGGCGGGGCGCGGCGCGGCCGGCGGGACAACGGCCTGGTAGCGCAGGAATACGCAGTGGTCGGCGACGTCGATCCCCGGGTCGGGGAGCACCTCCTCGACGTGTTGGCGGCCGGCGGGATCGCCGCATACCTTCAGCCTGCCACCGATCTGCATCCGGTGACGCGCACCACCACGCTGCCCGCCCGGCCCACCGACCGGCTCTACGCTGATCGGGAGCACCTCGCAACGGCACGGGACTTTCTGACCCGGCTCACCTCCGTGCCCGAGCAGCACACCCCGCCCGCCGAGGCCGCTCACCCGGCCACGGCGTCCCCCACCCCGCCGGCCGCACGCGACAAGCCGCCCTCCCGCGAGAAGCCCTCGCCGGAGGCGCCCGGCCAGGAGGCGTCCGCTCAGGAGGCCAAGACGAGCCGCAAGTCCGACGACGAAACGTTCGCCAGCATCATCGCGGGCTTCCACACCACCGTCGACCCCGGCTCCGCCCCCTGGCCCGCCGCCGAGGACCTCGACTCGTCGAGCAGCACCGTCCCCGACATGGACACCGAGCCGGCCCCCCGCACGCCGCTGCGCCGACCCGCGGACGCCGTGGACCGGTCGCTGCTGGACAGCCTCGACACGTTCGGCGCGGACCTGCCGGACGACGACGAGGAGGGGTACACGCCGCCACCCCCGCCCCCGCTGCCCAGGATCGCGCCGTCGACCCTGCTGGCGGTGGTGGCCCTGATCGCCGGCCTGCTGCTGCTCTTCTGGCCGGACCTGCTCCCGCTCGGCGCGCAGACGACCCTGTTCCTGGGGTTCGCGGCGGTGCTGGCCGGGTTCGTCACCTTGATCCTCCGGCTGCGCCCGGGCGACGAGGAGGACGACGACCCGGACAACGGCGCCAAGGTCTGACCGCTCCCCCGGCGGTCAGCGGGACTTCTCCAGCCAGTCCAGGATCGCGTCGATGGGCTCCTGCCACCGCGCGTCCAGCATCAGGTCGTGGCCCATGCCCGGGAACAGCAGCGGAGAGCCGCCGTAACGGCGGGCCACCCACTCCAGCGCCGCGCCGGACACCACCCTGTCGTCCGGGCTGCCCACCACCAGGACCGGCGGGTCGCCCACCGCCGGCTCCGGCCGACGGCGGCGGATGAGCTGCCGCTGGGCGGCGGCCGGCACGCGTTGGAGACGCTTCGCGTACGACTGCGCGAGGTTCGCCGGCAGGCCGCGGCTGAAGAGCTGGGAGGGCCGCAGCGACACCCGGCCGCCGAACAGGCCCGGCAGCGTGCCGGCCGGGTTGCGGCGCAGCATGCCGAACGCCGTGCCCGGGCCGCCGAAGACGGGCGCCACCAGGACACCGGCCCGAGCCGGGTAGCGGGCGAGCGCCTGCGCCACGACCAGCGCGCCGGCACCGTGTCCCACCAGCACCGCCTGCTTCGGCAGCGAGGCGGCGACCTGCGCGACGTCGTGGACGTAGTCGCGCAGCCGCGCCTGCGGGAAGGGCCCGCTGCCGCCGTGGCCGCGCAGGCTCATCGCATAGGCCGGGAACCCGCGCCCGGCGGTGTGCTCCAGCCAGTGCTGGGCGAACGCCCAGGCGGCGTGGCCGTAGCCGGGGACGAACAGGACCGGTGGGCCCAGCTCACCGGCGTCGGGAACGGCGTCGAGGACCTCACGCCGCACGGGCGCCGGAGGGCTCGACCACTCGTCCGAGCGCATCACGCGCGTGCTCAACGGACCGCCTCCAGCTCGTGCAGGGCCTTCTCCAGCTCGCGCAGGTACACGAAGTGGCTCACCTCGAACCAGTGCCGCGTGGAGTCGGTGACCTTGCCCTGGGTGTACCGCCGGTCCCCCTCCTGCCGCAGCCTGGCCCAGATCGCCCTCGACCTGTCCGGCGCGGCGTCGAGGACGCGGAGCCATTGCGCGATGAACACCGTCTGCCAGTGCGACAGCGTGAACAGCGCCGAGTCGGGCTGCAGGAGCCCCGCGACGGCGAGGGTCGGGTGGCTGCGCGACAGCATCCGCAGCGCGAGCCGCGGCCGGCCGGCGGCGTCCATGGACAGCAGCTCCGGGGCGAGGAACTCGAACTTCGGCAGGTAGCCGGTCGCGAAGACCACCAGCTCCGGGTCGACCACCCGCCCGTCGGCGAGGGTCACCTCCGTCCGGCCGAAGTGCCGCACGTCCGGCACGGGCGTGATGCCGCCGTGCCCGAGGTAATACGGTAGCTGGCTGTTGAGCAGCGGGTGCATCTCGAGGATGCCGTGGTCCGGCTTCGGCAGGCCGAACCGGGTGAGGTCGCCGACCGTCATCTTGATCGTCCGGTGCAACAGCCATTGGCGCAGCTTGAACGGCAGCCGCATCGCCAGGATCCGGTCGTTGACCTGGTCGGCGGGGCGGCCGAGCGCGAACTTCGGCGCGTACCAGTAGCCGCGCCGGGTCGAGTGCCAGCACCTCGCCGCCTGCTGCGCCGCCTCGACGGCGATGTCACAGCCGGTGTTGCCGGCCCCGACGACGAGCACCTTCTTGCCGCGGAGCTGTGCGGCGTCCTTGTACTGGCTGGCGTGGATCACCTTGCCGCGGAAGTCGGCCAGCCCTTCGTACTCCGGCATCTTCGGCGACCAGTTGTGACCGTTGGCGGCGACCACGGCCGCGTAGCGCATGGTGCGCGGCGCGCCGCCCCGCGAGCCCCGGACGGTGACGTCCCACCGCGGCGGGCCGCCGCCGGCGTCCTCGGCCGGCTCCACCCGGGCCACGTCGGTGCCGAACCAGATGTGGTCGCGCAGCGAGAAGTGGTCGGCGTAGCGCTCGAAGTAGGTGAGGAGCTGCGAGTGGTGCGGGTAGTCCGGCCACTCGTCCGGCATCGGGAAGTCGGGGAACTGCGTGAAGGGCTTCGACGAGATGAGGTGCGTGCTGGCGTAGACCGGGCTGCGGTCGTGCCGCCAGTTCCACCCGCCGCCGACACCTGTCTCCCGCTCGTAGCAGTCGACACCGAACCCTGCCTCGCGGAGGTTCTTGATCGCGGTCAACCCGGTCCCGCCCGCGCCGATGACGCAGACGGTGTCGCCGCGGTCGTAGACCGGCTCCCCGTCGCGCCAGTGGGTCGCGTTGCCGGTGGGATCCCCGGCGAAGCCGTCGAATCCGCTGTCGGAACTCACCCGTCGCCTCCCCACTGCACCGGTATGCGCGCAGATCCTCGTCCGGTGGAAGGGGGTTTGTCCAGTCCGACTAGTCGATCTCCAGATCGACCACGACGGGGAAGTGGTCGCTCGCGGCGTGGGCCTGCGCAGTGTCGACGACGTCGTACTGGAGCACACGGATCCGCGGATCGGCGAACACCGCGTCGATACGGTCCCGGGGAGCCGTGCACGGGAACGTGTGCCGCTCGTCGTCGCCGGCGGTGTCGGCGAGGCCGTCGGCGAGCATCCGCCAGGCGGCCCCGCCCGAGTTCTCGTTGAGGTCGCCGCCGAACACCACCGGCTCGGCGACCTCGTCGAGGTACTTCTTCAGCAGCGCCGCCTGATGCGGACGCTCGTTGGCGTCGGTGGACAGGTGCGAGCCGACCGCCACGAAGGTCGAGCGGCCGATGCGGCAGCGCACGAACGCCGCGCCGCGCATGTGGCGGCCCGGCGTCAGCGGATACCGCACGTTCCAGTTCTCGACGGTCCGCACCCGCAGGTTGGTGAGGATCAGGTTGCCCAGCGACGGCAGCCCTCCCCCGCCGACCACCAGGTCGAAGTCGCGCGCCAGGTCGGCCGACTTCTGCCGCCAGCGGAACCGGCGGGGTGCCTCCTGCAGGATCGCGACGTCGGGCGCGATCTCCCGGACGATCGACGCGAGCGCGCGCCGATCGTCCCGCAGCGAGTGCAGGTTGTACGAGAGCACGCGCACCTTGGTCATACCGTCACACCCGCGCCAGGTCCGCCGCCCCGACCACGCCGGCGAGGTTGCCCATCAGTGCCGGGCGCACCTCGGCGACCGGCAGCCGGCCGCGCTGGGCGAGTTGCTCCTCGTAGCTGGCCCGCGCCGGCTTCATCAGCAGCTCGCCGGCGTCGATCACGCCGCCGCCGACCACGATGACCTGCGGGTCCAGGATCTGCACGACGTCGGCGAACGCGACGCCCAGCCAGCGGCCGATCTGCTCGAACGCGGCGATCGCGACCGGGTCGCCGGCCCGCGCCGCCTGGGTGATCGCCGGGCCGTCGATCTTGTCGACCTCGCCGCCGACCAGGTTGAGGAGCTGCTCGGCGGCCTCGGGCCGCTCGCGGGCGTCGGCGCGGGCGAAACGGACGAGGGCCCGGCCGCTCGCGTACTGCTCCAGGCAGCCGTGCCGGCCGCAGCCGCACCGGTGACCGGCGGGGACCATCATCGCGTGACCGAGCTCGCCGGCGATGCCGTGTGCGCCGCGGATGAGGTTGCCGCCGATGACGATGCCGCTGCCGATGCCGGTGCCGACGGTGAACAGGACCATCGAGTCGTCGGCGTCGTGCGCGGCGCCGAACCGGAACTCCGCCCAGGCCGCGACGTTGCCGTCGTTCTCGATCACGCAGGGCAGCCCGACGGCGGCGACGATCTTGTCGCGCAGCGGCTCGTTGCGCCAGGCCAGGTTGGGCGCGAACTGCACGATCGACCGCGTGGCGTCGATCCAGCCGGCCGCGCCGATGCCGACGGCGTCGACCGGGTGCGACGCGGCCAGCTCCTTGATCACGTCGATGATCCGGCCGGCCGTCTCGCCCGGGTCCTGCGCGGGCGTGTCGCGCCGCGTCTGCACGAGCACGTCACCCGCGGAGTCGACGACACCGCCGAGCACCTTGGTCCCGCCGATGTCGACGCCGATGGTCAGCCCCACTGCGGCAGACTCCTCTCGTTCTGGCTCAGGTCTCCGAGGTGGCCGATCGCCAGACGTCGTCGTCTTCGTCGGAGTTCGAGGCTTCAGCGGTACGGGCTGAGCTCGTTGATTCTGCACGTGCGGCCGTGCCGAACGAACGCAGGACCCCGGCCAGCCCGACGGCGAGGTCGCCGGCCCCGGTCGCGACGCGCTCGGCGAGGTCCGGATCGGGGTCGCGCGCGGCGGCGATGGCCTTGCAGACGGGGCAGGCGCAGCACTCGCCGGAGCCGGTCGCGAAGCCGGCGGCCCGGTTGGCGGCGACGGACAGCGCGGCGAACGCCGTGGCGACCAGGCGCTCGGCCTCCTCTCGCGGGTCACGATGGGTCATCGCGTCACCTCGACGCGGCGCTTGAGCTCCTTGAGCGCGGTGTCCATGATCATCTTCTCGGCCTTGCGCTTGAACATCCCGATCATGCCGATCGCCAGCTCCACGGCCAGCGAATAGGTAACCGTGGAGGTGCCGTCGGCGTTGGCGGTAATGTCATACGAGCCGTCCTGTTGCTTCTGCATCTTCGACGGCGCCACCAGGCTCCACTCGATGCGACTCAGGTCCTCGGCGTATTCGTACCGCAAAGTGTATTCGTCGGTGAACGGGCCGGAGTCCAGCCTGAAGCGGACCTGACTGGCATACCCGTCCTCGTACTCCTCGACCACCTCGATCGACTTCACCGCGGCCACCCATTCCGGGTAGTGCGCGAAGTCGACGATGACCGCGGCGACCCGCTCCGGGGTCGCGTCAATGACGATCGACTGCGTCGAAGTGTCGGCCATGCGTGGCAGGCTACCTCTGTCCCGGCGGCAGCGGCCCGCCGGCTCGCCGCTGGTCGACGCGGTGGGAGCACGTGGGCGGCGAACAGGTAGGTTCCGGATACGGAAACAGAGCTGACATGAGGAGCCGGACGTGCGCGAGTTCTCCGTCCCCGCCGCGGTGACCGTTGCGGACACGGCCACGCTGACCGACCCGGTCTGGGACAACGCGGCCGCGGCGCCCGACGCCGTGCAGTTCCAGCGGCGGGTGGGTGCCGTGTGGCAGGACGTCACCTGCGCGGAGTTCCTCGATCAGGTCGTGGCGCTGGCCAGAGGCCTGCTGGCGGCCGGCATCGAGCCGGGCGAGCGGGTCGCGCTGATGAGCAGGACGCGATACGAGTGGACGCTCATCGACTACGCCATCTGGACCTGCGGCGCGGTGACGGTCCCCGTCTACGAGACCTCCAGCGCCGAGCAGGTCGCCTGGATTCTGGAGGACTCGGGTGCGGTCGCCTGCTTCATCGAGACCGACGCGCACCGGGAGATCCTCGCCGAGGCCCGCGACCGCGCCCCGGCGCTGGCCCACGTCTGGCAGATCGAGAGCGTCCGGAGCGCGCTCGACGAGCTCGTCGCCGACGGCGCCGCGGTGCCACGGGAGGACGTCGACCGGCGCCGGACCGGGACCAAGGCCGACGACCTGGCGACGATCATCTACACCAGCGGCACGACCGGCCGCCCCAAGGGCTGCATGATCACCCATCGCAACATGCTGTCCGACATCGTCAACGCCGTCCCGGAGCTGCGCTCGCTGTTCAACGAGGGCGCCCGGACGCTGCTGTTCCTGCCGCTCGCGCACTCCTTCGCCCGGCTCATCCAGATCGGCGCGGTCCAGGCGCGGGCCACCATGGGCCACACCGCCGACACCAAGAACCTCGCCGAGGTGCTCAAGAGCTTCCAGCCGACGTTCCTGTTGTCGGTGCCGCGGGTGTTCGAGAAGGTCTACAACACCGCCAAGCAGCGGGCCCACGCCGACGGCAAGGGCGCGATCTTCGACCGGGCCGAGCGCGTCGCGATCGCGTACAGCCAGGCCGAGCGGCCCGGGCTGGCGCTCAAGGTGCAGCACGCGCTCTTCGACCGCCTCGTCTACAGCAAGCTGCGGGCCGCGCTCGGCGGCCGGTGCGAGCGGGTCATCTCCGGCGGCGCCCCGCTCGGCGAGCGACTGGCGCACTTCTTCCGGGGCATCGGCGTGACGATCTACGAGGGGTACGGGTTGACCGAGACGTCCCCGGCCACCAACGCCAACCGGGACACCGGCGTCCGGATCGGCACCGTCGGGCGTCCCCTGCCGGGCGTGACGATCCGCATCGCCGACGACGGCGAGACCCTCGTGCGGGGCGACATCGTCTTCAAGGGGTACTGGAACGACCCCGACGCCACCGCCGAGGCGATCGACGACGACGGCTGGTTCCACACCGGCGACCTCGGCGAGCTCGACGAGGACGGCTACCTGCGCATCACCGGCCGCAAGAAGGAGATCATCGTGACGGCCGGCGGCAAGAACGTCGCCCCCGCCGTCCTGGAGGACCGGGTGCGGGCCCACCCCCTGGTCAGCCAATGCGTGGTCATCGGCGACCGCCGGCCGTTCATCGCCGCGCTGGTCACCATCGACCCGGACGCGCTGCCGGCCTGGAACAAGGCCAACGGCAGGCCCGACGGGGCGACCGCGGCGGACCTGGCCGACGACGAGCAGTTGCGCACCGAGGTCCAGCAGGCGATCGACGATGCCAACCGGGCCGTGTCGAAGGCCGAGGCGATCAAGGTCTTCCGCATCCTGCCGCGCGACTTCACCGAGGCGACCGGCGAACTGACGCCGTCGTTGAAGGTCAAGCGAAACGTCGTGACGAAGGAGTACGCGGACGAGATCGCCGCCATCTACGAGCGCTGATCGATCCGTGTCCTCCGGTTCCACCCCCACCTGGAAAGGGATCGCTCTTGACCGAGCTGCCGGTGCCTGGTGAACGCCCCAGGAGCGCCGTGATCGCGGTTCGTGTCCTGATGCTCGCACTGGTCGCGACACTGTTGCTGATCGACGGTGTCCGCGCGGTCGAGTTGCTGTGGCTCGCGCTGCTGCTCGCCTCGGCGGCGATCGCGACGGTCGCGCCGCCCGGGCACCGCGTCGCCCAGCTCGGCCGGATGGCCGAGGTGCTGATCACGGCGTTCGCGGCGTCGACGCTCAACGCTGACGCCGGGGCGCTGCTGGTGTACCTGCCGGTGCCGATCATCGGGGCGGCGCTGTCGGATGGCCGCCGGATCGCCGGGCTGTTCCTCGGCGCCGCCGTGGCGCTGCTCGCCGTCGGGGGCGCGGTCGAGGGTGCGCTCGACGAGCGGGCGTACCTCGTCTCCGCCGTCCAGTGGCTGCTCATCGCCGGCGTAGGCGCCTTCCAGGCAAGCCTCCTGCAGCGTGTGCTGGCCCGCCGTCCCGACGACACGCCACAGCCCTACGCCGAGGCGACCCGCCTGCTCACCCAGCTCCGCAGTGTCGCCCGGCAGCTACCCGGTGCCACGCTCGATCCGGGTGGTCTCGCCGAGCACCTCCTCGACGAGGTCCGGGCCATGGTCCCCGCCGTCCGGGGAGCCGTGCTGTCCGGCAGCGGCGGCGGCCGGCTCGTCGTGCTGGCCCAGGCCGGTGTCGAGCGGCTCGACTGGGAGACCGCGCTGGACACCGAGAGCGCCGTCGCGGACGCCTGGGCCACCCAGCAGCCGGTCACCTCGACCCGTTCACAGGCCCGGTCGGTGTCCGGCCGACGGGACCTCACGTCGCTGGTCGTGCCGCTGATCGCCGGGGTCCGCACGGTCGGGCTCATCGTCCTGGAGAGCGACAGCGCGGGCGCGTACCCGCCCTCGCTCATCTCGCGGGTCACCGCGATCACCGGCCCGGCGGCGCTGCGGCTGGAGGCCGCGCTGCTCTTCGACGAGGTCCGCTCCCTCGCGACCACCGAGGAGCGGCAGCGGCTCGCCCGCGAGATCCACGACGGCGTGGCCCAGGAACTGGTCATGGTCGGCTACGGCATCGACAACGCCGTGGCCGCCCTGCCCGACGCGACCGCCGCCGAGGAGGAGCTGCGCCTCCTGCGCGCCGAGGTCACGCGGGTGATCACCGAGCTGCGGCTCTCGCTTTTCGAGCTGCGCAGCGAGGTCGACCGCTACGGGGGATTGACGGCCGCGATCGCGGACTACGCACGTACCGTCGGTGCGTCGGCGGGCCTCCGGGT
Source organism: Dactylosporangium roseum (assembly GCF_025264685.1). Lineage (GTDB taxonomy): Bacteria > Actinomycetota > Actinomycetes > Mycobacteriales > Micromonosporaceae > Dactylosporangium > Dactylosporangium roseum. The sequence continues at coordinate 6,412,072 of NZ_CP073721.1, forward strand.
CCACCTGTCGCTCGACGAATCGACCGCCCGGTTGCCCGCGGCGGTTGAGGCAGAACTGCTGCGCATTGCCCAGGAAGCCATCACCAACGCGCGGAAACATGCCGGAGCGGAGAATCTTTGGGTAACGTGCGCGGTCGATCCACCGTTCGCACAGGTAGAAATCTCCGACGATGGCAGCGGCATCGGTGAGAACCGCCCGGATGGACGCTATGGTCTTGCGATCATGGCCGAGAGGGCGGAACGTATCCGGGGCCGGTTGGAGATCACACCACGTGTGCCGAATGGGACCACAGTGGCGGTTGTGCTCGGAACCGCACCGCGTGCGCGGTAGCGTGAAGGCACCCAGAGGGAGAGAGCACCGGGAATGTCGACTACCGCGACGCCGACGACGCGCACCAAAGTGCTGCTCGTCGACGACCACGATCTCATCCGCAGAGGACTCCGGCACGCGTTCGAACGCGACCGCCAGTTCGAGGTGGTGGGCGAGGCCGCCACGGCCGCCGAGGCCATCCGGCAGGCCGGCGCCTTGCAGCCCGACGTCGTGATCATGGATCTCCGCCTGCCCGACGGCAGCGGTCTGGAGGCGACCCGGGCGCTGCGGAAGACCAGCAACACCATGGGCATCGTCGTGCTGACCATGTATGCCGGCGACGACCAGCTCTTCGGCGCCCTGGAGGCCGGCGCGTCCGCGTTCGTGCCGAAGACCGCCCCCGCCGACGAGGTGGTGGCCGCGGCCCGTCACGCGGCCTCGGCACCGAGCGCGTTCACGGCCGCCGACCTGGCCGAGGCGATGAAGCGGCGGCTGGCCCCCAGCGGCCCGCAGTTGTCCCCCCGCGAGGGCCAGGTGCTGCGGCTGCTCGCCGACGGCATGAGCGTGGCCGGCATCGCCAAGCAACTGTTCGTCTCCGAGTCCACGGCGAAGACGCACATCTCGAAGCTGTACGAGAAGCTCGGCGCCGCGAACCGCGCCCAGGCCCTCATGACGGCCCTTCGCCTGGGCCTCCTGGAAGCCCCCGACGCCCCGAAATTCTGACCCGGGCCCTCAACCCGCCACCGCCTCGGCCGCGCCGCAGTTTCTGCGACGCGGCCGACGCCATTCAGAATGACCAGCGGCTCGGCCACATTACGGTTGCGATAAGATAACGCATTGACGGCAACTGATAGCCAGATCGCGCCGTCCCGATTCCGCCACCAACGGCGTTGCGACACAATCCCCGCGATCACCCCTGTCCGTTTCCGCCAAAGCCCCGGCACCCCGGACGAACAGTTCCACCACCCGGTTCCGACCGGTACCCACCGCCCTGCCGCCCGACCTGGACTCCATGATCATGGGAAGGATGTGGCTGCCCCGATAGCCAGATCTTTCCCATGATCAAGCAGTCGCCCGGCCCGGACCGCGCCGCCTCGCTCCAGCGGCGATCACGAGCGACGGACGCCACCCGAACGACCGTGAACCTGAGGGGTCAGTCGCGGTCGACCGGGTGGCCGCGGTCAGCCGGTCAGCAGTGCGTGGAGGCGGGCGGCCTGGGTGTCCCAGCGCCAGTCGGACTCGACCCAGGAGCGGCCGGCGGCGCCCATGCTCGTGGCCAGTGCCGGCTCGGCGAGGAGTTGGGTGAGGCGGTCGGCCACGGCGTGGACGTCGCGGCCGTCGACGACGAAGCCGGTCTCGCCGTCGCGGACCGCGTCGGGGGCGCCGCCCGAGTTGCCGGCGACGACCGGGAGGCCGGTCGCGGAGGCCTCCAGGTAGACGATGCCCAGGCCCTCGACGTCGAGGCCGCCGCGGCGGGTGCGGCAGGGCATCGCGAAGACGTCGCCCGCCGCGAAGTGCGCCGGCAGTTCGGCCCAGGACACCGCGCCGGTGAAGACGACGTGGCGCTCGAGTCCGGCGTCCCGGGCGAGCCGTTCGAGCGTTTTACGGTACGGCCCGCCGCTCACCACCAGCAAGGCGGCGTCGGGCACGGTGCGGCGGACCCGCGTCAGGGCGCGGATGAGCACGTCCTGGCCCTTGCGCGGCACCAGCCGGGACACGCAGACGATCACCGGGCGGTCGGTCAGCCCGTGCCGCCACCGGACGATGCCGCCGTCGACCGACGGCGTGTACGCGTCGACGTCGACGCCCGGTGCGAGCCGCTCCAGCGACGTGCGGTCGTCGAGGACGCGGGCGAGGCGGACCCGTGTGTACTCCCCCAGGTAGGTCACCACGTCGGCGCCCCGGCCGATGCGGCGCAGGAGGGAGCGGGCGCCGGGCAGGGCGGCCCAGCCGACCTCGTGGCCGTGCGTGAGGGCGACCGCCCGCCGGATCCCGGCGCGGCGGCGCAGTCCCTCGGCGAGCAGTCCCAGCGGGGCCGCGGCACCGAACCAGACGGTGTCGCAGCCGTGTGCCCGGGCCAGCTCGGCCGCCCGGCGCGCGACGGACGGAGTGGGCAGCAGCATGCCGGTGGACTCGCGGACCACCTCGAACGGCTGCTCGGCGTCGAACTTGTCGGCGCCCTTCCAGGTCGAGGCGTAGACGACCACCTCGTCCCGCGGCTGACGGACCGCCAGGTTGTGCACGAACTGCTGGATGCCGCCCGGCCGCGGCGGAAAGTCGTTGGTGATCAGCAACGACTTCATCGCTCGCCCCTCGCGAAGGCCCGGGCCGCGGCCATGCGCTCGACCGCCGTCGGGTGCGAGCCGAACAGGAACTGCTCGACCGGGTTGGGGTCGGGGTCGCCCAGGTTGACCAGGGACAGCCGGCCCTGCATGGCCTCGAACCGGGCCGGGTCGCCGGTCAGCCGCAACGCGTGCCGGTCGGCGCGCGCCTCGATCCGCCGCGACACGAACGCCTGTGCCGGCCCGGCGAACAGTCCGGCGACGGCGGCCACGGCGAGCAGCAGCGCGACGGCCCGCGGCTCGGCGATCGAGTCGACGCGGGCCAGGCGTAACAGGCCGGTCCACGAGCCGAGCAGGTAGAGCGCGCAGACCGCCGCCGCGGCGCCGAGCGCGCCCAGCAGGGTGCCGGTGAGCACGTCGTTGTCCTTGGCGTGGCCGAGCTCGTGCGCGACCACGGCCTCGACTTCGGCGGGCGGCGCCTGTTCGAGCAGGGTGTCGTAGACGACGATCCGGCGGGTGGGGCCGAGCCCGGACACGTAGGCGTTGACCGCCCGGGTCCGGCGGGAGGCGTCGGCGATCAGCACGTCACGCACGGGCACGCCGTCGCGGGCGGCCATCGCCATGAGCCGGGTGCGTTGCTCACCCTCGGGCATGGGGGTGAACTTGTTGAACACCGGCTCGACGAGGACCGGGAAGACGAACGTCAGCAGGATGGTCAGGACGGCCGCGCCGGCCGCGCCCCAGGCCCACCACCAGCGCTGGGCGAAGTGGGTGACGGTGAAGAAGCCGACCAGCACGATCGCGCCGATCACGGCGCCGACCGCGTAACCCTTGAGGACGTCGACGGTCCAGGCACCCCAGTCCTGGGTCGAGAGCCCGTATCGCTTGAGGATGGTGTGGCGCCAGGCCGCCAGCGGAAGGGCGACCACCTCGCCGACGAACACGATCGCCAGGCCGCCGAGCAGCGCGCGGGCGAGCCAGTGGCCGTTGAACGGGCGGCCGACCTGCTCGACGATCCAGGACCCCGCCGGCGTGAGGCCGAGCAGCAGGGCGACCACCAGGCCGACGGCCATCGACAGATACATGGCGGGGCGCAGCGCCCCGCGAAACTCCCTGCCCTTGGCGACGGCGTCGGCGGGCAGGCTCTCGAGCGCGGCCAGTTGGTCGGCGCGCGGCGCGGGCGGCGCCACCCACGGCACCCGCAGCAGCGCGACCGCGGCTGTGGCGATGACGAGCACGACCAGGGTGATCGCGGCCCACTGCCGAGAAGTCATCGCGCAAGCTTATGCGGCCCGGCGCCGCCTGCTCCTCCGTGGTGAACGCTCGGGGGCCAGCTCCAGACGGGTCGGCTCATGGTGGGTCGGCTCATGGTGGGTGGGCTCCAGGACGGTCACCTCGAAACCGGCCAGCTCGAACACCTCGATGGCGCGGATCTCGGCGGGGCCGAGCTGGTGGATCACGGGTGGGGTGTCGAGCAGCAGGGTCACCACGCAACCGCCGCAGGCGGTGCCGCGCACCGAGCAGCTCTCGCAGTCGACGAGCATCGCTCCTCCTCCGTATGTCAAGGCAGTACACACGGTAGAGGCGGGGTACGACAAAAACCGCGTCTCCGCAGGTCAGGAGCGTGACAGCCGCCTCAGCAGGGTGTCGGACGAGAGTGGGTACGCCCCGTGGCGCCGGACGCCGTCGACGACCTCCTTGTCGGAGGAGATCACCACGATCGGCCGGCCGGCGGGCTCGGCGCGGACCAGCCGGCGGATCAGCTCGTCGGCGGTCTCGCCCTTGCGCGAGAACAGCACGCGGACCCCTCGCGGCGCGGGCGGCAGCCCGTGGACCCGCTCGGCGCCGTCGAAGACGACGGTGACCTCGGCCCGGGTCTGTGCCACGAGGCCGCCGACCCCGGCGATCAGCCGGTTGCGCTGCTGCTCGAGGGAGATCTCGGCGTATCCCTTCTTCGTGACGTTGTACCCGTCGACGATCATGTGCGCCTTCGGCAGGCTCAGGAGATGGTCGAGCCGGACGGGGTCGTCGGCGTCGAGCGCGCGGGCGGCGCCGGCGACGGACGCGTTCTCCGGCCGGTCGGCGGAGGTGTCGGCGACGAAGTCGGCCGGGAGCCTGTCGGTCGGGTCGAGGGCCAGCTCGCGGCGCAGCCCGACGGCGGCCTGGCCGATCGTCTCCAGCAGCAGCCAGAGCCGCGCGTCGTCGACGGCGCGCGCGTCCTTGGCACTCTGCCGCTGCGCGCCGGCGGCGGACTCGGCCTCGGCGAGCTTGGCGCGCAGCCGGCGCACCTCGGCGTCGTGGTCGGCCGCGGCGCGGACGGCTCGGCCCTTCTCGGCGGAGAGCATGTCGGTGGTCTTGCGCTCGCGGGCCTGGGACTCCCGCAGCGACTTGCCCAGGGACCGGACCTCTTCCCGCAGCCCGGCGGTCTCGTCACGGAGCCGGGCGAGCTCGTCGCGCAGCTTGTCGGCCTCGACCCGCGCGACGGCGCGGTCGTGCTCGGCCCGGGCGAGCCGCTGCTCGACGTCGCGGATCCGCTCGGCGGCGACGGAGCCCTCGGCCTCCGCCCGGACCGCCTCGGTGGCCTCGTCGACGATGGAGCGCCAGCCGTCGGGACGGGCGAGATAGGCCAGTGCCGCCACCTCGACCGGGTCCGCGGCGGCGGGGGTGACGCCCTCCAGGATCGCCGCGCCCAGGTCACCGGCGTCGTTGACGATCCGGGTGGCCAGCCGCTGGCGCAGCAGCGGGTCGCCGGACAACTGCATGGCGATGACCGGGCCGCCGAGCCGGGCGCGCCGGTTGGGCGCGAACTTCGCCACCCGCCGCAGTGGCATCGGCAGCTCGTCGAGGGGCACGCCGGTCATGGCCCCGGCGGCGAGGGAGATCACCCGCTGGCGGACGACCTCGGGCAGCACCGGCTCGACGTGGTCGTCCTCGCTCTGCGCAGACGCCACCGCGGCCTCGGGGGTGAGGTCGTCAGGGGTGTCGGACAGAGGCATCAGTCCAGTGTCGCATTGTCGACCAGATTCGCCCGGGATGGAGTCGAGGACCGGCGGCTTCCCTCGAAAGGATAAAAGCTGACATATCCTGGTTTAACTCTATCGGGGGATGCTCTGGGAGGCAGGGATGGCGGCACCGGTACCTCAGAACGAAGCCGAGCGACTGTCGGCACTGCGCTCCATGGCGGTCCTCGACACGCCGCCCGAGTCCGACTTCGACGATATTGTCCGGATCGCCTCCGAGATCTGCGGCGCCCCGATCTCGCTGGTCACACTCGTCGACGCGAAGCGGCAGTGGTTCAAGGCGAAGATCGGTGACGTCCCGCAGCAGGAGACGTCACGCGAGGTGGCGTTCTGCGCGCACGCGATCATGGGCAGGGACCTGATGGTCGTACCGGACGCGGCCGCCGACGCCAGGTTCGCCGACAACCCGTTCGTCCGCGGCGACGACGGCATCCGTTTCTACGCCGGTGCCCCCCTGATGACCAGCGAAGGCGCCGCGCTCGGCACGCTCTGCGTCGTCGACCACGCGCCGCACCGGCTGAACCTCGACCAGATGCGGGCCCTGCGGGCGCTGGCGCGCCAGGTCACCGAGCTGCTGGAGCTGCGCCGGCTGGTCGTGGCGACCGCCCTGGACGGCCGGGCGGAGCCCAGGTCGGTCGACCTCGCGTACCTGACCGAGGCCCGCATCCGAGAGCTGCGCGGCATCGCCGACGCCCGCAACATCGCGATCACGCTCGCGTTGCGCGACGAGGCGTTCGTCCACGCGGATCCGGCGCGGCTGTCGCGGGCGCTGGACTACGTCATCTTCACCGCGTTGAAGGTCGCGCCCGCGGGCGGCCGGGTCGCCGTGCGGGTGCTCGGCTCGCCGGCGCCGACGCTCGAGCTCGCCCACGCCGGCGGGTCGATCCTGCCGGAATGGCAGTTGGACCTGGGCGAGATCCGCGCCGCCGACGAGCCGGTGCCGCACGCGGTCGCCGAGATCCTCCGGACCCACGGCGCCGCCGTGGCCAGCACGTCGACGATCGTCGGCTCGCCGGACGTGCGATTCGAGCTGCGCTTCCCCACCCACTGACACGCTTTTTGTCGGACCCCGTGCGTAGTGTGCGGCCGTGCCCGACTACCACCAGGAAACGCTCGACGCCCTGTTCGCGGATCCACGCGCCGCCACCCTGTTCGCCACCACGTTCGTCGTGGTCGACCTCGAGACCACGGGCGGCGCGCCGGACGGCGGCGGGATCACCGAGATCGGCGCGGTCAAGGTGCGCGGCGGCGAGATCCTCGGCGACTTCGGCACACTGGTCGACCCCGAGGAGCGGCTGCCCGCGTTCATCACGGTGCTCACCGGCATCACCGAGATGATGCTGCTCGAGGCGCCGAAGCTCGACACGGTGCTGCCCGCGTTCCTGGAGTTCGCCGCGGGAGCCGTGTGGGTGGCCCACAACGCGCCCTATGACGTCGGGTTCCTCAAGGCGGCCTGCGCCAAGCTCGGCTATCCGTGGCCCAGGCCGATCGTGCTGGACACCGCCGCCATCGCCCGGCGGGCGATGATCGCCGACGAGGTGCCCAACCACAAGCTGTCCACGCTGGCCCGCCACTTCAAGGCCGCCCACCAGCCGATCCACCGCGCCCTCGACGACGCCCGCGCCACCGTCGACGTGCTGCACGGGCTGTTCGCCCGCCTGGGCAGCCTCAAGGTGCACACCGTCGGCGACACCCTGGAGTTCGTCAAGGCGGTCAGCCCGGCGCAGCGACGCAAGCGGCACCTCGCCGACGGCCTGCCCGACAAGCCGGGTGTCTACGTCTTCCGCGGGCACCAGGACCGGCCGCTCTACATCGGCACTAGCTCGTCGATCGCGACCCGGGTGCGCAGCTACTTCACCGCCGCGGAGAAGCGCGCCCGCATCGACGAGATGCTCAACGCCGCGCAGCGGGTCGAGGCCATCCCCTGCGCGCATTCGCTCGAGGCGGAGGTGCGGGAGCTGCGGCTGATCGCCGTGCACAAGCCGCCGTACAACCGCCGCTCGAAGTTCCCGGAGCGCGTCCTGTGGCTCAAGCTCACCGCGGAGGCCTATCCGCGCTTGTCCGTCGTGCGGGACCTGCACGACGACGGCGCCGCCTATCTGGGGCCGTTCAGCTCGCGGCGGGGCGCCGAGCTCGCCGCGGCGGGCATCTACGACGCACTGCCGATCCGGCAGTGCACCCACAAGCTCTCCCTGCGCACCACCACCCCGGCCTGCGCGCTCGCCGAGCTGGGCCGCTGCGCCGCGCCGTGCGAGCACCGCATCTCCGCCGCGGACTACGAGGCGGCGGCCGCCGCGCCGTTCCGGACCGCGACGGTCGGCGACCCGGGGCCCGTCGTGCGCGGGCTGATGGCGCGGATCGAGACCCTGTCGGCGGCCGAGCGGTTCGAGGACGCGGCGGTCATCCGCGGCCGGCTCGCCGCGTTTCTGCGCGCCGCGATCCGCATGCAGCGGCTGGCCTCGCTGACCGCGCTGCCGGAGCTGATCGCCGCGCGTCCGGCCGCCACCGGCGGCTGGGAGCTCGCCGTGGTGCGGCACGGCCGGCTCGCCGCCGCGGGCGTCTCACCCCCTCGGGTACATCCACAGCCGACACTGGATGTGGTAATCGCCACAGCCGAGACGGTGCAGCCCGGTCCGGGGCCGACGCCGCGCGCCTCGCCCGAGGAGACCGAGCGCATCCTCGCATGGCTGGAGCGGCCGGAAACACGGCTGGTCAAGGCCGACATCGGGTGGTCGTCACCGGCCACCGGGGCGGGCCGGTGGCGGCCGTTCCTGGCCCGCGCGGAGGCCGCCGCCACGGTTCGGATCGATCTGGACGGGTAAGCACATCGGACGTTCGCACATACTCAAATGACCGATCGGATACCGCAGAGCAAACTAGGCTGGAACCTACCCAAACCCAGGCCCGTCAGGCCCGTCGGTGAGGAGGTGCCGCATGGAGCCCGGTCTGCATCAGCCCGGCGCGCCCCTTGATGCTGGTCCCTCCATGGTCACCGGACACACCACGGCGCACAGCGAGTTGATGGTGGACCCAGGGGCGCCGGACGGCAACCCCTCGGAGTCGCCCGGATTTCCCAGCGGTTTGAGCACCGGGTTCGCGCCCGCGACGACCGCTCGCGACGCCCATCTTCTCCTCGACGAGGCGGCCGAGGTTTTCGCCACCGAGCCGCGCGACACCGACGCTCCCGGCACACGGCCGCCGGGATCGAGCGACCCGCCACCGGGCGCTCCGGGATCGGGCGTCTTCGGCTCCGGCGCGCTGGGGTCCGGCACGCCAGGGATGAGCCCTCTCGGGTCGGGTGCGATCGGCACCGGGCTGGCGGCTTCCGGGCCGCTCGGGTCCGGGCTGCTCCGGACCGACAACGTGGGCTCCGGCGGGCTCGGCAGCGACGGGCTCCGGACCGGCGAGATGTTCCTCGGGCCGAAGGGGCTGCCCGTCGCGGCCATCAGCGCGCCGGAAGCACCGCCCGGCCGCAGGCACCGCCCCGCGGCACCGCCGGGCAACGACCGGGCCACCGGGGAGCGGCACGCGACATGGCCGGCCAACGACCATCCCGCGGCGGCGCGGTCCAAGCAGGGCGAGAGCACACAGACAGCGGTTGAGCGTCACGAGGAAGTCTCCGCGCGGGAGCGCGTCGAGCGCCGGACGCAGGAGGAGCCGCAAGGCCGCGACCAGACACCGGCGCAGGAGAACGAGCGCGCCGGATCCGGCCGGGAGCCGGGAACGGCCGACGAGGACCGGAAACCGCCACCATCCGCCGCGGAGGAAGGCGACCGGTCGCGGGCCGCCGGGACGGCACCGGACGAAACCGCCCGGGCCAAGACCGGGCACAAGACCGGGCACAAGACCGCCAAGCCGCACGACCAGCCGCAGACCGAGCGGGCCGAGCCGACCGAGCCGACCGAGCGGGCCGAGCCGGGCGCGGAAGCCGCGAACAAGGGCGTGAAGAAGCGGCCCGTGCCGCGACCCAAGTTCCGTGAGCCCGAGGACGACCGGTTCGCCACGCCGCGGAGGCTGTTAACCGCGCCGCCCACCGACGACTCCCCGGCAGTACCGCCGCCACCCAGTTACTCAGCGCTGGTCGGCGGCGCTGTTCCCGGCGACCCCACCTCGACCTACTCCGCCATCATCGGCTCGCGGCTGCGGGCCATGCTGCCGTGGCAGTCCACCGAGGACCCGATGGCCCCGATCCTCCGGGTGCACCGCCAGATCCACCCGAGCGCCGACGTCGCGGTGATCCGCCGGGCGTACGCGACGGCCGAGCAGATGCACCGCGGCCAGATGCGCAAGAGCGGCGAGCCGTTCATCACCCACCCGATCGAGGTCACCGAGATCCTCGCCGACCTGGGCATGGACACCACCACGCTGGTCGCGTCGCTGCTGCACGACACCGTCGAGGACACCGACTACACGCTCGGCGCGCTGGAGCGCGACTTCGGCGGTGAGGTCGCGCTGCTGGTCGACGGCGTCACGAAGTTCGACAAGATGTTCTACGGCGCCGACGCCGAGGCCGAGACGATCCGCAAGATGATCGTCGCCGCCGGGCGCGACGTGCGGGTGCTCGTCATCAAGCTCGCCGACCGGCTGCACAACATGCGCACGCTCGACGCCCGGTCGCGCTCGTCGCAGGTCCGCATCGCGACCGCGACCAAGGAGGTGCTGATCCCGCTGTGTGAGCGGCTCGGCATCCAGGCGTTGAAGCGCGAGCTCGAGGACTGGGTGCTGCGGGCGATCAGCCCGAGCGGCTATGCGCTGATCGCCGACTACGTCAACCAGCGCATCGGCTGGGACGGGTACCTCGACCGGGTCATCTCCTCCGTGACCGGCGACCTGCGCAGGTTCGGCCTCGACGCGACGGTCTCACCCCGGCCCCGCCACCTGTACTCCATCTGGAAGGACACGGTCGACGGCAATTACGTCGAGCCGCACGACCTGCCCCGGGTGGTCATCATCGTCGAGGGTCCGGACACCGACTGCTACGCGGCGCTCGGCGTGGTCCACGGCAAGTGGCGCCCGGTGCCGGGCCGTTTCAAGGACTTCATCGCGACGCCGAAGAACAACAACTACAAGTCGCTGCACACCACGGTGCTCGGGCCCGAGGGCCTCTCGGTCGAGGTGCTCATCCGTACCGTCGAGATGCACCAGGCCGCCGAGTTCGGCATCGTCGCCAACTTCCGCTACCCGCACACCGCGGCGAGGTTCGGGCCGGCCACCAAGGCCGAGCAGCTCGACTGGCTGCGCCGGCTGCTCGACTGGGAAGCGTCGGCGTCCGACCCGTCGCAGTTCATCGCGTCGCTGCGTTGCGACCTCGCCGAGGACCAGATCCTGGTGCTGACGGCGGGCGGCGGGCGCCCGGTGCTGCTGCCGGCGGACGCGACGCCGGTCGACCTGGCGTACATCCTCGGCGCCGACGTCGGCAACCGATGTATCGGCGCGCGGGTCAACGGACGGCTCTCCGCCGTCTCCTCGCCGCTCGCCGACGGCGACACCGTCGAGATCATCACGCGGGCCGGCGGGCGCGGCGAGTTCGACTTCGACCCCGACGCCCCGGCGCGCGGGCCGTCGCCGGAGTGGCTGGAGTTCGTGAAGACCCCGCACGCCCGGCTGCACATCAGCCGCTGGTTCGAGGCGCACGAGGCGCCCGCCATCACGGTGGCGAACAAGGTACGGCTCGGACGGCTCGCGATCGGCCTCGCACTGCGCCAGCAGGGCCGCGGCCTCGCCAGTGACCTGCCGCTGGTGCGGCTGGCGCCCCGGCTCGGCTACCCCGACCTGGAGACGCTGCTGGTGGCGGTCGCCGACCGCACGCGCACCGCCGAAGACGTCGTGACGGAGTTGATCGCCCTCGTCGACCACTCCCCCGGATAGGTCGTTAGCCTTCTCGGATGAGCAGTCTTCGTGGCCGGCTGCGCGTTACCGCGTATCGAACGTTCTACCGCCTCCCCGGCCGCTGGAAGCGCCGGATCGTGCGGACGTTCCAGCCGACCTACACGATCGGCGCCGTCGTCCTCGTCCGCGACCCGGAGGCGAGCCGCATCCTGCTCCTGCGCCAGCCGCCCGGTGCCGGCTGGTCGCTGCCGGCCGGGCTGATGGACCGCGGCGAGACGCCGATCCAGTGCGCGGCCCGCGAGCTCGGCGAGGAGACCGGCATCGAGCTGCCGACCGAGCGGCTGCGCCCCGCCAACCCGAACGCGGTCGTCCACACCCGCGGACAATGGGTCGACATGGTGTTCGAGGCCGAGGTCGAGCCCGAGGACGAGTACACCGTCGACGCCGCCGAGGTCCTCGAGGCCGCCTGGCACCGGCTCGACAACCTGCCGCCGCTGACCGTGTCGACGTCGAACCTGCTGGCGCACTACGGCATCGGCCCGTACCGGGACTATCCAGAGGTACTGTCGCGATGACGGAGGTCTGCGCGGTCATCCTCGCCGCCGGGGAGGGGCGCCGCCTGCGGCCGCTCACCGAGCACCTGCCGAAGGCGCTGTGCCCCGTCGGCAACGTCGCGCTCCTGGACCGCGCACTGCTGCGGGTCGGCGCGCTCGGTCTCACCGGTCCGGACCGGCTCGCGGTCAACGCCTGTTACCTCGGCGACCAGGTGGCCGAGCACGTCGGTGGGCGGGCCCACCTCTCCGTGGAGCCGGGGGATCCGCTCGGTACCGCGGGTGGGCTCGGCAACCTGCGGGACTGGATCGCCGGGCGGGGTGTGCTCGTCGGCAACGCCGACGCCTACCTGGCCTCCCCCGGCCACGGCCCCGGCCCGGACATCGCCGCGCTGCTCGACGGCTGGGACGGCCACACCGTGCGGCTGCTCGGCGTCCCGGGTCCGCCGAAGGAGTTCGGCGCGCACCGCTTCGCCGGGTTCTCCCTGCTGCCGTGGGACCTCGTGGCGGAGCTGGAGCCGATCCCGTCCGACCTGGTCCGCACGACCTGGCGGCCGGCCGAGCGGGAGGGCCGGCTGGCGGTCGTCGAGTACGCCGGGACGTACCTCGACACCGGAACGCCGGCGGATTATCTGAAGGCCAACCTGCACGCCGTACACCTCGGAAATCTCGTGGCGGAGGACGCCGTGGTGACCGGGGCACTCGACCGGGCGGTCGTCGGCGCCGGCGCCGTCGTGGCCGGGAACGTGACCCGCGGCGTGGTGTGGCCGGGCGGGGTGGTCGGCGCGGATGAAACGCTGATCGACGCTATCCGGGTCGGGCGAGAGCTCACCGTCGACGCGCACTAGCATGACCGTTGTCGACCTGCTGGAAGGAGCCTCCAAGGTGATCACGGCGATCGTCCTCATCGACTGTGTTACCGACTCGATCCCCGAGGTGGCCGAGAGCATCGCCAACCTCGACGGGGTCAGCGAGGTCTACTCGGTCGCCGGCAACACCGACCTGATCGCCATGGTGCGTGTGCGGCAGTTCGAGGACATCGCCGAGGTGATCGCCAACAAGATCTCGAAGGTGCCCGGCGTCGTGGACACCGACACGCACATCGCGTTCCGGGCCCACTCGCGGCACGACCTCGACGCGGCGTTCGCGATCGGGCTGCCCGACCCCGATTGAGCATCGACCGATCCCTGGTTGATTTTCTGCGTATTTCCGACGGTGGGGCCAGAAGGCTTCGCCGCCGTCCGGCGCCGCGCCGCAAGAAGGCCCCGTTTGCCCTGGTAACAGCGTCGGCAGTGCGCCAAATCGCATCGAAAGCGCGGTTCTCACCGGGTACCCTCGCGGCCATGAGGATCGGCATCGTAGGAGCCACCGGGCAGGTCGGCAGCGTCATGCGCCAAATCCTGACCGAGCGGCAGTTTCCCGTAGACGAGTTGCGCCTGTTCGCGTCCGCCCGCTCCGCCGGACGGCCGATCGACTGGCAGGGCAAGCAGATCACGGTGGAGGACGCGGCGACCGCGGACTACACCGGGCTCGACATCGTCCTGTTCTCCGCGGGCAAGGGCACGTCGAAGGAGCTGGCGCCGAAGGTGGCCGCCGCCGGCGCCGTCGTCATCGACAACTCCTCGGCCTGGCGCATGGATCCCGACGTGCCGCTGGTGGTCGCCGAGGTCAACCCGCACGCCGCGGCCGACCGACCGAAGGGCATCATCGCCAACCCCAACTGCACCACCATGGCCGCCATGCCGGTCCTGCGCCCGCTGCACGACGAGGCTCAGCTCGTGGCGCTCGTCACGGCGACCTACCAGGCGGTGTCGGGTGCCGGCCTGAGCGGCGTCGCCGAGTTGGACGAGCAGGTCCGCAAGGTCGCCGACGGCGCCACGGCGCTCACGTTCGACGGCTCGGCGGTCGAGTTCCCGGAGCCGAAGCAGTTCGCCCAGCCGATCGCCTTCAACGTGCTGCCGCTGGCCGGCTCGATCGTCGACGACGGCTCCTTCGAGACCGACGAGGAGCAGAAGCTGCGCAACGAGAGTCGCAAGATCCTGGAGATCCCGGACCTTCGCGTCTCCGGCACCTGCGTGCGGGTGCCGGTCTTCACCGGCCACTCATTGCAGGTCAACGCGCGGTTCGCCCGGCCGCTCCCCGTCGAGCGGGCGCGTGAGCTGCTGTCGGCCGCTCCGGGTGTCGTGCTGACCGACGTGCCGACGCCGCTGCGGGCCGCGGGCGCCGACCCGTCGTTCGTGGGCCGGATCCGCGTGGACGAGACGGTCGAGCACGGCCTGTCCTTGTTCGTCTCGAACGACAACCTCCGCAAGGGCGCGGCGCTCAACGCGGTCCAGATCGCCGAGCTGCTCGCCGCGTAACCCGTTGATCTTGCAGTTGTGGTGCCCGACAACCCGGACATCTTGGGAGTTTCGCGGCACCACAACTGCAAGATCGACGGCGTGATGGGGACGGGGCCACGGGATCAGAGGTGGCGGGCGAACCAGTCCAGGATCGCGTCGAAACGGGCCACCCGGTGGGACGGGCGGCCGGTCCTCGACAGTTCGTGGCCCTCGCCCGGGAAGAGCAGGAACTCCACCGTCCCGCCGCGGCGCTTCAGGGCCACGAACAGGCGCTGGGCCTGCTCCACGGGGCAGCGCCAGTCCTGCTCGGAGTGGATGATGAGCATCGGGATCTCGATGCGATCCGCGTAGGTCAGCGGGCTCTGCGCCTCCAGTGAGCCGCCCTCCGCGCCGTAGAGCGAGTCGGCGAAGTACCAGCCGATGTCGGACGAGCCGGTGAAGCTGTCGATCGCGTTGACCGCACGCTCCGAGATCGCCGCCTTGAAGCGGTCGCCGTGGTGCGCCGCCAGCCAGGTTGTCATGAACCCGCCGTGCGAGCCGCCCAGGACACCGACCCGCGAGCCGTCGAGGTCCGGCGCCTTCAGGGCGGCGTCGAGCAGCGCGATCAGGTCGACGGCCGACACCTCGCCGACGTTGCCGCGCACCGCCCGGCCGTGCGCCTCACCGTAGCCCGACGAGCCGCGCGGGTTGCCGTACACCACGGCATAACCGGCGCCGGCGTAGACCTGGGCCTCGTCGAAGAGCCGCCAGCCGTACTGCGTGAAGGGTCCGCCATGGATCATCAGCAGGACCGGGTGCGGGCCCGCACCCTCGGGACGGACGACCCAGCCGTGCACCGGATACCCGTCGGGGGTGGTCGCCGTCAACTCCACCTGCTCCAGCACCGGGAAGCCGGCGCTGAAGTTCGTCAGGCGGCGCTCCCCCGCGTACACCTCACCCCAGTCCGCCGGACCGGCGATCGTCGTCACGAGGGTGCCGGCCGCCGACGCGAACCCGGTGACCTGCCGTTCCCCGTCGACAAGGAGCTCGGGCGTCCCGCCCTCGAAGGGCACGAGCAGGAGTTGTACGGCCCCGCGGTGCTCGTTCGGGAACAGCACCCCGGCGTCGGTGACGTCGATGTACCCGCTCGGCGAGGAAAGCTGGTACGTCTCGTTGTCGAGCAACTGGGTGACCGCGCCGCCGCCGGCCGGGACCGACCACAGCGACTCGTGCCGGATCACCGAGTCGACCCGGCCCTCCCCGGCCGGGTAGCCGGTGAACACCACGCTCCTGCCGTCGGGCGTGAAATGCGGCATCCCGGGCGAGAGGGTGGTGTCGGTGAGCACACGCAGCCCGGTGCCGTCGGTGCGGACGACGCACACGTCCGCGGCGACGTCGTCGGCCCAGGTCTCGTGCTGCTCGGAGACGAACGTGAGCCACTCCCCGTCCGGGCTCCACCGCGGGTCGCCGTGACTGCGCTCGCCATCGGTGAGCTGCTCGGTCGCGCCGTCGAGCGTGGTGACGAACAGGTGCGCCGGCCGGTCGTGCAGGAAGCCGAGCCCGTCGACCCGGTGGAACAGCTTGGTGATCCGCCGTGGCGGCTCGCCGTCGGGCCCGATCTGCTCGCCGTCCGCGGTCTTGCCGGTGCCGTAGCGCCCCTCAGCCGGCACCCGAGCGGAAAACGCCAGCCGGGAAGCGTCGGGCGACCAGACCGGCGCTCCCACGCCGAGCGGCCGGTCGGTGAGCCGGCGGGCCTCACCCCCGCCGAGCGGCATGACGCATAGTTGCGGCGCGCTGTCGTGCTCGGCCTTGTCCCCGCCGGCGCGGCTGCCCTTGTCCTTCGTCGCCCGCAGGAACGCGAGCCAGCGCCCGTCCGGCGAGATGCGCGGCGCGCTGTCGTGCCACCCGTAGGTGAGCTGGACCGGTTCCCGCGAGCCGTCGGTGGCGAGGAGCCAGAGCTGGGAGGTGTACGTGTCAGCCGCGAACTCGAGGCGCGTGACCGAGACGACGGCGATCCTGCCGTCGGGGCTGATGGTGGGGGCACCGGGTAGGCGCAGGTGCGATAGATCGATTGGCTTCACGGTCTGCACAGTAGCGGTGGTCACACTTCTTACCAATGGGTAACCTCCTACCTCTACCCTACGGTCATATGGAGCCGTCGCAGGAGCATCTGGACCGCGGGACCGACCGGCGCGCGTTCCGCCGCAGTCCGCCGCCATGCCGCCCAGGGTCCATGATCATGGGAAAGATCTGGCTGCCCCGATAGCCAGATCTTTCCCATGATCATGGCGTCCTGAGGATTTAAGGTTGTTGTTTGGTCTTGGTGTTGGGGTTTCGGCGTTTGGGGTGGCCGGTGTTGGCGGGTCGGCCCTTCTTGATCACTGGTTGGCGGGTCCGGGCATGTTTGTTGGTCGATCCCTTCGGGCGGCCGGTGCCGGGCCGGGAGGGTTTCGGCGGGTTGGCCGGGGTGGGCAGGTTCGCGGTAATGAGCCGAAATACCCGGCGGACGCGGCGGGGGCTGAGGTGCTCGGGTGGGCAGCGTTGTTCCCAGGGCAGGCGGTGATCGGTGGCGAGGGTTCTGGCCAGGTGGAGTTGGGTGTAGGCGAAGGCGACCAGCCAGCTCCATCGTTCGGCCTGGGCGGGGTCGATCGGGGTGTGCCCGGTCCAGTGCAGGTCCTGCTTCTTGAACCGGAAGCTGTGCTCGATGGTGAACCGGTGCCGGTAGGCGTCGGCGAGCACGGTCAGGTCGAACGCGTCGGCGGGGCCGGCCCACCATAGCCACCACACCTGGGTGTGTCCGGTGCGGGTGGTCTGCTCCCGCCGGATCAGGGTGCCCTCGACGATGCCGGTGCCTTGCCATTTGCGGCGCTGCCGGGGCTCGGGATGCTTAGCGTGCCAGGCCCGGGTCCATACGATGCCGCCACCGCCACCGCCACCGCCACCGCCGCCACCGCCACCGCCACCGCCGCCACCGTCGTCGTTGTTGTTGTCGTGGGTGATGATCTGTTCGGCGTCGGGCGGGCCCCAGGTATCGGGTTCGTCGAGGGCGAACCGGGCGCCGTGTTTGCGGGGCCGGCCGGGCGTGCCCGGCTCCCGCGGCGGGGGCGGGGCGAAGAAGACCCGGTCGCCGCGCAGCCGGACCAGGACCTGCACGCCCTCGGGCAGGTGCTGGGTCAGGTAGATCGGGCAGCAGCCCACATCAGCCAACATCGTGCAGGAACAGCGGAATCCCGGGCACCTTACCGGCCCGCAGTTGGGCGGCCAGGTCGGCGATCTGCGCGGCGGCCAGATCGTTGGCGTTGTCGGCGGTGCCGACCCGACGCAGGTCCATCGGCACGACCCAGGACCGCTTCGGGTCACCGGCCGCGCCCAGTCCGACCTGACACAACCACTGCACCGCCCAGCCCGGCACCACCGGCGTCCCACCGGCGCTGTCACGTTCGGCGGCGTACTGCATCCCCACGTCCGGCACATAGCGGGTGTCCGGCCGCGGGAACTTCGACACATCCACGGCGAACATCAACACACCGGCCGGGCGCACATGCCGGGCCAGCAACGCCCGCGCCGCGACCACATCCACCGCACCACGCTCCAGCGCCTGGTACAAGCTGCCCCAACCCCGCCGCAGCACCGGCTCGAACATCAACTCCGCCACCGACCGGATCGGCCGCGTGCTCCCGGCGAGGGCGTCGACCAACTCGAACAACGTGTCCGCCCACCGGCCGAAACAGCGGTACACCCCGTCCCGGAACTCGGCCAGCACCCGCAACTCGTGGTCCGGGTCGCACGCCACGACACTCATCGGGTGCGGCATAATGATCTCCGACGGCTGTTTTGGATTTCCTGATCTTGGTCGGTCTGGATCATGCCAAGACAGCCGTCCCTGTTGCAACCCGCAACCAAAATCACCCCCAGCCGCTTAAATGTCCAAGGCGTCGCCCGGCCCGGAACACGCCGGCCCGGTTCCAGCGACGACCACGAGCGACCAGACGCCGCCCGCACGACCGTGCGTCACCGTCCCGTAGCGCAACACCGAGGTGGACCGACGACCGCACGGCTTGACCAGGCGGCTCCGCGCCCCGGCGGCGGCATTTCCACGAGCGTGGGATGACGCGAAGAGGCCCCCGGGGTTCACCCGGGGGCCTCTGACACACACGGATCTAGTGACCCGTCGTGATCTCCTCGCGGTCCGACGGCTCCTCGACCTGCCGCTTGGCGGGTCTCGGCGCCGGGGCCGGCTTCTCGATCGGGTAGAAGAAGCCCTTCACCGTCGGCGCCAGGGCACCGATGCGGTTCATCTTCTTCGGGACGACCCAGCCCCCGTATTCCAGGCCGTGGTGGCCGTCCTCGCCGTGACCGTTGCCCGACGGCAGCGGCAGCGGCTGGTGGACCTCGACGAAGCGCCCGTCCGGCAGGCGGCGGATGATGCCCGTCTCCACGCCGTGGGCCAGCACCTCGCGGTCGTGCTGCTGGAGGCCGAGCGCGATCCGGTACGCCACGTAGTAGGCCAGCGGCGGCAGCACCAGGATGCCGATGCGGCCCGCCCACGTCATCGCGTTGAGGCTGATGTGGTACTTGTCGGCGAGGACGTCGTTGCCGCCCGAGAGCAGCAGGACCACGTAGAACGCGATCGCCATCGCGCCGAGGGCCGTGCGGAACGGGTTGTCCCGGGGGCGCTCGAGCAGGTTGTGGATCCCCCGGTCCTTCGAGAATCTCGCCTCGATGAACGGATAGAAGATCGGCAACATCGTCAGGATGCCTGGCAGCACCACCGTCGGCCAGAAGATCGGCGGAATGGTGTAGCCGTCACCGTAGAAGAAGTCGAACCTGATCTCCCAGGCCGGGAAGAGGCGGGTCGAGCCGTCGAGGAACATGACGTACCAGTCGGGCTGGCTCGCCGCCGAGACCACCGCGGCCTTGTACGGGCCGAACAGCCAGATCGGGTTGATCTGGAACAGCCCCGCCAGGGCGGCGATCATGGCGAACACGATCATGAAGAAGCCGCCGGCCTTGGCCGCGAAGCCCGGGAACATCCGCACGCCGACCACGTTGGTGTTGGTCCGGCCGGGGCCGGGCCACTGCGTGTGCTTCTGCTTCACCAGCAGGCCCATGTGGACGCTGATGAGCGCCAGCAGCGCGCCCGGGACGAGCAGCACGTGCACGATGTAGAGCCGGTCGAGGATCACCTCGCCCGGGAACTCACCCCCGAACAGCGAGGTGGTCACCCAGGTGCCGACGACCGGGATCGACAGCATGATGGCGCTCGCGATGCGCAGGCCGGTGCCGGACAGCGCGTCGTCGGGCAGCGAGTAGCCGCCGAAGCCCTCGAGGAAGCCCATCCAGAACAGCAGGACACCGACGATCCAGTTGGTCTCGCGCGGCTTGCGGAACGCGCCGGTGAAGAACACCCGGAACATGTGCACCACGATCGCGGCCATGAACAGCAGCGCCGCCCAGTGGTGCATCTGCCGCATGAAGAGACCACCGCGGACGTCGAACGAGATGTGCAGCGCGGTGTTGTACGCGTTGGACATCTCGACGCCGCGCAACGGCGTGTAGCTGCCGTTGTAGACGGTCTCCTTCAACGACGGGTCGAAGAACAGCGCCAGGAAGATGCCGCTGAGCAGCAGGACGACGAACGAGTAGAGCGCGATCTCGCCCAGCAGGAAGGACCAGTGGTCCGGGAAGACCTTGTTGAAGAGGCGGCGCAGCGGGGTGGACGCCTGGAACCGCTCGTCGATGGCCTTCGCGGAGTTGGCCGGCATGGCCCGAAGGTCGATCTTCCGCCGTTTCATGGCCGCTCCCAAAATGCCGGTCCGACCGCGACCTTGTAGTCAGAGGTCGCCACGAAGTAACCCTCATCGTCCACGGTGATGGGCAACTGAGGCAATGCCCGGCTGGCCGGGCCGAACACCGGTCGCGCATTGTCGGTGATCTGGAACTGCGACTGGTGACACGGGCACAGCAGGCGGTTGGTCTGCTGCTCGTAGAGGCTCGCCGGGCAGCCCGCGTGGGTGCAGATCTTCGAGTAGGCGACGAAGTTCTCCCACTGCGAGCCCTTGTTGACCTCCTTGGCGTTCGCCAGCGTCGCGGCGGCGTCCGCTTCGCGGAGGTGGATCAGCAGGGTCGGCGAGTCGGCCCACTTGTTGGTGGCGCCACCGGGGATGCCGGGGTAGACGGTGATCTGGCCGCCGACGCTGACGTCGGCCGGGCGGATCGGGGTGCCGTCCTCGTGCGTCAGCCGGACCGGCTTGCCGTCGTTGTTCTTCGGGTCGAAGCCGGTGGTGAAGTAGACGTTCTCACCGTTCTGCTCCGGCGCCTTGATCAGCGACCCGACCAGCAGGCCACCGGCGACCGCGCCGAGCGGCGCCGCACCGGCGAGGAACGCCAGGCCGACGAACTTGCGCCGCTTGAGGCCCAGCTCGTCGCCCATGTTGAGGATCGTCGCGGCGGTGAGCTTCTGCTCGACCGCGTCGGACGGGCCGTCGTGGCGTTCCTGGACCGAGACCTCCTCGGGGAGGAGCTTCTTCGACCACGTGACGATGCCGATGCCCAGCGTCAGCAGGGCCAGGCCGAGCGTCGCGCCGAGGACCGGGGTGTAGTACGGGTAGAGCGCGCGGTACGTCGAGTCGCCGTGCCCGTACTTCCACGGCCAGGCGATGTACGCGACCACGAACGCGGTCGCCATCAGGCCGGTGAGCAGGAACAGCAACGCCAGGACGCGCTCGATGCGCCGCTCCGCGCGGGTGCCCGGGACCGGGAACCGCGGCGCGTAGTGGACGATCTCCACACCGTCCCGCCGGGCACCCTCCCTGACCAGGTCGAACCGGGTCAGGTGAGGATCGCTCGCGTCGAACTCTTCCTCAGTAGCGGAGTGAGAAGTTTGGGTGGTCATGACTTCCCTGCAATCCACAGCGTGGCGAACACGAGCGCCGCGATACCGACCAGGAAGATGACGAGTCCCTCGGTAACGGGGCCGTAACGACCGATGCCCCAGCCGCCCGGCGTGGCCGCCTCGTTCTTGTTCACGTCCTGGATGTACGCGATGATCGCGGCCTTGTCGTCGGGGCTGAGCTGGTTGTTGCCGAACACCGGCATGTTCTGCGGGCCGGTGAGCATCGCCGCGTAGATGTCCCGGTTGGTCGCGTGCTGCAGCGTCGGGGCGAACTTACCCGACGAGAGCGCGCCACCGCCGGTGGAGAACGCGTGGCAGGACGAGCAGTTGACCCGGTAGAGCTCACCGCCGTGGGCGAGGGTCTTGCTGTTCGCGGTGGCCTTCTTCACATCCTCGTCGAGGGTGCGGGCGTCCGGCAACTGCGGACCGCCACCCAGCTCCTGGATGTAGGCGCCGATGTCGGCCGCCTGCTTGTCGGTGAACTGCGGCTGCTTGCGCTCGGCCTGCGCCTCCTGGCGGGCCAGCGGCATGCGGCCGGTGTTGACCTGGAACTCGACCGCCGCGGAACCGACGCCGATCAGGCTCGGGCCGCGGTCCTGCACACCCTGCGCGTTGCGGCCGTGGCAGGTGATGCAGCTCTGTTCATAGAGCGCCTTGCCCCGGGCCGCCGACTCCGACAGCGCCGGCTGTTCCTCGGCCCGGCCGACGCCTGGGGCGTATGCGCTGTAGAGGCCGCCGACGAGGGTGAGTGCGGCGACCAGGCGCACGGCCGCCGACAACCGCCGGCGCAGCTTGCTCCTCGCCGCGCGCGCGCCACCCGGCACCAGCCGGGCAAGCGGCCGCTTGCTCTGCTCAGAAGTCATGGCCTCACCTTTGTCGTCATCACCTATGTCGTCTCAGAAGTGGTGGTCCCGGATGCGTGACGCGGCCCGAACCTCTACTGCAGGAAGTAGATCATCGCGAACAGCGCGATCCAGACCACGTCGACGAAGTGCCAGTAGTACGACACGACGATCGCCGAGGTCGCCTGGGCGGGTGTGAACCGGCCCATGGTCGTGCGGATGAGGTAGATGATGAAGGCGATCAGACCGCCGGTGACGTGCAGGCCGTGGAAGCCCGTCGTCAGGTAGAACATCGACCCGTAGCCGTCGCCGTTGATCTTGACATCCTCGTGCACCAGGGTCCGGTACTCGTTGACCTGGCCGAGGACGAAGATCAGGCCCATGACGAAGGTCAGCGCGAACCACCGCCGCAGGCCGTGCACGTCACCGCGCTCGGCGCGGAACACGCCGATCTGGCAGGTGATCGACGACGCCACGAGGATCAGCGTGAAGGTCAGGGCATAGGGGATGTTCAGCACTTCGGTGTGCTTCTCCCACAGCTCCGGCGCGGCGGCGCGGATGGAGAAGTACATCGCGAACAGTGCCGCGAAGAACATCAGTTCGCTGGAGAGCCACACGATCGTTCCGACACTGACCATGTTGGGCCTGGTCAGTGAGTGGATCTGGCTCTTGGCAATCGCTGGGGCCGCAGTCACGCCGTCATTATTGCCCCCCGATCATCACCACTCTTGCACGGGGTCCACCAGACACGGACGATTCGTGCGTCGGCATAGTCTGGGGACGTGCTCCACGCTGCTGAACCAGGCCCTCCGTCGGCGTCGACGATCCTCGGATCGTTCCACGTCTCGTGGCTGACGCTGGTGCTCCTCACCGCCGCCGGCCTCTACCTCGCCGGCGTGCTCAAGCTGCGCAAACGCGGCGACACGTGGCCGGTTGCACGGACCGTGCTCTTCCTGCTCCCCGGCCTCGGATCCATCGCCGCGGTCACCATGACCGGGATCGAGCGGTACGATACGACGCTGCTGTCGGTCCACATGATCCAGCACATGATGCTGTCCATGATCGCGCCGATCTTCCTGGCCCTGGGCGCGCCGGTCACCCTGGCCCTGCGCACCCTGCCCGGGCGCGGCCGCCGGACGCTGCTGGCCGTCGTGCACTCACGCGTGGCGCGCGTGATGGCCTTCCCACTGGTGGCGTTCGGCATGTTCGTGGTCACGCCGTTCGTGCTCTATTTCACGAATCTGTACGAGCTGACCATGCGCCACGCGTGGATCCACGAGCTGACCCACGCGCACTTCATCGCCGTCGGCTGCCTGTTCTTCTGGCCGCTGATCGGCCTCGACCCGCTGCCCGGCCGGTGGCCGTACCCGGCCCGGGCGCTGCTGATGTTCCTGTCGACGCCGTTCCACACGGTGCTCGGGCTGACGATCATGCAGAGCAAGGACCTGCTCGGCGGCGACTGGTACCCGTCGCTGCGCCTGGGCTGGACCGACCCGGCCGGGGACCAGGTCGTGGCCGGCGGCATCCTGTGGGCCGGCGGCGAGATCGTCTCCGTGACCATGCTCGCGGTCCTGGTCGTGCAGTGGATGCGCCAGTCCGACCGCGAGGCGAAGCGCGTCGACCGGCAGCTCGACCGCGAGGAGCGGCAGCGGCGCGAGGAGGCGGAGTGGTCCGCCCGCACCGGCATCCCGATGGCGGCGGACGGTACGATCCCGGAGGCACCCGCCACACGAGGAGCAGCGCGCACATGACCCAGCACACCGTCCTGCTGTACAGCGACGATCCCGAGGTCCGCGACCGGATGCGGCTGGCCATCGGCACCCGCCCGGCGGCCGACCTGTCGGTGCGGTTCGTCGACGCCTCCACCTACGCCGAGGTCGTCAAGCTGGTCGACGACACCGACATCGACCTGCTGGTGCTCGACGGTGAGGCCACCCCCGGCGGCGGTCTGGGCATCGCCCGGCAGCTCAAGGACGAGATCGCGGGCGCGCCGCCGGTCGTGCTGGCGATCGCTCGGGCGGCCGACCGCTGGCTGGCGTCCTACGCCCGCGTCGAGGGCACGATCATGTATCCGCTGGACCCGGTGACCACCGGCGAGACCGTCGCCGGCCTGCTCCGCGCATACCCCGCCATCCGCCAGTAGACTCTCTCCCCCGCACTGGAGGCGCCATGGGCGACCGCACCTGGCCACTGCTGCTCAGCGCCCTGCTCCGCGGCGAGGACCTGTCCGCCGAGGACACGCGGTGGGCGATGGGCGAGATCATGGCCGGTGAGGCCACCCCCGTGCAGACCGCGGCCTTCGTGATCGCGCTGCGGGCCAAGGGTGAGACCTCCGCCGAGGTGGCCGGGTGCGCGGAGCTGATGCTGGCCACCACGCCGCGGGTGCCGCTCTCCGACGAGCAGCGGCACGCCGCCGTGGACATCGTCGGCACCGGTGGCGACCGGGCCAACACGGTCAACATCTCGACGATGGCGGCCGTGGTGACCGCCGCCGCCGGCGTGCCGGTCGTCAAGCACGGCAACCGGGCCGCCTCCTCCTCGGCCGGCGCCGCCGACGTGCTGGAGAGCCTCGGCGTCACGATCGACCTGGGCCCGGAGGACGTCGCCCGGTGCGTCACCGAGGTGGGCATCGGCTTCTGTTTCGCGGCCCGGTTCCACCCGGGCATGCGCCACGCCGGCGTGCCGCGCCGTGAGATGGGCGTGCCGACGGTGTTCAACTTCCTGGGCCCGCTGACCAACCCGGCGCAGCCCAGCGCGGCCACTATCGGCTGCTTCGACGCCCGCATGGCTCCGGTGATGGCGGATGTACTGGGCAGGCGCGGTTTCTCGGTGCTCCTCGTGCGCGGCGAGGACGGCCTCGACGAGTTCACGACGGCGGCACCGACCCGGGTCTGGGCCGTGACCGGCAACATG
Source organism: Dactylosporangium roseum (assembly GCF_025264685.1). Taxonomy (GTDB): domain Bacteria; phylum Actinomycetota; class Actinomycetes; order Mycobacteriales; family Micromonosporaceae; genus Dactylosporangium; species Dactylosporangium roseum. The sequence continues at coordinate 6,437,035 of NZ_CP073721.1, forward strand.
GTCACCGAGACCGTGATCGACGCCGTCGACCTCGGCCTGCCCCGCTCCGCACCCGGCGACCTGCGCGGCGGTGACGCGGCACACAACGCCGGCGTGGCCCGGCGGATGTTCGCCGGCGAGCCCGGGCCGGTGCGCGACGCGGTGCTGCTCAACGCGGGCGCGGCCATCGCCGCCCGCGCCGGGTTCTCGCTGGACGACCTGCACGACCAGGTGCGCGCCGGCGTCGAGAAGGCCGCCGCGGCCGTCGACTCGGGCGCGGCGACGGCGCTGATCGAGCGCTGGGCCGCGTTCAAGGCCGCGTAGCGCCGCACCGCGGACCGCATAACCACCGGCGTCTCAGCGCCGTTGGTTCAACGTGTCCGAAACGCCGCGCAACAACCCCAAGAAGGCGCTGCTCTCCGCGATCATCGCCGGCGCGCTGACGCTCGGCTTCGCCGGCATGATGGCGAAGTCGTGCGACACGCCGCCGAAGCACCAGGCCCAGCCGGCCAACCCGGCGCTCGAACTGGTCGACCAGTTCGCCTCCCGCCTGGTGCTGGGGCTGGAGACGGACGCCACGATGCAGTACACCACCACCTCCGGCGTGGTCGTGATCGTGTCCCAGTCGTCGCCCCGCCGGGCGTACCGGAGCGGCGGGGTGACGTACATCTCGACCCCCGACGGCACGTATCTGTGTCACACGGCACCCGCCCCGTCGCCCGCCAAGGGCAAGAAGGCCGCTCAGCCGTCCGTGAGCTGCCAGGAAGGGCCGGGGGTGGACTCCATGTCCCCGTCGCAGGCGAAGACGATCAGCGAGGCTTTCGGGGGCGAGTTCCTGGCCCCCGAGGCGGCCCTGGGGCGGCTGGCGACCATCGCGAACGGCGAGGGGGTGCGGACCGGCACCTCGAAGCGTGGCGACGCCCAGTGCGTGTCGGTGGCGGCGACCGGGCTGCGCACCGAGACGGCCTGCATCAATCCGGCGGGCCTGCTCGCCTACTTCGAGGGCACCACGGACGGCGGGAAGGCCACCCGGCTCGTCCTGGAGTACACGACCCCGAGCGTGACCGCCGAGGCCTTCGTGCCGCCGAGAACGACGGCCAAACCGTGACCCGACACGCCGTCGGCAAATCCTCCGCGGCCGGCGACGGCGGTGGCACGGTGACGGTCATGGAGCTCCACTGCGACACCTGCGACCGGCTGCGACTCTTCGAGAAGCCCGTCTGCACCGACCACCCTCGTGCGACGTGTCCGGACCGGGCCTGCACGGCGTGCGGCGAGGCGATCGTGGTCGCGCCGGTGATCCTGCTGATGGACCGGCGCTCCCGGGTGCTCCTGCGCCGAGCGGCCTGAACGACCGTTCAGCTCCCGGCTGGTACCGCTCAGCGCAAAGCACTCCGGCATCTCATATAGACCCTGGACAATCCTTGGCACCTCCTTCCGGCACCCGACCAGAGGTGTGTGCCCATGAAGTTCCGGCGCCTCGGCGTCCCCGTCGCCGTCCTGTTCCTGACCCTCGGTCTCGCCGCGGCTCCCGCGGCGGCGGCCGCCCCCGCCGACAAGCCCGCCGTGATGTCGAGCTGGTCACAGCCCACCGCCACCAGCTTCAGCGCCTGGAACGCCGCCCGGCGGAACCAGGGCGCATGGGCCGCGTACGGCTTCGACTGGTCCACCGACTCCTGCTCGACCAGCCCCGACCAGCCGCTCGGCTTCGACTTCCGGCTCCCCTGCCAGCGCCACGACTTCGGCTACCGCAACTACAAGGCGATCGGCCGGTTCCCGGCGAACAAGGGCCGCGTCGACGACAGCTTCTACCACGACCTCAAGGCCAGGTGCGCGGCCTACAACAGGTTCGTGCGGCCGGCCTGCACCAGCCTCGCGTGGACCTACTACCAGGCCGTCGTCGCGTTCGGCGACGTCGTGCTGAGCGACGCCCAGTTGCAGCGCGCCGCCGACCTCAAGGAACGCGGCGAACTCGCCGCCGTCAAGGCCGCCCGCGGCGATCGATGAGAACGTGCGGAAAGGGGGCCCCGAGAGGCCCCCTTTTCCCAGGTCACGCCTAGTGCTCGGCGCCCCGGCGGGAACCGGTGTAGTACTCGAACATCAGGCCGCACGTGGCGACCAGCACCGCCAGCAGGCCGACCGCCACCAGCCACCACTGATTGAAGCCGAGGCCCAGGCTCGCGATCATCGCGGAGAGCGCCAGGCCGAACGGCCAGTAGCTGCCCGGGCTGAAGAAGCCCAGGTCACCGGCGCCCTCGGCGATCTCCGCGTCGGCCCGGTCCTCCGGACGCGGCTCGATGCGCCGCGAGATCATCCACAGCGCGCTGCCGACCATCGTCAGCAGCAGGCCCGACAGGATCAGCGCGACGACGCCGATCCACTCGATGCCACGGTGCCCGGCCTGCTCGGGCGACGCCACGTCGGTCCACCAGGCGTAAAGGGCCGCCATCGCGAACAGGAACACCGCGAGGACGAAGAAAAGACGCCCTTCAGACTTCATCGCCGTTCGCCCTTTCTCAGCTCGAGGACCGCTTGGTGCGGTCGGTGTCGAACGGGTGGGTCGTCGTCGCGTAGCCGTTGTTCGGGAAGCCCAACTGTGCGAGCGCCTCGGGCGTGCTCCGACCGGCCGTGCGCAGCTCCAGGTACTGCTGGTACTGCGCCGGCGTGACGACCCGCATCTCGAAGTTCATCATCGAGTGATACGTGCCGCACAGCTCCGCGCACCGGCCGACGTACGCGCCCTGCGCGTTGTCCTTGAGCCGGATCTCGAACTTGTTCTCCACACCGGGGATGACGTCCCGCTTGAACAGGATGTCCGGCACCCAGAACGAGTGGATGACGTCTTTCGAGTTCTCCCTGAACTGCACCGACTTGCCCGCCGGCAGCACCAGGATCGGGATGTAGTCGTCGGCGCCGACCTCGGTGATCGGGTTGCCGGCCGGCCCCTTGCTGTCGCTGTGGACGAACTGCCAGTTCCACTTCGAGGCGATCACCTCGACGCGGACGTCCGGGTTCTTCGACAGGCGGTCCACGTCGGTCTGGATGATCGCGGTGTAAAAGAACAGCACGGCGATGACCACGAACGGCGCCACCGTGTAGAGGATCTCGAACGGCATGTTGTAGCGCGTCTGCGGCGGCAGCTCGTCGCCCCGCTTCCGGTAGCGCACCACGCACCAGAAGATCAGGCCCCAGACGAAGACGCCGACGGCGAGCGCCGCGACGACCGACCCGATCCACAGGTCATACATCCGGTCACCCTGCTCGGTGATGCCCTTCGGCCATCCGAACCCGTGGAACGTGTCCTCGATGGAGCAACCGGCGAGCAGGGTCGTCACCCCGACGGCCGAGACGGCGAGCCCAACGGCGCGCGCGGGGCTCAAACCTCTTGAGACCACCTGCTCCTGCCTCCTTAGCAGCGCCGTGCGGCGGGTCCCGGAGCTTCTTCCGGTAGCTTCGCACGGCAAGCCTCACCAACGCTGGCGAGCGTACTCGACCATGTGCGGTCCGCCCGGCTTGGGGTGGCCGTGTCCGGCTCGCGATACCGTTGCGCGCGTGGGCGTCTACTTCGACTCAGCCACCGCCACACCCCCGCATCCCGTTGCGCGGCAAGCGTTTCTGGCCGCGGCGGACGAGGGATGGGCCGATCCGGGCAAGCTCTACACGCAGGCCCGCAGGGCGCGGCAACTCCTCGACGCCGCTCGCGAGGCGACCGCCGCGATCCTGGCCGTGCGCCCTGATGAGCTGCATTTCACCGCCGGCGGCGCCGACGCGGTGCGGCACGCCGTCGCCGGCACCCGCCGGGCCCGCGGGCGGCGGCTCGTCGTACATTCCGCCGTGGAGCATTCCGCCCTCATCGAGGCGGCCGGCGACGACGCCGTCGGCGTGCCGGTGTCGGTGACCGGACGCGTCGACCTCGAGGCCCTGCGAACCGCGGTGAATTCGCCGGAAGTGGCCATGGCGGCGGTTCAGAGCGCGAATCATGAGGTTGGGACGGTCCAGCCCGTGGAGGCCGCCGCCGGGCTCTGCGCCGAGGCGGGGGTGCCGCTGCTGGTCGACGCCGCCCAGTCGATCGGCCGGATGGCGCTGCCCACGGGCTGGTCCCTCCTGGCCGGCAGCGCCCGCAAGTGGGGCGGGCCGGCCGGTGTCGGCGTGCTCGCCGCGCGCAAGGGCACCCGCTGGGAGCCGGTGTGGGACGGCCCGGTCGACGTGCCGGCGATCGTGGCCGCGGCCGCGTCGCTGCGAGCGGTCATCGACGAGGCGGCGGTCGAGTCGGCCCGGCAGCGCGCCCTGGTCGACGAGATCCGCCGGACCGTGGCGGCGACCGTGCCGGACGTGGAGGTGGTCGGCGAGCCGGACGAGCGGCTGCCGCACATCGTCACGTTCTCCTGTCTCTACGTCGACGGCGAGGTGCTGCTGCACGCCCTCGACCGGGCCGGCTTCGCCGTGTCGTCGGGCTCGGCGTGCACCGCCGACACGCTCCGGCCCTCGCACGTCCTGGCCGCGATGGGCGTGCTCACCCACGGCAACGTCCGGGTGTCGCTGCACCGCGACGTGTCGGGCGAGGACGTGCGCCGGTTCCTCGCCGTGTTGCCGTCGGTCGTCGGGTCGGCGCGGGCGGAGGCGGGGGTGGCGGGCCTGTGAGGCTCGTCGTCGACGCGCGCGGCAAGCGCTGCCCGCTGCCGGTCATCATGCTGGCGAAGCTGGCCGGCGGGCAGCCACCCGGCACGGTGATCGAGGTGCTGGCCGACGACCCGGCGGCGGCCGTCGACATCCCGGCGTGGTGCCGGATGCGCGGTCACACGTTCGTGTCGACCGACGGAGACCGGCACACCGTCCGCCTGCGCGATCACGAGTAGCGCGGTCGGGCGGCTCGGCCACGGTCTCATGATCGCGCAGTCGAGCCCAACGACTCGGTGCCAACTCGGGCAATCCAGACAATTCGGGCGCGGGCCGTCGCCGCCGGGCGCACCGGTCGGCGCGCGTTCCGCCGCAATCCGCCGCCAGGCTGCCACGCCGCCGCAATCCGCCGCCAGGCCGCTCGATCCCATGATCATGGGAAAGATGTGGCTGCCCCGATAGCCACATCCTTCCCATGATCATGGAGTCGCCCGGACCGGAACGCGCCGTCCCGGGTCCAGCGGCGATCATGAGCGACAGCCACCGCCCGCACGACTGTGCGTCACCGTCCCGTAGCGCAACACCGGGGTGGACGGACGACCGCACGGCCGAACTTCGCAGCCTTGCCTGATCATGGAGTCGCCGGAACGCGCCGCCCGGGTCCGGCGGCGACCGCCCGGACCCGGCGGAGAGCGAGCCGGTCGTCAGGCGGGCAGGTGTGCCCGGATCTCCTCGGCGGCCAGGTCACCGTACGACTCGGAGATGCGCTTGGTGAACTCGTCGGCCACGACGGAGTACTCCTGGGGGCCGACCGTCTCCAGGACGAGCGCCGCGATCATCGAGCCGACCTGGGCGGCCCGCTCCAGGCTCAGGCCCCACGACAGGGCGGCGAAGAAGCCGGCACGGAAGCCGTCGCCGACGCCGGTCGGGTCGTAGGCCTGGACGCCCTTGATCACCGGCACGGTGATCTCGCCGTCGACCTCCCGGCCCCGGATGACGACGCCGTCCTTGCCCAGCGTGGTGACCAGGATGCCGACCTGGTCGAGCAGCGCCTGGGTGGTGAGGCCGGCCTTCGACTCGAGCAGCTCCTTCTCGTAGTCGTTGGTGAGCAGGTAGGCCGCGCCGCCGACGAGCTTGCGGATCTCCTCGCCGGACATGCGGGCGATCTGCTGGGAGAAGTCGGCGGCGAACGGGATGCCCAGCTCACGGGCCTCCTCGGTGTGCCGGACCATGGCGACCGGGTCGTTGGCGCTGACCAGCAGCAGGTCGACGCCGCCGATCCGCTGGTGGACGGGGTGCAGCTCGATGTTGCGGGACTCGGACATGGCGCCCGCGTAGAAGGAGGCGATCTGGTTCATGTCGTCGTCGGTGGTGCACACGAACCGGGCGGTGTGGGCGATCTCGCTCATGTAGACCGAGTCGCAGTCGACCCCGTGCCGGGTCAGCCAGCTACGGTAGTCGGCGAAGTCCGCGCCGACCGCGCCGACCAGGATCGGGCGCAGGCCCAGCAGACCCATGCCGAAGGCGATGTTTCCGGCGACGCCACCCCGCCGGACGGTGAGGTCGTCCACCAGGAACGACAGCGACACCTTGTGCAGTTGGTCGGCCAGGAGCTGCTCGGCGAAGCGGCCCGGGAAGTGCATCAGGTGATCGGTCGCGATCGAGCCGGTGACGACGATCTTCATGAAAACCTCTGGGAGTCGGGGCGACAGGAACGACAGCCCAGACAGCCTACCGATGCCCGACACACAAAAGCCGCCCCCCGTTCATCCCGGGGAGCGGCTCGCGTGATGAGTCCTGATCGAACTCCCGGTGCCTAGTGGAACGAGTCGCCGCAGGCGCACGAGCCCTGCGCGTTGGGGTTGTCGATGGTGAAGCCCTGGGCGTCGATGCGGTCGGCGAAGTCGATCGTCGCACCGGTGAGGTATGGCACGCTCATGCGGTCCACGACGACCTCGAAGCCGTCGTAGGTGCTGACCTTGTCCCCGTCGAGCGAACGCTCGTCGAAGAACAACTGGTAGCGCAGGCCGGAACAACCGCCGGGCTGCACCGCGACGCGCAGCCGGAGGTCGTCACGGCCCTCCTGCTCGAGCAGGCCCTTCACCTTGAGGGCGGCATCCGTGGTGAGGCCGATGCCGGCCGGGTTGTCCGTCTGAACGGGCTCGGCAAGCTGCGAAGCGGTCACGATCAAAGCTCCCTGCGGTGATGTCTACAGTTCCACCGGTGCCAACACCGCGACTCCCGATGGCATTCCCTCCTCATAGTGACACGGTTTCTGCTAGCGGCTCCACTGCCTGGCCAGGCGTCCGCCGAGCGCACGCAGGCCGTCGGCGGGTCGGGAGAGCGCTTCCTCGACGCTCTGGAAGTGCTCGACCAGTGAGTGGGACTCGGTGACGCCGATCGAGGCGGCCTCCCGGCGGCCCGCGGCGATCCGGCCGGCGACGACCACGCAGGGCACGCCGCGGTCTCGTGCGGCGCTCGCCACACCCGCCACGACCTTCCCGCGCAGCGACTGCTCGTCGAACGAACCCTCGCCGGTGACGACCAGGCCGGCCGCATCCAGTTCCCCGTCCAGGCGGGTGAGCCGCCGGACCAGCCCGATGCCCGACTCGATCCGCCCGCCCATCGCCAGCAGCGCGGCGCCCAGGCCGCCGGCCGCACCCGCGCCGGGCAGGTCGGCGAGGCCATCGGGGGCGGTCGGCAGCGCGGCCAGCACACCCGCGAAGCGGCTCAGCGCGCCGTCGAGCAGGAACACGTCCTCCCGGCCGGCGCCCTTCTGCGGGCCGAAGATGGCGCTGGCGCCGTGCAGGCCGATCAGCGGGTTGTCGACGTCGGTCGCGGCGATCAGCACGGCGTCACGCAGCCGGGGCACGCCGCCCAGCGCCGCGCAGGCGGCCAGCGCCGCGCCGCCGTAGGGCAGGGCGTACCCGGCCCCGTCCAGCGGCGCCGCGCCGAGTGCGGCCAGCAGGCCGGCGCCGGCGTCGTTCGTACCGCTGCCGCCGAGACCGACCACGACGGTGCGCGCGCCGGCCTCCACCGCGGCGAGCAGCAGCGTGCCCAGGCCGAAGCTGGTGGTGTGTTTCGGATCACGTTCGCCCGGGGCGAGCAGGTGCAGGCCGCACGCCTCCGCACTCTCCACGTAGGCGGTGTCGCCGTCGAGCAGCACGTGGCCCTCGACCGGCCGGCCCAGCGGGTCGGTGGTCGGGACGGTGAGCAGCTCGGCCGACGGCAGCGCGGCGGCCAGCACCGCCAGGAACCCCGGCCCGCCGTCCGACAGCGGCCGCAGTACCACCGAATCGTCCGGCTTCACGGCGCGCCACCCCTCGGCGAACGCCTCCGCGGCCGAGACCGCCGAAATGGTGCCGGCGAATTTATCGGGGCAGACCAGGACACGCATCCGGCCATTGTGCACGTCACAATGCCCGCCGTTACCGGGCATGGGACCATCGAGGGGTGACCTGGGTCGAACCTTCGCCAACCGCCACCGCGTTGCTGCTGCTCGGCCGCGGCGCCGACCCCGACACCGAGAAGGGTGTCGAGTGCCCCGGCGACCTGCCCGCACCGAGCGACCCCGGCCTGGTCGAGCGCGCCGCGCGGGCCAAGGCCGCCCTCGGTGACCGCGTCTTCGTGCTGGGCCACCACTACCAGCGCGACGAGGTCATCCAGTTCGCCGACGTGACCGGCGATTCCTTCAAGCTCGCACGCGAGGCCGCCGCCCGGCCCGGCGCCGAGTTCATCGTGTTCTGCGGCGTGCACTTCATGGCCGAGAGCGCCGACATCCTGACCTCCGACAGCCAGCGGGTCGTGCTGCCCGACCTGGCCGCCGGCTGCTCCATGGCCGACATGGCCGCCCTGGTGCAGGTGGAGAAGGCCTGGGACCGGTTCGCGGAGCTCGGGATCGCCGGGGAGATCGTGCCGGTGACGTACATGAACTCGTCCGCCGACATCAAGGGCTTCGTCGGGCGCAACGACGGTGTGGTCTGCACCTCGTCCAACGCGGAGACCGCCCTGCGCTGGTCGTTCGAGCAGGGCACCAAGGTCTTCTTCCTGCCCGACCAGCACCTCGGGCGCAACACCGCGGTGCTCAAGATGGGCATGTCGCTCGACGACTGTGTGCTCTACGACCCGCACAAGCCGGGCGGCGGCCTCACCGACGGGCAACTGCGCGGGGCGAAGATGATCCTCTGGCGCGGGCACTGCTCGGTGCACGGCCGGTTCACCCTCGACAGCGTCCACGACGTGCGCGAGCGGGTGCCCGGGGTCAACGTGCTGGTCCACCCCGAGTGCAAGCACGAGGTCGTCACGGCCGCCGACCACGTGGGCTCCACGGAGTACATCATCAAGACGATCGAGGCGGCCCCGGCCGGCAGCGCGTGGGCCGTCGGCACCGAGCTCAACCTGGTCCGCCGCCTGGCGAACGCCCACCCCGACAAGCAGATCATGTTCCTGGACCGCAACGTCTGCTACTGCTCAACGATGAACCGCATCGACCTGCCCCACCTGGTGTGGGCGCTCGAGGAGCTCGCCGCCGGCCGGGTGCCGAACCAGATCACGGTCGACGCGGAGACCGCCCACCACGCGCGGGTGGCGCTCGACCGGATGCTCGCCCTGCCGTAAAGCACCGTCACCACCGGATCGCCGCCCGCGTGAGCCTCGTCGCTTCCGCGGGCGGTTCATTCCGCGGGTCATGCCGCCGTGAGGAGACGCTCCGTCACCCTGTGTGGTGATCCCTGTCGGAGTCCTGTCTTCGTGCCATCCCCGGCGTGCGGACCGCTTCGCCATGCAGTACATGTGGATATGCTGCGCGGCGATGCAGTGCGTCCCGCACCTCGGCCTCACGCTGCGTCAGCATCTGCTTCCTTTGTTCCTGCCTGCAGGAGGGGTTCCGTGACCAACTACGACGTCGGCGACGTCCTCACCGTCCACGGCGGCACGCCGCTGAACGGTGAGCTGCGCGTGCGCGGTGCCAAGAACCTCGTCTCCAAGGCGATGGTCGCCGCGCTGCTCGGCGAGACCCCGAGCCGGCTCTACGACGTCCCCGCGATCCGCGACGTCGAGGTGGTCACCGGCCTGCTCGAGCTCCACGGCGTCCGGGTCACCCGGGGCGCCCTCGACGGCGAGCTCGTCTTCGACCCGTCCAACGTCGAGTCGGCCAACGTCGACGAGATCAACGTCCACGCCGGCTCCAGCCGCATCCCGATCCTGTTCTGCGGGCCACTGCTGCACCGGCTCGGCCACGCGTTCATCCCCGACCTGGGCGGCTGCAACATCGGCGGCCGGCCGATCGACTTCCACATCCAGGCGCTGCGCGAGTTCGGCGCCGTGGTGGACAAGTCCGAGAAGGGCATGGACATCACCGCCCCCGACGGGTTGCACGGCGCCAAGCTGGAGCTGCCCTACCCCAGCGTGGGCGCCACCGAGCAGATCCTGTTGACCGCGGTGCGGGCCGAGGGCGTCACCGAGCTGCGCAACGCGGCCGTCGAGCCGGAGATCATCGACCTGATCTGCGTGCTGCAGAAGATGGGCGCGATCATCAAGGTGCACACCGACCGGGTCATCGAGATCCAGGGTGTGCCCCGCCTGACCGGCTACAGCCACCGGCCGATCCCCGACCGGATCGAGGCGGCGAGCTGGGCCGCCGCCGCCCTGGCCACCCGCGGCGACGTGTTCGTCAAGGGTGCCCGGCAGGCCGACATGATGACGTTTCTCAACCTGTTCACCTCGGTCGGCGGCGCGTTCGAGATCGACGACACCCCGGGCGAGGGCGGCATCCGGTTCTGGCACCCGGGCGGCGAGCTCAAGGCCGTCGCCATGGAGACCGACGTCCACCCCGGCTTCATGACCGACTGGCAGCAGCCGATGGTCGTGGCGCTGACGCAGGCTCGCGGCCTGTCGATCGTCCACGAGACGGTCTACGAGCGGCGGCTCGGCTACACCGCCGCGCTCAACCAGATGGGCGCCACCATCCAGACGTACCGGGAGTGTCTGGGCGGCACCCCCTGCCGCTTCGGCCGGCGCAACTTCATGCACTCCGCCGTGATCGCCGGCCCGGCGAAGCTGCACGCCGCCGACCTGGTGATCCCCGACCTGCGGGCCGGGTTCAGTCACCTGATCGCGGCGCTCGCCGCCGAGGGCACCTCCCGGGTCTACGGCGTGAAGCTCATCCAGCGCGGCTACGAGAACTTCGAGGGCAAGCTCAACGGCCTCGGCGCCCACGTCGAGCTCGGCTGACACCCGCTCCGGGCGGCGCCACGATCGACGTGGCGCCGCTCCGCGGGCGGCGCTGCTGTTCATGCCCCGAGTGGGCTACCCTTCACGGCGTGCCGTCGCTGTTTCGCCGAAAGTCGGAAGACCCCGACACCGTAGCCGTGCCCGCCGCCGAGGACACCGAATCCGAGATCGCCGCAAGGGGGCACACCCCGTCGAAGCGCGAGCTCGGCAAGGTCACCCCGAAGCGGGTCGTCGCCGGTCGCCGAGCCGCCGAGCCGCCGGCGGCCAACCGGCGCGAGGCGGCCAAGCGCATGCGCGAGCGGATGCGGGCCGAGCGGCTCGAGGCGCGCGAGGGCATGGCCAACGGCGAAGAGCGCTATCTGCTGGCCCGCGACAAGGGCCCGGTCCGGCGGCTCGTGCGCGACATCGTCGACTCGCGGCGCACGATCGGCACCTGGTTCTTCGGCACCACCTTCCTCGTGATGCTCGTGGGCTTCAACCGCAACCTCAACCCGAGCATCTACTTCGCGGCCAACGCGCTCTTCGGCGTCATGTTCATCGCCACGGCGATCGACAGCTACCTGCTCTCCCGCACCGTGAAGCGGCTGATCAAGGAGCGGTTCCCGGACACCACCGAGAAGCTCGGCCGGCTGTACTTCTACGCGATCATGCGGGGCATCTCCTTCCGCTTCATCCGCAACCCCAAGCCTCAGGTCAAGGTCGGCACCGCCATCTGAGACACGATTCGGCGGCGCCACGCCCCGCGACGGTGGCGTCGGGAGGGTCGGAGGCCGTACCCTCCCTTCGCGACCGGTCCACAGTGCATCGAGCGCGCTCGCGGCGAGCGCCGGTGCATGAGGGGTGCCGGAGTGGGGCGAGGAGAGCGAAGCTGTGAGCGACGAGTACCCGGGAGCAGAGCCGGGAACCGCCGCGCCCACCTGGGCGGCCGTGCCTACCGTGTCGTGGAACCGCATCCCGGAGCAACGCCGCGAGGAGCCGGACCCGTCCGCCGGTCGGCGGCCCCGCGGGCCACAGCAGCCTCACGAGCAGCACCCGCCGCACGACCACCCGCAGGGCGGTCGTCGCGCGCCGTATCAGCGTGGTTACGAGGAGCAGGGCCTTCCCGGTTACGGAGCTCCTCAGCCGGGCCGCCCGCCGCAGGAATACCCGCAGGGTGGTCCCGCTCGGCAGGGCGGCCATCCGGCGCAGGGCCACCCCCAGCAGGGCTACCCGCAGGGCGGCCGCCCGCCGCAGGGTGCCGCCTACGGCCGCCCGCAGAGCCGCGCCCTGGACGGCCCGACCGATGAGGTGCCCCGGGTGCCGCGCGCCATGCGTGGCGCCGCCGGCAACCCTCCCCCGCCCCAGGCACGGCCGGCGGGCCGCGCCTCGGTGGGCGCGCCGCCGCCCGGCCGCAACCCGAACGTCCACGGCGGCCCGGCCAGCCACGGCGGCCCGGCCAGCCACGGCGAGCCGCCGCCCGGCCGCAATCCGGCGACGTACGGCAGCCCCGCCGGCAGCCCCGCCGTCCACGGCGGACGCGGCGGCCAGCACCACGCCGACCCGCGCGGTGGTCAGCCACCCCCCGAAGCGCGGGGCGGGCGGCAGCAGGTGGCCGACCCGGCGCTCAACGCCTGGGGCCCGGCCCGGCCGACCGCGCCCCCGGCGGACGCCCCCGTGAGCAGCGCACCTGCGACGGAGCCGTTCAGCGCCTGGCATCGGAACCGGCCCGTCGAGCCCACCATGCCCGCGGAAGCCCCGATCTCCGCCGCGCCCGTTTCCGCCGCGCCCGTCTCGTCCGCACCTGTGTCGTCCGCGCCCGTCTCGGCGGCACCCGTCTCCGCCGCGCCGGTCTCGTCCGCCCCGGTCTCCGCCGCACCCGCCGGCCCCGCGCCCCATGATCATGTGCCTGCCGGGCTCCCGTCCGCCGCCGCGGACACGTCGGCCGTCGCGCAGGGCACGGCCATGGGGAGCTACCGCTCGGCGGCGCTCACCGGCGCGGGCGTCGACGGGCTCCAGGCGACCGGATACCTGCCGATCGTCCGGCCCGGCGCCGACGGGTTCCCGCCCGAGCTGGCCGCGATCGCACCGCAGTCGCCGCCCGGGCCCCGCGCGGCGGAGCCGGCCGAGCCGGCCGGACCCGACCCGGAGCAGATCCTGGCCTCGTACGTGTGGCGCTTCGACCCCGACACCCTCCGCGAGCAGATCGAGGGTGCGGAGATCGACAAGCTCAACGAGGTCCGCGACCAGCTCACCGCCAAGCTCAACGGCGTCGCCGACAATCCGACCCGGGCCCGGCTGCTCAGCCTGCGCGCCGTCGTCTCACGGATCCTCAACGACCTGCCCAAGGCGTTCGCCGACGGCAAGCTCGCGCTCGCGCACGCCGAGGCGACCGGCGAGCTGCGGCGGATCGCCATCGCGCAGGCCCGGCTGGCGCACGTGCTGCAGTGGCGGGAGGAGTTCGAGGAGGCCGACCGGCTGTTCACGCTGGCGAACTCGTCCGAGCTGCCCGACCGGCTGCGCGCCACGATGCACCAGCACGCCGGCAAGTGCGCGTACGACCAGGGCCGCTACATGGAGGCGTGCAACCATTTCGAGCGGGCGCTCGACCTGCGCAAGGAGGAGGACCCGGAGCTCATCGCGCAGACCGAGCTGGCGCTCGACGCGGTCTTCCGGCGGGTCGCCGAGAAGGGCTGGGGCCCGTATCCGCGGACCCGCGACGAGACCCTCCAGATCCGCAAACCGCCCTCCCCCGCGTTCGACGAGCAGACCCAGCGGTGGGGCTACATCGAGCGCGACGGCAACTTCGTCATCGGCCCGGGGTACCTCGACGTGCAGCCGTTCCGCGACGGCGTCGCCTGGGTGCAGCGGCAGGGGTCGGAGAACTGGGAGCTGATCGACGACACCGGCCGGGTGCTCATCGAGCCGCCCGCCGGTTACATCGGCGTCGGCAGCTTCTCCGACGGCATCGCGTGGGTGTCGCGCGACGGTACGACCCGGTGGATCGCCATCGACAAGGCCAACACGGTCCTGATCTCGACCGGCTACGACGACGTGCGGCCGTTCCGCCGGGGCGTCGCGGCGGTGCGGCGCGGCCCGCACTGGGGTGCCGTGGACGGGGTCGGGCGGGTCGTGGTCTCGTTCCAGTACGACGGCTTCGCGACCGCGCTGCTCGACGGCCGATACATCGACGGCTTCAGTGACGAAGGTCTCGCCGTCGTGTCGCTGGACGGCCGGAAGGGCGTGGTCGACCGGTCCGGGCGGGTGCTCGTACCACCGATCCATCACACGCTGATGATTCACCCGGTGGCGTTCCTGATCGCCGACGACGCCCAGCGCTGGGGTGCGCTGGACCGGCGGGGACGGACGGTCATCGAGGCGACGTTCCCCAGCCGCACCGGGGTCACCGACGAGATCGACCGGCTGCTGGCCGACACCCGCCCGGTGATGTAAGGAGCGGCGATAGGGTCGGAGTCATGGAATTTCGACACCTCGGCCGCTCGGGACTGCTCGTCAGCGAGATCTCCTACGGCAACTGGATCACCCACGGTTCGCAGGTCGAGGCCGATCAGGCCACCGCCTGCGTGCACGCGGCCCTCGACCTCGGCATCACCACGTTCGACACCGCCGACGTCTACGCCGGCACCAAGGCCGAGGTGGTGCTCGGCGAGGCACTGAAAGGGCAGCGTCGCGAGGGCCTGGAGATCTTTACCAAGGTGTTCTGGCCGACCGGCCCGGGCCGCAACGACCGCGGCCTGTCCCGCAAGCACATCATGGAGTCGATCAACGGGTCGCTGCGCCGCCTGCGGACCGACTACGTCGACCTCTACCAGGCCCACCGGTACGACTACGCCACCCCGCTCGAGGAGACGATGGAGGCGTTCGCCGACGTCGTGCGCAGCGGCAAGGCGCTCTACGTCGGCGTGTCCGAGTGGAAGGCGGAGGAGATCCGCGCGGCCCACGCGCTGGCCCGCGAGCTGAAGATCCCGCTGGTCTCCAACCAGCCGCAGTACTCGGCGCTCTACCGGGTCATCGAGGCCGAGGTCGTGCCCGCGTCGGAGGAGCTCGGCATCGGCCAGATCGTCTGGTCGCCGCTCGCCCAGGGTGTGCTGACCGGCAAGTACCTGCCGGGCCAGCCGCCGCCGGCGGGGTCCCGCGCGACGGACGAGAAGTCGGGCGCCGGCTTCATCGCGCGGCTGCTGACCGACGAGGTGCTCACCGCGGTACAGCGGCTCAAGCCCCTCGCGGAGCAGGCCGGCCTGACGATGGCCCAGCTCGGCGTGGCGTGGGTGCTGCAGAACCCCAACGTGTCGTCGGCGATCGTCGGCGCGACGCGCCCCGAGCAGCTCCAGGACAACGTGAAGGCGTCCGGCGTGCAGCTCGACGCCGAGCTGCTGAAGCGGATCGACGAGGTGCTGGCCCCGGTCGTGGTCAGCGACCCGGCGCTCACCCAGAGCCCGGCGCAGCGGCCGTAGCGCTGGTGGAAGGGGCCGGCCGGGCCGGCCCCTTCTCAGAAGGACCAGAACTTGAAGAAGCCGTAGCCCAGGCTGACGTAGTCCGCGGGCATGCCCAGCAGGTCGCCGATCGACTGGACGCCGCCGAAGAACCAGGTGTTGATCATCGGCGACCAGAGCAGCGCGATGAGCAGGAGCATGCCGTAGGGCGCCACGTGGTTGAAGCCGCGCTGCCACTGCGGGGACAGCCACGGGTAGAGCAGGTTGCCGCCGTCGACGCCCGGCATCGGCACGAAGTTGAGCACGCTCGCGGTCAGTTGGAGGAACGCCAGGAACGCCAGCGCCGCCCAGAACTCGAGGTGGCTGCTCTCGGCCACGCCGAGGCTGAACGGCAGGACCAGCACGACGGCCAGGACCAGGTTGGTCGCCGGGCCGGCGAAGCTGATCAGGCTGTCGACGAACCGGCCGCGCACCGCCGAGTGGTTGACCCACACCGCGCCGCCGGGCAGGCCGATCCCGCCGAGGAGCACGAACACCAGCGGCAGCACGATCGACAGCAGCGGATGCGTGTACTTCAGCGGGTCGAGCGTCAGGTAACCGCGGTGGGCGATGTCGTGGTCGCCGCCCTTGAACGCGACGACCGCGTGGGCGTATTCGTGCAGGCACAGTGAGATGGTCCAGCCGGCCGCGACGAACACAAACACGTTGATCTTGAGATTGCCGAACCCGGCCCAGGTCATCCAGCCGGTGATGACGAACAGCGCGACCAGCCCGAGGAAGATCGGACTGGGGCGGAACGCCTCACGCGGCAGCCGTGCGACCCGGTCGGTATATCGACCGTACGACACGTGTCAGCCCCCCGCGGGTAGCAGGCTCATCTTGTATTCCGTGCGGTCGTCCTCCGTGAGGGTCGCCGTCGTCGCGCCCTTGGCCACCAGCTCCCGCCAGGTCTGGCCGAGCCACGACTCCGCGTCGGACTGGCTGGAAAACGCCTCGTTCGGCCCGTCGATCGGCCGCTGCTCAGCGTCTTCGAACTGCCACGTCCACGCCATTGGTCACACTCCCGTCCCAGGTAGATGACTTCGAGCGTATCGGCCTCACGGCCGTCAGCGGGCTCCGGCCACCGGAAAGTGCACGGACGGCCTCTAGAGTGGCGGCATGCGGTTGCTGGTGCTCGGAGGAATCCGGTCCGGGAAGTCGGAAGCGGCGGAGGCACTCGTCGCTGACGCCGAGCGGGTGCGGTATGTCGCGACGGCGCCGGAGGAGCATGGCGGCACTCCCGACGAGGGCTGGTCGGCGCGGATCGCCGCGCACCGTGGCCGGCGTCCGGAGCACTGGCGGACCGAGGAGGTGGGCACCGAGCCGGACCTGCTGGCGGACCTGCTCACCGGCGCGAAGCCGGAGGATGTCGTCCTGGTCGACGACCTGGGCGGCTGGCTGAGCGCGGTCTACGACGCGGCTGGCGACTGGTCGGACCCGTCCGCGGGTGACACCCGGATCGGCGCGCTCGCCGACGCGGTCCGCGCCTGCCCGGCGGCCCTGCTGGTGCTGGTCGGCACCGAGGTGGGCCTGACCGTCATGCCGATGACGGAGTCCGGCCGTACCTTCGCCGACGCCAACGGATTGCTCAACCAGCGTGTCGCGGCGGCCTGCGACGGCGTCGCCATGGTCGTGGCCGGTGAGGTCAACTGGCTGCGTGGCGGCGAGTTGGTCGGCCACGCGGGCGGGCGGGAGCGGGCACCCGTTTCGGTGGCCGCCGCACCGGTACGTGACGAGACTCCGTTCGTCTTCGAGGGCGCGACCGCGGGGGCGGTGCTGTCCACCGCCGACAGCGGCGACATGCTGTCCTTCTCCCCCGGCCTGGAGCTGCCGCTGCCGGACGAGTCGACCGCGGCCGAGGCGGCGGAGCGGCTGCTGACGCTGAAGCTCAACGGCGCCGGCCTCGGCGGCCTGCTGCCGGTCGTCCGGTTCGCCGGCGGCGCGCAGGGCCGGCCAGACCCGCGCCCCTGGCAGCGGCCCCGGGTCCTGGTGCTGCGCGGCGACCGCGCGGGCGCGTTCGCGGCCGGCGACTCGGCGGACGCCGCCGACCAGCGGCTCGAGGACGTCGTCGAGGGCACCGGCACGCTCGCGATGCTCGCCGCGACCGCCGGCGCCAGCGTCCAGGCCATCGACTGCCCCGAGAGCGGCCCGGCCGAGCTCCACGACGCGCTCGACGACAACAGCGTCGACGCCGCGCTGACGCTCGGCTGGCGGCTCGCCGACGCGGCCGCCAACGAGGGTGTCGACCTGCTGATCGTGGGCGCCTGCGGCGCCGGCTCCGACGCGGCGGCCGCGGCCGTCGTGGCGGTGCTCACCGGCGGCGAGCCGGCCGCCCTGCTCGGACGGGTCGTCAACGCGGCCGGATTCGTCGACGACGAGGCCTGGATGCGCAAGGTCGCCGCGATCCGCGACGTCCGGCACCGGATCCGGGCCCGCAGCCGCGATCCGCACGCCATCCTGTCGATGCTGGGCGGCGGCGACATCGCCGTGGCGACCGGCGCTCTCATCGGCGCCGCGTCCCGGCGGCTGCCCGTCATGGTCGACGGGCCGGTCGGGATCGCGGCCGGCCTGGTGGCCCGGGACTACGGCGCGCAGACCCGGCACTGGCTGCTGATGCCCGACCACGGCGACAACCCGACCGTGAAGCTCGCCGCCGACGTGCTCGGCGTCACCCCGTTGCTGCGGCTCAAGCTCGGTCTGGGTGAGGGCGCGACGGCTCTGGCCACGCTGCCGCTGGTCAACACCGCCCTGACCGTCGCCGCGGCCACCCCGCGCGCCCGGGCGGCCGTGCCCGCCGACGACGGGCTGACCGAGGGGGAGCGGATCGAGTCGGAGATCCAGCGGGTCGTGGCCGATTCGCCGACCGCGGAGATGCCGCACGTGAAGCCGTCGTGGGAGGACTGAGACTCGCCCTCACCCTGTTCACGGTCGCGCCGCTGCGAGCCGACCGGTTCGACCGTCCCGCGGCCCGCACGGCGATGGCCTTGGCCCCGCTGGTCGGCGCTCTTCTCGGGGCCCTCCTGGGCCTGATTGGCTGGGCCGTGCGGGCGGCGGGCGCGACACCGCTGCTGGCGGCCGCGATCGTGGTGGCCCTGGCCGTCCTGCTCACCCGGGGGATGCACGTCGACGGCCTGGCCGACACGGCTGACGGCCTGGGCTCGTACGGTACCGCGGAAAAAGCCCTGGCAATCATGAAAAAATCGGACATCGGCCCCTTCGGTGTGGCCGCGATCGCGGTGGTGCTCCTGGTCGAGACGGCCGCGGCGAGTTCGCTGCTGAGCACGACGGCCACCCCGCCCGCCGGCTCGGCCGCGCTGCCGGCGACGGCGAGCGGCCTTCCGGCCGGGGTGCATGGGCTGGTGGCCTTGGCGGCGGCGTTCGCCGCCGGTCGGCTGGCCGCCACGGTGGCCTGCCGCCGCGGCCTGCCGGCCGCCCGCCCCGACGGACTCGGCGCCCTGGTCGCCGGGACGATCGGCCGCTCCCTGCTGGCGGTGGCGGTCCTCGCCACCGCCGCCCTGGCCGCGCTGGCCCACCCGTGGCGCGGCCCGCTCGCCGTGGCCGGCGCGGTGGCCGTGTCGTGGCTGCTGACCGAGCACGCCCGCCGCCGCCTGGGCGGCGTGACGGGCGACGTCATGGGCGGCGCGATCGAACTCTCGACGACGACCGCCCTGGTGGTGCTGGCAATGGGCGACCTGTCGTAACGACGGTAGTTCCTGATCGTGGCGCGTTTTTGCGCGTGGATCGACCAAAACGCGCCACGATCAGGAGAATCGACGACCGGGTGAGGTCAGCGGACCGAGGACTTCACGAACGGGGGCTTCACCACGCGGACCTGGGAGCGGCGGCCCCGGACGTCCAAGGCGATCTCGTCGCCTTCGGTCACACCCGACGCGGTGTCGATCAGGGCCAGCCCGATGCCCACCTTCCGGGTCGGGGAGAATGTGCCGCTCGTCACCTCGCCGATCGTGTCGTCGCCCGAGGCCGCCAGGACCCGCATGTGGGCCCGGGGGATGCCGCGGTCGAGGGCCTCGATGCCCCACAGGAGGCGGCGGGGGCCTTCGGCCTTCTCCGCCAGGAGCGCCTCGCGGCCCCAGAAGGCCGGCTTCGACCACCCGACGGCCCATCCGGTCCGCGCCTGGACCGGCGTGATGTCGAGCGACAGGTCCTGGCCGTGCAGGGGGTAGCCCATCTCGGTCCGGAGGGTGTCCCGGGCCGCCAGGCCACAGGGGCGGGCCCCGCCTTCGACGAGGGCGTCCCACAGCGTGTGCGCGTCATGTGACGGTACGACCAGCTCGTACCCGTGCTCGCCGGTGTACCCGGTGCGGCACACGACGACGTCGGTGCCCTGGTGGGCGGAGACGGTGAAGCTCATGTAGTCGTGGTCGGTCGGCAGGCCGAGGGACGCCAGCAGTTCCGCCGAGCGCGGGCCCTGCACCGCGAGGACCGCGAACAGCTCGTGCTGCTCGACGACCGAGATGCCGTTGGGCGCGGCCGCGGTGAGCCGGCGGACCACCTCGGCGGTGTTGGCCGCGTTCGGGATGAGGAACACGTCGTCGTCGCCGAACCGGTACGCGATGAGGTCGTCCACCACGCCCCCGGTATCGTCGAGGCACAGAGTGTACTGCGCTTGGCCGGTCGTGATGCGGTCCAGGTCGTTGCTGAGGCAGCGGTTGACGAACGCCGCCGCGCCACGACCCCGCACCCGGGCCTTACCCAGGTGCGACACGTCGAACACGCCGACGTCCTCCCGGACCGCGGCGTGCTCCTTGAGCACGCCACCGCCGGCGTATTCCAACGGCATCTCCCAGCCACCGAACGCCGCGAACTTGGCACCGAGCGCCGCATGGCGGTGATACAGCGCGGGGTGCCGCAAGGGTTGCGTCATGCCCGCAACCTATCGCGTTGGTTATCGTGTCCAGCACCCGATTCGGCGGCATGCTGGAGCTGCGGTCAACGCCGCGGTCGAAATGCCGCGAACGACACCATCAGCGATGTGGAGCCCGAGTGACCTCCCTGACCCTCGTCGACACCGACCCTGCCGAGCTCGCCGTCGACGCCGTCGTCGTCGGCGTCTACGCGCACGAGGGGGGCGACGCCAAACTGCTGCTCGCCTCTGGCGCCGAGAGCGTCGCCGCCGCGTTCAGCGACCGGCCGGGCGGCGGGCTGGCCGAGACCCTGCGCGTGCTCGGCGCGACCGGTGCGGTGGGCGAGGTGACGAAGGTCG
The DNA here is from genome assembly GCF_025264685.1 of Dactylosporangium roseum. GTDB lineage: Bacteria > Actinomycetota > Actinomycetes > Mycobacteriales > Micromonosporaceae > Dactylosporangium > Dactylosporangium roseum. Next base: position 6,457,555 of record NZ_CP073721.1, read on the forward strand.
CCGCGTTCGGCGCCGTCACCGCGCCGCTGGTGGTCGCGGTCGGGCTCGGCCCGGAGCCGGCGGGCGCCGCGCCGGCGGCGGAGACGCTGCGCCGCGCGGCCGGGTCGGCGGCCCGGGCCCTCGCGGGGTCGGCCGCGATGGCCCTCGTGCTGCCGTTGTCGGACCGTGACACGCCCACCGACGAGGAGCTGACCGCGGGCGTCCGCGCGGTCGCCGAGGGCGCCGTGCTCGGCGCCTACCGCTTCGCGGGCTACAAGACGAAGCCCGCGGCCGGCCGGCGCGACCCGGTGCGCAAGGCCGTGATCCACGTCCCCGACGCCGGCGCCAAGGCGGCGAAGGCGGCCCTGAAGCGCTCCACGACGGTCGCCGCCGCCGTGGCCCGCACCCGGGACTGGATCAACACCGCTCCCAACGAGCTCCGCCCGCCCCAGTTCGCCGACTCGGTGGCCGCGGCCGCCGCGGAGACCTCGCTCGAGGTGTCGGTGCTGGACGAGAAGGCGCTGGCGAAGCAGGGGTACGGCGGCATCCTCGCGGTCGGCCTGGGCTCGGCCGCCGCGCCGCGGCTGGTGCGGATCGCCTACGAGCCGGCCGGGGCGACCCGGCGGGTGGCGCTGGTCGGTAAGGGCATCACCTTCGACAGCGGTGGCGTCTCGATCAAGCCGGCGGCGGGCATGTGGGAGATGAAGTCCGACATGTCCGGTGCCGCGGCCGTCGCCGCCGCCATGATCGCGATCGCACAGCTCAAGCCGAAGGTCGCCGTGGTCGGCTACGCGCCGATGGCGGAGAACATGGCCTCCGGCAGTGCGTACCGGCCGGGTGACGTCGTCTCGATGTACAACGGCAAGCAGGTCGAGGTGCTCAACACCGACGCCGAGGGCCGCATGATCCTCGGCGACGCGATCGCCCGGGCGTGTGAGGACGAGCCCGACTACCTGTTCGAGGTCTCGACGCTCACCGGCGGCCAGGTCATCGCCCTCGGCAAGCGGATCTCCGGGGTCATGGGCACACCGGAGCTGTGCGAGCGGGTCCGCGGGGCCGGCGAGCGGACCGGCGAGCCGGTGTGGCCGATGCCACTGCCCGAGGACGTGCGCAAGGGCATGGAGTCGGACGTGGCCGACATCTCACAGGTCAACTCGGGCATGGACCGGGCCGGTCACATGCTCCAGGGCGGCGTGTTCCTGTCCGAGTTCGTGACCGAGGGCGTCCAGTGGGCGCACATCGACATCGCCGGGCCGAGCTATCACTCCGGTGAGCCCTTCGGCTACTGGTCCAAGGGCGGCACGGGTGTGCCGGTGCGCACGCTCGTCGAGCTGGTGGAGGAGATCGCCGCGGAGCGGTAGGCCGCGTCAGGTGGTGGAGCGCTTGTTGCGGGCGTTGTAGTCCCGCATCCGCTGCGGATAGCCCACCAGCGCGACGTCGTAGATCGGCAGGCTCAGGCGGTGCGCGAACTGGCGCGCCGCCTGAGGGCTTTCCATGCGCCGGCGGGTCCACTCCCCGTCGTGCGCGATCAGCAGGAGTGTCGTCTCCGTCACGGTCGTGCGGGGCTCGATGAAGCCCTCGACGCCGCGGCGCGAGCGGGTGAACTCCTCGAGATGGACAAGATCCTCACGGCTCGCGGTGCGCCCACCGGCTGCCGGCCTGCGTCGGCGGAACCACGCCACGATCCGCTCCTCCCCTGTCAGTTCGCCGCCCAGCGTACGACGGGAGGACACGTTCGCAGTGCCCCGTCACGCCGGTGGGGCACCTACCGTCGCAGGCGGGCAGTACAAGTGACAAGATGGCCAAGGATCGTCATGCGAAGGGCGAACCCCGCACTCGCACCGCCACGGGCCGCCGGGGCCCGTGCATCACCTGGGAGAATCCGTGAGCGACCCACACGCCAACTCCTTCGACGTCCTGATCCTGGGCGGGGGCAGCGGCGGCTACGCGGCGGCGTTCCGCGCCGCGCAGCTCGGCCTGTCCGTCGCGCTGGTCGAGAAGGACAAGCTCGGCGGCACCTGCCTGCACCGCGGCTGCATCCCCACCAAGGCCCTGCTGCACGCCGGCGAGGTCGCCGACGCGGCCCGTGAGGCGGAGCAGTTCGGCGTCCAGGCCACGTTCAGCGGCGTCGACATGAAGGCGGTCAACGCCTACAAGGACGGCGTGGTCACGAAGCTGTACAAGGGCCTTCAGGGCCTGGCCAAGGCCCGCAAGGTCCGGCTGATCGAGGGCGAGGGCCGCCTCGTCGCGGCGGACGCCGTCGAGGTCGGCGGCACGCGGTACACGGCGAAGCACGTCGTGCTCGCCACGGGCTCCTACTCGAAGACGCTCCCGGGCCTGGTGGTCGACGGCGAGCGGGTCATCGCCAGCGAGCACGCGCTCGGCCTCGACCACGTGCCCGCGTCGGCCGTGATCCTCGGCGGCGGCGTCATCGGCTGCGAGTTCGCCAGCGCGTGGAAGTCGTTCGGCGTCGACGTGACGATCGTCGAGGCGCTCCCGCGGCTGCTCGCGGTGGAGGACGAGGCCAGCTCCAAGGCGCTGGAGCGCGCGTTCCGCAAGCGCGGCATCGCGTTCAAGGTGGGCAAGCCCTTCGAGGGTGTCGAGCGCACCGACACCGGTGTGAAGGTGTCCATCCAGGGCGGCGACACGATCGAGGCGGAGGTGCTGCTCGTCGCCGTCGGCCGCGGCCCGACGACCGCCAACCTCGGCTACGAGGAGCAGGGGGTCAAGATGGAGCGCGGCTTCGTCCTCACGGACGAGCGCCTGCGCACCTCGGTGCCCAACGTCTACGCCGTCGGTGACATCGTGCCGGGCGTCCAGCTCGCGCACCGCGGTTTCCAGCAGGGCATCTTCGTCGCCGAGGAGATCGCCGGCCTGCACCCGCAGGTCATCGACGAGGCCGGCATCCCCCGGGTGACGTATTCCGAGCCCGAGGTCGCGTCGGTCGGGCTCAACGAGTCCAAGGCCCGCGAGCTGCACGGCGACAAGATCGAGACGGTGCAGTACGACCTCACCGGCAACGGCAAGAGCCAGATCCTCAAGACGGCTGGCTTCGTGAAGCTGGTCCGGGTCCAGGACGGCCCGGTCGTGGGTGTCCACATGGTGGGCAGCCGGGTGAGCGAACTGATCGGTGAAGCCCAGTTGATCTACAACTGGGAGGCGTTCCCGGGCGACGTCGCCCCGCTGGTGCACATGCACCCCACGCAGAACGAGGCACTCGGCGAGGCGCACCTGGCGCTGGCCGGCAAACCGCTGCACGTTCACTGATCACTGGCACCCGACCACCCACTGTCAGCACATTTCAGAGCAACAGTTTCGAGGAGTCGTTTCACATGCCGGTATCGGTAACCATGCCCCGGCTGGGCGAGAGTGTCACCGAGGGCACCGTCACCCGCTGGTTGAAGCAGGAGGGCGACCAGGTCGAGGCCGACGAGCCGCTGCTCGAGGTCTCCACCGACAAGGTCGACACGGAGATCCCGTCACCGGCCGCCGGCGTGCTGACGCGCATCGTCGTGCAGGAGGACGAGACCGCTGAGGTCGGCGCCGAGCTCGCGGTGATCGGCGACAGCGCCGCCGGCGGCGAGTCCGCCCCGGCCGCCGCCGCACCCGCGCGGGAGGCGGAAGAGGCACCGCAGGAGGAGGCCGAGCCGCAGCCGCAGGCCGCCGCCGCGGCCGAGGAGCCGCCCGCCGCGGGCGGTGGCGAGACCACGCCGGTGAAGATGCCCGCGCTGGGCGAGAGCGTCACCGAGGGCACCGTCACCCGCTGGTTGAAGCAGGTCGGCGACCAGGTCGAGGCCGACGAGCCGCTGCTCGAGGTCTCCACCGACAAGGTCGACACGGAGATCCCGGCTCCGGTCTCCGGCACCCTGCTCGAAATCAAGGTCCCGGAGGACGAGACCGTCGAGGTCGGCGCCGAGCTGGCCACGATCGGCGCCGCGGGTGCCGCCCCGGCCGCGAAGGCCGAGCCGGCCCCGGCCAAGGCCGAGCCCGAGGCGGAGCCCGCGAAGGCGGAGCAGCCGGCCCAGCACGCGCCGGCCGCGGAGGCCCAGCCCGTACAGCAGCAGCAGCCCGCGACGCAGGCGGCCGCTCCGCAGCGGCCGGCCGAGCCGCAGCCCGCGGCCAAGGCGCCGGTGCAGGCCGGCCCGCCCACCAGCGTGACGGCGGCCCCCGGCGGCAACGGCAAGGTCGAGGGCGACGAGGCCGGTTACGTCACCCCGCTGGTGCGCAAGCTCGCCGCCGAGCACGGCGTGAGCCTCTCGGCGCTATCCGGCACGGGCGTCGGCGGGCGGATCCGCAAGCAGGACGTCCTCGACGCCGCGGCCAAGGCGAAGGAGGCCGCCGCCACCAAGCCGGCCGAGGCTCCGGCGGCCGGCCAGGCGCCCGCCCCGGCCAAGGCGGCCCCGAAGGCGGCGCCGAGCCCGCTGCGCGGCCAGACGCAGAAGCTGACCCGCATGCGGGCGCTGATCGCGCGGCGGATGGTGGAGTCGTTGCAGATCTCCGCGCAGCTCACCACCGTCGTCGAGGTCGACATCACCAAGGTGGCGAAGCTGCGGGAGAAGGCCAAGCAGCAGTTCCTCCAGACGCACGGCGTGAAGCTGTCGTTCCTGCCGTTCTTCGCCCTCGCGGCGGTCGAGGCCCTGCGGGTGCACCCGCAGGTCAACTCCTCGATCGACCTGGAGGCGAGCACCGTCACGTACCACGACGCCGAGCACCTCGGCATGGCGGTCGACACCGAGAAGGGCCTGATCGTCCCGGTGATCAAGAACGCCGGCGACCTCAACCTCGGCGGCCTGGCCAAGCGGATCGCCGACGTGGCGGACCGCACCCGCAACAACAAGCTCAACCCCGACGACATCACCGGCGGCACGTTCACGCTGACCAACACCGGCAGCCGGGGCGCGCTGTTCGACACGCCGATCATCAACCAGCCGCAGGTCGCGATCCTCGGCACCGGCGCGGTCGTCAAGCGTGCCGTGGTCGTCGACGACCCGGAGCTCGGCGAGATCATCGCGCCGCGGTCGATGGTCTACCTGGCGCTGTCGTACGACCACCGGATCGTCGACGGCGCCGACGCCGCGCGCTTCCTCAGCACCATGAAGGAGCGCCTGGAGGCCGGCAACTTCGAGGCCGACCTGGGCCTGTAGCACACGACGGCGCGGCGGCGGGGAGGGTCACCCATCTCGCCGCCGCACCGTTTTCGGGGTACCCGCGTGGCGATTGGGCAAGATGACCACATGCAGATCCTGATCGCGGGGGCGTCCGGGTTCCTCGGCCAGCGGCTCGTCCCGCACCTGCGCTCCTCCGGACACCAGGTCACCCAGCTCGTCCGCCGACCGGCCCGCAACGCGGGTGAGGTGCGGTGGGACCCGGTGGCCGGGGTGATCGACACGGCCGTGGTGTCGGCCGCCGACGGGGTGATCAACCTGGCCGGTGCCGGGGTCGGCGACAAGCGCTGGACCGCGGCGTACAAGAAGGTGCTCGTCGACAGCCGCATCGACACCACGACCACCCTGGCCAGGGCGATCGCCGCGGCTCAGCCACGCCCTCGGGTGTTGCTCAACTCCTCCGCCGTCGGCTACTACGGCGACACGGGCGACCGGACCGTCGACGAGCAGTCACCCGCGGGTGACGGGTTCCTGGCCGACCTGTGCAAGGTGTGGGAGGCCGCGACCCGGCCGGCGGAGGACGCCGGGACGGGGGTCGTCCTGCTGCGCACGGGCCTGCCGCTGGCCCGCGACGGCGGCCTGCTCAAGCCGCTGTACCTCCAGTTCAAGCTCTTCGCCGGGGGGCGGCTCGGCAGCGGCCGGCAGTACCTGCCGTGGATCTCCGTCCCGGACTGGCTGGCCGCCGTGACGTATCTGCTCGACGCCGACGTGTCCGGGCCGGTGAACCTCACCGGCCCCGATCCGGTCACCAACGCCGAGTTCTCCGCCGCGCTGGCCCGGCAGTTGCACCGCCCGAACCTGTTCCCCGTGCCGGGCTTCGCGCTCCAGGCGGCGCTGGGCGAGTTCGCCCGCGAGGCGCTGGTCAGCCAGCGGGTGCTGCCGGGCGTGCTGACCCGGGAGGGCTTCCCGTTCCGTCACCGGACGATCGACGACGCCATGACCGTGGCCATGACCACCTGACCCCACCCCGCCCGCCCCGCCCGCGCCCCGTCCCGCCCCGGAGAGTGCGCCGATCTTGCAGTTGTGGTGCCCAGACACTCCGGCCTTGTCCGGTTTGTGGGGGGCCACAACTGCAAGATCGACGGAGGGAGGAGGCTCGTTCGCGGGCGGTATGTGGGGAACACCACGCCCGGTGTGAGCTTCGACGCACCGCTATGCCCGGAAGCCGCACATTCCGGCGCTGGCGCGTTGGCCGGGATGCGGGGTTACTCTGCATGCGTGACGAGCGTTCTCGACCTTCACATCGTCCGGGCCGGCGTCGTCGACTACGAGGTGGCCCTGACGGAGCAGCGACGGATCCACGAGGCCGTCGCCAACGGCGAAGCACCCGACACGGTGCTGCTGCTGGAGCATCCGAGCGTCTACACGGCCGGCAAGCGGACCGAGCCGGAGGACCGCCCGCTCGACGGGACGCCGGTGATCGACGTCGACCGCGGCGGCAAGATCACCTGGCACGGGCCCGGCCAGTTGGTGGGCTACCCGATCGTCAAGCTGCCCGACCCGATCGACGTGGTCGCCTACGTGCGGCGCATGGAGCAGGTGCTCATCGACGTGTGCGCCGAGCTGGGCCTGGCCACGGTGCGGGTCGAAGGGCGCAGCGGGGTCTGGGTCGCCGCCGACGAGCGCGGGCCGGACCGCAAGGTCGCCGCGATCGGCATCCGGGTCGCGCGCGGGGTGACGCTGCACGGGTTCGCCATCAACGCCGACTGCGACCTCTCGCGGTACGACATCTTCGTGCCGTGCGGCATCCGGGACGCGGGCGTGACGTCGCTCTCGGCGGAGCTCGGCCGCGACGTGACGGTCGAGGAGATCCTGCCGATCGTCGAGCGGCACATCACGAAGCTGTACTGATCCGGTAGGCGACCACCGGGATGAGCTCCGGGTCGACGTCGTCGATCCGGTCCTCGTCCCCGCACCGGAAGCCGAAGAGCCCCAGCAGCGACCGGCAGCACAGCGCCTCGTCGCCGTCGGCGTCCTCGAAGGGCAGGCGCTCCCCCTCGTCCTCGCAGACGTCCGGGTCGCCGCTGGCGCTCAGCGCGCGCACTCGGGTGCCGTCGCGCCAGAGGCCGTAGCTGCACCAGTCGGCCGCGCAGTGTGCCGTGTGCAGCAGCACGTGGCGGCGCTCGGAGGCCGACAGCACCACGGGGTCGAGCTCGGACGGGCGCCTGGGCGTCAGCCGCCAGCAGCAGACCAGGTCGACGGTGCCGAAACAGCCCACGTGGACCACGTCCTCGGGCGGGTCCATGGCGTCGACGAGCAGCACGTCGCCGATCTCCTCCAACGTGGCACCCGGGAACAGGCGCTCGGCGAGCGCGCGGGTGGCGGGCTTGTCCAGCACCGGACAGGCCCGCAGGACGTCGATCGGGTTGCCGTCGGCGAACGCCAGCAGCGTGTCGTTGAGCGCCACGTTTCGGTGGTTACCGATCGGCGGCATTCAGAAACCTCACCGTCCGCTCCATTCGCGGGTGGCGCGAACGTGACGTCAATCGCGTTCCCAGCACTCGGGCAACGGCGCGGCGTAGTCTTCGGTTTGTGACCGTCGTTGTTCCGGAAGGGCGCCGTCTGCTGCGCATCGAAGCGCGAAACGCGGAGACGCCGATCGAGCGCAAGCCGCCGTGGATCAAGGTCTCGGCGAAGATGGGCCCCGAGTACACGCACCTGCGGGGCCTCGTCCAGCGCGAGGGCCTCCACACGGTCTGCCAGGAAGCCGGCTGTCCCAACATCTACGAATGCTGGGAAGACCGCGAGGCGACCTTCCTCATCGGTGGCGACCAGTGCACCCGCCGCTGCGACTTCTGCCAGATCGACACCGGCAAGCCGGCCGAGTTCGACGCGGACGAGCCGCGCCGGGTCGCCGAGTCGGTGGCGACGATGGGGCTGAAGTACGCGACCGTGACCGGTGTCGCCCGCGACGACCTGCCCGACGGCGGCGCGTGGCTCTATGCCGAGACCGTCCGGCAGATCCACGGCCTGGTCGAGGGCTGCGGCGTCGAGCTGCTGATCCCCGACTTCAACGGCGAGTCCGCGCTGCTCGATGAGGTCTTCGCCGCCCGGCCCGAGGTGCTCGCGCACAACGTCGAGACCGTGCCGCGGATCTTCAAGCGGATCCGGCCCGCGTTCCGCTACGACCGCTCGCTCGACGTGCTGACCCAGGCTCGTGCCGCCGGCCTGGTCACCAAGTCGAACCTGATCCTCGGCATGGGTGAGGAGCGCAGCGAGGTCACGCAGGCGCTGAAGGACCTGCACGCGGCCGGCTGCGAGCTGGTGACGATCACGCAGTACCTGCGGCCGTCGCCCCGGCATCACCCGGTGGAGCGGTGGGTCAAGCCGGAGGAGTTCGTGGAGCTGCGCGAGGAGGCCGAGCAGATCGGCTTCGCCGGCGTGCTCAGCGGCCCGCTGGTCCGCTCCTCGTACCGGGCCGGCCGCCTGTATCTCCAGGCGCTGGACAGCCGGGCGCTGAAGGCTTGATGCCTTCCCACTAGACTCTTCAGGTATGGCAAAGGCCCAGGAGCCGGAGAAGGTCGGGTTCTTCACCCGCCTGAAGCAGATCGGCATGGTGTTCTCGTTCACCGCGAAGCGCGACAAGCTGTTCGTGCCGCTCGTGGTGGCGGTGGTGCTCGTGCCGCTGGTCACGGTCGGGCTCCTCTTCGGCTTCGGCGTCATCTCCTGGATCTGGCTGCCGCTGGGTGTCCTGCTGGCGCTGCTGGGCACGGTCATCGTGCTCAACCTCCGCTCGCAGAAGGCGATGATGAAGGAGGCCGAGGGCCAGCCCGGCGCGGCCGCCTCGATCATCGAGAACATGCGCGGCGACTGGCGGGTGACCCCCGCCGTGGCGTCCACCACCCAGTTCGACATGGTGCACCTGGTCATCGGGCGGCCCGGCGTGATCCTGCTCGGCGAGGGCAACCCCGGCCGGGTCCGCGGCCTGATCAACCAGGAGCGCCGCCGGCTGGTCAAGGTCATCGGCAACGCCGACCTGCGCGACTACGTCATCGGCAACGACGAGGGGCAGTTGCCGCTCGCCAAGGTGCGCAGCACGCTCATCCGGCTGCCACGCACCATCACCGGCAAGGACGTCAACTCCCTCGACAAGCGGCTCAAGGCCCTGTCGGCCCGGCCGCAGATGCCGCGTGGCGCCATGCCGAAGAACATGAAGCCGCCGAAGGGCGCGTTCAAGGCGATGCGGGGCCGCTGAGCCCGCACGCCGCCGCGCTTCGCGCTATTGAGGGGTCGGCTCGGTCGGCACCACGATCGAGCCGGCCGCCTTGTCGTGCAGGCCGCGCTGCTGCCGGTCCAGGATCAGCGCGGTGACGAGCGGAAGCAGGACGATGCCGCGCAGAAGGGCACGTGGCACGCCGATCACGCCGCCTGTGACGATCGACACGACGCGGATCCGCATGAGTTTCATGCCGACGGTCTGCCCGAAGAATCCCAGGAACAGCGCATATTCGACGACGAGGATCCCTGGGGCGATCCACGGCTCTCGAACCGGATCCGCGATCGCACCCGCGATGAGCAGGCACAGCAGCCAGTCGATGAGGAGCGCGCCGAAACGTCGCGCGAGCGGGGCCGGGGTGAGTTCCACGGCGGCCCAGACTACCCAACTGAACAGCGTCGATGATCGGCTGAATCACAATCTGCGAAACACGGCGGAAACAGTCGGGACATGCCGGGGCAATCGCACGGTTCTACGGTCGCCATCAACCAGCCACCTTCACACTGAAGTGATCATCAGACTGGTTCTGCCTGCGACCTGGAGGACGAGTGTTCGCCAATTCCGACGAGCTGCTGCGATACGTGAAGGACGAAGGCGTCCGCTTCGTCGACGTGCGCTTCTGTGACCTGCCGGGTGTGATGCAGCACTTCAACGTCCCGGTGGAGTCGTTCGACGAGAAGGTGTTCAGCGAGGGGCTGGCCTTCGACGGCTCGTCCATCCGTGGCTTCCAGGCGATCCACGAGTCGGACATGCTGCTACTCCCCGACGTGTCGTCGGCCTTCATCGACCCGTTCCGGGTCGAGAAGACCCTGGCGCTGAACTTCTTCATCCACGACCCGTTCACGCGTGAGGCCTACTCGCGTGACCCGCGCAACGTGGCGAGGAAGGCGGAGGCGTACCTCAAGTCGAGCGGCGTCGCCGACACCGCGTACTTCGGCGCGGAGGCCGAGTTCTACATCTTCGACTCGATCCGGCACGAGACCTCGGCGAACCAGGCGTACTACTACATCGACTCGATCGAGGGCTGGTGGAACTCCGGCAAGGACGAGCCGGGCGGCAACCGTGGGTACAAGACCGCCTACAAGGGCGGCTACTTCCCGGTCCCGCCGGTCGACCACTACGCCGACCTGCGTGACCAGATCGTGCAGAAGCTGCTGGGCGCCGGCTTCGAGGTCGAACGGTCGCACCACGAGGTCGGCACCGCCGGCCAGGCCGAGATCAACTACAAGTTCTCGACGCTGCTGCACTCCGGCGACCAGATGCAACTGTTCAAGTACCTCGTGAAGAACACCGCCTGGGCCGCCGGCAAGACCGCGACGTTCATGCCCAAGCCGCTGTTCGGCGACAACGGCTCCGGCATGCACACGCACCAGTCGCTGTGGCTGGGCGGCGAGCCGCTGTTCTACGACGAGGCCGGCTACGGCGGCCTCTCGGACACCGCCCGGTGGTACATCGGCGGTCTGCTGCACCACGCGCCGTCGCTGCTGGCCTTCACCAACCCGACGGTCAACTCGTACCGCCGCCTGGTTCCCGGCTACGAGGCCCCGGTCAACCTGGTGTACTCGCAGCGCAACCGCTCCGCCTGCACCCGCATCCCGGTGACGGGCACCAACGCGAAGGCCAAGCGCGTCGAGTTCCGCGTGCCGGACCCGTCGGCCAACGTGTACCTCGCCTTCTCGGCGATGCTCATGGCCGGCCTCGACGGCATCAAGAACAAGATCGAGCCGCCGGCGCCGATCGACAAGGACCTCTACGACCTGCCGCCGGAGGAGGTCGCCAACGTCAAGCAGGTCCCCGGCTCGCTGCCGGAGGTGCTCGACTCATTGGAGGCCGACCACGGCTTCCTGCTCGAGGGCGGCGTCTTCACGCAGGACCTGGTGGACACCTGGGTCTCGTACAAGCGCATCAACGAGGTCGACCCGGTCCGCCTGCGCCCGACCCCGCACGAGTTCGCGATGTACTACGACGTGTGACCCCGCCACGACCCGCGAACGGCCCGTCCCCACAGCGGGGACGGGCCGTTCGCGTGCCACCCCAGCGCGTTGATCTTGCAGTTGTGGTGCCTGACAAACCGGGCATTCAGGGAGTGTCCAGGCACCACAACTGCAAGATCAACGCCAGAAAGGGGGGTCAGGGGGTGTTGAAGACGCGTTCCGCGGACTGGCGGCCGTGGCGGGCCACCCGGAGGTACTCGTCCAGGAATTCCTGCGGCTCCATTCCGCGGCCCACCACGCGGGCCGCCGCGGCCAGGTCGGGACCCTGCCGCGGGAGCTGGTCGGTGGCCCGGCCGCGGACCAGGGTCAGCAGGTTGCGCACCGTCGACGCCTGGCGCCAGGCCGCCTTCAGGGCCGCCGCGTCCGCCGGGTCCACCAGGCCCGCCGCCTCGGCCGCCGACAGCGCCTCCAGCGTCCGCGGGGTGCGTAGCGCCGGTACCGCCGCGCCGTGGTGCAACTGGAGCAACTGCACCGTCCACTCCACGTCGGCCAGGCCGCCGCGGCCCAGCTTCGTGTGGGTGGTCGGGTCGGCGCCGCGCGGGAGGCGCTCGCTGTCGACCCGGGCCTTCAGGCGGCGGATCTCCTGGATCTGGTCGCGGGTGAGGCCGCCCGCCGGGTAGCGTTTGGCGTCCGCCAGCTCCAGGAACCGCGCCCCCAGCTCGGCGTCGCCGGCCACGAACCGGGCCCGCAGCAGGGCCTGCGCCTCCCAGACCTTCGACCAGCGGGCGTAGTACTGCTGGTAGGCGCCCAGGCTGCGCACCAGCGGGCCCTGGCGGCCCTCCGGCCGCAGGTCGGCGTCCACACCCAGCGGCGGGTCGGGTGCCGGGCGGGCCAGCAGCCGGCGGAGCTCCTCGGCCACCGTCAGGGCGACGCCGCTGGCGGCGTCGTCGGCCATGCCGGGCGGGGCCTCGTAGACGAAGAGGACGTCGGCGTCGGAGGGGTAGCTGGTCTCGTGACCGCCGAGGCGGCCCATGCCGATGACGGCGAACGGCAGCGGCGCGACCGCGGACGACGTCACGCCCAGCGTGGCGCGCAGGGTCGCGTCGATGACGGCGGACAGGGCCGTGCCGACCTCCTCCACGTCGAGGAGGCCGAGCAGGTCGGCGCCGGCGATGCGGAACAGTTCCCGCCGGCGCAGCGCGCGCACCGCGTTGATCGCCGTCTCGGGGTCGTCGTGCCGGTCGGCGGCCGCCGCGAAGCCCTCGGTGAGCACTTCGGCGCTGCGCGGTACGAGCTCCGTGTCGTCGGCGAGGAGCCGCAGGGCCTCGGGATCGTGGACGAGCAGCTCGGTGACGTACCGCGACAGGGCGAGCAGCCGGGCCAGCCGGAACGCGATCGGGCCCTCGTCGCGCAGCAGCCGCAGGTACCACGGGGTGTTGCCGGCCTTCTCCGACACCTGCCGGTAGGCCAGCAGCCCGCGGTCCGGCTCGGGCGCGTCGGCGAACTCGCTGAGCAGCGCGGGCAGTAGCTGCCGCTGGATGGCCGCGGTGCGGGACACGCCGCCGGTGAGGGACTGCAGGTGGCGCAGCGCGCCGGCCGGGTCGGCGAAACCGAGCGCGGCCAGGCGGGCGCGGGCCGCGTCCGGGGTGAGCCGGAGCTGCTCGCTGGGCACCCGGGCGACGGCCTCCAGCAGCGGCCGGTAGAACAGCTTGGCGTGCAGCCGCCGCACCTCGCCGGAGTGCCGGACCCACTCGGTGCGGAACGACTCGACGGCGTCCCGGGCGGCGCTCGGCCGGTAGCCGAGGGCGTGCGCGAGCCAGCGCAGGGCCGACGGATCGTCGGGGACGGTGTGGGTGCGGCGCAGCCGTTGCAACTGGAGGCGGTGTTCGACGACCCGGAGGAAGCGGTACGCCCGGAGCAGCGCCTCGCCGTCCGCGAGCCCGACGTACCCACCCTCGATGAGCGCACGCAGCCCGGCGAGGGTCGTGGGCGTCCGCAGCGACTCGTCGGCCCGGCCGTGGACGAGCTGGAGCAACTGCACGGCGAACTCGATGTCACGCAGCCCGCCCGGGCCGCGCTTGATCTCGCGCTCGACCTCGCCCCGCGGGATGGCGTCGACGATGCGCCGCCGCATGGCACGCACCTCGTCGACGGCCTCGGGGCGCTCGGCGGCCGACCAGATCAGCGGCTGGAGCGCGGCGAGCCACTCCGCGCCGAGGGCCAGGTCGCCGGCGGCCGGACGGGCCTTCAGCAGCGCCTGGAACTCCCAGGTCTTCGCCCACTTGTGGTAGTACGCGAGGTGCGAGGCGACCGTCCGGACGAGCGCGCCACGGCTGCCCTCGGGGCGCAGGGCCGCGTCGACGGGCCAGGCGACGACACCGCAGATCTCCATCATGCGGGCGGCCAGGGCACTGCCGGCCCGCATCGCGGTCTCGACGTCGACACTCTCCGCCGCCGGCTCGGCGACGAACACGACGTCGACGTCGCTGACGTAGTTGAGCTCCCGGCCGCCGCACTTGCCCATCGCGATGACGGCGAGCCGGCACTGGTCGGAGACGTCCTTCTCGCCCGTGGCGATGCCGAGCGCGGCCACCAGGGTCGCGTCCGCCAACTCGGTCAGACGCCGCATGGTGACCTCGACGTCCGCCGCGCCCGTCAGGTCGGCGGCGACGATCCGCAGCAGCTCCCGCCGGTACGCGCTGCGCAGCAACGGCACCGTCGACACGTCGCGGGTCGCGTAGCCGGCCGGCCGCTTGTTCTGCTCGCCCCGCAGTTCGTGCCACTCGTCGGGGTTGGCGACGAGGAGGTCGCCGAGGGTCGCGGAGACGCCGAGCACGCCGATGAGGCGGCGGCGCACGGCCTTGTCCTCGATGATCACGGTGCGCACCTCCTCCCCCGCCGCCTCGAACAGCCGGTGGAGCTGGAACAGCGCGAGATCGGGATCGGCGGCGAAGTACAGGGTGTCGAGCACGGCCGCGGCGTCGTCGTCGACCGGCGTGCGGGCCGCGGCGTCCCACAGGCGCAGACCGTCGGGGCCGGTCATCGCCTCGGTGCGCGCGTTGTCCGTGAACCCGAACCGCGCGAGATGGCTCGGCATCAGCGCGGCCCCAGCAGGGGCAGTGAGCGCAGGCCACCGTCGCCGTGCGGGCTCCGGCCGAGCGCGACGGCCGCGAACCGTTCCGCGAACGGCCGCCAGATCTCCGCGACGTCGTCCTGGGCGGCGTCGACCTGCTCCAGCATCTCGATCGGGTCGATGCCGAGGTCCGCGAGCGTCGCCACGCCGTCCATCGCCCAGGCGGCGAACATCTCCGTGTCGCACTCGATGTGGAATTGCAGGCCCCAGGCGGAGCCGCCGACCCGGAACGCCTGCACCGGATAGTGCGTGGAGGCGGCGAGCAGCACCGCGTTGACCGGCAGCTCGACGATCGCGTCGCGATGCCACTGGAGCACGTCGGGCGCGAACGGGACGGCGGCGAAGATCGGGTCGTTGTCGGCGACGTCGCGGCGGGCAACCAGCTTGACGCCGATCTCCGGTCCCTCGGTGCTCCGCTCGACCGTGCCGCCGTGCGCCTGCGCGAGGAGCTGCGCCCCCAGACAGACGGCCAGCGTCGGTACCTTGTGCCGGACCGCCTTGCGCAGCAGCCCTTCGAGGGTGCCGAACCAGGGCGAGGTGCGCTCGCCGGACTCGTCGGGGAAGGCGTCCTGCTCCCCGCCCATCACCACGAGCGCGGCATAGCCGTCCAGGTCGGCGGGGAGCGGGTCACCGGCGTGCGGTCGCACCACGTCCAGGGTGAGTCCGCCGCCGGTCAGCCAGTCGCCGAGCCGTCGCACGTCGTCGGTCGGGTCGTTCTCGACGACCAGCGCCACGTTCCCCCGGGGAGTACCTTCGATCGTCACCCACCGACAATAACGACCGGGCGTCGACTCGATCCCGGTGACATCGTCGGGCCCCCGACGTCCTACATGAGGCCGAGGTACCGCTCGCGCTCGAACGGGGTGACGACGCGGCGGTACTCCTCCCACTCCGTGCGCTTGTTCTTCAGGAAGAAGTCGAAGACGTGCTCGCCGAGCACCTCGGCGACCAGCTCCGAGCCCGCCATGACGTCGAGCGCCTGGGAGAGGTTCTCCGGCAGCGACTCGTAGCCGGCGGCGCGCCGCTCGCCGTCGGTGAGCCCCCAGACGTCGTCCTCGGCGCCGGGCGGCAGCTCGTAGCCCTGCTCGATGCCCCGCAGGCCGGCGCCCAGCATGACCGCGAACGCGAGATACGGGTTGCAGGCCGAGTCGAGCGAGCGCACCTCGACGCGGGCCGAGTTCGGCTTGCCGTAGGCGGGGACGCGGACCAGCGCGGACCGGTTGGTGTGGCCCCAGCAGACATACGCCGGGGACTCGGTGATCCGGTTCGGCACCGTCTGCGGGAAGAGCCGCTTGTAGGAGTTCACCCACTGGTTGGTGATCGCCGTGTACTCCCGGGCGTGCACCAGCAGCCCGGCGATGAACGCCTGCCCAACCTTGGAGAGCTTCATCGGGTCACTCGCGTCGTGGAACGCGTTGCGCTCGCCCTCGAACAGCGACAGGTGCGTGTGCATGCCGCTGCCCGGCTGCTCGGTGAACGGCTTCGGCATGAAGGTGGCGTGCACCCCGTGCGAGAGCGCGACCTCCTTGATGACGTGCCGGAACGTCATGATGTTGTCCGCCGTGGTCAGCGCGTCCGCATACCGCAGGTCGATCTCCTGCTGGCCGGGCGCGACCTCGTGGTGGCTGAACTCGACCGAGATGCCGATCCGCTCCAGGGCCAGCACGGCCTGGCGGCGGAAGTCGCGGGCGACGGCGTGCGTGGTGTGGTCGAAGTAGCCGCCCGTGTCGACCGGGGTCGGCACGGAGCCCCTCTCCCCCATCGACTCGAGCAGGAAGAACTCGATCTCGGGGTGGGTGTAGAAGGTGAAGCCCTTCTCGGCGGCCCGCGACAGCGCCCGGCGCAGCACGTGGCGCGGATCGGCCCAGGACGGGGAGCCGTCGGGCAGTGTGATGTCGCAGAACATGCGGGCACTTTCACCCGACATGCCACCCTCGAAGGGGAAGACCTGGAAGGTCGTCGGGTCGGGCATGGCGACCATGTCCGACTCGTAGACCCGGGCGAAGCCCTGGATCGCCGAGCCGTCGAAGCCGATGCCCTCCTCGAAGGCCGACTCGAGCTCGGCCGGGGCGACCGAGACGCTCTTCAGCGTGCCGAGCACGTCGGTGAACCACAGCCGGACAAAACGGATGTCCCGCTCCTCCAGCGTGCGGAGCACGAACTCCTGCTGACGATCCACGGTGGTTCCCCCACGAGCTGCGGTGTCCATGGCCGATCCGGACAAGTCTCGCCCGGTGGTGTTACGCACAAGTTACCGGACCTGCCCTCCCGCCCGGCACTGGAGTGAACGTCACAGCGGCGGTGCGCGGCGGCGTGGTCCACACTTGGTACATGCCCCGGTTGCGACTCGCGCTCGCCCAGATCGACCCGACGGTAGGCGACATCGCCGGAAACGTGGCCCTGGTGCTCGGCTGGACCAGCAAGGCCGCCGGTGCCGGCGCCCACGTGGTGGCCTTCCCGGAGATGATGCTCACCGGATACCCCGTCGAGGACCTGGTGTTCCGGGAGTCGTTCGTCGCCGCCTCCAGGCACGCCGTCGCCGAGCTGGCCGAGCGGCTGCACGCGGACGGTCTCGGCGAGACGGTCGTCCTGGTGGGCTACCTCGACGCCGACGAGGTGGGGCCCCGCAACGCGATGGCCGTGCTGCACCGCGGCGGCCAGGTCGCCACGTACTTCAAGCACCACCTGCCCAACTACGGCGTCTTCGACGAGGACCGGTACTTCGAGCCCGGCGACACGCTGACCGTAATCCGGGTCGGCGGGGTCGACATCGCGCTCACCATCTGCGAGGACCTGTGGCAGGAGGGCGGCCCGTTCGCGATCGCCGCCGCCGCGCGGGTCGGGCTGGTGGTGAACATCAACGGCTCGCCGTACGAGCTGAACAAGGACGACACCCGTCTGGCCCTGGTCGCCCGCCGGGCGGCCGAGGCACGGGCGATCGTGGCGTACGTCAACACCGTCGGCGCACAGGACGAGCTGGTCTTCGACGGCGATTCGATGGTCGTACGGCCGGACGGCTCGCTCATCGCCCGCGCCCCGCAGTTCGCCGAGCACCTGATGGTCCTCGACCTGGACCTGCCGGCCGCCGCACCGGCCCCGCCCGCGGTGCCGGAAACCGAGATGCGGGTCGTCAACGTCCACATCTCGGACAGCGTCCCTTCGAGCGAGCAACCCGCACCGCCGCCGGAGATCGCCGCCCGCATCACCGACGAGGCCGAGATCTGGCAGGCGCTCGTGCTGGGCCTGCGCGACTACGTGCGCAAGAACGGCTTCCGCAGCGTCGTCCTGGGCCTGTCGGGTGGCATCGACTCGTCGGTGGTCGCCGCGATCGCCTGCGACGCGATCGGCCCGTCCAGCGTGGTCGGCGTCTCGATGCCCAGCGGCCATTCGTCGGAGCACTCCCGCGACGACGCGGCCGACCTGGCCCGGCGCACCGGCCTGGACTACCGCGTGGAGCCGATCCAGCCCATGGTCGACGGCTTCCTGGCCAACATGTCGCTGTCCGGGATCGCGGTGGAAAACCTGCAGGCGCGCGTCCGCGGCGTGATCCTCATGGCCCTGTCGAACCAGGAGGGTCACCTGGTGCTGACGACGGGCAACAAGAGCGAGCTCGCGGTCGGCTACTCGACGCTCTACGGCGACTCGGTCGGCGGCTTCAACCCGATCAAGGACGTGCCGAAGACGCTGGTCTGGCGGCTGGCGACCTGGCGCAACGAGGAGGCCGAGCGGCGCGGCGACGTGCCGCCGATCCCGGCGAACTCGATCGTGAAGCCGCCGAGCGCGGAGCTGCGCCCGGGCCAGCTCGACACCGACTCGCTGCCCGACTACGCGGTGCTCGACACGATCCTGGCCGGCTACGTCGACGGCGACCTGGGCCGCGACGACCTGGTGGCGGCGGGCCACGACCCGGCGGTGGTGGACCGTACGCTGCGGATGGTCGACTTGGCGGAGTACAAACGCCGGCAGAGCGCCCCGGGCACGAAAATCTCGATCAAGGCGTTCGGCCGCGACCGCCGCCTGCCGATCACGAACCGCTTCCGCGAGCCCTCCACCTGAGCCGGACGAGACCGGGACCCGGCGGCAGCGGCCGCTGCCGTCGCCGATCACCCGGAAGCCGCCGAGCCCGACCCCGGCTGTGAAATATCGCATCCAGCCCTGCCGGGGCCGGCGAGCGCGGTGCGACGATCAGGGAAGACAGCCCGGGGACCCCGGCATGGGGCCTCGAGGAACAACAAGGAGGACATCGATGTCCGAAGTCCAGTCCCTCTACGGTGGCGCCGTCAACCGCCGCGTTCGCACGAGGGATCTGCTCGCCGCCAAGGAGCGCGGCGAACGGTGGCCCATGCTCACGTCCTACGACCAGTACACGGCGGGCATCTTCGACCGTGCCGGCATCCCCGTCCTACTCGTCGGCGACTCCGCGGCCAACAACGTCTACGGCTACGCCTCCACGGTCCAGGTCACCGTGGAGGAGCTGCTGCCGCTGGTCCGCGCCGTCGTCCGATCGACGAGCCGGGCCCTGGTCGTCGGGGACCTGCCCTTCGGCTCCTACGAGGAGGGGCCGGCCCAAGCCTTGCGCACCGGGGTCCGGTTCATGAAGGAGGGCGGCTGCCACGCGGTGAAGCTCGAAGGAGGCGTACGGGTCGCGCCGCAGATCGCCGCCCTCACGAACGCGGGCGTCCCCGTCATGGCGCACATCGGCTTCACCCCGCAGAGCGAGCACGCGATCGGCGGCTACCGCGTCCAGGGCCGTGGCGACGCGGCCGAGAGCGTCGTCGAGGACGCCCACGCGGTCGCCGAGGCGGGCGCGTTCGCGGTGGTGCTGGAGATGGTGCCCGGCGACGTGGCCAAGCGCGTCACCCACGAACTGCGGATTCCGACCATCGGCATCGGCGCCGGTGCGGAGACCGACGCCCAGGTCCTCGTCTGGCAGGACATGGCCGGACTGCGTGCCGGCAAGACACCGCGGTTCGTCAAGCAGTACGCCGACCTGGCCGGCGCGCTGGCCGAGGCGACCCGGGCGTTCGCCGACGAGGTCCGCTCCGGCGCGTTCCCGGCACAGGAGCACACGTTCTGACGACCGCGAGCGGCGGAGGACCCCTGTCTAGTACCTGAAGTGCGAGACGAGCTGGCGCAGGTCCTGCGACATCTGCGCCAGCTCGGCCGCCGCACCCTGCGCGCGCCCGACGCCCTGCGCGGTCGTCGTCTGGGCGTCCGCGACCCCGGCGATGTTGCCCGCGATCCGCTCGGCGCCGACCGCCGCCTCCGAGACCGAACGGCTCATCTCGGCGGTGGTCGCCGACTGCTCCTCGACCGCCGAGGCGATCGTCGCCTGGTACTGGTTGATCTCCTCCACTACCGCAGCCATGCGCCGGATCGCCTCGGCCGCGGCGCCGGTGTCGGCCTGGATCGCGGTGACCTGCTGGCGGATGTCCTCGGTGGCCTTGGCGGTCTCCTGCGCGAGGTCCTTCACCTCGGCGGCGACGACGGCGAAGCCCTTGCCGGCCTCGCCCGCCCGGGCCGCCTCGATCGTCGCGTTGAGCGCGAGCAGGTTCGTCTGCTCGGCGATCGACGTGATGAGCTTCAGTACCGTGCCGATCTCGGTCGAGGAGCCGGCGAGCCGGTCCACCTTCTCGTTCGCGGCGTCGGCCTCCCGGACCGCGCCGGAGGCCACCCCGGCGGCCTCGGCGGCGTTGCGGGCGATCTCGTGGATCGACACGCCCATCTCCTCCGCGCCGGCGGCGATCATGCCGACGTGCCGGGACACCTCGTTCGACGAGTTCGAGGCGTCGGTCATCTGCCGGCTCGTGGTCAGCGTGGCGCCGGAGATGCCGTCGCTGACCTCGGACAGCCGGTGTGAGGCGTCGGCGAGGGCGTCCGAGCTGGTGCTGACGGCGGCCAGGGAACGGCGGATGCTCTCCATCGCCTCGTCGAGGCTGGCCGCCATCCGGCCGATCTCGTCGCGGCCCCCGACCCCGGCCTTCTGGGTCAGGTCGCCGCGGGCCAGCCCCTCCAGGACGGTGCGGACGCGGCGCACCGGGCCGCTGATCGCGCGGATGACCGGGATCGACAGCAGCAGGAAGAAGACGATGCCGACGACGATGACGCCGACGGTCGCCCACCGTGCCGTGGCCCGCGTGGTGGTCATGGCGTCGCGTTCCGCGGCGACCCGGGCGTCGATCAGATCCTGCAGAGCGCCGAGCTTGTCGTCCACGGCGTGGTTACGGTCGGCGATCTCCGGCTCGCGTGAGCGTACCGACGCCTGGTCCCGCTGCGCGTCCCGCACGAACGTGTCGATGAAGGTGTTGAACGCCAGGGCGTCGGCCTTGATGTCGTCGAGTGCCGCCCGGACGTCGCCGGGCAGCGTGAGGGCGTCGAGCTCGGCGAGCACGTCGGTGACCGAGGCCAGGTCGCCGGGGAGGTCCTGGATGATCGCCCCGACGTCCGGCTCGGCCACCGACCGGTAGGCGTCGACCTTCAGCTCCGCCTCGCGGGTGTCGAGGTGGTGCACCATGCCGCTGGCGGCCTCCAGCGTCCGCACGACCTCGGCCTGGTCGCTCAGCTTGAGCTGTGCGTAGATGCCGGTGCCGCCGGTGGCCGCCGAGACCACCACACCGGCAACGCAGAGCACGCCGATCTTCTGGACGATGCCGAGGTTGGCGAAAACGGCCATGCTGTCCCCATTCACGCGATATGTGCGGGTGTACCCGTCACATCGGCCGCTCGCGTACCGGGTTGAAGGATTGTCGAGCCCCTACAGCGACACCTCGAGCTTTTCGAGGCCTCTGATGACGTAACCGGGCTTCCACTCGGGCTCCTGCGCGAGCCGCAGGCCGGGCGCCTTGTCCAGCATCGCGCCGAACGACGCGGCCAGCTCGATGCGGGCCAGCGGCGCGCCCAGGCAGTAGTGGATGCCCGCGCCGAACGAGACGTGCGGGTTCTCCTTGCGGCACAGGTCGAGCCGCTCCGGCTCGGCGAACACCGCCGGGTCGTGGTTGGCGGAGCCGAACAGCAGCGCGACCTCACTGCCGCGCGGGATCGGCACGCCACGGACCTCGATGTCCTCCAGCACCCAGCGCTCGAACATCTGCAGCGGTGTGTCGTACCGCATCAGTTCCTCGATCGCGCCGGGCAGCAGGTCCCGGTCCGCGCGCAGCAGTTCGAGCTGGTCGGGGTTGCGCAGCAGCGCCCACCAGCCGTTGCCGGTGACGTTGACGGTCGCCTCGTGACCGGCGTTGAGCAGCAGCACGCAGGTGCCGATCAGCTCGTCCTCGCTGAGCCCGTCGACGGCGGCGAGCGCGCTGACGAGGTCGTCCTGCGGTGCTGCCTTGCGGGCACGCGCCAGCGCGCGCAGGTAGTCGGAGAACTCCTCCGAGGCCCGCACCGCGGCGTCGGCGGCTTCCCGGGACGGGTTCAGCTCGTACATCCCGCACATCGCCGCCGACCACGGCCGCAGGTGGTGCCGGTCGGCCTCGGGGATGCCGAGCAGCTCGGCGATGACCGTCACCGGCAGGGGCTCGGCCACCTCGGCGATGAGGTCGCCGCCGCCGTTCTCGACGAACGCGTCGACGAGCCCGTCCGCGAGCCGCCGCACGACGGGCCGCAGCGCCTCGACGCGGCGCGGCGTGAACGCCTGCGACACCAGCCGGCGCAGGCGGGTGTGGTCGGGCGGCTCGCGGTCGAGCATGCCGTTGTTGTTCAGGTGCCAGAACGGCTCCTGGTGGGCCGGCGGCTCCGGCCGGCCCATCTCGGCGTGGGAGAAGACGTGCAGGTAGCTGCGGCCGAGCCGGCGGTCCCGCAGCAGGGCGTTGACGTCCTCGTGGTGCGAGACGAGATACTGCCGGGAAGGCTCGAACCAGCAGACCGGCTCGTGCTCGCGCAGCCACGCGTAGGCCGGGTAGGGCCGCGCGACGAACTCCCGCGACCACGGGTCGAACGGTCCGCCGGCGGTCACAGGTCGGTCACCCGGATTCCGGCATGCGCCTTGTACCGCTTGTTGATGGCGATGAGGTTGGCGGTCAGCGCCTCGACCTGCCCCGCGTTGCGCAGACGCCCCGCATACACCCCCCGCATCCCGCTGATCCGTCCGGCGAGCGCCTGCACCTGGGTGGCGGCGTCCCGGTCGTCGCCGAGCACCAACACGTCGAGGTCGACGCGGTCGACCTCGGGATCGGCCAGCAGCACCGCGCTGACGTGGTGGAACGCGGCGCACACCCGCGCCTCGGGCAGCAGGGTCGCGGCCTGCTCGGCGGCGCTGCCCTCGGGGACCGGCAACGGGAACGGGCCTTGCTTGTCGAAGCCGAGAGGGTTGACGCAGTCGACCACGATCTTGCCGCCCACCAGCAGCGGGGCGAGGTCCGCCACCGTGGCCGCGTGTCCCTCCCACGGCACCGCCACGATCACGACGTCGGCCTGGCAGGCGAACGGGTTGTCACCGCCCTCGACGAGATCGGGCGTCACTCCCGGCATCTCGCGCAGCTCAGCGGCCGCATGGGCGCCGCGCTCGGTGGACCGGGAGCCCACGAAAATCCGCTGGCCGGCCCGGGCGAACCGATAGGCGAGGCCGCGGCCCTGCGGGCCTGTGCCGCCGAGGATGCCAACGGAGAGTCCGGAAACGTCGGGCAGTTCGATCTGGTCGTAGCTCATGCCTCCAGTTGTACCCTCTCGAACTGCACCCTCCGACGGGCCGGGTCGGCATCGGCCAGCCGGACCCGGATCCGTTCCCCCAGCGGCAGTGCCTCTCCCACGCAGCGGGCCCGCACGGGCGGCTCGTCGAGCGCGATGGCGCCCCGGTCGCCCTTCGGCTCCACGTCGAGAACGGCCGCCTCGAACTGCTCGCCCACACGCCCCGCGAGCAGCACGGCCTCGGTGAGGTCCACGGCACCCCGCTCGGCCGCCCCGGCGACCCGGTCGGTGCGGCGCATCACCTCGGGCAGCTTCGGCAGCGCCTCCCGCGCCCACAGCGGGACCTCAGCGCCCGAGAACAGGGCGAGGCACACCTCCGTGACGTACCGGTCGGCCAGGCGCCGCAGCGGGGCCGTCACGTGGGCGTACGGCGCGGCCACGGCGGCGTGCAGCGGCTGCTCCGGCTCCGCGCCGTCGAAGGCCGTGTAGCCGGCACCGCGCAACATCTCGGCCGCCTGGTCCAGGAACGCCGCCGCACGGGGCCGCGCCGGGTCCAACGCCGCGATCACCCGCCCCGGCGAGGCTCCGTCCGGCCACGGTACGCCCAGCGCCCCCGCCGCCAGCCGCAGCCGATCGACGACATCGTCCGGCGGCGCCGGCATCGTGCGCAGCAGCCCGACCTTGCCGTCGAGCATGATGCGCGCCGCGGCCATGCCGGTCAGCAGCGAGATCTGCGCGTTGTACTCCTCCACCGGCACCGGCGCCCGCAGCGTCAGCCGCCAGCCGTCACCGTCCGGCTCGACCTCCTGCTCGGGCAGCGGCAGGTCGACCGCGCCGCGCCGCAGGCCGCGCTCCACGAGCAACTTGCCGACCTCCGGCAGCAGCGCGACGGACTCGTGCGCGGTGCCCGCGTCGACGTCGCGCTGGACCTGCTCGTAGTGCAACTGGGCCCGGCTGCGCACGCGGGCCCGCTCGACCGTCACCGCGGTCGTGGCGCCCTCGGCGTCGAGGTCGATCGTCCACAGCACGGCGGGCCGGTCGGCGCCGGGCAGCAGGCTCGCGGCGCCCTCGCTGAGCACCCGCGGGTGCAGCGGCACCTTGCCGTCGGGCAGGTACACGGTCTGGCCGCGCTCCCGCGTCTCCGCCTCAAGCGCGCCGCCGGGGGTGACGAACGCGGCGACGTCGGCGATCGCATACCAGACCCGATAACCGCCGCCGCCGTCGCCGCGCCGCAGCAGCAGCGCCTGGTCGAGGTCCTTCGACGTGGGCGGGTCGATCGTCACGAACGGCAGGTCGGTGCGGTCGGGCCGGTCGTCGAAGCTCAGCTTCGCGGCCGCCTCGGCCTCCTCGGCGGCGGCGGCGGAGAACCCGGTCGGCAGCTCCAGCTCGCGACGGAGCTCGGTGAAGTCGATCCGCGGGGCGAATATTCGGCGGGAGGTCACCGGTCAGTCATACCAGTCGTCCGGCGGTCCGGACATTGGTCGATCGTCGCGGACGCCGCCCGCGACACGACAGAGGCGCGGCCCGTGCCGGGCCGCGCCTCTGTGCGGTGCTTCGAGCGTGGGTGTTACGGGCGGGCCAGGGAGGCCCAGTCGGCGGCCGTCATGTTCGCCGCCTCCTCGGGGTTGTTGCCGTTCTCGCGGCCGGGGAGGGCCTCGGCCTCGGCACCCGACACCGGAGCGGCCGGAGCGCCCTCGACGTCCCCGGCGCTGCCGGCGTCGAGACCGCCCTCGGACACGACCGCCGGCGGCGCCGGCTCGGTCGCGGCCGGCTCGCCAGTGGCCGCCACCGTGGCACCGGCCGCGACCGGCTCCGTGACGGCGGCCTTCTTCGCCGGGGCCTTCTTCGCCGGGGCCTTCTTCGCCGGGGCCTTCTTGGCCGCCGTCGACTTCGCGGCGGTCTTCTTCGCCGCCGTCGACTTGGCCGTGGTGGCCTTCGCCGCCGGGGCGGTCTTGGCCGGGGTGGCCGACTTTGCCGGGGTGGCCGACTTTGCCGGGGTGGCGGTCTTGGCCGGGGTGGTCTTGGCGGTCGTGGCCTTCGCCGCCGTCGCCTTCGCCGTCCTGGCCGGGGTCGCCCTCGCGGTCGTGGCCTTCGCGGTCTTCGCCGGCGCCGTCTTGGCCGCCGCCTTGGTGGCCGGCGCCTTGGTGGCGGTCGCCTTGGTGGCGGTCGCCTTGGCGGCCGTCCGCGCCGGGGTGACCTTCGCGGTCGTCGACTTCGCCGCCGCCCTGGTCGCCGTCTTCGCCGGCGTGGCCTTGGCGGTGGTCTTCTTCGCCGCCGTCTTGGCCGGGGCCGCCTTGGTGGCGGCCTTCTTCGCCGGCGCGGCCTTCGCCGTGGTCTTCCGGGCGGCGGCCGTCTTGGCGACCGCCTTGGTGGCCGTGGTCTTCTTCGCCGGGGCCGCTTTGGTGGCCTTCGCCGCAGTGCTCTTGGCGGCGGTGCTCTTCGCCGCGGTGCTCTTCGCCGCGGTCGTCTTCGTCGCCGGCTTGGCCGGGGTGACCTTCGCCGCCGTCTTCTTCACGGCGGCCGCGGCCTTGGTGGCCGTGGCCTTGGTCGCCTTCACCGCCTTGGTCGCCGCCGCCTTGGCCGCCGACTTCGCCGGGGACGCCTTGGCCGCCGTCGTGCGCTTGGCGGGCGTGGCCTTGGTGGCGGCCTTCGCCGGCGTCGCCGTCTTCTTCGCCGCCGCGGCCTTGGTGGCCGTGCTCTTCGCCGCGGTGGTCTTCTTCGCGGCCGCCGACTTGGCCGCGGTCTTGGCCGGAGCGGCCTTGGCCGTGGTCTTCTTCGCCGCCGCGGCCTTGGTGGCCGTGCTCTTCGCCGCGGTGGTCTTCTTCGCCGCCGCCGACTTGGCCGCGGCCTTCGCGGTGACCTTCTTCACCGGGGACGCCTTGGCCGCGGCGGCGGTCGACCGGGTGGTCGCCTTCGCCGGAGCGGCCTTCGCGGCCGCCGCCGTCTTCTTCGCCGCCGTCGACTTCGCCGCAGGCTTCGCCGCCTTCGTCGCCGCCGTCTTCTTCGCCGCCGGAGCCGCCGCCGTCGTCTTCTTCGCCGCCGTGGAGCGCGCCGCCGGAGCCGCCGCCGTCGTCTTCTTCGCCGCCGCAGGCTTCGCCGCCTTCGTCGCCGCCTTCGCCGTGGGCGTCGCCGCCTTCGCCGTGGAGCGCGCCGCCGGAGCCGCCGACTTCGCCGCCGACTTCGACTTCGCCGCCGGCTTGGCCGCCGTCGACCGGGTGGCCGACTTGGTGGCCGACTTGGTGGCCGACGCCGCCTTCGCGGCGGGGGCCGTGGCCGCCTTCGCAGCCGTGGAACGCGCCGCGGTGGACTTGCGGGCGGTGGTCCCGATCGACGGGGTCACCGTCGAGGTCGCCGTCCGGCGGGAGGCCGAAGCGGCGACCGTCTTCGCGGCCCTGGCGGGGGCCGTCGACGTCACAGCGGTCGCCGGGGTGTCGGCGGCCGGGCTCGTTGCGGCCGCGCGCGTTGCGGCCGATCTCGTGGTGGCCTTCTTAGCTGCGGCCATCGTGGTCCTCCTGGAGGAGATTCTCCCGCGTCCTGCGGGATGTTCGCGGTTGGGTTGTGCGGGTGGACGGTTTTGCCTTGCCGGTTGTGCCGGGCGGTTCGCGGTCGCCCTGCGCCGGCCTTTCGCTAGTGCTTGCCTTCCCACCGTTCGTCTTCGGCGTCCCACGCCTCGTTGCGTTCCCGAACTTTGTCGAGCGCCAGTTCGGCCTCTGACGCCGAATCATAAGGGCCCAGTCGATCCCTTCCGGCGCACATGTCGGCCTCGGACTCGACCCGCTGGTGAGAAAGGCACCAGTAGTACCGCTCAGCACCGCTGCTGCTCATGACATCACTGTGCACCGCAAACGAAACATGCGCCACCGAAACCGGCAAATAGCTGGTTGGGATTCCACAGTAGACGCAACCGGCCGACACCGGTCGCAGACACGCAGAGCACGCCGTACCGAGGCCTCGGGGGCTCGCACCGGGTTCGTGAATCCCTTGCGCGACAAGGCTTCCGGCGATCATGGCCGACCGCGAAATCCCACCGCGGACGGGGAAATGGGGTACCGGTCCTGTGTCCACCATCACCCGAGGGTGAGCCGAACGGAGGAACCACATTCGAGTCGTCCGGTCGACCCTCCGTTCCTCGTTTGGAGGCGAACGAGGAAGCGTCCACCGTGGACGGCACCGCCAGGAAGCGCCGCCGGGGCCGCTACGATCCGGTTGCCCGCCGCCGGGGATCCGGACCCGATCCCCCCGCACCCCCGTGGAGTCCACCATGACCCAGGATCCCGCAGTGGTACCTCCGGATCCCGCGCCCGCCGCCGTCCTCGCCATCGGCGGCTCCGCGGACGCCGACGACGTCGCCGCGCACCTCGTGGGCGGCCGGCTCGTGCCTGCCCGGGACGGGCGGCGGCCCCTGCTGGTCTACACCGCACCGGACGCGGCGGTCCGCGACGTGACCCGCTACCTCCGCGCCCGCGCGCTGACGTTCGTCCGGTTCGGTCTGCACGTGGGCGACCTGCCGCACGACGCCGAGCGGCTCGCCGGGCCGGTCGTGGACATCGCGCTGCGCCTCGCCGACCGTGCGGCACCGCGTGAGCTGTGGGTGTCGGCGGCCGTCCGGCACCTGACGGCCGGCTCGCCGGTCGCTCTGGAGCCGGTGGACGACCTGACGTACCGCGTGCGGCTCGCCTGACGGAGTGGTGCGGCGGTGCCGGGGCACCCGCCGTACCCGATTCGGGCTGCGGAAGAATTGCCGTGTGACCCTGCATGCTGAAGAGCTGCCCGAAGTCCTCGCCGTCACGCCGCTGACGGCGCCGCCCGACGCGTCACTGCGCCCGCCGGGCTCGAAGAGCATCACCAACCGG
The DNA here is from genome assembly GCF_025264685.1 of Dactylosporangium roseum. Lineage (GTDB taxonomy): Bacteria > Actinomycetota > Actinomycetes > Mycobacteriales > Micromonosporaceae > Dactylosporangium > Dactylosporangium roseum. The sequence goes on from NZ_CP073721.1 coordinate 6,485,460, forward strand.
GCACTGATCTGCGCGGCGCTCGCGCCGGGGCGCAGCACGCTCACCGGGGTGCTGTTCGCCGACGACACCCACGCGATGCTCGACGCCGTCCGCGCGCTGGGCGCCTCGCTGACCGTCGACGAGGCCGCCCGAACCGTCGTCGTCGACGGGGTCGACCCGCGCACCGCGACCGGTCCGGTGACCGTCGACGCGCGTCAGTCCGGCACGACGTCGCGGTTCATCCTGCCCGCCGCGGCGCTGCGCCCGGCCCGCGGTGTCGTCGACGGCACCCCGCAGCTCCGCGCACGGCCGTTCGGCCCGCTGGTCGACGCGCTGCGCGAGCTCGGCGCGACCGTCGAGGACCTCGGGAAGCCCGGCTTCCTGCCGGTCGCGGTGACGGGCCCCGTGGCCGGCGGCAAGGTGGCGCTGCCCGGGCACATCTCCAGCCAGTACCTCTCGGGCCTCATGATGGCCGGGCCGCTCATGACCGACGGGCTCTCCGTCGAACTGACCTCCCAGCTCGTCTCGGTCCCCTACGTCGAGGCGACCGCCGCGGTCATGGCCGCGTTCGGCGTGACGGTGGACGGGCTGCGGGTGCACCCGGGTTCGTACCGGCCGACCGAGTACGACATCGAGCCCGACGCGAGCGCCGCCTCGTACCTCCTGGCGGCCGCGGCGATCGGCGACGGCCGGGTCACCGTCGAGGGCCTCGGTTCGCGGAGCCTCCAGGGCGATGTGCGGTTCGCGGACCTGCTGGAGCGGATGGGCGCCCGCGTCGAGCGGGCCGAGGACCGGATCACGGTGACGGGCACCGGCGCGCTGCACGGCATCGACGTCGACATGGCCGACATCTCCGACACCGCGCAGACCCTCGCCGCCGTGGCGGTGTTCGCCGACTCCCCGACACGGGTGCGCGGCATCGGCTTCATCCGCGGCAAGGAGACCGATCGGATCGGGGCGGTCGTGACCGAGCTGCGCCGGGCCGGCGTCGACGCGGTCGAGGACGCCGACGGGTTCACGATCGACCCGGGCATGCCGGCACCGACGGCCTTCGAGACGTACGAGGATCACCGGATGGCGATGAGCCTGGCGCTGCTCGGCCTCCGGGTCCCCGGCATCCGGATCAAGGACCCGAAGTGCGTCGCGAAGACCTACCCCGAGTACTTCGTCGATCTGGCCCGGCTCTCCGCGGCGTGAGCTCCCTGCCGGTCGAGCCGCCGACCGGACGACCGCCGGGCGGCGGCCGGCGATCCGCGGGCGGGCCGCCCGCGGATCCGAGGCTCACACCACCGGGTCGAAGCGCAGCGCTTCCCAGCTACCGCCGCTCGCCCCGCTGGACTTCATCATGCTGTACGAGGCGCCGGTGTAGTCGAGACGGCAGGTCCAGAACGTGCCGCGGGAGACGTTGCGCAAGAAGTAGCTGCCGCCCTCGGACCACACGTCGAACGTCTCCCAGATGTCGACCCACTGGCCGCGGCCGCGCAGGACGCCGAAGTCGGCGCCGGAGTAGTTGAACTCGGCCGTCACGAGGTATCCCGACGCCGCCGTGAGGTACACGGTGCGGCCGCCGTCCTGCGAGCAGATGCTGAACTGCTCCCAGCTCCCGCGGGAGCCGAAGGCGGTGCGGGCGCGGAGCATGTTGTGCAGGGAACCGGTGTACCCCTGCTCCTCGGCGACGTACCGGCCCGCGCGGATGCTCCAGATGTAGTACCGGCGGCAGTAGACCAGCCCGGGCACTGTGGTCGGCTCGATCGCGAGCGCGGTCTCGGTGCCGGCCGCGGCGGCGTTCGCGGGCGTGGCTCCGGTCATGTCGATCCTGGCAGGCTTGAGGCTGCCCATGTCGACGGCGCCTGGCGCCGCGTGCTCTTCGGCCCGCGCGATCGCCAGCGGCGTGGCGATCGCGGCGGCCGCGACGACACTGAGGACAATGGCGAGACGCGCCCTGATGCGTGGCACTGCTGGTCTCCTGAAGCGTGGCCCGGGGCGGTCACGGGTAACCGCGCACTGTGGCCATGCTCCGCATGTTCGTCGATGCGAGTCAAGCGAGGAAAGCCGATATTAAGGGCAACCTGAGCCACACTTAGCGGCGCCGGTCACCAGCCCCGCACCGCGACCCCGGCATCCCGTCGCCGGACGAGCCCGCCATCCGGCGATCGGCCGCCGCACGCCTCGATCCAGCGGTTCACGAGGGACACCACGACCGCCTTGTGCAGCTCGCTGCTCTCACGGTCCGGGACCCGGGACGGCACGTTCCGGGTCCAGCGGCGATCACGAGCGACAGACACCACCCGCACGACGGTGCGTCACCATCCCGTAGCGCGACACCGGGTGGACAGACGACCGCACGGCTTCACTTCGCGGCCTTGACCTCTGGCCGCACAAACGCTGCACGATCATGAGACGGTGACCGAACCGGCCAACCGCTGATCGTGGTGGTCCCTGCCCGGTGCGGCGTCCGGCACAAGCTCGTCCGGGCCCGTCGCGGCCCGCGTCGACGCGCGCCAGAACAGCACCCCGACCACGACCAGGCCGACGAGCATGAGCAGCAGCGGCGACAGCGAGCCGACCCGCGGATGCCAGTCGCCGGCGAACGGGTTGAGGTGGCTCAGGCCGAGGTGCTTCGGCCGGCCCTGCTGCCAGCGCTGCATGGTGAAGACCAGGGCGACGAACTGGATCGGAACCAGCGCGACGACGGCGATCCGGGTGTATGCGCGCGACTGCGCGGCGGTGAGGACGTGCCGCTCCATGATGAAGGCTGCGATCAGCGGGATGCCGGCCATCATCGGCATGAAGTACCGCGCCTGCGTCACGTATCCGAGGGTGTTGGCCTGCTCGACCTGGATCGCGAACGGCAAGCCCACCGAGCCCACGATCATCGCCGAGAGCCGCCAGCGGTCCAGCCGGCTGCCGAAGGCGAGCGCCGGCACGATCAGGCCCGCGGCCAGCCCCCACCAGACCGGGTAGGCCGGCTCGAACATCCGGGTGTCCAGCCAGGACGTCAACCCGACGATCTGGTGCAGGTATCCGCCGTCCCAGTACACCCACCGCTCCATTTCGACCTGTGCCGCCTGGAACACGCTGAACCGCTGCTCGATCGAGAGGGGCACGATGTTCGTCGCCCCGGCGTAGAGCGTCCACCACACCGACACGGCGACGGCGAGCGCGAGGCCGGCGAGCCAACCCCGCACCAGCCGCGTCCGGAGCAGTTCACGCAGGCGATCGAGGCGGATCGGTACCAGCAACACCGCCATGATGACGGCCACCCACAGCGGGCCGGTGACCTTGAGCACCGACAACGTGGCCGCGCTGATCCCCATCAGCCAGATCAGCGGCCGGTCGGCGCCGCGCCGCGGGCCGAGGAACAGTGCGACGCCCGCGGCACACAGCGCGATACCGGCGGTCATCTCCAGACCGTTCGGGTTGATCGCGCCGCCGAGCTCGATCACCATCGGTGACGCGGCCACCAGGAAACCCGCGAGCGGCAGGCCGAACCGGGACCGGCGGGCGAGCACGACGAAGGCGCTGGCCAGGAACGCCGCCGACAACGCGGCGCTGATCATGCGGGCGAGGTACAGCCCGGTCCAGCCGCCGAAGGTGTTGAGCGGCCAGCCGACGGCCATGTAGTACAGCGGGAAGTAACGGCCGGCGGTGCTGGAGAACCGCACCTTCGGGCCGGGCCGCAACGGCGGGGCGCAGGCGGCCGACTCGGCCAGGTCGTGAATCCAGCAGTTGTCCGCGGTGTATTCGGCCGGGACGGACTGGAGGAGCCCCCAACCGGACTCCTCGCCGGTGAACTCGCCGGCCGCCGCACCTGCCGCGCGCGCGATGTGTGCCCGGTCGTCCATGGTGCCGTCGAACGGCGCGGCGACGGACCACGACGACATCACCAGGAAGAAGCCCAGGAAGGCCAGGAACCACTGGCCACGGCGCCACACCAGCGTGAGCAGCTTCTTCACGTATAGATCCACTTCTTGGACACGAAGTAGTTCATGACCACCAGGAGGGACGTGCACAGCACCTTGGCCAGCAGGTAGAACAGGCCCAGCCCGGTGAGGGCCGAAATGAGCAGCACGTTCAGCCCGAGGTTGGCGCCGACCAGCAGCACGTACCGGAAGAAGTGCCGGCCGATCGCGGCACCGCTCGCCTCGAAGGACCACAGGCGGTTGAAGCCGAAGTTGAACAGCAGGCCGGTGATGTACGCCAACGCCGTCGCCGCCGGCAGCCACAGCCGCAGGACGCCGTGCAGAACGAACAGCGTGCCCGCGTCGATGCCCAGACTCGTGACGCCGACCAGCAGGAACCTGACCGCGCTCAGCCTGGCCAGCGTGCCGACGGCCCGCACGATCAGGGTCGGACTGCCCTGGCTCGCAAGCCGGTTGTCGACACGGTCCGACATGCTGGCGTCTCCTTGCCTGGGGGCATGCAGCCAGCAGGGCCGGGGGTGCATGGCAGGTGCTGCGTGGCGGCGCATCAGAGAATGGAGGACCACGCTGGCCGTGGGGCACACGGGCACGGATCGTGCGACCACCCCGTTAACGGCGGCGCCGCACCGACACAGGCACGGAATGCTCGCGACCGCCTCCCCCTCGGACTGCTGCAGCGATGGACAGTAGTGAGGCTGCTGCGGCACGTCAAGCCCCGGCCGGCCTGCCATGCTCGGCACCGGACCTCGCTCACGGCGGCGTTCCAGCAATCGACACGGGTGAACGGTAAAGCCGGACTACCACGAAGTGGACAGCACATGGGCTGCCAGGCGGGCGGCGCGGTCCGGGCGTCCGCCTACAGCGCTGACGCGTCCAGGCGGAACGGGAACGGCTCCTGCGTCTCCAGCGCCTCGCCGGCCGTCGCGACTGCATGCTCGACGTAGTGCGCGCCGTCGAGGCGAAGGAGCCGCAACGACACCGCGCCCGCCTCGTCGGGCTCGACCAGGAGGTACCACTCGATCCGGGCAGAGGTCTCACCGAGCGCGAAGTACTCCTCTTCGGTCCACGGACCGTTGTGACCTAGTTCCAGTACGGCCACGCTCATGACGCCTCACCTCCTGGCGGATCCTGCCACAAGCGTCCCACGCAGCGGCGGGCGTATGCGACCGTGAAGAAGCTCTGGCCTGAGCTGGATATCGACAACACCAGCGAATACCCGCAGCTCAGACGCCCGCACAGGCCCTTGACAAGCAGGGCGACGGACGAGTCGACCTGTACGCCGGGTTCTCGGGGGGCGTTGTGCGTTTGACCTGGTGTTTCTCTGCTGTGGGAAGGGCTCAGGGCGTCGCCAGGGCGTGCGGCGTCGTCTTCCTTGTTGGGGCGGTCTCAGCGGCGGCGCAGCAGGGCGCGGGTCTCGATCGCGATCGGGAATGGCTCGTCGGAGACGAGCGTCTCGCCATCCTTGGCGACCGCGTGCTCGACATAGTGGCCGCCGTCGAGACGGAGCAGCCGAAGCGTCATGGAGTCAACCGTCCCCGGCTCGATGAGCAGATACCAGCCGATGCGAGCAGCGGCGTAGAGCTGCATCTTCAACACACGGTCAGCGCCGGCATTGCCCGGTGACACGACTTCGCCGACGAGGACGACGTCGGCAGCTTCGACGAGCTTGCCGTCCTCGATCGGCGTGACGACAAGATCCGGGATGAAGATCTGGCCCGAGGCGAGGCGGACGTTGATCGCCTCGAAGACCCACAGATCTTCCTCGTCGGCCGCTCCTTCGAGCATGCTCGCCAACCGGCGTGCGACGTGCTGATGGCGCATGGTCGGTGCCGGGCTCACCAGCAGACTCCCGTCAAACAGCTCGATCCGGTTCGTGGTCTCGCCGAGCGCGAAGTACTCGTCTTCGCTCCACGGACCGACGTGCTCCAGCACGGCCACGCTCATCGGCGACTCACCTCCTGCGGGATCCTGCCACAAGCGTCCCACGCCGGCCGCCCCGTCGACAGCGGTACGCGACCGCATCCGAACCGCCGCCCACGCAACAAAGGCAGTAAGGTTACGCACCATCGTCACGTTGCCTTGGGAGGATCCGGCCTCCGCCCAAAGCTGACCGATCATGCCGAACGACGCAGGTGAATAACCGCAGCTCAGAACGGCACAAACAACGATCACCGGCAAGGCGACGGACGAGTCGACCTGTACGCCGGGTTCTGTCCCTGCCTGTGGCAGGGGGCGGCCATCCATCTCGGCCTGCCGTCGCCGGCAGGCTCCAGCGGTCCACCCGCAGGCTCGGGCGGGCCGCCCTCGAACGCCTGCGCAGGCCCGTAGGCCCTTTTGACCTTGCTCCGGGTGGGGTTTACCGAGCCGCCCCGGTCACCCGGGGCGCTGGTGGGCTCTTACCCCACCGTTTCACCCTTACCCTGCTGGGCGGTCTGTTTTCTGTGGCACTTTCCCGCGGGTCACCCCGGGTTGCCGTTAGCAACCACCCTGCCCTGTGGAGCCCGGACGTTCCTCGGCGGTGCCGCGAAACGTGGCACCGACGCGGCCGCCCGGTCGACTCGTCCGTCGCACTGTCTATCCTATGCCGACCATGGACCTCCCAGACATCGCGCTCCTGTCGGCCGCCGGGCTGGCCGCCGGCACCGTCAACGCGATCGCCGGTGGCGGGTCGCTCATCACGTTTCCCGCGCTGATCGCGACCGGGTTGGGGTCGGTGCCGGCGAACGTCACCAATTCGGTCTCGGTCTTCCCCGGATACGTCGCCGCCGTCTACGGCAGCCGCGCCGACCTCGCGGACCTCGCCCGCGACAGCTCGAAGCGCACACTGCTGGCCCTCGTGCCGACGTCGATCGTGGCGGCGAGTCTCGGGTGCGCCCTCCTGCTGGCGACGCCGGAGGCCGCGTTCGACATCGTCGTCCCGTTTCTGGTACTGGCAGCCGCCGCCGTCCTGGCGTTCCAGGACCGGCTCCGGCGACTGGTCGGGCACCCCAGGGACCTCTCCCCCGGCCGGCGCGGGCTCATCCTGCACGCGACGGTCTTCCTCGGTTCGCTCTACGGCGGATACTTCGGCGCGGCCCTCGGCGTCATGCTGGTCGCCGCGCTCGGCCTGGTCCTCGACCAGTCGATGGCACGCGTCAACGCACTCAAGAACGTCATCTCGGCCCTCGGGGGCCTGGTGACGGTGTGCGCCTTCGCCCTGTTCGGGCCGGTCGACTGGGCCGACGTCCTGGTCGTCGCGCCGACCGCGGTGATCGGCGGTTACCTCGGCGCGCGGCTGGCCCGCCGGCTGCCGAGCCGGGTGCTGAAAGCGCTGGTCGTGGTGTTCGGCGTCACGGTCGGCCTGGTGCTGCTCCACCGTGCCTTCTTCTAGGCGGGCTTCTCGGCCAGGTGTCCCGTCTCGTTGACGGACCGCACCGCGACGCCGCCGTCGGGCCACGAGTCCACGACCGACAGCCCGGCGGGGTCGAGGTACAGGCGGTGCAGGAACGAGTCCCCGGCCGCCAGCGCGTCGCGCAGCAGCAGCTTGATCGGGGTCACGTGGCTCACGACGGCGATCTGCCGACCGGCGTATCGCTCCTGGAGCCGCCGCACGGCCCGCCGCACCCGCATGGCGACCTGCTGGAACGACTCGCCTCCGGGCGGCGCTACGGCGGTCGAGGCGAGCCAGCGGTCGAGCTCGGCGGGAAACTCGGCGCGGACCTCGGCGAAGGTCAGCCCCTCCCATTCGCCGAAGTCGCACTCGACCAGGTCGTCGTCGACGACCACCGGCACGTCGCCGAACGCGGCGGCGGTCTGGCGGCAGCGCCGCAGCGGCGAGGTGACGACGGCGTCGATCGAGGGTGCGACGGCGAGCGCCCGGGCGGCGGCAGCGGCAGCCTGCTCCCGGCCGCGGCCGGAGAGCGGGACGTCCCCGCGGCCGGAGTACCGCTTCTCGGCGGTCAACGGCGTCTCCCCGTGCCGCACCAGCACCATCCGCAGCGGCGACCCGGTCGACGGCGGTGCCCAGGACCGGGTCGGCGCCGACGGCGCCGGAGCGGGGACCTCGGGTGCCGGAGCGGCCGCACCGTCCATGGCGGCGTTCGCCAGGCGGTCGGCCTCCGTGTTCCGCTCCCGGGGGATCCACGAGTAGCGGACGGTCCGGAACCGCTTGGCCAGCGCCGCCGCCTCGGCCGCCAGGGGCCGCAGCCCGGGGTGCTTGATCTGCCAGCGCCCCGACATCTGCTCGACGACGAGCTTGGAGTCCATCCGGACGTCGACCTCGCCGGCACCCAGCTCCGCGGCTGCCCGCAGCCCGGCGATCAGCCCGGTGTACTCCGCGACGTTGTTGGTCGTCACGCCCAGCGCGCCCTGGCGCTCGGCGAGCACCTCGCCGCTCTCGGAGCGCACGACGGCGCCGTAGCCGGCCGGGCCGGGGTTGCCCCGCGACCCGCCGTCCGCCTCGACGACCACGCGCATCCGGTCAGAGCCCCGACTCGGCGGTCCGGACCAGGATGCGGCGGCACTCCTCGCACCGCACGACCTCGTCGGCCGGTGCCGCCTTGACCCGGGCCTTGTCACCGCCGGCCAGCTCGATGCGGCAGCCCTCGCACCGGCCGTGGCGGAGCATCGCGGCGCCGATGCCGCCGCTGCTCTCCCGGATCCGGTCGTAGAGCGAGACCAGGTCGGCGGGCAGGTCGGCGGCGAGCGGCCGGCGGCCGGCCCGGCGGAACTCCTCGTCCTTCGCGATCCCGGCCAGGGCCTCGTCGCGGCGGCGCTCGCTCTCCTCCCGTGTGCCGCGCGCGGCGGTGAGCCGGCCGACGACCTCGTCGAGGGCGGCCTGCGCGGTCTCCCGCTGCTCCATCAGCTCCAGCTCGGCGTCCTCGAGCTCGCTCTGGCGCCGGTTGAGCGTGGCGATTTCGTGCTGGAGCGCCTCCAGCTCGCGGGCCGGGCCGGTGCCGGCGTCGAGGCGGGCCTGATCCTTGTCCTTGCGGGCGCGGACCTGCTCGACGTCGCGCTCGAGACGGCTGATGTCGCGGTCCAGGTCGTCGACGGCGACCTGGGCGCGGACCCGTTCGTCCTCCAAAGTGGACAGCTCACGCGCCAGCCGGTCCAGCTCGGCGTGCTCGGGCAGCGCCTTGCGCTTGTGGGCGAGCTGGGTCAGCGCGATGTCGATCGCCTGTAGGTCCAGCAGCCGCCGCTGCGCTTCCGGATCAGCTTTCACGAAGGAGTCCTCCACAGGGTCCAGGGAGACGTGTCCACATCGGACACGATCGTCTCCACGCCGGCCTCGGTCCGCAGGAACACCGCGACGTCGTCGAGCCACGGCCGCTCCGACGCCCAGTGCGTGACGTCGACGAGGGCCGGTCCGCCGCCGGCAAGATGTTCCTGCGCCGGATGGTGGCGCAGATCCGCGGTCAAGTATGCGTCAACGCCGGCCCGCACGGCGTCGGCCAGGAACGCGTCGCCGGAGCCGCCGGACACGGCCACCGTGGTGACGGGTGTGGACGGGTCCCCTGATGCCCGTACACCTCCGGGCAGAACGGCGGCGGCGAGCTCGACGAACTCGGCCAGGGTCGCCGGGACGGGCAGCGTGCCGATCCGGCCGTGCCCGCGGGAAGGCTCGTCGGGTGAGGGGCGCAGCGGGCGGACGTCGCGCAGGCCCAGGCGGGCCGCCAGGGCGTCGGAGACGCCGGGGTTCGCGACGTCGCCGTTGGTGTGGGCGGTGTAGAGCGCGATGCCGGACCGGATCATCCGGTGGACGATGCGCCCCTTGTACGTCGTTGGCGCCAGGGTCGAGACGCCGCGCAACAGCAACGGATGGTGGGTGAACATGAGGTCGGCGCCGGCAGTCGCCGCCTCCTCGACGGTGGCCGGGTCACAGTCGACGGCCAGGAGGACCTTGGCGACGGGGGCGTCGGGCTCACCCAGGACGAACCCGACACGGTCCCAGTCCTCGGCCCAGGACACGGGATAGCGCTGCTCCAGCAGCCGCACCAGTTCGGCGACGCGCACGGCGTGACGTTACTCCACGCCGCCCGGGCCGGCGACGCGTTGGGCGTGGATGGCCGGATGCTCGTCGAGTGCCCTGAGCGCCAGTTCCCAGGGGAACTCCTCCACCAGCCGGTCGCCCTGGCCGGGCGCGTGCAGCCGGACGACGTCCTCGCCGTAGAGCACGGTCACGCCCCACGAGCGGAGCCGGTCGATCGACTCGCCGAACGCCGGGTGGGCGGCCATCGCGGCGTTGGTGAACGGCAGGGCCACGATCGGCAGCCCCATGCCGATGGCCTCTACGAGCATGCCCAGCGCCAGGGTGTCGGCGATGCCGGCGGCCCACTTGTTGATGGTGTTGACGGTCGCCGGCGCGACGATCATCGCGTCGGCCGCCGGGAGGACGTCGGGGTCACCGGGGTATTTGTACCGGTGCCGGACGGGATGCCCGGTCTGCACCACGATGCGGGGAACGTCGAGCCACTTCAGGGCATCGGGTGTGGCGACCACGCAGACGTCCCAGCCCCGTCGCCGAGCGAGCGAGACCAGCTTGCCAACCCCTTGGGTGCTCGGGGAGCCGCACACCACAGCGTAAAGGACGGGTCCGGACATGCCGGCATTGTGCACCCTGTTCAGACCCCGACGCTCATATGTTCGGCCAGTTCGGCGACCGAAGCTGACGGAGTGCCCCGGGTGCGGCGCAGCACGTCGCTGAGCACCTCGTGGGCCAGCGGCCGGCAACGGATCTCGGCCGGGGCCAGCCGATCACCCTCCAGCAGCATCTCGCTGGCCACGTCGATGTCGCCGATCAGCGCCCGGGCCCGCGCCTGATCGAGGAAGTGGTGGGCCCGGCGCTCCGGCAGCAACGCGTTGAACCCCTCAGGGTCCAGCCGTTCGTGCACCTCCACCGCCGTCCGGCCCTCACCGAGCTCGACGGCGGCCGCCGCACGATGGAGCTGGACGTTCGTCGGCCCGAAACAGGTCCAGTAGTAGTTGGCGTCGCCGTCGAGACCGCGCGACGCCTCCTCGGCACCGGCCAGCAGGTCCCGGACCGTCGCACCGTCACCGATCCGGGCCGCCGCCATGGCACCCTGCAACAGGAGCTGACCGTAGACCGAGAGCCGTTCGGGCGAGCTGTCGTTGCCACCGACACCGGGAGCGAGCCGATTGGCGACGTTGACGTTGATCTCCAAGGCCGGTCGGGCCCGCCCCAGGGACAGCAGCGCCATCGCGACCCGCGCGGTGGCCACACCGGCGAGCAACTGGTCGCCGGCACGGTGGGAGACGGCGATCGAGCGGTCCGCGGCGAGCCAGGACAGCTCGTGCTCGCCGAGCTTGCGCAACACCGACGCGGAGATCTGGTAGACCTGCCCGAGCAGGTGGGCGGCCTCCCGCGCATGCGGGCCGTCGCCGTAGGCGGTGTCGGCGGCCTGCGCCTCCCGCAGGAGGCGGGGCAGGGTGCGGGCGAGCGCGCCGTACTTCGCGTGCTGGAACGACAGCCAGGCGTGGGTGACCGCCTTGCGCATCTCGCTCAGCGGCGGCGGCTCCGGCGGGGCGTAGAAGAAGGCGCTGATCTGGTCGTACCGCTCCAGAGCGGCGCGGATCTCCTCGACCTCGACCTGGTCGACGCCGCTGGGGTTCTCCGGCCGGCGCTCCGGGTCCTTGCCGAGCAGGATCTGCACGTCGAGCTGCAACACATCGGCGATCTCGTACACGACGGAGAACTTGTCGAGCCGGCGCACCCCGCGCTCCACCTTGTCGACCCAGCTCTTTGACTTGCCGAGCCGATCGGCGAAGACCTGCTGCGACATCTTCCGCCGGTTCCGCCAGTACGCCACGCGGCGGCCGATGGGCAGCTCATCCACGTCGCTCACCTCCGGAGGTCACCCGCCCGGTCGAAATCGCACGCTTTGTGCGGTTCCACCGGCACGCCTGCTCATACGTTCCGAGATGCAAGTTGCAGCCCCCGTCGCCAAGACCAACGACGTACACAGCGTCCGGTGACGTGACGTGGTGCTGTGCGCACTTCCGAGTGATCCCGCCTGGCAGGAGGCGTTCATGCTCGCTTGGGAACGGTTCAAGCTCCGCAAAGCGGCCGTCGGGTACACCGCGCACGGCTGGCCGGTGCGGCCCGGCGCGGCGCTGGTCGGCGGACCCGCCGGACGGCTGTCGCGGCAGCGCCGCTTCGACTGCGGCGAGGCCGGCTGCCCGACGGTGGCCTGCCACCCGGCACCGCTGCCGCCGACCGCCTCGCCCGAGGTCGCGGCCGCGCACTGGCGGGTCCGGCCGTACAGCGTGCTGTTCCCGACCGGGCACGCGTTCGACGTGCTGGAGGTGCCGGCCGCACTGGGCCGGGCCGCGCTGCTCGGTGACGGGTTCGTCGCGGCACGCGGACCGGTCGCGGTGGCCCCCGGCGGGCGTTGGATGTTTCTGGTACTCCCGGGTCACGGCGTCCTGCCGGAACTGGCCCAGCAACCCGAGGTCGTGCTGCACGGTCCGGATTCCTGGGTGCCCGCACCGCCGAGCCCGCAGTTCGGCGGGCGGGTGCGCTGGGAACTGCCGCCCGACGCCCACGGCTGGCGGCCGGCCGAGCCCTACGCCGTGCAGGCGCTCATGCTCGACGCCCTCGGGGCCGGTCCGTCGACCGCCTTCGATCGGCGCACCACATGGCGTGCGGCGGCATAACTGGGCATGCATTGGCTACGCTTCCTGCCGGGGGTCCGTGCCGAAACCTCGCTCGGCCGATCCCGCACGAATATTCACGTGCAGAATTCAGGCCGATGCCCAAGGTAGCGTCGCTGTAGCCCTAAGTCGACCCCTTGTAACGCAACGGATGTACTCAAGAGATAGGCAGCCGCCTACCTACCATTGAGTGTCGATCTACTCTATTGATCGACTTTCCTGAGTGACGACCCCGCCGATCACTCGCGGACCGAGACGTCGACCGTGGCCACGACCCTACGCAGGCCGTCGGACAGCTTGCGGTCCGGGACCTCCATCGGCTCCGCCGCCGGGTCGGCCCGGATGATCCGGCCGCCGTCGGGCAGGCGCACACCACGGGCGGCGAGCAGTGCGGTGAGCGCGCCGTGTGCGATCTTCGTCGCGTCGTCGTCCTCGGCCCACACCTGGAGGCCGAGATGCCACCGTACCGCACGGGCCCACGGCATCCGGGAGGCGACCGGCTCCCCCACCGCCTCCACGAGCAGCACGGGCACCGCGTCGACCACGTCGTCCGGGCGGGTCGTCACCAGCGTCACGCCCGCCAAGCGCTCCTGTGCGCCGAGGTACGCCATGACCAGCGCGACAGCGTCGGGTGGCATCGTTCCTGCACGGCCCTTCGGTGGGTTGTGGTGCGGCGTCCAGCACGCCGGCCGGAGCGCTGCCGGTCGCGTCGGCACCGATACATTTCATGTTCTCCGAAGAAAAGAATCATCAACCTCGGGAGAAACGGCGTGTCGTGTCGCATGGTCCGACATTTCTCGGCCGCGGCGCGCCGGCGCCTCGACATCACCGCGACCATGCGCTCCAACGCCGAATCCTGCACTATGATGACATCGGCGATGCCCGATCATCATGCGTTCGCCGAATCGGCCGGAAAAAATGCCGAGCCGATCAAGGTCGCGGCGACTCCGCCGGCCGGCCCTTTCCGGCTCATGACCGCCGTCCGGGGCGGATCACCCGAGCTTCGCCGGCGCGTCGCGCGGGACGGCGGGATCCGCCGGGCGGCTCCCGGCACGCAATTGTGCCCCGGAAATCGACCGCGAGGGCCTATTCGGCGGCGGATCCGACCGCACCGAACACCGCGACACCGGTTGTTTCACCACCGGTCCGGACAACGGTGAAAGAAACCGTCACGAGCCGGGTGAATGAGCGCGTCACCCGGCGGTGGCGGCCCGCCGCACGGCCACCCGGACGGGTGACGGCAACGGACGAGGGCCGTGCCCCGATCGGGGCACGGCCCTCGTAGCGACGACCCCTGTCACGAGGTCACGAGTCGCCACCGGTCTCGCCGACCGGCGCGGCGTTGACGTCGTCGATCGCGTACTTCTTCGCCGCCTCCGCCGGGGCCGAGGCCGGGACCTCGCCACGGCGGGCGAGCTGACGCAGCGCGGCGACCACGATCGACTCGGCGTCGACGTGGAAGTGGCGGCGCAGCGCGTGACGCGTGTCGGACAGGCCGAAGCCGTCGGTGCCCAGCGAGGTGTAGTCGTTCGGCACCCAGCGGGCGATCAGGTCCGGCACCGCCCGCATGAAGTCGCTGACGGCGACGACCGGGCCGGCGGTGTTCTGGAGGACCTGTGTCACGTACGGCACCCGGGGCTCCTCGGACGGGTGCAGCAGGTTGTGCTCCTCCGCCTGTACCGCGTCCCGGCGCAGCTCCGTCCAGGACGTCGCGGACCAGACGTCGGCCGCCACGCCCCATTCCTCGGCGAGGAGCTTCTGGGCCTTGAGCGCCCACTGCATGCCCGTGCCCGAGGCCAGCAACTGCGCCTTGGGGCCCTCCTGGACCGGTGCCGCCTGGTACCGGTACAGGCCCCGCAGCAGGCCTTCCACGTCGACGCCCGCGGGCTCGGCGGGCTGGAAGATCGGCTCGTTGTAGACGGTCAGGTAGTAGATGAGGTCCTCCGGGGCCTCACCGTACATGCGGTTGACCGCGTTCTCGGTGATGTGCGCGATCTCGTACCCGAACGCCGGGTCGTAGGCCACGACGGCCGGGTTGGTCGCCGCGATGAGCAGCGAGTGGCCGTCCTCGTGCTGCAGGCCCTCACCGTTGAGCGTGGTGCGCCCGGCGGTCGCGCCCAGCAGGAAACCACGGGTCATCTGGTCGGCGGCCGCCCAGATGCCGTCGGCGGTGCGTTGGAAGCCGAACATCGAGTAGAAGATGTAGACCGGGATGATCGGCTGGCCGTGCGTCGCGTAGCTGGTCCCGGCCGCGGTGAACGAGGCGACCGAGCCGGCCTCGTTGATGCCCTCGTGCAGGATCTGACCGCCGGTCGACTCGCGGTACGACAGGAAGAGCTCCCGGTCGACCGGCGTGTAGTTCTGCCCGTGCGGCGAGTAGATCTTCGCCGTGGGGAAGAGCGAGTCCATGCCGAAGGTCCGGGCCTCGTCGGGGATGATCGGCACCCACCGGTTGCCCATGCCCTTGTCCCGCATCAGGTCCTTGAGCATGCGGACGAACGCCATCGTCGTGGCGACCTTCTGCTTGCCGGAGCCGCGCTTGATGTCGCCGTAGACCTTCGACTCGGGCAACTGGAGCGGGATGTGGGTGGTGCGCCGCTGCGGCACCGGGCCGCCCAGCGCGGCCCGCCGCTCCCGCATGTACTGCATCTCGTCGGACTTCTCGTCGGGCCGGTAGTAGGGCACCGCATACGGGTTGTCGCCGATCGCGCTGTCCGGGATGTCGAGGTACAGCCGGTCGCGGAAGTCCTTGACGTCCTGGAGCGTGAGCTTCTTCATCTGGTGGGTCGCGTTGCGGCCCTCGAAGTGCGAGCCCAGCGTCCAGCCCTTGATCGTCTTGGCGAGGATCACCGTCGGCTGGCCGGTGTGCTCGGTGGCCGCCTTGTACGCCGCGTAGAGCTTGCGGTAGTCGTGGCCGCCCCGCTTGAGGTTCCAGATCTGGTCGTCGCTGAGGTGCTCGACCATCTTGCGGGTGCGCGGGTCACGGCCGAAGAAGTGCTCGCGGACGTAGGCACCGGACTCCGCCTTGAACGTCTGATAGTCGCCGTCGGGCGTGACGTTCATGAGGTTGACCAGCGCACCGTCGGTGTCGGCGGCGAGCAGCGGGTCCCACTCGCGGCCCCAGACGACCTTGATCACGTTCCACCCGGCGCCCCGGAAGAAGGCCTCCAGCTCCTGCATGATCTTGCCGTTGCCGCGGACCGGGCCGTCGAGGCGCTGCAGGTTGCAGTTGATCACGAAGGTGAGGTTGTCGAGCTCCTCGCGGGCCGCGACGCCGATCGCGCCGAGGGTCTCCGGCTCGTCCATCTCGCCGTCGCCCAGGAACGCCCAGACGTGCTGGCCGGACGTGTCCTTGAAACCCCGGTTGTGCAGGTACCGGTTGAAGCGTGCCTGGTAGATCGCGTTGATGCCGCCGAGGCCCATGGAGACCGTCGGGAACTCCCAGAAGCTCGGCATGAGCCGCGGGTGCGGGTAGCTGGGCAGACCGCCGCCGAGGCCGCGGTGCGACAACTCCTGGCGGAACCCGTCGAGCTGCTGCTCGCCGAGCCGGCCCTCCATGAACGCCCGCGCATACATGCCCGGGGAGGCGTGGCCCTGGAAGAAGACCTGGTCGCCGCCGCCCGGGTGGTCCTTGCCGCGGAAGAAGTGGTTGAAGCCGACCTCGTAGAGGCTGGCGGCACTCGCGAAGGTCGAGATGTGACCGCCGACACCCACGTCGGGACGCTGGGCGCGCTGGACGAGCATCGCGGCGTTCCACCGGATGTAGGCGCGGATGCGCCGCTCGACGTGCTCGTCACCCGGGAACCAGGGCTCGCGCTCCGGCGGGATGGTGTTGATGTAGTCGGTGGTGGTCAGCGGCGGGACGCCGACCTGTCGCTCCCGGGCGCGCTCCAGCAGGCGCAGCATCACGTATCGGGCGCGCTTGGTGCCGCGCTCGTCGATAACTCCGTCCAGCGACTCGACCCATTCGGTGGTTTCCTCGGGGTCGATGTCCGGCAGTTGGCTCGGCAGGCCGTCGCTGATCACCGGGCGCTTGCGTTCGGTGGACACAGGCGTTCCTTCTATTGGTCGCGACCGGAGGACGATGGCGTGGCGCGCTGCGACCGGTCTGGGTGGCCTCTGGGTGGCTCGCTGGTTCATGGCCGTTGTGTGGGCCCATGTCCCATCCTGCCCGCCCCTCGTGCCGTCCGTCACGTCTACGGGACACCAACTGCGACGCGCGACACGATACCCATGGGTAACCTCTGTCGTGTTTCGCTATTGACGGGACGGCGACTCATCCAGTATTCCAGGCTTCCGCGTCGGTTACCGTCCGGCCGTGCCCGACAATTCCGCCTGGTGGCTGCTGCTCCCCCTGGGAATCGTGACCATCGCCCTGAGCATCGTGACCGTCACGGTCGTGCGGGTCGTCCGCAAGGTCGCGGCGCCCGCCGTCAAGCCCGCGAACAACCCGCTCGGGCCCACCTGGACGCCGGGCGGGCCGGACTCCCCGCCACCGCCGCCCCACCACCCGTCACCGACCTCACCCCACGACCCCGGGCCCGCGTTCCACACATATGGCCATACGATCGACCATCACCACCACGGCCACGGCGACTCCGGCTCGAGCTGGAGCGACTCCGGTTTCTCCAGCTCGACCGACTCCGGCTCGAACGACTCCGGGTCGTCGGGTTCGAGCGACTCGGGCTCGAGTGCCGGTTCGAGCTCCGGCGACTGACGGCAGGCTGCCACACTGTGGCGATGCACACCGAGGTCATCACCGTCCGGACCGGCTCACGGCCGGCCGTCCGGGACATCACCGACGATGCGAGCCGCTTCGTGGCGGAGCGGGGCGACGGGCTGCTGCACGTCTTCGTCCCGCACGCGACCGCCGGCGTGGCGATCATCGAGACCGGTGCCGGCAGCGACGACGACCTCCTGCGCGCCCTCGACGACGTGCTGCCGGCCGACGACCGCTGGCGGCACCGGCACGGCTCCCCCGGCCACGGCCGGGACCACGTCATGCCGGCGTTCGTCGCGCCGTATGCGACCCTGCCGGTCCTCGGCGGTCGCCTCGCCCTGGGCACCTGGCAGTCGATCTGCCTGGTGGACCCCAACGGCGACAACACCACCCGCCAGGTCCGCTTCTCATTCCTGCGGGGATAAAGCCTGAATGAACCGCGTTTCTTCCCGGCCTCCGGGCCGTGGCGCGTGAGGATTGATGCCGTGATCGAGCGCCGTGTCGCCGTTGTGTTCCTCGTCGACCCCCAGGGCCGGCTCCTCATGCAGCACCGTGACCGGCACGCCAAGGTGTCGCCGAACCAGTGGGCCATGCCCGGCGGCAAGATCGAGGACGGTGAGACGCCGATCGCCGCGGCCCGCCGGGAGGTGCTGGAGGAGACCGGCCTGACCGCCGACGTGCTGGAGCACTACGACACCCGCACCCGGCCGTCGGTGTCCACCGTGGACGGCCTGGTGGAGATGCACGTGTTCTGCGGGCCGACCGACGCCACCCAGGAGGATGTGGTGCTCGGCGAGGGGCAGGCGATGGTGTTCCTCACACCCGAGGAGGCGCTTTCGCGTGACCTGGGCGTGACCGCCGCGGCACTGGTGCCGGGTTTCCTCGACTCCCCGCAGTACAGAGCCCTTGCGGAGCGCGGGCGGGCGTAGCCGCCGGCGACGCGTCCGCGCGGACGGACGGGCTGGAGTGGCGTCCGATGACCGTTTTCGGCCATGCTGTCGAGCGTGACCACCCCTCAGGATCTCGACGAGCGCTTCCGTTCGGAGCTTGCCGGGCTTGTCGCCGCCACGGTCATCCGGGACCTCGACGAGCCGGTGCGGGACGACACCGCGCTCACCGGCGCGCAGGCCCGGGCGCTCTTCGACGCCCAATCGACGAGCCGCCACCTCGACCTGGCCGCCCGATGGCTGCGCAGCTTCGAGGCGGGCTACTACACGATCGGCTCGTCCGGCCACGAGGGAAACGCCGCGGTCGCGGCCGCGCTGCGCCCGACCGACCCGGCCCTGCTGCACTACCGCTCCGGCGGCTTCTACTGCATGCGCGCCGGTCAGGTCGCCGGCAGCGACCCGGTCCGTGACGTGCTGCGCGGGGTGGTCGCCTCGGCGCGGGAGCCGATCGCCGGCGGCCGGCACAAGGTCTTCGGCCACGCCGACCTGCACGTCATCCCGACCACGTCGACGATCGCCTCGCACCTGCCGCGGGCGGTCGGCGTGGCGTACGCGCTGGGCCGCGGCCGCCGGGTCAACACCGCCTCCGGCCGGCCGGCGCCCGCGGCGCGTGACCTCGTCCCGCCCGCCAACGGGCACGGCTGGCCCGCCGACGCCGTCGTCGTGTGCTCCTTCGGCGACGCCTCGGTCAACCACGCCGCCGCCACCGCGGCGCTCAACACCGCCGGCTGGTGCGACCACGTCGGCATCAAGCTGCCGCTGCTGTTCCTCTGCGAGGACAACGGCCTGGGGATCAGTGTCCGCTCGCCCGACGGCTGGGTCGCCGCGACCCTGCAGAGCCGGCCCGGCGTGCGGTACTACGCGGCCGACGGCTGCGACAGCGCCGCCGCCTACGACCGGGCCGCGGAGGCGGCGGCGTGGGTCCGGCGGTACCGCAGGCCCGCCGTCCTGCACCTGACCACGGTCCGGCTGATGGGCCACGCCGGCGCCGACGCCGAGATGGCCTACCGCTCGCCGGCCGACATCGCCGCCGACCTGGCCCGCGACCCGCTGGTGCGCACCGCCAGGCTGCTCGTCGACGCGGGCATGGCGACCCCGGCCGAGCTGATGGCCCGCTACGACGAGCTGGGCTGGGAGGTGCGCCGGGTCGCCGAGGAGGTGCTCGGCGAGCCGAAGCTGGCCAACGCCTCGGAGATCACCGCCCCGCTGGCGCCCCGGCGGCCGGTGCGGGTGTCGCGGGCGGTCAGCGACGCGGCCACCCAGTTGATCGACGAGGAGGACGGCGACGTCGCCTCGATCGGTGACGACCTGGAGTTCACGCCCGCCGGGGCCGCCGCGCCGCGGATGGCGGCCGGCGAGCCGCCGTGGGCCCTCGGCGAGCCGCCTGCCGCCGGTCAGCCCGGTGCCGCCGCGCCGGACGGCGCCGGGAGCCCGGACGAGCCCGCGCGCGAGGACGGGGATGGTTCCGGGGATGATTCCACGGCGCCTGCCGAGGTCGCCGCCGACGACGAGGACGAATGGCCCGAGCCTGCCGCCGAGGAGGTCCCCGAGAGCGTCGACGCCACCACACCGGCCCCGAACGGCCGGCCCGGCGGCACCGGGCACCCGCCGACCCGCGCCGCCGCCTTCAACGGCCGCCTGCCCGAACGGGCCGGTCCGCTGACCCTCGCCCAGACCATCAACGCGACCCTGACGGACGCGATGCTGGCGTATCCGCAGATGATCCTCTTCGGCGAGGACGTCGCCGCGAAGGGCGGCGTCTACGGGGTCACCAAGGGACTGCGGGACCGGTTCGGCGGCACCCGGATCTTCGACACCCTCCTCGACGAGACCAGCATCCTCGGCCTCGGCCTCGGCGCCGGGCTGGCCGGCATGCTGCCGGTGCCCGAGATCCAGTACCTGGCCTATCTCCACAACGCCGAGGACCAGCTACGCGGCGAGGCCGCCACCATGCAGTTCTTCTCGCAGGGCGCCTTCCACAACCCGATGGTCGTGCGGGTCGCCGGCCTGGCGTACCAGCTCGGTTTCGGCGGGCACTTCCACAACGACAACGCCCTGGCCGTGCTCCGCGACATCCCGGGCCTGGTCGTCGCCGCGCCCGCCCGGGCCGAGGACGCCGCGCCGATGCTGCGCACGTGCCTGGCCAGCGCCGTCGTCGACGGCAGCGTGTGCGTCTTCCTGGAGCCGATCGCGCTGTACCACACCCGCGACCTGCACTCCGAGAACGACAACTGGTGGCTGTCCGACTACGCACCGCCGAGCGAATGGTCGGCCCTCCATGTGCCGATCGGCCGCGCCAGGGCGTACGCCAGCGGGCCCAACGACGACCTGACGATCATCACCTTCGGCAACGGGGTACGGCTGTCGCTGCGGGCCGCCGCCCGGCTCGCCGGGGAGGGCATCGCCTGCCGGGTCGTCGACCTGCGGTGGCTCGCGCCGCTGCCGGTCGGCGACATCATCAAGCACGCCTCGGACACCGGCCGGGTGCTGGTCGTGGACGAGACCCGCCGCTCGGGCGGCGTCGGCGAGGGGATCATCGCGGCCCTGGTCGACGCCGGATACGTCGGGGTCGCCCGGCGAGTGGCCGCCGTCGACTCGTTCGTGCCGCTCGGACCCGCCGCCAGCCACGTCCTGGTGTCCGAGGAACAGATCGTCCAGGGCGCGAGATCCCTGTTGGCCCGGTAACTTGGACCGATAGTTTTTCGATCGCATCGGTGCGCCACTTGCGTTGACGGCCCGTACTGTGTGGACTACGCGCTAACAGTGGTGTTTCGACAGGAGGCAGTGGACAGTGAACGCGACCGCGGGTCAGGCCGAGGTGAAGAGCCTGGCGGACCGGTTCGGAGTCGAACCGGGCATGGTCGTTATGGAGATGGGGTACGACGACGACGTCGACCAGGATCTCCGCGACGTCCTGATCGACCGGTGCGGGGAACTGGTTGACGAGGAGACCGACGAGGTCGTCGACGTGGTGCTGCTCTGGTGGCGCGACGACGACGGCGACCTGGTCGAGACGCTCATCGACGCGCTCGGCCCGCTGGCGGACAACGGCGTGGTGTGGCTGCTCACGCCCAAGGCCGGCCGCCCTGGACACGTCGAGCCGAGCGAGATCAACGAGTCGGCGCCCACCGCGGGGTTGCAGCAGACCTCCACGGTCAACGCCGGCAAGGACTGGACCGCCGCGCGCCTCGTCGCGCCCCGCGCCGCCAGGTCTCGCCGCTGAGCTAGCCCGCCGTGCTCGTCGACGGGGGATTCCAGGTGGGAGACTTCGTTGGCGAGCTCGACGACCAGCCCGACCTCGTCGTCGATGGCGAGCTCTTCGGGCTGCCCCCGCCTGCGTTCGTCGAGGACTGCGGCGTGAAGACCCGCACGTCGGAGAACTCGACGTCGGCCACGCCGGTGCTCGCGAACGCGCCCAGGTTGGTCCGGCCCTTCAGGATCTCCACGTCGCTGACCGGCCCGAACTGCACACCCCCGATGTAGAAGTTCAGCGTCGTGCCGTTGACGACGAATGCCACGTACGCGTCCGACTCGGCCTTGTACGTCCACTCCGCGAGCGTGTTGTTCTGGCTCGGGGCGGCGTCGCCGAGGCGGTGGATGCGGACATTGCCGTCGGCACAGTACGCGAGCACGTAGCCCTTGTCGCCGGTGCGCAGCCACATGCCGGCGCAGCCGCTGGTCAGGTGGACCTTCGCCTCGATGGCGGAGTCGGTGAGACCGGTGTCGAGCGGTTGCTTCAGCGTGCAGCCGGTCAGCCCCTTGTCAACGGTCGTCACGTGCAGCGTCTCCGACGTCGCCTCGCAGCGGCCACCCTCGGACTCTTCCTGGTTGCGCCAGACGTCGTCGACGTCGCCGATCTGCATCTGGCGCCAGCCCTCGGGCACCCAGAAGGGCCGCTGCTCCCGCCGGTACCCCTGCGGGATGACGCGCGGGCTGCGGCTCGCCTGGGGCGCCACGCTCGGCGTCGTGGACGCCGACGTGGCGCCCTGCTTGTCGCGGGTGTTGCGGTCGCGGAACACGACGTATCCAGCCAGCGCCAGCGCCAGCACAAGGAGCCCGACCAGCATCGGCACCGCCAGGTTGCGGCGGGGCCGGGACGGCGGCGGTGGCGTCGGCGGCTCCTCCCGCAACGACGGCGACGCGTACACGGCCGGCGTCGCGGCCGGCGAGATGTAGACCGGTGCCGGAGCGGGCGCCGGGATCGGCGCCGAGGGGCGGATCGGCTGGGTGGCCTCCGCATCGGCGCCGTACATTCCCGGCCCGACCGGGCTCACCGGCGCCGAGCTGACCGGCCTGGCCTGGCCTGCCTGGTACGGACTGACGGGGCTCACCGGGGCGGCGCTGACGGGGGCACCACTCACCGGCCCGCCGCTCATGGGCAAGGCGCTGACCGGTGCGGCCGCTCCGGTCGGCGTGGCGGGCCCGTGGTGGTACGCGGCGGGATTGACCTGCTGGAAGCCTGCTCCGGGCTGTCCTGCCCCGGGCTGTCCTGCGCCCGGCTGGCCGGACTGACCCTGACCGGCGCCCGGCTGGCCGGGTTGCCCGGACTGCCCCTGGCCCGGATATCCCGGCTGGCCGGACTGGGCTCCCGCCTCTCCTGGCTGCCCCGCGCCCGGGTAGCCGGGCGCACCGTGCTGCGGCCGGGCGCCCTGCTGGAACGCGACCGGTGCGGGCTGGGCGGACTGCGGGAAGCCGCCGGGCGGGGTCGGGCCCGAAGGTGTCGCCGCCTGGGCCGCCGCCGCTCCGGCGAGCGCCGCCCCGGCCCCTGCCGCGGCGGCTCCGGCCGGCCCTGCCGCGGCGGCACCTGCTGCTCCCGCGCCGCCCGGGGCACCGCTGACGGGCTGGGCGGTCGAGGCGGCCTGAGCGCCGATGTTGACCCAGGCGCGGAGGCTGCCCTCGGCAACGACCAGCTCGGGCTGTTCGATGATCGTCGGGGCGAGGCCGAGCTCGCGCTCCAGGAGCGTGGCCACCTGCGGGATGCGGCTCGACCCGCCGACGAGGAAGACGCCGGCGAGCCGGGCCTTGTCCAGGCCGGCCCAGCGGATCACCCCGGCAGTCGTACGGACCGTCTGCTCCAGCAGCGGACGGGCGCGCTCCTCGAAGGCGTCCCGGGTGATGGTGACGTCGGCGGCGAGGATCGGCACGTGCAGGCCGGTCGTGGCGGTCCGGGACAGCATCTCTTTCGCGATGCGGGCGTCGTCCCACAGCAGGCGCCGGTGGCGGCGGTCCTCGGTGGTCTGCGGGCTCTCCAGGCGACCCCAGACGTCGGGATCGGCGAGCTGCTGCTTCGCGTAGTCGAGGATCAGCGCGTCGAGGTCGAGGCCGCCGAGGTCGTCGATGCCGTCCACGGCTCGCACGTCGAAGCCCTCGCCGGCACGGGTCACGATGCTCGCGTCGAAGGTGCCGCCACCGAAGTCGTAGACGAGGAGGCCCTGGTCGGCGTCCAGCGGCTTCCGCAGTACACCCGCGAAATAATGCGCGGCGGCGACCGGCTCCGGCATGAGGGCCGGCTGGGGCAGGCCCGCGAGCTTGGCGCCCTCGACCAGGGCGAGGCGGCGCGACACGCCCCAGGCCGCCGGGTGCGTCATCGTCACCGCGCTGACCGGCCCGCCCGCGACCCGGGTGGCCTCCTGCGTGACGTGCGAGAGCACGGCCCCGATCAGCGCCGGCACGGTAACCTCACGGTCGCCGAGCAGCACGGTGCCGTCGTCGATGCGCCGCTTCGGGCTGGCCTCGAACCGCGCCGGGTCGACGCGCGCGGCGTGCACGGCGTCACGGCCGACCAGCACCGCGCCGTCGGTCTGCGCGTAGACCGAGGAGGGGAGCAGCGGCGAGCCGTCGAACAGCAACGGGCGAACCCTCCCGTCCGGCCACGCGATCAGCGCGACGGTGTGGGAGGTCCCGAAGTCGATGCCCAGACGTGGACCCGCTGCTGCCATGCGGGCGAGTGTAGGCCCCCGGTACGACACCTGGCATGCTCATGTCGTGACTCTGGAAGTCGGATACGAGGCGCCGGACTTCGTCCTCAAAGATCAGAACAATCAGGAGGTCCGGCTGTCGGCGTTCCGCGGCCGCAAAGCCGTCCTCCTGGTTTTCTACCCGCTGGCGTTCACCGGCACCTGTCAGGGAGAATTGGGGGCAGTACGGGACAATCTCGGCGACTTCCAGAACGACAACGTCCAGGTTCTGACAGTCAGCGTCGACTCGCCGTACAGCCACAAGGTGTGGGCCGACCGCGAGGGCTTCGGCTTTCCGCTGCTGTCGGATTTCTGGCCGCACGGCGCGGTGGCCCGGTCGTACGGGGTGTTCAACGAGAAGGCGGGCTTCTCGAACCGCGGCACGTTCCTCATCGACTCGGCGGGCGTGGTGCGGTTCGCGGAGGCGCTGGGCCCCGGGACCGCTCGCGACCAGGAGAGCTGGCGGACGGCGATCGCGGCCCTGTGAGTCCCCCGGGTCCACAGGCCGGTAATGCCGGGTGGGGCTGGTGGGGCGCTCGGGTAACATCTGGGTACCCAATCTTCGGCGGGTGACCCCGCCGGCGATCCGGGGCGCGTAGCTCAGTGGAAGAGCACCCGCCTTACAAGCGGGGGGTCGTTGGTTCGAACCCAACCGTGCCCACCAGCAAGTTTTCTCGCTCGAATCGATCTCCAAAGGGCGTTGGGCAGCCACCTGTGTAGCAACGTCCCGTCACGACAGCCACTCGCCCAACTTGCTCAGCGCCTCGCGCATCACCGTGCGAAAGATCTGAACATGGTGGACAGGTTCAGATCTGCGCCGCTGCGGGATCCCGGTGAAGGTTCGTTGGTGTTCGATGCATTGAGCATCCGCTATATGACGGGAAGTATTCAGGTCATGGCTGGACGTGTTGAAGATGTCTCGCCTAGGGTGGGCATCTGCCGAGACGTCCTTTGACGGGGAGCTATGCCGAACGAACGTCTGCGCACAGCGATGCTGGAACGCGGCCTCACTCCGGTCGACCTCGCCGATGTCCTCGAAGTCGACCCCAAGAGCGTGGAACGGTGGATCGCGGGCCGGCTGCCGTACCGCCGCCACCGCTACGCCGTAGCCGCCCGCCTCGGCGTGGACGAGTCGTATCTGTGGCCGGACGCGATGAGCCGAGACCAAGTCGCCAACGCCTCCGAGAGCGAGATCGTCAACATCTACCCGGCGCGCTGGGCCGTCCCGTCAGAGCTGTGGCGCTCATTCTTCGACAACGCCGAGCACGAGATCGGCATCCTCGTCTACAGCGGCCTGTTCATCCCAGAGGACGCCGGGATTATGCGCGCCATCCGCCGCAAGGCCGAGAACGACATCAAGGTCCGCATCCTGCTAGGCGACCCCGACAGCGACAACGTCTACCAGCGC
This sequence comes from Dactylosporangium roseum, assembly GCF_025264685.1. Lineage (GTDB taxonomy): Bacteria > Actinomycetota > Actinomycetes > Mycobacteriales > Micromonosporaceae > Dactylosporangium > Dactylosporangium roseum. Next base: position 6,511,043 of record NZ_CP073721.1, read on the forward strand.
GGCATCGACGAGGGCATCGACATGGACATGGCGGCCCGTTGCCGCATGGCCCAGGTCTTGCACGCTCCGCTCCGCGAGATCGATGGCGTCGAGTTCCGCCTGCACAGCACGATCCTCTACAACTCGATCTACCGCGTCGACGACCAGGTGCTCGCGAACACCCACATCTTCGGCACGCCCGCCTCCAACGCCCCGGTCCTGCACCTGCGCCACGTCGCCGGCGGAGACATGGTCAGTACCTATGTCGAGAGCTTCGACCGGGTATGGGCCAACGGCACACCACTGGATTGAGGTCCCCGTCTTGGCCCGCCGCATCGACTATTTCGACGACCCTTCCGCGCCTCAGGCGAACAGCCTCGTCCCGTCCGCCAACGCGGTGGTGGTGAACGAGGCGGGCGAGTTGCTGCTGATCCACCGCACCGACAACGACAACTGGTCGCTTCCGGGCGGGGCGATGGAGCCGGGCGAGTCGATGACCGACTGCGCGGTCCGCGAGACGTTCGAGGAGACCGGCATCCACGTCGAGGTCACCGGCCTGATAGGCATCTACACCGACCCCCGCCACGTCATCCTCTACACGAGCAACAACGAGGTCCGGCAGGAGTTCTCCATCGTCTACACCGCGCGACCTCTCGGCGGCTCACCGACGCCCAGCGACGAATCCCGGGAGGTGGAGTGGGTCCCGCCCGACGCGATCGGTGGCCTGGCGATGCATCGCTCGATGCGCCTGCGGATCGAGCACTACCTGACCCGCGCCGGGAAGCCGCACCTTGGATAGCGATTGGATCAACGCCGCGGGCAGCGTCTTCTCCGCCCTCGGTACCGTTGGTGCGTTCATCGTCGGCTTTGTCCTCCTGCGCCGCGAGCAGAACCGCCAGGCGGAGCGTGCCGAGGATGAACGGCGCGGCCAGGCAGCGCGGATCAGTGCGTGGGTGGAGGCGTATCGCAAACCCGACGGCGCCCGCGAACTGGCGTTCCACATCCACAACGCCAGCCAGATGCCGATCTACGAGGTAGAACTCCCGATGCCCGAGGGAGACGACGCCGAGTTCGTCGGCCTGGTCCCGCCCGGCCAGACGATCCGCCGCCCCGCCCCGGCGTCATGGCTGCGCTCCTACCTCGACCCCGAACCCGTCGAAATCGAGTTCCTCGACAGCGCCGGCCGCCGCTGGACCCGCAACGAGCAGGGCCGGCTGACGTCAGCGGCCGAGAGCGACCAGAACCCTGCTCGTTGACGCCTCCAGCAGTGGCCTAGCCTGGGTCAACGACCGCGTCACGAGATGCCCGTCGCCGTAGCGCCCGAACGCCTCCGCAAGCCGCTGTTCAAGGTCCACGGGCGTTCCGGTAGGGCTCGTCGTCATGTCGCAGAACGTCAGCGCGTCGAGCACGAGGTCGGCCGGACTCGGAAACTCGCCCGCCAGATCCTCGGCCAGCCCGCGGTTCCGCGCCTCGACCAGGGCGCACGAATGGTTGGCGACCAACCGGATCAGCCGCTCGTCGGCGTGCTCGACATCGCGGAGGTAGCGCGCACCGTCGAGCGGATGGAAACCAGCCTTGTTGAGGTCCGGGGCGTACCCGATGTCATGCAACCAGGCCGCACAGATCAGCAGCTCGGCGTCGTCGCCGACGATGTGGGCGATGTCTTCCGCGGTGTGCCCGACGCCCCGCACATGCGCCCAGCGCGTTGGCAGCGGCTCGGCCAGTAGATGACGCGCGAGGTCGCGAGCCCACGGGACATGTTCCACATGTCCGAGACTAATGGCAGTCGATCACCGCGGCTTGACGAACCGACCCTTGCCCTGCACCGAGACCGTGACATCCCGCAACGCCGCGAGCGCCTGCCGCGCCGTGCCGCGGGCCACCCTATGCTGCTCGACCAGCGCGGCCTCACTCGGCAACCGCGCCCCGGCCGTCATCTCCCCGGACTCGATTAGCCCCGAAGCTCGGCCGCAATCCGCTGATATTGCGGCTGGGCCCGCTCCGTGCGCGCGCCCGGCGGCGCTGCGCGGAACCGGCGGCCGGACGTCGATCGCCCAGTCGTACCGCTTCCTCCGCACTTGCTGCCCTTCCTCAAGGAGCACGTCGCCGAGTGGGCAGGGAAGGAACGGCTGTTCGTCGGCCGGTCCGGCGAGCCGATGCGCACGCGGTCGAGGGCCGAGATGCGGAGATCGCCTCGGCGCTGTCTGATATTGCCGCGCACGGCTCGTCCGCGAGGCTGCCCAGGACGATCGTGGCGAAGGGGTGAGAACGGTGCTGTGGACCACTCGAACCAATCGGACTAGAATTCGGACTATGACGCAGATCCTGAACGTGACCGACGCCAAGGCTCGACTGTCCGAGCTGGTGGCCGCCGTGGCGACCACGCACGACAACGTCGAGATCACCCGCAACGGCGAGCCGGCGGCGGTGCTGGTGTCGTTCGAGGAGCTGCGGGCGCTGCGCGAGACGGTGGCGATCCTGTCCGATGCCGCGGCCGCCGCGGACATCCGCGAGGCGGAAGAGGACATCGCGGCCGGGCGGCTGACCGACGCTGAGGACCTGGGCGACGTGATGCGGGCACGCCGCCGGGGCGCCGCGTGACAGAGCCCGAGCGATGGAGTGTGAAACTCACCGGCCCAGCGCGGCGCGCGCTGGAGACCGGACTACCGGAAGCGATTGCGTGGGCGGCGTACACCTTCGTCACTGAGCGGCTGCCCACGAACCCGCATCGGCTCGGCGGCGAGCTGGACGGTCCGTACGAGGGCATGCGCTCGGCGCAGCTCGGCACCTACCGCGTGGTGTACCGGATCGAGGAGGAGACCAGGACGGTCTACGTGTTGTCGATCCGGCTTCGCGGAGACGTCTACGGCGTCCGCTGATCGGCTTCCGGTTCCCCGCATAGCTGTGGCAAGATCTCCGCAACGTTGACGGGTCGGAGGTTCGCGTGGGTGCAACAGGATGGGACTACCTGGTCCCGTTCGACGGCAGTGTGGCCACCACGCTCGAACAACTTCGCGCCGAGGTCTTTGCCGCCGGTGACTACTACTGGCCGGGCGGGGATGATCGGCCGAAGCCGGCGACGGAGGATGAGCTGTGGGCCGACGAGTGGGTCCACGAAAGCATGACCCATTCGATCTTGGACATCTTCAAGGTGGGTACCGGCGATCCCGCGAGCGACGACGCCTTCGGCAGCACATTCGAGGTGACGGCGGGCGAGTGTGAACGGATCTTCGGCACAACACGGGTGACAGCCGACGACCTGGCACGCATGCCGCGCCCGGATGGCGACCCCACAGCAGCCCTCAACCCGCTCCTGACCCACCGCGGCGTTGGGCGGCATCTGATTGTCCATGCCGCCGGGGTGCCCGATCAGATCCTGTTCTTTGGCTACTCCGGAGACTAACCAGGAACACGCGGGCGGCTTGGGGCACGCGAGGGGCACGAAGACCACAGGCAGCACCTCTGACCTGTGGAAAGGCGACCGCCTTACAAGCCGGGGGTCGTTGGTTCGAACCCAACCGTGCCGTAGGGAGCGTTCTCGCCCCAGTGCGAGCGGCCTCGGGGCGGGCGACTCCATGATCATGGGAAACATCTGGCTATCGGGGCAGCCACATCTTTCCCATGATGAGATCGAGGGGCACGGCGGAGGATTGCGCCGCAACGCGCCCGCCGGCACACCTCAGCGGCGACACCTCTGAGCCCGGCGCCCGAATTGTCGATATTGTTCCGCGGGCCTTGCCTGATCATGAGGTCCAGCGTGGGCGTACCAACCCGACGACGGTGCGCGCTCCTCAGTAGCGGAAGGTCTGGACGATCGTCCGGAGGTCGCCGGACAGCTCGGCGAGGCTGCCGGCGGCGCGGTTCGCGTCGGCGATGCCGGCCCTGGTCAGCTCCACCGACGAGGCGACCTCCCCGACCGTCGTCGCGACCTCGTTCCCGGTCGACGCCGCGGCCTCGACGCTCCGGCTCATCTCCTCGGTCGTCGCGGACTGCTCCTCGACCGCCGAGGCGATGGTCGTCTGGTACTCGTTGATCTGCCCGATGATGCCGCTGATCTCCTCGATCGCGGCGACCGCGCCGGCCGTGTCCGCCTGGATCGCGGCGATCCGGCGGCCGATGTCGTCGGTGGCGCGGGCGGTCTCCTGCGCCAGGTCCTTGACCTCGCTCGCGACGACGGCGAAGCCCTTGCCGAGCTCGCCGGCGCGGGCCGCCTCGATGGTCGCGTTGAGGGCCAGGAGGTTGGTCTGCTCGGCGATCGACGTGATCACCTTGACGACGTTGCCGATCTCCGCGGACGAATCGCCGAGCTTGCCCATGACCGCACTGGTGGTACCGGCGACCTCGACGGCCCGGCCGGCGACGGACACGGCCTGGGTGGCGCTCTGCGAGATCTCCCGGATCGACGCGCCCATCTCGGTGGTGCCGGCCGCGACCGTCGCCACGGTGCTCGACATCTGCGCGGCGAGTCCGGCCACGGCGTTCGCCTGCCGCGCGCCGCTCGTGGCACCGTCGGCGCTCTGCCGGCTCGTGGTGGCGAGTTCCTCGGCGGCGCTGGCGAGCATCGTGGAGTGTTCGGCGAGCCGGGCGACCGTGCCGCGCAGCGTGGTGGTCGCCTGGCGCAGTGAGCCGGCCATCTCGCCGACCTCGTCGCGCTGGTCGACGTCGGCGTCCTGGGTGAGGTCGCCCTCGGCGACGGCCTTGAGCACGTGGGACACGCGACCGAGCGGCTGGACGATGAGCCGGGCGATGTAGACGGCGAGCGCGACAGCGAGCGCGAGGGCGACACCCAGCAGCACGATCACCGAGAGCCGGGTCGACCGTGCGGTGTCGGCGAAGTCCTGCCCGGCGACCAGCGCCTGTTCGGCGCGGGTGGTCTCCCGCAGGAGCAGATCCTCGTAGGTCTTGCGCAGGTCGCGGCCGGGCCCGAAGGCCGCCTTCACCGCCGCGTCACGGTCCGTCGCGAACGTGGTGAACTCGGCCTCCACCGCGGTGAACCAGGCGTCGATGGCGGCCTGGATCCGGTCGACGGTGGCTCGCTCGGCCGTGCCGCCGACGACACGCGCCTCCTCCAGGGCCTTGTTGACGTCGGTACGGCGGCCGAGAGCCTCGTCCCGGAACGAGACTTCGCCGACGAGCAGGAAACCGCGCTCGTCGTTCGCGGCGGCCTTGGCGACCAGCGCCGCCCGGTGCAGCGCGGAGATGTACGGCACGGACTTGCCGACCTCATGGTCACGCGTCGCATGCAGCTCACCGATGCCCGCGATGGCGAGGAGCCCGGTGGCGGCCGTGCCGGCGACCGCGACTCCGGCGACGATGAGAATCTTGGTAAACACGCGGCGGGATCCCAGCCAGCGGCGCATCAGCGGTTCCTTGTTGTCTCGTCCGTCCAGATGTTCTTCCATCGGAACGACCGAGAGCGGCCGTACCTGAGGAAAAGCGTGCGCGAAGATGGGCGCCGTGGAGAAATGGGTGTCGTTCCGCCGGTCGCGGATCGACCGCGTCGTCGCCCTCGTCCGCGCCGTGGCGGAGTCGGGCGACCCGGGCGAGCACGGCGACGGCGTCGAGGTCGTGGTGGAGGCCCCGCGCAAGAAGTGGTGGCAGGCGCTGTTCAACCGCGACGACACGCTCGCTCAGGCGCGGATCGTCGTGACCCGCGAGGGCGGCGAGGTGCGGTACCCGTTCGACATCCAGTTGATCACGGCGTACGGCGCGAATGCCGCCCACCGCCTCGGCACCCGTCGAGGATGGGCGGTGAGCAACTCCGCCGGCATGGCGTTCGTGATCCAGAAGGGGACGCACCGCGACGGGTTCGACTTCGAGGAGTTGACGACGGGCGCGGTGGCGGCCCTGGCGAAACTGCGCCGCCACCCTCAGGAGCGGGGCTGGCGGGCACGGGTCGACAGGGCCGTCAAGCGCGTCTAGCAGCTAGTGCCGCAGCGTGTCGATGGTCGCGATCTCGTCGGCGGTGAGCTCGAAGGACAGGACCGACAGGTTCTCGCGCATCCGGTGCTCGTGGGTCGACTTCGGGATGGCGACGATGTCGTGGTGGAGCTGCCAGCGCAGCACCACCTGCGGCACCGTCACGCCGTGGGCCTCCGCGATCGCCACCAGCCGGCGGCCGGTCAGCGGGGTGTTCTTCAAGGAACTGTAGCCCTCCACCACGATCCGCCGCCGGCGCATCTCGTCGAGAAACTTCGGCTCGTGCTCCGACGGGCTCCAGGACACCTGGTTGACCACCGGCGTCTCGCCCGTCTCGCGGATCAACTCGTCGATGAGCTGCGCGTCGTAGTTGCTGACGCCCAGGGACCGGGCCCGGCCGGCGGCGCGCTGCTCCAGGAACGACACCCACGTCGGCAGGGACCTGCCACGCGACGGCGGCCAGTGGATGAGCCACAGGTCGGCGTAGTCCACGCCGAGGGCCTTCAGGCTCGCCTCGATGGCCTGCCGCTCGCGGCCCGCCTGCGACGGCAGCAGCTTGGTGGTGATGAAGACCTCGGAGCGGTCCAGCCCGCTGTCGCGCAGTGCCCGGCCGATCTCCGGCTCGTTGCCGTACATGGTCGCCGTGTCGATGTGCCGGTAGCCGACGTCCAGCGCCGTGCGCGTCGCGTCGTAGGCGGACTGCCCGGTGATCTGCCAGGTGCCGAACCCGACGACCGGCAGCGCCACCCCGGGCGCCAGCTCGACGGTTGGGATCTCAAGTGCCATTCCCTCATACTGCCCCGTTGATCCGACGCGGTAGCGTGCGGCTATGTTGGATTTTCCGCCAGAATTCCGCTTCGGCGTGTCCACCGCCTCCTACCAGATCGAGGGTGCCGTCAGCGAGGACGGGCGCGGAGCGTCCATCTGGGACACCTTCTGCCATACACCGGGCCGGACGGCCGACGGCGACACCGGCGACGTCGCGTGCGACCACTACCACCGGTGGGAATCGGATCTCGACCTGATGTCGGAGCTGGGGGCGGGCGCCTACCGGTTCTCCGTGGCGTGGCCGCGGATCCAGCCGACCGGCAGCGGCCCGGCGGTGCCGGCCGGCCTCGCCTTCTACGACCGGCTCGTCGACGGGCTGCTGGCGCGGAACATCGACCCCGTCGTGACCCTGTTCCACTGGGACCTCCCGCAGGCGCTGCAGGACGAGGGCGGCTGGACCAACCGGGACACCGCGATGCGGTTCGGCGAATACGCCGAGCTGGTCGGCGAGAAGCTAGGCGACCGGGTGAAGCTGTGGGTGACGCTCAACGAGCCGTACATCCACTTCGCGCTCGGTCACGTGCAGGGCGTGCACGCCCCCGGCCTGACGCTGGCGCCGGACGCGTACCCGCTGGTCGTACACCACCTCCTCCTCGCACACGGGCTGGCGGTGTCCGCGCTGCGGCAGCACTCCAGGGCACCGATCACGCTGGCCAACAACTACTCGCCCGTGTGGGTCGCCGGCGACACCGACGACGACCACGCCTCGGCCGCCTTCTACGACATGGTGCAGAACCACCTGTTCACCGACCCGGTGCTGTTGGGGGCGTATCCGCCCGGGTTCGAGGCGCTGCTGGGCGAGGTCGACGTCGACAGCATCGTCATGGAGGGTGACCTGGAGGTCATCTCCCAGCCCGTCGAGGCGCTCGGCGTGAACTACTACAATCCGACGCGGATCAGCGCCCCGGTGCCCGGGGAGAGCCTGCCCTTCAGCCGCGTGCCGATCGAGGGGTACCCGCTGACGGCGTTCGGCTGGCCGGTCGTGCCCGACGGGCTCCGGGAACTGCTGGTGGGCCTCAAGGAACGGTACGGCGACAAGCTCCCCCCGATCTGGATCACCGAGAGCGGCTGCTCCTGGCCGGACCTCGACGACCAGTTCCGCATCGACTACCTCTCGGGACACCTGACGGCGGTGCGGCAGGCGATGGACGCCGGCGTGGCGGTGCACGGCTACTGCACGTGGTCGCTCATGGACAATTTCGAGTGGGCCGAGGGCTACGGGCAGCGGTTCGGCCTGGTCCACGTCGACTTCGCGACGCAGGAGCGCACGAAGCGGCGCTCCTTCGAGTGGTACCGCCAGGTTTGCACCGTAGCTGCACCCCGGGCGGACTTGCAGGGGGAACCAACCGGATGACACCGTGGGTGCGGGGCAATCCGTAGCGTTGCGCAGGTCAGTCGTGCGCAGCGTTGGGAGTCGTCGTGACCGAGCAATACGCCGGAGCCCTGCTCTATCTGGTCCCGGTCGTCGTGGCGGCGATCGTCGCGTTCGTGGTGACGCGCCCGGAGAAGTCCGCGGCCGAGCCGGCGCAGGCGGACCTCGGCGACGTGCCCGGCCCGGCGCCGCGGATCCCCGCCCAGCGGACCTACACGCCGAACCGCCGCGTGCCCTCCCCAGCGCCGCCGTCGCCGACCCTGCTGCACGCCGCGCTGTCGTCCCACCTGGCGGCGGTGGCGGGCTCGGCGACGTCGGCGCACGCCCCGGCGTCGGCCAAGCAGCCGGCCGTCCGCCCGGCCCGGCTGGTGTCGATCCGGCGCCCGGCCCGCATCCCGCGCCGCCCGCTGCACCGCTGCCCGCACAAGCCGTAACCACCGTCGCGGTCCATGCCGCCCGCTGCACCGCTGCCCGCACAAGCCGTAACCACCGTCGCGGTCCATGATCATGGGAAAGATCTGGCTATCGGGGCAGCCATGTCTTTCCCATGATCATGAGGTCGAGCGGCACGGCGGCGGATCGCGGAGATCCGCAGCCGCGAAACGTCGAGGCCGGCCGTCGGTTGTGACGGCCGGCCTCGTTCCGCGGCGGAGTCCCCGGTGTCCCCGGTGCCCCCGGTAACGGGACAGGTGCTAGTGGGACGGGGCGGGAGCGACCGGATCGAGCCGGTGGCGGCCCTCGCCGTCCGAACCCTCGGAGTCCTCCGGCTGGATCCCGGCCGGGCCGCCCGGGGCGGCGTGCCGGCCCTCGCGCTTGAGGCGGCGGCGCTCCTTCCCGCCCTCGACCATCGAGTAGAGCGTCGGGACGAGCACCAGCGTGAGCAGCGTGGAGCTGACCAGACCGCCGATCACCACGATCGCCAGGGGCTGCGAGATGAAGCCGCCCTCGCCGGTGAGGCCGATCGCCATGGGCAGCAGGGCGCAGATCGTCGCCACCGCCGTCATGAGGATCGGGCGCAGGCGGCGCCGGCCGCCCTCGATGACCGCCTCGCGCACCGGCATGCCGCTCTCGCGGTACTGGTTGATGAGGTCCATCAACACGATCGCGTTGGTGACCACGATCCCGATGAGCATCAGCACACCGATCATGGCCGGCAGGCCGAGCGGGGTGTTCGTCGCGAGCAGCAGCAGGATCGCGCCGGTCGCGGCGAACGGGATCGACACCAGCAGGATGAGCGGCTGGGCCACGCTGCGGAACGTCGCCACCATGATGATGAAGACGATCGCGATGGCCGCCAGCATGGCGAGGCCGAGCTGACCGAACGCCTCCTGCTGGTCCTGCGTGACGCCGCCGAGCGTCACCGTCGCGCCGGCCGGCAGGCTGAGCGCGTCGAGCTTGCGCTGCAGCTCGGTGGAGACGTCGCCGAGGTTGTCGCTGGTTGACCGGCCGGTCACCGAGGCGCTGCGGTGGCCGTCGATCCGGGTGATCGCGACCGGTCCGGCGGACTCCTTGACCTCCGCGACCTGGTCGAGCCGGATGAACGGCGGGTTGGCCTGCACCGGGATCTGCAGCGCCTTGAGCTGGTCCAGTGTCGCCGGCGCCGGGCCGGAGCGCAGCACGAGGTCGCGCTGCTGGCCGTCGACGGTCAGCTCGGTGAGCGTCTGCCCGCGGTACGCGGCGCTGACGATGCCGCCGATCGCGGCGTCGGACAGGCCGTAGCGCGCGGCGACGTCCCGCTTGACCCGCACGTCGATCCGCGGGTTGCTGGCGGCGAGGTTGCTCTCCACGTCGGCGATGCCGGCGGTCGTGGACATCACCTCCTGTACCTGGGCGGCGGCCTTGTTGAGGTCGTCGATGTTGTTGGCCTTGACGATGACCTCGAGCTGGTCGGCGGACCCGCCGCCACCGCCGCCACCGTTGATCTTCACCGTGCCGACGCCGTCGCCCTGCCCGGCGATCTGCGCGCGCAGCTCGTCGATGACCTTTTCGACGTCGACGCCCTCTTTGGCGGTGACCGAGAAGTTCGCCGTGTTCGTCGACTGGGCGCCGGCGAAGCCGAAGCCGGCGGAGGCACCGATCGTGGCCTGGTACGCCTCGATGTCGCCGCGGCTGCTAAGCAGGTCCTCGATCTTCTTCGCCGCGGCGTCGGTGGCCGCCAGGCTGGAGCCGACCGGCAGCTCCTGCGAGATGGCGAACTCGCTCTGCCCGGACTGGTCGATGAAGTTGGTCTTCAGCAGGGTCGCCGACCCGATCGTGAGCACGAACACGACAAGGCTGACGGCGACGGTCACCCAGCGGGTGAAGCCGGACCGGGTGACCCAGCGGATGATCGGCACGTAGGAACGCTGCAGCGGGCTGCGCCGCTCCTTCTCCAGCGCCTTGGCCTCGATGGCCTCGCGCTCCTCGACGCCGAGCTGCTTCGGCGGGCGCAGGAACCAGTACGCCAGGACCGGCACGATCGTCAGCGACACGAACAGCGAGGCGAGCAGCGCGACGGTGATGGTGATGGCGAACGGCCGGAACAGCTCGCCGGCCAGGCCGCCGACGAGGCCGATCGGCAGGAACACCGCGACCGTGGTCAGCGTCGAGGCGACGACCGCGCTGGTGACCTCGCGGACGCCGGTGAGGATCGCGTGGCGCTTCTCCTCGCCGTACTCGAGATGGCGTTTGATGTTCTCGAGGACCACGATCGAGTCGTCGACGACACGACCGACCGCGATCGTCAGGGCGCCGAGCGTCAGCAGGTTCAGCGAGTAGTCGCCGATCCACAGGCCGATCAGCGCGACGACGACGGAGAGCGGGATCGACACCGCGGTGACGAGGGTCGAGCGGATCGACACCAGGAACACCAGGATCACGATCACCGCGAACAGCAGGCCGAGCGCGCCCTCGGTGGTGAGGCTCTTGATGGACTTCTCGACGAACGGCGCCTGGTCGAAGACCGGGCTGATCCGGGTGTCGCCGCCGAGCTGCGCGCGCAGGTCGGCGAGCTTGTCGCGGACCTCGTGGCTGATCTTCACGGCGTTGCCGTCGGGCGACGCGGTGACCGCGATGCCGAGGCTCGGCTTGCCGTTGGTACGGGTGATCGACGTCGCCTCGACGCTCTTGAGCTCGACGGTCGCCACGTCACCGAGCTTGGTCGTCGGCGTGACGTTGAGCCCCTTGAGGTCGTCGACCGTGGCGAGTGTGCCACCCACCTGCACCGCGAGGGACCGGTCGCCCTCGGTGAGCGTGCCGGCGGGGAAGGACACCCCGTTGGCCTTCAGCGCGGCGGTCAGCGACTGGGCGTCGACCCCGGCCGGGAGCGCCTTCGCCGGGTCCAGCGTGATCAGCACGTGTTGCGTCTCGGCGCCGGTGATCTCGACCTGCCGCACGCCCTCGATGCTCTCCAGCGCGGGCACGACGATCGCGTTGAGCTGCTGGGCGAAGGCGATCTGGTCGCCCGACTTGGAGGCGGCGAGGACCACGGCCGGCAGGTCGTCGGTGGAGCCCGCGATGACCTGCGGCTCAACGGTCGACGGTAGCTGCGAGCGGATGCGCGTGATCGACGTCTGGATCTTGTTGGTGACCTCGTCGATGGACGTGCCGAAGTCGAAGGACACCTGCACCGTGGCGACGCCCTCACGGCTGGTGGAGGTGATGTCGGTCAGGCCGGGAACACCCTGCAGCGCACCCTCGATGGGCTTGGTGACCTGCTCTTCGACGATGTCGGGCGACACGCCCGGGTACGGCGCCACGACAAACGCGGCCGGGAAGTCGATCGACGGGATGAGTTGCTGCTTGAGCGACGGAATGGCTACGGCGCCGAAGCCCAGGACGACGATCGCGATGATCGCGACCAGCCCCCGGTTCGCCAAACTGAGCCGGGCGAGGAACGACATGTCAGGAGTCTTCTTCCGATCGGCTACGACAGACGTCAGTTCGTGTGATGCTAACCGTTTGCCTCGCGCAAAGTTTTTCCAGGGGGTAAAAAGACTCCTGTGAAGACTCACAGGGAAGCCCTGCTGCACCGCGTGATGATGGCCGAGCAGCGGATGCGTGCCCTGGTGGCCTACGACCGCACCAACCCGATCTTCTCAGTAAACCTCACGATGCAGCAGCTCAAGGTGTTGTTGCTGCTCTCCCGGCAGGACGGCGTCGCAGCTCAGGAGCTCACTCGCCACCTCGGGGTGACACCGGCCACGATGTCCGGCATCGTGGATCGCCTGGTGACCCACGGTCACGTCGTGCGGGTCGAGGACCCCCATGACCGCCGGATCCGTCGCATCCACCTCTCCGCCGTCGGTCGCGGGCTGCTGGAGGACATCATGGACAGCGGCACGCGGGCCCAGCGGCGGCTGCTGGACCGGCTGGACGACGAGACGCTGGTGATGCTCGCGACGGTCCTCGACCGGATCATCGAGGCCGGCGTGACCGAGGCGAGAGAACAGGGGATCGAACTGCCGCCGGAAATCCGGTGTCCGGAGCCAACTAGTCTGGAAGCGTGACTGTTCGCGTTCGCTTCGCTCCCTCGCCGACCGGGATGTTCCACGTCGGCGGTGCCCGCTCCGCGCTGCAGAACTGGATCTACGCCAGGCAGCACGGGGGCGTGTTCGTCCTGCGCATCGAGGACACCGACGTCGCCCGCAACCGTCCGGAGTGGACGGAAGGCATCCTCGACGCGCTCGCCTGGATCGGCATCGCCCGGGACACCTACGAGGGTCCGTACTTCCAGTCCACCTACGCCGAACAGCACTGTGCCGCCGCGCACCAGCTCTACACCTCCGGCCGCGCGTACTACTGCGACTGCACCCGCGAGATGATCCAGGAGCGGGCCGGCGCGCAGTTCCGCGGATACGACGGCTTCTGCCGCGACCGCTCACTCGGTCCGGGTGAGGGGCGGGCGCTGCGCTTCCGCACCCCCGACGAGGGGGAGACGCGGGTCGTCGACCTGGTCCGGGGCGAGCCGACGTTCGACAACCGGCTCATCGAGGACTTCGTCATCGCCCGTGCCGACGGCTCCGCGGTGTTCCTGCTCGCCAACGTCGTCGACGACATGACGATGGGGATCACCCACGTCATCCGGGCCGAGGAGCACCTGCCCAACACCCCAAAGCAGCAACTGCTCTGGGACGCGCTGGGCAGGACCCCGCCGATCTGGGCGCACGTGCCGGTCGTCGTCAACGAGAAGCGGCAGAAGCTGTCGAAGCGGCGGGACAAGGTCGCCCTGGAGCAGTACCGTGACGAGGGCTACCTCGCCGACGCGATGCGCAACTACCTGATGCTGCTCGGCTGGGCTCCCGCGAACGACCGGGAGATCGTGCCCTGGTCGGTCATCGAGGACGAGTTCCGGATCGAGGACGTCAACCCGTCGCCGGCGTTCTTCGACGAGAAGAAGCTGCGGGCGTTCAACGGCGAGTACATTCGCGCACTGCCCCCCGCCGCGTTCGTCGAGGCGTGCACGCCGTGGCTGACCGGCACGCCGGTGGCGCCCGGCACGACCGACGTGCCCGCTCCCCCGTGGCCGGCGGCGAACTTCGACCCGAAGGTCTTCGAGGCGCTCGCCCCGCACGCCCAGACGCGGATCGCCCTGCTGTCGGAGATCGTGCCGAACGTCGACTTCGCGTTTCTCGACGAGCCGCCGACCGACGAGGCGGCCTGGGCGAAGGCCATGAAGGAAGGCTCGGCCGACCTGCTGGACGCCGCGATCGCGGCGTTCGAGAGCGCCTCGTGGGAGGCGGAGACCCTGAAGTCGGCGCTCGAAGCGGTCGGCGCCGAGCGGGGCCTGAAGCTGGGCAAGGCACAGGCCCCGGTGCGGGTCGCGGTGACCGGCCGGTCGGTGGGCCTGCCGCTGTTCGAGTCGCTGGAGGTCCTGGGCCGCGAGCGCACGCTGTCCCGCCTGCGGGCGGCCCGCGCCCGCCTCTGACCGGCCCGGCGGTGTCCGCCCGTCCAGGTTCACCCCGGGCGGGCGGATACGGGACAACCGGGCGGGGTAGCCGCAGGGGCCGTGAGAACCGTGCTGGTGGTCGCGATGCTCCTGGCCGGCCTGGGTGTCCTGGCCCCGCGCGACGCACACGCCGCCGAGCCGCGGGTGGGCATTCACGTGCGCGACGGCCGGGTCGTCGAGGCCAACGGCAGCGACCTGGTCCTGCGCGGCGTGAACCACGACTTCATGTGGTGGCCGAACCGCAACGACGTCTTCGCCGGCATCAAGACGGCCGGCGCCAACGCGGTGCGGGTGCCCCTCGGCATCGGCCATCAATGGCGGCTGGCCAAGAAGGAGGAGGTCGCGAACCTCGTCGGCCTCTGTGCGAAGAACCGCCTCATCTGCGTCATGGACGCCCACGACACCACGGGCTTCGGCCAGGACAAGAAGGCCGCGACGATGGCGCAGGCGGTGCGGTTCTGGCTCGACATGCGCGACGTGCTGGTCGGCCACGAGGACCACATCATCGTCAACCTCGCCAACGAGCCGTTCGGCAACGGAACCACGATGCCCTGGGTGCAGCAGACGTCCGACGCGATCCGGTCGCTGCGCGCCGCCGGCCTCAAGCACGCGCTGATGATCGACGGCCCCGGCTGGGGCCAGGACGAGTCGTTCGTCATGCGCGACAACGCCGAGCGGGTCGTCGCCGCCGACCCGCTCGGGAACACCCTGTTCGACATCCACATGTACGGCATGTTCAACAACGCCGGGAAGGTCAACTCCTACCTCAGCTCGTTCACGCAGCGCCGCCTGCCGATCGTCATCGGCGAGTTCTCCGGCGAGCACCAGTGGGGCGACCCGGACGAGGACGCCATCATGGCCTACGCGGAGGCACGCGAGCTGGGGTACTTCGGCTGGTCCTGGAGCGGCAACGACGCGCAGTACAGCTATCTCGACCTGGTGAAGAACTTCGACGCCAACAGCCGCACCGCCTGGGGACAGCGCTTCATCAACGGCCCCAACGGCCTGACGACGGACACCCGGGAGGCCACGGTCTTCCGCAACGGCACAGGTGCGGACCAGAAGAACCGCGCACCGCGGGGGGTGACCGTCGCCGACGTGACCTCGAACAGCGTCCGGCTCAACTGGCAGCGCCGGCCGGGCGCGGTCGGCACGACGTACCAGGTGGTGGCCGTGAACGGTGCGGCCGAGGTCCGGGTGCTGACGACCAGCCGGACCGACGTGACCCTAAAGGGCCTGAAGGGCTCGACGGAGTACACCTACGCCGTCTACTCCCGGGACCTGCTCGGCAAGCGGTCGCCGCGCTCGGCGATGGTCGCCGCGGTCACTCCCCCGGCGCGCTGACGGCCTCCGCACCGAGGGTTCGACCCGACCATCCCGGCGGTGACGCGCGGAACCTTCGACAGTCCGCAGCGTCGTACGGGCTCGCGAGCCCGAAAAAATGTCAGAGGGGTTCGCTACCGTCTGAAGGGTCATGTGGACCCGGGTCAGTGAGACAGTCATCGGGCGGGAGCACCCCGCCGGTGTGCTGCGTGCCGAGATCGACCGGGTGGCCGAGAGCCACGGCGGCCTGGTGCTGGTGACCGGCGAGCCGGGCATCGGCAAGACGACCCTGGTCACCGGCGCGGCCGAGGCGGCACGCGACCGCGGGGTCACGGTCGTCGGCGGCCGCTGCTGGGACTCCGAGAGCGCGCCGGGCTACTGGCCGTGGGTCCAGGTGCTGCGCGGCCTGCACCGGCAGGCGGCCGCGGACGAGTGGGCGGCGATCGAGGAGGCCGGCGGCGGCAGCGTCGCCGCGCTGCTCGGCCGGGCGACCCGCCCGGAGGAGCAGGCCGACACGTTCAGCCTGTATGACGACGTGACAGCGGCCCTGGTGGCGGCGTCCCAGCACCGCCCGGTGATGGTCGTCCTCGACGACCTGCACTGGGCGGATCCGGCGTCGCTGCGGCTGCTCGAGTTCGCGGTCCAGCACACCTGGTTCGAGCGGCTGCTGCTGGTCGGCACCTACCGCGACGTCGAGGTCGAGTCCGTCACCCACCCGCTGCGTGCGCTGATGCTGCCGCTCGTGGCCAAGGCGACCACCGTGACGCTCACCGGACTCGAGCCCGCGGAGGTGGCGGCGCTGATCACCCGCGCGGCCGGCCGGGAGCCGTCCGCCGCGGTGGTGGCCGAGGTGCACCGGCGCACCGGCGGCAACCCGTTCTTCGTGGAGCAGACCGCACGGCTGTGGCGGGCCGGCGGGTCGGTGTCCGCGATCGCGCCGGGGGTGCGCGACGCCGTGCGGCGCCGGCTCGACCTGCTGCCCGACCCGCTCGTCGAGCTGCTCACCACCGCGTCGGTGCTGGGCCACGAGTTCCACCGCCAGCTCCTTGCGGCCTCGGTCGCGGCGCCGGTGCCCGAGGTCGACCGCCTGCTCGACGGGGCGATGGCGGCCCGCCTGGTGGTCGGCCGGGGCGGCGGGCGGTTCGCGTTCGGCCACGACCTGGTCCGCGAGACGCTCTACGACGCGCTGCCCGACCAGGAGCGACACGACCGGCACGCGGCCGTGGTGCGGGCCGTCGGGCGGACGCCCACGCTGCGTGACCGGCTGTTCCCGAGTGACCTGGCCCGCCACGCGTATGCGGCCGGCGCGCTGGTCGAGCCGGCCGTCGTGGTCGAGCACCTGCTCGCCGCCGCCCGCGAGGCATCCGGCCGGTTGGCGCCCGAGGAGGCGATGGGCCACCTCCGCCGGGCGCTGGAGCGGGCCGAGGATCCGGCCCGGCGGGTGCTGATCCACCTCGACCTGGCGCAGGAGCTGCTACACGGCGGCGGGCGCCGTGAGTCTTGGGACCACATCGAGGCCGCCGCGTCTCTGGCCCGCGACGTCGACGACCCGGCGGTGCTGGCCCGGGTGGCGCTGGTGGCCGATCGCCACCGGGGACCGCGCAGCCGCGAGGCGCCGTTGATCGAGCCGCTGCTGCGGGAGGCACACGCCCGGCTCGTCGGCGCCGACGACGGTGACCTGCCGCGCGACCGTCTGGTGGGCGAGCTGATCCGGCACGCCGAGATGCTGGCGCGCGAGAGTCGGAACGACGAGGCACTCGCGTTCAGCCTGTGGAGCCGCCACGACTCGATCTGGCGGCTCGGCTCGGCCCGCGAGCGGGAGGCGCTGCTGTCCGAGATGGAGACCGTGGCCCGGCGCTCCGGCGACAGCCACACCGCGACCTTCGCGGCGTCGCTGCGCTGGGTCGCCCTCCTCGAGCTGGGCGACCCGCGGTACTACGCGCAGCTCCAGACGATGCAGGCGCTCGCGGAGCAGGTCGACGTCGCCCAGGTGCGGCTCGCGCTGGCGATCGACAGCGCCATCATCGCCACGCTGCGCGGTGAGTTCACGGCCGCCGAGACGCTGCTGCACGAGATCCGGCTGCACTTCGACTCCGCCCACGACGACTACGCCTACATGGGTCACCACGTCCACTGGGCGCTGCACATGCAACGCGGCCGGTTCGCCGAGGCGGGCCGCGTGCTCGGCGACATCTCCGAGGCGCGGGGTCCCTACCTCGCGCTGGCCGCCGCGTTGACCGCCGCCGCCCAGGGAGACCCCGGCCCGGGGACGCAGCACATCGCGGACAACGCCGGCCGGCCGTGCCCGCCCTCGATGGAGCCGCTGTTCCTGCGGCTGCTCGCCGAGGTCGCGGTACTCACCGGCGACCCGGCGGCATGCGCCCAGGCCCGCGCGGCGTTCGCACCGCACCGCGGCCGGTGGCTGGTCTCTGTCTACGGCTGCGACGTCAGCGGCCCGGTCGACCTGTGGGTGGCGATGATCGACGCGGCCGAGGGCCGGTGGCACGACGCGCTCTCCGGGTTCGCGTCCGCGCGGGCGGCAGCCGACCTGCTCGGGGCGCGACCGTGGTCGCTGACCGCGCGGCTGGGGCTGGCGACGGCCCTTCTGGACAGCGGCGCGTCGGCGGTGACGCTGCTGGCCGAGGTCGAGCGCGAGGCGGCCGAGATCGGCATGCCCCATCTGGCCGCCAAGGCCGCCGCCCTGGCCGGCGGTTCAGGGCTCCCGCCGCCGGCCGCGACGGCCGACGGCGCCGGGCCGCCGAGCCAGGCCGACGCCCGTGTCGGCGGCCCAGGGCTCTCCGGTGCGGCCGGTGGCACAGGTCTTCCGGGTCCGGCTCTCGCAGACCCGGCCGTTGATGCCGGCCGGGTCGCCGGTGTGTCGACCTCGGCGGGTGGCCGGATCGGATCCGCCGATCCCGCGGCCGAGTTCCGGCGTGAGGGGGACGTGTGGCGGCTGGCCTTCGCCGGGCGGGTCGTGCACCTGCCCGACGCGAAGGGACTGCGCAACCTCCACGTGCTGCTGAGCCGGCCGGGCGACGACATCGCGGCGGTCGAGCTGCTCGACCCGGCCGCGGGGCCGGAGCTCGTCGCGGCCCGGCGGATGGGCGGCGACCCGATCATCGACGACGAGGCCAAGGCCCGCTACCGGCGACGGCTCGGTGAGCTCGACGAAGCGATCGACACCGCCTCGCTGCGTGGTGACACCGCCAAGGTGGACGCCCTGGACGAGGAGCGCCGCGCGCTGATCGGCGAGCTCCGGGTGGCGGCGGGCCTGGCCGGCCGCACCCGCCGCCTGGGCGACGAGGCCGAACGCGTCCGTAAGACGGTCACCGCGCGCATCCGGGACGCGCTCCGCAAGATCGACGAGCGCCATCCCGATCTGGGCGCCCACCTCCGTGACGCGGTCTCGACCGGCACCACCTGCCGATACGCTCCGCCGGCCGAGGTCCGCTGGCGGTTGTGAGCGCGCCCGGACGGCGCCGGGTGTCAGCGCCAGTCGGCCCACCGGGCCGGCTGAGCCGTGCGCACGGCGCGGCTTGCGGCAAGCACCGCATGCGGCGTCGGCACGTGTCGGCGACCGCACGGAAACGGCCCCGTGCGCGGTTCGCGCACGGGGCCGAGGTTCGCGGCCGAAACCGGTAGTGCGGCCCCGCTCACTTGCGGTTGTAGCGGTACATCGTCAGGGGGCCGAAGACCAGGACGAAGCCGGCGCTCCACACCAGGGTCCACATGATGTTCCGGCTGTCGGGGCTGCCCTCCATCACCGAACGGATCGCGGCGACCAGGTGGGTGATCGGGTTGAGCTTGACGAACGCCTGGAGCCAGCCGGGCATCGTCCCCGGGTCGACGAAGACGTTGCTGAGGAACGTCAGCGGGAACAGCACCAGCATGCTGACGCCCATGACCGACTTCTCGCTGCGCAGCACCAGGCCGAACATCGTCCACACCCACGAGAACGCGAACGAGAACACCACGAGCAGGCCGACGCCGGCGGCCACGCCCACCACGCCGCCCTCCGGGCGGAATCCCATGACGAAGCCCACGCCGAGGATGACCAGGGCGGCGAGGACATAGCGGAGCACGTCGCCGAAGATCATGCCGACGAGCGCCGCCGGCCGCCATACCGGCAGGGTCCGGAACCGGTCGAACACGCCCTTCTCGATGTCGGTGTTGAGGCCCACCCCGGTGTACATCGTGATCATCACGACGCTCGTCACCATGATGCCGGGCAGGAAGAACTGCAGGTAGGCACCGGTGCTGCCGGCGAGCGCACCGCCGAACAGATAGGTGAACATCAGCGTCATGATGATCGGGAACGCCGTCACGTCGAAGAGCTGCTCCGGCACGTGCTTGATCTTGAGCATCGCCCGCCAGCCGAACGTCACCGACGCCGACAGGGCGCTCGGCCTCGGCGGCCGGGCACCGGGTGCGAGGACGGCACCCAGCGTCTCCGGAGACGGCACGTAGACCGTCTGCGTATCCGACGTCGTGGTGGTGGTCATCGAACAGCCTCCATCTCAGCGGTACCGGCGGGCGCGGCCGGGCGGTCGGTCAGGGCCAGGAACACCTCGTCGAGGCTGGGCTGGCCGAGGGAGAAGTTGTCGACGACGATGCCGGCCCCGGCGAGCTCGGACAGCACCCGGGAGGCCTGGTTGCTGGCCTCGAAGTCGGAGCCGTCGACCCGTGCGGTCAGCGCCACCGGGTCGGCCTCGGGCTCGACGGCGGCGCCGAGCGCACGCGTCAGCACCTCCTGCGCGAGTGCCCGCGACGAGGCGTCCCGGAGGCGCACGTGGATCGTGCCGGAGCCGATCGAGGACTTGAGCTCACCGGGCGTGCCCTCGGCGATCACCTTGCCGTGGTCGACGACGGCGATCCGCGACGCCAGCCGGTCGGCCTCCTCGAGGTACTGCGTGGTGAGCAGCACCGTCGTGCCCTGCGCCACGACCGCGCGCACGATCTCCCAGACCTGGCTGCGGCTGCGCGGGTCGAGACCGGTCGTCGGCTCGTCGAGGAACAGCAGCTCGGGCGTGTTGAGAATGCTCGCCGCGATGTCGATGCGCCGCCGCATGCCGCCGGAATACTTCTTGACCTGGCGCCCGGCGGCGTCGGTCAGCCCGAACGCGGCCAGCAGCCCGTCGGCCCGCTCCCGGGCGGACGACTTGCGGTGGCCGAGCAGCCGGCCGAGCAGGACGAGGTTTTCGAAGCCGGTCAGATCCTCGTCGACCGACGCGTACTGACCGGTGAGGCTCACCTTGGCGCGCACGGCGTCGGCGTCGCGCACCACGTCGTGCCCGAACACCCTCGCCGAGCCCCCGTCGGGCCGGCTCAGCGTGGCCAGCACCCGCACGGCCGTGGTCTTGCCGGCGCCGTTGGGGCCCAGCAGACCGTAGACGCTGCCGGCCGGGATGTGCAGGTCGACGCCGTCCAGCGCACGTGTCTCGCCGAACGTCTTGACCAGTCCCTTCGCCTCGATCGCGGGGCTGGCTGGTCGGTCAGTCATGATCTTCCCTCCGTGGGATCCGTGCGTACTTTTCACGAGACATAGGGGCGGGCCGCGCGCCCCTCACGCAGCGTCAGACCCCACCAGCAGAGCTGATCGAGCAGGACGTGGGCGGCCTGGACCGGGGCGTCGCCGCCGAGCAGCCGCTCCAGGTCGCCGTCGTCGTCCAGCAGGTCGACGCCGACACCGTCACGCATGGTGACCGTGTGCAGGGCCGTGAACACCGTCCGGAGCTGGTCGACCGCGTGCAGTCCCTCCGAGCGGCAGCCGTACGAAACGAACCCGACCGGCTTGGCGTGCCACTCGTCGTAAGCGAAGTCGATCGCCTGCTTCAACGAGGCGGGAAAACTGTGGTTGTACTCCGGCGTCACCACCACGAAGGCGTCGGCGCGCTCCACCTCGGCCGCGAACGCCGCCATCTGCGGCGTCGCCTCCGCCGGATAGCCCGGCGGAAACGCGAACCCGGCGATGTCGATCACCGAGACCAGCACCTCGTCACGGCGCCCGGCCTCGGCGACGAACCAGCGCGCGATACGGTCGCCGACCCGACCCTCCCGGGCGCTGCCGATGATCACGGCCAGGTGCAGCGGTCTGTCCTTCATGGCGGCACCTCCCTGTCATCCTGGAGGCGCGAGACGGCCCGCTAGATCAGATCTAGCGGCCGTGCCGGGCGCTACCTCCGGCGAGCTTCGAGTCACAGCCAGAGACGGAGACCCTGATGCCGATGCCACGGTGGTGGGGGCACGTGAACAAGAGGCTGTTCAACCCTCGCGCGATCGCGGGCGGGAGGTGGCCGGTGCTGCTGCACGTCGGTCGTGTTTCCGGCGCGACGTGCCGCACGCCGATCGACGCGCATCCCGTCGAAGGTGGCTATCTGTTCGTTCTGGTGTACGGATCACGCTCGGACTGGGTGCGAAACGTCCTGGCAGCCGGCGGTGCGCGGCTCCAGGTCGGCGGGAGGGAGGTGGAACTCGCCGCCCCGCGCCTCGTCGGGGAGAGCGAGGCGTTCCGGGCCCTCCCCGACACGGTGGCACGCCCCCCGAGGCTGCTCCGCATCACCGAGTTCCTCCGGATGGGCCTGGTCGCAGGCTGACGCGGCCCGGTCGTCACGACCTTGAGGTTGGCCGGGAGCGGGTGCTCGGGCCGTCGCGTCCTCGGCTCCTACGGGTTCGCCGGACTTTCGACCTGTTCCGGGCTCGGGCGGATCGGCAGTAACGTCCGGCTGCGTCCAGGCCGTGGGTATGCTTCCGCGGCAGCGGCGAGGCGTTGGGCGTGTTCGCGTTGGCGTTGCCAGTGTCCGTAGAGGGCGCCTTGTTGGGAGAGTCGGTCGACGGCGCGGATGGTTTCGGGGTCGACGTCGCCGGGTGGGGCGTCGCGCCAGGGGGTGCCGGGCAGGGGCATGAAGGTGTGGGCATGGATGCGGGCGCCGAGTTCGGCGAGTTCGCGGGCGAGAGTGAGGGAGGCGTCGACGTCTTCTTGGTCTTCGCCGGGCATGCCGAAGATCATGTCGACGTTGATCCGGAAGCCTTCCTCGACCCCGAGCCGGATGGCGCGTTTGACTTCTTCGACGCCGTGGCCGCGTTTCGCCGCGTCGAGGACCCGGTCGGAGCCGGACTGCGCGCCGACGATGATGTTGTTGTTCGAGCAGTACTTCTTGACGAGTTGCAACGCCTCACGGCTGACGTGCTCGGGGCGGATCTCGCTGGGGAACGAGCCGAAGAAGACCCGCCCGTCGGGGCCAAGGCCTTCCTTGCAGGTGGCGAGGAGTTCCTCGACGGCGGCGAGGTTCGGTGACTCGTCCTGGCTGCCGTAGGACAGCGCGGTGGGGGTGATGAACCGGACGTCGCGCAGCCCGCGCTCGCGCATCCGGTCGACGTGCCAGCGGACGTTGTCGACGCTGCGGTGCCGGAACCGGGCCGAGAACATGAAGGGCGTCTGGCAGAACCTGCACGCGTAGACGCATCCCCGCGTGATTTCGATGGGGTTTATGCGCTTGTACGTGAGCGGGAACGCCCGGTACGTCCCCAGCGGCTCGCGGTGCGCCTTGCCGGTTCGTTGCAGGGTGCCGTGCTCGTCGCGGTACACCAGGCCCTGGATGCCCGCCGGGTCGCCTGCGCTGTCGACGAGTGACAGCAAGGTGCTCTCCCCCTCGCCGACCGCGGCGATGTCCCAGCCAGCGTCGAGGGTCTGCACCGGCTCCGCGGTGGCGTGCACGCCGCCCGCCACGTGCACGGCCCCGGGCGCAGCGGCCCTGATGCCCGCCAGCTCCTCCGCCAGCGCGGCCGCGTCGGGCGAGTAGAACGACCACAGCACGAGCACCTTGGCCGCCTTCGCGGCCCGGATCGCCTCGACGGTGGCCGCGGCCGTCTCGGCGAAGACGACCTCGTAGGCGGTTGCGGTTTCGTGCTCCTCCAACGCAGCGAGCAGCACGTGGTGGCCATAGGTTACCGCCTTGCGGTACCGCAGGATCAACGTCAGGTCGCAGCCGCCCACCGCGCCATCCTGCCAGAACTCTCGACCAACGCCGGAGCCTGGCACGCCTGACGTTGCTGTGACTGCTTGTGCGGCGTTCAGAACGGGCTCATCTGATCCAGAACCCGGGCCGCCAGGTCGAGGATCTGTTCGACCTTGGGAACGTCGCGCTCCACTTCGTCCGCGCTGATGCTCGGCGCCGAGGCTGACGGGTATTCGACCTGGTTGCGGCGACGGCGGAGGCGGTCGAACGGGCGCAACACCCCGCCGAGCGGCGGATCGAGCTGCGCCGTGACTGCCTCGCGGACCGCGATGTGGCCGCCTCGGCTCGTCGCCCGCAGGCCCTGGTTCTCCAGCACAGCGGCCAACGATTTGCGGGCACCGTCGTAGAGCAACTGATACGCGCCGGCCGGGTCGGAGTCCGCGATGGCGTCCGCGGACGCGAGATGCCGGCGGGCTTGGGCCAACAGAACGTCGGCGTGGTCGCGGCTGGCCGGCACGCGCTCCAGCTCACCCCGAGCAATCATGCCGTCCAGGGCCTCTCGCCCCTGTTGCCATCTCACGATCGGTCTCCAGCCTCCAGGATCGGGTACGACGGGCGGGAACGCACCGACGCGAGGAAGGGATCGTCGTCCGCCGACCGCCACGCGGCGGCGGAGACACGATGCACGTTGACCTCTCGGCCGAGTCGCCGCTCGGCGGACCGGGCCGCGTCCGCCAGGTCGTCGTCGTCGGCGTCGCCTACCACCAGCACATCGACGTCGCGGGGCGCAGGTCCGGCGGTGCCGGTGTAGCGGGCCGCCCACGAGCCGTAGATGTACGCCTCGTCGACACCACCGATCCCCGACAGCAGATCGGTCAGGACGGCCGCTGGGCCATAGGTCAGCGCCAGCAGTTCCGTGAGCGGACGGGCGAGCGGATTGTTGAGATCCGCCCCGACCAGGCGCAACCGCCCCCGCCGCTCCTCGCGCACGAGGCCGGCTGCCGCAAGGTGGCTGACCTCCCGGCTGATGGTCGACTGGGAAACCTTGAACCGGCGGGCCAATTCGACCACTGAACTGCTCGTCTCCGGGTGCAGGAACAGCCAGGCCAGCAGCTCGCCGATCAACGGCGAGCGCAGCAGGGGTAGCAGCCGAGACCTTACTTGCACAGTCTGCATCATATCTTGCAGCTAGTGCAAACGTGGGCCATCCGGCCGGCAGAGCTCTCCGGTGGCGAGCGGCGGCGGAGCGGCGGCGGAGCGGCGGCGGAGCGGCGGCGGAGCGGCGGCGGAGCGGCGGCGGAGCGGCGGCGGAGCGGCGGCGGAGCGGCGGCGGAGCGGCGGTGAATGGCATGCTGCAACGATGAGCGTGGTCTCCGTGATCAACTACAAGGGCGGCGTCGGCAAGACCACTGTGACCGCGAACATCGGCGCCGAGCTGGCCGCACGGGGCCGCAAGGTGCTGCTGATCGACCTGGACCCGCAGGCCAGCCTCACGTTCTCCTTCTACCGGCCGGCCGACTTCGAGGAGCGGCAGCAATCGACGATCCTGAACTGGTTCCGGGACTTCATCGCCGGCCGGACCGAGGTGCCGCTGCACCGGCACGTGCTCACGCCGCAGGAGATCAACGCCAAAGTGCCGGGCCGGGTGGACCTCCTCGCCGCCCACCTGGGGTTGATCGAGACCGACCTCGACCTGGCCGCGATCCTGGGCGGATCCCGGTTCCTGAAACAGCACCCGCGCTACCTCCCCGTCCACCGGGCCCTCGCGGACGCCCTGGACGACCGGATGTTCCACGGTTACGACTCGGTGCTCATCGACTGCCCGCCGAACTTCAACATGGTCACCCGGACCGCGATCGTGGCGAGCGACCACGTCGTCGTGCCCGCGCGGCCCGACTACCTGTCGACGCTCGGCATCGACTACCTGAGGGGTCGCCTCACCCGGCTGGTCGAGGAGTACAACTCGATCGCGCCGCGGCCGATCAATCCGGAACTCGTCGGCGTCATCTACACGATGGTGCAGTGGACGGCGGCCGGGCCGCTCAACTCGCAGCGCACCTCGGTCGAGCGAACCGCCGAGATCGAGATTCCCGCCTTCCTGCAGACCGTGCGGGACAGCAAGACGGCGATCACCGAGGCGGGGGTGAGTAGTCTGCCGGTGGTGCTGGCCCCGCCGGGCAACGCCGCGATCGAAAACCTACGATACGAGCTGCAGCAGCTCACCAGCGAGTTCCTCGCGCGGACCAGGATCTGAGGAGTGCCCGCATGACCGACCCGGCCGACCTCGCGCAGAAGGTCCTCGTCGCCGTCGCCGCCTTCGTCCGGACCTTGCCCGCGGACCAACTGGAGGACCTGGCCAACGGCGCCGCGAAGCTGGAGCTGGTGCCGAAGGGCGGCCGGCCGGCGCGGAAGAGCGCCGCGGCCGCCAAGCCGCTGCCGGTCCCGGCCGGTGAGGTCGAGTCGATGCTGCGGCAGATCGCCAACCGGCCGGCGGGCGAGCAGTACCTGGCCGACCTCAAGCTCGGCGTCCCGCAGTTGCGCGACCTCGCCAAGACGCTCGGGGTGACCGTGGCCAGCAAGGCGACCAAGGCCCAGGTCACCGCGGCGATCGTCGAGCAGGTCGTCGGCCGCCGCCTGGACTCGGAAGCGATTACGCGGATGGCCGCTCGCTAGGTCGCGGTTCCTCAGGGGCGGTGGTGGCGGCCCTTCGGGCGGCTGCGGCCCGAGCGCTCGTCGAGCAGCGCCGCCGTGCGCTGGAGGACCTCGTCCCACGCTGTCACCGGGGCGCCGGCGCTGACGAGTGCGGCCAGGTCCTCGGCCAGGCGGTCGAGCGACGACAGCTCCACGGTCGGGTCCGGGTCGGGCTCGACGACCACCCGCTGGCGCGGGATCCGGTCGGTGACGTCGCCCGGCGGGTCGAGCGGGAGCACCTGGCCGGCGCAGACGACGTCGAGGTACCGGATCGTGCGGGTCAGTGCCACGAACAGCAGGCGGTGGCCACGTGGGTCCTCGGCGACGATCTCCTCCGGCTCGACCACGATCACCGCGTCGAACTCGAGGCCCTTCGCCTCCTGCGGTGACACCAGGTTGATCGAGCGCTCCAGCTCCCCCTGGTCGGCGCGGCCCCACGGCAGGTCGTTGGCGTGCAGGGCGAACTCGATCTCGGCGCGGCAGGCGGCCGGGCAGACGATGCCGACGAAGCGGCCGGCGTCGAGGTGTTCCTTGGCGAGCTGGGCGACCCGGCCGGGCCGCTCGCCGGGCTCCACGACGTGCTCGCCGGGATCGCGGGGTCCGTCGCGGACGACCCGGGTCTGCTGGACGTTCGGAGCGGCGATCGGCAGGAGCCGGGCGGCGAGCTCGAACACCTGGCGGGGCACGCGGTAGCCGTACCGCAGGCCGAGGACCACCATGGGCAGCGCCGAGGGCAGGTGCTCGGTGACCTCCTCCCAGTGGTCGCGGGCCCATGCGCCGGTGGACTGGGCCAGGTCGCCGACGATGGTCAGGGAGCCGGTCGAGGAGCGGCGGGCCACGGCGCGCAACTGCATCGGCGACAGGTCCTGCACCTCGTCGACCACGATGTGGCGGAAGCGGCGGGAGACGCCGTTGAGCAGCTCCTCCAGCTCGTCCAGCAGCGGCACGTCTGCCACGCTCCAGACCTCCGCGGACAGCCGGTCGGCTCCCCGGCGGTGCAGCAGCGCCAGTTCCTCGGCGGTGAACTCGTCGCCGCCGGCGTTGGCGAGGCGGGCGGTCGAGCCGAACAGGCCGCGCAGGAACGCCGGGGCGCTCTGCAGCGGCCAGAGCCGCTCGAGAAGGTTTTCGACCGGGGCGAGCCGCTCCGGCTCGGGCGGGCCGCCGCGCTCGCGAACCAGGTCGGCGAGGCGGGCGCGGAGGCGCTGGCGGCGCTGCGCGTAGGGGCCGCCGGCCTGCCGGGCGTCGGCGACCGCGGCCGCGACCTCCACCCCGGACAGCGTGATGAACCGGCCGTCGAAGAGCATCCGCTCGGCGGGCTCCGGCGTGCCGATCCTGGCGTCGAGCGCCCGGGCCAGCAGCCGCGCCATCCGCGCCTCACCCTTGATCCGGCGGATCTGCGGGCGCTCCGGCCGGCCGCGCTGCACGGCCGGTCCGAGCTGGTCGATGTCGAGCTGCTCGACGTCGGTGTCGCCGAGGAGGGGCAGGACCGACCGGATGTAGCGGGTGAACGCCGGGTGGGGCCCGACGACCAGGACGTCCCGCGGGCGGAGCTGGTCGCGATGGTTGTACAGCAGCCAGGACACCCGGTGCAGGGCGACGGCGGTCTTGCCGGTGCCGGGGCCGCCCTCGATGACGAGGAGCCGGTCGAGCGGCGTGCGGATGAGACGGTGCTGCGCGGCCTGGATCGTGGCGACGATGTCCCGCATCGAGCCGGTCCGCTCGCGGTCCAGCTCGGCGAGCAGCGCACCGTCGGGCAGCTCGGTCGGCGCCGGCTCCAGCGCGGAGACGGCGGCGGCGAGCTGCTGGAAGACGAGGTCGTCGAAGTCGAGGATCCGGTTGCCGTCGCAGCGGAAGGTCCGCTTGCGCCGCAGGCCGCGCGGCTCCTCGACGCTCGCCTCATAGAACAGGCCGCCGACCGGGGTCTTCCAGCTCACGACCAGGATCTGGTTCTGATCGTCGACGATCCGGTCACGGCCGACGTAGTAGACCTCGTCGTCGGCGGTGTCGATCCGGCCGACCGCGACGCCCTCGCCGGGCTGGGCGAGCGCCTCCTTGCGGTTGCGCCGGAAGATGGCGAGCCGCCGGCCCGTGCCGGCGTTGGCGGCCGCGTCAGGGGTCTCCCCCAGCTCGGCGCGCAGCCGCTCCCGGTGCTTGTGAGCCAGGTCGAAGTGCTGTTGTTCGGCGGCGAGCTCCGCTGCCTTGGACTCCAACGGGTTCCGCCTCCCGCGATCTTTACGCACTGTGCGTACTACTTCGACGGTTCGCTCACGTTACCTTGAGTCAGGGAGCCCGGTCGATTCCCACGCCGGGTGGTTCACCTCATGAAAACGGGTAGGTGGCGACCCAGGGGGTAGCTCGCGGGCCGTGGTCACGCGACTCGCCGTCAAGATGGCGTTTCCCGCCCTCCTGTTGTCGTTGCTGGGTGCGGCCTACGTCTCCCCCTCACCCGCCTACGGGGCGACCGGCATCAAGGCCGTCGGCGGCACGCTCGTCGAGGCCGGCGGCGAGCCGCTCGTCCTGCGCGGGGTGAACCACGGCTACGCGTTCGGCCGGGGGCCGGCGTCGGTCTTCGACGACATCAAGGCCGCCGGGGCCAACTCGGTGCGGGTCTCGCTGTCCAGCGGTCACAAGTGGGCGGCCACGACGCCGGGCGAGGTGGCCTCGGTGATCGCCCGGTGCAAGGCGGCCCGGCTGATCTGCGTGCTCGACGTGCACGACACGATGGGCTGGGGCACCGAGTCCGGCGCGGCGACGATCAGCGAGGCGGTCGACTACTGGCTCGGCCTGAAGAAGGTGCTGCTGCGCCAGGAGTCGTACGTCATCATCAACCTCGCCAACGAACCGTCCGGGCACGCGATCAACGCGGACTGGGTCGACAACACGAAACTGGCGATCAAGCGGCTCCGCGCGGCCGGCCTGCTGCATGCGATCATGGCCGACGCGCCGAACTGGGGCAACGACTCCTTCCACGTGATGTACGACCACGCCGCGGAGGTGTTCGACAGCGACCCCGAGCACAATGTGATCTTCGACGTACACATGTACGGCCCGTTCAACACCGCCGACAAGGTCTCCGCGTACCTCGACGCGTTCGTGCGGCGGCGGCTGCCGATCGTGGTCGGCGAGTTCTCCATGATCCACCAGTACGGCGACCCGGACGAGGACGCGATCATGGCCTACTGCGCGGCGCACAACCTCGGATACCTGGGCTGGTCGTGGAGCGGCAACAGCCCTGAGTACCACTATCTCGACGTCGTCTCCGGCTTCCGTCCGGGCCGGGAGACGGTGTGGGGACACCGGCTGATCGACGGGCCGGACGGCCTGCGGGCGACGGCCCGGGAGGCCGGCGTCTACGGCGGCTTCTGGCGCGCCGCCCGGCGCTGAGCCGCGATGGTACGGCGGGCGCCGGCCGGGTGCGGCACAGCCGGTACACGATCAGCCTCTTCGAGGCTCGTGAAAAGCTGTCCGGGTGCCGAACTCCCTCGAGGCCAGCGTGCGGTCCATCGAGCGGGCCGCGGGTGCGCTCGCGACCGCCAGCGTGGCGCGGATGGACGAGACGCTGCCCTGGTTCCGCGAGTTGCCGGCGGACCAGCGGGCCTGGGTCATGCTGGTCGCACAGGCCGGGGTCCGGTCGCTGGTCGAGTGGGTGCGCAGCCGGGAGAAGGGCGCGCCGCTGCCGCCGGACATCTCCGACGAGTTCTTCGACACGGCGCCGCGGGCGCTGGCCCGGTCGATCAACCTGGGGCAGACGGTGCAGCTCATCCGGGTCACCATCGAGGTCGTCGAGCAGCAGCTACCGCGCCTGGCCGCGCCCGGCGAGCAGGACGCGATCCGGGAGGCGGTGCTGCTCTACAGCCGGGAGGTCGCCTTCGGCGCGGCGCGGGTGTACGCGCGGGCGGCGGAGACCCGCGGCGCCTGGGACGCCCGCTTGCAGGCACTGCTGGTGGACGCGCTGCTGCGCGGCGACTCCTCGGACGTGCTGGCCAGCCGCGCGGCGGCGCTGGGCTGGGCCGACGCGGCCCCGGTGGCGGTGGCGGTCGGCAGGTCCCCGGGCGGGGAGGCGGCGGCGGTGCTGCACACCGTCTACCGCGCCGCGCGCCGGATCGGCGTGGAGATCCTCGGCGGGGTGCACGGCGACCGCCTGGTGGTCGTGCTCGGCGGCGCGGCGGACCCGATGGCGGCGACCGAGCGGCTGCTCGTCGGCTTCGGTGAGGGCCCGGTCGTGGTCGGGCCGGCGGTGCCGTCACTGGACGAGGCGACCGAGTCGGCGCGGGCCGCACTCGCCGGCTATCGGGCCGCGCCCGCCTGGCCGGCCGCGCCCCGCCCGGCCGCGGCGGCCGACCTGCTCCCCGAACGTGCCCTGGCCGGGGACGCCGAGGCCCGGCGGATCCTGCGGCAGGAGGTCTACGGCGCGCTGGCGCGGGCCGGCGGTGAACTGCTGGAGACGCTGGACGCCTTCTTCGCCGGCGGCGGGGTCCTGGAAAGCGCCGCCCGGGGACTGTTCGTGCACCCCAACACGGTTCGCTACCGGCTGCGGCGGATCGGTGAGGTGACCGGTTTCACCCCCTTGGTACCACGCGACGCGTTCGCGCTCCGCATCGCGCTCACGATCGGCAGACTGGACCCGTTCGCACCGGCCGCTGTACCACCGATGGCGCAGTGAGCCGGATGTCACCAGGATCACTGCCCACGTGAACGGGAGGTTGCGGCAGGTAACCGCGTGGATCTGTTGGCACAACACCACGCTATCTTTTGTAGGGATCCTACAAACGAGGTGGTCCACTTTGGTGCGTAGCGCTACCCGCCTGCGTGTCCCGCATCCGGAACAGTCATAGACGTGCTTGCCGTACTCGCCCCCGGGCAAGGTTCCCAGAAGCCAGGTTTCCTCACCCCGTGGCTCACGCTGCCCGGCGCCGAAGCGCGCCTGCGCTGGTGGTCGGCCCTTTCCGGGGTCGACCTGGTGCACCTCGGCACCACGGCCGACGAAGCGGAGATCAAGGACACCGCCAAGACGCAGCCGCTGCTGGTCGCGGCCGCGCTGCTGACCGCCGAGCAGCTTCCGATGTACGACGCCACCGTCGTCGCCGGGCACAGCGTCGGCGAGCTGGCGGCCGCCGCGCTCGCCGGGGTGCTCACCCCGGAGGCCGCGGTCACCCTCGCCGGGGTCCGCGGGCGCGAGATGGCCGCGGCGTGCGCACTCGAGCCGACCGGCATGAGCGCCGTGCTCGGCGGCGACCAGGACGAGGTCCTGAGGGCGATCGAGGCCGCCGGGCTGTACGCGGCCAACCGCAACGGCGCGGGCCAGATCGTCGCCGCCGGCGCGGTCGCCGGGCTGGAGAAGCTGTCGGCCAACCCGCCCGCCCGGGCACGTGTCATCACGCTCAAGGTCGCCGGGGCGTTCCACACGCCGTACATGGCACCGGCCGAGGAGTCCCTCGGCAAGGTCGCCGCCGGCATCACACCCGGCACGCCCGGCAAGATCCTGCTGTCCAACCGCGACGGCACCGCCGTCGACCACGGCCCGACCATGCTGCTGCGCCTGGTCCGCCAGGTCACCGTGCCGGTGCGCTGGGACCAGTGCATGCAGACCCTGGCCGACCTCGGCGTGACCGCGGTGATCGAGCTGGCGCCGGCCGGCACGCTGGCCGGCCTGGCCAAGCGGACCCTCAAGGGCATCGAGATCGTCCAGGTCAACACGCCGGACGACCTGACCGCCGCACGGGACACGATCGCGCGCCACGGCACCGCGCCGACGCATGAGCCGCACCCCGAGTTCAGCGTCGTCGTCTCCGGCACCGCCGGCACGTTCACGCCGCTTCCGGACCTGACCGAGGGCTCACCCGTGAGCACCGGCCAGCTCATCGGGGCGATCCAGACCCGGCAGGGGCCGGTCGACGTCACCGCACACGACGGCGGCGTGCTCACCGAATGGCTCGCGAACCTCGACGACCCGGTCGCGCCCGGCCAGCCGCTCGCCCGTATTGGAGGTCAACTGTGAACCTCGGCTCGAAGATCCTTGCGTTCGGACACTACCAACCCTCCCAGGTGGTGACCAACGACGACCTGTCGAGGGTCATCGAGACCAACGACGAGTGGATCCGTGACCGGGTCGGCATCGCCCAGCGCCGGGTCGCCGGCACCGAGACCGTCGCCGACATGGCGACCGCGGCGGCCGGCAAGGCGCTCGCCGCGTCCGGGCTGACCGCAGGTGACATCGACACGGTCATCGTGGCGACCTGCAGCTCGGTCGACCGATGCCCCAACGTGGCCACGCGGGTGGCGGCGAAACTGGGCATCAACGCGCCCGCCGCGTACGATCTCAACACCGCCTGCTCCGGATTCTGCTACGGTCTGGCCAGCGCCGACCACGCGATCCGCGCCGGTGCCGCCCGCAACGCGCTGGTCATCGGCGCGGAGAAGCTGTCCGACGTCACCGACTGGACCGACCGCACGACGGCGGTGCTGTTCGGCGACGGGGCCGGTGCGGCGGTGCTGACCGCGATCGGCGAGGGCGAGCAGCCCGGCGTCGGGCCCGTCGTCTGGGGCTCCGCGCCCGACAAGGGCGACGTGCTGAAGATCGAGGGCTGGCGGCCGTACATCAAGCAGGAAGGCCAGGCGGTCTTCCGCTGGGCGACCACCGCCATCGCGCCCTACGCACAGGCCGCGCTCGACCGGGCCGGTGTGCAGGGCAAGGACATCGCCGCGTTCGTCGCGCACCAGGCCAACACGCGCATCATCGACGGCATCACCAAGCGCCTCGACATGCCCAACGCGATCGTCCTCAAGGACCTCGTCGAGTCGGGGAACACGTCGGCGGCGAGTATCCCGCTCGCGCTGTCCAAGGCGATCGAGCGGCGTGAGGTGCCCTCCGGCGCTCCGGTGCTGCTGTTCGGGTTCGGTGGCGGCCTGACCTACGCGGGGCAAGTCATCCGCTGTCCGTAGCCCTGCGTTCATCCTTGTTCCACAAGCGTGTCAATCCAAGGAAGGAAAGCTCTATGCCCACCCGTGAAGAGATCGCCGCAGGTCTCGCCGAGATCCTCGAAGAGGTCGCCGGAGTGAACCCCGACGACGTCGCCGAGGAGAAGTCGTTCACCGACGACCTCGACGTCGACTCGCTGTCGATGGTGGAGGTCGTGGTGGCGGCCGAGGAGAAGTTCGGTGTCAAGATCCCGGACGACGAGGTGCCGAACCTGAAGACCGTCGGCGACGCCGTGTCGTACATCGTCAAGTCGCAGGCCTGATAGCCCGCCGTCGCGGTCTTGGGCAAGGCTCGGCAACCCCGGGACTTGTCCAAGACCGCTCAGAGGAGTGTTGAGCAGTGAGTGTTGAGGTCGTCATCACCGGCATCGGTGCGACCACCCCCCTCGGCGGCGACGCCGCGTCCACCTGGGACGCGATGCTCGCCGGCAAGTCGGGAGTGTCGGCGCTGACCCAGGACTGGGCCGCGCAGCTCAGCGTCCGGATCGCCGCACAGCTCGCCGTCGAGCCGACCGAGAAGATCGACCGTGTGCAGGCCCGCCGCCTGGACCGCTCGGAGATGACGGCGATCGTGGCCGCCCGCGAGGCGTGGGCCGACGCCGGCTCCCCCGAGGTGGAGAAGGAGCGGCTCGCCGTCAGCGTCGGCAGTGGCATCGGCGGTGCGCAGACCCTGCTCAACCAGGACGACATCCTTGAGGCGAGCGGCCCGCGCAAGGTCTCGCCCCACACCGTGCCGATGCTCATGCCCAACGGGCCCGCCGCCTGGGTCGGCCTGGAGCTGGGCGCGCAGGCCGGCGTCCACTGCGTGGCGAGCGCCTGCGCCACCGGCGCCGAGGCCATCGCGCACGCCCTCGACCTCATCCGGCTCGGCCGGGCCGACGTCGTCGTCGCCGGCGGCACCGAGGCCGTGATCCACCCGCTGCCGATCGCCGGCTTCGCCTCGATGCGCGCGATGTCGATCCGCAACGACGACCCCGAGCGCGCCTCCCGCCCCTGGGACAAGGGCCGTGACGGCTTCGTCCTCGGTGAGGGCGCCGGCGTCATCGTCCTCGAGCGTGCCGACCACGCCCGGGCGCGCGGCGCCCGCATCTACGCACGGCTCGCCGGAGCCGGTCTGACCTCGGACGGTTACGACATCGTCCAGCCGCATCCCGAGGGTGCCGGCGCTGTGCGTGCGATAGACTTCGCGCTGCGTGACGCCGGTGTTGCCAAGTCGGACGTCGTGCATGTCAACGCCCACGCCACCTCGACGCCGGTCGGCGACCTGGCCGAGATCAAGGCCCTGCACCGCGCGCTCGGCGACCATCCGGTGATCACGTCCACCAAGTCGATGACCGGCCACCTGCTCGGTGCCGCCGGCGCGGTGGAGTCGATCGCCACGATCCTCGCGATCCATCACGGGGTCGTGCCGCCGACCATCAACCTCGACGAGCCGGACGACGAGCTCGACCTGGACGTGGCCGCCCACAAGGCGCGTCCCCTCGACATCCCGGCCGCACTGAACAACTCGTTCGGCTTCGGTGGTCACAACGCAGCGCTTGTCTTCGCCCGCGTATAGGAGTCCTCGTGACGCTCACGTCCGCACCGTCCGGCATCGAGACCGTCGACCACCGCGATCCTGAGGTGCGCCTCCGCGCGCTGTTCGACCGGGGCACCCTGCGGCTGCTCCAGGCCCGCGACGACTCCGGCGTGCTGGCCGGGCGCGGCCAGATCGACGGCACGCCGGTGATCGCCTTCGCCAGCGACGCCACGAGGATGGGCGGTGCGATGGGCGACGAGGGCTGCCGCCACATCGTCGACGCGATCGACATCGCGGTCCGCGAGCGGTTGCCGGTCTTCGGGCTGTGGCACTCCGGCGGCGCGCGGCTCGCCGAGGGTGTCGTGGCGCTCGACGCGGTCGGCCAGGTCTTCGCCGCCATGGTCCGCGCCTCCGGGCGCGTGCCGCAGATCTCGGTGGTGCTCGGCCCGGCCGCCGGCGGTGCCGCCTACGGCCCCGCGCTCACCGACATCGTGGTGATGAGCGGTGCCGGCCGCATCTTCGTCACCGGCCCGGAGGTCGTCCGCAGCGTCACCGGCGAGCAGGTCGACATGGAGCGCCTGGGCGGCCCCGAGCCGCACGGCCGCCGCTCCGGCGTCGTCCACGTGACCACCAAGGACGACGAGTCGGCGCTGGCCCACGCCCGCGAGCTCGCCTCGCTGCTGGGCAAGCAGGGTCGCATCTGTCCCGACGACGTGGTGGACGTCGACCTCGGCGCGCTGCTGCCGGCCGAGACCAACCGGGCCTACGACGTGAAGCCCCTGGTCAAGAGCCTGCTCGACGCGCCGGGCGTGGAGCTGCACGCGAAGTGGGCGCCGAACATCGTCACGACCCTGGGGCGGTTCGGTGGCCGTACCGTCGGCGTCATCGCGAACAACCCGCTCCGCCTCGGCGGTTGCCTCGACGCGGCCGGCGCGGAGAAGGCGGCCCGGTTCGTGCGCATGTGCGACTCGCTCGGCGTGCCGCTGATCGTCCTGGTCGACGTCCCCGGCTACCTGCCCGGTCTCGGCCAGGAGTGGGACGGCGTGGTG
Organism: Dactylosporangium roseum; assembly: GCF_025264685.1. Lineage (GTDB taxonomy): Bacteria > Actinomycetota > Actinomycetes > Mycobacteriales > Micromonosporaceae > Dactylosporangium > Dactylosporangium roseum. The sequence goes on from NZ_CP073721.1 coordinate 6,546,582, forward strand.
CGCCGCGGCGCGAAGCTGCTGCACGCCTTCGCCGAGGCGGTCGTACCGCGGGTGACGCTCGTGACCCGCAAGGCCTACGGCGGGGCGTACATCGCGATGAACTCCCGCTCCCTCGGCGCGACGGCCGTGTTCGCGTGGCCGAACGCGGAGGTCGCGGTCATGGGCGCGAGTGCGGCGGTGAACGTCCTGCACCGCAAGAAGCTGGCGGCGGCACAGCCCGGGGCGCGCGAGGAACTGCGCGCGCAGCTCGTCCAGGAGCAGCTCGAGGTCGCGGGCGGCGTGAACCGCGCGCTGGAGATCGGCGTCATCGACGACGTGGTCCAGCCCGAGGAGACCCGCCGCCGCATCGCGGGCGCGCTGGCCGGCGCCCCGGCGGCGCGCGGCGCGCACGGCAACATCCCGCTGTAGAGCCGGAACGGTTTCGGGCCGCGCGGACGGCGATCGCCGGCCGTGGGCCGGTTCCTGACTACGTCCGGGCCAGCGCACCGGCGAGGCTGGTCAGTCCGCCGACGAGGACCAGGCACCGGTCCCCCGCTCCCAGCTCAGGTCGACCACCACGCCGGGAACCCGAACCGCCCGTGCCCGGAACCGCCTCCCACGTACCCATTCCCCGGTCGTGCCAACCACCGTCACGCGCAGGCGGTCGCGGGCAGGCCCTGCACCGGGACCGGGGACCTGCCCGGCGCCTTCGCCCTGCCGACCAGGACGTCGGCGAGCGCCTGCATCGAGGCGTTGGACGAGGAGTAGGTCGCCAGCAGGGTGCCCTTCGCCGACCGCAGCACATACGGGGTGTCCAGCGCCACGGTCACCGCCGCCGACTGGGACAGGTCGGACGACCCCTTGCCGTAGCCGATCAGGCGGACCTCCGTGCCGCCTTGCCGCACCACGTCGGCACCCGCCGCCTGCAGCGCCGCCTCCAGCCAGCCCCGCGCCGTCTCGCTGCCCGCGGAGGTCACCCGGACCGGGCCGGTGACCAGCGCGCCCTGGCACGGGCCGCGGAACACGGTGATCCCGGCCGCCGCGCCGGCCCGGGCGGCCGCCTTGCCGGCCGCGCCGTTGACGACGGACATCTCCGGCTTCGGCACCTCGGCCAGCCGGAACTTCAGGGTGAGGATCCGGGTCGCCGCCTCGACCATGCGGGTCTTCGGCAACCGACCCGAGCGCACGGCGTCGAGCAGGCCCTTGTAGGCCGCCGACAGGCTCGGCGGCATCAGCAGGATGTCGTTGCCGGCGAGGATCGCCCGGACCGCCGCCTCGCCCGCCGACCACCGCTCGGCCGGCTCCATGTTCAGGGCATCGGTGACGACGACCCCCGCATACCCCAGCTTCGTCCGCAGCAGGTCGATCAGCACCTTGCTGGAGAACGAGGCCGGCACGCCGGGATCGATGGACTTGACGTCGAGGTGGCCGGACATGATCAGTCCGACGCCGGCCTCCTGCGCGGCGACGAACGGCGGCAGATCGCCGGCCTCCAGGCTGCGCAGGTCCTGGTTGAGCACGGGCAGGCTGTTGTGGCTGTCGACGGTCGTGTGGCCGTGACCCGGGAAGTGCTTCACCGTGGCCGCGACCCCGGCCGACTGCAGGCCCCGCACGGCGGCCCCGACCTGGACCGAGACCCGCTGGGGGTCGCTGCCGAACGAGCGGGAGCCGACGACGCCGCCGGGCTGCGCGCCGAGGACGTCGGCGTCGGGGGCGAAGTCGAGGTTGATCCCGAGGGCGGCCAGCTCGGCGCCGGCCGCGTTCCACGCGGCCTCGGTCACCTTCGGGTCGTCACCGGCGCCGAGTGCCATCGCGCTGGGTAGCTGGACCATGCCGTCCTTGATCCGGGTGACCTGACCGTATTCCTGGTCGGTGCCGATCAGCAGCGGCACCCGGGCGGGCAGGCTCAGCGCCGCCGTCTGGAGGCCGCCCGTGAGCTTCGCCACCTGGGCCGGCGACTCGACGTTGGTGGTCTTGTTGGTGCCGGCGGTCGGGTCGTCGGCGCTGCTGGAGACCAGGATGACCCCGCCGAGATGGTACTTCTTGACGATCTCCGCGGGCGTGGACGCGCCCGCGTAGGCCTTGTTCGCCGACACCGAGCCGGACGACACCTTGTCGGCGTCGTTGCCGTAGGCATACGGCATCAGGACCTGGCCGACCAACTCCTCGTCGGTGAGCTTCGCGGCGAGCTCGGCGGCCTGCCGGGCCGGGTCCGAGCCCGGGACGACGGCGGAAACGGGCGGGCTGCTCGACGGCGCCGGTGCGGACGACCCCGTGTCGGAGCACCCGCTGACCAGCACGGCGAGCGCCAGGACGGCGGTCGTCGAGATCTTGCGAAGGGCCGGCACACCCGCCACTCAACCATGCACGGGCAAGTTCCCCAACTCGGGAGCGGCTACCCGACTCGGGTGAGGAGGGTGAGCGGGACACCGTCTCCGGCGTGGCGGTATGGTTCGAGCTCCGCGTCCCACGGCGCGCCGAGCGCCTTCTCCAGCGTGTGGGCGAGGGTCTCGTAGCCGCGGGCGCCCGCGACCAGGCTGCGCAGCCGGTCCTCGGACAGGACGATGTCGCCGTTGGCGCTGGTGGAGCCGCGGAACAGTCCGCGGCCGGGCACGTGCATGAACCGCTCGCCGTCGACGCCGGGACTCGCGTCCTCGGTGACCTCGAAGCGGATCATCGGCCACTGCCGCAGCGCGGCGGCCAGCTCCGCACCGGTGCCGGTCGCGCCGGTCCACGAGCACTGGGCCCGCCGGGCCGAGGGCTCGACAGGCTGCACCGACCACTCGAGGCGGACCGGCGCGCCGAGGACGCGAGCGATCGCCCACTCGACGTGCGAGGACACGGCGAGCGGAGTCGAGTGAACGTATATGACGCCACGCGTGGGCACGAAGGACCTCCCGGAGACCGAGGTGCGTCTTCCCCTACGACCTCGCGCTCCATGGGTCAAGCCCGGGCAGCGACTTTGCTGTTGGGACTCATGATGACGATGATGCGCGCGGTGCGCCAGAGAATCGCCAACTCGGGTCCTACGAATTGTGCAACGCTCGGTGGGCCCGAAAGGTTACCCGGCCGGGGTGTTACAGTTTTGGGCGTCTCTGCACTTCACGCCTCGACAAGGAGTTCCCGCCCGTGGCGAGCAACACCTCGAAGACCGCGCGGGCCTCAGTCCGCGCGGGTCAGGCCGGAGCAGCCGGCGCTCTCAGCGTCCTGGGTGAGTTCAAATATCTCATCCCGCTCAACAACGGCAAGCACGTCTACGTGCGCAATCTGACCAACGGCAAGACCAACCACCTCAGCACCGCCTCCGACGCCTTCGTCGAGGAGATCCGCGTGCTCGCCGGTGCCGGTCACGCCACCAAGATCCGCGCCGAGCTGCAGGCGCTCGCCGCCGCCAACCCGAGCCACGGCTGGGACGCGACCGAGAAGCGCCTCATCGAGGCGGGTGTGCTCGAAGCCGCCTGAGCTTCAGCCGAACGACAGCCGCCGGAGGGCTCCCCCGGCGGCTGTCACCGTTTCCGGTCCGTAACACTCTCGAAATCCCTCTGGTCCGCGACGGAGTAATTCGACGTACTTCCGGGTAACAATTGGCCATGGGTTCCGTCGCCTCACCCCCCATCAGGCTCAAGGACGGCGCCCGCCTGTACAGCTTGCTCCACCCCGCCGCGCCGTCGGCCTCGGGCGCGGCGCCCGTAACGGTGGTCCTCCTGCACGGCTGGACGCTCGACAACCGCCTCTGGCGTCACCAGATCGCCGACCTGGCCGGCCGGCTCGGCGCTCCGGTGCGGGTGCTCGCCTTCGACCTGCGCGGCCACGGCCGCTCCTCGGCCACCCACGGCGCCGACGCCACGCTCGAACAGCTCGGTGACGATCTTGCCGAGGTCATCGAGCAACTGGTCCCCGAGGGCCCGATCGTGCTGGCCGGGCACTCGCTCGGCGGGATGGCGATCATGGAGTACGCGCATCGCCATGCCGCGGCGTTCGCCGACCGGGTGGTCGGTGTGGTGCTGATCTCCACCTCGGCGGAGGGCTCGTCCCGCACCAGCTACGGCCTCAGCCCCCGGCTCGCCCGGGTCATGCGCATCCTGGAGATCCAGGGCGCGGGCCTGCTCGCCCGGTCCGGCGCCTGGCGACCGCATCGCCGGCTGATGCCGCTGCTCGCACCGGGCGTGCGCTGGCTGGTGTTCGGCCAGCGGGTCGACACGAGCTGGGTGGCCCTGACCGCGTCGATGGTCGGCAACGCCCCGCTGTGCGCGATCGGCGGCTTCCGCCCGTCGGTCGACCTGCACCACCGGGTCGAGACACTGGCCGCGATGCGGGGCCTTCCCGCGGCGGTGCTCGTCGGCTCGCTGGACCGGCTGACCCCACCGGCCTGCGCGGAGACGATCGCGCGCGAGCTGCCCGACGCCGACCTGGTGATCTGCGACCAGGCCGGCCACATGCTGCCGATGGAGCGCCCCGACGCGGTGACCGACGCGATCGTCTCCGTCATCCGGCGCGCCTCGGTGGACCCGGCCGTCCGCGAGCGCGCCTCAGCCCAGGTGCACCTCGACCCCGCTCAGCCGCCGGACGAAGTCGGCGCCCAGCGCCTGTGACGGGGTGTGGACGCCGGCTGGGACGGTGCCCGCGCGGACCTCCCGCACGGCCCGTAGCGTCGCGTCGGCGGTGAGTGCGTAGGCGTTCGGGCCGGTCAGGGTCGCCGAGCGCGGGTTGCCGGCGGCGTCGCGGACCTCGGCCCAGACCTCGCAGCCGGTCGCCGAGCGGCGCTCCCGCGACGGGCCGCCCCGGCGCACGAGGGCCTGTGCGAGCGTGCGCAGCGGGCCGAACCCGAGCACCTTCACCAGCGGGGAGCCGGCGTTGCGCGGAAGGCTCGTGTAGACGGTGATGTTCGGAATGCCGGTCGAGCGGTACGCCGTGACGAGGTCGCCCCAGCGGGTCGCGCCCACGGTCCGCGGGCCGGACGGAAACGGGACCGCACGGGACGGAGTGCCGAACCGGGTCGGGACCAGGACACCGTCGACCCGGCGCAGGCCACCCGCGGCCGCCTCGCCGAGCGCGGTGCGGGCGGTGCCGCGGCTGAGCCCGCCCGGAGCGTGGAACGCCAGCTCCAGGGCGACCGCGTCGGGGACGGCGGCGGCCAGCCCGGCGGCCAGGCAGTCGGTCGGGACCACGTCGAAGCCCGCACCGGTGATCATCACGACGCCCGCCGCCCGGGCCGCGGCGTCCTGGGTGAACATCCGGTCGAGGACGTCGAGCTCGCCGGTGATGTCGAGATAGTGTTTGCCCGCCGAGAGGCACGACGCGACCAGGGGCGCGGCGGTGGCGGCAAAGGGGCCGGCGCAGTTGACCACCGTGTCGACGCCGTCCAGGGGTACGGCCGCCGGGTCGCCTATCCGATAGGACAACCCCAGTTCGTCCGCCAGGGGAGCCACACTGGACCGGGATCGTCCCGCCAGGATCGGACGCTCCCCACGGTCGACCGCCAGCCGGGCCAGCAGCCGCCCGCTGTAGCCGTTCGCGCCGTACACCATCCACGTCACACCACGACAGTATGAGAGGGTTACCGGGTGCATTTCATCGAGGAGTGGATGGGCACGCTCTCCCCGGTCTGGATCTACCTCCTGGTCGGCGGCGTCATCGGCGTCGAGAGCATGGGCATCCCGCTCCCGGGTGAGGTCGCGCTCGTGACCGCCTCGCTGCTGTCCGTCGGGACCAAGATCAGCCCCTGGCTGGTCGCGGGGTCCGCGTCGGCGGGCGCCATCATCGGCGACTCCATCGGCTACCTCATCGGCCGCCGGGGCGGCCGGCGCCTCCTGGAGCGCTTCGGCCGGCGGTTCCCGAAGCACTTCGGCCCCGCCCACCTCGCGAAGGCCGAGCGGGCCTTCCAGCGGTGGGGTGTCTGGGCCGTGTTCTTCGGCCGGTTCATCGCGCTGCTGCGCATCCTGGCCGGCCCGCTCGCCGGTGCGCTGCACGTGCCGTATGGCCGGTTTCTCGCCGCCAACGCCCTCGGCGGGCTAACGTGGGCCTTCGGCACCGTGTTCGCGATCTACTCGGTCGGCCGGGTCGCGGAGAAGTGGCTCAAGGACTTCTCCTGGATCGCACTGGCGGCGGCGGTCGTCGCCGGCCTGATCACGACGTTCTACCTGCGTCGCAAGGCCGCTGCCGAGGCCAAGGCCCTGCGCGAAGCGGCGGATAAGGAGCCCGCGACCGCCCACGACTGACGCCGACAGCACGGTGCCCCGGACGCACGAGTAGGCTTTCGGGGTTGTTTTTCCGGCGGCGGCAGGAGTAGGGCGTTGAGCGACGCGGTTCGCGAGTCGGAGATCGCCGCCGAGCAGGCCTACCTGGACCGGGTCTACGTCCGGCTCGACCAGCTACGCGTCTCCGCCGCCGAGGTGGAGAAGGCCGGCTACAGCCTCGCCCGGGTCGGCAACTTCGGCGCACTCGTCGAGCGCGACGCCATGGTCTACCACGCCGCCCGGCGCCGCCGGGCCCTGGAGAGCGAGCACGACGGGCTGGTCTTCGGCCGACTCGACCTGGGGCCCGACGGGGTCTCCGGCGCCGACGCGGCCGCCGTCGAGCCCGCGGTGCCCGACGGCGAGGTGCGCTACATCGGCCGGCTCGGCCTGCGGGACGAGTCCTACGATTCGCTCGTCGTCGACTGGCGCGCCCCCGCCGCCGCGCCGTTCTACCGGGCCACTCCCGCCGACCGGATGGGTGTGGTGCGGCGACGGAGCATCAGGAGTACCAACGAGAAGGTCGTGAGCATCGAGGACGACCTCCTCGACCCGGCGGGCGCCCCGGAGTCCATGGCGGTGATCGGGGACGGTGCGCTGCTCGCCAACCTCTCCCGCGCCACCGGCCGCGGCATGAAGGACATCGTCGCCACGATCCAGCGGGAGCAGGACGACGCGATCCGCTCCCCCGCGTCCGGAGTGACCGTCGTGCGCGGCGGCCCCGGCACCGGCAAGACCGCGGTCGCGCTGCACCGGGCGGCCTACCTGCTGTATGCGGACCGTAACCGGTACGAGTCGGGCGGCGTGCTCGTCGTCGGGCCGTCGGACGTGTTCGTCGGCTACGTGTCGCGGGTGCTGCCGTCGCTGGGTGAGGACACCGCGACGCTGCGCTCCCTGGGGCAGCTCGTCGAGGGCGTGCAGGCGACCCGCCACGAGCCGCCGGAGGTCGCCGCCGTCAAGGGAACGCTCCGCATGCAGCGGGTCCTGGCCCGCGCGGCCCGCGCCCCCGTGCCGGACTCGCCGGACCGCCTCCGGATCCTGTACCGCGGGGAGCTGCTGAGCCTCGACAAGCCGGCGCTCGACGACCTGCGCCGCACCGTGCTGAACCTGGGCGTGAAGCGCAACGCCGCCCGGGCCAAGGCGGCCGGGCACGTGCTCGACACGCTGTGGCGGCAGAGCGTCGAACTGCTGCCGTCGAGCCGGCAGCAGCACCGCGAGGAGTTCGCGCCGGACATCGCGGAGCGGCCGGAGTTCATCCAGTTCATGCGCGGCTGGTGGCCGGTGCTGCGCCCGGCCGGCGTGCTCGGCTGGCTGACCGACCGGCGGCGGCTCTCGCGCTGGGCCAACGGGGTGCTCAGCAACCGCGAGATCGCCACGCTGTCCGGCTCGATCCGCCCGGACGACCCGTCGGTCGAGGACGTCGCGCTGCTCGACGAGCTGCACGAGCTCCTCGGCGACCCGCCGGTCCGCCGCCGGCCGCCGCGCGACCCCTTCCAGGTCGCGGAGGGTGTGCGCGAGGTGACGACGTATGCGGACCGGATGGCGGCGGCCCGCGCGCGGGCGGTCGAGCGACCGGAGGACTACCGCGACTACGCGCACATCATCGTCGACGAGTCGCAGGACGTGTCGCCGATGCAGTGGCGCATGATCGGGCGCCGCGGTCCGCACGCGACCTGGACGATCGTCGGTGACCCGGCCCAGGCGGCGTGGGCCGACCCGGCCGAGGCGGAGCGGGCGATGGACGGCGCGGTGGGCACCCGGCGGCGCTCGGGCTTCACGCTGACCACCAACTACCGCAACTCGGCCGAGATCTTCGCGACCGCCGCGCGGGTGATCCGGCAGGCCCAGCCGGACATCGAGCTGCCGACGGCGGTGCGGTCGTCGGGCGTGGCGCCGGTCGAGCGGGTCGTCGAGGACCTGGAGCCGGCGGTCCGTGAGGCGGCGCAGGCCCTGCTGGACCAGGTGGAGGGCACCGTCGGCGTGATCACCCCGACCGGCCGCCGCGACGAGGTCGCGAAGTGGGTCGACGGGCTGGGCCCGGAGCGGCTCCAGACGGTGGGCGCGCTGGACTCGAAAGGCATGGAGTATGACGGCGTGCTGGTCGTCGAGCCGGCCGACATCCGCGCGGAGTCGGCGACGGGCTTCCGGACGCTGTACGTGGCCCTGTCCCGGGCGACACAACGCCTGACGACGGTGGGAACCCGGCCGTACTGATCGGCCCCCGGAAGCGCCCGAAGCGCCCGGGACCGCGCGATCCAGCGCACCGTCCTGTTTGAATTTGTTGACTTCTGGTCGGCCAGGTTCGAAGCTGTAGGCCATGCGAGCGCGCCCGGACTTCGGCCGGGTCGGCAGGGTGCCCAGCCGTCCCCGCGACGTAACGTCTGCGGTGGAATCCATTCCGGAAACGGTCATGCGCGCGGCCGCACCGTCCGCTGCGCCTGCGAAGGGAACGGCGTGATGCTCGCACAGCAACGTCAGGCGGCCATCCTCGACCTTGTCCGCCGCCACGGCGGCGTGCGGGTGAGCCAACTGGTCCGCCAGTTCGGCGTCTCCGACATGACCGTCCGGCGCGACCTCGAGGCGCTCGCCGACCGTGGCCTGGTCGACAAGGTGCACGGTGGCGCCACGATCGCCGGCCCCGGCTCGACCGAGGAGCCCGGCTTCGACGCCAAGTCGGTGCGCCAGCGCAACGAGAAGGCCGCGATCGTCGAGCGGGCCGTGAAGCTCATCGAGCCGCACACCGCGGTCGCGCTCTCGGCGGGCACCACCACCGCCGCCCTCGCCGCACACCTCGTCGACGTCCCGGGACTGACGGTCGTCACCAACTCGATCCCGGTCGCCGACACCCTGTACCACGCCGGGCGGCCCGACCAGACGGTCGTGCTCACCGGCGGGATCCGCACGCCCTCCGACGCTCTCGCCGGCCCGGTGGCAGAGGCGGCGATCCGCTCCCTCAACGTCGACGTGCTGTTCCTCGGCGTCCACGGGATGAGCCCGCGCACCGGCTTCACCACCCCCAACCTCATGGAGGCCGGCACCAACCGCCTGCTGGTCGCCGCCGCACGACGCCTCGTCGTGCTGGCCGACCACACGAAGTGGGAAATGGTCGGTATCGCGACCATCACCCCGCTCGACGAGGCGGACATCCTCATCACCGACGTCGGGCTCGCCACCGAGGCGCGGGTCCAGCTCGCCGAGCGCGTCGGCGAGCTGATCGTCGTCGATCCGAACGGTTAGGACCTGGAGAACGAGTGAAGCGCACGGTCACCCACCTCGCCGACGGCCGGGAACTCATCTACTTCGACGAGCGCGACGACGCGACCCGGGACGCCGCCGACCGGCGGGACCTCCCCCCGCCGCCGCCCGCCTCGGAGATGCGACACGACCCGGTGCTCGACGAGTGGGTGGCGATCGCCACGCACCGGCAGACCCGAACGTTCCTCCCGCCGTCCGACCAGTGCCCGTTGTGCCCGTCGACGCCGGAGTGGCAGAGCGAGATCCCCTCCGCCGAGTACGACGTGGTGGTGTTCGAGAACCGCTTCCCGTCCTTCAGCCATCGGGTCGGCCCGGCGCGGGGTGACCTCCTGCCCGGCCTGGTGCCGACCCGCCCGGCCGCCGGCCGGTGTGAGGTCGTCTGCTTCACCTCCGACCACGAGGCCTCGTTCGCCTCGCTCTCCCCGGACCGGGTGCGCACGGTCGTCGAGGCGTGGGCCGACCGGACCGCCGACCTGAACACCCGCGACGACGTCGAGCAGGTGTTCTGCTTCGAGAACCGCGGCGAGGAGATCGGGGTGACGCTGCACCACCCGCACGGCCAGATCTACGCGTACCCGTTCGTGACCCCGCGGACCCACCGGATGCTGCGGTCCGCTCGCTCGCACAGCGGTGGCAACCTCTTCGCCGGCCTGCTGGCCGCCGAGCGGGCCGACGGCACGCGGGTGGTCGCGTTCAACGAGCACTGGACCGCCTTCGTGCCGGCGACGGCGCGCTGGCCGTTCGAGATCCACCTGTACCCGCACCGCCAGGTCCCGGACATCCCGGCGCTGAGCGGCGCGGAGCGCGACGCGTTCGGCCCGCTCTACCTGGAGACGCTGCGCCGCCTCGACGGGTTGTTCGGGCTGCCGATGCCGTACATCTCGGCCTGGCACCAGGCACCGGCGCGGGTCGACCGGGACCTCGCGTACCTGCACCTGCGGGTGTTCAGCACCCGGCGGGCGCCGGGCAGGCTCAAGTACCTCGCCGGCTCCGAGTCCGGCATGGGTGTGTTCGTCAACGACGTGCGGCCGGAGCAGGCCGCCGAGATGCTGCAGGGGGTCCGGCTGTGACGGCTGTCGGACGGCTTCCGGCGGGCGGTTACGACGCCGTGTGGGCGAGCCCGGGGCGGGTCAACCTCATCGGCGAGCACACCGACTACAACGACGGGTTCGTCCTGCCGTTCGCGCTCCCCCACAGCACGGTGGTGGCCGCGACGCGGCGCGACCGTCCCGAGTGGACGGTGTGGTCGGAGACGACCGGTGAGACCGTGCGCTTCGGCCCGGACGAGCGGGTCGGGGGCTGGGCCGCCTACGTCGCCGGGATCGTGTGGGTGCTGCGCGAGGCCGGCCACGACGTGCCGGGTGCCGACCTCAAGGTGACCTCCGACGTGCCGCTCGGCGCCGGGCTGTCCAGTTCCGCCGCCATCGAGTGCGCGGTCATGGCGGCCCTCGTGGACCTGGCCGGCGCGGACCTGCCGATGCCGCTGCGGCCGCGGCTGGCCCAGCGGGCCGAGAACGAGTACGTCGGCGCCCCGACCGGCATCATGGACCAGGCCGCGGCCACGCTGTGCCGGGCCGGGCACGCGCTGTTCCTCGACTGCCGGTCGCTGGCCACCGAGCACGTGCCGTTCGACCTCGCCGCCGAGCGGCTGGCGATGCTGGTGGTCGACAGCAAGGCTCCGCACGCCCACGTGAGCGGCGAGTACGCGGCCCGGCGCCGGTCGTGCGAGGAGGCGGCGAAGATCCTCGGCGTGGCGGCGCTGCGCGACGTCGACGCGGACGGTCTGCCCGACGCCCTCGCCGAGCTCGGCGACGAGGTGCTGCGCAAACGGGTCCGGCACGTGGTCACCGAGGACCAGCGGGTCCTGGACACCGTGGCGGCGCTGCGCGCCGGGGACGTGCGGGCGGTCGGCCCGCTGATGACGGCGTCGCACGAGTCGATGCGCGACGACTACGAGATCACCGTGCCGCAGGTCGACACGGCGGTGCGGGTGGCGCTGGAGCACGGTGCGTACGGCGCGCGGATGACCGGCGGCGGCTTCGGCGGGTGTGTCCTCGCGCTGGTCGACGAGGAGCACCGCGACACCGTCGCGGCGGCGGTGCGGGAGGCGTTCGCCGCCGACGGCTTCACGCCTCCCGACACGTTTGTCGTCACCCCCGGGGAAGGCACCCGCGACGTCGGCGGACGAGCCGCGCGGCGGCCCGGTCGGCGGTGGTCGTAGCCGCGGACGTCGACACGCTCGCCGCGGACGACCGGAACCGCAGCTATTTCGCCCGGACCTCGAGCGTGCCGGGGTCGTAGCGGCCGCCGCCGACGGCCAGCGGCCGGCGCGCTCCGCCGGTCCGCCCGGACGCACACATTGTGCGACCTCGGCCGTTACCGGCCCCCCAACATTGGTTCCTCACGACCCCTGGGAACCCCCGCCAGCGTTGGGAGGACAAGCGTGAGCGTGCCTGGATACCGCGACACGCCAGGACCGCAATGGGATCCGCACACACCGGTGGACCCCGCAGAGGCCGAGGAATTCCTCGCGCTGTTCCACCGCGAGAACCCGCAGCACGGCGAAGGCCGCGAGCGGATCGCCGAGGTCCGGGCGGAGATCGCCGCCACCGGCACGTACACCCACACGTACGCGGAACTCCTCTTCGGCGCCCGGGTGGCCTGGCGCAACGCGAGCCGCTGCATCGGCCGCCTGTACTGGCGCAGCCTCGTGCTCCGGGACCTGCGCGAGGTCAGCGCGCCGGACGAGGTCTTCGAGGAACTCGTCCGCCACCTGGGCCTCGCCGGCCAGCGGGAACGCAACGTGATCCGGCCGGTCATCTCGGTCTTCGCGCCGCACGTGCCGGGCCGCGCCGGCACCCGCCTGTGGAACGAGCAGCTCATCCGCTACGCCGGGCACCGCCACGCGGACGGCACGGTCGTCGGCGACCCGCGGTACGTGCCGTTCACCGAGACGCTCCAGCAGTACGGCTGGCGCGGCAAGCCGGACAACCCGTTCGACGTGCTCCCGCTCGCGATCGAGGGCCCCGCCGGGGACGTGAACCTCTACGAGCTGCCTGAGCACGCGGTCTGGGAGGTGCCGATCGCGCATCCGGAGTACCGCTGGTTCGCCGAGCTCGGCCTGCGCTGGCACGCGATCCCGGCGATCTCGAACATGCGCCTGACCATCGGCGGGGTCGACTACCCGCTGGCGCCCTTCAACGGCTGGTACCTGGGCACCGAGATCGGCGCGCGCAACCTCGCCGACGCGGACCGCTACAACCTGCTGCCGGTGGTCGCGGAGCGGCTGGGGCTGGACACGAGCACCGAGCGGTCGCTGTGGAAGGACCGGGCCCTGGTGGAGCTGAACCGGGCGGTGCTGTGGTCGTTCGACCGGGCGGGCGCGCGGATCAGTGACCACCACACGGAGTCGGAACGGTTCCTGGCGCACGTGGCGAGCGAGGAGCGCGCGGGCCGGACGACCCCGGCGGACTGGACGTGGATCGTGCCGCCGATGAGCGGGGGTGCGACGGGGGTCTTCCACCGGTACTACGCCGAGGCCGACCAGCGTCCCGCCTTCTATCTCGACAGCGACGCGCGTGAGCTGGGTCGCCGGGGCCGCTCGCCGATCACACCGGCGGCGGGTGCGGGGCGCTGCCCGTTCCACGAGCCTTCGGCCGTGCCGGCCGGGCCGGCCGGGCCGGCCGGCACGGCCGGATCCGCTCCGGAGCAGGCGACGGCCGCGACGCGAGACGGTTCTGAACCCACTGCTGCTGAACTCTCTGATTTCTAGACCCACTGGCCGGTGCGGTTGTGGCGCCGGGCGCCACAACCGCACCACCGGGCCGGGGCGCTCAGGAGCTGAGCACCTCGGCCAGGGCGTCGACGGCCAGGTCGATCTCCTCGCGGGTGACCACCAGCGGCGGGGCCAGTCGAAGGGTCGAGCCGTGGGTGTCCTTGGCCAGCACACCCCTGGCCATCAGTCGCTCGCTCGCCTCGCGGCCGGTCATGAGCGCCGGGTCGATGTCGATCCCGGCCCAGAGGCCGCGGCCCCGGACGGCGGTCAGGCCCTTGCCGACCAGCGTGCCGAGGCGGGCGTGCAGGTGCGCGCCGACCTCCTTGGCGCGGGCCTGCGGCTCGCCGGTGTTCAGCAGGGCGACGACCGCCCGGGCGACCGCGCACGCCAGCGGGTTGCCGCCGAACGTGGAGCCGTGCTCGCCGGGGCGCAGCACGCCGAGGACCCCGCGGGAGGCGGCGACGGCCGACACCGGGACGACGCCGCCGCCGAGGGCCTTGCCCAGCACGTACATGTCAGGAACGACACCCTCGTCGTCACAGGCGAACGTGTCGCCGGTGCGGCCCAGGCCGGACTGGATCTCGTCGGCCACGAAGAGGACGTTGCGGCCGGTGCACAGCGCCCGGACGCCGGTCAGGTAGCCGGCCGGTGGCACGAGCACACCCGCCTCGCCCTGGATCGGCTCGACGAGCACCGCCACGGTGGTCTCGTCGATCGCCGCGGCGAGGGCGTCGAGGTCGCCGTAGGGCACGATCCGGAACCCCGGCGTGAACGGGCCGTAGTCGGCACGGGCATCGGGGTCGGTGGAGAAGCTGACGATCGTCGTGGTGCGGCCGTGGAAGTTGCCGTCGGCGACGACGATCGTGGCCCGGCCGTCGGGGACGCCCTTGACCTTGTACCCCCACTTGCGGGACACCTTGATCGCGGTCTCGACGGCCTCGGCGCCGGTGTTCATCGGCAGCACGAGGTCCTTGCCGCACAGTTCGGCGAGCTCGTGGCAGAACGGGCCGAACTGGTCGTGCAGGAAGGCGCGGCTGGTCAGCGTCACCCGGTCGAGCTGTTCGCGCGCCGCCGCGACGAGGCCGGGGTGGCGGTGGCCGAAGTTCAGCGCCGAGTAGCCGGCGAGGCAGTCGAGGTACCGGCGGCCGTCAACGTCGGTCACCCAGGCGCCCTCGGCCTCGGCGATGACCACGGGCAGCGGGTGGTAGTTGTGCGCCGTCCAGCGCTCGGCCTCCGCCACCGCAGGGGTGGTACGGTCCGTCATCGCCGCGGTCATGCCCGCACCTCCAACGTGCAGCACTTGGGTCCGCCGCCGGCCTTGTGCAGCTCGGACACGTCGACCGGCACCGGTTGGAATCCCTTCGACGCTAGCGCTCCGGCGAGCGCGGTGGCCGCGGCCGGCAGCACCACGCGATCTCCGTCACTGACGGCGTTGAGCCCCAGCACGGCGGCGTCCCCGGCGGTGGCGACGACGGCTTCGGGGTACAGCCGTCGCAGCACTTCCTGACTGCCGGGCGAGAACGCCCCGGGGTAGTAGGCGATGTTGTCGTGCGACAGCACCGTCAGCGCGGTGTCGAGGTGGTAGTACCGGGGATCGACGAGCTGCAGGCTGATCACCGGCCGGCCGAAGAGCTCCTGCGCCTCGAGGTGGGCGGCGTGCTCGGTGCGCAGCCCGGTGCCGGCGAGGATGACCGCACCGGCGAGCAGGAGGTCGCCCTCGCCCTCGTTGACGTTCTTCGCGGCGTGGACGTCGAAGCCATTGCGCGCGAACCACGACAGGTAGGCCGGGCCCTCGTCGGCGCGCTCCGGGTGGCGGAACTGCGCGCCGTAGACCTTGCCGTCGACGACCGTGGCACCGTTGGCGGCGAAGACCATGTCCGGCAGGCCGGGCACCGGGTCGATCAGGTCGACGGTGTGTCCGAGCGACAGGTAGAGCTCGTACAGCGTCGTCCACTGCGCGACGGCCCGCTCGACGTCGACGGGCGCGGTCGGGTCCATCCACGGATTGATCGCGTAGTCCACGGCGAAGTGTGTGGGTCGACACATCAGATAACGACGGCTCATGAGCAAAACCTACGGTGCGGCCAGGGCGGCGAACCATTGCGATCCGCTGCTTCTTGGTGCATGTTTCTTGTCTTGTACCGCCACCGAGCAACGATTTGTTGCGTCCATCCGAGACCTAGCCGAGCTGCCGCCAGTTGCCGGGCCGCGCCAGCAGCCCGGAGACGCAGTCCATCGCGGCGTCCTCGTCGCCGAACTCGTAGCGCCGGCAGCGCCCGTCGGCGCCGCCCTCGCGGGACTCGACCCACCAGTTGCCCGCGTCCTCGAACAGGTACACGTCGCGCCGGGCGAGCCGGCCCCAGTTCCCGTTCCACCAGTGTTTTCTGCGCTCCACAGGCAGTATTCGAACACAGGTGCCAACAGTGGCGGAAGGCGACCCGCCCAAATCGATCAGGACGGTTAGCCTTCCACCTGTCCGGGTACGCCCCTGGTGCGCTGCCGCTTTCTGCCGAGTGGGGGTTTGGCTCATGCCGCCGGACGAGCAGGACCTCATCGACCTGCTCGTGGCCGACCACCGGCGGCTCGAATCGCTGTTCGCCGAGATCGAGACGTCCGCCGAGGCGTCCGCCAGGCAGGCGGCGATCACGGCGGCGATCACGCTGCTCGACCGGCACACCCGGGCCGAGGAGGCGCTCCTGCATCCCGCGTTGCGCGAACGGTTGCCCGCCGGCGAGGCGATCGTCGCCTACGAGACCGGCGAGCACGGACGGATGGACGAGCTGCTCACGCGTCTCGGCGCGCTCGACGACACGGACCCGGCGTTCGACGGGCTGCTCGCCACACTGCTGGACGCCGTGCGCCAGCACATGCAGGAGGAGGAGACCGAACTGTTCCCGCGCCTGCGATCGGCGCGTGTGACGGAATGAGCGGACGGGTAAGCCAGTACGCATGGCAGTTCCCGAGAACAGGCAGCCGCTGATCGCGACGCTCAAGAAGGCGGCGTTCCATCTCAAGGAGACCGGCATCCCGTTCTGCCTGGCGGGCAGCTTCGCGGTCTATGCGCGCGGCGGCGAGTCCGTCGACCACGACATCGACTTCCTCATCAAGGAAGCGGACGCCGAACGCGTCATGACCGGCCTCGGCGAGGTCGGCTTCCGTTGCGAGGTGCCGCCCGAGGGCTGGCTGGTCAAGGCCTGGGACCAGACCGAGGACGGGGATCTGCTGATCGACTTCATCTTCTGCCCGGTGCAGCGGCCGGTGACCGACGCGACACTCACCGACACGGATGTCATCGCCGTCAACGCCTGCCACATGCCGGTGCTGTCGGCGACCGAGCTGATGATTCACAAGGTGCTGACCTGGTCGGCACACTACTGCGACTTCGCGCGGGGACTGCCGGTCGCGCGCTCGCTGCGGGAACAGATCGACTGGCCACGGGTCTTCCGGGAAACGGCCCACTCGCCGTACGCGCATGCTTTCCTGTTCCTGATCGATCGCCTCGGCGTCATGTCGTTGTCGGAGGCGAGCGCGCTGTCCGCCGCCGTCTAGTGCGTGCTGTCCGGCCTGGGGTTTGAGGGGGACGACGATGACCGTCGACCAGTACGTCGAGAGCGAGCTGCAGCATCTGCTCGCCGAGGACGAACGCATCGCGGAGCAGGGCATCCGCTTCGTGCGTACCGAAGGTGGGATCAGCCTCGTCGGTGAGGTCGAGAGCGCCGAGCGGCGCGACCTGATCTGCCAGGTGGTTGCCGAGGCGTTCCCGGAGCTGCCGGTGCGCTGCAACATCGGGCTCACGCGGGTGCACGAGCCGGAGGAGGTCGAGGAGCTGTGACGGTCCGGGAGAACCGCGTGCGCGTCGCGGCCGTCGGCGACGTGCATCTCGACGCTGATGTGCTGGGCCGCTACCGCCCGGCGCTCGAACACGTCGGCGAGAAGGCCGACGTGCTGCTGCTGGCCGGCGACCTGACGCGGCACGGCACGACCGACGAGGCGCGGTGCGTGGCGCAGGAGTTCGGCGGACTGGCGGTGCCGGTCGTCGCGATCCTGGGCAACCACGACTACCACAGCGACCAGGAGTACGAGGTGGCGAAGGTCCTGGAGGACGCCGGCCTCACCGTGCTGGAGTGCACGGGCACCGTGGTCGACCTGGACGGCGTGCGGGTCGGCATCGCCGGCACCAAGGGCTTCGGCGGCGGGTTCGCCGGCGCGTGCGCGAGCGAGTTCGGCGAGCCGGAGATGAAGGCGTTCACCCGGCACGGCCGCGAGGTCGCCGAGCGGTTCGGCCACGCGCTCGCCCAGCTCGACTGCGACGTGCGGATCGCGCTCACCCACTACTCGCCGGTGCCGGAGACGCTGCTGGGCGAGCCGCTGGAGATCTACCCGTTCCTCGGCTCGTACCAGTTGGCGCAGGCGATCGACGCCGCGCCGACGGTGGGGCTGGCGGTGCACGGGCACGCCCACGCCGGCTCGGAGCGGGGCACGACACCGGGCGGCGTGCCGGTCCGCAACGTCGCCCACCCCGTGATCAAGCAGGCCTACAACGTCTATCAGTTGTCGTCGGTGCTGGCTCCGGTCTGACCGGCCGGTTCCGCCTTCGGCGCCTCAGCGCCGCCCGGTTCCGCCTTCGGCGCCTCAGCGCCGCCCGGTTCCGCCTTCGACACCTCAGCGCCGCCCGGTTTCGGCGAGGCGTTCCCTCAGGAACGCCAGGGCGTGCGCCAGCAGCCGCGAGACGTGCATCTGTGAGATGCCGAGCCGCTCGGCGATCTGCGTCTGGGTCAGGTTGCCGGCGAAGCGCATCGCGAGGATCCGCTGCTCACGGGCCGGTAGCTGGATGATCAGCGGACGCAGCGTCTGCCGGTCGTCGACCGCCTCGAGGTCGCGGTCGACGCCACCGAGGATCTCGGCGAGCTCCACGCCGTTCTCCTCGCCGGCGGCCGGCGCGTTGATGGACAACGTCCGGTACGCCTGGCCGCACTCGATGCCCTCGATGATCTCCTCTTCGCTCACGTTCAGGCGGGTGGCGAGGTCGGTGACGGTCGGGGAGCGGCCGAGGTCCTGGGCCAGGTCGCCCGAGACCTTGCTGATCTCCAGGCGCAGTTCCTGGAGGCGGCGGGGGACGCGGACGTCCCAGCCCTTGTCGCGGAAGTGTCGTTTGAGCTCGCCGACGATCATCGGGATCGCGTAGCTGGTGAACGCGGCGCCGCGCGTCGGGTCGTAGCCGTCGACGGACTTGATCAGGCCGAGGTTGGCGACCTGGACGAGGTCGTCGAACTGTTCGCCGCGGTTGCGGAAGCGCCGGGCGAGGTATTCGGCCAGCGGGATGTACAGCTCGATCAGCCGGGCCCGGACGCGGTCGCGGTCGGGCCCGGCGGGAAGGTCGGCGAGCAGGGTGAGGAGCGCCTGTGCGGCGGCCTCCGTCTCCCGGTTGCCGGAACGGCCGGTCCGCTGGGCCGGGATCGCCGGGCTGGTCTTCGGGGTCTTCCGGGCGGCGCGATGCGCGGTGACGGTCATGAGGGGGTCCCCCTGCCTGCTGCCCGGCCGGGCGACGGTGCTGGGGAGCGCACGGCCGGGGCGGAAGAATGCCGGCTGGCGCCCTGGTCTCGAGCGCCCGGCAGGAATCCCGCGGCGGCGATCGCGGCTGTTTGACGATCACGCCTCGACAACGACCGGCGGATTGCCCGTTAGCCGTTCGGATGATGCGGGTCAGCCAAAGGTACCGCCTTCCGGCCGGGCGAGGCAAGGCACGTACACCTCCCGGAGCCTCTCAGCCAGAAACCTCGGTCAACGCCCCGTCGTCCTCCTCGGCGTCCTCACCGGTGTCGTCCGACTGCACGGCACCGCCGGTCACCGCCGTGTAGACCCGCAGCAGGTCGGCGGCGGTGCGCTCCCAGGTGTACCGGCTGCGGACCCGGTCGATCGCCGCGCTGGCGTAGCTCATCCGGCGCACCTCGTCGCCGAGGAGTCCGCGGAGGGCGCCGGCGAGCGCGTACGTGTCGCGGGGCGGCACCAGCACGCCGGTCACGTTGTCGATGACACTCTCGGCGATCCCGCCCACCTCGTAGGCGACGATCGGCACGCCGCACGACATGGCCTCCAGCGGGGTGAGGCCGAACGGCTCGTACCACGGCGCGCAGCCCAGGACGTCGGCCGAGCGGTACCAGCCGGGCAGCTCGTCCAGCGGCACGGCGCCGATGAGCCGCACCCGGTCGCCGACACCGCACCGGTCCGCCAGTTCCATGAGCCGCCGCGCCTCCGGGTCCCGGTCCAGCCGGGCCGGGTCGGGGCCGCCGACGATCACCAGCTCCGCGCCGGGGACCCGGCGCAGCGCCTCGACGAGGTCGGCGAAACCCTTGCGCTCGACGAGCGGGCCGACGCTGAGGATCCGGCGCAGTCCGGGCCGCGGGCGGTCGGCGGCCGGGCCCGCGGGTGTGAACCTCTCCCCGTCGACGCCGGACGGGATGATGATCGTGTCGGCGCGACGGATGCCCATGCGGCCGAGTTCCGTGACCTCGTCCTCGCACTGGGCGACGACCCGGTCGACCAGTGTGCCGAGGGTGCGTTCCAGGCCGACCCGCTGCTCCGGGCTGCTGTCGCGATCCTTGAGGTGGCGGCGCTTGACGGCGCCGAGCCCGTGGTACGTCTCGATGACCGGCAGCCGGTGCTCGGCGGTGGCGGTCAGCGCGGCCAGGCCGCTCAGCCAGAAGTGGGCGTGGACCACGTCGGGGGTCTCGCCGTGGCCGTTGTCGCGCCAGCGGGCCGCCAGCGCACGGCCGAAGTCACCCATGAAGGGAAGCAGGTCGTCGACCGGCATCGGCTCGGCCGGGCCGGCGGACACGTGCTCGACGGTCACGCCTTCGGCGTACGGCACCGTGTCGTCGACGTCGGGCCGGTCGCGGCGGGTGTACACCCGCACGTCGTGACCCAGCCCGCCGAGTGCCTCCGCGAGCGCCGCCACATGCGTATGCTGACCACCGGTGCCCGGGCCGCCGAGGGCGAGCGGGCTCGCCTGGGCGGAGATCAGCGCGACCTTCAACGCTCACCTGCCCACGACGAAGCTGCTCGTAGCACCTGTGCAAACCTCCACGTGGCCGACGCTGCTGACCTGCCAAGGCCCCTACCCGAGCGAGTTGGTGGTAAACATCAACGGGCGAGTCGCTACCGGCTCGCCGGCGGACCCGCGCCGTGGGTCCGTCTCGAGGCACGGCAGGAGGCGTCAGCAGGCATGGTGGACAAGGCCCCCGCCGAGGGCGGCAGCGCCGAGCCGGCCGAGGCGCTCGCGGCGCTCGTCGCCAAGCTCCGGGCCGAGCTGACCGGGGTGCGCACCGCCATGCGGAACCGCGCGGTCATCGAACAGGCCAAGGGCGTGCTCGTCGAGCGGCTCGGCATCACTCCCGACCAGGGATTCGACCAGCTCGTGCGGCTCTCCCAGCGCACCAACATCAAGCTCATCGAGGTCGCGGCCGCGATCGTCGGGACCACGTCACCCGACCCGAACGCGCCGGATGTGGTGAACCTCATCGACGACGAGCTGCGCCAGCACGTCGCGCGCCGGCGGGAGCGCCCGCCCGCGCCGTCCCCCGCCTCCCCCGCCCCCGCGGCCTCCCCGGCCCGCCGCCGGGCCAGCCGCACGCCCGAGGTCGAGGCGCTGCAGTCCCAGCACCAGTTGCTCAGCGCCCGGATCGCGGCGGCGCGCAGCTACGACGAGATCAGTGCGGTGCTCGGGACCGCGCCGACCGCCTGGCCGGCGCCGTCGACCGTGCTGCTGACGCTGGTCGACCCGGACGGCGCACAGCGCGGCGTCGGCGCCCACGGCGTCGCCGGCGAGGTGCGCAGCCGCTGGTCCCGCATCCCGCCGGATCCGGCGCTGCCGCTGGTCGTCGCGGTGCAGGACGCCGAGACGCTCTGGCTGTCCGCCGACGACGAGGCCACCCGGCGCTTCCCGGTGATCGGGCAGCAGCCGTTCAGCGGGGCGACCATCCTCGCCGCACCGCTGGTCGCCGGCGAGCGGATCATCGGCGGCGTCCTGCTGACCTGGGCCGAGGTGCTCCCGGACGGCGACGAGCTGCGGCGGTACGTCGCAGCGCTGCTCGAGCCGGTGGCGCGGCAGGTCGACGCGCTGATCGGCGACGAGATCGCCAGCGCCTGGTTCCACGTCGAGGGCGAGGAGAGCGGCCAGGCAGCGCCGGCGCAGGTGTGGCTGCCGACCGTCGTCGACGCCCTGCACAATCCGGCGGCGCTGCTGTCGCCGGTCACCGAGGACGGGCAGCTCGTCGACTTCCGCGTCGAATACGCCAACGGCCTCGCCCGGCAGATCTTCACCGGGGCACGCGTCGACCCGGACGAGGCGACGCTGCTGGCCGCTTACCCGGCGCTGGGCAGCGCGACGCTGTTGCCGGAGTTCGCCCGGCTGTTGCAGGACGGCCAGCCGAGGCGCCTGGAAGGGCTGCGGGCCGATCCGCGCACGGACGGCGTGCCCGGCCCGCAGACGCTCTCGGTGCACGCGGTGCGACTCTGGGACCGGGTGTTCGCGGTCTGGCGGGTCGCCACCGAGGCCGACCTGATGTACGACCAGCTCCTCCAGGCGGAGCGCATCGCCGGGACCGGCTCCTTCTGCTGGGAGCTGCGCGACCCGGAACCGCGCTGCTCCCCCGAGCTCATCCGGCTCTTCCACGGCGGGCGCGACGCGGCCCGCGTGCCGGTCGAGGAACTGACCGCCAGCGTCCACCCCGACGACCTGCTCGCGGTGCAGGACGCGGTCCGTCGCACGATCGTGGAGGGCAAGCACCTCCTCGCCGAGGCGCGCGGCGCCGGGCGGGTCAACGGCCGGCGGCTCCGGCTCACCGCCGAGCCGATCTTCGACGACACCGGCAACGTCACCGCGGTGCGCGGCACCGTGCAGGACGTCACCGAGGAGCGGGCGATCGAGGCCCGGCTGCGTCGCGCCGAGGAGGCGCTCGCGGCGCAGCGGCACCGGCTCGCGGACGAACGGCGGGCCGCGGAGGCCCTGCAGCGCGCGCTGCTGCCGACCGACCCGGAGCTCGGGCACATGGAGGGCATCGGGATCTGCGGCCGGTGCCGCTCCCCCGAGCGGGTCGGCACCGTCGACGGCGACTGGTACGACGCGACGGCCCTGCCCGACGGCGGCACCGTGCTGGTCCTCGGCGACGTCGACGAGCAGGGCCTCTCCTCGATGACGACGGCGGCGCGGCTGCGGTACGCGGTCCGGGCGTACGCGATGCTCGACATGTCGCCCGGGGACATCCTGACCGCGGTCAACGGCATGCTCTGCGCGATGGAGGTGGAGCACACCGCCTGTCTGGTGGTGGCCCGTTTCGCCCCCGAGACCCGGGAGCTGCGGTGGGCGGCGGCCGGGCAGGTCGCCCCGATCCGGTACACGGCCGCGGGCCGGGGCTCGGTGCTGTCCGGGCCGCTCGGCTTGCCGCTGGGTGAGATCGCCGAGATGCGGTACACCGACACCACGGTCACGCTGGAGCAGGGTGACCGGGTGCTGCTCTACACCGGCGGCCAGGCCCGCGTCGACCGGCGTCGCGGGGGTGGCCTCGACCTGGTCCGCCGGGCCGGTGAGCACGTCGACCTGAGCGACTTCGACGCGGTGGTGGCGCACCTGATCGGCGCGCTCAACGTGGCCGACGACGAGGACGTCTGCGCGATGCTGATCAACGTGCGCTGATTCCCGCGCCGAGTTCCTGGTGCTGCGGTCCTGCTCAGGCCTGCCGGGTGTCCCAGTCCCACGGCAGGCCGAGACCGTCGAAGCGGCCCAGGGCGTCGCGGTGGCGGGCGGCCAGGACGACACGGTCCGGGCCGAGGTGGCCCAGAAGGTCGTCGTCGCCGTAGTACCGGGTCCGCGGGTCGGGCCAGTGCCACAGGGCGTCGTCGAGCTCGCGGAGCCGGACCTTGACGGCGCGCAGTTCGTCCGGTGCGGGCTCCAGGTAGACAAGACCGTGCAACGGGGCGTACGTCGCCTCGTACACCGCCGCGTAGACGAGGAACCGGGACAGTGACAGGCCGGTGGGAAACTCGTCGTTCTCGTAGACCTCGGGGTCGCCGGGCACACCAACGTCCGGAATCTTCCAGTTCTTCCAGTCCGGGATCGAATACCAGTCGTCCGCGCCCTCCCAGAATCGGACCATTCCGTTCTCGGGTCTCAGGTCGGTCCACGGACGCATGGCGTGGTCGCGGCTAAGCGGGAGCGAATAGCGGGCGGCGACGCGGTACCAACCGGCCAGCGGCTCCGGGACGCCGGGGAGCGGCAGGTCGACAGGCGGACGATCGGGCAGGCCGTACCAGCGGTGGACGAACCGCCCCAAACTTTCCGGCGTCACCACGTCGAGCTCGTACACGCCGAACATCATGCCGGGTGCGACAACCTCCGAGGGCGGCACACCGTTGCGCATTCGCGACCTAACTGCCGATGTTTACGGTTACGAATATTCATGAGTTCGCGTACTCTCCGGGCCGTGCCAGAGATTCAGCCGAACGGGGTAGCGGCCGATGCCGAGGCGGACGCCGCCGATGAGCCGAACGGCGGATCAGCGATTCCGGACGCTTCGCGGGACACCGCCGCCGGCGGCGCACGAGGCGACCGGCCGGCCGCGGCGGCCGTCTCCGACGTCGACGCGACGCTCAACGACCAGGGCGTGCGGGAACTCGCCGCGCAGTTCGAGGACGAGAAGCCGGGCCGCCGGCTGATCGGGCCGGTGCGGATCGGGGTCACCGCCGTCGGGACGGCCGCCGCGCTGCTCGTGCTCTGGCAGGTCTTCCGGCCGCTCCCCCAGGGCAGCCAGTACTACCTGGTCGTCTTCCTCAGCGCGGTGCTGCCGCTGGTGTTCGTGCTGTACCCGTCGGGCGCCCGGCTCCCGTGGCCGCGCCGCGAACCGGACGTCGTCCCGGTCGACGAGGGACCGACCGGCACCGACTGGGTGCTCGCCGCGGCCGCGCTGGTCGTCTGCCTCTACCCGCTGCTGCCGTTCGAGATCGGCGCGGCCGGGGGCGGCTACGACGCGTTCCTGAACCGGCAGGGATTCCTCGAACCGCTCGACGTGGTGATGGGCGCCGTTCTGCTGCTGCTCGTCGTCGAGGCGTGCCGCCGCACGACCGGATGGGTGCTGCCGATCGTCTGCGCGCTGTTCCTCGCCTACGACTACTACGGCGGCCTGCTGCCGCAGACCTGGTCGATCGCCCACGCCGGGCTGGACTTCGACCAGATCATCGACGCGCTGTACAACTCGCCGAGCGGGTTCTACGGCACGCCGCTCGACGTCGCCGCGTCGTACATCGTCCTCTTCACGATCTACGGCGCGGTGCTCGACCTGTCCGGCGCCGGCGCGTTCTTCGTCGAACTGTCGGTCGCGGCGTTCCGCCGCTCCAAGAGCGCCGCCGGGCGCACCGCCGTGGCGTCCGGTTTCCTCCTCGGTACCGTGTCCGGCTCCGGCGCCGCGACGACGGTGAGCATCGGGGCGGTGACCTGGCCGATCCTGCGCCGGGCCGGGTACCCGGCGGAGCGGGCCGGCGGCATGCTCGCCGCGTCGGGCGTGGGCGCGATCCTGTCGCCGCCGACGCTGGGCGCCGCCGCGTTCATCATCGCCGAGTACCTGAACGTGTCCTACCTGGTCGTCCTCGGCTGGGCGACGATCCCGACGCTGCTGTACTACCTGGGCATCCTGCTGTCGGTCGAGATCGACGCCCGCCGGTTCGGCGCACGGCCGGTCAACCTGCGGGTCCAGTCGCCGTGGCAGTTGCTCGCGCGGTTCGGGTACCACTTCCTCTCCCTCTTCGTGATCATCGTGCTGCTGGCGCTAGGCCAGCCGGCGACGCAGGCGGTCATCTACGCCACACTGCTCGCGGCGGCGCTGTCGTTCCTGGACCGCCGGCACCGGCTCACCCCGCGCCGGCTCGTCGAGGCGCTCGCCGCCGGCATCCGCGGGGTTCTGCCGGTCGTCGCGGTCTGCGTCGCGGCCGGGGTCATCACCGCCAGTACCACCAAGACGGGCCTCGGGCCGCAGATGTCGGGCCTGATGGTCGACTGGGCGCAGTCGCTGGCGACGAACCACACCGCCGTCGTCGCGCTCACCGCCGTGTTCGCCGCGGTGGCGCTCACGCTGCTCGGCCTCGCGGTGCCGGTGACCGCGTCGTTCATCATCGGCTGGGTCATCATCGGCCAGGCGCTGATCAACCTGGGCATCTCCGAACCGGCGACGGCGATGTTCATCTTCTACTTCGCGGTGCTGTCCGAGGCGACGCCACCGACCGCTCTCGCCTCCGTGGCCGCGGCCGCGGTGACCGGCGGCAGGGTGTTCCCGACGATGTGGCAGACGCTGCGGTACGCGCTGCCCGCGTACCTGGTGCCCATCGCGTTCGTGGTCACGCCGATCGGCCGTGCGTTGCTCGGGCTCGCCGGGTGGGGCGACATCGCCTTCGCCGTGGCGGCGTCGGCGCTCGGCGTGCTCGCGCTGTCCATCGCCGCCGGCGGCTGGCTGATCGGTCTCGGCAAGGCCGGTGTCGTGCCGCGGGTGCTCGCCGGGCTGGCCGGCCTCCTGCTGCTCTGGCTCGACCAGGCGACCGTCGGCGTCGGCGTGGGTCTGCTGCTGGTGGCCGCGGTGCTCGTGTACCTCAGTGCTCGATCTCGTATTGACGCTCCTAGAGAGGATGTGCCGTGACATCGAAGTCCTGGATCGGAACCTGCGTGGCGGGCGCCCTGGTGCTGACGGCGATGGCCGGATGCGGAGGCCGGCAGACCGACAACACCACGGACAAAGCCGGGGCGAACTCGGAGATCGCCTGCACCGTCACCTCCGACACCCGCATCGCGATCGCGACCGGTAACACCACCGGCGTGTACTACGTCGTCGGCAACGCCCTGGCCACCCAGATCACCCAGGCGACCGGCGACAAGGTCAAGGCGAGCGCGGCCGAGACCGGCGCGTCCGTCGGCAACATCAAGGGCCTGGACAAGGGCGACTACCAGGTGGCGTTCTCGCTGTTGGACAGCGCGACCGACGCCGTACAGGGCAAGGGCTCGTTCGACAAGCCGGTGAAGATCGCCGCGCTCGGCCGGATCTACGACAACGCCACCCACGTCGTGGTGCGCGCCGATTCCGGGATCACCTCGGTCGCCGGCATGAAGGGTAAGCGGATCTCGACCGGCTCGCCGAACTCGGGCACCGAGGTCATCGCGCAGCGCCTGCTCAAGGCCGCCGGGCTCGACCCCGACAAGGACATCCAGCCGCAGCGGCTCGACCTGGCGAAGACCACCGAGGGCGTGAAGGCCGGCACGATCGACGGCTTCTTCTGGTCCGGCGGCCTGCCGACCGCTGGCGTCACCGACCTGTTCACGACCAACGGCGACAAGGTGAAGTTCCTCGACGTGTCCGGCCTGCTGCCGGAGATGCGGAAGCTCGGCCCGGCGTATCAGGAGGGCAGGATCCCGGCTGCGACGTACAAGACGCCGGGTGACGTCAAGACCATCGTGGTGCCGAACGTGCTGCTGGTGCGTGAGGACATGAACGCCGACCTGGCCTGCGTGCTGACGAAGACGCTGGTGGAGAAGCGCGAGGAGCTGGCGAGGGCCAACCCTGCGGCCAAGGGCATCACGCTGGAGACGATCCGCAAGACCGACCCGGTGCCGCTGCACCGCGGCGCGGTGGCGGCCCTGGACAAGGCGGGCGCCGCGAAGTAAGGCCCGACTCCGGAGATCGTGGTCCCGGCTCCTACCCCGAGATGGCGGTTCGGTCCGGGACCACGACTCCGAGGTCGCGGAGGACGACGGCCAGGTGTGTCTGCACGGCACGGGCGGCGGCCATCGCCGCGTGCACGGCGTCGCGGTCCGCGGCGTCGTGCGGGAAGAACGTGAGCCGGCCGTCGGCACGCCACACCACCGGCACGTCCAGCCGTTCGAGGATCGCCGTCAGGGCCGCCTGGCCGCTCATGAGGGTGGCGCGGACCGCACGGGACGGTGCTCCACCTCCACCGATGGCGGGCACTCGCCAGACATCGTCGACCGTGCACGCCTCCGCGGCCGCCACATCGATCACCATATGTCGACGGTAGGAACGGCGTGCGGTGTTTCACCAGCAAGATTTTCTTCCTGTGGACAACCGTCACGTCGAGCCGGTGGGCGGTGGACCTGGCCGAGGGGCCGGCGTCGGCGGGGTCGGCAACCGCACGCCTCAGGCGGGCTTCGGGATCGCGGGTTCGGTGCAGCGTGCGGCCGTTTCGGGGTGCGGCCGTTTCGGGGTGCGGCCGTTTCGGGGTGCGGCCGTTTCGGGGTGCGGCGTAAGGTCAGAGCATCGTCGTGATGGCCACCGCGAGCAGTTCGCTCGAGTGGCTGCCGAAGACGCCGACCGTCGGCGGGCGCGGTGTGAATCCCGGCAGGCCGGACAGGCCGTCGCTACCGTCCACGAGGCGGAGCTTGAACCGGCCAGGGCCGTCGAGGAGCAGGGTCACCTCGATGCCGCCGGACGGCGGGCCGTGGAAGATGACACCGAAGCGATCCCGCTCGTCGAGGTACGTCACGGCGTCGCGGCCCTCCACGATGGCCCGCACGACCCGGTGGTCGCCGACCTCGCCGTAGAACGACACGAACCGGACCTGCCGCTTCGACTCCAGCCGGAAGCGCACGGTGCGCCGGTTGCCCGAGGTGTCGTCGGAGAGCACGACCACGGTCGGGGCCGGAAGGTCGGCGACGTTCGCCGGGCCCACCGAGAGCATGCCCTCGGGCAGGACCGGGAACTGCCGGCTCTGCTCCTGCCGGTTGCGCACATACCGCGACGTCCACTCGCCCGGGGACTGTTCCAGGCTGACCCATCTGGCGACGTTGGTGTCGCGGTCGAGTGCGTACATCAGGTGGGTCGGCTCCGGGTGACGGCTGTCCCACCGGTCGACGAGCAGGCCGACGGTCGTGCAGAGCACCGCCACGACCAGGGCCGCGACCGCCGGGGCGGAGCCGAGCAGGCGGTGCCGCGGCTCGCCGGCCGGGCGGAACAGCGGCTCGAACGCCGGCAGCACCGCCAGGCCCAGCAGCACGGCGAACATCGCCGCGGCGGCGCCGGTCGCCAGGCCCAGCGCCGGGAAGAACAGCGCGACGGTGGGCGCCAGGATGAGCGCCGCGACACCAGCACCGGCGACCAGCACAGTGATCTTGAGCAACTGCTGGCGCGCGTGCAGCGCGGCGATGCCGGCGAGCGCACCGGTGAGGGCGGGGATCGCCGCGAGATACGACCCGCCGGGGACGGCGGCGGCGAACACCACGCCGAGCACGGCCAGCAGCGCCAGCCCGCCCGTCGCCAGCGGGACGGGGCCCAGCCGGCGGCGGCTCAGCGCATACCACCCCAGGAGCATGCTCGCGGCGAGCGCGACGACACCGAACCGGAACCAGGTCGGCCGGGCCGGGTCGAGCAGTTCCCCGTATCCGGGACGGATCGCCACCAGCAAGGTCCACAGGAGCTGGGCGGCGACGGCGACCACAACGACCGGCACGAGCGCCAGACCGAGTCCGGCCAGCGTGCGGGGCACCGACGTCAGGCCACGGCGGCGCGCCAGGAACACGAGGGCGGCGACGGCGAGCACCGCGATCACCGCGATCGGCCAGGTGAGCGCCGACGGGTAGCGCACCAGGAACCCGGCGAACGGGAAGTAGACCGCGTCCCCGGAAGCCGGACGCACCAGCGGCGCCAGGTCGGCCTGGCCGAGCTCGCGGGTCAGGACGAGCGCGTTGTCGCCGTGGTGCTGGAGGCTGGCGCGGTCCATCGTGTCGGGCCGGTCGAACGGACTGTGGTAGACGCTGGAGCCGTCGATGTAGGCGGTGTTGAGCCCGGTGAACCGGGACTGGCCCAGAAACGGGGTGAAGTCGGTGTCGTTGGACAGCAACCGGTAGACCTCGACGGCGAGGCTGGTGCCGACCGGGTGCGGGGTGCGGGCGTAGACGTCGATGAGATCGGCGTTGCCCTCGGAGGTCTGGAACATGACGGCCGGGCCGCGGCTGCCACGAGCCTCGAAGTTCAGCACGACGGACTGGCGCCGGCCGAGCGGGTGACGGGTGACGAACGCCTCCGCGCCGCACAGGCACGCCTCCTCGGCGTCGGTGAACAGGAAGACGATGTCGTTGCGCGGCCGCTCGCCGGTCGTCAGCGCGCGGGCCACCTCGAGCAGGGTGCCGCTGCCGGCGCCGTCGTCGTTGGCGCCGTAGCTGACCTGGACCGAGTCGTAATGCGCCATGAGCACGACCTGGCCGGTCGAGGCGGTGCCGGGCAGGACCGCGACGACGTTGCGCACCCGGGCCATGCCGCCGTCGCCGAACTTGCCGGCGTTGACCCCGACGCTGTCCTGGACCTCGGGGCGCAGCCCGAACCCGGCCAGGGTCTCGACGATGTACTCCCGGACGCGGTCGGCGGCGGGGCTGCCGGTGACGTGGACCTCCTGCCCGATCCGCTCGACGTGGGTGAACGCGCGTCCGGCGGAGAACTCACCGGCGGGGGCCGACGCCGGGCGGGGTGCGGGTGGCTGGACGTCGGCGATGCCGAGCGCGGCGAGCAGCGCGAGCACGATCGCCGCGGCGGCGGCGACGAGCGGCCGCCGCGGCGGTGCGGCGAAACTGCGGTCGGACAAGGGTCGGTCCTCCTGCTGCGGGGGTGAGCCACATTCTGCACTCCTCCACCGACACTTCCCGCCCGGACCTACGGCGCGTCCGGCCGCGACCACGCAGCGTGATGCAGGTCGGACGGAGCGCTCGAGGTCAAGATCGGGTGCCGCTCGGTTGTTGGGGATCCCGGAGCGCCCCGGGCCGCATAGCGTCTCGACCATGAACAACGAACTGACGCCAGCCGTGCCGGCCCCTTCGTTCGGCACGCCCCCGTTTGACGCCGGATCGTTCGACGCGAGCCACCTGGCCACCGCCGAGCTCGCCGCCCGCCACCAGCTCGACCAGGTGATGGCCATGGTGGGTGTCGACGGGCTGGTGGAGGCCCTCGCCCAGCCCTTCCTGCTGGCGAAGGTCGACCAGCACGCCGCGGCGGTACGGGAGAGCCTGACCGCCGCCGGGAAGCCGGTCGACGCGATCTCGCTCGCCGGTTACGCGCGCTCCGTGATCGCCGTGCACCAGCGCCACGGGCGGCCGCTGCCGACGCCGGAGAGCGTCGACTGGTCGGCGGCGGACTGGACGGCGCTCCGGCTCGTCGCGGTCTGCCATCTAGCGGACGCCGCCGGCGCCCTCTGAGCGGCCGGGCGGGTCAGCGCCGACGGCCGGAACGACCGGAGGACTCGTTCCAGCGGAAGTGCACGAAGAGCCGGCCGAAGTTGTCCGAGTCCTTCTCGATCCGGTGGTAGAGCGCCTTGATCTCGCGCTGGTCGAGGAACCGCAGCACCCGCTTCTTGAGTGCGCCCGACCCCTTGCCGGGGATGATCTCGACGAGGGTGGCGCGCTTGGCCACCGCCTCGTCGATGATCCCGCGCAGCGCACGGTCGATGTCGCCGCTGCGGTTGAAGATGTCGTGGAGGTCGAGCTTGAGCTTCACCTCACCAGCCTAATCGCCGCCGTCAGGCGGCGGCGGTCACCGGATGACCGGCCGCCTTCCACGCCTGGAAGCCGCCGACGAGGTCGGTCGCGAGGTGCAGGCCCAGGTCCTGCAGCGCGGCGGCGGCGAGCGACGACGTGTACCCCTCCGAGCAGAACACCACGACCGGCAGGTCGAAGCGGTCGGCGACGGCCAGCCGCGCACCGCTGCGGGGGTCGAACCGCCACTCCAGGACGTTGCGCTCGACGATCAGGGCACCCGGGATCTCGCCTTCCGCGGCGCGCTGCGCGGCGGGGCGGATGTCGACGAGGACGGCTCCCTCGGCGACGGCGAGCCGGGCCTGGTCCGGGTCGAGCCGGCGCAGCCGGGCACGGGCCTCGTCGAGGATCGTGTCGATGCTCTTTCCGGGCTGTACGGTCACCAGTCCGCTCCCGCCCTCGTGATGGACTCGACGCTGAGCCGGCCGTCGTGCAGCCGGTAGCGGGTCATGGCCCGCAGCGCCGGGCCGTAGACGTGCACCGTCACGGCCGGGCGGATGCCGGCGTTGACGACCCGGTGCACGTGGTGCGGGCCGAACCGCCGGCCCCGCCCGGCCGGCATCCCGGTGCCGACCAGCTCGCCACCCCTGACGGTCTGCTCGACGATCTCGCCGGAGACGACGGTGAACGCGCCCGCCGAGCCGCCGTGGTCGTGCAGGTCGGTCCCCTGGCCGGGCAGCCAGGTCAGCAGCCAGACCTCGTGGTCGCCGACGGTGGCGAGCCGCCCGTACCAACGCTCGCGCGGGTCGAACCGGGGCGCGAACGGCCAGTCGTCCGGCGCTGCCGCAGAGCGGCGCGCGATGTCCAGCAGGTCGACGGCGACCCCCGTGGAGACAGTCATAGAAAACTCCAGTATTCATACGTATTAGATAGGAATTAGAGCACACGCCGAGAATGCGGCCGCGAAGCGGGGATCGGGGTGTCGCGAGCGAAGGCTCTAGCGACTACAGCACGCGCTGGCGTGTCGAGCGAGGTCGACCACCAGTTCCTGGGTCAGCAACGCACCTTCGGGCCCCATGGAACCGATGGTGCCGATCCGGACACGTGGCCGTCAACCCGCGTCCACGATTCGGGACACGCCGTACGACACGGAAATGCCGGCGAACGGTGCCGGCGAACGGTGCCGGCGGGTGACAGGACGATGTGCGCGGTTTGCCAGCGCGGTACGGCAGGCTGAGAGCGTCGCGGTCCGTGAACGTCGCGGACCCATCCACAGGGGGAACACGCCATGAGCTTCGCTTTCCAGGCCACCGGCCTGGTCAAGCGCTTCGGCAAGACCACCGCGCTGGCCGGGGTGGATCTCGCCGCCGAGCCGGGCACGGTGCTCGGGGTCCTCGGCCCCAACGGCGCCGGCAAGACCACCGCCGTGCGCATCCTCGCCACGCTGCTGCGCCCCGACGAGGGACAGGCCGTCGTCGGCGGCTACGACGTGGTCCGCCACCCGGCGGCGGTCCGCCGCATCAGCGGCCTGACCGGTCAGTTCGCGTCGGTGGACGAGGACCTCACCGGCGCCGAGAACCTCGTCCTCATCGGCCAACTGCTCGACCTGCGCCGCGCCGACGCGAAGGCCCGCGCCGCGCAGTTGCTGGCCGAGTTCGACCTGACCGAGGCGGCGAACCGCCCGGCCAAGACGTACTCGGGCGGCATGCGGCGCCGCCTCGACCTGGCGGCCAGCCTCGTCGGCCGGCCCGCGATCGTCTACCTCGACGAGCCGACCACCGGCCTCGACCCGGCCAAGCGCGAGGACGTGTGGAACATGGTCCGCGCCCAGGTACGGGAAGGCACGACCGTACTGCTCACCACGCAGTACCTCGAGGAGGCCGACGCGCTCGCCGACGACATCTCGGTCTTCAACCACGGCAAGGTCATCGCGCACGGCACGCCGGCCCAGCTCAAGCACATCGTCGGCGGGCAGACCATCAGCGTGCGCCCGGCCGATCCGGCACACCTGGAGACGGTGGCGGCGATCCTGACGGCCGTCTCCGACAACCAGGTCGAGTCGCACGGGCGCGGGGTGCTGTCGGTGCCGGTCGCCGACGACCGGGCGATGACAGCGGTCGTGCGGCGGCTCGACGAGGCCGGGATCGGCGTCATCGAACTGTCGCTGCACCTGCCGAGCCTCGACGAGGTGTTCTTCACGTTGACCCGCGGCGAGAACACCGCGGACCCGCGGCAGGCGCAGGTGCCGGCATGAGCACCCCTCCCACCACCACCGCTTCCACCACCACCGCTTCCACCACCACCGCTTTCTCAGCCGGCACGCCGATCCGCGCGGCCGTCCCGGGCCGCCCGTTCGGCCTGGTCCGGCACAGCCTCGTCATGGCCCGGCGCAGCCTCATCAAGACGATGCGTACGCCCGAGCAACTGCTGGACGTCACGCTCCAGCCGATCATCTTCATCGTCCTGTTCGTGTACCTGCTGGGCGGCGCCATCTCCGGCTCCCGCCACGAGTACCTGCAGTTCCTGCTGCCCGCGCTGCTCGTGCAGAACGTGTTGTTCGCGTCGGCGCCGACCGGCGTCAGCCTGAACACCGACATCAAGACAGGGGTCTTCGACCGGTTCCGCAGCCTGCCGATCGGGCGGTCCGCGCCGCTGATCGGCGGGGTGCTCGGCGACATGATCCGGTTCGTGGTGGCGATCGTGGTGATGCTCGGCTTCGGCTACATCATCGGCTTCCGATTCGGGACCGACCCGCTGTCCGTCATCGCCGCCTGCCTGCTGATGATGTTCATGGCGTTCTGCTTTAGCTGGATGTTCGTGCTGCTCGGCATGGTCGTCCGCGAGCCGGGCGCGGTCCAGGGGCTCGGGTTCGTCATCATGTTCCCGCTCACCTTCGGCACGAACGTGCTCGTACCGACCGACACCCTGCCCGGCTGGTTGCAGGCCTGGGTGAAGGTCAACCCCGTCGCCGACGCGATGCAGGCGGCCCGCGCGCTGATGGTCGGCACAGGCCCGACGGCCGGGCCGGTGGTGCGGACGCTCGCGTGGTCGCTCGCGATCCTGGCGGTGTTCGCGCCGCTCGCGGTCCGCGCGTACCGCAGGAAGGCCTGAGCCGGCTCAACCCGGCCGCAGCAGGTCGACGGCTGTCCCCCGCGGCATCGAGGCGCCGCGGGCGACAGCCGTCTCGAACGCCTCGTCGCCGAGCTCCACACGCAGCAGCGCCGACCGGCGCAGCCAGTCCAGGTCCGACAGATCCGGGCCGCCGCCGAGCTGCTGCGCGACGCCCAGGATCTCGGCGGCGGTGCCGGGCGCGCCGCGAGCATGGGCGAGCCCGGCCCAGCCCATCGCGACCCGCGCCACGACCGGCATGTCCCGCACCGGCAGGGCCATCCGCATCGCCGCGGTCAGCCGTGCCCGGGCGGTGTCGAGCTCACCGCGCTCGACGTCGACGTGGGCGCGAGCGGCGAGCAGGATCGCCCGGTACTGCGGGGCGACCAGCGACAGGTCCCGCTGCAGGCGCCACGCCTCGGCGTAGAGCCGGTCGGCCTCGTCGAGGTCGCCTTCGGCGCGGGCCACGTGCCCCAGCTCCAGCATCGCATGCGACACGTCACGCGCCGCCACTCCCACGTCCTCGACGAACGCCCGCAGCTCGGCTCGCGCCACCGCCGGCCCGTCGGTGTGGACGCGCAGAGCGGCGAGGCTGATCCGCTGGAACGCATCGTTCGCCTGGATCCCGAGCTGGTGATGCAGCTCGATCGACTCCTCCAGAAAGCCGACGGCGGTGGCGAAGTCGCCGCGCCGGGCGTGCGCGCCCGCGGCCGAGGACAGGGTCATCGACAGGCCCCACCGCTCGCCGACCTTGCGGAACCCGACGGCGGCCGCGTCGAGGGCGCGCAGCATGCCGTCGATGTCGCCGTCGTTCTCCCGCAGGTGGCCGAGGAGCGTCAGCAGCATCGCCCTGGTCCAGGTGTCGACGGGGCCGGCGAGCCGCTCCTCGATGACGGCCGTGCCGCGCTCACTGTCGTCGCGGAACAGGTTCACCACCGGTTCGACGAGCGCGACGAAGGGATGGGCGTTCGCCCGCGGTACCGTCGCCGCCAACGTGGTCAGCTCGTCCAGCAGGTCGTGGTCGAACTGGAAGTCGCCGGCGAATCCGCTGTTGACCAGATACACCGCCAGCACGACGATCCGCGGGTCACGCGGGACGTCGCCCGGCACCCGCCGGATCCGGTCGAGCCAGAGCGCCGCTTCCGCGTGGTTGTCCTCGAACATCCAGAACCAACCCGCCGCGGCACCCAGCCGGTGCGCGCCGGCCGCGTCGCCGGCGTCGCAGAAGAACGCGACGGCCGCGTGCAGATTGTCGCGCTCGGGCCGCAGGCGCTCGAGCCGGTCGAGCTGCGCGGCGGTGCGCAGGTGCGGCTCCGCCTCCTCCATCAGCGCGAGGAAGTGGGCGGCGTGCGCGGCGCGGGCCGGGCCCACTCCCCCGCGCCGTGCCAGCTCCTCCAGCGCGAACTCGCGAATCGTCTCAAGCATCCGGTACCGCACCGTGGGTCCCTCGACGACCTGCAGCAGCGACCGGTCGACGAGGGCGTCGAGGGATTCCTCCGGGTCGTCGACGCCGGCGACGGCGCCGGCCGCGACCGCGTCGAAGGTGCCCGGGAACACCGCGAGCGCCGCACCGAACCGCCGCTCCCGCTCACCGAGCAGGTCCCAGCTCCACGCCACGACGGCGTGGAGCGTGCGGTGCCGAGGCAGGGCGGTGCGGCTGCCCCCGGTCAGCAGCCGGAACCGGTCGTCGAGCCGGGCCGCGACCTGCTCCGCGGTGAACGAGCGCAGCCGGGCCGCGGCCAGCTCGATCGCCAGCGGCAGGCCGTCGAGCCGGCGGCAGATCTCCACCATCGACCCCACGTTGTCGCCGGTCACCGCGAACCCGGGACGCACCGCGGCCGCCCTGTCCCGCAGGAGTTGTACCGCGGGAAACGTGACCGCCTCGCCGGCGGTCACGGTGCCGTCCGGGTGGCGCAGCGGGCCGACCGGGAACAACGACTCGCCGAGGATGCCCAACGGCTCCCGGCTGGTGGCCAGGATCCGCAGCTTGGGGCTGCGGCCGAGCAGTTCCTCGCCGAGCCGGGCGGCGGCGTCGACGACGTGCTCGCAGTTGTCCAGGACGAGCAGCACGCCAGCCCCGGTGAGGGCCTCGGTGAGCTGGTCCAGGACGTCGAGGCGGCGTGGACGCCGGGGTCCCTCCGGCTGACCGAGCCCACCCGCGTGCAGCGTGCGCAGTACCGTGGCCGGCACCTCCGCCGCCTCCGTCACCGGCGCCAGCTCGACCAGCCACGCCCCGTCGGGCAGGTGCCCGCCGACCCGGGCGGCGACCGAGGTGGCGAGCCGGGTCTTGCCGGCGCCGCCGGGGCCGACGAGCGTGACGAGGCGGCTGTCGAGGATCTGCGCGCAGAGCTGCTCGACGGCGCCGGCGCGGCCGACGAAGCTGGTCAGTGCGGCGCGGAGATTGCCGGTGCGGTTCCGCCGCGGCGTCTCCTGCCGCTCGGCCCGCAGCACGGCGAGATGGGCGTCGCGGAGCTGCGGGGAAGGGTCGGCGCCGAGCTCGTCGGCCAGCCTGGCCCGGCACTCCTCGAACACGGTGAGCGCCTCCGCCGGCCGCCCCTCGGCCTGCAGCGCGCGGATCAGCAGTGCGGCGAGCCGTTCACGCAGCGGATGCTCGGCGGTCAGTTCCCGCAGCCGGGCGACGGCGTCGCCGGGGAACCCGCCGGCCTCCGCGAGGTCCTCGGTGGCGGCGAGCCGCAGCTCCTCCCACCGGGCCGTGAACGGCGCCGCGAACCCGGCACCGGCAACGTCGGCGAGCGCCGGGCCGCGCCACAGGGCGAGCGCCTCACGCAGGAGCCGCCCGGCCGCCTCGGTGTCGTCGGTGCGCAATGCCCGGCGGCCGGCGGCGGCGAGCCGCTCGAACCGCGAGGCGTCGACGGCCTCGTCGTCGAGATCGAGGCGGTATCCGCCGGTGCCGGACACGAGGGCCGGGTGTCCGCCGAGGGACCTGCGCAGGCGCGACACGAGCGACTGGACGGCATTGGCGGGGTCGGCGGGGCCGCCGCCGGGCCAGAGTGCCTCGGCGAGCCGGTCAACGGCGACGGGACGGCCCGGCTCGACGGCCAGCCGGATCAGCAGGGTGCGCAGTCGTGCGCCACCGAGCTCGGCCGGGCGGCCGCCGATGTCTACGGTGAGTGGTCCGAGCAGCCCGACACGCATGGGTCAACTCTGCCACCGGCGTGGGCCGGGCCGCGTCCTGCCGTCCGGCCCACGGTGGGTGTGGTGCTGCGCTGTCGCGGTGTGTCAGTAGATGCTCACGCCGTACACGCTGAGCGGTTCGGTGACCGGCTGGAAGTACGTGACGCCGCCGGAGCTGCAGTTGCCGCTGCCGCCGGAGGTCAGGCCGAGGGCGGTCGTGCCGGCGAAGAGGGAGCCGCCGCTGTCGCCGGGCTCGGCGCAGACCGTCGTGCGGATCAGGCCGGTGACGCGACCCTGTGAGTAGTTCACCGTGGCGTCGAGCTGGGTGACGGAACCGCCGCGCACGCCGGTGGTCGAACCGCTGCGGCGGACGGACTGGCCGACGGCGGCGGCGCCGGCGGAGGTGATCTCCTGGAACGAGCCGTTGTAGAGGGAGACGTTGCCGGGGTGGGAGACGCCGGCCGCGTAGCGCACGATGCCGTAGTCGTTGCCCGGGAAGCTGGTGCCGGTCCGGGTGCCGAGGACCGAGCCGCTGCTCGTGGTCCAGGTCGAGCCGATGTTGGTGCAGTGCCCGGCGGTCAGGAAGTAGTAGGTGCTGCCGCTGACCACGTTGAAGCCGAGCGAGCAGCGGGAACCGCCGGAGTAGATGGCCTGGCCGCCCGAGATCGTCGGGCGCAGCTCGCCGGACATCCGCTCGATGCGCGCGCCGCTGCCGAGACCGGCGACGGTCGTCTCCAGGGTCTTGACGTGCTCGACCGGGACGGTGCTGTCGATCGAGACGACAACCTGGTTGCTCACCGGGTCGACGGCCCAGGCCGTGCCGGGGATGCCGGCCTTCGCGTCGAGGAGCGACGTGATGCGGGCCAGCTCGGCGCCGCTGTGCTTGACCGTGCGAGCCTTGGCGCCGGCGGCCTCGACGCTCTTGGCGGTCGCGGCGTCGGTGACGTTGACGACGAGCTTGCCCTGCGCGTCGAGGTATGAACCGGCGGTACGGGTGCCGAGGTGCTCGATGAGCGCCTCGGCGTTGGCCGCCTTGGTTTCCGCCGCCGCTTGTGCCACGGACGGTGCGAGGATCGAGCCGGCGACGAGCCCGGCGCCCGCGGCGATGACCGCGGCCCGCTGGAACGAGGATCTTGTGAGTCTCATGGGAGCCTCCCTGAATCGGAGCCGATAAATATCGACCTCGACAGATGCTTCCAGCGGAAAGGGACTCACACAAGATTCACTGTCAAATTCGGTCATAGCGCTCTCGTCATATCACCGCCGCCGGCGGCCCACACCCTCCAGCAGGAACTCGCTCACCGGGCCGTACAGGTGCGGCTGGACGTTGTCGTCGATCGGCACCGTCACCGACACGCGACCCTCGGCCTCGGCGATGAACAGCGCCGGGTCGTTGCTGTCCGCGAAGGCCACCACGTCGAGGCCGGCCGCCGCCGCGGCACCGGCGAACCCGTGGTCGGCGACCACCAGGTCGGGCAGCCCGGCGCCCTGCCGCTCCAACTCGGCCAGCATGATCCGCATGCCGTCCGGCGAATGGGTGTGCCACAGCGCGATGCCACGCTCCGCCGCCACCGCCACACCGCCGACGTACCGCACCGCCAACTGATACTCGCGGCCGTCGTACCGCCCCAGCGACGCGAACACCGCACCCGGCGCCGGCAGCA
Source organism: Dactylosporangium roseum (assembly GCF_025264685.1). Taxonomy (GTDB): domain Bacteria; phylum Actinomycetota; class Actinomycetes; order Mycobacteriales; family Micromonosporaceae; genus Dactylosporangium; species Dactylosporangium roseum. Next base: position 6,585,237 of record NZ_CP073721.1, read on the forward strand.
GCAGCTCACAGCCGGCCGCCCGCAGCGCCGCGGCGATCGCGAGATGCACCTCGATCATCCCGGCCGGGTGACCGGTCGCCACCAGCACCCGCTCCCGCCGCTCGGCAGCAAGGCGCAACCGATCGCGCATCCGCTCCAGAGCACGGACGGTCTTGTGCGGGTCGATCACGTCGGTGCCGGTCGCGCGATCCGGGTCGGCGTCGATGCCGACCCGTTGGGCCATGACCGCCAGCACCTCAGGCAGCGTCCACGTCTTCAGCGGGATCAGACCGAACAGGTATCCCTCATGACCTTCGGCGAACGCGGTGGCGTTGCCGTGGTTGGAGGAGCGAGTGGTCTCGACATCACCGGCGAGCCGCGCTTCGCGAAGATAGCTCACAAGCTCAGGCATATGACCCATGGTAGGCATACACACCCCCGGCACCGAGGAAAGCGGCCTAAGGTCACAGACATGCCGGATGCCGACACACGCGTGTATCTCGAGGCCGCCTCGAAGAAGGTCTTCGCCGGAAGCCTCGACTGGCCGGGCTGGGGCCGCTTCGCCAAGACCGAGGAAGCTGCGATCGAAGCCCTGGCCGCCTACGCCGAGCGGTACGCCCCCGTCGCGGCGGCCGCCGGGTTCAGCTTCCCGGCCACACCGCGGTTCACCGTCGTCGAACGGGTGCCGGGCACGTCGACCACCGAGTTCGGCGCGCCCGACGGCCGACCCGCCGCGGACCGCACGCCGGTGACCAAGGTTACCGCCGACCGGCACACCAAACTGCTGCGCGCCGCCTGGACGGCCTTCGACGACCGCGCCGCCACCGCACCGGAGTCGCTGCGCAAGGGACCCCGCGGCGGCGGACGCGACCGGGACAAGATGATCGACCACCTGATCGGCTCCGAAGCCGCCTACGCGCGCAAGATCGGCGTCAAGCACCGCCCACCGGTCATCGACGACAAGGACGCCATCGAGGCCCTGCGCGCCGACGTGCTGGCGGTCCTCGGCCGACCCAGCGACGGGGAGCCGCTCACGGCCAACGGCTGGACCGCGCGGTACGCCGCCCGGCGGTTCATCTGGCACGTGCTGGATCACGCATGGGAGATGGAGGATCGCAGCGAGTAATCGGGGCCGGGATGTGTCGGTGGGGTGGGTTACGGTGCAGGCATGGGGGAAGAGGCGGGGGTTCCTGGTCCGATCGGACCGCTGACGGACGCACTCGCCGCACTCGTCGACCTCGATCCTTCGACACTCGACGACGCGGCGGTGCGCGAGGCCACCCTGCTCCTGCTCCGCTCCCACAACCAGCTCGACGCGGCCATCACCCGGTTCCTCGGCGTGTTCGACGACCGGCGCCTGTCCCGCCACGACGCATACGGATCCACCAAGCGCTGGCTCGAAGCATTCGGGCGACTCTCCGGCCCGGCCGCCAGCAGTCGCATGCGGGCCGTCGAGATCACCCGCCTGCTGCCCGACCTGGAGGAGGCCTTCGGGGCCGGCGAGGTCAGTTCCGAGCACGTCAACCGGATCGGGCTCACCGCCGAAGAGGTCGGCGACGACGTCATCGAGCAGGTCGAGCAGACACTCGTACCGCTCGCACGCCAATTCGACCCGCACACGCTGCACGAGGCCTGCGCCTATCTGCGCGACGCCGCCCTGCGCGACAAGAACACCCCGCCCGACCAGCAATACCTGCGCCGCGGCGTGACACTCACCCGTCTCGGCGACATGTGGAAGCTGCGCAGCATCCTCGACACCGAGACCGGGGCCTTGCTCAGCGCCGGCCTCGACGCGTTCACCAAGGCACCGGCCCCCGACGACGACCGGAGCCCGGCCCAGCGACGCCACGACGCCCTCGCCGACCTGCTCACCGCGACCCTCCGGGACGGCCGCGCGCCGACGGTCGGCGGCGGACTGCGGCCCCACATCGCGCTGTTGATGCCGGTCCGGCGATACATGCAACTGCACGACCACGGCGACGACCCGGACGGGAGCTGGGACGCCTGTGGCGACGACGGCCCCGCCGTGCTCAGCGAGTGGGGTCCGGTTCCCGACGGGCTCGCCTCCCGGCTGAGCTGCGATGCGATGCTCCAGCCGATCTGGCTGCACCCCGACAACGGTGTGCCGCTGAAACTCGGCCGGGCCTATCGCAACACGCCACCGGCGCTGCGCCGGGCGTTGGCGGCCCGCGACCCGCACTGCCGCTGGCCCGGCTGCCGGATGCCGGCCAACTGGTGCGACAGCCACCATCTGCGGGAGTGGATCCGCGACCACGGCGAGACGGACATCGACAACCTCGTGCTGCTGTGCCGCTACCACCACGTGTGCGTGCACGAGCGCGGCTGGTCACTGCGCCGCGACCCCGGCAACGGCTGGATCATCGTCATCCGGCCCGACGGCACGCCGTACGAGCTCGGACCCAGCCATCCGCGCGCCAGCGCGGCCCCCTACAGCAGAGGCGGTGGCGGCGACCCGCCGCCCGGCTGACACGTCGTCATCGGACGGCGTCGGGGCCCGCACCGGCGAGGCCCCGCAACAACAACTGCGTCAACGTCTCGATCGCCTCGTCGTCGGTGAGTCGCGGCTCGGGTGCGGTCAGGTGGGCATAGGCGAAGAACGCCAACATCGAACCCATCGCATCGGCCACCACGGCCGGGCGGCCCGGCAGCACACGGCCGCTCTCCGCCATGCGCTCCAGGTGCTCGCGCAGCATCGTGGTGTCCTGCGCGAGCCGCTGCCGGGCCGTGCCGCTGTAGGGCTCCTCGGCCGTCGACGCCTGGAACAGCGCCACCATCACGGGCAGATGGTCGCGGAAGGCGGTCCAGGCCGCGGCGACGTGAGCGCGCAACTGGGCCTCGTCGGCGAGGTCATGGTCCGGGTCGTGGTCGGGCAGAGCGGCGTCCGCGGTCACCTCCATGTCGACCAGCAGCGCCTGGAGTAGCTCCTCCTTGCTGGAGAAGTGGTCGTAGAAGGAGCCGACCGCCCGGCCGGCCTCGGCCGTGATGTCACTGATCTTGGTGTTGAGGTAGCCGCGTTCGGCGAACAGCCTGCGGGCCGCATCCTTCAGTGCGGCCTGGGTCTGGGCCGCCTTCTCCTTGCGCGTCACCATGGCCGCCACCGCCTCACTCGCTCCCCCGCTCGCACGTCGTCACCACCACATCCCGGAGCGCGGCTCCGGCCCGCCCGGTCGTCCCGTTCCCTTCATCGGTCCGCTCCCTTCATTGGTCCACGATCGGATCGGACAGAACACGTCGCTCCCCACTGCTCACCGTTCGGGACCGGCCCGGCGGAACCGGTCATTTCCGTTCCGCACGGCTCAGGGCCGCAAGGACCTTCCCGAGTTCCTCACCGGCTCAGGACCGGTTGAGACAGACGGTCCCTTTGGTTCCGCACCATTCACGACCGGCTCGGCCGGCCGGTCATCCCCGCTTCCGCACCGTTCCACGAGCGGCTCGGACGGCCCCGGACCAACTCGGACCAACTCTGGACCAACTCGGGCCAACTCTGGATCAGCTCGGGTGCAACTCGTACCGATTCAGTCCATCTCAGATCGTCGTGACCCGTTTTGCAATTTCTCAGGACGACCCGCACCGATCTCACCACCCGAATCTCACCGCCCGAACGGACTCCACCAACTCGGACCAGTCAACGCCGACGCGCGCCGCATCGCACCCGGCCCGGGCCACGAGACCCAGCGCGCAGGCTACGGGATTTGCCAGCCGCAGATCTTGCCGACCGACCGGAGTAGCGATATAACCGAACTTAGATTCACTGAATATCAATTCACTAAGGAGGTCCGCATGGAAGCGGTGATCATCGGCGGTGGAGTCGCCGGGCCTGTCGCGGCGCTCGCGCTTCGGCGGATCGGATGGGACGTCACCATCTACGAGGCCTACGCTGATCCGGCCGGCGACGTCGGCTCGTTCATCAGCCTCGGGGCCAACGGACTGCGGGTGCTCGACGCCATCGGCGCCGGCCGCGCCGTCACCGCCCGCGGGACCGCGATTCCGCTGCTCCGTCTGTGGAGCGGTCGCGGCAGACTCCTGGGCGAGGCACCGCGCGGCCGCGTCACACTGATGCGCGGCCACCTGGTCGAAACCCTGCGCGACCTCGCGATCGACGCCGGGGCCTGCCTCGTCACCGGCCGACGGCTGCAAGACGTCCGCAACGGGACGGCGACGTTCGCCGACAGCACCGCCAATCCCCGGGCAACGAGCCGGGAGACCGTCCAACCCGACGGCGGCCACCGCCATGCCGGCCAACCGGCCACCGCCGATCTGATCGTCGGCGCTGATGGCGTGCACTCACGGCTGCGTACCATCGTCGACCCCGGTGCGCCAGCGCCGGTCTACGCCGGGTTGTGGACCGTCAGCGGCAGGTCGACCCACCCGGTCGAGCCCGGCGCGTTCAACCTCGTGTTCGGGTCCAAGGCCACCTTCGTGTACGCGGCAACCGCGGCCGGGACGCTGTGGTCGGCCCAGGTGCCGTCCCGCACCCGGCCCGCCGCATACCTCGGCCACGAGTCGCTGATCGAGCTGTACCACGGCGACCGCGGTCCGGCGGCGCGGATCATCGAACACACCGACCAGTGGCACCCGTTCACCGTGCTGCGGCGCCTGCCGTCGGTGCCGCGGAGCCACCGCGACGCCATGGTGCTCCTCGGCGACGCCGCGCATCCGATCGGCGCCGGGCAGGGCGCGTCACTGGCCATCGAGGACGCGGTGGTCCTGGCGAAGTGCCTCCGCGACCGGGCAACCGTGACCGACGCCCTGGCCGCGTTCGACCGCCTGCGCCGGCCGCGCACCGACCGGATGCTGAAGGCTGCCGGCGTCAACAGCGGCGCGAAGATCGCCGGGCCGCTCGCCGCCCGAGTCCGTGACGCGTTGATGCCGGTGCTCTTCCGGCGGTTCGCCACCCGCGGCAGTGCCTGGATGTACGACTACGACGTCGAGTGGCAGACTCCGGTCGCCACGGTGTCCGCGTGAGGGGCGGCGCCGGATCAGGCGTGCAGTTCGGTCAGCCGGCCCGCTTCCGCGGTGACCTCCTTGCGGACCGACGCCGGCAACGGGGTGAACGGCTCCCACGCCACCTCCCCCTTCGCGGGCTTCTTGCCGGCGCGGTACGACCAGACCCCAGCCACCTGCCCGTCGACCAGGAACGTCCCGATCGACTGCGGCATGCGGACGTGGAACACCTTCGACCGGTGCTCCTCCGGCAGGATCAGCGTGCGGCGGGCGTGGGCGAGCAGCGTCGCGTCGTACGTCGGCAGGAACCGCACCGGTGCCGGGGTTTCGGGGTCCGGCAGCGGCCCGTCCGGCAGGTCGACGAGTTCCCGTCCCCGCTCGTCGCCGAACCGGCGCAGTTCGAGCCGGTTCAGGACGGCGGCAACGGTGGCGACCGGCAGGCCGGCCCAGTCCGCTATCTCGGTGCGGTGGGCCGGCCCGAACGCGCCCAGATAGCGTCGGATCACCAGTTCCTGCGCGTCGTTCTCGGTCACGTCGGGCGGGCCGACCCAGTCTTCGGCGGCGCCGAACAGGTCCGCCCGCCGCCGCGCCCACGTGCCGGACGGTGGGACGCGCACCATGTCGAGGTACATGCCGATGCCGCGCCGGACGCGGGGCCCGAACAGCTCGTCGATCTCGGTCCGGGGAACCGGCCGTTCGCGGAGCAGTTCCCGCAGTCGGGCCACGGCGTCCGCCATCTCGGCGGGGTCGGGCCGGTCACGGGTCAGCCGGTCGTACCATTCGCGGCGGGCCCGCCGGACACCGGCCGCGAACGGCCAGAAGTCGGCCCGCGACACGAGGTGGATGGTGGCCCGCAGAAGCGTCGCCTGGACGACCTCACGGCGCTCCAGCAGGCGGGTGAGTTCGGCCCGGTCGAAGCCTTCGATGCGGGTCCACAGTCCGATGTACATCGACGGCGCGTACTGCGCCTGGAGGCCGCCCATGCGCTCGAGCACGTCGGGGACGGTGTCCGGCACCCTCTTGAGCAGCATTTGGCGGGCGAGCAGCGCCCGGTTGAGATCACGCCAGGTAAGGGTCCGCTCCACGGAGAAACCGTAGATCAGCCCGGGATTCGGCGGAACGGCACCTCACGCGGCGTTCTTGAGGGCGGTCTGCACCAGTTCCATGGTGCGGTCGTAGCTGATGCCTTGTTCCCGCAGCAGCCGGGCACCGAGTCCGCGCTCTTCCTTGAGCACGCCGAGCAGGATGTGCTCGGTGCCGATGTAGTTGTGCTTCATCGACAGGGCGACGCGGAGTGACAGTACGAGGGCCGTCTTGGCGCCGTTGTTGAATCGGGTAGGGATCTTGGTGCGGCGACGGAGGAACCCGCCGCGTTCGGCCGGCTCGGCGCGTTCCAGCGCTCCCGGGCCGAAGGTCTGCTCGATGCTGGACCGCACCGCGTCGAGGTCGATGCCGATCGAGCGCAAGGCGGCCGCCTCGTCCCCGGCGGCGAGCATGGCCCGCCACGAGTCGGGGTCGAGGCCGGATGCCCGCAGGACGGTGTGCGCGATGCCGCCGTCGCCGGCGAGCATCGCGAGCACCAGGTGCTCGGTGCCGATCGCGTGGTGGCCGAGCGCGTCGGCCTCGACCTTGGCCGTTTTCACGGTCGTCCGGGCACGGTCGGTGAACCGCTCGAACATGCTGCTCCCCTTTCGCTGTTCGATCGCCCTAGGTCCGGTCGTTCGCCGGATCGGGCTGCGTGGTGGGCCGCACGGGTTTGCGGCCGGCGTGTTTCTTGTGGACCGCCTGTCGTGACACGTCGAGCGCGTCGGCGATCTCCTGCCATGACCAGCCCTGCAGGCGGGCGTTGTCGACCTGGAGCACTTCGAGCGCGTCGGCGAGCCGGCGCAGCGCGACCGCTGCGCGGAGGCCGATGCGCGGGTCCGGGTCAGTCGCCGCCGTGGCGAGGTCGTTCGCCTCCGTCATACGTCAACCTTAGTTGACAAGCGATTGTGCGTCAACCTTTGTTGACAAATGTTGGTGACAACCCTCTGCTACGTTCCGAGCGTGCACCAGAACGTGAAGCTCTACGCGCGTGGCATCACGAAGAAGTTCGGCCGCCGGACCGTCCTCGACAACGTGCACCTCGCCGTGCACGCCGGGGAGATCACCGCGATCGTCGGCGCCAACGGCTGCGGCAAGAGCACCATGCTGCGCATCTGCGCCGGCCTCACCAGCCCCGACCGCGGCACCGTCCAGGTCCACGGCACACTCGGCTACTGCCCCCAGGACGGCGGCACCGTCGACTTCCTCCTGCCCGACGAGCATTTCACGCTGATCGGTGCCGGCCGCGGACTGTCCCGGCGCGCGTCCCGGGCCGCCGGCCGCGCACACGCCCGGGCGCTCGACTGGGAGCCCGGCCAAGTTCAGGCTCGCCGGCTCTCCGGCGGCACCAGGCAGAAGCTCAACCTGGTCATGGCCGGCATCGGCGAGCCCGACGTGCTGCTGCTGGACGAGCCGTACCAGGGGTTCGACCGCGGCACGTACCTCGACTTCTGGGACCAGTTGCACGCCTGGCGCGACCGGGGCAAGGCCATCGTTGTGGTCACCCACCTGCTCGCCCAACTCGACCGGGTCGACACCGTGCTGGATTTGTCCCGGACGACCACGCCCTGGAGGACCGGACACCGATGAGGAAAACGCTCACCGTCGCCGAGATGGCGCTGCGGGAGATCAGCCGCCGGCGCGGTGTCCTGGCGATCCTGCTGCTTCTGCCGCTGGCGTTCTACCTGACCCGCCGCTCGGACCACATCGGGCAGTCGGTACGGTTCGTATTCCTGGGCTTGAGCTGGGCGATGAGCACCGCGGCCCTGTTCGCGGCGAGCGCGGCCCGGGGCATGGAGCCCCGGCTGCGGATCGGCGGCTACCACGGCTGGCAGTTGGTGCTGGGACGCCTCGGCGCGCTGTGGGGGCTCGGCGCCGTCATCAGCGTTCCGTACTTCCTGCTCATCCGCTTCGACCAGCGCGACCTGCGGTACACCTCGATCGCCCTCGTCATGGCACTGCTGGTGCTGATCGCGCCGCTGTTCGGGGTGCTGCTCGCCGCGGTGCTGCCGCGCGAACTGGAGGGCACGCTCGTGCTGCTGCTCGTCGTCGGGCTGCAGATGATGATGGACCCGTCGGGCGACGCCTCCAAGCTGCTGCCGTTCTGGTTCAGCCGCGAGATCGGCACGTATGCGATCGACCTGACCGGCTCCGGCTTCCTGTTCCGGGGACTGGTCCACGCGGCCGTGACCCTCGCGGTCCTGGCCGCGGCGCTCGGGATCGCCTCCGGTATCCGGCTGCGCCGCCGGCGGCACCTTCGATTCGCCACGACCGTGAGCCGCTGATGGTCGCGCTGCCGATCGTCGACGTTTCCCGGCTCGTCCGGGCCGGCGAGGACCCGCGCGCCGCGGCGGCGATCGAGGCAGCATGCCGCGCGAGCGGCTTCTTCTACGTCGCGGGCCACGGTGTCCCGGAGGAGCTGATCGCCCGGCTCGACCGCGGTGCCCGCGCCTTCTTCGCGCTGCCCGAGACCGAGAAGCTGGAGATCGCCATGGCGCGGGGCGGCCGGGCGTGGCGCGGCTTCTTCCCCGTCGGCGCCGAGCTCACATCCGGGGTGCCCGACCAGAAGGAAGGGCTGTACTTCGGTACCGAACTGGGCCCGGACGCACCGCAGGTGCGGGCCGGCCTGCCCCTGCACGGCGCGAACCTCTTCCCCCGCGGGGTCCCCGAGCTGCGGTCCGCCGTGCTCGAGTACCTGGACGCGCTGACCGGCACGGCACAGGCCGTGCTGCGGGGCGTGGCGCAGAGCCTCGGGCTGGCTCCGGGCTATTTCGCCGACGGGTACACCGCGGAACCGACCGTGCTGTTCCGCGTCTTCCACTACCCGCCGACGCCGCCGGGCAGCGACGCCTGGGGCGTCGGCGAGCACACCGACTATGGCCTGCTGACGCTGCTGCTGCAGGACGACAACGGCGGCCTGCAGGTGAAGACGCGCACGGGCTGGCTCGACGCCCCGCCGCTGCCGGGCACGTTCGTGTGCAACATCGGCGACATGCTCGACCGGATGACCGGCGGCTGGTACCGCTCGACCCCGCACCGGGTCCGTAACCTGAGCGGCAACGAGCGGCTGTCGTTCCCGTTCTTCTTCGACCCGGACTTCACCGCCGAGGTCCCGGCGCTGCCGGGGCGGGCGGCGACCGGCGCGGACGGCGAGCGGCGGTGGGACGGTCAGGATCTTCGCGCATTCACCGGCACCTACGGGGAATATCTCGTGGCAAAGGTGGGCAAGGTGTTTCCTGGGCTCAGCGCGGACGTCGGGGCGAGCACAGGATCGGGTACCGGATCGGCAACGGGGACGGCTCGGGAATCGGTCTGAAGGCGACAACCCGTTACCGACCGGCGGTGCGGATCGTAGAACCCGTGTAAGGGTTCGAAGAACCGTTCACGCAGGTCAGGCACGTGGCACGATGACGGGAGCAAACCTGTCCGCGGTGTTCCTACCGTAAGAGTCACCAGACCGCGACAGGAGACGGCGATGACCACCCCGACCACCACCACGACCCGTAAGCTCACCAACCTCGACAGCGAGCAGGGAATGCTGGTGCTGCTCGCGGTGATCGTCCTGCTCAGCGTGATCGGCGTGATCGTCGTCGGCGGCTGATCTCCGGGACGACTGAAAGGTCCGGCGTAGCTGCGTCGCCCGGTGCCGCTCCTACCGTCTTGAGGGTATGACGCCCGACGCTCCACTCGAACCGGGGCCGCTCGAACAGGAGCCGCACGACGTGTTTCAACGCCACGAGCGTCTCGCCGGGAATCCGCACCCCGGCCGGCCGGCCGACGTCACGTCGCGCCGGCCGAAGTCGTCACCCGCCCAGGCCCGGCGCAGGGCCAGGGCGGGCGGGACGGCACCGGCGAAGGGGGTCCCGGCGCAGCGGCGCCGGGACCCGAGGTGGGCGCGCACGCTGATGGTGGTCGGCGCGGTCATGATGATGCTGGCGGGCAGCGCCTTCGTCGCGAAGGACGCGGTGATCGGATACGCGACGAGCAGCGTCCGGCAGGAGGACCTGATCGTCCCGGCGGCCGAGCAGCAGGGCAAGCACGTGACGATCAGCGGGGCGAAGAACATCCTGCTGGTCGGCATCGACCCGCGCCCGGACCAGGACCCGTCGGAGGCGATCCGCTCCGACTCGATCATCATCCTGCACATCCCGGCGAGCCACGACTCGGCGTACCTGATCTCGATCCCCCGGGACACCTGGGTGAAGATCCCGCGGTTCGACAACGGCAAGGCCAGGTACAACGGCGGCCACGACAAGATCAACGCCGCGTTCGCCGAGGGCGGCCTGAAGACGACGGGCAAGGACAAGCGCAAGTACGGTACGACGCTGCTCGCGGACACGATCAAGGAGAACTGGGGCATCACCTTCGACGCGGCGGCGATCGTCGACTTCACCGGCTTCACGAAGGTGGTGAACGTGCTCGGCGGCGTCGACATGTACGTCGACCAGGAGACGAGGTCGGTGCACATCGGCCACGACGCCAAGGGCAACACGAAGGTGCCGTACCTCCAGCGCACCAGCGACTCGGGCGGGACCGATCTGATCCCGGTCGCCGGCGTGACGCCCCAGACGTACCGCGTCGGCTACCAGCACCTCGAGCCTTGGCAGGTGCTCGACTACGTGCGGCAGCGGGAGACCCTGCCGAACAGCGACTACGACCGGCAGCGCCACCAGCAGCAGTTCATCAAGGCGCTGTTCAAGAAGATCGCCAGCAAGGACGTGCTGACCGACCCGGCGAAGCTCAAGAAGGTGCTGGACGTGGTCGGTGAGGCGATGACGATCGACTCCGGCGGCATCGGGCTGGACGACTGGATCTTCGCGATGAAGGGCATCGGCGGCGACAACCTGCTCACCATCAAGACGAACAACGGCACGTTCCACTCGTCGCAGGAGCAGCCCGGCGCGGAGGCGCTCGACCGCACCACGCTCGCGCTGCTGGAGTCGGTGCGCACGAACACCGTGGAGTCGTTCGTCGCCAGCCGCATCGACCTGGTGAGCAAGTAGCCAGCCGAGCGGTCACCCGCGACCACCGGCCGGGGACCGTGCGAAGATCGGTTCCATGTCGCGGATCGTCGTCACCGGAGCGAACGGCAAGACCGGTCGGGTCGTCGTCGCCGACCTCCTCGCCCACGGCCACTACGTTGTCGCCACCGACGCGGTCGGCAGGGCCGGCCACCTGGGTGACCTCGGCACCCCGCTGCTGATCGCCGATCTGGCCGACTACGGCCAGGCGGTCGAGGTGCTACAGGGCGCCGACGCGGTGGTCCACCTCGCGAACATCCCGGCCCCGGGCATGTATCCGCCGGCGGTGACGTTCAACCGCAACTCGGCCATGAACGCCAACGTCTTCCTCGCCGCGCAGGCCGTCGGTCTCGGCGGTGTCGTGTGGTCGTCCAGCGAGACGACGCTCGGCCTGCCGTTCGACACGCCGCCGCGGTACGCGCCGGTGGACGAGGACCACTTCCCGTTCCCGACGACGACGTACGCGCTGTCGAAGGTCGTCGGCGAGACCGTCGCGCGGGAGATCGCCGGTTGGAGCGGCATCCCGTTCGTCGGGCTGCGGCTCTCCAACGTGCACGTCCCCGAGGATTACGCCGCCGTGCCCGGCTACTGGCCGGATCCGCACGCGCGGAAGTGGAACCTGTGGGGGTACGTCGACGCGCGTGACGTCGCCGCCGCCTGCCGGCTGGCGCTGGGCGCGGCCGCCGCCGGCACGGTCGCCGGGGCGACCTCGTTCGTCATCGCCGCCGCGGACACGATCATGAACCGCCCGTCCGCGGCGCTGCTGCGTGAGGTCTTCCCCGACGTACCGGTGCGGAAGGATCTCGGCGAGTTCGAGACCCTCCTGTCGATCGACCGCGCCCGGGAGGTTCTCGGCTACGCGCCGAAACACTCGTGGCGTGATCACGTGGCCCGGTGACACCGGCGCGTTAGAGGCCGGGCGAACGGGACAGGAGTTCCAGCAGTACGGCGAGTGCCGCCGGCGAGTCGTGCGCGGCCCGGGCGAGCAGTGTCAGGTTGTGCTGCTCACCGTCGGGGCTGACGAGGACCCCGGCGGCCGCCGGATGGATCCGCCGCCAGCCGCGGGCGGTCAGCGCCGCCTCCGCGACCACGACCACGGACGGTGTCCCGTCGAGCTCCTCCGGCTCCGCCGGCGGCTCGGGCTGTGCCGGCCAGTTCGCGGCGACCAGCTCGTCCAGCCGGGTCAGCAGCACCTCCACGACCTCGGCCGGCCCGATCGGCGGACGGCGCAGCAGCGTCGCGACCTGCTCGGTGACGGCCCGGGCCTGCCGGCCGAGCCAGCCGGGCCAGTCGGCGTCGGAGACGGACGCGAACGTCACCCAGTCGGTGCCTTCCCGCTTGAGGACCTGCCGGGCCAGCGACCGCTCGGTCTCGGGGCCGAGCGGCGCCAGCGGTACCACCTCTGTGGTACGGAGTTCGACGTGGACGGCGGTGAGTGCCGCGATGGCCCCGGCGAGGCCGGGGTGACGGGCCATGAGGGTGGTACGGGTGTCGTCGTCGAGTTCGGCGATGACCGCGCCGGCGCGGATCGCGGCCTGCCAGCCGGTGTGCAGGTCCTGGATGGCGGCGCTGGTCCGCTGCCACACCTGCTCCTCGAGGTCGAACGCCAGGTCGGCGAACTCGAACTCGGCGAGGTCGGCCTTGACCACGGCACGGGCTGCGGTGTGCAGCCCGGAGGCGCTGCTGGCGGCCTGGTCGGCCTTCCGTTCGAGCGCGTCCGCGAAGTGCTGAGTGGCCCGCAGGACCGCCATGGACCGGCCGCGGGGCAGGCCCGGTTCGACGGCGTCGTCGTGCAGCGTGCGGAGCCGGACGACGAGATGGGCCCGGTGGTGGTCGACGACCGCGAGTTCGTGCGCGACCAGGGCACGGATCTCGTCGGTGGTCAGGCACTGCAGCAACGGCAGCCCGACCAGGAGCACCCGCCGTCGGCGGCTGGCCCAGGACCGGATGACGCCGTGCCCGGTGAGCAGGACGACGTCGGGTTGGGCGACGCCGACGCGGGCCGCGACCTCGGACACGAGCGCCAGCAGATCGACCTGGGTCGTCGCCTCGACGCCGGGTGGTGGGGGTCCCGGTGGCCTACCGTAGCGCATCAGCAGCCACCGGGCTCGCCAAACGCTGATATTGCCGGGCAATCCGCTTCTGGGTTCTTCCACGACGGCAACCGACACAGCGAAGCATCCTCTTGACGGCGCCGCTCACCGTCAACCAACCCGGTCCCCGCGCCAGGGGTGAAACCCGAAACTCACCCGGATGGCCGCCGATAAGTCCTCTGGTGACACGGGGGTGAGATGTACCAGACGTTCAGGCCGTTGCTGGACGCGCTGAAACACGGCGGTGCCGACGCGGAAGCGGTCGACCGGGCAGCCGAGGAGGCCGAGCGGACCGGCCGCTCGATCCGTGCCGTCCTCATCAACGACCACGTGGTCACCGAGGAGCAGCTCACCGCGGCGTCGGCCGACGCGTACGGCATCGCGACGCTGGACCTGGTCGGATACCCGATCGACCCGGCCGCAGTCACCAAGATCCCGATGGCGCTGGTGCTGAGGCACCGGGTGCTCGGCATCGCCCTCAACGACCGCGAGATCACCGTCGGCATCACCGACCCGGGTGACGTCCTCGCCCTGGATGACGTCCGGGCGGCGACCGGGCTCACGGTGCGCCCGGTGGTCGTGGCCCGCTCCGAGCTTCGCAAGATCATCGACCGGTTGAAGCGCGAGGAGAACGACCTCGGCGAGGTCGCGGAGAGCCTGCGCGCGGAAGCGACGCCGACGGTCTCCAACCTGACGTCGATCAACGAGGACGCGCCGATCGTGCGGTACGTCAACTCGCTGCTCGAACAGGCGATCGTGAACCGGGCCTCGGACCTGCACCTGGAGCCCGGCGAGCACAACATGCGGGTCCGGTACCGCATCGACGGCGTCCTCCACGAAGTGGACACGGTCCCGAAGCACGTACAGTCGGCGCTGATCTCCCGGCTGAAGATCATGTCGAACGTCGACATCACCGAGCGCCGCGTGCCGCAGAACGGCCGGATCACGGTCGAGATCAACCAGCGAGCCGTCGACCTGCGCACCGCGACCCTGCCGACGGTCTGGGGCGAGAAGATCGTCCTGCGGGTGCTCGACACCAGCGGCATGGACCTGAAGCTGGCGAAACTCGGCTTCAGCAGGTCCAACCACGAGCGGTTCGCCAAGTCGTTCTCCAAGCCGCACGGCATGCTCCTGGTGACCGGCCCGACCGGCTCCGGCAAGTCCACCACGCTCTACGCGACGCTCGCCGAGATCAGCAAGCCCACCGTCAACATCATCACCGTCGAGGACCCGGTCGAGTACCGCCTGCCCGGCGTCAACCAGGTGCAGGTCGACCACAAGGCCGGGCTGACGTTCGCGGCGGTCCTGCCGGCCATCCTGCGCTCGGACCCCGACGTGGTCCTCATCGGCGAGATCCGGGACCGGACCACGGCCCAGTTGGCGGTCGAGGCCGCTCTCACCGGCCACCTGGTCCTGTCGACGCTGCACACCAACGACGCGCCGAGCGCGGTGACCCGGCTGGTCGAGATGGGCATCGAGCCGTTCCTCGTCGGCTCGTCCGTCGACTGCGTGCTCGCCCAGCGGCTCGCGCGGCGGTTGTGCGACTGGTGCAAGGCCGAGTACACGCCGGCCGAGGCGGAACTCGTCGGCGCCCGCTGGCCGATCGACGAGATCGGCGCGCCGGAGACGCTGTGGCGCCCGGTCGGCTGCCGCTCCTGCGCGAACACCGGCTACCGGGGCCGGATCGCGCTGCACGAGGTCATGCCGGTGTCGCCGGAGATCGAGAAACTAGCTGTCGACCGCGCCTCCGCGCACGAGATCCAGCAGGTCGCGTACGAGCAGGGCCTGCGGGACCTGCGGGTCGACGGCCTCATCAAGGCCGCGGAGGGGCAGACCTCGATCCCGGAGGTGGTCCGGGTGGCGGTGTAGTCCTCACGTTCCTCCGGCCGCTGCCGATGTCGACAGCGAAGTGTCCTGCATCGGTACTGCAAGGAGCCTGCGTGACGGCAGCCGGACTGACCACCGCCATCAGCGACGAACGTGCCTCGCTCGACGCCATGCTGGTGTCGCTCGTCCGCGCCGGCGGCTCCGACCTGCACCTGACCGTCGGTGCGCCGCCCACGGTCCGCGTCAACGGCGGCCTGCGGTATCTGCCCGGATACGACGAGCTGACGCCCCAGGACACCGCGATGCTCGTCCGGGCTTCGGTGCTGAACGACCTCCAGTGGCACCAGTTCGTGCGGACGCAGGAGCTCGACTTCGCCTACGCCATCGAGGGCGTGTCCCGGTTCCGGGTCAACCTGTACTCCCAGCGCGGCTCGTTCGGCGCAGCGTTCCGGGCGATCCCGCACAACATCAAGCCGCTCGACCAGCTCGGCGTCCCCGACCAGGTGGCGCGGTTCGCGCACCTGCACCGCGGCCTCGTGCTGGTGACCGGGCCGACCGGGTCGGGTAAGACGACGACCCTGGCCGCGATCCTCGACCTGGCGAACCGCACCCGCTCGTCGCACATCGTCACGATCGAGGACCCGATCGAGTTCCTCCACCCGCACAAGCGCTGCCTGGTCAACCAGCGGGAGGTCGGCGCCGACACCAGCTCGTTCGCGATGGCGCTGAAGCACGCGCTGCGCCAGGACCCGGACATCATCCTGGTCGGCGAGCTGCGGGACCTGGAGACCACGGCGACGGCGCTGACCGCCGCCGAGACCGGCCACCTGGTCCTGGCGACGCTGCACACGCAGAGCGCGGCGCAGACCGTCGACCGGGTCATCGACATCTTCCCGCCGCACCAGCAACAGCAGGTCCGGGCCCAGCTCTCCAACGCGCTGCAGGGTGTCGTCACGCAGGCGCTCGCGCCGCGCGCCGACGGGCAGGGCCGCACGATCGTCTCGGAGGTCATGTTCGCCACGCCGGCGATCCGGAACCTGATCCGTGAGGGCAAGAACCACCAGATCCCGTCGTTCATGCAGTCCAGCGGCAACGACGGGATGCTCTCGTTCGACCAGCACCTGGCCGAACGGGTCCGCCAGCAGCTCATCTCGTACGAGACGGCGCTCGAGCTGAGTCACTCGGCGGAGGAGTTCCGCCGGCTGGCCGGGCGCACGTGACGCGCCACCCATGAGCGCCGCACACACCACCCATACACACAGCACCGCATACGCACAGCACCGCATACACACAGCACCGCACGTGACGAGAGCGCGGATGTGACTCCATGACCGCTACGAAGACGTTCGACTACCAGTCGATCGACCACGACGGGAAACGCGCCAAGGGCAAGATCGAGGCGTCGAACGAGCTGGCCGCCGCGCAGCTACTGCGCCAGCAGGGCCTCACCCCGCTGGCGATCACCGATGCGGACACGTTGATGCGGCGCGAGATCCGCGTGCCGGGCCTCGGTGACCGTACGACGCTGAAGGACCTGTCGGTGTTCGCCCGGCAGTTCGCGACGATGACCCAGTCGGGCATGTCGCTGCTGCGGTCGCTGGCGGTGCTGGAGGACCAGGCGCCGAGGCCGTCGCTGAAGAAGGCGCTCGCCGAGGTACGGCTGGACATCGAGGGCGGCATGTCGCTGTCCGGGGCACTCGGCAAGCATCCGAAGGTGTTCCCGGCGCTCATGGTGGCGATGATCCGGGCCGGCGAGACGGGCGGGTTCCTCGACAACGCGCTCGACCGGATCGCGACGAACTTCGAGAAGGACGCGGCCCTCCGCGGAAAGATCAAGAGCGCGCTGACGTATCCGGTCATCGTGCTCATCTTCACCGCGGTGATGATCAGCGCGGTGCTCATCTTCATCGTGCCGATCTTCGAGAAGATGTTCCAGCAGCTCGGCGGCGAACTGCCGCTGCCGACCCGGATCATCGTCGGCGCCAGCCATACGCTCTTCTGGCTGGGCCCGGTGCTCATCGCGGTCGCCGTCGTCGTCACCGCGGTCTTCCGGCGGGTGATGGCGAAGAAGCCGGCGGTCCGCCTGTGGTTCGACAAGGTGAAGCTGAAACTGCCGGTCTTCGGGCCGTTGTTCACGAAGATCGCGCTGAGCCGGTTCTCGCGGAATCTCGGCACCCTGCTGGGGGTGGGTGTGCCGGTACTGCAGGCGCTCGACGTCGTCGGCGCGACCACCGGCAACAGTGTCGTCACAGCCGCGATGACGGACCTGCAAACCTCGGTCCGTGCGGGCCGGCCGATGTCGTCACAGCTCAGCCAGCACAAGATCTTCCCGTCGATGGTCGTGCAGATGATCGAGGTCGGCGAAGAGAGCGGGCAAATCAGTCAGATGCTGGAGAAGGTCGCCGATTTCTACGACCGAGAGGTCGACAGCGCGGCCGAGGCACTGACCGCGTCCATCGAGCCGATCATGGTACTCGTCATGGGTGGCGTGGTCGGCGGGATGATCGTCTGCCTCTACCTGCCGATGTTCTCGATCTACCAGAACATCCAGAGCAACTGAACCGCCGGCAGCAGCAACACCGACAGCAACACCGACAGCAACACCGACAGCAGCAGCACCGCCGCCGAAGACGGCAACCCGGACGCAACCGGACGCCGAACGCGAAAGCACCCCGCACCACCGCTACTGAGAACGGCACCGAACACCACCCGAACCACCCCTGGCGTCAGGCAGCGGAGCCTCGCCGCCATTTCCCGAGACCCAAGGCAGGCAGGAGCAGGAGGCTCACCCATGAAGGAGACGCTGCGCAGGATGCAGAAGAAGCGGGCGGCCGGAGACAGCGGCTTCACGCTCGTCGAACTGCTCGTCGTCGTCGTGATCATCGGCGTGCTCGTCGCGATCGCGGTCCCAATGTACCTGAACTACCGCAAGGGCGCGGCCAACAAGTCGGCGGAGTCCGACGTGCGCGCCGCGGTCAGCGCGGTCGAGCAGTTCTACACCGAACACGACAACCAGTACCCGAAGTCCGGTGACAGCACCGCGGAAAAGCTCATCTTCGGCCTCGAGGACAGCGGCGGAACGTCGACGGAGGAGAACACCCAGGTGGCCACGTTGTCACCGGGCAACAGCATGCAGTATGAAAACAACGGCGCCACGTACCGCATCTGCGCCATGAACAGCGACGGCAAGACCGTCTACTACTACGACAGCTCCACCGGCGGCTCCGTCAAGAAGTCGAGCGCGAAGACACTCGCCGACTGCATCAGCCCCGCCGCCCCCTGATGCCCGGCCGTCACTGACACCGGCGGCGTTGTGGTGGCTCGCGACCGCGGGCCACCACAACGCCCTACCGCCTACCAGAACCCGCGTACCAGAACCCGACCAACAGAAACCCGACCAGCAGAAACCCGACCAGCAGAAACCCAACCAGTGACCCGGAAGGACCGTCATGACGCTCGCACTCGTCGTCGGCGTGCTCGGGCTCGCGGTCGGGTCGTTCCTCAACGTCGTCATCCACCGCGTCCCTCGCGGCGAGTCGCTGCTGCGCCCGGCGTCCCACTGTCCACAGTGCACAGCCCCGGTCCGCCCGTGGCACAACGTCCCGCTCCTCGGCTGGCTGCTGCTGCGCGGCCGCTGCGCCGACTGCGCCGCCCCGATCAGCGTCCGCTACCCTCTCGTCGAGGTCGGCACCGCCGTGCTGTTCGTCGCGGTCACCGCCCGGTTCGGCCTCTCCGCGAGCCTGCCCGCCTGGCTGTACCTCGCCGCCGTCGCCGTCGCCCTGGCGCTCATCGACCTCGACGTGCTGCGGCTGCCGAACGCCATCGTGCTGCCCTCGTACGTCGTCGCGCCGCTGCTCCTCCTGCCCGCCGTCGTCGTCGAGCGGGACTGGGCGGCAGGGCTTCGCGGGCTGGTCGCGATGGCGGCATTGTGGGTCTTCTACTTCCTCCTCTCGCTCGTGTACCCCGGGGGCATGGGCTTCGGCGACGTCAAGCTCGCCGGTGTCCTCGGCCTGTACCTCGGCTGGCTCGGCTGGTCGTCGGTCGCCGTCGGCACGTTCGCCGCGTTCCTCCTCGGCGGGATCGTCGGCGCCGTGCTGTTGGTCACCGGCCGCGCCGGGCGCCGGACGGCGATGCCGTTCGGCCCGTCGATGCTCGCCGGCGCGCTGCTGGCGCTGTTCGCCGCCGCGCCGATCACCGGTTGGTACAGCTCCCTCCTGCTGCCCGCGTAGACCTGCCCGCGAAGGCCCGCCCGCGTAGACCCGCCCTCGCGTACGACAATCATCGAAGGAGCACGATGGCCGCTGTCAACCTGGTCGGACTGGATATCGGCACGGTGTCCATCCGCGCGGCGGAGACCGGCAACAGCAAGGACGGGCCCGTCGTCAACAACTTCGGGCACATCCTGCTGCCGCCGGGGGTCGTGCAGAACGGCGCCGTCCAGGACGAGGCCGCCGTCACCACCGCGCTCAAGCAACTGTGGGCCACGTTCAGGTTCCGCGGCCGCAAGGTCGCGCTCGGCGTCACCCATCAGCAGGTGGTGGTCCGTGAGACGACGGTCGCGAACCTGCCGGCCAAGGAGATGCGCAAGGCGCTGCCGTTCCAGGTCCGCGACGCGCTCCCCCTGCCGCCGGAGCGGTCGCTCATCGACTTCTACCCGCTCGAGGACCCCGGCGCCGCCGACACGGTGCGCGGCCTGCTGATCGCCGCCCCGAAGGAGCCGGTACTGGCCGCGGTCCGGGCCATCGAGGCCGCGAAGCTCCGCGTCGTACGGGTCGACCTGGCCTCGTTCGCGCTGCTGCGCGCCGCGTCGCGGCTCGACGAGCAGGTGGAGGCGCTGGTCGACATCGGCGCCCACGCGACGAGCGTGGTCGTGCACCACGACGGGGAACCGCTGATCGTGCGCACGATCCCGCGGGGCGGCAACGAGGTCACCAAGACCGTCGCCGATCGGCTCGACATCCCGTTCGAGCGGGCGGAGGAGCTCAAGTGCCGGGTGGGACTGCGCTCCGACGCCGACGCGGCGAGCGTCGCCGCGCTCAAGGACTCCGTGCGTCCGCTCATCAACGAGATCGGCAATTCCTTCGCGTATCTCACCGCCGGCGGCCGTCAGGCCCGGGTCAGCCGCCTGGCGCTGTCCGGCGGCGGTTCGATGCTGCCCGGCCTGCTGGAGGCGCTGCGCGACCAGCTCGGCGTCGAGGTCATCGCCGTCGATCCGGTGATGCGCCTGCGGGCCCTGCGCCGGGTCCGGCACGGCAGCCTCGAACAGGTCCGGGCGTCCGCCGCCGTGTCGGTGGGCCTGACCCTGGGAGCGAACACATGACCGCCCCGAGCGACCCGCACGGCCGGGGAGCCGGCGACTGGCAGGACGGGTCGCAGCGCCGGCTCACCGGTATCGTGCTGCCCTCGTTCGACGACCCCGGCGCCGACTTCGACGAGCTCGAACACCGCTCCGGCCGGGACACCCGGCCGGAGGCGACGGACGAAGCCCACAGCGTGCCGGTCGTGCCGTCCGGGCCGCCCCCGTCGTGGCCGCCGCTGCCGGAGGACACCGCCGCGCAGGAGCGCGATCCGGAGCAGGCGAAGCGCGAGTTCCCCCGCTACATCCACGGCGAGTTCGTCCTCCCGGCCGGCACCCCGCGGCAGGAGCCCGCCCTCGACCCGTTCGTCATGCCCCTGGCCGCCCCGGCGACGGAAGCACCACCGGCGGCCGTCGTGACCCCGGTGCCCCCCGAGATCGCCGACGCCCCCACCCGGCCCATCCCGGCGGTGCCGCCCGCCTCCGACGAACCGGCGGACCGGCCCACGGCACCTCACGTCCACAGAGGATCCGGACCGCAGACGCAGCCGGCCCGACCCCGGCTCACGCAACCCCGCCCCACCCCGGCCGAACCCACCCACGCCGAACCCACCCAGCCGCGGAGGGCCGGCCCGTGGAACGGTGTGCCGCACCCCGCGTTCCCGGATGCGACAGCCCGGACGTTCCGCATCCTGCCCATCGCCGCCGACCTGCTGCCGCTGGAGATCTCCGAGACGCGCCGCGTCCGCCGGGTCCGCCGGTTCGTCGTCTCCGGCGTCGCCCTGGTCACCGCGCTGGTGCTGGCCTGGTACGGCTCGGCGGCCTACGAGACCGGCCGGGCCCAGCGGGACCTCGACAGCGCCACGGACACCACGCTCAGCCTGACCCGCCAGCAGAACGCCTACAACGAGCAGGTCAAGACCCGCGCCCGGTCCATGCGGATCACCAACCAGCTCAAGGTGGTCCTGGCCCGGGACCTGTCCTGGTCGGCGCTGCTCACCTCGTTGCAGCAGGCCGCACCGAAGGGCGTGAAGATCACCGGGGTCACCGGCTCGCTGTCGGCGGACAGCGAGACCCGGTCGCCGGGCGGTGCCGTCGGCCTCATCACGCTCACCGGCACCGCCCCGACGAAGACCGCCGTCGCGTCCTACGTGGACACCCTCGGTGGCGTGGAGGGCATCGCGAACCCGTTCCCGACCGACGCGACGCAGGAGGACGACGTGGTGGCGTTCACCGTCCGCATGGACATCACCGGGGCCGCGCTCGGCGGGCGGTACACGACGCCGTCGGCGGCTCCCAGCGCCTCGGGAGGCAACTGATGCGAAGCGACCGCCTCTGGCAGCTCGGCGGCGCCCTGTGCGCGGCCGCGATCGTGGCGTTCGGCTGGTTCTTCTTCATCAACCCGAAGTACCAGGAGGCCGCCGACATCCGGGCCCGCGTCGACGACACCGGCGTCCAGGTCGCCGTCCAGCGGCAGAAGCTGGCCCAACTGCGCAAGGACAACGAGCACCTCGGGGAGTACCAGGCCCAGCTCGCCGCCGACCTCGCCGCGCTGCCGGAGACCGACTCGGTGTCGTCGCTGCTGCGGGAGTTGCAGGCCGCGGGTGAGCTGGCCGGCGTGACGGTGAGCGGCGTGACGGTCGGCAACGCGGTCGCCATGAAGACGGCCGGTGCGACGGTGCACGCGCTGCCGGTGAGCCTGTCGGTGGTCGGCCCCAGCGGGAAGATCAACCCGTTCCTCGACCAGTTGCAGAAGGTACAGCCGCGGGCGGTGCTCATCAGCAGCGTCAACCTCGCGCCCAGCACCGCCGACGGCGCCGGCGACCGTACCAACGTGACCGTCAACCTGCACGCGTTCTACGCCCCGACCGAGTAGCAGGCCGTCATGACCCCGCGCCCCAAGGACGACACAGGCTTCAGCCTGGTCGAGACCCTCGCCTCGATCGCGATCATCGGGGTCGTCATGACGGCGCTGACGACCTTCTTCGTGTCCACGACGAACACGCTGAACAAGGAGCGCGGCCTGCAGATGGCGGTGCGGCTCGCCCATGACGGCGTCGAGCTGGTCAAGTCGCTGCCGGGCGCCACCGTCGTCGCGGGCCGCAGCCGCAAGGACGTCGCGAACCAGCTCAAGAACGACACGATCCCGTCGCTCGACCTCGCTGCGCTCAACGCCACGATGCGGCCGGCCTACGACACGACCCTGGCCGCGACCGCGAGCAGCGTGAACCCGGTCCTGCCGATCGTGCCCGAGCGGATGAAGGTCAACGACACGTCGTTCGAGCGGCACTGGCTCGTCGGCGCGTGCACGATGCCGCTCGGCGGCGGGGACTGCGGTGTCGCGGCGATCGCCGACCCGTTGCGCTACTACCGGGTCGTCGTGGCGGTCACCTGGCAGAACACGCGGGCGTGCGCGGGCGGCCGGTGCTCGTACGTCACCCAGACCCTGGTCTCCGCGTCCTCGACGGATCCGGTGTTCAACCCGAGCGTCACGGTGGCGCCGCCGCTGCCCGACAACCCGGGTAACCAGGCCAGTGACGTCGGCGTGGCGATCGACCCGGTGAAGCTCTCCGCGACGACGTCGTACCCGCCGATCACGTGGACGGCGGACAATCTGCCGCCGGGCCTGTCGATGAGCGACGCCGGGCTCATCAGCGGCACCCCGAAGATCCCCGGCGTGTACGTGGTGCGGGTGAACGTGCAGGACGCGAGCAGCGCCAACGACGCCTCGTTCAACTGGGTGGTGAACGCGCTGCCGACGCTCGCGCCGCCGGACCAGACGTGGGACGCGGGCTCGGCGGTGTCCTACCAGGTGCCGGTCGTCGGCGGAACGGCCCCGTTCACCTGGACGGCGAAGGGCCTGCCGGACGGCCTGTCGATCGACCCGGTGACGGGTGTCGTCACCGGGTCGAGCAAGGTCAGCGGCCCGGCGGCGGTGGCGACGGTCGACGTGACGGTCACCGACAAGTACCAGCGGTCCGCGAAGGCGTCGTTCAAGTGGAACGTGAAGGCCGCGGTGCTCTCCCCGAACCGTTCGGTCCCGATCGCGCTGAACCAGGGTGAGGCCTACTCCGGTTCGGTCGTCGGGGGCGGCGGCTCCGGCAGCTACACCTGGTCGGCGACGAACCTGCCGGACGGGCTCACGATCTCCGGCGCCGGTCTGGTGACCGGCACGGTGAACGGTTCGACGCGGTACCTCGTGACGATCGGCATCAGGGACAGCCTGGGCGCGACGAACTCGATGCTGGTCCCGGTCGACGTGACGGTGAAGGGCACCGGTCTGCGGGTCACCGCGCCGTCGACGGCGTCCGCGGACCGGACGAACGCCAAGGGCACCGCGATCACGACGGTGACGGCGCAGGCCGGTGGCGGCGCCGGGACGTACCGGTGGACGCAGACGGGCCTGCCGCCGGGCGTCTCGCTGAACGCGACCACCGGGGCGATGACCGGCACCCCGACCACGGCCGGCACCTACATCGTGACGCTCGTCGTCACCGACAAGGCGAAGACGTCTTCCATCTTCATGTTCGTCTGGACGATCACATGAGCATCCCGAACATCCTGGCCAGGCTGCGGCGGCGGGCCGGGGCCGGCGCGGACGACGACCGCGGCGTGACGCTCGCCGAGATGGCCGTCACCACCGGCATCCTGTCCGCTGTCATGGCCATCTTCACCACGGGGGTGGTGCAGCTATTCCGGGCCGGCAACAACAACCAGATGGTGGCGCTGACCCAGGCGGAGCTGAACACGGCGTTCCTGCGGCTGGACCGCGAGCTGCGCTACGCCGCGGGGATCGGGCCGGTCCACCCTACCGGGGGCGGGGGCGGCTCCGTCGAATACGTCAACACCGAGACGGCGACCGGCGTCCCGGAGTGCGCGCAACTGCACCTGGACGCGGCCGGCGGGACGCTGCGCCGGCAGGTGTGGCCGCAGGGGACGAAGCCGCAGCACCGCTGGACGGTACTGGCGAGCGAGGTCGACGTCGCGAAGAGCTCGTTCACACTGCCGCCGCTGACCGAGAACACCGGCTTCCAGCGGCTGCGGATCAAGCTGGTGGTGACGACGCCGGGGCTGGGCCGCACCGTGGCGACCACGGACATCACGTTCACCGCCCTGAACAGCACACGGGGCACCGACCCCGCCACCGTCTGCCCGGAAGCGAGGACGTGATGCGGCGCATCATCCGGCTGTTCCGCCGCGACGACCGCGGCTCGCTGCCGCTCGCGATGCTGCTCACGCTGGTGGGGACGTCGTTGAGCACGCTCATGGTGCCGATCGTCATCACCCAGGTGCGGGACACCGCGAGGACGGTCGAGCGGGCGAAGGCGCTGCACGCCGCGCAGTCCGGGATCGACGTCGTCATCGGCGGCATCCGGGCCTCGGGCGGCTCCATCGCCAAGCTGATGTGCTTCCCGGCCGACGATCCGCTGCTGGGCGTCGTCGGCGGCGGGCTGCCGGGCCGGTACCGGGTGTCGGTGCGGTTCCAGGACGTGGCGAAGACGGACTTGCCGTGCGTGACGCGGGTGTCGCGCCTGCTGTCGGTGCCGTCGTTCGCGGTCATCACGTCGACCGGCACGGTCCAGGGCACCCCCGGTGCCGAGTTCCTGCCGGCGACGTCGCGGACGCTGACCGCGACCTACGTGTTCCGTTTCACCAACGAGAACATCGAGGGCGGGCTGGTGCGATTCCTCGGCGGCTCCTACTGCCTCGACGCGGGCTCCGGCTCTCCGGCGGTCGGCACCATCGTCACCACCCAGCCGTGCAGCGCGGGCAGTTCGCGGCAGACCTTCGCGTACACGAAGAGTCTCACCCTGCGACTGGTGTCGTCGAGGACGGCGGCGAACCCGCACGGTATGTGCCTCGACTCCGGCCCGGACCCGGTGCCGGGCACGCTCGTCCAGTTCCGGGTGTGCGGCTCCCCGACGATCCCGTACCACCAGCGGTGGAGCATCAACGACAGCTCCAAGTTCCAGGGCACGAAGGCGGACGGGAGCACCCTGAGTGATCTGTGCTTCCACGCGAAGGCCGGCAACACCGCGGGTGCGTTCGTCGAACTGTCGGCCTGCGGCGGCGCGGCGGACAACACCCGGGTGTTCGCCCCGGAGGCGTCGGTGGGTGCCGGCGCGGCCGGTCCCCCGGCGCAGCTCGTCAACTTCAAGCAGTTCGGCCGCTGCGTCGACGTGACGAACTTCAACGTCACGCTCGGCTTCCTCATCGTGTGGCCGTGCAAGCAGGCGCCGAACCCGGTGAACGTCGGCTGGAACCAGCGCTGGACGGTCCCGTCCGAAAGCACCGGGATCGGCACGGTCAGCGGGCGGATCACCACCTCCGACGGCAGGACGACGTACTGCCTGACGACCGCGGAACCGGACGCCGCGTCGAAGTTCGTGACGGTGGCGGCGTGCCCGACCGGCACCGACGACGCGACCCGCTGGGCGGTCTCGTACCAGGAGCAGAGCTACGGGACGAGCTACGTCATCAAGGACCACAACGGCCGCTGCCTCAGCCCGACGAACCTCGACGACAAGACCCTGCCCGCGAACGACGTCTTCAAGGGCACCACCACGGTCAGCAAGCTCATCACGGCGCCGTGCGACGGCTCGAAGCTGCAGAAGTGGAACGCACCGGCGAACATCGAAGATCCTTCACCCCTGAAGAACATCGGGGAGGACTGACCTTCACCTAGGGGATGTCCTGACCCGGGCGGGGCCGGGAGATCAGGGTGAAGTCGGTGCATCGCCTGGATGGCATCGAGGCGGGCCGGGACGAAGCTGAACGCCATGACCATCACCTGGGAGGAGCCGAAGGCCGCGACCGGGCCGGCACCGGTCGCACTGGGCCGGCAGGTCGCCATCGTGACCGCGGCCGTGGCCGCCTACTTCCTCGTCCGCGGCGCCACCGAGGCGGCGACGGGTCGCGCGCTGGACAACGCGTACTCCATCGTGGACTTCGAGCGTTCCGTCGGGCTGTTCCACGAGTCGTGGCTGCAGCGGACGTTCGCCGGGGCACCGGAAGTGGCGACGTTCTTCAACTGGATCTACATCTGGGGCCACTGGCCGGTCATCGTGGTGACCCTGATCTGGCTGGCGCGCAGCCATCCCGCGATCTACTACCGCACCCGCAACGCGATGCTGCTGTCCGGCGGCGTCGGCCTGGTCGTGTTCACGCTGTTCCCGGTGGCCCCGCCACGCCTCGCCGCGCTGGGCATGGTCGACACGGTGACGGCGACCTCCGACGCCTACCGGGTGCTGCAGCCGACGATGTTCACCAACCAGTACGCGGCGATGCCGAGCCTGCACGTCGGCTGGGACCTGCTGATCGGCCTGGCCATCGTGGTCGCCGCCCGGCGGCCGCTGCTGAAGGCGGTCGGCGCGGCCCTGCCGGTCCTGATGGTCGCGGCGGTGGTCCTGACCGCCAACCACTACATCGTCGACGCGATCGCCGGCGCCGCTCTCACCACGCTGTGCTGGTTGTTCTTCACGGCCCGGCAGCGCATCCCGTCGCCGCGCGGTTATGCCGGCTGGGACGGGATGCGGGTGCGGTAGCCGGACACCGGCAACTCGCGGCGCCCACCCCGCCGAGCGCATACGCTGCACACATGGACCATCTCGCCGCGGAACCGCTCGAGGTCGAGCGCACGGGGTTTCCGGCGGACGTGATCCCGCTGCAGTATCAGGCGCTGCTGCTGACCGACGAGCGCCGGATGGACGCCTTCCAGCGGGCGATCGTTCACGCTGTCCGGCCGGGTATGCGGGTCCTCGACCTGGGCGCCGGGACCGGCGTGCTGTCGTTCTTCGCCGCGAGTCAGGGCGCGACGGTGACGGCGGTCGAGCGGGAGCCACGGGTGTTCGCCACGGCCCGGGCCGCGCTGCGGGCCGCCGTCGGCGACGCGGTGCGCGTCCTGCACGCCGACGCCCGCGACTACCTGCCGGAGGAGCCGGTCGACGTGGTGCTGTGCGAGATGCTCCACGTCGGCCTGCTCCGCGAACGGCAGCTCGAAGTGATCAACAGCTTCAAGCGCCGGTACCTGAGGCATGTCGGCGGCCCGCTCCCCCGGTTCCTGCCGGAGGCGTGCGTCCAGGCGGCCCAGCCGGTCGAGCAGGACTTCACGTACTGTGGCTATACCGTGCCGGCACCGGTCTTCCAGTTGCCGGACAGCATCCAGCCGCGCACGGTCGAGGCGGCGCCGCCGCAGGTGTTCCAGCAGTTCTTCTACCAGGACCCGCTGCCCGGCCGGTGCGGCGCCGACCTGCGGTTCGTGGCCGAGCGCCCGGCGACGGTCAACGCGGCGCGGATCGTCACCAAGAATCTGCTGGCGCTCACGTACGAGCCGCCCGGCAGCATCGACTGGACGATGAACTATCTCGTGGTGCCGCTGCGCGAGCCTGTCGAGGTGCTGGCCGGCGACGAGGTGCGGCTCCGGTTCGACTACTGCCCGGGCGACGAGATCCCGGCCCTCACCGACTCGCTGGAGGTCAACGTCCTCGCGCCCGCCGGGTAGATTTCGGGGATGCGACGCAGGCTCGCGCTCGCCGGTGTCATCGCCGGGACCCTCCCCTGGGTCGTCATGATCCTCGTGCCGACGTCGCGGGAGCGCCGGGTCAACCTCGACCCGGTCCAGGGCCTGACGGACGTGCTCACCGGTGACCCGCGGGCGGCGGTCGTCCAGATGGGCGGCAACCTGGCGGTGTTCGCGGCGTTCGGCGCGCTCGGCCCGCTCCGGTGGCGGCTCAGCGCCTGGACGGTCACCGGCCTCGCCGCGCTCGGCTCGCTGATCCTGGAGTCGTTGCAGTACGTGCTGTGCCTCGGCCGTGTCTCGGCTGTCGACGACGTCATCGTCAACGCGCTGGGTGCGGGACTGGCGGCGCTGCTGACCCGCCGCTGGTGGCTGCGGAACGCGGAACGCGACGCGCCCGGCCCGTCGCGCTCAGCGCCGGCGCGGCCGCATACGTCGCTCAGCCGGTCAGTTCGTCGACGATGCGCTGCGCCGTGGTGGCGTGTTTCGCGTAGGCGCTCGCGAACGCGGACCGCTGGACGGCCTGGGCCGCGTTCGTGACGCTCATCTGCTGCCAGCCGTTGACCTTGAGCAGCCGGTTGTAGAACTTCGCCGACGCGAACGCCGGGTCCATCAACTGCTCGGGTGTGCCCCAGATGCTGACCCGTTGCTGGAAGATGCCCACCGAGTCGTAGTCGGTGCCGGTCCCGTCGTGTGGCAGCCTCATCGAGGCCGGCACCTTCGGGTTGGCGAGGTTGCGCAGGTAGGACTCCTGCAACGCGGTCGCGATCGCCACCACCATGGCCCGCTCGGGTAGCTGCATCTGCCGGGCCACCTCGATGACGATGAACGCGTTGTTCGTCTGCGCCTGGTTCAGCCCGGCGACCGGCTTGGGCACCAGCGACGCGCCCGGCGCGGAGGCGACCAGGACCCCCCGGGCCGCGTTGGCCCCGCTGTGGGTCTCGTAGAACTTCGCGGCGTCGAAGGAGGTGTCGTCCGCGACCGGGGCTGAACCCTCGGGAAAGATCGCCCAGGAAACACCGACACTGATCAATGAGGCGACCAGGCTGACCACCGCCAGGAGCGCCAGCCTGCTGATGTGCAGACGGTGTCCGGCGGTGCGCCTGCGCCGAGAGGTGGCGCCACGCACCGCGACAGCTTACGAACGTGGCGCCCGTACCGAAAGACGGGATCCCTCTCTCACCTCATTGTTTGAACAAAACCTAAGAAACGGCGATCAGCCCACGTCGCTTGAGTAGTGGCTCGATCAACGGATCGCGACCACGGAACGCGCGATAGACCTGCATCGAATCCGCGCTGCCACCCTTCGACAACAGCCCCTCGCGGAACGTGTCGCCGAGCTCGCGCCGCAGCCCGCCCTCCTCGACGAGCCAGTCGACGGTGTCGGCGTCGAGCACCTCGCTCCAGATGTAGGAGTAGTAGCCGGCGCTGTACGCGGCGCCGCTGAAGATGTGCGCGAAGTACGGCGTGCGGTATCGCGGCGGCACGAACGGCACCGCGACCCCGGCCCGCTCCAGCGCGGCCGCCTCGAACTCGCGCACGTCGATCGGCTGGTCGCCCATCGCGTCGAGGTCGTCGACGGTCAGCGTGTGCCAGGCGAGGTCGAGCAGCGACGCCGCGAGATACTCGGTCGTCGCGAAGCCCTCGTTGAACTGCTTCGCGGCCTGGAGCCGGTCGACGATCTCCTGTGGCAGCCGGTCACCGGTCTCGTGGTGGACCGCGTAGTTCTCCAGCACCTCCGGCCAGAGCATCCACACCTCGTTGACCTGCGACGGGTACTCGACGAAGTCCCGCGGCACCCGTGTGCCGGCGAACTTCGGGAAGTACACCTGCGAGAACAGGGTGTGCAGGGCGTGCCCGAACTCGTGGAACAGCGTGCGGACCTCGTCGAGCGTCAGCAGGGTCGGCTCGCCCTCCGGAGCCCGGTTGATGTTGAGGTTGTTCACGACGACCGGCGCGGTGCCGAACAGCCGCGACTGGGGCACGAGCGCGTTGGCCCAGGCGCCGCCGCGCTTCGAGGTGCGGGTGAAGAAGTCGCCGATGAAGAGGCCGAGGGGGCTGCCGTCATCGTCGAGGACCTCGAAGACCCGCGCGTCGGGATGGTAGGCGGGCAGGTCGGGCCGTTCCTCGAAGCGCAGCCCGTAGAGCTTGCCGGCGGCGAAGAAGACCCCGTCCCACAGGACGCGCTCCAGCTCGAAGTACGGCCGCAGCTCGGTCTCGTCGATCGCATACCGCTCCCGGCGCACCCGCTCGGTGTAGTACGCCCAGTCCCACGGTTCGAGCGTGATCTCCGGGCCGATGGCGGCCTGGAGGTCCTCAGCCTCGGTCTGCGCGTTGGCGACCGCCGCCGGGGCGAGCTTGGCCAGCATCTCCTCGACGGCCCGCACGGTCCGCGCGGTGTTGTCGGAGATCTGGTAGGCGGCGTGGTGCTCGAACCCGAGCAGCCGGGCGCGCTCGGCCCGCAGCCGGACGATCCGCCGCACCAGGTCGGTGGTGTCGTGCTCGTCGCCGCGGCCGCCCCGGGTCACGGAGGCGGTGTGCAGGCGTTTCCGCAGGTCCCGGTTGTGCAGGGAGGCGAGAGCCGGCTGCGCGGTCGGCAGGATCAGGTTGAGCACGTAGCCCCGCTCCAGGCCGCGGTCGCGGGCCGCCTGCTCGGCGGCGGCGATCGCGTCGTCGGACAGCCCGTCGAGGTCCGCGACGTCGTCGACGACCACCGCGCTGGCCTTCATCTCGTCGCGCACCTTGTTGCCGAAGTCGGTGGCGAGGCCGGCCAGCGCCGCGTTGAGCTCGCGCAGCCGCACGTGCTCCTCGTCGGAGAGCCGGGCACCGGCGCGCACGAACTCGGTGTGGTAGCGCTCCAGCAGCCAGCTCGACTCGGCGTCGAGGCCGAGCGACTCACGCTGGTCGTAGAGCGTCTGGATCCGCTGGTACAGGCTGCGGTCGAGCATGATCGCGTCGCTGTGCGCCGACAGCAGCGGCACGACGGTGCTTTCGATCTCCTGGAGCTCGGGGCTGGTGTCGGAGCTGGTCACGTTGAAAAACGCGGCCGAGACGCGCTGGAGGATCCGTCCGGAGCGCTCGAGGGCCACGAGGGTGTTCTCGAACGTCGGCGGCTCGGGGTCGGCGGCGATCGCGTCGGCCTCGGCGCGCTGCTCGGCCATGCCCCGCTCGAATGCGGGCAGGTAGTGCCCGATCTCGATGCGGTCGAACGGCGGGAGCTGGTAGGGAAGTTCGCTGGGGACGGCGAACGGGTTTTCTGCGGGGAACGGGTTGTCCGTGGTCACCTCAACGACTGTATCGGCCGGGACGCCGCGCCACCGGCCCCTACTCGTTCTGGCAGTGTCCCACGCACCCGCCGGATGGATACGGTGACGCCGTGTACGGGTATGTGATCGCAGACGTGTTCACGGAAACCGCGCTGGCGGGCAACCCGCTCGCCGTCGTGCTCGACGCGACCGGGCTCTCCGCCGGGCGCATGCAACGCATCGCCCGCGAGATGAACCTGTCGGAGACGACCTTCGTGCTGCCCCCGGCCGCCGGCGGCGACGTCCGGGTGCGGATCTTCACGCCGATCGGCGAGCTGCCGTTCGCCGGCCATCCCACGTTCGGCACGGCGGTGGTCCTCGCCGAGACCGGGCACCCCGGCACGCACGGCGAGGAGCTGCGGATGGAGACGGGGATGGGGGTCGTGCCGTTCCGGCTGCACCGCGGGCGGCACGGCGGCCGGCGGGTCTGGGGCGCGCGGATGCTCCAGCCGATCCCGGTGTGGGAGCCGTACGACCGGGCGGACGAGCTGCTCGACGCGCTCGACGTGCCCGTGTCGACGCTCCCGGTCGAGGTGTACCGCAACGGCCCGCGCCATGTGTTCGTCGGCCTCGACGGCGAGGCGGCGCTGGCGGGCCTGCGGGTCGACCTGCGCGCCCTGGCGACCCACCCGGACCTGGCCGCGAACTGCTTCGCCCCGACCGGCGACCCGGCGGTGTGGCGGACCCGGATGTTCTCGCCGGCCTACGGCGTGACGGAGGACGCGGGCACCGGTTCCGCGGCCGGCCCGCTGGCGCTGCACCTCGCCCGCCACGGCCGGGTGCCGCTCGGCACCCGGATCACGGTCCGCCAGGGCGTCGAGATGGGCCGCCCGTCGACCATCCACGCCCGCGTGGACGGCACCCTCGACCGGGCCGGCGGGATCGAGCGGATCGAGGTTTCCGGCACCGCGGTGGTCGTGGCGGCGGGAAGGCTCTACGTCTAGGCCAACTCGTGGTGCTAGGCCAACGGCCCGGTGTACGAGGCCCGCAGGCGGAGCTTCGTCGGCCGCTCGTACTCCTCGATGGCGTGGGCGAGCCAGCCCACGGTCCGCGCGATGCCGAAGATCGCCTCGCCGGCACCGCGGGGCATGCCGGCGAGGTGGGCCAGCAGCCCGAGCGCGAAGTCGACGTTGACGTCGGGCAGGCGGCGCCGGCCGGCCTCCTCGAGGATCGCGTCGGCGACGGCGAGCCGCGAGTGCCCGGGCACGGCGGCCCGGATTCGTTCGAGCAGCGCGGTCGCGCGGCCGTCGCCGGAGCGGTAGACGGCGTGCCCGAACCCCGGCACCCGCTCCCCCTGCCGGAGGCGCTGCCCCATCACGGCGGACGCCTGTGCCGGCTCGGACGTCTCGGCGAGCATCGCCTCGGTACCGAGTGAGGCCCCGCCGTGCAGCGCACCGCTGACGACGCCGAGGCCGGCGGCGACCACCGCGTACGGGTCGGCGCGTACGGACGCGGCGACCCGCGCGGCGAGGGTCGAGGCGGCCAGTTCGTGGTCGGCGAGGAGCACCGTCGCGAAACGCAGGGCGTCGGCGAGCGCCGGGGCGGCGTCCGGGGCGGCGAGCTTCGCCCACAGCCGCCCGGCGACCGGTCCGCCGGCGACAGGTCGGGGAACGCTGCCGGGCAACGCGTCGACGAGCCCGGCCACGATGCTCTGGCCGATGAGCGCGACCGCCGCCGGGTCCAGCGTCAGCCGCACGGGATCCGCGGCGGCGAGGGCGGCGACGATCACCTGCAGGCGCTCCAGCGGCAGCACGGAGGCCGGCAGCCCCGCCTGCGCCGCCCGGGCCGCGGCGACGGCCTCCGGTGCCGCCGCCCAGCGGTCCACATGATCGTGGTCCTTGCCCGTCCACAGCCAGCCGGCGACGTGTTCCAGGTGCCAGGTGTCGGCGAGTACCGTGGCGTCACGACCCCGGAAGAAGGGCCGGTCGCCGCCGAGCAGGGTGACGGCCGACTCGATGACCAACTCGGGGTGGCGCCCGGAGCGGCGGGGCCGGCCGCGCAGCGCGAGCCGCTCGACCTCCTCGGCGTCGAAGAGGCTGCGCCCGTCGTCGCCGCGGCGCCGCGTGAGCACGCCCCGGCTGACGTAGGCGTAGACGGTGGCGGTCTTCACACCCAGCCGCCGGGCCGCGTCCTCGACGCTCATCCACCTGCTCAACGCCACCCCTCCGGCCATGTAGGTTGACTTTCGTCAACGTTGACACATGATGAGCACGACAGTCAACCTGAACGCATGCCGCTGATCCATTTCCTCGACGTCACCAACCGCGACGGAGTCCAGACCGCCCGGACCGGGCTGTCCAAGTTCGGCAAGACGATGGTCAACTTCTACCTGGGCCGGCTCGGGGTGGCCCAGTCCGAGATCGGCTTCCCGTTCCTGTTCCACGAGGTGCCGTACATCCGCGCCCAGACCGCGCTCGAGCAGGCCGGCGCCTTCGGCGGGCTACGCCTGTCCGGCTGGTGCCGGGCCGTGGCCGCCGACGTCGAGCGGTCCGCCACGCTCGGCCTCAAGCACTACAACCTGTCGATCTCCACGTCCGACCAGATGCTGCGGAACAAGTTCCGCGGCCGGCTCGACCGGCCGGCGCTCATCCGCGAGACGGTCGAGGCGGTCCGCACCGCGAAGGCCGCCGGCGCGCAGACCGTCGGCGTCAACGCCGAGGACGGCTCACGCACCGACGACGGGTTCCTCACCGAGTTCGCGATCGCGGCGCGCGAGGCGGGCGCCGACCGCCTGCGGTACTGCGACACGATCGGCGGCGACACCCCCGGACGCATCGGCGAACGGTTCGCGAAGCTCGCCGGTACCGTCGGCATGCCCATCGAGACGCACTGCCACAACGACCTCGGCATGGCGGTGGCCAACTCGCTCGCCGGCGCGTTCGGCAACCTCGACGCGGGACAGGACGCCTGGATCAACACCTGTGTCAACGGCATCGGCGAACGGTCCGGCAACGCCGACCTCGTCTCGTGCATCCTGGCCCTGCGGCACGGATTCGGCGTGCCAGCCGGCGCCGAGATCGGCGATCCGCTCGACCTGACCTGGGCGCGGCGGTTCGCCTGGTGGGCGTCGTACGCGTTCGGCCAGCCGCTGCCCAACCACCAGCCGGGTGTCGGGCCCAACGCGTTCGCCCACGAGTCCGGTATCCACGCCGACGGCGCGCTCAAGGACCACCGCAACTACGAGCTGTACGACGACGAGGAGCTGGGACCGTTCCCGCACGACCGGCACGCCCGCGCCGGCCGGATCGTCCTCACCGGCGAATACGGCGGACTGGCCGGCTTCCGGCATGTATTCGACGACCTGGGAGTCGAGGTGACGGACGAACAACTGACGTTCAGGCTGGTCCAGCTCTGCAACGCGGCGACCGGCCGCCCGCTCACCGATGACGAGCTGCGGCTGATCGCCGTGTATCCGAACGAGCTGGCCCTGCTGTATCCAGGGCTGCTGATCCGGTAGCCCGGGCCGGGGCTACAGCATCCCGTGCTCGACGATCCAGCCGAGCTGCAGCAGTTCCTCGCCGGAGAACTCCAGCGCCACGATGTCTGAGAAGCGGCGCTGGATCTGGACCGGCGTGTACCGATGCACGGCGCAGTCCATCCAGATCGGGATGCGCGAGGCCGGGTTGGCCAGGACCACATGCCTGCCGCAGCGATGCTCCATGCCGGACCAAGCTAGCCCCGCGCGAGAGCCCAGGACACCCTGCCACCGGGAATGCTCCGGCCGAGTCTGTGTACACCAATTGGTGTAGGAGCGCAGGCCCCGGAGGCCACGCCGTCCCGGCTCCGGCGAACGACCCGGATCCGCAGCTCACGCGCCACTCACCGAAGTTAACCTTGGTGGGTCTCCCGTCGGTGGAGGCGGGGTCAACCCGTGGCGGGGCCGCCGCTCTGGACGGCCAGGATCGCCAGGCGCACCCGGTTCGGCGCGCCGGTCTTGGTCATCAGCCCGGCGATGTGGGTCTTCACCGTCGTCACACCCACGTGCAGGCGGTCGGCGATCTCCTGGTTCGACAGCCCCGCACCCACGAGGGCGAGCACGTCGCGCTCACGGGCGGTCAGACCGGGCAGCGCCACCGCCGCGGGCGGCTGGACCGCCTCCGCCGCGCCGTGCGCGCCGACCGCCCGCGACACGGGGCCGGACCCGCCGTCGTCGGTCACCGACCACTCCACGGCCCGGTCCCGCATCCGCACGACGAGCCGGGCGCGCGCGGCCGGGCCGGCGTGCCGAGCGACGTTCGTCAGGGCCTCCTGGGTCAGCCGGAGCACGGCCAGGCCCCGTACCGCATCCAATGTGGACACCTCCGGATCGATGTCGGCGTCGACCGTCACGCCGGTCTGCCGGGCCCGGTCGGCGGCGGCCTCGAGCGCGGCGGGCAACGACGCCGGCTCGATCGACACGACGGCGGGGGATCCCGCGGCGGTGACGGCCTCGGGGGCGCGCAGCACGGTGACGAGCTGCCGGAGGTCGGCGAGCGCGGCGGTACCGGTGGTGTGCACGTCGTCGAGGACCGCGACGGTGCGCGGGTCGGGCCGGGCGCCGCCGCCGGTCAGCACGTGCCGGGCCGCCCCGACCCGCAGGACGATCGAGGCGACGTGGTGCGCGACGACGTCGTGCAGCTCCCGGGCGATGGCGGTGCGCTCGTCGGCCCGCGCCGCCCGGGTCTCGGACAGCCGTCGCCGCGCCTCTTCCGTGGCCCTGGCCTCGGCCTGCCGGGCTAGCTGCCGCGTGGCGCGGATGTTCGCGCCGAACAGCACCGGGACGCCGACGAGGATGAGGATGTTGTACGTGACGCCGAGTGCCTCGCCGGGCAGTTTCCGCCAGTCGTCGGCATAGTTCACGCCGAAGAGCGCGGCGGTGACGATCCACAGCTTCGGGCCGGGGCTGTGCAGCGCGAGCTCCAGTGCGGCCCAGCTCGACCCGACCGTGGGGATGACCGTCTGTCCTTCGCCGCACAGCGCGGCGACCGCGAGGACCGCGGACTGCGCGAGTGCGCCCGCGAACAGGAAGCGGGCGCACAGCGGGATGAGCGCGAACTCGGTGAGATCGGCGGCCCAGTCGACCCAGTTGCGCGGCTCGGCCGGGTTGCGCAGCAGCAGGAGGTATCCGACGCCGCACAACGCGTGCAGGAGCAGCCTGGCCAGGGCGTATCGCTCGTCGAACATCCGGGTGAGCACGGCTCCACGATAGGGTCTCATCGAAGGATCGCGGCGGTCCCGCCCGCGCCTGCCGCGGCGAGGAGACCGGCAGCGGTCAGCGTGAGCGCGTCCGGGTGGATGAGCGGCTGCCCGCACAGCGCCTGCCAGGTGACCAGGGCGAGGAGGCCGGTGAAGAGGGCGGCGCCGAGCAGGACGAGCCGGGCCCGCCGGTCGGCGGTTCATGCGGTTTCGACCAGCCCGACCGGCCGGAGCGCGGCGCCGACCGAGAACTGTCGCCGGTCGGGCCGGTCGGCGGCTGCGGCGATGGTGGTGATCAGTCGGCAGGTCAGGATCTGTTTGGTGGGGCCGCCCTTGGTCCACAGGGCGAAGGCCACCGGCAGGCTGACCGGCCGGTCAGCCTGCCGGTCGTGGAAGGGCAGGGTGACGACGATGGCGGCGATCACCCAGTTGTTGCCCCAGGCGACCTTGTTGCGCCGCGGCCCGGTGGCGGCGCCGTCGTGGTGCCAGGCGGTGGCGTGGACCTTGCGGCCCGAGCGGTGGAACAGGGTGTCGTCCACGGCGATGAGTACCGGGGCGTCACCGGGCAGCAGGTGGGACACGACCAGCCTGGTCAGTGCGGTGCTGACCGGCGTGACACACCAGCGGGCGTGACCGAAGAACCAGTACGCCCGGGAGTGGTGCCATACCCCGGCCAGCCCGGCCCCGGCTCTACGTTCGCCCTGGGTGGATACGCGACTGTGAGCTGCATTACATTGATGGACGCCCATCAAGTCCCGGCGCCGCCGGTGATGAAGATTGCGCGTACCAACAAATTTAAGGAGTTCGATGTCAGACCTCACCCTCGGTCGGCGCGCGCTGCTGACCGCAACCGGCCTCACCGCCGGCGCCTTCGCGTTCCCGGCCGCCGCTTCCGCCCACACCAGCGGCGGCGACCCGGAGGTTCACACGCCGCAGCAGGCGCTCGCCCGCCTGCTCACGGGCAATCATCGGTTTACCTCCGGCCACCCGCGGCACCCGCATCAGTCGCTGGATCGGCTGCGGGAGGTGGCCGCCGGCCAGCACCCGTTCGCGGTACTGCTCGGCTGCGCCGACTCCCGGGTTTCCCCCGAGATCCTGTTCGATCAGGGAATCGGCGACCTCTTCGACGACCGGGTCGCCGGCAACATCGTCAACGAGTTGATGCTGGGGAGTATGGAGTACGCCATCGAGGAGTTCGCCCCGCCGATCGTCGTGGTGCTTGGCCACGAGCGGTGCGGCGCCGTCGCCGCCACCCTGTCGGCCATCGAAACCGGCAGCACCCCGCCGGGTCACATCGGCGCGATCGTCGATGCGCTGCGGCCGATCGTCGAGCCGTACGCGGGCACCGGCCCGAACGCCGTAGAGAACGCGGTCAACGCGAACATCCGCGCGCAGGTGGCCGCGGCGCAGGCACGCAGCGAGATCATCCGGGCGGCCGTGCGCGCCGGGCGCACCGCGGTCGTCGGCGCCCGCTACGACCTCGACACGGGTGTCGTGACGGTGGTTCGCTGAACCGGGCTCCACCATGGTCGGCAGCGCGCGAACGGCGTGCTGACTGGATGGGGCTGGTCCACTGAGGGCCAGCCCCGTCCAGTGCGGCTGGTCGAGACCACGCATTCGATCTTGGCCCGGGGCCCCGAACGTGGACCCGCCGGACTCCTGCCGGAGCCTGTTCGTCAGCGCGGGCAAAGCCCACTCGGCCTGCGACTCGCAGCAGGTCGAAGTGCCCGGATCGCCGGTGAATATCGGTACAAGTCCGAACCACAACTCCAAGATCGACGCAGGAAGATGGGGTCAGGCGCTCCTCGCAGGGGCGGTGCTACAGGATGAACCGCTCGTCGGCGAGCGGGCCGGTCACCTTGTCAGATTCCAGGAACAACCACGCCATCGGGTCGTCCTGCTGCTCGGCCGACCTCACGCCGGCGGCCTCCTCTCGCGTCGTTCCTTCCCTGTTCAGCACCGCTTTGTCCATGCCGACCTTCCATTGTGCCGATCGTCATCGAACTCCACCGTTACCCGGATCCTCACCCCGCGAAACGTGCGGAATCTCACCCCCCGAGACCGCGCACTTTGACGCCAGCGACCGGCGCGCCCTCCCGCGTTCGCGCTGTCGCTCCCGCACCCAACGGGCCGCTATCCAACCGGAGAAGATAGGCGCAGGCACAGCCTTCCAGCGCGATCGTTGGCTTCGACACCCAAATGATCAGGAAGCCGTGCCCGTCCTACCTGCCAATCACCGCGCCCGGCACGTCCCAGCAGAGACCGTCCGATCAGGATATTCCATCATCTTGCCGGGGCCGTGGCTAGCGGGCCACGTTGAGAATAAATTTTTCGTGGCCGCCGCCGTTGGCGTTGAACTGGCAGTTGACTATCCCACCGCCGGAGTCGGTGGCGGCCGTCACCCCGGAGCCGACCATGCGCAGGTACGCATTCGGAAAGGCCGTCGCCGACTCGAAGGAGAACGAACCGTCCGCCTGCGGGTGAAGCTTGAACTTCTCGTAGGGCTCCGCGCCGAATTGGCAGTTGACCGTCCCACCGCCGGGCCCCGAGGTGATGGCCGGCAACCCGGCGCCGTCCATGCGCAGATACACATTCGGAAAGGCCGTCGCCGACTCGAAGGAGAACGAACCGTCCGCCTGCGGGTGAAGCTTGAACCTCTCGTAGGGCCCCGCGCCGAATTGGCAGTTGACCGTCCCACCGCCAGAGCCGGCGAAGGTCGTCACCCCGGTGCCGTCCATGCGCAGATATACATTCGGAAAGAACGTCGATTGAATCGTGATCGGCGCGTCCCCGAGCGTCGCGAGATCTGTTACTGACAACGGCATGAGGCCCTCTCTTTCTCTTGGGAATACTCACAATAACCGGATCGTCACAGACAGATAAGCCCCAGCGCTTGGCGAGGGGCGAACGTAACGACGATGGCGGACATATACGACGAAACCGAACTCCAGCGCTATGCGGGAACCTCGTAACCGGCGACGACTGCGGGATCTGTCGCTTCGCGGCTGAACTGGCGAGTTCGCAGCACCGTGGCGAGTCACGTGGCGAACGACGACGGCCGGATTCTCAGCGAAAAGTGGTGAATTTTGCCCGCTGCGACTCGGGGCGCTCTGGGCGATCCTTCGGCAGAGCCATCCGCAACTGAGTTACCGATGCCCGATCGTGATCAAGTGCATTGGCGACGGGATCGAGAACTCCTGCTCGACCTGCTGCCCGAAGACTTCGAGCAATTGCCGAACCTAGCCGGAGGAACGTTTGGCGCAGCTCACCCGATCGGCGTTGAGTCACATTCCAAGGAGCCCGCTGCCGGCACAGTACATAGCGCGGTGGTGTTGTTCGACGTGCTGGGCGCGACGGTCGCCAACCACCGACCCCGGGAAAGGAGCGCAATGTACGGAAGGCTGCCGGTGACCGGCATCGGAGCGATCACGCCGGCCTGTTCGGCTGGCACCATGTGCTCGAGTTCATCGGCAGCGAGGTGATCAGCCTCGACACCACCGTGGCGTTCGTGGCACCGGTCTTCACCGCCGTCGTGCCGTACTTCCACCACGACATCCGCCCCCGCAGCGTGCCCCCACGGCTGCACGCCGCCGGCGTGAACAGGTGCTCCGGGGCGGCTGACAGCAGATGGACAGTAGCCTGGGGGCGTGCGATTCGGGGCGCTGGGGCCGCTGGCAGTGTGGACCGACAAGGGTAAACCGGTCACGGTTCCCGGGCGGAAGGTCCGGGCGCTGCTCGCCGCGCTCCTGGTTCACGAAGGCCGTGCGGTGTCCGTCGACGGGCTGGTCGAGTCGCTGTGGGGTGAGGCGGCCCCCGCCGACCCCGGCGCCGCGCTGCACGTGCGGGTTTCCCAGTTGCGCCGCGCTCTCGAAGGGGCCGAGTCGGGCGGGCGGGACCTCGTGGTGTCCCAGGCCCCCGGCTACGCGCTGCGGACCGCGCCCGAGGCCGTCGACGCCGCGAGGTTCACAGCGCTCCTGAACGATGCGGCGCAGACGGCCGGCGACCCCCGGACCCGCGCCGGGCTGCTGGCCGAGGCGCTGGGCCTGTGGCGCGGTCCGGCCCTGGCCGACTTCGCCGACGAGGAGTTCGCCCGCGCGGCCGCGGCCCGGTGGGAGGAGCAGCGGCTGGCCGCCGTCGAGGCACACGCGGAGGCCCGGCTGGACCTGGGTGAGCACCGCGAGCTGGCCGGCGAGCTGGGCGAGCAGGTGACCCTGCACCCGTACCGGGAGCGGCTGCGGGCCGCCCACATGCGCGCCCTGCATCGCGCCGGCCGGACGAGTGAGGCCCTCGACAGCTTCCACCAGTTGCGGCAGCAGCTCGCCGACGAGCTCGGCCTCGACCCCGGCCCGGAGCTCGCCGCGCTCCACCGCGCCCTCCTGGCCGGTGACCCCGCCGAGGACCCGCCGGCACCGGCGAACCAGCGGCCGATCACCAACCTGCCGGCACCCGTCACCGGCCTGATCGGCCGCGAACCGGCGGTGCGGCGGATCCGGGAGCTGCTGGCGTCCGGCCGGCTCGTCACGCTCACCGGCCCTGGCGGGGTCGGCAAGACCAGCGTGGCCGTGGCGGTCGGCCACGCCGTCGCCGAGACGTATCCGGGCGGCGCGTGGCTCGTCGACCTCACCGCCTGGGACGGGCAGGGCGACCCGGCCGAGCCGGTCCTGGCCGCGCTGTCCATCCCGGATCCGCCGGGCGGTTCGGAACCGGCGGGCGATCGCCTGGCGACCGCGCTGGGGGACCGCCGGACGCTGCTGGTGCTGGACAACTGCGAGCACGTGGTCGAGCGGATGGCCGGGCTGCTCGGCGAGCTGCTGCCGGTCGCGTCCGGCCTGCGGGTGCTGGCCACCAGCCGGGAGCCGCTGCGGCTGCGCGGTGAGGCCCGCTGGGAGCTGCCGCCGCTGGACGTCCCCGACACCGACGACCCGGGCCGGCTGGCCCGCTCGCCCGCGGTACAACTCTTCCTGGCCCGGGCCGGGTTGGCTTCGGCGCCGGAGACCGCGACCGGTCTTGCGGTCGTGGCCGAGATCTGCCGGCGGCTCGACGGCATCCCGCTGGCGCTGGAGCTGGCCGCGACGCGGGTGCCCGCGCTGGGCGTGTCCGAGCTGGCCACCCGGCTGCGGGTGCCGCGGGACCGGTTCGGGTTGCTGCGCCACGGACCACGCGACGCGCCCGAACGGCAGCGCACCCTGGCCGCGGTGATCGACTGGAGCTGGCAGCTCCTGGCCGAGGACGAGCGGGCCGTGCTGCGCCGGCTGGCCGTGCACGCCGGCGGGTGCACCCTCGCCGCGGCCGAGGCGGTGTGCGGCGGCGAGGTGCTCGACGTGCTGGCCGGGCTGGTGGACCGCTCGCTGGTGACGCGCACCGACGGGCCCCGGTTCCGGCTGCTGGAGTCGGTGTCCGCGTACTGCCTGGACCGGCTGCGCGAGGCCGGCGAGGAGGACGAGTTGCGGCGCCGCCACGCCGACCACTATCTGGCCCTGGCGGAGCTGGCCGGGCCGCGGCTACGCGGGCCCGGCCAGCGGGAGTGGCTGCACCGGCTGGACGCCGAGGCCGCGAACCTGCGGGTGGCCCTGGAGACGTTCCGCCGGGCGGGCGCGGCCGGGCCGGCGCTGCGGCTGGCCGAAACGCTGGTCTGGTACTGGTTCCTCCGCGGCCGCCTCACCGAGGCGCGCCGGGCGCTGGCCGGCGCGCTGGCCGTGCCGGGCGAGGCACCCGCCACCCTCCGTTCCTCCGTCGAGGCCTGGGAGGCCGGCCTGGCGATCCGGCAGGGGCAGGCCGGGCCGGAGCGCGCGTTCGAGGTGCTGCAGCGGTACGACCGGACGGCGGATCCGGCCGGCCGCGCCCGGGCCGAGTGGTTCCTCGCGGCCTCGATCATCGACTTCGGCGACGTGACGGCCACCGGCGAGCTGCTGGATCGGGCGCTGGAGACGTTCCGCGCCACCGGGGACCGCTGGGGTGAGGCCGCGGTGCTGGGCATCCGGGCCATGCTCGCTCACATCCGGGGTGACCAGGGCGCTCTGGAGCACGACGCCCGGCGCAGCGCCGAACTGTTCGGCGAGCTGGGTGACGACTGGGGTGTGCTCCAGGCGACCGACTGGCTGATCGGTCTGGCGGACATGACCGGCGACCACGCGGAGGCGGCCCGGCTGAGCCGCGACGGCCTGCGGATCGCCGAGGACCTGGGGCTGTGGTCCGACGTGGCCGGCCGGCTGGGCTGGCTGGCGTGGATCTCGGTGCAGGTCGGCGACTACGCGCACGCCTACGAGTACGGCGAACGGGCGAAGCGGCTCGCCGCCGAGCAGGGGCTCCGGGTGAGCGAGGTGTTCGCCACGATCAGCCTGGCGTTCGCCGCCCGCCGGTCCGGCCGGCTGGACGCGGCCGAGGAGCACCTGCGGTGGCTGCTGACGTCGGCCCGGCAGCAGCAGACCGCCGACAGTCACCCGCCCCACCTGTCGATGGTGCTGGCCGAGCTGGGGTTCCTGGCCGGGCGGCGCGACGATCCGGTGGCGGCGCTGACCTGGCACCGGGAGGCCTTCGACGTGTTCGGCGAGCAGGGCGCCCCGGCCGGCCTGGCGTGGGCGCTGGTGGGCCTGGCCGACGCCCTGGTCCTCGACGGGCGCCCCGGCCTGGCCGCGCAGTTGCTCGGGACCGCCGACGCCGTGCGGCAGAAGAACGGTCAGCCGATGTCGGTGTCGGAGCGGGAGGAGGTGGACCGGATCACGGCCGCGGCCCGCGCCGCCGAGCCCGGCTTCGCCGACCTGTTCGCGCGCGGCGGTGAGCGCACGCCCGAGGAGGCCCGGTCCCTGGTGGACGGGGACCGGGCCTGAGCGTCTACTTCGGGACGTAGACGTGGATGACGATCCCGGAGTCGAACCGGTGCAGTTCCGCCAGCTTCAGGTGGGTGGTGTCGAACCCGGCACCCTCGAACAGGTGCTTGCCGGCGCCGACGACGACCGGGAAGTACCAGAAGTGGAACTCGTCGACGAGGCCGTGCTCCACCAGGGTGCGGTCCAGCTCGCCGGTGCCGTACTTCAGGATGTTGCCGCCGGGCTGCTCCTTGAGCTTCGCGACCTCCTCGGCCACGTCCCCCTTGATCAGCGTGGCGTTCCAGGTGGTCTCGGTCAGCGTCCGCGACGCCACGTATTTCGGCATGTTGTTCATGAACTCGGCAGCTTCGCCGTCCCGGCCCGACCACGCCTCCGCGAAGGCCTCGTAGGTCACCCGGCCCGTCAGCATGGCGTCCACGCCGGACATCAGCTTCATGGCGTAGTTGTTGTGGTCCTCGTCCCAGTACGGCTGGCCCCAGTGCTGCGGCTCTGCGCGGGAGGCCGTGGACGGCCGAGTGTCGTCGATGATCCCGTCCAAGGACACGAACGTCGACTCGATGATCTTGCGCATTGCCACACTCCCGTCGATCCCGCCGGCGGCCCGTTTCCGCCTGCCCTGATGCCGACAAGGCTGCCGGGCCGGCCTTACGGTTTCCTTCAGGTCGCCCTACGTCCCGGCATTCGCCCTGCTCACGCCACCAGTCGCTGCTCCTCAAGCTCCGTCAGCCGGACGGTGCACAGGCTGCCGCGCTCGGCCTTCACCTCGGTCACCTTCAACTGGGTGCCCGGCGGGAGGATGTACTCCTCCTCGCCGGTGAACGCGGAAAACCGGCGAATGCCGACGGCCCGCACCGGGAGCACCTCGAAGAGCGTCCGCTTGCCGCGGCTGCCGAGGAACGCCTGAGCCACGCCGAGCTTCGACGTGCACGACGACACACCCCACCACGTCACGGTCTGGCCGAGCGGATACTGCGACCGCAGGTCCAACGACACCCCGCGCCACAGCGGCTCGGTGCGGGCGGGCAGCCGCGACACGGCCGAGAACAGCAGCCGCAGATAAGGCAGATAGGGCACGATCCTGCTCCGGTCCGGGTCGCGCAGGGTGGCGTTGATCTGCCGGTAGAACGCCGACTCGCACGTGTAGAGATACAGCGCGGCGACCTCGTCGGCGGACAGGCCGCCGACCGCGTCACCCGCCGTGTCGGCCTGCGCCCGGCCGAACTCATGCGACTGCTCCACGTGCCAGTCGAGACCCGACAAGATCTTGGCCGCCGGGGCGATCGCCGCACGGAAGTCCATGAGCGGGGTGTCGAACACGCCCGTGATCGCGGGCA
The DNA here is from genome assembly GCF_025264685.1 of Dactylosporangium roseum. Taxonomy (GTDB): domain Bacteria; phylum Actinomycetota; class Actinomycetes; order Mycobacteriales; family Micromonosporaceae; genus Dactylosporangium; species Dactylosporangium roseum. Next base: position 6,629,658 of record NZ_CP073721.1, read on the forward strand.
GGACGAGGCCCTCGTCCTTGACGCTGGCGAGCCGCTCCAGATAGAGCTTGTGCAACTCCATCGTGGAGGCGATGAACGCACCCATGCGGTCGGCGGTGCCCCCGTCCTGACTATTCCAGCCCTTGCTGGGCAACCAGTCGATCTCCCCGGCACCGAGCGCGGCGAGCGCCGCGTTGACCACGGCGAAGTGCTCCCCGTCGCAGAAGACGTCGCCCTGCGCCGCCGGGTTGGGGTGGTCGATGTGCCGGACCTCCACCGCGGGGTACTTCTTCTGGAGGCGCAGCACGATGTTCTTCAGGTTGCGGGCGTGCGCGCCCCACCACGCGAACACCACACCCCGGTCCTCCTCGGCGGCGTCCTGCTTCGCCTTGAGGATCTCCTCGACGAGCTTCTCGACGACCGGCCGCCAGAAGGCGGTGTGCTGGTCGGTGGCCATCGCCCCGTCGCCGCTGGCGGTGAGCGACGCGTTCAACAGCAGCACGCCCTGCGTGAGCATCGCCTGGAACCATTCCGGCGGCTGCACGGTGTCGTGCTCCTTGAGCAGCGCGCGGATGTCGGCGATCGGCGTCTTCTTCGCGATGCCGTACTTCCACATCGCCGCCGCCTTGATGATGCAGCGGATGCTGACGACCCGGCCGAACTGGCTGTCGGCCCAGTCGTGGAAGGTGTTGTCGAACATGGCGATGCCGGTGGCGCTCTCCGGCCGCGGATAGGGATTCTGGCCGAAGACGACGACCTTCCACTTGTGCGGCGGGTTGGGCTTGAGCGCCTGGAAGGTCAGCTCCCGGACCGGCACCACCTGCGGGCTGCGGCCCGGGCCCATGAACGTGGCCGCGGCCGGCTGCGCCTCGATGACGGGCTTCAGCAGCGGCAGCCACGGCTCACCGCCGCCCGTGAAGAGCTCGGCGAGCGCCAGCGGATCGGCGGGATCGGCGGGCGTCGGGGCGGTGCTGTCGCTCATCGTGGACTCCCGGAATTGGGCGGTGGAGGGTCGACGGCATGGCACAGTAACACCGACCTCCGACAATTTTTCGGCTCGCACGGCCCCGGTATGTTCATGCCGCCGAAGGCCCTCTTTCTCTGGATCGGAGTGCGCCCATGACCGTCAACCACGCCCAGCCGCAGCTCAGGGTCGTGCTGAGCGACGTCAACGCAAAGGTCGTCCAGGCGTGGACGTCGGCGTTCGCCGACACCGCCGAGGTCGAGATCGTCAAGGGCTCGATCGTCAACCAGCACGTCGACGCCTGGGTCAGCCCGACCAACTCGCACGGCCGCATGGACGGCGGGGTCGACGCGGTCGTCAAGCGCCACCTCGGCGCGGGGATCCAGTTGCGCGTGCAGCGGGCGATCCGCGACGAGTTCGGCGGTTCGCTGCCGATCGGCAGCGCCGTGTGCGTGCCGTCCGGCGCGGCCAACCCGAGGTTCCTGATCTCGACGCCGACGATGGAACACTCGGTGGAGAACGTGCGCGAGACGCTGAACGTGGCCCTGGCCTGCGCCGCCGCGTTCCAGGCGATCCACATGCAGAATTCGCGGGAGCCGGGCAGCATCCGGTCCGTGGCGCTGGTCGGCATGGGCGCGGCGACGGGCAAGGTCCCCCCGCAGGTCTGCGCCAACCTGATGTGGGCCGGCTACACCCTGTTCAACGACTACTCGTTCCACGACTACGAGGACCTGCGCCAGACGGTGACCGGGCAACTCGCCGACATCGAGGCCCGCCCCGAGACCGAGCGGGTCCGGATCACGCCCCCGGCGCGGCCCCGCACCCGCGGCTGACCAGGTTCCCGGCCGAACTCGGCCGCTCGCCCCGTTCCTGACCCCGACCGCCGGGAACGGGGCGACCGGAAGGGACGTCGCGCTGGTCGCACACGCGCACGTGGCGATTCGGGCAAAGATGCTGCACCCTGACCAAGATCATCAGCGGCAACCATCCGGTCAGCGCCGCGCTCTTCGGGAGGTGCGGGCGGGCGCAGCAGGCGAAGCCCGCAAGCGGGAGCGGGCGATGCACCATACGGATCGCACCCTTCCCGGCGCCGGGCAGCAGGTCGCTACCACCTCTGCTGGTGAGCCGGCAGTGCCGACCGACCACGCTCGGCGGCCGGCTCGTGGGCGACTCTGGCACGGCCCGGCGGGCGGATCAGGAAACTAGGCGCCGTGAGCGATCCTGCGCCGGATTTCCTTGATCGTCACAACGTCTCCGCTCCTTGAGTCCTCGGCCCGCCAGAAATCCATACCGTCGGTTGCGATGACCGAGGCCGCCGCGTCCTGCCCGCGCACTTCGGTCTTGACGGCCGCGCCGGCCGCCGACAGCGATTTGTGCACCTGGCCGCCGTAGCGAACGCTACCGTCCCCGAGTAGTTCGGCACGATAGGTGATACCCAGATAGTCACCGTAGAGGATGGCGCCTGGTCGTAGCCGCCCTGCCGCGATCAGGTCCGAGACACGGAGCTTGCGCTCCTCCGGACCGACCCGTCGCCTTGGCGCAGAGGAAGATCGCGCCGCAGACGAAACCGTCATCGTCGGCCCCACCGGCGTCGGGGCAGGAGACGAGCTCACCTCCGCCGGGTCAACTGAAGTCGGGAACAATGGACTTGCGGCGACCGGAAAATCAAATGTCGCCCGGGCCCGTGCCAGGCTGGACCGGATCGCATCTCCGTTGAGTTTCGGGAGCCGCCGATCGAGCAGCTCCACGAGGTCTGCGGCAGGCTCGCCGGCCGCGAACAGCTTCGTCAACTCGGCGTAGACCTGGCGGTCGACGAAGAAACTCTTCCACATCTCCTCAATGCGGTTCTCGCGCATGTTCTCCTTGCTCAACAGGCTGAGCAACTCCATCGCGACCTCGGGATCGGAGTCGACGCGGACGGCGCGGAAAAGCTTCTGTTCGATGGGCACCGGCGCATGAGCGTTGTAGACGCGCCACTCAGCGCCATCGGTCAGCGCAACCCACTCGACACCAGCAACGGCGGCGTAGCTGATCGTCTGGTTCGCCCACCGCGGATCGTCGAGATTCTCGCCGAGCCCCTTCGCCTCGATGAACAGCCGTGGCGTCCGCAGGAGCAGGAGGGCATAGTCCACCGGGTTATCGGTTGTGCGGCGCCGATACTCACGGTGGACCTCATCCGGGTCGTAGACATCCCAGCCAAGGGCATCGATGATCGGTTCGATCAGGCTCGCCTTCGTGTTCTGCTCGCCGAGCCGCTGCGGATGGCGGCGAAACCTCTCCAGCCGTTCGACACTCTGCTTGATCCCGTCTCGCAGCTCACGCACGTCTCGCTCCTAGCTCCGGGTGAACAGATCGTAGTACCGCCGCACCCCTGAACGGCCCGAGCAGAGCTTCCGCACCACAGCCACGTCAATGCGGCCGCAGGAATCCAAAGCCGCCCCAGCGAGTCGACCTGCCATCGAGCCGGGCCAGCGGCCGGACGCCAACGCTCACAGGCCACTCCATATGTCCTTGGGTTCCGGCATTGACCAATACGATGTCATGGGAGGTTCTATACGTGACAAATCGGTTGCCTGACGATACTGACGACAGGCCCGGCTCATCGACCTTGCGTGGACATCTACGTCGCGGGCGTATACTCCTGAACCCGGTGGCTGGGGCGCCGTACTGCAAGTTCGGCGCGCACCGCAAGAAGCCGCACGATGGCGAGCCGGCTCCAGCGACAAGCCGCTGGATGATCACCGTCGCAGCCATCGAGGCGATCGAGCATCCGACACGCCCCGCTGCGGTCTGCGTACACGCCGGCAGTGCCACCGTCAGGCTCAGCGAGGCCAATAAACAGCGGTCGAACCGTGGCAACGCCGCAAAGCAGCCGCTGAGCCACACAATGTGGCATGGACCTGTCAACGCTCCGAAATTTTCAGCCGTCGTTGACATCGCCAACATGCCTCAAAGAAGGGCAGCTCCGACGGGAGCTGCGACCTGGCATGGCACACAGCGGCAGCCTTGATTGGCGTAGGCGCCTCAATGAAGGGCAGCTCCGACGGGAGCTGCGACACGTACTCGTCGGGTTCGGGGATGTCGCCTCGGATCCGGCCTCAATGAAGGGCAGCTCCGACGGGAGCTGCGACGTGGTCAGCATGCTGCCGCCGGCCGGGTGGTGCCCGCCTCAATGAAAGGCAGCTCCGACGGGAGCTGCGACCGAACGTGTGCGCATCCTCGAGACCCCGCCGACCGAGCCTCAATGAAGGGCAGCTCCGACGGGAGCTGCGACGGCATTCCCTGGCGACAGCGGCTCCGTCGTCTTCGAGCCTCAATGAAGGGCAGCTCCGACGGGAGCTGCGCCTTGACAGCAATGGCCGCTGGGAACGCAGCGAGAACTAGCCTCAATGAAGGGCAGCTCCGACGGGAGCTGCGACCCCACGCCGAGGCAGATGCGCCGAGCGCGGTTCCGGCCTCTGCCTCAATGAAGGGCAGCTCCGACGGGAGCTGCGACCGCTTCGTGGTGCCGTCGACGTCAACGGAGGCGTCGCCTCAATGAAGGGCAGCTCCGACGGGAGCTGCGACCCGCTCTGTGCTGCGTAAAGCCGGTCGTAGTCCCAAGGCTGCCTCAATGAAGGGCAGCTCCGACGGGAGCTGCGACGGACCCTGGCCAGCCGGCAGCGTCCGCCGCGTCTACGCCTCAATGAAGGGCAGCTCCGACGGGAGCTGCGACCCGTTGCGGGCGGCGAGCCGATCGAGGGCATCGCGGCCTCAATGAAGGGCAGCTCCGACGGGAGCTGCGACCGCCGAGCATGAGGGCCGCCGGGCAGTGTTCGCCGCGCCTCAATGAAGGGCAGCTCCGACGGGAGCTGCGACGAGGGCCAGATGACGCAGTGGACCGGCGAGCCGGCGCCTCAATGAAGGGCAGCTCCGACGGGAGCTGCGACCGGTACTCCCGGCGTTCCTCGTGACTCATGTCCTGGCCTCAATGAAGGGCAGCTCCGACGGGAGCTGCGACCACGCCGCCGAGCAGCACCGCGACCTCGGGCACGGGGCCTCAATGAAGGGCAGCTCCGACGGGAGCTGCGACCGGTTGGCATCAAGACTCCTGGTGTTCATGTTGGTATGCCTCAATGAAGGGCAGCTCCGACGGGAGCTGCGACCCTGCTCGGCTTCGCATGCCTGTCCGCCGGCGTGCCTCAATGAAGGGCAGCTCCGACGGGAGCTGCGACAGGGCACCCGCCGGTTCACCGACACCGGCGCCGAGGAGCCTCAATGAAGGGCAGCTCCGACGGGAGCTGCGACGGTTATGCGCCACTATTTCACCGCGACGTTCCTCCAGCCTCAATGAAGGGCAGCTCCGACGGGAGCTGCGACTCGGCACCACCCAGCGGCACCGGTCGTAGTCGCCTCAATGAAGGGCAGCTCCGACGGGAGCTGCGACGTGGCCACCGACGCGCTCGCCGTGGGCGGCAGCCAGCCTCAATGAAGGGCAGCTCCGACGGGAGCTGCGACCTGGAGTTGCTGCGGTGATGGCGCGTCCACGGTGTTGCCTCAATGAAGGGCAGCTCCGACGGGAGCTGCGACGCGTTCGCGCTGTTCGCCGGTCAGGCCGACGCCGCCGGGCCTCAATGAAGGGCAGCTCCGACGGGAGCTGCGACCGCAAGGCCAACTGGCGGGACCGGATCGCGAAGGCGCCTCAATGAAGGGCAGCTCCGACGGGAGCTGCGACCGGTGCGGTCGGGGCGGTGGTGGCGGCTCGCCGGGCCTCAATGAAGGGCAGCTCCGACGGGAGCTGCGACGTCCGCCGGCGCCCACCGGTCGACCCACGCGAGGCCGCCTCAATGAAGGGCAGCTCCGACGGGAGCTGCGACCGGCAGGCCCTGGCACACCGGGCACTCGTCCTCGCCGCCTCAATGAAGGGCAGCTCCGACGGGAGCTGCGACACCATCACCATCAGCCAGACGCTGAGCGCGGGCGTGCCTCAATGAAGGGCAGCTCCGACGGGAGCTGCGACCGCGATTGAGCACCGCGACGAGCGGCCCGCCGGCGAGCCTCAATGAAGGGCAGCTCCGACGGGAGCTGCGACGCCCTACCCGGCCTCAACCCGGCCACCGCACGGGAAGCCTCAATGAAGGGCAGCTCCGACGGGAGCTGCGACCGCGTTCCAGATCTGCTGCCAGCTCGCACCGTTGCCGCCTCAATGAAGGGCAGCTCCGACGGGAGCTGCGACCTGTATGGCCTGCTACGGCAGGCTGGTGCACGCGATCTCGCCTCAATGAAGGGCAGCTCCGACGGGAGCTGCGACACCATGACCGTGACGCCGGCCGCCGCCGGCGGCTCGCCTCAATGAAGGGCAGCTCCGACGGGAGCTGCGACGGCCACCGCCGAGCACGCCGTCACGAACCTCGCCGAGCCTCAATGAAGGGCAGCTCCGACGGGAGCTGCGACGCGGGAGCACGGAGGTAAGCGCGCCACCCGGCGGGCTGCGCCTCAATGAAGGGCAGCTCCGACGGGAGCTGCGACTCTCGATCTCTTCGAGGAACGCCGATGAGGGGACGTTGCCTCAATGAAGGGCAGCTCCGACGGGAGCTGCGACACCATGACCGTGACGCCGGCCGCCGCCGGCGGCTCGCCTCAATGAAGGGCAGCTCCGACGGGAGCTGCGACGGCCACCGCCGAGCACGCCGTCACGAACCTCGCCGAGCCTCAATGAAGGGCAGCTCCGACGGGAGCTGCGACGCGGGAGCACGGAGGTAAGCGCGCCACCCGGCGGGCTGCGCCTCAATGAAGGGCAGCTCCGACGGGAGCTGCGACTCTCGATCTCTTCGAGGAACGCCGATGAGGGGACGTTGCCTCAATGAAGGGCAGCTCCGACGGGAGCTGCGACTGGGTTCGGATTCTAGTACCGGTGAGCAGCGCTGACGTAGGTTTGCCGCGAAGGGTGCGTTCCAACGCTTCGGTACAGGCCGCTCAGATGGCACAGAAGGTCACGCGTTAAGGAAAACATCCCTGGCAGGGTGGCATGCGACGGCTGCACGCATACGGCCGGGATGACGGAGGCTTCGCCGACGATCTAGAGAATCGCCGGACCGTGGTCCGTAATCGTGCGACTACGGCCGATCACGTCGAGCGTACTGCGTTGATTTTCCCTCAATGAGCCGAGGTCGCAGAAGAGCACGGAGTCGGTGGTCTCGTCGATGAGGTTGATGAGCTGCGCCCGGAGGCGCAGCAGCTTCGCCGGCCGTGCGTCGACGATGAAGACGCTGTACTGGACGCGGTCACCGTACGACTCGAGTTTCTTCGCGACTTGTGTCCGGCGTAGGTCGTCCGAGATGTCGTATGCGATGAGGTAACGCCGCACGTCGTCCAGGCTCATCGGATCTTGATGCCTTGGTAGCCGGGTTGCGTACCGTCGATGACGCCGAGCACGAGGCGTGCCTGGACCTCCATCGCCCGCCGCCACGTGACCTCGTAACCGAACAAGGGGTGGCGGAAGGTGCCGTTGATACGGCGTTCGTGGCCGGCGATCAGGGTCCTGCGACCCGTTCACCGATCCGCGTGGTGCCGAGGACGGTTGAGAAGTCCCGCGCCCGGAGTTCACCGTTGTTGAACGCGTTGATCACGACGGAGTCGGCGACCGGAGCGCGGAACTCCTCCACGAGGTCAAGCGCGAGCGCCGGCTTGTTGCGCCCGCTGCTGTGCAGAAACCCGGCGTGCGGGTCGAGGCCGCAGGCGACGACCGCGCGCAGGGCGTCGGCGGTGAGCAGCCCGTAGCACAGGTTGAGTGCCGCGTTGATCGGGTCGCGGGCGGGCCGCCTCGACCGTACCGAGAAATCAAGTTCTTCGGCGGCGACGACCTTCGGCCGCAGCATGGTGAGGAAGTGCTCGAAGTACCTCGCTGCGGCGTCGCCCTCGATGCCGAGGAGGTCGGTCAGGGATCTCGCCTCAAGCGCGTCGCGCTGCAGGTCACGCAGTCGGGAGACGGCGCCTGGGGCGTCGCCGTGCCGACGCAACAGCGTTCCTTGATTGGAGATCTTCGCCGATACGAACTGTCGGGCGAGGTCGATCCGGCCGTTGTGCGAGGCGACGTGCTGGCGTAGGCGTGGCCCGCCGTTCGGACCTTCTGCGCCCTTCGCCCATCCGATGACCCTGCCGGTGCTGCCGCACCACACGACGGACAGGCTGCGCCACAGCAGTTCGCGGATGAGCCCGCTGGAGAGGTCCACGTTGCCGTGGATCACGACGCCCTGCACGCGTTCGATCGGGAAGGTGCCGAGCTTCTCGCCGCTCTTGCTGAGCTCGATGCGCCCGCGTGCGATGTAGGCACGCGAGCCCGGCGTGGCCAGGTGCAGCACCTGGGTGTCCGGATCGGCCACCACGATCCGGCGGGTCACCGGCGCCAGCGGGCGCTCGTCAGGCAGGCAGACGCTGATGTGGGAGCAGCGTGAGCAGCGCCGGTCGTCCTCGAGCGGTGGGGGTGCCTCGTCCGCGTCGAGCGTCTGCGCCGTGGCCTCCACCATCGCGCGTGCCCGCGCCTTGTCATCCGGAGACAGCGGCACGTCGACCCTGGTGCGGTGGTTGGTGAAGTAGATCGCCTGTCCCGCGACCGGATAGCCCATGTCGGCCAGCGCTGTGGCGAGCAGGGCCACCTGCACGCGCATCGGTTCGGTGACCTCGGGACGGCGGCGGATCGGTGTCGCTTTGTGCTCGACGACCGTCATCGCGGCGGTGTCGTCCAGTTCGACGGTGTCGCACCGGCCGATCACGCCCAGGTCGTGACTGATGACGTCGACGGCCCGGTAGCGACGCGAGCGTGATCCGGCCGGGTCGTCCGCGGGGGCGTGCGCCTGGGTGCCGAACTCCATCTGGTGGGTGTCGGTGGTCTCCCCGGCCGCTTCCAGCCAGGCCCGACGGGGGCAGAACGCCTGATGCGCCACCAGGCTGATGGGGATCAGTTCGCGCTGCCCCTCGTCGAAGATCTCGGACATCAGCGGGCGCCCGTCTTGAGGATCTCACCGTTCATGGCGCGGCGTTCCGGCGCGCTGTCGCTGCCGAAGCGCCGCACCGGGAAGCGGATGACGGCCGTGACGCCGCGGTTGGCGAGCCATTCGCGTGCGGTCGCGTCGGACAACCCGGAGCCGTCCGGGCTCAGACCTTGTTCGGCGAATCGTCGGAGCGGACCGCTGGCGATGACGGATCGAAGGCGGGCGGTACGCCATGCGCCCTCCCAGACCGGCACGTAGCAGTGGCCCGCGGTTCCCTTTCCGAGGTGGCCGCTCGTATCCGCGAAGTTCTGGTTTCGGTAGGCGATGGGGAACTGTGAGATTCCCCAGAGCGCACACCAGGCCACGGCGTTGTCGACCGGTCCCGGCGCAGCGAAGCCGGTGGCCGTGCGGCTGGCCAACGCGTCCTTGCCGATCTCGTCCCGGAGGTGCCGGCCCTGGAGACCGTCGCTGACGGCGGGCGGAGTGCGGGCGGCGACCGCGGCGGCAAGCGGGCGGAGCCGGTTGCCGACGAACTCGGAACCCTGGTTGCGTGGCTGCATCTCCAGCCGGCTGGCCCCGTCGTCCTGAAGCCGTTGACGCTGGCGGTTGAAACGCCAGTAGCTCGGCTCTCCCAGCGCGGCGATCAGCCGCAGATCGAGCAGCGCCCGCGCCTCGGTGAGCTGGTCGAGCACCTCGTGCCGCCGGGCCTGGAGTGAGCACCAGCCATCGCGCGAGCCGATCACGCCGAGCCGCGGGCTCATCAGGCCACGCGGCTCGCTGTCGCTGACGTGCCGGGCCGGCCAGGCGTCCGGGGCCGCGAGCCGCTGCGCGTGCGCGCGGACCAGCTCGCCGATGACGTCCGGTGTCGCCCGTGGTGCGCTGAGCACCGGGCGGGTCGCCATCCCGCCGCTCCAGGAGAGTCGGACGCCTTCGAGGCCGCCGTCTTCGACGATCGCCGCGAGCCCGTACAGCGCCATATGCGACAGCATCGTCCGGGGCTCGGCTGACGCCAGTACGAAATCGTTCATCTTCCCTCCGCCGAGACCTGTCCGTCGGCGGCACGGAGCACGGCCTCGAGATAGGCACAGCCCCAAACCCCCCAGCGGGCGTGCGTACGCTCGATCAGCTCGTCCCAGCCGCCCTCGTCGAACAGCTCGGCCGCGACCTCGTCCAGCTCGGGCAGTAGCTGGCGGCTCGAGTGCGGGAAATCGTGCCGGCCCCGCCCGTGGCTCGTGCCGACCAGCCGCACGGCGAGGTCTCGCTGCCCCGCATCCAGTTCGGACAGTGCGCGCCAGGCGTGGACAGCGGACATCTGCTCGTGCCGCCAGCCCGTTGGTAGGCCGGAGGCGGTGCGGAGCCGCCGTATCCACTCGACGCTCACCATGCCGCTTTTGGCGAGTGGCTCCGGGGCGTGCGGACCGGCGCCGAGCGACATCTGGAAGCGTGGGTCCGACTTGCCGTCGTCGTGGTGCGACCCGGCGACGCGCATGGTCTCCACCAACTGTTCACCGAGGCCCAGCCGCCCGGCGACCGCCGCAGCCCGCTCGGCGACGTCGGCGGCATGGCGATGCAGTGGCACCCGCCGAGGATGCCTCGACCACGACTGCCGCAGCTCGTCGTCGGCCGCCGCCTTGCGGAGGTCGACCACAATCAGCCGGACCAGCTTGGTGTCGGTGTCCGACAACGGCCCGTGCACGATGATCCCCGCGTCGGCGGGCTTGTTCGCAGGAGTGTCGAGCAGTTGTGCGGCAGCGCGCACCATCGGCCGGGGCTCCAGCTTGGTCTCGTGGTCCCGCAGCAGCCGGGCAAGCTCGGCAGGATCGAGGTCGCCCTGTTCGTCGAGGATGGCGTCCGCAGCGTCGAGCAGGCGACCGCCAGCATCCGTGTCGCGCTCGATCCGCAGTACCACCTGTCCGACCTGCGCATCGGCGTCGAGCACGTCGCCGACCCGCTCAGCGCCGTCGGGGGTGAACACCCCCGCGGTGAACAACTCCGCGGTGTCATCCACGACAAGCTGGTCGCCGGGTCGGAGCCGTTCGCCCTCGATGAAGGTCCGTGGCGGCTCACCGGGCCGGACGAGGACGGCCGCGGGTTCCGGCTTGAGCCGCGGCTGGATCGTCGTGGCAGCGTGGATCCGGACCGGGAAAACCTCGTGCGGGCGCGGTGGAAGGGCCTCGATCAGCCGTACGGCGTCGGCGGGGTCGACCGGCAGCGCCCGCCGGACGACGAGCCCGACCTCGTGGTCTTCGCTGAGGTCGTCGGAGAGCCACAGGTCGAGGTCGTCCTGCTCGGCGGCCAGGTCGTCGTTGGTCCGTGCCAGGTGCCACGCCTGAGCCAGCTCCAAGCGCTGGAACAGGTCGCGCACGGGCTCGGGCGACGGTGGCCGGCTCTCCCGCAACGCCCACGGCGCGAGGCCGCGCTCGTCGGCGCACCGCTCGCGGAGCCACTCGTGGGCGGCGACCAGATCGCCACGCCGGTACGGCAGGTCGTTGTCCTGGTTCGGCAGGTCCGCCGTGGGCACGACAACGGCGACCTCGGCCGTGCGCCGCCCGAGCCGGTTGACCCGGCCGGCCCGTTGCGCGAGCGCGCCGCCGGACGCGAGCTCGGTCACGGCGGCGCTCAGGTCGAGGTCGGCACCGACCTCGAGCGTCTGGGTCGACACCAGCACGTCCACCGAGGGATCCCCGCTGAGGCTGAGCAGCCCGCGGCGCCGCTGCCGCAACGCCACGACGTCATGTGGCCTGAGCCGCCCGCACACCAGTTCAGTGTCCAGGCCGCGCGATCGCAGCTCGGCGGTGACGGCCACGGCCACGTGGACGGTGTTGACGAAGCAGCCGACGGTCGGCCCGTACGCTTCCCGCAGGCGTACCGCCTCGTCAGCAATGGCGCGCACGCCTGCCGTTCGCCCAGCGCCGGTGCGTGGGATCGGCCAAGACGCGAGCGGCACGAGGGTGACGGGCTTCGGGACGGTCAGCCGTTGCCGCAACGGTCCGTCGACGGTCAGGTCGTCCGGCTCGACACCGACGGCCACGCCGGCGTCGGCGCTGGGCGTCGCGGTCGTCTCGACCACCTGCAGCACCGGCGCGGCCAGCGGTTCGTCGGCGACCGCGGCGAGTTCGGCGACCCGGCGGGCCGTGATCACCAACTGCCGGGACAGGTGGGCCTCGTCCACGACGACCACCGTGTCGTACGCGAGCAGGCCGGCCTCGCGCGGCCGGGCCTCCCGGCGCGACCCGTAGCCGGCGAGCAGGAGCCGCGACCCCCACATGTCCGGCGTCGCGCAGATCACGGCGCAGCCGACCGGATCGTCGCGCCACGACCGGGGTGGCGGTGCCCCGCCCCGCAACCGGACTGTGCGTAGCGGTGATGTGCCGTTTCCCGGCCAGCGCAACGAGTCGAGCGCCTCGGCCACCCGGCCCAGGACATCGTCGCGGCCCCGAGCATCACGGAGCTTGACGGCGACGAACTCCGCGTGGTCGTACTGGTCGTCGACGAGCGCACGGCGGTCGACCACCAGCGCGAGCCGGCGGGGCACCCGCAGCCCGTGGTGGGCCGCCATGAGCGCCACAGCGAAGACGTGCACGTCGATGACGCTGGTCTTGCCGGCGCCGGTCGGTGCGACGATCTGGTCGGGCCAGCGCCCGGTGTCGAGAACAAGGTCGAGCAGCCGAAGCTGCCAGCGGAACGGCTGGTGCCCGCCGTGAACCTCGGCGAAGAAGGCACCGAAGTCGGCGCGGTCGAGGCTCACCAGGCCAACCGCCGGGCGTTGTCCGCCGGCACATCGACCGGGACGAGGAGGCCACCGCCGAGATGCCGGGTCTGCCCGATGGCCGCGATCGTCCGCGAACCGGCCAGGTCGCCGAGGCTCAGCATCGCCCGGTACGGCTGGATCAGCGCATCCGGATGGATCTTGTGTACGTACCGGCCCGCGTCGCCGTCGATCACCCGTACCACCGAATGCACCTGGACGCCGCGCGCGACAGCGCCGGCGGCCAACGCACGGTAACGGGCCTCACCGCGGCCCGGCGCGGGGATGTCGTGCCGCCACACCATCGCGACCGACATGGCCACGGCGTCGGCGAGGGACCAGCCCCCGCCGCGCGGCGGGCGGCTGTCGGGGATGGCGACCGGATCGGTGCGCCACCACCGGACGGTGCCAGCGGCCGGCTCCGGCCAGAACTGGTCGGCCGGCTCCATTACCGGCGCACCGGCGACGCCGAGCCGGCCGTACGACGACGTGACACGGCGTAGCCGCGACACCGCGGCACCGATCATGGCGAACTCGACATCGGTGATATCGCGGGGCAACAACAGGGCCAGGGTGGATCCGCCGACGAACTGGATCGCGCAGCGGTTGCCCGGACGCGGCGCTCCAGGAGCGTAGACACCGGTCAGCACCGCCGGCGCGCCGTCGCCGACGAGCGAGATGAGCGCGCGATGGACGGCGACCGCCCACCGCACCCGTTGGTCCGGCGGGATCTCCCGGTGCAGTGCGATGCGCAGCACCGACGTCCACGGGGTTGGCGGGGCCGGCGGTGCCGGCGCTGTGTAGCGCCCCGTGATGACTCCGGTGGTGATCACCGGCGGCGGCGCGGTCCGCTCGCTCGACCGGTGGGCGTCTGCCTTTCCCGGCGGCGGCACCGAGGCTGCCTGATGCGCCGCCTCCAGCGCGTCGACCCGCCCGGTGGTGGCCACCGCGAGGTCGAGCCCGGACCCGGTGAACAGGTCCGCTTCGCGGTCGAGGAGATGTGTCGGTTCGGCCTCCGCGACCGAGAGCCGGACGGGTGATTCGGTGGTGCCGAGGTACGGCACCTCGGGGCACAGTTCGGTCAGGGCCGCGACGACCGGATCGGGCGGCCGCTGCCCCCACGTCCACGCGAACACCCCGTTCACCGCGACGCCGCCGACGGCCGCCTTGCCGATCAGCTTGTCCTGCAACGGGCTGCGGCCCTCCTTGACGATCAGACCATCCTTCCGGTACGCCGTCGCGGCACCGTCGTTGCACAGCGTCGCCGGGACGGCGATCCCGTCAGGCGGGTGCTCCTCCAGCCACCGCAACGCCTCCCGGTCGGCGTCGCACGGCCGCAGCCCGTCACCGTCGACAACCGCCCGAACCCCTTGCGCCGCCGCGCACAGCAGGCCAGCATGCAGCCGGGCCGGAGACGGCACGGAATCCAGCTCACCGCTGCCCACATGTCCCTTGTAGACACCGAGCAAGGGCTCGGCAACGATCGCGAAGGTCACTTCTCCTCTGCTTCCCCGTCGACCGCACCCGAAACGATGTCCGGGTTACCGACGACCCGCAGCGCCAGGCCCGACCACGTGACGTCGGCGACCTTCTCGGCGTGCGCCAGCGCCTCGCTCAGCAGCAGATCGGCCGAGTCGATGTCGAGCGGTTCGACCTCCAGGAACTCGCCGCGCCGTTGGTCAAGTAGCACCTTCGGGGTCGCGGCCTCGCGCAGGTCGCAGTTGGCCCGCAGGTACAGTTCCGCGTCCGACCGGGCCAGCGCGTTGAGGGCCAGTGCTGCCAGCAGTGCGCGGCACGCCGCGTCGCCCTCGGGACCGGCCCCGAACCGCATCTGCCGCAACGTGGCGAACGACAACACATGCGTACGGATGATGGTGTCGCAGGCCACACCGGCAAGCTGATCCAGCGTCGGCGGGATGCCGCCGAGCCCCAGCGCGGACGCCGACTGCGACGCACCCGCCTTGATGGCACCGGCCGCCTTGACGATCTTCTCAACCGTCGTCGCGCTCATCTCGTCCTGTTGGCCGGTCGCCAGCTCCTTCATCGCCTTGCCGCCCAGGTTGATCTGCATACCGACCGGGTCGACGCGCGCGCCGCCACGCATCCCGGGCGTAGGTGTGATCAGCTTGCCCGCCGCGTCGCGGCTGGCCGCGACGAACCCTACGATCTCCCCGACCAGCGCGCTGCGCCAACGGCCCTGGCGGCTGCGCCGGCTCGAGTCCCAGCCTCCGAAGACCAGCGTCACCGGGCTCGTTTCGAGCAAGGCCCGCGCGTTGGCCGGGGTCGCGTCCCGAACCGCCCGGTACGCGGGCACCTGCGTGGTCGGTTGGCCGTCGACCGTACCGGCGCGGATGTGCCCGTCGAACACACGGTGCGGCAGGGTCAGGTCGTAGTAGCGGTCGATCCTGCCCTCCCGCTCGTAGGTGACCAGCACGTGCGGCATGCGCGACAGCAGCGGGTGCCCGTCGTCGACGGCCTGGGCCAGCGCCTGCTCCGCCCGGTTGAGCTGGGACTGCTTGGAGTCGATGACAACCGCGTAACGGTCTTCGCCGTCGAGGTAACGCTGCTCGTAGGCGTACACCCCGCCCTTCTTGCCACGCTCGGCGAACTTGGCCGGTGCGACGGACGTATGCGCTCCACCCGCAGGCTCAAGCGGCGTGGTCGAGGTCAAGCAACTCGAACCGCCCGGCGACCCGGCGGCAAGTAGCGAAGCGAGATCCAACGATCGCATGCAGGGCTCCCTTCCGAAGCAACTGAACTATGGGTCATGACGCAAATTTGGGCTGGGCTTCTATTGAGGTGTGATACTCCGCAATGTCTTGTTGTCACGTCGTCCGCAGCGCCCCTTCCTGTGGTGCCACCGCGGGACGGGCGCGGGTGATCACCTCGTCCGTGGACAGAGGGCTGGGCGGGTGGTGGCTGAGGCATAGCGGGGTGCGGGCCCTGCGGAACGGCTCGCCCTCCAGCGCCACGTAGAACTGCCCCGTGCTCAAGCGTGAGATGTCCGGCACGTCGCCGCCCTTGAAGCGGGCCATCTCGCGGGCGGCCTCGATCTGGACCGGTGCGTTGAGGAGGCCGAAGAACTGCGTCGCCGCGTTGCCGGGTATGTGGCTGTGCAGGCCCTTGGGCGCCTGCGTGGCGAAGACCAGGCCGAGCCCGTACTTGCGGGCCTGGGACGCCAACATCAGCGTGCTGCGTGTGCACGCGGTCATCGCCCCGGACGGCGCCAGCGTCTGTGCCTCGTCCATGACCAGCAGACCGCCCAGGGGACGATCGCGGGCGGGGTTGCGCTTGATCCACGAGAAGAGTGCCATCTGGAGCTGGTTGACGAAGCCTTGCCGCTTCTCCTCGCCCGGGAGACCGACGAAGCTGATGACCGATATCCGCGCTCGCTTGTTCGCCTCCGGTGTCAGGAGAACGCCGGGATCTGCCGACTGCCCCACGCCACCGAACAGCGGGTCGTTGATCCGCGCGGCTTCGAGGTTCTCCGCGAGGTCGGCCGCGATCGTCGCGGCGCCGACCAGGTCACTCACGTCCATTGGGAGCTCGCGCAGAAGGTCGATCAGCCCGCCGAGCGTCGCCTTCTCGGAGCGGCGGCCGTAGTGCCGCAACGCCTGGCGCAGCACGGCCTGACCGCGGAGCGCCTTCGCGGTGCCGGCGGCAACCTGCGCGCGCGGCGCCAAGGCGTCCACCGCGACGTCCACCGCCTGCGAGAACTCGTCCGGGTCGTCGCGGACGCTGCGAAAGTCGGGCAGCGGCTGGAACGTCAACGGCCGTCCACCCTCGCGCCCCGGCGTCCAGACCACCACGTCGGTCGAGTCAAGGTAGTCGGCCGCCGCCTCAGCGTCGCCTTCGTCCCACGCGTCCGGCGGGGCCGGCCAGGGATCGCCGAGACGGGCGAGGTCGTTGTTGGGGTCCAGGACGATGGCGGACACGTCCAGCCGGGCGCATTCCTCGATCAGCCGTCGAATGAGGACGGTCTTGCCCGACCCTGAGCCGGCGAAGACGGCGGTGTGCTTGCGCAGCGCCGACAGCTCGACGTGGATCGGGTCGCCCCGATCGAAGTCGGTGCCGAGCCGTACGTACGTGCCTGACCGCCCGGGTTCCGCCTGCGCGGCCGGAGCCGAAGCCGCGTCCGGCGCCCCGTGCCGCGTCGGAGTCGTTTCGGTGGTGACGTCGCGTCCGGCGTCCGCGAGTGCGGTCGCCAACAGCGCGACGTGCGAAGCGGGACGCCGGTCGGCCAGCCACGCCTGGAGAGCGTCGGGCTCCTCGGCAAGAAGCGAGCGCAACGCGACCAGGCTGCGCAAGTCGTCGTCACCGACGGGCAGCGTACATCCGCCGGCCGCGACGAAGTCCTCGACTGCTTTTCGGCGCTTGGGGCTGGTCGACCACTCGTCATTGCGCAGCACGAAGAGCCTCCGTTGCGCGACACCGTGTGCGAGACCGGCCGCGACGCAGGCGTTACGGAGCCGGGATAGTTCGGCGTTGTAGTGCTGTTCGGCGATCGCCCGGAACGCCCAGTGTGCCTCATCGCCCGTCCGGTCGTCGAGGGTCCGTCGCAACCGCGCGTGCAGGGCCGGTTTCCTGCTGGCGATGGTGTCCTGCTGGAAGTCGGCGTCCGCGTCCTCCCGTATCCACGCGTCCAGGCCCGCCGCCAGTAGAGCCGGCATCTCGGTGTCCTCGTTGGCCGGGTCGAGCAGTCCGGCCACGTCCGCTTGGTCCTTGAGCGCCGCGTACCGGTCGTCGAGGGTATGCAGCGCCGGCCGGTCGACGGGTCCCGACGCCGGCGCGTCATCGGAAACCGAGAGGCTGGTCATCTCCTTGACTTCGGCGTTGAGCACGCATGAACGGATGTGCCGCTCCACGTTGATGAGGAGTTGTCGCGGCGTGAAGTCGGCGGCGTCCTCGAACGCCTCGGGACGCACCGGCCACGTCGGGTACGGCGGCACGAATCCGACCTCCTCGTAGTGCGCGGCGAGTCGCCGTTCGACGAGGGCCCGGCCGACACCGGCATCCGGGATCGACTCGAGGGGTGCTGTCTCACGGAACCGGTCCTGAACCGTGTCGACGGCGTTGGTCCTGATCAAGGCCCACGACACGGGTAGCAGCGCCAGCACCGTCAACGTTCGCCGGGTCATCTCGCGCAGCTCCATCAGGCCGCTCGCGACCTGGTCGAGCAACACGGCGTCGCGCCAGCCGTCGGCCCCGCCGCCCTCGTTCCGGCTTGCGACCTGCGCGATGAGACCGTCGACCTGGTCGATCGCGACGACCGACGGTCCCGTGAGGGCGAGCAGCCGGGACATATCGGAGACGATCTCCTGCGGAAGGCGCGGCGCCGGGCGGATGCCCCACGCCGCCCGCTCTCCCGCTTCGGCCTCGTCGGCGCCGAGCAGGTACGACATGGCCACGTCCTGCGCGCGATGGTCCGAGCTGGCGAGCAGCACCAGGGCCCGGGCGGTGTCGCGGCCCTCGATGGCGAGTTGCCGGCTCAGCCCCCGCAGACCGGCAGAGAACTCGTCCAACCGCTCCACGGCCATCGGGGCCTGGCCGGTCACCGCCCGTTTCGTCGCGAGAGGCAGGTCGAGCGCGTCGGTCAGGCGCCGCAAGAAGCGGTCGAGCTGCGTTCCGCCGCCGTTGACCTCCCGGTGCAGGCCGTCTACGTACGACGCTGACGTGCTGCGCCAGAACGTGTTGGCGTCGAGCAGGTTGACCAGGAAGAAGTAGCCGCTTCGGAGCTGGGTCAGTTCACGGACATGGCTCAGCAGATGCGTCTTGCCGGCGCCTCGTTGCCCCTGCACCGCCACCCCGATCGGGCTGGCGTCGACACTGCGTTCGGCCGCCGACAACCCGTCCAGAATCGTCGTGATGATCTGCCCGTGCAGGCCCTCGACGTGGAACCGCGCCGGGTGCCACACGTCGTTCTTCGTCGGCGCGTAGTTGAACTGTAGGTGGGCGAGCGCCTTCAACATCGACTCCGTCACGATGTCCCCATCGAGATGGAGTGTTTGGGTTGGTCGCCGATGATCACCGCCGCTGCCCGCGTACGGGTGTCGAGCGTCTTCTGGTTGGCCTCGGGCACGAGGGCAACCCCGGAGCGGCGGTTGAGTCTGCGCAGCGCCGCGTCCATCTCGGCGGCGGTGACGTCGGTGACGATGTCACGGAGGTCGGCGATGCTCACCCAATCGCCGGGACGGTGGGCGAGCGTGCGGTACGCCGTGCGGATGCGTTCCTCGACGGTGGGCTCGGCAGGACCGACGTGCCCCGCGGACGCCTCGATGAAGCCCTCGAGGTCGAGCCGCTGGACGGTGAGGAATTGACCCAACCGCCGGAGCACGGCGTACAGTGCGCCACCGGCTGCGCCGGCGCGCGGCGGTACGGCAGTGGACTCCAGTTCGGCGGTGCAGTAGGCCCAGCCCCGCTTGCCCAGCGTCAACAGGATCCTGTTCCGGGACGGTCGCTCTACCTCGATCAGTTTCAGCCCTTCCAGCTTCTCCCGCGAATGCTTCTCTAGCCGGCAGCCGTGTTGGCCGGTCAGAGTAGCGTTGGTTACCGTCCGGGCCTCAGTCATGAGGATGAACAGCGCGGCTGTCTCCACCATCGTCAAGCGCTCTTCCGGCACGTCAATGTCCTTTCTGGGTTTGTCTACGAGTCGTGAGGAACTGCTGGAGAAGCGTGAGCACGTTTTCGAGCTCGTCGCGAACCTGGGCGTTCGTGAACCGGAGCACGGCGTAGCCGTTGAGTTGCAGCATCACGTCCCGGCGACGATCGTCAGCGAATTTCGTCGGCGAGCGGTGGTCGGATCCATCGATCTCGACAATGCAGCGTTCGCGTTCCCACAGCAGATCGACCCGGACGGGATTGATCAGTGGGCCGGGCCTGACGGTGCAGTTCCAGACTCGCCCTGTCGCCCACGGCCGGGCAGCGAGGACCGCCTCCAGTGTCATCTCGGCCTGGCTTGCCGGATGCGGCTTTCCGGCGCGGGTCCGACGCCGGCGTGAGGCACGGGCCGGGGAGTCCGTCGGCGAAGACGCCTGAGCCCGCACCGTCCGTACTGGCGGTCCGGCGGCCGCCTCTGATGCCCCGTCGGCTGGGGGGAACCGTTCACCAAGGATCCACACCGCCATACGGCCGTGGTCGACCAACCATGCGGCCGCGCACGCCAGCACCAGGGCGCCGCGCTCGTCCAGGTCGTCACTGGAACGCATCAGCAAGGCACAGCTCGACCGACCGAGACCGGTCGCGAGAACACGTGCGAGGCCAAGCGCCCGGACCTCCGGCGGATGCCGGCCGGTCGACGATCCCCGTCGCCGCAACGCGCCGACGGCCAGGTCCGCGAGGAACGGCCCGAACTGCCCGGTGCGAGCGGCATGAGCCAGCGCGACCGCACCCACGGCCGCCGGCGCCGCGCCTGCTGACGTCTGGATCCCCTCCGCGCCGGGGAGCCAGGCGGGAAAGAGCTGTCCGGCGATCGACTCCATCTCCTCCAAGGCGGCGTGGACGACCTCGGCCTGGCTGTGAGCCCGAGAGGCCCGACAAGGGACCACGGCTGGCGCGTGCGGTGAAGCTTGCGCCACGGCGCGATCAAGGTCGGTCGCGGCGGAGCATCTGACCCAGGCAACCCGGTCGAGCGGCATGTCGGCCAAGGAGAATGCCACTCGATCATTCGGCTTTGAGATCACGGGCGCCGATCCTGTCGAAGGTCACCGTCGATGAACAACTACCTCTTGACAGCGTGATGGGACCGTCCGACAACGGCAATCAGCTAATCAACCCAAGCATTCCGAATAACGCGGAGTTGCGGCTGGAACCTGTCCGCCAAGGCCACGGCGCTACAGTCGGGTCTGCCGACGTTTCCCGCCTGGTGGACTCAACGAAGTTCACCGGCGCTCAGTCGATCGCCTTGGCCAGGGAACTGCCCACCGACGCCCGGCGTGGCCTGCTGCCGCAGGTGATCTCGACGTACGAACCCACCGCAGCCACGTCGACCGGCTTTGACCGGCAACGCCTTGGTAATCTCGGCGAGCAGGCGGCCGGAGACAAGCGTGACACCGTTTCGACCTGCGCTCAACCACGCCGAACTGGCCTTCTACGGCGCGATAGCGTGGTTTCCGGGCACGACGAGGGTGGAGCTGCGACTTCGGCACCGCCCGCACGCAGGTCGCCTTCCAAGTCGAGCCTCAATGAAGGGCAGCTCCGACGGGAGCTGCGACCCAGCCAATCGGCGGTCGGGCCGTCGAGGATGCCCCGGCCTCAATGAAGGGCAGCTCCGACGGGAGCTGCGACCGCCCAGCCGAACTTGATGTTCGCGGCCGCGCTTGTCGCGCCTCAATGAAGGGCAGCTCCGACGGGAGCTGCGACTTTTGCGGGTCATCTCCCTCCATATGGACTGACCCCGCCTCAAGAAGGGCAGCTCCGACGGGAGCTGCGACCCACGAGGGCCTCGGCCGGGCCGGGCGCGGGCTGCACGCCTCAATGAAGGGCAGCTCCGACGGGAGCTGCGACGAACTGCCGCAGGTTCAGCTCGTGCTCGCGCAGCAGGCCTCAATGAAGGGCAGCTCCGACGGGAGCTGCGACGTCGTAGTCCATGGCTGACCCCATGACCGGAAGCAGGCCTCAATGAAGGGCAGCTCCGACGGGAGCTGCGACGCTGCGCGCCTCGCGGACCCGCATGGCGAGCAGCGTGCCTCAATGAAGGGCAGCTCCGACGGGAGCTGCGACGTGCGAGGAACTTTTCCTTCCCGACGACCTTTACCTTGTCGCCTCAATGAAGGGCAGCTCCGACGGGAGCTGCGACCTCGCGAACGGCACGGTCGGGCACGTTGCGTGGCCTCAATGAAGGGCAGCTCCGACGGGAGCTGCGACGTCATCGGATGCCATGCCGGCGGCGATCTGCGCCTGGCCTCAATGAAGGGCAGCTCCGACGGGAGCTGCGACCAAGACGGCGCCGGTGCCGCACAAGACGGCGGGCATGCCTCAATGAAGGGCAGCTCCGACGGGAGCTGCGACTCGGGCACCTGCTGCGGGGCGATGGCCTCGTGCACGCCTCAATGAAGGGCAGCTCCGACGGGAGCTGCGACCAGGACCCGGACGGCAACCCCGAACTCAAGGCGTCGCCTCAATGAAGGGCAGCTCCGACGGGAGCTGCGACGGCTCCGCCTGCTTGACCTCGGCCTCGGCCTGCTCGCCTCAATGAAGGGCAGCTCCGACGGGAGCTGCGACGAGGTACTGCCGGGCGAGCGCCGCGTCCTGCTCCGTGCCTCAATGAAGGGCAGCTCCGACGGGAGCTGCGACTTTCCCCACTGGGGTACCCCGGGACACCCGCCGCCTCAATGAAGGGCAGCTCCGACGGGAGCTGCGACCCAGCCCGGCCACGGCGTCCCAGATCGCCGCGACGCCTCAATGAAGGGCAGCTCCGACGGGAGCTGCGACAGGTACGGACGCCACTGGCCGCGTGTGGTGTGGACGCCGCCTCAATGAAGGGCAGCTCCGACGGGAGCTGCGACATCTCCTTGACGCAACCAAGCCATACCGGACTGCACGCCTCAATGAAGGGCAGCTCCGACGGGAGCTGCGACGACGCCCGCCGGCCTCGTGGGGCTCGGCGGGCGAAGCCTCAATGAAGGGCAGCTCCGACGGGAGCTGCGACGCTCTCCGGCCTGATCTGGCGCCAGATGGTGCGCGCCTGGCCTCAATGAAGGGCAGCTCCGACGGGAGCTGCGACCTGCCCTTGCCGCCCGGGCAGAAGACGCCGCCGCCGGGCGGGCCTCAATGAAGGGCAGCTCCGACGGGAGCTGCGACATCGTACGCGCCAGATGCGCCGCGCCGGCCGCCGCGCCTCAATGAAGGGCAGCTCCGACGGGAGCTGCGACGCCAGGACGGTGTCCCCGCTTTTGGCGGCGGCGGCGCCTCAATGAAGGGCAGCTCCGACGGGAGCTGCGACTGGTACGAGCCAGGGTTCGTGTCGGCGACGCTCGGAAAGCCTCAATGAAGGGCAGCTCCGACGGGAGCTGCGACACTGCTCCTCCTTGATGCCGACGTCTTCGGGGTAGCCTCAATGAAGGGCAGCTCCGACGGGAGCTGCGACTTGCGGTAGCAAGCCGGCGGCAGGTCCGGGCGGGTCCGGGCGCCTCAATGAAGGGCAGCTCCGACGGGAGCTGCGACTGGGTTCAGATTTTAGTACCCGGTGAGCAGCACTGACGTAGGCTCGCCGCGAAGGGTGGGTTCCAACGCTTCGGTACAGGCCTCTCAGATGGCACAGAAGGTCACGCATCAAGGAAAACATCCCTGGCAGGGTGGCATGCGACGGCTCCACGCATACGGCCGGGATGACGGAGGCTTCGCCGACGATCTAGAGAATCGCCGGCCCATGATCCGCGATCGTGCGGCTACGGCCCATCACGTCGAGCGTACTGCGTTGATTATCCTCAATGAGCCTTTCCGAGTAACGGCGCGCGACGCTGGGTAGTCACTTGCGCCACCGTGGTGGTGACACGCCGGACCCGTTACGGTGCAACGAAAGACGCAGCACCCAGGTATGCAGGTGGTCCGCTCACAGATCAACTTCATAGGGCGCTGCGTCGACGATGACACATCGGTCCTGCCGGTACACGACCAGACGGTGGCCTTCCTGGCCGGGCTGCTGACCGCGAAGCGGTGCGGCGCGGTACCCGCACCGGCACGCGGGCGTTGTCCTGCCACGACCAAGCGGTCCTGGTCCCGCGCTGGTTCCTGGACGACACCCGGATGAGTCAGCTCGACCGGGACAACGCGATCGGCAGACCCACCGGCTACGCCTACCTCCACGAAGGCATCGACGTCCTCACCGCCCGCGCCCCAGCCCGCACGGGGCACTGCTGACCGCCAAGGCCGCCGGCCACAGCCACGTCACCATCGACCGCACGCTAATCGAAACGGACCGGTGCCGCACCCCAGGACCCACACCCGGGGAGATCTGTGGTCGTCCGGCAAGCACGCCAACCACGACGGCAACATCCAGGTCATCACCGTGCCGGACGGCTGGCCGACCTGGACCTCCGACGTGCGACCCGGCCGCGAGCACGACACCATCGCGATCCTACCCGCCTCACCGCCGCGGACGGTGACCTGCGCGCCCTCGGCGACCTGGGACTACGAAGGCGAAGCCGACACCATCACCGTGGCGTTCAAGACACCCCCAAGCGCGGCCGGCTCACCCTCGCGCAACAGCAGCTCAACCACGCCCACAACGGCGTGCGAGCCATCGCCCGAACGAGGCAACGCCCTCCGCAAGCTGACCCCCCGGGCGCTGCGTAACGTGAGCCTGTGTCCGGGCAGCTCGGGAAGATCGTCGCCGCAGCGCTCGTTCGCTCCACTTCGAACCCGCCCGCACAACCTGAACCGTCAACTCAAACCGTTGCTCGGAATGGCCCAGCATGCATCTGTCGGCTTCTGCGTCTCGCAGAGTGATCCTTCGCCAATGTCAACTCGCAGCACAGTTGTCAACGCAGCCGCGGGTGGGCAACACGGTCGCTTTGCTTGAGGACGCCCAGCCGCGGACAGTTGACCCGTCACTCGCTCACCAGCATCGCCCGTGCCAGGCTTAGCGAGTGACCGCGACTCCGGCATCAACCGCGTTTACGCCAGTTCTGGCTGCTCGGCTGGCGTCCGATGCCGCAGCGGCGGCCGGGCTGATTCCAGGAACCCCCGAGCTCATCCGTCTCGGTTCGAATGCTGTGCTGCGGTTGTCCGGGGGCGTTGTGGCCCGGATCGCTCGAGATGAGTCATGGTACGCCGTTGCGGAGCGCGAGGTTCGAGTTGCGCGCGAGCTGCATGACGCCGGCGTGCCGTGTGTGCGGCCGTGGCCCGTTCCCCAGCCGATCTCGGTCGACGGTCATCCAGTGACCTTCTGGGCCGAGATCCCGGGACCACGCCGCCGTGCTCCAATAGCCGATCTCGGTGCGGTCCTTCGGCAGTTGCACACTGTGAACGACACATCACTGCGGCAACGTCTGACGCCGCTCGACCCTTGGTCGCATACGCCGGGACGCATCGAGCGGGCCCCCATCCGCGACCGTGACCGACGAGTCCTTCGTGACGTGCTCGATGAAGTACAAGACGCCTGGCCGCTCGCCGAATTCGACTTACCCAACGGGGTTATCCACGGCGATGCTCACGCCGGCAACCTCATTCAGGATCCTGGTGGCGCGCCGGTGCTGCTCGATTTCGATTCCGTGTGTACTGGTCCGCGGGAATGGGATCTGGCCCCGACCGGCTTGTACGCGGTCGCGCTCGGCTGGATCAGCCGGAATGACTACGCCGGCTTCGTCGACGCGTACGGCGGGTTCGACATCACCACCGCGCCGGCGTTCCCGCTGTTGGCGCGCATGCGGGAACTGCGGATGACCGCGTGGCTTGCCATGCACACGACCGAATCCGAACGGCTCGCCGCGGAGGTTGAGCACCGCGTCGCGTGCCTTGCCGACCCTCAGCTCCCCCGGCACTGGTCTGCTCGTTAGTCCTGGCGGACGGCCTTCAAGGTCTGGCTCGCCTCGCTAGCCAGCTCTCGCGCTTCGTCTGTGCCGACTCGCCGTAGCACCCGGCCGAGGTCGGCCAGGAAGTCCAGTGCCCGGCCCGAGCGCAATTGGGCCACCGCCGTTATCGCGGTGCGAGCCGTCGCGTACGACGTACCACCTGGCGCATGCCGAACGTCCAACGTCGCCAGCTTGACCAGCGAGAAGGTGCGTCCCCGAGTGTCTGCCGGATCGTGACGGTCCACCGCCAGGCGCAGTCGCCGGGCCGCGTCGATGTCCGGGTCTGCCAGCGCCAGCGGGTAGAGTGCGTGCCCGCAGTCGCCGAGCAACTGGGCATCGTCGTAGAACCACAGCCACGGCGGGTCGTCCTGCGGGCGGCGCTGCGCATACAGGGCCTCGGCCTGGTCGACCGCAGTGATCGCTTCAGCGGTCCGGCCCAGCACTCCATACGCGCGGGCCTCGAGCACTCGCAGCATCGCGCGGGTCGTCGCGCTCGCCGACCGTTCGCCGGCCTGGGCCAGGGTCGTAAGCTGCAACGCGGTAACGCCATCGCCGAGGTGCACAGCTTGCCGGGTCATCCCCGACAACACGTTGTGACGGCTCGGCCAGCATTGCGCCTCGGCCGCGATCTGCAATGCGATCAGGAAGCATCGCCTCGCGGTTTCGTGGTCGCGGGCGTCCATCGACATGAACCCCGCCAGCCGCCCCAGCCGGGCCACCGCAACCATCCATGCCGCGCGTACCTCTGATGTCCGGAACGACGCCCGCAGCAGGGCGTCCTGCACCCAGGCGAGCTGCCCCAGTGCCAGTGACCGCACCACCGTCCGGCCGCCCCCAGCGTGATCCGCCCGCTCCATCCCGTCGATCACCTGGTGGAGGTCGGCGACGTCGACCTGCCCGATCCGCGTCGGCGTACCGGGGACCAGGCTGGCCGAGAGCCCTGCCAGCACGCCGGAGCCGACAGCGCCGATCGTTGCCCCTGCCGTCAACGCCAGTAACTGCTCGTCAACGTCGATCCGAGCCGCAACAGCCTTGCCGCGGGTACTGCGTCGCGCAACGAAGCCGAGTTCCGCGTCGCTCTTGACGGAGAATACGGCCCGGAACGCTTCCCGGTAGTGCCGTCCTGGCCAAGTGATCACGCCACGCTCGATCCGGCCGACGTGATCGGCATCGATCGGCGGTCGACTGCCGGCCGCCTGCCAGATGTGCTGCGCCACGAGCTCTGCCACCTGCCCCTCGGTCAGCCGCGCTGCCGACCGATGTGCCGCGAACCTCTCGTTCCGTGGCATATCAACCCCAACCGATGGCGAGACCTGCTTCCGGCGCCCCGAGCCGTCGCTCGCGCTCAGAATGCCGGTCAACTTGCCGGTCTGTCTGTCGTGTCGTCCTCCGTTTGCAACGCGGTGACCACCCGTAACAGTGGAACCGCAGCGCGCCACATCGTAGCGCTTGGATCACACAGAACGAACATCATTGATGGGAGGAACTCGACATGGCGCGGGCAGCGGCCGAGTTAAACCCCTTTGCCTCGCCCCGGCACTACCTCGGTGCAGGGCTCCGAGCGTGGCGGCAACTCCGCGGATACTCACTGGCGCAGCTTGGACGCGCCGTTCACGTGTCCGGTGACCTTCTGGGGAAGGTCGAAAAGGCGCAACGCCGACCGGCCGAGGAACTCATCAAGCGGTGCGACTTCGACTGGCGTTTCTAACAGACTTCTGGCCGTCGTGACTGCGGTGGCTGATGGTGGCGGCCAGATCTCACAGTTCCACGCATCGAGGAAGGCATTGGCGCGTCGGCGGTGACGCGCGGATGCGTCATGCCCACCGGCGGCCGGTCGGTGGTTCACGAAAGTCGATTGGGAGGACGAGCGGCGTGAGTACGACACAGCGGCTGCCGATGCCAGGTGGCGGGACGCCCGTGCAGGGCGGTGGGTATCGGCCGGAGTTGCGGAGGACCCTCGGGTTCCGCGATCTGGTGGTGTACGGGTTGGTGTTCATGGTCCCGATTGCACCGTTCGGTATTTTCGGCTCCGTCTACGCCTCCTCCGGCGGGATGGTCGCGCTCGCCTACGCGGTGGGGATGGTGGCCATGCTGTTCACAGCGGCGTCGTACGCGCAACTGGTGAAGGCGTTCCCATTCGCCGGGTCGGTGTACAACTACGCCGGCAGGGGCATCGGCGCGCCGGTCGGGTTCCTGGCCGGGTGGGCAATCCTCCTGGACTACCTGCTCGTGCCGAGTCTGCTGTATCTGATCGCGTCGGTGGCGATGCACGCCACCGTTCCGGCGATCCCGGTCTGGGCCTGGCTGATCGGGTTCGTGCTGTTCAACACGATCGTCAACGTGTACGGGATCAAGATGACCGCCCGGATCACGATGGTCATGCTCGCCGCTGAAGCGGTCGTCCTGGTCATCTTCCTGACCGCGGCCGGGATCGCGCTGCTGGAGGGCAAGGGTCACGGGTCGGTGTTCTCGCCGGTGTACAACTCGACGACGTTCACCTCAGCGGTGGTGTTCGGGGCGGTGTCGGTGGCGGTGCTGTCGTTCCTCGGCTTCGACGGCATCTCGATGCTGGCCGAGGAGAACCGCGGCGGCGCCGCACAGATCGGCAGGGCGATGCTCGCCGCGCTCGGACTGGCCGGGCTGCTGTTCATCGCCCAGACCTGGGTTGCGGCCCTGCTGGTCCCCGACCCGCCCGGCCTCCTCACCAACGGCGACCCGGACGGGGTGGCGTTCTACGACGCGGCCGAGGTCGCCGGCGGGCCGTGGCTCGCCACGCTCACCGCGGTCGCGACGGCCGTCGCGTGGGGCGTGGCGAACTCGATGGTCGCGCAGGTCGCCACGTCCAGGCTGCTGTTCGCGATGGCGCGGGACCGGCAACTGCCGCGGTTCCTGCGCAAGGTGTCGGTCAAGCACGGCGTCCCCGCCAACGCGATCGTGCTGACCGCGGTGCTGTCGGTGGCGATCGGCCTGTACATGGCGTGGCGCTCCGACGGGATCGCGCTGCTCTCCAGTCTGATCAACTTCGGGGCGCTGTCGGCGTTCCTGGTCCTGCACGTCGCCGTTGTCTGGCACTACCTGGTCCGCGGAAAGTCCCGCAACCTCGTCGCGCACCTGCTGCTCCCGGCGGGCGGGTTCGCGATCCTCACCTACGTCGTGATCAACGCCAACGTCGCCGCGCAGCGTCTCGCCCTGATCTGGCTCGGCGTCGGCGTCCTCGTGCTCGCCGGCCTGTACGCGGCCGGTCGACGCCCCACCCTGTCCGGCATGAGCACCCCGACGGAGCGGGAGCGGGCATGACCAACGCAACGAGCACCAACCCGAGCGCGGCGTCGGATCCGCCGACGGTCGTCGAGCATGTGCTGAGCGAGCCGGACCTGACGTACCAGTTCGGCGGCGGCCGGTACCCGATCGCCGACGTGCTGCCCGGCCAGGTACTGCGCACCAGCACCGAGGACTGCTTCGGCGGCGCGGTCCGAACCGTCGACGACCTGCCGTCGCAGGTGTGCCAGGGCCGGTTCAACCCGGTCACCGGCCCGTTCCGCGTCCTCGGCGCCGAACCCGGCGACACCCTCGCCCTGCACTTCGTGCGGATCGACCCGGCCCGTGACTGGGGCATGTCGGCGATCTTCCCGCACTTCGGTGCCCTCACCCGCACCCACGCCACCGCGATGCTGCACGAGCCGCTGCCGGAGACCGTCTGGCGGTACGACATCGACCCCACCGCCGGCCTCGTGCGCTACCGGGCCCGCCGCAGCGCCTACACCGTGGAGCTGCCCCTCGATCCGATGCTCGGCACCGTCGGTGTCGCCCCCGCCGCCGACGAGGTCCGCTCCAGCATCGTCCCCGACGTCCACGGAGGGAACCTCGACACCCCTGAACTGCGGGCCGGGACCACGCTGTACCTGCCGGTGAACGTGCCCGGGGCGATGTTCAGTCTCGGTGACGGGCACGCCCGGCAAGGGCAGGGCGAGGTGTGCGGCGTCGCGGTGGAGACCGCCATGCACGTGACCGTCGCCGTGGACGTCATCAAAGGCGTACCGACCGCGTTGCCGCGGATCGAGACCGACCACCAGTTGATCTCCATCGGCGTGGGTCGTCCCCTCGAAGACGCGTTCCGCGGCAGCCAAAACGACCTCGTCCGGTGGACCACCGAACTGACCGGCCTCGACCTCTACGACGCCTACCAGCTCGTGTCCCAGGCCGGCCGGGCCGCTGCGGGCAACGTCTGCGACCCGAACTACACGATGCACGCCGCCATCGACACCACGATCCTGCGCGGCGCGTCGGCGTACGACGGAGCACACCGGCGGCTGCGCGAGCTGGCCCGGTCGATACGGTCGTGACTGGCGATGACCTACCCGATTGGTGACGCACCGCCCCCGAATCTGCGGCAGCCGCTGCGGGTCGAGCTGTTCTTCCTCACCCACTCCGAAACCGGCGAACCCCTCACCAACGCCAGCGCACACGCCGTCGCCCTCGCCGGTGCGGCCCTCATCGACGACCTGTTACGGCCCGTCGAGCGGATTCGGATCGTCGGACCGCAGGTCGTCGTCGTCAACGCCGACCTGTCCGGCGACCCGGTCGCCGATTGGGTCGTGCGCATAGTTGGCGCGCACCGCGGTACGTCTGTGCTGGACCGGCCGCAGCGGTCGTACTCGGTCCGTGACGCGGTCCGGGCCATCGCGGTGCACGCCTACGACCGCACCGCAGCCGGGATGTACGCCGGGGACCTGGTCCAGGAGCTCAAGCGGCGCAGGTTGAGCGGCGGCCGGCGCCGGTACCCGCCGACGGACCCTGGGGTCATCGCCCGGGTGCGGGGCCGGTTGTGCAGCGTGCTGGCCGGCCACACGCCACCGGACCCGCAGACCGCCGCGCTCGCCGGCCTGGTCCTCGCCCTCGACCTGACGTCCGAGCTGTACCTCGACGGTTCCGGCCTGGACGTCCGCAGCCTGCTCAAAGCGCTGGTCGACTGGGTCGGGCGCGGCATGCCCGAGGTCCAGCAGTTGATTGCTGCTACCGACGACCTGATCGCCGAGGCGGCGGTCGCAGTCTACGGATAGCTGCGACACCTGGCGCCACAGAGGCACGCGGACCGCGACGAGCGCTCGGCCCGTGCGATCGGCGGCGGCCGGGCGCCGGACGGACGACGGACGGCCCACCGCCGAAGCCGCCGCCGTCCACGCGGGGTGGTCCTGCCTTCGTGCCTCCCAGGAAGCCGGGGCCACCCCGCACCACTACCTGTACGCGCGCGGTGCCGCGAATTCATGGAGCAGATGTCACAGTTCTCACCATGGCTGTGGACGATCTGCCGGACTGGTTGGCGGTCTGGTGTCTGAAACGACTCGGCGCCGAGCCTGCTGAGATGCTGTTCGGGCTTGAGCAGATCTCGACGGTGTTCGGTCTTCGGTTGACCTCGGGCGCAGAGGTCATGGTAAAGGCGCGCGAGGATGACGGCCGGGCCGTGTCCTGTGTGGCGGCGCAGTTTCAGTTGGCCGAGCGCGGATTCCCATGCGCGCGGCCACTGACGTCGGTGACGAACGTCGGTTCGCTGGCCGTGCACGCTGAGGACTTCCGGCCCGGTGGCGACATCCTGCACGGGCAGACGCCCGACGTGGCCGTGCGCTATGCGCAGGTGTTCGCCCGGCTGGCAGCCGAGCTGGCCTATGTGACCGTCGCGCCTCCGCTGCCAAATCCGCGCTGGGTTCGCTGGGACCACACTGATACCGGGTTGTGGCCGGCGATCGACTTCCTCGACAGGCGGGACCAGAGCATGGTGCCTGCGCATGTCGTCGACACGGCTGAGCAAGCGCGCGACAGGCTCCTAACCGCCGATCTGCCGTGCGTACTGGGCCATTCCGACTTCGAGGCGCAGAACTTGCGCTGGCACGGCCGGGAGGTGTGGGCGGTGCACGACTGGGACAGCCTGGCATGGCAACCGGAAGCAGCACTGGTAGGAGCGGCGAGCGGAGTATTTCCCAGAGGTGCCGGGCTGCCCACGCTGGCGCCGATCGGGAGTTCCGAGGCGTTCCTGCTGGCTTATCAGGACGTCAGGGGCCGGGCGTTCACAGCCGTTGAGCTGGAGATCGCCTGGGCGGCCAGCCTGTGGCCGGCAGCGCACAACGCCCGCTGGGAGGCACTACACGGCCAACCCCCGGTGTGCGGCAACGCGCTCCAAGCGCAAGCAGCCGAACGTCTCCGCCGAGCGAACGCCTAGAACGCGTCACCATGGCGGGTCCCGAACTGGCGAACACACGAACCTGCCGCCAGCAGGCGGGATCCGAACTCGCCGACAAACGGGCCCCGGTTTCACCGACGAAACCACGCAACCTGCTGCTGAACAACGACAGTGCCACCTGTCCGTTGCCAACGAAGTCTGTCTGTGCCATCAGATCCTGTTTCAGACGAGCTTCTTGTCATTGAAGCGTGTCCGCGTGGACGGCGGTTGCGCACGCTCGCCAAGAACGTCCCGTTACCCGGAGTGACGTTGGGCCAACTCGCGGAATCCTGTCATGCCGATGAGCGGTCGCCGCGACATGCGCATCCTGCGGGCGTCGGTGGATGCGCGTGTCGTACAGGGTAGGACCGAGTGGACGATTTGTGGACCCGTGAGGGCAGGGTCTGGGGCACCGGACACGAGCGCGGTTGTCGATACTGAGTCCATGTGGAAGTGGTGGTCCGTCTGGGGATCGGTAGTCCTCGCGCTTGGCCTCGGTACCGGGTTCTTCCCGGGCAGTTCGACCTGGGCGACGGTCGACCATTGCTACGTACGGATGGGCGACTGGACGCCGGACGAGACCAGGTGCACCGGGCACTGGTCGACCGCGGGGTTCACCGTCACCGGCGGGGTGCACGGGGTCACCGTCGGTGGGTCCGAATGGCCTGCGATCGGGCCGCAGCAGCCCGACGGCTGGTACGAGGTGAGGGTGTCGGACTCGGCCCACAATCACTCGGCTGTGGCGGTGCCGGGCGCGGCGGTGGTGTATCCGGCGCTCGTCTGGTTGGTCCGCGTGGTGCTGCTCCTCGTGGTGGTGGCCTCGGTCGTCGTCTTGGTGAACCGGGCCAGGGATCGGTGGTATCTGAGGGCATACGAGCGGGAGTTGCGAAATCGATGATCGTGAGGTCGAGTTTCCTGGAGGCACCCTTCAATCTGGGTGACCGTGACATAGACGAACTACTGGTCACGAGCTTCCTCGACGCACTGCCCGGACCGACCCGGGCCGGGCATGGACTGGCCAACGAGCTTCTCGAACGCCTCCACACAAGGTTCAACCTGGTCCGACCCTGCGGATGACGTCTATCAAGCTCGGTGGGGGCCATCGCAACATACTCATCTGGCACCCGGATTGATCAAGGTCACGTACTCGCTCATGCCGCCGTTGGTGCGTGGTTGCGGCGGGGTCGACCGTGGCTGGTCATGGACCGTCAACGGCTCGCCGTGGCCGACGCTTCTCTGTCTTGCCGATGTGCGGATGTTCAGGGCAGGGTGGAGCCGGGTACGTTCCGCGCGTGTTCGACGGCTTCATCGATGAGCGGATCGGCGTGGGGGAGGTGGAGCTGCGGGTCCGGCATGCCGGGCGAGGGCTCCCGGTGCTGCTCATCCACGGGCATCCGCGCACGGGTTCGACATGGCACCGGGTTGCCCCACAACTGGTGAGTGATGGCTTTGCGGTTGTCTGCCCTGATATGCGCGGCTACGGGCGGTCCGGCAAGGCAGAGCTTTGTCCGGACCACTCGCAGCAGTCCAAGCGTGCGGTGGCCGGGGACATGGTCCGGCTGATGGTGGCACTGGGACATTCGAAGTTTGCTGTGGTTGGACATGACCGCGGCTGTTACGTGGCGTTGCGGTTGGCGCTGGACCATCCCGGCGTGGTCAGCCGGCTGGTGGTCATGGACGGTGTTCCCATCAGCGAAGCGCTCGCCAGATGTGACGCAACGTTCGCTCGGGACTGGTATCACTGGTTCTTCTACGCCCAGCCTGACAAGCCGGAGCGGGCCATCACCGCCGATCTCGACGCTTGGTACGACAGCGTACGGCCAGGCGCTATGGGCGCCGAGAACTATCGCGGGGTTCGTGAAGCCATCCACGACAAAGCCACCGTGCGGGCGATGTTGGAGGATTACCGGGCCGGCCTCGGAGTCGACCGGGATCACGAGGAAGCCGACCGGCGCGCTGGTCGCACCGTCCGTTGCCCGACGCTGCTATTGTGGTCGACCCGCGACGACATGGAGGGCCTCTACGGCGATCCACTCGCCGTGTGGCGGCCTTGGGCCCCGGACCTACGCGGCGAGCCGATCGAGTCCGGCCATCATGTCGCTGAGGAAAACCCCGATGATCTGGCGGAAGCACTGCACCGCTTTCTCGCTTGATCGACGCAGCCCCCGAGCCATCCGCTCATGTCGCGAAGCGCTCGCTACCGAACGTGGCGGGGGATGCCGCCACGTTGTGCCGATGAGCGTGCACGACCTGAAAGGCGTTGGCGGGCGGAATGTCGCTCGCGCCCGTCAGAACCACCGAGCGCTGTACCGTAGTGCAGTGCGGGGACTGATGATCATTGGTGGCACGCTCCTCGCACTGTCCTGTTTGTCGTGCGGAGCGCTGGGCGTCGAAGCCAACGCCGAGGGGCTGCCTGGCGCTCCCGGACATGACGGCCTCGTCGCCGCGCTGTTGGTCGCGATGTTGGTTCTGCTCGCTGCCGGCTGGCTGTGCGTCGCGTGGGCCTGGACCGGTCGCCGACGGAGCCGGTGAGCCGAAACTGGGCGGGACGCAACGCCTCACGGCTTGTCGGCCGCCGTGAAGGGCGTCGCCTCGCCTACGACTGGGTTCCCAGCAGCGCGGACGGCCGAGCAGACCCTGCACCGGTTCATAGTAGCGGTGTGAGGCATCCGATTCTGTCGATGTGCGCGGGGTGAGCCGCAGGCCTCAGGTGGTTGCAGGAGACGCCGGCTTCAGACGCTTTCGCTCGACAACGCTTGTTGCCGTCACCACACTCAGCGGCGGCACGTCCTTCGCGACAACGGCGCCCGCGCCGACGACCGAGCCGCGACCGATTGTCACTCCAGGGGTGATCGTGGCTGCAGCGCCGATCCACACGTCATCCTCGATGACGATGGGCGCGTGTGTGATGAAGTCGTACCGCTCGTCGAGGTCGACCGGGTGTCCGGCCGTACTCAGAGTCACTCGGGGACCGATCAGGACGCGGTCACCTATGGTGATGCCCCCGTAGTCGAGGAAGAAGCATCCCTGATTGATGAACACGCGCTCTCCGAACGATGCTCCAAGCCCATAGTCGCAATAGAACGGTGGCTGGATGGACAGCGAGTCAGGGATCGGTTTACCGAAGATCTCGGCCAGCACCGTTCTACGCGCGTCGAGGTTGTCAAACGGCAGCACGTTGAGGCGCGAGGTCAGGTTCATGACGAGCTGTACGCGCTCCGCGAAGGCGCGTGACTCATGCGTCCGTGCTCGTAGGCGTTGCTCGTTGCGCACGAAGCGATGCTGGCACAGCGAGTCAGAGACCCGATGACGACCCACCGGTAGGGAACGCGTCACTCCGTGATAGGGGTCCGCCTCTGCATGCCAATTGCCGATCGCCGTGCCGTCACCCGTTCGAGTCGCTGCGGACGAAGTTCACTGGCACACGGACAAACCTCGTTGGCAAAAGACACCACTCTTCCGCAGGTCGCGCCGCGCTTCCGTTGCTCCGAGCGACCCGCCCTCGATAGAGACCTGCGCCACTACAGGTTGACGTCGATGCTGCGTCAGGGCTCGTCTCGACTTGGCGTGCTGAACAAGATCCCGCCGTGGAGGTCGCGTGCCTGCACCGCATTGCCCTCGACGGTTCCGGAGACGTTGTTGGCCACGGCGCCGTCGCTGGCGGTCAGGTGTGGTGCGAGCTCGCGCCACGCACCTCGCAGGTCGGTCTTGAATGCGGGGTCTTCGGCTGCGGTCTGGGCAAGCTGCTGCTGGAGTTCTTCGATCCGGGTCTCGTCCGCCGGGTCGGCTTCGGCGCCGGTGAGCGCGGCCTGCGCGGAGGCCCGTCCCTGGAACGCGCGCTGCACCAACCGTGCCAACGCCTCGAACGCCGCTCTGCCGCCCTCGGTGAGGCCCTCGGCGGCCTTCGTCGCCAAGGCGCCCGCGATCGCAGTGACCATTTCCTGATCCATCCCCACCACACCCGTCCTGTGCAACTAGCTGTCGTCGGCTCCTATCCACCGAGCCATCGGAGCGTAGACGCCGATCTATGACAATGACGCCTGCCCGTCGCACATTCGTCATGATAGCGCCACCGTGGGTAATATTGATCTCGATTCCTGGAGCAGCGTCGTGGCCGAAAAGTGGGAAGCGAAGCCCTCGGCGTCATTCCTGCGGCGTTGGGGGAAGTCGTCCCACGAGTTGGGGCAGACGTCCGGCGACGGAAGTTGCCCGGATATCTGGGAGCTCGACAATGGTGACGTCGCGATCATCGGATCGGACCTGACCGCCGCATATGAGACCAGGTTGCCGGACTGGGTGAGCGTCGATCCCGGGTGAACGGATCGTGATCATCCCGCGGAAGACGATCCTCGCGGCGAAGGTGGACATCCCGGATGCGTGATCTTCTCGCCGGAGCCGCAGACGAACGGATGGAGCTGGACGCCTACCTGGCCGACTTCGAGCGGAGCTTCTGGGCGACGACCGAGCCCGGGTTCTGGAAGTTGGAGCGCCAGCAGTTCTTCAAGGAACCAGGAAATGCAAGCTGGGAAGCGTTCGCAAAAGGAGACCGGGACGAGTCGCTGCGGATTCTCGAAGCCGGTCGTCGTGACATGGCCGACTACTATCGGAGGACCAGCGAGCGAGGGTTCGTGACACGACGCGTTCGCGTTGTCGAAGAGTCCATCATCCCGTATCTGCAGTGGGAACTTCAGGTGTTGCGGATGCGGGACGAGTTCGGCGGTGCCGTGCGCGTTGTGGACCGGGTCGCTGAGTTCGAGCACGACGGCCCGCTCCCGGAGGTCTACACCCTCGGGTCCGGTTGGAGGCGGCGGTCTCGGGCGACGTGGTCCAGGCCCGGGACGTGCACGGTGGGGTGCACTTCCATCGCTCCGGGCCAGGCTTCGAGGTGCTGCCGTCGCAGCTTCCCGGTGATGTACGAGGGTTCGTCAAGAGGAGGTGACTGGGTCGTCCTACGCCCGACCCAGTCACACCTACCAGGATCAACTGGACGGGATGCCGGCGACCTCGACGTCGATGCCGTCGCCGCGCAGCCGCCGAACGGGCCGGTAGAGGGCCACCTGCGAAAACGTGAACAAGGTATTGGCGGTCAGCGCCTTGCCCGAACCGAGGGCGACGCCGTACACAACCTTCTTCGGCTTGAACGCGGCCGTGACGGCACGGCTCGGGTCGGCCGCACGCACCATCCTGGCAACTGGACCCAGGACGGGCACCAGGTGACGTTCTTCCTCGAGTACGACACCGGCACCGAACGGCCACTGTCCCGTCTGGTCGACAAGCCGCGAAAGCCGGACTTTTCGACGTGCTCCTCGTCTACCGACTCGACCGGTTCAGCCGCAGCGTCGCCAACCTCCTCGACCTCATCAACCAACTCGAACAATCCGGCGTCAGGCTCTCCTCCGCCACCGAACCCGTCGACACCGGCGGACCCTTCGGCCGCATGATGCTGCAACTCCTCGCCGTCTTCGCCGAATTCGAACGCAACATCATCATCGACAGGGTGAAAAGTGGCATGACCGCGAAAGCGAACAAGGGCAAATGGGCCGGCGGCAACCGCCCCTACGGCTACCTCGTCGAACCCGGCACCAACACACTCATCCCGCACCCCGAGGAGACACCCACCCTCCGCGAGATCTTCCGCCTCTACACCCAGGACCGGCTCGGCACCCCGCCGACGACATCGACCAACTCGTCCTACAAGCCCTCCACGACTTCTACACCAACACCGACCTGACCCTCATCACCATGATCGAAAACGCCAACGCCCAACACGCCGACACCACCGACGACCGCCACGCCGAACTC
This sequence comes from Dactylosporangium roseum, assembly GCF_025264685.1. Lineage (GTDB taxonomy): Bacteria > Actinomycetota > Actinomycetes > Mycobacteriales > Micromonosporaceae > Dactylosporangium > Dactylosporangium roseum. The sequence goes on from NZ_CP073721.1 coordinate 6,666,844, forward strand.
GCCACCCGCATCGCCACCGAAGCCGCCATCAACCGCTACCACGCCGCCTTCGAAGCCGGAACCATGGACGACACCACCGCCGGACCCCGCATCCGCGACCTCCGCAACCAACTCGCCCAGCAACAGACCCGCCGCGCCCAACTCGACGCCCAACCAGCCACACCCGAACCCGAAACCCTCGCCCGCGCCTACCTACAACACGTCATCACCACCGCCGCCAGCGAAGCAGCCATCGAAACCCTCATCGCCGAAGTCAAACTCACCGACCAAGGAGTCATCCCCGTGTTCAAGATCCCCGCCCCAGACACACCGATGCCCCCGCCCGACCCGGACGGGGGCATCAACGAAGAAGGATCACCGGTTCGCACAATGGTGCGTTCGGTGGGGCGGGCGGGACTCGAACCCGCGACCAAGGGATTATGAGTCCCCAGCTCTAACCTGCTGAGCTACCGCCCCGAGCGTCGCAAGCTTACCGACCCGCGCAACCCGAATGCGGACCCGAAACGGTGTCAGGCTACCCCAGACATGAAAATGGCCCCGATAAGGGGCCGTTCAGAGCTCCCGCGATAGGACTCGAACCTATAACCTGCCGGTTAACAGCCGGCTGCTCTGCCAATTGAGCTACGCGGGATCGCGCGTCTCCCCGGACGTTGTCCGTCCGAGGGCGACCGGGAAAGAGTACAGCACGAACCGGGGTCCTCCGCCACCGGGTATCCGCCGTGGCGCCGGACTCCACCTCATCGTGTGCCAGATCTTGGCAAAGGGGCCGCAAGATCGATGTGTCGGAACGACGATGGACGGGTAACTCAACACAAGACGGCGTCCAGGCAACCTGGTCGATTCGTGCGCCGTCCAGAAGGAGGTCGTCGCATGCGCGGCAAGCTACTGTTCCTCGGCGGCCTGGCCGCGGGCTTTGTGCTCGGCGCCCGGGCGGGCAGGGAGAAGTACGAAGAGCTTAAGGCCACTGCTCTGAAGATCAAGGAGAGCCCGACGGTCCAGGAAGCCGCCGGGGTCGTCCAGGAGCAGGCGACGCGGCTCTACAGCGAGGGTAAGAGCAAGATGACCGACAGGCTGGCCAACAGCCGCTTCGCCGAGACCGACTTCGGCCAGCGGCTGCTGCACACGTCGGACACGCCGGCGATCGAGCGGGACACGCTGGCCACGACCGGCGCGCCGAGCACGGGCATGGGCTCGAACTCGACGAAGCCGCCGACCACGCCCGGCCTGTAGGGCCAGCACAGCGACAAAGGGGGCCGGCCCCAGCGGGGGCCGGCCCCCTTGTACGGCCAAGAACGCCTCACCGGCGGCCACCCGCACGTCGATGCCATCGGCCGCGGTGACGTCACCGAACCGCTTGACCAGCGCAGTCGCCGCGATCAACGCCCCGCCATCAACCACGCGCCGGCCCAGGGGTACGGCATTCAGCTTTCCGAGGTGTTTACCATGCACGGGTGCGCCTCAACCCGCGCTGGCTGGGGCTGGCCGCGTCCGTCCTGCTGGCAGTCAGCGGTTTTCTCGCCGGCAAGCCCTACCACCACGACGCAGCGTGGATCACCGGCGTCGTGGTCTGGTTCGGCGCGCTGATCCTGCTGGTCCGCGCCTGGTGGGCAATGCGTGACGAGCCGTCGCCGGGCAGCCTCCTGCGCACCGCCGCGCTGTGGAGCCTGCCGGTGCTCGTCGCGCCGCCGCTCGGCGCGCAGGACGTCTACGCGTACGGCTGCCAGGGTCAGCTCTTCAACGCCGGCCTCGACCTCTACCGGGTCGGGCCGTCCGCCCTGCCGTGCACCTGGCTGTCGGCCGTGCCGCCGCTGTGGCGCGACACCCCCACGCCGTACGGGCCGCTGTGGCTCGCGATCGAAGGCGGCGTGGCCGGCCTGGCCCACGGCGACATCCTCGTCATGGTCGGCCTGCTCCGCGTCGTGGCCGTGCTCGGGCTGCTGCTGTGCGTCGCCGCCGCGCATCGGCTGTCGCGGGGCAACGCGCTGCTCGCCGCCAGCCCGCTGGTCCTCGTCCACGTCGTCTCCGGCGCCCACAACGACATCCTGCTGGCCGGCTTCGTGCTCACCGGGTTCGCCCTCGCCGCCCGGCGCCGGCCGGCACTCGCCGGGCTCGCCTTCGGCCTCGCCGTGGCGGTCAAGGTCACGGCCCTTGTCGCCGCACCGTTCGCGGTGCTGCTGATGTGCTTCGGCGGTACGGTCCGGCGCCGCCTCTCCCCCGTGACGTTCACCGCCGCGCTGATCGGCGCGTACGCCGTCCTCGCGGCCGTCACGTCCCACGGTCTCGGCTTCCTCGGCGCGCTCGACTCGACGACGACGATGGTGCAATGGCTGTCGATCCCGACCGGGGTCGGCATGGCCGCCGGATACGTCCTGCGCGTGCTCGGCGCCCCCGACGCCTCCGACACCGCGGTCGCGGCCGCGCGGGCCGCCGGGTTCGTCGTGCTCGCCGCCGCGCTGCTGGTCCTGTGGCTGTGGGCTCTGCGCGCCGCTCGGCGGCGGCCCGACTCGGCCGCCCAGCCGGTGCTCACGGCCGCCGGCGTGGCCCTGCTGGTGGCAGCGGTGCTCGGCCCGGTGTTCTACGCCTGGTACGCGATCGCCGGCATCGCCGTCCTGGCCGGGACGACCCTGACCGGCCGGCTGCGGACCGTGGTGCACGCCGCCGCGGCGGGCCTGGTGTTCCTCACCCTGCCGGACAGCCTCGGCCTGGCCACGAAGACCAAGGTGCCGGGCGCCTTCCTCGACGTGGCCCTGGTGGTCGCCGCCGTGGTCTGGGCGGTGCGCCACCGGCCGGCGGTGCGGGCGCTCTGGTCCGGGCCGCGGTCCCCGGCGACCCCGGAGGTCCTGCGGACCCCGGCGCCGTGACCCGCGGTCAGGGTGTCGGGCCGGCGCCCGTCTTCGCCCAGGCCACCAGCTCGGCCGTCTGTTCGGCGACCTCCGGCGCCGCGGGGTCGACGCCCTCGTCGTAGCGGACCGTCCAGCGCAGCCCGTTGACCCCCGGGACCCGGCGGCCGACGACGCGGACGCCGGCGCGGTCGACCAGCGGGTGGTGCGAGGTGTGGGCGATCGACTTGTTGACCCGCACCCGCACCTGCTCCGGGACCCGGTCCGGGTCCAGCAGCGTGAGGACGAGCGGCGGCAGGTCCTCCATGACCACGTAGTCGCCGCCGTCGGCCGCGGGCAGCTCCCGCGCCGCGATCAGGGAGAGCTGCCGGCCCGACCAGGCCGCCTTGTGGATCTCGTGCCAGCCGAGCCGCGCGTCGGCCCCCGACAGCCAGAGGCCAAGGTTGGTGGCGACCACGACGCTGTCGCCCGTCGTGCCAGCCCACGCCACGATCCGCTCCTCGGCGTCGAGTTTCGGACGCTTGGCCGCCGGGAGCCGGCGCTTCTTCAGGAAACCGAACATGCCATCCGCACCTTCACCAGCGGCTCGCGCCGCGATCACGCAGCGCCCGGGCGTGCTGCTCCAACGACACCAGCTCGCTGAACAGGCGCAGGTGGTCGTCGGCGTTGGTCACCGGGTTGATGCGCTGCAGCTTGGACTTGAGCTCGGCGATCGTACGGTTGAGCGCCGGTAGCTGCAGCCGGATGATCGTCGCCTCGACATATCGCGGGTCCGGCTCGCCGTCGAGCCGCAGCGGTTCGACGGCCAGCTCGGTGACGAGCGCGCTGGCGGCCAGGTCGGTGCACGCCTCGCGGACCCGCTCGATCCACACCACGCCGCCGGTGCCCGACGAGGCGCCGCCCGCCTCGGCGATCGCGGTGCGCAGCGCGGCGTAGGTCGGATGCCCGTAGGCCTGCGCGCCGACCGCGTCGAACATCGGGCCGGCCAGCACCGGTTGCTGGAGCGCGAGCTTCAGCGCCTCGCGCTCGACCAGGCCCTCCGGGCTGTCCGGGGCGACCACACGCCGCTGCGGCGGGACGACCGGGTCGACGACCCCCTTCGCCGCCGCGTTGACCGCCCGCTGGACCGTCTCCAGCTCCATGCCGAGATCGCCGGAGAGTTTGCGGGCGTACTCCGGGCGCAGCGTGCGGTCCTTGATCTTGGCGACCAGCGGCGCGGTCGCCTTCAGCGCACCGACACGGCCCTCGGCGAGGTCCAGGTCGAACCGCTGGATCACCGACCGCAGCGCGAAGTCGAGGAGCGGCTGCCGGTCGGCGACCAGGTCGCGCACGGCCGCCTCGCCCTTGGCCAGGCGCAGCTCGCAGGGGTCCATGTTGTCGGGGCCGACCGCGATGAACGTCTGCGCGACGAACCGCTGATCGTCCTCGAACGCGCGCAGCGCCGCCTTCTGCCCGGCGGCGTCGCCGTCGAACGTGAAGATGATCTCGCCGCCGTAGCCGTCGGCGTCCATGAGCAGCCGGCGCAGCACCGCGATGTGGTCGGCGCCGAACGCCGTGCCGCAGGTGGCGACGGCCACCGGCACGCCGGACAGGTGGCAGGCCATCACGTCGGTGTACCCCTCGACGATGACCACACGGCTCTGCTTCGCGATCTCCCGCTTGGCGAGATCGATGCCGTACAGCACATGGGACTTCTTGTAGAGCGGCGTCTCCGGCGTGTTCAGGTATTTCGGGCCGTCGTCGTCGTCGAACAGCTTGCGCGCGCCGAACCCGATGACCTCACCCGAGATGTCCCTGATCGGCCACAGCAGGCGGCGCCGGAACCGGTCGATCAGGCTGCCGGAACGCGCCTCCCGGGACAGGCCGGCGCTGGTCAGCTCGGCGGCGGTGAACCCCTTCTGCCGCAGGTGCTTCGTCAGCGGATCCCACCCCTCGGGCGCGAAACCGCAGCCGTACCGCTCGGCCGCCTCCCGGCTGAAGCCGCGCTGGGCGAGGAACTCGCGCGCCGCGCGGGCGCCGGGCGTGCCGAGCTGCTCGGCGTAGAACCGGGCGGCCTCCGCGTGCGCGGCGATCAGCCGCTGCTTCTGCCCGGTCTGGCGGATCGGCGCCGGACCCGCCTCGACGAAGCGCAACTGCAGGCCGGCGCGCCCGGCGAGCCGCTCCACCGACTCCACGAACGTCAGGTGGTCGTGATCCATCAGGAACTTGATGGCGTCACCGCCCGCACCGCAGCCGTGACAGAAATATACGTTTCGAGCGGGTGAGACGTTGAAGGACGCGGTCTTCTCGTCGTGGAACGGGCAGAGACCCTTGAGGTTGCCACCGCCGGCCGACTTGAGCGTCACGTGCTCGGAGATGACATCAGCGATCGCGGTGCGCTCGCGCACCAGGGCGATGTCCTCGTCCCTGATCTTGCCGGCCAATCGCCACCTCCCCAGACCCGACGCCTTACATCCTGCCTCGGTCCTGCCCGGGGCCGGACGGCGGCTGCGGCGCTTGGCCTCACCGCACCGACAATTTACGTCTCGCGGGGCGGCGCCGGCCGGTCGCCCCGTGCGATGCTGCCGTCATGCCGAGCCCAGCACCCAGGTTGCGCGACGACCGGCTCGCCTGGCTAGCCGTGCGGGACCGGCTCAGCCGCCGCGGCCGGCGCCTCCGGCCGCTCGGGTGGCTGGTGGTCGTCGCCACATTCGGCATCTGGCTCGTGGCGCGGCCCCGCGGACGCGGCGCCGCGCGGATGGCCGCCTACTCGGTCGCGGTCGACCACGTCACCGGCTACCTGGACGACGAGGAGCGCAAGAGGTTGCGCGCCGACGCAACGCTACCGCCGTGGTTCCTCTTCGAGGTCGAGCGCGCCGCACGGCGCGGCCGCCGGGGCCGCGCCCTGCCGGAGGGCCGGGAGACTCGCCGGGAGCGCCGTCGCCGCCTCGCCGTCCGGTTCGTGCTCGCCGCGGTCGTCTGTGCCGCGTTGGTACTGGCACCGACCGTCTGGATCCGGTTGTCCTCGGCCGGTCGGATCGTCACCGTCGGTGACGCACCCGTCGCGGATGTGGCGATCGTGTTCGGCGCGCAGGTGGCGCCTGGCGGCAGTCAGCCGATGCCCTTCCTGAAGGGCCGCCTCGACACCGCGATCGACCTGCTGGCCGCGGGCAAGGCGCGGGCGCTGCTGGTTTCCGGCGACGCGCGGGGCGGCTCGGGCGACGAGGTCCGGGTGATGCGTGAGTACCTCGCCGGCCGGGGCGTCGACCCGGCGCGGATGGTCGTCGACCCGTACGGCCTCGACACGTATGACACCTGCCGCCGGGCCCACGACGTGTACGGGGTGCGCCGCGCCCTCCTGGTCAGCCAGGAACTGCACCTGCACCGGGCGATCACGCTGTGCCGCCGGCTGGGTGTGGCCGCGGTCGGGGTGCCGGCCCGCTGCGAGGGCTGCCGGTCGGTGACGATCTGGTACAACACGGCCAGAGACGTCGCCGCCGGGCCGAAGGCGGCATGGGAGGCGGTGCGGCACCGGCCGCCGGCCGTACCGTCGCCACCGGACCCTGCGCTCGATCGGGCAATCCGTCCATAGTGGACCAGGTCGGCACTGTTCCCGCCGGATCCGACGCTTCGCGACGACACGCGGATTTTCGCGCGACATGCACCGGACGGGCGACAACCGCTTCCGCCACGCCCGGCCGCGCATCGCGTTTCCGGCGTGTCCGGCGGACCGCACCGGCATACTTGACCAGGTCCGCGGCGCCGACGGGAGATCGGCGCGATCCGATTTCCCGTGTGATGGGTGGTGCGTGTCCGGTGACGGTCACCAGACGAGACGCTGGGCGGCACGGCTGATGGTCATCGTGTTGCGCAACGTGGACGACGTCCTCGCCTGGGCCGGCCGGCTCGTCGACCCGGCCCTGCGCGCCGCCGTCACGCGGCTGCCCGAGCCGTCCCGGCAGATCGCCGACCTGCAGCTCGGATGGGCCGACGGCCCGCGCTCCTGCGCCGCGCACGAGCGGTCCGCGCTTACGCTGGTCTGCGCCGGCGCCGTGGGTGGCGACCCGCACGACGCGGTGCCGGCCGCGGTCGCCGTCGAGCTGCTGCACCACTGGGCCGAGATCCGCCGTGACCTGCGCGCCGGCGACCTGACCCGCAAGCACCGCCCGACCGCCTGGAGCGTCTTCGGCGCACAGCCGGCGACACTCGGTGCCGAGGCCCTTCTGGCGCTCGCGTTCGACGTGGCGGCCACCGGCGACCCGACTCGCCCGGCGGTCCCTCCCGTGGGCCGCACCACCCCCGAGCCGGTCCGCCCGGTGTCCGGTGCGGTGCGCCAGGCGACCTGCGAACGGACCGGCCCGATCACCGGCGGCACGACGGTCCGCGTCCTCGGCGACACCGTCCAGCAGCTCCTGCACGGCGACCACACGACGCTGGTCCTGGGCGACCGGACCACTGGCGATCGGGGCGATCTGCTCCGGGAGTGTCTCGGCGCGGCCGAGCGCCACGCCGGCGCTCTGCTCGGCAGCGCCTGCGCGCTGGGCGCCCTGGCCGGCGGCGGCGACCGTGCGCAGGTCGAGCAGTTACGGCTCTTCGGGGTGCGGCTCGGCTTGGCGGTGCAGTTCGCCGACGATCTGCTGGGCATCTGGGGCGATCCGGCGCAGACCGGCCGCCCGAGGTACGCCGACCTGCGCCGTCGCCGCCGTTCCCTGCCGGTGACCGCGGCGCTGGTGGCCGGCGCGGACGAACTGGCGGAGGTGCTGGGCCGCGAGGACCGCCTGGGCGACACCGACCTGGAGCGGGCCGCGAAGTCGATCGAGCAGTCGGGCGCCCGCGCCTGGTGCCGGCAGCAGGCCGACGATCTCCTGGCTCAGGCGCTGCTCGCGCTCGATCTGGCGATCCCGTCCCCGGCCGCGGTGGCCGAACTGGTGGCCCTGGCCAGACGCGCCACCCGTCACTCGGCCTGACCCGCGGCGGGGTCTGCGCGCGAGACCGCGGTGTCAGGCCAGGGCCGTGACGACCTGCTCCGCTCGCGACGCGTGCTTCTGGTACGCACCCGGGAACGCCGAGCGCTGCACGGCCTGGGCCGCCGCCGCCACGCTCATCCGCTCCCAGCCGCTCACCTGTGCCAGCGCGTTGTAGAAGAGCATCGCCGAGTGGGCCGGGTCCATCAGTTGCGGCACCGTGCCCCAGCCCTGGCTGGCCCGCTGCTGGAACAGGCCGACCGAGTCGTGGTCGGTGGAGACGCCCTGGTGCGGCAACCGCAACGACGACGGCACCGCCGAGCTGGCCACGTTGTGCAGGTCGCTCTCCTGCATCGCGGTCGCGACCGCGACGACCAGCGCCCGCCGCGGCATCCCCTGCGCCTTGCCCTGCCGGACGATGATCGCGGCGTTGTCCATCTGGAGCTGGTCGAGCCCGGCGACCGGCTGGGGCCGTGCGGGTGCGGCCGCCACCGGAGGCGCGGGCAGGGTCGCGGGCAGGGTCGCGGGCGGGGTCGCGGGCGCCGACGACTGTGCCGGCGAGGGCGCCGGGACCGTCTGGACGAGCGCGGTGTCCCGCGCATACGCGGGCGGGGCGCCGAACACCGACAGCGAGGTGTCCACAGTAGACTGCTGGCCGCCGGAGCCGGTGGCCAGCAGCGAGAGGGAGAGCGCGGCGACGGATGCGGTGCCGATCTTGAGCGGCAACAGCACCGACCGCCGGTGACGTGGTTGGAACTGACGTGGCAACGATTTCACAGCAAAGTCCTCAAGCAGGCGGCGCGGAATCAGCGCACGGCGAAGCACGCACCGCAGCGGCGCGTGAACATGGACGACGCACGGGAGAGGGCGCGCGGAAACGGCGCGACACGCGAAGTCGCGCTGGCGTCGGGTTCAGCGGTGGAGCGCTACGACCGAGCGCTCACCCGTCTGCGAGGGAGACGGCGGGCGGCCGCTACGGGAGCATGTGCGTAAGCATGCTTGTGCAAGACCCTGGAACTCCTTCCGAGGCCGCCTACCGGGTTAGCTGACGGGTTCGGGCGGGAGGATTCGCCCTACCACGGCCAGGCCGCGGATACACCCCAGGACTTCTTGGGTCCCCGGCTCGCGATCGGATCGCGACTCGACGGCGCCCGCCCGGCGGCACCGGAATCGGCACTCGACGACCGCGGCGGACGACCCGACACTACTGGGCAGGTTCCGGCCCGGCCAGCCGCAGCAATAGAATCCCACCCGCCGCATCTGCACGCTCACCGTCCGCCATCACACGTCCGGTCACCCCGATCCGGTGTCGATGGCCTTGACCAGGTACATCGCTCGATCGGCCGCTCGCGGGACCGCTCCCCGGACCGTCGAGCGTGGCGTCGATCACCGTGAGCCGACACCGACCCGCACGCACATCTCATGACCGCCGTATCGGCGGTCGCGGGCCCTGATCGCGACCATGGACGCGGCGGGATCGTCCGACCGCGGTTCGTGGATCGCGCAAGGCCGCGAAGCCGAGCCGTGCGGTCGTCCGTCACCCCGGGTGTCGCTACGCGAGGGTGACGCACAGTCGTGCGGGTGGTGCCTGTCGCTCATGATCGCCGCTGGCCCCGGGACGGCGCGTTCCGGGCCGGGCGACTCCATGATCATGGGAAAGATGTGGCTATCGGGGCAGCCAGATCTTTCCCATGACCGGCCGGCGCGGCACTGTCAGCCCAGCAGCTCCCCCAGCGGCACACCGGGGTCGGCGAGGCGGACCAGGTCCACCGGCGTGCCGGACCAGCCGGCCCGGACCAGCTTCTGGATGTCGTCGGTCACGTCCCAGACGTTGACGTTCATGCCGGCCAGCACGCGACCGTCCTTGACCCAGAACACGATGCACTCCGGGGCCTTGCCGTCCACGATCGACGGGTCGCCGCGGAACACCACCCGGTCGTAGCCCTCCGGACCGACGTGACCGCTGTACTCCATGCCCAGGTCGAACTGGTCCGTGAAGAAGTACGGTACCCGGTCGTAGACGACCTCTTCTCCGAGCAGGGCCTTGCCGGCCGCCTTGCCGCCGTTCAGCGCGTTGGCCCAGTGCTCGACCCGCACGCGCCGGCCCAGCAGCGGGTGTTCCTGGTTGACCACGTCGCCGGCGGCGTAGACGTCCGGGTCGGAGGTGCGCAGGCCCGCGTCGACCAGGATGCCGTCGTCCACCGCCAGACCGCCGTCGACGGCCAGCTCGGTGTTGGGCCGGATGCCGATGCCGACGACCGCGACGTCCGCGGGGAGTTCGGTGCCGTCGGCGAGGATCACCGACGACAGTGTGCCGTCGCCGCTGAAGGAGGCGACGGACGTACCGAAGCGGAAGTCCACGCCGTTGGCGCGGTGCAGGTCGGCGTAGACCGTCGCGACCTCGTCGCCGAGCACCTGCCGCAACGGCAGGGCGGCCTGCTCGACCACGGTGACGTTGGCGCCGTGCTTGCGGGCCGCGGCGGCGGTCTCGAGGCCGATCCAGCCGGCGCCGACGACCACGACGTTGTTCGCGGCGCGCAGGTCTTCGAGCAGCGCGTCGGACTCGTCGATGGTGCGCAGGTAGCGCACCCCGTGCAGGTCGGCGCCGGGGACGGAGAGCGTGCGGACCCGGGATCCGGTGGTGAGGAGCAGCTTGTCGTACGGCAGCACGTCGACGCCGTCGAGGGTGACCGTGTGCGCGACGGGGTCGAGGTGGGTGGCCCGGGTGGCGAGGCGCAGGTCGATGCCCTGTTCGTCGTACCACGACAGCGGGTGGACGAACGCCTTCTCCCGTGCCTCCTCCTTGCCCAGGAGATGCCCCTTCGACAGCGGCGGCCGCTCGTACGGCCGCTCGATCTCCTCACCGATCAGCACGATCCGGCCGGTGAAGCCCTCGGCGCGCAGCGTCTCCGCCGCCTTCGCGCCCGCGAGGCTCGCACCCACGATCACAAACGTCCGCTCGTCAGCCATGTCCGTCAGCCTTCCGCAATCGCTCGTGCCACGCCAGCGCCGACAGGTCGGTCAGGCTGGCCACCTGGTCGACGACCACCCGCAGTCGGGCGGCGTCGTCGGGGGCGGCCCGCCACATCGGCGCGAAGACCGGGTCGAGGCCGCCGGGCGCGCGGTCCAGCAGCCCGGCGACCAGCTCCTGCAGGACGGTGACCTCGTGGGCGTACCGCTGCGAGGAGCCCGGGCGGCGCATCACGTACCGCAGGGCGATGCCCTTCAGCAACGCGCACTGCGCGCGCACCAGCGGCGGCACGACCAGGTCGGCGGCGTAGCGCCGGACGGGTCCGTCGCCGTGGACCGCCCGGGTGGCGGTGACCGCCGCGGCGGCGAACCGGCCGGTGAGCACGCTGGTCATCCGCTTGAGCGCGACCTGCGCGGTGTGGCTGCCGTCGTAGTCGTCGAGCGGTGCGAACACCGGGTCGGCGAGCAGGTCGAGCAGGATCAGGTCCAGGTCGGCGGCGGGCTCCCGCGAGTAGGCCGCTGCGACGTCGGCGCACAGCGCGGCCCGCTCGCCGACGTCGGCGCGCAGCGGGGCGAGGTGGACGTAACCGCCGTGGATGCCGTCCTCCAGGTCGTGGACCGAGTAGGCGACGTCGTCGGCCCAGTCCATCACCTGCGCCTCGAGGCAGCGGCGGCCGTCCGGCGCGCCGGCCCGCAGCCACTCGAAGATCGGCAGGTCGTCGGGGTACACGCCGTACTTGCGGCTGCCGGGCCGGCGGGTCCAGGGGTACTTGGAGACGGCGTCGAGCGCGGCCCGGGTAAGGTTGAGCCCGGCCGATCCGCCGCCGGGTGCCGTCACCTTCGCCTCCAGGCGGGTGAGCACCCGCAGCGTCTGCGCGTTGCCCTCGAACCCGCCGCAGGCGGCGGCGACCGCGTCGAGCGCGTCCTCGCCGTTGTGCCCGAACGGCGGGTGGCCGAGATCGTGCGCGAGTCCCGCGGTGTCCACGACGTCGGGGTCGCAGCCCAGCCGGGCGCCCATCTCCCGGGCGATCTGGGCGACCTCCAGCGAGTGGGTGAGCCGGGTGCGCAGGAACGCGTCGGCGCCGGCCGTGTGCACCTGGGTCTTCGCGGCGAGCCGGCGGAACCCCGCCGAGTGCAGGACACGGGCCCGGTCGCGCTGGAACGGTCCCCGCCCGTTGTCGGCGGAGGTCGTGCTGACGTCCTTCAACGGCTCCTCGACAAAGCGCTGGGCGTCTCTCGGCGGCTCTTCGGCACCGCGCTGCGCGTCAGGCGTCACGGTTCGAGCTTAGAGCCGTCCGCATCATGTGGCGCCGGGATCGGTACGGGAGGTGCCGCCGCCGGTGCGCGCTCCGCCGGCGGCTCGTTGAGCGCCTCGACCATCGGGGTCATCAGCACCTTCACGGCCGCGACGATCGGGATGGCCATGAGCGCGCCGACCACGCCCAGGACGGCCGCGCCGACGAGCGCCGCCAGCAGCACCGCGATCGAGGACAGGTCGACGGTGTTGCGCAGCACACGCGGCGCGATGAGGTAGTTCTCCGCCTGCTGATAGGCGACGAAGAAGATCGCCAGCACGACGGTCGCGGGCCAGAGGTCCGTGGTCACCAGCGCGACCACGGCGCAGCCGACGGCGCCGACGGTCGCGCCGATGAGCGGGATGAGGTCGGTGATCGCCACGAAGAACGCCAGCGGCAGCGCGAACGGCACGTCGAGCGCGAACATGCAGACAAACGCCGAGACGCCGGCGAACAGCGAGATGATCAGGTTGCCGATCATGTAGCCGCCGACCTTGTCGACGACCACGTTGATCGCCTGGGCGGCGCGGGGACGGCCGGTCCGGGGCACCAGGCGCACGATCCCCCGCCGCAGCCGGGGCAGGTCGGCCATGAAGTAGACGGTGAGCACGATCACGAGCAGCACGTTGACGAGCGCGCTGAAGATGCCGGTGATGACGCCGACGGCACCGCCGCCGACCTTCTCCGGCAGCGTCCGGGCGAGCTCGGTCAGGCGCTGGGTGAGCCCGTACCGGTCGGCGATCTCACGGTAGGCCTGGGACCGCTCGGGCAGCTCCTGGAGGTACTGCGGCACGTTGCGCAGCAGGTCGCCGGCCTGCCCGACCAGCGGCGGCACCAGCGACCAGACGACGACGGACAGCAGCGCCAGGGCGAGCACGAGGATCACCGCCACGGCGACCGAGCGGCGCACCCCGTGACGGATCAGCAGACGGACCGCCGGGTCCAGGCTGATCGCCACGAACAGCGCGATGATCACCTGGACGAGCACCTGGCGCACCGTGTAGAGCGCGTAGGCGCCCAATCCGACCGTGAGCAGGCCCAGACCGGCGGCGACGCTCAGGCGGTACACCTTGGCGAAGGTCATCTGTCCGGCCGGATGACGCAGAACTCGTTGCCTTCCGGATCGGCGAGCACGATCAGCGCCGCGCCGTCGGGCTGGCCGACGTCCACGTGGCGCGCGCCCATGTTGACGAGGCGCTCGAGCTCGGCGTCGAGGTCGTCGGGGCGCAGGTCGAGGTGCAGCCGGTTCTTCGCGTGCTTCGCCTCGTCGTGGCGCAGGAAGACCAGACGGGGATGCCCGTCGGCGGCCGGGCCGACCACGACCTCGCCGGGCGACACGCTTTCGACCCGGTGGTCGAGCACCTCGGCCCACCAGCGGCCCAGACGCTCGGGGTCGATCGCATCGACGATCAGGGCATACCACCGGCTCCCCAATGCACACCTCCGTGGTCGGCGTGGGGTCACACCTTACGCCCAGCCGGCGGTCGTCGCAGCCGAGCCGCCGTGACCCGGGATGGAGCACGGAGCGCGGCACCTTAGCGGATTTCCACCCGGCCTGTCAGCCAAACGTGCGTTTTGCTAAATTCAAGAACCGATTGGGTTTGTGTTCGTAGACGAACGCATGGCGTAGGTAACGGACGAGCGCACGGTAACTTGCCGGTGTGCATGCTTCCGGCCGCCGCCGGGACCCAGCGCACCCCCGAGCCAGCGGAACGGAAAGACCCCACCTGTGCCTGCGATCGATGACTGCCTGCGCCGTGCCATGACCATCCGCGGGGCCATCGGAGCGAGCCTCATCGACTACACCACCGGGCAGACGCTCGGCCTGGAGGGTGGCCGGGGCGACGTCGCGCCGCACGCCGACCCGTCCGCCGCGGCGCTCGGCACGGCCAGCGTCATCCACGCCGCGATGCAGACCGCCGCGTACGCACCGGCCACACCCGGCGACGCCGTGGAGGACGTGATCATCAGCACTTCCGCGGCCTACCACCTCATCCGGCCGGTGCGCACGAGATTCGACTCCCGCCTGGTCCTGTACGTCTGGCTGGACCGGGCCGAAGGCAACCTGGCGATCGCCCGGCGCCGGGTCCGCTCGCTCGCCGACGACCTCGCGTGAACGCCGGCGGAGCGGAGGCGCGGGCGGCCGCGCCGGGATCGCCGCGGTTCGCCAAGGGCACCACCCCGGCGAAGGCACTCGGCCGGCTGGCCGAAGCGGGCGCCACCGGTGCGCTCACCGTCATCGGCGCGCCCGGTGGCGTGGTGTTCCTGCGCGACGGGCGGGTCAACGCGGTCGACTCACCGGCCGCGCCGGGCGCCGACCGGTTGCTGATCGCCTGTGACAAGGTGCCCGAGGCGGTGTGGGAGACCATCCCCTCCCAGCCCGCCCGCGCGCTGGTCGAAGGCGGCCACGTCACCTCGGCCGAGATGGAGCTGTGTGCCCTCCAGGCATTGTGCGACGCGGCATTCTTCGTCCTGTCGACACCGCGTCCCGAGCTGCGGTTCGCATCCGGCGTCGAGCACTGGCTCGGCGCGGACGGCACCGTGGCGACGGACTGGTTGTGCGACCAGGTCGAGCGTCAACAGCGCATGCTCAACGAGGTGCACCCCTCGGAAGTGATGGACTATGCCCCGGTCGTGCCGGTCCTCCGGCCCGGACTCGACCAGGTGCTGCTGTCCGGTCTGCAGTGGGAGATCGTGTTGCACGCCGACGGTCAGCGCACCCCGCAGGACCTGGCCGGCCTGCTGGGATGCTCGGCCTACGCCGTGACGCTCGACGTGCGCCGGCTCGCGGCCGCGGGACTCGTTGAGGCCCCGGCGACCGAGGCGCCGGCGCCCGTCATCGACGAACCCATGGCATCCGCGAACCCCGCGGAGCGCGCAGTGCTGCCGAAGCGGGTGCCCGGCACGTACACGTTCGACGACCCGCCCGCCGGGACGCGGCGTCAGCTCCCCGCCGGGGTGAGTGCCCTCGCGGTGCTTCCCGGTGCGATCGACAAGGCGCCGGACGACACGCTGCTCAAGCGGATCCGTTCGGCGCTGCAGTCGCTGCGCTGACCTCGCGAACCGGCCGCCCCGGCAGGGGCGTCCCGAAGGAGGAACCAACCGGATGAGAACCGACGCGGAGCTGCGCGGGGAACTGCTCGCGGAGCTGCGCCGGCTGCGACAGGTGGTGCCGGAGATCACCGGCTGCCTGATCGCCAGCACCGACGGGCTGCTCATCGTCGACGACGCCCAGGCGGTGGTGGTCGAGGGCGTCGCGGCGCTCGCGGCGGCCTGCCTCGGCGTGAGCCAGCGGATCGCCGACAGCGCGGGGCACGGCGAGTTCCAGGAAGTGGTCATTCGCAGCGGCGGCGGACACGTCGCGATGTACACCGCCGGCAACGGCGCGGTCCTGGTGCTGCTCGCCGACGCCGACGCCAACGTCGGCCGGCTGCATCACGAGGCCCGCCGGGCGACCCAGGTGGTGACCCAGGTCGTGGCGGCGGCGGCGCTGAGCTTCGCGCAGACACTGCCGGAGGCTCACCGGCTTCCGGAGCCCGAGCCGGCGCCGTGGTGAGCCGCAACGGCGGCGCGCACCGCCGGCCCCGGCGCCCGACGGTGGACGCCGTACCACCTACTCCCCCACCCGGAAATGATTTCGATCGGTCGGCGCCCCTGGCGGCCGACCAGGCACAACTTACGGAGGTAGCAATGGCTGACATGGAGACGGCTCTCAAGGAGCTGATGACCATCGACGGCGCTGTCGGTGTCGCGCTGGTGGACTACAACAGCGGCATGGCGCTCGGCGTGCTCGGCGGCTCGAAGGATCTCGACCTGACCGTCGCCGCAGCCGGGAACACCGACGTGGTGCGGGCCAAGATGCGCACGATCGAGATGCTCAACCTCAAGGACGGCATCGAGGACATCCTGATCACGCTGCACAACCAGTATCACCTGATCCGGCCGCTGACCGGCCGGTCCGGCAAGGGTCTCTTCCTCTACCTGGCGCTGCTGCGCTCACGGGCCAACCTCGCCCTGGCTCGGCACCACCTGAGCCGGATCGAGGAGGAGCTGGAGATCTGACACCTGCCGTGAGAAGAGGCCGGGGCGCCATTGCCCCGGCCTCTTCCGCGGTCACCGGGAGTCGGACCCGGTGGACTCGATGACCGCGCGGCCGGCCTCCAGGCGGGCCACCGGTACCCGGAACGGCGAGCAGGACACGTAGTCGAGGCCCACCTCGTGGAAGAAGTGCACCGACTCGGGGTCGCCGCCGTGCTCACCGCAGACGCCGAAGTGCAGGTCCGGCCGGGCGGCGCGACCCTCCTCGACGGCGATGCGGACCAGCCGGCCGACCCCGTCGCGGTCTATCGACTCGAACGGTGAGACGCCGAAGATGCCCAGTTCGAGGTACCGCCAGAAGAACGCTCCCTCGACGTCGTCCCGCGAGAACCCCCAGCCCATCTGCGTGAGGTCGTTGGTGCCGAACGAGAAGAAGTCGGCCGCCTGCGCGATGTCACCGGCGGTCAGCGCCGCCCGCGGCACCTCGATCATCGTGCCGATCTTCACGTCGACCTCGAACTCGCGGATGATCTTCTCCGCCTCGGCGCGGATCGTCTCGAGCTCCTGCACGGCGCCGACGAGCGGCACCATGATCTCCGGACGCGCGTCCGGCACCTGCGCCGCCGCCTCGACGATCGCCCGCACCTGCATGGCGAACAGGCCCGGGATCACCAGGCCGAGGCGCACGCCGCGCAGGCCCAGCATCGGGTTCTCCTCGTGCATGCGGCGCACCGCGTCGAGCAGGTCCTTGTCGTGACCCGGGTCCTGACCGCGCTCCTCGGCGACGGCGACCTTCACCGCGAGGTCCTCCAGCGGCGGCAGGAACTCGTGCAGGGGCGGATCGATGAGTCGTACGGTCACCGGCAGCCCCGCCATCGCGCGGAACAACTCGACGAAGTCCGACCGTTGCAGCGGCAGCAGCTCGTCGAGCGCCGCGTCCCGCTCGGCGGCGGTGCGGGCCAGGATGAGCCGCTCCACGAGGGCACGACGCTCACCGAGGAACATGTGCTCGGTCCGGCACAGGCCGATGCCCTGCGCACCGAACCGGCGAGCCCGGGCCGCGTCCTCGCCGGTGTCGGCATTGGTGCGCACGCGCAGGCGGCGCCGCTCGTCGGCGTGGGTGAGGATCCGGTGCACCGCCGAGACGAGCGGGTCGGCCTGCGGGTCGAGCGTGCCCTCGAAGTACTGCACCACCGGGGACGGCTGGACGGGCACCTCGCCGAGGTAGACGCGTCCGGTCGTACCGTCGAGGGAGATGAGGTCGCCCTCGGAGACGACGTGGCCGTTGACCGTGAACTGTCCCTTGTGGACGTTGACCTCGAGCTCGTCCGCGCCGCACACGCAGGTCTTGCCCATGCCACGGGCGACCACGGCGGCGTGTGAGGTCTTGCCGCCCCGGCTGGTGAGAATGCCCTGCGCGGCGATCATTCCCGGCAGGTCGTCCGGGTTGGTCTCGCGGCGGACGAGGATGACCCGCTCGCCCTCCTTCGCCATCGCGACCGCGTGCTGCGCGTCGAAGACCGCCTTGCCGGACGCCGCGCCCGGCGAGGCACCGACGCCGCGGGTCAGCCGCTCCGGCTCCTCCGTCAGGTCGAACGTCGGGAACATCAACTGGGCCAACTGGTTGCCGTTGACCCGCTTCGTGGCCTCGTCGAGATCGATCACGCCCTCGTCGACGAGGTGGGTGGCGATGACGAACGCGGCCGCGGCGGTGCGCTTGCCGACACGGGTCTGCAGCATCCACAGCTTGCCGCGCTCGATGGTGAACTCGATGTCGCACAGGTCGCGGTAGTGCTCCTCGAGCTTGGCCATGATGGCCATCAGCTCGTCGTACGACCTCTTGTCCAGTTGCTCCAGCTCCTGCAGCGGCATCGTGTTGCGGATGCCGGCGACGACGTCCTCGCCCTGGGCGTTGGGGAGGTAGTCGCCGTACACCCCCTTCTCACCCGTCGCGGGGTCGCGCGTGAACGCCACGCCGGTGCCGGAGTCCGAGCCGAGGTTGCCGAAGACCATCGCGACGACGTTGACCGCGGTGCCGAGGTCGGCCGGGATGCGCTCCTGCCGGCGGTACAGCACGGCCCGGTCCGCGTTCCACGAGCCGAAGACCGCGCCGACGGCGAGGTCGAGCTGCTCACGCGGGTCCTGCGGGAAGGCCATTCCGGTGTGCCGCCGGAAGATCTCCTTGTACGTCCCGACGAGGCCCTTCAGCCCGTCGGCGTCGAGGCCGACGTCGTCGCGGATCCCCTGGGCGCGCTTCGCTTCGTCGAGCGCGTGGTCGAACTCCTCGCCGGGCACGCCGCAGACGGTCTTGCCGAACATCTGGATGAGCCGCCGGTACGAGTCCCAGGCGAACCGCTCGTCGCCGCCGGCCTGGGCGGCCAGGCCCGCGACGCTCTCGTCGGTCAGGCCGACGTTGAGGACGGTCTCCATCATGCCGGGCATCGAGAACTTGGCCCCGGAGCGGACGGACACCAGCAGCGGATCGGAAGGGTCGCCGAGCTTGCGGCCCATCTTGCCTTCCAGGGTGGCGAGATGCTGTTCGATCTCGTCCCTGGCCGGCACCTCGCCGGTCCGGAGATACTCGCCGCAGGCGTCCGTGGTGATCGTGAAGCCGGGCGGGACCGGCAGGCCGAGGTTGGTCATCTCGGCCAGGTTTGCTCCTTTGCCCCCGAGCAGATCCTTGAGATCGCGGTTGCCTTCTTCGAAGTCGTAGACGAACTTCTCCACAACGCCTCCATACCCTCGCCGCTGCGGCCCAAGTCATCGTTAGGTCCGGGGTGTGCGGCAAACCGTAAGGCGTCGTTCCGGCATTCGGCACCGCCAGGTGACGAGTCGCACAACGATTGGTATTTTCGTCGATTGCCGGAGCTTTTGGGAGCGATCCCACGTGCACAATCGCGCACGAGAGCGCTCTCTGAGACTTAGGCCACTCGCGCGTTTCCACACTTCGGCATGTGTATAGCTGCACCCCACGACGCTTTTCCGCGCACGATCAATCATCACTTCCGCGCACTGCCCACAACCCCTCACCGAGGGATGAAACCCGAGGTGGGCCCGCGAGAGCACACCCCGCCCCCGTTCGCCGATCCGGCGGCCGACTCCCCCGAGGCCCGGATTCGGATCCCGAGGACACTTCTCGACCGACCGCTCCCACGACCAGACCGCTCTTCTCGACCGTGCCGCGGCCGACCGCGGCCGGGACCGGTAAAGCCGCCCGCCTCATCCACCCCCACCCGCCAAGCCACCCCCCACCAACCGCCCCCGCCACCTCAACACCCTGCACCCGCGGCCCAACGCCGGGGTGGCGCACTCCGAGCCGGGCGACTCCATGATCATGGGAAAGACCTGGCTATCGGGGCAGCCACATCTTTCCCATGATCATGAGATCGAGCGGCACGGCGGCGAATTGCGCCGGAACGCGCGCCGGCCGGCACGCCTCGGCGGCGACACCTCCGAGATCCGCATCCGAATTGCCGGCCTTGTTCGGTTTGACCAGGGGAAGTTGAGCTGAACTACGTGGCCTTGTGTCGGGGCGGCCACTTCACATTTCCCTTGATCTACGAACCGCAGCCGTACCACCCGGCCGCCGCACACGTGATCGCGAAAGCATCGCGATCACAGCCACAACCCGGCCAGAGCCCACGACGACAACCCCACCGGGCATGATCGCGGGGTTCGTGACAGCGATCGCAAGTCGTTTGGGGTGGCCGGTGCGGGCATGCCATGCTCAGAGGCGTGCCGCTGCAGCTCGGGACCTTCACGGTCGATCCGCCCGTGGTGCTCGCGCCCATGGCCGGGATCACCAACGTCGCGTTTCGACAGCTCTGCCGTGAGCAGGGGGCCGGGCTCTACGTCTGCGAGATGATCACGACCCGCGCCCTCGTGGAGCGCAACCCCAAGACCATGGGCATGATCACGTTCGGGGTCGAGGAGCGGCCCCGCAGCGTGCAGCTCTACGGCGTCGATCCTGCCACCATCCGCAAGGCCGTGGAAATGGTCGTCGATCAGGACCTGGCCGATCACATCGACATGAACTTCGGCTGCTCCGTGCCGAAGGTGACCCGCCGCGGCGGCGGCTCCGCGCTGCCGTGGAAGCGGCGGCTGTTCGAGTCGATCGTGCGCTCCGCGGTCGAGGCCGCCGACGGGCTGCCGGTCACCGTCAAGATGCGCATCGGCATCGACGACGACCACCACACCTTCATCGACGCCGGGCGCATCGCCCAGGACGCCGGCGTCGCCTGGGTCGCCCTGCACGCCCGGACGGCGGCGCAGCGTTACTCCGGCCAGGCCGACTGGGACGCCATCGCCGCCCTCAAGGCCGCACTCGACATCCCGGTCCTCGGCAACGGTGACATCTGGGAGGCGGCCGACGCCCTGCGGATGATGGCCGAGACCGGCTGCGACGGCGTGGTCATCGGCCGTGGCTGCCTCGGCCGTCCGTGGCTTTTCGCCGATCTGGCCAATGCCTTCGCCGGCCGCCCCGAGCGGACCCTGCCGTCACTCGGCGAGGTGGCCCGGCTGATGCACCGCCACGCGCAGCTACTGACCGAGTGGCTGGACTCCGAGCGCGAAGGCGTGACCGACTTCCGCAAGCACGTCGCCTGGTACCTCAAAGGCTTCCCCGTCGGCGGCGAGCTCCGCCGTGCCATGGCCATGGCGTCGTCGCTCGGCGAACTGGCCGGCCTCCTGGCCCAGCTCGACCACGCCGCGCCGTTCCCGCGCGAGATCCTCGGCCAGCCGCGGGGTCGCACCGGCACCCCGGGCAAGGTCGTCCTGCCCAACGGCTGGCTCGCCGATCGCGACTCGGACGTGATTCCCGAGGGCGCCGAGCTCGACGACAGCGGCGGCTGATCCGGTCCCACGCGTGGAACTTTGGGTGCCGTACCGGCGACAATCCAACCGTGGAGTGTGAGCGGTACCGAGAGGCGCTGTCGGCGAGGCTCGACGGCGAGGACGAACCGATCGAGCCCGGGCTCGTCGACGCCCACCTGGCAGGATGCGTCGCATGCCGGCGGTGGGAGCGGGACGCACAGGCCGTGACCCGGCTGGTGCGGCTCCAACCCGTCGTCGCCACCCCGCTGCCCGTCGAGCGGCTGCTCGCCGGGTTCACCGCGCCGCGGCGGCAGGCCGCGGCGGCAAGGCAGCAACAGCAGGAACAACATGAACAACAGGAGCAACAGCGGAACCGCCACCGGCGGCTGCTGGTACAGGTGCTCCGTGTCCTGCTGGGAGCGTTCGGCGCCGCGCAGTTCGTGCTCGGCATCGCCCAGGCCGCGACCTCCGCGACCACGACCCACGTGCACGACGCCGGGCACCTCTTCCACGAGTCCGCCGCCTGGAACGTGGCGATCGGCGCCGGCTTCGCCTGGATCGCCACCCGGCGGGCCACCCCGGCGGGCGCACTGCCGATGCTCACCGCGTTTGTGGCCCTGCTCGCGCTGCTGAGCACCAACGACCTGGTCACCGGCCGGGTCGAGACGAGCCGGATCGTCAGCCACGCCTTTGTGCTCGCGGGCTACGTGATCGTGCTGGCGCTGTCGCGCCCCGGCCTCGACCCCGGCCGCCCGCCCGCCGGCCGGCAGGGTCCGCCCTGGCGCTGGCGCCGCCCGCCGGTGCTGGACGAGGAGCCGGCCCCGTCCCCCGCCCGGCTGCGCGTGATCCAGGGCCAGGCCATGATGCCGAGCAGCGACCGCAAGGCCGCATAGCGCCTGTTGCGTCGCTGGGGTCGAACGCCGGCCGCCGTGCCGATGGCGGCCGTCGTTACACCGGTTGCCTAGCCTAGGATGTCAGGCCCGCCGCAGCAGGTACGTGTCCATGATCCATCCCTTGGCGGCGCGCGCCTCACGCCGTACCGACTCGATCTGGTCTATCACCTTGTCCAGACGGCCGGCGATGAGCAGCTCGTCGGGCGTGCCCAGGTAGGCGCCCCAGTAGATGTCGATGTCCTGGTCGCGGTACGCGCGGCAGGCGAGGTCGGCGTCCAGCATGATCACGACGTCGTCGCAATCCTCGGGCCAGCCCGCGGCGAGGCGGCGCCCGGTGGTGATGTGGATCGGCCCGGCGACCCGGTTGAGAGCTACCCGATGGCGGGCGGCGAGCACCTGGACGCTGCTGATGCCGGGGACCACCTCGTAGTCGAGTTCGCCGTGTGCGGCGATCGTCTCGAGGATGCGGATCGTCCCGTCGTACAGCGCCGGATCGCCCCAGGCGAGGATCCCGCCGACGCCGTCCTCA
Source organism: Dactylosporangium roseum (assembly GCF_025264685.1). Taxonomy (GTDB): domain Bacteria; phylum Actinomycetota; class Actinomycetes; order Mycobacteriales; family Micromonosporaceae; genus Dactylosporangium; species Dactylosporangium roseum. The sequence continues at coordinate 6,689,164 of NZ_CP073721.1, forward strand.
CCGAGCTCGGCCATGACGGCCTCTTCGAGGATGCGGGCCCGCTCGTCCCGCCAGTCCCGCACGGCCCCCCGGTAGTCGGCGGCGACCCGGTCGCGGGGCGGGTCGGCGAGTGTCACGGTGCGGTAGTCGCGCCCGGTGACATATCGCTCGCAGATCGCCCGCCGCGCCTCGGTAAGGTCAGCCGTCGTGGCTCCCTTGTCGAGGACGAAGAACACGTCGACGGCGTTCATCGCGGTGACCGCCTGCATGGTGACATGCTCCGGATCCCCGGCCCCGATCCCGATGACCAACACCTTGCGCATGCGGTGGACGCTACCCGAACCGCGGACGATGTCCGCACCGACCGGAGACATGATGGAGTCATGAACGAGCGGTGGACCGAAGTGCTCCGACTGCTGGCCGGCGTGATCCCGCCCGGACCGGCCACCGTGGTCGTGGACGGCACCGACCCACAGACCGCCGCCGTCGCCGACCGCCTGGCCGACGCGCTCCGCGCCGCCGGCCGCCCGTGTCACCGCGTGCCCGGCATGGCTTCCGGCGGTGCGCTGGACGCCGCCTCGTTGCCCGGCGGCGCGGTGGCGGTCGCGGATGGTCCCGAGTGGCGGGCGTGTCCTCCCCGCGACGGCTGGCAGGTGGTGGTCTGGCTACGGACCTCGCGGCACCGGCACACGGCCGACGGGAGCCGTGGCGGGAGTGCGGACGTCGTCGTCGACCTCCAGGACCCCGAGTGGCCCGTGGTGCGGCACGTGGACACCCGGCTCGCCGACATCCACCGGTGGTACGTCGCCGAGTCGCGGGCGTTCTTCGGCGCGAAGGCCGCGACCTGGGATGCCAAGTTCGGCGCCGACCTGCCGGCCTATGCGGCCGCGGTCGAGCGGGCCGGGCTGCCCGAGGGCGGCACGGTCGTCGACGTCGGCTGCGGCACGGGCCGGGCCCTCCCGGCACTGCGCGCGGCCGTCGGCGCGGCCGGCGCGGTCCTCGGCCTGGACCTGACGCCGCAGATGCTGGCGGTCGCCCGGGAGCCCGCCCGCGCCGCGGGCGCCGCCCTGGTCCTCGGCGACGCGCGCCGGCTCCCGCTCGCCGCGGCGACGGTCGACGCCGTCTTCGCGGCCGGGCTCGTCATGCACCTGCCCGACCCCGACGCCGGCCTGCGCGAACTGGCCCGCGTGACCCGCCCGGCGGGCCGCCTGGTGCTGTTCCACCCGTCGGGCCGCGCCGCGCTGGCCGCCCGGCAGGGCCGTGCGCTACGCCCCGACGAGCCGCTGGCCGAGGGGCCGTTGACCGGGGCGACGGGCCGCGCCGGTTGGGAGCTCATCCGCTACGAGGACGCTCCCGGCCACTTCTTCGCCCTGGCCACCCGCCGCTGATCCGCTACCTCGCGTTGCGGACCGGGACCTCCGCCTTGAGCAGGCCACGGGCGACGAGGAACGCCCGCGCCGGGTCGCGGTCCGCCTCGGGCAGCAGCCTCCAGGGCAGGGCCAGAGCGCCGGCGCTGTTGTCGGCCACGACCACCCAGAACCCGTCGGTGTCGTCGACCCGCCTCACCGCCTCCCAGCCGTAGCCGATGCTGAAGCTGGGTGTACTGGCGCGCACCTCGTCGTCGGTGAGCTCATACGTCGCGGTCTCGGCGAACAGGCCGGTCCGCGCCTTGGCGACGGCCCTCGGGAGCAGCCACGGCAGCCCGAGCACCGCGGCGCCGGCCGTCAGCGGGGCATAACCGGAGGGGTGACCCCCGACGACCAGGACGACACCGGCGATCACCAGCAGCGCACCCAGCACGTACAGCTTGCGGAACTTGCTCCGCAGCGCCGCGCGCACCTGTCGTCGCGCTCGCACCGGGTCCGGCGGGACCGTGAGTCTGATTTCCATCGCGGCCCCCGATCATCGACGCCTGCCGAGACAGTACGGCACGTCGAGGACGGCCGGCCAGCAGCCCGCGCCCGACGCGTCCGACGGCCCGGACCTCGGCGGTGACCGACGAACCGACGCCGGACGGCAGCGGGTCAGATGCCGTCGGTGGCCGACCCGACCGTCCAGTAGACCTGGTTGTACTCCTCCAACTCCAGCGGCTGTCCGGCGCCCGCCGACCGGTACGTCGTGACGCCGCAGTTGGCCGGCGACTGCCCGCCGGGCCACTTGTGCGCCTGCGAGTAGCTCCAGTCCTCCAGCAGGAACCGGAAGCAGCGCAGCGTGCCGCCGTGGGTCACGACCATGACCTTTTGCCCGACCCGCTCACGGAACAGGTCACTGAGAAACGTGTGGACCCGCCCGGTCACGTCGGCGAGGCTCTCCCCGCCCGGCGGCCGGGCCATGAACCCGCCGAACGTCTGCCAGTACTCGTTCAGCCACGGGAACGCGGCCTCCGCCTCCCCGGTGGTCATGTCATACGCGAAGCCGGGGTCGCGCTCACGGATGAACAGGTCGGCCTTGACCTTCATCTGCCGCCGTTCATCCGAGCCGTACGCACTGAGGATGTCCTCGGCGGTCTGCACCGTCCGCGCGTATCCACTCGTGTAGACGTAGTCGAACGTGCCGAACCGCTCCCGGATCCCGTGTCCGGTCTGGGCGGCCTGCTTGTGCCCGTCGGGCGTCAACTCGATCAGGTGGTCGGGCACCCCGCGGACGACTTGTCGCGCCGCGTCGTCGGCGAAATACACACTGCCTTTCTTCGCCTGATTCCGGGCTGATTCGGCGTGCCGGACGAGCACCAGGAGGGAGGGGCCGACAAAGTCCATCTAAGACTCGTACTGCTCTTCCGGCACCGGGATCAAGGTGACCTCCGACACCTCGATGAACGGGATCGTCTCCCCGTTGACGGTGTCCTTGATCTCGCGGCCGCTGTACTTCCCCGTGACCCGCAACCACTGCTCCTCGGCCAGCCCGTCGGGCAGCTCACCGCCGAGTGCGACCTTGACCGGCCGGGCGTCGGCGGCGCAGCAGCTCACCATCATGCGGGCCAGCAGCCACGAGCCCTCGGGCCCGTGCATGGCGAACCCGGACAGTTGCACCCGCCGCTCCCCCAGCGACACCCCCCGGTCGAACACCGCCCGCGACGCATAGTCGAGCATCGTCAGCTTGACCGGATCTCCCGCCGGCAGCGGCGCGAAGTCGGACTTCGCGACGAGCGCCGACCCGGATCGGCCCGCCGCATACGACCCGAGCGCCGGCGGGGCCACCAGCAACAGGCCGAGCACCGGCGCGAGCAGCAGCCAGGCGACTCTTGGGCCGCCCGCTGCGTGCCCGTGCCCGTCGTCGCTGCGACCGTCGTGACCGTCGTGCGCGTGCGGGTCGTGGCCGTCCGCTGCGTCGCTGTGGGCCTTTCCGGCAGGGGCCGGGACGGTTGCCGGTCGGGGCCTCAACTCATACCACAACGTGAAGATCCCGGCGAGGACCAGGATCGCGCCGGAGAGCACGAGATAGGGCTGGAGGCCGGCCTTGACGTAGTTGAGGTACTGGTCCGTGAGGCTGGCGCGCAGCACCGCTCCCCCGACCAGTAGCAGGACGACCGCCTGTGCCTGCCGGTTCACAACAGCACCGTTCCGACCACGGCCGACACTCCGATCGCGAGCACGAACGTGGCCGGCGCGAATCGCAGGGCGAAGGACCTGCCGAAGATGCCGGCCTGCATGGCGAAGAGCTTGAGGTCGATCATCGGCCCGACCACCATGAACGCCAGCCGGGCCGTCATCGAGAACTGGGTGAGCGACGCCGCCACGAAGGCGTCGGCCTCCGAGCAGATCGACAGCAGCACCGCCAGCAGCCCGAGCACCAGGATCGCGACCGCCGGATCGGCGGCGAGCTGCGCCAGCCACTCCTTCGGCACCACCACCGCGATGACCGCCGCGCACGCCGCGCCGATGACCAGGAACCCGCCCGCGTGCAGCACGTCATGGCGCACCGAGGCCCAGAAGGCCGGCCACTTCGCCATGCCGTCGAGGTGCGGCCGCTGCGGCATGCGCAGCCAACTGCCCTTGCCGAACGCCTGCCACAGCCAGCCCATCAGGCAGGCGACCACCAGGCTGGCGACGGCCCGGGCGACGACGACCCTGGGCTGACCGGGGAACGCCACCGCGGTGGAGACCAACACGATCGGGTTGACGGCCGGCGAGGCCAGCAGGAACGCGAACGCCGCCGCCGGTGTGACCCCGCGCCGGACCAGCGCCCCGGCGACCGGCACCGACGCGCACTCGCAGCCCGGCAGCACCACACCCGCGGCGCTCGCCGTGGGCACGGCGAGCGCCGGATGCCTGGGCAGCGCCTTGGCGAAGAACGAGGGCGGGACGAAAACCGCGATGACGGCCGACAGCACGACCCCGAAGACCAGGAACGGGATCGCCTGCGTCATCACCGAGACGAACACGGTCAGCCAGGTCTGCAACGCCGGAGCGGCGAGTGCGTCCGTGATCGGCCCCCGCAGCAGCACGACGATCACCAGCAGCGCCGCGAGCACCTCGACGGAGCCGACCCGCCGGGCCCGCTTCGGAGGAGCGGCGGCGGGTGGTTCGGTCTGCTGGGTGAGCGTCACGGGAGGAGGCTACCGTGTCGATTGGTACCGTCGGCATGAAGCGCTGACGAATACTTCGGAGAGTGATGGCATGGTGGCGGAGTTCGATTCCATCGGCTGTGCCCTCGCACACGGCGCGGTCGAGCCGGCCCCGGACGGCCGGTCCCTCGTGGCGGTCTTCGACTCCCCGGTGGCGACGCACCTGATGCACTTCGCGGCCACCTTGGGATATCGGGTCGCGCTCGCCGAGCCGGGCCTGGACAAGGTCACGATCGATGCCGACACCGACGTGGTCGTCACCGACCACGACCGCCCGGAGCTGGGCGTGGCGCTGCGGGACGCGCTCGCCTCACCGGCCCGCTGGGTCGGCGTGATGGGCAGCCCCAGGCACACGGCTCCGCACATCGAGGCCCTGCGCGGGCTGGGCGTGCCGGACACGGACATCGACCGGGTGCACCGCCCGATCGGCCTCAACATCGGCTCGAAGACTCCGGCGGAGATCGCGTTGGCGACGCTGGCCGGCCTGCTGGCCGACCGCAACGCCCGCCCGGGCGGCTTCACGTTCTGAGCCGGAAAGTTGACCTTGGCCGAATCCGTGGCCGGGGCACGGCTCGACTTCGCGCTTTGGGGGGCCAGGCGGAGGGTGCGGAGTTCTTCGGTGGCGGGTTGAGCTGGGTATGTGTCAAGAATTCTGGCGGCGACGAGGGTCCGGCGCGCTTGATGATCACGCCAGGCCGCGAAGTTGAGCCCAACGACCTCTTGTCAAACCGGACCAGGCCGACAATTCGGGCGCTGGCCTCGGAGGCGTCGCCGCCGAGGGCGCCGACCGGCACGCGTTCCCGCGCAATCCCGCCGCCAGGCCGGGCGACCCCATAATCATGGGAAAGATCCGGCTATCGGGGCAGCCACATCTTTCCCATGATCAGGGGGTCGCCCGGACCGGAACACGCCGTCCCGGGTCCAGCGGCGACCGCAAGCGACAGACACCCGACCGCACAACTGCGCGTCACCGCCCCGTAGCGGGACACCGGGGGTCGACCGACGACCGCACGGCGGCCTGCCACATGCCACACGCGGTGCGGCGACCCGGTTGGGCGATCGACCAAGATCAACTGGGCTCCGCGGGCCTCAGCAGCCGGGCAGGCGCTCGATCAGGTACGACTCGACCTGGTCGAGGGAGACGCGGTCCTGGGCCATGGTGTCGCGGTCCCGGATGGTGACCGCGTTGTCGTTGAGGGTCTCGAAGTCGACCGTGATGCAGTACGGCGTGCCGATCTCGTCCTGGCGACGGTACCGGCGGCCGATGCCCTGGGCGTCGTCGAAGTCGACCGTCCACCGCTTGCGGAGCTGAGCGGCCAGGTCACGGGCCTTCGGGGACAGGTCGGTGTTGCGGGACAGCGGCAGGACGGCGGCCTTGACCGGGGCCAGCCGCTTGTCGAACCGCATGACCGTGCGCCGGTCGACGCCGCCGCTGGTGTTCGGCGCCTCGTCCTCGTCGTACGCCTCGAGCAGGAACGCCAGCACGGCGCGGGTCAGGCCGGCCGCGGGCTCGATGACATACGGCACCCAGCGCTCCTTCTTCTCCTGGTCGAAGTAGGAGAGGTCGACACCGGAGTGCTTCGAGTGCGTGGTCAGATCGAAGTCGGTCCGGTTGGCGATGCCCTCGAGCTCGGAGAACTCGGTGCCGCCGAAGCGGAACCGGTACTCGATGTCGACCGTGCGCTTCGAGTAGTGGGAGAGCTTCTCCTTGGGGTGCTCGTAGAGACGCATGTTGCCGGACGAGATGCCGAGGTCGACATACCAGTTCCAGCGCTCCTGCAACCAGTACTCGTGCCACTGCTCGTCCGAGCCCGGCTCGACGAAGAACTCCATCTCCATCTGCTCGAACTCGCGCGTGCGGAAGATGAAGTTGCCCGGGGTGATCTCGTTGCGGAAGCTCTTGCCGACCTGCGCGATGCCGAACGGCGGCTTCTTGCGCGCGGCGCCCGCGACGTTGTTGAAGTTGATGAAGATGCCCTGGGCGGTCTCCGGCCGCAGGTAGTGCAGGCCCTCGTCGTTCTCGACGGCGCCGAGGTAGGTCTTCATCAGGCCGTTGAACATGCGCGGCTCGCTGAAGGTGCCCTTGTTGCCGCAGTTGGGGCAGTTGAGCTCGCCGAGCACGAACGGCTTGTCGGCGTGCTTCTCGACCCACGCCTCCTCGAGGTGGTCGGCCCGGAAGCGCTTGTGGCAGGACGCACACTCGGTGAGCGGGTCGACGAACGCCTCGACGTGACCGGAGGCGACCCAGACGTCACGGGCGAGGATGACCGCCGAGTCCAGGCCGACGATGTCGTCCCGCTGCTGGACCATCGTCCTCCACCACTGGCGGCGGACGTTGTCCTTGAGCTCGACGCCCAGCGGACCGTAGTCCCAGGCGGAGCGGGTGCCACCGTAGATCTCGCTCGACGGGAAGACAAAGCCACGGCGCTTCGCGAGGCTGACGACGGAATCGATGCGATCGGCGGGCACGGTTTTCCTCCTAGGCCTCACGGCGACTGGCTGTCGGCAAGGCGGTTGTGTGAAAGACGGTCAGAGCGGGCAAACCGTCAACGTCACCATTGACGGTACGGTTACGCCGGAACAGGCCGCACCAGATTATTCGACGCCCCCGCAGATGACATATCGGGTGCCTTCCTGGCTCATGGTGAACTCCATGAGCCGCTCGACCCGGCCCCTCTGCTGGACGTGCGCCGGCACGACGATGTCCTGCTGAATGACGACCTCGTCCTCGTCGACCGAGAACGCGACCACCGGCGACGATCCGTAGTGGTCCTTGAACCAGCCAACGGAGTGGTTGCGCTGTTCCGCCGCACAGAGATACTCGTCGCGGGCGGCCTGGAAGTTCTGCGTCTGCAGCGCTCCGAGGTAGCCCCGCACGACGTCGGCGACCTGCGTGCGGGTCAGGTTGTCGGCGAACGCGACGAGGAAGCCGCCGCCGAGGACGCCACCCACGCAGCAGATCGCGAGGACGAGCCCGCCGACGCCGAGGCCGATCCAGAGGCTCTTCATGTCGCGGTCGCGCGGCGGCGCGGCGAACGGCGCGACGACACCCGGCCCCGGCGGCGGCGCGGGCACCTCGTCGACCTGCGGCGCCGTCATGTCGAGAAGCCTAGAAGCATGCCCAGCAGCATGCTCGAAAGCCTAGCCAACCTCAGGCCCGATCACTCGCCGTCACCGTGAGCTCGCCGCCCGGCGCCACCGAGGCCAGCACCTCGAACGCCGACGGCTCGTCGAGCGACTGGGCGAGCAGCGGCGTGGCGTGCATCTTCACGTCGAAGTTCGACAGCGCCCGCCGGTACGCGCCGACGGACGCCCATTCGGTAACGATGTTCCAGTGCGCGGGGTCGTCGAACGCACGTCCCAGCCGGCCGCGGAGATACCCTGGGCAGGCCGCGAGCGCGCCGAGCGCGGCGTGCGCCCGCTCCACGAACCCCGACGCGTCGGATTCCACCACGAATCTGGTCACCACGAGCATGTCGCGAAGCATACGGACCCGAGGAGTCAGATGAGCCAGCGTGCCCTGAGCCGGCTGGGCCGGCTCAATCCGACCGTGGCGTTCCTAGGCGTGGGCGCCTACGTGTTCGTCGCGCTGATCCTGCCCGGGATCGTCGGCGCCGCGCTGCTGGTCCTGCTCGCCGCGGGGGCCGGCTGGCTGTTGACGAAGACCTGGCCGGTGCAGCCGCCCGGGACCCGGATCGCCCGGCTCGTCATTCTCACGCTCGTCATCGCGCTCACGGTGGTCAAGGCCACGTAGTTTGACAACGATTATCATTATCGGGCAGGCTCGACACCGTGGTGCTAGAAGTGGAGCAGGCCGTGGTCGCCTACGACGGCCGGCCCGTGCTCGGCGGCGTCTCCCTCAAGGTCGCCCCCTCCGAGGTGGTCGCGATCCTGGGCGCCAACGGCTCGGGCAAGTCAACGCTGGTCAAGGCCGCACTCGGGCTCGCGCCGCTGGTCGGCGGCGAGGTGCGCCTGTTCGGCACCCCGCTGCGCCGCTTCCGTGAGTGGCACCGGCTGGGCTATGTGCCGCAGCGGATCGGCGCCGGCAGCGGCGTCCCCGCCACCGTCCGCGAGGTCGTCGCCGAGGGGCGGCTCGCCCGCCGGGGCTTCCTCCGCCTGCCGAAGCCGGCGGACCGCCGCGCGGTCGGCGAGGCGCTCGCCGCGGTCGGGCTCGCCGACCGGGCCCGCGAGCCGGTCTCCGTGCTCTCCGGCGGTCAGCAGCAGCGGGTGCTCATCGCCCGGGCTCTCGCCGGGGACCCCGAGCTGCTCGTCCTCGACGAGCCGACGGCCGGGGTCGACGCGGCCAGCCAGGAGGCGTTCGCCGCGTGCCTGCACCGGTTCGTCGGGCAGGGCGGCACGGTCGTGTTCGTCGCGCACGAGCTGGGGCCGCTGCGGCCGCTGATCACCCGCGCGGCCGTCGTCCACCACGGCGAGATCGTGCACGACGGCGCGCCGCCGGAGACCGACGACGACCACGTGCACCCCCATACGGGTGCCGCATGAACCTCTTCGCGCACGAATTCATGATCCGGGCCCTGGTGGGAGCCCTCGTCACCGGCGCCGCCGCCCCGGCCATCGGGATCTACCTCGTCCAGCGCCGCCTGTCGCTGATCGGCGACGGCATCGGCCACATCGCGCTCACCGGTGTCGGCTTCGGCCTGCTGTTCCACCGGTCGCCGGTGATCATGGCGGTGATCGCCGCCGTGCTCGGCGCCGTCGTCATCGAGCTGGTCCGCGAGCGGGGCAAGACCTCCGGGGACGTCGCCCTGGCGATGCTGTTCTACGGCGGCATCTCCGGAGGGGTCGTACTGGTGAACCTCTCCGACACGCAGAGCAACCGCAGCCTCGTCTCGTACCTGTTCGGCTCGCCCCTGACGACCAGCCCACAGGACCTGGCGGTGATGCTCGTCCTGGGCTGCGCCGTGCTGGCCGTGGCGGTCCTGCTGCGGCCGTGGCTGTTCGCGGTCTGCCACGACGAGGAGTACGCCCGGGTCTCCGGCCTGCCGGTCCGCACGCTCAACCTGCTGCTCGCCGTCACCACCGCCGTCACCGTCACCGTCGCCATGCGGGCCGTCGGCCTGCTGCTGGTGAGCGCGCTGATGGTCGTACCGGTGGCGACCGCGCAGCAGATCACCCGCGGGTTCAAGGTCACCATGCTGGCGGCCGTCGTCCTCGGGCTGGTCGTGTCCGGTGGCGGCGTGTGGCTGTCCGCGGTCAGCGACACCGGGCCGGGCGCCACGGTGGTCCTGCTCGCGGTGGCCGGGTTCTTCGTGGTCACCGTCGCGACCTCGGCCGTGCGGGCGGTACGGCGCCGGACCCGCTCCCAGCCGCAGGCAAAACCTGAGAACGGTTACCGTTACGCATATGTCGACGAGTGACGGCTACGAGGCGGCGGGTGAGCTGCTGAGGGCCCTCTCGGCCCCGCTGCGGATCCGGATCGTGACGGAGCTCGCCGCAGGTCCCCGATGCGTGCACGAGCTGGTCGAAACGCTGGGCGCGGCGCAGCCGCTGGTGTCGCAGCACCTTCGTGTCCTGCGCGGCGCCGGCGTGGTGCGCGGCGCCCGGCGGGGCCGGGAGATCGCCTACTCCCTGACCGACGAGCACATCGCGCACATCGTCGCCGACGCCGTGAGCCACGTCCGCGAAGCGGACTAGCCGCCCCTCGTCCCGTGTCGATCTTGCAGTTATGGTGCCGCGACACTCCCATGATGTCCGGGTTTGTCAGGCACCACAACTGCATGATCAACGCGGTGAGGGAGGGCGGCGGCGGACGTCCTGCGCCGTCGACGGGCCCGGCTCCCAGGCCGAGGTCCAGGCGCCCTCCGCCGGGGGCGGGATCACGCCCTCCTCCAGCGACAGGTACCGGCCCCGCAGCACCCGCTTCGCGGCGGCCACCTCGATCGAGTCGGCGTTGTCCCACAGGTCGCGGAACAGGGCCTCGACGCGCAGGGTCGCCTGACGGCAGAACAGGTCGGCGAGCTCGACGCCCTCCGGCCGCTCGACGCGCTCGGTGCGGGCCTTCACGCACGCGGCCGACATGGCGAACAGCTCCGCGCCGATGTCGACGATCCGCCCGAGGAAGCCCTGCTTGTGCTCCAGCTTGCCCTGCCAGCGGGCCATGCCGTAGAACGTCTCGCGGGCCAGCTTGCGCGAAGCGCGCTCGACGTATCGCAGATGCGCCGCCAGCGGCCCGAATCCGCCGAACCCGCCGGGCAACTGGCCCTTGCCCGCGACCAGGGTCGGCAGCCACCTGGCGTAGAAGCCGCCGGCCTTGCCGGCCGCCTTCGCCTTGCGGCCCAGGTCCGCGTCCGGGTCGATGATGTCGCCGGCGACCGAGAGGTGCGCGTCGACGGCCTCACGGGCGATCGCCAGGTGCATGATCTCCGTCGAGCCCTCGAAGATGCGGTTGATCCGCACGTCGCGCAGGATCTGCTCGGCCGGGATCGGCCGCTCGCCGCGGGCGGCGAGGGAGTCGGCGGTCTCGTAGCCGCGGCCGCCGCGGATCTGCACCAGCTCGTCGGCGATCTTCCAGGCCAGCTCGCTGGCGTAGAGCTTGACCAGGGCCGCCTCGATGCGGATGTCGTTGCGGTCGTCGTCGGCGAGGCGGCAGGACACCTCGAGCATGGCCTCCATGCCGTAGGTCGAGCCGGCGATGAACGCGATCTTCTTCGCGATCGCCTCGTACGCGCCGATCGGCCGACCCATCTGGACCCGCTCGGCGGCCCACTCACGCGCCACGTTGAGGCACCACTTGCCGGCGCCGACGCACATGGCCGGCAGCGACAGCCGGCCGGTGTTCAGCGTGCTCAGCGCGATGCGCAGGCCCTGGCCCTCGCCGCCGATGACGTTCTCGGCCGGCACCCGGACGTCGTGGAAGCGGGTCACGCTGTTCTCCAGGCCGCGCAGGCCCATGAACGCGTTGCGCCGCTCGATCGTCACGCCCGGCGCGTCGGCCTCGACGACGAACGCGGTGATCCCGCCGCGATGCCCCCCGCTCTTGGGCACGAGTGCCATGACCACGTAGAGGGTGGCGAGGGTGCCGTTGGTCGCCCACAACTTCACCCCGTTGAGCAGGTAGTCACCCTCCGGCGTCGGTACGGCCGAGGTCCGCAGGTTGGCCGGGTAGGAGCCGACCTCCGGCTCGGTCAGCAGGAACGCCGACACCTCGCCGGCGGCCAGCTTGGGCAGGAACCGCTGCTTCTGCTCGTCGGTGCCGACAAGTTTGAGCGGCTGCGGCACCCCGATGGACTGGTGCGCCGACAGCAGCGCGCCGATCGCCGGGCTCACGGACCCGGCGAGCATCAGGGCGCGGCAGTAGTCCAGATTGGTGAGGCCGAGCCCGCCGTACTTCTCGTCGATCTTCATGCCGAACGCGCCGAGCTCCCCCAGGGAGCGCAGCACCTCGTCGGGGATGCGGGCGTCGCGCTCGATCTGCTGTCCGTCGACCTCCGCGGACAGGAACGCGTCGAGCTTGGACCGGAACTCCGCACCCTTCGCCAGGCGCTCGGTGTCGAGGGCGGGCAGCGGGTCGATCAGGTCGAGACGGAAGCGCCCGAGGAACAGCTCCTTGCCGAAGCTGGGCTTGCGCCACTCGGACTCGCGGTTGGCCTCGATCACCTTGCGGGCCTCGCGCTCGGTGTGGACTGCGTGGGTCGGAACCTGCGTAGCGTCGGTGGTCGCCATGCCAACCCCCAGGTAGACGGGCTATACGAGCCAGGTTATTACCCGTCGGTAGCCTGCGCTATACATCGAGCCACGATGGCATCGGCCACAGCCTGCGGGGCCTGGTCCGGGATCCAGTGGCTGATCTCCGCAAGCGGCACGAACCGGTAGTCGGCCGCCACGTAGGACGCGCACGCGCGGGCCGCCGTCGAGCCGATCGCCAGGTCGCCGTCGCTCCAGACGTACGTCGTCGGCACCCGCACCGAACCGAGCCCCAGCAGGTCGAGCTTGTTCATCGCGCGGTACCAGTTCAGCGCCGCGGTCAGGGCACCCGGCTCCAGCAGCGGCCCGAGGTAGGTGTCGACACCCTCGCCGGTGAGCCCGGAGCCGGCGAAGAACGCCCGCAGCCGCCGCGCGTCGTCCTCCAGCAGGAGCGTCTCGGCCTTGCCCACCTGCCGGAACAGCTTCATGTAGGCGGACCGCTCGCGCTGGTCCGGATCGGTCGCGTAGGCCCGCGCGAACGCATGCGGATGCGGCACGGACACCGCGGTCAACGTGCGCACGCGGGCGGAATGCCGCAGCGCCACGTGCCAGGCGCAGATGGCGCCCCAGTCGTGCCCCACAAGATGTACCGAACCGAGATCCAGGGCGTCGAGAACGGCCACGACGTCGAGGACGCACTCGGTGATCCGGTAGGCGTCGACCGGCTCCGGCCGGGCGCCGGGCGAGGTGCCCCGCTGGTCGAGGGCGTAGGTGCGCAGGCCGGCCCGGTGCAGCAGCGGCGCGACCGCCGACCACTCACCGCTGTGCTGCGGGAAGCCGTGCAGCAGCAGCACGGGCGGGCCGTCCTCGGGCCCGCCGGGGAACACGTCGAACACGAGCGAGCGCACCGTGATTTTCATGACCCGAGACTACGAGGGTCGGACATTCACTGTTACCGTCAGGAAACAACTTCACATCCGACAGGGGAGCGCACAGCGCTGAGAGTGCGGCGGCCGCCGGGAGCGGCGTCGCAGACCCTCGAACCTGATCTGGGTAATGCCAGCGTAGGGAGCTCGGTCACCTCCAGCCGCCACGTCCGACACCGGGCGTGGCGTCGCGTCTCCTTCTGGTTCACCCGCGAACTGGGAGGCACCGTCCAATGCAGACCCGTTGGCGCACCGTCGACATCGTCGTCGCGTCGATCATCGCCGTGGCGTTCGCCGCCGTGTTCTACGCCTGGAACAACCTGTGGAACGTCCTCGACGGCTGGGCGCTGCCCTGGCGCGCCGTCATCTACGGCATCTGGCTGGTGCCGGGCGTCCTCGGGCCGCTGGTCATCCGCAAGCCCGGTGCCGGCCTCTACACCGAGATGGTCGCGGCCTCGGTCTCCGCGCTGTTCGGCTCCTCGTGGGGCATCATGGTGGTGGTGTCCGGCCTGGTCCAGGGCATCGGCGGCGAGTTCGGCTTCGCGCTGACCGGCTACCGCGGCTACCGCCTCGGCAACGCGCTGCTCGCGGGCGCGCTGGCCGGCGGCGGCGCCGCGCTGTTCGACCTCGCCAACTACTACGGCGACGTGTTCACCGCCACCCAGAAATGGACCTACGCCGGGCTCGTCGTGCTCAGCGGCGCGGTCGTGGCCGGAGCGGGTAGCTGGGCGCTGCAACGATCGCTGTCGAAGACCGGCGTCCTCGACCGGTTCCCGTCGGGCCGCGAGCGGGTGGCCGTCTGAGCACCGTCGAGTTCCGGGACTTCGGCTGGCGGCACGCCGGGCGCAGGGCCTGGGCCGTTCGCCACGTCGACCTGCGGATCGAGCACGGCGAGCGGGTGCTGCTGCTCGGCGCCTCCGGCGCCGGGAAGAGCACTCTGCTCGCCGCGCTGGCCGGCCTGCTCGCCGAGGACTCCGGCGACCAAGAGGGCCGGGTGCTGGTCGACGGCCGCCCGGCGCGGGAGATGCGCGGTGACGTCGGCATCGTGTTCCAGGACCCGCAGACCCAGCTCGTGATGAGCCGGGCCGGCGACGACGTCGCCTTCGGCCTGGAGAACCGCGGTGTGCCGGCCGCGGAGATCTGGCCGCGGGTCGACGCGGCGCTGGCGGCCGTCGGCTTCCCGTACGGCCGGGACCGCGACACGTCGGCGCTCTCCGGCGGCGAGCAGCAGCGGCTCGCGATCGCCGGCGTCCTCGCGCTCCGGCCCGGCCTGCTGCTGCTCGACGAGCCGACCGCCAACCTCGACCCGGACGGCGCGCAGCTCGTGCGGACCGCGCTCGCCAAGGCGCTGCAGGACGTCGACGCCACGCTTGTGCTCGTCGAGCACCGCGTGGACGAGGCCCTCCCGCTGGTCGACCGGACCGTCGTGGTCGGCGACGAGTCCGACGCGGTGTGGGTGCCGGGCGCGTCCCTGCCCGGCCGCAGGGCGACCGCCCCGGCCGGCGACGCGCTGCTCACGACCGAGCGGCTCGCCCTCCCCCACGACGTCCTCGACACGACCGTGCGCGCCGGTCAGGCCCTGGTCGTCGAAGGGCCGAACGGCGCCGGCAAGTCGACCCTGGCCCAGTTGCTCGGCGGCCTCACGAGGCCGAGGTCCGGTCGTGTCGTCGCCAGTCGTACGCTGGCCGGCCCCGACGCCGCCCGACCGCCGCACCGGTGGCGGGCCGCGAAGCTCGCGGGCCGGATCGGCTCGGTGTTCCAGAACCCGGAGCACCAGTTCGTCACCGACACCGTCCGCGGCGAACTGGCCCTGGGCGGCGCCTCGCAGTCCACTGTGGACGAGCTGCTGACCCGGCTGCGGCTCGACCGGCTGGCCCAGGCCAACCCATACACGCTCTCCGGAGGCGAGCAACGCCGGCTCAGCGTCGCGACCGCCCTGGCCGCCGCCCCGGCGCTGCTGATCCTCGACGAGCCGACGTTCGGCCAGGACCTGCGCACCTGGCGCGAGCTGGTCGACCTGCTCGCCGACCTGCGCGACGAGGGCCGCGGCCTGGTCCTGGTCACCCACGACCCGCAGCTCGTCGAGGCGATCGGCGACCGGCGGCTGGTACTGCGGAGATGACCACCTGGCTCGCCGAGCGGGACGCGACCGCGAAGCTGCTCGCCGCGACGCTGCTGACCGCGGCCGTGCTGACCACGGTCGACCCGCTCGTCACCGCGGTCGCGATCGCGGCCGAGCTCGCGCTGCTGCCGTTCACCGGCGTGCCCGCCGGGGTGCTGTGGCGCCGCGGCTGGCCGATCCTGGCCTCGGCCGCGGGCATCTTCCTGTTCACGGTGCTGCTCGGCGCGCAGGACAGCCCGGTGCTCGCCCACGTCGCCGGGCTCGACGTCCGGGAGAACGCGGCCGGCTACGCGCTGCGGCTCGTCGCCGTCGGCCTCCCCGGGTTCATCGTGTTCGCGACGATCGACCCCACCGACCTCGCCGACTCCCTCATCGCCCACCTGAGGGTGTCGCCCCGGTTCGCCATCGGCGCGCTCGCCGCGTTTCGGCTGGTGCCGCTGCTCGCCGACGAGTACCGCCTGCTCGGCCTCGCCCGCAGGGCGCGCGGCATCGACGCGGGCTGGCATCCCGTACGACGGCTGCGGTTGTTCTTCTCCACCCTGTTCGGACTGCTCGTGACGGCGATCCGGCGCGGGATCCGGCTGGCGACGGCGATGGAGGCGCGCGGCTTCGACCGGGACACCCCGCGCACGACCGCCCGGCCGACGCGTTTCGGCCGGCCGGACGCATTGGTGGTGATCACCGGCGGGATCCTTGCCGCCGTCGTGATCATGCTGAAGTTCGCGCACACATAGACAGGCGGCCACCTGTTGTCCGATCCCCCGACCCGGCCTCCTGCCACTACAACCACCGACAGCGTCGATCTTGCAGTTGTGGTGCCTGACAAACCCGGGCATCGCGGGAGTGTCATGGCACCACAACTGCAAGATCGACGCGTAGAGGAGGGAGGAGGAGGCGTTGCTCAGGTTGTCAGGGTTGGGATCACCGGGTTGGGGATGGCGCCTCCGAAGCGGCGGTCGCGCTTGGCGAACACCTCGCAGGCATACCACAGGTGGCGGCGGTCGAAGTCGGGCCACAACGTGTCCACCGACACGAACTCGGCGTAGGCCGCCTGCCAGATCATGAAGTTTGACGTCCGCATCTCGCCGGAGCTGCGGATCATCAGGTCGACGTCCGGCAGGTCGGGCTCGTCGAGGTACCGCGCGAAGGTCTTCTCCGAGATCCGATCCGCCTTCAGCCTGCCGGCCGCGACGTCCTCGGCGATGCGGGCCGCCGCGTCCGCGATCTCGGCCCGACCACCGTAGTTCACGCACATCGTGAACGTGAGCTTGTCGTTGTGGCGGGTGAGCTGCTCCGCGTATTCGAGCTCGCTGATGACCGAACGCCACAGCCTGGGGCGGCGGCCCGCCCAGCGGACACGGATCCCCATCTCGTGGAACTCGTCGCGGCGCCGGTGGATGACCTCGCGGTTGAAGTTCATCAGGAAGCGGACCTCGTCGGGCGAGCGCTTCCAGTTCTCGGTCGAGAACGCGTAGGCGCTGATGTACTTCACGCCGAGCTCCAGCGCCCCCTCGATCACGTCGAACAGGGCCGCCTCGCCGGCGGTGTGCCCGGCGGTGCGGGGCAGGCCACGCTGCTTCGCCCAGCGGCCGTTGCCGTCCATGATGATCGCCACGTGCTGCGGCACGGCCTCCTTGGGCAGCGCGGGCGGGCGCGCGCCGGTCGGGTGCGGCGACGGTGGACGGAAGTCCCTGGCTCTGCTCACGAAGCGTTGTCCTTTCCGTGGTGACGATCCGCGCCGCGTTCACCGCTGAGGTCACGCGCCGCAGGCGTCGACCGGTCACAGTCGTCGCTGAGGTCACGCGCCGCAGGCGTCGACCGGTCACAGTCGTCGCTGAGGTCACGCGCCGCAGGCGTCGACCGGTCACAGTCGTCGCTGAGGTCACGCGCCGCAGGCGTCGACCGGTCACAGTCGTCGCTGAGGTCACGCGCCGCAGGCGTCGACCGGTCACAGTCGTCGCTGAGGTCACGCGCCGCGGGCGTCGACCGGCTTCGGTGATCTCTGTCGACCAGCGGAAGCGAGCGTAGCGCGCGCTCCAGATGCCACTGGAGGTGCGCGGCGACGAGCCCGCTGGCCTCGCGCCGGAAGACGCCCTCGCTCGCGTCGGCGGTCGCCCAGTCACCGTCCGCGAGCGCCGCCATGAGGTCGATCGTCGCAGGCGCGGGGTGGCCGGCGCCGGGTGGGCGGCAGTCGGGACAGACGGCGCCCCCGGCCGGCACCGAGAAGCCACGGTGCGGTCCTGCCGTGCCGCACACCGCGCACTCGCGCAGCGCCGGGGCCCACCCGGCGACGCTCATCGCGCGCAGCAGGTAGGCGTCGAGGACGAGGCTGCTGGCGTGGTCGCCGAGGGCCAGGGCGCGTATCGCCCCGAGCGTCAGCAGGTACAACCGCAGCGACGGCTCCTGCTCGATCGGCGTGAGGCGCTCGGCCGTCTCGGCGATGGCGCTGGCGACCGTGTATCTCGGGTAGTCGTCCAGGAACCAGCGGCCGAACAGGTCGACGCCCTCGACCTGGCTGATGACGTCGAGCGTGCGCCCCTCCAGCAGTTGTACGTCGACGTGCCCGAACGGCTCCAGCCGGCCGCCGAACTTCGACGTGGTGCGGCGCACCCCCTTGGCGACGGCCCGGATGCGCCCGTGCCGCCGGGTGAACAGGGTCACGATGCGATCCGACTCGCCGAGCTTCTGCAGGCGCAGCACCACCGCGTCGTCCCGATAGAGCTTGCCCCGGAAGCTCATCAGAATCCCAGGCGACGCAACTGCTTGGGGTCGCGCTGCCAGTCCTTCGCGACCCGCACGTGCAGGTCGAGGTAGACGCGGGCGCCGAGGAGATCCTCGATCTCGCGCCGCGCGCGGATGCCGACGTCCTTGAGGCGGCTCGCGCGGTGCCCGATGACGATCGCCTTCTGGCTGGACCGCTCGACGTAGATGTCGGCGAAGACCTTCGTCGCGGCGCCGTCCTCGCCCGGGATGACCTCCTCGACCAGCACCGCGATCGAGTGCGGCAGCTCGTCGCGCACGCCTTCGAGGGCCGCCTCGCGGATGAGCTCGGCCATCAGCACGTGCTCGGGCTCATCGGTGATCATGCCCTCGGGATACAGTTGCGGCGAGCTCGGCAGGTGGCCGATCATCACGTCGACGAGCGTCTCGACCTGCTCACCCGAGACGGCGCTGACCGGCACGATGTCGACGAAGTCGCCGAGGTCCTGCACGGCGAGCAACCGCTCGGCAAGGTGCCTCTTGTCGACCAGGTCGGTCTTGGTGACCACGGCGATCAGCTTCGCCTTGAGCGCGGCGATCTCGCTGCTGATGAACCGGTCGCCGGGGCCGATCGCCTCGTCGGCCGGCAGGCACAGCCCGATGACGTCCGTCTCGCTCCAGGTGGCCCGGACCAGGTCGTTGAGCCGCTCGCCGAGCAGCGTGCGCGGCCGGTGCAGTCCGGGGGTGTCGACCAGCACGAGCTGTGCGTCGGGCCGGTGGACGACGCCACGCACGGTGTGCCGGGTGGTCTGCGGCTTCGCCGACGTGATCGCGATCTTCTGCCCGACGATCGCGTTGGTGAGCGTCGACTTGCCGGCGTTGGGACGTCCCACGAAGCAGGCGAAGCCCGCGTGGTAGTCCCCGGAGGTGTGCTGCACGATGGTTCAGCGTACTCAGACTTCCATCTGCAATTGGCGGGGGCGTTGCGCAGGTGTCGTGACGGTCGCTCCCGGGCGGGCCACCTGGAGCTCGACGGTGCCTTCCACGAGCCCTCGGCCGGCGGAGCGGAGCACGATCCGGCCGGGCATGAGGCGCGCGAGTGAGGTCGGCACGGCGCTGCGCTGCTCGGTGGCGAGCACGAGGTGGACACCGACCGCCTTGCCGTCCGCCGCCACCCTCGTGAGGGTCTCGTTGAGCAGCACATCGTGGCCGTCGACGAGCACCAGCACGCGGGCGCCGTGGTGCTCGGCGAGCGCGGCCCGCTCCATGACGAGGTTCTCGATGGTGCGCAGCAGCTCCAGGGCGGCGGCGCCGCTGACCCGGTAGACACGCACGGCGGTGCCGTCGTAGCGGCGGGCGAAGGCGGCCGCGATCGTGTCGAGCAGCGTGGTCTTCCCCGCGCCGGCCGGGCCGTAGATCAACAGGTGGCCGAGCTCGTCGAGGTCGAGCTGCCAGACCTGGCGGGCCTGCGAGTTCGGCAGGTCGACCATGCCGATCGGCGCCGCGAACGCCGGGCCGTCGGGGAAGTCCAGCTCGTCGAGCGTGTACGTGGCGGCGAGCGGTGGCTGCCAGGCCCGCGGCTGGTCCGGCACACGGGCCTCCCGGTGCGCGGCGCCGATCGCCTCGACCAGGCGCCGCAGGTCGGTCCGGTCGCCGTCCTCGGTCACCGGGCCGGCGGCGTCGGCGTCGAGGCCGGACTCGAAACGGACCTCGGTGATCGTCGTCGGCAGGGTGCGCCGGCTGTTCGGCGAGCGGGCGCCGCCGTAGGCGACCTGCACCGGCTCCGGCTCACCCGCGCCGACGCGCACGAACGCCCGGCCGGGCAGCAGCGGAGACAGGTGGGCGGCGTCCGGCCGTTCGAGCACTTCGAGGCTGTCGACCTCCTCCTCGACCCGCAGTGCGATCCGCAGCGACGCCTCGGCGCGCAGGTCGTCGTCGACCACACCGTGCGGCGCCGCCGTGGCGAGCAGGAGGTGTACGCCCGAAGTCCGCCCTCTGCGGGCCACCTCGCGCAGGCCGGTCACGAACTCGGCCGCCACGGTGGCGAACTCGGCGACCACGATGAGCAGGTTGGCCGGGGCGGCCGCCGGGTGCTTGCGCTCCATCTCGGTGATGTCCTTGACGCCGTGGCGGCGCAGGATCGCCTCCCGGCGGCGGACCTCGGCGTTGAGCGAGATCAGGACCCGGCGGGCCTGGTGCTGGTCGTCGTCGGCGAGGAGCCCGACCGTGTGCGGCAGCGCGACGCACTCGGCGAACGTGTCCGTGGGGATTCCGTCCGCCAGTTCGTCCACGAGCACGAAGGTGAGCCGGTTCGCCGGGTAGGTCGCGGCGAGCGCGGCGAGGTACGACCGCAGCAGCCAGGAGCGGCCCGAGCCGGCGACCCCGGTGACGAGGCCGTGCGGGCCGTCGCGGCGCAGGTCGACGGTGACCGGCCCGGTGCCGCCGAGACCGATGGGCGCGCCCAGGCCGCGGTCGCGGGTCGCCGGCACCCACCGCTTGACGATCGCGCTCGGGGTGACCTCCCCGAGGTTCAGCACCTCGACGAGCGGCGCGATACGCGGCGCCGCGCCGCCGCCCGCGTCCCGGGTGGCGGCGAGGGCCCGGGCGACCCGGTCGGCGACGGCCAGGCTCAGCCCGTCGGCCTGCTGCTTGACCACCCCGGCGGGGAGGTCCTCGGCCCGCTCGGCGCCCACCAGCAGGCTGATGCCACCCCGTGGGCCCTCTTCGACCAGCCGGGCCAGCGCGTCGGGCCGTACCAGATCCGGATCCGGAAGCACGACCACCACGTGCGGTGTGAACGCCTCCGCGATCGCGTGCCGTCCCCGCCGGCGCTGGCGCAGGAGCGCCTCCACCAGCGCGAGGATGCGGTCTCGGTCGTCCTCGTCGGCGGCGACGGTCCGCGCGCCGGGCGCGATCGCGGCGGTCAGCGTGCGGGTGTGCGGCAGCCAGCCGGTCCAGGCCCACCGCGCCACGTCGCCGGGGTGGCACAGGACGACCAGCCCCAGGTCGTTGGGGCGGACGAGGGTGGCCAACTGGACTACCCACGAGCGCAGCACCGCCTCGCGGGTGTCGCCCACGGCACCGAGCGCGCCGAGCGCGCGCAGGTCCACCTCGACCGGCACGTCGAGGTCGACGGCGTGCCGCTCACGCAGGGCGGTGATCCGGTCGGTGTGCGCGGGGTCGAAGTCGCCGGTCGTCGCCGCCTGCTCGAACCGCAGCCGGCTCGGCTGGTCCGCGGTGCCGCCGCGCAGCACGAGGAAGTCCCGGTCGTCGGAGCGGCGGATGGGCTGCTCCCGGCGCTCGGCGGCCCGCGCCAGATGCGCCAGGCTCGGCACCTCGGCCCGCCGGCCGCGCATGACGGACCGGTGTTTGACGGCCGCGTCGACCTCGGCCCGGTCCATGGCCGCGGCGAACTCGGCGGCCGGATCGGCCGGGTTCCGCCGGAACCGGCGCTTCTTGAGCGGTTGCGGTACCGCGGGAAGCCACACGGCCGGCGGCGGCCCCTTGGGCGCGGGCTGCTCCGCCGGCACCTCCTCGACGGTGATCAGGGTGGCGCCGAGGCGCAGTAGCTGGCCGTTCGTCAGGGTGACCGTGCCCTGGAGCGGCTCCCCGTCCAGCTTCGTGCCGACCGGCGAGCGCAGGTCGGTCGCGGCCACCTCGTGGCTGCCGATGCCGAGATGCAGGTGCCGCCGGCCCGCGGTCGGGTCGTTGAGCACCAGGTCACCGGCGGGATCGGTGCCGATGACGAACTCGCCCTGCCGCAGCGGGAGCCAGGTGCCGGCGTCCGGGCCGGCGACGACGAGCAGCTCGAACCGGTGGTCCCCGTCGTCCTTCGGCAGCGGCGGCTGCTCGGGCGGGCCGAGCAGGAGGACGTCGCCGCAGCGCAGGCCCTGCTCGCTGACGGGCTTGGCCGGGTCGAGCCGCTTGCCGGTGCGCTCCAGCCAGGCCCAGGTGGTCTGCTGGGGGCGGTCGGCCGGGTCGAGGGTGGCGAGGTACGCGGTGATCAGCTCGGTGACACTGCCGCCGGGGTCGGCCCGCAGGCGGACCGTCCGGTCCATGGTCGCCGTCGAATCCCGGCGCGCCACCCGCACGTCGATCAGCAGGTCCATGGACCGGCACCTTCCTTCCCGCGCAGCGTTGCCCGTCGTCGGTCTCCAGAAAGCCTGGTGGCGGGGCGGACGCACTGCAGGGCTCCGCCCTCGACAGTAAGCGCCGCGACGCCGAGTGGATCGCATCGACGCGCGCCAGGATTTCGCGCTATACGCTCCTAAAACGGGTGTAATGCCACGCGGGTTACCCTCGCTGGCCACGGCAGTCCGCTTCCGTCGTTCTTGAGCGGCGCTAGTCGGTCACCGTGGCGAAGACGGTCGCGTCCGGGGCGGCCAGGTGAATCGGGGCCGACGGGGACACCGCGCGGACGGCGGACCGGCCCGCGGTGTCCAGCGCGGAGGCCTCCGTCACGACGGCGGCCGCCTCCAGCTTCGTCGCGCCCGACGACACGGCCGACGCCACGGCGAGCTGCAGCGCCGTCAGCGACAGCGACGGCAGCGTCACCGACGCCGCGTTGTACGTCCGGCCGTCGCCGTCGCGAACGGCCGCGCCCTCGGCGGCGCCGATCCTCGCGCGGGCCGCGCGCGCGAGCGTGACCAGCTTGGCGTCCTCGGCGGAAAGCTCAGGCATCGGCGTGTTGCCTCTCGGTCTCGGGAGTCGCCTGCTCCTCGTCCTCGGGCTCGGCCCGGCGGACGAGGAGGGTGTCGATGCGGTTGCGCCGGCCGGCCGTGCCCTCGGCGACGAGGACCAGGCCGCCGACGACTGCGGTCGCGCCGGGGATCGGCACGCGGCCGAGGGCCTGCGCCAGCAGG
This sequence comes from Dactylosporangium roseum, assembly GCF_025264685.1. GTDB lineage: Bacteria > Actinomycetota > Actinomycetes > Mycobacteriales > Micromonosporaceae > Dactylosporangium > Dactylosporangium roseum. The sequence continues at coordinate 6,711,961 of NZ_CP073721.1, forward strand.
CCCGCCACCGTCTCGACCTCGTCGGCGGGCAGTTCGACGCCGAACAGCTCGCCGAGGTCCTCGATCGGCAGGCGGCTGGTGACCCGGACCGCGCCGTCGGGCAGTTCCTCGACCGGTGGGCGCTCCGCCACGTCGTACTCGTCGGTTATCTCGCCGACGATCTCTTCGAGGATGTCCTCGATCGTGACGAGGCCGGCCGTTCCGCCGTACTCGTCGATGATGATCGCCATGTGGGTGCGCGCCGCCTGCATCTCGCGGAGCAGGTCGTCGACCGGCTTGGACTCCGGCACGAACGTGGCGTCGCGCATCACCTGGGCGACGGGCATCTCGGTCGCGCCCTTGTCGTCGCCGGCGGTGCGGCGGACGAGATCCTTGAGATAGACGATGCCGAGGACGTCGTCGACGTTCTCCCCGACGACCGGGATGCGGGAGAAGCCGCTGCGCATCGCGAGCATCATCGCCTGGCGGACGGTCTTGTGCGCCTCGATCCAGACCATCTCGGTGCGCGGGACCATGACCTCGCGGGCGATGGTCGTGCCCAGCGCGAAGACCGAGTGGATCATCTCGCGCTCGCCGTGCTCCACCACGCCGCGCTGCTCGGCCAGGTCGACGAGCTCACGCAGCTCGATCGTGGTCGCGAAGGGGCCTTCGCGGTACCCCTTGCCGGGCGTGACGGCGTTACCGATGAGGATCAGCAGGCGGGCGAGCGGCCCGAGCGCCGTGCCGAGCCAGCGCACGAGGGGCGCGGCGATCCGGGCCACGCTGTACGCGTGCTGGCGGCCCATCGTGCGCGGGGCGACCCCGACCACGACGAAGCTGACGACGGTCATCGAGCCGGCCGTGATCAGCGCCGCCAGCCAGTCGCGGTCTCCCCCGACCGCTGCCGCGGTGACCAGCGCGACGAGTGTCGTCGCGGTCAGCTCGCAGAGCAGTCGCAGGAGCAGGAGCAGGTTGATGTACCGAGCCGGGTCGGCCGCGACGACCTGCAGCGCCCGGGCGCCGGGGCGGCCCTCGCGGGCGAGCTCGTGCGCACGGGCCGGCGACACCACGTTGAGGGCGGCGTCGGTCATCGCGAACAGACCCGCGAGCACGACCAGCCCGGCGGCCGTGGTCAGCAGGGTGGCGTCGTTCAACGGGTCACGACTTTCGCCAGCTCTCGAGCAGGCGCGCCTGGAGGCCGAACATCTCGGCCTCCTCCTCCGGCTCCGCGTGGTCGTAGCCGAGCAGGTGGAGCGTGCCGTGCACGGTGAGCAGCGCCAGCTCGTCGATCGTCGCGTGCCCGGCGGCGGCGGCCTGCTTGGCGGCCACCTCCGGGCACAGCACGATGTCGCCGAGCAGGGCCGGCTCGCCGCCGCCCTCCCCGGGGCCGTGGTCGACACTGCCCTCGTCCATCGGAAACGCCAGGACGTCGGTCGGGCCCTCGCCGTCCATCCACCGGTGGTTGAGCTCGGTCATGTACTCCACGTCGACGAGCAGGATCGACAGCTCGGCGAGCGGGTTGACCCCCATCTCGTCGAGAGCGTGCCGCGCCACTGCGAGAATGGTGTCGGAGTTGACGTCGACGCCGGACTCGTTGGCGATCTCGATGGACAACAGGGCTCCTGACTGGGTCAGCGTCGTCGCCCGTGCCGGCCGCCTTGTGCGGCGCGGTCCGGGACGGCGCGCACCGGCTGCTCTGCCTCCTGCGCTTCGTCCCACCGGGCATAGGCGTCGACGATCTCACTCACCAGCCGGTGGCGCACGACGTCGGCGCTGCCGAGCTGGGCGAAGTGCACGTCCTCGACGCCGTCGAGGATCTCACGGACCACACGCAGACCGCTGCGCGTCCCCCCGGGAAGGTCGATCTGCGTCACGTCCCCGGTGACGACGACCTTCGAGCCGAAGCCCAGCCGGGTCAGGAACATCTTCATCTGCTCGGGCGTGGTGTTCTGCGCCTCGTCCAGGATGATGAAGGCGTCGTTGAGGGTGCGGCCACGCATGTAGGCCAGCGGCGCGACCTCGATCGTCCCGGCGGCCATCAGCTTCGGGATGGACTCCGGATCGAGCATGTCGTGCAGCGCGTCGTAGAGCGGGCGCAGATACGGGTCGATCTTGTCGTAGAGCGTGCCGGGCAGGAAGCCCAGCCGCTCGCCGGCCTCGACCGCCGGCCGGGTCAGGATGATCCGGTTGACCTGCTTGGCCTGGAGCGCCTGGACGGCCTTCGCCATGGCGAGGTACGTCTTGCCGGTGCCGGCCGGCCCGATGCCGAACACGACGGTGTGCTGGTCGATCGAGTCGACGTAGCGCTTCTGGCCCAGCGTCTTCGGCCGGATCGTGCGGCCCCGCCGGGAGAGGATGTTGAGCGTCAGCACCTCGGCCGGGCGCTCGGTGGTGTTCTGCTCGAGCATGCCGACCGCGCGCCGGACGGTGTCCGGTGTGAGGGCCTCACCCTTGCGCACCAGCTCGATCAGCTCGCTGAAGATGCGTTCGGCCAGCGCATTGTCCGCGGCCGCGCCGGTGATGGTGATCTCGTTTCCCCGAACGTGCACGTCGCTCTGCACGGACCGCTCGACGAGCTTGAGAATCTCGTCTCCGGCGCCGAGCAGTCTGACCATCGTGTGCGGGTCGGGAACCGTGATCTTGCTGATGGCCCGCACGGGCTGCTCCGACGACGCTGCCGGCGTGGGGGTTGGGGTCTCGGTCATACCTTGGCCGCGTTGGGCCTCAAGCACCTGCTTCCGGGCTCGCTCCTGTCCTGGCCTCTCATGGTATCGGCTGACCGCCCGGACGGCCGTTCCCATTTCTCCCCCGAACCGGTTCAGTCGAACATGTCAACCCCCGGGGAATCCCGTCGAACGTCCGCGGCGTGCCGTCGGGGGCTGGTAAGGAGGCAGATGACCGATTTTCAGGGAGGTCCCCGCAATGGTCGTACGCAGCGGATACATCGACGGTGAGCCGTGCTGGGCCGACGTGGTCGCGCCCGACGTGCCGGCGGCGCGGCACTTCTACGCGGCGCTGTTCGGCTGGACGTACGTCGATACGGGGGCCGACTTCGGCAACTACGTCATGTGCTGCAAGAACGACCGGATCGTCGCCGGGATGAGCCCGCCGATGCCGGGCTCCGAGCCGCTACCGGCGGCCTGGAGCCTGTACCTCGCGTCGCACGACCTGGCGGACACCGCCCGCCGGATCGACGAGCACGGCGGCAAACTGCTCGTCGCGCCCATGGAGATCCCGCACAACGGCCGGATGCTGTTCGCCACGGACCCGTCGGGCGCGGCGTTCGGCGCGTGGGAGCCCGGCCGGCACACCGGCTCGCAACTGTTCGACGAGAACGGCGCCCTGTGCTGGGCGGAGGTGAACACCCGGGAACCGACCGTGACGGACTTCTTCTACCACGGCCTGTTCGGCTATCGGCAGACCCGCGTCAACGGCGGCGGCGAGCAGTTCGACTACGCCGCGTGGAGCCTCGGTGACGCCGACCCGGTCGCGGGCCGGCTGACGATGACCGAGGCGTGGGAGGGCGTGCCGCCGCACTGGATGGTCTACTTCGCCACCGACGACACCGACCGGGCGGTGGCCCGGATCGCCGCGGCCGGCGGCGAGGTGCAGCACGGCCCGTTCGACTCGCCGCACGGTCGCATCGCCGTGGTAGTAGACCCAAACGGCGCCGTATTCACCCTGATCAGCCGCTAGCCCCCCACCCCCTTTTCTCCGCGTCGATCTTGCACTTATGGTGCCGGGACACTCCCTGAATGCCCGGTTTGTGGGGCACCACAACTGCAAGATCGACGCGGGAAGGAGGGGGTGGGCGTCGGGGGGACGGATTAGAAGGCGTGGCCGTCGAAGGCCTCCTGGCTTCTCGTGAAGCGGTAGGTCGCCCAGTGCATGCGCACGACACGGGCCTCGTCGTCGCGGGTCAGGCGGAGCAGCTCGCCGGCCTCGCGCCCGGACACCGTCCGGAACACGTCGGGCTCACCCTCGACCGGCGCGAACACCGCCGGCGGCCGCTTGCCGGGCTGGTCCACGCTCCGCGCGTGCGGCGCCCCGTCGCGCCAGGTGAAGACGTACTCGAAGCCCTCACCCCACCAGCGGCCGAGCATCGAGCGGTACCGCTCGGGCACCTGCGGGCCGGGTGTCCACGGCGTGATGTCGGCCGGGTCGTGCTCGACGACGGCGGCCAGCAACCGGTGCGGGAGTTCGATGATCGCGCCGGCGGTACCTGACGAGCCGAGCGACGCCACCGCGAGCGCACCCGGAGTGCCGCCGCCGACCCTTCCGTAGACGCCCGCCAGGAAGCCCGGCATGGCACCGTCGTGGCCGACGTGCAGGACCCGCTCGCCGCCCGGCTGCGGCTGGAGGACCAGCCCGAGGCCGTACCCGCGCGCCCACAGCACGTCTTCGGTCACGACCTGCGGGGTGCGCATCTCCTCCACGGTCGGCGCGGCCAGCACCGAGCCGGCCGGGTCCATCTCCCGCGGATCGGCCAGGAACGCGGCCCAGCGCGCCATGTCGGCCGCGGTGCTCCACAACTGGGCGGCCGGTCCGATCGCGCCGAAGTCGTCCGGCTGCTCCGGGTGCGCGTAGTCGGACCAGGCGTCGACCATGTACCCGACCAGGGGCCGCCGCGGGGTGACCGTCGTGTCGTGCAGGCCGAGCGGCTCGAGAATGCGGTCGCGCAGCACCTCCTCCCAGGTGCCGCCGCGCAGCCGGCCGACGACGTGGCCGAGCAGCGCGAACGCCAGGTTGGAGTAGTGGAAGCGCAGCCCGGGCCGCAGCACCCGCTCCGCGCGGTCGAGCTGAGCGAGCAGCGTCTCGACGTCGACGGCGGTGATGCTGTCCCACAGGTCGCCGTACGGCTCGCGCTGGAGCCCCGACAGGTGCGAGAGCATTCGCCCGATGGTCAGCTCACCGTGGGCCTTGACCGGCAGGTGCCTGGCGAGCTGGTCGTCGAGGTCGAGCAGCCCGTCGTCGCGGCACTGCATGACGAGCGCCGCGGTGAACGTCTTCGTGACGGACCCGATCCGTAGCTGGCTGTCGGCGCCGACGTCCGCGCCGGCCTGGAACGTCCACAGAGGACGATCGGCCCGGTGCACCGCGACGCTGAGGGCCGGCACCCGGGCGTCCGCCTGCACCTGGCGGACCATCCGCTCGTACCGCTGTGCCGGCTTCATGCCGTAACACCCCGGCGGGATGCCCACCTCCGCCGCGCTCCGGCGGTCATGCCGCGACCATCGGGCCGAGCGGCCTGCCGCCGAGGATGTGCGCGTGGACGTGGAAGACCTCCTGGCCACCGTGCTCACCGACGTTGAAGAGCACACGGTAGCCCCGCTCCGGCAGGCCCTCGGCCTCGGCCACGACCGCGCAGGTCCGCAGCACCTCCGCGGCGAGAGCCGGGTCGGCGGTCGCGAGCTCGGCGACGTCGCGGTGGTGCGCCTTGGGGATCACCAGGATGTGGACCGGGGCCTTGGGTCCGATGTCACGGAACGCGAGCGTCCGGTCGGTCTCGTGGACCACCGTCGCCGGGATCTCGCCCGCGACGATGCGGCAGAACAGGCAGTCATTCGTCACGTTCGCATCTTAGGTTCCCCGCGCGCTGATCATGGACGATAGGCTGCGCGGCATGGCCGGACGCAGAGTGTTGGTGACGGGCGCTTCACGCGGTATCGGCAGGGCCATCGCCCGAGCGTTCGCCGCACAGGGCGACCGGGTCGCGCTGCACCACCGCAAGTCGGCCGGGCTCGCCGAGCAGGTGCGCGCCTCCCTGCCGGGCGAGGGGCACGTCGTCGTCTCCGGCGACCTGGCCGACCCGCTTGCGGTCAGCGCCTTCGTCGACGGCGCGGCGCTGGCACTGGGCGGCCTGGACGTGGTCGTGAACAACGCCGCGATCGCCGTCGAGCACCCGATCCTCGAACAGGACTACGCGCAGTGGCAGGCGGCCTGGCAGGAGACGCTGGCCGCGAACCTCCTCGGCCCGGCGAACGTGTGCTGGTGCGCGGCCCGGCACCTGGGCCCCGGCGGCCGGATCGTCAACGTCTCGTCGCGGGGCGCGTTCCGCGGGGAGCCGCGCTACCCGGCGTACGGCGCGGCGAAGGCCGGGCTGAACTCGCTGACCCAGTCCCTGGCCCTGGCGCTCGGCCCGCACGGGATCGCGGTCTCGGCGGTGGCCCCGGGCTTCGTCGCCACCGACATGGGTCAGGCGATCATGGATGCCGGCGACGGTGCCGCGATCCGGGCACAGAGCCCGTTCAACCGGGTGGCCCGCCCGGAGGAGGTCGCCGACGCGGTCCTGTTCCTGGCGTCGTCGGAGTGGTCGTCGGGCACGGTGCTGGACCTCAACGGCGCGAGCCACTTCCGCTGACCGGACACCCGCGCGGTCGACCCGGCAGCTCACCGCTACCAGCGGCCCAGCCGGACGGACAGCGCCGACAGGGCCGCCGCGCCGGCCGTCGACGTGCGCAGCACCTCGCGGCCGAGGCGGACCGGGGTGGCGTCGGCGAAGGACGCCAGCTCTTCGGGGGCGACGCCGCCCTCCGGCCCGACGACCAGCGTGATCTCGCCGGAGGAGGGGAGGTCGACGGCCGACAGCGGTACCGTCGCCTCCTCGTGCAACACGAGCACCGTCCCGGACAGGGACAGTTGCCTGGTCGTCCGGGCCTCGGTGACCTCCGGCAGCCATGGGCGGCGGGACTGCTTCACCGCCTCGCGGACCGTGGACCGCCAGCGTTCGAGCGGCCTGGCGTCCTTCCAGCGGGCGATCGACCGCGCCGCCTGCCACGGCACGATCCGGTCCACGCCGACCTCGGTCAGCAGTTGTACGGCCAGCTCGCCCCGCTCCCCCTTCGCGATCCCCTGCACGACGGTGATCGAGGGGTCGGCGGCCGGCACGTGCTCGACGTCACCGAGGGAGAGCTCGAGGGCGCCCTTGCGCGCGGCGGTCACCGCGGCCCGGACCAGGCCGCCCCGCCCGTCGGACAGGAGCAGCGCCTCACCCGCGGTGAGACGCTGCACGTCGGCCGCGTGGTGCCCCTCCGGCCCGTCGAGCCGGAAGTCCGGTCCCGCCGGCAGCGACGGGACCAGAAAGAGCGGCAGGCTCACGCCGCCTCCGCTGCGCTCCGGCCGCGCGAAGACCACACCGAACCCATGGTCACGCGTGCCCGTTGAAGGCGTCGCGCATCCGGGAGAAGAAGCCGCCCTGCTTGGACAGCTCGGCGACCTCCTCGCCGCGGGACCGGGCGAACTCGCGCAGCAGGCGCTCCTGCTCCGGCTCGAGGCGCGTGGGGGTGCGGACGTCGAGGTGCACGTAGAGGTCGCCGCGGCCGGTGCCGCGCAGGTGCGGCACCCCCTTGCCGCGGATGCGCAGCGTCGACGACGGCTGGGTGCCAGCCTTGACCTCGACGGTCTCCTCGCCGTCGAGGGTCTTGATGGTCAGCCGCGTGCCGAGGGCCGCGGCCGTCATCGGGACCGTGACCCGGCAGTGCAGGTCGTCGTCCTTGCGGGAATACACGTCGTGGGGACGCTCGTGAATCTCGACGTAGAGGTCGCCGGGCGGGCCGCCGCCGGGGCCGACCTCACCCTGCTGGGCCAGCCGGATCCGCATGCCGTCCTCGACCCCGGAGGGAATCTTCACGGTGAGCGTGCGGCGCGTGCGGACCCGTCCGTCGCCGCCGCAGGTCCCGCACGGGTGCGGGATGACCGTGCCGAAGCCCTGGCAGGCCGAGCACGGCCGGGCCGACACGACCTGGCCGAGGAACGTGCGCTGCACCGACTGGACCTCACCCCGGCCGCCGCAGATCTCACAGGTCTGCGGGTGGGTGCCGGGTGCGGTGCCGGCGCCGGAGCAGGTGCCGCAGACGACCGCGGTGTCGACCGTGATCGGCGCCTCGACGCCGAACGCCGTCTCGTGCAGGTCGAGATCGAGCCGCAGGATCGCGTCGGCGCCGGGCCGGGTGCGCGGGCGCGGCCCGCGACTCGACGTCGTGCCGAAGAAGGCGTCCATGATGTCCTGGAAACCGACGAACGCGCCGCCGGCCGGTCCGCCGCCACCACCGGCGGGCGCCAGCGGATCGCCACCCAGGTCGACCATCTCCCGCTTGCGCGGGTCGGACAGCACCTCGTAGGCGGCGTTGATCTCCTTGAACTTCTCCTGCGCCACGGGATCGGGGTTGACGTCCGGGTGGAATTCGCGGGCCAACCGACGGTAGGCCCGCTTGATCTCATCGGCTGTGGAGTCCCGTTTGACGCCGAGGATCCCGTAATAGTCCTTCGCCACTGAGTCCTATGCCCCTGACTCGTCCATGAGTTTCAACTTTGCGCCAGCAGATCGCCCACGTAGCGTGCCACGGCGCGCACGGTCGCGATGTTGCCGGGGTAGTCCATGCGGGTCGGCCCCAGCACGCCCATGCCGCCCACGACCATCGCGCCCGGCCCGTAGCCCGTCGCCACGATCGAGGTGCCACGCAGGTCCTCGATTTCGTTCTCGTCGCCGATCCGGACCCGGGTCATGCTCGGCTCCACCTCACCGAAGAGCTTGAGCAGGATGACCTCTTCCTCGAGCGCCTCGAGGATCGGCCGGAGCGAGCCCTGGAAGTCGAGCAGGCCGCCGCGGGCGAGGTTGGCCGTGCCGGCGAGCGCGATGCGCTCCTCCGACCGCTCGACCAGCGTCTCCAGCAGCACCGTCGACAGTGCGGTCATCGGCGGACGCAGGTTCGACGAGCACTCCTCGACGAGCCCCTGCACCAGCGGCGGGGTGTCGACCAGCCGCTTGCCGACGAGCTTGTCGTTGATCATGCGGCGTAGCTCGGTGACGTCGTCCGCCAGGATCGGACCGGGCAGGTCGACGAGGCGCTGCTCCACCCGGCCCGTCTCGGCGATCATCACGACCATGAGCCGGGTGGTGGAGATCGGCACGAGCTCGAAGTGCCGGACGCTCGCACGGGACAGGCTCGGATACTGCACCACGGCGACCTGCCGGGTCAGTTGCGCGAGCAGACGGACGGTGCGGTGGACCACGTCGTCCAGATCGACCGCGCCGATCAGGAAGCGCTCGATGGCCCGCCGCTCCGCCTGGCTGAGCGGCTTGACCCGGGACAGCTTGTCGACGAACAGCCGATATCCGGCGTCGGTGGGCACCCGGCCGGCACTGGTATGCGGCTGACGGATATACCCCTCCTCCTCCAGCACGGCCATGTCGTTGCGGACCGTCGCCGGTGAGACCCGCAGGTTGTGCCGCTCGACCAGCGCCTTGCTGCCGACCGGCTCCTGGGTGGCGACGTAGTCCTCGACGATCGCGCGCAGCACCTCCAGCTTGCGCTCGTCAAGGGCCATGACACCTCCTCGAAGACTGGCACTCCCGCGTAGTGAGTGCCAGTCTACGTCGCCGCGGCGACCCACGCGATGATCGTTATGTGCACAATGAGCCGCTTGGGGCATGGTCTGGGGGAAGTTTGTCGACAACAAGTCATGCCGTGTCGCTGGCGTGACTTGATCTGGCCACCTACCGTGACCCCCATGAGTGAACCACCTCGCCCGGGGGACTACGGCTCTCCGTCGGACCCCAACTCCACGCCTCCCTCGTACTCGGTGCCGGGCGAGGCTCCCGGAACCGCGTACCCGCCGCCCACCTCGGGTGCCGGCTACGGCCCGCCGCCCACCTCCGGCGCGGGCTACCAGCAGCCGGGCAACACCTACGGCGCGGGTTACCAGCCGGGCACCTACGGCGCGCCCGGTGGCGCGCCGGTCGGCTACGCCAACAGCGACGAGAAGACCTGGGCGCTCATCGCACACTTCGGCGGCATCCTGGTCGGCTTCATCGCCCCGCTCGTCGCGCTGCTCGTGAAGGGCAACGAGTCGCCCACGGTGAAGGCGCACGCCAACGAGTCCCTGAATTTCCAGCTCACCTGGGGCGTCGGAGCCATGATCATCTCCGTGGTCCTCGGGGTCTGCTCGTTCGGCATCCTGATCTTCCTGCCGTTCCTCGTGTGGATCTTCATCCTCGTCTTCGCGATCATCGCCGGCATGAAGGCCAACAACGGCGAGCTGTACCGCTACCCCGCCACCTTCCGTTTCCTCAAGTAACCCGTCGACCGTGGCGCGCACCCTACGTGAGGGTGCGCGCCACGAGGTCGGCCAGCAGCCGGCCCCGCAGCGTCAGCACCGCCCGGCCCGCCTCGAAGGCGGCGGCGTCGAGCTGACCGTCCGCCAGGCAGTCCCGCGCACCGGCCAGCCCCTCCGGGGAGAGCACCGGCAGCGGCAGCCCGTCCGAGAGCCTGATCCGCAGCAGCACGTCCTCCATGTGACGTTCGTCCGGCGTCAGTACCTCACGTGCCTGCCCCGGCGACACCCCGTCCGCGAGCCGCGCCGCATACGTGTGCGGGTGCTTCACGTTCCACCAGCGCACACCGCCGACGTGGCTGTGCGCGCCGGGCCCGAGCCCCCACCAGTCGCCGCCCCGCCAGTACAGCTCGTTGTGCCGGCAGGGCGACTCCCGCGACCAGTTGGACACCTCGTACCAGCCGAAACCGGCGGCCGTGAGCGTCTCCTCCGCCGCCAGGTATCGATCGGCGGCCACGTCGTCGTCGGGATAGGGCAGCTCACCGCGGCGCATCCGGGCGGCCATGCGGGTGCCGTCCTCGACGATGAGCGCATATGCGCTGACATGGTCCACGCCGGCGTCGATCGCCGTGCGCAGCGAGGACGCGAAGTCCTCGGCGCGCTCCCCGGGTGCGCCGTAGATGAGATCGAGATTCACGCGGGAGAATCCGGCGGCGTGCGCCTCGGCGACCGCGGCCGCCGGCCGGCCCGGCGTGTGGCGCCGGTCCAGGACGGCGAGCACCTGCGGCGCGACCGACTGCATGCCGAGCGAGATCCGGTTGAACCCGGCCGCCCGCAGCTCGCGCAGCGCCGCGCGGTCGACCGACTCGGGATTGGCCTCGGTGGTGACCTCGGCGCCGGCCGCGAGGCCCCAGGTGCGGTCGACGCCCTCGAGGATGCGGCCCAGCTCGGCCGGCGGCAGCAGCGTGGGCGTGCCGCCGCCGAAGAACACCGTGTCGACGCACGGCGGCCGGACCACCTTGGCCGCCAGGGCCAGCTCGTCGAGGACCTGCTCGACGTAGCCGGTGCTCACCACGCCCTCGCCCGCCGTGTAGGTGTTGAAGTCGCAGTAGCCGCAGCGCGTGGCGCAGAACGGCACGTGGACGTAGACGCCGAAGCCGCTCGCGCCGGCGGCGTCGGCGACACCGTCGGGCAACGAACCGTCGGGTGGGATCGGCTCGCCTTCTGGCAGTGCTCCAGGCATTTCACTAGTGTGCCCGCATGTCTCTCGTGCGGGCACAAACCGAGCGGGGCGTGGCGACGCTCACCCTCGACAGCCCGTCCAACCGAAACGCACTGTCGACGGCCCTGATCGAGGAGCTGCTCGCGGCGCTCGCGGCCGCGGAGGCCGACGACACCGTGCGGGTCGTCGTGCTCTCCCACACCGGCCCCGTCTTCTGCTCCGGCGCCGACCTCAAGGAGACGGCGGCCGCCTTCGGCACCGGAAAGCCGCCGATCAACCGGCTCGGCGAGGTCCTGACGGCCATCTGGGAGGGTCACAAGCCGGTGGTCGCCCGGGTGGCCGGCCCGGCGCGCGCCGGCGGCCTGGGTCTCATCGCGGCCGCGGACCTGGCGGTCTGCACCCTGGACGCCACGTTCGCGTTCTCGGAGGTCCGCATCGGCGTCATCCCCGCGGTGATCTCCGCCACAGTTCTGCCCCGGCTGTCGCCGCGGGCGGCCACCGAGCTGTTCCTCACCGGGGACACCTTCGACGGCGCGCGCGCGGCCGAGGTGGGCCTGGTGACCGCCGCGGTGGACGTGGCCTCGCTCGACGCGGCGGTCGCCGGCTACGTCGCGGCGCTGATCCGCGGAGCGCCCGGCGCGCTCGCGGGCACCAGACAGCTCCTGCGCCGACGGAAATCGGACACGTTCCGTGACGACGTGGCGGAGCTGACCGAACTGTCCGTCCGATACTTCGGATCGGACGAAGGGGTGGAGGGAATCCTCGCTTTTCGGGAGAAACGTGACCCGAATTGGATCCCGGACGGGGCGTGACGTCCGAATCTGGTAGCAGCGGGAACGTACGCTGGTCGAGTTCTCTTGACGGGAGGTGACGATGCGTGTCCGGTGGGCGGTCACGGTGACGGCGGTGATCGCCGTCGCCATGGTCATCGGCGCCTATGTCGTCCTGCGGCACTTCGGCGAAAAGCTGCCGTTGCGCCTCCCGGTGGGCAGGGCGTGTGTGGTCAACGCCGGCAACGCCTCGGTCAACGCCGCCTCCGACTCGGCCGCGAGTTCCGGCGCGGTGACGCTGGACGCCGAGCAGATCGCCAACGCCGCGACGATCACCGCCGTGGGCATCACACGCAAGATCCCGCACCGCGGGCTGGTCGTCGCGCTGGCCACCGCTTGGCAGGAGTCCAAGCTGGAGAACCTGTCCGGCGGCGACCGCGACTCCATCGGTCTCTTCCAGCAGCGCCCCAGCCAGGGCTGGGGCAAGCCGGAGCAGATCGCCGACCCGCGCTATGCGGCGAACGCCTTCTACACCGGCCTGCTCAAGGTCAAGGGCTGGGAGCAGATGCGGGTCACCGACGCCGCCCAGGCCGTGCAGCGCAGCGCCCACCCGGAGGCCTACGAGAAGTGGGTCGACGAGTCGGAGATCATGGTGCGCGCGCTGACCGGCGAGGTCACCGGCGCGGTGGCGTGCAGCGTCACCGAGGACGGCAGCCACGGCCCCGAGGCCGCCAGGGCACTCGGCGCGAGCCTGAAGCTCGACTGGGGCAACATCGGCACCGCCGACGCCGCCGACCTCGTCGGCGTGGCGCTGAAGGTCCGCGAGCCGAAGACCGGCTGGCAATATGCGCACTGGCTGGTCGCTCACGCGCAGGAGCACGGCGTCAAGCGGGTCGTCTTCAACGGCATGCAGTGGACGGCAGACAGCGGCGAGTGGGCGCGAGTCACGGAGCGTGGCGGCGTCAATGCCGGTCCGGCCGGCGAGCGGGTCGTCGCCGAGGTCTACTGACAGGCCTTGACGTTCCGCGCGACCAGCGGGTTGTCGCCCGTTCGCACATTGTCAGGAGGCCAACTCCCGAGTCGGGCGGATATGCACCTCGCGTTACGATCGGGCGTTCCCTCGTTGGCAAAAGTAAGGGGAGGACATGACGTCCGCTGCACCCGACTACGACGGTCTCACCGGCTATGAGCCGATCAGCGAGGCCGACCGCAAGGAGTTCCTGGATCAGGGCTTCCTGCTGGTCCGCAACGTCCTGAAGGAAGAGCACCGCGCGCGGCTCGAAGCCGCGATGGACCGGGTCTACGCCGAGGAGAAGGCGGCCGGCTCCAGCAGCATGAAGAAGGACGGCACGCTGCACCTGCTGGGCTTCCTCACGCGTGACGACCTCTTCGGGCACCTGCTGACCCAGCCGACCCTCTTCCCCTACATGTGGGGCCTGGCCGGCTGGAACATCTACACGCACCACAACCACCTCGACATCACGCCTCCGACGTCCGAGGAGGAGCCGCCCTCGTGGGGCTGGCACCAGGACGGGTACCGGCAGAACTCCGACCCGGAGACCATGGACCCGAACCTGCCACGGCCGATGTTCTCGCTGAAGATCGCCTACGTCATCTCCGACCTGTCGGAGACGGGCCGGGGCGCCACCAAGGTCATCCCGGGCAGCCACCTCTGGAACTCGCTGCCCCGCCCGGCCGACACCACGGTGCACAACCCCGACCCCGAGGGCACCGTCGAGATCACGGCCAACCCGGGCGACTGCTTCATCTTCGACCGCCGCCTCTGGCACTCCCGGTCGCCGAACTACTCGGACGTCACCCGCAAGATGCTGTTCATCGGCTACACCTACCGGTGGATCCGCAACCTGGACGACATGCCGATCGACTACAACAGCGAGTGGTGGGCCAACCGCACGCCGGTGCAGCGCCAGTTGCTCGGCGAGGCGACGCACACGGCGAACTACTGGGGCATCAACTGGAACGGGTACATCGACGAGGAGATCCCGCTCCGCAAGGAACTCAAGACGCGCGGCCTTCTCGACCGCTCGATCCCCTGGCTGCGCTAGCGCCGCCGCTCCCCCAGCGCGCCGATCTTGGAGTTGTGGTCCTTCATTTGCCCGGACAGTCGGACAAATCTGGGACCACGACTCCAAGGTCGCGGCACAGAATGGCGGCGCGGACAGCGCAAGGCCCCCGACCGGAAGGGCGGGGGCCGACGCTCGACGGCACTGCGTTACGGCAGCGTACGGCGGCCACGGCCGGCGAAGCCCGCGACCAGGGCCACACCCACGGCGGCCAGGATCACCTGAACGAGCAGCTCGCCCCAGTCGACACCAGGGGTGTCGGTGGAGATGCCGACCGCGTTCGCGATGACGGTGCCCAGCAGCGCGGCGACGACGCCGATGACCATCGTCAGCCAGATCGGAATGCTCTGGCGGCCGGGGACGGCCAGCCGCCCGAGCGCGCCGATGACCAGACCGACGATCAGCGCGGTGATGATTCCGGTGACAGTCACGGTCTCCTCCTCAGAACCTCAACCAGGGGGTTGTGCTTTGCGGTTGAGCTTCTATTGCCCACCGGCTCAGCGGACCAAACGGACAGACGATCGGCTGGTCATCACATCGCGTAACACCGCATCCATGGTTCGGAATGCCATCTCGGGCGGGCTGTCCAGGCGGAACCAGGCATATTCGCTGGCCTCGGCCGGATCGAGGGTGATCTCGCCGGCCGCGATCGTGGCGAGCCAGAAACAGTCGAGCACGGGCAGCGATTCACCCTGAAACTCGTACATGCCAATATACATACCGGTAAAATCACCCAGTTCGATCTCGACGCCCAGCTCCTCGCGGGCCTCCCGGACCGCCGTCGAAGCCGGGTGCTCGAAGCCGTCGCAGAACCCGCTCGGCAGATCCCAGTGCCCCTCCCGCGGCGGCCGCACGCGCCGGATCGCGAGGAATTCCGTGGCGAAGGAGGAGCCGCGGAGGAGCACCACCCCGCCGGTCGGACGGGGATTGACGTAGATGGCATACGAACAGGCGCCGCACACGACCGGCGGCGCCTGTGTGAGCACCCCGCCGCAGCGGGGACAGTGCCTCATTTCTTCGGCTTGTCCCCGCCCGGCGCGTCGGAGGTCGACAGGGCGGCGATGAAGGCCTCCTGCGGCACCTCCACCCGGCCGACCATCTTCATCCGCTTCTTGCCTTCCTTCTGCTTCTCCAGCAGCTTGCGCTTCCGGCTGATGTCACCGCCGTAGCACTTGGCGAGCACGTCCTTGCGGATCGCCCGGATCGTCTCGCGAGCGATGATGCGGCTGCCGATGGCGGCCTGGATCGGCACCTCGAACTGCTGCCGCGGGATGAGCTTCTGCAGCTTCGAGGCGATCGTGACGCCGTAGTTGTACGCCTTGTCCTTGTGCACGATCGAGCTGAACGCGTCGACGGGCTCGCCGTGCAACAGGATGTCGACCTTCACCAGATCGGCCTGCTGCTCGCCGCTCGGCTCGTAGTCGAGGCTCGCATAGCCCTTCGTGCGGCTCTTGAGCTGGTCGAAGAAGTCGTAGATGATCTCGCCGAGCGGCAGCGTGTACCGCAGCTCGACCCGGTCGGCCGACAGATAGTCCATGCCGAGCAGCGACCCGCGCCGCCCCTGACAGAGCTCCATGACCGCGCCGACATAGTCGTTGGGCGTCAGGACCGTCGCCCGGACCGTCGGCTCGTAGACCTGACCGGTCTTACCCTCGGGGAACTCGCTCGGGTTCGTCACGGCGTGCTCGGTGCCGTCGTCCATGATCACGCGGTAGACCACGTTGGGCGCCGTCGAGATCAGGTCGAGGTTGAACTCCCGCTCCAGCCGCTCCTGGATGATCTCCAGGTGCAGCAGGCCGAGAAAGCCGCAGCGGAATCCGAAGCCGAGCGCGGCGCTCGTCTCCGGCTCGTAGACCAGTGCGGCGTCGTTGAGCTTGAGCTTGTCGAGCGCGTCGCGCAGCAGCGGGTAGTCGGAGCCGTCGATCGGGTAGAGCCCGGAGTAGACCATCGGCTTGGGATCCTTGTAGCCCCCCAGCGGCGCGGCGGCCGGCTTGGCGTTGATGGTCACCGTGTCACCGACCCGGGACTGCCGGACGTCCTTCACGCCGGTGATGAGGTATCCCACCTCGCCGACGCCCAGGCCGGTGCTCTTGACCGGCTCGGGCGAGATGACGCCCAGCTCCAGCAGCTCGTGGACGGCGCCGGTCGACATCATGCGGATGCGGTCCCGGGCCTCGATCCGGCCGTCGACGACCCGCACGTACGTGACGACGCCGCGGTAGACGTCGTACACCGAGTCGAAGATCATCGCACGGGCGGCGCCGCCGGACTCGCCCTTCGGCGCGGGGAACTGCCGGACGATCTCGTCGAGCAGGTGCGCCACGCCCACACCGGTCTTGCCGGAGACCCGGAGGCAGTCGTCGGGCTCACAGCCGATGAGGTGGGCGAGTTCCTCCGCGTACTTCTCCGGCTGCGCGGCCGGCAGGTCGATCTTGTTGAGCACCGGGATGATGTGCATGTCGTTCTCGAGCGCGAGATACAGGTTGGCGAGCGTCTGCGCCTCGATGCCCTGCGCGGCGTCGACGAGCAGCACCGCCCCTTCGCACGCGGCCAGGCTTCTCGACACCTCGTACGTGAAGTCCACGTGGCCCGGGGTGTCGATCATGTTCAGCACGTAGGAGCCGCCGGCCAGGTCTCCCTCGCGGACCGCCCACGGCATCCGGACGGCCTGGCTCTTGATCGTGATGCCGCGCTCACGCTCGATGTCCATGCGGTCGAGATACTGCGCGCGCATCTGCCGCGCCTCGACCACCTCGGTGAGCTGCAGCATCCGGTCGGCCAACGTCGACTTGCCGTGGTCGATGTGGGCGATGATGCAGAAATTGCGAATCCGGTCCGGCGCGGTGGCACCGGGCAGGTTCGCGCCGGGGTCGATCATCGGTGGCACAGGCGTCCGTTCTCCGTGCGGGCTTGGGGATCTCGTACATCGTCCCACGCCCGCGCCGTTCCTCCACGCCCCGGCCGCCCCATCCCTCCCCGCTCCGCGATCCCGGCCCCGCGTCCCCCCACACCGCCCCCTTCCGCGTTGATCATGCAGTCCTGGTGCCGAGAAACTCCCAACTTGTCCGGGTTTGTCAGGCACCACAACTGCATGATCAACGCGGAAGGGGGGCCGGGGCGAGGTCCGCGCCGCGACGAAGGGCGGCCAGGGTGAGGGGCAGTGCCGCGACGAAGGGCGGCTAGAGCAGGGCGCCCTCGTCGTGGAGCCAGTCGACGAAGCCCATGGCGACCACCGCGGCGCAGTCGACCAGCTCGGCGATCAGGGCGTCGTGGGCGCCGGAGAGCAGCGGGACCTGCATCTCGGCGTAGATCGGTAGCTGGCCGCGGTCCGTCGGGTCGCCGACGTAGGCCTTGTAGAAGCGCCGCGTGTGGTTCCACTCGTTGACCACACGATAGGACCGGTCGGCCCAGTCCGGCGGGACAGTCGCGTGCGGCCGCGCCCGGATGACCAGGATCTCGTCGGACGGCCCCTCGAGCGTGAACAGCACCGCGTGGCGCTCCCAGAGCGCGAGCAGGCTGCCGTCACCGTCGGTCAGGTATCGGATCTCGAGCTGCTCCAGGGCCTGCATCACCCGCAGCAGCGTCACCGGCGCGAGCTGAGTGCCGTCGTGGGCTCCGTCACACGCCCCGACGGCCTTCGGGGTCTCGTCCTCCCGCGGCAACTGGGCGACATTGGTCCGCGCCTGCTCGACTCGCCATGGCCACCTTGGCATCGTTCCGCGCTCCTTGCTTCCCCGTGCGCCTCCACCCGCATGTGCGGTCCGTCGCCGCTTGTGTTCGCTCGGCGGTGGACCCGAAAGAGGACGGTACCCGTTCGGTCGAGTTTCGGCAGCCCCCAATTTCACCCTTGCACCACCCGTTCGGGTGAGGGTCTTACAGCCGTCTATCCGATGAGGCCATTTCCCGCGGTGCGCTGCCAGGCAGAGCCATATGCGCAGGCCAGGGCCGTCCATGGACCCAAAATTCGGACATCGACAAAGTCTCCGGCCGCCTCGCCCACGAAGCCCATCCGGACGACCCCCTGGACGAGACGCTGCGAGACGGGTATACGCGTGCCGTCACCCATGGTGACCATGATCGGCACATGGTCGAGAAGGGCGTCCCGGAGCATCCGCGAGCCGACGGCCCGTCCGCCGACCCCCTCGGCCGCGGCGGTCCGGACGGTCTGCGCGGCGGCCGTGCCGACCCGGCGGACGTCGAGGGCCGGGATCCGCTCGACGACCTCACCGACACCGAAGGGAATCGACCAACGCCAATCAGTGTCCCGCGATGCGGGAAGCTCGCCGTCCAGACGGGTCAGCAGGTCGGCGCCGAGCACGGTCCGGTCCTGACGCAGCGTCCCCCGGACGCCGCGGCTCACCAGTACACCCCATGGAAGGCGGGACCACAGTGCGACCGCGCCACCCTCCGCGGGCCGCAACCGGACGAGCGCGCCGGGGTCCAGCCGGACCGCCCGGGCGACGAACACCCGGGCGTCGGAGAGGCTGGAACCGGCTAGCCAAGCCACGGCGAGAGGAACTCCCGCTCGATGTCCTTGACCCGGCGGGGCCGGCCGGCCCGCAGGTCGAAGGGCACGCACACGGTGCGCGCGCGGGACGCGATCTCGTCGCCGTCGAAGAGCTCGTAGGCGACGACGAGCCGGCTCACCTTGATCTCCTCCAGCCACAGCTCGATGCGGACCGGATCGCCGTAGTCGACCGGGCGCAGGTAGTCGATCTCATGACGTGAGATGACGATGCCGTCCTCGAACGACGACAACCCGGCCGCCCTCGCCGCGGTGAACATCAAGGCAACGCGTGCCTCCTCGTAGAGCGTGAGGAAGCGCGCGTTGTTGACGTGCCCGTACGCGTCCAGGTCGGACCAGCGCAGGGCGCAGTGGTAGACGAAGCGGGCCACAGTCAGTCGCGGGTGAGCTTGCGGTAGGTGACGCTGTGCGGGCGCGCCGCCTCCTGGCCCAGCCGGTCGACCTTGTTCTTCTCGTACGACTCGAAGTTGCCCTCGAACCAGAACCACTTGGCCGGGTGCTCGTCGTCGCCCTCCCACGCCAGGATGTGGGTCGCGACCCGGTCGAGGAACATCCGGTCGTGGGAGATGACCACGGCGCAGCCGGGGAACTCCAGCAGAGCGTTTTCCAGCGAGGAGAGCGTCTCGACGTCGAGATCGTTGGTCGGCTCGTCGAGCAGGATCACATTGCCGCCGATCTTCAGCGTCAGTGCGAGGTTGAGCCGGTTGCGCTCGCCACCGGAGAGCACCTTGGTCGGCTTCTGCTGGTCGGGGCCCTTGAAGCCGAACGCGGCGACGTAGGCCCGCGAGGGCATCTCGACCTTGCCGACCATCAGGTGGTCGAGGCCGTCCGAGACGACCTCCCAGACGGTCTTGTCACCGTCGAGGCCGGAACGGTTCTGGTCAACATACGACAACTGGACCGTGTCACCGACCCGGACCGTGCCGGCGTCCGGCTTCTCCAGCCCGACGATCGTCTTGAACAGCGTGGTCTTGCCGACGCCGTTGGGCCCGATGATGCCGACGATGCCGTTGCGCGGCAGCGTGAACGACAGGTTGTCGATCAGCGTGCCCCGCTCGTCGAAGCCCTTGACCAGGCCGTTGGCCTCGATGACCACGTTGCCCAGGCGGGGGCCCGGCGGGATCTGGATCTCCTCGAAGTCGAGCTTGCGGGTCTTCTCCGCCTCGTTGGCCATCTCCTCGTACCGCCCCAGGCGGGCCTTCGACTTCGTCTGGCGGGCCTTCGCGTTGGAGCGGACCCACTCCAGCTCCTCGCTGAGCCGCCGCTGCAGCTTGGCGTCCTTGCGGCCCTGCACGGCCAGGCGCTGGGCCTTCTTCTCCAGGTAGGTGGAGTAGTTGCCCTGGTAACCGTGGACGTGGCCGCGGTCGACCTCGGCGATCCACTCGGCGACGTGGTCGAGGAAGTAGCGGTCGTGGGTGACGGCGAGGACGGCGCCCGCGTACTTCTGCAGATGCTGCTCCAGCCACTGGACGCTCTCCGCGTCGAGGTGGTTGGTGGGCTCGTCGAGCAGCAGCAGGTCGGGCGCCTCGAGCAGCAGCTTGCACAGCGCCACCCGGCGGCGCTCACCACCGGAGAGCTGGGACACCTCGGCGTCCGGCGGCGGGCAGCGCAGCGCGTCCATGGCGAGCGCCAGCTTGGAGTCGATGTCCCACGCGTCGGCGTGGTCGAGCTCCTCCTGCAGCCGGCCCATCTCCTCCATGAGCTCGTCGCTGTAGTCGGTCGCCATCAGCTCGGCCACCTCGTTGAAGCGGGCGAGCTTCGCCTTGGTCTCGGCGACGGCCTCCTCGATGTTGCCGAGGACGGTCTTGGTCTCGTTGAGCGGCGGCTCCTGCTGGAGCATGCCGACGGTGAAACCGGGCATGAGCCGGGCCTCGCCGTTGCTGGGCTTGTCCAGCCCCGCCATGATCTTGAGCAGGCTCGACTTGCCGGCGCCGTTCGGGCCGACAACACCGATCTTCGCGCCGGGCAGGAACGACAGCGTGACGTTGTCGAGCACGACCTTGTCGCCGTGCGCCTTGCGCGCCTTCTCGAGCACGTAGATGTACTGCGCCACGGTGCGCCCCTACCTCCGGTCACGATTGCTTGATGTCGGGGTCAATCTTTCCAGGCCCGGCGCCGGACGCCCAATCCGGGCTACGGGCCGGCCGACCGCACGGGGTCGGTGAAGTTCTGGCCCCCGCTGACCTTGAGCTCATCGCGGGTGACCACATACGTGGTGCCGCCGTTCCTCGCGACGAACGCGCCGCCGTTCTGCGTCACGCCGGAGAGGAGGAGGCCGTTGTCACCGGGGACCGGGGTCTCGCCGTCGGCGTAGAAGCTCTTCCGCTTGTCATGGCCTTGATACCACAGCCCGGTGCCGTCGTCCTCGCGGCAGATCCACACCTCACTCTTGTCGGTGCGGACGTACAGCACAACACGCAGCGGCAGGGCCGCATTCCGGTCTTTCGCCCGCACACCAACCCCGATGAAACCCGGGCACTCCTCGGGGGCGCGAGAGCTGGTGACCGTCTTCGTGGGAGACTTTCCGTCACCGGGCAATGACTTACTGTCTTCAATGTTGCGCTTTCCAAGGATATAGCCCATCAGGGCACCGATGATCGTGAGGATGAGCAGTGACAGCAGGACGACCACAACCGTCCGGCTCGACTCCCGCTCGGGCGCGGCCTCGTAGCGCGACATGCTCAGCAGGATCGCACCTGTGAGCCAGCCCGCTGCATGCTGCCAGGCGACCAGAAGGATCAGTAGGCTGAAAGTACGAGGGTGGATCACCCAGGGGGAGGACGCGACACGTGGCTGGAAACAGTTCATTCGTGGTGGTCGCCAACCGGCTGCCGGTCGACAAGGTCGTCGGACCGAACGGCGAGGTGAGCTACCGCAGGAGTCCCGGCGGGCTGGTGACCGCGCTCGAGCCGGTGCTCCAGCAACGCAACGGCACCTGGGTCGGATGGCCGGGCGGGGTCGGCGAGTCGGAGCTGCCGGAGGAGTCCTTTGAGACCGGGGGCGTGCGACTGCACCCGGTCTCGCTCAGTGCGGCGGAGATCGAGCGCTACTACGAGGGTTTCTCCAACTCCAGTCTGTGGCCGCTCTACCACGACGCGGTCGAGACCCCCATCTTCAAGCGCCGCTGGTGGGAGACCTACCGGCTGGTCAACGAGCGCTTCGCGAAGGCGGTGGCCGACGACGCCGCCCCGGGTGCCACCGTGTGGGTGCAGGACTACCAGCTCCAGCTCGTGCCGACGCTGCTGCGGGAGACCCGGCCCGATCTGAAGATCGGCTTCTTCCTGCACATCCCATTTCCCCCCGTCGAACTCTTCATGCAGCTACCCCGCCGGGCCGAACTGCTCAAGGGGCTGCTCGGTGCCGATCTGGTCGGTTTCCAACGACCGCTCGGCGCACAGAACTTCGTCCAGTTGGCCCGGCATCTGCTCGGCACCCGCGTGCGGCGCGGCATCGTCGAGTGGGAGGGCCGGACCGTCCGCGCGGAGGCGTTCCCCATCTCGATCGACGTCAAAGAGATGGAGCACCTCGCCGGTTCGGCGGAAGTGCAGGCCAGGGCCAAGGCGATCCGCACCGAGCTGGGCGAGCCGAAGACGATCATCCTCGGCGTCGACCGGCTCGACTACACCAAAGGGATCGAGCGGAGGCTCAAAGCATTCCGGGAACTGCTGTCAGAAGGACGACTTACAGCGCCGGAGACGGTGATGGTACAAGTGGCTACACCGAGTCGGGAGCGGGTGGAGCACTACCAGACCCTCCGGGTGAACGTCGAACGTGAGGTCGGGCGGATCAATGGTGAGTACGGACGAGTTGGCCAACCGGCCGTGCACTACCTCCATCAGTCGTACAGTCGGGCTGAGTTGGCCGCTTTGTACGTCGCGGCCGACGCCATGATGGTGACTCCGCTGAGGGACGGCATGAATCTGGTGGCCAAGGAGTACGTCGGCGCGCGCGCCGACGGCGGAGGCGCCCTTGTGCTGTCCGAGTTCGCCGGCGCAGCGGCTGAACTGCGTCAGGCGTTCCTGTGTAACCCGCACGACCTCGACGGGGTGAAGGACGCACTCATGCGCGCGATTCACGTCGACCCGGTCGAAGGGCGCAAACGGATGCATGCTATGCATTCCCACCTGCGCTCGCACGATGTCCGTGCTTGGGCGGACGCGTTCCTGGACGCACTCGGCGCAGCGTCATGACACATCCGCAGTCAACCCGCCTAGGGTCTGTTACGTAGTAGAGGCCGGAGCGAGGCGGAGCCCAGGCGCCGCCCGGGCCGCACCCGGCACGGCCGGGCACCGGTGTGGTGTCCGGCCGTGACCGGCGCGGTTCCGGGCGGCGCCTGGGCCCGCCACAGCCCGGCACCGCATCGCGACAGGCCCTTGCCAACCTCCGATGTACAACGACCTCCATCGCTCCCACGGACAGGCCGGACATGAACCAGACCTCGGCGACAGGCAACGTCCTCTCGCTCGACCCGGACCTTCGCGCGGCGGTGCTGCGCGTCGCACGCGTGCCGAACCTTCTGGTCGCGTGTGACTACGACGGCACACTCGCGCCGATCGTCGCCGACCCCACCAAGGCGACTCCCACTGCCGAATCCGTAGCCGCGGTCCGCGCGCTGTCGTCGCTGCCGCAGACGACGGTGGGCGTGATCAGCGGTCGCGCGCTGCGTGACCTCGCCGCTCTGTCGCGCCTCCCCGCCGAGGTGCGACTGGTCGGCAGCCACGGCTCGGAGTTCGACGTCGGCTTCGTCGACGAGTTGCCGCTCGAGCGCCAGCAGCGGCGGACCGAACTCCAGGCCGCCCTCAACGCCATCTGCAAGGACCAGCCGGGCGTGCGCCTGGAGATCAAGCCGGCCAGCGTCGCCGTGCACACCCGGGCCGCGCCGCGGGACGTGGCCCAGCGGGTGTTCGACGCGGTGCGCAGCGGTGCGGCGCTGTGGCCGGACATCGAGATGACCACCGGCAAGGAGGTCATCGAACTGTCGGTGGTGCCGACCGACAAGGGCCTGGCCGTCGACGCCCTGCGCATGCAGGTCTCGGCGAGCGCGATCGTCTACCTGGGCGACGACGCGACCGACGAGAAGGCGTTCGCCCATCTGCACGGGCCCGACCTGGGCATCAAGGTCGGTGTCGGCGACGAGACGCAGGCCCGCTTCAGCGTGAGCGACGCGCAGGCCGCGGTCGCGATCCTCGAGCTGCTGTTACAGACCCGCCGTCGCTGGCTCTTCGGCGAGCAGGCGGTGCCGATCGAGCGGCACTCGATGCTGTCGAACACCCACACCGTGGCGCTGCTCACCCCCTCGGCGCGGGTCACCTGGCTGTGCCACCCGAAGCCGGACTCCGGCGCGGTCTTCGCCGACCTGCTCGGCGATACGGCGGCCGGGCACTTCACGGTCCAGCCGGAGCGCGGCGGGATCCCGCTCGGCCAGCGGTACCGTCCCGGCACGATGACGGTGGAGACCCGCTGGTCGGGGCTCACCGTGACGGACTGGCTCGACCACCACCGCACCGGCAACTCGCTCATCCGCGTGTTGTCGGGCAGCGCGCGGATCCGGATCGACTTCGTGCCGCGGCCGGACTTCGGCCAGGTGCACATCCGCTTGCAGCCGATCGGCGACGACGGCCTGCTGGTGCTGGGGTCCAACGAGCCGATGGTGCTCTACTCCCCCGGCATCGAGTGGGACATCACCTCCGACGGCCACAGTGACCTCGCCCGCGCCACGGTCGACCTCAACGCCGCCGGCGGCACCGCGATGCTCGAGCTGCGCCTCGGCACCGACTCCATCGAGCCGCCGCGGGTGCCGCTCGACGAGCGGCAGATCGCGGCAGAGGCCGCGTGGCGTGACTGGTCCGAGTCGCTCAAGCTGCCCTCGGTCGCGCGTGACCTGGTGAAACGCAGCGCGCTGACCCTGCGCGGCCTGTGGCACAAGCCGACCGGCGCGATCCTCGCCGCGGCGACGTCGTCGCTGCCGGAGGAGATCGGTGGCTCGCGTAACTGGGACTACCGGTACTGCTGGCTGCGTGACGCCTCGCTGACGGCCAAGGCGCTGGTCGACCTCGGCTCGATCGAGGAGGCGGAGTCGCTGGTGCGCTGGACGCTGCGGGTCGCCGAACACACCGACGGCCACCCGGAGCGGCTCCACCCGCTGTACACGCTCGACGGCACCGAGCTCGGCCCGGAGGCGGTCATCGAGGCGCTGCCCGGCTACGCCGGCTCCCGTCCGGTCCGCGTCGGCAACGCCGCCAACGGCCAGGTGCAGCTCGACGTGTTCGGCCCGGTCGCCGATCTGATCTGCGCGCTGGCCGACGTCCGCCCGCCGGACGAGGGCGACTTCGCGCTCATGAACGCGATGGTCGAGGCGGTCGAACGGCGCTGGCACGAGCCGGACCACGGCATCTGGGAGGCCCGCCGCCGGCCCCGCCACTACGTGTACTCGAAGGTCATGTGCTGGATGACCGTCGACCGCGGCATCCAGCTCCTCGAGCGTCAGGGCCGCCCGGTGCCGGACGTGTGGCGCACCCTGCGGGACACCATCGCCGAAAACGTCCTCGACAAGGGCTGGAACGAGAAGATCGGCGCCTACACGGTCGCCTACGGCTACGAGGAGATGGACGCGTCGGTGCTCTGGATCGGCCTTTCCGGCCTGCTCCAGGACGACGATCCGCGGTTCCTGGCGACGGTGCTGGCCGTGGAGTCCGAGCTCCGCGAGGGCCCGACGGTCTACCGGTACCGCTGGGACGACGGCCTGCCGGGCGTCGAGGGCGGCTTCCATCTCTGCACGACATGGATGATCGAGGCCTACCTGCGCACCGGACGGCGGGCGGACGCCGAGGAACTGTTCGCGCAGCTCATCGAGTGCGCGGGCCCGACGGGCCTGCTCCCCGAAGAGTACGACCCGCTGACCGAGCGCGCGCTGGGCAACCACCCGCAGGCCTACTCGCACCTGGGCCTGATCCGCTGCGCGCTGGAACTCGACCACTCCTGACCCGCCCGGCGGGGGCGGGCGCCGCGCCGTGGCGCGACACCCGCCCCTCCCCGCGTTGATCTTGCAGTTGTGGTGCCAGGAAACTCGAAAAATGTCCCGGTTCGTCGCCACCACAACTGCATGATCAACGCGAGGAGGGACGGGGTCAGGCGAGCGTGTTGACCACTGGGCCCACGACGACGACCGCCGGGGGGCGCAGCGCCGCCTCCTTGACCGCGTCGGCGACCGTCGACAGCGTGGCGCGGACCGTGCGCTGGTCGCGCATGGTGCCCTCCTGGACCACCGCGACCGGGGTGTCCGGCGCCCGGCCGTGCTCCTGGAGGATGGCAGCGATCGCCGGAAGGTTCTTCAGGCCCATCAGCACGCACAGCGTGCCCCGCAGCCGGGCCAGGACGGGCCAGTCGACGAGCGACTCAGGGTGACCCGGCGGCAGGTGGCCGGAGACGACCGTGAACTCGTGGGCGACGCCGCGATGGGTGACCGGGATGCCGGCCGCCGACGGCACGGCGATCGAGCTGGAGATCCCCGGCACCACCACGACCGGCACTCCGGCCGCGGCGCAGGCCTGGACCTCCTCGCCGCCCCGGCCGAACACGAACGGGTCGCCGCCCTTCAGGCGCACCACGAACTTGCCCGCGCGCGCCCGGTCCACGAGCACACGGTTGATCTCTTCCTGCGCGACCGACCGGCCATACGGGATCTTGGAAGCGTCGACCAGCTCCACATCGGGCCGCAACTCGTCGAGCAGCAACCCGGCGGCGAGCCGGTCGATCACCACCACGTCGGCGGCGGCCAGCAACCGGCGGCCGCGGACCGTGATCAGCTCGGGATCGCCCGGGCCGGAGCCGACCAGCGCCACCCGGCCGGGGCCGGCGTCGTCGGGCGCGGCCACGGCGTCGACGGCGCCGCCGGCGAGGTCCTCGGCGATCGTGTCGCGGACGGCCACGGCGCGGAGCGGGTCACCGCCGCCCAGCACGGCGACCGTCACGGGGCCGTGCCGGGTGACCGCGGGGGTCCAGGCCGTGGCGGCATGGCGGTCGTCGGCGCGGACGCAGAAGACGCGCCGCTCGGCGGCGGCCTCGCTGACCCGGGCCGCGGCCTCGGGGTCGTCGACCGCGACGTGGACCAGCCAGGCACCGTCGAGGTCGCCGGGCTCGAACCGGCGGGCCAGCCAGGTGAGACGGCCGGCGTCGGCGTGGGACTGGAGGGCGGGGGTGATGTGGGGGGAGACGAGGACGAGGTCCGCGCCCGCGTCGAGCAGGGCGGGCACGCGCCTGGTGGCGACGGCGCCGCCGCCGACCACCAGGACGCGCAGCCCGTCGAGCTGCAAACCGAGGGGGTATGGGGTCACTTGTGGGCTACTCCGGCTGAATCGAAAGTGGCAACCTCGTGCAGCACGCGGACAGCACTGGCCACGATCGGCAGCGCCAGGACGGCGCCGGTGCCCTCGCCCAGGCGCAGGCCCAGGTCGACGAGCGGTTCGAGCTCAAGATAGCCCAACGCGACGGAGGCGCCCGGCTCGGCCGACCGGTGGCCGGCGACCATGGCGGCAACGCTGCCCGGGGCGAGGGCGTGCGCGGCGAGCGCCGCGGAGGCCGCGATGACCCCGTCGAGGAGCACGGGAACGCGCAGCGCGGCGGCCCGCAGGATGTAGCCGGTGAGTGCGGCGTGCTCCAGCCCGCCGACGGCGGCGAGGACGTCGATCGGGTCCTCGGCGTGCAGCCCGACGACGGCAGATGTGACGACCGCCACTTTTCGCGCGTGCGTCTCGCTGTCGATGCCGGTGCCGAGGCCCGTGACGGCCGCCGGGTCGGCATGCGTGAACGCCGCGATGAGCGCCGCCGACGGGGTGGTGTTGGCGATGCCCATGTCGCCGGTCAGCAGCGCCCGGGCGCCCTGCCGCACCAGGTCCTCGGCGACCCGCATGCCGACCTCGATCGCCTCCAGCGTCTCCGCACGGGTCATCGCGGGCTCGACGCTCAGGTCGCGGGTGCCGGCGCGCACCTTGCGGTCCAGCAGCCCGTCCACGGGATCGAGGTCGGCCTTCACCCCGACGTCGACGACCGTCACACCGACCCCGGCCTGCCGTGCGAACGCGTTGACGACCGCTCCCCCGGCGACGAAGTTGGCCACCATCTGAGCGGTGACCTCCTGCGGCCAGGGTGTGACCCCCTGCGCGTGCACGCCGTGGTCACCGGCGAAGATCGCCAGGGCGGCCGGCTGCGGGATCGGCGGCGGGCAGGCGCCGGCGAGTCCGGCGAGCCGCACGGCGAGTGTCTCCAGCGCGCCGAGCGAGCCCATCGGCTTGGTCAGGCGGGCCTGCAGCGCCCGCGCGGCGGCGATCGCCTCGTCGTCCAGCGGACAGATCGCCGCGAGGGTCTCGTTGAGCATGTTCAGCCTCCCAATACGTCGGACA
The DNA here is from genome assembly GCF_025264685.1 of Dactylosporangium roseum. GTDB lineage: Bacteria > Actinomycetota > Actinomycetes > Mycobacteriales > Micromonosporaceae > Dactylosporangium > Dactylosporangium roseum. The sequence goes on from NZ_CP073721.1 coordinate 6,739,992, forward strand.
ACACGGCGACGAAGGCGTCACTCGTGGCAGTGTTCCGCACGGCAATACGTAACCAGTCCGGGCCGAGTCCCGGGAAGGTTTCGCCGCGTCGCACCGCAAAGCCCCGGGTGCGCAGGGCCGAACGGACCCGCGCACCGTCCGGCACGCGGATGAGCACGAACGCGCTCGCCGGGTGCCCCGCGACCGCGATCCCGGCCTTGTCCAGCGCGGCGACGAGATGCGCGCGGTCACCGGCGAGCCGCACGGCGATCTTCCGCTCGGTCGCCACGGCGCGCTCGGACGAACAGGCGATCGCGGCGGCGAGCGCGGGGGTCGACACGCTCCACAGTGGAGCGTGCTCGGCCAGCCGGGCGATGAGGTCGGCGGGGCCGAGCACGTAGCCGATCCGCAGTCCCGCGAGGCCCCAGGTCTTCGTGAGGCTGCGGACGACGAGGAGCCCCGGCAGGTCCCGCCGCTCGCCGAGCGACTCCGGCTCGCCGGGCACGGTGTCCGCGAACGCCTCGTCGACGACCAGGATCCGGCCCTCCTTGGCGAGGCCGGCGACCGCCGTGGCCGGGTGCAGGACCGATGTCGGGTTCGTCGGGTTGCCGATGACGACCAGGTCGGGCTCCGGAGGTACCGCCGCCAACCGGAACCCGTCGTCCTCCGTCAGGACCAGTCGTTCCACGCGGTGCCCGGCCGTCAGCAGGGCGCTCTCGGGCTCGGTGAACTGTGGATGTACGACCAGCGCCCGCGCCGGCCGGAACGCCTGCGCCAGCAACGTGAACGCCTGCGCCGCCCCGGCGGTGAGCAGCACCTCGTCGACGGGCCGGCGGTGCCGCCGGGCGACGGCGGCCGTGGCCTCCGCCGGGTCCGGATACCGCGCCAGGTGCGCCAGCGATGCCGCGATCGGCCCGCTCAGCCAGGAGGGCGGCGCCTCCTGGCGCACGTTGACGGCGAGGTCGACGAGACCGGGCGCGACCTCCTCGTCGCCATGGAACCGCAGCAGCATCAGGCGATCGTCGCGTATCCGGAGTCGATTTGCCCTAGCTTAAGAATGTGATCGCGCGCACGCTGCGAGTGACCGGCGGTTTCGTCGTCCTCGTCCGGACCGGGCTCGTCGTCGGCCTCGCGGTCGCCGTGCTCGTCTATCCGCTCGTCGCCGTGACGGGCATCGGGGCCAAGCGGGGCGCCGACTCGCTGGCCATGCCGGTCGGTGTGCTGCAAACGGCGCTGTCGGCCCAGACGACACACGTCTACGCCGACGACGGCACCACGCTCCTCGCCCAGTTCTACGAGGAGTACCGCACGTACGTGCCGCTGTCGTCGATGTCCGAGACGATCCGCGACGCCATCGTCGCCGCCGAGGACGCGCGGTTCTGGGAGCACCACGGCGTCGACTACAAGGGTGTCGCGCGGGCGTTCGTCGCCAACCAGAAGGCCGGCAGCGTGTCGCAGGGCGCGTCGACGTTGACGATGCAGTACGTCCGCAACGCCCTGCGCGACTCCGCCGAGACACCGGCCGAGATCAACGCGGCCACCGAGCAGACCGGGGCGCGCAAGCTGCGCGAGATGAAGCTCGCGATCGAGCTCGAGAAACACATGAGCAAGGAAGAGATCCTGGAGCGGTACCTGAACGTGGCCTACTTCGGCCACCGCGCCTACGGCGTGCAGGCCGCCGCCGAGGTGTACTTCTCGAAGCGCCCGGCCGACCTGACGGTCCCCGAGGCGGCGCTCCTCGCGGGGCTGGTGCAGGCGCCGTCGGCGTACGACCCGGCGAACGCCGACCGGAAGGCCGCCACCGAGCGCCGGGACTACGTCATCGGCCGCATGGCCGATCTCCGGTACCTGACCCCGGAGGAGGCGGACGCGGCCCGGAAGGCGCCGATCGCGCTCAAGCTCACCGAGCCCCCGAACGACTGCCTGGCGACCCGGCCCGGCTGGGGCTTCTTCTGCGCCATGTTCCGCTCGTGGTGGAGCGAGCAGGCCGCGTTCGGCGGCAGCCCCCGCGAGCGGATCGACAAGCTCCGCCGCGGCGGCTACCGGGTGGTGACGTCGCTCGACCCGAGGATCCAGGAGATCGCGCAGCAGAAGGTGCTGCAGCGGGAGAAGGCGCGCAGCCCGTACGCGCTGGGTCAGGTCGCCGTCGAGCCGGGCACCGGCCTGGTCCGCGCGATGGCGGTGAACCGGGTCTACTCGCTCGACCGCGCCAGCAACGGCCCGCACTCCGACCCGCGTCAGCGCAAGCGGCTGCGCGGCAACTACCCGAACACGGTCAACCCGTTGCTCGGCGGCGGTGACATGGCCGGGTACCAGGCCGGGTCGACGTTCAAGATGTTCACGATGCTGGCGGCGCTGGAGCAGGGCATGCCGCTGTCGACGTCCATCTACGCGCCGAAGACGTTCGTGTCGAAGTACAAGACCGGCCGGGACAGTCCCGCGCACTGCGGCGCCGACTTCTGGTGCCCGTCGAACGCCTCGGACTCGATGACCGGGCGGCACACGATGTACTCGGGCTTCGGCAAGTCGGTGAACACCTACTTCGTGCAGCTCGAACAGCGCGTCGGGGCCGAGGCCGCGGTCCGCATGGCCGAGCGGCTGGGGCTGCGCTGGCGGACCGGCATCGACAAGCTCCAGGCGTCGGAGGCGAAGGCGAAGACCTGGGGCGCGTTCACGCTGGGCGTCGCCGACACCACGCCGCTGGAGATGGCGGGCGCGTTCGCCACGGTCGTCGCCGACGGGCGCACATGCGAGCCGATCCCGGTGACCTCGATCGTCGACCCGGCCGGTGCCGAGGTCGTCGACGACAAGGGCGTGCCGGTGGCGAAGCCGCGGTGTGCGCAGGTGCTGTCGGCGGACGTGGCGCGGGGTGCGGTCGACGCGGCCCGGTGCGTGACCGGATATCGCGCGGTGACGGGCGACTGCGGCGGCTCGGGCACCGCCGCACGGGTCCACTCGACGGTCCGCCGCCCGGTCGCGGGCAAGTCCGGCACGACCGACGACAACCGGGCCGCCTGGTTCATCGGCATGACACCCGGCCTGACGATCGCCGGTTTCATCGCCGACCCGGACAATCCGCTGCACCGCGTCGGCTCCGGCAACGCCGGCAAGCCGCGGGAAACGGTGGCCGAGACGCTGCGCGACGCGCTGGTCGGCACGCCGTGGCGGGACTTCACGCCGCCGAGCCCCGCGGTCTCCGGCGGTCGAGCCCGCCACTGACCGCCCTCGGCGAGCATCGCCGCCCTGGCGGATGTCGCCGTCCTAGCGGATGTCGCCGTCCTAGCGGATGTCGCCGTCCTAGCGGATGTCGGCGGGGACCAGTGACCAGCTCTCCAGGTCGACCCGTCCGCTGTGTAGCGAGCCGGCGTTGCGCAGCAGCCCTTCATATGTGAAGCCGGCCTTCTCCGCGACCCGGCGCGAGGCCACGTTGCCGGGTGCGACCCGCAGCTCGATCCGCTGGAACCGGTGCTCCAGCAGCAGCGACAGCGCCACGACGGCGACGGCCTCGGGCGCGACACCGTACCCCCGGGCGTCGGCGGCCACCGCGAACGCGATCTCCGTCGACCGGGTCAGCCAGTCGGTGTTCTTCGTCCAGAGGCACCCGACGAGCCGCTCGTCCTCCCGGCGCACGACACCGTAGTGGTCACCGGCCCCGCTGTCGCGCCGCTCCACGGCGAGCTCGGTGCACCAGGCATACCCGTCGAACTCGGTCACGTCGTCCTGCGCGATCGGCAGCCACCGCCGGACGAGCCGTTCGGCGAAGATCTCCCCGACCCGCTTGTCGTCGTCGGCACACAGTGGCCGGACCAGCAACCGCGGCGTCTCGACCAGCAGCGAGGGAAAGCGGCGCAGGGCCACCGACCAGGTCGACACTAGGCAGCCTCGCTCGACCCGCCGGCCGAAGCCGGCCCGGCGTCCTTCGCGGACCCGTTTCCGGGCTTGTCGACGCCCGCGGCCGCCTCGGCCTCCGCGGACCCCTCGGACGTGGCAGCGCGGTCAGCGCCGGTCGCCACGCCCTCGGCGACACCGTCCTCCGGTGGGCCGGACAGTTGCGGCTCGGGGCTCGGCGGCTGCTGCCGGGGCGGTGCGAAAACGGGTGGCGCGGAGATCGGCGACGCCGTGGGAACCGACAACGGCGGCGAGGCGACGTCGTCGACCGGTGCCACCAGGTCGGACCCGGCGGCGGGCATCGCGGTCACGCCCGCCGGCGCCGCGGACACCGGCGCCGGCACCTGTGGCATGGGCGCCGACGAGACCGGCACCGCGGCCGAGGTCGCCGGGGTGGCCGACCGCGGCTGGTCGTCCGCCGACGACGCGGGCGGGGTCGACACGGGCGCGGTCACGCTCGAGGAGAGCCCCGTCAACGGCCGCGGCCCGCCCGAGACCAGGCCCGACCTCTGCTCGGCAACACCGCCGGCCGGGGCGTCGGCGACGTTCGCGGATCGGGTGATCGGCGGCGAGGGCACGGTCGCGGTCGTCGGCACAACCCCAGACGATGGCAGGCCGGCGGCCTCCGCGGGGCCGTTCGCCGAGGAAGGCACCCCAACGCTCGCCCCACCGGCCCCGGTGGACGGGCTGTCCCCAGGCGCCCCAGTGGTACCGGCCGCCGAGGCGCCGACGGCTTCGCCATCGGGCAGGCCCGCCCCTCCCGAGACGGGCGCCACCGGGACGGACGGCGACCCGGTGGGAGCCGACGTGTTCGTGGTCGGCGAGGACGTGGGCGAAGCAGCGGGCGGGACCGACGCCGCGGGCGGCGACGACACACCCGCGGATGCCACGAAGGCCTCGGCCGACGTCCACGGGGTCGGCATCACCGACCCGACACCCGGCCCGAACGGCGAGGACGCCCCGGGTGACGTGGGAGCGCTGGCCGGCCGGCCCGAACCGGCACCGAAGTCCGCCGCGGAGGACACCGGACCGACAGACGGCGCCGAGGACACCGGACCGACAGACGGCGCCGAGGACACCGGCCCGACAGACGGCGCCGAGGACACCGGCCCGACAGACGGCGCCGAGGACACCGGCCCGACAGACGGCGCCGAGGACACCGGACCGACAGACGGCGCCGAGGACACCGGACCGACAGACGGCGCCGAGGACACCGGACCGACAGACGGCGCCGAGGACACCGGACCGACAGACGGCGCCGAGGACACCGGACCGACAGACGGCGCCGAGGACACCGGACCGACAGACGGCGCCGAGGACACCGGACCGACAGACGGCGCCGAGGACACCGGACCGACAGACGGCGCCGAGGACACCGGACCGACAGACGGCGCCGAGGACACCGGCCCGACAGACGGCGCCGAGGACACCGGCCCGACAGACGGCGCCGAGGACACCGGACCGACAGACGGCGCCGAGGACACCGGACCGACAGACGGCGCCGAGGACACCGGACCGACAGACGGCGCCGAGGACACCGGACCGACAGACGGCGCCGAGGACACCGGCCCGGCGGACGGCGCGGAACCGGCCGCGGACGGCGCGGGAGACGACACCGGGCCGGCAGAAGGCACCGGACCGGAGGGCGGCGCGGAACCGGCGGCGGACGGCGCGGCCCAGGGAGAGCGCACGGTCCCGGCGGCGGGTGGCGCGCCCTCGGCGAAGGGGGCGCCGGCCGGGGGCTCGGCATCGCCCGGGAGCGGCAGGGTCGACGCGACGCCGACCGGGCGTGCCGGGCCGCCGGGCGGCACCTGGGCGGTCGGGACCGGGCCGGCCGAGACCTGGCCGGCGGGGACGGTCGTGGGTGGTAGCGGAACCGCCGGAACCTGGGCCGTCGGCACGGCCCGCGCGGCGGGAACGTGGCCGGCCGGGACCTGGGCGGTGGGGATCGCGGAGGACGGGCGGCCGTAGGGGTCGGCGGACGGGGTGGTCCACCGGCCCGGGGCCGGGGCGGCGGTCGCGCTCGCGCCGGCCACGAAGCGGCTGGCGATGCTCGGGTGGCCGGCCCAGTGCAGGCCGAGATAGGAGGCGTGGACGCCGCGCTGGACGAAGCCCTCCGCCGGGCCGCCGGCCCACGTCCACGCGGGCTGCAGGCCGGCCCGCGGAGTGATGGTCGTGCGGTGCATCTTGTGGCCCACGACCTGCGTGCCGATCGGCAGCAGGACGGACGAGCTGCGGGCGGTGGCCTCACGGTAGCCGAGGACCACCAGGTCGGTCTCGCGCGCCGAGGCGTCGACGACCCCGCACATCGGGCGGCCGTTGAAGTCGCGGCAGAGCCAGACCAGGCCGGTGCCCTCGGCGGCGATCGGCTTGCCGGCCGCGGCATGGGCGGCGACGGCGGCGCGCAGGCGGCCGTTGAAGGTCAGCTCCTCCGCATACGACTCCGGCAGGGCGGCGCCGATGACCAGGCCGTCGACGCCTTCGGGCAGGGTCTCGTCACGCAACGGGTCGAACGGCACCACGTCGGCACCGGCGGCCAGCAGCAGCTCGGCGGTCTCCGGGTAGGCGAACGCCACCCCGACGACCGGGCGGCGTCCGATGCGCATGGCGGCGATGGACGCGATCGCGGCGTCGGAGGTGCTGGCGGCGACGATCTCCGCCTCGGCGTTCCACGGGTCGGCGGTGAGCCGGGGCGCCGAGCGGGCCAGCGCCATGGTGCGGTCGATGTCGACGGCGCCGGCGATCACCTCGCCGAGCCGGCGGACGGCGCGCACCGCGTCGAGGTTGTGGTGGACGACCGGGGCGACGCCGTGGTGGCGCGACGGCAGCGGCGCGCCGGCGTCACCGATGTCGGTGAGCGCGTGCCGCCGCAACGCGCCGAGGACCGGGACCCCGATGTCGTCGAGCGCCTCGCGGAGCAACTGCTCGTGCCGTGTGGAGGCGACCCGGTTGAGGATCACGCCGCCGAGCCAGAGCAGCTCGTCGTAGGCCCGGAAGCCGTGCACGAGCGCCGCCACCGACTGTCCCATCGCGCCCACGTCGACGACCAGGATCACCGGTGCACGCAGCAGGCCGGAGATCTGCGCGGTGGACTCGCTGTCGGTGCGCCCCGCGAGCCCGTCGAACAGGCCCATCGTGCCCTCGACCACGGCGATGTCGAGCGATCCGGCCCCGTGCGCGAACAGCGGCCCCATGCGCTTGGCCCCGACCATGCGGGGATCGAGGTTGCGCCCCGGCCGGCCGGCCGCGAGGCCGAGATAGGCCGCGTCGACATGGTCCGGCCCGATCTTGAAGCCAGCCGCACGATATCCCCGCGCGGAGAGCGCCGCCAGCAGGCCGACGGACACCGCCGTCTTGCCGTGCCCAGACGACGGTGCGCTGATCACAAGCCGTGGGATCGTGCTCATCTGTGCTCCTCCGGCGCCAGGGCAGACGTGTGTCCCGGACGATACCGGGTGGGCGCCACCGCGACGGTCCGGAAACGCACGGGATACCGTGCACGGTGTGTACCGGTTTCTCGCGACGCCCCGATGGCTCGGCTATGCCGCGCTGACGGTGGCCGCGGCGGCCGTCATGGTCCTGCTCGGTTTTTGGCAGCTCGACCGATACCATCAGCGCGCGTCCATCAACGAGCGAATCTCGGCGGGCGCCACGGCGACGCCGGTCCCGCTCCCCGAGATTGTCGGCAAGCCGACGCAAGGCCCCGGCTCGGTCGGCCCGGCCCCGCCGGGCGACATCGAGTGGACCCGGGTTCGCGTCACCGGGCACTACGACCCCACGCGGGAGATCCTCGTGCGCGGCCGGACCGTCGACGGCCGGGTGGGGTTCGAGGTGATCACGCCGCTGGTGCTGTCCGACGGGACGGCGGTGCTGGTGGACCGCGGCTGGGTGCCTCCGGCACCCGGGGGTGCGCTCGCCGCGCCGGCCGTGCCGCCGGCGCCGACCGGCGACACCACGGTGGTCGGGCGGCTGCGCCCGCCGGAGAGCCGCGGCGGGGTCCCGCAGGAGGTCAACGGCCGCTCGGAGATCCGCCGGATCACGCCGGCCGCGATCGCGCCCACGCTGCCCTACCCGATCTTCGACACCTACGTGACCGCGGACGAACCCCCCGCCGGGCTGACCGCGGTGCGGCCGGCGAAGGAGAACGCGCTCCAGAACGCCGGCTATGTGCTGCAATGGTGGCTCTTCGCCGCGTTGGCCGTCTTCGGCTTCGCCTACCTGGCACGGCGTGAGGCGCGCGGCCCGGCGTCCGGCGACCTCCTCGCCGACGAGGACGGGGAGAAGGGCGAGGCGGACGGCGCGGACGGCGACGGGGACGGGGACGGCGTGAACAGCGGGGGCGTGCCTCACCGCGCCCCCCGGTGAATCGCCCGCACCGCCTCGATCGTGTCGGCCTCCTCCGGGCGCTTGTCCTCGCGATACCGCACCACGCGCGCGAACCGCAGCGCCATGCCGCCCGGATAGCGCGGTGACGTCTGCACCCCGTCGAAGGCGATCTCCACGACCAGCTCGGGCCGCACCTTGACGACCCATTCCGACTCCTCGACCGCCAGCTCGCGCAGCCGCTCGGTCTGCCAGCGCAGCATCGCGTCGGTCATCCCCTTGAACGTCTTGCCGAGCATGACGAAGCCGCCGGTCTCCGGGTCACGGGCGCCCAGATGGAGGTTGGACAGCCAGCCCTTGCGGCGGCCGTGGCCCCACTCGACGGCGAGCACCACCAGGTCGAGCGTGTGCCGGGGCTTGACCTTGACCCAGGCGGCGCCACGGCGGCCGACGTCATAGGGCGCCGACGCCGACTTGATCACCAGGCCCTCGTGGCCCTCCCGCACCGCGCGTGCGAACGCGGCCTCGGCGTCCTCCGGCGAGGTGAGGATGGTGCGCCCGACCCGCAGATCCGGCGGGACGGCCTGCTCAAGGGCCGTCCAGCGCGCGGACGCCGGCTCGTCGAGGAGGTCGACGCCGTCGAGATGCAGGATGTCGAAGAAGAACGGCCGTAGCACCGACACGCCGTCGCGGCGGGCCGCCCGGCTGAACGTCTCCTGGAACGGGATGGCGCGCCCGGTCTCCTCGTCGACGCCGACCGCCTCGCCGTCGAGCACGACCGACGCCACCGGCAGCGCCCGCACCACCTCGACAAGGCCCGGCACGCGGGCGGTGAGGTCGTCGAGACTGCGGCTGAACACGCGCACGTCGGCGCCGTCGCGGTGGACCTGGATGCGCACCCCGTCGATCTTGATGTCGGCCGCCGCCGGGATGCCCGTGGCGGCGAGGGCCTCCGACGCGCTCTGCGCGCTCTGCGCGAGCATCGGCGCGAGCGGACGGCCGACCGTCAACTGATAGCGCTCCAGGGCGGGTGCCCCGCCGATCAGCGCGGAGACGGCGACGGCCTTCAGGTCGCCGGCCAGGAGCAGGGCGCGGCGGATGGTCGCGGGTGGGAGGCCAGCCGCTCTGGCGAGCGCCTCACCCAGGAGCCCGGCCTGCGCGCCCTGGCGCAGCTCGCCGCTGAGGACGCCGATCAGGAACCGGCGCTCGGGACCGGTGGCGGCGCCGAACAGCTCCCGGACGAGTTGCTTGCGGGACGCCTGCGATCCCTTGCCGGAGAGTGCGGACATCCGCTCGAACGCCAGGTCGACGTCGGCGACGGTGAGGGTGGGCTCGACCGCGGGCGGGGGCAGGTCGCGGAGGCCGGCGTAGCCGACGCCGGTGGTGCGCTGGCGCAGCTCGCCGGAGAGATGGGCGGCACCGGCGGCGATCGTGCGCTCGTCAGCGGTTGCGCCGAGATCGCGCAGCGCCGCGGCGAGAAGGTCGATCTTGACGTTGCGCGCCGAGGCCGCGGCGACCGCATCGGACACCTGTGCCAACTCCAGAAACCGCATACCCGGGATTCTGAACGAAGGGTCCGACAAAAACGGTCGGGAATCGATCAGGGATACGCCAGACGCACCTGATCGAGGACCCAACCCATCCGGCTGACCGCCGTCTCGGGGTGTTCGCCGAACTCGTGGGCCACGAGGGCCGCACAGCCTCGGGGGCCGTGACGCCGGACGCTGATCATGACCGCGCGGCGGATGCGGTCCACGCTGACGTGCTCGGAGGACTGCACGTCGGACACGAAGAGCGCCTCGGCACGGACGTGTTCGAGCAACTGTGGCGTCATGGCCTGCTCCTTTCGCCTGCCATCAGCACACTCTGCGGCCGGAGCACCACGGTGTCCGCCGGGTTGCGGACAGGGTGAGATCGGACGGGCGACAGCCGAACGACACCGGGTGACACGACGGGTGGAATGACCCCCGACGCACGACAAAAGCCCGACTGGTGGACGGCAAACGCGACTTCATGACGGAAAATAGAACACGTGACTACAGTGAGTAAGCATCGATGGGCGACCTTCGTCGCGCTCGGGCTGCTCACCGCCATCGGCGTCGCGATCCTGCAGGTCACCGGCGCCGTGCCGGTGCTGGCCGGCGCCCTCTACACCGGTCTGTCCGCGCTCACCGCGGTGACCGTCCTCGTCGTCACGCACCGCAGGCGGCCGCCCGGCCGGCTCGGCTGGTACCTGCTCGGCGCCGGCCAGGTCGCCTACACGATCGGTGACGCGCTCTACGCCATCGCGTACGCGTCGCACGCCGGCCCGGCGTCGCCGACCGCCGCCGACGCCTTCTACCTCGTGCAGTACCCCCTCCTCGTCGGCGCCCTCGTGGCCTTCGTACGGCGCCGGACGCCGGGCCGGCACACCCCGACGCTGATCGACGCCGGCATCATCGCGGTCAGCGCCGGCCTCGTGTCGTGGGTGTACCTCATCGGCCCGCTGACGGCGGACGAGGGCCTGAGCCCGGCGGCGCGGCTCGTGACCGTCGCCTATCCGGTCGGCGACCTGCTCGTCCTCGTCCTCGGCCTGCGCATCCTGCTCGGCGGCGGTGCCCGTACACCCTCGTATCTCCTGCTCCTGGCGAGCCTTCTGACGACGCTGGGCGCCGACGTCGCCGCCACCCTCTCGCGGGCCAACGTATGGTCGTGCGTCCTGTGGCTCGTGACCTACGCGCTGCTCGGCGGCGCCGTGCTCCACCCGTCGATGAACCGGATCGACGCGCCGGCGCCGGCACACACCACCCGCACGACCGCCGCGCGGCTCGCCGTCCTCGCCGGGGCATCGCTGCTCGCGCCCGCCGTCCTGTTGCTGCGGTACCTCCAGGGCGACGTCAGCGACGTGCCGGTGATCGCGATCACCTGCGCCCTGCTGTTCCTGCTCGTCCTGGGGCGGATGGCCGGCATGGTCGCGGCGCAGTACCACATCGCGGTGACCGACGGGCTGACCGACCTGTCGACCCGCCGGGCGTTCGAGGAGCAGTTGCGCGCCGAGGCCGGCCGCCGGCGGCATCGGGGCTTCGGTGTGGTCCTGCTCGACATCGACCACTTCAAGGCGATCAACGACGAGCACGGGCACGCCGCCGGTGACCGGGTGCTGCGCGACGTGGCCCGCCGCCTGCGTGCGGCCGCACGGGCGGGCGACATGGTGGCGCGGTACGGCGGTGAGGAGTTCGCCGTCCTCGTGCCCGGCGCCGGGGAGGCGGAGGTGGCGGCCCTGGCCGAGCGGGTGCGCCACATCGTGGCGGGCGGCACGGTCGACGTCGGCGACGGCGTTCACCGCCGCGTCACGGTTTCCGTCGGTACCGCGGTGCTGCCGGACGACACGACGGAGCCCGGCGAACTGGTCCAGCTCGCCGACCGCGCGCTCTACGCGGCGAAGCGGGACGGCCGCGACCGGGTCGTCGCCGCGCGGCGCGCCCCGGCCCGTCCGGTCCACCTACCCCGCTCGCGCCGCTCCGAGTTCGAGGCGGCCTAGCAAGGCGGCCAGTTCGGCCGGGGGCACCGGCCGGGAGAACAGGTAGCCCTGTGCGTAGGAGCAGCCCAGCGTGCGCAGCGTCGCGGCCTGCGCCTCGGTCTCCACGCCCTCGGCCACGGTCTGGAGCTCCAGGCCGTCGGCGAGCTGGAGGATCGCCCGCATGAGCGGGGTGTCGACGGCGGTCGCGAGGAACGTCCGGTCGATCTTCAGCACGTCGACCGGCAGGTGGACGAGGTAGGCCAGCGACGAGTACCCGGTCCCGAAGTCGTCGATCGCGATCCGCACGCCCTGCTCGCGCAGCACGTCGAGCCGCGCCGTCGACTCGGCGTCGGCGACCAGTGTCGACTCGGTGAGTTCGAGCACCAGCGCCGCCGGCGGCAGCCCGCTCTCGGCCAGCGCCTGCCGCACCCGGTCGACGAAGTCGGGCTCGCGCAACTGGTGCGCGGCCACGTTGACGGTGACGCTGACGCCCTCGCGCTCGTGCCACTCCCGGGCCTCCGCGCACGCACGGCCCAGGACCCACCAGCCGATCGGCACGATCAAGCCGGTCGCCTCCGCGACCGGGACGAAGACGCCCGGCGGCACCGGATCGCCGTCCGGCGGGTTCCAGCGCAGCAGCGCCTCGGCGGCGGTGATCCTGCCGTCGGCCAGCCGGACCACGGGCTGGTAGTGCAGCGTGAACTCGCCGTCGCGCAGCGCCCGGCGCAGGCCAGCGGCCAGTTCCCGGTACCGGTCGGCGGCGGTGCGCAGCGGCGCGTCGAACCGGACGATCCGGTCCTTCCCGCCGTGTTTCGCCGCGTCGAGCGCCAGGTCCGCGTCGCGCAGCACCTCGGCGGAGGTGCGCTGCTCCGCGACCGTCACGAGGCCCACGCTGGCGGTGAGATGCACCTGACGGCCGGCCACCTGGTACGCCGGGCGCAGTTGCCCCGTGGCCCGCTCGGCCGCGCCTTCCGGAGCGCCGGCCCGCCAGAGCACCGCGAACTCGTCGTCGCCGAGCCGGGCGACGAGGTCGGCGTCCGGCAGCGCGGCCCGCAGACGGTCCGCCACCTGGACGAGCAACGCGTCCCCGGCGGGATGCCCGAGCGCGTCGTTGACCTCCTTGAACCCGTCGAGGTCCAGCAGCGCGACGGTGACGCCGGGCCGCAGGTCGCGCAGGTGGGCGGTGAGCAGGGCCCGGTTCGCCAGGCCCGTCACCGGATCCCGCGTGGCGCGGTGGCGCAGCTCCTGCTCCAGGCCCTTGCGGCGGGCGGACGAACGGGCCAGGGAGCGGGCCAGGCGCTGCGACCGGCGCCGGGCGAGGAGGACGGCGAGGGCCGCCGCACCGAGTGCCACGGCGCCGGCGTGCAGCGACGAGAACTGCCGGAGCATTGCCGGTACCGCCGCGAAGACTCCCACCGCGAGCACGGCGCCGGCGTCGATCAGCAGGCTCGGTCCGCCCGGCAGGGTTGACCTGCGCGGACTGGGACTCGGCTTGCGACGCACGCCATGATGCTATCTACCGAATATCCAATTTTCGGTAGATAACGGACAACACGCGAAAGGCGGGCCCCGTCGGGAACCCGCCTTTCGTCACCGTCTCGGGGCGCTCAGCCCTCGGCGCCACCCCGCCAGTCGAAGCCGGCCTCGACCACGACCTTGTCGGCGGTCGCGGCGATGCGGTCGGCGTAGCGGTTCGCGTGGTGGCCACAGAAGGACAGCTCACCGGAGGTCCCGAAGGTCACCGTCGCCCTGGCGGCAGCGCCGCAGCTATCACACCGCTCCCCCACCAGCTCGGGGACGACATGAACGGCCGGGCGCGAGATCAGCATCGGGGTCATCACAGTCTCCTCGAGTCGAATTGGCGGGGTGCTCGCTGAAATATGGCATTTCCGGGTGTTACGGCTTACCTCGCTAACACTACGTTCGCCTGATTTGAGCGCCTAGTTCAGAAGCGTTGGGTTTGGGTCACACTTGGGTTGCCGAGTCTGTCCGTTCGTCTGATGCGTCGCCGGGGCACTTCACTTACCCGCTCGGCAACATTTCGACACCAGCCTTCCGGCGGACAGCCACTGAGCGCCGGCCGAGCGTGACGAATCCACTGTGGACAGTCGGTCCGGGGCGCGGGCACCCCAACGGCAACTTGCGGCGAACCGCGGGCGTAACCCCGGCTGCCGAATCTTGTGGAGGTCCGGATGACACCGCCGGACGGAAAGCCGCTCCACGAGGATTTCGCCGCCACGGAAGGGCCCGTATCGATGATTCGCCGCCATGCCCGTACATTGATGCCGATCGCCGCACTCGCCATTGGAGCCGGAGTCGGCACCGCCGTCTTCACCGGCAACGCCGGCGCTGAGACGACCGACGTCGTCCGCACGGGCGCGGCGGAGGACGGCTACAGCTCGAGCAGCCGCCCGACCTACAACTTCGGCGCCTCGGACACGCTGGTCGCCGGCCGCCAGGGCGGCGACACGATGGTGACCTACCTGAAGTTCAAGGTCACCGACCCGGGCACCGGGGTCAAGGTCAAGGGCGCCCAGGTGACCCTGAACCGCGAGTCCCGCACCTTCCCCGCCTCGATCTCGCTGAGCAAGGTCGCCGACACGGCGTGGACCGAGAAGGGCCTGACCGGCAAGAACAAGCCGAAGGTCGGCTCGGTCGTCACGACCGTGAAGCCGAAGAGCGGCGCCACGTCGGTGACGTTCGACGTCAGCTCGGTGGTCAAGGGCGCCGGGACGTACACCTTCGCGGTCACCTCGACCGTCGCCAACAGCCCGGCCCGGTTCCGCTCCGCGGAGGCGACCGCCGGCCAGCCGACGCTCGCGCTGACGGTGCTGCGACCGACCACCACCAAGCCGACGACGCCGGCGACCACCGCGCCGGCCACCCCGACCAGCCCGGCCACCCCGACCAGCCCGACCAGCCCGACCAGCCCGGCGACCCCGACCAGCCCGGCGACCGAGCCGACCGGGACCCCTCCGGGCGACTGCACCGTCGACGCCAAGCTGGTGCCGAGCTGCGGCGTGCTGTGGGGCGCGGCGGCCGGCGGCTTCTCCGACGTGCCGCGGGACGAGGCGCTGAAGACGTTCGAGCGCAAGACCGGCCGTACGTCGACCGTCTACCACACGTACCACAAGGGTGACGAGCTCTTCCCGACCAAGAGCGAGATCGCCATGACCAACGACCCGGCCAACCCGCGCGTGCTGATGCTGAACTGGAAGGTCGCCTACGGAACGAAGTGGGCCAACGTCGCCGCCGGCGACCAGGACGCCCGCATCGACCGGCTCTCCAACTACCTGAAGACCAACTACACCAAGAAGTTCTTCATGGTGCTGCACCACGAGCCCGAGAACGACGTGAACCCGACCGCCGGATCCGGCATGACCGCCAAGGACTACGCCGCGATGTTCCGTCACACCGCGCTGCGGATGAGGGCCAACGGAGTGGACAACGCCGTTTTCGTGGTCGCCTACATGAACTACGAGAAGTGGAACAACTCGACGTGGTGGGGCGACCTCTACCCGGGTGACGACGTCGTGGACTGGGTCGGCGTGGACACCTACAACAACGCGCAGCCCGGCGGCTTCCACTACGGCGACTTCAACTACATGATGAACCGCACCACGGACAAGGCGAAGTTCCCGGGCTGGTACACCTGGGCCACCACCAACCACCCGAGCAAGCCGATCATGGTCGCCGAGTGGGGCGTGTACGACTCGTCGCCGACCGTCGTGGGCAAGAACAAGGCCGACGTGTACGCCACCGTGCTGCCGCAGTTGGCCATGATGCCGCAGATCAAGGGCATGGTGTACTTCGAGACCGCGAAGGACCAGAACGGGCACGACATCCGCATGGACGACACCCCGGAGGCGCTCGCCGGCTTCCAGAAGATCGCCGCCGACCCGCGGTTCACCGTAAAGATCTGACACCCCGGTTCCCCCCGGTGAGCGAAGGCCGTCTGGACTAGGTCCAGACGGCCTTCGCCATTCCCCTCTTCTCCCCTCCCCCCACCCTCCGCCCCTTCCTCCGCCCTCCGCGTTGATCTTGCACTTGTGGTGCCGCGACACTCCCACGATGCCCGGTTTGTCAGGCACCACAACTGCAAGATCAACGCGGGGAGCGGGGGCGGTGCCGCCCGCGCGGGGCCGGGGGGCGGGGGCGGTGCCGCCCGCGCGGGGGCGCGGGGGCGGTGCGGCGGTGCCCGCGCGGGGTCCGGTGCGGTGCCGCCCGCGCGGGGGCGCGGGGGCGGTGCCGACCGCGCGGGGGCGGCGCAACTGCGCTGCTACCGCGTGGGTTCTGGATGCGCCACTCACGCGCTCGAACCTTGGTTCTGCAAGCGATCAGAAATGCCAGCTACCGCAAGGGATGCAGACATAATGATGAAGAACACCGCCCGTCGCGCCGTCACCGGCCTCGTCTTCACCCCCGCCGCCGCCGCGGCCGCCGCCTTCTCCTTCGCCGCCGCCGGCTCCGCCGCCCCGGCCGAGGGCGTCGTGCAGGGCGCCGGCGTCGCGGGTGCGCTGCACGACCGGTACATCGTCGTGCTCAAGGACGGATCGTCGGTCAGCTCGGACGCGCTCGCCGGCAAGGTCGGCGGCAAGGTCCGCGCCCGATACGACAACGCGGTGCGCGGTTTCTCCGGTCAGATGAGCGCCACCGCCGCCCGCCGGCTCGCCGCCGACCCGGCCGTCGCCTACGTCGAGCAGGACCGCGTGGTCTCCGTCGAGGCGACTCAGGCGAACGCGACCTGGGGCCTGGACCGCATCGACCAGCAGGCGCTGCCGCTCAACGGCTCGTACACGTACGGCCCGGCGAGCAACGTGACGGCGTACATCATCGACACCGGCATCCGCTTCACGCACACCGAGTTCGGCGGCCGCGCCAGGTCCGGCTACGACTTCGTCGACAACGACGCCGACGCGTCCGACTGCCAGGGCCACGGCACCCACGTCGCCGGCACCGTCGGCGGCGCCACGTACGGTGTCGCCAAGGACGTGAAGCTCGTCGGCGTGCGGGTGCTCGACTGCAAGGGCAACGGGTCGTACTCGCAGATCATCGCCGGCGTCGACTGGGTCACCAAGAACGCCGTCAAGCCCGCGGTCGCCAACATGAGCCTCGGCGGCTCGGCCGGCACCACCCTGGACAACGCCGTCAAGCGCTCGATCGCGGCCGGCATCACGTACGCGGTGGCCGGTGGCAACGACTCCGCCAACGCCTGCGGCAAGTCCCCGGCCCGCCTGCCGGAGGCGATCACCGTCGGCGCGACCGACACCAAGGACACCCGCGCCAGCTTCTCGAACTTCGGCGGCTGCCTCGACATCTTCGCCCCCGGCGTGAACATCACGTCCAGCGCCAACAGCTCCAACACCGGCACGCAGAAGATGTCCGGCACCTCGATGGCGACCCCGCACGTCGCCGGCGCCGCCGCGCTGTACCTCGCCGCGCACCCGGCCGCCACCCCGGCCGAGGTCCGTGACGCCCTCGTCAACGGCGCGGTCAGCGGCGCGGTGAAGAGCCCCGGCTCCGGCTCGCCGAACAAGCTGCTCTACACCGGCTCGTTCAACACCGGCGGCACCGTGACCCCGGCGCCCGCCCCCACCGACCCGGCCACCCCGACCACGCCGGCCCCTTGCGGCGCGGTCACCAACGGCACCGACGTCGCCATCGCCGACCGCGCCACCGTCACCAGCAAGGTCGTCGTCGCCAACTGCACCGGCAACGCCGCGAAGACCTCGACCGTGAAGGTCGCCGTCCGCCACGCCGACCGCGGTGACCTCCGCGTCGACCTGATCGCCCCGGACGGCAGCGCGTACAAGCTGAAGAGCTCGACCTCCGGCGACAACGTGACGAACCTCAACGCGACCTACACGGTCGACCTGTCGACCGAGGCCCGCAACGGCACGTGGACCCTCCAGGTCAAGGATGTCTTCGCCGGTGACACCGGCACCCTGGATAGCTGGACCCTGACGGTCTGACCCGCCGATTTCGCCTACAGCGCCCCGAGTCGCCCGGCTCGGGGCGCTGTAGCGTGGAAAGCAACCGACCAAAACCGCGAATCGGTCTCAACTCGGACGTACCCGTCGGTACGGTGTGGGTCATCATCGAGCCGACCTTGCAAAGGGGACGACCATGAGCACTGCCAGAGAGTCCATCGAGGTGGCGGTCCCCGCACGGATCGCATACGAGCAGCTCGCCCACTTCGAGAACTACCCGCGGTTCATGTCCGGCGTGATGAGCATGGCCCCGATCGACGAGTCGACCGCCCACATGGTGCTCGACATCGGCGGCAGCCGGGCCGAGTTCGATGCGCGGATCACCGAGGCCCGCCCCGGCGAGTTCCTCTGCTGGGAGGCGATGGACGGCCCGCAGGTGAGCGAGGCGCTCCGGCTGGAGCCGATGGCCGACGGCATGACGCGGATCATCGCGGAGTTGCAGATCGACGCCCGGGAACTCATGCCGGCGGAGGAGCATGCGGCGGAGGTACTGAACCGCCGCCTGAAGGCGGACCTGAAGGGCTTCAAGCGTTTCTGCGAAGAGGGTGCGACGCGTATGAGCAACGCGCCGACCAAGGACATCCCGGCCGCCGCGCAGCAGACCTCGGCGGCGGGCACGATCGGCGGCGACCGGGACAAGCCGACGGCCGCGTCCATCGCACGTGGCATCGCGTCCGCGTCCGGGCTGACCCACGCGACGAACGAGCGACCCAACCCGGGCGTGCCGGCCGGCGGCAACCTCGGCCCGATGCACCACAGCATGGAGCGCAACGCCCGCACCCGCCAGGCGCAGCAGCACGACACGTACTGACCCGCCGCGATGGTGGCTGCTGGACCGGGCCGGGCAACCACCTCCGCGTCGATCTTGCAGTTGTGGTTCCGACTTATCCGAAATATCCGGGCAACCCAGGCGCCACAACTGCAAGATCGACGCGGAGGGAGGGGTGGGTGGGTGGGTGGGTAAGGGTGGGCGGCGAGGTGGGCGGAATGCCGGGAATATTGGTTTCGTGCGCATATTATGAGAGTCTGAGTGGCCTAGACGAGCGAGGGGACGATGACCGCGATCCTGGTCGCCGACGACGACATGGACATCAGGGACCTCGTCGCCTTCAAGCTTGAGCAGTCAGGCTACGACGTGGTGGCGGTCGACAACGGGATCGCCGCGCTCACCGCCGCCACCGAGAACCCGCCGGACCTCGTGGTCCTCGACGTCATGATGCCCGGCATGTCGGGGATCGACGTCTGCCGGCAGCTCCGGCAGGACCACGCCACCAAGGGCCTGCCCATCATCCTGCTCACCGCCCGTGCTCAGGAGGGCGACGTCGAGGTCGGCTTCGGCGCCGGCGCCGACGACTACATCGTCAAACCCTTCAGCCCGCGGGAGTTGGTGAGCCGGGTCGAGGCGGTCCTGGCCCGCATGCGCACGTGACCCTCGCCGGCGCCGCGTTCGTGGCGCTGATCGTCATGCTCGTCGCAGTCGTGGTGCTGGGTGGACTCATCGTCGGCGGTCGCGGTGTCCGCCGGACCCGCGAGGCGCGCCGCGCCCGGCTGGCCCGGCCCGCCCGGCAACTGCTGCTGGCCATCGCCGCCGGCGACGACGACCCCGAGCAGATCGAGGAACTGGTGCGCCTGCCCGACGACGTCTGGCTCGCGGTGGAGCCGAACGCGGTGGCCCTGCTCGGCAAGGTCCGCGGCGAGGCGCACGCCACTCTGGTCGACGTCTTCGAGCGCCGCGGCGCCGCCTGGCGGGCCCGGAGCCAGCTTCGCCGCCGCGACCCCGTCGCCCGGGCGCAGGCCGCCGAGGTGCTCGGTAACCTGGGCCGCAAGGACGCGCTGCTGCCGCTGTGCGACCTGCTCGCCGATTCCGACCCCGACGTGCGGGTGGTCGCGGCACGGTCTCTCGGCCGGATCGGCGATCCGGGCGCCACCCAGCCGTTGCTCGCCGCGCTCGCCAGCCGCCGGACGGTGCCCGCGCAGGTGGTGGCGACCGCCCTGACCCGCCTCGGCTCGGGCGCGCAGGCCGCGTTGCTGGCCGCGCTCGACGACCCGCGCGCACCGGTCCGTGCGACCGCCGCCGAGGTGCTCGGCCTGGTCGGTGCGGTCGGTGCGACGGTCCGGGTGGAGAGCGCGCTGCGCGCCGACCCGTCGATCGACGTGCGGGTCCGCGCGGCACGCACGCTGGGCCGCCTGGGCACCCGCACGGCGCTGTCCCCGCTGCTCGACTCGCTCGATCCGGACCGCCCCGCGGTGCTGCGGGCGGAGGCCGCCAGGGCGCTCGGCGAACTCGGCGCGGTCACCGCCGCCCAAGCGCTGACGGCACTGCTGGCCGACCCGGACTACGCCGTCGCGCACAACGCCGCCCGGTCCCTGCTGCGCCTGGGCAACGCCGGGCGGGCGGCCCTGGTCGCCGCCGAGCACCGCGCACACGTCCACCCGCGGCACAGCGCCGAGGACCACGAGCCCGATCCCGAGGTGATGCTCAGCGCCGCGCACGCCCGCGAGGCGCTCGCCGCGGCCGAGCTCGACGATCACCGCAGGCAGACGGCGCCATGATCACCGACTGGGTCCGCGAGCTGCTGCGACTGGCCGACATCTTCATCCTGACGTATTTCCTCGTCATCAACTCGAGCTACCTCGTGTTGATCGGGCTCGCCGGCGTGGAGTTCGTGCACCATCTGCGCCGGGTGCCGTTCGCCGGCCACGAGGAGACGTACCGCAGCCCGCTCACCGAGCCGGTCTCGGTCCTCGTGCCCGCGTACAACGAGTCCGCCGGCATCGTCCAGTCGGTCCAGGCGATGCTCGCCCTGCGGTACCCGGTCTTCGAGGTCATCGTCGTCGACGACGGCTCGTCCGACGACACCTTCGAGCGACTCCGGGAGGAGTTCGGTCTTGTCGAGGTGCCGCGGGTCGTACCCGACGCGACCCCGACCCGCGGCCGGATCCTCTCGGTGCACGTGCCGAAGGACCGCCCCGAC
Organism: Dactylosporangium roseum; assembly: GCF_025264685.1. Classification (GTDB taxonomy): domain Bacteria; phylum Actinomycetota; class Actinomycetes; order Mycobacteriales; family Micromonosporaceae; genus Dactylosporangium; species Dactylosporangium roseum. The sequence goes on from NZ_CP073721.1 coordinate 6,760,646, forward strand.
CCGCTCGTGGTCGTGCGCAAGGAGAACGGCGGCAAGACCGACGCGGTCAACACCGGCATCAACGTCGCCCAGTACCCGCTCGTGTGCATGGTCGACGCCGACTCGATCCTCGACCCGCAGGCGCTGCTGTCGGTGGCGAAGCCCTTCTCGGACGACCCGGTCCGCACCGTCGCGTCCGGCGGGGTCATCCGCGTCGCGAACGGCTGCACGGTGGTCGCGGGCCGCATCGTCGACGTGCGGATGCCCCGCAACTGGCTGGCCCGGGTGCAGGTCGTCGAGTACCTGCGGGCGTTCCTGCTCGGCCGCACCGGCTGGTCGCGCCTCGGCGGGCTGCTCATCATCTCCGGCGCCTTCGGCATCTTCCGCCGCGACCTGCTCGTCGAGGTCGGCGGCCTCGACCACGACTGCATCGGCGAGGACGCGGAGCTCGTCGTGCGGCTGCACCGGCACCTGCGCCGGCAGAAGCGCGACTACCGCATCGTCTTCGTCGCCGAGCCGGTGTCGTGGAGCGAGGCGCCGAGCACGCCGAAGGTGCTGAGCAAACAGCGTCGCCGCTGGCACCGGGGCATCACCGAGATCCTGACCAAGCACCGCGGCATGATCCTGAACCCGCGGTACGGGCGGATCGGCCTCGTCGCCCTGCCCTACTACGTGCTCTTCGAGCTGCTCGCCCCGGTCGTCGAGCTGGCCGGCGTGATCCTGGTGCCGCTCGGGCTGTACTTCGGGGCGGTCGACGCCGGCTTCGCGCTCGTCTTCGTCGCGGTGGCCTACGGCTACGCGCTCGTGCTCAACCTCGTCGCGCTGGCCGTGGAGGAGTATTCGTTCCACCGGTACCAGCGGTGGACGGACCTGGTCGCGTCGGTGCTCGCCGCCGTGCTGGAGAACGTCGGCTATCGGCAACTGACGGCGGTCTGGCGGACCATGGGCATATGGGCGGCGATCCGCGGCGGCCGCCACGACTGGGGCACGATGACGCGGACGGGCTTCCAGACCGTACTGACGCCGGAGCCGCCGCGGCTGGAGGAGCCGGTCACAGCCAGAGAGGGCGCTCGCGCGGAATCCGGATCGTGAACGTCGTGCCCGCACCGGGGGCGCTGTCGACCGAGATCTCGCCGCCGTGACCCTCGACGATCGTCTTGGTGATGGCCAGGCCGAGTCCGGCGCCCTGCACGGCTTCGCGCACCGCGAACGTGCCGCGGAAGAACCGGGTGAACAGTTGTGGCTGTTCCTGGGGGTCGATGCCGACGCCGTTGTCCCGCACGGTGATCTCGACGTGGTCGCCGGCGGCGCGGGCGGTCAACTCGACGAGACCGCCCTCGGGCGTGAAGTTGACACCGTTGACCAGCAGGTTGACCAGCGCCCGCTCCAACTGCTCGCGGTCGGCCTCGACGGTGCCGAGCTGCCCCTCGACGGCCAGCACCAGCCGGTGACCGCGGCGCTTGGCACGCGGCTCGACGGCGGCGTAGGCGGCGGACAGCACCTCGTGCACGCCGGTCTCGCACGGCTCCAGGTCGAAGACACCGGCCTCCACCTTCGAGATGGTCAGCAGGTCCTCGATCAGCGCGCGCAGCCGGTCGGCGTTGCGGCCGACGACCTCGAGCATGCGCGACTGCGCCGCGTTGAGCTCGCCGGCGTCGCCGGACGTGAGGACCTCCAGGTGCCCGATGACGTTGGTCAGCGGCGTGCGGAACTCGTGCGACACGGTCGCCACGAAGTCGCTCTTCGCCACGTCGAGCTCGCGCAGCCGGGACACCGCCTCGCGCTCGTGCTCGTACGCCTGGCGCAAGGCGTCCTCGGTGCGCTTGCGGTCGGTGATGTCGTGCACGAAGGCGTTGAACGTCCAGCCGAGCATCGGGTCGCGCACGGCCCAGGTGGCGAGCTCCACCGGGAACTCGTAGCCGTTGGCGTGCCAGGCGGAGATCTCGATGCGGTTGTCGAGGACCCGCTTCTCACCCGTCGTCAGGAAGCGGCCGACGCCGAGGTGGTGAGCCTCGCGGAAGCGCGGGGGCACGATCGTGTCGGCGAGTGACCGGCCGATCGCCTCCTCCCTGGACAGGCCGAAGACCTTCTCGGCCGCGGCGTTCCAGCCGGTGATCCGGCCGCCGTCGTCCATCGTGACGAATGCCTCGACGCAACTGTCGAGGATCCGTTCGAGCCGCTGCGCGCCGAACAGCAGCGCCTGCCGGGCGGTCATGCGGTCGGCGACCCGGCCGAGCTGCGTGCCGACGTCCGCCATGATCTCCAGCAGGCCGGGGTCGGGGTCGGCCGGCTCGTGCATGAAGAACTCGAGGACCGCGACCGTGAGCCCACCGGCGGTGACGGGGAAGGCGACGGCCGCGCCGACGCCCTCGACCGGGCCGCGCAGGAACCGTGCGCCGGTGGCGGCGTCGGGGATCCAGACCGGCTGCCCGGTGCGGGCCGCCTCGCCGACGACGCCCTCGCCCTGCGCCAAGACGCGGTTGTCGCTGACCTCGCGCAGCGCGGCGAACTCGCCGGGCCGGTCCTCGTGCCACACGCCGGTGGAGACGAAGAGCCGCGGGTCGTTCTCGTGCGGAAGCCACATGTGCCCGGCCTGCCAGCCGGTCGCCTCGCACACCGCCCGGATCACCGGGAGCCCGGCGTCGATGATGTGGTCGGCCTCGTTCGCGATCCGGGTCGCCTCCTGCAACAGCGAGACGGCGACGAGTCCACGATCCATCGGCACAACATTGATGCTAAAGGTCCGACCCGCCGCCGTTACCCCGTTTCGGGGGAACGACGGCGGGTCGGGCAGCACGGCGGTTACGCGGCGGCAGGAGTGTTGGCCACGGCGGTGACGATCTCCCGCACGTACCGGTAGACACCGACCTCACCGGCGCGGACCGCGTCGCTGGCGGGGACGAGCCGCACGCCGCCCTCGACACAGGCCTGGACCAGCCGCCGGCCGGGCAGGCGGTGCCGCTCGCTGATCTCGATGACGGTGCCGTTGACGCGGCACGCCTCGACCAGTTCGGCGATCGACGCGTCCGGCACCGCCGACTCGTCGATGCCGGCGCGGGCCAGGAAGTCCAGGGGCCGGGCGAGACGGGTCGGCGCGTAGCGGGAGACCCGCTCGACGGCGAGCCCGGTGACGGCGACGACCTGGTCGATCACGTCGAGGGCGCGCATCGTGCCGTTGTCGATGAGACCGCGGACCGCGTCCGGGCTGAGCAGCCCGGCGGGCAACGGCAGGCGGTCGATGCCGACGGAGATGACCTCGAGCCCGTTGAGGTCGGACGGGAAGGCGAGCCAGCCGTCGATGCCGATCGCCTCCACCTCGACGCCGCGGCGCAACACCACGTCGGTGCGCTGCTGCGCCCGCTGGATCGAGGCGAGATACGGCGGGAGCCAGCTCGTGTCCGGGCCGACGCGATCCGCGAACGTGACCTCCGTCAGGCCGGCCTGCTCAGCGGCGGCGACGAGGACGCTGACGCTGTCACGGCCCGACGAGAACGCGGTGTGGACGTGGCCGTCGACGGAGAGGTCGATCATCTGGCGCTCATTTCTGGTACTGGTGGGCGGGACGCGTCTCAGAGTGCCGAGCGTCGGTCCTCCTCGGCGGTCCCGCCTGGGTGCCAGTTGGTTTATTCAGCGCGCTCCATGACCGGGCGGCGGTAGCGGTAGCCGAAGCCGCGCACCGACTCGATCGGTGACGCGTCCGGATCGGTCCACCCGAGCTTGCGCCGCAGCCGCAGCACCGCGAACTTGACCCGCTCCGGCCCGATCCCGGTCGGGTCGTCCCACGCCTGCGCGAGCAGTTGGTTGGGCGACAGCACCGCGCCGGCGTGCCGCACGAGGACGTTGAGCAACCGGAACTCGGTGGGCGTCAGCCGAACCTCGTCGCCGGCGACGAACGTGCGCCGCGCCGCCGGGTCGATGCGCAGCACGCCGTCGTCGTAGACCTCGTCGGCCCACGACGCCGGGCCCGCGCTGCGTCGCAGCAGTGCCTCGACCCGCGCCACCAGCTCGGCGTTGGTGAACGGCTTGGTGAGGTAGTCGTCGGCACCGCCCCGCAGTCCCCGCACCTTGTCCGACTCCTGTCCGTGCGCGGTGAGCAGCAGCACCGGGACGTCACTGACGTCGCGGAGCCGCTCCAGGACCTGCCAGCCGTCCATCCCGGGCAGGCCGATGTCGAGGATCACCAACTCCGGGCGCTCGGTGTACGCGTCGCGCAAGCCGCTGCGGCCGTCCTTCGCGTGCGCGACCTGATGGCCGGCCCGTGTGAGCAGCAGACGCAGTGCCATGGCGATATCCGGATCGTCCTCGACGACAAGAAGTCGGCTCACGATCATCCCCCATTCCGTGCCGGTCGCGTGGGCAACGACAGCGTGACCGTCGTGCCGACCCCTTCAGTACTGGCAACGCTGATGCTGCCGCCGTGCAGTTCGACGATGGCCCGGCTCACGACCAACCCCAGCCCGGTGCCGGGCATCACCTGGCGCCCGACGGCGGCCGTCACGTTCGAGCCGCGGAAGAAGGCGCTGAAGAGCCGTGGCAGGTCGGCGGCGGGGATCCCGACGCCCGAGTCGGCCACGGCGATCGTCCAGCCGTCGTCGGCCGGACCGGCCCGCACGGTCACCCGGCCGCCGCTCGGCGTGAACTTGACCGCGTTGCTCACCAGGTTGTCGACGACCTGGTGGACGCGGGTGTCGTCACAGACGAGATCCGGCCCGTCGGCGCAGTCGAGGGTCAGCTCGAGGCCGGCCGCCAGCGCCGCCGGGATGCGCTCGGTGACGGCCGCCGCCAGCAGCTCCGGCAGCCGGGTCGGCACCGGCTTGAGCTGCAGGGTGCGCGCCTCCAGCCGGGACAGCAGCAACAGGTCCTCGATGAGCCGCAGCAGGCGGTTGGCGTTGCGGTCGATCACGTCGAGGTACGTGCGCTGGTCCTCGGAGAGTGCGCCGCTGGTGGCGTCGCCGAGCAGGTGCGAGAAGGCCACCACCGACGACAGCGGGCCGCGCAGCTCGTGCGCGACCGTCGCGACGAACTCGTTGTTCATGGCGGTCGCCTCGGCCAGCGCCTGGTTGCGTTCCTCAAGCCCGCGGCTGCGCTCCTCCAGCCCGCGCCGCACCGCCACCCGAGCGGTGACGTCCCGCAGGTGGATGAGCGTGCCGCCGTCCGCCTCGCCGGGGCAGGTGACCGGGACCAGGTCGAGCTCCAGGACACGGCCGTCCTCGAAGGCGAGCTCCTCCCCCACGACCGCGCGGCGGCTGCGGAAGCCTTGGCGCAACCGGTCCACCCGGGCGGTGTCGGGGCCGAGCCGCGCGAGGGATCGGGCGATGACCGCGGACCAGTCGAACGGCGCCGGGTCGTCGGGGTCGTGCTCCGGGCTGACGTCGAGCATCCCGGTGTCGAGCAGGCGGTGCGCGGCGCGGTTGGCGAGGCTGACCCGGCCCTCGGCGTCGAGCATCAGCAGCCCGTCGCCCATCGTCTCGACCAACCGTGCCAGGCGCTGCTGCTCGACCCGGGCGGCGCGCTCGGTCTCCCGCTGCCGCGTGACGTCGAGCCCGAAGAAGACGACGGCGCCGACCTGGGCGTCTTCGACGAAGCTGCGGGCGGCGACCTCGATCGTGCGCCACCGGCCGTGGACCGTGCAGACCCGCAGATCCACGGTCCGCTCCGGGTGGCGGCCGGTGCAGCAGGAGAGGAACATGCCGACGGCCGCGGGCCGGTCGTCGGGGTGGATCAGGTCGAGGACGCGGAAGTCGGGCGGGCTGTGCCGGTCGTAGCCCAGCACGGTGGTGAACGAGTCGGACAGCGCGCTCCAGCCCCGGGCCGGGTCGACGAGGAGGATCATCGCCCGCGCGCCGGTGGTGATCGCCCACGCCAGCGGAGAGCCGAGCATCGGCGGTGGCGGCACCGCGTGGCACGGCTGCGCGAGCGCCCGGTCGGCGGCGGCGGCGATCTCACTCGCGGCGGGGAGCAGCTCCGCACGGGCGGGCGCGGCACTGAACTCGACCCGCAGCTCTTGGCCCCACTGCGCGGGACCGACCGGCAGCCGCTCCAGAAGGTCGAGGTCGCCGAGGACCGGGGCGAGCGCGGGGACGATGCCCGCGGTGCGCACCCCCGAGAAGCCGCGCAGCTCGGCCACGAGCCGCTGCGCGTCCACCACGGTGGCCGCGTTCGCCGCACGGACCACCAGGTCGACCACGGCGCCTTCGATCAGGCTCGTGTCGACCAGGCGGTCGGTTTCTCCACGCAAAGCTCTCCTCACCGGCAGCCTTTGCGACATTTGACGCTTACTGTCGGTACACGCATATCCTACGCAATGTAATGACATGTCCTGTAACGTTTCCGGAGGACCGAGCAGGTGCTCATCAGTGGCGGACCGGTTGACATAGCGATCGACGATCGCGGCGTCGTCTGCTCGTGGCCCTCGGAGGCGGCGAAGCTGTTCGGTTACGAACGACAGCGCGCGCTCGGCAGCCGGTTCACCGAGCTGATCCTCCCGGCGCGCCTGCGCGACGTCGCGGTCCCGCCCGGCACCGCGTTCGACGTGCCGGCCGTGCACCGGGACGGGCACGAGCTGCGGATCTCGCTCACGCTCCAGGACGGGCACGGCCTGGTCCAGCAGCTCGCCGAGCGGACACCGCCCGACCTCGAGCTGTTCCTGCGGGCGGAGCGGGCCACCGCGGACCACGACCTCCAGGAGCGCCACCGGCTGCTGACCGAGCTGTCGGACCTGCGCACCGAGTTCATCCGGGTCGCCTCCCACGAGCTGCGCACGCCGCTGACGTCGATCATCACGTTCGCCACGATGCTCGAGGCCGGCGACGACGTGGTCGCGCTGGACCCGACCGACCGGCAGTCCGCGCTCGGCGTCATCCGCCGCAACGCCGAGCGCATGCAACTCCTCGTCGCCGACCTGATGCTGCTCACCCAGCTAGAGACCGCCGAGACGCCGCTGGAGCGGGCGCCGGTCGACCTGACCGCGCTGCTGACCTCGCTGAGCACGGAGGCCGTGGTCGGTCCGGGCCCGGAGCTGCGCGGTGACGACGCCCTGCTGCAGCAGCTCTTCCACACCGCCGTCGCGGTCGCGGCGATCGTCGACGACACCGACCGTCCGGTGTCCGTCGAGGCGTACCACGAACCGGGACGGTGGACGATCCGGGTCGCCGCCCGGACGGCCGTCGCGCTCACCGCCGAGCGCCTGCTGTCGATGCGCATCCCGCACCCCGAGCACCCCGGCGAGCACCGCACCGGCGCGCTCGCGCTCATGCTCGGCCGGGAGATCGCCGCCCGCCACGGCGGCGCCATGGCCACGGCGGTCGACCGGCACGGCGTCACGGTCCGCGTCACGCTCCCGGACGCGTGACGGGCAGGCCCGGCATCTGGCGAACGGCGCCGGCCGCCGCCCAACCGGTGTCCACCGGTGTCCGCCGCTGTCCACCGGTGTCCGCTTGTCCTCCGGTGCAGCTCGGGTGCCGACGAGCGCAGCTCCAGTGCAGCATCTGCCGCTCCGCCGACCCGGCTGCGACGCTTGTCGGGCAACGATTTCCCGTAAACGTGCAGGCCACGGCACACCCCATCGGCAAGGAGCCCAGATGACGATCCGGCTGGTCGCCGTCGACGAACATGTACTGCTCCGGCTCGGTCTCAACCGTGTCGTGGCCACCGTCCCCGACATCACGCTCGTCGGCGAGGCCGGCAACGCCGCCGACGCCGAACGTGTCGTCGCCGAGGCGAAGGCCGACGTGGTCACGATCGACGCGTCGCTGGCCGACACCGACGGCATCAGCCTGGCCCGCCGCCTCCGTGCCGGCAGCCCGGACCTCGGCGTCGTGCTGCTGAGCGCGGTCAGCGACGACAACCTGCTCTACCGGGCGCTCGACGCCGGCCTGTCCGCCTACGTCACCAAGGCGGCGCCGATCTCGTCCGTCCTCGCCGCGATCCGGCACGCCGCCGTCGCGCCCCACTCGTTCACCGCGCCCGGCCTGTCCTCGGCGCTGCCCCGCCGCCGCGGGCAGTCCGGCCTGCTGAGCCAGCGCGAGCAGGAGGTGCTGTCGCTGATGCGCGACGGGCTCAGCCTGCCGGCCATCGCCCAGCGCCTGTCCGTCTCCGAGGCCACGGTCAAGACGTACGTCTCCCGCCTGTACAGCAAGCTGCGCGTGAACAATCGCTCGCAGGCGCTCATGGCCGCCGTCAACCAGGGGCTGCTGGTCTCGGTGGACGCCGCCTGAGACGGCGCTCCGCCTCGGCGCGGTCCGGCGACTTCCGCCGGGCCGCGCTGTCGCGTTTGGTGCGGCTCCGCTCGGTCACCACGTCGACGCGTCACCGCCGAACAGGGTGAGCGCGGCGACCACCGTCATCCCGGCAAGGACGGCCCCGAGACCGTACTCCACGGTGGCGGCACCTCGGTCGCCGCTGAGCGAGCGGGCGCGCAGCTTCGCGAGCAGGTTCGTCATCGGGGATACTCCTTCACGGCACGGGTGACTTTTGGTAGTCACATCATGACTTCAAGTAGCTGCCAGGTCTGTCGCGCACGGGTGTCGACCCGGCGGATGATCACCCAAGACCGGGAAGTTAAGTCGTGAGGGTTGCTGTCAAGGGTGTGTGGTTGCGGTGTGGTGGGGTGATAAGGCAACGGGACTCCGGTAGAACAGGCAGTCGATCAAGATCAGCCTGTGGGGGGAGTCCCGTTGTCGGAGGAGTCTGTCATTGCCGGGGTCGGGTCGGTGCCGGTGGGGGTGTTCGCGGCGGGGCATCTGGGTGAGTTGACCCGGGCTGTGCCGGTGGAGTTGGTGGATGCGGTGTTGGCCGAGACGGGGCGGGTGCAGCGGCGGGTGCGGCGGTTGCCGTCGCGGGTGGTGGTGTATTGGCTGTTGGGGTTGGGGTTGTTCGGCTCGTTGTCGTATCGGCGGGTGTGGGGAGCGTTGGTCGGTGGGTTGGGTGTGGTGGCCGGGTTGGGGGTGTGTCCGTCGTCGTCGGGGTTGGCGCAGGCGCGGCGGCGGGTGGGGGTGCCGCCGCTGCGGCGGTTGTTCCAGACTCTGGCCGGGCCGGTGGCGGGTCGCGACACGGTCGGGGCGTGGTGGCGGGGGCTGCGTACGGTGGCGATCGACGGGTCCACGGTGAATGTGCCGGATTCGCCGGCGAATCGGGCGGTGTACGGCAAGCGGATGGCCCGTGCCGGTGAGCCGGGGTATCCGCTGGTGCGGGTGGTGGCGTTGGTGGAGACCGGGACTCGGGCGGTGTTCGGTGCGGTGTTCGGTACCGGCGTGGGCGGTGAGAGTGGTGAGACCAGTTATGCCGTGGGGTTGCTGGGTCTGCTGCGGCCGGGAATGCTGCTGCTGGCCGACCGTGGCTATGACACCAACATGTTCATGACGAAGGTCACCGCCGCTGGGGCGGGGTTGTTGCTGCGGGTCAAGTCCAGTCGCAAGCTGCCGGTGCTGGACCGTCTTGGTGACGGTTCCTACGCCAGTGTGGTGGCTGGGGTGCGGGTTCGGGTGGTCGAGGCGGTCGTCACGCTGTCCTGTGCGGATGGTTCGACCCGTACCGGTGTCTGGCGGCTGGTCACTACCCTCACCGACGAGCGCCGCTATCCGGCCGGGGCGCTGATCGAGCTCTACCACGAGCGGTGGGAGGTCGAGTCGACCTTCCTGGCGATCAAGCACACCCTGCTGGCTGGGCGGGTGCTGCGTTCGACCACTCCGGACGGCGTCGATCAGGAACTCTACGCACTGCTGACCGTCTATCAGGCGCTGCGGCAGACGATGACCTGGGCCACGGACACCACCGGGGCCGACCCGGACCGGGCCAGCTTCACCATCGCCGTGCAGACCGCCCGCGATCTGACCATCCGCGCTGTCGGGGTGATCACTATCGCGGTCGACCTGGTCGGTGCGATCGGTCGTGCTGTGCTGGCTGACCTGCTACCGGCCCGACGCGCCCGGATCAGCCCACGTGTGGTGAAACGGCCGATCTCCCGTTACGCCTACAAGAACCTGAAAACCCCGAAGATCATCCACCGGATCACCGACATCGCCATCGCTATCGGCACATCAACCAGCCCATTGACAACAGCCCCAGCGGCTTAACTTCCCGGTCTTGGATGATCACCCGACAGCCGGTTGCGGTACAGGTGTCGACCGTCCGGTCAGGGGAATCCTGCGCACCATGGCGTCTCGGGCGCATTTGCGGAAAGTCACCCCTCCGGGGGGTACCGCGGACAAGAATAAAAGGGTGCCAAAGATCGACAGTGGTCTGGCAGCAGCCCGACGGGCACTGATCCCGCTGCTCGTCTGCGCGCTCGCACTGGTGACCGGACCAGCAACGTCCTTCCGAGACGCGGCCGCACCGCTCCACGTCGCGCGTTCCGCGACGGCGCGCGGCTGGCTCCCGGTGATCCCCGCACCGCCGACGGGCGAGATCACCGAGGCCGCACAGGAGAGCAGCCGATGCGCCGACCCGAGCGGCACCTGGCTCGGCATGCGCTGGCGCAACGAATTGCGCTGGCGGGTCAACGAGCGCACCATCCCCGCCTACCTGGGCGACCGCACCGCCGTCGTCGACACGCTGCGCAGCGCGGCAACCACCGTCGACACCGGGCGCAACGACTGCGGCCTGCCCGAGAACCTCGGGATCCAGGAGTCGTACGCCGGGAAGACCGACCACCGGGCCGGCGTGACCGCCGACGGCGGCTGCGGCGAGCGCGACGGCCACAACGCGGTCTCCTTCGGCCGGCTCAACCAGGGACTGCTCGCCGTCACCTGCATCTGGTGGTACGGCGGCAAGGAGAACGGCCGCAGCGTCGAGGCCGACATCCTCATCGACGACACCGAGGGCCTGTTCTTCCTGTCGGTCCCGCCCGGCTGCGGCTCGCGGTGGGACCTGGAGGGCACCATCACCCACGAGTTCGGGCACGCCTTCGGCCTCGGGCACGTGGCGTTCGCCGAGCACGGCTCGCTGACCATGACCGACGGCCTGCCGGACTGCTCGACGGCCTACCGCGGCCTCGGCCTCGGCGACTACCTGACGCTCAAGCAGCAGTACGGGACCAACTGAGCCGCGCGGCCGCGGGCGTTTGCCCGCAACGATCCGGCACCCGGCGCGGAACGAGGCACGCAACCTGACCTGACGACCTTTGAGGGGACCACCCACCCCTCATGGGAGATCAGTTCATGTTGCGCAACCTCAGGAAGTACGTCCTCGCTCCGGCACTCACCCTCGCCGCGACCGCGGCGACGCTCGTCGTGGCCACCGCCCCGGCCGACGCAGCCGTCGTCAGCGTCCAGGTCAAGGGATCGCTGCCGGCCCGCACCGGCGCCGCCAACTGGTGGCCGCAGACCCGAACGATCAAGAACAAGCAGAAGATGACCGTCACCTGCAAGTTCACCGGCCAGTACCTGCGCGGCAACGTCCGCCGCACGGCGCAGTGGGACCGCACCCTGCTCGGCGACTACATCTCGCACGCCTACGTCTCCGGCAACCCGGCGCTGCCCACGTGTGTCGTCGCGCCGCCCCCGCCGGCGCCGGCCCCCACCGCCCCGGCCCCCGCGCCCGCCGTGCCGGCGGGTCCGACCGGGACGATGACCAACGAACAGTTCCTGGCCGCCTCGGTCGGACCGGCCCAGCAGAGCCAGCGCGACACCCGCGTGCCGGCCTCGGTGACCCTCGCCCAGGCGATCCTGGAGTCCGGCTGGGGCCGCAGCTCGCTGTCGGCGAACGACCGGAACTTCTTCGGGATGAAGTGCTTCAACAACAACGCCGGGCAGTACGCCGCGGGCTGCAAGTCCTACAGCACCCAGGAGTGCAACGCGACGGGCGCCTGCTGGACCACGGTGGCGACCTTCCGGTCGTACAACTCCTCGCTGGACTCGTTCCGGGACCACGGCATGCAGCTAAAGTCGTTGAGCCGCTACGCCGCGGCGTTCAACTACACGAACAACCCGAACCAGTTCGTCGCCGAGGTCCACAAGGGCGGCTACGCCACGGATCCCAACTACACGACGAAGCTGGTCACCCTGATGACGAAGTACAACCTCTACCAGTACGACCTGGCGATCTGACCCGCTGACCAGGCCCGCGACGGCGGTCATGCCCGGCTCGTCCCGGGCGTGGCCGCCGTCGCGCGTCCGGGCCGGAACGCGCGCCGGACCTCCGCCCCGGCTTCCAGGGCCGCGACGCACCTCGTGGCGATGCCTTGCGGCGGCCGGCCCCCGATCCGATCAGAAGTCGAGAAGCGCCCGGGTGTCGTCGGCCGTAGTCTTCCCTCGAACGGCCGGCCTCCCGCCGGACGTCGAGCGTCGAAAGGCAGCCCGGAAATGCCAGCGAAGAGTTCCAAGACCGAGTCCGACGGCTTCAGCGCCGAGGAGCGCGCCGCGATGAAGGAGCGCGCCGCCGAGCTGCGCGCCGAGGGCAAGAAGGGGGCCAAGAAGGCCGACGGGCTGCAAGCGGCTCTCGACAGCATCGCGAAGATGGCGCCGGAGGATCGCGCGCTCGCCGAGCGCGTGCATGTGACGGTGACCGCCACCGCTCCCGAGCTGTCGCCGAAGACGTGGTACGGGATGCCCGCCTACGCGAACGCGGACGACAAGATCGTCGTCGCGTTCAAGAACTCGGGCAAGTTCAACTCCCGCTACTCGACCCTGGAGTTCCAGGACGCGGCCAATCTCGACGACGGAGACGTGTGGCCGGTGTCGTATGCGCTCCAGCACTGGAGCCCCGTCGTGGAACAGAAGCTCATCGAGCTGGTGAAGGCCGCGGTCTCCTGACGGTTGTCGGACCGGGCGCTCGGGTCAGCGGTGGTGCGGTAGCAGGCAGGTGACCACCGTGCCCTCGCCGAGGGCCGGCCCTGCCCAGATCCGGCCGCCGTGCCGTTCCACGATGGACTTCGTGATCGCCAGTCCCAGGCCCGTGCCCTGCGTCTGGTGCTCCCGTGAACGGGTCGAACGATAGAACTGGTCGAAGACCTGGTCGATCTCTCCCGGCGGGATCCCCATCCCGGTGTCCGCCACCGTCAACCGCACCTGCTCGCCGTCCAGGTCCGCCGACAGCCGCGCGCTGCCGCCGGGCGGGGTGAACTTCAGCGCGTTGTCCAGCAGGTTGACGACGACCCGCTCCAACTGGTCCGGATCGCCGTGCACCGACAACGGCGTGTCCGGCAGCTCGACGTCCAACCTTACGCCCCGCCGGCCGCGCACCGCCTCCAGCGCTTCCAGCGCACCCGCCACGACGGAGCGCAACTGTACGGGACGAGCGTTGATCCTCACCGTGCCCGCCTCGATCCGCGACAGCATCAGCAGGTCCTCGATCATCGCCAGCAGCCGCCGCGCGTTGCGCTCCACCGCGGCCAGGAGCCGCGCCTGCGCCGGCGCCACCGTGCCCGCGTCACCGTCGACGAGGACCTCCACGTTGCCGAGGATGCTGGTCAGCGGGGTCCGCAGCTCGTGCGACACGGTCGCGACCAGGTCCGCGCGCACCTTGTCCAACTCGCGCAGCCGGTCGGCCGCGTCCCGTTCACGCGCGAGCGCCTGCCGCGTCGCCTCGGCAGCGCGCCGCTCCCGCGTGGCGTCCCGGGCCACGCTGAGATAGCCGATGACCTCCCCGGCCTCGTCGCGGACGGCGCTCACCGCCAGCGTGACGGGCAGCCGGCCGCCGTCGTGCCGCACATATGTCCACTCGCGCGGCTCGGTGTCGCCGGAACGGGCCGGCGCGAGCAGGGTCTCGAGCCCGCCGAGGTCCAGCTCGTCGTGGAACCGCGCCAGGTCCGCCACGCCGACGACCTCCGCGGCGCGGTACCCGAGGAGCCGCTCGGCGCCCGCGTTGAACACCGTCACGACCCCGTGCCGGTCGGCGCCGATGACGGCCCGGTCGGTGGCGGCGGCGAGGACGGCGTGCGAGAAGTCGCGTTCCCGGTCCGCCTGCCGTGTGACCGAGCGCAGGCGCCGGGTCCAGCTCCGCGCCGCGGCGGCGATCAGCGCACCGAGCACGATGACGAGCAGCGTGTGGCGCCACTCCGTCCGGAGCAGGCCCGCGTCACGCACCACGGGGACCAGGAAGACGAGCGCCATCATGGTCACGCCGATCGCGGTGGCGACTCGGCCGTGATGCAGCGCGAGCCAGAAGACCGGCAACAGCGCGAGCGGCTCGTAGCCGGCCGTACCTCCGTCGGCGGCGAGGTCGAGCAGCGCGACGACGCCGAAGAACCCCAGCGCCGGCAACGCCTCGAAGAACGTCGGCAGGCGGCGCCGGAGGGTCATGACGGCGGTCGCCAGCAGTACCACCAGCAGGCCGGTCGCCGAACCGAGGGCCACTGGGCCGGTCCGGGGCGGCAGCCAGGCGACCGCTACCGCGAGGACGGCGACCGACAGGAGTGGCAGGAGGCGCAGCCGGTGGCCGGGTGCGCTCGGCGTGCGCGGTTCGGCGTCGCCGTACAACATCGGTGTCCAATCCGAACCATGAGAACCGGAATCGGGCGACCGGGCCGTTCATCTCCTCAACGATGCCGGCGAGCCGCCGGGCCCCGGTCAGCGAGGTGCCGGCCTCGGCGATGTCCGCGACCGTCGTGGCGATCTCGTTGGTGTGTCCGGCCGCTCTCGCGGTCCGCGGCGGTCCGCTCCTCGCCGGCGCCGGCGACGCTCACCTGGCAGTCGTCGATGCGGGCGATGGTCGCCTCGACGGCGCGGGCGGCCGCGGCGATCGACCGTCTACTGCCGTGCCCTCCCCGAGCTTGTCGACCGGCCTGTTGGCATCGGTGCTGACGTCCTGAGAAGTCGGGTTTGCCGGGGCCGGGTTCGGTGGCTATTTGGCGTCGGAGCGCAGCATGCGGCTCAGCGCGCGGACGGCGACGTCACTCGGCGACGCGGCCTCGCGGTTGACCTTCTGCAGTTCCTGGTAGACCTCTTCGCGATGGACCTGGATGCTCCGCGGTGCCTTGATGCCCAGCCGTACCACGTCGCCGCGCACGTCGAGCACGGTGACGACGACGTCGTCACCGACCATCACGCTTTCACCGGGACGTCGGGTCAGGACGAGCACGAGCCGCTCCTTCGCTGGGCGATAGGCGAACAGTACCCGATTTGTCAGATCACCCGTGCGGAAAGCCCGGGCGCCGCCCCGATCAGGCGACCAGCAGCTTCTGCCGGACCGGCAGTCCGCTGCGGCTGAGCACCAACTGGACCGCCCGGCGGCTGCGCTGGTCGAGCACGATCGGCGCCATCAGGTTGACGGTCGCGTCCTGCGCGCCGTCGCCGGCCGTGACGACGAGCAGCACCAGCAGATCGGACTGATCGGTCACGCCGAGGGCGGCGAGCGTGTCGTCGTCGACCTCGGCCTCGTAGTCCGGGAAGAACTGCGCGGGCGGCACGACCAGGAACCGCAGCCCTGTCGAGTCGACCGAGGTCAGCGCGTAGAGCACGCCGACCTCGTCGAGCCGGACCAGGACGAACCGCCGGTCGTCGGGGAACCCGGGAATCGGCGAGACGAAGTCGATCACCGGCAAGGTGGCGGTCTCCGGTCCCACGGTGGCGACGCTCATAGGTTCCTCACGGTATGGTTCGAGCCGCCCACCTAACGCAGGAAGTCCACCAGCGACGGCTGGATGACCCTCGCGGTCGCGGCCAGCGCGGCCTGGTAGGCGGTCTGCTGCAGGGACAGCTCGGTGATGGTCTTCGGCAGGTCGATGTCCTCGACGTCGGACAACTGGGCTTTCAGGTCGAGCACCCGGTTCTCCGCGGTCTGCTGCATCTGCGAAACCTGATTATATCGGGATCCAACCCCCGAAAGCGCCGCTTGCAGGCGTTTCTGCGCCGTGTCGATGTCGGTGAGGTCGGCCTGCAACCCCGACGGGTTGTTCCGCAGGTTGTCCGAGATGCGGCCGAGGAGGGCGAAGACGGTGTTCGGGCCGGACCCGAAGACCTGGTCGCCACTGGTGTCCACGCGGACCGCGGCGTTGGCGCTGATCATGCGGTTGACCTGGCCGTCGTCGCCCTGGTAGGCGCCGTTGTTGTCGTAGGCGAGGTGGCCGGCCGTCGTGCCGCCGAAGACCGGCCGGTCGAGGTAGGTGGTGTTGGCCAGGTCGATCAGCGACTGGCGCAGGTTGTCGACCTCCAGCGCGATCGCCTCACGGGCCTCGGAGCTGCCGGCCGAGCCGCTGGACAGGCCGGTGAGCACCAGCTCACGGGCACGGTTGATCTGCGTCGAGGCGCTCGTCAGCGCGGTGTCGGCCATGCTCAGCCAGCCCAGTCCGTCGTCGGCGTTGCGGGAGTACTGGTTGAGCGCCGCCATGTCGCTGCGATGCTGCATGGCGATGACGGCACCGCCGGGCGAGTCCGACGCCTTCGTGACGAGCTTGCCGCTGGAAAGCTGGTCCTGCAGCCGCTGGTTGCGGGCGAGATTGACCTGAAGATTGGACAGCGTGTTGGTGGCCATCGACCGTTCTGTGACACGGAAGCCGGGCATCCGTTCCCCCTCCTCGTGCTATCGCTTCATGTTGATCAGCGTGTCCAGCGTCGAGTCGACGGTGCTGATCACCTTCGCCGCCGCCTCGTAGGCGCGCTGGAATTGGATCATGTTGGTCATCTCCTCGTCGAGGCTCACGCCCGACTCCGCCTGCTCGGCGGCGGTCACGTCGTCGGAGATCACCTGCTGGGCCTCCGCGCGCCGGTTGATCGTCTGCGCCTGGATGCCGATGTCGACCACGAAGTTGCGGTAGACGCTGTCCGCGCCGGCGGGGTTCTTCGCGATGTCGGCCATCAGGTTCGCGTTGTCGCCCTGGAACGGGTTGGTGGCAGTACTCGACGCGGCGATCTTCGTCGGGTCGGTGATCGCGACCTTGATGTCCTTGGCGTTGGTACCGCTGAAGAAGTCCCCGCCGAGCTGCGGGCTCGGGGTCGTCGCCGGCGGCACGGTGGTGATGTCGTAACCCTGGTGGTGCTGGGCGTTGACGGTCTGGACGAGCACCGCCGCCACGTTGTCCAGCCCGTCCACGGCGTCCGGCACCGTCTTCGTCAACGCCTCCAGGTGCGAGGCGACCCGGCCGGTCGTGATCGACGCGACCGTGTTGTCGTCGGCGAACCTGACCTGTACCGGCGCCATCGTCCGCCCGTCGACCGAGCTGGTGCCGACCGCCCGCAGCTCCCGGGTGATGTTGCCCTGCACGATCATCGCGCCGGACAGCATCACGTCGACCGTGCCGTCCTGCTTGAGCCGCGCGGTCGCCCCCGTCATCTCGGACAGCTTCAGGACGAGCTGATCCCGCTTGTCGGACAGCTCGTTGACGGGCATGCCCGCCGTCTTGGCCAGCGCGATGCGCGCGTTGAGGTCGGCGACGCCGGCGCTGGTCTGGTTCACCACCGAGAGGTCCGCGTCGAGCGCCTCGCGGGTCGCGCCGAACAGGTTGTCGAGGTTCTGGCGGGTGGTGTTCATCGTCGCCGTGACGGTGTTGGCGCGCGACAGCAGCGCGGTACGGGCGGAGGTGTCCCCGGGCCGGTTCGCCACGTCCGACCACGCCGCCCAGTACTCCGATAGCTGCGACTGCAGGCCGGTGTCCGACGGCTCACCGAGCGCCTGCTCCACATTGGCGAACACCGTGCGGTGCGCCTGGAGGTACTCGTTGAGCCCGTGCTCGGCGCGGGTCCGGTTGGTCATGAACTCGTTGTGCAGCCGCGTGACGGCGGCGACCTCCACACCGTCGCCGCTACCGGTGCTCCTCGACCAGCGGGCCGGGTCGCTGACCGCCTCGCGCGGTGACAACTCCACGCGCTGGCGCGAGTAGCCCTCGGTGTTGACGTTCGCGATGTTCTGGCCGGTGAGGTCCAGGGCGCGCCGTTGCGCGTACAGCGAGGACAGCGCGGCACCCAGGCCGGAAAACGTGCTCATCTACATCGCCTCATCAATCAGCCGCGTGCGGCCGGCGGCGGCTACCGTCTGCCCCTTCGGCCCGTACGTCTCGACGGAGCCGACAACGGCGAGCATGGTCTCGCGAGCCGCCCGGGCGCCGGTGGTCAACAGGTCGCGGTTGGCCTCCGCGAGTGCGCTGACCTCGGCGGTCAGCGTCAGGAACGCCTTGCGGTGCTGGTTGAGCAGTTCCGACCAGGGTGCCGGGGCCGCCTCGGCGAGCTGGGAGAGGCTCGGGTTGGGGCCGAGACCGAGCGAGGCGCCGATGGCCTCGACCTCGGCGGCGCGGATCACCTCGGTGCGCCGGATCTCCTCCAGGACCACTTCGACCTCGCGCGTGGCGTGCGCGAGCCAGCGGGTCCGTCCACCGGCGAGCACGAGCTGCTCCTCCTCCAGCTTGAACAGCAGCAGCTCCAGCATCTCGCGTTCGCGCCACAGAATGCTCGCGAGGTCCGCCAACCCCATGCGCTCCGCCCTTCTGCCGCCGCCGCATTCGTGGTTACACGTCGGCAGGTCGATACGAGGGTTGAGCACAACCTCCTTGCAACTTTGCGTCACCCGGGCGCGCACCCATCGCTTCCGAGGCTGGTCCCGACCAACCAACTCCTGCCACGAAGAGGTTGCCGTGACCACCACCGCCACGCCTTCCGCCACATCGCCGCTGACCGCCTCGGACCTCGACGCCATGGTGCGCAGCCATCTGCCCCTGGTGGGCCACCTCGTCCGGGAGATGCTGGGCCGGCTGCCCGCACACGTCTCGCGCGAGGACCTCGTGTCGGCCGGCATGGCCGCACTCGCCGGTGCGGCAAAGTCGTTCGACCCCGAGCGCGGCATCCCGTTCGGTAGCTTCGCCACCACCCGCATCCGCGGCGCGCTCCTCGACGAGCTGCGCGGCCTCGACTGGGCCAGCCGCTCCGTACGCTCCCGCGCCCGGCGCGTCGAAACCACCCAGCAGGAACTCACCGCGGCCCTCGGCCGCACACCCACCCCGGCCGAACTCGCCGAAACACTCGGCATCACCGTCGACGAGCTCAAAGCCATCGACGACGACGTCCAACGCGCCGTCGTCCTCTCCCTGCAAGGTTTCACCGTCGGCACAGCCGAAGACCTCGTGCCCGAACGCACCGCCGGCCCCGAAGACCTCATCCTGCACCGCGAGCGCATCGGCTACCTCCACCACGCCGTCAACGCCCTCCCCGATCGGCTCCGGCACGTCGTCACCGCGTACTTCTTCGACGAACGCTCGATGAACGACATCGCCGCCGATCTCGGCGTCACCGAATCACGGATCAGCCAACTGCGCGCCGAGGCCCTCGTCCTGCTCCGCGACGGCCTCAACAACCACCTCGACCCGGAGCTGGCCGGTCCGCGCCTTCGCCCCGAGGGATGCGTGGCGCGACGCCGTGCGGCCTACTACACGCAGATCGCCGCCCAGGGCAACCTCACCACCCGCCTGGCGCTGACCACCCCCCTGGGCCTCCCCCGCTCCCCCTGACCCCACCCCCCCTCCGCGTTGATCTTGCACTTGTGGTGCCTCGACACTCCCACGATGCCCGGGTTTGTCAGGCACCACAACTGCAAGATCAACGCTGGGAGGAGCGGGTGCGGGAGGGGTGGGTGCGGGAGGGGTGGGTGCGGGACGGGTTCGTACGGGGTGCGGAAAGTATCTGGATCAGAATGCTTAGTCGTTAACTACGTCTGCCGATAGTTACGGTGAGCGAGCCAGGGACGGCTCGGCAATCACGACCCAATGTCAAGGAGGAACTGTCGTGGGTCTTCGCATCAACAACAACATCGCTGCCCAGAACGCCTACCGGAACCTGTCGGTGACGGACAGCCAGATGAGCAAGTCGCTGGAGAAGCTCTCCTCGGGCTACCGGATCAACCGCGCCGCCGACGACGCGGCCGGCCTGTCCATCTCCGAGGGCCTGCGGTCGCAGATCGGCGGCCTGAAGGTCGCGGTGCGCAACGCGCAGGACGGCATCTCGGTCGTGCAGACCGCTGAAGGCGCGCTCACCGAGACGCACTCGATCCTGCAGCGCATGCGCGACCTGTCCGTCCAGGCGACGTCCACGGGCTCGCAGGACTCCGACGCCCGCGCCGCGGCGCAGACCGAGTTCACACAGTTGACGAAGGAGCTCGACCGCATCGCCACCACCACCAGCTTCGGTGGTCAGAAGCTGCTCGACGTCAGCAGCGCCTACACCGGCACCTTCCAGGTGGGCGCCAACACCAGCAGCGCCGACCAGATCTCGGTCAACCTCAGCACGGCAGCCTTCGGCAGCGGCTCGTCGGTCTCCGGCTTCGACTCGGCCGGTCTCGGTGTGGGCAGCCTCGACATGACCACCTCGGGCACGGCGGCGATCGAGGCGATCGACGCGGCGATCAAGGGCGTCTCGACCGCTCGGGCCACCCTCGGTGCGTACCAGAACCGGTTCGAGCACACCATCAACAACCTCAACGTCGCCGTCGAGAACCTCTCCGCGTCGGAGTCGCGGATCCGGGACACCGACATGGCCCAGGAGATGGTGTCCTTCACCCGCTCACAAATCCTCACCCAGGCCGGCACGAGCATGCTCGCCCAGGCCAACCAGGCACCGCAGAACGTCCTTTCGCTCCTGCGGTAGTCCGGTAGTGACACGCGACGGCGCTCCCGCGGGGGGCGCCGTCGCCGTTTTCCACCGAGGATTTTCCCGCCGAATCCTTCAGTGGCGGCCAGTCGGGCCGATGAGCAGTACGAACGGGCCACGGACGGCCCGGAAACGACCCAACTCAAGGAGGAACTGTCGTGGGTCTTCGCATCAACAACAACATCGCTGCCCAGAACGCCTACCGGAACCTGTCGGTGACGGACAGCCAGATGGGCAAGTCGCTGGAGAAGCTGTCGTCGGGTTTCCGGATCAACCGCGCGGCCGACGACGCCGCGGGCCTCTCGATCAGCGAGGGTCTTCGGTCCCAGATCGGCGGCCTGAAGGTCGCGGTGCGCAACGCGCAGGACGGCATCTCGGTCGTGCAGACCGCTGAAGGTGCTCTCACCGAGACGCACTCGATCCTGCAACGTATGCGTGACCTGTCCGTCCAGGCGTCGTCCACGGGCTCGCAGGACTCCGATGCACGGGCGGCGGCGCAGACCGAGTTCTCGCAGCTCACGCAGGAGCTCGACCGCATCGCCACCACCACCGCCTTTGGCGGGCAGAAGTTGCTCGACATCGGCGGCGCGGGTGCCTACGCGGGCACCTTCCAGGTCGGCGCCAACACCGCCGGCGCGGATCAGATCGCTGTGGACCTCAGCACCGCCGCCTTCGGCAGCGGCTCGACGGTGACCGGTTTCGACTCGTCCGGGCTCGGCGTCAACACGCTGGACCTCACCACGGCCGGGACGTCCGCCATCGAGGCGATCGACACCGCCATCAAGGGTGTTTCGACCGCTCGGGCCACCCTGGGTGCGTACCAGAACCGGTTCGAGCACACCATCAACAACCTCAACGTCGCCGTTGAGAACCTGTCCGCGTCGGAGTCGCGGATCCGGGACACCGACATGGCCTCGGAGATGGTGTCGTTCACCCGCTCACAGATCCTGACCCAGGCCGGCACCAGCATGCTGGCCCAGGCGAACCAGGCGCCGCAGAACGTCCTCTCGCTGCTGCGCTAGGACTGAAAGGGCAAACCTGACGAGGACACGACAGGGCACGGCACCCAGCCAGGGCGCCGTGCCCTGCCACATATCCGGGCGCGGAAGCCTCAAGGGTCCCGGGCGCGGGCCGATGACATGAGCGAACTGACGACACGGCCACGGACGGCCCGACCCGGTCTCAGGGAGAAACGGCATGGGTCTTCGGATCAACAACAACATCGCCGCGCAGAACTCCTATCGGAACCTGTCGGTGACGGACAGCCAGATGAGCAAGTCGCTGGAGAAGCTGTCCTCGGGTTTCCGGATCAACCGCGCGGCCGACGACGCCGCGGGCCTCTCGATCAGCGAGGGCCTGCGGTCGCAGATCGGCGGCCTGAGCGTGGCCGTCCGCAACGCGCAGGACGGCATCTCGGTCGTGCAGACCGCTGAAGGCGCGCTCACCGAGACGCACTCCATCCTGCAGCGCATGCGCGACCTGTCCGTCCAGGCGTCGTCCACGGGCTCGCAGGACTCCGACGCCCGCGCCGCGGCGCAGACCGAGTTCTCGCAGCTCACCCAGGAGCTCGACCGCATCGCCACCACCACGGCCTTCGGCGGCCAGAAGCTGCTGGACGTGGGCAACGCGGCATACGTCGGTACGTTCCAGGTGGGCGCCAACACCGCGGACGCGGACGCGATCACGGTCAGCCTCGGCACGCCGGCCTTCGGCAGCGGCTCGACGGTGACCGGCTTCGACTCGGCCGGTCTCGGTGTGGGCGGCCTCGACCTGACCACCTCGGGCACGGCGGCGATCGAGGCGATCGACACCGCGATCAAGGGCGTCTCGACCGCTCGGGCCACCCTCGGTGCGTACCAGAACCGCTTCGAGCACACCATCAACAACCTCAACGTCGCCGTCGAGAACCTCTCCGCGTCGGAGTCACGGATCCGGGACACCGACATGGCCCAGGAGATGGTGTCCTTCACCCGCTCACAAATCCTCACCCAGGCCGGCACGAGCATGCTCGCCCAGGCCAACCAGGCACCGCAGAACGTCCTGTCCCTGTTGCGCTAGCGGTTTGCCACGCATCGATCTTGCAGTTGTGGTGCCTGACAAACCGGGCATCGTGGGAGTGTCGAGGCACCACAAGTGCAAGATCGGCAAGGGTGGGGTCTATCAAGGAGGTACCGCATGGTCACCGGTGGCAGCGTCGACGGCTTGATCTCAGGGATGAGCACCTCCGCCGTCATCAGCCAACTGATGCAGGTGGAGGCGGCTCCGCAGACGTCGCTGAAGTCGAAGGTCAGCGCACAGCAGAAGGTCGTCACCTCGTACCAGAGCATCAACACGAAGATGTCGGCACTGCTGACCGCGGCGAAGGCGCTCAACGACCCGGTCGCCTGGAAGGGCGCTACGGCGACGTCCAGCTCCGACGCCGTCGTGGCGACCACCACCGCCAGCGGGTCCTCCCAGAGCGGCTCGTTGACCTTCTCCGTGAAGAAGCTCGCCTCCGCGCACTCGCTGGTCTACGGCGGCCGCGTCGCGGAAACCACCGACAGCGTCATGAGCGGCTCCTCGTTCGACATCACGATCAACGGGCAGACGAAGACGGTGACCCCCGCCGACACGTCGCTCAAGGGCGTCGTCGACGCCATCAACAAGACCGCCGACCTCGGCGTGAAGGCGACGGCGATCCAGGCCGCCCCGGGCCAGTACACGCTGCAGCTCACCGCGACCACCACCGGCACCGGCTCGACGTTCACCGTCAGCGGACTCGACGGCCTGGGCGCGGACGCGATCGCGACCCAGGGCGACAACGCCGTGCTCAGCGTGGGCACCACCAACCCGTTCGAGGTGTCGTCGTCGACGAACACGTTCAAGGGCCTGCTCGACGGCCTCACCGTGACCGCGTCGAAGGTCCAGGCGCCGACCGACCCGCCGATCACCGTCACGGTGGCCAGCGACACGGAGGGCATCGCGGCGAAGGTCCAGGCGATGGTCGACGCGGCGAACGCGACGCTGTCGGAGATCGCGACCCAGACCAAGTCCAAGAGCGGCGGCATCGCCGGCGGTCCCCTCGCCGGCAACTCCTCGATGCAGTCGCTCGCCACCACCGTGCTCAGCACCGTGTCCGGCGGCGCCGGCACGTTGGGCAGCCTCAAGGACGTCGGCGTCGAGCTGACCCGCGACGGGCAGTTGTCGTTCAACAAGACGACGTTCCTCGCCGCGCTCAACGCCGATCCGGTGAAGACCCAGTCGTACTTCAACGGCACGACCGACATCGACGGCGACGGCGTCAAGGACGGCTTCGCCGACAAGATGGTCAGCGTCGCGGACAAGGCCACGCAGACCAACACGGGCACCCTCGCCCGGTTCATCACCAGTGGCAACGATGCGATCACCGAGCTCAACGACCGCATCAGCGACTGGGACGTCCGCCTGGCGGCCCGCCAGCAAACGTTGCAGCGGCAGTTCACCGCGATGGAGACCGCGCTCGGCAAGCTCCGCAACCAGTCGAGCTGGCTCGCGGGCCAACTGTCGTCGCTGGGCTAGCGCACGTTTGCTGGCCGGCGCGCGGCCAGGGGCCGGCCTCAGCTCTGAACCAGGCACTCATCCCCTCGGCCCTTGGAGAAACGCATGACCACCCAAGCCCTCCGTAACCGGTACGTCAGCGACAGCGTCGCGACCGCCCCTCCGGCGCGCCTGCTCGTGATGCTGTACGACCGGCTTGTCCTCGACCTGATGATCGCCGGCCAGGCGCTGGAGGACGCCGACCGGTCCACGGCCTCGACCCGGATCCACCACGCGCAGGAGATCATCATGGAGCTCCGCGCGACGCTGGACACCTCCGTCTGGAGCGGCGGACCGGGGCTCGCCGCGCTGTACAGCTACCTGCTCAACGAGCTGGTCCAGGCCAACATCACCGGGGACCGGGCGCGCGTCGAGACCGTCCAGGGCCTCGCGGAGCAGCTCCGCGACGCGTGGCGCGAGGCGGCCGCGCAGGTGACCGGAACGGGACCATGACCGGCGACGGCCACTGGGACTCCGCGTGGAGCACCGCGCTCGACGCCATGGAGCTGGAGGCCGACGAGGTCGAGCAGCTCCTGCGCCACCGCGACCTGCTGGAGCGGCTGCCCGCGGACGCGGCGACGTTCACGCCGCCGCCGGACCTCGGGCCGCTGCCCCTCGCCCTGGAGGACCGGGCCCGCCGGCTGATGCAGCGGCAGCTCGACCTGTCGCGGGAGCTGTCGATCGCCATCGCCGGCAACCGGCAGCAGGCCCGCCTCGTCTCCCGGCTGCACCGTGAGGTCGACCAGAGCATCCCGGTGTTCCTCGACAACCGCACCTGAGAAACCCTCGAAAAGCACCTGAACGCGCCGATACGGGCAGCATGAGCCACATCCCGGTGTCCGTGATCATCGCCGCCGGGGGCAACCCCGACGACTTCCACGCCTGTCTCGAATCGCTCCGGCCTACCCTGGGCATGCGCGACGAGGTCGTCTGCGTCCTGCCCGCCGACCGTCCCGAACTGCGCGCCGAACTGCGGGGGCAGTCCTGGCTCAGCGTCGTGGAGACCGGCGAGCCGGACCCCGGCCGGCGGTGGGCCGTCGGCCTCGAGGCCACCCGGCACCCGATCGTGGTCCTCGTCGACGGCGACGTCGTGCTGTCGGCGTACTGGCTGGACCCGGTGGTCGAGTCGTTCGCCGACCCGGCGGTGGTCGCCGCCGGGCCCCGCTGCCAGCACAGCTACGGGCCGCAGCAGGCGGACCTGCCGGACTCGGCGCTGACGAGCGCCGCGGCGTTCAAGGCGTACGCGCGGGAGTGGCGCCACGAGCACCGCGAGGAGTTCAGCGACGTGGACCGGCTCGGCCCGGTGTGCGTGGCGATCCGCCGGGACGCGCTCGCGATCGCCGGCGGGCCGACGGCGGACCTGCCGTACGAGCGGCTGGCCGTTCAGGGCCGGCTCGTCGTCGCGCAGGCCGCGCTGGTGGCCCATGTCGGCTCGCCGAGGTGCGGGCTCCGCCCGGACGTCCCGGAGCCGCCCGGCGAGCCCCTGCTCTCCGCGAGCCTCATCGTGAAGGACGAGGAGGACGTCCTCGGCCGGTCGCTCGACGCGGTGCGCGAGCTCGTGGACGAGATCGTCGTCTACGACACCGGCTCCGGCGACCGTACGGTCGAGATCGCCCGCGCGCACGACGCCCTGGTCGTCGAGGGCTTCTGGAGCGACCACTTCGGCGACGCCCGCAACCGCTCCCTGGAGCACTGCCGGGGCCGCTGGGTGCTGTGGATCGACGCCGACGAGGTGTTCACCGGCAACGCGAAGGCGGTCCGCGACGCGCTGCGGCACGCCGAGCGCGACGCCTTCTTCGCCACCATCGACAACCAGGAGGGCCACGAGGGCGGCGCCGGCACGAGCACCATCTACTACCCGCGCATGTTCCGCCGGTCGCACGCCCGCATCTACGGCCGCCTCCACGAGCAGGTCGTCGACCGGATCACCGGCCGGGCGCTCAACGGCTCGCTCCTGCCGGACCTCGTGCTCGACCACTCGGGGTACACCCGCCTCCGCGGCCTGGTGAAGAACAAGGCGCAGCGGAACCTCCGGCTGGCCAAGCTGGCCGCCGAGGACATCAGCGGACTCACCGCGGTGGGCAACCTGGCCCGTTCACAGCTCGGCTCGGGCCACATCGAGGAATGCATCGAGACCAGCGAACGGGGACTCGCCCAGGCCAGGGAACACACGCACCACGTGCTGTTCCTCAAGATCCTCGCCGACGCGTACCTCACGGTCGGCCGCCTCGCCGAGGCCAACGAGACGATCGAGCGGCTCCGCGGGATCGCCAACACGCCGTTCACGGTCGGCGAGCACGAGGTCAAGCTGCGGTTCGCCGAGGGCGACTACGAGCGCACGCTGGAGCTCATCGAGGAGCTGCCCGAGTCGGGCGCCAACGACCTGCTCTACGGCGTCGGCAAGGGACGCTTCGCCGGCCTGCACATCGACGCGCTGAGCCGCCTCGACCGCCACCGGGAGGCCGCCTTCCAGTTGCGGCAGGCGTTGCGCGACGGCCGCGTGCCGGTGCCGGTGGCCCGCATGGCGCAGGTGCTCGGCGCCGCGGACGGCAGCCTCGCCGAGGTCGCCGAGCTGCTGCCCCGGGAGGCCCTGCGCGGCCTGCTGTTCAGCATCGCGGAGGCGCCGCCGGAGGCGGCCGACGAACTGCTGGAGGCGTTGTGGCGGCGGTACCCCGGGGAGCCGACGGTGTTGACGCTGGCCGCCCGGGTCGGCCGCCAGGTGCCCCTCATCCGCGCGATGGAGTGGTCCGCCCGCCTGCGCCAGCACGGCTTCCCGGCGCAGTGCACGCTGCTGGCGCTGTCCGCCGACGAGCGCCGGACGCCGCGGGAGCGCACGCTGGCGGCGGCCATCGCGCTGGAGATGTTCCACGACGAGGCCGCGCTGCCCCTCCTCCACGAGGCGCTGTCCTCGGTGCCGGACGCGGAGAGCGAGGCGGTCCTGCACGAGATGCGCATCCTGGCACCCCAGGTGTCCGCGAACATCGAACTGGCCGACGCCTGACCCCGTCGCCCCCGCGCCCCGGGTCCCCGGGGCGCGGGGGCGGTCAGCGGAGCAGGGCCACGTTGTCGAACCAGCCGGCCTTGAGCACCAGGGACAGGTCGACCGGGGCCGCCGAGCCGTCCTGCTGGATCACGGCCAGTCGCCAGCCGTCGGCGACGAGCCCGGCGAGCTGTTCGGCGAACGCCGGCCAGCGCTCGCCCATCCGGTTGCGCACCACCTCGACCGCGATCGCGACGTCGCGCGCCCCGGCCAGCCAGCCCGCCATCCCGGCCAGCACATCGGCCTCGGCGCCCTCCACGTCGATCTTCACCAGCCGCGGGCGGTGTTCCAGCAGCACGGGATCCAGCGGTACGGCGTCGACCGTCACCTCGTCGTGACGGTCGACCCGGAAGTGTCCCGCGTACCAGTCGTCGTGCCGCAGCAGGGAACCGTTGCCCTGGAAGCGCTCGCTCAGGTGGAACGTCAGCGTCTCGGCGCGGGACCAGGCGGCCTGCTCGCGGACCTCGACCCAGTCGTTGTAGTAGTTGACGGCCACGTTGTCGCGCAGCAGGGCCGCCTGGCGGGGACTCGCCTCGTAGGCGAGGACCCGGCCCTGCCGCCCGACGGTGCGGGCCATGAGGACCGTGAGCGCCCCGATGTTGGCGCCGACGTCGAAGGCGGTGTCGCCGGGGCGCAGCCAGCTCCTGACGAAGCCGCAGAGGGCCGGGTCAAAGGCGCCGTTGAGGACCAGGTCCGGGGTGAGGCTCATGTCGGCGCCGTCGCAGTAGAGCTTGTCACCCCACACGGTGCGCACGAGCACCCGCCCGCCGCCGACGTAGACGGCGGCATGCGCCGGCGACGGCGAGGGCGGCGACGCGGCCGGGGCCGGGGCCGGCACCGGGGCGGGACGGCCCAGCGCCCGCAGGGAGCGGGCGTTCTCGGCCGGGTCCGTGCTCAGCTCGACCCGGACCTTCGCGGGCAGGGAGCTG
Source organism: Dactylosporangium roseum (assembly GCF_025264685.1). Taxonomy (GTDB): domain Bacteria; phylum Actinomycetota; class Actinomycetes; order Mycobacteriales; family Micromonosporaceae; genus Dactylosporangium; species Dactylosporangium roseum. The sequence continues at coordinate 6,788,653 of NZ_CP073721.1, forward strand.
CCCTCCGGCTCGCCGTAGACCACGATGTCGGGCAGGTCGCGCCCGTCGGCGAGCTGGAGCATCACGCCGGCGACGGCGTCGCCCACCGCCTCCGTCGCCTCGGGCACGCCCTTCACGACGAGGGCCAGTTCCGTGCCGGGGACGGACGACGCGGCGTCCAGCGCGCCGGACAGCACGGCCGCGCCGGCCTCCACGAGGTCGGGGTCGACGGTGACGAGGATCCGCTCGGCGGTCCCGCTCAGGGGCGCCACAGGCTTTTCGACGTGCCACGACTTCGCCCAGTGGTGGGCGGCGTACGCGTCCGGGAACTCGTCGCCCGCGCGATGCGGCTCGGTCCAGTGGTACGGGTAGAAGAGCTCCGGCCCGAAGACGCTCGGGACCGGACGGCCCAGGGCGTCCTGCTCGATGAGCGTACGGGTGAGCAGCTCGGGCCCGGTCTGCTCGTTCGGCGGCCGGTCCGGCAGCCAGGCGACCGAGTCGGCGAGCGCCGCCACGACCGCGGCGAAGAAGGGATGGCCGGGCTCGCAGCCGAGCAGCCCGATGCTCGCCCGGAAGCCGTCCTCGCGGGCGCAGAACGCGTCGACCCCGCCGAGGAGGGGTTCGATGTCGCGGAAGCACTCGAAGTCGGTGTCGACGTAGACGCCGCCGTGGGCGAGCAGCAGCTCGTACCGGAAGATGTCGGCCTTCTGCGCCATCGTCGTGGCGGCGTCGAAGGCGGCCTGGTTGACCAGCGGCGGGACGTCCTCCTCCCGCCACAGCCGCAGCTCCCAGCCGGGGTGGTGCCGCGCCCACGTCTCGCCCAACGCCTGCTCGCGGGCCGGCAGCGGACCGCCGAACCAGATGCGGTGGAAGACCCTGGGGATGCGCAATTGCTGGATCACTGCTGTCATCGGAAGCTCCCGACCAGGTCGCGGGTGTGCAGCAGGCGCCGCAGGGAGTCGCTGATCGTGCCGCGCGGCAGCGGGAGGGCGTGCCGGGTCGGGTCGTGGCCGTCGAGCGGGGTGAACGAGGCGACCACGTCGCACGCCCGCCACAGGTCGTCGGCGTCGTCGCAGGCGAGCACCTCGACGTCCCCGACGCCGCTGAACGTGTGGCCGTCCGATCCGATGCCGGTCGACGCCTTCGGCGCTCGGCCTTCTCGGGGCACACCCACGACCAGTACCGCCGCATGCTCCGGCGCGTCGGCCAGCGCCCGCGCCACCTCGCTCAGCAGCGGCGACAACGCGCTGATGCCGACCCGCAGCGGCCGGCCCTCCTCCCGGGCCGCCGCCCGGCGGGCGACCAGCAGCCAGCCGAGGCTCGCCTCGATCGAGCTGACCGTCAGCAGGTCGGAGTGCAGCCGGTCGAGCAGCGTGCCCTTGCCGTGCGGGTCCGGCAGCTTCCGCAGCTCCTCCAGGGTCGTCGGCCAGTTCGCGGTGAGTAGCCGCAGCCGGGCGTCGGCCCGGCGGGCGAGCTTGCGCGCCGTGGCCTCATACGTGCTGCTGCGAAACGCCGGGTGGGTGCGCAGCGCCGGATGCCGCTCGGCGAGGTGTGCCCGGGCCTGGCCGACGCGCCCGGCGCGGCGCATCAGCGACAGCGCGTCGAGCCCGATCCGGACCCGCTGCACGGCGTGCCGGTTGTGCACGACCCTCAGGCCGCGGGGTTTGCCGGCGAGACGGTACGCGAGGTCCGCGTCCTCGGCGAACGAGACCTCGAAGCGGGTGTCGCCGAGCACCGAACGGCGGATCGTCGAGCGGCCGCCCCAGAACTGGTACCAGTCGCCGACGCTCAGGTGCCGCAGGCCCTCGTGGCTCATGTAGACCGTGCCGCGGAACGCCAGCCAGGCCTCGACGCTGGTGGCGCGGTCGGCGGTCGGGCCGGTCCAGCCGAGGACGGCGTCGACCTCGTCGCCGTGTTCGAGGTACGTGCGCAGGTGTTCGGCGAGGCAGCGCGGCGCGGGTTCGTCGTCGTCGTCGAGGAAGAACAGGATGTCGCCGCGGCTCGCCTCGACGCCGACGTTGCGGGCCTCGCCGAGGCCGACGTTCCGGTCGAGCCGGATGAAGGTGAGGTCGAGCCGGTCCAGGAACGGCAGCACGATCGGCTCGGCGCTCTCCGCGGACCCGTCGTCGACCACCACCACGTGGAACCGTTCGCGGGGCAGCGTCTGCCGGCACAGCGCGGCGAGGCACTCGTGCAACGGCCCGGGCCGCTGGTAGGTGGTGACCACGACGCTCATCGTCAGGTCGGTCTCCGGCGGTTCCAGCTCGCCGGCGAGCTCGCGGTACACGTCGGCCCACCCCTTGCCGGCCCGCGGGCTGGAGTGGTCGAGGACCGGGCTGCCCGGGTCGAGCCAGTCCGCCTGGAGGCCGCGGTGGTCGGCGACGCAGACGAGGTCGGCCCGGGTGAACTGGTCGGCGAGGAAGGCCAGGGCGGACTCGCCACGCGGTGGCTGCCAGCCGGCGTGGACGCTGGTGACGAGCGGGATGCCGAGCAGCCACACGCGTTCCAGCACCGCGGCGTCGACCAGTTCCCCGGCGAGGTGCACGTGGACGGCGTCGACGGGCCAGTCGACTAGCAGCTCGGCGAGCAGCCTTTCGGCAGGCGTGTCACCGTGGAACGGCTCCGGGTTGGCGACCTCGAGCAGGAACTTCCGGACCCCTTGGTCCAGCCCGACTTCCCGCAGTGCCGGTTGCTCGGCCCGCACCGGCTCGACGGTGAGCACGTCCCACCCGCGGGCGGCCACCTGCCGGGCAAGATTGGCGCAGCGACGGTACGCGATGGCGTCGCGGGACGGCAGGATGACAGCGACGACCGCCCGGCGTGTGTTGTTCCGCACACGCTCCCCATCGGCACCCGTCCCGCATCGTTGAGAAAACCCCCCCGCCCACCCCGCCCCACCCCACCCCGCCCCACCGCGTCGATCTTGCAGTTGTGGTGCCGGGACACTCCCAGAATGCCCGTTTTGTTAGGCACCACAACTGCAAGATCGACGCACAATGGTTGGCGAGTGTCAGTGGGGGGAGCCGACCAGTTCGCCCTCGACGATCCGGGCGCGGTGGGCGGCCGGCGGGCGGCGGCGCATGAAGCGCGGGGCCCACCAGTTCGCGTTGCCCAGCAGGGTCATCAGCGACGGGAGCACCACCGCCCGGATGACGGTCGCGTCGAGCAGGATCGCCGCCGCCAGGCCGACACCCAACTGCTTCATGTCGATCGTGCTCAGCGTCGCGAAGATGGAGAACACCGCCACCATCACGATCGCCGCGCTGGTCACGACGCCGGCCGAGCCGGTGATGCCGTGCGCCACCGCCGCCCGGGTCGGCATGCCCCGGTCGACCGCCTCGCGGATCCGGCTCACCACGAAGACGTGGTAGTCCATCGAGAGGCCGAACAGCACCACGAAGAGGAACAGCGGTAGCCAGGACACGACCGCGTCCATCGAGGTGAATCCGAGGATGCCCTCGGCCCAGGTGTTCTGGAAGATCAGCACCACCAGGCCGTACGACGCCGCGGCGGACAGCATGTTCAGCGCGATGGACGTCAGGGCGACGACCACCGAGCGGAACGTGAATGCCATCACCAGGAAGGTCAGCACGAGCACGAAGCCCATGACGTAGGGCAGGTTGTGCTTCACGTGGCCGGCGTAGTCGACGTCGGCGCCGACGAACCCGCCGACGGCCGTTTCGGCGCCGGGCACCTGGCCCAGCGTCTGCGGCACGAGCTGCGTGCGCAGCCGGGTCAGCGACTCCTTGGCCTGGTCCGACCGGCCGGTGAACGGGGTGGCGACCTCGAGCGTGGCGACCTTGCCGTCGGCCGAGAACCGGACGTCCGGCGCCTCGTCCAGCGGCGCGAACAGCGGGTCCGCCGCGGCCTTCCGCGCGAGCGTGTCCAGCGCCCGCTCGACCGCCGGTCGCTGCCCGTCGGGCACCCGGACCGCGACGGTGTGCGTGGTGCCGTTGCTGGGGAACGCCCGCACCAGCCGGTCGTACGCCCGCATCGTCGGCGTCGTGCGCGGCAGGTCCTCCATGCCGGGGAAGGCCAGCCGCATGCTGATCGCGGGTGCGGCCAGGGCCAGCAGCGCCAGCACCGAGACGGTGAGCGTCAGGAAGGGCTTGCGGATCGCCGGCCGCAGGATGAAGGACCAGAACCGGCCGCCGGTGCCCTCGGCGCGCGGCCGGGTCAGGCGCCACAGCACCGGCACCCGGGGACGGTCGATCCACCGGCCGAGCTTGGACAGCAGCGCCGGCAGCACGGTCAGCGAGCCGAGCACGGCCACCAGGACGACCAGGATCGAGCCGACGGCGAGCGACGAGAAGACGACGTCACCGGCGAGGAACAAGCCGGCCATCGAGATCGTCACGGCGATGCCGGAGACGACGACGGCGTGCCCGGAGGTCTCGGCCGCGATCTCGACGGCGTCGAGGTGCTTGCGGCCCTTCGCCCGCTCCTCGCGCTCACGGCGCAGGTAGAACAGCGAGTAGTCGACGCCGACGGCCATGCCGATGAGCAGGATGACGCTGGCGGTGGTGTCGGTCGACGGCACCAGGTGCGAGGCGAGCGTCGAGAGGCCGAGCGCGGCGGCGACCGACGACAGTGCCAGCAGGACCGGCACACCGGCGGCGATGAGCGCGCCGAACGCCACGATGAGGATCGCGAACGTCACCGGCAGGCTCAGAAACTCGGCCCGCTTGAAGTCCTTGCCGAGCGTGTCGTCCATGGCCTGACCGATGGACGGGCCGCCGGTCTCCTCGACCCGCAGGCCGGGGTGGCGGCGCTGCACCTCCTCGGTGGCCTTGCGCAGCGGCGCGAGCCGCTCCCGCGCCGTCTCGGGGTCGCCGCTCATGGTCACCCGCACCAGCAGCGCGCTGTTGTCGTGCGACGGCAGCGGCGGGCTCACCTCCGCGACCTCGGGCAGGGCCTTCATCGTCGCGGTCACGTCGTCGGCGGCGGCCCGGGCCTCGGCCGGGTCGAGGGCGCCGGACGGCGCGGTGATCAGCACGCTCTCGGCGGCCGGGGCGTCGAAGTCGCCGTCCTTGACGATGACGTCGGCCCGGCCCGACTCACCGATCGCCTGGTCGGTGCTGGTCGCCTCGACGGTCCCCGCCATGTTGCCGCCGACGAAGCACACGGCGACGAACACGACCCACAGTGCGATCGCGCGCCAAGGATGCTCGGCACTCCACCGTGCCACCCGAACTGTAAGCGGTCTCTTCTCCACGCCGACGACGCTATGGATCGGCGGCGCCGCGAACATCCGGGCCGGACCCCGCTCCCACCCGGATCCGCCCGGTGGGGGCATTCGGGGTTCTCCCTGACACCCGTGACGGGTGAGACGAAAGCCCCGAACCGCCACCGACCTGCCACCGACCGGCAACCAAGCGGCAACCAACCGGCACACCGAACTGCCTCAACATACGACCCCGGGCGCCGATGTGCCCAACGAGCAAGGATCGCTCATCAGTTGCGCCACGGACCGGCGACACACCGACGGGAGTTCGGTCCGTGTTCGAAGACGTCACGTCGGTCGCCCTGCACAGCGCCCTCACCGGGCTGGCCAAGCGGCAGCGGGTGATCGCCGACAACATCGCCAACATCGAGACGCCGGGGTTTCTCGCCGGCCGGGTCCAGTTCGAGGACGCGTTGCGCACCGCTGTCGAGGCGGGTGAGCCCGGCAACGCACCCGTCAGGGTGGCCAGATCGCTGGAGCCGACCCGGGAGAACGGCAACAACGTGAACCTCGACCACGAGGTGCTCTCGAACATCGACACGAATCTGCGGTACCAGACGATGCTGCGCGCCACCGACGACAAGTTCGTCCTGCTGCGCACCGCGATCAGGGGTTGATCATGACCATCTTCAGCGCGATCGGCATCGCCGGCACCGGTGTGACCGTCTACCGCAAGTGGCTGGACGCCATCGCGGACAACGTCGCGAACATCAACGACGCGGTGTCCACGAACGGCGAGGTGTTCCGGGCGCGGTACGTGCAGGCGCAGGCCGTCGGCTACGGATCGGGCGAGGGCGGGGCGGTCGTGGCCGGCACCGCGCTCGGCGACGCCAAGGGCCGGCTGGTGTACGAGCCGGACAATCCCCTCGCCGACCGGGAGGGCTACGTGAAGTACCCCAGCATCGACCTCGGCACGCAGATGACCCAGATGATCATGGCGCAGCGGGCCTACCAGGCGAACCTGACCGTCGTGGACCGCGCCAAAGACGCGTACCAGGCGGCGATCCAGATCGGGAAGGGCTGATCCCCGTGTCCATCGACGCGATCGCTCCCATCGGGGCCGTCTCCGGCCTCTCCCCCGTCACCGCCTCGTCCGGCAGCGGCGGCGAGACCGGCGGCACCGCCGGCGGCGTGGACTTCGGCGCGATGGTGGCGCAGGGCCTGCAACGGCTCCAGCAGGTCCAGGACACCGCCGACGGGCTGGCCGTCCAGGCCGCCACCGGCCGGCTCACCGACGTGCACGACTACATGATCGCGGCGACCCAGGCGAGTCTCGCGACGAGCCTCGCCGCCGCCGTGCGCAACCGCGCCCTCGAGTCGTTCAACGAGATCATGAGGATGCAGGCCTGATGCGCGAGCGGCTCACCGCGCTCGGCCGCCGTGGCGCCGACGGCTGGAAGTCGTTCACGCCGGGGCAGAAGGCGGTCACCGTCGTCGCCGTGCTGGCGCTGGCCATCGGCGGGTACTTCTTCGCGACGTGGGCGGGCAAGCCCACGATGGCCCCGCTGTTCTCGAACCTGGCGGCCGCGGACGCGAGTGCGATCGTCGACCGGCTCAACGCCGAGGGCGTGACGTACTCCATCACCGACGGCGGCGGCACCATCATGGTGCCCAGCGACCAGGTCTATGCCCTGCGCATCTCGATGAGCGGCGCCGGCCTGCCCGCCGAGGGTGACGCCGGCTACGCCCTGCTCGACAAGCAGGGCGTCATGACGAGCGAGTTCATGCAGCAGGTGACCTACCGGCGGGCGCTGGAAGGTGAGCTGGGCAAGACGATCCGGTCGATCGACGGGGTCAATGCGGCGACGGTACACCTCGCGATCCCGCAGAAGGACGTCTTCACCGACGAGCAGCAGCCGCCGACGGCGTCGGTGCTCGTGGACACCGGCACCAAGCCGCTCTCCGGCGACAAGGTGACCTCGATCATCCACCTCGTGTCCTCCAGCGTGGAAGGGATGGAGCCGAACGCGGTCACCGTCGTCGGCGCCAACGGCAAGGTCCTGTCGAGCTCCGGCGACAGCGGCGGCGCAACGGGAGCGGACGGTGCCGCCGGTCTGACCGGCGCGTACGAGCAACGGCTCAACACCGCGTTGCAGCACATGCTCGACACCGTCGTCGGGCCGGGACACTCGGTCGTCAACGTCACCGCCGACCTGGACTTCGACAACACCGAGACGAAGACGCAGCGGTACGTCGCGGATCCGGCCGTGCCGCCGCTGTCGGAGTCGAAGAAGTCGGAGCAGTACACGGGTGGTAACGGCACCCCGGTCGGGGGTGTGCTCGGGCCGGACAACATCCAGGTCCCCAACGGCACCGGTGCCGGCGGCGACGGGCAGTACCAGCAGACGACGGAGACCCGCAACAACGCGGTCGGCATGGTCACCGAGACCCGCAAATCGGCCCCCGGCGCGGTGAAGAAGCTCGCCGTGGCGGTCATCGTCGACAGCTCGAAGGCGCGGATCGACGAGGCGCAGTTGCAGCAACTGGTGTCCTCGGCGGTCGGGCTCGACGCGACCCGCGGCGACCAGATCGCGGTCAGCTCGATGGCCTTCGACACCAGCACCGCCGAGGCCGAGCAGAACGCGCAGGCGGAGGCCACCAAGCAGCAGCAGGCGGAGGTGCGGCAGCAGTACGTCCAGATGGGCGCGATCGTCCTCGCGCTGCTGATCCTGCTGATCGTGGCCGCGCTCCGGCAGCGCAAGAAGCGCAAGGCGGAGAAGCTGAAGCTCACCGAGGAGCAGAACGCCGCGCTGGAGGAGATGCAGGCCGCGATCGAGGCGGCCCGCGCGAAGCTCGCGCTGGAAGGCGGCGGCGGCCCGGGCGGGGCCCCGGCGCTGGAGGGCGGCGGCGCGCCGGGCGACGAGTTCGACCGCGACGGCCGGTTCCGCGACCTGACGACCATGGTGGAGAAGCAGCCCGACGAGGTGGCACAACTGCTGCGCGGCTGGCTCGCGGACCGGCGTGGCTAGGGCGGTGATCCATGACCACGGGTGAGATGACGGGTCTGCGCAAGGCCGCCATCCTGCTCGTGCAGATGGGCAAGGAGGACGCCGCCAAGATCATGTCGCACCTCCGGGAGGCCGAGGTCGAGGAGCTCACCGCCGAGATCGTGCGCCTGGGCCAGGTCGAGGTCGACATCGCCGACACGGTGCTCGCGGAGTTTCACGACATGGCGACCGGCCACAAGTACGTGGGCCAGGGCGGCATGGACTTCGCCCGGGACCTGCTGGAGGCGTCGCTCGGCCGGGAGCGGGCCGGCGAGATCGTCGACCGGCTGAACACCGTCTTCCTGGACGTACCGTTCGGGTTCCTGACCCAGGCGGATCCGCGGCAGCTCCTGTCGTTCCTCCAGGACGAGCACCCGCAGACGATCGCCCTCGTGCTCGCGCACATGACCGCGACCCAGGCGTCGCAGATCCTCTCCGGCCTCCCGCCGGAGCTCCAGGCCGACGTGGCGCACCGGATCGCCGTCATGGACCGCACCTCGCCCGACATCATCCGCCAGGTCGAGGCGACGCTGGAACGCAAGATGTCGTCGGTGCTCCAGCCCAACGACCTGTCCAACGTCGGCGGCCTGGAGCCGCTGGTCGAGATCATCAACCGGACCGACCGGGCCACCGAACGGCTCATCCTGGAGGGCCTCGCCGGGCGCAACCCGGAGCTCGCCGAGGAGATCCGGTCGAAGATGTTCATGTTCGAGGACATCGTCTCCCTCGACGACCGCTCCATCCAGCTCGTGCTGCGTCAGGTCGAGACCAACGACCTCGCCACGGCGCTCAAGGGCGTGCGCGAGGAGGTCCGCCAGAAGGTCATGAAGAACCTCTCGGAGCGGGCCTCGGAGAACCTCGCCGACGAGATCGAGATGCTCGGCCCGGTGCGTCTGCGTACCGTCGAGGAGTCGCAAGCCAAGATCGTCCAGGCCATCCGCACCCTGGAGGAGTCCGGACAGATCGTGATCCGCAGGGGCGATGACGATGAGTTCGTCGGCTGACTACGAGCCGGCCTTCCCGCCGCCGCGGAAGCGGCCGGGCAAGCCGCGGCCGGCCTTCCCGCCGCCGCCACCGCCGCCCGTGACCCCGGCGACACGGGCGTTCCCGCCGCCGGAGCAGCCGGCGACGGTACGGTTCGGCGAGCACGTCCTGCGCGACGACCGTGCCGGTGCGGCCCCGCCGGCCCGGTTCGACGTCGACCTCAGCGAGCGGGAGACGCTGCCGCCCGGCCTCGTCGCCCGGATGCGCGCCGAGGCGGAGGCCGTCGGATACGCCGCGGGCTGGGCGCAGGGCCGCCGGGAGGCGCACGCCGGCGCCGCCGCCGAGGCCGAGCGGATGGCCGCCGAGGCCGCGGAGGTCGCCGAGATGCACCGCCGCCGGGTCGACCGGGCGCTGAAGGCGCTCGGCGCCGCCGCCGACGCCCTCGAGCGCCGCGCCGTGCCCGCCGCGCACGACATCGAGGCACAGATCGTCGAGTCCGCGTTCGCGCTCGCCGAGGCGGTGCTCGGCCGCGAGCTGCGCACCACCGCCGAGCCGGGCCGGGAAGCGCTCACGCGGGCCCTCGCGCTCGCGCCGTCGGCAAGTCCGGTGACCGTACGGCTCAACCCGGCCGACCGGCTGACGATTGGCCGTACGGAACTGGTCATGGACGGCCGCACGGTGACCCTCGTCGAGGACCCGGCCCTCCAGTCGGGCGACGCCGTTGCGGTGTGCGACGCCACGACGATCGACGCGCGGCTGGGGCCGGCGCTCGAACGGGTGCGGGAGGTACTCGAACAGTGACACTGACATCGGCGCTGCGACAGCGGTTCGCGGCGGCCCGGCAGGCCGCCCGTCCCCGCGTGACCGGCCGGGTCAGCTCGATCGTCGGCCTGTCCGTCACCGTGACCGGGATCGAGGGCCGCGTCGGCGACCTGGTCGAGATCGGCGATCCCGAGCGGATGCCGCCGGTGCCCGCCGAGGTCGTGTCGATCGAGGGCGACCGGCTCGCCTGCCTGCCGCTCGGCCCGCTCACCGGGATCGGGGCCGGCAGCCCGGTGCGAAGCACCGGCGGGCCGCTGCGGATCGCCGTCGGCGAACAGTTGCGCGGCCGCGTGCTCGACGGGCTCGGCCGGCCGATGGACGGCGGGCCCGCGCTCTTCGGCCTCGAACAGGTCTCCGTCGAGAACGACGCGCCCGACGCCCTCGCCCGCGGCCGGGTCCAGGAGCCGCTGTCGCTCGGCGTGCGCGCCCTCGACACCCTCGTGCCGTGCGGCCGGGGCCAGCGCGTCGGCATCTTCGCCGGCAGCGGCGTCGGCAAGAGCAGCCTGATGTCGATGATCACCCGCGGTACCGACGCCGAGATCTCGGTGATCGGGCTGGTCGGCGAACGCGGCCGCGAGGTCCGCGAGTTCATCGAGAACGACCTCGGCCCCGAGGGCCTGGCCCGCTCGGTGGTGGTGATCGCGACCTCCGACCAGCCGCCGCTCGTCCGCCTGCGGGCGGGCTTCGTCGCGACCCGCGTCGCGGAGTTCTTCCGCGACGGCGGCGCCGACGTGCTGCTGCTCATGGACAGCCTCACGCGCACCGCGATGGCGCAGCGCGAGGTCGGCCTGTCCGCCGGCGAGCCGCCCGCGACGCGCGGCTATCCGCCGAGCGTCTTCGCACTGCTGCCGCGCCTCCTCGAGCGCGCCGGCCCGGCGCCGGTCGGCAGCATCACCGGCCTCTACACGGTGCTCGTCGAGGGCGACGACCACAACGAGCCGATCGCCGACGCGGCCCGGTCCATCCTGGACGGCCACATCACCCTCGACCGGCGGCTGGCCACGTCCGGCCACTTCCCCAGCATCGACGTCCTGGAGTCGGTGTCCCGGGTCGCCAACGCGGTCACGACCCGCGAGCAGCGCGCGAACGCAACCGTTCTGCGGCGCATGCTGGCCGCCCACCGCGACGTGCGCGAACTGGTCGAGATCGGCGCGTACGTCGCGGGCACCAACCCCGACGCGGACCGCGCGCGCCAGCTCTGGCCGCAGATCAACGACTTCCTCCGGCAGGACATGGACGACACCACCCCGGCGCCCCGGGCGTGGGAGACGCTCGACGCACTGGTGGCGGGTGGCTGATGGCCAAGAGTGGATTCCGGCTGGCCGCGGTCCTTCGGGCCCGCAAGGCACAGGAAGATGCCGCGAAAGCAGCGGTGGTACGCGCACGTGCCGACGCCACCACGGCGGTGGAGATGGTCCGCGCGCGGGAGCGTGACCTCGACGGGCGCAGGGTGCCCGACGCGGCCACCTCGGCGGCGTTCGCGGCCACGCTGACCGCACGCCAGGCGGTCGCGGGCGAGCTCGCCGCCGCGATCGGCGTGCGCCGGCTCGCCGAGGAGACCGTCGAGGACCGCCTGCGCGACCTGACCGAGGCGGCCGTGCAGCGGCGCACGATCGAGAAGCTCCAGGAACGGCACGACGCGACCCGCAAGCGCACCCGGCAGGCCGCCGAGGAGAAGGCCATCGACGACCTGACCACCGCCGCCGCGCACAAGGAGCCCCGCGCGTGACCGGTCCGGAGCGCAGCGGAGGGGCCGGTCACCATGGGCTCAGGGTGGAGGTCAGGCGGCCGGAGCGCAGCGGAGGTCGCGTGACCGTTCCGGAGCGCAACGGAGGGGCCGGTCACCATGGGCTCGGTGTGACGTCAGGCGGCCGGAACGAAGTGGAGGACGCGTGACGGTTTTGGACATGCAGACGCGGATCGCCGAGATCCGCGGCATGATGGGCCTCTCCCGGCCTCCGGCGGCGGCGTCGGGCGACGCGTTCGCGGCGGCGCTCGAGTCCACGATGGCCACGCCCGAGAGCGGCGCGGTCACCGGCGCCGACGTGGTCTCCACCGCGCGGAAGTACCTCGGCACGCCGTACGTCTTCGGCGGCAACACGCCGGAGCGCGGCCTCGACTGCTCGGGACTGGTCCAGCGGGTCTACGCCGACCTGGGGGTCGGCCTTCCCCGGGTGGCCCGGGACCAGGCCCGCGCGGGCACGGCCGTGGCATCGCTCGCCCAGGCCCGCCCGGGCGACCTGCTCGCGTTCGGCAGCCCGGTCGACCACATCGGCATCTACGCGGGCGGCGGCAGGATGATCGTCGCACCGCACTCGGGCGACGTCGTGAAGGTCCAGGACGTGACCACGACGCCGACCGCGATCCGGCGCATCCTGCCGTCGGCCACGGAGCCGCTCGCGCCCGCCTCGGTGGCCGCGTCGGCGATGCGCCCGGCGGCGCTGACCGGCAACGTCCCGTACGCCGACCTGTTCCAGCAGGCCGCCGCGCGGTACGACCTGTCGCCGGCGCTGCTCGCCGCCGTGGCGAAGGTGGAGTCCGGCTTCAACCCGTCGGCGGTCAGCCGTGCCGGCGCCCAAGGCTTGATGCAGATCATGCCGGCGACCGCACGCGGCCTCGGCGTCGACGCGTTGGACCCGCGACAGGCCGTGGACGGCGCGGCCCGGCTCCTGTCGGGCAATCTGCGCCGGTTCGGCGACCTCGACCTGGCCCTGGCCGCGTACAACGCCGGCGGCGGCGCGGTGAGCCGGTACGGCGGCATTCCCCCGTTCCCCGAGACCCAGGCGTACGTGCCGAAGGTGAAGGCGGCGATGGCACAGTTGACGGCGAGGGGGTTCGCGTGACGACCGCTCCCCTGCCCGCTACCCGGGCCGGCACCGCACCGCAGTCCCGCGGCGCCGAACCGGCCCCGACCCAGGACGACGCCTTCGCGGCAGCCCTGGCCGCGGCCGTCCACGGCCGCCTCTCGGAGGGCGCCCCGGTGCACGGCGCCCGCGACGGCCGGGACCGCGGCTCGCCGCCCTCCGGTGGCTTCGCGACGGACCGCGGACGGGCGCGGCCCCTTGCCGAACGCCGGGATCTCGACCACCAGCATGCGGCGGACGCGGTTGCCGCACGCCGCTCGGCCGACGCGTCCGCGGACCGCCGCTCGGCCGAGGCGGCGTCCGACCGCCGCGCCCGGGAAGAGGCGCTCCGGAGGTCTGCGGCGGAGGCGTTCCAGGCCGGCGGCTGGCGACAGCCGGAAAGCATGCGGCAGACAGCACGGCCCGAATCGACCCGGATCGAGTCGGCCCGGATCGAGTCGGCACAGGCCGGCGGGCCGGGCCGAATCGACCGGAACGCTCCCGGACCCGCAGAGTCGGCGCGCTCCTGGAGCAACTCGCCCGCCGGCGCGCCGCCCGCCGGCGCCGCAGCGGGTCCGGCCATCGGCAGGACGGACGTCCCGGCCGGCGTCCGGCAACCAAACGGCGCACGGCCGCCCGTCCCGGCCACGGCCCCGAACGGCACTGTGACCAACGGACCGGCGCCCGACGGGACAACCACGACCGGGACCTCGGCCACCGGCACGACGACTGCCGGAACCCCGACCGCGGAAACCACGACCGCGGAAACCACGACCGCAGGAGCCGCGACGGCTGGAACCAGGGTCGCGGGGGCTACGGCCCCTGAAAGCATGACCATTGGAACGACGGCTGCCGGGACCACGATCGCCGCATCCGCCATCAGGGGCATGACCACCGCCGGCATGACCACCGGAACCGCGGTCGTCGGTCGGCCGGATGGCGTCGGCACCGTGCCGGGCGGCACGGCTGCCGCGTCGCACCGGCCCGGCACCGCTGCCGGAACCCCGGGCGGCGCGACGGCCGCGGACGGGCCGAACGGTCCTGCCGTACCGGGTACCGGGGCCGCCGACGGGACGGACGGCACCGGCCCCGACGGCACCGTGCGGCTGACAGGCCTGTCCGGCAGCAGCCCGACAGGTACCCGAGCCTCCGTCGCCGGGCCGGGCGGCACCGTGCCCGGCACACCGGCCGCAACAGGCGCACCGACGGTCACGGAAGGCGCCGCGACCGGTGCGGCAGGCGCCTCCGGTGCGGCGGCGCCGGGCGCCACCACCGACGCGCCGGCCACTACCACGACGGAGGCGCCGGGCAGTGCCACGACCGGCGCAGCGAGCGGCGCCGCGACGGGCGTGCCGAGCACCGGCGCCACGAACGCACCGAACAGCGGCGCAGCGGGCAGCACCGCGACAGACACACCGAACACCGGCGCGACGGACGCACCGAACAGCGGCGCGACCGGCGCAACGGGCAGCACCGCGACAGACACACCGAACACCGGCGCGACGGACGCACCGAACAGCGGCGCGACCGGCGCAACGGGCAGCACCCCGACAGACACACCGAACACCGGCGCCACGAACGCACCGAACAGCGGCGCGACCGGCGCAACGGGCAGCACCCCGACAGACACACCGAACACCGGCGCGACGGACGCACCGGAACGTAGTGCGACGGGCACGCCTGGCGGCGCTGTGACGGGCACGCCTCGTGGCACCGTGACGGGCGCACCGGACGGCGGCGCGGCCGGGTCACCGGATGACATCGGCGCGGCCCGGTCGGCCGGCACCGGTGGCACCGAGCAGGCGAACACCGACCCCGCGGGCCAGCCGGCCGCCGGCGTCGGGGAGCGGCTCGCCGGTGGAGAGCCGCAGCGCACCGGAGCGGGTGGCGACGCCGGCAGTGGCGGGACGCAGGCCGCTGGGCCGGGCGTCACCGGTGCGGCAGCGGCCGACGGCGGCCAGGGCAGCGGCGCCCAGGGCAGCGGCGCCCAGAACAGCACCGCCCAGAACAGCACCGCCCAGGACAACTCCGCCCAGGACAACTCCGCCCAGGACAACAGTGCCCAGAACACCGCCCAGGGCAGCGCTCAGAACAACACCGCCCAGGGCAACGGCTATCCGACCGGCGGGGTCGTCCAGACCGGCCCCACCACCCGCGATGGGCAGCACGGCCTCACCGGCGGCGGGCAGGCGGCCGCGGCCGTGGCGGGCGCGGCGCACCGCCGTGGCGAGAGTGTCGCCGCCTGGAGCGGACCCGCCGTCGAGGACACGGCCCAGGACCAGGCCACCGCGGCCGGCGGCCGGCAGGAGACGATAGACGTGGCCCAGCCGGGACGGCCCGCGGCCGACGCCGCCATGGGTGCCGCCCTCGCCGGAGACCGCGTGGGCACGCCGCCGGGCCAGCAGGTGACGGCGGCGGGCGGGGCGGGGGCTCAGCAGGTACCGCTGCCTCAGGCGGCCATCGCCGGGCAGGTCGCGATGGTCCTCACGCCCCTTCGGAAGGGGCCCGACGGGGTGCACCGGATGACCATCCATCTCGACCCCGGGGAGCTCGGGGCGGTGAGCATCGTCGCGGAGGTGCGCGGCGGCGCGATCACCGTGCAGTTGCAGGCCGGCAGCGACGCCGGGCGGGCGGCGTTGCAGGCCGCGCTGCCCGAGCTCCGACAGGACCTCCAGCAGGCCGGATTCGGCGGCTGCGAGCTGGACCTGCACCAGCAATCGTCCCCGGGTGGCAACCCGCCGCAACAATTCTCAGGTTGGCACCCCGGGGGTCGATCTGACCAGCGTGCGCCCGAACGTCGCGCGGAAACCCCCGATCGGGGGACGCAGCCGGTGACGGAGGACGCGACCGGCGCGCTGGATCTGCGCGTCTGAGCGAAGGAGACACAGCCATCACCACGCCGACCCCGGTCAGCGGGAACGTCAGCGACTACGTGCCGAAGACGAACGCGCCGGCCAAGAAGCAGGACAGCGACGATCCCGCCAAGCCCGCCAAGCCCGGCGGCGACCTGGGCCGGGACGCGTTCCTCAAGCTGCTCGTCGCGCAGTTGCGGAACCAGGATCCGACCGCGCCGATGAAGAACACCGAGTTCCTGGCGCAGACGGCGCAGTTCACCGTGGTCGAGAAGCTCACCGACATGGCGACCATGGAGCAGAACCTGCTCAACGCGCAGCTACAGCTCGGTGCCAGCAACCTCATCGGCAGGACGGTCACGTACACCGACGCGGAGGGCAAGGAGCACTCGGGCGTGGTGTCGTCGGCCACGTTCGCGGGCAGCAGCCCCACCGTTCGGGTCGGCGACACGGACGTCGCGCTCTCGGCGGTCAAGGAAGTCCGCCAAACCCCGGTAACCCCGGCAACCCCGGCGTCCTGACAACCCGCTGTCGAAAGGAACCCCACCCCAATGCTTCGCTCACTCTTCTCCGGCATCAGCGGCCTGCGCGCGCACCAGCAGATGATGGACGTCACCAGCAACAACATCGCCAACGTCAACACCGTGGGCTTCAAGTCGTCGCAGACGGTCTTCCAGGACACCCTGAGCCAGATGATGCGCGCCGCGGGCGCGCCGCAGCCGGGGCAGGGCGGCACCAACCCGGCGCAGGTCGGCCTCGGTGTGCGACTCGGCGCGATCAACACCAGCTTCGTACAGGGCTCCGCGCAGACGACCGGCCGCGCGACGGACGTGATGATCTCCGGCGACGGCTTCTTCGTGGTCAACTCGGTCAACGAGCAGCTCTACACCCGGGCCGGCGCGTTCAACTTCGACGCCGAGGGCAAGCTGGTCACCCCGACCGGCGCCGCCGTGCAGGGTTGGCCCGCCGTCAACGGCGTGGTCAACACCAACGCGCCGATCGGTGACATCCGGCTGCCGATGGGCACGCTGATCGCGCCGCGGGCCACCACCACCATGGTGATCGCGGGCAACGTGCCGGCGAACGCGCCGGTGAACACCACGATCCCGCGGTCGATCCAGACGTACGACGTGCAGGGCAACGTGGTGACGCTGACGACCAACTTCGAGCGGACGGCGGCGGGCTGGGAGGTCAGCGTCAGCGACGGCACCACGCCGTCGGCACCGGTCAGCGTCACGTTCGGGCCGGACGGCCAGATCACCGGCCCGACCTACACGGACTCGGAAGGCAACACCAAGGTCGGCCTGGTCTACGACCCGGACAGTGACGGTAACGGCGTGACGGTCGACCTGGCCGGGCTCACCGAGTACACCGGCGACACGACCGTCAACGTGCTGAGCCAGAACGGCGCACCGGCCGCGACGCTGCAGTCGTTCACCATCAACCCCGACGGGCAGTTGGTCGGCATCTTCTCCAACGGCAACAAGCAGACCGTCGCGCAGCTCGCCCTGGCCAACTTCAACAACCCGCCCGGCCTGGAGAAGGTCGGCGACTCGCTCTACCGGTTCACCGTGAACTCCGGCCTCGCCCAGGTCGGCGCGCCCGGCACCGTCGGCCTCGGCACGCTGCAGAGCGGCGCGGTCGAGATGTCCAACGTCGACCTGGCGCAGGAGTTCACCAACCTGATCGTCGCGCAGCGCGGCTTCCAGGCGAACTCGAAGGTCATCAGCACGTCGGACGAGGTGCTGCAGGAGCTGGTCAACCTCAAGCGGTAGTTCCTAGGAGGGCTCCTTGATCCTGCTCACCCGCCTCAACGGCCCGGTGTTCGCGCTCAATCCCGACCTGATCGAGCGGGCCGACTGCACCCCGGACACCGTCATCACGCTCGTCGACGGAACCAAGTACATCGTCGCCGAGTCGTTGCCGGAGCTGGTCGCGCTCATCAGGCAGTACCGGGCCTCGGTCGTCGCCGACGCCCAGCACCTGGCCGGGCAGACTCCGGACGAACGTGCGGACGCGGCCGCCGAGCGGATCAAGGAGACCAACGTCGTCCGTCTGCACCGTCGGGAGCGCTGAGCGGTATGGATCCGGCAACCATCGTCGGCATCGTGCTGGCCTTCATCGCGGTCTTCACCGCGCAGATCCTCGAGGGCGGCAGTCCCGGCAGCATCTTCCTCCTACCGCCGCTCATCCTGGTGTTCGTCGGAACGCTGGGCGCCGCGATGGCCGGCGGGACGCTCAAGGACACCCTGGGCCTGGTCGAGTCGTTCAAGCGGGTGCTGCTCAGCAAGGCGGCGACGCCCGACGCGCTGGTCGAGGACATCGTGAAGCTCGCGGAGAAGGCCCGCCGGGAGGGCCTGCTCGCGCTCGAGGACGCGATGAAGGAGGTCCAGGACCCCTTTCTCAAGAAGGGGTTGCAGCTCGCGATCGACGGCACCGACTCCGAGGAGCTGGCCGCCATCCTCGAGGCGGAGGTGGACGCGAAGAAGAAGGCGGACAAGCAGGCCGCGACGTTCTTCACCGCCATGGGCGGCTACGCGCCGACGGTCGGCATCATCGGCACCGTGCTGGGCCTCATCCATGTGCTGGAAAACCTCAGCCAGCCCGAGAAGCTGGGCCACCTGATCGCGGGCGCCTTCGTGGCGACCCTGTGGGGCGTGCTGTCCGCCAACGTCCTGTGGCTGCCGATGGGCGCCAAGCTCAAGCGCATCTCCGAGATGGAGGTCGCGCAGATGGAGCTGGTCATCGCCGGGATCATCAACATCCAGGCCGGCGCGAACCCGCGGCTGGTGGCGCAGAAGCTGCGCAGCCTGCTGCCGCCGGGCGCCGCGAAGCAGAAGGAAGCCGCGTAGCCAGGACCTAACCGCGCTGCACCCCGCCGCAACTCACGCGTCGGCCGGTCGGGCCGATGTCCCCTCCGAGGACAGTACACACCCACGGAGGGGAGGCCGTCGTGAGCGGTGGCGGACACGCGGCCAAAGGCAGCGGACACAGCAAGCGCACCAAGCGCCACGAAGAAGAAGAACACGAGAACCACGAGCGGTGGCTGGTCTCCTACGCGGACATGATGACCCTGCTCATGGTCCTGTTCATCGTCCTGTTCGCAATCTCCCAGGTCGACCAGAAAAAATTCACCGAACTCAAAAACGGCCTCGCCGTCGGGTTCGGCAACCCCTCCGTCGCCTTCAACGGCGGCGAAAGCAACCTGATGGAATCCTCCGACAGCGACTCCCCCATGGACCTGTCCTCCGGCATCGGCGGCACCACCAGCGACGCCACCGCCATCCAGGACGCCGTCGCCGCCAAGGAACGCGCCCAAGCCTCCCAACGCCAAAGCGCCGCCCAGCGCGAAGTCCAGAACTTCGAGCAGATCAAACACCAGATCACCACGGAACTGACCCGCCAAGGCCTACAAGACCAGGTCCGCTACAGCATCGACGAACGCGGCCTCGTCGTCACCATCGTCACCACCGCCGTCGTCTTCGACGGCAACCAAGCACAACTGCTACCCACCGGCCAGCAGATCATCGCCGCGGTCGGACCCGCCATCGCCGCACTCCCCAACACGATCGAAGTCGACGGCCACACCAACCAACTCACCGCCGGCACCGGCACCTACCCCAGCGGCTGGGAACTGTCCACCGCCCGCGCCTCCACCGTCGTACGCCACCTACACACCGACGCCGGCATCCCCGAAACCCGCCTCCAAGCCACCGGATTCGCCGACACCAAACCCCTCTACCCCACCACCGACCCACGCGCCGCCGGCCTCAACCGCCGCGTCGAGATCATCGTCATGTCCAACCTGCCCGCCGACACCCGCGCCCTGCTGCCCTCGGCAGCCACCGACTGAGGGGAGCACCCACATGGCCAACACCGACAAGACCACCACGGACACCCCCAAACCGGGCCGCAAAAAGAAACTCGTCATGATCCTGGCCATCGCCCTGACCGCCCTCATCGGCGGCGGCGCCGGCGGCTACTTCATGTTCCGCCCCACCACCACCAAAGCCGAACCCGAACCCGAACCCGGCGCCGTCATCGTCCTCGACGCCGTCACCATCAACCTCGCCGACGGCCACTACCTCAAACTCAAACTCAGCCTCCAGGCCACCGCCGACGCCGGCGAAGCCCCCGACGGCTCCAAAGCCCTCGACATCGCCATCGCCCTCTACAGCAACCGCGACATGGCGGAGCTGCTGAGCAACGACAACCGCGAGAAGTCGAAGCACGAGCTCAAGGAAAAGATCGTCAAGGCGTACACGGAGAAGAAGACCAAGCTCGTCATGGACGTGTACTTCACGACGTTCGTGATCCAGTAGCCCCGACCGGGCGGATCTGGGGGTTTTTGCGAAACCTCCAGGTCCGTTTCGGCCGTTTTACGTCAAGCTGCACCCGAAAAGACCGATGGTAGGAGAGTGACGCAGTCTTCGTCCGCGACCGGCAGCGGCCGCACGCCCGGCAAGATGAGCCGGCGCGGTGGCAAGAGCTCCGGTCCGGAGCCGTATGACTTCCGGCGTCCGACCAAACTGTCCCGGGAGCACATCCGAACGCTGCAGATCGCCTACGAGACCTTCGCCCGCCAGTACGCCACGCTGCTGACCACGAGCCTGCGCGCCGTGTCCCAGGTCAGCCTGATCTCCATCGAACAGCTCACCTATGACGAGTACATCAGCGGCCTGTCCAGTCCGACGATCGTCGCGATGTTCACCATCGACCCACTGCCCGGTACCGCCATCCTGGAGTTCTCCCTGAGCACCGCCATGGCCTGCATCGACCACATGCTGGGCGGCCCCGGCGGCCCACAGCCGCAGCGACCGCTGAGCGACATCGAGACACCCCTGCTCCACGGGCTCATCGATCGCACGCTCGGCGAGCTCCGCTACGCCTTCGAGGGCATCGTCGCGCTGCGGCCGGAGATGACCACGATCGAGTACAATCCCCAGTTCGCCCAGGCCGGAGCGGCCTCCGACGCCGTGATCGCGTCGTCGTTCGAGATGCGGGTGGGCACCGAGGAATGCGTGGCCACCGTCTGCCTGCCGTTCGGCTCGATCTTCCCGAAGCTGCAGGGTGAGCGCGGTGACGCCGTCCTGACCGACGCGCAGCGGCTCGCCCGGGAGGCCGCCTACCGCAACGTGGTCGCCGGCCTCGAAGGCGCCCCGATCGAGGTCGCGGTGCGCTTCCAGCCGGTCCGGATGCACCCCGCCGACCTGATCGGCCTGCGCCCCGGCGACGTCGTGCCCCTCGCCCACACGACGTCGACCCCGCTGGCCGTCACCACCGCGGACATCACGTTCGCGTACGCCGTGCCCGGCGCGCAGGGCAACCGCATGGCCTGTCTTGTGGTGCCCAACCCGCAGCCGGGTCAACGACCGACGAGCCGGCCCTCCGGACAACTCGGCCAGAAGAACCGTGCTGAGGAGACCAGCCGATGACCATCGCCACCAACGAGGCCCTGCTGGGTCGGGCAGAGGCGGCCGCGCAGGCCGCCGTGGCGCTGCTGCCCGCCAGCTCCCCGCTCTCCGTCGGTGCGCCCACGCAGAACCTCGACGAGCTCACCATCGACGGCCAGGCGGTCCGCGCGCGGTTCGCCGGTGCCGCACAGGGCGAGGTCGCGATCGTCGTCACGCAGGACCTCGTCGAGGCGCTGGCCAACTCCCCCATGGGCAGCCTCGACCTGAGCCAGGCGGTCCGGCCCGCGCTGGAGGCCGCCGCGGCGACGATCGGCCCGGTGGTGGTCGACCCGGGCACGGTGCTCGAGCCGGCCGACGCCATGGGGCAACTGGTCACCGCCAACGGGCTGCTCGTACCGCTGACCGGGGAGGCCGGTGTGCAGGCGGTGGTCGGCATCGCCATCGCCGCCGAGGTGGTCGGCGACCGCGAGGACCGCGACAACGCTCGGCCGGAGCGCGGCGAACGCGGCGGACGGCCGGCGTTCGACCTGCTGCACGACGTCGAGATGGAGGTGACCGCGGAGCTCGGCCGGACCCGGATGAGCGTGCGCGAGCTCCTTTCGCTGGCCCCCGGGGCGGTGATCGAGCTCGACCGCGCCGCCGGCGGCCCGGCCGACCTGCTCGTCAACGGCCGGTTGATCGCGCGCGGCGAGGTGGTCGTCATCGACGAGAACTTCGGCATCCGGATCACCGAGATCGTCGGTCCGGGCGACCGGGCCTGAGCCGGGGAACCACGATGATCGAGCTTGCTTTCCGCGTTCTCTGCTCACTCACAGTAGTATTGGCAATACTCTGGGCAATTGCACGGCTGGTCCGACGCCCGCTCACCGGCCGTGGTGGAGGAACGGTCACCGTGGTCGCACGCCAGCAGCTCAGTCGCGGATCCTCGGTGGCCGTGGTCAAGGTCGCCGATCGCGCGCTCGTCCTCGGCGTGAGCGACGCGGGGGTCTCCCTCCTCGCCGACGCCGACGCCACGCTCTTCCCGGAGCCGCCGCCGGCCGAGAACCCCGTCGGGCAGGCCCTGAAGGTGTTCCGGAGCGCCAGGTGAAAGGGGTCGTACTGGCCGCGGTCGCGCTCGTGTGCGCCGTGCTGCTGTTCGGCCCGGCCGTCGCGGCGGAGGCCGCACCCACGCCACGGCCGCCGGCCCCGCCGAGCGCGCCGGTGGTCGACGGGTCGCCGGACGGCACCGTCAACATCGACATCGACGGCGTCAAACCGAGCCAGTCGATCACCATCCTGATCGCGCTGACGCTGCTCTCCGTCGCGCCCGCGCTGCTGCTCACCTGCACCGCGTTCACGAAGATCTTCGTCGTGCTGAGCATCACCCGCAACGCGCTCGGCCTCAGCAACGTGCCGCCCAACCAGGTCATCGCCGGCCTGGCGCTGTTCATCAGCCTGTTCATCATGTCGCCGGTGCTCTCCGACATGAACAAGGACGGCGTGCAGCCCTACCTCAAGGGCGAGAAGACCCAGGCCGTCGCCTTCAAGGACGGCGTCCAGCCGCTCGAAGCGTTCATGCTCAAGCAGACGCGCAAGGACGAGATCGCACTCTTCACCAAGATCGCCGACCGGCCGATGCCGAAGAACAAGGACGACGTGCCGCTCACCACGCTCATCCCGGCCTTCGTGCTCTCCGAGCTGCGGGCCGCGTTCATCATCGGCTTCGTCATCTTCATCCCGTTCCTGGTGATCGACATGGTCGTCTCGGCCACCCTCATGTCGCTGGGCATGATGATGCTGCCACCGGTGACCATCGCACTGCCGTTCAAACTCCTACTGTTCGTGCTGGTCAACGGCTGGGGACTGATCCTCACCGCGCTCGTGGCCAGCTATCGAGGTTGACCGCCCCGTCCGGGAGGCGGGGGGGTATCCACGGAAGGGTTCCGATGACCGACACCAAGATCATTGAACTCAGCATGCAGGCCATGACGATCGCCGCGAAGCTCGGCGCGCCCGTCCTGCTCACCGCGCTCATCGTCGGCTTCGTCGTGTCGCTGTTCCAGTCGGTGACGCAGATCCAGGAACAGACGCTGTCGTTCGTCCCGAAGGCGGCCGCGATCGGCGTCGCACTGCTGTTCGCCGGCAACTGGATGCTGCACGAGATGGTCACCTACACCGAGCAGCTCTACGCCCAGATCCCGAACCTCATCAACGGCGCCTGATGGACGTCGGCGTCCCGCTGAGCACGGTGCTGGCGATCCTGCTGGCATCGATCCGCGCGGGCGTCTGGCTGGCCCTGTGCCCGCCGTTCAACAACCGTGGCACCCCCGCGACGGTGAAGGCGCTGCTGTCGGTGGCGATCGCGCTGCCGCTGTCCCCGAAGCTGGCGACGCAGGTGCCGCCGGACATGTCGGCCGGCCTGCTCGTCGCCAACGCCGTGGAGCAGGCCGTGGTCGGCGCCGCGCTGGCGTTCCTGACGATGCTGCTCTTCGCCGCGACCCAGATCGCCGGCAACCTCGTCGACCTCGTCGGCGGCTTCAGCCTGGCCTTCGCGTTCGACCCGTTGTCGCTCCAGGGCAACGCCGTCTTCGGCCGGTTCTACGGCCTCATCACGATGGCGATCATGTACGCCACCGACTCGCATCAGCTCATCCTGCGCGGCTTCACCCAGTCGTACAAGGCGATCCCGCTCAACGGCACCATGTCGATGAACAACTTCACGCAGTTGGTGACCACCGGCGCCGGCCAGATGTTCCTGGCGGGCCTGCAGATCGCGGCGCCGCTCATCGCGATCATGCTGTGCGTCGACGTGGCGCTGGGCCTGCTGACCCGCGCGGCCCCGGCGCTGAACCCGTTCGCCTTCGGCTTCCCCGCGAAGATCCTGCTGACGCTCACGGTGGCCGGGACGGCGATGATGCTGCTGCCGAACGCGATCGCCAACCTCACCACCCGGTCGCTGACGCTGGTGCTGCGCCTGCTGAACGGTTGACGACCACAGCAGCGCCGACGCGACGGCCACTTCACGATCCAGCCAGGCCGCGCAGTGGAGCCGTGCGGCCCGGCGGCGCTAGGTCGGCGGGCCCGCGGGCAGCACGTTGGTGTGCAGGCCGGCGGCGGAGCCCTTGGACTTCAGCAGCATGATGAAGGCGAGCACCCGGGCCACCGCGCCGAAGAACTCGGCCGGGATCTCGTCGCCGATGTCGCAGGCGCCGTAGAGCGCCCGGGCCAGCGGCACGTCCTGCACAAGGGGGACGCGATGCTCGGTGGCCACCTCACGGATCTTCGCCGCGATGATGCCCGCGCCCTTCGCGACCACCCGCGGTGCGCCCTTCGCCGGCTCGTAGCGCAGCGCCACCGCCACGTGGGTCGGGTTGACCACGACCACGTCGGCCTTCGGCACGTCCGCCATCATGCGGCTGCGGGCCATCTCGTGCTGCCGCTGGCGGATCTGGCCCTTGACGTGCGGGTCGCCGTCGCTCTTCTTCTGCTCCTCCTTCACCTCTTCCTTCGACATCTTGAGCTGCTTCATGGTTCGCCGGCGCACGACGGCGTAGTCGGCGGCGGCCAGCACCAGACCGGTGGCGGCGGCGACCCGCACGACCCGCAGGACGGTGTCGGCGACCATCCCGATGACGGTCTGCAGCGGGATGGTCGTCGCCGACAGCAGGGCGGGCACGAGGGTCCGCATCGTGTTGTAGACGACCAGGCCGAGGACGATCACCTTGAACAGCGACTTCACGGACTCCCACAGGGCCTGCCCGCCGAACGCCCGCTTGATGCCGCTGAACGGGTTGAGCCGCTTGAAGTCGGGCTTGAAGAGCTTCGTCGCCGGGCGCAGGCCGCCCTGCGCGGCTGCGGCCAGGATGGCGAAGACGAGCAGCCCCACCGTGATCGGCGCGATCAGGACGACCAGGTCCTTCGTGGCGATCTTGACCAGCTCGAGCGCCTTCTCCGGCTCCGGGTCGACGAAGGCCTGCGTGGCGCGGGAGAACAGCATCTCGCTCCGCGACAGCGTCTCCCGGCCCATCCACGGAATGAGGAGGCTCGCGAGCAGCACCCCGCCCCACGCGCCCAGGTCGGGGGTGCGCGCCCGGGTGCCCTCGCGCCGGGCCTGCCGCTTCTTCTGCTCGGTAGGCTGCTCGGTCTTCTCGCCGGCCATCGCTCCTCGCGCTCCGGACGGCGCCTACGCGGCGCTCGACCCCAACGCGCCCTCGATCGTCTTCATCGACCAGCCGACCGCCGCGAGGTACGCCTTGGCCAGCTCGCCGGAGGACACCGGGGAAAGCGACAGCGCCTGCTCGTCGGCCCGCTCGTACGCGCGGACCACCGACAGCACCTGGCCGAGGCGGCCGTGGCCGTCGATGAGCGCCTCGGCGACCTCGACGGTCAGGGGCAGCCGCGACACCAGCTCGGCGACCGGCTCGGCGATGAGCTCCGCGACCCCGGCGAGCAGACCGACGGTGAACGCCGCGTCGCCGGACAGGCCGAGCCGCTCGGCGACCGTCTGGCACAGCCGGGCCCGGGCCATCGTCGACGACAACTGATCCTCGCTCGCCGACTCGGCGACGTCGCTGACGAGCATGAGCGCGGCCCACTGCCGGATCTTGGCCGAGCCGAGGAGGACCACCGCGTCCCGTACCGAGGCCACCTTCCGGGGCAGCCCGGCCGCCGCGGAGTTGGTGGCGCGCAGGACGCGGTACGACAGGGCCGGATCGCTCCGTACGATCGCGCTGACCTTCGTGATGTCGGCGTCCTCGGCGGTCACCGCGCCCAGCAGCTCCAGGCGGCGCAGGCGCGACGGCGACAGGGACACCGCGGTCAGCACCTGGGGACGGCCCACCGCGTACCCCTGAAGCAGATCGAAGCCGAAGCGCTTGGCGAGGAGGATGTGCTCCTCGGTCTCGACCCGCTCGGCGACGAGCTTGACGCCGCTGTACCGGCGGACCTGGTCGACGACCTCGGCGAGCTCCTCGGGCTCACGGATCAGCAGGTCGAGCTTCACGTAGGCGGCGAGGCCGAGCAGCCGCTCGTGACCGAGGCCGAAGACGAAGTCGTCGAGCGCGATCTCGTAGCCCTGTTGGACCAGCCGGGCGGTACCGGCGATCACCGTGTCGTCGATCTCGACCGTCTCCAGGATCTCCAGGATGGCGTGGTCGGGGTCAAACGGCAGCGGCAGGTCGCCGACGAGGAAGTCACGGGTCAGGTTGATGAAGCACTTGTGCCCGCCGACCAACTGCTCCAGCCCGAACTCGGTGAACGCGTTGACGATGACCTGGCTGGTGGCGTACGCGCTGCGCCGGGTCGCCTCGACCTCGCCCGCCGCACCGCGGAACAGCAGCTCGTAACCGACGACGTGACCGCTCCAGTCGTAGAGCGGCTGGCGCCCGATGTGGACGAGCTGCGTCGGTTCGGCCCGGGGCGGGTCGCCGTCCGACCCGGAGCGGGAAGAGGCTGTCGCGCGTTGCACGGTCAGAGGATCGGCACCCGGCGCTGCAACCAAAGGAAAACCCTCAGAACTACCCGTTCGGCACCGATCAGGGGGATGTTCCCCGGTCAGCCTGGAGTGGAGAGCGTGCCGAAGCGCCTGACGCAGTACATCGTGCCGATCGGCATCGTGCTGATCATCCTCATGATGGTCGTACCGCTGCCGGCCGTCGTGCTCGACACGCTGATCGCCGCCAACATCACGCTGGCGCTGGTCATCGTGCTCGTCAGCATGTACGTCAAGCGGCCACTCGAATTCTCCTCGTTCCCGTCGCTGCTGCTCATCGCGACACTCTTCCGGCTGGCGCTGAACATCAGCGCGACCCGCCTGGTGCTCACCGACGGCTTCGCCGGCAACGTCATCGACGCGTTCGGCCACTTCGTCGTCGGCGGCTCGCTCATCGTCGGCCTCGTCATCTTCCTGATCCTCTTCATCGTCCAGTTCATCGTCATCACCAAGGGCGCGGAGCGGGTCGCCGAGGTCGGCGCCCGGTTCACGCTCGACGCGATGCCCGGCAAGCAGATGGCGATCGACGCCGACCTCAACGCCGGCCTGATCGACGAGGCGACCGCACGGAAACGGCGGAGCGAGATCACGGCCGAGGCGAACTTCTACGGCGCGATGGACGGTGCGTCGAAGTTCGTCAAGGGCGACGCGATCGCCGCCATCATCATCACGCTGGTCAACCTCATCGGCGGCTTCGCGATCGGCATGCTGCAGCGCGGGCTGTCGGCCACCGACTCGATCCAGACGTACTCGCTGCTGTCCGTCGGCGACGGCCTGGTCTCGCAGATCCCGGCACTGCTGCTGTCGGTCGCGACCGGCCTCATCGTGACCCGGTCGGCCAACGACGGCGACATGAGCACGACCGTCAGCCAGCAGCTCGGCCAGAACCGGCGCGCGCTGATGATCGGCGGCGGTGCCGCGCTCGCCCTGTGCCTGATCCCAGGCCTGCCGAAGCTGCCGTTCCTGCTCGTCGGCGCGGTGGTGCTCATCATCGCGCAGCGGCTGCCGAAGCAGCGCCCGGACTCGGCGGAGGCGCAGACCGAGGAGGTCCAGGAGGCACCACCGCCGGACCCGACCGAGGTGTTGCTCGGCGAGATGCGGGTCGACCCGCTGGAACTCGCGCTCGCGCCGGACCTGGTCGACCTCGTCGACGCCAGCGGCGGCGACCTGTTGGAACGCGTGCGGGCACTGCGCCGGAAGGTGGCGCTGGAGCTCGGGATCGTCATGCCACCCGTGCGCACCCGCGACGACCTCGAACTGCCGCTGTCCACCTACGTCGTGCGGATCAGCGGCGTCGAGGTGGGCCGCGGGCAGGCACCGCCCGGCACCGTGCTGGCGATCGGCGAGGGCCTCGAGTTCCTGCCCGGCCGGGCCGGCGTCGAGCCGGTCTTCGGCCTCGCCGGCAAATGGGTGCCGGCCGAGCTGCGGCATCAGGCCGACCTCACCGGCGCCACCGTGGTCGACCGCGCCTCGGTCATCATCACGCACCTGGCGGAGATCGTCCGCATCCACGCGAGCCGGCTGCTCGGCCGCGAGGACGTCCGCAACCTCACCGAGGTCGTCAAGCGCACCCACCCGGTGGTCGTCGAGGAGCTGACGCCGGCCGCGCTGAGCCTCGGCCAGGTGCAGCGGGTGCTGCAGACGATGCTGGACGAGGGCGTGCCGATCCGCGACCTCGTACGCATCTTCGAATCCCTGTCGCTACAGGCGAAACAGTCCTCGGATCCAGACTCCCTGGTCGAGGCGGCCCGCGCGGCGCTCGGCCCGGCGATCGCCAACCGCTACGCCCAAGACGGCACGCTCACCGCCATCACGCTCGAACCGAGACTGGAGCAACAGCTCCTGGAATCCTTGCGCCCGACCGAAAGCGGCCTGCAGTTGCTCATCGACACCGGACGCGCCGAGTCGATGCTCGCCGACCTGACCCGACTGACCGAGCAGGGCGAGGAGCGGGGCGTCAGCCCGGTGCTCGTCTGCTCGCCACAGCTTCGCAGCGCGCTGCGCAAGCTGGTACAGATGGCTCTACCACGTTTGCCGGTTTTGTCGTACTCGGAGA
Organism: Dactylosporangium roseum; assembly: GCF_025264685.1. Taxonomy (GTDB): domain Bacteria; phylum Actinomycetota; class Actinomycetes; order Mycobacteriales; family Micromonosporaceae; genus Dactylosporangium; species Dactylosporangium roseum. The sequence goes on from NZ_CP073721.1 coordinate 6,817,284, forward strand.
TCGCCGGGAGTACGCTGCGGGTTGAGACTATTGGGGTGGTGAACGGTGCCTACCCGGTTGCTGCTTGAGGGTCGTGACCTCGAGGAACTGCTCGCGCAAGTCCGCGCGGAGCACGGGCCCGACGCTGTCGTCGTCTCCGCCGAGAAGGTCCGCACCGGCGGTGTCGGCGGCCTTTTCGGGACCCAGAAATACGAACTGACGGTTGAGGTCCCGGATGCCGCTGGGACAACTGAACCACCCGCCGGGCCTACCGGCCAAGACGACACGCCGAAACGAGCACTGAGTATCGAGGATCTGGCTGCGATGGCGGATGCCGCCGAACGACCACGGGCGTCGGGCTCCGGGGCCGCGTTCGCGGAGATGCTCGCGGCGGAGCGCCCGACGACGGCCGCCGACGCGCTGAACCAGCTCCTGGCCGGGGAGGCCGGCGCACCGGCCGAGGAGTCCGCGGCGCCGTCGGTGCGGCCCTTCCGGCCCAGCGCCAACCAGCCCGTGGCGAAGCTCGGCATGCGGCAGGTCAACGCGGGCCCGGCACCGGCGACCACCCGGCCCCAGGCCCCGGCGGGACCGCAGGACCGCGTCGTCGCCGGCCCCAACCGCGGATCCGTCGCCGCCGGTCGCGGCGCCGCCCCTGGTCGCCCGGAGCCATCGGGGTTCGACCGCACCGGCTACGTGCCACCAGGTTCCGTCCGTCCCGACCCGGCCGGTTTCCGGCCGGGTGATTCCCGGCAGGAGTCCGTAATGCCTGTTGAAGCGACCGCCACCGTGGAGAAGCCGCGCACGCCTCCCGCGAGCGAACGGCTGGCCAGCGCGTACAACCCCCAGGGCGGAACGCCGTCCGAACCGGCCGAGCGCATCGAACGGCCCGAGCGGCAGACCGCGCTGTCCCGGAAGCTGCAGTCGCTGGGGGTGCCGACCGACCTCGCGTTGCGGGCCACTTCCGCCGACACGTACAGCGCGATCGTCGAGGCGTTCGCCGCGTTGCCGGACGCCGAACCGGCACCGGACGCGCCGGGCGAGACGCTCGTGGTGGTCGGCGAGTCGGCGCACGCCGTGGACGTGGCCCGCTGGGTCGCCGAGACGCAGCGCCTCGACGGCGACCACATCCTCTTCGCCGGCCGCAACGCCGCCGCGGCGGGGATCGAGGCGAAGCGCCGGATCACCGGCCCGCACGACGCCCGGCTGTGGGCGAAGAAGCTGCGCAAGTCCGACGCGCCGAGTGTCGTCGCGGTCGAGGCGGCGCTGGACGAGGCGCACTGGGCGGCGGCCATCATCGAGGCGGTGCGGCCGGTCGCGGTGTGGGTGGTCGTCGACGCGAGCCGCAAGACCTCTGACGTCGCGCACCACCTTCAGGGCCTGCGCCGGGTCGACGCGATCTGCCTGCGCGGGACGATGGCGAGCGGCGACCCCGCCAGCCCGCTGTCGCTGCGGCTGCCGGTGGCGCTGCTGGACGGGCGGCCTTCCACGCCGTACCAGTGGGCGGCGATGCTGTGCGAGCGCCTGAGCCTGGTGGGCGGCTGAGATGCTGGGCATGGCGCGGTTCTCTACGCTGTTCCTGGCGTTGCTGATCGCGTCACCCGCGCTGTACGCCGGCTTCGTCACCCATGATCTCGACACCCAGACGGCCCTGCTGCGCCTGCTCATCGCCGTCCCGGTCGCCGCGATCATGCTCGCCGTGTTCCGTGTGGTCACCGGCACCTACGGCAAGCCGAAGGAGAAGCCACCGGCCGGGGGCGCCGAGCCGACCGGCGGCGCGCCCTTGAAGGCCGAGGCCGTGGCGGGTGAGCCCTTCCCGCAGCGCCGGGCGGAGGACAGCAACGGATAGGGGTTCGCCCCGAACCTGGAGCGTTCCGGGAGCCGGGGTCGCACGTCTCGCGCAAAGGAGACGGTCACCGGCGGGCGGTGGCAGGCTTCAGGCATGGACGAGTTCGACGTGGTGGTGATCGGCGCCGGGCCGGCCGGTGCGAGCGCCGCGCTCGCCGCGCGCCGGGGCGGGGCGAGCGTGCTGCTGCTGGACAAGGCCGGCTTCCCCCGGGACAAGCCGTGCGGCGACGGCATCGCGCCGCACGCCCTCGACGTCGTGCGCGGGCTCGGGGTGACCGGGCTGGAGGAGGGCTTCGCGCCGGTGCCGGTGCTGCGCCTGACCGGGCCTGGCGGCGGGACCGTGGCGCGACCGCACCGGCGGCCCGCGTACACGATCCCCCGGCTGGTCTTCGACAACCGGCTGGTGGAGGCGGCAGCCGCGGCCGGTGCGGTGGTACGGCGGCACGCCGTGCGCCGCCTGGAGGAGCGCGCCGGCGGCGTGGTGGTCGACGGGGTGATCGGCGCGCGGACCGTGGTCGGGGCGGACGGGGCCTATTCATCGGTACGGAAGGCGCTCGGTCAACCGGCCAACGGTCCCGGGCACCTGGCCCTCGCGATCCGCGGCTACGCGACCGCGCCGGTGGGCGAGCCCGAGCAGCGGATCGTCACGGCGGCGGCCCGCTGGCCCGCCTACGCGTGGTCGTTCCCGATCGGCGACGGGCGCGCCAACATCGGCTACGGCGAGGTGCTGCGCGGCTCGCCGCTCTCCCGCGCCCACCTGCTCGACCGGCTCGCCGCGTTGCTGCCCGACCTCGACGTGGCCGGCGCGACCGATCTGCGCGCGCATCACCTGCCGCTGTCGACGCGGCGCCCGCTCCCGGCGCGGGGGCGGCTGCTGCTCGCCGGCGACGCGCTGTCGCTCATCAACCCGTTCACCGGGGAGGGCATCTTCTACGCGGTGCTGTCCGGCGCGCTCGCGGGGGCCGCGGCGGTCCACACCGACGCGCCGGCGCGCCGCTACCTGGCCTCGCTGCGCCGGCGGCTGGGCCGTCACCTGCGCCACTCCCGCGCGGCGGCGCTGCTGGGCGGGCGCCGCTGGATCGTCGACGCGGCGGTCCGCGCGGCAGCGGGTGACCAGCGGGTGTTCGACACGCTGGTCGAACTCGGCCTGGGCGACGGCCGCCTCACACCGCGCACGATCGGCGCCATCGCCCGCCACGCGGCTCGCCGCTGAGCTCAGCTCAGGTTGGCGGCCATGCGCTCCAGCGTGCGGACCGTGGTCAGGTAGTCCTCGTCCGGCACGCCCGCGGCGACCCGCTGCCGCAGCGTTGCCACCTCGGCCCCGATCCGTTCCCGCGCCGCCGTGCCGGCCTCGGTGAGCCCGTCGGCCGTCATCCAGCCGCGGGCCACGAGATCACCGACCACCTCGGCGTAGGGCCGCTCCCCCGGTCCGAAGAACGGATCCGCGGGGCCCAGCCCGTTGAGCACCTGCCAGTGCCGCCGCCGCAGCCCTTCGGCGGCGAGCACCGCCGCGAACGCGGTCTCGATGCGGCCGTCGAGCTCCTTCAGCCAGTACCCGATAGGCTTCGACACAACAACATCACTCCTGGAATGTAGATAACAAAGATTATGCACATGTCCGAAGGGGAAGCGCTAGCCGCCGTGGAGTCCGCCATGGTCGCGATCCGGCGCCGGCAGACCCGGCGTGCGCTGGCCCGCGGCGGTGGCCTGCCCGACGGCGTCGACCTCGCGGTGTTCGACGTGGTGGACGCCGTCGAGGCGGCCGAGGCGAGCGGCGGGCGGGCGACTGTGACGGACATCGCGGCCGCCCTCGACGTGGCGCAGCCACGGGCGAGCAAGCTGGTCGCGGCCGCCGTCGACGCGGGGCTCGTCCGCCGGGAGGCCGACCAGGGCGACGGCCGGCGGGCCTTCCTGGCGCGCACCGTAACGGGCCGGGAACTGTCCGATCGGGTGCACGCCGCACGCCGGGCCCGGTTCGCCGACGCCACCGCCGGGTGGACCGCCGCCGAGCGCGCGACGTTCGCGCTGCTCCTGACGCGGTTCGTCGACGGGCTCACCGAAACGGCGCCGAACGCGCACTGAGCGTCGATTCTTCAATCCCGGGTGGTGCAGTAATCTTCGCGCCAGGGGTGATGCGGTTGACGGGCGGTGACAGCCAGGGCGGTCATGTCATCGAGCCTGCGCTGTCCGACCTCGCGCGTCACTGGGTGGCCGCCGTCCGCCGGACCAGTTATCTGGACCACGGCGCCGAGGCGTTGCGGCGCCGGTTCGAGGAGCTGACTCGCCGGCTCGCCGGCGCCATGCGCGCCGAGCGGTTCGACCCTCGGATCGGCACGGCAGCCGGGGCCGCGATCGTCGATCTCGGCCTCACCAGTCCCGAGGCCCTGCGCCACTCGATCTCGGTGCTCGCCCGGCTGCCCGCGGTGGTCGACGGCAAGCCCGCCGACACCGACGAGGACCGGTTCGGCGCGCTGCTCGGCGCGTTCGCCGCCGGCTTCGCCGCGGCCAGCCGTCAACGCATCCTGGACGACCAGGAGCGCATCCGCCGTGCCTGGAGCCGCACGCTCACCGACGCCGAGCACAACCTCCAGCGCGAACTGGACCACCAGGCCCACCACGATCCGCTGACCGGGCTGCCCAACCGGGTCCTGCTGTATCGGCACCTCACCGACACGCTCCGCGACGCGCCCGACGGCGCGCGCATCGGGGTGTGCTTCCTCGACCTCGACGAGTTCAAGACCGTCAACGACACGCTCGGCCACGGCTCCGGCGACCGGCTCCTCGTGGCGTTCGCCGACCGGCTGCGGGCCTGCGTCAACGGCGCCGGCCACTTCGTCGCACGGGTCGGCGGTGACGAGTTCGTCGTAGTGGCCGGCGGCACCAGGAGCGCCGAGGACATGATCGGGCTGGCCGAGACGATGCTCGCGGAGCTCAGCAAGCCGGTCCGGCTCGACGGCCAGGAGCTCGCGGTGTCGGCGAGCATCGGCATCGTCGAGCAACCGGCCCGGGGTGCGGACCCGGAGGAGCTGTTGCGCGCCGCCGACGCCACGCTCTACCTCGCGAAGGCCGACGGCCGGGCCCGTTATGCGGTCTTCGACGCCACCCGCAACGCGCAGCAACTGTTGCGGTACGGGCTGACCGGCCGCCTGGCGGGCGCCCTGGAGCGCGGTGAGTTCGAGCTGGTCTACCAGCCGCTGGTATCCCTTGTGGAGGGACGGCTCCGCGGCGCCGAGGCGCTCCTGCGCTGGCGCCATCCCGACCTCGGCACGGTCTCGCCGAACACGTTCATCCCGGTCGCCGAGCAGTCCGGCATGATTCACGCGCTCGGCCGCTGGGTCCTGCGCGAGTCCTGCACGGCGGCTGCCGCCTGGCAGCGCAGCCGTCCCGACACTCCCCTGCTGGTCAGCGTCAACGTCTCCCCGCGCCAGTGCACCGACCCGCGCCTGCTGGAGGACGTCGAGCACGCGCTGACCGACTCCGGGCTGCACCCGGCCAACCTCCAGCTCGAGTTGACCGAGACCGTCCTCATGCAGTCGACCGGCCGGCCGGTGCAGACCCTGCGCAAGATCGCCGACCTGGGTGTGCGCATCGTCATCGACGACTTCGGCATCGGCTACTCCAACCTGGCGTACCTGCGCCACCTCCCCGTCCACGGCCTCAAGCTGGCCGGCGCCTTCATGGCCGGCATCCGCTCCCTGGCGAGCGACCACGTCGACGAGCAGATCGTCGAGACCGTGATCCGCCTGGCCCACACGCTGCGGATGACCGTCACCGCCGAGGGGGTCGAGACCGCCGACCAGGCCGGCCGCCTGGCCGCGCTGGGCTGCGACCTCGGCCAGGGCTGGCATTTCGGCCGCCCGATCGCTCCGGCCGGGATCCCGGCGCTGCGGTGATCCGGCTGTAGCTACGGCATCGAGCGGTTCAGGCGGATCCAGCGGTAACCGTAGGGGCCCAGCTCCAGCGCGCTGAGGTCGCCGACCTCCCGGTACTCCCGGTCGGCGAAGACGTCGTTGGGCTGGCGGCCCTCCGCCGCCAGTTGCCCCAGGTCGACTTCCGCCTCCGCGGTGCCCAGGTTGTGCAGGAACACCATCGTGCCGGTCGGGCCGTCGGCGCGATGCACCAGGACACCCGGCGGCATGGGCTGGTCGATGCAGGTACACGTGCCGTTGCCCACCTCGGGGCTCTCCCGCAGGGTGCGGATCATCCGCTCGAACCACGCCAGCAGCGACCGGTCGTCGTGGCGCTGCGCGGTGACGTTCACCTTCTCGTAGCCGTAGTCGCCGCCGGCGATCACCGGCCGGATCGGTGTGCCGTCGGTGAAGCCGCCGTTGCCGGTGTACGACCACTGCATCGGTGTGCGGATCGCGAAGCGCCCGGGCTGGGAGAGGTCCTCGCCCATGCCGATCTCCTCGCCGTACCGCAGCACCGGCGTGCCGCGCAGCGTGAACTGCAACGAGTAGGCCAGCTCCAGCCGCCGGCGGTCACCGCCGAGCATCGGGGCCAGCCGGCGGCGGATGCCCCGGTCGTACAGCTTCATCGAATCGTCCGGGCCGAACTCGGCGAAGACGTCCCCGCGCTGCTCGGCCGTGAGCCGCGACAGGTCGATCTCGTCGTGGTTGCGCAGGAACGTGGCCCACTGCCCGCCGTCCGGCAGCTTCGGTGTCGTTCGCAACCACTCGACGATCGGCTCGGGGTTCTGCCGCGCCAGCGCCAGCACCAGGCGGCCGTTGAGCATGAAGTCGAAGAGCATGTGGATCCGGTTGCCCGAGCCGCCCGCGTCGCCGAAGTACTCGGGGAGCCGCTCCGGCTCGACGTTGGCCTCGGCGATCAGGACCGCGTCGCCGCGGCGCCATTGGACGTGCTGGCGTAGCTCGGAGAGGTAGGCGAAGTCCATCGGGGCCTCGGCGCGGCCCGGCTCGGTGAGCTCGATGATGAACGGCACCGCGTCCATGCGGAAGCCGGCGACACCGAGCTGGATCCAGAACGCCAGCACCTTCTTGATCTCGGTCCGCACCCGCGGGTTGGCGAAGTTCAGGTCCGGCTGGAAGTCGTAGAAGCGGTGGTAGTACCAGGCGCGGGCCTTCCGGTGGTACGTCCATGTCTCGGACTGCTCGCCCGGGAAGACCATGCCCTGACGCCGGTCGGCGGGCTCGGTGTCACTCCAGATGTACCAGTCGCGGTAGGGCGAGTCCTTGGAGGCGATCGCGGATCGGAACCACGGGTGCTCGTCCGAGGTGTGGTTCACCACAAGATCGATGATCACCTTGATGCCGCGGCCGGCGGCCTCGTGCAGCAACTCCGCGAAATCGCCGAGCGTGCCGAGCCGCGGATCGACGTTGTAGAAGTCGGTGGCGTCGTAGCCGTCGTCCCGGCCGGGCGTCGGATGGATCGGATGCAACCACAGACAGTTGACTCCGAGCCTGGTCAGATAGTCGAGACGACTGATGAGACCTTGAAAGTCACCGATGCCGTCGCCGTCGGAATCCTGGAACGTCTCGACGTCCAGGCAATAGATGACGCTCTCGGTGTACCACCGCTCGCTCATGTGGTTGGGGTAACCCGAATCGGCGTCCGCTCAAACGCCCGCTTGCGTGTGGCATCCCCCGACCGCGAGGATGGCTCTCGGGGGGCTGATGGTCGACTTCGCCGGCGCGTTACGTGACGCCATCCAGGCACGAGGCCTGGGACTGGAGCGCATCCAGGAGCGGTTGCGCGCCGAAGGCTATTCGGTGAGTCTCGCCACGCTCAGCTACTGGCAGACCGGCCGGAGCCGGCCGGAGCGCCGGGAGTCGCTGGCCGCGCTGGCCGAGCTGGAGAAGATCCTCGAGGTGGAGCCGGGCTCGCTGGCCGCGCTGGTCGGACCGCCGCGCCCCCGCGGCCGCCACCTGCACAAAAGCCAGGACACTCACGACCTCGGCGCCTTCTGGACCGAGCGCGACCTCATCGTCGACCTCGCGCAGGGCATCGACACCCGTTGGGACGAGCGGCTGACCCGGCTCAGCCAGCACGACCGGGTCACCGTCGGCCCCGACAAGGGCGAGGTCTCGTTCCTCGTGCGGCAGGTCCTGCGCGCCGAGGCCGACGGGCCGGACCGCTGGGTCCTGATCGTGCGCCTCGACGAGCAGGAGCGCCCATTGCCACTGCTCACGCCCGTGCGCAACTGCCGCCTGGGCCGGGTGGTGGAGCACCCGGAGAGCGGCCTGCTGCTGGCCGAGTTGTTGTTCGACCGGCCGCTCGCCAAGGGCGAGACGGTGATCACCGAACACGCTCTGCACAATTATCCGCCGTTCCCATTGGCGACCAACTATGAGCGCAAGTTCCGGCTGCCCGTCCGAGAATACGTGGTCGAGGTCTGTTTCGACCCCGCGGCGTTACCGCGGGCCGTCTATCAGTTCCAGCAGATGGACGGCCAATCGGAACAGGTGACCACGATCGAGGTCGGCGGCGGCGACTCGGTGCACGCCATCGCCCTCGACTACGGGCCCGGCCGTTACGGCCTACGGTGGGACTGGGAGTAGTACACGCTGGTCACAGCACCTTGGACGGCAGGGAAGAACAGCGGGGCGCCGGTGTGGCCAGCGCCCCGCCTCTGTTCCCGGAAAAAACCGGCGTCACCATCGGAACGGCTGGGATGTCGCCGCGACGGTCAGGGTGGAACGCATGTGCCGCCTCCACAAGGAAGTTCATTCTCCTTGCCGATGAAGTTATTCGGAGGCAGGCCGGCACGGGAAGATCTTCGGCGCCCTTAACAGTTAACGCTCGGCCCTTCGGCCGGATTAACAGTTAAGAGTAAAAGCCGGGCGGTTGCACCCGCCGACTTGTGCGACCGTCCGCGGTGACCGCCGGCGCCGGGCGCCACGGAGTCGACCCGCCGCACCAGCCGAACGGGGAACGCCACCAGCGGCACGCGCCGCGGCGGGCGGAGGTGCGGCGTGTGCCCGCCCGGCGCGACACCGGATCGCGCCGGGGACGGGCGTGTCAGCCGGCCAGGGCGATCGCGATGTTGCCCGCGCCGTAGCCCGAGACCTCGACCTTGAGGTCCAGGCGGCGGCCCAGTGCCAGCAGCCAGTTGACCGCGTCGGCCGGCGGAGTCTCGCCCGGCAGGAACGTCTGGTGCAGTTTCAACCGCGGCGCACCCTCGCGGTTGATCAAGCCGGCCAGGATGTTGCACACCTCGGTGGCGTTCTCGCCGATCATCTTGGAGATTTCATTGTCTTCGATGCATGCCTCCGCCCCGCCCGGCGGGATCAGCCCGATCGCCGCTCCCGCGTACGCGGTGAGCTTGAAGTCCATCCCGATCACGGCGTTCAGGTGCAGGCGCTCGTCGGTGTACAGGGCGACCAGGGTCCGGGGGATGTCGGCCGCGCGGAGCGGATCGGCCGGGCTCACGGTGACCGGCCGGCCGAGGAGGTCGTCAAAAAGATCCTTGACGGCCTTGGGAACGGGCAGAACATGCGACATGGTTCATATCATCCCAAAATAGGGTCGAGTGCGTCGCGGAACGTGTCGGCCGTGAACGGTTTGGTGACCAGGAACAGCGCGCCGGCGTCCTCGGCGGCCTGCCGCATCTCCGGGGTGCCCTCCGACGTCACGAAGCCGAACGGGACCGTGTTGCCGTTGGCGCGCAACATGCGCAGGACCTCGACCCCGGTCATGTGCGGCATGTTCCAGTCCGACAGCACCAGGTCGGGCTTCTCGGAGACCGTCTTGTCGAAGGCCTCCTGCCCGTCGCAGGCCTCCACGAGGTCGTGCCCTTCGTAGCCCGCCTGGCGCAGGGTGCGGGTCACGATCTGCCGCATGACCCGGCTGTCGTCGGCGATGAGAATTTTCATACAGGTGCTCCAGCAAGGTCGGTGGTGCTCTCCAGAACGGTGACGGTGACGGCCTCGTCCATCCAGTTCCCGTCGAGGTGGCACACCTCGGTGACCGCCGGGTACCGCCCGGAGGCCCCCTCGACGTGCACGTGGGGCAGCGACAGGGCGCACGGCTCAGGCAGCAGGCTCTTGACGTTGCCGCCGATGATGTTGGCCAGTTCGCCGAGGGCGTCCGCGACGTCCTCCTCGGTCACCTCGTCGAACTCGATGCCCAGCAGCGCGGCCGCGACGTTGCGGGCGGCCGCGTCGGAGCAGCTCACCAACACGTGGCCGCGCCACGCCCCGGTCACCGAGACCGACGCCGTGACGTCGGCGACATGCTTCTCCGCCGGTGTCGGGACCAGCGGACTCGCCCCGTCGAGGTCGAGATAGGAGGACCAGACCTGCTCGGCGATCACCTGCAGGTCGTCTTCGGTGGGGTTGGTCATGCTGCCACTCCGTTCGGGACGAGGCCAAGCAGAGCAAGCTTGTCGATGATGGCGTCCGGGGTGAAGGGCTTGATCACGTACTCGTGCGCCCCCGAGGCCAGGGCCCGGACGATCTGGCTCTGTTCGCTCTCGGTCGTGACCATCATGAGCGTCATCCCGCGCAGCCGCGGCTCGGCGCGGACGGCCGTGACGAACTCGAGCCCGTTCATCTCGGGCATGTTCCAGTCGACGAGCGCGAGGCCGGGGATCTCGCCACCACCATCGAGAACCTCGGCCTTGAGGTAGTCCATCGCCTCCTGGCCGTTGCCGGCCTCGACCACGTCGAAGCCGAGTTGTGCCACGATTCGCTTCAGGATCAAGCGCATCGCGCGCGAGTCGTCGATCACCATGGTGAGCATCTGGCGTCACCCCTTTCCTACAGCGCTCACTGGAGCGGCGGTCGTCGGCGCCTTGCGCAGCTTGTACGCGGACGTGCGCCCGGCGACCACGCGCTCGAATCTGTCGTCGATCCCGATCGTCGTCTCGGCCGAGCCGAGAAACAGCCAGCCGTCCGGGCGCAGCGTGCCGGCGACGCGCTGCAGTACCGTGCGCTTCGTCTGAACGTCGAAGTAGATCAGTACGTTGCGGATGAACACGATGTCGAACTGGCCCATCGGCGGAAACGGCGCGGCCAGGTTGAGCCGCCGGAAGGACACCCTCTTGCGCAGGGCCGTCGCGACCTGCCAGTGCGCGCCGACGCGCTCGAAGTGCTTGACCAGCAAGGGCGCCGGAAGCCCGCGGTTGACCTCGAGCTGGGTGTAGTGCCCCGCCTCGGCGCGCGTGAGCATCTCGGTGGAGATGTCGGTGCCCAGGATGTCGAAGGACCAGCCGGGCGGGAGATTGTCCTGGAGGACCATGGCGATCGTGTAGGGCTCCTGGCCGCTCGAGCTCGCCGCCGACCACACCTTGATCGAGCGCGTCGCGGCGCGCCGGGACAGCAGATCCGGCAGTACCGTGTCAACCAACTGTTTGAACGGTTCACCGTCGCGGAAGAAGGACGTCTCGTTGGTGGTCAGGGCGTCGACTATCTTGCGGTGGATCTCCGGCTCGGGCCGATGCTGGGCGCGGTTGACGAATTCCGAGACCGTCGGCAGGCCGGACTGGCGGGCCAGCGGCAGCAGCCGGGCCTCGACCAGATACTCCTTGCCGGCCTCCAGCACGATCGCCGCGTCGCGTCGAACAAGGCCGCTGATGAAGGCGAACTCCTGGGCAGTCAAGGTCATCGAGTCACCTCCATGGACTTCGCGCCGCGACCACCTGCGGTACGGCTGATCAGATGGTTCGCGATGTCGCCGAGGGGCAGCACGGCGTGGGCGAGGCCCGCCTGCGCGACCGCTCCCGGCATTCCCCAGACAACCGAGGTCGCCTCGTCCTGCGCCACGATCTCGGCGCCGGCGGAGCGCAACTGCTCCGCCCCGCGCTTGCCGTCCTGCCCCATGCCGGTGAGCACGATGGCCAGGGTCGCGCCGCCGTAGACGCGGCCCACGGAACGGAACAGCACGTCGACGGCGGGCCGGCAGAAGTTCTCCGGCGGTCCGGTGTTGAGCTTGGTGACCACCTCCGCGCCGCGACGGTAGACCTCCAGATGGAAGTCCCCCGGCGCGATGTAGACGGTGCCCGCCTTGACGATCATGTCGCCGGTCGCCTCGACGACGTTCAAGGCGGCGGTACGGTCGAGCCGCTCGGCGAACATCTTGGTGAACACGGGTGGCATGTGCTGGACCACGACGACCGGCACCGGCAGGCTCGCCGGCAACGCGCGCACGACCGTGGTGAGCGCGTCCGGCCCGCCGGTCGAGCAGCCGATCGTGACGACGTCGACGGCGCCGGCGCGAGGCGTCGCACGGATCGGCGGCGCGCCGGGCGCACCGGGCGGCGGCGCCTGCGGTGCGGTGCCGGGTGCGCGGACCGCGCCGGGCAGTGGCGGGACGGCGGGACGGGTCAGCGGCGGCGCCAGGGTCCGGTTGCCGCGCCCGGGACCGGCGGGGGCGCCGGGGCGCGTCGGCGGCGCCAGCACGGCACGGCGGCCGCCGCACAGCGCGTGGATGCGGGGGATGATCTGCTCGCGGACGCTGCGTATCGACTCGGCGACGCTGCCGACGTTGGCCGGCTTGGTGACGTAGTCACTGGCGCCCGCGGCCAGCGCGTCGAGCGTCGCGGTGGCACCGGCGGCGGTGAGCGTGCTGAACATGATGACGGGCAGCCGGGCGTACCGGGCGCGGATCGCGCGCAGCGTCTCGAGGCCGTCCATGATCGGCATCTCGATGTCGAGGGTGACCAGGTCGGGCCGTAGCTGCTCGATCTTCGTCAGGGCGATACGGCCGTTGGGGGCGGTGCTCACGACCCGGATCTCGGGGTCGTCGCTCAGCGCGTCGGTGATCAGACGCCGGACGACGACCGAGTCGTCCACGACCAGAACCGAGATCACGCGCCTTGCCTCCAGCACCGGGGGCCTCCGGTGTTGCGAGGCCCGTCACGTCCAGCGGGCTAATCGGCGCTGTGTTGACGGCGCTGAGGAAATTCCCAAAAGAACCGCCCCTGCCCGGAGCATCCCGGACAGGGGCGGTCTGGCCTTCGACGCCTGGTTCAGCCGGCCAGCGGACCTATCGCGGTGAAGTACGGGTCGAGCAGTCGCCGTGTCGTGGCGGAGTCGAGCAGGTCGCGGACCATGAGCGCCTGGACCGCGCCGCTGAGCAGGTTCCACACGCCGCCGGCGCGGTCGGCGACCGGCACGCCGGACCGGTCGAGCGCCTGCACCAGCAGAAGCTGGGCGGCGGCGCCGGCGCGGACGCGGCCGGACAGGAAGACCGCCCAGGACGCCGAGTGCACCGCGGGCGCCCAGTCGGAGAGGCCGGGACGGGCGCTGTCGGTGACCTTGTTCAGCCGCTGCATCTCGTCGGGCGACAGGGCGCCGACGCGGCTGAGCAGGCGCCGGACGTCGTCCTGCTGCGGGCCGAGGTCATGCCGGCGCTCGGGCAGCGCGCGCTGGGCCGCGGTCCACGGGGCGCTCAGCCGGCGCCGGGACTCGTCGGAGAGCAGTTCGCGCAGGTAGGCAGCGGCGGCGGCGTCGGAGAGCACACCGGTGGCCTTGCTGGCGACGGGGCTTTGCCGCTGCCGCGGGGTGCGCGCCTGGGGCGCCGGCATCGACTGCCGCGCCGGGCGCTTGCCCCACGTCCAGTCGAGCACGTCGTACCGCAGGCAGTGCAGGAGGCCGTCGAGCGTGCCGAGCGGCGCCCGCTCGATGACGGTCAAGGTGCCAGTGTCGGCGACGGCGGCGCGTCGCTCCTGGGCGGCGGCGTCGACGTCCCGCCAGAGGTCAGCCCGGTCCCAGTCGTCATCGGCACGCGCCGACGCGACCGCGTCGAGATCACTCTGAGTGAGCATCAGGCCATGCAACAGCACATCGGCCGCGGCCGATCCGCCCTGCAGACGGGAGAGGTCGAAGCCGAGAACGGGGGCGCTAACCAGGCTGTACATGGCAACTAGTCTGCAACGAAGCTGCACCCCGGTCTGTCCACCGAAAGGGTCGGGGGCAACGCCGGGCAGTAGCCCTGCGTCACCCCCGGAGTGTAACCCGACCGGCGGCTCAGATCTTGAACCGCGCGACGAGCGACCGCATCTCGGCCGACATCCGAGACAATTCCGAGGCAGCGCGTTGCGCTTCAGTCACGTTGCGTGACGTTGCCTGCGCCGCCGACGCGACGTTCGAGACGTTGGCGGCGATCTCCGCGGACCCGGTCGCGGCCTCGCTGACGCTGCGGTTCATCTCGTTTGTCGTCGCGGTCTGCTCCTCCACCGCCGAGGCGATGGTGAGCTGGTAGTCGTTGATCCGGGCGATGATCTCGCCGATCTCGCCGATCGCGCCGACCGCGCCCGTGGTGTCGGCCTGGATCGCCTCGACCCGCCGGGAGATGTCCTCGGTGGCGCGGGCGGTCTCCTGCGCCAGCTCCTTGACCTCGTTGGCGACGACGGCGAAGCCCTTGCCGGCCTCGCCCGCCCGGGCCGCCTCGATGGTGGCGTTGAGCGCGAGGAGGTTGGTCTGCTCGGCGATCGAGGTGATCACCTTGACCACGTTGCCGATCTCGGTCGACGACTCACCGAGACGGCTCACCGCCTGGTTGGTCGACTCGGCCGCGATGACGGCCTGCGACGCGACCTTCGCCGCCTCGCTCGCGTTCTGCGCGATCTCCCGGATGGAGGCACCCATCTCGTCGGTGCCGGCGGCCACCGTCTGCACGTTGCGCGACACCTCCTCGGCCGCGGCCGCGACGACGTTCGCCTGGTCGCTGGCCTCGCCGGTGCCGGACGCGATCTGGGCACTGATCCCGGTGAGCTGGCTCGCCGAGGATGCGAGCGAGGACGCGGTCTGGTCCATCGTCTGCACGGTCGTACGCATGCTCTCGGTGGCCTTGTTGAGCGTCTGGGCCATCACGCCGACCTCGTCCGTGGACCGTACGTCGACGCACTGGCTCAGGTCGCCCTCGGACACGGCGCCGAGCACGTCGGCGACCCGCCGCAGCGGCGCGACGACCAGCGACGTCACCCACAGGCCGATGCCGAACGCGGCGAGCAGCCCGACGGCGGCCGCCAGGATCATGAGGTTCCGGCTGGTCCTGTAGTCGTTCTCGGCGGTGGCGCGCCACTGCTCGGCCTCGGCGACCTCCGCGTCCTGCAGCCGTCCGATCGCATCGTTGGCCTTCTGCATCAGCGGCTGGCCCTTGGCCGTCATGATCTGGACGTACTGGTCGACCCGGCCGGCTTCGATGACCGGATTCGCCTCGGTGTCGCGCACCGTCCGGTAGCCCTGGACCGATTCCTCGATCAGCTTGAGGTCGCCGCCCCGACCCGCCGGCGCGCCGTCGCGGTACCGGCTGATCGCGTCGGCCAGGGCGGCGTCCGCGGCCCTCTGCTGGTTCTCGTTCAGCGCGCCGAGAATGTCCGCGATGCCCTGCCGCATGTCCGCCAGCGCCACGAACTGCTTGTTCTTGGTCGTGAAGTGCCGCATCCGGTCGTTGGCGCCGCTCAGCGAGTTGAGCCCGAGGACCGTGACGAGGACGGTGACGACAGCGGCGAGCAGGACGGCGGCGAGCAGCTTGATCCGGATGCTCCGGTTGGTGAGCCAGCCCATCAGTTCTCCTCGCGGGTGGCGCTGAACGGGTTGGTGTTGACGGCCTTGTTCGTGTCCAGCGCCAGCATCAGCCGGCCGTCGAGCTTGAACGTGCCGGTGATGAGCTGCCGGCTCGGGCCGGTCAGCGTGTCCGGCGGCGGCTCGAACGTGTCGTCCTGGAGCGTGACCACCTCGCCGATCCGATCGACCAGCAGCGACACCGACTCCTCGTCGGTCTTGACGATGACGTTCATCGCCGGCTCCGAGCTCTTCGTCCGCGGCGGCAGGCCGAGCTGCACGCGCAGGTCGACCGCGGCGATCACCTGGCCCCGCAGGTTGAAGAGTCCCCCGACGGACTCGGGCGCCAGCGGTACGGGCGTGTACTGGTCGAAGGAGAGGACCTCCTGGACCTTGGCGACGTCGAGGCCGAACAGTTGGTCGGCGACCTCGAAGGTGGCGTATTGACGGCTGGCCATGCTCAGGCTCCGGCTGGCTGGTAGGTGGTGAAGGCGTCGGTGCCGCTCTGGTACGGCTCGTGCTGCTCGTACGGATCGATCGAGGTGTGGAACATCGGGTCGGCGGCGAGAATGGCCCGGCGGACGTCGAGCAGTTCCGTGACGCGCTGCTGGATGACGGCCGAGCCGAGCAGTCCGTCGTCGCCGAAGTCGCGGCGGGAGTCGTCCAGGCCCTCCTCGACGATGTCGAGGATCTTCTCGACGGCGAGGGCGACCGATCGGCCGTTCTCGGTGTAGACGACCACCGGCACCGTCGGGCCGGGCTCCGTCTCGTAGGCGCCCAGCAGGTGCGCGAGGCGCAGCACGGGCAGGATCTGGTCGCGGTACTGCACGACCTCCCGGCTGCCGGTCCGCTCGATGCGCTCGACCGGGAACTCCTCGAGCCGGGTGACCATGTCCAGCGGGATGGCCACGCGGCGGTCGCCGACACCGGCGATGAGCAGCCGGTCGGCGTTGTCGCGGCGGCGGCGCACCGTGGTGTCCGCCTCGACGCGCTCCCCACCGGCGGCCAGGTGGGCCCGCCGAGCGAGCGACGCGACGTCGAGGATGAGCGCGACCCGCCCGTCGCCGAGCAGGGTGGCGCCGGCGTAGACGCCGATGTCCTTGAACCGCGAGGTGAGCGGCTTGACCACGACCTCCTCGGTGTTGAGGACGCGGTCGACGACGAGGCCGAACCGCTTGCCCTCGGCCTGGAGGACGGCGACGTAGACGTCGGTGTCGTGCTCGCCGTCGCGAGCCAGACCGAGCATGTCGTCGAGGTACACCAGCGGCAGCAGCTTGCCGCGCAGGCGGTAGACCGGCGCACCCATCGCGTGCTCGACCACCCGGCCGGACTGACCGTCCAGGTAGACCAGCTCGTGCACGGCGACCTGCGGGATGACGTACCGCTCCCGCCCGCACTCGATCGTGAGCGCCTGGATGATGGCGAGCGTCAGCGGAATGGTCAGCCGCCAGGTGGTGCCCTGGCCGACGACGGAGTCGACGTCGACGGCGCCGCCGATGCGCTCGATGTTGGTCTTCACCACGTCCATGCCGACGCCGCGGCCCGAGACGTTGGTGACCGCCTTGGCGGTGGAGAAGCCGGGCCGGAACACCAGACCGAGGATCTCGCGCCGGTCCATCGTCGCGAGGTGGTCGCGGGAGACCAGGCCCTTCTCGACGGCGATCCGGGCGATCTTGTCCGGGTCGATGCCGGAGCCGTCGTCGCGGACCTCGACGATGACGTGACCGCCCTCGTGGTAGGCGCGCAGGGTCAGCGTGCCCTCGGCCGGCTTGCCGGCGGCGACGCGCTCCTCCGGGGTCTCGATGCCGTGGTCGACCGCGTTGCGCACGAGGTGGGTCAGCGGGTCCTTCACCGCCTCCAGCAGCGACCGGTCGAGTTCGGTCTCCTTGCCCTCCTGAGCGAGGCGGATCTGCTTGCCGAAGGTCGACGACAGGTCGCGGACGACCCGGGGCAGCTTCGACCAGAGGTGGTCGATGGCCTGCATCCGGGTCTTCATCACCGATTCCTGCAGTTCGGAGGTGATGAGGTTGAGCCGCTGGCCGGTGCGGGTCATGCTCGGGTCGGCGACCGAACCGATGGCCCGCACGAGCTGGTTGCGGGTGAGCACGAGTTCTCCGACGAGGTTCATGAGCTTGTCGAGCAGGTCGACGTCGACGCGGATCGACTGGTCGGCGACGCTGCGCCGGGTGGCACCGTCCTCGCCCGGCTCGGCGCCCGGCCCGCCGGACGGTTTCGGCGCGGCCGCGGCCGGCTTCGGAGCAGCGGGCGGGGCCGGCGGGGCGGCGGGCGCGGCGGCAGGGGCGGCGGGCGCGGAGGCGGCAGGGGCGGCGGGCACGGCAGACCCAGCAGGGCCGGCGGGCGCGGCAGGAGCGGCAGGTGCCGCGGTGGTGGCGGGCTGGGCCGGGGTGGCACCGGCCGGCGGACCGGCGGGCACGGCGGCGGCCTCGATGATCACCGGCTGGATCACGACGGGCTCGACGACAACCGCCTCGACAACATGCTCGACAACATGCTCGACAACATGCTCGGTGACCGGTCCGGCAGTGGCCGGCGCTGAGGCCGGAGGCGCGGCAGAGGAGGCAGCGGCAGCAGGAGCGGCAGGCACGGCCGCGGCGGCGGGCTTCGCCTCGTCGGTGATGCAGGCGTTGACGGCGGCCACGACCTCGGAGTCGTCGCCCTCGAGTTCCCGCCCGTGCTCCTCGATCTCCGACAGCAGCCCGCGCACGGTGTCGACCATGCGCAGCAGCGCGTCGGTGGTCGCCGGGGTCATTCCCTGGGCGCCGTCGCGGAGCCGGGACAGCAGCGACTCCCCGACGTGCGTTACCTTCTCGAGCCGGTTGAAGGCCAGGAACCCCGAGGTGCCCTTGATGGTGTGGATCGTCCGGAAGATCGACGACAGCAGCTCGCGGGAGCCCGGCTGGGCCTCCAGCGCGACCAGGTCCCGGTCCAGTTGGTCGAGGTTCTCGTGGGACTCCACGAGGAACTCCTGAACAATGTCACCCAACTCGCTCACGGCCAGGCGCTCCTTTCGACCCCACCGGGGACACACGCACGCATCGGGACGGACCCACCGGGACAATCGGCACCACGACGGTCCGGTGAAGGAGATTTGTTGCACTTCGGCGAGCAAAAGGTGACGCTGTGTTATCAGCGCGGCGTCGACAGCTCTACCGGGCGGGGGCCGTCGTGCGGGTCGCGGCGCACGAGCGTCGCCTGGCGGATCAGCCGGCGGTCCGTGCTGAGCTTCGGCTCGCAGGTCACGAGCGTGAGCAGCGGGTTTGCGCCGGGCGGCGGCGGCCCGAGCACCTCGTGCCGCTCGGGGCCCACGACGCTCGCGTCCATCACGCGGTAGACGAACCAGGCGTCGCCGGTCTCGAGCAGCACCGGCGCGCCGATCCGCAGCCGGTCCAGGTCCCAGAACACGCCCGGGTACCGGTGGCCCGCGATGCCGGTGTTTCCGGTCGTACCGATCGGTGCCGTGCCGGGAATGTAGCCGGGGCCGAGGAGCAGGTGGGCGTCGTCGACCCCGTCGACCACAACGAGCGCGAGGCCGAGTGTCGGCAGGTGCAGCCGTGCGACCGGGACCGCCGGCGCCGACGGTGTCGCGGCCGGGCGCGCGCCGCCGGCGAAGGGCATCGCCGCCGCCTGCCGGGACCGGGCGGACGGCGTCGCCCCACCGGCCGCCCACTGCTCGTCCAGCACGCCGGTGAGCCGCTCCTGGGCGCTGTGCACCTCACGGACGCGACTCCACCAGTTCCAGGCCGTCGTCCCGCCCAGCGCCACCCCCGAAGCGACCATGAGCACGGCGGCCACGAGGAGCAGGCGCGTCGTGCGATCTGCACGCCGTACACCCATAAATACCACTATAGAGTTTCAAATGCGGGCATATGGGCGCTCCGGCGGGACGCGCAGTCGAGCGCCTGGCCGAGCGGTTCCGGGACCCACCACCATGCCGCCGCGGGTCAGCGGCGACCCAGAGCCGGAAGCCGCGGGAGCTGGGAAGGCGCGCGAGCACCGAAATGCTGATCCGCCATGCACCCCGTCGCGCAACCCGGCTGCACCGCCCGTAGCGGTTCATGGGAGTGTGCGGATCTGGCTCTGGTTCCTGGCGTTCGCCTCGGTGGCGTCGATCGTCGCCGCGGTGCGTTTCCCGATCGGCGAGGGCGTTTACTGGGTTACGGTGCAACTCGTGTGCGTCGCCGCCGGCGTCGCCGGGCTGCGCCGCCACCGGCTCGCGCCGAGCGCCGCGTGGTGGCTGCTGCTGGCGGCCGTCGCCGTCTCGGCGGCCAGCACCGTCGGCCGTACCCTGTTCCCCGGCGGGCCGGACGCGATCCAGAGCGGATACCTGCTGGCCTACCCGCTCACCGCGGCCGGGCTGTGGCTGATCGCGCACCGCCTGCGCCCGTGGTCCTCCACCCGGCTCCTCGACGCGACCATCGTCGCGATCGGCAGTGCCCAGGTGACGTGGGCGTTCGTCCTGTACCCGCTGCTGCACCGCGCCGGGCTGGACCAGCTTGCCACGGCCGGGATCGCCCTGCTCGCCGTCTGTGAACTGCTGGTCGTGGCGCTGTTGCTGCGGCTCGGATCCGCGCTGCGGCCCGGCGTGGCCGCGTTCCTGCTGCTCGGCTCGATCTCCGCGATGGTGCTCACCGACGCGACGTGCGTCGTCATGTACGTGCTGGGCCGCGGCGCCGCCGTGATCAGCTCCGTCACCTCGATCGGCTGGCTCGTCTGGAGCTTCCTGCTCGCCGCCGCGATGCTGCACCCGGACCTGCGCCGGGCCGGTGAGCGGCCCCGCCCCGCCCCGGCCGAGAGCGGCACGCCGATCGCCGGCTTCGTCGGCCTGGCCCTGCTCGGCCCTGCCGTGCTCGTCGCGAACCTGGTCCTGCGCCCGGGTGCGGACTCCTGGCGGCACGCGCTGGTCCAGGCGATCCTCACCGGCGCGCTGATGGTGGCGCTGGTGCTGCGTCTCGGCCGGGCGCTCACGGAGCGCATGAGCCTGCAGCGGGAGCTCGCCTTCCGCGCCCAGCACGACGTCCTGACCGGCCTGGCCAACCGGGAACTCTTCCGCAAGAGCCTCCAGGCCCGGGTCGACGCGCCCGGCGAGCTGGGCCTGCTCGTCATCGACCTCGACGGGTTCAAGGACGTCAACGACACGCTCGGCCATCCGGCCGGCGACGAACTGCTGCTGGAGGCGACCGCGCGGCTACGGTCGGCGGCCTCCCCGGGCGACCTGATCGCCCGGCTCGGCGGTGACGAGTTCGCGGTGGTCTGCGCGCCCGATGCGATCGACGGGCTCGCCGCGCGGGCCGTGCTGGAGCTTGCCCGGCCGTACGAGGTCGCGGGCCGCGAGCTGCGGCTGACCGCGAGCATCGGAGCGTACGCGGGTCGCCCGGCCACGACCGGCGAGGCGGCGCAGAACGCGGACATCGCGCTGTACGCGGCGAAGGAGGCGGGCCGGAACCGGTTTGTGCGGTACCACCAGGCGCTGCGTGCGGCCCACGTCGCGCACACGGTGCTCGCCGACCAGCTACGCGCCGCCGTCGACGGCGGTGGCGGCTTCGCCGTGCACTACCAGCCGGTGGTCGACGTGGAGACGGCCCGCGTCAAGGCGGTCGAGGCGCTGCTGCGGTTCACGGCGCTGGACGGCACCCCGGTCTCGCCGGCGACGTTCGTGCCGGTCGCCGAGGAGATCGGGCTGATCAGCCGGATCGGCTCGTGGGTGCTGGAGCAGGCGTGCGCGGACGCCCGTGCGTGGCACGAGGAGCACGGCATCTCGGTGACCGTCAACGTCTCCGGCCGCCAGTTGCGCGACCCGAAGTTCGCCGACGAGGTCCTCGCCACCCTGAAGCGGACCGGCCTCCCGGGCCCCGCGCTGGTACTGGAGATCACCGAGACGGTGCTCGTGACGGCCTCGCTGCAGGAGACGGCCGAGGTGAGCCGCCGGCTGGCCCGCCTGCGCGCCTTCGGCATCCGCATCGCGATCGACGACTTCGGGACGGGGTACTCGTCGCTCGCCTATCTGCGGACGCTGCCGATCGACGTGCTGAAGATCGACCGGTCGTTTGTCTCCCGGATCGAGGAACGCCAGGAAAAGGCGCTCTTCCGCGCGGTGGTCGAGCTGGCGCGGAGCATGTACCTCCAGCCGATCGCCGAGGGCGTCGAGACGACGGGCCAGGCCTCCGTGCTGCGCGAGCTGGAGTGCGGCCTCGCCCAGGGCTTCCTGTTCGCCCGGCCGATGCCGGCGGCGACGCTGTCGTCGGTGCTGACCTCCGGCCTGGTCAGGCAGTACACCTAGCGCCTCAGGTCCGGCCGTCGCGGTCCTGCGCGGTCCGGAGCGTGGACGAGTGGGGCACCCAGTCGGCGAGCCGCACGGGATGGCCGAGCTTGCGCAGCTTCGCCACCACGTCGGGGTCGTCGTCGACGACGATCTCGATCGTCGACTCCCGCGCCATCCGGGCCAGTTGGCCGGCCTTGAACTCGCGGGCCGGGCGGCGGTCCCCGGCCGGGCGCATGAACAGCAGCTCGCCGGGCAGCTCGTACCGGTGCAGCCAATCCGTGGTGACCTGGCGCAGGTGCTCCGGGCGGCCGGTCAGCCAGACGAGGATGTGCTCCCGCGCGTATCGCCGGGCAAGCTCGATCCCTTCCTCCAGCACCGGGTCGCGGCCGGCCGCGGCGAAGAACCGCGCCCAGTCCTTGGGGCGGCGGTCGAGGTGGCGGAGCCGGTGCCGGACGTCGGCCACGACCCCGTCGATGTCGAAGACGGCCAGCGACGGGTCCATCCGGCCATTCTGCCGAAGTCACCCCAACCACCACCCCAGACGCACCGGCAACGGTGGTGGCCGACGGGCCGCCATCACCCCGACTTCGTCGCCCATTCCAGAGTTTTCGCAGGTCAGCCCGGAGTAGGCTTCGCACCGAAACGCGGCGCCGCGGCAGAGCGACGACGGGGACGGTGCTGGTGTCGCCGGCCTCACCGCGCGAGTGAAGGGGGTGTCCGCTTGATGCGGATCGATGTGTCCGGCCTCCGGGCCGCCCGAGTGGAAAGCTCCCGAGTGGAAAGCTCCCGAGTGGAAGGCTACGCCCATGTGGCCGCCTGAACACGAGCGCTTCGCGGACCGGACGGCCGCCGGCCGTTTGCTGGGCACCGTGGTCGCGGCTCACCTGCGGCAGTTCCCGGCCACCGTTACCGCGCAGACGCCACTGGTGCTCGCCCTGCCGCGCGGCGGGGTCCCGGTCGGATACGCGGTGGCCGAGGCCATCGGCGCCGACTTCGACCTGGTCATCTCGCGCAAGATCGGCCTGCCGTGGCAGGCGGACCACGGGGTCGGGGCGATCGCCGAGAACGGCCCACCGGTCTTCGACCGCAGCGAACTCGCCTGCGTCGGGCTCACCGTGAGCGACATGACCCCCGCGGTCCAGCGCGAGCGTGCCGAGTTGCGCCGGCGCCAGGAGCGCTACCGCGGGACCCGGCCGGCTCCCGACGTGACCGGACGGGTGGTGGTGATCGTCGACGACGGCCTGGCCACCGGGGTGACCGCCCGGGCGGCGGCGCGGGCACTACGGGCGGGCAAGCCGGCCCACCTCGTGTTCGCCGCGCCGGTGTGCGCGGCAGAGTCGGTCGACCTCCTCACCTCCGACGTGGACGCGGTGCTCGACATCCACAGCCCCCGTGAGTTCCACGCGCTCGGGCTCTACTACACCAATTTCGCCCCGCTCACCGACGCGCACGTGGCGGAGATCTGCTCGCTCGCGTGGAGCACGGACAAGGTACCCGCGCCGGTGTAGCCACCAGAA
Source organism: Dactylosporangium roseum (assembly GCF_025264685.1). GTDB lineage: Bacteria > Actinomycetota > Actinomycetes > Mycobacteriales > Micromonosporaceae > Dactylosporangium > Dactylosporangium roseum. The sequence continues at coordinate 6,840,371 of NZ_CP073721.1, forward strand.
GAATCGCGCTCTGCCCGCCCCTGGTGTTTATAACGCCGCGGGCGGGTAGAGCATCACCCCATGAGGGCGGGAGATCTGCGAGCCAGCGTCGAACGGCGGGGTGACGCCACCGTCGTGCGCCTCGGCGGCGTGCTGGACGTCGATACCTGCCCTTCGCTGCGCTCGGCCGTCATCGCGTGTCTCGCGGCCGAACCCTCGGTGATCGTGCTGGACGTCGCCGACCTGCGCCACCGCGACGATGTGGCGTTGACGGTACTGCCCGCCCTCGCCCAGCACGCCGCCGCGTGGCCCGGCAGCGCCGTCACACTGGCCGCCGCTCCCCCGTCGCTCGCCTCGGCCCTCGACCGCATGGCGGTCGCGCGCTTGGTGCCGCTCTTCCCCACCACCGACGCGGCGCTCGCCCACCGGCCGGACTCCTCGGCGCCGCACCGCCTCCGGGCCACCCTGCAGCCGATGGTCGACGCAACCGCCGCGGCCCGGCACCTGGTCGGCCGCGCGTGCCGGCTGTGGGGGGTCAGCCGGATCGGCGACCTCGCCGAACTGGTCGTCACCGAGCTGGTCAGCAACGTCGTGCGCCACGCCCGGACCGAGATGGAGGTCTGCGTGGGGCTGCGCCGGCGACTGCTGCACATCTCCGTGCGCGACCACAGTTCCGCGCTGCCGCGGCCCGGCGCCACGAACGACTCCCTGCGCGAGGACGGTCGCGGCCTGCTCGTCATCAGTGCGTTGACCGCCGCGTGGGGCTATACGCCCGTGCCCGACGGCAAAGTCGTCTGGGCAACGCTGCGAATTTGACGGAAAAACCTCACCCGCCAGGTCACCCCTTCGCGTGGAAATCGGCGACTTCGCCGTGCGTACAGTGATGCGGAAAGCAAATCCGCCCACGTCCAAGACCGCACGCTCAACCGCGAATCGCCTTGCCCCGCAACGCGATGGGATAGGGGGGAGTCTCCACCATGGAGACAATGCCCATAGAAAAGAACCGATTTGATTCGGTACTTTCACTGGAGATCTGGCGCAATGGCGACGACGAAGTTCTACGCCCGTCCGGAATCCTCGACTACGCGGCAAGCCTCGATCTGCGCGTTGCGCTGTTCGAGCGTCTCGACGCCGGGCAGATGCGCCTGACCGTCGACCTCTCCCGCCTCCGCCTCCTCGACTGCGCCGCCGCCGACACGCTGCTGCGCGCCCAGCTCGAGGCCCAGGAACGCGGCGGTGCCCTGCACGCACCCGGCGCCACCGACCTCGTGCTCGACGTCCTCGAGATCATCGGGGCGGCGAAGCAACTCCGCGCGTACGACGACCCGCCGGCCGGGTCCCCGCCCGTCGAGGAGACCGACGGCGAGGAGACCGAGCCGCCGAGCCAGTGGACCACGGTCAACGAGCTGCTGCGCCAGGCGGCGGCGATGGACCGGAACGACCCGCGGCGCAACGCGTTACGGGAACGGGCGATCGAGCACAGCCTGCCGCTCGCCGACCGGCTCGCCCGCCGGTTCCACGGGATGGGTGAGTCACCGGCCGACCTCAGCCAGGTCGCCGCGCTCGGGCTCATGAAGGCGATCGACGGCTTCGACCCGGACTACGGCACCGACTTCGGCGGCTACGCGACGCCCACGATCGTGGGTGAGCTGAAGCGGTACTTCCGGGACAAAGGCTGGGGCGTGCACGTCCCCCGCCGGCTCCAGGAGCTGCGGATCGAGATCAACCGGGTCCGCGACACGCTCGGCCAGCGCCTGGGCCGGTCACCGACGCCGCGCGACGTGGCGGACCATCTCGGGGTCGACGAGGACCAGATCCTCGAGGCCCTGGTCGCGTCTTCGGCGTACCGGCCGGTCTCGCTCTTCGCGCCGCTCGGCGGGGACGACGACGCCGGCACGCTCGCCGACGTCCTTGGCGACGACGACCGGGACATCGACGGGGTGGAGTTCCGTCAAGCCATCAAACCGCTCATCGCCCGCCTGCCAGAGCGCGAACGGCGCATCCTCTCGCTGCGCTTCTACGGCAACCGCACCCAGGCGCAGATCGCCGCTGACCTGGGAATCTCCCAGATGCACGTGTCCCGGCTGCTCAGCCGGACGCTCGACGGTCTGCGGAGGGCATTGCTGGACGGTTGAAACGGTTGAGATCAGCCGCGCTCGGGTAGTAAGCCCTCCGGTGCGGGCGCCGATGCTGTTGCCTGCGCGGCTGAAGGGGGAGATGTGACTGACCTCCACACGGTGGAGATCGCCGCGGTGCTGCGACAGCTCACCGCACGCCTCATCGCCAGCGACGACCTCGACGAGGCGCTCGAGGATCTCGTCGACACCGCGGCCGATCTCGTGGAGGGCGCGTCATGGTGCGCGGTGACGCTGGTACGGGCGGGCGGGCCGTCGACCGCCGCGGCGTCGTCCGAGTTGCCCGAGGAGCTTCTCGACAGCCAGTACCACAGCGGCACCGGACCCTCGATGGAGGCGATCCGCGCCAGGGATCTCATCCTGAGCGACGATCTCACCGTCGACACCCGCTGGCCGGAGTGGCGTGAGCGGGCCCTCGCGGCCGGTGTGCGGGGTGTGCTGACCGTGCCGGTCGACATCGACGAGCAGGTGGTCGGCGCGCTCACGGTGTATTCGGCCGAGTCGGGCCGGTTCACCGCGGACGTCGGGCTGACCGCGGTGCTGGTCGCCGAACACGCCGGGCTGCTGCTGGCCGCCGTCCTCGACCGCGGCCGCCAGGCCGGGCTGCACGCGGCGCTGGCCGAGGCCCTGGCCGACGGCGAGACCGTGAACCGGGCCATCGGCATCATGATGGTCCAGCGGGGCTGCTCGGCCGAGGCCGCGCTCGACGGCCTGCAACGCACAGCCAGCCGGCTGGACCTGCCGCTGTCGACGGTGGCGCAGCGCCTGGTCGAGACCGTGGAGCGCCGCGCCACCGTGTGAGCGCCCTAGACCGTCAGCGTCCAGCTATCGAGGCGGCCGGCGGCACCCTTGTACGAGTCGCGGACCCGCAGCTTCCACGCGCCGTTCTTCTGGCGGCTCGACATGTTCACGGTGTAGACGGCGTCGAGGTTGGCCGCCTTGTCCTTCTTGCTGGCACCCTTGAGCCGCTTCACCGAGCCGTTCGGCGCGATCAGTTCGACCACCAGGTCGCCGCGCTTGGGGTGCACGACGTGGACCTCGACGCGGGTCGCCCGCGACGCCTTGCCGGGGCAGCCGCTGACGACCACGGGGCTGGTGCCCTGGCCGCGGTCGCGCACGACGACGTCGGCGTCGTTACGCTTCACGTTGCAGGGCAAGACCACCGGGGCCGGGGTGGTCACGGGCGCGGCGACCGGGGCGGTGACGACGACCGGGACGGGCGTGCCGACGGTGACGAGGAGCCGGTTCGGCGAGCCGGCACCGGGGTTGGTGACGGCGTTCTGCACGGCGTTGGTGACGAGGGCGTCACGCACGGCGGCCGGGGTGGCCGCCGGGTTGGCCGAGAGGTAGAGGGCCGCGGCCCCGGCGACGTGCGGCGTGGCCATGGAGGTGCCGCTCATGACCGTGGTGCCGGCGTCCGAGGCGCGGCTCGCACTGGTGATCGCCACGCCCGGCGCGAAGATGTCCACGCACGCGCCGTAGTTCGAGAACGAGGCCCGGGTGTCGTTGGCGTCGACGGCGCCGACCGTGATCGCCTCGGCGGTACGGGCGGGAGACACCGTGCAGGCGTCCTGGTTCTCGTTGCCGGCGGCGACGGCGTAGGTGACCCCGGTGGCGACGGAGTTGCGGACGGCCTGGTCGAGCACGCCGCTGGCGCCGCCGCCGAGGCTCATGTTGACCACGGCGGGCTTCTGCGCGTTGGCCGTGACCCAGTCGATACCGGCGATGATGCCGGAGTAGCTGCCGGAGCCCTGGCAGTCCAGCACGCGCACGCCGACGAGCTGGACGCCCTTCGCGACGCCGTAGGTCGTGCCGCCGATCGTCCCGGCGACGTGGGTGCCGTGGCCGTGGCAGTCGCTCGCGTCGGTGTCGTTGTCGACGAAGTCGTAGCCGGACCGGGCCCGCCCGCCGAACTCGCTGTGCGTCATCCGGATCCCGGTGTCGAGCACGTAGGCGGTGACGTTCGAGGCGGCGGTGGGGTACGTGTACGTTCCGCTGAGGGGCAGGCCGGCCTGGTCGATGCGGTCCAGCCCCCACGGGGCCGAATACTGCGTGTCCGCGAGTTTCACGGTCTTGTCCTGCTGGACGTAGGCTACGAGGGGGTTGGCGGCGAGGCGCTTGGCGGCCCTTTCCGAAAGCTGGGCCGAGAAGCCGTTGAGGGTCTTGCTGAACGACCGCCGCACCTTGCCCCCCACCTTGCCGGCGAGCACACTGGCGTCGGCGTGGGCGGAGTCCTTGAGCACGACGATGTAACGATCGCGGATGACCCCGTCCTCGTTCGCCCCGACGATCCGCCCTTCAGCGGGCGCCGCGACAGCGGCCGCCGAGACCGCAGCCAGCCCGCCGACCGCAACACTGGCGACGATGGCGGCACGCAGGAATACTCGCATCGGGCAGACCCTTCCAACCGGACGACATCGGCAGCCCCAATGCTGAAAACCGCAGGGTGCTGCCCCCGTAGGCGTTCAGTTGCCGCAAGGTTGCGCCCGCGTCCTTCCCCGCCCGCACCCGCGACCCGCCGAGTCCCGGCCCAGCGGCGGAGAACACCGAGAAGCCCCACAGCCCCGTCGGGCACACCACGCCCCGCGAGGCAACACCGTTCCCACCGCCCTCTGGCCACACCCGCTTACCCCGACTCCCAGCTCCCAGCCCCGACTCCCAGCCCCTGGCCCCCGACTCCCGGCTCCCAGCCCCAGCCCCGGCCCCAGCCCCGGCCCCAGCCCCAGCCCCAGCCCCGGCCCCAGCCCCAGCCCCGGCCCCGGCGAGGATGGCCCGGCGAGGATGGCACCGGCTGAACGACCACTCACAACACCCGCCCGGACACCGACGAACCACCGACTGCGGCAACACCCAACCGGGCGGCCGACCGGGAAGCCAGACACCCAATCGGGACAGCGGCCGATCAGTCGGTCGACTGCAACGCCAGACGCCCGGTTGGCTGACACCCAACCACGGCACCCAACCACGGCAACCGATTGGAGCGACGCCCAACCACGGCAATCGACCGCGGTGTCATCGGCACCCGACCACGGCACCCAACCACGGATCTGACCACGGAACCCGGATTGGGACAGTGCCCAACCACGGCACCCGACCAACGGGAACCGCAACTATTCGGCACCCGACCAACGGCGACCGATTGGAGCGACCCCCAACCACAGCGACCAATTGAGCGGCTGGCCAGCCAGGCCGGGACGGCCAAGCGGGGCGGCCAGCCACCGCAGCCAGCCACCGCAGCCAGCCACCGCAGCCAGCCACCGCAGCCAGCCATTGCAGCCAGCCACCGCAGCCAGCCATTGCAGCCAGCCACCGCAGCCAGCCGGCCAAGCGTGACGGCCAAGACGGCCAAGGGGGACGGCCAGCTATGGCGGCCAGGCACGGCGGCGGGCGGCCCAGGTGTGGCGGGGCTTCGGCGCGACAGCCCCGCCCGTGAGCCTGCCAGCCGTCGACACGATCACGGACGAACGCGATGCGCCCCAAGCGGTGGACCTTAGGAGTGCCGCCCACGGCACGGTTGTGCGGCATGGCGGGCCGCCGCCCCTAGCAACCCTCGACGCACGCGGCAAACTACCGGTCAGCGGCGGGAGTGAACGGCCGCTCGGCGGCAGATGACGACCTCAGCACGGCAAGCCGGTGCCCGATCGAGGTCGGCCCCGCTTGTCAGGCTGCCACTCGCGACGGTGGCCCACGCCGGCCCGGCACCGACGTCCGAGCGAAAGGGCACGACCGGGCGAGCCGGGACAGGCCGGCAAGGGCGAACAGCCCGGCCGCCGGCGTGCGCGCGGCGACAGCCGGATCCGCCATGTGTTCCATCCACGACAGGGCGGCACGCCTCCGGGCGCGCGGATGCCGCTGCCGTCGGGCGGGCGGATTCGGGTCGGAGGTCGCTGGACTCTCGCACCGGGCCTCACCCGCGATCCCGGGCGCCGCGTCGCCGTCGTTTCGCACCGGGCGGCACCCCATCGGCCCCTCGTCAAGGCTCCGCGTGTCACGAGGTGACGACGGCTCGGACCTGCGGTCGCCGATGGGCTCACCGGCACCCCGAGCGGACTCAACCGCCACAGGAACCGGCTCAGCGACAACACCGGCACACCCAGCCACCGCACCAATCGGCCCAGCGACAGCACCGGCACGCCCAGCCGCCACGCCAGCCGGCCCAGCGACAGCACCGGCACGCCCAGCCGCCGCACGAGCCGGCCCAGCGCCGGCCCGGACAGGACGGGCGGCCGCGGGAGGCGACTCGGCGACACGGGCGGCAGCGCCGACGGGCTCGACGCCGCCGCGGGCGCCGTGAGTGGCAGCGCCGGCAGGACGGACGGCAGCGCGGGCCAGCTCAGCGGCGGACCAGGGCCGTTCGGCGTCCATGTCGGTGGGCCCGGTCGCTGGCGTCAGCGGCGCTCCACGAGCGGCAGCCAGCCGCGCCAGTTTGGCCGCGTGCCGGGCCCGCAAGCCATGCCGGCGTGCCTCGGCGAACTCGGCCCGTGCCGCGGCGCGGAGATCGCGCTTGCGTTGCCATTCCGCGTGTGCCGCCAGGAATCTGGCATGCCAGTCGATCGGTGCGAACTCCGCCAGTGCCTCACCCACACCGCCAACATAGAACAACCCGTGCCAATTAATGGGTTTCTGTGGGTAGTGATGTGGTGATGCCGCCGTGGCAGAGGTGGATCATTTCGATGAGGTTGTCGAGGTCGGCGTAGCCGTGGGAGCGGCGTTGGATGAGGCGGATGCCGGCGTTGATGCTCTCGAGGAGCGAGTTCGACAGTTGGAGGTGGATGGCGTTGAGGATGCCGGTGCGGTGGCGGCGCAGTCGCCGGGCGAGGGTGACGAAGGCGTTGATACCGCTGCGTTTGGCCCGGTTGATCCAGCGTCGTAGGTGGTCGGCTGCGTCGCTGGTGGGGACCTGGTAGAGGCGGCGGAGGTCTTCTTTGAGGCGCCAGGCGTGGTGGATGCGGGGGTGTTTGCGGCGGAGCTGTTCGATGATCGCGGTGCGGGTGGGGTCGTGTTGCCCGGCGGGCTGGCGCAGGGCGCCGCGGGCCTTCTGCCAGGTTTGGGCGGGTGTCAGTCCAGCCACGGCGATCTTTACGCCCTGTTCACGGCAGGTCTGGTAGGCCAGGTCAAGCGCTTCGCCGGCCCATTTGATCACGTGGAACGGGTCGAGGCAGATCGCCGCGTGCGGCACGTGGGTGGTGGCGGCGCCGCGGTAGATCGCGGTCATGTCCATGCTGACCGCCTCGATCCGGGCTCGGCCGTCCTCGCCGAGAGACTCCAGGAATCTGCCGAAGACGTCCTGCCTGCGGCCCTCGCCGACGAACACCACCCGGCCGGTGTCGTGGTCGGCGACCACGGTGAGGAACTTGCGGCCCCGGCGGTAGGCGATCTCGTCGACGCCGATGCGGTAGATCGCGTCGAGACGCTCGCTGTCCAGGTGGGTATCGACGAGCCTGGCTACGAGGTGGTCGACGGTCTGCCAGGTGGTGCCCAGCAGCGCGGCCGCGGCGCTCTTGGACATCCGTTTCGCCAGCCAGCAGGCCATATCCTCGAAGTCGCGGGTATGCCGGGCGCCGGGCCGGGCCCACGGCATCCACTCGCTGCGGACCTGCCCGCAGCCGCGGCAGTCGACCCGGCGGATCTCCGCTTCGATCACCACCCGGTACCGGCCGAAGTCGACATGACGCCACTTCCTGCGGGAACGGTCGTACCGGGCCCGGCTGGTCCGCCCGCACGGGCAGACCAGCACCTGCGAGCGAAGCCGGACCTGCACCACCATCGCGGTATCCGTGAAACACACGTCGTCCACAACCGTTCCCTCGAAGCCCAGCAGACGGTTGATCACAGCAGCGGCGCGCACGTGGATCCCTTCGCTCACAACGGTCTTCAGCAACCTGGTGAACGAACCGGCATCCCATGCGCGCCGCCATTTTGTCCGTTACAGCCCCCTATCCCCACCCACAGAAACCCACTAATTGGCACACCCGTACGACAAAAATCCTAATGCGACAGGCAACTGATCGTGGAAAGGAGGTTGTTCAGCGGGCGGCCCATGGTCAGCCTCGTGTCGGCCAGCGACAGGCCGTGCACCGAGGTGGCGTGCGGGGCGTTGGCACTGTAGAACACTACCGGCAGGTCGGCCGTGGTTCGGTGGGCGCGCAGGAGGTCGAGCAGTTCGTCGCCGGCGGCCTTGGGCAGGTGCAAGTCGAGCACGGCCACGTCGAAGTGCGGGTGCTCGTCGGCGACGTCCAGCGCCTCTTGCGGGCTTGCCGCGGTGATCACGTGGTGACCGCCGATCTGGAGCCGGATGGCCGTCGTCTCCCGGATCTCCGCGTCGTCGTCGATGAGCAGGACTCGCGCCATGGCAACATGGTTCCCTTCACGGTGGCTCGCAACCTTCCCAATCGGTCGCGATGCCACCGAGGTAAGGGCGAAGCCCGGCGGGCATGACGACATGAGGGACCCGGGCGACCGGGCCCCTCATGCGCCGAGCCTTACTGACGCGGGCGCCGGCGGCGCATCACGATCAGGACCACCACGACCGCGATGATCACGACCACGGCGCAGCAGCAGGCACCGATCAGGCCACCGCTGGCCCGCGGCCGTCGCTTGGCGACCTCGCCGCCGAACTCGAGCGTCGAGGCGTCGACGACGGTGGCGAGGTAGCTGTACACCCACGCGAAGAGTGCGGTCATCCTGCCACGGTAACCGGTCGTGTCACGCGCGCACCCAGGCGGTGGTGTCCGGCGGCAGGCTGCCGTCGGCCGCGAGGTCGCCGCTCACGAGCAGCACCTCACCCGGGGGCAGCGGGACCGGCACGGCGCCGAAGTTGGTGATCACCCGGACGCCGCCGTTACGGAAATCGACCAGATCATCACCATCGAACCACGTCAGGGTCCCCCCGCCGAGGCCGTACTTGCGGCGCAGCCGGAGCGCCTCGGTGTAGAGCGTCAGCGTCGACCCCGGCATCCTGCGCTGGTACGCGACGGCGAAGCGGTCCCAGTCGCCTGGCTGCGGCAGCCACGACCGGCCGTTCGGGCTGAAGCCGTACGCCGCCACGCCCGGCTCCCACGGGATCGGCACCCGGCAGCCGTCGCGGCCCCGTACCTCACGCTTCGACCGAAACCACGTGGGGTCCTGGCGCACCTCGTCGGGCAGCGTGGTGTGCTCCGGCAGCCCGAGCTCCTCGCCCTGATAGAGGTAGGCCGAGCCGGGCAGCGAGAGCATCAGCATCGTGGCGGCCCGGGCGCGGCGCAGGCCCTGCGCCTCGTCCGGCTGCGGGTCGCCGACGCCGATGCCGCCCTGGGTGGAGTAGCCCGGCGGGAAGCCCATCCGGCTGGCGTGGCGCACGACGTCGTGGTTGGACAGCACCCAGGTGCAGACCGCGCCGACCGGCTCGACCCCGGCGATGCTGGCCTCGATCGCGGTGCGCTGGTCCTGCGCCGTCCACGGCGCCATCAGGTAGTTGAAGTTGAACGCCTGGTGCATCTCGTCCGGACGCACGTAGCGGGCCAGCCGCTCAGCCGGCGCCACCCAGGCCTCCCCCACCATCATCCGGTCGCCGCCGTAGCCGTCCAGAACCTGGCGCCACTGCCGGTACACCTCGTGCACGCCGTCCTGGTCCCACATCGGCGGGATCCGGTGCTCGGCACCCGGACTGGTGATCGGCATCTGCGCCTCGGTCCACTCGGGCAGGCCGCTCTCCTTGACCAGGCCGTGGGCGACGTCGACCCGGAAGCCGTCGACTCCCCGGTCGAGCCAGAACCGCAGCACGTCCTCGAACATCTTGCGGACCTCGGGGAGGTCCCAGTTGAGGTCCGGCTGGCTGGTGTCGAACAGATGGAGGTACCACTCACCGTCCGGAACCCGCGTCCAGGCCGGCCCGCCGAAGACGCTCTGCCAGCCGTTGGGCGGCAGTTCCCCGTCGACGCCGAGACCCTTGCGGAAGTGGTACCGCTCCCGCGCCGGACTGCCGGGCCCGGCGGCGAGCGCCTCCTGGAACCACTCGTGGTCCCAGGAGGTGTGGTTGGGCACCAGGTCGACGACGACCCGCAGACCCCGCTCCTTGGCCGCGGCCATCAGTTCGTCGAAGTCGGCCAGGGTGCCGAAGCGCGGGTCGACGTCGCGATAGTTCGCGACGTCGTACCCCGCGTCTTGCTGGGGCGACGGGTAGAACGGCGACAGCCACAGAGCATCGACGCCCAACTCGACCAGGTGGTCGAGGCGCGACGTGATGCCGCGCAGATCCCCGAGCCCGTCGCCGTCAGCGTCGGCGAACGACCGCGGGTAGACCTGATAGATCACGGCATCGCGCCACCACACCAGTTGACTCACCCCTTGACTCCACCGGCCAGCAGGCCGCGTACGAAATAGCGTTGCAGGGACAGGAAGACGACCAGCGGAATGATCATCGACACGAACGCGCCGGAGGTCAGTCGCTGCCAGTCGTTGCCCCTCGTGCCGGCCAGCTCGGCGAGCCGGACGGTCAGCGGCCGGGTGCCCGGACCGGACGTGAAGACCAACGCCACCAGCAGATCATTCCAGATCCACAGGAACTGGAAGATGGTCAGTGACGCGAGTGCCGGCGTGATGAGCGGCACGACGATCCGCCGGAAGGTCATCGCGGGACCGGCCCCGTCGACCCGGGCCGCCTCGAAGAGATCCTTCGGCAGTTCGGACATGAAGTTGTGCAACAGGAACACGCCGAGCGGCAGGCCGAAGCAGGTGTGGGCGAACCACACCGCGAAGAAACCACCGCCCAGGTCTGTGTACCCACTCATGAGCTTCAGTACCGGGATCAGGGCCATCTGGAGCGGCACGATCTGCAGGGCGAACACGCCGATGAAGATCCAGTCCCGGCCGCGGAAGTTCAGCCACGACAGCGCGTACGCGGCCATGGCGGCGATGCTGACCGAGAACAGCACGGCCGGCACGGTGATGACCAGCGAGTTGACGAAGTAGCTGGCGAGCCGGCCCGAGGAGGACGAGGCGCCGAAGACGACCTCGTTGTAGTTGTCCAAGGTGAGGGTGGGGTGCTTGAAGAACGTCCACCAGCCCGTGGTCTTGATGTCGTTCTCGGGCCGCAGCGACGAGACGAACAGGCCGAACGTCGGGATCGTCCAGACGATCGCGATGACGATCGAGATCACGCTCGCCATACGCGAGGAGAGCTTCCGCCGCACGCGGCCGGCCATGGTGCTCGGCTCGGGCCGGTAGAGCGGATTGGCCTCACGAGCATGAGTGCTGACGGTGCTGCTCATCGGGTCTCCGTTCGGTGCCGCAACTGCCGGACCTGGTAGATGACGATCGGCACGACGAGCACGAACAGCAGCACCGCGAGGGCGGAGCCGCGGCCGCTGTCGTAGGCCCGGAACGCCTGGTTGTACATCTCCAGGGCGAGCACGCTGCTCTTGAACTGACCGCCGGTCGAGGTCCGCACGATGTCGAAGACCTTCAGCGTGGCGATGGTGATGGTCACAACCACGACCACGACCGCCGGGCGGATGCTGGGCATCGTCACCCGCCAGAACATCTGCCACGGGTTGGCCCCGTCCATCCGGGCCGCCTCCAGGATCTCGGCCGGGATCGCCTTGATCGCAGCCGACAGGATGACCATCGCGAAGCCGGCCTGAATCCAGATCAGCATCACGATCATGTAGAAGGTGTTGCCCGGCGAGTTGCTCAGGAACTGCCGCGGCTCACCGCCCAGCCATACCAGGACCTGGTTGAGCAGGCCGATCTGCTCCTGGTCCGCTTCCCGGTAGGCGTAGACGAACTTCCAGATGATCGCGGCGCCGACCAGCGAGATCGCCATCGGCATGAAAATCAGCGACTTCGCGACTCCCTCGCCGCGGGCCTTGTCCACCAGTACCGCATAGATCAGGCCGAACCCCGTGGACAGCAGCGGCACGCACACCACCCAGAACAGGGTGTTGCGCAGCATCAGCAGCGTGTCGTCGTTGGTGAAGATCCAGCCGTAGTTGTCGAACCCGACGAACAGGTCGCCCTGTGCGTCGTAGAACGACAGGTACACCGTGCGAACCAGCGGGTACACCAGCCCGGCGCAGAGCAGGACGAGTGCCGGGCCGAGGAACCCGATCGCGTGAAGCCGTTCCCTGCCCTTGCCCCATCTCGGCAGGATGTCCAGCACGAACAGCAGCATGCCGACGACCAGAACGAAGACGCCCATGTACATGAGCGCCGGCCAGATCTTGGCGACGTCTGCGGAGAAGTTGTACTCCATGGGGGTGTCCTCCGACCAGCCGGGTCCGGCGCCGTGACGCGTGACGCCGGACCCGGGTTCAGTTGGCTACTTGGGCCAGGTGCCTTCGATGTAGTCCAGCGTCGCCTTGGTGTCCTTGGTTCCGTTGATCCAGTCGGTCATGCCGGTCCAGAAGGACTTCGAGCCGACCTGGGCGGGCATCATGTCCGAGCCGTCGAACCGGGCCACGGTGGTCGAGTCCTGCAGAATCTTCACCGATAGCTGGTCGATCGCGCCGGTCACGGCGCTGACGTCCAGGCTCTTGTTGGCCGAGATCCAGTCGCCGAGCTTGGCCTTGCTGTTCGCCCAATCGCCGGAGGAGAGGTAGGTCTGCACCTTGACGACCTCGGGACGGTCGGCGAAGGCCGAGACGAACTCGCCACCCACGAGAGCCGGCTTGCCCTTGGTCGGGTCCAGCGGCGGGAAGTGGAAGGCGAAGACGTCGCCGTCCGCGGCCACCTTCGTGCCCTTCGGCCACTGGTTGGAGTAGAAGTTCGCCTGGCGGTGCAGGCCGCACTTCTTGTCCTTGACCGGCAGGCCGGCCTCCTGGAACGAGGTGGTCACGATGCTCTTCGGGTTGCCGACGTACTTCGGGTTCTTGAGGATCGACGCGGTGCGCTCGGCGGCCGAGAAGATCTTCGGGTCGTTGAACGGGATCTGGTGGTTGACCCACTGGTCGTAGACTTCCGGACCCTGGTCGCGCAGGACGATGTCCTCGATCCAGTCGGTGGCCGGCCAGCCGGTGGCCTCACCAGACTCGATGCCCGCGCACCAGGCCTGGATGCCGCTCGCGGCGATGTCGTCGCTGAGCTTGATCATCTCGTCCCAGGTGGTCGGGACCTTCCAGTTCTTCTCCTTGAAGAGCTGCGGCGAGTACCACACCAGCGACTTGAAGTTCGCGCCCAGCGGCACGCCGTAGGCCTTGCCGCCGACCGTGGCGTAGTTCGCCCAGTCCTTCGACCAGTTCTTGTCGAGGTTCGCCTTGACCGGGGCGGGCAACTCCTTGAGCTGGCCGGCCTTGGCGAACGACGCGAGCAGGCCGGGCTGCGGGAAGACCGCGAGGTCCGGCGGCTGACCACCGTCGGCACGAACCTTGATCTGGGTCTCGAACTCGCCGGATCCCTCGTACTCGATCTTGATGTTCGTGCAGGCCTCGAACTGCTTCCACGACTGCGTCAGCCTGTCGGCCTCGATGTCGCGGATCGTCGCGTAGATCGAAACGGTCGCCTTCTTGTCGACCTTGTATTGCGCGAACGGCGCGCACTCAGGCTTGTCGGCGTTGCTGGAGCCGGAGTCGCTGTCACCGCCGCATGCGGCTGCCGCGAGGGCCATTGTGGCCACACCGGCGAGCGCGAACGCCCGACGCCGCCACGAGGGGACGGCCATGGTTAGCCTCCTTTGGGCTAGACCCGGTCCGGGCGGGTGAACAGCGCCGCCCACGTACCGGTGTGTGCTGTGTTCCTCGGATGTAAGCGCTTGCACGGTTGGTTTGTCGAGGCCTTCCACGGCATTCATCGATAACGAGTGAGTAACACGGCGGACATATTGCTGGATGGCCGTGTGTTGCTAGCCTCGCCCTGTGGCCGACATTCCCGGTTCCGTCAGCATGGAAGACGTGGCCCGGCTGGCCGGCGTCTCGACGGCCACCGTGTCACGCACGCTTCGTGGGTTGCCCAACGTCGCCGACGAGACGCGCGACCGTGTCTTGCAGGCCGCCCAGTCGCTGTCGTACGTCGTCTCGCCCTTCGCGTCGCGCCTGGCCACCGGACGCACCCACACGGTCGGGGTGATCGTGCCGTACGCCTCCCGCTGGTTCTTCGGCCAGATCGTCGCGGGAGCCGAGTCGGTACTACGCGAGCACTCGCTCGATCTCCTGCTGTACAACCTCGGCGACATCCCGGCCCGGCAGCGGTTCTTCGGGCAACTCCCGCTGCGCCGCCGGGTCGACGCCGTCCTCACCGTCGCGATGCAGTTCGCCGACGCCGAGCTGTCCGCGTTGGGCAGCCTCGGCGTGCCGATCGTCGCCGTCGGTCACGACGTGCCGGGCGCCGGCTGCGTGCGCATCGACGACGTCGCCGCCGCGGCGACCGCCGTCCAGCACCTCGTCGGCCTGGGACACCGGCGGATCGGCATGATCTCCACGTACAACGACCAGAGCATGTTCCTGCCGGTCGCCCACGCCCGGCGGCGGGCGTACGCGGAGACCCTCGCCAAGGCGGGCATACCGCTGTCGGAGGACCTCGTCGTCTCCGTGCCGCACGGCATGAACGGCGGGGAACAAGCGATGCGTCGCCTGCTCACGCTCCCGGAGCCGCCGACCGCGGTCTTCGCGGAATCGGACGAACTGGCGTTCGGCGCGCTGAGCGCCCTTCGCCGTACCGGACGTCACGTATCGGTCATCGGCTTCGACGACCACGAACTGAGCGCGTTGCTCGACCTGACGACGGTCCGGCAGCGAGTTTTCGAGCAGGGCGTGCTCGCCGCGGGGATGCTCCGCCGCGCGATGACCACGAGCGGGTGGACCCCGGAAGAGCTGCTCATGCCCACGACCCTGGTCCTGCGGGCGTCCACCTGGCCGGTTGCGGTTAGGACGGTCGACGCCGGGTAGGTCGCGGGCACCAGATTGGAACTCGACCGGTACCCCGGGGGTGTGCCATGACAGCTGAGATGCCGAACCCGCCCGCAACGTGGGACCAGCCCGACGACGAACTCGACGAGCTTGTCGGGCCCGACTCCGACCTGATGGAGGAGGAGCCTGACCAGGCCCCGCAGACGGACTTCTTCTGGGAGGACGACGAGGAGTAAGGGCGGAGTCCGGCGGGCGGGGGTATCTCGTTGGTGATGCCCGTGGGGGGCGTGCTACGGTTACCTCCGTTCAGCCGGGCGCCGCTAGCTCAATTGGCAGAGCAGCAGACTCTTAATCTGCGGGTTGTAGGTTCAAGTCCTACGCGGCGTACAAGATCAACAAAGCCACGGCCTGGGGAAATCCTCCCCTGGCGTGGCTTTTCGATTGTCCACGATGGACGATTGTGTGATCGGCGTGCGATCCGTAGCGTTCGCTACACGTCGACACAGCCCGACACCAGGCGATTAGCCGATATGACGTAGGGCACATGCTAATGCGGATATGCGGCGATGAGTGCCATGACGGCGCAGGTTCGAATCCCGCCGGGGGCACGTCACAGAACTGCAAACGCGCAGCGCAACTGGCCGATCACTGAATGCGGACGCTAGTTTCCTGCTCACGTAGACAGCCAACGGTGCCCCGGATGTGAATGCCCGGGCCGCCGTTGCATTTGTCGTATCGAGCCAACGCACCCGCGAGACGGCATACCTGGTCGTGTCCCTGCCCGCCGACCAGGCACAGCCAGCCGACCTGCAGCAATGGGCACGGCTGGAATGGCACATCGAAAACCGGCTGCACCGGGTCCGCGACGAAACCTTCCGCGAAGACGCCCACCAAGCCCGCACCGACAACGGACCCGCCGTCGCAGCCGTCCTCCGCAACACCGCGATCGGGTACCACCGCAGCAACGGCGAACCCAACATCGCCCGAGCCACCAGACGCGCCAACCACCGACCACACGACCTCATCGACGCCGTGACCAGGAACTACCCGACTACGCAATGACCCTGCTGGTCGTGGGTGGGCATCGAGCGTTCGGAACTGTTCGGAACGATCCAAGTGGATTGACCTGCGGATGAGCGGGCTGTTTAGCTCGGAACAGGAAGACGAGCACCCGTCATCAGGAGGATGCATGCGCAAACGCCCACTACTGGCCGGTTCGACTCGTACGCGTCGCATGTTGACCAGTGCGGTGATCGGAACCGCAGTGGTTCTCGGCACAACGGGGGTTCCTGCACAAGCTGCCAGCGCTTGCGTAGGCTCCGGGATCGACCGGGTCGGTGGCACCTACACTGAGGTATCGTCCAACTGCATCGTCGTCGGATCAAGCCATACCACAGTCATGTATGAGGTGTTCGGGGATAGATTGCACCCCAACCAGCGCGCTGTGGTCGAGGTATACGGGATTGAGCACGGCAAATCTACATGGTACTCCCTGGGGACAATCGCTCCGGGGCCGTCTATTCTTTACACGGTGCCGTGGGGCAAGCACACAGGCACGCCGAAGATCCGCATCACGGCAACAAGTGCAGGCGGTGCCACCATCGCGAAGATCATCTTCAATCACTGAGCTTAGAGACCGTCAATAGGGCGGGAGTCGGTCAGGGCAGTGGTTTGAGGTAGCAAACAGGCACGGGCGTGTCGATCATCGGAGTTCTCGACGCTCTGCGACCGACAAGGACGCCCGTGCCTGCCATCCCATCATCGCCGTTGGAACCTGTCTGGGTCGAGTTCGCCACGCTGCTGCCCGAACGCGGCGAGTTCCATCCCGATCACCCGCTGGGCTGCCACCGCCGTCGCATCCCGGACCGGGTGGTGTTCGAGCACCTCGTCGACGCGCTGGTGCACGGGTCGGGCTATGAACGTATCGCCACCGCCGGGTGTTCGGACTGCACCATCCGCCGCCGGCTCAAGGCCTGGGCGGCTGCCGGCGTCCCCGAACGCGTCCACGCGGTGGCCCTCGCCGCCTACGACCGGATCATCGGCCTGCAACTGGCCGACATCACCGCGGACGGGTGCATCACCAAGGCCCCCTGCGGCGGAGACAAGGCCGGACCGTCCCCAGTGGACAGACGCAAGAGCGGCCTGAAACGCTCGACCGCCACCGACGGTGCCGGTGTCCCCCTCGGCATCGTCTCCGCGGGCGCCAACCGCCACGACTCACCCCTGCTCGGCCCGACACTGCAGGCGGCCACCGGCCAGGTCGGTACGCACTGGCCCGACGACGTGACCGTCCATCTCGACGCCGGCTACGACTCCAACGTCACCCGTGCTCTGCTCGACGGACTGGGTCTGCACGGCGAGATCGCCCGCAAGGGCGTCCCCACACTGGTGCAGGTCGGCAAACGGTAGGTCGTCGAGCGTACCCACGCCTGGATGAACGGCTACGGCAAGCTACGCCGCTGCACCGACCGCGACGGCACGATCGTGGACTTCTTCCTCTACCTCGCCGCCGCGTTCGTCACCGTCCGTGCACTCATCCGCGAGGCCCGAACCCGGTACCGCTGGTCGACCAGGCCCACCACCCGCCGCCTCAAGTGATCCAATTGACGGTCTCTCTTACGTAAGCTCGGTCCTTCGATCAAGCGCAGACGTTCTTGATGATTGGCCGCGAATCCGGCGGCCTCTGCCTGGCGGTACATCACGACGATCGGCTGATGGGCCCGGCCCGCTGCGGCGAACGTCGCAGACGGTGACGTGGGAGGCCTTCTGTCGGCGGACCCACCATCATCCGCAGTGGACCGCTATGGGTCAGGCTGTCGTAACCTGAGTGTCACCAGGTACGTGGACGCGCGTGTCGGTCGGCAAGCCCTGAGTGTCGCGAGGCCCGGGCATGCGCATAGCGTGGTCAGCTATGCGTGGCGCGAACAAGATCCCCGATGCCGACCAGGCTGCCGACGACGCAACGGTCCGTTTGACGGGGGCGGAGGCGCTGGCCAACGTGCTGGCCGTGCTGCAGTTGTGCGGCGCGGGCAAGCTGCGCTGCAGCGAGAAGACCCAGCGGCCGTCCGCCGCCACCGTTGCGGGGGTGGCGGAGGTGCTGGCTGGCGGGGACTTCTATCCCACGGAGCCGATCGCGGCGTTCGCCTGGCCGCTGCTGATCCAGGCCGGCGGGCTCGCCGAACTGGCCGGTAGCCGGTTGCACTTGACCGCGAAGGGTCACGCCGCGTTGGGTCGGCCGCCGGCCGAGACGATCCGTACGCTGTGGCGCTCCTGGGTCGGTAAGGCGGTTATCGACGAGCTGAGCCGGGTCGAGCACATCAAGGGCCAGCGCACCGCCAACACGCTGACCTCGGCGAAGACCCGCCGGCAGGCGGTTGCCGCGGCGCTGTCCCGCTGCCCGGCCGGCGAGTGGGTGGCGATCGACGACCTGTTCGACACGATGCGACGCGGCGGGCTGTCGCCGACGGTGGCGCGCAGCGACCGGGCGTTGTGGCGGTTGTACTTCACCGATCCGGAGTACGGTAGCCTCGGCTACGCCGGGTACGCGGACTGGCCGATCTTGGAGGGCCGCTACACCCTGGCGGTGCTGTTCGAGTACGCCGGCACGCTGGGGCTGTTCGACCTCGACTACACCGACCCGGCCGGCGCCCGGGATGACTTCCGCGGCAACTGGGGCACCGACGAGCTGGAGTATCTCAGCCGCTACGACGGGCTGCGGGCGGTGCGGCTCAACGCCCTGGGCGCCTACGCCCTGGGCCTGACCGACCGCTACCAGGCGCCCACGGCGGATGCGGCGGTGGCCGGGGCGTTGAAGGTGCTGCCCAACCTGGACATCGTGGTCACCGGCGAGCTGCCGCCAGCCGACCGGTTGATGCTGGACGCGTACGCGCAACGCACCGCGGACCGGGTCTGGGCATTGCGCGAGGCGACCCTGCTGGCCGCGCTGGACGCCGGCCGCGGGCTCGATCAGCTCCGCGAGTTCCTGGCCGCCCGCGCCACCCATGAGCTACCCAATCCGGTGACCACCCTGCTGGCCGACGTCACGGCTCGTACCGGGCGGCTCCGCAACCTCGGTGTGGTCCGCCTGGTGGAGTGCGCCGACCCGGCGCTCGCCGTCCTGATCGCGGGTGACCGGCGGCTGCGCGGCCTGTGCCAGCCGGTCGGTGACCGGCACCTCGCCGTGACCATCGACCGGGATCCGGAATTTCGCAAGGCGCTACGGGCGCTGGGCCACATCCTGCCGACCGACACCCCCGTCTGACCGCCGCCCGAGCGCACCAAGGAGGATCGGACCAATGCAGCCCACCCCAAGCCCGACACGGGGCGCGCCCCGCGCGACGGTGTACCAGATGGCCTACTTCCCACCCGAGCAGTACGAGGCGGCCTGGGCCCAGGGCCTGCTGAATGCCACGAGCCACCGCGACCACGGCGACTACCGCCGGGAAACCGAACAGACCATGCAGGCCCTCGCCGAGCGGTCCGCCACCTCGATCCGGATCGTCCGGATGGACGTGCCTGACCTGCTCGCCTACGCGCAGCGCACCAGCAAAGACCCAGCGCAACGCCGGACCCGCCTGGCCTACACCGGGTGGCTGCACGAAACCGGCCACACCGGCTACCTCTGGCCGCCCGAGCGCAACTCGCCCTGCTGGTGCGGCTCCGGCGCCAAATACAAGAAGTGCTGTGGCAACCCTGCCTTCCTCGCCATCGAGCCCCCCGACCCGGCCTCGCTCGTCCTGCGCATCGAACTCGACGGCGTCGCGCCGTGCGTGTGGCGGCGGGTAGCCATGCCATCGAACACGCCACTGGACATGGTGCACCGGATGATCCAGGACGCGATGGGCTGGTACGACGAGCACATGTACGCATTCGAAACCGACGAGCACACCATCATCGACCCCCGCTCCGACTCCGGTGAGCCTCACGCCGACGGCGAACGCCTGGTGTCCATAGCCACCGAAGCGGGCGCCACGTTCACCTACGTGTACGACTTCGGCGACGAATGGACGCACACCATCACCGTCGAGGAGATCCGCCCCGGCGGCCCCCACAATATGTTCACCATCCTCGACGGCGGCGGCGCGTGCCCACCCGAAGACACCGGCGGCGCGGCCCGGTACCAGCACCTGCTGGGCGCGCTGGCCGACCCTTCCAGCCCGGAACACGACGACGCGGTCGAGCGGCTCGGCGAAGACTTCGACCCCACCCGCTTCCTCGGTGCAACCACCGGGCAGGGATAGCGGCGGCCACCAGTCGGCGCCGCAAAGCCCGGGTACTCGGCGAGTTCCTGGACGCCACGAAGGCCGCAGGCTGAGGAACCCGTCGACCGGCCCAACCCGAATCGGTAGCGCCTAGCATGCTTGGCCTAGCCCGATAGACTGGGCCTGTGAGCCGCCACACTGACGATGAGCTGCGCGCCGTGATCGCCGAGTATGAGGCGACCAAGAAGGCCGCCCTCGCGAAACGCGACGCCTCGCTGCGAGCCTTTTACGCTGCGGGCTGGCGGGCCGTCGACCTGCAACGCGTCACCGGATACAGCCGCGAGACCATCCGCCAGGCGCTGCACCCGGAGGTCCGTCTCGCCGCCAACACCAGCCGTCGCAAATCGGCCAGCGCCGCCGCCCGGCCACCGGCCGACTACGTCCCCTACGGCGACCGGAAGCAGTACCTCGTCGCGGACAGCCTCGACGACCTCCGCGGCCCCACCTCCGGCACCGTGACGTTGCCCCATCACCTCGACTGGTCCGGCAACGCCGACTACGTCCTGGACCGACCCGCCCGTCTCGCCTCGATGTACAAGACCGTCCTGACCGAGGCGACAACGGTCGACGACCTCCACTACTGGCTCGACGGCGCATCACTCCTCCAGCTCTGGCCACAACTCTGGCTGCCGCCTGCGCTACGCCGCTTGTGGGAGCACCGATTCCCCGAACTCGCCGCAGCTCGAGCCGCGGCGGCCTGATCGTGGACGCCTTCCACGAACGGCTGGCACGGCTCGGCCTGTCCGCCGCCGACCGCTACGGCTTCGCCCTCGCCGGCGGCTACGCGGTACAGGCCGCCGGTCTCCTGCAGCGACCAAGCGAGGATTTGGATCTGTTCACCGCCTGGGACCGCCGCAGCGAGTTCAGCGCCGCGGTGTCCGCGGTCATCGACGCGTACCGGGGCGACGGCCTGGACGTGCGCGTTGATCTCCAGTACGACACCTTCGCCCGCCTCACCGTGACCGACGCACATATGGCATGCACGACCCGGCCCTGACCGCGCTGCGTGCCCGGTTCGCAACATGGCGCGCCGCACTACTCAACGCGGAAACCTGACACGGCGCGCCGACACCGGGTGCTCCACGGGCGCTCGGACGCCGCAGGACAGGTCCCTCTCCCCCGGACGTATCCGAGATCCTCGAACAGCTCAGCGCTGACCAAGGACACCAATGAGGTCTCCGATGCGCTCGCTTGGATGAGCGGGCAGGCCGGGAAGGCGTAGTCCAGGGCACTCGCTGGTGAAGATCGCGATGCCGGCAACGACCTCGACAGCCATCCATCAGGCGGCATGAGTTGCCCTGTGTCAACCTCCGGCTTGCTGATCCGTGTAGCTACCTTCGCGGCGACGATGCGGGTTTGCGACCGTCTACCTGGAGCCGAAGGGCGTGTACGTGCAGCTATGGCCCTCCGTGTTCAAACGCCGGGCGCCCGGCACCGCCCAGTCGTGGAGCACGTCCTCGGAGGCTCGATCAAGCACGGTCAGCGGATCACCGCAATCAGCGACGAACTCCTCGACGTCCTGACGTCGGCATACCGCGAGGCAACCAACCCGACTTCGACTTGATCGACCGCATTTCCGCCACGCAAGCCGCTTTGCCTGAGTGCTCGTGGGTGCTTGGGCTTCAACCCCTAAGCTCGCAT
Source organism: Dactylosporangium roseum (assembly GCF_025264685.1). Classification (GTDB taxonomy): domain Bacteria; phylum Actinomycetota; class Actinomycetes; order Mycobacteriales; family Micromonosporaceae; genus Dactylosporangium; species Dactylosporangium roseum. The sequence goes on from NZ_CP073721.1 coordinate 6,862,205, forward strand.
AGATGAGCGGTGACGTTGAGCCCGTCCGGCCGCTGGCGTCTAGATGAAGGTCATCTCCAACCCGCGCTGAACGAACGCGGCAAACCGGCGCGGGCGCGGCACCGGCACCGAGCCGGGTCAGGGGCACCGTCGCCGCGCTTGTGGTCGCGCCACCGGCGAATCGATCACCGCGTGATCGACATGCGCATCATGCGACCAGCGCTGGTTTGCGCAGGCCACGGCCGTGCTACGACAGCTCGTCACCACGCGCGATCTGTTCGAGCACCGCAACGGTCTGAGCGGGTCGCTTTGCCGCGACGCCGATGGCGTTCATGTGGACCTTGTAGGGATCGGTTGTGCTCGAGTCCGAAAAGTACTCTGCGTGGTCGAGATGCTCGAGGTAGACCACATCGGGCACCCGCTTGGGCCCCGACCGGAAGATCGAGAAGGAGTTGCCGGTCTCGGCACGCAACCCTTCGCGGCTTGGCAGCACCTGGATGGTGATGTTCGGCGCTTCCGTGGCCTTGACCAGGGCAGCGATCTGCTGCTGCATGACCTGGGGCGCCCCGATCTGTTGGCGCAGTGCCATTTCGTCGATCACTGCCCACAAGACCGTCGACCTGCGCTCGAGCAGCATGCGTTGTCGGTGCAACCGCAACTCGACCCGACGAGCGACTTCGGAACGCGGATAGCGCAGGCCGATCACCTCCTGTGCGTACTCAGGGGTCTGGAGCAGCCCGGGTATGAAGCGGATCTCGTACGTACGGATCGTCTGGGCCGCGGATTCGAGAGCCAGGTACGGGTCGAACCAGTCGGCCACGACGTCGCCAAACTCTCGCCACCACGGCGAATCATTCGCCAGCGACACAACCTCCAAGAACGCCCGCTGCTCGGTTGGTTCGACGACACCGTACAAATGGAGCAGCGCGCCCAAATCGCTTTCCTTGATCTTCACATGGCCGGACTCGATCCGACTGATCTTGGATCCTGAGCTTTGCAGATACCGCCCTACCGCTTCGCAGCTTCGCCCGTTGCGTTCTCGTAAGTTCCGCAGTTGCTCGCCGAGCAGTCGTCGAAAGATATTGGGAGAACCGAGTGTGCCGTTCCCCGCCTGAGCGCCGCTCGCCATGACGTCCTCCTGATCGCGTCGGCGTTTCCAAGGCGTTGCGTCTTGATCAGGGGCGATTGCGCGAAGAGTCTCGCCGCGCTCGCGTTCGGCCTGGCAGCACGTGTCGAGCGAGTCGCCCGGCAAGGCCGAGGCTCGCGGCGCCCGCAGCGGCGGCGAGCGTGGATTGCGCGACGAGCGCCGCACCTATCGCGAAGCCCATCAATGTACAGATCAACAACATGGACGGCCAGATTCCTGGAATCGCGCGGCGGGCCGCGGCATGCGGTGAACGGCGTCGACATCGACGCACCCGGCTGGTCACGGCGGTATCATGCCGACCTACCGGAACCCGTGCAAGCGAACCTGCACGTGTGCATGCACGTGCGGATGTCAGTTTGCCGACCCTGGTTGAGGAGCCATATGGCCCACAGTTCGGCCGGGCACGCGCGCCGTTGTCCTACCGGCGAGGAACCACGCGAGATCCGCGATGACCTTCTCAACATGGCCGCAGTTTCCCGCGACAAAACCAACGCTCAGCGACAGAGCGAATCGAACGGCCGAACCAATTCATGATCGCGACGGAACCGCGGTTGCCAGTAGACCGGGAGAACGATCCGGTGCCGGGTGTGGCCATATTGCCACGGCGGTATGGTCGGCGACCCCGACAGAAGCACGGGGCCGCGGCGCCGACCCGACCACCAGGAGCAGGACGTCCGGCCGCCAACCGAGCCGCGACCCCGAAGCGGCGAGGTCAGGGCTTGAGCTTGAAGTTCTCCAGCGCGATGTCGATGTACTGGACGTCGTGCGCGAAGGTCTTTGCCGGGGACGCGACGATCGCGACGTACAGCCCGGCGCCCTTGCCGTCCGGCACGTTGAACACGACGTAGCGGCCCTGAAGGATGACCGCACCGTCACGAACGACCTCCCAGTCGGCTTGGATCCCGGCCCATTTCTGCACCGTGATGCTCTTCGTCCGTGGGCCTTGAAGATTTGCCGCTGGTACGCCCGCCTTGATGCCCTTCACATAGCGCTCAATGTTGGCGTCCAGCGAGCGCCGGGCGTCCGGCGGCAGCGAGGAGTCCGCCGCGCCGAACGAGAACTTCCGATCGTGGTCCTCCTTCGTTCCCTTGTGGCGCAGCCCGAGGATGCTGTCCGGGTCGAACTCCCATTCCGCGGTGGACGGGACCAGCGACGTGAAGTGTTCACCCTCTGTGGGCCCGGTGGCCAGATCGGGCTGGCCCGCCGACGGAGCACCTGATGACGCCCGCCCGGGCACGGCCGAGGACGACGCCACCGACGGTGGGGTCGACGATGTCGTCCCGTCGGCGGAGCAGCCACCGGCGGCGAGGAGGAGCAGGACCGCAACGCAGGCTCGACCACGATGCACGACAATCTCCGTCCGGGGCGGGCTGGATGTGGCCGAGCGGCGGTCGCCCGGTCCGCTGTCGATGGTGCGCACGGTGCGACATTTGATCAATCGGTCAAGGGCCCGCACCTCGTGCACCGAGTCACGGTGAGGAGGACGGAAAGTATGGTCGCCATGTGTACGGCCGCGCGGAAGATCATCCAGACGTCGGTTGACATCGGGATCACCCAAGAAGGTCCGCTCTCCGAAAACCCCATGACCGGGTCGCGCTGACCTACGTGCGACCGTGCGGCACCTCCCGTAGCGCGACGCCGGGGTTGACGATCGACGAACAGGGCTCCTCACCCTTTCGGCATCCGCGGTCGCCGCGCCGCGAAATCGCGCCTTGATGATGGGCCGAAACGTCGGCGTCCGGTCGGCCCTGGTGCCAGGATCGGGGGCATGAACCAGGAGCAACGGTCAAAGATCGCGCATGGCCGCGGTTTCCTCGCCGCCCTGGACCAGAGTGGCGGCAGCACACCGAAGGCGCTGGCGCAGTACGGGGTGCCGGCGTCGGGCTATGCGACCGAGGGCGAGATGTTCGACCTCATGCACGAGTTCCGGTCGCGAATCATCACCTCGCCGGCTTTCCACGGCGACCGCGTCCTGGGCGCGATCCTGTTCGAGCAGACCATGGAGCGCGACGTGGCCGGCACGGCCGCCCCGCTGTACCTGTGGGAGCACAAACAGGTTGTTCCGTTCGTCAAGGTGGACGAGGGGCTCGCCGACGAGAAGGACGGCGTGCGGCTGATGAAGCCCTTCACCAAGCTGGACGACCTGCTCGCGCGGGCCACCCGCCGCCGCGTGTTCGGCACCAAGATGCGCTCGTTCATCACCCGGGCCGACCCGTCCGGTGTCGCCGCCGTTCTCGATCAGCAGTTCGGCTATGCCGAGCGGATCCTCGACGCCGACCTCATGCCGATCCTCGAGCCCGAGGTCGACATCTCCAGCGACGAGAAGCAGTCAGCCGAGGAGTTGCTGCGGCAGGGCGTCCTCGACCGCCTGCCGGCACTGCCGGACGGGCGGCAGGTGATGCTCAAGCTGTCCATTCCGACCCGGGACGACTTCTACACCGAGTTGATCGAGCATCCGAAGGTCCTGCGGGTGGTCGCCCTGTCCGGCGGCTATTCCCAGCATGATGCCGACGTCCGGCTCGCTCGCAACCACGGTCTGATCGCCAGCTTCTCTCGGGCGCTGACCGAGAATCTGCGGCACCAGCAGACCGACGACGAGTTCAACCGGGTGCTCGACACCTCCATCGCGGGCATCTACAGCGCCTCCACGACGTGAGGGACCTTCCGAGCCTGTGACGGCGACGTTCGCCCCGGGCAAGGCCGCCAAGCCCAGGTGACCCGCCGCCTTCCTCTTCGGCGGGTGCCGGTGCGGCATGGGGCGGGCATGGGGGCCAGCAGGTATCCGCGGGTGCGGAAATCGGTAGCCGGAGAATCCCGCTGGCGTCGAGGTGCTCCCTCACCGGTACGAGAGAACGTGGAGTGAACATCCACACCCCAGTGTGAACAGGTGATCCCCATGACGACTCGCCCGGTCGACCCGGTGCTGAGCATGGCACTGTTCGTCTCCGACACCCCGATGACATACGACCTGGACGACGCGACCGTTCGCGAAATTGTCGACCGCACGCTCGAACGACTCGGCGCGGACGAGTGCTACGCCCGTGCCGCGGAAGTGTTCGGCGACCGCCCCGACGTGGCGCTCGACCGGATCACGTGGGCCCGCGAGCTGTGCTCCCGGGCGCTGACGCCCGCGCTCGCCGGCGTCTGACCGGTGCCGCACGGGCACGGCGACCGGTGCCCGCCGGCTACGGCACCGAACGGATGCGCAGCACGAACACACTGCCGAGGAGGGTCACGACGGCGGTCAGCACGTACAGGACGGAATAGCCGCCCAGGTGTACCACGATCGGCGCCGCGAGTGCAGGCCCCAGCACTTGCGGCGCCGAGTTGGCGATGTTGATGACGCCGAGGTCCTTCGCCCGGTCCGTCGCCTGTGGGAGCACCTGGGTGATGAGGGCGGCGTCAACCGCCATGTAGACGCCGTACCCTGCGCCGAGGACCGCCGCGGCGACCACGGCGACCGGCCACGTCGGCCAGAACGCGAGCAGCAGCGCGGCTCCGGCCATCACGATCCCGGACCAGATCACGAAGACGCGCCGGCGGCCGGTGCGGTCCGAGCGCTGGCCCGCCACCACGGTCGTGGCCATGAGCGCGACGGTGTACACGAGGATGAGAACGAGCAGGCCGGTGTCCGGGTCGGCCACCCGCACCCGGTCCTGTAGGAAGTAGAGCAGATACAGAGTGCCCAGCGCGTTGCCGAGCTGGACCAGGAACCGGGTGATCCAGGCCCACGCGAAGTCGGGGTGCCGGCGCGGGCTGACCCAGAAGCCGGCGAGCGAGAACCTGGGCCGGTCCGCGCGCTGGAGCCGGTCGTCGGCGGTGAACAGCACGAACGGTACCGGCAGCAGCACCACGAGGACCGCGAGCGCGATGTAGCCGGTGCCGGTCCCGGTGACGATCACGGTGACCAGCACGACGCCGAGCACCACCCCGAGCACCTGCGGGATGCCGACCCAGCCGGAGACCGCTCCACGCTGGTCCACCGGCACCCGGTCGGGCACGGCCGCGGTCAGCGTCGCCAGCATGGTGTTGAGGCAGATCTGCGCGGCGACCCAGCCGAGTGCCACACCGAGGATCGTGTGCTGCCCGGCGAGGAGCACGAGGGCGGCTCCGGCCAGGAGCGCACCGCCGAGGGTCCAGCCGTGCCGGCGGCCGAAGCGGGCCGTGGTGCGATCGGAGAGCGCGCCGGCGAGCGGGTTGACCACGACGGCCGCGGCGGCGCCGAGCGCGGTCACGATGCCGAGCATGCTTTCCTTGTCGCCGGGGCTGATCGCCTGGATCTGGTTGGGCAGCAGCACCTGGATCGGTGTGAAGAAGCCCATCCAGACGGCGAGGTCGGCCAGCATGAGCAGGGCGATCCAGCGCGGGCGGACCCGCACGACGGGCTCGGCGAACGCCGGCGCCGTGCGGGCCGCCGGGGGGAGGGAGGGCAACCGGGGCGGGGTCGGCGGCGGCTCCGGCATCGGGACTCCCCACGAGATCAAGAATGCGCAAGGTAGCCGCGACCCTAACGGCGATCGGCGACAACCTCAACGGGCCGTCGGGTATGCCGTCGATACCGTTGCGGAAGACGCTGCCGGAGCAGCGCGACGGCAGCGTCCACGCGGTCGCCGGGCGTCAGCTCCCCGCGGTCCGGTCCGAGCCGGCGGAAAGCCCGGGAAGGCCCGTGAGGTGCCCCTGGCGGGGACTTCGCGGCTCCTGCCGGGTGACCGGGGCGAGGCCGGCGGCCAACTCCTGCAGCAGCGTGGACAGGATGAGCAGCTTGTCGTGGGTGTCGATCGGCAGGTTGCGGAAGCCGGCGATCCACTCCGCGCTGTCCACGGCGTGATCGTTTCGCGGCGGCCGGCTCGCGCGCCGCTCCCGTGCGGGGGGCTCGGCCTCACCGTCGCCGTCGAGGGCGGGCAGGCCACCCGCGAGGATGCGCCGGACGCTGCCCGCGCCCCAGCCCAGGGCACGCTCCAGCCGGCGCAGGATGTGCGGCCGGTACGAACCGCGCTGGCCGCTCTCGAGCTGGTAGAGCGTGGCGGGTGACGGGCCGCCGACGCTGTGGACCTCGCGCTGGGTGAGGCCGAGCTCCGCGCGCCGCTCGCGGACGAGTCGCCCGAGGTGGTCCCAGGCAGCCTGATCGGAGCTCACCTGCTCGTCGCTGCCCCGGCTCATGCTCCACATCATGCCGGACGCCGCCCTGGTCGTTCCGCATCCTGGCGGGTGCATCGAGATCGATTCGTCACATCAGTACTGCCATCAAGCCTTCATAGGGCTAGATAGGGATTCTTACGTCAAGTTATTGACTCCTAGAGCTACATGTGCCTACGGTGGCGAGAACTTGATCGAACGTTTGTGCGATCCGCGATGAGGAGAACCAGCGTGACCACCCTCAGCTTCAGCCGCGCCAGCAAGGAGCAGGCGAAGGCTCGCATCGCCTTGACCGGGCCGACCGGCTCGGGCAAGACCTACACGGCGCTCATCGTCGCCGGGGAGATCGGTCAGCGGGTCGCCCTGATCGACACCGAGCGGGGCAGCGCGTCCAAGTACGCCGACGAGTTCACCTTCGACACCCTCCAGTTGACCCGGTTCGAGCCGTCGGCCCTGATCGACGCGCTGGCGGTGGCCGCGCACGCCGGCTACGACGCGCTGATCGTCGACTCCTTCTCGCACTTCTGGTCCGGCACCGGCGGCATCCTCGAGCAGGTCGACCACGCCGCCAAGCGCGCCGGCGGCGGCAACAGCTTCGCCGGGTGGAAGGAGGCCCGGCCGATGGAGCGGGCGATGATCGACGCGCTGCTGGCGTACCCGGGCCACGTCATCGTCACCATGCGCGCCAAGACGGAGTACGTGGTCGACAGCGACGAGCGGGGGCGCAAGGTGCCGCGCAAGGTGGGGCTCAAGCCGGACCAGCGCGACGGCATCGAGTACGAGTTCGACATCGTCGGCGAGCTGGACCAGGAGAACACGCTCGTGGTCGCCAAGTCCCGGGCGAAGTCCCTGTCCGGCATGGTGATCCACGAGCCCGACGGACGCTTTGCCGGGCTCGTCCTGGAGTGGCTCGACGCCGGCCGGCCGGCCCCGACCGTGGCCGACTACGTCGCCGCCGCCGCGGACCCCGAGGCCGGCTACGACCAACTGCGCAACCTCTATGAGGAGGTGGCCCGGCGCCACCTGCTCGAGGCCGCCGTCCTGGACCCCGACGGGCGGCCGATCACCCTCGCGAAGCTGATCGTGCAGCAGGGCAACAAGGCCAAGAACCGGGTCGTCCGAGCCGCGGACACCGACCAGGACCGCTGGCGCGAAGCGGCATGAGAGACGGTCGCGGTCCGCAGCGCGCGGTGGAGGACGCGTGAGCCTGCATGAGGACGTCACCGCGCTGGCCGTGCTGAAGGCACTGCGCGACACCGTGGACGCCGAGTACCGGGCCGCCCACCGCCGGGTCCTCGACCGGCTGTGCACCGCTCCCGGGCACGGGCCGACGCGGGTGACCCTCCCCGATGGCACGCTCGCGGCCACCGTCACGATGGTGTACCCGGCGCCGGCCGCCGTGGTCGTCGACGACGAGGCCCAGTGCGACCTCACCGGGGTGCGGGTCCGGGTGCGGGCCCGCGCGAGCTGGCAGCGGGACCTGCCCGACAGCAGCGAGGAGATCGGCCGGGCCTGGCAGCGCGGCGAGATCGACCTGCGCGAGCTGCTCCGCGTCCCCGGCGGCGGGCCATGACCAGCGCCCGCGCCCACGACGAGGACTCGCTGAGCACCGCACTGTGGGTGCTGGTCGCGCACACCGGTCACCACCGGTGCGCGGGCTGGACCTTCGAGGAGCGCGACGAGCTGCTGAAGTGCGCCTGCGGCACCCCGCTGTACCAGTTGCGAATGATCAATCAGGAGGCGTCCGAGGATGACCCCCGCTGAGACCGCGCGGCTGGTCACCCTCGTGCGGGTGATCTGTCCGTCGCCCGAGCCGGCAGCGGCCTGGCACCGCTCGCTGGCGGACCTGAACGCGCCCGACGTGTTCGCCGCCGCGATCCGGCTTGCTCGGCGGCGGTGCGACGTCACCGCCCGCGACGTGCGCGCCGAGGTGCTGGCCAGGCACGAACACCCGCCCGCGGACGGCAGCGCCCTCCACGTGGCGTGCCCGTGGTGCGGCGCGCCGCCCGGGCGGCCCTGCACCGTCCGCGGCACCGACGTGCGGCTGCGGAAGGCCCCCGCCCATCCCGTCCGGCTCATCATCGCGGAAGGAACCAGTCATGACCGGTGACACCGTCATCACGATCGTCGGGAACCTCGTTGAGGATCCCGAGTTGCGCTCCACAGCGAACGGGCAGGCCGTCGCGCGGTTCCGGATCGCCTCGACCCCGCGCTATCTCGACCGCCAGACCAACGAATGGAAGGACGGGGAGAGCCTCTTCCTCACCTGCATCGTCTGGCGGCAGACGGCCGAACACGTCGCGCGGTCGCTGGAGCGCGGCATGCGGGTCATCGCGCACGGCCGGCTGCGCCAGCGGTCGTACGAGGCGACCGACGGCCAGCAGCGGACCGTGTTCGAGCTCGACGTCGACGAGGTCGGCCCCAGCCTGCGCAACGCCACCGTGAGGGTCACCAGGAACGCGCCGGCCGGCAACCCGGCCAGGATCGAGGAGAAGGTCCCCTTCTAGCGGGGAACCCGGTTGAATCGGCATCGTGGAACACCTGCCCGTCACCCCTGTCCTTCCCCGGCTGGTCGACGCCCTCGCCGCCGGTAGCGCCGTCCTCGTCGCGCCGCCCGGCACCGGCAAGACCACCCTCGCCCCGCCGGTGCTCGCCGACGCCTTCGACGGACGGGTCGTCGTCGCCGAGCCGCGCCGGATCGCCGCCCGCGCCGCCGCACGGCGGATGGCGGACCTGCGCGGCGAGCGGGTCGGGGACACGGTCGGGTATTCGGTCCGCGGCGACCGCAAGGTGGGGCCGCGCACCCGGATCGAGGTCGTCACCACGGGACTGCTCGTGCGGCGGCTGCTCGCCGATCCCGAGCTCGCCGGCACCGGGACCGTCATGCTCGACGAGTGCCACGAGCGGCACCTCGACACCGACCTGGCCCTCGCCTTCCTCATCGAGGCCAGGAACACCATCCGGCCCGACCTCAGGCTGGTCGCCGCCTCGGCCACCGCCGAGGCCGGGCGGTTCGCGGTGCTGCTCGGCGGGGAGGTCGTCGAGGCCGACAGCCCGCTGTTCCCGATCGAGGTCCGCTGGAGCCCGCCGGACCGGCCGATGCCGCCGCCGCGGGGAACGCGGGTCGACCCGGGGTTCCTCGACCACGTCGCCGCGGTCACCGCACGGGCCTGGCGGGAGACCGGCGGCGACATCCTGGTGTTCCTGCCCGGCGTCGGTGAGATCCGGCACGTCGCGTCGAGGCTCACCGTCCCCACCGCCGTCCTGCACGGGCAACTGCCGCCGGGGCAGCAGGACGAGGTGCTGACGAGGAGCGCCGGACGGCGCGTCGTCCTGGCCACCGCGGTGGCCGAGAGCAGCCTCACCGTGCCGGGTGTCCGGGTCGTCGTCGACTCGGGCCTGGCCCGGGTGCCCCGCGTCGACCACGCCCGCGGGCTGGGGTCGTTGGTGACCGTACGGGCGGCGAAGGCCAGCACCGTCCAGCGCGCCGGCAGGTCGGCCCGCGAAGACGACGGCGTCGTCTTCCGGTGCTGGTCGGAGGCGGACCACGAGCGGCGGCCCGAGCAGCCGGAGCCGGAGGTGCGCACGGCCGAGCTGACCGGGTTCGCGCTCGCGCTGGCCTGCTGGGGCCACCCGGACGGCCACGGGCTGACGCTGCCGGACCAGCCGCCCGAGGGGGCGATGGCGGTGGCCCGCCGGACCCTCCAGGCGCTGGACGCCGTCGACCACGACGGCAAGGTGACCGCGAAGGGCCGGCGCATGAACCGGGTCGGCGCCCACCCACGGCTGGCCCGGGCGCTCCTCGACGGCGCGCCGCTGGTCGGCGCCCGCAAGGCCGCCGAGGTCGTGGCGCTGCTGGCCGAGGACGCGCCGACCGGCAGTGACGATCTCGCACACGAGCTGCGCAACCTGAACGCCGCCACGAGAGCCGAGGCGGAGCGGCTGTACAGGGCCGTCGACAACCCGGTCGAGCGGCGCACCACGGACGACCGGGCCGCGGGTGTGATCGCCGGCCTGGCCTACCCTGAACGGCTGGCCCGTAGCCGGGGCACCGGCTACCTGATGGCCGGCGGCACCGAGGCCGAGCTGCGCAAGGGCTCGGCCCTGGAGGGGCACCGGTGGCTCGCGATCGCCGCCGCCGACCGCCCCACCGGCAGCGTCAACGCCAGGATCCGGCTCGCGGCGGCGATCGACGAGCAGACCGCGCGGGCGGCCGGAGCCGCCCTCTTGTCCACAATGGACGAGATCACCGCCGACGGCGCCAAGCGGGTCGAACGCCTCGGCGCGATCATCCTGGCCGAAAGGGACATCCGGGCGCCGGAGCTGGTCGAGCAGGCCCGACGCGAACGGCTGCGGCAGCAGGGCCTGCCCTGGACGCCGCTGCGCCGCCGGATGGCGTTCCTCCACCGGGCGCTCGGGGCGCCGTGGCCCGAGGTGACCGACGACGCGATCCTGGAGCATGACGCCGGCGCCGTGGACCACACCCTCCAGGCCATGCTGCCCTGGCCCGCCGCCAAGGACCTGGAAACGCTGGCCCCGGAACGGATCCGCGTGCCGAGCGGATCCCTGCTCCGGGTCGACTACGCCGATCCGGAGCAGCCGGTGCTCGCCGTCAAAGTGCAGGAGGCGTTCGGCTGGCTGGAGACCCCGGCGATCGCCGGGACGCCGGTCCTGCTCCACCTCCTGTCCCCCGCCGGCCGCCCGGCCGCGGTCACCCGGGACCTGGCCTCGTTCTGGCGCACCGGATATCCCCAGGTGCGGGCGGAGTTGCGCGGCCGTTACCCGCGTCATCCTTGGCCCGCGGACCCGCTGACCGCCACGCCGACGCGCCGGACGAACCCGCGCCGCTAACCCACCCCGGCCGTCACCCCGGACGGAGCCCGCCACACCGCACGCTGGAGGCAGGACGAGGGAGGCGCGTATGAGAGACGACCTGCCCGCGCTGGCCGCCGAGGCGTACGTCTACGGCTTTCCGTTACTGTGCGACCTCGGTGCGGTCGAGCGCGACGTCAAGACGAGTCCCTTCAACGTGTTCGTCCATCGGCGCGACCTCGCCGCACCCGGACCGCACAGCGCCAACGCCAACCTGGACCTGCTGTACTCCACCGCCCACCTGGACATGTCCGGCGGCCCGCTGTGGCTGCGCGTGCCGGACACCGGCGGTCGCTACCACGTCGTGCAGTTCGTCGACGCCTGGACCGACAACTTCGCCTACGTCGGCAGCCGCTCCACCGGCTCCGAGGAGCGGGAGTTCCTGCTCGTGCCGCCGGGCTGGGCCGGCCGGGAGGCGCCGGGGGCCGACATCATCCGGGTACCGACGATGATCGCCACCCTCATCGCCCGGTTCGCCTGCGACGGCCCACGGGACACCGCGCACGTCAACGCGTTGCAGAACGGTCTCTCGCTGGAGCGGATGTACCCGCACGTGCCGATCGACGGCCTGCCGAAGCCACAGGCCGGCGTTCCGGACGAACTGTGCTTCTTCGAGGGACTGCGGCGGTCGCTGGCCGCGTTCCCGCCGTCGCCGGCCGAGCGGCGTTACCAGCGCCGGTTCGCGGCCCTCGGCGTGCTGGAGCGCGGCAACTCGCCGTACCCGACGATCCCCCGGGAGCTGCGGGACGCCCTGCGCGAAGGGCTGGAGCGCGGCCGGGACGTGCTCGAGGAGGCGGCGACCTCGGGCCACGCGCTGGTCAACGGCTGGATCAACGACCTGCACACCTTCGACTACAACCTCGACTACTTCGAGGTGGGCACCCTGGACACTCCGGAGTGGACGGTCGCGGACCGCGACACCGCCCACCGGATGCGCGCGGTCGCGGCCCGGACCGGCCTGTGGGGCAACCACGCCTACGAGGCCGTGTACCCGACCGTGCACAAGGACCCCCACGGCGACCGGCTGAACGGCACCCGCGCGTACCGGATCCGCTTCGAGCAGCCGCCGCCCGTCGGCGCCCGGTGGTCGCTGACGATGTACGACGCGCCGCAGTCCCGGCTGGTCCCGAACGAACTGGACCGGCACTCCGTCGGCAGCCAGACCCCCGGGCTCCGGTCCGGCCGCGACGGGTCGGTGACGGTGCTGATCCAGCACGAGCGCCCCGCCGACGACGTCAATTGGCTGCCCGCGCCCGAGGGCGCGTTCCGGCCGGTACTGCGCATGTACGAGCCGGACGCCGCCGTTCTGCGCGGTGAGTACCGGCTGCCGCCGGTCGCGCCGGCCTGACGACGGTGCTCACCGACCCGGATCCGCGCCGGGAGGTGGTCGCGACCGCACCCGGCGGTGTCGTGCGGGCCGGCCCCCGCGACGGCGGCGGGCTCGTCGTCACAGTGATCCTGCCCACGGCGGCACCGAGCAGTGAATACCCGACATGACGGCTTGCCCCGGTGCGGCAGACTCGGGGGATGCTCGCGCCGCCCATGTCGACCGCGGAACTGATCCGGCTCATCGAGTCGGGGACCCGCGTGAAGTACCTCCACTTCTGGGGGCACCGTCCGCGCCCTGACGGGTCGATCGGCGCGAGCTGCCTGAGCCAGTGGTGGCCGGTGGAGTTCACCGTGGACGGTGTCGGATTCCCGTCCGCCGAGCACTACATGATGTGGCGCAAGGCGCGGCTCTTCGGCGCCGGCGACGTGGCCGCCCGGATCCTGACCGTTTCGCACCCGAACGAGGCGAAGACGCTGGGTCGCACGATTCCCCGCTTCGACGAGGCGACCTGGGCGCGGGAACGGTTCGGCATCGTCGTCGAGGGCAACCTCGCGAAGTTCGGCCAGCACCCCGATCTGCGCGCGTTCCTGATCGGCACCGGCGACCGGATCCTCGTCGAGGCGAGCCCGCTCGACCGGGTCTGGGGCATCGGCCTCGCCGCGGACGACGAGCGGGCGAGCCGGCCGGCCCGCTGGCAGGGGGACAACCTGCTCGGCTTCGCCCTGATGCGGGTGCGCGCCGCGCTGGTGGCGTCATGACCCGTTCTCCGCGGCGACGCGGGCGGGTGGCCACCCGCGGGAACGAGCCGGAGCCGCTCCCGGCGTGGCTGGCCTGGCCGGTCCGGGTGATCGCGGTCATCGTGGTCGTGCCGTTCAAGCTGGCCTGGGACGGCCTGGTCGCCGTCGGCCGCTTCCTGTGGCGGTACGGGTTACGGCCCGTCGCCTGGTTCGTCTACCGGTGGATCCTGCGCCCCGTCGCGTACGCGCTCCACTACGCCATCTGGGTGCCGGTCCGCTGGCTCGCCGTCCACGTCTTCTGGCGCCCGCTGGCCTGGCTGGGCAAACACGTCCTGATGCCGCTGCTGACCGCGCTGTGGAACGGCCTGGTCGCCTTCCTGCGCTGGACCCTGCCGTGCTGGCGCTTCCTGGGCCGGGTCCTGGTGACGGCGGCCGGTGCGGTGGTCTGGACGCTGCGGTTCCTGTACCGCTACGTGCTGACGCCGGTCGGTGTCGGCGTGTACCGCTTCCTGCTGCGCCCGATCGGCCTGACGATCGCCTGGATCTGGCGCTGGATCGTGGTCCCGATCGGGACGGCGGTGGCCTGGGCGTGGAACCACTCGGTCGTCCTGCTGTGGCGCTACCTCGTGGTCATCCCGGTCTCCTGGACGTGGCGGACGCTGGTCGTCCCGCCGGTGCGGTGGGTCCACGCCGCGATCCTGCGCCCCGCCGCCGACGCCGTCCGCCGCGTCCTGGCCACGCTGGGCCTGCGCTGACAGCGCGGCGGAGGGGCCGACCCGGCACGGTGGCCCCTCCGGCCTGGCTCAGCTCACCGGCTCCAGCGAGCGCCGCGGAGCTTCGTGCCGCTCGACCTCGACGTGCGGCAGCAGGCGGTCCAGCCAGCCCGGCAGCCACCAGTTCGCCTTGCCCAGCAGGGCCATCGCCGCCGGCACCAGCACCAGCCGGACCACCGTCGCGTCGATGAGCACCGCCACCGCCATGCCGACGCCCATCATCTTCACCGTCACGTCCGGATCCAGCGCGAAGCCGACGAAGACCGCCACCATGATGGCCGCCGCGCTGCTGATGACCCGGCCGGTCGTGGACAGGCCGCGGATCACGCTGCCCTGGGCGTCGCCGGTGGCGAGCCAGTCCTCGCGGACCCGGGACAGCAGGAACACCTCGTAGTCCATCGACAGGCCGAACAGGACGGTGAAGAGCAGGATCGGCACCCAGCTCGACACCGGCGTCGCGTGCGGCAGGCCCACCGCCCGCGCGCCGAAATCGGTCTGGAACACGGCCGTCATCACGCCGTAGGCCGCCGCGACCGACAGCAGGTTCATGGCCGCCGCCTTCACCGCCACGACCGGCGCCCGGAACAGCACCGTGAGCAGCAGCAACGACAGCGCCACCACGAACGCGACCACGATCCACAGCCGGGACACGAGCCGGTCGGAGATGTCGGCGAACGTCGCGACCAGGCCGGTCACCAGCACCCCGTCGGAAACGACCGAAGTGCGCAGGTGGTCGAGCAGGTCCGTGGTGCGCTCGTCCTGCGGTCCGGTGGCCGGCTCCACCACGACGACGGCCGCGGTGCCGTTGACCGCCGGCGGGGTGACGACGGCGACGCCCGGGGTGGCACGCAGCCGCGTCACGAGGTCGTCGAGGACCACGCCCTTGGTGAGGTCGACCGCGAGGACCAACGGGCCGTTGGCGCCGGGGCCGAACTCCGCGGAGACCAGGTCGTACGCCCGCCGGCTCGTGTTCGACGTGGGCTGGCTCCCGGCGTCCTGCGGCCAGGTCCGCAGGCCGAGCATCGGCGCGGCCAAGCCGACCAGCACGACGCAGGAGATGACGGCCGCGAGCACCGGGCGCCGGCCGACGCGGGCGGCCCAGCGGGCGGTGAACCCGGGCCGCGACGGCGCGGCGGCCGCCTTGCGGGCCTTCCGCGGGAGCACCCGCCGGCCGAACAGGCCGCACAGCGCCGGCACCAGGGTCACCGCGGCGATCATGACCGCGCCGACGGCGGCGAACGTCGCGTAGCCGAACGAGGAGTAGACCGGCAGCGTCGACAGCTTGAGTCCGAACAGGGACACCAGGACCGTCAGGCCGGCCACGACGACCGACGCGCCGGCCGTGGCGTTGGCCGCGACGGCCGCCTCGCGCGGCGACAGGCCGGCGCGCAGGCCCTCCACGTGGCGGGCGACGAGCAGCAGCGCATAGTCGATGCCGACGCCGAGGCCGACCATCGTGGCGATCGTCGGCGCGGTACCGCTGATGTCAGTCACCCGCTCCAGCAGCGCGATCAGCGCCGTGGCCACGCCGAGACCGGCGATCGCCACGACGATCGGCAGCCCGGCCGCGACGACCGAGCCGAGCGCCGCCACCAGGATCAGCAGCGCCACCACGATGCCGACGGCCTCGGCGGTGCCGCTCGGCGCAGTGATGTTCTCGGCGACCTGGCCGCCGAGTTCGACCTGGATCCCCTCCCGCACCAGCGGCGCGGCGGCGGCGCGCAGCGCGTCGACCCCCTCGGAGCCCTGGAAGTCGGTGACCGGAATGTCGTACCGCACCGTGACGACCGCCGTGTCGCCGTCGTCCGACATCCGCGGCGGCGAGACGATCGCGGCACCGGGAAGGCCCGCGAGCCTGCCCCGCAGCGCCTCCAGCGCGGCCGGGTCGAGCGGCTGCCCGGCGTGCACGACGACGCGCGCGTCGGCGCCGGACATCTGCGGGAAGTGCTCCCGCAGGAACTCGGTGCCGGCCTGCGACTCGGTGCCGGGGACGTTGTAGTCGTCGTGCGGTGTGCCGCCGAAGCCGGTCGACAGCGCGGTCAGTGCGACGAGCACGATCAGCCACGCGCCGATCGTGCGCCAAGGATGGGCAGCGGCCGCTCCACCGAGCCGGCCGAGGAATCGAGACATGCCGCCAAGGTGCGGCAAGCTGCTTTCAGCCGACTTGGAGTCCACTAACGACGGACCAGGCAGGCACCGCGACCGCGCCGCAGCACAGGCTCGCCGCCGCGAACGACCACCAACGCGGAGCCTCGCGCCGGCCGAGCAACGCGGCCGTCACCGCGACGGCCCCGACGACCTGGGCCATCGCCTGCGCGAGCCACCAGCCGGTGACCGGCCAGGAGCGCAGCGCCATGGCCGCGCCCTGCCCGGCGAGCAGCGCGAGCGCGCACCCCGCCGCCACCGCGGCGGCCCGGTCCCCCGATCGGCGGATCGTGTGGCCCAGCCAGCCCAGCAGCGTGCCGCCGACCGCCGAGGCCACCAGCCAGAACAGCGCGGCCTCCCCGACCCGGAACAGGCTCTCCGCCGTGGCGGAGCCCCCGTCCTCGAGCGTGGCGCCCGCCCAGCGCGAACCGTCGACGGCGATCAGGCCGTAGTAGACGACGGTGGCGATCGCGAGGAGCGCGGCCGCGGCGGCCATCGACCGGCCGCGCCGGTCGGCCACGAACCCGGCGACCAGGGCGGCACAGCCCCAGGCGAAGCCGCTGCTCGTCAGCAGCAGTCCGAGCGCGGACCACGGCGGGCCGAGAAAGTCGACGCCGAATGCCACTCCGCCGAGCACCACGGCCGCCCCGGCCACCCATCCCCACACTGATGCGACTTTAGAGGGACTGGGCGGCACTCCGCGCAGGATAGGTGTGGAGTCCTGTGGTGGCCCAGGCGTCCACAGGACTCCACGGCCCGGGGTGCGGCCGGAGCTCAGTTGGAGGTGTAGCCGGGGACGTCCGTGGTGCCGTCGGTGGCCTCGATCCGGTCGACCTCGCCGTCGAAGTCGTCGTCGTGGTAGATCACGTCGATCTTGCCGTCGTGATCGTTGTCGTACGCGACCCGGTCCACCAGGCCGTCGCCGTTGGTGTCCCACATCGCCACGTCGGTCAGGCCGTCGTGATTCTCGTCCGCCAGCAGGACGTCCACGGTGCCGTCGCCGTCGCTGTCGTAGCCGGCCGTCGCGATGTCGCCCGCCAGGGGGTCGGCGGTGGAGACCGAGGGGTCCGGATCACCGGTGTCGGCCGCGCCGAAGCCGGCCGACACGCCCTCGACGCCGAAGACGGCGTCGGGGTCCGCCAGGTCGCTGGGGTCCAGGTCAAGGTCATAACCGTCGGACTGCAGGCCGAAGTCACTCATGTCGGTCACCTTTCCAGCAGCGTCGAGGCGATTGTCACCCGGTAGGCGGCCGACCAGCCAGGAAGAGGGTCTACGCCCTGGGCGCCGGCGTCGACGGGGTGTCCGGCCGGGGGTCGGCCAGGGTGGCGCGGCGCATCCCGTACACGAGATAGAGCACCAGGCCGGCCACCATCCAGATCAGGAACCGCACCCAGGTCACCACCGGCAGGTTGAGCATCAGCCACAGGCTGGCCAGCACGCTCGCCAGCGGCAGCCACGGCACGCCCGGCACCCGGAACGCCCGGGGCAGGTCGGGCCGCTTCCGGCGCAGGACCACCACGCCGAGCGACACGACGACGAACGCGAACAGGGTTCCGATGCTCGTCAGCTCGGACAGCTCGGACAGCGGTACGAACCCGGCCAGCACGGCGACGATGACGCCGGTGATCGTGCTCATGACCCAGGGCGTGCCGAACCGCGGGTGGACCTTGGCGAGGACGGGCGGCAGCAGTCCGTCGCGGGCCATCGCGAACGACACCCGCGACTGGCCGAGCAGCAGCACCAGGATGACCGACGTGATGCCGCAGACCGCGCCGAGCGCGATGAGGTCGGCGGCCCAGCCCTGGCCGACCACGTCGAACGCCTTCGCCAGCGGGGCGGCGGTGTCGAGGTCGGTGTACTTCACCATGCCCGTCACCACGAACGACGTGGCCATGTAGAGCACCGCGCAGATGACCAGCGAGCCGATGATGCCCCACGGCACGTCGCGCTGCGGCCTGCGGGTCTCCTCCGCCGTGGTGGCCACGACGTCGAAGCCGATGTAGGCGAAGAAGACGATCGACGCGGCGGCGACGATGCCGAACCAGCCGAAGTGCTGCGGCGTCATCCCGACGAGGATCTGCAGCAGCGGCGCGTCGGCGCCGGACTGCCGCTCGGCGGTCTCGGCCGGCGGGATGAACGGCTGGTAGTTGGCGGCCTTGACGAAGAACAACCCGAGGCCGATGACGAACAGCACGACGGCCACCTTGACGACGACCAGCGTGCCGGTCACCCGGCCGGAGAGTTTCGCACCCAGGATGCTGACGACCGTCAGGGCCACGACGACGAAGATCGCACCCCAGTCCGGGACCGCCTTGTCCCCGGCGAGCCAGGTCGGCAGGTTGAGCAGGTCCTGGAGGTACGCCGACCAGCCCCGCGACACCACCGCCGCACCGAGCGCCAGCTCGAGACAGAGGTCCCAGCCGATGATCCACGCGATGAACTGGCCGAGCGTGGCGTAGGAGAAGGTGTACGCCGAGCCGGCCACCGGCACGGTAGAGGCGAACTCCGCGTAACACAGCGCGGCCAGCGCACAGACGACCCCGGCCAGCGCGAACGACAGCACGATCGCCGGTCCGGCGTTGCGGGCGGCCTGCTGGCCGGTGAGCACGAAGATGCCGGTGCCGATGATCACACCGACGCCGAAGACGGTGAGGTCCACCGCGGACAGGTTCTTGCGCAGCCGCTGGCCGGGCTCGTCCGTGTCGTGCATGGACTGCTCGATCGACTTGGTCCGGAAGAGCGAGGACATACCGACGACATGCCCGCGGCGGTGCGCGCTTACACGTCGGCCGCCTCCACCGTGCCGATCTTGCAGTAATGGTGCCGAGACACTCCCTGAATACCCGGTTTGTTTGGCACCCCAACTGCAAGATCGATGCGCAACGAGCCGGCGCGCTAGGCCGGCACCCGCTTGAGCGTCATCACGTGCTCGACCAGCGCGATCAGCACGTCCTTGGCCGAGCGGCGGTCGCGGGCGTCGCACAGCACGACCGGCACGTCCGGGTCGAGGTCCAGCGCCTTCGCGATCGCCTCCGCGCTGTGCTTCTGGACGCCGTCGAAGCAGTTCACCGCGACGAGGAAGGGCGTCTTGCGCCGCTCGAAGTAGTCGACCGACGGGAAGCAGTCGGTCAACCTTCGAGTGTCCGCCAGCACGACCGCACCGAGCGCGCCCAGCGCCAGTTCGTCCCACAGGAACCAGAAACGGTGCTGACCCGGGGTGCCGAAGAGGTACAGCACGATGTCGTCGTTGATGCTGATCCGGCCGAAGTCCATGGCGACCGTCGTGGTTCGCTTGTGCTCCACGCCGTTGACGTCGTCGACGAGGACCCCGGCGTTGGTCAGCACCTCCTCCGTCTGGAGGGGACGGATCTCGCTCACCGCGCTCACCAGCGTGGTCTTGCCGACGCCGAACCCACCCGCGACGAGGATCTTCACCGCGAGGGGGATCGAGCCGTCAGAGCGCTCGGAGACCATTGACAACCGCCTTGAGGATGCGATCGTCGGGCCGCTGCGGCCCGACGGATTGTTCGTACTCCGGTTCGTGCATCTCGATGAGCCCCTGCTGGAGCAGGTCGCCCAGCAGGACGCGCACCACGCCGAGCGCGAGATCGAGATGGGAGGCGAGCTCGGCGACCGAGACCGGCTCGCGGGCGCGGGCGAGGATCGCCCGCTGCTCGGGCACCAGGTGCACCTCGCCGGCCCCGTCGGCCCGGCTCAGCACGAAGGCGACGAGGTCGAAGGCGCCGACCGCCGGCCGGGCCCGGCCGCCCGTCACCGCATACGGACGCACCACCGGGCCGGCCTCGGAGTCCAGCCAGTCGTGGTCACCCGACATCGGTGGGCGCGTCCGCTCGTGCCGGCGCGGTGAGGTACTGGCCGACCCTCGTCACCAGCATCGCCATCTCGTACGCGATGACCCCGATGTCGGAGTCGGCGGCGCTGAGCACCGCCAGACAAGCGCCCTGCCCGGCAGCGGTGACGAACAGGAACGAGTTGTCCATCTCCACGATGGTCTGACGGACCGACCCGCCGTTGAACTGCCGTCCGGCGCTGCGGGCCAGGCTCTGAAACCCGGAGGCCACGGCCGCGAGGTGTTCGGCGTCGTCGCGGCCGAGCTCGTCGGACGCGCCCATGAGCAGCCCGTCGGCGGAGAGCACGACGGCATGCTGGGCCGACTCGACCCGCTCGACGAGGTCGTCGAGAAGCCAGTCGAGCTTGCCGGTGCGGCTCGTCGAGTGCGTCACCTATGCGTCCCTTTCCGGAGTGGATTGATCGTCGGCCAGCGCGGCGTCGCGACGCCCGCGCGTGAAGCCGGCCTGCAGCGACGACATCATCGCCCGCGTCTGCTCGGGCGAGCGGCCGCCGACGCCCGTGGTCGCGAACCGCGCCGCCGGGATGCC
Organism: Dactylosporangium roseum; assembly: GCF_025264685.1. GTDB lineage: Bacteria > Actinomycetota > Actinomycetes > Mycobacteriales > Micromonosporaceae > Dactylosporangium > Dactylosporangium roseum. The sequence goes on from NZ_CP073721.1 coordinate 6,882,724, forward strand.
GTCGACGGTGTGCTCGTCGTCGGAGCGCTCACGCAACTGCGGTGCGAGGTTCGCCTGCCGCCGCCGCCTGGGCAGCCCGTCGTCCGTGAGCTCGGGCTCCTCCGGCCGCGGTGGTGGCGGTGGCGGTACCTCCAGGGTCTCCACCGCCTGCGGCTCGATCGTCAGTTGCGGCGGCGGGCCCACGTCCTCGATCGTCGGCCGCACCACGTCGGCGGCGTCCAGCTCGAGCACGGCCTCGACGGCGTCCGCCTGCTGCTCGGCCGCGGTCGAGGCGGTCAGCTCCGGTGGCGCACCGGCGATGAGGTGCGGCGGGATGAGCACGACCGCCGTCACACCGCCGTAGGCCGACGACCGCAGCGTCACCCGCACGCCGTGCCGGGCCGCGAGCAGCGCCACGACGAACAACCCCAGCCGGGCGCTGTTGCCGGGGTCGAAGTCCGGCGGGTGCAGCAGCCGCTGGTTGGCCTCCTCGATCGCCTCCGGCGCCATGCCCAGGCCGCGGTCCTCGATCTCGAGCGCGTAGCCGTTGGGCACCAACTGGCCGCTGATCTGTACCCGGGTGTGCGGCGGCGAGTAGGAGGTGGCGTTCTCGATGATCTCGGCGAGCAGATGGATGACGTCGGCGACGGCGCGGCCGACCAGCGACGCCTCCGGCAGCGCCAGGAACCCGACCCGCGCGTAGTCCTCGACCTCGGAGACCGCGCCGCGGACCACGTCGACCATCGGCACCGGGTTGCGCCAGCCGCGGCCGGGCGCCGCGCCGGCCAGGATGACCAGGTCCTCCGCGTGGCGGCGCATGCGGGTGGCGAGGTGGTCGACGCGGAAGAGGTCCTCCAGTTCCTCCGGATCGGTGGTGCGCCGCTCCATGCGGTCGAGCAGCGCGAGCTGCCGGTGCAGCAGCGTCTGGCTGCGCCGGGCGATGTTGAGGAAGACCTCGTTGAGACCGCGCCGAAGCTGGGCCTCGTGCGCGGCGGACTCGACGGCGGTGCGCTGGACGGCGCTGAACGCGTTGCCCACCTTGCCGATCTCGTCCGCGCCGTATTCCAGGGGCGGCGCCGCGGCGGCCACGTCGAGCTCCTCGCCGTGGCGCAGCCGGCCGACCAGCTCCGGCAGCCGCACGTCGGCGAGATTTTGCGCGTCCTGGCGCAGGCTGGTCAGGCGGCGGATGAGCGAGCGACCGATCCGCACCGACAGCGCGATCGAGATCGCGACCGCGAGCAGGCCGAGCACCGTGGCGCCGACCAGGCGCACGATGATGCCGACGGCGACCGGCTCGGACTCAGTGATGATCTTCGCGCCGGAGTCCAGGTCGAAGGTGCGTAGCTGTTCGGAGAGCTTGTCGTAGGCGTCGCGCCAGGCGGCGATGTCGATCGGCAGCGGCGCGGTGGCCCGCGCGTCGGCGAGGATGCGGTTCTCGAACTCCCGCACCCGCTTGTAGGCGTCGCCGGCGACGATGCCGTTCCAGATCGTGCGGCCCGGCTCCGGTAGCGCGGCCGTGGCCTCGGCGTAGGCGGTGCGTGCGGCCCCGATCGCCGCGATCAGGTCGGAGCTCTCCGTCTTGACGAACTTGCCGGCCGTGGCGACGCCGTTGACCAGTGCGTCTTCACGGGCGAACAGCTCCCGGGCACGGCTGGTGGCGATGACGGTGCGCCCGTCGCGGCTCAACTCGGCGTGGCTGATGCCGGGCAGCGCGTTGTACCACCGGTAGATCGCGTCGATCGGCCCCGCGTACATCTCCATGGCACCGGCCCGGTCGACCTGCCCGAGCCGGACGCCGGTCCGGCCGCCGGTGAGCTGGTCGAGCGACGTCAGCACCTCACGCAGCCGGCTGCGGGCGAGCTTCGGCAGGGCGTCCTGGACATCCTGGCGCTCGGCCCGGCCGCGGAAGTCGGCGACCGCCTTGTCGGTCTTCGTGCGCTGCTCGGCCAGGGCGGTGGTCGCCGGCTGGCCCTCCACGCGCCCGCTGGCGATGTAGACCAGCGAGAGCTTGCGCTCGCGCTGGAGCTCGACGATGACCGTCTCGGACGGCTTGCCGGTCAGCTCGTAGTACGTCTTGCTGTCGAAGACGGCGAACGCGGCGCCCGCCGTGAGGCTCGTCGCGAAGATCCACATTCCCACGAGCGAGGCGATCGGCGGCAACAACAGCGCGATGATCTTCGCGCGGATCGACCACGTGCGGATTCTCCACGAGCGGCTCTTCATGCGGTCCTCGATGGGTCGCTTGACAGGAGGGGGTATCGCTGCGGTTTTGCACTATCGGTGCTGCTTTTTGTGCTGCGGGAACCCGGTGTTCGTCGCACAGGGGGCAATATCTCCGGGGCATGATACGGACAGCCGGGCCGGGAAGTCATCAACGAGGTGTTCGGCGTTCCGGACCGGGCTCCTCCGTGATCTCCCCCGCGGCCCGGTGTGCGGGCCGCCTGATCTGGGCAGGGCGCCCGCCATGCGTGGTGGACGGTGGATGTTCGCGATCGGCGCCTGGACGATGTGCACGGCGGCCCTGAGCGTGCTGGGGATCAGCAAGGCCGCGCACTTCCGGTCTGAGCTGTTGTCGTCCACGGTCCGCCGACCCGCGCCGGTGGTGGCCAGCGCCTCGCCGTCCGTGTCCCCGTCGCCCGCACCGCGGGTGCTGACCACGCCGGGCGGCAGCGTGGTGGCTCGCTGTGATTCCAAGCTGGTATGGGTCGACTGGTTGAGCCCGGCGGCCGGGTTCCGCGTGGAGGACGCCACCCACGGCCCGGCACCCGAGTCACGGGTGACCTTCAAGGCCGACGGCAAGCTGGTGCGCGTGGTCGTGCGCTGCGCCGCCGACGGGCCGCACGCCGAGGTGACGCCGGGCTGAGGCCGGTCCTACAGGTAGAGGCCGACCTTCGGCGGGTCGTCCTGGACCGCCACCCGGCCGGCGCCGTCGCGCAGCTCGTACAACTCGGCCAGCGTCGCGCCGTCCGGACCGATACCAGCCGCGGTGCCGAGCCAGGCCGCGGCCTCGCCGAACGGCAGCGGCGCCACGTACAACTGGGCCAGACACCGGCCGGGGCGGACCACCGCCGGGTGCAGCCGGGCCAGGTCCTCGTTGGTGGTGATCGCGACCAGCACGTCGCGGCCCTGGCCGAGCAGCCCGTCGGTCAGGTTGAGCAGGCGGGACAGCGCCTGCCCGCTCTCCTGCTTGGCCTCGCCGCGGATCAGCTCGTCACAGTCCTCCAGCAGCAACAGCCGCCACCGGCGCGGGCTGTCGTCGTCGCTGTCGACGCCGAGCGCGGTGTCCATGAGGTACGCCGGGTCGCGGAACAGCCGCTCCGGGTCGAGCACGCAGTCGACCTGGCACCAGCCGTGCCACTCCCGCGCGATCGTGCGCAGCAGTGTGGTCTTACCGGTGCCGGGCGGCCCGTGCAGCAGCAGGAGCCGGCCGCCGACCTGGTCCGCGGTCGTCGCGATCAGCCGGTCGAGGGCCTCGGCGGTCTTGGCGGCGTAGTTGCCCCGGATCTCGCCCCACGACTGGGCGGTGATCTGGCGCGACCTGCGGCGCGGGCCGTGCTGGCCGTGGTGCCAGAACCCGATCTCGACCGACGCGGCGGACTGCGGCGGCGGCTCCTCGGCCCCGGCGACGGCGGATTCCAGGATGCGCTCGGCCAGGTCGGGGTCGACGGCGGTGACCGTCACCGAGCCGTTGCGGCTGTGGTGCCAGCGGGTCGCGCGCAGTGTCCAGCCGTCGCCGGCCGCGAGCGTGGCGCGGTCCTGGTCGTCGACGGCCTCGCGGAGCACGGTCGAGCCGGCCGGCAGCAGGGTCGCGTCCTTGCGCAGATTGGTCAGGCGCTTCGTGCGGGCGTGCGGCTGCTGGCCGCTGACGAAGGCCGACAGCGCCAGGACGTCGAGCACGTCGAGCACGCTGTCGCCGTCGTCGACCCAGGAGGCGACGGGGAGGGCGGTGGCCGGATCGACATGACGCATGCTCTCCAGGATCAGGCTGGTTCTCCTTCCAGTACACCAATTTTCCCGGCGGCCTCGGCAGTTCTCACCAGCAACGGCGGGCACACGGCGGTGCCCGTGCCGCGGATCGCCATCGTCGCGCAGCGCTGCGCGACGCCGGCCGACTCGGGAATGTCCGCGCCGGCCAGGCGGGCGAGCACGAACCCGGCCGCGTACGCCCCGCCGGCACCGGCCGCGTGACTGCGCCGGGCCGGTGCAGCAGAGGTGTGCGCGGTCGCGCCGTCCTGCGTCATCACGACCGAGCCCTCCGCGTCGAGCGTCACCGCGACGATCGCCGCTCCGGTGTGCCGCAGCAGCAGCCCGCGGGCCGCCCCGATCGCGCCGATGCGGTCCTCGTCCACGGCGACCGGGGCCGCCTCGCCGAGGACGCGGCACGCCTCGGCGTAGCTCGGCGTCACCAGGTCGGGGCCGATCGGCGCCCACGGGCCGAGGTTGTGCGCGTCGACGGCGAGCAGCGGCAGGTCGAGCCGGCGCGTGGCGAGCACGGCGCGGACCGCCGGACCGAGGGTGCCGATGCCGTAGTCGCAGACGACCACCGCGTCGGGCCGCTCGCCGAGGGCCTCGTCGAGGCGGCGCACGACCGACTCGGCGGCCGACGGCGGCAACGGCGCGGTGTCGCCGTCGTCGAAGCGGACGAGCACGTGTTCCTCGGCGACCACCCGGCGCTTGGTGACGGTGCGGCGGCCCACGGCGGTGACCAGCCGATCGGCGACGCCGCTGTCCCAGACGCAGGTACGCAGCCGGGCACCGTCGTCGTCGTCACCGACGGCGCCCACGAGCGTGGTACGGGCACCGAGCGCGGCGAGGTTGGCGGCGGTGTTGGCGGCGCCACCACACACCTCCCGGGTGACGTCGAGCGCGATCACGGGGATCGGCGCCTCGCGGCTCAGGCGGGTCGGCGTGCCGGCGAGCCAGCCGTCGAGCAGGGCGTCGCCGACGACGAGCACGGAGGCGTCACGCCACGCCGCGGCGAGTGCGGAGAAATTACCTGGGGACCTCACCGCACGCGCGTACCCGGCCCCGCGCGAATCATGCCCTGCGACAATTGGCTGATCGAACGCGTAGACGTGGCGATCATCGGCGGTGGGATGGCCGGCCTCTCCCTCGCCGCGGAACTCGCCGAACTGGACGGCCGGTTGGTGGAGCGCTCGGGTGGCACCCGGGCGCCGTTGCACGTCGCGGTGCTCGAGCGGGAGAACCAGTTCGGCTACCACACCACCGGCCGATCGGCCGCCGCGCTGCTGGAGAGTTACGGCACCCGGGAGGTCCGTGCCCTGACCCGCGCGTCGCGCACGATCCTCGACGCGCTGGGTGCCGAGTCGGGCCGGCCGCTGCTGCGGACCCGGCCACTCGTCTGGGTCGCGCGCGAGGACCAGCTCGACGCCCTCAACGCGCTGCTGACCGCCAACCCGGCGCTGCGGGCCGTCGACCGGGTCGGCGCCCGGACGCTCTGCCCGGCCCTGCGCCCGGCCGCCGTCGCCCGCGCCGCCGTGGAGCGCACCGCGCAGGACGTGGACGTCGAGGCACTGCAGCAGTTGTACCGCGCCCGGGCCGCCGCGGCCGGCGTCGCGCTGCGCACCGCGATCGGCCTCGAGTCCGGTGAGCGGGACGCCGACGGCTGGCGGCTCACCACCGACCGCGGCGACCTGCGTGCCGGCCTGGTCGTCAACGCCGCCGGCGCCTGGGCCGACGCGGTGGCCGGCCGGCTCGGCGTGCCGGCCGCCGGCCTGACCCCGCTGCGCCGGACGGTCGCGATCGTCAACGCGGCCGGCGTGCCGCCGGCCTGGCCGCTCGTGCTGGACATGGGCGACCGTTTCTACTTCCGCCCCGCGAGCGGTGGCCTGCTGATGTCTCCCGCCGACGAGACCCCGTCGCCGCCGGCCGACGCGGTGGCGTCGCCCGGCGCGGTGGCGCTGGCGGTGGAGCGCGTCCGCGAGGTGACGACGCTCGACCTCGGCCCGGTGCGCACGAGCTGGGCCGGACTGCGCACGTTCACGGCGGACCGCAACCCGATGGTGGGGCCGGACCCGAAACAGGAGGGCTTCTTCTGGTTCGCCGGCCAGGGTGGTACGGGCATCCAGACCGCGCCGGCCCTGGCCCGCCTGGCGGCGTCGATCCTGCTCGGCGAGCCGTACGAGGTGCCCGGCCTCCGCAGGTCCGCCCTCGCCCCGCGCTGACCTCTCCGCGGCTTTAGCCGGGCTTTGCCCCTTTTCACCGGTAGCATCAACGTTACGTGCTTGCGGGTTGGGGGTGACATGCCGCAACTCGATACCGATGTGCTGGCGCAGCCCGAACGACTCGCCTCCCTGAGTCGCGCCCGAGCGCTGCTCACATCCTCGAAGGCGCCCGTCGACGGCCTGGTCCGCCTCGCCGCGCGATCCGTGGTGGCCCCGGTCGGGCTGCTCACGCTGGTCGACACCGAGTGCCTGCACATCGTCGCCAGGCACGGCCTCCCACCGGACCTCGATCTGGCCACGACAGCGCCGGCGACCAGCTCGTTCTGCCGGCACGTGGTCAGCGGGGACATCCCGCTCGTGGTCAGCGACACCCGGACCGACCCGGTGCTGCGCGACCTGGCCGTCGTCCGCGACCGGGGCATCGCCGCATACCTCGGTCAGCCCGTGCACGACCGCTCCGGCCTCACGCTCGGGGCGGTCTGCGTCACCGACTCCGTGCCCAGGCACTGGACCGCCGACGACGTCACCGCCATCGCCGAATGCGCGTCCCTGCTGGAGGTCATGCTGGCCGCCGAGACGACGCGCGAGGACATGGCCCTGGCCGCGGCCGAGACGGATGCGGTACTGGAGACGGCGCTCGAGGCGTTCGTCGGCATCCGGCTGAGCGGCGAGATCACGCGGTGGAACCGCGCCGCCGAGCGCACCTTCGGCTGGTCGGCAGAGGAGGCGATCGGCAGGCGCGTCGACGAGATGATCATTCCCGAGCGCTTCCGCGCCGCCCACCGCGCCGGCCTGGCCCGCATGGCCCGGGGCGGCGTGCCGAAGCTCGTCGGCCAGCGGCTCCAGTTGTACGCGATCAACCGGGCCGGGGACGAGTTCCCGGTCGAGATCACTCTCAACGTGATCGACGGACCGTTCGGCCGGCACGCGCACGCGTTCATCTACGACATCAGCGAGCGGGTCACCGCCGAACGGCAGCTCGCCCGGGACCGGCACTTCCTCGGCGCGCTGCTCGACAACCTCGACGCCGGCGTCGTCGCCTGCGACGAGCGCGGCAAGCTGATCCTGTTCAACCGCGCGATGCGCGAGATCACCGGCACCGACGCGGATCGGTCGGCGGGCCCCGTGTGGGCGGAGCGGTACCGTCCCGTCCTCCCCGACGGCACGCCGATCGGCCCCGACGACCTGCCACTGTCCAGGGCGTTCCACGGCGAGCACGTCCGCGACGCCGAGTTCGTCATCCGCCTGCCCGACCGGCCGCGCCGCGCGTTCACCGCCAACGCGCAGCCGATCCGCGACAGCGACGGCAACCGGCTCGGCGCCGTCGCCGCGCTGCACGACGTCACTGACCGCCGGCGGGCGCAACGGCTCATCGAGTGCGAGCTGGCGGTGTCACGCATCCTGGAGCACACGGCCACGATCGAGGAGGCCGGGCCGCACCTGCTCGAAGCGGTCGCCAAGACACTCCAGTGGCCGCACGGCGAGCTGTGGCTGGTCGACAAGGTCGGCAACGTGCTGCGCAACGCCGCGATGTGGACCGAGCCCGGCTACGAGATCCCGGAGCCCGGACCACTCGCCCCCGGCACCGGAGTCTCCGGCGTCGCCTGGCAGACCGGCCAGTCCGAGTGGATCCCGGACATCTCGGTGGTCGGGAGCCGGCTCAACACACCGTCGCTGGCCGAGCACGGGCTGCGGGTCGGCCTGGCCGTCCCCATCCGCGACGGCTCCGGTGTCACCGGCACGATCAGCTTCTTCGGCGACGCGGCCGAGGAGCCCGAGCAGTCGCTGATCGCGCTGCTGTCCGGCATCGCCGCGCACATCGGGCAGTTCCTCGAGCGCCGCCGCGCCGAGGACCTGGCCAAACAGCTCGCCCGGGCGAAGGACGAGTTCATCGCCCTGGTCGGCCACGAGCTGCGGACGCCGCTGACCTCGATCTCGTCGTACACCGAACTGCTCCTGCACGACCACGACGACGAGTCGACCCGGGCCCATTTCCTCGCGGTCATCGCCCGCAACGCCGAGAACCTCCGCGCGATCATCGACGACCTGCTCGACCTCGCCGGGCTCGAGAGCGGCTACGTGACCATGGTCGAGCGGCCGGTGGACTTCGCCGCCGTGGTCCGCGAGGTGGCCGGGGCCAACGCACCGGCGGCCCGCGAGAAGGATCTTGACGTGTCGGTACGGCTACCGGACCGTCCCGCGCCGGTCTCCGGCGACCTCCCGCGCCTGCGCAAGGTGGTCGATCACCTGGTCACCAATGCGGTGAAATTCACACCGGCCGGCGGGCGGGTGGAGATCGAGCTCGACAGTGATGTGGCGGGAGTCACGCTGCGGGTCACGGACACCGGGGTCGGCATCCCGGCCGAGGAGCGTTCGCGGCTGTTCGAGCGCTTCTTCCGCGGCTCCAACATCCGTAACCAGGGCGTTCCGGGCACCGGTCTGGGCCTTGCCATCAGTCGTACGGTCGTCGAGCGGCACGGCGGGACGATCACGGTAACCGATCACGGCGACAAGCCGGGGACGACGTTTGTCGTACGACTTCCGGCCTACTGCCCCTGAACTGCACGCCGCCGGATCTGAGGCAGACTGGGTGACATGCGTGGACGGCGATGGACCCTGATCGGCGTCGTGGTGAGCACACTGGTGCTCGCCGCGTGCGGTGACTCTGGCAACAGCACATGGAAGGGCGGCTCCTCCGGGCCGTCGGCCGCCGCCGGGAAGGTGCACATCTCCTCCCCGGCCGACGGCGCGAACGACGTGTCCACGGCCACCGCGATCGCGTACTCCGCATCCGGGACGGCGACCGTCACGCTGAAGGACTCGACGGGCGCCACCGTGGAAGGCGCTCCGGCACCGGCCTCCTCGGCCGGCGCCTCGCCCTCGGCCGACGGCGTGTCGTGGCTGCCCGCCAAGCAGTTGAAGTACGGCACGGAGTACACGGCCACGGTGACCGCCGACGGCGCGACGACCTCGGTGAAGTTCACCACCATGGCGAAGCCCGCGAACCTGGCCCGGATCTCCAGTCAGATCGGCGACGGCATGGTCGTCGGCGTCGGCATGCCGATGATCCTGTCGTTCGGCGTGGAGATCCCGAAGGACAAGCGGGCCGAGGTACAGAAGCGGCTCTTCATGTCCTCCAACCCTCCGCAGGAGGGCGCCTGGAACTGGTTCAGCGCCAAGGAGGTCCACTACCGCCCGAAGGAGTACTGGCAGGCTGGGACGAAACTCTCCCTGCGGGCCGCGCTGGGCGGCGTGTCGTTCGGCGGCAAGTGGTACGGCGAGAAGGACATCACCGTCGACGCCGTGGTGGGCAAGAGGCTCATCATGGAGGTCGACAACGCGACGAAGAAGATGACGGTGACCGAGGACGGCGTCCTGCTCAAGACGATGCCGGTCAGCCTGGGCAAGCCCAGCAGCCCGTCGGACAGCGGCAACTTCATCGTCATGGTGAAGAACGAGATGGAGTGGTTCGACTCGTCGACGTACGGTGTGCCGGTCGACTCCCCGGACGGTTACCGCACGAAGGTCCAGTTCCCGCAGCGGATCACGTGGAGCGGCCAGTACATCCACGCCGCCCCCTGGTCGGTGCAGGACCAGGGCAAGCGGAACGTCTCCCACGGGTGCGTGAACATATCGTTGGAGCTGGCACAGTGGCTCTACGGCGTGACCCACATCGGCGACCCGGTCATCGTGAAGAACACCGAGTCGCGCGTGAAGTACGGCGACGGCTGGACCGACTGGGAACTCCCCTGGGACCAGTACGTCAAGGGCAGCGCCCTCCCCGTCTGACACCCGTCGCCTTCAGTCCGGCCCCTTCCCGGCCACGGCCCTCCCCGGTCCGGGTCCCTCACCCGCGGTCGCGACGTTCTTGGGCGCATACCCTCCCCCGGGCACGGAGCGGCAACGCCGCTCTCTTCCTCCGGGGCCGTTTTGGCTGGCCGGGGTGGGACCTGGTAGCCTGATTCATCGCGCACGGTGACGCGTCGCTGCTCCTTGCGCCCAAGAAAACCAACCGAGCTATAAGACGAGGCTGTCGCGTGGCGAACATCAAGTCCCAGATCAAGCGCAACCGGCAGAACGAGAAGCGCCGCCTGCGCAACAAGTCGGTCAAGTCGTCGCTGAAGACGGCCATCCGCAAGTTCCACGAGGCGGCCGCCGCCGGTGACGCCGACTCGGCCACCGCGCTGCTTCGTGACGCTTCCCGCAAGCTGGACAAGGCCGCCAGCAAGGGCGTGATCCACAAGAACCAGGCCGCCAACCGCAAGTCGTCCATCACGAAGAAGCTGCACACGCTGACCACCGCCGCCTGATCAGCAGCTTTCTCCTCGAAAGGCGCCGCCCGGCTGGGCGGCGCTTTCGTGTTTTCCCAGCTCGAGGCACGCCACCACCGAGGTGTACCGCCACCGAGGCACGCCGACCGGCGCGCGTTCCGCCGCGATCCGCCGCCATGCCGCTCGACCTCATGAATGGGAAAGATGTGGCTACCCCGATAGCCAGATCTTTCCCATGATCAAGCAGTCGCCGGCCCGGAACGCGCCACCTCGGGTCCAGCGGCGACCACGAGCGACCGACATCCGCGCACGACTGTGCGTCACCGTCCCGTAGCGCAACACCGGGTTGACAGACGACCGGACGGCTTCGCTTCGCGGCCTCGGCCTATGACCCCGCGAACTCCGTGGCCAAGAAGGCTCCTGCCAAGCGGCGCCGGCCGCACACCCAGCCCTGCCTCCGCCGATCCAGCCCGAAGTTTCCCTTGATCCGCGAACCGCAGCCGCACCGCCCGGCCGGCCTCAACCGCCGCACACGTGGTCGCGAACACATCGCGATCACAGCCGGAACCCGACGACGGCAAACCCCACCGTTTCAAAGATTGTGGAGCGTTTTTGCACCTCTGGGTGCAAAAACGCTCCACAATCATGAAACTGGTCGCCCTGCTGCGTGCGCTTAGGCCGGCGCCCCGGCCGTGACTGCGGCACGTTCACGATCACCAGCACTGCGGCCGGCTGGTTCGGCCACGGTGCTGATGATCACGGAGCCACGGGGTGCGACCTGCTCTCCCCGCTCCACCGCAAGCCCGATGAGGAAGCGGGCCGTCGGAGTCACGGACCGCCACACATGAGTGGAACATGAGCGTCACAGCCCTGGGACCTCGGCGGACGAGCCGCCGCCACCCGGCCCACGGGCCGGCCGCCGTGCTCGCGGCGCTCGAACCGGGCCCACCGGCTGGAGCAGGCAGGTGTCAGGCGTCAGGCGAAGCGGCCCTGGTTGATGCCGCCCGTGCGCTGGCGGGCCAGGTCGTCGTCCATGCGCCACTGGCGTTCGGCGTGGCGGCCGGTGGTGAAGTGGCCGGACGAGAAGTTGTCCGTCGTGTCGTCGGCGCGACGGCGGCCGGCGGACTGCTGCTTCGCGTGCCGCCCGCCGCTGGTCGCCTCACGATTGTACGCCCGCTCGCCCTCACCGTCGCGGAACTGACCGTCGTCGAACTGACCGTCGTCGAACTGACCGTCGCCGAACTGGCCGCCGCGGAACTGGCCCTGACCGTACCGATCGTCGCGGAACTGGCCGCCGCCGTGGTACCCGTGCTGGTCCACCTGCTCCGACCGGTACCCCTCGCCGCGGGCCGCCTGCTCCGGGTCGGTCTGCGCGTACATCGAGCCGTACGAGCCCTCCGCCGAAGCGTAGGCACCCTGCGACGCGTCCCACCCGCTCTGGCCGCTCCAGCCCGAGTGCTGCCCCCACGCCGCCTGGTTCGCCCAGCCGGTGTCGTCGTCCCAGTCGAGCGAACTGCGCTCGTACCGCAAGCTGTCATCGTCAGCGTGCGCCGCCTGCGCTCGCCAGGTGGCCTGGTCGCCCCAAGCCTCACGGCCGCCCCACGCTGTCTCGTCGCCCCAGTTGGCCGGGGTGCCGCCGGTCGCCGGGGCGCTCCACACCGCCTGGTCGCCCCACGCGCCGGTCTCGTCGCCCCACGTCGGCCGGTCGCCCCACGTCGGCCGGTCGCCGCTCGTGGCCTGGCTGCCCCACGTCACCTCGGCGGTCCGGTCGCCGTGGCCGTTCGCCGCGTGCTGCGCGGGAACCTCGGCGTGCTGGTCGGCAACGTCCTCGGCAGGGGTCGCATAGGGAGACTCACGAGGTGCCTCGTACGGCGGCTCGGTGCCAGGCGAGATGCCGTAGTCGGGTGCGGCCTGCGAGTCGGAACCGGAAGCCGCGGCCGCCCGGGCACCGCCGTCACGGGCCGGCACCGTGATCCGGATGACGCCGACCTTCTTGCGCTGCGCCGGCGGCTCGGTGGCCACGGGTGGGCGGGCGGCGGTCCGGGTCGCCGTGCCGGAGCCGGTGTCCGCGCCGTCGGACGAGCCGACCCGGGAGGCGACGGAGCCCCCCGACGCGCGGGCGATCTCGGCCCGGTCGAGCGCGGTCGTGGTACGCCGTGGCACCGACGTGCTCTCGCCGGTCCGGGCATCCGAATCCACCCGAGGGGATGACACCCGATCGGATGAATCCCGCGCGGCGGAACGCGTCTGCGTGCGAGCCCGGCGCGAACTGCCGATCACCATGTCGTTGACCTTCACCATGACGGCGACGACCGCCGGCAGCACGGGCACAGCCCACCAGCTCACGAACTCGGCGAGCGCGAGCAGGACCCCCACCGCGATCATGCATTCGAAGAGCAGGAAGCTCACGAAACCGCCGATGTGCAGGTGGCGTAGCCGCAGTACACGCACGTAGAGCGGCGCCTGCGAGGCGAACCCGTTGCTGGTCGTCATCGTCCTATTCCTCCACCGCGCGCTGCGACCACTGCGAACACAGCCCGCTCGAGCGCATAGCCGCGGTCGTCCGATCCACCTTTCACGGCGGCGTTGCACTCTGCCGCCGCTCGCATGGCATCAACGAGTGCCTCGGCCGTCCAGCCACGGGCTTGGCGCTGCGCACGCTCCACCTTCCATGGAGGCATTCCCAAACTTCCGGCGAGTTGATATGCGCTCCCCTTGCCCGCAGCGGCCACCCGGGCGACGGTGCGGACGCCGTCGGCGATGGCGTCCGCGATCGGCACCGGGTCGACGCCGACGTGCAGCGCCCAGCGCAGCGCCTCCAGCGCACCGGCGATGTCGCCGACCATGACGGCGTCGGCGACGGTGAAGCCGGACACCTCGGCGCGGCCCTTGTAATACCGCGCGACGGTCGCGGCGTCGATCCGCCCGCCCGTGTCCGCGATGAGCTGCGAACACGCCGCGACCAGCTCGCGGAGGTCGTTGCCGACGGCGGCCAGCAGCGCCTCGGCGGCGTCATCACCGATCTTGCCGCCCTGCCGGCGGATCTCGTTGCGCACGAAGTCGACCCGCTCGCGGTGCTTGCCGATCTTCATGGCGGGCACCACGTCGGCACCGGCGGACTTGAGCCCGTCGGCGAGCGCCTTGCCCTTGGCGCCGCCGGCGTGCGTGACGACGAGGATCACGTCGTCTTCGGGATCGGCCGCATACGCGACGAGCGCCGCCGACGCGTCCTTCTTCACGTCCTGCCCGTCGTTGACGACCAGGACCCGCCGGCCGCCGAACAGCGACGGGCTGAGCATCTCCGCCAGCTCACCGGCGACCAGCTCACCGCCGGGACGCTGCCGCACCTCCGTGTCGGGATCCTCGGCACGGGCGGCGTTGACGGTGTCGGTGACGGCGCGCGAGACGAGCAGCTCTTCGTCGCCGACCACCAGGCGGATGCGGGGAAGGTTGGACACGGGACTCATCGTGTCACGGCGGCGAGCCGACCGGCTTCCGCGACAACCGCGAGGTCGCCCTCCTGGTCGGTCCGCAGGACCCTGGCCCCGCCGCGCACGAGCCGCGACAGCAGCACCGGGCTCGGATGCCCGTAGTCGTTGCCCGCACCGACGCTGACCAGGGCGATCCGCGGCGCCACGGCGTCGAGGAACTCCTCGTCTTGAAACGCGCTGCCGTGGTGGGCGACCTTCAGCACGTCGGCACGCAACTCGCCCGGGGCGGCCGCCGACCGGAGGCTGAGCTGCTCCTCGGTCTCCGCGTCGCCGGTCAGCAGCACCCGGACGCCGCCGGTGGTCACCATCAGGACCAGCGAGTTGTTGTTGGGGTCGGACCGGGTGCCGGTCGTCGGCCCCGCCGGGCCGAGGACCGCCAGCCGCACCTCACCGACCGTCATCACCTGCCCGGACTGCGCGTCGCCGGAGCGCAGCCCTCGGGCCAGCACCGCCGACCGGCCCGCCGCAGGCTCCGGGAACGGCGGCAGCAGGAGCCGGTCGACGGTCCGTCCGCGCAGCACCCCGTCCAGGCCGCCGATGTGGTCGACGTGGAAGTGGCTCAGGGCCAGCAACGGCACGTGCCGCACGCCCAGCCGGCGCAGGCAGCCGTCGGCGGCCTCCGGGTCCGGTCCGGCGTCGACCACCACCGCCGAGGCCCCGCCCGCCGACACGACGAGCGTGTCGCCCTGACCGACGTCGCACGCCACGATCAGCCAGCCGGGCGGCGGCCAGCCACCGGCCAGCAGGCGCACGGGCGTCGCGCCGAGCACCGCCGCGACGGCGACGACCAGGGCGAGCCGTCGCACGACGGGCCGCTTCGCGGCGATCAGCAGCACGGCGAGCAGCCCACCCAACAGCAGCCCGCCGAACGTGCCGCCGGGCCACGGCACGACACCGTCGGGCACGTCGGCACCGTGGTGTGCGATGGCCACCAGCCACCGGGCCGGCCAGGAGGCGAGCCAGGCGGTGAACTCCGCGACGGCCGGCAGCACCGGCGACAGGACAGCCGTGACGACCCCGACGACCGTGGCCGGCGCGACGGCCGGCGCCGCCAGCAGGTTGGCGGGGATGGTGGTGAGGCTGACGGTCGCCGACATGCCGGCGATCACCGGTGCGCACGCGGCCTGCGCGGCGGCGGGCACGGCGAGCGCCTCGGCCGCGAACCCGGGCCAGCCCTTGGCCTTCAGTGCCTCGGTCCAGCGGGGCGCCAGGAGCACCAGGCCGCCGGTCGCCAGGACCGACAGCGCGAACCCGGCGTCGACGGCGAGCTCGGGATCGAACACGACGAGGACCAGGACGCCGGCGGCGAGCGACGGCAGCGCCGCGCGCGGCCGGCCGAGCGCCAGTGCCACGAGGGCCAGGCCACCCATGGCGGCCGCGCGCAACACGCTCGGCGACGGGCGGACCAGGATGACAAAGCCGATGAGCGCCAGCACGCATACGACTGCGGCGACCCGCGGACCGGCGCGGCACCAGCGGACGATCATCAGCATCAGCCCGACGACGATCGCCAGGTTGGCGCCCGAGACGGCGGTCAGGTGGGTCAGGCCGGTCGCCTTGAAGTCGGCGGCGAGGCCCGGATCGAGGCGGCTGGTGTCGCCGACCACCAGGCCCGGCAGCAGGCCGCCCGGCTCCGGCGGGAGGGGGCCACAGGCGCGCTGGAGGCCGGCGCGCAGCACACCGGCCGCACGCTGCACCCACGGCGCCGGCGTCACGCGCTCCGGCGCTCCGGCCGAGATGAGCGCCGCGCGCAGGTCGCCGCCGTCGGGCGGGGAGAGCCGCCCGGACGCCTCCACGTCCTGGCCGGGCAGGAGGCCGAGCCAGGCCCGGTCGCGCGCCAGGACCAGCACCCGCGCCCCCAGGTCGACCCGGGTCTCGTCGGCGGTGCGGAGCCACGTGAGCCGCGCCGGCACGACGACGGTCGCGTCGCGGCCCACCGTCGAGCGGCCGAGGCGAGGGTCGTCGGTCACCTCGAGTCCGAAGCGGACAGTGGCGTGGCTGGCGGCAAGGCCGGCGAGCGGCTGCGCGTCACGCTCGCCGACCCGGGCGGCCGAGGAGGCTGCCCCGCAGGCGACGCCGAACAGCACCGCGGTCACGATCCATCGCGTCCGGCGCAAGACCCGCACCGGCGCCGGCACCGGCCGGTCGGCCGTGCCGAGGGCGAGCAGCGAAGGCCAGGCCGCCGCCAGGACCAGCGCACCGATCACCACCGCCCAGCCGGTGTGCGCGGGAAGGAACAGGGCGGCCAGCGCCGAGAGCCAGCAGCCCAGCGCGGCCCCGGTCAGGCGGAAGTCCGTGGTCATACCGTGACCCGGTCCTTCAACTGCTGGAACTTGGCGTCGCCGATGCCCTCGACCTTGCGCAGGTCGGCGACCGCGCGAAAGCCGCCGTGCGCGTCGCGATACTCGACGATGCGCCGCGCCAGCACCTCACCGACCCCGGGCAGGGTCTGCAGCTCGGTGGTCGAGGCCGTGTTGAGGTTGACCGGGACCGGGCCGGTGCCGGCCGCCGACGCGGCGCCCGGCGGCTGCGGGACGCCGACGGCGACCATCTCCCCGTCGACCAGCTTGCGGGCCAGGTTGAGACCGGTGAGGTCGACGCCCGGCAGGGCACCGCCGGCGGCCTCGATCGCGTCCGCGACCCGGGAGCCCGCCGGAAGCCGGACCAGGCCGGGACGGCTGACCTTGCCGGTGACGGAGACGACGAGGAGCGCGGGTGAGGCGGGCGGGGAGGCGGAGTGCGCCGTCTCGGCCCGCGGCGCAGGCGTCACCTGCGGGCGGGAGCGCCAGGCGAGGAAGGCCGCCACGCCGACCACCAGCACCGCCAGCACGACGAGCACCCGCACGCCGCGTCGCCCGGGGTCGAACGCGGACACGGCGGGCCGCGGCGGGGCGGCGGAGTCCCACGGATATGCCGGTGGGTCGGCGGGGTCCGCGGGCAGGCCGACCACCCGGGCCAGCCGGCCGGCCACCGCGGCACGGTCGTCGCCGTCGTCATCACCAGAGCGCCACATGACCCGGCACGGTAGGCCGGATCACCGTCCTTCCGCCGACCGCGGAACCTCGATCTGTGGACAACGCTGCCCTTGTGGACAACCGGCGGTCACTCGGTCCGGTGCACCACCACGGCCACCATTCCCGGGCCGACGTGGGCGCCGACCGCCGCGCCGACCTCGGTCAGGCAGGCGGCCCGCAGCCGCTCTCCCAGCCGCTCCTTCAGCGTCGTCAGCAACGCGTCCGCCCGGTCGGGGGCCGCCAGGTGATGCACGGCCACGTCCACCACGGCGTCCCCCGCGGCCTCGTCGGCGATGTCGACCAGGCGAGCCAGCCCGCGCCCCGCGGTCCGTACCTTCTCCCGCACCACGACACCCTGCTCGGTGGTGTGCAGGATCGGCTTCACCGACAGCGCCGTGCCGAGCAGGGCCGCGGCGGCACCGATCCGCCCGCCCCGGCGCAGGAACTCAAGCGTGTCGACATAGAAGAGGGTGGTGGTACGGCCCACCGCCTCGACCGCCGCCGCCCGCACCTCCTCGAGCGAGCCACCCGCGGCCGCGACCGCGGCGGCGGCCAGCGCCGGGAAGCCCAGCCCCATTCCGGTCGACTGCGTGTCGACGACCTCGACCCGGCCGTCGAACTCCGCACCGGCCAGCACGGCGGCGTCATAGGTGCCGGACAGCTTGGCCGAGAGGTGGACGGACAGCACGGCCTGCGCGCCGGCGTCGAGCAGCCTGCGGTACACCTCGGCGAACGCCTCGGGCGACGGCCGCGAGGTCGTGACGGCGACCCGGCGGGCGTTCAGCGCCTCCGCGACCGTGGCGGAGTCGATGTCGACGGTCTCCAGGCCGGGCACGCCGTTGACGACCACGGCGAGCGGGACGACGGTCAGCCGCCGGACCGGATCGTTGGCCAGGTCGAGAGGCAGATATGCGGTGGAGTCGGTGACAACGGCGACGGAGGGGTGTGAGCCGGCCATGACCGCACCGTAGCCGATCCGGCGTCCCTTCCGGCCTAGCCTTCCTTGATCGACACCACCTGGAACGGCAAGCCCTGCTGGCAGGTGGTCAACATGTCGGGCTGCGGCACGCCGGTCACGGTGAGCGTCGTGCCGCTGCGCAGCTTGGCACGGTCGCCGCCGAGCAGCAGATAGGACTTGTCACCCACGGCCAGCAGGACGCAGCCGGGCTCCACGC
Organism: Dactylosporangium roseum; assembly: GCF_025264685.1. GTDB lineage: Bacteria > Actinomycetota > Actinomycetes > Mycobacteriales > Micromonosporaceae > Dactylosporangium > Dactylosporangium roseum. Next base: position 6,900,839 of record NZ_CP073721.1, read on the forward strand.
CGTCGCGAACCTGCCCGGTGACGGTGATGGCACCCGCCGCGGGCCGGGACGGCACCGCGGATCCCGTCGGCGAGGCGGACTCCGACGACGTGGACGGCGAGGGCGAGGGCGGCGCCGCGGCGGTGGACGGCGGCGCCCCGACCGGGTCCGACCCGTCCGCCGACCCGCACCCGGCCAGCGCGAGAGCGGCGAGCGCGACGAGTCCGAAGTGCCGAAGTCTCATGGTTCCTCTGACGTGGCTGTGCCGCGAACGGTTCCCTCTGACGCTACGGCACGTTGTGCGCCGCCATCCGCCAACCGTGCACTGTGTCATACAACAGTAGCGTGGAGTGACAGTTGTGCAGCGCGCCGAGTGTCGGCGCGAACTCCACCGGCCAGCCGAGCAGGGCACACGTCGCATGCCGGGCCGCGCCCCCGTGGGTCGTCGCCACGATGACCGCGCCCTCCGGTGCCGCGTCGACGGCCTCCTGGAGGGCGGCGGCGACCCGCTTGCTCAGCGCGTCGACCTCCTCGACCCCGGCGTCGTCGACGGGCTCGCCGCGGCGCCACCGGGCGAACGACTCCGGCCAGCGGGCCGTGATCTCCGGATGGGTCAGGCCCTCCCAGTCACCGTAACTCCGCTCACGGAGCCGGGCGTCGTATCGCACCGGCAGGTCCACCAGCGCCGCCAGGCCGGCCTGCGTGTCGGCGGCACGCCGCAGATCGCTGGAGATGAGCACGGTCGGCCCGAGTGCGGCCAGCCGGGGTGCGGCGGCCCGGACCTGCTCGACACCGGTCTCGGACAGGGCGACGTCGGTCTGGCCCTGAATGCGGCCGCCGACGTTCCATTCGGTCTGTCCGTGGCGCCACAGCACCAACAGCGTCATGCGCTGGCCGGCAGGTCGCGATCCACGAACTCGATGGCCGGGCAGTCCTTCCACAGCCGGTCGAGTGCGTAGAACTCCCGCTCCTCCGTGTGCTGCACGTGGACCACGATGTCGACGTAGTCCAGCAGGACCCAGCGGCCACCCCGCTCACCCTCGCGACGGACCGGCTTCGCCTTCTCGGGAAGCTCCAGCAGTCGCTCCTCGATCGCGTCGACGATCGACAGGACCTGGCGCTCGTTGGGCGCAGACGCCACGAGGAACGCGTCGGTGATGACCAACTGGTCGGCCACGTCGAGGATGACGATGTCTTCGGCCTTCTTGTCGGCGGCCGCCTGTGCAGCGGTGAGCGCCAGCTCTCGGGCTCGCTCAGTGGCGGGCACCGGACTCCCTTCGTCGAACGGCCCCGGCTGTCGGAACTGCGAAGTCCGCCGGGCTCGTTCTAGCCTCTCACGCCGGTACGACAGTTTGCTCCTCAGTTGTTGCCGACTTTTCGGTACAAGCCGCGCTTTGCGATGTACTGCACCACGCCGTCCGGCACCAGGTACCAGACCGGCATGCCCGCCTCGACGCGGCGCCGGCAGTCCGTGGACGAGATCGCCATCGCGGGCACCTGGACCAGGCTGACCGTGGAGGCCGGCAGGTGTTCGGCGTTGAGGTCGAACCCGGGGCGCGTCACCCCGATGAAGTGCGCCAACTCGAAGAGATCGCCGGCGTCCTTCCATGACAGGATCTTGTCGAGTGCGTCGGCGCCGGTGATGAAGAACAAGTCAGCTTCAGTACCGTATGCACGCCGCAGATCACGCAGCGTGTCCACGGTGTAGGTCGGCCCGCCACGGTCGATGTCGACACGGCTCACCGTGAACCGCGGATTCGACGCGGTGGCGATGACCGTCATCAGGTACCGATCCTCGGCCGGGCTGACGGCCACATCGCTCTTCTGCCACGGCTGTCCGGTGGGCACGAAGACGACCTCGTCGAGCTCGAACCGGTCGGCCACCTCGCTGGCGGCGACCAGGTGGCCGTGGTGGATCGGATCGAACGTCCCACCCATGATGCCCACACGCATCACCGCATCGTAATGATCAGCGGGGCCCGGTCGGCAACCCGCCGTGGTGCCGCTCGTCACCCACCCACCCGAGCCGTCACCTACGCAGGGTGTCGGGGCCGGCGTCACCCCGTCCACCCGAGTGTCACCCACGCAGGGTGTCCGGGCCGGCGTCACGGCACCGGCCCGGACCGCCCACGTGTAGCGTTGCGCGCATGACACTGCCCCACCCGAAGGGCCAGTTCGACAACTCCCGCGCGCAGTGGCGCTCCGCCCCTGGCGACAGTCACGGCAGCCGGGTCGAGGTCGCCTTCGTCGATGACCTCATCGGCCTGCGCAACGGCGCCGACCCGAAGAGCCCGGTCCTCGTGTTCACCCAGGCCGAATGGGACGCCTTCGTGCTGGGCGCCAAAGACGGCGAGTTCGACGTCTGACGCTCACGTGTAGAGCAGCGACCGGATCGGCGTGAGCCGGCCCAGTCGCGGCGCGAGCGCGCGGATCCGCAGGGCCAGTGTCACCGCGTGCAGCGCCGCCTCGTCGTCCGGCGGCACGTAGCGGCGATGCCGCACCAGCCAGTCCGAGACCTCCCGCCAGTCGAACACGGGCCGCCTGGGATGCGGCCCGACCGGCGGCGGCAGCGGCCAGGACCGCACCGCGTCGAGCGGCTGCCCCACCCGCTCCGCGATCGTCTGGAGTGTGACCAGCGGATCGTCGGCCGCCGCCGAGACCGTCACCATGCCCGCGCCGTCGAGGTCCCGGACTCCCGACACGATCGCGTCGGCGGGGCTCGGTGCGTCGCGGTCGATGGCGACCCAGGATCCGCCCTCGGCAAAGCCGTCCGGCACCACCTCCACGCAGGCGTCACCGGCCCGGTCGAACAGCCGGTCGACCTGCTCCTCCCCGACCTCCCCGGCCACCACCAGCCGGAACTGCCACAGCATCACCGCGACCCCCGCCCGCACACCCGGTGCCGGTGGGTGAACGCGTCGATCCGCCGCGCCACCCGTTCCGCCGCGGCCCCCCGTGGCACCTCGGCCGGCACCCCCAGCCAGCCCCGGCACACCGGGCATTCGAGCCGCATCCAGGCCCGTTCGTCGTCCACCAGCGTCCCCTCCCCCGTCGATCGACGTAACTGCGTGACTCCCAGCCAACACCGGAACGCCTCGCTTGGGAGGGGCCATAGAGGGGGCCAGCACACGTATCGACATATACGGACATAGCATCCGACATGACGTGCTAGGCTGGCGACGTGCGGATGAAGAACAATAGCTGGCGCGCCCTTTAGGGGCGGCCTACCTTCGCGCACGCAGACGCACGATCCCCACACACGACAGGCCGTCCGATCCGGGCGGTCTTTTTGGTGTGCGCCGCGCGGATCCCCCACTCCAGACGGAGGGAAACCCCATGTCCAAGCGACGCATCTCCGGCTTCAAGCCCACTGGCCCACTGCAGTTCGGCAACTACATGGGCGCGATCAGACCGGTGGTCGAGGGCCAGCACGCCCAGCCGACCGTGGTGTTCATCGCCGACCTGCACGCGCTCACCGTGCGACACGACCCGGCCGTGCTGCGGAGATCGTCCATGGAGGTCGCCGGCCTGCTGCTGGCGTCCGGGATCGACCCGGAGAAGACCGTGCTGTACCGCCAATCGGATCTGCCCGCCCACACCGAACTGCACTACCTGCTGGAGTGTGTGGCGAGCTACGGCGAGACGCACCGGATGATCCAGTTCAAGGAGAAGGGCGGCGGTGGCGGCTCACGGCTGTCACTGCTGACCTACCCGGTGCTGATGGCGTCCGACATCCTGCTGCACGACATCGAGGAGGTCCCGGTCGGCCGGGACCAGCGCCAGCACGTCGAGCTGACCCGCGACCTGGCGGTGCGGTTCAACGAGCGGTACGGCCCCGTGCTCACCGTCCCGCGGGCCGTCCATCCGGCGGTCGCGGCGCGGGTGGCCGACCTGGCGGAGCCGACCACCAAGATGGGCAAGACCAACGCCTCGACCGGCGGGGTGCTGTTCCTGCTCGACCCGCCGGACGTGCTGCGCCGCAAGGTCATGCGGGCGGTGACCGACACCGGCACCGAGGTCGTGCACGACCCGGAGCGCAAGCCGGGCGTGTCGAACCTGCTCGACCTCCTGGAGGCGTGCACGGGCGAGCAGCGGCGCGACTTCCGCGGCTACGGCGAGCTCAAGGCCACCGTCGCCGACGCGGTCGTCGCGACGCTCGCCCCGATCCAGCAGAAGTATCACGAAATTGACGAGACCTACATCGAGGAGATCCTGCGGGACGGCGCCGAGCGCGCCCGGGAACGGGCCGACCGGACCGTCAGCAGGGTGCGCGAGGCGCTCGGCCTCACAACCGCACGGCCCGCTCCCGCAGGTAGCCCAGTGAGGCCGGTGACGGCCTCGGCACCGCACTGAAGCGCGCCGGCCGGAAGTCGATCTCCTCGGTCAGCAGGTCGGCCTCCACCAGGAGGGCCCACGGCACGTAGAAGATCTTCTCGCCGGGGATCGATACGCCGACGAAGTCGACCGCCGGCAGCAGCGCCGGAGTCCCGACCGCCCAGACGGCGGTGGTGAACGTGCCGCCGTCCGGCCGGGCGGCCAGCGTGCACTCCACAAGGCTCGGGTCGCCGAGGGTGCGCCGCTGGTGCTCGGCGACGTCGGCGGCGAGCCGGCGCCGGGCCTTGCCCGCGGCGTGGAAGGCGGGGTGCCCGCGCTCCGGCTCGAACGGCACGACCCGGCCGTCGTCGTCGGTGGTGTAGGCCATCGGCGACAGCGGCCGGGGCGTGCGGGCGTACTCGTCGGCGGTGAGCTCGAACAACTGCTCGACGAGCCGCGGCTCGTCGGCGCAGACGAGCAGCATCATGGTGCTCGGCAGGAACGCCACCGCCCGGCCGCCGACCTGCTCGTCGAGCTCGGCGAGCCAGCCGTCCAGAAGCACCCAGGAGACGAGCTGTTCCCCGTCGTAGTCGGGCACGTGCAGTACCGACGGACCGAACAACGCGGCGGAGGACGGCAGCTCGGCCCGGGCGAGGGTCCGGTGGTGGGCGGCGGCGAAGATCTCTTCGGCGGCCACGCCCCAGCGCACCGGGCTGTCGAAATCGAGCGGCACCTCGTCGCAGAGCACCACCTCGTCGAGGTGGGGCAGGGCGGGCCGGCGCAGTGTGCGGGTGCCGCGGGCGGCGTGCCGGAGGGCGATCCGCAGCCTGGGCAGCGCTTCGACGAAGGAGCCGGGTTGTGCGGGCGGGGTGAGGCTGTGCGTGACGAACTCACGCACGAACTGCTTCTTGTCGCCGGGATTTCGTTGGTACTGACTGAATGCCTTGGCCAGGAAGAGCCAGCTATACGCGTCCTGCCCGCACTCGCAGACGATGGCGAACTGACTCGGGCGGAACTCGGCGTCACGGACCCCGCGTCTGCGGAGCTCGGCCAGCACCTGGTCGGCGAAGCGTTCCCGGGGTGTCCGGGCCGGTCGGGTCAGCCGTTCGAGGATGCCCACCGACCAGACACTAGCCTCATGCGAGCTCAGACGCGATGGGCTCCGGCGCGATGGCCAGTTTTTCGTAGCACAGGCTGAGCGGGCTATGGACGTATGGGCTATATCGGGGAATCAGTCGGTAACCGGTCGATTCGTACAAACGGATGGCCTCGGGCCGGCGGGCCCGGTTTCGGGCCGGACGAGCGGGTAGTGCGAGCCCACGGCGAGCAGCGCCCCGCAGGCGACCCCGGCGCCACCGACGACCGCGACGAGATCACGGGCGGTCGCGTCGACCGCGTAGACGTGGCCCTCCCGACCACCGTCGCGCGCCCGCGGCTCGACCTGCTGGTCGACCACGAGCGCGATCACCTCCGAGTCGTCGATGGACGTTGCCCGATCAACATGGAGTGACGAGATCTGTTGCGCGCCGGGTCAAATTTCGCCGTCGTCGCCCTCGGCACCGGGTGAGACTTCCAGCTCCTCATAAGGCTGCCGACGGGCCTTGCGCATGGCCTTGCGCTCGGCCGCGCCGACCCGCTTCGACGGCTCTTCGAGGCGGTAGTCGGTGCCCCGATTGCCTGGCACGAACTCTTCTCCGGCGAAGTGTTCGGGCTGCCAGTCGAATTCACGGACGCCAATGCGGACCGGATCTCCGGGGTTGGCGCCGGCCTTCCTGAGGGCCTCTTCGACGCCGAGCCGGGCGAGTCGGTCGGCAAGGTATCCGACGGCCTCGTCGTTGTCGAAGTTGGTCTGGCGCACCCAGCGCTCCGGCGCCCCGCCCTTGACGACGTAGACGCCCTCGCCGTCGCGGCTGACGGTGAAGCCGCTGTCGTCGACCGCGACCGGGCGGATGACGATGCGGGTGCGCTCCGGCGGCGGTGTCAGCCGGCGCTGCCGCTCGACGATCTCGGACATGGCGAACGTCAGCTCGCGCAGGCCCTCCCGGGTGACCGCGCTGACGTCGTAGACGGGGTGGCCGCGCCGCTCCAGCTCGGGCCGGATGATGTCGGCGAGGTCGCGCCCGTCGGGCACGTCGACCTTGTTGAGCGCCACGATCCGCGGCCGGTCCTCCAGCCCGCCGTAGGCCGCCAGCTCCGCCTCGATGGCGTCGATGTCCGACACCGGGTCACGGTCGGTCTCCAGCGCCGCGGTGTCGACCACGTGCACGAGCACCGCGGTGCGCTCGATGTGCCGCAGAAACTCGAGGCCGAGCCCCTTGCCGGTGGCCGCGCCGGGGATGAGGCCGGGCACGTCGGCGACCGTGAACGTGTTGTCGCCGGCCTGCACGACACCCAGGTTGGGCACCAGCGTCGTGAACGGGTAGTCGGCGATCTTCGGCCGTGCCGCGGAGATCACCGAGATCAGCGACGACTTGCCGGCCGACGGGAAACCCACCAGGCCGACGTCGGCGACGCTCTTGAGCTCCAGGACGACGTCGAGCTCCTCACCGGGCTCGCCGAGCTCGGCGAAGCCGGGCGCCTTGCGGCGGGTGCTGGCCAGCGACGCGTTGCCCCGGCCGCCCCGGCCGCCCCGGGCCAGCTCCAGCTCGGTGCCGGCGCCGACCAGGTCGGCGATGACCTCACCGCCCACCGTTTGCACGACGGTGCCGTCCGGCACACGCAGCACGAGCGACTCACCGTTGGCGCCGTCACGGTTGCTGCCTGCGCCACCGTGGCCGTTGCCGGCCTTCTGGTGGGGGTGGAAGTGGAAGTCGAGCAGGGTGTGCACGCCGGGGTCGACAACGAGCTTGACGCTGCCGCCGTGGCCGCCGTCACCCCCGTCGGGGCCGCCGAACGGCTTGAACTTCTCACGGTGGATGGAAACGCAGCCGTGCCCGCCGTCGCCGGCCTTGATGTGCAACACGGCCCGGTCAACGAACGTGGTCACGACGAAATCTCCTCATTGCCACTCGTCCGCGATCTTGGACTTGCGGTCCCTACTTGTCCGAAAGGTCGGCACACAGCGGGGACCGCAACTCCAAGATCTCGGTGGCGAAAAACGACGGCGGGCCAGGAGCACGACACTGCCCCGGCCCGCCGTCGGTAAAGTGAACTCAGCCCTCGGCTGGGGTGATGCTCACGGTCTTGCGACCGCGCTTGACGCCGAAGGTCACGTGCCCCGCGGCGAGCGCGAAGAGCGTGTCGTCGCCGCCGCGCCCCACCAGGTCACCCGGGTGGAACTTGGTGCCGCGCTGCCGGATGATGATCTCGCCGGCGTTGACCAACTGGCCACCGAACCGCTTCACGCCGAGCCGCTGGGCGGCGGATTCGCGCCCGTTCCGCGAGCTGGACGCACCCTTTTTGTGTGCCATCGCGCTTGCCTACTTCCCGGTGGAGATGCCGGTGACCTTGACCTGGGTCAGCGGCTGACGGTGACCCTGGCGCTTGTGGTAGCCGGTCTTGTTCTTGAACTTGTGGATCCGGATCTTCGGACCCTTGGTGTGGGCGACGACCTCTGCCGTCACCGCAGCGTTGGCAAGCTTGGCCGCGTCGGTGATGAGATCCTCGCCGTCGACAAGCAGGACGGCGGACAGCGTCAACGCGTCACCCGGCTCGCCCGCGAGCTTCTCGACCTCGATCACATCGCCCTCGGCGACCTTGTACTGCTTGCCGCCGGTCTTGACGATCGCGTACATGGGACGCGGACTCCTGTCGTAGCTACTGGCGGGTTTGGTCGGACGCGCTGCGGGGAAGCAGGCACGCAAAAGACCCTGCGCACGAAAGTGCGCTTTAGAGAGAGTACGCCATGGGCGGCGCACTCCCCAAATCAGGGTCGGGTCCGGCGGCGGACGCCACCCCGACGGGTCCGGCGGCGGGCACCGTTGCCCGACGGCTCGTCCTCGTCCTCGTCGGCGTTGTCCGGATCGTCCTCGGTGGCGATCGGCGTGAACTCCGCCTCCTCCTCGACGTCCTCGACGACGTGAGTCGCGTCGACGGCCTCGGCCATCTCCTCCGACGACTCCTCGGCGACCGCAGCGGCGCCACGACGGCCACGCCGCCGCCCCGCACGCGCCGGTGCGGGCGCGTCGGCCTCCTCCACGCCCGTGGTGACGGTCGCGGACGCGACCTTCGCCACGGCCGCGTGACTGTGGCCGTTGCCACCGCCGCCGCCACGCTTCTCCGGGATCGGCTCGGTATGGATGATCAGGCCGCGCCCCTTGCACACCTCACACGTCTCGCTGAAGGCCTCCAGCAGGCCCTGACCGACCCGCTTGCGGGTCATCTGGACCAGGCCGAGCGACGTGATCTCGGTGACCTGGTGCTTGGTCCGGTCCCGGCCCAGGCACTCGGTCAGGCGGCGCAGCACGAGCTCCCGGTTGGACTCCAGCACCATGTCGATGAAGTCGATCACGATGATGCCGCCCAGGTCGCGCAGCCGTAGCTGGTGCACGATCTCCTCGGCCGCCTCGAGGTTGTTGCGGGTGACCGTCTCCTCGAGGTTGCCGCCGGCGCCCGTGTACTTGCCGGTGTTGACGTCGATGACGGTCATCGCCTCGGTCCGGTCGATGACCAGGCTGCCGCCCGACGGCAGGAACACCCGCCGGTCGAGCGCCTTGATCAACTGCTCGTCGATGCGCTGCTCGGCGAACACGTCGCCGGTGCCGGTGTAGCGCCTGACCCGGTCGACCAGGTCCGGCGAGACGTGCGACAGGTAGGGCTCGACCGACTCGTAGGCGTCGTTGCCCTGGATCACCAGCTCGCGGAAGTCCTCGTTGAACAGGTCCCGGACGACCCGGACGACCAGCTCGGGCTCCTCGTAGAGCGGGGACGGCGCGCTGCTGGTGGCCGACTTCTCCTGGATCGCCTCCCACTGCGCCTGTAGCCGCTTGACGTCGCGCGCGAGGTCGTCCTCCGACGCGCCCTCGGCGGCGGTGCGGACGATGACACCGGCACCGTCGGGCACGAGGTTCTTGAGCACGTCACGCAGGCGCTTGCGCTCGACGTCGGACAGCTTGCGGCTGATCCCGGAGGCGTTGCCGTTGGGCACGTAGACCAGGTGCCGGCCGGACAGCGCGATGTGGCTCGTCAGGCGGGCGCCCTTGGTGCCGATGGGGTCCTTGGTGACCTGCACCAGCACCGAGTCGCCGGACTTCAGCGCCTGTTCGATGGTGCGGGTGCGGCCCTCCAGTCCGGTGGCGTCCCAGTTGACCTCGCCGGCGTAGAGCACCGCGTTGCGGCCCCGCCCGATGTCGACGAACGCCGCCTCCATGCTGGGCAGGACGTTCTGCACACGGCCGAGGTAGACGTTGCCGACCATCGAGCTCGACGTCGCCCGGGTGACGTAGTGCTCGACGAGCACCTTGTCCTCCAGGACCGCGATCTGCGTGCGGTCGTTCTTCTGCCGGATCACCATCTCGCGGTCGACGGCCTCGCGGCGGGCGAGGAACTCGGCCTCGGACAGGATCGGCGGGCGGGTGCGGCGCTGCTCACGGCCGTCCCGGCGGCGCTGGCGCTTCGCCTCCAGCCGGGTCGAGCCGGAGACGCCCTGCACCTCGTCACGGGCGACCTGGCGCGGCTCGCGGATCTTCACGACCACGTGCGGGTCGTCGGCGGCCTCGGCGTCGGCGGCACCCTTGCGGCGGCGACGGCGACGGCGGCGGGTCAGACCCTCGCCATCCTCGTCGCCCTCGGTGTCGTCGGAGGCGTCGGCCTCGGCAGCGGCCTCGTCGGTCTCGTCCTCGGCCTCCGCCTCGGCGGCCTCGTCGAACTCGTCACCGGCCGCGCCACGGCCCCGGCCACGACCGCGACGGCCACGCCGGCGGCGCCGCCGGGTGGCACTGTCGAGGTCGTCGTCCTCGTCCTCGTCCTCGGTCTCCGACTCGGCCTCGGACTCGTCGGTCTCGGCCGGCGCCTCGACGGCTGCGGGTGCCTCCTCGGCGACACGGCGGCCACGGCGCCGGCGGCTCCGGCCGACCGGCTCCTCCTCGGCCGCCTCTTCCTCGGCGTCGTGCGGCTTGGTGGGCACGGACGGCGGGACCTGCTCGCTCGGCGGCATGAACAGCAACTGGACGGCGGGGACGGCGCGGCGGCCACGGCGCGCGGGCGGCTGCTCAGCCACCTCGGGCTCCGCCTCTTCGATCACCTCGCCCGCCGGCTCCTCGGCGGCGGACTCCTCGGCGACCGGCTCCTCCAGGGAAGAGGCGGCCGGCTCCTCCACAGGGAAGGCGGCCGGCTCCCCCTCGATCGAGGCAGCCGAGGCCCCCACGGGAGCGGCGCCCGGGACCTGCGCGGAAGCGGCGCCCGAGGCCTCCGCGGGAGCGGCAGCCGAGGCCTCTTCGGGGGCGGTCGCCCGGGTGCGGGTCCGGCGGGCCCGGGTCGCCTTCACCGGCGCCACCGGCTCGTCGATCGGCAGGACCTGCTGTCCGGACTCGCCGATTTCGCCCGTTTCGTCGGGAATATCACTAACCGCCGCTTTCCGTCGCCGGCGTGTGACCGGCGGTGGAACGGCGGCCTCCTCGGCAGCCGCCGGCTCCTCGACCGGCGCCTCAGCGGCGGCCTTGGTGGTCCTGCGGCGGGTCCGCCGAACGGGGGTAGCGGTCTCTGCTTCGTTGGCTGCGGCAGTTGCCACCGGCTCGTCGCCGGTGGCCTCGCCGCTCGCCGACTCGTTGTCGAACATGCGGACGTTCTCCAGTTCTGGCGCTCCCGGGCGCGCGACAACGCAGCCACACAGGGGCACCGCATATATGTTGTGCCGGCGGAGGTATCCGCTCACACGGACGATCCGCCGTTAAGATCCTCACCGACGGGGGACCGCCGGCGCTCGCCAAGTCTGCCAGCTTCGATACCGGCGGCCGGCGGCCCGCCACCTGGCGAAACGCCGAACACTACAGCGACGAAGCCCCTACGACAGCCGCCGGTCGATCCGCGGCGAGCGGGTCGACGAGCTCACCCTGCTCGGTCAGCACGCCCTGAGCCAAACGGGTCGCCCGAGGCGGGACCGGCGGCTCCAGGTCGGCCACAACTCGCAGGCCGGACAGCACATCGTCGGGTCGCACGGTCGGGGTTCCCTGCCGCACGACAAGGTCGAGTATCGCACACGGTATGTCGGTGACCTCGGAAGGTACGTCAGCCGCCGCCGAATCCGACCCCACGACGGCGAGCCGGACGACGGCGGCACGCGTGTCGAAGGTCCGGCGACCCTGCTTGGTGAGCCGCTCGACGAGCACCTCACCGGCGTCGAGGAACGCGCGCACAGCGACCGAGGCGTCGCCGGGCGTGATCCCCGGCAGCTCGACCCGCCAGATCCCGATGTCGATCCGGTCGGCCAGGCTGCCGCCGCCGTTCAGCGGCGACTGGACCGCCTCGAGCACGTCGAGCCCGGGCGAAAGGGCGGCGTCGAGCGCGAGCCGGAGCTCCGCCGGGTCGACCTTGGCCCGCAGGCCGATCTCCAGGTATTCCGCCTCGCTGGCCACCCCGGTCGGGGCGGCCGACGCGTAGGAGACCTTCGGGTGCGGGCTGAAGCCCTGCGAGTAGGCGATCGGCACGTTGGCACGCAGCAGCGCCCGCTCGAACGCACGGGCGAAGTCGCGGTGTGACGTGAACCGCATGGGTCCGCGCTTGGCGTACCGCAACCGGATCCGCTGGACGACCGGCTCCTGGTTGCTCTCCGGCTGCCGCTTAGCCATGCGGCACCCGGAGTCCGGTGCCCACCGGGGTGAGCGGCAGCAGCTTCTTGCCGGTCGGGCCGATCTGGATCTCGGTGTCCTGGCTCGGGCAGACGCCGCAGTCGAAGCACGGGGTCCACCGGCAGTCGTCCTGCTCGTAGCCGGTGAGGGCGTCCTGCCAGTCCTGCCAGAGCCAGTCCTTGTCCAGGCCCGAGTCGAGGTGGTCCCAGGGCAGGACCTCGTTCTGGTCCCGCTCCCGCGTGGTGAACCAGGCGAGGTCGACGCCGAATGCCGGCAGCTCGGCGGCGGCCGCGTCGATCCAGCGCCGGAAGGAGAAGTGCTCGGACCAGCCGTCGAAGCGCCCGCCCGCCTCCCAGACCCGGCGGATGACCGCGCCGACCCGCCGGTCGCCCCGGCTGAGCAGGCCTTCGATCAGCGACGGCTCGCCGTCGTGGTATCGGTAGCCGATCGCCTTGCCGAGCGACCTGTCCGAGTTGATGGCCTCCTTGAGCAGCTTGAGCCGCCGGTCGATCACCTCCGGCTCGGCCATCGACGCCCACTGGAAGGGGGTGTGCGGCTTCGGCACGAACCCGCCGATCGACACCGTGCAGCGGATGTCCCGCGCGCCGGTGGCCGAGCGGCCGGCCCGGATGACCTCGTGCGCCAGTTTGGCGATCTGGAGCACGTCGTCGTCGGTCTCGGTCGGCAGGCCGCACATGAAGTACAGCTTCACCTGGCGCCAGCCGTTGGTGTACGCCGTGACGACCGTGCGGATCAGATCGTCCTCGGTGACCATCTTGTTGATCACCTGGCGGATCCGCTCCGAACCGCCCTCGGGCGCGAACGTGAGCCCGGTGCGCCGCCCGTTGCGGGACAACTCCTGGGCGAGCGTGACGTTGAACGCGTCGACCCGGGTCGACGGCAACGACAGCGACACGTTGGTGCCCTCGTACTGCTGGGCGAGGCCGGAGCACATGTCGCCGATCTCGGAGTGGTCGGCCGAGGACAACGACAGCAGCCCCACCTCGCGGAAGCCGGAGAACTCCAGCCCCTCCTGGACCATCTGCCCCACGGTCGTGATGCTGCGCTCCCGCACCGGCCGCGTGATCATGCCGGCCTGGCAGAAGCGGCACCCACGCGTACAACCCCGGAAGATCTCCACGGCGTAGCGCTCGTGCACCGTCTCGGCCAGCGGCACGAGCGGCCGCTTCGGATACGGCCAGGCGTCGAGGTCCATCGTGGTGCGTTTGTGCACCCGGAACGGCACGTCGGCCCGGTTGGGCACGACCCGCTGGATGCGCCCGTCGGGCAGGTAGTCGACGTCGTAGAAGCGCGGCACGTAGATCGACTCGGTGCGGGCGAGCCGCAGCAGCAGCTCGTCGCGCCCGCCCGGCTCGCCCTCGGCCTTCCACTTCCGGACGATGTCGCTGATCTCCAGCACCGCCTCCTCGCCGTCGCCGAGCACGGCGGCGTCGATGAAGTCGGCGATGGGCTCCGGGTTGAACGCGGCGTGCCCGCCCGCGACGACGATCGGGTGCCGGTCGTCACGCTCGCGGGCATTCAGCGGGATGCCGGCGAGGTCGAGCATGGTGAGCAGGTTGGTGTAGCCGAGCTCGGTGGCGAACGACACGCCGAACAGGTCGAACGCGCCCACCGGGCGGTGGGCGTCGACGGTGAACTGCGGCACGCTCTCGGCCCGCATGAGCCGCTCCAGGTCGGGCCAGACCGCGTAGGTGCGCTCGGCGAGCACGTCGGGCTGCTCGTTGAGCACCTCGTAGAGGATCTGCACGCCCTGGTTGGGCAGGCCGACCTCATAGGCGTCGGGGTAGGACAGTGCCCAGCGCACCGTGGCCGCGTCCCAGTCCTTCACGACAGCGCCGAGCTCACCGCCGACGTATTGGATCGGCTTGCTGATCCTCGGCAGCAGACGCTCGAGTTGCGGAAAGACGCTCGTGACGCTCACGGAGTACCAGCCTACTCACCCATCCATCCGGCGCCGACGGGGCGCCCGGCCGTGTGGCTGGGCCGGCGGCGGGGTGGCCGGGTGCGGTGCGGGGATCGGCAGGGTGACGGGGCTGCCGGCCTTCACCCTGAACGGCTTGCCGTGGTGGCGCAGCGACAGCTCCCCCTGATCCACCACGTACGTCGCGGCGTTGTGGTTGACGTCCACCCGGAGTACGTCGCCGTGGCAGGTGATCGCGAACCGCAGCCGATCGAGCCGGCCGGGCAGCCGGGGCATGAACGCCAGCTCGCCGCCGTGGTCGCGCATCCCGCCGAAGCCGGCGACGAGCGCCAGCCAGGTGCCGGCCAGCGACGCCATGTGGAGGCCGTCGCCGGCGTTGTGCTGCAGGTCGTAGAGGTCGACGAAGGCCGCCTCGCCGAGGTAGTCGTAGGCCAGCTCGGTGTGGCCGACCTCGGCCGCCATGACCGCCTGGGTGCACGCCGACAGCGACGAGTCACGGACGGTCCGCTCGTCGTAGTAGTGGAAGTTACGGGCCTTCTCCTCCGGCGTGAACCGGTCGCCGCGCCAGTGCATCGCCAGGATCAGGTCGGCCTGCTTGACGACCTGCCGGCGGTACAGGTCGAAATAGGGATAGTGCAGCAGCAACGGGTAGTGGTCGGCGGGCGTGCCGGCGAAGTCCCACTCCTGGTGCAGTGTGAAGTGCGCCGACTGCTGATGCACCGCCAGCTCGTGGTCGTAGGGCACGTTCACCCGGTCGGCGGCGTCGCGCCACGACGACAGTTCCTCGTCGTCGACGCCGAACCTCCGGGCCAGCTCGGGGTGCCGCTCGGCCGCCGCGGCGGCCTGGCGCAGATTGTGCTGGGCCATGAGGTTCGTGTAGATGTTGTCGTCCGCGATCGCGCTGTACTCGTCGGGGCCGGTCACGCCGTCGATGTGGAAGACGCCGTGCCGGTCGTGGTGGCCCAGCGAGCGCCACAGCCGGGCGGTCTCGACCAGCACCTCCAGCCCGAATTCGGCCTCGAACCGGTGATCGCCGGTCGCCTGCACGTAGCGCACCACCGCGGCGGCGATGTCGGCGTTGACGTGGAAGCCCGCGGTGCCCGCCGGCCAGTAGGCCGAGCACTCCTGTCCGCGGATCGTCCGCCAGGGGAACGCGGCGCCCTTCAGGCCGAGGGTCTTGGCCCGCTCGCGGGCCAGGTCGAGCGTGTCGTGCCGCCACCGCAGCCCGTCCCGCGCGGCCTGCGGATGGGTGTACGTCAGGACGGGCAGCACGAACGATTCTGTGTCCCAGAAGACGTGGCCGTCGTAGCCGCGCCCGGTCAGGCCCTTGGCCGCGATCGGCCGCGCCTCGGCCCGCGCACCCGCCTGCATGAGGTGGAACAGCGCGAACCGCACCGCCTGCTGGATCTCGGCGTCGCCGTCGATCTCGACGTCGGCCTGGTCCCAGAACCCGTCGAGGAACCTGCGCTGCGCCTTCACGAGCCCGTTCCAGCCGCCGAGCCGGGCCGCCGCGATCGCGCCATGCACCTGATCGCGGATCGCCTGCCGGGAGCGCTGGCTCGACCAGCCGTAGGCGAGGTACTTCACGATCCGCAGCCGCTGCCCCGGCTGCAGCTCGCACGCGAACGTCGTGCGCGCCCAGTCCTCCGTCGTCTCGGTGTGCGCCTGCACCGGCACCGGCGCTTCGACCTCGTGGTCCATCTCGGCGCCGAGCCGCAGCCAGCTCGCGTGGGTGCGGTGCAGCAGTTGCGCGTCGAGGTCGCGGGCGTGGTGCGACTCCCCGGTCAGCGCGTGCCCGAGCGCCGCCGCCACCCGCGGGTCCTTGCTCGGCTCCGGGGTGTCCTCGTTGGCCACCAGCTCCGACTGCACGATGATGCGTGCCGGGTCGGCGACCGGCTCCACCTCGTAGAGGAACGCGGCGACGGACCGCTGCTCCAGCGACACCAGCCGGGTCGTGGTCAGCTTCATCCGCTGCTCGGCCGGCGAGATCCACTCGACGTCGCGGCGCAGCGTGCCCGTGCGCAGGTCGAGGACCCGCTCGTGGGCGACCAGCTTGCCGTACCGCACGTCGAACGGCTCGTCGTCGACCAGCAGCCGGAAGACCTTGCCGTTGGTGACGTTGACGATCGACTGCCCCTCCTCCGGGAACCCGTATCCGGCCTCGGCGTAGGGCAGCGGCCGCTCCTCGTAGAACGAGTTCAGGTAGGTGCCGGGGAGCCCGAACGGCTCCCCCTCGTCGAGGTTGCCGCGCAGGCCGATGTGCCCGTTGGACAGGGCGAACAGCGACTCGGTCTGCGCGAGGTCGTCGAGATCGAGCCGGGTCTCCCGCAGCGCCCAGGGCTCGACCGGAAACTTGGCCATCAGCCCTCCAGAAGCTTCGAGAGATCCGGTACGACCAGATCGGCGCCGTTGCGCCGCAGGTCCTCGGCATGCCCGCCGCCGATCCGGTCGACGCCGACGACGAACCCGAAGCCGCCGGCCCGCCCGGCCGCGACCCCGGCGAGGGCGTCCTCGAAGACGGCCGCGTTCTCCGGCGGCGTGTCGAGCCGGCGCGCCGCCGCCAGGAACGTGTCGGGCGCCGGCTTGCCCTTCAGGGCCTGCTCGCGGATGGTCAGGCCGTCGACGCGGATCTCCAGCAGCCGGTCCAGCCCGGTCGAGGTGATCACCTGCAGGGTGTTGGCGCTGGAGCTCACGACCGCGCGACGGAGGCCGGCCTCCGATGCCGCCTCGAGGTAGCGCACCGAGCCCGGGTACGGCCGCAGGCCCCCCTCCCGCAGCAGCTTCAGCAGCAGCACGTTCTTGCGGTTGCCGAGCCCGTTGACAGTCTTCGCCTCGGGCGGGTCGTCGGGCGTTCCCTCGGGCAGCGTGATGCCGCGGGAGGTCAGGAAGTCGCGGACCCCGGCCTCCCGGGGCTTGCCGTCGACGTAGTCGTTGTAGTCGTGGACCGGGTCGAACGGCCGCTGACCCTGACGGTCGCGCAGGAACTCGTCGAAGGTCGCGGTCCACGCCTTGTTGTGAATGACCGCCGTAGGGGTCAACACACCGTCAAGATCGAACAGGCACGCTGTCACGTGTTCCGGTAGGCCCAGCACATTCGCCACCGTATCCGGGTTCGGCGAGCGCCAAACCTCCGTTCTGCGACACGTGCGCGCGGTGGTTAGCCTTCGAGGTGTGACACAACCGCCGGACGAGTCGCCGACCCTGCGGCAGCCGGCCGAGCCCGGTTCCCCGACCTGGGTGGGATCGGCGTCCGTGCCGCCCGGCGGCTCCCGCCGGCGGCGGCAGTGGGAGGACACGCTCGACCTGCCGGCCGAGCCGCAGACCCTGCAACAGCCGGTGGCTCCGCCACAGCCCGAGATCCGGTACGTCCCGGTGCCGGTGCCCGGCCACCCGCACGGCGGCTACGGCCCCCTGCCGCACGGCTACCGCCCGCCGCCGCCCGGCTACGCCCCTCCCCCGCCCGCCTACCGGCGGCGCCGGAGGAAGTGGCCGTGGGTGCTGCTGTTCCTGTTCGCGCTGTGCGCGGGCTGCTGCGGCGGCTCGTATGCGTGGGCCCGCCCGTACTGGGTGCAGTATCCGGCGACGGTCGACACCGCGGCGACGGTCCCCGGCCTGACCCGGACCAGCGACGCGGCGGCGAAGAAGACCGCCGAACAGTTGCAGACGTCGCTGACCTCGGACCACCTCGACGAGAGCGGCTTCACGGTGACGTACCAGGACGCCACGAACCGGCAGCAACGAGTGATCGTCTTCGGCGCGACCCGGTTCATCACCGACCCGGCGCGCGACCTGGACGCGAGCATCCGCAAGCTGGGCACCAAGATCCAGATCTCGGACGTGCGGGAGGTCGACCCGGGCGTCTTCGGCGGTGAGCAGCGCTGCGCCACCTCCCGCGTGGACGGCCGCTCGGCCGCCGTCTGCGGCTGGTCCGACCACGGCGTGATCGCGATCGCCGTCTTCACCGGCAAGTCGGTCGACCAGGCCGCCACGGCGACCCGGAACCTACGCGGATCGATCGTCCGCCGTGACTGACCGGCCCCGCCGCGTCCACCGTCCACAACGCCGGGATCGGCAGGCAGGTCAGGTCGTCGCCGAGGTTTCGCCGCCCTTGTGGCCGTTGGTGTCGGCGAGTTGGTCCGGCCGCTTCGGGGCGTACCGCCCGACGTACTCCTGGCCGGTGAGCTGCTGGATCGCGTTCATCAGCTTCAAGGTGACCTCGCGCAGGCCCCGGCTGTCGACCTCGCCGCCCTGCCACTGGCTCAGGTCCAGCGGCTCGCCGACGCGGACCTTCACCTGCGGGCCCAGCCTGGGCAGCGAGGCACCGATCGGCTGGACCTTGTCGAAGCCGATCAGGCCGATCGGGATGATCGGTGCCGGCGCGTCCAGCGCCAGCTTCGCCACGCCCGGCCGGCCCCGGTAGAGCCGGCCGTCCGTCGAGCGGGTGCCCTCCGGGAAGATCCCCAGCACGTGGCCCGCGCGCAGGACCGGCAGGGCCGCGTCGAGGGCCATCAGGCTGGCCCGGCCGCCGGAGCGGTCGACGGGGATCTGGTTCAGCCCGTACATGACCTGGCGCATCACGGCGCCCTTGAGGCCGGGACCGAGGAAATACTGGTCCTTGGCCAGGAAGTAGACGTTGCGCGGCATCAGCGCACCCATCATCACCGAGTCGATCACCGATTGGTGGTTGCTCGCCAGGATGGCCGGTCCGGTCAGGGGCACGTTGTCCAGTCCGATGATCTTCGGTCGCCAGAGCAGCCGCGTCAGTGGCGAGGCCACCATCTTGCCGATCGCATAGAGCGCGGACAAATGCCCTCCACCAGGCCGAACAGACGATGCCGCGCACACTCTAACCGCCGCCGACCCTCCGGTCAGCCGGAGATGTCCACAGCGTGTGCAACACCACCCGCGGACTCACGACGCAACGACCACGAGCACGACCGCACCCCCTTTCCGCGTCGATCTTGCAGTTGTGGTGCCGCGACACTCCCGCGATGTCCGGGTTTGTCCGGCACCATAACTGCAAGATCGACGCAGAAAGGGGGGTGCGGTGGGACCTAGCGGGGGGCGCGGGTGATGGCTACGCGGACCGGGGCGCCCTCGCCGACCTCGCCGGCGAAGCCGGCGGGCGGCGGCACCGGGCCGAGCGTCACGGCGTCGGCCAGCGTCTCGCCCGCGACGAAGGACAAGTGCGCGGCCAGGGCGTCGGCGACCGCCTGCGGGCCGTCGACCACGACGGTGATGCGATCCGAGACGTTCAGGTCCGCGTCGCGCCGCGCCTGCTGCACGACCCGCACCAGGTCCCGGGCCAGTCCCTCGGCCGCCAGTTCCGGCGTGACCGTGTTGTCCAGCACGACCACACCCTCGCCGCCGGGCAGGGGCGCCGACTGCGACGGGTCGGCGGCGACCAGCTTCAGGTCGTACTCGCCTTCCTGCAAGTCGACGCCGCCGGCCACGACCCTGCCGCCGACCAGGCCCCAGTCGCCCGCCTTCACCGCCTTGATCACCTGCTGGACCTCCTTGCCCAGCCGGGGACCGAGCACCCGGGGCACGAGCGTGAGGACCCGCGAGCAGTGGGCCGCGACGTCGTCGGTGAAGTCGACCGCCTTGACGTTGACCTCGTCGGCCACCAGCGCGGCGAACGGGCGCAGCGCGGCGGCGTTGGGGGTGGCGACCGTCAGGGTCGACAGCGGCAGCCGGACCCGCAGCCCGCGCGCCTTGCGCAGCGACAGCGCCGCCGAGCAGACGTCCCGGATCGCGTCCATGTCGGCCACCAGGTCGTGATCGGCCGGGAACTCGTCCGCGGACGGCCAGTCGGTCAGGTGCACGGAACGCTCGCCGGTCAGGCCCCGGTGGATCTCCTCCGCGGTCAGCGGCGCCAGCGGCGCGACGACCCGGGTCAGCGTCGACAGCACCGTGAACAGCGTGTCGAACGCGTCGTGGTCGCCCGACCAGAAGCGGTCGCGGGAGCGGCGCACGTACCAGTTCGTGAGCGCGTCCAGGTACGAGCGCACCGTCGCCGACGCGCCGGACAGGTCGTAGGCGTCGAACTGCCGCTCGACCACGGCCACCAGCTCGCCCGTCTTGGCCAGCACGTACCGGTCCAGCAGGTCCGCGCTGTCGGTCCGCCGCCGCGCGGTGTAGCCGTCGGCGTTGGCGTAGAGCGAGAAGAAGTACCACACGTTCCACAACGGCAGCAGGACCTGCCGGACCGCGTCGCGGATGCCGACCTCGGTGACCGGCATATCACCGCCGCGCAGCACCGGCGAGGCGACCAGGAACCAGCGCATCGCGTCGGAGCCGTACTCGTCGAACACCCGGTAGACGTCCGGGTAGTTGCGCAGGCTCTTGGACATCTTGCGGCCGTCCTCGCCGAGCAGGATGCCGTGGCTGACGCAGTTGCGGAACGCGGGCCGGTCGAACAACGCCGTGGCCAGCACGTGCATGGTGTAGAACCAGCCGCGGGTCTGCCCGATGTACTCCACGATGAAGTCACCCGGGTAGTGGTGCTCGAACCACTCGGCGTTCTCGAACGGGTAGTGCACCTGGGCGAACGGCATCGAGCCCGACTCGAACCAGCAGTCCAGCACCTCCGGCACCCGGCGCATCACGGACTGCCCGGTCGGGTCGTCCGGATTGGGCCGGGTGAGGTTGTCGATCTCGGGCCGGTGCAGGTCAGCCGGGCGCACGCCGAAGTCGCGCTCGAGCTCGTCGAGCGAGCCGTAGACGTCGACCCGCGGATACTGCGGGTCGTCCGACTTCCACGCCGGGATCGGCGAGCCCCAGAACCGGTTCCGGCTGATCGACCAGTCTCGGGCGTTGGCCAGCCACTTGCCGAACGAGCCGTCCTTGATGTGCTCGGGCGTCCAGGTGATCTGCTGGTTGAGCTCCACCATCCGGTCGCGGAACCGCGACACGGCGACGAACCACGACGACACCGCCTTGTAGACCAGCGGTGTGTCGCAGCGCCAGCAGTGCGGATACGAGTGGGTGTAGGAGTCGTGCCGGACGACCACGCCGGCCGCCTTGAGGTCGCGGATCACCGGCTTGTTGGCCTCGAAGACCTGCAACCCCTGGTAGGCGGGCACCAGTGAGGTGAACCGGGTGTGCTCGTCGACGGTCACCACCGTGGGGATGCCGACCGACGCGCACGCGTTCTGGTCGTCCTCGCCGAAGGCGGGCGCCATGTGCACGACACCGGTGCCGTCCTCGGTCGTGACGAAGTCCGCGCCGATGACCTGGAAGGCGTTCGGCGTGTCCGCGAGGAAGTCGAAGAGGGGGGTGTACCTCCTGCCGACGAGCTCGGCGCCGCGGACCGACCCGACGCGGGTCGCGTTCGCCAGCTCCTTCTCGTAGGCGGTCACGCGCGAGTCGGCGAGGATGTAGCGGACGCCGCCCTCCTCGAAGACCGCGTATTCGATCTCCGGGCCGACCGCGATCCCCAGGTTCGACGGCAGGGTCCACGGCGTGGTCGTCCAGACGAGGATCCGCTCACCGGTCTCGAGCTGGAACGCGACGGTCAGCGCCGGATCCTGCCGGTCGCGGTAGACGTCCTCGTCCATGCGCAGCTCGGTGTTGGACAGTGGCGTCTCGCAGCGCCAGCAGTATGCGAGCACCCGGAAGCCCTCGTAGACCAGACCCTTGTCGTGCAGGGTCTTGAACGCCCACATGACGCTTTCCATGTAGTCCAGGTCGAGCGTCTTGTAGTCGTTGGTGAAGTCCACCCACCGCGCCTGCCGGGTGACGTAGCGCTCCCACTCGTTGGTGTAGCGCAGCACCGACTCCTTGGTGGCCGCGTTGAACTTGTCGACGCCGAGCTGGAGGATCTCGGCCTTGGTCGTGATGCCGAGCTGCTTCTCCGCCTCGACCTCGGCGGGCAGTCCGTGACAGTCCCAGCCGAACCGGCGCTCGACGCGGAAGCCCTTCATGGTCTTGTACCGCGGGACGACGTCCTTCGCGTAGCCGGTGAGCAGGTGGCCGTAATGCGGCAGGCCGTTGGCGAACGGCGGGCCGTCGTAGAACACGAACTCGTTCGAGCCGTTCACCCCGGCGTCGCGCTGCTCGACCGAGGCCTCGAACGTCCCGTCCTGGGACCAGTAGTCCAGGACCTCGCGCTCGATCTCCGGCAGGTTTGGACTCGCCGGGACGCCCGCACCGGTCTTGTGCATGGGGTAGGCCATCGGGGGCCACTCTCCTCGCGTGGTCTGCGGTTGCCTGTCCACGCGGGGACGAACCCGTCACCGGGTCCGCGGTACCACCCCGCTTGCCGCCGATGGTGCCTTGGCGGCCGCTCGTTGGCCGGCTGTGACGGGCCGGTCCCGTCCGGTTCTACTGAGGCCGCGGTCTTTTTCCGACGCCCGGCCCGTTCTTCCGGAGGCTCACCGGTGATGGCCGGGTCGACGCCTGTACACCGAGGATAGCGCGCCGCCGAAACCCGTTTCCTCGGTGCCATCGACATGCGGTCCACGGGCAGCGGCTACTTCGCCCTCACCTGTCGATCAAGGACATCCTGACGGTCGGCTCCAACAACGGTCACCTTCATCACCGCGCCGTCCTGCGTCCGACTGGAGGACGGTATGCGCCCCGACCAGGTCGCCGTCGGCCTGCCGGGCGACCCGGGCGCCAGGGTGGTCTCCCCGACGTCGTCAACCAGTCGCCGTCCTGCCTAGCGCGTTCCGCCGCCGTGCCGCTCGACCTCATGATCATGGGAACGATGTGACTGCCCCGACACAAGGCCGCGAAGTTCAGCCGTGCGGTCGCCTGTCCACCCCGGTGTCGCGCTATGGGATGGTGACGCACAGTCGTGCGGGTGGTGTCTGTCGCTCATGATCGCCGCTGGACCCGGGATGGCGCGGTCCGGGCCGGGCGACTCCAGATCATGGGAAAGATGTGGCTATCGGGGCAGCCGTATCTTTCCCATGATCATGGGATCGAGCGGCCTGGCGGTGGATCGCGGCGGACCGCGGAACCGCCGCCCGTTCGAGAGCGTTCCTCCACCAACACCATGCGGGGGCGGGTGCCCCGGCACCCGTCCCCGCACGTCTGCGCGCGATCGGCGGGTCAGCGGCCCGTGCCGAACGCCGGGGGCGGCGGGACCACCGGCACCACCGAACCGGGCATCACACCGGGTCCGGCGGTCGTGGGAGCGGTGCCGGGCACCATGCCGGCCGCGGTCGGGCCGGGGATGGTCGCGGTGGGGTTGGTGGGCACCGGCTCGGTCGGGCAGCTCGCGGTCGGAGTGGGGACCGCCGTGCCCGTCGCCGTCGGGTTCGGCACGACCGTGTCAGTCGGGTTCGGCACGACCGTGTCAGTCGGGTTCGGCACGACCGTGTCAGTGGCCGTCGGGTTCGGCGCCGCCATGTCCGTCGCCGTCGGCAGCGGCTCGACAGGACCGGTCGGCAGCGGGGTGGAGCCGTTGCTGCCGGGCGGGATGATGATCGGCGCGCCGGTGTCCGTCGGTGTCGGCAGCAGCGTGCCGGTCGGTGCTGGCGTCGCGGTCGCGCACGGATCGGCGAAGATTCCGCCGCCGTCGGTGGGCGACGCCGTCGGATCGGGCGGAAGGGCGGTCGTCGGCAGCGTCCCCGGAATCGGCGGCAGCGTCTCACCGGCCGCCGCGGGCCGGGCGGTCTGCGCACCGGCACTGGTCTGCTGCGCCACGCCGGCGATCATCACCGCGAGAAAACCCACCGCGCCGACAACGACGGATGTCCGGCGCCGCCGACGGGTATCGCCCGGGTGATTCGACCGGCGCTCTGTCGGATTGTTTTCGTCTGTGACTGGCATTTCGTCACACCCCCGTTGTTCTCGACTCACCCTCAGGCTTGCAACGCGGGTGGACGTTCGGGCGGAAAGCCAGCATTTTCGAGCGGACTTCGCCGCTCTGTGGTATCAGTTCGCGAAGTCCGGGAACCAGAGGGCGATCTCGCGCTTGGCGCTGTCCGGAGAGTCCGAGGCGTGGACGAGGTTCTCGCGGTTCGACAGGGACAGGTCGCCGCGGATGCTGCCGGGGGCGGCCTTGCGCCCGTCCGTCGCGCCGATCAGCGTGCGGACCACGGAGACGGCTTCGTCACCGGAGACGATCAGCGAAACGAGCGGTCCGGCGGTCATGAACTCACGCAGCGGCGGGTAGAAGTCGCGCTCCACGTGCTCCGCGTAGTGCTGGTCGGCGAGTGCGACGTCCATGGTGCGCAGGGTCATCGCGTCGATGGTCAGCCCTTTGCGCTCCAGCCGGGCGATGATCTCGCCGATGAGACCCCGGCGTACGGCATCCGGCTTGATGAGAACGAGCGTGCGCTCGGCCACGACGATCCTCCAAGTAGGTTGGTACTTGCCGGGAGCCTACCCAGCGTCACCGTTCGCGCCCCGCCAGGGTGCCGGAGACTTCCGTTTCCGCGATGATCGGGCATAGCCTGATGTCAGTCGTCTGGGGAGGTCGACTTGCCGTCCAGCAACCGTGCGCCGTCGTCCGGCGGCAGGAGGCTCGCCATCGGGCTGCTCATTGTCGTGGGCGGATTCCTGGCATTCTGCGGATTGGGCATGGCGGAGCCGCTGGTGGTCGCGCTCGGCATTGTGCTGGCCGCCGTGGGCCCGGTCCTCATCGCGGTCCTCAATTCGCGCAACAAGGTGCGCCAATACGTTTACGGACAGGCGACCGTCGACGACATTTCCCCGCGTCCGACGCTGGAGGGACGCACCGCCCGCGGCCGCATCCGCCTCACCATCCGCGCGACCGGCATCAACGGCGTCACCGTCTCGATCCACGATCCGGCCGTCCCGCTGACCAAGTGGCCGGAGCCCGGCGCGACGCTGCCGGTGCGGGTGGTCAAGGGCAACCCGCGCAAGGTGACCATCCAGTGGGACCGGGTGCAGACGCACCGGGAGGCCATGGAGGCCGAGCTGGACGAGCCGGTCGGCGGCATGGCGACCGGCGCGGAGCATTACCCGCTCGCCGGCGACGAATACGGCTCCGACCCGCTGGACCTTCCGCCCGACGACCGTCCCACGCTGACCGACCTGCCGCCCATCACGGCGCCGATCGCCGAGCCGGCCCGCCGACCCGGCGGCCGTATGACGGCGGTGGCGGAGCGGACCTCCACCCTGCGCGCCGCGCCGGCCCCGCGCAGCGAGCCCGACCTCGACGCGCGACCGGTGGCGGAGTCCCAGCCGGAGCCGGTCACCGGATTGCCGGCCGGAGCAGCACCGGAGCACGAGACGGGGCTGCTGGTCGACGCGCCCGCCGAGAAGGGCGGCGACTCGCCCAACGGACCGATCGAGACCCGCGCGGCCCTCGGCGGTGTCGGCGCCCCGGCCTCGGACGAGCCGGCCGCCGGCCGGCTGCCGTCGAAGCCGGTCTCCGGGGGCCCGCACCGCCGCCCGAGTCCCCGGCCGCACCGCCGGCCGGGTTCACCCGACCGCTCCCGCCGACCGGCGAAGGAGGAGCCCGACAGCCTCGACCTGATCGGCACCGTGGCGGCCCCGGAGCAGTACACGATCCCCGAGGGCGGCTCGCTCCTGGCCGCACCGCCCCGGTCTCCGGAGCCCGGGACGCTGCCCCCGGACCCGCCGCCCGAAACGCCGGCCACCGGCTCCGCCACCACGACCGTCGACACCGGGCCGGCACCGACCGAAACCCCGCCGGACGACGTGCCACCCGCGGCCACCGACTCCGCCACCACGGCCGCCGTCTCCGGCGAGACCGGGCCGGTGCCCGCCGAGGCCGTGCCCGACCGGGGCCCCGACACGTCGGCCGAGACCGTGCCGCCGGCCGTGATCTCCTACCCGGACCGCGAGACCGAGCAGCCGCCCACCCGCGTGCCGCGCCTGGACCGCTCAGCCTTCCTGACCGACGAGTCCACCGCCGAAACGGACACCGGGCAGGCCGGGAAGGCGGCCGGCGAAACACCCGCGGAGGCCACGCACGTGACCCCGGTCGAGACGCTCGAGGGCACCATCCTCGACGCGCCCCGCGACGACACCGACGACACCGACGCCGCCGACACCACGGACGAAGCGGCCCCGGACGAGCAGCCGCCGGCCGCGAGCGGCACCGACCGGCCGGTGTCCGCCTGGAGCAACGGGCGGGGGCCGGTGGGCGCGGGGCTGTACAGCGCTCCCTTGATCTGGCCCGCACCGTCCCGCCGCGGACCGGCGGACCACGACGAGGCGGCGACGCCCGACCCGTATGCGACGGAGCACTACCTGCCCGAGGACCAGCTCGAGGAGCAGCCGCTGTCCGAGGGTGCCGTCGCCGAGTTCCTCGCGACCGCACCGCGTCCGCAGTCCATGCCGCTCAACGGGGTCAACGGCGTCAGCGTCACGCTGATCGTCTCCGACCTGCGGCGGTCCCGCCGGTTCTACCGCGACACGCTCGGACTGACGGAGCTGGACAGCGGGCCGACCAGCGCGGTGCTCGCCACCGGCGACGCCCGGGTGGTGCTGCGCCGGGTGGCGGACATGCCGCCGGTGGACCGCCGGGTCGTCCACCTCAACCTCGAGGTGCCCGACGTCTACGAGGCCTACGAGCGCCTCCGCGAGCAGGGCGTCGACTTCGTCCACCGGCCGCGGGTCGTGCCGCAGGGCGAGCAACTGGAGCTGTGCTCGGCGACGTTCCGCGACCCCGACGGGCACGCGATCGCGCTGACCCGCTGGGAGCTGCGCCGCTGAGCGAGCGCTATTCGCGGTAGCGGCGCAGTGTCTCCTCCGCCTGGGCGCGCATCAGATCGCGCAGCTCCGCCGGTTCGAGAACCTCGACGTCCGGCCCGAAGCGGCCCAGGTCGATCCGCGCGTGCTCGAACGACTCGATCGGCATGACGACCCGGACCCAACCGTCCGCGTCCGGCTCACCGGCGGTCTCCCGCAGCGCCCGCTCCGCGACCGGCCCCAGCATCCACCACATGCCGGCGGCGCGCGGCCCGACCCGTACCGTCGCCGCACCACCGCTGTAGAGGGTCTGTTGCAGCCGGTCGGACCACTCCAGCCAGTACCGCCGCAGATCGAACCCCGGCGGGCGCTCGAAGTGTTCGTCGAGCACGGTCACCGCGCCGACGCGGGAGACACGGTAGCCGTTGACGCGCCGGCGGCCGTGGGCCACCAGATACCACACGGTGCCCTTGAGGACGAGGCCCAACGGTTCGAGGGTGCGCTCCACCTCGGTGTTGTCCCACTTCGTGTACCGCACGGCGATCCGCCGCTGCTCCCACAGCGCACCGGCGACGGCGTCGAGGTGCGACGGCGCCTCCGGGTCACGGAACCAGCCGGGCGCGTCGACGTGGACCCGTTCCTGGATGCGCCCGGCCGTCGACCGCTGCTCGTGCGGCAGGGCCGCGAGCAGCTTGAGCCGGGCAGCCTCGAGCGTGGTGCCGAGCCCGAGGTGCTCGGCGGTCGCGCCGCTGCCGGTCAGGAAGAGCGCGGCCGCCTCGTCGGTCGTGAGCCCGGTCAGGTTGGTGCGGTAGCCGTCGACGAGCTGATAGCCGCCGGCCGGGCCGCGATCGGCGTAGACCGGCACGCCGGACGCGGACAGCGCCTCGACGTCGCGGTAGACGGTTCGGACCGAAACTTCGAGCTCGTCGGCGATCTGCCGCGCGGTCAGCCGGCCGCGCGTCTGCAGCAGCAGGAGCGTCGACAGCAGCCGGCTCGCGCGCATCAGTCGGGTTTGTTGGCGTAGACCGACCTGCGCACGTACAGCACGTACAGCCAGGTCAGCCCGAAGAGCACACCCAGCGCCACGAACGACCAGTGCAGCGCGCCGCCGGCCAGCAGGGCGACCTGGACGGCCAGGCCCGCGTACCAGGCCCAGGCGTGCCGCAACAGCCCGCAGAGGGCGAAGCTGACGACGGCGAGGGCGACACAGAACCAGATCGCGGCGGTGTTGTCGCCGTGGCCGAGCTTGGCCAGCGGCAGCAACGCCAGCAGGAGGACGACCCCCTCCACGACGAGCGCCGCTGCCCCGACACCGCGGACGGCGGCGCCCGGATTCTTCAGCCCGGCCGGGGTGGTCATCGCTTCAGCAGCCCTCGGGCGTCGGCGACCGTGACGACGGAGCCGGTGATGAGGATGCCGATCGTCCCGGGAACCGCGTTGTCGGACTCGGCGAGCGTCACCGCCGTGTCGATGGCGTCGGGGAAGTCTGCCACGACGTGCACCCGGTCCGGGCCGAAGACCTCGTCGGCGAGCGCGCCCAACCGCGCCGCCGGCATCGCCCGCGGCGACGAGTTGCGGGTGATCACGACGCTCTCGGTGATCGGTTCCAGCAGCTCCAGCATGCCCTCGACGTCCTTGTCGGCGAGCGCCGCGACGACCGCGACGAGCCCGCTGAACGCGAACTCCTCCGTGAGCGCCTTGACCGTCGCCCGCATGCCGGCGGCGTTGTGCGCGGCGTCGAGCAGGATCGGCGGCGAGTTGCGGATGCGCTCCAGCCGGCCGGGCGAGGTGGCACCGGCGAACCCTTCGCGGACCGCCTCGGCGTTGAGCGCCCGCTCCGCGCCGGCGCCGAGGAACGCCTCGACGGCGGCGAGCGCGACGGCCGCGTTCTGTGCCTGGTGCTCGCCGTGCAGGGGCAGGAAGATCCCCTCGTACACACCGGAGAGTCCCTGGAGCGTCAGCACCTGCCCGCCCACGGCGAGGTCGCGTTGGATCACGCCGAACTCACGCCCCTCGCGGGCGATCGTCGCGCCGACCTCCGCGCAGCGCTCCAGGATCGGGCGCATCGCCTCCTCCGGCTGCAGTGCGCAGATCAGCGTCGATCCTTTGTGGACGATGCCGGCCTTGGCCAGGGCGATGTCCTCGATCGTGTCGCCGAGCCACTCGGTATGGTCCAGGCCGATCGGGGTGATGACCGTGGTCTGCGCCTGTAGCACGTTGGTGGAGTCGTCGGCGCCGCCGAGGCCGACCTCGACCACGGCGACGTCGACGGGCGCGTCGGCGAACGCGGCGAACGCCATCGCCGTGGTCATGTCGAAGTACGTCAACGGCTCGTCGCTGCGCGCGTCGAGGTACTCGGCGAGCGGTGCCACCTCCCCGTACACCTCGACGAACCGCTCCTCGCTGATCGGCTCGCCCTCGATGCTGATCCGCTCGGTGACGCTCCGCAGGTGCGGGCTGGTGTACCGCCCGGTCCGCAGCCCGTGCGCGCGCAGCAGCGAGTCGATCATCCGGGCCGTCGACGTCTTGCCGTTGGTGCCGGTGAGGTGGATCGCCGGGTACGCCCGCTGCGGGCTGCCCAGCGAGTCGAGCAGCGCCTCGATCCGCCCCAGGTCGAAGACCATGCGGGTGAAGCCCCGCCCGAGCAGCGCCTGGTCGACCTCCGAAAACGTCGTCACGGTCACAGGGCTTCCAGTTGGGCGGCGATCCGCGCCAGGTCGGCCTCGGCGGCCTCCAGGCGCTGCCGGACCCTCGCCACGACCTGCTCGGGTGCCTTGTCGGTGAACGCCGGGTTCTCGAGCTTGGCGCGGTTCTGGGCCGCCTCCTTCTCCGCCGCCGCCTTGTCCTTGGTGAGCCGGGCCCGCTCCGCCGCGACGTCGATCGCGCCGCGCGTGTCGAGCTCGACCGTGACACCGACCCCCACCGCCAGCTTGGCCGTGGCGGCGAAGTCGGCGCCGGCCGCGTCGAGCCGCGCCAGCGAGCGGATCAGGCCCTCGTGCCCGGTCAGGCCGGCGGCGTCGAGCCCTTCGAGCCTCGCGACGACCCGCTGCGACGGCTTGACGCCCTGGTCGGCGCGGAACCGGCGGACCTCGGTGACGACCCGCTGGAGGTTGAGCACCTCGGTTTCGGCCGCGTCGTCGATCCGGCCCGCCTCGGCGGTCGGCCAGGCGGCCCGGACGACGGTGCGCTCGCCGGTCAGCGTCGTCCACAGCTCCTCGGTGACGAACGGGACGATCGGGTGCAGCAGCCGCAGCAGGCTGTCGAGGACATGGCCGAGGACCCGCCGGGTCCGGTCCTTCGCCGCCTTGTCGTCGCCGGTGAGGACCGGCTTGGTCAGCTCGAGGTACCAGTCGCAGACATCGTCCCAGGCGAAGTGGTACAGGGTGTCGCAGACCTTGGCCAGCTCGTACGCCTCGAACTGCTCATCGACCTCGCCGATGACGTGCTGCAGGCGGGACAGGATCCACCGGTCGACCGGCGAGAGGTCCGACTGCGCCGGCAGGCCGCCCTCGACGGTCGCGCCGTTGCTCAGCCCGTACCGCGTGGCGTTCCACAGCTTGTTGCAGAAGTTCCGCGCACCCTGGACCCAGTCCTCGCTCACCGGCACGTCCGCGCCCGGGTTGGCGCCCCGCGCGAGCGTGAAGCGGGTGGCGTCGGCGCCGAACCGGTCGATCCAGTCGAGCGGGTCGACGACGTTGCCGAAGGACTTCGACATCTTCTTGCCGTGCTGGTCGCGGACCATGCCGTGCAGCATGATCACGTCGAACGGCTGCCGCCCGTCCATCGCGTAGAGGCCGAACATCATCATCCGGGCAACCCAGAAGAAGAGGATGTCGTACCCCGTGACGAGGACGCTCGTCGGATAGAACTTCGCCAGGTCCGGGGTCTCGTCGGGCCAGCCGAGCGTGGAGAACGGCCACAGCGCCGAGGAGAACCAGGTGTCGAGCACGTCGGGATCCTGGGTCCAGCCCTCGCCGGTCGGCGGCTGCTCGTCCGGGCCGACGCAGACGACCTCGCCGCCCGGCCCGTACCAGACCGGGATGCGGTGACCCCACCACAACTGGCGCGAGATGCACCAGTCATGCATGTTGTCGACCCATCCGAAGTACCGCTTGGTGAGCTCCTCCGGCTCGACGCGGACCCGGCCGTCCCGCACGGCGTCCCCGGCAGCCTTGGCAAGGGGTCCGGTACGGACGAACCACTGCAACGACAGCCGCGGCTCGACCGTCGTGCTGCACCGCTGGCAGTGCCCGACGGCGTGGACGTACGGCCGCTTCTCGGCGACGATCCGCCCCTCCGCACGGAGCGCGGCGACGACCGCCGGGCGCGCCTCGAACCGGTCCAGCCCGAGGAACGGCCCGTGCACCGTGATGACACCGTGCTCGTCCATGATCGTCAGGTTGGGCAGGTTGTGCCGCTGGCCGATCTCGAAGTCGTTGGGGTCGTGTGCCGGGGTGACCTTGACCGCACCGGTGCCGAACGACGGGTCGACGTGCGCGTCGGCGACGATCGGGATCCGCCGGCCGGTCAGCGGCAGCTCGACCTCGGTGCCGACCAGGTGCCGGTACCGCTCGTCGTCGGGGTGGACGGCGACCGCCGTGTCACCGAGCATCGTCTCGGCGCGCGTGGTGGCCACGACGATCGAGTCGTCACCGTCGCCGTAGCGGATCGAGACCAGTTCGCCCTCGTCGTCGGAGTGCTCGACCTCGATGTCGCTGAGTGCCGTGAGGCAGCGCGGGCACCAGTTGATGATGCGCTCGGCGCGGTAGATCAACCCGTCCTCGAAGAGGCGCTTGAAGATGGTGAGCACCGCGCGGGACAGGCCCTCGTCCATGGTGAACCGCTCGCGGCTCCAGTCGACGGAGTCGCCGAGCCGGGTCATCTGCCCGAGAATCTTGCCACCGGACTCGGCCTTCCACTGCCAGACCCGCTCGACGAACTGCTCGCGGCCGAGGTCGTGGCGGGACTTCCGCTCGGTGGCCAACTGGCGCTCGACAACGTTCTGGGTCGCGATGCCGGCGTGGTCCATGCCGGGTAGCCACAGCGCCTCGAACCCCTGCATCCGCTTCCGGCGGATCAGCGAGTCCTGGATGGTGTGGTCGAGGGCGTGGCCGATGTGCAGCGAGCCGGTCACGTTGGGTGGCGGCAGCACGATCGTGAAGGGCGGCCGATCGCTCTTCGCGTCTGCCTGGAACAGCCCGTCGGCTACCCATTGCTCATACCGCCGCTGCTCAACGTCACCGGGGGTGTACTGAGCCGAGAGCGCCGGGGTTGCCTGCCCCGTTCGTGGAGTATCCGTCACAAGCAAAGTCTAGAACTGTCGCACGGGGGGTCTACGCTCGCCAGTGCCCCCTCACTCAGGAGACTGATCGACGGTGACCTACCCGCCAAACGCGCCCGACGACGAGCCTCGCTCGCAGCCGTTCCAGCCGATGTCGTATGACCTCGCGCCGGAGTTCGGCACCCCACCGCCCGCGAGCAACCCGCCGCGGGCGAGCGAGCCTCAGTACGGCGGGTCACAGTACGGCGGGTCACAGTACGGCGGACCGGCAGCACCCGCTTCCGGTGGCTACCAGCAGCCCGGCCCGGCGTACCCGGTGTCTGGCGGCCACCCTCCGCAGCCGGCCTATCCGGGCCCGGTGCCGCAGCCTGTCTATCCAGGGCCCGCCATGGCGTCCCCGGTGCCACCGCTCATGCCGGCGCCGCCGCCGAAGAAGGGCAACGGGCTGAAGATCACGCTCGGCGTCGTCGGAGGCATCTTCCTCATCTGCGCGATCGCCGCCTGCGTCTTCCTCTACCCGGTCTTCTCCGAGTCCGGCGCGCACGTCACCGCTCCTCCGACCTTGCCCGGCAAGCTCACCAAGGCGAACTCGCCGACCATGCAACAACTGGTCGACGAGATGGAGAGCGAGCTCAAGACCGACCTGGGCACGACCGACGAGGTCGCCGCCGGCATCTACAGCGACGGCACCACGGACGACATCTTCATCCTGGTCGCGGCCACCTCCACGATCCTGTTCCCCGACACCGAGTTGGACAACGCGTTCAAGAGCCTCAGCGGGGAGTCGTCAGGCGGCCTGACGCTCGGCGCCAGCACAAAGTACGACCCCGGCAAGTGGGGCGGCACCCTCAAGTGCGCCACCGGCACGAGCGACGACGTCAGGATGACGATGTGCGCCTGGGCCGACCACGGCAGCCTGGGCATCGGCGTCTTCGTCAACCGCGGCGCATCCGAGTCCGCAGCCCTGTTCCGCGACATCCGCGACGTCGTCCAGTCCCGCTCCAGTTGACCTCTGGAAAGTTGACCTTGGCGGATCTCCGTGGCCCTGACCACGGCTCGACTTTCGCACTTTTGGGTGGCTGGGCGGCGGCTTCGGTCCGGGCCAGGTGGACGGCGTGGAGTTCTTCGGTGGCGGGTTGAGCTGGGTATGTGTCAAGAATCTGGCGGCGATCAGGTCCGGCGAAGCTTGATGATCACGCAAGGCCG
This sequence comes from Dactylosporangium roseum, assembly GCF_025264685.1. Taxonomy (GTDB): domain Bacteria; phylum Actinomycetota; class Actinomycetes; order Mycobacteriales; family Micromonosporaceae; genus Dactylosporangium; species Dactylosporangium roseum. The sequence goes on from NZ_CP073721.1 coordinate 6,933,921, forward strand.
CGAAGTCAGGCAACGACCGCTAGTCAACCGAACAAGGCCGACAATTCGGACACGGAGCCCGGAGGGGTCGCCGCCGGGGCGTGCCGGTCGGTGCGCGTTCCGCCGCAATCCGCCACCACGCCGCTCGACCTCATGATCATGGGAAAGATATGGCTGCCCCGATAGCCACATCTTTCCCATGATCATGGAGTCGCCGGCCCGGAACGCGTCGCCCCGGGACTCAGCGGCAACCCACGAGCGATCCGACCGTGGGGAGGTCCACCAAGGTCAACTCTTTGTGGGGCGCCGGGGGTCAGGCACGGTGTTCGATGGCGTTGCGGAGCTCGAGCGTCGCCTTGTGGGCGTCGGGCAACTGCCGGCCGGGGAGGAGCGCGATACCCACCGAGCCGTTGTCGGCCCAGCCGCACACTGGTAGACCTTCGTCCTGGGTCTTGGTCACGCCGCAGCGCATGAGCCCGCCCAGATCGCCGGCGTCCATGTCTCGGATGTCGCTCACACCGCCGCTGTTGTCGGACATGACGTCGAACGCGGACTTCAGCGAGGTCTCGGGCTTCCAGATCCTTGCGGTGCCGGCGACGAGAATGACGCTGTTGGCCTGGTCCTTGTAGATCAGCCCGACAGTCTGGTCCAGGTTGACCCCGGTAGCGATGGCGTCGCGGATGTATTCGGCGGTGCTCTTCGCGTCGTCGCTCTGGTCCAGCGTGAATGCGCCGACCCGGTCCGGGGACTGGACCTTTGTGTCGCTCTGCTGGAGCACCCGCACCGCCGCCGGGCCGTACACCGCGCCGGAGACGAGGAGCGCGGCAGCGGCCACCGCGGCGCAAATGATGGCGATCCGCTTGATCGGCAGGCGCGAAGCCACCGTGGACGCTTCCTCCTGTGGGGCGTTCTCCGGCTCGTCCTGCGAGCCGAACAGGCCGGTGTTCGCGGTGTCAGGGTCGACCATCGGCGCAGCGTAGCAGCGCCGGCTCAACGCCGTTCGGCAGCCGCCGCACCCGCCCCGAGCACGGACAACGGGCCGTTGAAACGAGTCGAGGGCCGCCCAACGGGCGACCCTCGATCGAAAGTTTGTCCGGCGGCGTCCTACTCTCCCACACTCTCACGGGTGCAGTACCATCGGCGCTGGAGGGCTTAGCTTCCGGGTTCGGAATGGGACCGGGCGTTTCCCCTCCGCTATGGCCACCGTAACACTATGAACCTATCAACCCCGCACACCCACACACCCCACAACAGGGCCCGCAGAGTGCGACCGGTATTGGTTCAGAATCACACAGTGGATGCGTCAACACCTTCACCACCCATCCCCACCCAAAAGGCGGGAACGGTTACGAGGTCAAGTCCTCGGCCTATTAGTACCGGTCAGCTCAAACCTGTCACCAGGCTTCCACCTCCGGCCTATCAACCCAGTAGTCTCGCTGGGGGCCTTAACCCTCAAGGGGTGGGATACCTCATCTCGAAGCGAGCTTCCCGCTTAGATGCTTTCAGCGGTTATCCCTTCCGAACGTAGCCAACCAGCCGTGCTCTTGGCAGAACAACTGGCACACCAGAGGTTCGTCCGTCCCGGTCCTCTCGTACTAGGGACAGCCCTTCTCAAGTATCCTACGCGCACGGCGGATAGGGACCGAACTGTCTCACGACGTTCTAAACCCAGCTCGCGTACCGCTTTAATGGGCGAACAGCCCAACCCTTGGGACCTACTCCAGCCCCAGGATGCGACGAGCCGACATCGAGGTGCCAAACCATCCCGTCGATATGGACTCTTGGGGAAGATCAGCCTGTTATCCCCGGGGTACCTTTTATCCGTTGAGCGACACCGCTTCCACCTGCCAGTGCCGGATCACTAGTCCCGACTTTCGTCCCTGCTCGACCTGTCAGTCTCACAGTCAAGCCCCCTTGTGCACTTGCACTCAACACCTGATTGCCAACCAGGCTGAGGGAACCTTTGGGCGCCTCCGTTACATTTTAGGAGGCAACCGCCCCAGTTAAACTACCCACCAGACACTGTCCCTGAACCGGCTCACGGCCCAAAGTTAGATACCCAAATCCAACAGAGTGGTATTTCAAGCTTGCCTCCACAACCACTGGCGTGACTGCTTCACCGGCTCCCACCTATCCTACACAATCGAATTCGAGTACCAATGTCAAGCTATAGTGAAGGTCCCGGGGTCTTTCCGTCCTGCCGCGCGTAACGAGCATCTTTACTCGTACTGCAATTTCGCCGGGCCTGTGGTTGAGACAGTGGGGAAGTCGTTACGCCATTCGTGCAGGTCGGAACTTACCCGACAAGGAATTTCGCTACCTTAGGATGGTTATAGTTACCACCGCCGTTTACTGGCGCTTAAGTTCTCCGCTTCGCCGTTACCAGCTAACAGGTCCCCTTAACGTTCCAGCACCGGGCAGGCGTCAGTCCATATACGTCGTCTTACGACTTAGCATGGACCTGTGTTTTTAGTAAACAGTCGCTTCCCCCTGGTCTCTGCGGCCACCAACCGCTCCACCAGCACGTGGTCTCACCATCGGTGGCCCCCCTTCTCCCGAAGTTACGGGGGCAATTTGCCGAGTTCCTTAACCACAGTTCGCCCGATCGCCTCGGTATTCTCTACCTGACCACCTGTGTCGGTTTCGGGTACGGGCCGCTCGAAACTCGCTAGAGGCTTTTCTCGGCAGCATGGGATCACTGACTTCACCTGAAACGGCTCCGCTTCACGCCTCACCCACAAGTGCCGCGGATTTACCTACGACACGGGCTACACGCTTGCCCCGGCACAACCACCGGCCGGGCCCAGCTACCCTCCTGCGTCACCCCATCGCTTGCCTACTACCACCCAAGTTCCCAAACTCCAGCCCTCACCCCGAAAGGATCAGACCATCGCAAGGTTAGTACAAGCAGGTTCAGCATGGTCGCTTCTACGCGGGTACGGGAATATCAACCCGTTATCCATCGACTACGCCTCTCGGCCTCGCCTTAGGCCCCGACTCACCCAGGGCGGATTAGCCTGGCCCTGGAACCCTTGGTCATCCGGCGGCAGGGTTTCTCACCCTGCTTTCGCTACTCATGCCTGCATTCTCACTCGCGTCACCTCCACGACTGGATCACTCCGCCGCTTCACCGGTGACACGACGCTCCCCTACCCATCCACACACCTGGACCCTCAACCGAAGTCTCAGGCCGGGTACATGTGTGAATGCCACAGCTTCGGCGGTGTGCTTGAGCCCCGCTACATTGTCGGCGCGGAACCACTTGACCAGTGAGCTATTACGCACTCTTTCAAGGGTGGCTGCTTCTAAGCCAACCTCCTGGTTGTCTATGCGACCCCACATCCTTTACCACTTAGCACACGCTTAGGGGCCTTAGCTGGTGATCTGGGCTGTTTCCCTCTCGACTACGAAGCTTATCCCCCGCAGTCTCACTGCCACGCTCTCACTTACCGGCATTCGGAGTTTAGTTGACTTCAGTAAGCTTGTAGGCCCCCTAGGCCATCCAGTGCTCTACCTCCGGCAAGAAACACGCAACGCTGCACCTAAATGCATTTCGGGGAGAACCAGCTATCACGGAGTTTGATTGGCCTTTCACCCCTAACCACAGGTCATCCCCCAACTTTTCAACGTTGGTGGGTTCGGCCCTCCACGCGGTCTTACCCGCGCTTCAGCCTGCCCATGGCTAGATCACTCCGCTTCGGGTCTAGGACACGCGACTCAAACGCCCTCTTCAGACTCGCTTTCGCTACGGCTACCCCACACGGGTTAACCTCGCCACGCACCACTAACTCGCAGGCTCATTCTTCAAAAGGCACGCCGTCACCCCAGCCAAACGACTGGACGCTCCGACGGATTGTAGGCGCACGGTTTCAGGTACTATTTCACTCCCCTCCCGGGGTACTTTTCACCTTTCCCTCACGGTACTCGTCCGCTATCGGTCACCAGGGAGTATTTAGGCTTACCAGGTGGTCCTGGCAGATTCACGGCAGATTACAGGAGTCCGCCGCTACTCGGGAACACGCCAACACAGACCGACAGTTTTCGCCTACCGGACTATCACCGTCTACGGCACCGCTTTCCAGCGGACTTCGACTAACCATCGATTTTCTGACTGCGCGACCGGCCGGCAGACCAGTCAAGACACGTCCCACAACCCCGACCACGCAACCCCTGCCGGGTATCACACATGACCGGTTTAGCCTCATCCGCTTTCGCTCGCCACTACTCACGGAATCACAATTGTTTTCTCTTCCTGCGGGTACTGAGATGTTTCACTTCCCCGCGTTCCCTCTATCCACCCTATGTGTTCAGGCGGAAGTGACACCACATGACTGGTGCCGGGTTCCCCCATTCGGACACCCTGGGATCACAGCTCGGTTGACAGCTCCCCCAGGCCTATCGCGGCCTCCCACGTCCTTCATCGGCTCCTGGTGCCAAGGCATCCACCGTACGCCCTCAGCAACTTGACCACAAAGCTTTAAAGATGCTCGCATCCACTGTGCAATTCTCAACCAACACCAAACCCACACCATCTTGTCAGCCCAAGCCTCCACCCACCCAGGGGTGCGGTCCTCGAACTGGTGCGGATCCCGTCTGAAACCAACCCCACACTCACGTGCTGGTTGTTTCAGGACCCAACAGGGTGCCTGCACGCTCCCGCGAACCGCATCCAGAGCCGTTCCACGCCGACTCACGCCAGCAGTACTAGACATCTCGGACCGTTGTCCGCAAAAACTTCGCCAGTGTCTCCGCCATCGAGCACCCCACCGTCACACTCGGACAGTGCGGGCTCCTTGCACGCTTTCACGTGAAGGTGCTCCTTAGAAAGGAGGTGATCCAGCCGCACCTTCCGGTACGGCTACCTTGTTACGACTTCGTCCCAATCGCCAGCCCCACCTTCGACGGCTCCCTCCACAAGGGTTAGGCCACCGGCTTCGGGTGTTGCCGACTTTCGTGACGTGACGGGCGGTGTGTACAAGGCCCGGGAACGTATTCACCGCAGCGTTGCTGATCTGCGATTACTAGCGACTCCGACTTCACGGGGTCGAGTTGCAGACCCCGATCCGAACTGAGACCGGCTTTTTGGGATTCGCTCCACCTCACGGTATCGCAGCCCTTTGTACCGGCCATTGTAGCATGCGTGAAGCCCTGGACATAAGGGGCATGATGACTTGACGTCATCCCCACCTTCCTCCGAGTTGACCCCGGCAGTCTTCGATGAGTCCCCGGCCGAACCGCTGGCAACATCGAACAAGGGTTGCGCTCGTTGCGGGACTTAACCCAACATCTCACGACACGAGCTGACGACAGCCATGCACCACCTGTGAACGGCCCCGAAGGACCCGACATCTCTGCCGGATTACCGAACATGTCAAACCCAGGTAAGGTTCTTCGCGTTGCATCGAATTAATCCGCATGCTCCGCCGCTTGTGCGGGCCCCCGTCAATTCCTTTGAGTTTTAGCCTTGCGGCCGTACTCCCCAGGCGGGGCGCTTAATGCGTTAGCTGCGGCACAGAGAACCGGAGAGGCCCCCCACACCTAGCGCCCAACGTTTACAGCGTGGACTACCAGGGTATCTAATCCTGTTCGCTCCCCACGCTTTCGCTCCTCAGCGTCAGTATCGGCCCAGAGACCCGCCTTCGCCACCGGTGTTCCTCCTGATATCTGCGCATTTCACCGCTACACCAGGAATTCCAGTCTCCCCTACCGAACTCAAGCCTGCCCGTATCAGCTGCAAGCCCACAGTTGAGCTGCGGGTTTTCACAGCTGACGCAACAAGCCGCCTACGAGCTCTTTACGCCCAATAAATCCGGACAACGCTCGCGCCCTACGTCTTACCGCGGCTGCTGGCACGTAGTTGGCCGGCGCTTCTTCTCCAGGTACCGTCACTCACGCTTCGTCCCTGTCGAAAGAGGTTTACAACCCGAAGGCCTTCATCCCTCACGCGGCGTCGCTGCATCAGGCTTCCGCCCATTGTGCAATATTCCCCACTGCTGCCTCCCGTAGGAGTCTGGGCCGTGTCTCAGTCCCAGTGTGGCCGGTCGCCCTCTCAGGCCGGCTACCCGTCGTCGCCTTGGTAGGCCATCACCCCACCAACAAGCTGATAGGCCGCGAGCCCATCCCAAGCCGAAAAACTTTCCACACCATGTGATGCCACACGACATGAATATCCGGTATTAGCCCCCGTTTCCGAGGGTTATCCCAAAGCCTAGGGCAGGTTACTCACGTGTTACTCACCCGTTCGCCGCTCGAGTACCCCGAAGGGCCTTTCCGCTCGACTTGCATGTGTTAAGCACGCCGCCAGCGTTCGTCCTGAGCCAGGATCAAACTCTCCAACAAAAACCTCTGTCAGTGAATCAATCACCCGGCAACAAACATGTTGTCACCAAAGGAATCCCAGACACGATCAAACGACCATGCCACGGGGCAAAACTTCATTTGGCACTGGCTTAACAAGCACCCTGTTGAGTTCTCAAACAACCAACACACACCGCTGCGGTTCACAAGCCTTGATCACCGCATCCGGGGCAACTTCTCTACTTTACCAGTTCGCCCTCCGTTGTCAAGTCCCTAGTTCAGAACTCTTCAACATCGGGCGGTTTCCCGAGCATAACAAGGCTGCCGCTTCCGGCGATCTTGTTCGGGGGATCCAGCAGGACCGGCCGGCACTGGAGCTACACGCTCGCTTGCCCGCCCGGCTCCCCACCGGCCTATCTATTGTACCAGCCCGTTCCGCACTGTCAAGTCCGCGTTTTCCGCTTCCTAGCCGTTCGGGACGTTGCACCCGAGCATGACCCTGTGACCGTTTCCGGCTGAGGTCTTGCTCGGGATTTCGGCGGGCCGGCCGACTCGAATGAGCAGCCCGGCTCCCACCGGCTGACACACCTTACCCGGTCGGCTTCGCGATCGCAAAACCGCTCTCGCACCGCCCTGGCGGTCCCAATCCGACGAGCCGGTCATTGCCGGCCAGCACCTCGGGACCTGGAGAACCGTACGGGCATCGCAACACCGGCGTCAAATCGGTCGTGCAGGACCGGACCCGACCAGGGAGGATGACGGGATGACGCCCAACCCGCGCGCAGACGCGTTGATGGCGATGCTCTTCCCGTTGTGGCAGCTCGTCATCGGTGCGGTCGTCGCCCTGGTCCTCGTCGTGGCGACGATCCGGCTCGCCCGCCGCGGCCCGTCCCGCATGGGAACAGTGTTGCTGATCACGGGCGGTGCGATCGTCGGCATCACCGTCTTCGGCATCCTGACCGCTCGCACCCCCTGACCGACCCTCAAAGCCGGCGGTTCGCCAGGCTCGGCAATGTGGCACGGATCTCGGCCAGCCGATCGAAGTCGAGATCGGCGAACGTGACACCGACGACATCGGGCGCCTGGGCCACCACGGTCCCCCACGGGTCGACCACCATGCTCCGGCCGAAGCAGGTGCGATCCGGATCATGGTTGCCGATCTGTCCCGCCGCCAGAACGTAACACTGGTTCTCGATGGCCCTGGCGCGCAGCAGCACCTCCCAGTGATCGCGACCGGTGTGCAGCATGAACGCCGCCGGCACCACGAGCACGTCGGCCCCGTCGATCGCGAGCCGACGGTACAACTCCGGGAAACGCAGGTCGTAACAGATCGTCAGCCCGACATGGGCCTCCTCGACACGCACCAGCTCGAGCGACGACCCGGGCGCCACACTCGCGGACTCGTGATACGAGACACGGCCGGGGATCTGGACGTCGTAGAGGTGGATCTTCCGGTACGTCGCGGCGAGCGCTCCCGTGCGATCGAAGACGAGCGTGGTGTTGAAGGTGTGGTCCGGGTCCGGCCCGATCTCGTGGAAGGACCCCGCGTGGACCCACATGCCGAGTTCCCGCGCGGCGTCGGCGAAGAAGGCGGCGAACTCCCCGTCGACGGGCTCCGGCTTCGGCGCGGTGTCCGCTCGCCCGAGGTGGTCGACGTATTCGGGCAACACCGCGAGATCCGCGCCGCCGGCGGCGGCACGCTCAAGTAGTGACCGGGCGACCCGCAGGTTTTCCGCCCGGTCGTCACGGGCGTTGAGCTGACACACCGCTACGCGCATACCGGTCAGCCTACGGCGAGCACGAGGGCTACGCTCACCGTGCTGTTACGCGGACTTCTCCTCGCGGTCCGCACGGCGGCGGCCGACCCGGTGCGCGGCGAGGTCCCGCGGCACGATCGTCGGGATGACCTTCTCGAGGACAACCTCGCGAGTGATCAGCACACGAGCAATGTTCGGGTTGCTGGGCACCTCGTACATCACGCTGAGGAGAACCTCCTCCATGATGGCGCGGAGTCCGCGGGCGCCGGTGCCCCGAAGGATGGCCTGGTCGGCGATCGACTCGAGGGCCTCGGGCGCGAACTCCAACTCGACGCCGTCGAGCTCGAACAGGCGCTGGTACTGCCGGACGAGCGCGTTGCGCGGCTCCGTGAGGATCTTGACCAGTGCGTCGCGGTCGAGGCTCTTGACGCTCGTGATGACCGGCAGCCGCCCGATGAACTCGGGGATCAGGCCGAACTTGAGCATGTCCTCCGGCATGACGTCGCTGAAGGCGTCGTCGGCGGTCCGGTCGGTGATCGAGCGCAGGTTGGCGCCGAAGCCGGTGCCGCCCTTGCCGACCCGCTGCTGGACGATCCGGTCGAGTCCGGCGAAGGCACCACCGCAGATGAACAGCACGTTGGACGTGTCGATCTGGATGAACTCCTGGTGCGGGTGCTTGCGCCCGCCCTGAGGCGGCACGTTGGCGACCGTGCCCTCGATGATCTTCAACAGGGCCTGCTGGACACCCTCGCCGGAGACGTCACGCGTGATGCTGGGGTTCTCCGACTTGCGGGCGATCTTGTCGACCTCGTCGATGTAGACGATGCCGGTCTCGGCCCGGCGGATGTCGTAGTCCGCGGCCTGGATCAGCTTCAGGAGGATGTTCTCGACGTCCTCGCCGACGTATCCGGCCTCGGTCAGCGCGGTGGCGTCCGCGATCGCGAACGGCACGTTGAGCATCCGGGCGAGCGTCTGGGCCAGGTGCGTCTTCCCGCAACCGGTGGGGCCGATGAGCAGGATGTTGGACTTGGCGAGCTCGACGCCGTCGCCGCCCGAGTTGCTGCCGGACTCGGCCTGGATCCGCTTGTAGTGGTTGTAGACCGCCACCGCGAGGGCCTTCTTGGCCTGGTCCTGCCCGACGACGTATTGGTCGAGGAAGGCGCAGATCTCCATCGGCTTGGGCAGCTCGTCGAACTTGACGTCGCCCGGCTCGGCGAGCTCTTCCTCGATGATCTCGTTGCAGAGGTCGATGCACTCGTCGCAGATGTAGACGCCGGGGCCGGCGATGAGCTTCTTCACCTGCTTCTGCGACTTGCCACAGAAGGAGCACTTGAGTAGGTCGCCGCCGTCGCCGATCCGTGCCACCTACGATCTCCCTGCCTTCGGCCGGACCATGCGTCCGGATCGCATCTCTTGCCCTTGCCAGCGCCCTTGGAGCTTCCCCGTCGACCGGCGGGCCGCCGCCGACGCTGGCTACTGCCTCGACGTTACCTGGTGGTCGCCCGTATTCCGACCCCCTACACGGGGGTGTCTTTCAGCCTGGCGCCCGACGGCAGTCTTCGGCAACCTCATCGGCTCGCCGAACCGCGTGGTCAGGCGAGCCGATGAGGCGGGTGAAACCGAGTCTGTACCTCAGGCGCCGGAGGCGACCAGGGCGGACTTCTTGCGGCTGACCAGGATGTTGTCGACCAGGCCGTACTCCTTGGCCTCCTCGGCCGTCAGGATCTTGTCCCGGTCGATGTCCTTGCGGACCTTCTCGATGGGCTGGCCGGTGTGCCGCGAGACCATCTCTTCGAGCTGGGTCCGCATCCGCATGATCTCCCGGGCCTGGATCTCGATGTCTGAGCCCTGCCCGTAGCCGCCCTCGGTGGCTGGCTGATGGATGATGATGCGCGAGTTGGGCAGCGCGAGGCGCTTGCCCGGGGTGCCCGCCGCGAGCAGCACCGCCGCCGCGCTCGCCGCCTGGCCCAAACACACCGTCTGGATGTCGGGCCGGACGTAGAGCATCGTGTCGTAGATCGCCGTCATGGCCGTGAACGAGCCGCCCGGCGAGTTGATGTAAACGATGATGTCGCGGTCCGGCTCGTTGCTCTCCAGCGTCAGCAACTGCGCCATCACGTCGTTGGCCGACGCGTCGTCGATCTGCACGCCGAGGAAGATGATCCGGTCCTCGAACAGCTTGTTGTACGGGTTGGTCTCCTTGATGCCGTACGACGTGCGCTCGACGTACGACGGCAGGATGTACCGGTTGTGCACCTCGCGCAGCGCCGGGGGCAGGCTCAGATCCGTCATGGCTTCGCTCCTCAGGCCAGAGTTCCGGCGCCTTCCGGAGCCTGCTGGGCCCCGGTGATCACCTTGTCGATGAAGCCGTAGTCCCGCGCCTCTTCGGCGGTGAACCAGCGGTCACGGTCGGAGTCGGCCTCGATCTGCTCGAGCGACTGCCCGGTGTGGAACGCCACGCGCTCCTGGAACATCCGCTTGGTGTAGAGCATCTGCTCGGCCTGGATGGCGATGTCGGAGGCCGTGCCCCCGATGCCGCCGGACGGCTGGTGCATCATGATCCGCGCGTGTGGCAGCGCCATCCGCTTGCCGGGCGCGCCGGCGCACAGCAGCAACTGGCCCATGGAGGCGGCCATGCCCATCGCGACAGTCGCCACGTCGTTGCTGACGAACTGCATGATGTCGTAGATCGCCATGCCCGAGTAGACAGAGCCACCGGGCGAGTTGATGTAGAGCCAGATGTCGCGCTCCTCGTCCTCGGCGGCGAGCAGCAGCATCTGTGCGCAGATCCGGTTGGCGACCTGGTCGTTGACCTCGCTGCCCAGGAAGATGATGCGCTCCTTGAGCAGGCGGTTGAACACCGAGTCGTCGAGCGTCAGGCTCGTGTCCGCGCCCCTCCCGCGCCCCTGGGGCGCGGAACTGACTGGCGACGCTGGAATATGCAGGTCGGTCATGGCAGCCCTTCGCAAGAGTCTTGTACTTGCCGACCCTAACCGGTGCGGGGAGCGCCAGCTTCCCATGCTCACCGCATTTCGCTATGAGCGCACCGTGGTCGAGCCGGAGGGCGCTCACCCTCCGGCCCACCCGGATCAGTGGTCGTGGCCCTCGTGGTCGCCGTGGTCGTGATCCTCGTGGCTGTCGGCCGCGCCACGCAGGTCGTCGAAGCTCAGCGTGTTGCCCTCGCTGTCGAGGATCTTGACCCGCTCGAGGACCAGCCCGAGGGCCTTGCCGCGGCGCACGTCACCGAAGACCGCACCGGCCACGCCGGCCTGCACCAACTGGTCGTAGTACTGCTGCGGGCCCATGCCCGCCCGCTGCGCCCGGTGGACGATCTCGTGACCGAACTCGTCGTCGCTGACCTGAATGTCCTCGGCGTCGGCCAGGGTGTCGAGCACCAACTGGACCTTGATGCCCTCGACGGCCGCCTCGCTGAGCTCGGCGTCCATCTCCTCGGCCGTCTTGCCCTCGGTCTCCAGGTAGTCGTCCAGGGAGGCGCCGATGCGCTGGAGCTGGTCGTTCATCGACTCCTTGCGTGACTCGACCTCATCCTTGACGACGCCCTCGGGCGCCGGCACGTCGGTCGCGTCGATCACGGCCTTGAGGGCCAGGTCACGGGCCGAGTAGAGCTGCTCCATGCGCTTCACGCGGCTGAGGCGCGCGCGCAGGTCCTCCTTGAGCTCGTCGAGCGCGTCGAACTCGCTGGCGAGCTGGGCGAACTCGTCGTCGAGCTCCGGCAGTTGCTTGTCCTTGACCGACTTGACGGTCACCGACACCTCGGCCTCGCGGCCCTCGAACTCGCCGCCGACCAACTCCGTGGTGAACGTGGTCGAGTCGTCCGCGCCCATGCCGACCAGCACGTCGTCGAGGCCGGGGACCAACTGGCCGCTGCCCACCTCGTGCGAGACGTTGGTCGCGCTGCCGCCCGGCACCTCTTCGCCGTCGACCTTGGCGACCAGGTCGATCTGGACGTAGTCGCCGACCAGCGCGGTCCGCTCGACCGTCTTCAGCGTGGCGAACCGGTCGCGCAGGCCCTTGAGCTGCTCCTCGACGTCCTCGTCGGTCACGCTGATCGCGTCGACGGTGACCTCGATGGCGCTCAGGTCGGGAAGCGTGATCTCCGGACGCACGTCGACCTCGGCGCGGAACTTCAGCGGCTGCCCGTCGGTGAACTCGGTGATCTCGACCTCAGGGCGGCCCAGCGTCCGCACCTCGTGCTCGCGGACCGCGGCGAGGATCTGGGTCGGAATGACCTCCTGCACGGCCTCGTTGAGGACCGCGCCGCGGCCGACCCGCTGGTCGATCACGGCTGCCGGCACCTTGCCCCGCCGGAAGCCGGGGATGTTCACCTGCGAGCCGATCTCCCGGTAGGCCTTCTTCAGGCTGGGCTCGAGCTCAGCGAACGGCACCTCGATTTCGAGCCGCACGCGCGTCGGGCTCAGGGTCTCGACGGTGCTCTTCACAGAACTTCTCCCTCAGTAAGGTCGCGACCGGCCGCTCCAACGGCCGGGTGACGATGGCGGACGCCTGGCATTGTCCCGGTCGGGGTGGCGGGATTTGAACCCACGGCCCCTCGCTCCCAAAGCGAGTGCGCTACCAAACTGCGCTACACCCCGGAGGTTTGCGTCGGCAAGTGTATGCGGTAGGTCCGGCAGCCTGCCGCTCGGTATGCCGATGTCGCACACATCGGACCCCCGTGCTCTGTGCTTGTCCGGATGATTCGGTACGCTGTGAGGCGCGACCGGCAGGCCGGGAGCACGCGGGCGTAGCTCAATGGCAGAGCTTCAGTCTTCCAAACTGACGGTGGGAGTTCGATTCTCCTCGCCCGCTCTCACCCCTATCCCCAGGTCAGACACCTAATCGTCTGACCTGGCGGGATCTTTTCCAAGCCACCGTGCCATTGGCGTGCCATTAGTTGTGGCGGTACTCCATGTGGGGCGCGACGGTCGTCCAGCCGTCCTCTGTCAGACCGAACCAGCCGCTCACTTGGCGAAGCATGTCCGCTTCATCCTTGAATCCTCCGCATTCGCACGAGTAGAGCGGATCGCTCTCCAAGCCGGTCGCCGGCCAACATTCCCGGACGACCAACAGCTTGATCCCGTCCGGCCCGGGCTCGACCCTGACGATCACGGTTCGCCCCGGCCGAGGTGTAAGGGCGAGATCACGGACCAGGTCGTACACCTCGTCCACGAACGCCCTCGGGTACGGCCGAGACATGCTCACCCATCCGGTGACCTCGACCAGGTCACCGGCCCACGCCAGAGCCTTGTCCGAGTCGGGTCCGAACACGTCGGACTCGTGCGCCGGGTCGCCGAGCAGCCCGGTAGCGCCGTCCAACTGCCGGAGCGTCCACGTGCCGGCCGGCTCCGGACTAAGCACCCAGTAGCGGTCAGTGCGCGCCGCCTCGCGGATCAGGTCGACCGCCCGGCGCTCGGGCCGCCGCTCGATCGCCACCCCACCATTGGCCTTGTACTCGGCGTACCTCATGCCAGTCACTGTAGGCGGCATCGGACCACCCTGATCAGGGACTCTTTGGCCGGGAGGGAGAACCGGAACGGCGTGCCGTCCGGGCTGAGGCCCTCCGCCCATGCCCTCACCCGCCAGTTCCCGTCGATACACCCCGTGCTGATCGTGTACTTCCGGCCGGGTGGCGGCGGCGGAATGTCGGTCGCCTTCTGGAAGACGCTGGTCTGCCCGACCTGCAGCCAAGTCTTGCCGTCGCTCGCCTCCCGCTCCAGCCAGAGCGTCAGCGTGTGCCGCTTCGGCGCCGGGTCGCAGTACGCGGTCACGGCCGCCTCGATGGTCCCCTTCCCGCGGCCGGCGATCCACTTCGGCGGCTGAGTCTCCCGCAGGTCGCACGCCTGTTTCCGACCACCGCCGCCGCTCCCCTCCTCGCACTTCGCCGCGATCATGAGCGGAGCCAGGAGTACAAGGGTGACAACAACACCCAATCGGCTGATCATCGCTTCTGTCCCTTCCTCGCTCGTCGGGTGTGCCTCGCGATCCGGCGATCCATGCCGTCCGCGATCTCGCGGTCCCGCTCGCTCGTGGCGTGCTGGTAGATCAGCGCGGCACGCATGCTGGCGTGACCCATGCGGTGCATCAGCTCCCGCGTGCTCGCCCCGGCCGCGGCGGCGAGCGTGTTACCGGTGTGGCGCAGGTCATGGAAGTGGAAGCCGTCCGGTAGGCCGACCTTCCGGACGGTCTCGATCCACCGGACCGACCGGCCGAAATTGCCGGAACGTAGGAGCGCGCCCTTGTCGCCGGTGAAAATCACGGCCTCCGGTCCGTCCGTGACGAACTCACCGTCCAGGTGCTCGCGGAGTACGGCGACCGCAATCTTGGGCAGCGCCACGACCCGGACGCCCGCCTCCGACTTCGGCGCCCCGAACTGGAGACCGCTCCGCAGCGCCGCAAGCTTCCGAGGCACCCGGATCCGGCCGGCGTCGAGATCGACGTCACAGCGCCGCAGCGCCGCAAGCTCACCCCAGCGCAGCCCAGAGAACGCCGCGACCATGATCAGCGCCGAGTGCCGGGGCGGCATGGCGCCGGCGAGCGCGAGGACCTGGTCGACGGTCGCGGTCGGCCGCTCCGGGGTGTGGTACCGGTCGTAGCCCTTGATCCGGCACGGGTTCTCCCGGATCAGCCCGTCCTCTTTGACGGCCGTGTTCAAGATCGCGCGGAGCAGGCTGTACGCCTTGACCGCCTGCGGCTCCGGCGTGCCCGAGTCGAGCAGCCGCTTCCGCCACGACCGGATGGTCGCCGGCTTGATCAACCCGAGCGCCAGCCCGCCGAGGTGCGGCCGGATGTGGAGGCGGTACAGGTCTTCGTAGTTCTCGCGGCTCCGGGGCGCCAGCTTCCGCTCGGCGATCCAGCGAGCGCCGTAGTCGCCGAGCTTGACTTCACCGGCCTCCGGCGCCGTCCAGTCGCCACGGATGATCTCCGCTTCGGTGACCGTCAGCCAGTCCTTCGCCAGTTTCTCGGTGTCGAACGTGTTCGGCGCTGTCCGCTCGATCCCGTCCGGCCCGAGGTACCGCGCCTGAAACCGTCCTGACGGCAGCTTCCGAACGTTGCCGAAACGCCGCCGGCCTTTCCGATTGGCCATTACGCCGCCCTCCCGATCTGCCGCCGCACGTCAGCCCTGCCCAGCGGCGTGATCCGATTCCGGTCGATGTAATCGGCGACGGCTTCCGGGCAGAAGCGCACCAGCCGGCCGACCTTCACGTACTCGATGCGCCGGCCCTGGACGAGTCGCCGGACGAACCGCGGCGTCGTCTTCAGCAGGGCCGCGACCTGCTCTCCCGTCAGCAGCTCCTCACCCAACGGGTGGGTCCTCCTCTCCTCGGTTTGCCGAAAGATCAGGCGGCCCCTGGTCGGCCGCTTCGATCGCTGCTCTGAGCTGGGCGCGTTGCTGGATGCGCGCCGAGATGGCTCGCAAGAGCCGGTGTTGCAGCGGCGGTATGTCCGGGTCGTCGCGGCGGGCCATCTCCCAGGCGACCGGCGCCGGGGTGCCGGGTTTGTGGCCGTCGAGCGCCGAGGTCTGGTCGTGGGCGTCGCTGATGCCGAGCAGGGCTCGGACCCACGCCCGCGTGTCGTACTTGTGGTCAGCCAAGGTCTTGCCGGACCACTGCCGGGAGACGAGCACGCGCCGGCCGCCCATGCCGAGGGTGGTCCGCTGGTGCACCTTCGCCTTGCACCGGCCCGGATATTGGTTCGGCCGCGGGTTCTTTGGCTGCACTCCGTAGCGCAGCCAGTTGGCGCAACGCGGCGAGCAGGGCATATAGCGCAGCTCATGCCAGAACCGCTCAAGGTGCGCCCGCTGCCGGTCCGTCTCGATCGCGTGGCAGGTGTCAACCGACTTGGTCAGGTACTTCGTCAGGTAGCCGATCAGTTTGTCGGCCTTCGGCGTGCCGCCGAGGACGCCTTCGGCGTGGACCTGTGGGCCGAAGCGGGCGACGTGGACTGGTTCGGCGTCCGGGTCGGCGTCGATGGCGTTCAGCGCCTCATCCCATGTCGGCAGTGGCGCTCGGGTGTCCGGGTCGAGGTAGGTCCGCTGGTCGGTGTCCCAGACCGGCGCGTGGTGGTCGGGGTAGACGATCGTGTCGGCGGGCGGCCACCAGACCTGGTGGTAGGTCGCTGCGGTGATGCGGCGTAGCAGGTCACGGGGCATGGTGCCGCGCATCGCGAAGTGCGCGTGCGGGGCGAGCCGGCGCTGTGGCTCGACAGCGCCGAAGTATTGGATGGACCAGCCGGCGGCCCGGCGAGCGTTCTGCCAGAACCGATCGAGCAGGGCCGGGAAGTGCACGGCGTCCCAGGCCGCGCGTCGGTAGTCGTACGTGGTCGGGTCGACCGGGGTGCCGTCCGCGCGGACCCGGCCGTAGCTGTCGAGGGTGAGGGTCAGGAAGGTTGAGGGCTGGAACACCTGTCCGTCGCGGCCTTCGAAGGTCCGGCCGACCGTCTTGGGGGCGATCTTGAGCCGGGGCAGGTCCGGAGTGTCCTGTCGGCGTTTGGTGGACCGGACCCGGCGGAGTGGTTTGGGAGCGTCGGCCTGATCGCCGGCCGGGGTGAGGTGGCCGCGCATCCCCGAGGCGGTGATGGCCTGGTCCAGCTCGGCTATCGCGGCATCGAGTTCGGCGACCTGGTCCCATTCCGCCGCCAGCTCGGCGCGGCCCCGCTCGAAGACGAAGTGCGCGCGAAGGACGATCAGCGAGCGTTGTTCGTCGGTCGGCGCGTCGGGCTCTGGTAGCGGCTCATCGGTGCGGTGCCAGCCTTCCCGGCATTGCTGCTGCCGGAGGCGGCGCGCCCGCTTCGCGCACGGCGGGCACTTGTCTTCGCGCGTGGCGCCGCACGGCAGGTCGATGACTTCGCTGACGCCGGTGGTGAGATCGGTCCGGCGTAGCGTCACCGGGCGGACGCACACGCCGTACTCCTGTGCGAGCTGTTGCAGCGCGTCGACTGCTCGCGGCATGGCGAACCGTGCTGCGCGGGAGCCGGGGCGTTCCGTCGTGACCGTCATCGCCGGGCGGCCCCGTTCACTCTCGCGAACACTTCGGAGAAGATCGGCAGTACCAGCGGCTTCGGCTCCTCCGCGACGACCGGCTCTTGTGAAGGTTCTTCGACGACAGCGGCCGGAGGAACGGATAGGACGAGCTTGATCAGGGCCAGGAAACCGAGGGCAGGCAGAGCCGAGATGCCCCAGCCGGACAGGCCCGGCTTGGCTTCGGCGAACTGGCCTGCGAGGGAGACGGCCACGGCGCCGACGATGAGGACGATCGGGTACCGACCGACCGAGATGCCGTTGCGGCGCCGCCGACGTGCTTCCAGGCCAGCGGCGAGCGGGATCAGCTCGGTGACCATGGCGTTGGCCCAGCCGAACCAGTCGCCGGTGCCGGGTGGCGAGTTGCGCATGGTCCAGTCGTGGACGTGGGTGAACGAGGCGGCGCCGGCCATGCCTGCCACGGCGAGCAGGATCAGGACCTGGGCGCCGCTCTCGATGCGGTGGGTCACCGGCGCACCTGCCCGGCGACCGCACGCTGCAGTTCGGCGGCCATGACCGCGCGGGCCACGACGTCAACGCCCTGGGTCAGCAGGTGCGCCTGTTTGGCCGCGATCGCCTCCTGGCGGTCGAGGTGGGCGCTGAGCCGAAGCTCGATGTGGCTAGCACCGTTGATCGTCTGGGTGCGGGTAGCGACGACGTTTCCGTACGGCGTCGGGCAGGTCAGCGGCCGGGAGCGGTGCTCGCCGCTGGGGTAGCCGTGGCGGGCGGTGCACCGGTGGTCGGCAGCGCACCAGTCGGGACAGACGCGGGTGCTGCGGAACCAGACACGGCCGGTCGCTGATTCCCGGTCGTTGACGCGCAGCGCCGCGACGAACGCGCGGGCGGCGTTCCAGATGTTGGTGTTCATGCTGCCTCGCCTCCGGTGGCGACCGGGCGGAGCCGGCCGTAGGTCTGTGCCAGGTCGGTGACGTCGTTGTCGGTCAGGTAGGAGAAGCGGACGCGCATCGGGGTGGGGCCGCCGTCGAGGACGACGTACGCGACGCCGGGCGAGCTGCGCGGGATGCGGTCGCACAGGGCACCACGGTCCCGGGCGCCTTCGCCGAGGGTGAGGTCGACATGGGCCTCTTCGGTGAGGCGCAGACCGATCCGGGTCGGGAAGAGGTCGCGGAACGGCAGGACCTCTTTGCGCGGGTCTTGCAGGCAGGCGATGACATGGACGCCGACCGCGCGCCCCTGCGTGAGCAGCACGCCGAGCGCCGCTTTGACGCGATCCTTCAGTTGACGATTGGTCAGGTACGCGGTGAGCGCCGCCAACTCGTCGATGACGATCACGATCAGCGGGTCACCGATCGTCGGTACGTGCTGTCGGGTCTTCCCGCGCAGCCGTGCCGTGCGTTCGCGCATGGTGGCGACGGCTTCTTCAAGCATGTCGGCCATGGCCTCGAAGTCGTCGCAGGCGAACCGGGCGAACAGCGGACGCCCAGCGGCCAACTCCATGCCGCCCTTGGGATCGAAGGCCCACACCTGCACGAGGCCGGACGCGATGCCGGCAGCCATGGCCCGCAGCAGGGACCAGATGACCGAGCCCTTGCCCGCATCGGTGGCACCGACGACGAGGACCTGTGTGCCGAACAGTCGCAGCGCGTAGACCTTGCCGTCTTCTCGCCGCCCCAGCGGCAGCGCCGTGAAGTCCGGCACGTCTGCGACCAGGAACGGCTCCACAGTGGCGACGAGCGGATCTGTGCGCAGCAGCGTGACAGTGACCAGGTCGGGCCGCGCACCGGCAGCGACTCGGCAGGCGCGGGCGCCGAAGGTGTGGGCCAGTCGTTCGGAGACCTTGGCGAAGTCGTCCGGGATCTGGCCGGTGACCATCCGGATTGTGAGGACGTCGGCCGCGTCATTGCAGCGGACCCGTTTCAGTACCGGGATCACGGCCCGGCCGTCGAACGTCACCGCGAGGCCGGACGTTGCCATCGCCGGGAGCCAGTGCCGGCGGTAGGTCCAGCGCCGCCATCGGCCGAGCACCGGGTACCCGGCGAACCGCTCGAAGGATGGCCGGTGTGCCAGGAACCATGCCCCGCCGACGACGGCGAGCGCGCCGACCAGGACGACGGGGCCGTACCAGTCGAAGCGCAGGTACAGCCAGCCGAGCAGCAGCGCGGGTGTGGTGACCGGCCAGTGCTTGACCAGGAGCACCCCGAGGCGGAAGCAGTATTTGACCGTCCAGCCGACCAGGACGAGCCAGAGCGGGACCTTGAGGTACGGGGTGCGGACGTTGAACGGTGCCGGTTCGATGCGCTCTCCGCGGATGACGTTGACCAGCGGCACCGCGCTCACCCCCGACCGTCTGCACGACGGACGCGGCGCTCTACCGAGGTCAGCAGGGCGCGGCTGGCCTTGATCGCGGTCGCCATCTGGTCGAGAGCAGCATGCAGGCGCGCCAACTCGTCCGGGCCGCTCCCCCACAGGTCCCACGAGCCCGGTTCGCCGATGTGGTGGTGGTTGATGTCGTGCAGGGCCGCGGCGAAGACGCAGCCGGCTTCGTAGATGCCGTTCAGCTCGATCTCGCCGAACGCTTCGGCTGGTAGCGCGTCCGGTGCCGTGTTGCGGGCAGGGTGAACTACCTTGGCCATAACAGCCTCGCTCCTTTGCTGGGTGGGAGGTTGGGCCGGGGGCGGGAGACTCTTGCCGGAGATGGCCCGCCCCTGCGCGTCCGCTGGGTGTTACGCAGCGGCCTTCGTCGGCCGCGCGGATTCGCCGGGTGCGACCATGGCGCCGGCGCGGATGGACCAGGCGAGCCGGGCGCGGCACTTGTGCGGATTCCGGTCGCCCTTGCAGCCGGTCGAGTCGTTGTACGGCGTCACGGTCATGTCGGTGAACTCGACGGGCGTGACGATGATGCCGCCGGGCAGGCCGATGCCCTCCGGCGGGATCGGCTGGTGCGGCGCGGCGATCTTCACCTTGACCTCGGTGGAGCGGCCGAACTTTCCGGCCTCGGGGTCCTGGTCCATGACCTTGACGACCCACAGCCGGACGCCGTGTTCGTCGCGGGCCTGGTTGTCGGCGTCGCGCAGCTTGTCGAAGTTGACGAGCTTGTCGACGCCGAGGAACAGGGCGCCGTTCGGGAACACGTAGTCGAACGGCACCGGGATCTTGATGGAGCTAGGAACCACGTCTCTCCCCATTCACCGCGGTCGACTTGGCTACTTGACTAACCAAGTCAGTCAAGCGTGACATGGCCGACATGGCTAGTCAAGCTTTTAGCGACGGCGGTTTATGCGAGCGTGAACGAAGAGGCCAGTTCCGGCACATCACGGGACAACACCGCATCGACTGCCAGCAGCGGCCGATCAGCGGCATCAAGCACCGTAAGCAGGGCGACCGCGAGGCAGCGACGGCGCTCCAGGCCGAGCACGGCCGCCTCCCCTTCGGAGGCGAGCCGCGCGCCGAGGCGTTCCACGACGCGATGAGCCTGACCCCGTTCGATGTGGACGAAGAAACCGCCCCCCGGCGGCTCGTTCGTCGCGCCGGCCAAGTCGACGGAGACGAAGACCGTACTGAGCCCGAACGGCGCGGCGCCGGCCAGGCTCAGCAGGTACCGCCGGGCGACGAGCGGCGCACCGACCGGACAGGCGAGCGCCGCAGCGATGCGGACCGTGGCCGCCACCCGCCGGGCATTGAGGAGAGTCGCATGCCGGTCGGCCTGCAACAGGACCTGGACGCGGCGGGGCAGCTCGGACAGGCGGGAGGCCGGACGCTCAAGGACGATCCGGCCCTTGCCTTGCACGCCTTCGACCCAGCCGTGCTGACGCAGGTACTCCAGCGCCCGGACGACGGTGGACCGCGAGGCGCCGAACTCGCGCGTCAGTTGCGCCTCACTGGGCAGCAGGTCACCAGCACGGTAGACCTGCCGGTCGATCCGGCGCTGCAAAGCGTTGATGATCTCGGCGTACTTCGGCGTACTCGATTCGATTGGCACAGCAGCAAAGCCCTTCCGGGGTCAGCTGCGAGCCTCGGCGAGCAGCCTAACCATCGACGCCGCCAGACTCTCGGCCTGCTCCACGGTCAGCTCGGCACCGTCCTCGGCGCCCCGCGGGAATTCGAGCAGCAGCCTTGGCCCTTCACCCCCGTACGTCAGCAGCATCAGGTCGATCACGCTGCCCTCGTCCGGGCCCGAGCAGCCCGTGATCCGCCGTGACTGGTGCATTTCCCACAACACGGTCGGCCGCCCGGCCCCACACTTCGCCCGGTCACACCAATGCGGGTGAACCACTTCAATCTCGCCCACTGCACATCTCCCTGATGCTCGACCTGGCTGCGACAGGCGCAAACGTTCCGTGGAGCGGCACCGGGACGGGCGGGTCTCGGACCTCAGCGTCGGTACCTACCGCCTCCACCCGCCCCGGCGCCAGCCAAACGGGAACCGATAGCCGGTTCGCAGATTTGACTAGCTTGGCTAGTCATATTTTACGGTATGGCTCCCGGTCGATCCGGGCAAGAGGCACACCCAGATGTTTCTCACATGACTAGTCAGGTTCTAGGCTGAGCGCATGAACACCGAAGCGGACGCCCTCGACGGCCTGGACCCGGACGACCCACGCCCGGCCTCGCAGCAAATCGCCAACGTGCTACGCGCCGCAATCCTGACCCGCCGCTTCCAGCCCGGCGAACGCCTGCCTTCACAGAACGAACTCGCCGACCACTACGGCGTCGCCCGGGAGACCGTCAAGTCCGCCTTGCGCATCCTGCGCGAAGAACGGCTGATCGTCAGCCGCCAAGGCAGCGGCGCCTTCGTCCGCGCCCAGACCGAACGCCCGGTCGGCCTCCGCCCGCATATCGAGGCCGCCTTCGAACGCCAGCACGTGTCGATCGACTTCGCCGGCTTCTCCAGCGAAACCCTCCACGGCGCGCTCTCCGAACCGCTCGACAAGATCCGGGCAGGCCGGCTCACCCCGGAGTCGATCGCCATCCGCATCCTGGTCCCCGACCACTCCCAGCCGGCCTCAGTGCCGTCGGCCGTTGACGACCCGGACGCCGACAAGGCCGTCCGCGAACGCGCAACACGGATCAGCCGCCGCCACAGCGAGGCCATCGTCGACTCTGTCCGCGAGCTGGGCGAGCTGGGCCTGGTCCGCTCCGCGACGTGTGAGGTCCGCCAGCACGGAACCGCGGCCCTGTTCAAGGTCTACATCCTGAACAACGCCGAAGCGTTCTTCGGCTTCTACCCGGTCGTCCAGCACACAGTGACCATCAACCGCGACCAGGTCCCGATCTACGACGTCATGGGCAAGGACGTCCCACTGTTCCAGTTCGCCGCCGACGACAATGACGATGACTTGCCCACGCAATACGTGCAGCAGGCCCGAGCCTGGTTCGACAGCGTCTGGAACACCATCGCCCGCGACCAGCAACCATGACGATCTCGGTTGCGGACGTGCTGCGTGGCACAAAAGTCGTCCTACTTGACTTCGATGGGCCTATAGCTGCCCTGTTCGGCGGGGTGTCGGCCACCGCAGCTATCGAGGAGTTGACCGCAATTGCGGCGGCCCACGGGTACGACATCACCGCCGAAGGCCCACCCCAGTTCGTGCAGAAGGTCAGCCAGCTCGGCGACGAGGAACTCCTCCACGCCATCACGGACGCCGCACGAGACGCGGAGGTCCGGGCAGCGGCCAGCGCGGTGCCGACACCCGGGGCCCGCGCTGTGATGCGCGCAGCGCGGGAAACCGGCCGACGAGTCGCCATCGTGAGCAACAATGCCCCGGCCGCCGTCAGCGCCTACCTCGACCGGCACGACCTGGGCCAGGATGTCGACCTGGTCGTCGGCCGGCACGACGGACTGGCGCCGAGGCTGATGAAGCCGCACCCGTACCTATTGACGTTGGCGCTGACGTCGCTCGGCGTGCCAGCCGAGGCCGGCGCCTTCATCGGCGACTCGGTAAGCGACATCGAAGCGGGCCGGGCCGCAGGCGTGGCAGCCATCGGGTACGCCAACAAGCCGGGCAAGCGCGAACGCCTGTCCGCCGCCGGCGCGCACGCCGTCATCGAAACGATGACAGACCTTGCCGACGCTCTCCACGCTGCCGTAGGCAGCGCCTGATGGTCGACTGGCCCGAGTTACCAGCCGGCATCGTCGCCGGTATCGAGAAACGCTGGCCTGATCACGCCCGCGCGTGGGCCGCCGACGTCGAGACCGAGCTGCGCGAAATCTGTGACATGTACGACGCCAAACCCCGGACCGTCCTGCCCGCCCGATACGGCTTCGTTGTAGCAGTCGACAGCCCGCACGGCGGACTCGTCCTGCGGTCCAGCCCTGACCCGGACGCCTCGATACAGGCTGACGTCGCTTCGGCGTTGGCGGACCTCGGCGTGGCTCCCGTCGTCCACGAGACGATCCTGGCACCCTCCGGTCTATGGATGGTGCTGGAGGAGGTCCAACCAGGCACACCCCTCGCGCTCACCGACCGAAGCACCGTCGACCTCAACGCACTCGCGGCCCCATTCGCCGCCATGCTCAACCAGCCGGCGCCACGGCAAGTCCTGCCGTCCGTGTTCGATTGGCTGCGGGAACGGCTGAAGGACGACAACCTCACCGACATGCCCGTCTGGCGGGAAGGACCAGCCCCGCTCAACGAGCGGCAAGAAGCGCTAGGCGTTCTTGATGAGCTAGCGCAAGACACGAAACCGGGGCTGTGCCACGGCGACGCATCAACATGGAACCTCCTAACCAGCGGCGATAGCGGCTGGAAGATCATCGACCCGCGGGGCGTCTCAGGCGAGATCGGATACGACCTGGCAGTGATCGCACTCAAGCTCCGCGGCGACTTGCCGCCGGCTGACTTAGGAAGCCGTCTGGCGAAAGCGGCCGGAACGGATTGGGATCGTGTAAAGCGCTGGATCTCCGTTGCCGAAGCAGCCCGGGTTTAGCGGTTTTGCGCGCCAACGCGCGTTGAAGCTCAACGATATATAGAAAATCAGGGTTACGGCAACCGGGCGTCAACATCCGCAACGAACGACGAGCACACTGCGGCCGCCCTCGACACTGTAGATGAACCGAAATGCATCCGCCCGCCAGAAATTGTTACATCCAACACCGCAATCTGGGTCGCCAGATTGGTATTCTTGCGCTGCTTAGCCGTGAGTTTTCCGAGGCCATGTGCCAGACAATTGCGAACTTGTATAGCCGCCTGCAGGTCACCCCACCCAGCACAGGAGCTTAGCTTCAATTGATGGTGCAGTTGAAATGCACTCTGGCGAGCCCACCAATTGCTAGTTGAGGATAGCTCGATGTCTTCCACCATTCGACCAAGGACAGCAGAGGACATGTCGACACTCTGCAAAAGCAGGCCTATCGAAATAGCATCAATGTACGACTCGGTGATGCTAATAATCCGAAGAAATACCGCCTCCTGGCGCCATTGCTGCTGGTTTGTCGTCGCCTGGAGGGGGCCTTGAGCGATTCTCGGCCTTTGACCTGACCGAGGAGGCCTGCCGCCTAATCTAGTTTCCGCGTGGCGAAGGAGGCGCAACGCCGATTCCGTGAGAGCAAAACGCGGCGTCGCGGATGTAGCCATCACAACTCCAACAGCAATCGGTAGAGTGGAGACGACTGTTTCACTGCAGAAATTTGATTCGCGTTGACCAACCCGATACTATGCAGCTCTTTCATGCCGAGGACATACCACGGACTTAACGCCTCCGGACGTACCCGTAGACTGACATCAAGTTCGCTGAACTCGATCGCCCCTCCTTGCGCCAAGCATAACGACACCTCCGCATGCAGTAGATCGCTGTTCCTCCTTAGTTGACCCCGAACCCAACTAAGTCTCCCGTCCGGCTGCAGAGCCAGCATGCCGCAGATGCGAGCGACATACACCAGCCAGGCTCGCTGCCAATCACTGAGCGAATCCGCGTGATTTTGCGTTAGGGTATCCCATATCTCATCCACAGTGCTAGCATGCGCATCAAACATAGATATGAGGTAGGTACATACCTTCGGGGTAAGAACCGGCACAAATAACGTGAGTGAAACCAAGTACCTAAGGCCACCCTCATCCTCATGATGAGCGAGTGAATTCAGCGCCGACCTGAGCAGTTTAACATCATCATGTCTAAGATTCTTTAGGTCCAACCGGTTCTCATCACGAGGCGGAAGGCTAATGCGCCTCAGAACGCCGTTGGCCTCCTCGGGACTCATAAGACTGCCAGCGTAGTCGTTCGAACCAGGCGACAGAGTTGTGACATCGATCTGAGCGTCATCTTCGTCCACCGGAACTGACGCATTCCTAACAATATAGGTCACAAGTCTAGAAATGTGAGTCTTTTGGTCGCTAAGAACGAGCCCCAGACGTCGGGCCGCATCGCTTACCTGCTCGACCGCCAACTGGGCCTCGTCGTAACCGTTAGCAAGTAACCGGAAATCATCGTTATAGCGCCATAAGACGAGCCCTTGCCTCACAAGGTCTCGCTCTAGCATACGGATGTAGACCTCACTTAGCAGGTCCGAAGGGTCGAGCAGTTGAGGCAGCCCGAAGGCAGTTCCTTGGATTTCCCCAAGTAGGTCTATGAGAACTCCGGTCTCATAGACTCGCCCTACTTGGAACTCAAGCTCGCCTTTCAGGAGATCATGATCGACGTACTGGTAGAACGCTGCAACATCTGCTTCTGCGACGTATTTTGTATGTGCCGGCAAGAGACTCCGGACGTCGCCCGACCCGTCGAGTCCCTGAAGGATAGGACCATTAGCAAACTGACGATAATCTTCCAATGATCTTGTCGGAAACGAAAGCCCCTGGACGACATGATTAGTTAGCGCTCGGTAGGCGATTCGTTCCGCTATACCAACAATCGGGACTGGGCGTACACCCTGTCCGCTCTTCCGGGTATTAACGATCGCTGCTGGGGAGTTAGTCGCACCCACTCTTAAGCGCAGTGCGACCCAGTTTGCGAATTCTTGCGGATATCTTGCCAATACATCTAGCCAAGGTTCGGGCGGAACTAGGTTCCTCCTGGCATTTGCCTCATCTATGACCGCCTGCAAGATGTTGAGCGCTCGGACTTCGGGTTCCGGAATCCGTTCCATCCAAACTCCTACGGTACAGGGGGTCCTAGCGTCCGAACCTCAACGCAACTGCGCTACGATACCCGGTCTTCCGACGAAGCGCAGTAGGGACCTTGGCAGTGCCGAATTCCGCTATGCAGGATCAAGAGGCCGCGCTTGCGCGGCCCCAATGCTCGCTCTGGGCGATCAGCACCATAGCCATCTACTGAACTAGACGAAGCGACGCCGAAGAACGGGCCGACGTCCGATCAACGTGGTCAGGATCGGCGGCATCAGTAGGAGCAACTACAGACGTAACAGTAAGCCCAATCAGCGCCTCTGATAGATCGCTACGAGGTATGCCAAGCTCCTTAGATATACGGTCGACACGCCAGCCGTCCTCTCGCGCAAGGCCTAGCACCTGACGCAACAAGGCTGACTGTTCGTGAGCCTGACCGTCCGGCTCGCTAGATCTGAAGCCCTTCCCACTCAGTTCGATCATCCACGAGCGATATTGCCAATCCGTTATCCGACCCAACTGGTGTAGGCGCCTAACCATCGCGGTGGCCGACACGCGCCAAAATTTCTTCAGACTCATGACGTCGCCAAGCGAGAGTTTTCCAACGATCTGTGACAGCAAGCCGGCCTTCGGCATTAGAAACGCACTAGCGAACGCATTTGCGTCGAGTTCAAACCGCCTAGCGCGGTTCGTCCTCACGTTACGATGCATACACAAGTGGCCAAGCTCGTGAGCCAGATCAAAGCGGACGCGTTCGGCGCTCTTAGATGCGTTCAAGAAGACGAATGGGCGGTCTTCGAACCAGAACGAGAAAGCGTCCACTTCTCGGTCCGTCGCTGGCAAGCCGAAAACCCTGACCCCGCGACTTTCAACCAGTGCAAGCATGTCTCGTACGGGCTTCACGCCCAGCGTCCAGATCGCACGAACCGAATCCGCTGCTTCGACGGGTGAGGGCTCAGCTTCGTAGACCGAAGCCGTCAACTCTTCGATCGATGGTACGTCTACCGGCGGCGTGGCGTACCGCTTATCGATCCATGATGAAAAGCTACGCACCAGCGACGCATGTGTCAGTACACGACGCACTTGGCGGGGCGTCATGCTTGACAACGCCCTAAAGCTTACCGCACCCTCGCCGACCTCATCGATATCTTCGCCATAGAAGAACGACGCCGGAAAGTTTAGAACGTCCGCAATCCGCCCAACCGGAGGACTCTCAACATTTCCTGACTCCCAATCAGTGACAGCTCTGCGGCTCACACCGCAGAGCTGTCCCAACGACTCCTTCGTCAGCCCGCGACGCTCACGGGCCAGCCGAAGTCGGTGTGGATTGAAGTCAGAGGGAATATCACTTACGGTCGACATGAATCTGTGGCGGTTCGTCATCATCGCCGTCCAGATCAACCGGTGTAATGGCAACACCAGTAAATCCGACGTGCGGCAAAATTATGCGTACAGCCCATTGGTCGATTCGACTGTCAGCCCCTAGTGAAACGGGAAGGGACAATTCGCTGTACATCACTTCCTTGCGCGCTTTCAGCAAATAAAACCAAGTCACACATTGCTCGTCATCTTCGGGAGGATCCACGAACTCCGGCAGATTGAACGGCATCTGGCCAATCACGTTCCGCTTAATCCGTCTTGCCGTGATCGGGCCCCGCCTCTTGGCGGTCTTCGGAGGATTAAAGCCGGTGACGCCCGTATTTCCGTCGCCGCCGACTACGGCAATAGCGATTCGGCGCCCAGAGTGATATGAGGTCTCGTAGTTGTTGGTTTGGCCGATCTTCCAGTCTTGGTTGAGATTAAGAAGCTGAGTGCGAAGCTCGCCAACCGTCTCCGCCCACATGACCTGACCCTGGTAGGTCTTCGGGTGCACGGGCAGACAACGCGACGCTCGCTCGTGCCCATGGCGCACCGCTTGTTCAAGGTACGCAGCCCGAAGGCCCATCCGAGCCAGTTCGCGGTCTGCCGCTGCACCCTCGTAGATCTGGCACGCGTCGGACACTGGCCCTACAGCCTGAGTCATTCACCCCTCCCTCAACCAACTTCCTGAAACAGTACCACAGATGCGGTGGTGAAAGAGGAAGATCGAATCGAGAGATCGTTCCACTCAGGCGGGCGTGTCCTGATCGCCTCCGGCGGGGCCTCTGGCTCCGGGGAGGTCGCTCCGCTCCCGCACACCGCCATCCAGGCCGAGCCGAGCAGACCGGCGCCGGGTGGGCCAGGCCGAGCCGCTTCGCGGTCGCCTTCGGCGAGCCTGGCCCGCCCGGCGCCGCCCCGCTCCCCCATGGGTGGACGACGGCATACGGGAGACTCCGCTCAGCGGCCAGCACGACTTGGGGGTGGGAGGCCGGGAAGGAGACGCCGCCCGCGCTCGGCCTGCTGGCGGCGCAAGCGCCGGCATCGGCCGGCGCGGCGGCCCGCATCAGGCTCCGACGCCAGATCGAAACGTGCCATTCGCGTGCCAGAACCACCGTCCGGCCAGGGTCACGAACGGGCACGAGCGGGCGTCAGAATCAACCGCCCACCAGGCCATCCGGACAGATCACCCCGTCGCGAGACGATCTTCCAAACTGACGGTGGGAGTTCGATTCTCCTCGCCCGCTCTCACCCCTATCCCCAGGTCAGACGCCTAATCGTCTGACCTTCCGGGATCTTGGTCTTCCCGCCGCGCTTAGCTGTGGCGGCACTCGATGTCCGCTTCATCCCCGAATCCGGCTCATCCGCGCGAATAGCGCGGATAGCGCGGATCGCTTTCCAAGCCGGTCGCCACCCCACCATCGGCCTTGTACAGACAGCATCGGACCACCCTGATCAGGGACGCTTTTGGCCGAGCGGGAGAAGCCGGGACGGCGCGTCTCCCAGGCTCAGACCCTCCGCCTTGGCCCGCACCCGCCAGTTGCCGTCGACGCAACCGGTGCTGATCGTGTACTTCGGTCCGCCCGGCCCAAGGCCGCGAAGCTGAGCCCGATAGCCCCTTGCCAACCGACCAAGGTCGACAGTTCGGGCGCAGGGCTCGG
Organism: Dactylosporangium roseum; assembly: GCF_025264685.1. Classification (GTDB taxonomy): domain Bacteria; phylum Actinomycetota; class Actinomycetes; order Mycobacteriales; family Micromonosporaceae; genus Dactylosporangium; species Dactylosporangium roseum. The sequence continues at coordinate 6,963,025 of NZ_CP073721.1, forward strand.
AGGTGTCGCCGCCGAGGCGCGCCGACCGCCACGCCGCTCGACCTCATGATCATGGGAAACACATGGCTGCCCCGATAGCCAGATCTTTCCCATGATGATGGAGCCGCCCGGCCCGGAACACGCCGCCCCGAGGCCGGCGGCGACCACGAGGCCCACCGAGCGTCCGGTCCTGGTCGATGATTTCCGAACGCTGCCCGGCGAGGTCGCTCCGCTGCTGACGTGGCCGGAGCAGGCAGCCTTCCTCCTGCCGGCGCCGCGGTTTCGGGATCGGGCATTGCGGGCTCAATTCGCCGACGCCGCGCGGGCCCGAGCGAACTGGGGAGACGGCGACCACGGCGAGGCGCTCGCTCTGCGACTGGCTCGCGATGCGCTGTGGGACGCTGAAGTCCGGCGCCAAGCCGTCTAGCCGCACCTGCCGGTGGTCGCCGTCGACGGCTCGCGTGACGTTCCTGACCTCGTCGATGACCTAGCGGCCCGGTTTCGTCTTGGCCGTCCACGGGCGGCAACCGGGGCGCGCGGCGGTCATTGGTGGGCATGAGAGACGCGAAGCCGACGCGACGCGTCGACCTGGAACCTCCTCATTATCGACAGGAATGACCGAAGGCCCACGAGGTAGCTCACCATCGCGAATGCTGTCCGTGTTCAGCGGACAGCCCTCGGACATGGTCACCTCGAAGTGCGACCGCAAGACCGGCTGAGCCTGCCATCGGCCAGCGTTGCGCGCCGCCCCCGTACGAGCAGCGCACGCTATCATCGCTGGCAGCGATGAGACCCGAACGAATACCCGCTACATTCAACTGACCCCCACAAAGGACACCGCGTGCAAGAGCCGCTCAGCCTGGCCGCCCTGAAGCAAGCAGCAAACTCCTTTGCTATCGACTTGAGCAGGAAGAAGATAGCCGAGCTCTATGGAGTTACGGACGGAAAGGCAGTGGGAACGCACGTAGAGGCGGCTTTCAACACGTATATCACCAAATATTACACCCACATCCCCGGCAACGCGGCAAAGGGCATAGACTTCCCCGACCTTGACGTCGATCTCAAGGTCACCTCGATCAAACAACCCCAATCGAGCTGCCCTTTCCGGGACGCGGTCCAGAAAGTCTACGGGCTCGGCTACCATCTGCTGGTGATGGTCTACGAGAAAGCCGACGATCCGGCGACGTCAACCGCCTCTCTCGACATTCGCCACGTGGTATTCATCGATCGCGACCAGACCGCCGACTACCAGATCACCCGAGGGATACGGACGATTCTCAAGAATGCGGGACACACGAGCGAAGCCGCGCAGGACATCGATGCATACCTTGAGGATCGAAACCTGCCGCTAGATCCCGAAAGCCGCAGGCAGCTAGCGCTTCGGATCACCGAAAACCCTCCGGAGCCAGGGTTCTTGACAATCTCGAACGCCTTGCAGTGGCGACTTCAATACGGCCACGCGATCAAGGCGGCACAGGTCGGGAACCAGCTCGGAGTGGAGGATCTTCGTGCCAAATAATGAATTCGGCGACTTTCAGACACCGCGCGCCCTAGCCGCGAAAGTCTTCGAGGTGCTGCCCAAGAAAGAGTGGACCCGGATCCTTGAGCCCACTTGCGGTGTCGGCAACTTCCTTCATGAAGCCGCCGGCTACGCCGCGGACGCGGAGATAGTCGGGATCGAAGTTCAGGCCGACTACGTCGACGAAGCCCGTCTGGCGCGTGCGGAGGTCATCCAGGCGGACATCTTCTCGATGCACCTGGGACAAGACGTGTCGTGGGGCAAGGAGGGACCGCTCCTTGTTGTGGGCAACCCTCCCTGGGTCACCAATGCCCAGCTCAGCAGGCTTGCATCGAGCAACCGGCCGGACCGTGTCAACCTGAGAAATCTCCGTGGCATGGATGCGATGACCGGAGCCTCCAACTTCGACATCGCGGAATTCGTCTGGCTCAAGCTCATCTCAGAGCTTCAGCGGCACAATCCGACCATCAGCCTGCTCTGCAAGACCCAGGTCGCCCGCAACATCCTCGAGTACTGCTCGCAGTTCGGGTTACCGATCTCGTCCGCCTCCGTCCACCTGATCAATGCGAAGCAATGGTTCGACGCGAACGTGGACGCATGTCTGTTCACGGTGGAGGTCGGCACCGGACCGGCCAGTTATGACTGTGCGCTGTACGACTCGTTGGATTCGGTCCGTCCGTCCCGCAGGTTCGGCGTGGCCGACGGTCGCCTGGTGGCCGACATAGATGCATACGGCGAAGGACATCGAGTGGACGGTCATTGCCCGCTCGAATGGCGGCAAGGCATGAAGCATGACGCGGCCGGCGTCATGGAGCTGGTGCATCTGGACGGCCCGCACAGCCGTTCCGGCGAGCCCGTCGACGTGGAGGAGAGCCACGTCTACCCGCTCCTCAAAGGCACGGATGTGTTCCGGGGTAGAACGGGCCTGAGCAAGTGGGTCGTCGTAACCCAGAAGTCGCTCGGCGAGGACACGACGCAACTCGCGCACACCGCTCCCAAACTCTGGTCCTACCTGAACAAAAACGCGGAAGCCCTCGACGGTCGAAAGTCTTCGATCTACCGTAATAGGCCGCGATTCTGCGTTTTCGGAATCGGCGACTATTCGTTCGCGCCGTACAAGATCGCGGTATCAGGTCTCCACAAGTCCGCAGAATTTCGCCTGATCGCGCCGTTGGCGGGAAAGCCCGTGTTCCTGGACGACACGTGCTACCTACTTCCTTTCAACGACCCGCAAGAGGCCGCGCTCGTGCTGGCACTGCTCCGATCGAAGCCGGCTCAAGACTTCTTCCGGACCTTCACCTTCTGGGACGCCAAGCGGCCGATCACCAAAAAGCTCCTGCAGAAGATAGATCTTGGTGCTGTCGCCGCGGTCTGCTCCGACATCGAAATCATTGAATCTGCCGAACGATCCATTCGCGAAATCGGCCCACTGGAAGCGGAGAAGCCCCTCGGTGACTTGTTCGGAGAGATGAAACGCCGATGGGTCAGCACCGAAGCGGTCGCAACCGCCGAGGAACAGCTTTTTTGATGACGGAAGCCACGTGCCGCCCGGACCGAGACCATGGGGTCGGTGGTCAGGAAGATCGCCAACGGACCGGAAACGCGCCGAGCCGGGCCTCGTGCTGGAGGTCGCCGCGGGTCACGTGGTCGGCGGGCTTGGCGCACCGGACCTCCACGTCGCCGGTCGCCGTCGGGGTCGTCTTCACCGCGGTGCAGGTTTCCATGACCGCCGACAATAATCGAACATAGGTGCCAATTAATGGGTTTCTGTGGGTAGTGATGTGGTGATGCCGCCGTGGCAGAGGTGGATCATTTCGATGAGGTTGTCGAGGTCGGCGTAGCCGTGGGAGCGGCGTTGGATGAGGCGGATGCCGGCGTTGATGCTCTCGAGGAGCGAGTTCGACAGTTGGAGGTGGATGGCGTTGAGGATGCCGGTGCGGTGGCGGCGCAGTCGCCGGGCGAGGGTGACGAAGGCGTTGATACCGCTGCGTTTGGCCCGGTTGATCCAGCGTCGTAGGTGGTCGGCTGCGTCGCTGGTGGGGACCTGGTAGAGGCGGCGGAGGTCTTCTTTGAGGCGCCAGGCGTGGTGGATGCGGGGGTGTTTGCGGCGGAGCTGTTCGATGATCGCGGTGCGGGTGGGGTCGTGTTGCCCGGCGGGCTGGCGCAGGGCGCCGCGGGCCTTCTGCCAGGTTTGGGCGGGTGTCAGTCCAGCCACGGCGATCTTTACGCCCTGTTCACGGCAGGTCTGGTAGGCCAGGTCAAGCGCTTCGCCGGCCCATTTGATCACGTGGAACGGGTCGAGGCAGATCGCCGCGTGCGGCACGTGGGTGGTGGCGGCGCCGCGGTAGATCGCGGTCATGTCCATGCTGACCGCCTCGATCCGGGCTCGGCCGTCCTCGCCGAGAGACTCCAGGAATCTGCCGAAGACGTCCTGCCTGCGGCCCTCGCCGACGAACACCACCCGGCCGGTGTCGTGGTCGGCGACCACGGTGAGGAACTTGCGGCCCCGGCGGTAGGCGATCTCGTCGACGCCGATGCGGTAGATCGCGTCGAGACGCTCGCTGTCCAGGTGGGTATCGACGAGCCTGGCTACGAGGTGGTCGACGGTCTGCCAGGTGGTGCCCAGCAGCGCGGCCGCGGCGCTCTTGGACATCCGTTTCGCCAGCCAGCAGGCCATATCCTCGAAGTCGCGGGTATGCCGGGCGCCGGGCCGGGCCCACGGCATCCACTCGCTGCGGACCTGCCCGCAGCCGCGGCAGTCGACCCGGCGGATCTCCGCTTCGATCACCACCCGGTACCGGCCGAAGTCGACATGACGCCACTTCCTGCGGGAACGGTCGTACCGGGCCCGGCTGGTCCGCCCGCACGGGCAGACCAGCACCTGCGAGCGAAGCCGGACCTGCACCACCATCGCGGTATCCGTGAAACACACGTCGTCCACAACCGTTCCCTCGAAGCCCAGCAGACGGTTGATCACAGCAGCGGCGCGCACGTGGATCCCTTCGCTCACAACGGTCTTCAGCAACCTGGTGAACGAACCGGCATCCCATGCGCGCCGCCATTTTGTCCGTTACAGCCCCCTATCCCCACCCACAGAAACCCACTAATTGGCACATAGGTTCTAAAGTCATCCGGATCAAGGATTTGACCTGCGGAAACGTCCGGAACGTGCCCGCAAACGCCCGAACGTCCTGAACGAACCGGGTCACGACAGGCCGGCGGCCCGCGTGTTGAGGTACCGCTGCTGCGGGAGGCTGCTCGTCAGGCTCGCCGCCCGCAGGTAGGCCTCACGCGCCCCCGCGACGTCGCCCGACATCTCCAGCAGGTGGCCGCGCACGGCGTGGAGGCGGTGATCCGACCTGAGGGCCGACAGGCCGTCGAGCAGCGGCAACCCCACACCGGGACCGGACGCCATGGTCACGGCCACCGCGTGGTTGAGCGCCACCATCGGGTTCGGGGCAATGCGCATGAGCAGCTCGTAGAGCGCGACGATCTGCGGCCAGTCCGTGGACGCCGCGTCCGGCGACTCGTCGTGGATCGCCGCGATCGCCGCCTGGAGCTGGTACGGGCCGGTGGCACCCCGCGGCAGGGCCTGCGTGATCAGCGCGACACCCTCTTCGATCATCCCGGCGTCCCACAGGCTGCGGTCCTGGTCGGCCATCGGGACCAGCGCGCCGTCGGGGGTGGTGCGGGCCGGACGGCGGGCGTCGGTCAGGAGCATGAGGGCGAGCAGCCCGGTGACCTCGCTGTCGTCGGGCAGGAGGCGGTGGACCATGCGCGTCAGGCGGACGGCCTCCGTGGACAGGTCGGCGCGGTGCAGCGACGGGCCGGACGTGCTGGCGTAGCCCTCGTTGAAGATCAGGTACAGCACATGCAGTACCGCTGCCAGACGCTCCTGCCGCTCAGCCTCCGGCGGCAGGCCGAAGGGGATGCCGCTGGCCTTGACGCGCTGCTTCGCGCGGGAGATCCGGCGGGTCATGGTGTCCTCGGGCACCAGGAACGCGCGGGCGACCTCGCGGGTGGTGAGGCCGCCGACGGCGCGCAGGGTCAGCGCGACCTGCGCGTCCGGCTTCAGCGCCGGATGGCAGCACAGGAACAGCAGGATCAGCGAGTCGTCGGTGTCGGACACCGCCGGCACGTCGAACGACCAGCGGAAGACCGTCTCCTCGCGCCGTCGGCGGGTCTGGTCGGCGCGCAGCAGGTCGGTCAGGCGGCGGGACGCGACGGTGACGAGCCAGCCGAGCGGGGCGTCGGGGACGCCGGCGGCGGGCCACCGCACGGCGGCGGCGAGCAGCGCCTCCTGCACGGCGTCCTCGGCGGTGTCGAAGTGGCCGTAGCGGCGCACGACGGCGCCGAGGACCTGCGGCGCCAAGGTGCGCAGCAGGTCCTCGGCGGACCCCTCCGGCAGGGCCATCAGAAGCCCAGGTCGGCCGACGACTCCACGACGGGCCGCACGTCGGCGTAGGCGGTGGCGGCCGCACCGGGCGGTGCCGGGCACTCGCCGAGCCGGGCGGCGATCTGGGTGGCCCGGTCGAAGCTCTCGCACTCCACGATCCAATAGCCGGCGAGGACCTCCTGCGTCTCGGCGTATGGCCCGTCGGTGACCAGGCCCGGCACGCCGCCGATCCGGCGGGTGTGCACGGGCGCGTCCAGGCCGCGGGTCTCCACCAGTTCGCCGGACTCCTCCAGCTCGCGGTTGAACTTCGTCATGAACGCGTGCATGGCGGCGAAGTCCTCGGCGGTCCACTCCGTCCCGGTCGGCTTGCCGGCCATCGCGTCGTAGTCCCGCTGCGACGCGTAGGTGAGGATCATGTACTTCACGCGGTCACTCCCTCTCGGCAGGCGCTCTCTCAGCGCATCTCACCGGAGACATCGGTGCCGCCGGAGGGATCCGGACACAGAACCGGCGGAACTGTCTCGCGGAAGAGCTTCACGTGCCGAGCTGGTCCGCGACGTCGTGCAGGGTGCTCACGAGCTGGGTCATCGGCACCGGCTGGCGGCTGGAGTCGGCGATCTCCTTGCCCTCCTTGGTGAACAGCGGCGGGAGGATGTGCAGCCCGGCGTCGAGCGGGCAGTCGGCGACCTCGTCCTGCCAGCCGGGCCAGCGCCAGCTCCGGTAGAACTGGTCGAGGGCGCCGCCGAGCATGGCGTAGAGCCAGTCGGTGTAGCCGAGGCCGAGGTCCTCCCAGCGCAGCGTGTCGGGTGCGAAGTAGTGGATCGTCGGCTGCCCCGACTGACCGGACGGCGCCGGTGACGGCGCGCTGTCACCCTGCCGCCACACGAACTCGCCGCCCATGATGTCCTGCGCGACCACCAGGCCCGCGCCCTCGAACCCGGCGTTGACGGTGTGGATGTCGGGCAGGCGGTGCTCCGGCGCGCCCGAGCCGAGGACGCGCAGCCAGCCCTCGTCGACGACCAGGCCGCCGCTGAGGTAGACGAGCGAGCCCAGCCACGAGTTGGTGGTGACCTGGAGTTTCTGCAGGCAGGACGCGGCCCGGACCGGATCGGTGGGCAGGATCTCGACCGCGCACGGGGAGCCGCTGACCGCTGCCTCGATCTCGGCCCACGCGGACCGGTCGTCGGTGATCAGCTCCGCCAGTGAGCGCACCCGCCAACTGTACGGCCCACGCGGGCACTGGCACGAACGGCGGATTCCCCTTTCCATGATCATAAGGTCGAGCGGCGTGGCGCAACGTGAGCACACCGCCCGCTCAACGCCCGCCGTAGCCGCAGCCCGCGGATGACCCGTCGATCAGCCGGAGGTCAGACGACCAGGGCTGAGCGGAGCGCCGACAGGTCCTTGTCGCGCACGCCCTGCTCGCGGGCCCAGCCGTCCATGCCGCCCCAGCGTTGCCGCACGAGGTCGAGCGTCCGGGCCATCAACGCCGCCTCCGGCTCCCAGACCGTCACCGACGGGGGCCGGGGCGGCAGGCCGAGCCGCTCGACCACGACCCGCACCCGCTCGTGGATCGTCGGCATCGCCGCCGCGGTGGCCGCGTAGTCCTCGGCGATCGCGTCGTCGGGCACGCCGAGCAGGCCCAGCACGACCGCCGCGAGCACGCCGGTGCGATCGCAGCCGGCCTCGCAATGGAACACCGCCGGCAGGGCGTCGAAGCTGGCCAGGAGCCGCACCGTGCCGGCCAGCACGTCGCCCTTCTCCGCCAGCATCGCCAGATAGTGCCCGACCAGGTCGTCGGCGCCGCTGACGTCGGCGATGGGCGCCGGGTAGTAGCCGACCCGCGTGCGGGCCAGCGGCCCCCGGCCGAGCCGCGCCACCTCGTGCTCGCCGCGCAGGTCGATCACGGTCGCGACACCCAGGCCGTCGACGAGCCGGTGCACGTCGGTGCGGGTCGCGTAGGCGAGGGAGTCGCTGCGGAACAGCACACCAGGGCGCACCGCGCCACCCTCCGCGGGCAGGCCGCCCAGGTCGCGGAAGTTGACCAGCCCCTCGAGCGCGCCGTCGAAGGGCCGCCGCCGGCGGAACCACCTCACCAGACGATGCCCTTCAGCCACCCGTAGAAGCTCATGAACCAGCCCACCTCGCGCAGATACGCGATTCCGGCGAGGGTCAGGAACAGGCCGGTGACGGCGTGCGCGCCCTTGGCCGTGCGCCGGACGCGGCCCAAGCGCTGCTCCAGCACCAGCCGGCCGAGCAGGCGGGTCAGCGCGAAGACACCGACCGCGACCGCCAGGACCACGAGGAACGCGAAGAACGGGCCGGTGAGGCTGCCGTCGCTGTCGAGCGCCCAGAGGCCCCAGCAGATGAACGCGATGAACGCGCCGGTGCCGGTCAGCTCCCAGCCAACCTTCAGGGTGCGGGCGCGCTCGCCCCGCTCGGGACGGTACCGCTGCGGCTCGACCGGGTCGACGTCCATCATGCCGGTCGGCTCGGGCGCCGGACGGGTGATCACCTTCGCGCGGCCGCGCATCTGCGGCACGCCGGCGGAGTTGACCGCGACGCTGCCGGGCGAGACGGGCGCGCCGGAGACCGGAGGCGCGGAGACGGGCGGCGCCGAGACCGGGGGCGCGACCGCGGTCGGCGGCGCGGGCTGGTAGAACGAGGTGACTCCCGAGGTGGCCGCCCGCAGGGCGACGAGCTCCCGTTCGAGCCGTTCGATCCGCTGGTACGCGTCGGTCTCCGTGCCCGTCACGGACGGCCGTGCCCGCCCGACGGCGCGGCCTGTCTCGGCGTTGTCGGGCTCGTGCCAGTCGCAACCCACGTCGGGCAGCCCGGCCCGGCGGACGAGGTCGGCGAGGCCGGCCAGCCAGCCCTGCAGCTCACGGGTCTCCGGGCGGTCGCCGGGCCGGTCGGCGAGCGGGGCGTGCAGGTGGTCACGCAGCGCCGGGAGGCCCTCCAGCAGCGGGTGGCGGCGCAGCACGTTCCACGGCGGGGGCGAGGCGTCCTGGTGGCGCTGCCCCTGCTGGTCGCTGCGGCCGTCGACCCGCGGGTAGGCGCCGGTGACCAGGAAGTACGCCACGGCACCGTAGCCGTGCACGTCGTAGGCCGGGCCGAGGTGCTTGACCCCGCCGAACGCCTCCGGGCCGCCGGACTCCGGCGTATAGGCGATCTGGGTGATCTCCTCCTCGCGGTGGTACCGCGCGCCGGTGAAATCGATCAGCCGGACCTCGCCGGTCGCGAGCACCATCAGGTTGGAGGGCTTGATGTCCATGTGCAGGACCGGCGTGGCACCGGTCTCCTGCGGGTGGTGCAGATGCTGCAGTACGACCGCCAGGGTCTTCAGCACGGAGACGGCGTTCAGCCGGCGCGCACCGGGCGCGGACCCGGACCGCTGGGCCACGTATTCCCGCAGGTTGATCCCGTGCAGGTAGTCGTAGACCTGGTAGGGCACCGCGTCACCGGGCGCCGGCCGCTCGCCGGGCCGGTGCGGCGGAGGGCCGTAGAAACCGTCCGCCCGCCGGCAGATGCCCGGCACGCCCCGGTTGTTCAGGTCCATCAGCGCGGCGTCACCCTTGTCCCAGGAACGCAGCTCGTCGGCGATCGGGCGCCGCGGGTCGACCCGGAACACCTTCACCGTCATCGGCGCCGAGGTCACGCCACCGCAGACGCGCACCGCGCGGTAGACGTCGGCCTGCCCGCCCGAGCCCAGATGGGCCACCAGCCGGTACCGCTGGAACGTCTCCGCCAAAGGGCTCGCAGGACCACATACGAGGTCCAGCAACGCACCCTGCGTCATGGTGACACTCCCCCCAGCAACAAATTCGTCCCCCGGACAATTCGAGAGTAACGAGCGCGCAAATCGGTCGCGCTCAGTGAAGGTCACGGGGTAGACACAACCGGATGAGCGACTACGTGCTGCGCACCGCCACCCCCGAGGACTTCGACGCGTTCAGCCGTGTGATCCGCGACGCGTTCGCCGCGCCCGGCGCACTCGACGCCACCGACACGATCCGCACCGTGATCGAGTTCCCGCGGCACCGGGTGGTGGAGCACAACGGCCAGGTCGTCGCCTCCAGCGGCGCCTTCACCCGCGACCTCGCCATCCCGGGTGGCGTGCTGCCCGCCGCGCACGTCACCGCGGTCTCCGTCGCCGCGACGCACACCCGCAAGGGGCTGCTGCGCCGCATGATGACGGAGCAGCTTACCGGGGTGCCCGAGGCGGTCGCCGTGCTGTGGGCCTCCGAGGGGCGCATCTACCAGCGCTTCGGCTACGGCGTCGCGTCCCAGAACGTGACCCTGCGCGTCGACCGGCGCGAGGTCACCCTCCGCACGGCCCAGGAGGACGGCACGCTGCGCGCCGCGGTGCCCTCCGCGGTCGTCAAAGAGCTTTCCGAGGTGTACGACCGTGTGCTTCCCGGCCGTCCCGGCTGGTCGAGCCGCAACGGGACCTGGTGGGCCCACCTGACGAACGACCCGGAGTCCCGCCGGGACGGATACACGGCGACGCGCGCCGTCCTCTATGAGAACCCGGACGGCGGCGTGGACGGATACGCGCGGTTCAAGGTCCGCAACACCTGGGACGACACCGGCCCGAAGCATGAGGTCAACGTGGTGGAGGTGGTGGCCGCCACGCCGGTCGCGTACTCGGCGTTGTGGCGGTTCCTGTTCCGCATCGACCTGAGCCGCACCGTGGTCCTCGGCCTGGGCAACGTCGACGAGCCGCTGTTCCACCTGGTCGACGAGCCGCGCCGGCTGGGCGGCAAGCTGGCCGACGGCCTGTGGCTGCGCATCGTGGACCTGCCCCGGGCGCTGACCTCCCGGAAGTACGCGGCCCCGGTCGACGTGGTCCTCGAGGTCACCGACGCGCTGCTGCCGTCGAACGCGGGCATCTGGCGGCTGCGCGTCGGCGCCGGCGGTGCCCTGGTCAACTGCACCCGGGTCGACTCGGCGCCGGACCTCACGCTGGACGTGGCCGACCTCGGCGCGGCGTACCTGGGCGGGACGAAGCTCGGCACGCTGGCGCTGACCGGCCGCGTGGTCGAGCACCGCCCCGGCGCGGTGGCGGCGACGAGCACGGCGTTCGGCTGGCACGTGACCCCGTCGTCGATCGAGATCTTCTGATGCTCGGCGGGGTGGCCGGGAGGCGGTAGGGTTTGTGGCGTGGGCGGGATTCAGCGCAGGCGGCGCCGCATGCGGCAGCATCAGCCGGTGACGCCTGACCCGGCCGCCACCCCCGCCGACGACCCGGCCCCGGACGCCTCGGAGGAGGCGGACGGCGTTGCCGAGGCGGCGCCGACGAGCCCGGCGCCCGTGACCGCCAAGCCGCACCCGCCGATCCCGCGGCCGCCGCTGCACCCGCCGGTGCCGACATCGGGTGCGCCGGCCGCACCCGGTGCCGCCGGCGGCCACCCGGCACCGCAGACGGCTGCCGGCAGCGACCCGGCCACACGTCCCGGCCCGATCGGCGAGCAGGCCGCCCGGCCCGCTCCGGCAGGCGCGGACGGCCCCGGCGACACGTCCGGCGCGGTCCGTGCGACGGGCGAGCCGACACCCGCCGCCGGGACCGAGACCTCGGACGGCGAGCCGCCGCGGCCGACGCCGCACCATCTCGCGGAGCTGTCGGGGGCGTTCGCGATGACGGCGAGCGTGCACGACCCGGAGGCCGCCGACCACGAGCCGCAACCCGCCCGCGCGGGCCGCGACGACGACCACGACGCTGACCACCATCATCACCACGAGCCGAACCATCACCACCACGACGAGGTGGTGTCGGAGCGCGGCCTGCGCGGCCTGGTCGGCGGGGGCGCCTCGCAGGTGGGTGTCTCGGCGGCCATGCGCGCCCGCGACGCGGCCCGGCCGACCGACGAGGACCTGGCAGCGGCCGAGCGGGACCTCCAGATCATCCGCCGCGGCTGGGTGCCCCGCGAAGAATTGGCCCGCCCCGGCCGCCGGTCCCCGACCGGCTGACCGGTCAGTCCTCCGGCAGCGGCGGGAGGACGTGCGCCTTCTCGTATTCCGCGACCTGGGCGATCCGGCGGACGTGCCGCTCGCCGCCGGAGAACGCGGTCGTCAGAAACGCCGACACGAGTGTCGTCGCCTCGTCGAGGGTGTGCTGGCGGGCGCCGATCGAGACGACGTTGGCGTTGTTGTGCTCGCGGGCGAGCTGGGCGGTTTCGAGGTTCCACGCCAGGGCGGCGCGGACGCCGGGGACCTTGTTCGCGGCGATCTGCTCGCCGTTGCCCGAGCCGCCGATCACAACACCCAGGCTGCCCTCGTCGGCGACGACCCGGGCACCGGTGTGGAAGCAGTAGGCGGGATAGTCGTCGTCGGGATCGAACTTCGCCGGCCCGACATCGACGACCTCATAACCCTGCAGTCCCAGAGCTGAGACCAGGTGCACTTTCAGCTCGTAGCCGGCATGGTCCGAACCAAGGTAGACGCGCATACCCGGCAGTCTGTCAGAACCGGATCAGGCCCAGACACGAGCCTGTCACCAGGACCGCGCCGAGAAGGGCGAGCCCGCCGACCCAGGCGGCGGTGGCGCCCGGCGTGAGCTGCCAGTGCCTCCGCCGGTCCCAGGCAAGGGCCGCCGCGGCGAAGGCGCCGACGCCACTGGCGGCCACCATGGCCGCAACGAAGAACATCATCTGCACATCCCAGGCCGAAGAACAAGCGGCCTAGTGTGTACCACGATCGGGTGACCCGATGAAATTCAGTCGAGCTGCGCGACCACGAGACCGGCGCGGGCCTTGGGGGTGAACCAGGTGCTCTTGCGCGGCATCTTCTGCCGGGCCAGGTTCACGGCGACGAAGTCGTCGACGGTCACCGGCGCGACGAGCACGGCGAGCTCGGCACGACCGGCGTCGACCTCACCGCGCAGCCACTCCGCCGGGTAGTCCCCGCCGACATACGTGATGCGCTTGTCCCCCGGCTCCAGCCCGAGCGTCTCGGCGAAGAGCCGCCGCTCGACGAGGGCGTGGTCGAGGTTGTCGACGACACCGGCCTCCGCCACCCGGGGCAGCGTGGCCGACCAGGCACCGCCGCGCGTGTAGAGGTGCACCCGCCCGCCGGCCGCCGGCACACCGACCGGCCCGGTCAGCGGCTCCAACTCGAGCGCGTCCAGCGGCGCGGTGAGCTCCGCGACGAGGCGGTTGTAGGGCTGGATCGCCACCGACTCGGGCGTGGTGACGACGGCGAGGAAGCGCGGGTAGCCGGCGGTCTGCGCGGCGAGGCTGCGGTGGTTGCCGTCGGCGACGACGAGTTCGCCGCCGCCGGCGAGTGCCAGCAGCCGGTCCCGGATGGCGCCGGCGCCGACGGCCCAGATCTCGTGTGCGCGGCCGGCCGGATCGGTGTCGACGACGGCCGGGCTTCCGGCCTCGGCGACGGCCTGGGCCAGCGCCGTGTGCAGTGCCTCCCCCTGCGCGGTCTGCAGCAGCAGTACGGGCGACAGCAGGTGCTTCGTCGCCTCCGCCAGCGCGACCCGCTCGCGAACCTTCTCGACGAAGACGTCCTCGTTGCGGATGACCGCACCCGGCTCGTCGGCGCTCGTGGAGATCTGGTCGGTCGCCACCATGCACCACAGGCCATATGCCCGGGCGCCGTCCGGCGCGGTGATCCGGTAGAGGACTACCACGTCGCCGGCCGGCACGTAGTGGCCGTCGTCCTTGGCGGCCCGCAGGCGCGCCACGGCGTCGGGCAGGCAGTCCAGGAACGGTCTCCCGACGCTCCCGGGCGCCCGGTGCGGCATCTCCACCGCCAGCGCGCTGGCCGGGTTGGCCGCGATGATCTCGGTGATCTCCGCGTCGTCGGCGAACTCGTCGTAGTTCTGCGCGCCGGTGCCTCCGGTGGACAGCCAGGCGCGTGCGATCGGGTACGCAACCGTCATGTACAGAACGCTATAGCTCAGGCGATCCGGGCCGCGGCACGGGGCACACCCCGTCCCGCAGTGCGGCGCCGCGCGTTGCGGGTCGGCACCGCCGGTGCGAGCGGGTTCGGGGTGCACACGAATGCGAGCGCCGGCGCGGGCTCGGCCGGGACGGGAGCGGCCCACGCGGAGGCGCTCACCACGACCGGCGGCGCGAGCAGCGCGGCGACCTCGTCGGGCAGGTCGGGAAGTTCCTCTTTCCAGGCCCGCTCCTGGACGGTCCAGCGCGTGGTCGAGCTGACGGCGGTCATCTCCGGCCTCCCCATGACGACAGTGTCATTGCACACAGGCAACGGCTCCCGCGCGTGTCGGCGTCGCACCGGCTGTGCGAATTCCAGCGAACGGTACGCGCGACGACCGGGCACGACGCTGTCGCGCTTCGGGCACGAACCGGGCGTACCGCGAGACCTCACACGGTGGCGGGCGAGCGGGTCAGCAGCTTGACGATCCGCAGCGCCACTCCCCCGCGGCGCCGGCGGCGCAGTTCGACCATGTCGGCGAGGGCGTGGATGATGCGCAGGCCACGACCGGTCTCGGCGTCGGGCGGGGCCTCCGGCACGGCGGTCGACTCCAGGCCGAGGCCGTCGTCGACGACGTCGATGATGCACCGGTCGTCCTGGATGGTGACGGTGACCTCGTAGTCGGCGCCCGCCGTGGCGTGCTGGACGGCGTTGGCGCACGCCTCGCCGACGGCCAGGCCGATGTCCTCCCGGCAGTCCCTGGTGACGGCGAAGACGGCGAGGGCGGCGTCGAGGACCCGGCGGGTGAGCGGGACGGTCGACCGGTCGCGCGGCAGCGAGAGCGAAAGCCGAATCTCCATGCCCACCGTCGTGCTCCCTTCGCGTCTGGCGCCGCAGGCTTAGGGTGCCCCGGATCGGGGGCGAGGAAACGCTCGGGAACCGCGTCATATAGCGAACTACGCATAAGATGGGTGCATGGGTCACGGTCACGATCACGGGCCGCGCGCGGACGCCGACCGGCGCTGGCTGACGATCGCCCTCGCGCTGATCGTGGGCTTCATGGCGGTCGAGGTGGTCATCGGCCTGCTCGTCAGCTCGCTGGCCCTGCTCTCGGACGCGGCACACATGCTCTCCGACGCCGCGGCGATCGCGATGGCGCTGTTCGCCACCCGGCTCGCCGCACGGCCGCCGTCGGGCGGGTTCACCTTCGGGCTGAAACGCGCCGAGATCCTGTCGGCGCAGGCCAACGGACTGACCCTGCTGCTGCTGTCGGCCTGGATCAGCTACGAGGCGATCGTCCGGCTCGTCACGCCGCCGGAGGTCGGCGGCGGTGCGGTGGTCGCCACGGCCGTGGCCGGCATCGCGGTCAACCTCGTCGCGGTCCGGGCGCTGGGCAAGGCCAACCGGACCAGCCTCAACATCGAGGGCGCGTTCCAGCACGTGCTGACCGACCTGTTCGCGTTCGTCGCGGCCGCGGTCGCCGGCCTCGTGGTGCTGCTGACCGGGTTCTACCGGGCGGACGCGATCGCGTCGCTGGTCGTGGCCGCGCTCATGATCCGCTCCGGGCTCGGGCTGGTCCGCGACTCCGGCCGCATCTTCCTGGAGGCCGCGCCGTCTGGCATGGACCCGGCGGCACTCGGCCGGGAGCTGTGCGCGGTGCCGGGCGTGGTCGAGCTGCACGACCTGCACGTGTGGCAGGTCACCTCGGGCTACCCGGCGCTGTCGGCACACGTGCTGGTCGCGCGGGAGGGTGACTGCCATGCGGTGCGAGCCGCGATCGAGACCCGCCTGCGCGAGCGATGGGACATCGGCCACACCACGCTGCAGGTCGACCACTGCGAGGACGACCCGCACTGCCTGGACTCACACGGTGCTGCGTACCGGGCTGGGGGCTGAGACGGCCCGCACCCGCCGGGTGACGACCCGCTCGGCGACGAACGACAGGAACGGCACGGTGCCGGCGAGCAGGATCAGCGCCGTGAAACCCAGTGTCCACTTCGCCCGCCGGGCCAGGTCGGCGGCGAGCACCAGATAGACCATGTAGAGGAAGCCGTGTGCCGGCCCGACGAGCGCCACGATGGTCTCGTCCTCGCTCGTGTACTTCAGAACCGTCCCGACCGTCAGCACGATCAGCAGCACACCGACGATCCAGGCGATGACCCGGTAGCGGGTGAGGGCGGGGTTCAAAGGCGTCGCGGACATGTACCTCATCCGGGGAAGTCGCTGGGACGTCGGTCAGGGTTGGCGGCGAGCCAGGCGAGCATGCGGTTGTACTCGGCCAGCTCGGGATCGTCGTCGTGCCGCACGGGCACCGGCACCTGCAGCGGGCGCAGGGGCGGCGGCGCGGGCCTGGGCTCGCTGACGCCACGGGCGTCGCGCACGGCCCGAACCCAGAGGAAGACCACGAACAGCGCGAAGAGCGGCCACTGCACCGTGTAGGCCCAGCTCAGCATGTTGCCCGCCGTCGCCCGCTCGTATTGCCACCAACCCGCCAACATGCAGACGGCCACCCCGGCGAGTGCCAGGACATGCCAGAGCACCCACCGAGGTGTGAAGAACCGCCGCACAGGTAGGCAGCCTACACTTCAGTCGAACGAAGGTCCCACATCGCGGGTGCGCTTGATCTCGAAGAAGCCCGGCGTGCCGGCGACGAGCAGGGTGCCGTCCCACAGGCGACCGGCCGCCTCACCCCGCGGCGCGGGGGTGACGACGGGGCCGAAAAAGGCGATGAGCTTGCCGTCGACGCCCGGAACGTGGATCACCGGAGTGCCGACGTCCATGCCGACCGGTTCCATCCCGGCGAAGTGGCTCTCACGCAACTGCGGGTCGAACTCGGTCGACGCCGCGAACTCGGCGAGCCCGGCGGGCAGGCCGGCCTCGGTGAGCGCGGCGCGGTAGAGCTCCTCGCCCGGCTCCTGCTTCTCGTGGTGGATGCGGGTGCCGAGCGCGGTGTAGAGCGGGCGGAGCACCTCGTTGCCGAACTTCTGCTCGGCGGCGATCGCGACGCGGACCGGCCCCCAACCCTTTGCCAGACCCTCCTTGTACTTCTCCGGCAAGTGGTCACGGCCCTCGTTGAGGATGGACAGGCTCATGACGTGGAACCGCACGTCCACCGGACGGACCTGCTCCACCTCGAGGAGCCAGCGAGACGTGATCCAGGCCCATGGGCAGCGCGGGTCGAACCACATGTCGGCGATGACACGATCTTCGGACACGGGACGATCACCTCTCTAGTGAAAGAGTCGGAAATCCGATTCGATCCTTACTCTTGGGCCACTGTCCGTGCCACCCGGGCAGGAGGTGACCTGAGCCACTCCTCCAGTGTGGCCCTGGAACATGGAAGACTCGGAGTGACGCCGTCGACGGGGACGGCCACAGCGATACGACGGGAGACGACACGTGGCCGGTGTACGCAACCTACGCCAGGTTGAGGCGGTCGAGCGGGCTCGCCTGCTCGACGTCGCGGCGTATGACATCAGCCTCGACCTGACGGATGGCGCCGGCCATCCGGGCGAGGGCACGTTCCGGTCGATCACCGAGGTGCGGTTCACCTGCCACGAGCCGGGTGCCGGCACCTTCATCGAGATCGCCGCCACAAGCCTGCGCGGCGCCACCCTCAACGGCGAGCCGCTGGACATCTCGGGCTGGTCGACCGAGGTCGGGCTGCCGCTGACCGGGCTCGCCGCCGACAACGTGCTGGTCGTCGACGCCGACTGCGCGTACTCGACCACCGGCCAGGGCCTGCACCGCAGCGTCGACCCGGTCGACAAGGAGGTGTACCTCTACAGCCAGTTCGAGACGGCCGACGCGCAGCGCGTCTTCGCGTGCTTCGACCAGCCCGACCTCAAGGCGGGGTTCACCTTCCACGTCACCGCGCCGGCGCACTGGAAGGTCATCTCGAACATGCCGCTGGCGAGCCAGGAGGGCCTCACGCGCCACTTCACGCCCACGCCGCGCATGAGCACCTACATCACCGCCGTGTGCGCCGGGCCCTACCACGAGGTCCGTGACACGCACGACGGCATCGACCTCGGCGTCTTCTGCCGCCAGTCGATGCGGCAGTACCTCGACGCCGACGACATCAACCTGGTGACCAAGCAGGGATTCGACTTCTTCCACAAGGAGTTCGGGATCCGCTACCCGCTGCCCAAGTACGACCAGGTCTACTCCCCCGAGTTCAACGCGGGCGCGATGGAGAACTTCGGCTGCGTCGTCCACGCCGAGCAGCACTACATCTTCCGCTCGCCGGTCACCGACTTCGAGTACGAGCAGCGCGCCAACACGATCCTGCACGAGCTCGCCCACATGTGGTTCGGCGACCTCGTGACCATGCGCTGGTGGGACGACCTGTGGCTCAACGAGTCGTTCGCCGAGTGGGCCAGCCACTGGTGCAACACGCACGCGACCCGCTTCAAGGACGCGTGGACGACGTTCCTCTCCGTGCGCAAGAACTGGGGCTACCGGCAGGACCAGTTGTCCTCGACCCACCCGGTGTACTGCGAGATGCCCGACGTCGAGGCGGTCGAGGTCAACTTCGACGGCATCACGTATGCCAAGGGCGCGAGCGTCATCAAGCAGCTCGTCGCGTACGTCGGCATCGACGCGTTCCGCAGCGGCCTGCGCGCCTACTTCCAGCAGCACCAGTGGGGCAACGCGACCTTCGACGACCTGCTGTCGGCGCTGGAGGCCGCCAGCGGCAAGGAGCTGCGCAAGTTCGCCGCGCAGTGGCTGGAGACCGCCCAGGTCAACACGCTGCGCCCGGAGCTGACGATCGCCGCCGACGGCACCTACGAGCGGGTGCTCGTCCGTCAGGAGGCCCCGGCCGCCTACCCGACGCTGCGCACCCACCGCATCGGCATCGGCCTCTACGACCTGGTCGAGGGCGGCCTGGTCCGCCGCGAGCTGGTCGAGGCGGACGTCGACGGCGAGCAGACCGAGGTCACCACGCTGGTCGGCCGCAAGGCCGCCGACGTGTTGCTGCTCAACGACGACGACCTGACGTACGCGAAGCTCCGCCTCGACCCGCGCTCCATGGCCACCGTGGTCGAGCACATCGACGGCCTCGACAACTCGCTGGCGCGCGCCCTGGTCTGGTCGGCCTCGTGGGACATGGTCCGCGACGCCGAGCTGGCCGCCCGCGACTACGTCAAGCTGGTCACCGTCGGCCTGCCGGCCGAGAAGGACATCAACCTGGTGACGGCGACGATCCGCCAGGCCCAGTCCGCGCTGGTCTTCTACGCCGACCCGGCATGGGCGCCACAGGGCTGGGCCCAGATCGCCGCGACGGCCCGCGCCGCCCTGCGCGCCGCCGAGCCGGCCAGCGGCTTCCAGTTGACATGGGCGCGTTCGTTCGCCGCCGCCGCTCGGACACCCGACGACCTGGCGGTGCTGTCGGGCTGGCTGCGCGGTGAGGACGTTCCCGCGGGCCTCACCATCCAGGCCGACCTCCGCTGGGGCATCCTGCATGCCCTCATCGCCAACGGCGCCGCCGACCCGGCCGAGATCGAGACCGAGCTCGACCGCGACCGCACCGCGAGCGGCGAGCGCCAGGCCGCCCTGGCCCGTGCCCTCGTCCCCACGGCCGAGTCGAAGGCCGAGACCTGGCGCAGGCTGGTCGAGGACCACCAGCTACCGAACTGGCTGCAGCGCTCGATGCTGCAGGGCTTCCAGCACTCCACTCAGACGGCCCTCACCGCGCCGTACGCGGCCGCCTACTTCGAGGCGCTGATGACGGTGTGGGAGAACCGGGACAGCGAGCCCGCCGCGGAGTTCGTGGAGCTCGGCTACCCCGCGTTCCAGGTCGGCGAGGAGACGGTGGCCCGCACCGAGGCCTGGCTCGCCGAGCCCGGCCGCCCGGCACCGCTGCGCCGCCTGGTCGGCGAGGGCCGCGACGGCATCGTCCGCGCCCTGAAGGCAAGGGCCAGGGACGCATCCGCGGTGTAGCTGTATCGGTCGTAGGCCGGGCCCGGAGCCGCCGTTCGTTCGGCGGCTCCGGGCCCCGCCGCTGTTTCGGCGCCGTCGTTCTCTCGGCTCAGCCGCGGTTCCTCGGGTGCGCGTTCCGGCGCAATCCGCCGCCATGCCACTCGAGGTTCAGTCGTGCGGGTGGCGTCTGGTCGCTCATGGCCCGGGACGGCGCGTCCGGGCCGGCGACTTCATGATCATGGGAAGGATCTGGCTATCGGGGCAGCCACATCTTTCCCATGATCATGAGACCGACGGCACGACGGCGGATCACGGCCTTGACCCGGGCCCCCGCATGAACTCCACGATCACGAACCGGGGAGACCGGCCGCCCTGGCGACAGCCGGGTCGCGCGGAACAACGGCCCGCGAGCGACAGCGTGCGTGCCCGCAGCGGTCCGGCCAGCGGCTGACGAAGCGGCTGACGAAGCGGCTGACGAACGGCTCAGGAACGACCGGCGTGGTCGGCCATCTGAGCCAGACCGGCGACCAGGCCGCCGGCCAGGTCACCGCCGCCGAACGCGGCAGCCATGGACAGCGCGGCCAGCTTGGCGGCGCGGTCCGGGAGGCGTCGACGGGCCTCGCCGCCCGTCACGATCTCCAGGACGCGCTGGTTGGGTGACACGGCGATGAGCACCGAGTGTGGCGGGTCGGCGAGCTGACCGTGCAGCTTCTCCGTGCTCTCGCGGGTCGGCTCGTCGAGCTCGCCGACGTAGATGCTGAACGTCAGGCCGGTCGACGAGTCGGCCAGCCGGAGCGCCTCATCGAGGCGCAGCAACTGGCGCGTGGTGAACGGCCCGTTGAGAACGTTGGGCTGGCCGACCAGGCCAGCGCCGCTACCACCGGTCACTTGCGCCTCCCATGACGTGCGGCTGCGCCCTGTCGCCGGACCACTCGGTCACGGCCTCATCGCCGCCCGTGGTCAACTCGGGTCGCCGCGTGCCGGGTAGCTCGCGGGCACTCGTCGTCTTGGTCAACTGCTCCGGTGCGGACAGGAACCAGACGGGCGTGAACTCGAACGGCCGTCCGGGCCGGTAGCGCTTGCTACGCCGGGAACCTCCCCCAGCGTAGACGGCGCCCGCGATCAGCACGATGACCGCTACCGGGATCCCGGCGAAGATCAGCGTCGTCTCGATGATGGACAAGCTCAACGCCCCCAGGCGTCGAAGGGACTAAAAGACCGGCTTCACGTTAGCGGGCGCGCATGACCAGCCCGTTGCCGGGGGTATCCGACCTTGAGAACCGGGGTGCCGGCCTGACGTCACCCACCGTCAAGCTCTCGCGTCAGTATGCCGAAATGCGCGACGGTCATGCCCCGATCGGTCACTTCCGTGCGCGTTTCCACATCCCGAAGCATTTCCGAGGCATTTCCGAAGCGCCGCTCGGCCGGGTGCACGCGCCGGCACAGTGGTGACCGCCACTGCGCCCCACCGGGTGGGAGCCCTCACACCGTGGGATCCGCACCACTCCGGCACAACCCGGGCGGGCGGCGCTGCCGCCACCGCCCGGCGGGCGAACACGGGTCAGGCGGCCCGGCCCAGAGCCAGGCTGTCGGACGACAGGTCGAGCCAGTCCGCCCAGCGCGGGTCGGGGGTGCGGTGACCCAGCACGCGCCACGCGACGCCCTTCGGCGCAATGGGGCTGGTATGCAAACGCCAGCCGAGTTCGGCTGGCGTTTTGTCACCCTTGGTGTGGTTGCACCGGGCGCAGGCGGCGACAACGTTCTCCCAGGCGTGCCGGCCGCCGCGGCTGCGTGGCATCACGTGGTCGATGGTCTCGGCCGGGCCGCGGCAGTAGGCGCATCGCCATCCGTCACGGGCGAATATGCCGCGGCGGGAGAGGCCTATGTGCGTGCGGTACGGCACCCGGACGTAGCGGGTGAGCCGGACGACCGAGGGCACCGGCAACTGGTCGTTGGCACTGTGGAGAATGCCCTCACCGTCGGCGACACAGACAGCCTTCGATGTCAGGACCAAGATGGTGGCACGCCTGACAGACACGACACACAGCGGTTCGTAGGTGGCGTTGAGCACAAGCGCACCCGACACTCGTGCGGGTCGTATGTCAGGCATCGCCGTCCCCCTAGCGCGTGAAGGAATCTCCCTGGTCAAGGTCGCTGCGGCGGCTCCGGAACGGCGCCGTGCGCTAATCGTCCCTGATAGATCCTCGGATTGCACGTACTATTTGCGGCCGGCGGGTGAACCTTCACCCGCCCCCGACGGACGTTTGTGCGGACTTACCCCGGTTCGCACCGGTTTCTGAGGAGCTCCGTGATCAGCCCCCTGGCCTTGCCGCTGGAGGAATCCCCCGCCGCCCCGAACCCCGGACCGAGCTGCGTCAAGGTCAGCGACGTCTGCGAGATCGTCTACGAGCAGACCAAGGTCAAGTGGTTGGCCGAGAGCAGCTACTGGGTGCTGGTCAAGCCGTTGACCATCCTGCTGATCGTCATCGTGGCGATGCTGATCCGGGCCTTGATCCACCGGGCGGTCGACCGGCTGATCAAGCACACCGTCGCGGACAACGAGTCGGGCGGCTCGCTCCTGCGCCCCTTCCGCAACCGCCTCCCCACGGCCCTCGCGCTGCCGGCCGAGCGGCGCAACCAGCGGGCCCGCGCGCTCGGGTCGGTGCTGCGCAGCATCGCCTCCGCGGTGGTCTTCACGATCGCGACCATGCTCGTGCTCGGCGAGGTCGGGCTCAACCTCGGCCCGCTGCTGGCCAGCGCCGGCATCGCCGGCCTGGCGATCGGATTCGGCGCGCAAAACCTGGTCAAGGACTTCATCGCCGGCCTGTTCATGCTGCTGGAGGACCAGTACGGCGTGGGTGACGTCGTCGACGTCGGCGAGACGTCGGGTACCGTCGAGGCGGTCGGTCTGCGGATCACCACGATCCGTGACGCCGCCGGCGTGGTCTGGTATGTGCGCAACGGCGAAATCATCCGGGTCGGCAACAAGAGCCAGGGCTGGGCGGTCGTCAACATCGACGTGCCCGTCGGCTTCATCTCGATCGACCAGGCCACCGCGGTCCTGCGTGAGGCCGCCGCCGCGGTCGCCGAGGACCCGGACTTCGTCGACGACTTCATCGACCCGCCGACCGTCCTCGGCGTCGAGCAGATCACCGCCGACGGCGCCGTCCTGCGGACCACGGTCAAGACCTCGACCGAGGCGCAGTGGCGGGTCGGGCGGGAACTGCGCCGCCGGCTCACCGAGGCGCTCGAGCGGGCCGGCATAGCGGCCCAGTTGACCGCCGCGCGCATGTTCATCCGTCCGGCGGTCGACCACAACAGCGACACGGGGCAGGGCGGCCCGACCTGATTCGCCGGAACGGCTGGTTTGTCCAATCTCTCGATCATCTGCGATCAACCCGTCGGGTAGGGTCGCGCGTCGGGTGGTCAGTCGGTTATCGTCCGTTCGTTCAGGTACATCGCTGCACAGTGTCCCGGTCCGGCGCCAGATGACCCCTTTTGGTGCTGAATTAACTGGTATGACCGCGCCCGCGAACGCATAACGCCGCTGTCGTGACCGATGGAAGGGGGCTCCACCGGTGTCAGACCCCGACGAGTCCGCCAACCACCCGGCGACCATCGGCGAGACGCTTGCCAACCGCGAGTATCTCGCCGTTTTCACCGCAAGCTCGCTGTCGTGGTTCGGCGACAACGTCGCGCGCGCCGCCATCATCGCGCTGGTCTACATGCGCACCGAGTCGCCGATCGCGTCGGCCGCGGCCTTTGCGATCAGCTATCTGCCCTGGCTGGGCTTCGGTGCGGTGCTGGCCGCGGTGGCGGACCGCTACTCGTACCGCAAGATCATGATCATCAGCGACGCGCTCCGCATGGTGATCATGATCGGCCTCGCCGTGTTCGGCGGGCTGCCGGTCTTCCTGTTGATCGGCCTGCTGTTCGTCAACGCGCTGCTCAGCCCGCCGTTCGACTCGGCGCGCTCGGCACTGCTGCCCCGGATCGTGCAGGGCGAGCGGTACATCACCGCGCTCACCATGCAGCGCTCGGCCGCCCAGATCGCCCTGATCGCCGGATACGCGGCCGGCGCGGCACTGACCGCCATCGACGCGCGATACGCGCTGCTGTTCAACGCGGCCACGTTCGCCACGTCCGCGCTGCTGATCTTCCTCCGGGTCCAGGAGCGCCCTCCGAGCCTGAAGGTCGAGCAGCGGACCAACCTGATCCGGGAGAGCATCGAGGGTTACTCGGTCGTCTTCCGTTCGCCGGTCATGCGCGCCATCGCGCTGCTCGTCTTCTGCGGCGTCTGCTTCGGCGTGGTGCCCGAGGGGCTGGCCGCGGCCTGGTCGGCCGAGCTCGCCGGCGGCCCCAGCCCCGGCTACCTCGGCGTCATCATGGTCTCCGCCGCGGCCGGCTTCATGATCGGCAGCGCACTGGTCACCTGGCTGGTCAAGCCGCACCAGCGGATCAGGCTCATCCGCCCGGTCGCGATCATCACACCGCTGGCGCTGGTGCCGTCGTTGCTCCACCCGAACATCGTCGGCGTGGTCGCCATGACCCTGATCTCCGGCGCCGCGATGGCCGGCACGCTCCCCGCCACCAACGGGCTGTTCGTCCAGGTGCTGCCCCCGGCGTACCGGGCTCGCGCCTTCGGCGTCATGCAGAGCGGCGTGCAGCTCATCCAGGGCGCCGCGATCGTCTTCACCGGCTGGTTGGCCTCGGACCACGCGCTCGCCGAGGTGGTCGGATACTTCAGCATGGCCGGCGTGGTCATCATGGCCGTGATCCTCACCATATGGCCGACACCCGCCACCATCGCCGACGCGATCGCCGCCAACAAGGTCCAGATCGCCGCGGAGGAGCAGGCCCGCCGGGCCCCGGAGACCGTCGACGACTTCGGCGAGGTCACCATCGACCTGGGCCGTGTCCCGCTGCCGGCCAGGCGGTCCCGGCCCTCCCCCGGCCCCGGCGTAAGCCAGCCGGCGATGCTCGACCCGGCCGAGCGGACCGTCGACCTCTCGGAGCGCACCGCGGAGCTGGGTGGCCTACCACCGCCGCCACCCTCGCAACCGGCACGGCATAGTTGATGGTGTGACGACGGCCCCCAACTTCTACGAGCTCGTCGGCGGCGAGCCCACGTTCCGCAAGCTGGTCGACGAGTTCTACGCAGGTGTCGCCGACGACCCGATCCTGCGCCCCCTGTACCCCGAGGAGGACCTCGGACCCGCCAACGAGCGGTTCCGGCTCTTCCTCATCCAGTACTGGGGTGGCCCCAGCACCTACTCCGAGCGCCGCGGCCACCCCAGGCTCCGGATGCGTCACGCGCCGTTCCGCATCGGCCCGGCCGAGCGCGACGCCTGGCTGCGGCAGATGCGCCGGGCGGTCGACGCCATCGAGCTCGACCCGGAGCACGAGGCTGTGCTGTGGGAGTACCTCGAGCGTGCCGCCCATTTCATGGTCAACTCGGATGACGACACCCCTTCGGGGCTAATCGGACGGATCGGCTGAACAAGCTTCTTTCGTAACGTTTCCTCGTTAGTGGAATAGCGCCCCATGTTGGGTTTCCACGACGAAGGAGCACGAATGCGCCGACGCCTGATCGCCGCCGCGGCGACAGCACTGGCCGCGGTCGCGGTCGCCATCCCCGCCTCGGCGGCGTTGAACCACCCGGCGCCGGTGTCGACGAACCCCGTCGACTTCACGCCGCACGTCCTCGACGGCGAGGTACGCGCCTTCGCTCTGGTCGGTGACACGGTCGTGGTCGGCGGCGACTTCCGGAACGTGGCCGACGCCACCCGGAAGACGCGGTACAAGCGGAGCAACCTCTTCGCGTATCGTGCCTCGACCGGCGAGATCCTGCCGTTCGCGCCGCAGGTCGACGACGTGGTGCTGGCGCTGGCTCCCGGCCCGGACAACACGGTCTACGCCGGCGGCGCGTTCCGGCGGGTCGGCGGCGCGCCGCAGCGCGGCATCGCGCAGCTCAGCCTGGCCGACGGCAGCCGCGTGACCGCGTTCACCGGCACGATCAACTGGGGCGACGTCCGCAGCCTGATCGCCTTCGGGCCGTGGCTGTACGCGGCGGGCTCGTTCAGCCGGATCGGTACGCTCGACCGGGCCGGCCTGGCCCGCCTCAACGCGAGCACCGGGATCGCCGACCCCACGTTCGACCTCAAGCTGGCCGCGCCGCATCTCACGCGGGTCAAGCTCGAGGACCTGGCCCTGACCCCGGACGGCACCCGGCTGGGGGCGATCGGGGCCGTCGAGCAGGCCGGCGGGCAGTACCGGGCCCAGGTCGTCATGGTCGACATCCCCGCCAACGCACCCGCGCGCCTGGCGGACTGGTACACGGACGCGTACACCAAACCGTGCCGGGCGGGCTTCGAGACGTACCTGCGCGGCATCGACTTCGACCCCACGGGCACGTACGCGACGATCGTCTCCACCGGCCGCAAGTGGGGCGAAAAGCTGATGTGCGACACCGCGGCACGGTTCGACCTGCGCGGGACGGGCATGCACCGGCCGCTGTGGATCAACTGGACCGGGGGCGACTCGCTGTACTCGGTGGCCGACACGGGCGCGGCGATCTACGTCGGCGGCCACCAGCGCTGGATGGACAACCCGCAGGGCCGCGAGTCGGCCGGCCCGGGCGCGGTCGCCCGGCCGGGCATCGCGGCGATCAACCCGGTGACGGGCAAGGCCACGGACTGGAACCCGAAGCGCAACCCCCGGGGCGTCGGCGCGCGGGCACTGCTGGCCACGCCGCAGGGCCTGCTGGTCGGCTCGGACACGGACCGGATCGGCAACGAATATCACGGGCGCCTCGCGCTGCTGCCGATCTGACCCTGTGCACGGTTCCACGTCGCGCGGCCCCCGTCTCCGGACGGGGGCCGCACGCTTGTGCCGCACATGCGGAACGGCCCCCG
The DNA here is from genome assembly GCF_025264685.1 of Dactylosporangium roseum. Lineage (GTDB taxonomy): Bacteria > Actinomycetota > Actinomycetes > Mycobacteriales > Micromonosporaceae > Dactylosporangium > Dactylosporangium roseum. The sequence continues at coordinate 6,989,642 of NZ_CP073721.1, forward strand.
TCTGCTGACGAGGGCCGCTCTCGAATGGGGTGACTGAAGGGATTTGAACCCTCGACACCCGGGACCACAACCCGGTGCTCTGCCAACTGAGCTACAGCCACCATGAACGTGCCCGCTAATAGTAGGGCATCGCCCCCGGGATCCGTCGACAGGGTTATGGCGCGTTCGTGTCACCTTCCCGGCGCAGCTCCGCTGCGATGACCTTCGCCGCCTCGACGTCCGGACCGGGCAGCGGCACGAACAGGGTCCGGCGGTAGTACTCCAACTCGCGGATGCTCTCCCGGATGTCCGCCAGCGCGCGGTGCGCCAGGCCCTTGGCGGGCTGGCCGAAGTACACCCGCGGGTACCACCGGCGGCACAGCTCCTTGATCGACGAGACGTCGATCATGCGGTAGTGCAGGTGGTTGTCGAGCCGGGGCATGTCCCGCGCCAGGAACCCGCGGTCGGTCGCGATGGAGTTGCCGCAGAGCGGGGCCGTACGCGGATCCGGGACGTGCTGGGTGATGTAGTCCATGATGAGGTCCTCCGCCTCGGGGACGGTCACGGACGACGCCCGCACGGCCTCGGTGAGGCCGGATTTGCTGTGCATCTCGCGGACCACCTCCTGCATGCCGCCGAGCTGGGCCTCGTCGGCGTGGATGACCACATCGACACCCTCACCGAGCACGTTGAGATCCGGATCGGTCACCAGCGCCGCGACCTCGATCAGCGCGTCCTTACCCAGATCGAGTCCCGTCATCTCACAGTCGATCCAGACCAAAAGATCACCCACACCAGACAGCCTAGTGTTCATCCGGCCGACTTCTCACTCCTTGATGTACGCAATCGCCCATAGCGCTCGTTGTCGTTGCCCGCCGCGCGCCCGAAGTGTCCTGTCCCGCGCGGGTGACCGCTCGTGCTCCCGCGCGTCTGATCGGCGCCACGCTGCTGGCGACGCTGGCCGGTGCCCTGGTTCCGGCCACTCCGGCCGCGGCGCACACGACGCTGCGGCAGAGTGACCCCGCCGCGAACTCGACCATGCCGGCGTTCCCGGAAGTGGTACGGCTCACGTTCACCGACACGCTGCAGCGCCTTCGGCGGTGCCGTCCCCGACCGCCCCGGCGGTCGGGCCGGGTTCACCGCCTGCCGTCCTCGCGGATCCGGCGTCGACGGCCGCCGCAGCGTCTTCGTCCGGCGGCGGACCGTGGTGGATGTGGCCGGGTTGTGACGGCTGTACCGCTGGTCGCTGCCGGCGGCGGTGTGGTCGTCCCCCTGACGTCTCAGCGGGTGCTGGAGGCTGCGGTGTCGCGGTCCCTGGACTCCTCGGACTCCTCGGACTCCTCGGACCGCTCGGATTCCCCGGACTCCTGGGATTTCTCCGGCTCCGCCACGGCGAGGGGCGCCCAGGTGAAGTGCAGCTCGATGGCGGGCATGGCCGGCAGCGGCGGCAGCTCGACCGGGCCGCGCTCGCCGAGGTCCAGCTCGGTGTCTTCGGGCACGGGGCGGTCCAGCTCGCTCTCGGGCAGGCTCGCCACGTCGACGTCCTCGTTCTCCGCGGCGGGCTTCCCCGGCGCGTCGGCCATGATAGCCGCCAGCGCACCGGCGAGCCTGGGGTTGGAAAGCGTGATCGGGGCCGCCGGCACCGGTTCGGTCGACGACTCATCATCGGCGTCAGCGTCGGCCGTGGCGGCCTCCCCGCCGACCGGCGCCTCGCCGGTGGCATCGGCCGTCCTGCCGGTGGCCCGAGCCTCGGTGTTCGCGGCGCCGGCCGCCTCGGCGGCGCCGCATGTCTCGCTGTTCGCGGCGCTGGCGGTCTGGTCGGCGACGCGCGCATCGATCCCGGCCTCCGCACCGGCCGACGCCTCGTCCGCCGCGCCGGCACCGGCCACCGCCTCGGCACCCGTCGCGGTGCCACCCGCCACCTCGGCGCACGTCGCCGTCGCGGTACCGCCCGCCACCTCGGCGCACGTCGCGGTACCGCTCACCGCCTCGGCGCACGTCGCCGTCCCGGTGGCGCTTGCCGCCGCGATGTCGTCCGCCGGTCCGGTCACGGTCGGCGCCGACGCGGCCGCGACGGCCGTCGGGGACGGCTCGGTGTCCGCCGCGCCGGACTTCGCCGGCTTGTTGAACATCGCCGCCAGGGCATCCTTCGGCGCCGCCAGGTTGCGGCGCAGCGACGCGTGGGTCCGGGTGGCCGGCGTCGGCTGGGCCGGCAGCGCAGGCAGGGCCGGCGGCTCGGTCCGGCGGCGCTGCGGCCAGGCCAGCGTCAGCAGCGCGATCAGGAACAGAGCCACGCCCATCACGAGCAGCCCGGCCGTCGTCGGGCCCAGCCACACGGGAGCCAGCCGGGCGGTGAGCGCGGCGTCGACACCCGGCGTGCCGTCGGCGTTCATGACGACCAGCGACAGATGCCGGCCGCGCAGCGCCGACGGCGACCAGGAGAGCTCCGCGGCACCGTCGACCTGGCTGCTGCGCCCGATCCAGAAGAGCTGACCGGCGGGGACCGGCAACGGCACGGCGGGGACGGCCGCGTCGGCCGGCGCCGGGCGGGCCGGGACGGCCGACGCCTCGACCGGCAGCGGGCCGCGCGCCAGGCGCACCCGGCTGATCCGCGACTGACCGAGCCCGTCCAGGTATTGGGCGACGTCCTCGTCCGGGCCCAGACCGATGAACAGGGGGCCGCCGGACCCACGCGCCGACAGGCTGAGCGTGGTCTGCCCACCCCGCGCGAACGGCGCGTCGGCCCGCAGCAGCGCGTCGACGTCGGGCACGACCACCGCATGACCGTCCGAGTGGACGCGCTCCAGTCGTGCCGTGAACGTGTCGTCGGCGGCGCGATGCTCCATGGTCACCCAGAGTCCGCCACCGGCGAGCGCCAGCGGCACCGCGATGAGCAGCAGCAGCGCGCCGACACCTGCCCGAACCAGACGCACGACCATTGGCAGCGGCCCCTTCCCCCCAGCGTTCTGGAGCCGACAATACCTGCGAAAACCCCGCGAAATGCCCAAAATCGCCGAGACCGGTCGCAGGTTATTTCACCGGCACCTGCGCCGTGACCGTCGACTGGTTCAGGTCGTCGACACGCGCGGTGATCTTGATCTCCCACGTGCCGGGCGTCACGAACGACACCTGCCCGACGGCGTGGTCCTCCGAGATCGCCAGCGTCGGCACGACCAGCGGCTCGATCCCCTTCGAGGGCAGGGCCGCGGTCGCCTTCCACTCGACGACCTTGAGCGGTCCCGAGCCGTCGGGCTTGAGGGCGTACAGGTGGATCGAGTTCTGCCCGACGGTCGCGGGCGAGACGTCGACCTGGAGCTTCATGAGGTTGGTGCTCATCGTGCCGGTGAACGGCCCCGACGGCGTCCGGTCGGCCTGCGCGCTGCGCGCCGGCGTGGTCTGGACCAGCACCGACGTCACCGCGAGCACCACGACGGCGACGGCCACCTCGGTCAGGACGGTGCGCCGGAGCAGGCGGCGGTCACCCCCGCCCACCGCGGGCGCGGCCCCGTCGGCCTCGTCCTCCGCACCGTCCTCGTCCGCCCGCTCCGCGGCGACGGGGACGAAGCGGCGGTTGGTCAGTTGCCGCGAGTACGCCGCGACCGCGAGGACGACGGCGAGCAGCGCGACCTTCGTGATGACGAGGCGGCCGTACGTGGTGCCGGTCAACGCGTCGATCGTGCCGATCTCCACGAGCGCCTGCGCGGTGCCGGCGAGCACCAGCACGGTGATCGCGAACAGCGCCCAGCCGGACCAGACCGGCACGATCGCGGTCAGTTCACGGGTGTTCGCCTGGCGGAGGAGAAACCCGAAGAGCATGACCAGCCCGCCCAGCCAGACGGACATCGCCGCCAGGTGGGCGACGTCGGCGACGACGGTCAGCGTCGGCACCGGCGAGGCGCTCGGATGCCCGGAGATGGGCCAGGTGGCCAGGCCGACGATGCCGAGGATCACCAGCAGCGTCTGGTCGACCTTGCCGGCCCGCCCGGCGACCAGCGGTCGCAGCAGGAGGGCCGCGGCGACGACGACGGCGAACCGGATCAGGTGGGCGGCGCCGAACGGCGTGCCCAGAACCTCTCGCGCGGCGGCGGACGAGACGTCGAAGACGGACGTGCCGGCGGTGTACGGGATCTGGAGGTACAACTCCAGGATCGTGCTCAACGCGAGCAGGCCGGCGCCGACCAGGGCGACCCGGCCGGGCTGCCGGCCGGAGAGCCGGCGGGGCCAGAGGGCGAACAGGATCAGGGCCGGGCCGATGAACAGCACGAGGCCAGCGAACCCGAGGAAGCGCGCGACCGACATGGCGTTCTTGACCACGCCGTCGGTCTGGACCGTCGCGGCGCCGTCGTCGCTGGGTGTCGCGGACACCTCGCCGTAGGAGAAGCTGTAGCCACCGCTGATCGGATGACTGTCGGCCGAGATGACCCGGTAGCTGACGAGATATGTGCCCTTCGGCCCGCCCGGCTCGAGCGGGATGACCAGCTCGGTGTCGCGGGCGACCGGCTTGCCGGTGTCGGCGCGGCTGCCGTCCGGCCCGATGACCCTGATCTTGTCCGGGACGATGCGCACGGACTCGCTGAAGGTCAGCGTGACCTCGCCCGGCAACTGGTCGAGCACGGTGCCGGCGACAGGGGCCGTCTTGACCAGCGTCGCGTGCGCGCTGGCGGGCGCGGCGGGCAGCACCAGGATGAACAACGCCCCGAGAAGCATCGCCAGGGAGATGGACCATCTACGTCGGGTCATGCGTTCATGATTTCGCGCCGATCATCTGCGGATAGTCGGGGGTCGGTCCCGGAAAGTTCCCCTGACGCACCGTCAATTCGCCATGGACGCACCGCTATGGGCCCCCTCGTCCCGAACCCCCACGCGATAGAGTCCACAGCATGACCACGACGCGCCTGGAGCCGGGTGACACCGCCCCCGAGTTCACGCTGCAGACGGACCGCGACGAGCCGTTGTCGCTCGCCGACCTTCGCGGCCGCAAGGTCGTTCTGTATGCCTACCCGGCGGCGATGACCCCCGGCTGCACCAAGCAGGCGTGCGATTTCCGTGACAACCTTGCGTCGCTGAAGGCCGCCGGCTACGAGATCGTGGGCATCTCCCCCGACTCGCCGGCGAAGCTGGCACAGTTCCGCGAGCGCGAGGCGATCACCTTCCCGCTCGTCTCCGACCCCGACCGTTCGGTGCTGCGGGCCTACGGGGCCTATGGCGAGAAGCAGAACTACGGCCGCACGATCCTGGGCGTGATCCGCTCGACCTTCGTGATCGACGAGAAGGGCCACATCGAGCGCGCCCTCTACAACGTCAAGGCGACGGGACACGTGGCGAAGCTCCGCCGTGACCTCGGCCTCGACTGACCCGGGCGGGTCGCGGGCCGACGCAAGATCGGCGTCAAACACACAGGTAACGCGCTCGAAACGGTTTGCGGCCCGTGGCATTCCCGCGCGGTACGTCTCCGGCTACGTGCACCCGAAGGTCGAGACGGAGGTCGGCGAGGCGGTCGCGGGCAGAGCCGCGCCTGGGTGGCGGAGTGGTGCGGGCAACGGGTCGGTACAGTGTGTCTCGGTTGCTGGGGCCGTAGCCCAATGGCAGAGGCACACGGTTTAGGTCCGTGCCAGTGTGAGTTCGACTCTCACCGGCCCCACAGATATTGGCTGTATTTTCGGCGTCGCCCGCTCGTAACTCAGCCGCATCATGACGAAGCTGAATCAGATCATCGCGGTCGAGAAGGGCGTGAAGTCCCGCACGTATCGGCCCAAGGACGAGGAAGGCGAGCAGCTCCCGCCGGAGTCGACCCGCGTGCAGGTGAAGGCCGAGGAGGTCATGCGCCAGACGGCGACCATCCTGACCCGGCTGTTCGACGTCACCGCCACGAAGGACTGGACCAACTGCGTCGCCCGTGCCGACGTGATCGTCGACGGCGAGCCGCTGCTGCGTGACGTGCCGGTCTCCTACCTGCTGTTCCTCGAGAAGCAGTTGGTCGACCTGCTGACGTTCGTGCGCAAGCTGCCGATCCTCGACGCCGCCGAGGCGTGGGTGTACGACGCCTCCGCGGACTGCTACGCCACCGAGCCGACCCAGACCACGCGCACGAAGAAGATCCCGCGGAACCACGTCAAGGCCGAGGCGACCGAGAGGCACCGCAGCCTCATCCGCACCGCAGCCTCATGTGCATCGCGATCCCACGGGCATCGCGATCCCACGGGCATCGCGGTCCCACGGGCATCGCGGTCCCACGGGCATCGCGGTCCCACGGGCATCGCGGTCCCACGGGCATCGCGGTCCCACGGGCATCGCGGTCCCACGGGCATCGCGGTCAGCGCGACGGCGCCCGCACCCGTCCGACCGCCGCGATGGCGTCCTCGGGTTCATCGACACTCACCGTGAATTGCCGCCCACCGAAGTCGAACACCAGCGCCGGCCCGGACCGCACGATCACGGACCGCCCGAGCCCGGGGACCCAGGTCCACCCCCATCGCTGCCCGAGGCTGGACTGCACGTCGATCGCACGCAACTCCCCCACCATCCGCAGCGGCACGGCGATCGGCGGCATCGGCAGCAGCCCATGGCGGATCCGCACGTTGTACATGCTGATCTCCACCCCGACGTGCGCCATCGCCGCGGCCCAGACCAACGCCGCAAGCCCGGCTATGAACAGCAAGGCGGTCAACGCGAGCCACTTGGTCTGCTCGAACGGCCGCTCCGGCGCGGCTAGGTATCCGGCGACGAAGCACACGACGGCAACCCCGAGCCCGGCACTCGTCCGGCGATATCCGATGGCCCGCCCGGACCACAGCAGAAACGACACGCGCGTTGTTCTACCAGAGCAACCACCGGTGTCGCTGCTGTCCATTCCGTGACCGTCCACACTGTTCAATCTCTCACCCCCTGCGACCGGCTCATACTCCACGCCGACCCCCCGACTGCCGGATTCTGGTCAGTTCACGGAGGCCTTCGTTCATCCCGCGCTGGCGCCATCGGCGTCATGTCCGTGCCCAGCAGCGCTCGGCCGGACCTCATCCGGCGTGACCGTGCCCGCGGCGGCACGGCCAGCCTGTCAGCGGGCCCCCGGCGCCAGCCCGCGCTCCGCCATCGCCTCCGCCAGTGCGATCAGCGACCGTACGACGGCATTGCGCCCCTCACCGCCGTGCAGCATCTTGCGCGGCTCGCGGATCCGTTCCACCCCGATGGCGTGCGCCCCGGCCCGTTGTGTCGCCGACATGGCCGAGAACGTCGCACAGACCACTGCGGTCTGCTCGGGAGCCGCCCCGATCGCCTCCAACACCGGCGCCATGGTCCGCACCGCAGGATTGCGCATCGCGAACCCCCGCCCGAGCGTCGGCCCGACCATCGTCCGCAGCCCGAGCCGGTGCAGGTATCGCCCAACAGCAGACTCGCTGTGCGGCGCGTACACGGCAACCGACCGCCCCGTCTCCCGGCACGCGTCGAGCAGGTCCGCAGCACCGACCGTGACCGGAGCCCATCCCGCGGTGTCGAGCTCGGCGTCGTGGGCGATCTGCTCCGCTCGACGCCCGCTGTCCTCCGACACGCCGTGCGCCTCGGCGAGCATGTCGAACGGGTTTTCGCTCGTGTCGACCATGATCGACAAGCGATGCCCCGATTCGAGCAGCATGTCGCGGATTCGCCGGGCCACCACTCCCGGCTCGGGCAGCAGGTCGCCCAGCACGCTGAACGTCAGGACCACGTGGCTGGTCCGATCGAGGATATCGGCGAGGTGGGGTCGGACCCGCAACAGCGTCACCCGTTGATCATGACTTGGCTTCCGTCTCCCGCGACGCGTTATGCCCCTTTCACCCCGCCGCCAGGCGGACAATCGGCCCCGTTCAGACCGGTTCGTCCGATTCAGTCCGCACGTCAGTCGACCACTGCGACCTCGTCGCCAATGGCGATCTTGCCTCTCCCGTCCGGGATCAGGTTGACCCCGAACATGAGCCCGCCCGGAAACTTCCGGTGCCGTCCGAGCACACGTAGCGGCTGACGGCCCTTCTCACCCGTCTCCGGGTCGATGGTGGTCAGCACACACCGACTGCATGGCTTCGGCACGCGGAACGACACGTCGCCGATCACGATCCGCCTGCCGATCCAGCCGTCCTCCGCCCAGGCCGCGGCGCCACCCACTACGACATTGGGGCGGAAGCGCGTCATCTCGATCGGCTCGCCCCCCTCCTCGACCAGCCAGTCGTTGACCGCGTCGAGCGAGGCCCAGTTGGTCAGCAGCAGCGGGAACCCGTCGGCGAAACTCACCCGGTCGTCGGGCAGGCCGTACTCCGGATCGACCCGCCTCCGCGTCGGGTCGTCCAGGTGGACCAGGTGTGCGCGGCGCCCGATCACCTCCGTCAGCCACCGATCCGCCTCGCCACCCGCCGCCGTGGCGGCGATCCACTGCTTGAAATGCCTGACGTCCGTCGTGGTTCCGGCGGGGAATGGCACCTCGATGCTCGACGCCCCTTGCGCTTGGAGCACCAGACCCTGAGAGACGTACGCCGGACGCACTCGCCCGAGCGCCGGCCACTCCCGCTGCGTGATCAGCTTGAGGTCGTCGTCGACGACCAGCCACCGCCGATCGCCGGCCAGCCCCCACGGCTCGACCTCGGCGGAGTCCGCCTCTACGCGATAGCAGCTCTTGATCGGATAGGTCGCGAGATAGGTCAACCGCACATCCCGAGCGTCCCATGTGGTCCCCCCTTCGAGGCAACATTCTGAATGAATTCATGCTGTTGACGCAACTCTGAAAGGAGGCTTACAGTCGCTCCATGGCAACGTCACCGGTCCAGCGGGTGCTGGAATTGTTCGACGGGCAGCGGTTGACGCCCGCACAGCGGCGCATCGCACGCTGCCTGGTCGACCATGCCGGCCGGGCCGGTTATCTCTCCAGCGGCGATCTGGCGGCGCTGGCCGGGGTGAGCCAGCCGTCCGTCACTCGATTCGCGACCGCGCTGGGTTTCGACGGCTATCCGGCGCTGCGCGACCGGCTGCGGGTGACGTTCGACGGCTACCAGCACGCCTCGTCCACAGTGGACGCGGGTTCGGGAGACGCGCCCACGAACCAGTACCAGCGGGCACTGAGCGCCGAGATCGCCAATTTGCAACGTCTCTCCGAGGCCCTCCGCGATCCGGCACCGCTGGCCGAGGCCGGTCGTCTGCTCATCGAGAGCCGACCGTTGCCGGTCTTCGGCATGCGGGCGGCCGCAGCGCTCGCGAGTTCGTTCGCCTACTTCGCGGCAAAGGTGCACCCCGACGTCCGGCTGCTGCGCGAGCAGGGAAGCCTGCTGGCGGATCGGCTGGAACAGGCACATGCGGCAGGCGCAGTTGCGATGCTGGCGTTTGTGTTGCCCCGCTATCCGCGCGAGGCGGTCGACGCTCTGCGCGACGCGCGGGCCGCCGGGCTCCGCGTGGTGACCGTGACCGACTCACCGGTCAGTCCGGCCGCCGCCGAGTCCGACCTGGTCCTGCCCGCCGCCGTGGGGTCGCGGCTGGTGTTCGACCTGCACGCCGCCCCGTCCGCGATGGTCACGATGCTGCTGCAGGCGATGTGCGACGCCGCACCGACCGAGACCCAGGCACGGCTCGAGGCATTCGAGCGGTCTGCCGCCACCCGCCAGGTTTTCCTGCCCTAGCCGAGGAGTCCCATGGAACCGATCCGCGCCCCTCGGGGCACCCAGTTGACGGCGCGTGGCTGGCAGCAGGAGGCCGCCCTGCGCATGCTCATGAACAACCTCGACCCCGACGTGGCCGAGCGTCCGCAGGATCTGGTCGTCTACGGCGGCACCGGCAAGGCGGCCCGTGATTGGCCGTCGTTCCGGGCCCTGGTCCGCACGCTCACGACCCTGGCACCCGACGAGACGATGTTGGTGCAGTCCGGCCGTCCGGTCGGCGTGTTGCAGACCCACGAGTGGGCACCGCGCGTGCTCATCGCCAACTCCAACCTGGTCGGCGACTGGGCCACCTGGCCCGAGTTCCGCCGGCTCGAAGCCCTCGGCCTGACCATGTATGGCCAAATGACCGCCGGCTCGTGGATCTACATCGGCACGCAGGGCATCCTGCAGGGCACCTATGAGACGTTCGCCGCCGTCGCGGAGAAGCGGTTCGGCGGAACCCTGGCGGGCACGCTCACGCTGACCGCCGGCTGTGGCGGGATGGGTGGCGCCCAGCCGCTGGCCGTCACGATGAACGGCGGCGCATGCCTGATCATCGACGTCGATCGCGCCCGCCTGGAGCGGCGTGTGGCCACCCGCTATCTCGACGTCATCGCGGACTCGCTGGAGGCCGGCGTCCGACTGGCGGTGGAGGCGCAGATCGCGCGTCAGCCGCTGTCGGTCGGCGTGGTGGGCAATGCGGCGCTGCTCGTGCCGGAACTGCTGCGGATGGGCGTGCCGGTCGACATCGTCACGGACCAGACGTCGGCACACGACCCGCTCTCCTACGTGCCGAGTGGTGTCGAGCCGGAAGACGTCGCCGATTACGCGGCGCGGAAGCCCGAAGAGTTCACCGAGCGTGCCCGCCACTCCATGGCTCGTCACGTCGAAGCGATGGTCGGGTTCCTCGACCGCGGTGCCGAGGTGTTCGACTACGGCAACTCCATCCGCGGCGAGGCTCAGCTCGGCGGCTTCGACAGAGCGTTCGCCTTCCCCGGCTTCGTCCCGGCGTACATCCGGCCGCTGTTCTGCGAGGGCAGGGGGCCGTTCCGCTGGGCCGCGCTGTCCGGCGACCCGGCTGACATCGCCGCGACCGACCGCGCGATCCTCGACCTCTTCCCGGAGAATGAGTCGCTGCGCCGCTGGATCACGATGGCCGGTGAGCGGGTCGCGTTCCAGGGTCTGCCGGCGCGGATCTGCTGGCTCGGCCAGGGCGAGCGTGACAAGGCCGGGCTACGGTTCAACGAGATGGTGGCCGACGGCACGCTCGGGGCGCCGATCGTCATCGGCCGCGACCACCTCGACACCGGCTCGGTCGCCTCGCCGTACCGCGAGACGGAGGCCATGCGCGACGGCTCCGACGCGATCGCCGATTGGCCGTTGCTCAACGCGCTGGTCAACACGGCGTCGGGCGCGTCGTGGGTCTCGATCCACCATGGCGGCGGGGTCGGGATCGGCCGGTCGATCCACGCCGGGCAGGTCTCGGTCGCCGACGGCACCGAGCTGGCGGCGCAGAAGCTGGCCCGGGTCCTGACCAACGACCCGGCGATGGGCGTGCTCCGCCACGTCGACGCAGGCTATGAGGACGCCGTCGAGGTGGCCGGCTCGGCCGGTCTCCGCGTACCGATGGGAGAGTCGGCATGATGAGCACCGAGCGGTTCGCCGCGCTCTGGGAATCGCTGAGCCCGATCGGCAAGGTCGGGGACGACGGCGGCTACATCCGCCAGTCGTGGACCGACACCGACCTGGCCTGCCGCGAGTGGTTCGTCGAGGAAGCACTGGACCGCGATCTCGAGGTGGAAATCGACCGCAACGGCAATCTGTGGGCCTGGTGGGGCGAGCCGGAAGGCGACAGGGCGGTCGTGACCGGCAGCCACCTCGACTCGGTGCCCCACGGTGGCGCGTATGACGGCCCACTCGGTGTCGTCTCCGGCCTGCTAGCCGTCGATGTGCTCCGCGAGCGTGGTGTCACGCCCGCCCGCCCGCTGGCGGTGGTCGCGTTCACCGAGGAGGAGGGCGCCCGGTTCGGCGTGCCGTGCCTGGGCTCACGACTGCTCACCGGCGCATTCGACCCGGCCAAGGCGCTGCAGCTCCGCGACCGGGAGGGCGTGCGTCTCGGCGAGGCGATCAGCAGGGTCGGCCTCGACCCGGAGCGACTGGGACCCGATCCCGAGCGGCTGGCACGCATCGCCGCCTTTGTGGAACTGCACGTGGAGCAGGGCCGGGCCCTCGATCACATCGACGCGCCGATCGGCGTGGCCAGCGCCATCTGGCCGCACGGCCGCTACCGGTTCGACTTCACAGGCGAGGGCAACCACGCGGGGACAACCCGTATGTCGGACCGTCACGATCCGATGCTCACCCTCGCCCACACCGTGCTGGCCGCCGAGGAGGCCGCCCGGCTGCACGGCGCCCACGCCACCGTCGGCCGGGTCGACGTCGCCCCCAATGCCACCAATGCGATCGCGGCGCGGGCCTCCGCCTGGCTCGATGCCCGAGCGGCCGACGAGGACACCCTGCGACGACTGGTCGAGGTGGTCCACCAGCGTGCCGAGGAGCGCGCGCTGACCGACGGCACGCTGGTGAAGATGACGGCGGAGTCGTCGACGAGCGAGGTCGCGTTCGCCGGCGAGGTCAGCCGGCTCGCCGCGCTGGAGCTCAACGCCCCCGTGCTCCCGACCGGCGCCGGGCATGACGCCGGGGTGCTCGCCGGGCACGTCGACGCCGCCATGCTGTTCGTGCGCAATCCAACCGGCATCTCCCACGCACCGCAGGAGTCGGCATCGGACGCTGACTGCGCGATGGGTGTCGAGAAGCTCGCGGACCTCTTGGCGCGGCTATGCCAGTGAATCGGTCGCCCGTGCGGTATCACTGCGAGCGCGCCTGGCTGCCGACAGGCGTCGCGGCAGACGTGCTCGTCGAGGTTGCCGACGGTCGGTTCACCGCGGTCACTCCGCGGACACCTCCGAATGCGCCGGCTGCCAGCGACGTGGTGCGGCTGCCGGGACTGACGCTGCCGGGGCTGGCCAACACTCACTCGCACGCCTTCCACCGCGCGCTGCGCGGACGCACCCAGCGAGGCCGGGGCACGTTCTGGACGTGGCGCGAGCAGATGTACGCCGTGGCCGGCGCGCTCGACCCGGACTCGTATCACACGCTCGCCCGCGCTGTATACGCGGAGATGGCGCTGGCGGGCATCACCTGCGTCGGCGAGTTCCACTACCTGCACCACGGCCCCGACGGCACCCCGTATGACGAGCCCAACGCGATGGGCGAGGCGCTGCTCGCGGCGGCCGCCGACGCGGGCATCAGGATCACGCTGCTCGACACGCTGTACTTGTCGGCGAGTGTCGACGGCAAACCGCTGGAAGGCGTCCAGCGGCGCTTCAGCGACGGTTCGCTGGACGGCTGGTCCGAGCGGGTCGAGCGGCTGAAGGCCCAGCCGCACGCGAGGATCGGCGCGGCCGCGCACAGCGTGCGGGCCGTTCCGGCCGACCTGCTGGCCGGATTCGCGTATCGGACCGAGGGCATGCCCACACACGTACACCTGTCGGAGCAACGCGCGGAGAACGAGGCCTGTCAGGCGGTGCACGGCCGCACCCCCACGGAGCTGCTCGCCGACCGTGGGCTGCTCGGTGCGCGGGTGACCGCGGTCCACGCCACGCACCTCACCGACACCGACCGCACGGAGTTGGGCGACACCGGCACCGGCGTCTGTTTCTGTCCGACGACCGAGCGGGACCTCGCCGACGGCATCGGCCACGCCCGTGCGCTGACCGACGCAGGCAGCCCGCTCAGTCTGGGCAGTGACAGCCATGCCGTCATCGACCTGTTCGAGGAGGCTCGGGGCGTGGAGATGCACGAACGGCTGCACACCGAGCACCGGGGGCATTTCACGGCTGACGAGCTGCTGGGCGCGGCGAGCGTCGCCGGGCATGTCGCGCTCGGCTGGCCGGACGCCGGCACGATCGCCGTCGGCGCACGTGCCGATCTGGTCACCGTGGCCCTGGACACGCCGCGGACGGCGGGGTGCGAGCCCGATGCGATCTACTTCGCGGCGACCGCCGCCGACGTGCGGCACGTGGTGATCGACGGGCAAGTGGTGGTCAGGGGCGGCGTCCACATCGCGTTGCCGGACGTCGGCGCCGCGCTGGCGGGGGCGATCCGATGAGGTCCTTGCTGATCACCAACATCGGCGAGCTGGTCACTGCCGACCCCGCGTGGGGCGAGGGGTCGCTCGGCATCCGGCGCAACGCCGCGCTGGTGATCGATGATCGGCGGGTCGAGTGGATCGGACGGGCGGCCGACGCTCCGGCCGCCGATGCGCGGGTCGACGCCGGCGGAGCCGCGGTGCTGCCGGGGTTCGTGGACAGTCACGCCCATCTCGTGTTCGCCGGGGACCGGGCTGCCGAGTTCGCGGCGCGGATGGCCGGCCAGCCGTATACCGGCGGCGGGATCCGCACCACGGTCGGCGCGACCCGCGCCGCCTGCGACGAGCAACTACGGACGAACGTGGCCCGGCTGCGCGGCGAGGCGCTGCGGCAAGGCACGACCACGATGGAGATCAAGTCGGGTTACGGGCTGAACGTCACCGACGAGGCGCGCTCGCTGCGGATCGCCCGCGAGTTCACGACCGAGACGACGTTCCTCGGTGCGCACGTCGTGCCGGCCGAATACGCCGACCGGCCCGACGACTACGTCGGACTGGTCTGTGGCCCGATGCTCACCGCCGCCCGGTCGGCAGGCGCGCGGTGGATCGACGTGTTCTGCGAGCGGGGGGCGTTCGACGCTGACCACTCGCGCGCCATCCTGACCGTCGGCGCGGACGCCGGGATGGGTGTGCGCGTTCACGCTAACCAACTGACGGAGGGACCCGGTGTGCGGCTCGCGGTCGAGCTCAACGCCGCCTCCGCCGACCACTGCACGCACCTGAGCCGGGCCGACATCGACGCGCTCGCCGGCTCCGCGACGGTGGCCACGTTGCTGCCCGGCGCCGAGTTCTCCACCCGGTCGCCCTACCCGCCGGCGCGGGCGCTGCTCGACGCGGGCGCGACCGTCGCGCTGGCCACGGACTGCAACCCGGGGTCGTCGTTCACCACGTCGATGCCCTTCTGCATCGCGCTCGCGGTGCGAGAGATGGCCATGACACCGGCCGAGGCGGTGCTCGCGGCCACAAGGGGCGGGGCGGCCGCACTGCGCCGCGGTGACATCGGCCGCCTCACCGTCGGGGCGCGGGGCGACCTGCTCATGCTCGACGCCCCCTCACACCTGCACCTGGCCTACCGGCCCGGGGTGCCGTTGACAACCACCGTCGTGCTCAATGGGGAGCTGGTTTGATCACCATCACCGCCTCTGGCATCACCCCCGACGACCTCGTCGCGGTCGCCCGGGGCAACGCGCGGGTAACCCTCGCGCAGGACGCACTCGACGCCATGCGTGCGAGCAGGGCCATCGTCGACGGCATCGAGCGGGAAGGCCGCCCGGTCTACGGGGTGTCGACCGGCTTCGGCGCTCTCGCCAACACGTTCATCGCGCCCGAGCGACGGGCCGAGCTGCAGCATGCGCTCATCCGCTCGCACGCGGCAGGCATCGGCGCTCCGATGCCGCGCGAGGTCGTGCGGGCGATGATGCTGCTGCGGATACGTTCGCTCGCCATGGGCCGGTCCGGGGTACGGCCCGAGGTCGCCCAGGCGCTCGTCGATCTGCTCAACGCCGACATCACGCCGTGGGTGCCCGAGCACGGCTCGCTCGGCGCGTCCGGTGACCTGGCGCCGCTGGCGCACTGTGCGCTGGTGCTCATCGGTGAGGGCTGGATCCTGGCCAAAGACGGCAGCCGGATCACCGCGGCCGTCGCCGGCGTCAAGCCGATCGAGCTGTCGTCGAAGGAGGGGCTGGCCCTCATCAACGGGACCGACGGCATGCTGGGCATGCTGCTCTTGGCGATCAAGGACGCCGCGCACCTGTTCACCATGGCGGACGTGACCGCCGCGCTGTCGATCGAGGCGATGCTCGGCTCCGACCGGCCGTTCATGCCCGAACTGCACACCATCCGGCCACATCCCGGCCAGGCGGCGTCGGCGGCCAACATTCACCGGCTTCTGCAGCACTCGCCGATCATGGACTCGCACCGCAACGACCTGGTACACGCCGTGCAGGACGCGTACTCGATGCGGTGCGCGCCGCAGGTTGCCGGGGCGGCACGGGACACACTGGAGTTCGCGATCACGGTCGCCGGCCGGGAGTTGCGGTCGATCGTGGACAACCCGGTCGTACTGCCGGACGGCCGGGTGGAGTCGACGGGCAACTTCCACGGTGCGCCGCTCGGCTTCGCCGCGGACTACCTGGCCATCGCCGCGTCGGAGGTCGGGGCGATCGCGGAACGGCGCGTGGACCGGCTCCTCGACGTGTGCCGGTCGCGGGACCTGCCGCCGTTCCTGACACCCGACCCGGGAGTGAATTCGGGGCTGATGATCGCGCAATACACGGCGGCGGGCATCGTCGCGGAGAACCGGCGGCTGGCGGCGCCGGCCAGCGTCGACTCGCTGCCGACGTCGGGCATGCAGGAGGATCACGTCTCGATGGGCTGGGCCGCGACCCGCAAACTCCGCACCGTCCTCGACAACGTCTGCAGCATCCTGGCGGTCGAGTTGCTGTCCGCGGTCCGCGGCATCCAGCTTCGTGCCCCGTTGCGACCGTCGCCGGCCGGGCGGCTGGCGGTGGCGACGGTCGAGCGGTTCGCGGGAGGGCCGGGGCCCGACATGTTCCTGGCTCCGGTGCTCGAAGCGGCTCGCTCGCTCATCTCATCCCGGGAGCTGCGCGCCGAGATCGAGCAGACGACCGGCCCGCTCGACTGATCGGGAGGACCTGCGGCGTGCGAGAGGGCCAGCGGCACGGCGCGCCAGAGCCGCCGGGACCTCACGCAATCCGCAGCGCCGACGTCGCTGGCTGGGACGCCTGTGACGTCCCAGCCAGCCCGAGCAGTCCGGTGACCGGACGGCCGACCTGAGCGGAAAGGAAGGATCAGAGGTGGGCGGCCAGGGCGCGGAACGCCTTGCCGCGGTGGCTGATCGCGTCCTTGTCCGCTGGGGACAGTTCGGCGGTTGTCTTGTCGTAGCCGTCGGCGACGAAGATCGGGTCGTAGCCGAAGCCGCCGTCGCCGCGCGGGGCGCGGATCAGGTGGCCGCGCATCTCGCCGCGGACCACGACCTCGCGGCCGTCGGGCCAGGCCAGCGCGGCGGCGCAGACGAACGCGCCGCCGAGGTGCTCGTCGGGGACATCGCCAAGCTGGGCCAGGACCAGGCGGAGGTTGGCGCCGTCGCGGTCGGGGGCGCCGCTCGGCAGGCCACACCAGCGGGCAGAAAAGACGCCCGGCATGCCGTTGAGGGCGTCCACGGCCAGGCCCGAGTCGTCGCCGACACTGGGCAGACCGGTGTAGCGGACGGCCTCGCGGGCCTTCATGAGCGCGTTCTCCTCGAAGGTGAGACCCGTCTCCGGGGCCTCGGGATACGTCTCGACGTCGTCCAGGCCGAGCAGCTCGACCTCGCTGGCCGCCTCCTCCAGGACTCGGCGCAGCTCGACGAGCTTCTTCTTGTTCCGGGTCGCGAGCAGCAGCTTCATTCGGCGATCGCCTTCTGCTGGAGGGCGTGGAGCTCGGTGCAGCCCAGGGCGCCCAGGTCGACGAGCGTGTCGAGCTCGGCCCGGCTGAAGACCGACTGCTCACCGGTGCCCTGGACCTCGACGAAGTCGCCGGCGCCGGTGCAGACCACGTTCATGTCGACGTCGGCGATGACGTCCTCCTCGTAGCACAGGTCGAGGCGCGGCTCACCGCCGATGATGCCGACGCTGACCGCCGAAACGGAACGGTGCAGCACCTCGGAAGGCTTGCCGGCCAGCTTGCGCTGCGCCGCCAGCCACGCCACCGCGTCGTGCAAGGCCACGTAGGCGCCGGTGATCGCGGCGGTGCGGGTGCCGCCGTCGGCCTGCAGCACGTCGCAGTCGAGGACGATCGAGTTCTCGCCGAGGGCCTTCAGGTCGATGCAGGCCCGCAGGCTGCGCCCGATGAGTCGGGAGATCTCGTGCGTCCGCCCGCCGATCTTGCCCTTGACGCTCTCCCGGTCGCTGCGGGTCGTCGTCGCGCGGGGCAACATGGCATATTCAGCGGTGAGCCAGCCCAGGCCGGACCCCTTCCGCCACCGCGGCACGCCCTCGGTGACGCTGGCGGTGCACAAGACCCGCGTGGCGCCGAACTCGATGAGCACGGACCCCTCCGGGTGCATGCTCCACTGGCGGGTGATCGAAACAGGTCGAAGTTGGTCTGCTGCGCGTCCATCGGGTCGAGCCATACCGCCCACCCTAGTCAAGCGACCTTGCCCGACACGCCGTCGCCCCGTGCCGCTTCGCGCCCGGCGTCGGGGAGCCGAAAGTCGAGGAGGTCGGCGGTGCCGAGCGGGAAGCCGTGGCGCCACTCGGCCCAGCCGAGGCGGAGCAGGCCGGGCGGCAAGCGAGGGCCTAGATGTCGTACCTCGCGCCGGGTCGAGCAACCTCGATGGGTCCGTCGAAGGCTGACGATGCCGCCTCCAGTGTCAGCGCCTCACTCACCCAGGCCGGCACCAGGTGGGTGAGCAGGAGCTTGCCCACGCCCGCCTTGGTGGCGTGCTCGGCCGCCTCCCGGCCGGTGAGGTGGAGGTCCGGCGGGTTGTCCGCGCCGTCGAGGTAGCTCGCCTCGCACAGGAACAGGTCCGCGCCCTGGGCCAGGCGGATCAGCGCCTCGCAGGAAGCCGTGTCGGCCGAGTAGGTCAGCACGCGGCCCTGGTGCTCGATCCGCACCCCGTAGGTCTCGATGGGATGGTTGACCCGGTCGACGGTCACCTGGAACGGACCGATCGGGAAGCTGCCCGGCTGGAGCGCGTAGAAGGTGTAGACGTCGCTGATCGTCATCGGCTCGTTTTCCCCGCCGTAGGCGGCGGCGATCCGCTCGGGGGCGGCGATCGGCGCGTACACCGGCAGGGGCGGGAGCGAGCCGGAGGGCGCGTAGCGCCGGGCCACGATGTACGAGCAGGCGTCGAGCATGTGGTCGCAGTGCAGGTGCGTCAGGAGGATCGCGTCGATGTTGTAGAGCCCGGAGAACCGCTGGAGCGTGGACATGGACCCCGGGCCGAAGTCGACGAGCAGGCGGAAGCCTTCCGCCTCCACGAGGTAGGCGGAACAGGGGGCCTCCGGGCCGGGAAAGCTGCCGGCGCAGCCGAGAACCGTGAGCCTCATGCTGCCCTCAACCCGCCGTCTCCTGTCTGCACGCCGATCTTTGGATCACTCCGGCCAGGTGAGGATAGATCCCATGATCGGACCGCCGGGGACTGCCCGGCCGGTTGCTGCCGCTGGGCAAGGTCCGTCACCGTGCGCAGCCTACGCCGGACTGGCAGCGGAGGCTGAACGATCAGCCTGGAGATGTCGCCAACGTGACAGGGCAGCGTCACGATCCGCGACCACTGTCGTTGCACGCAGTGAGTTCTGAGGTCACGCGCCGCAGGCGTCGGTCGGCCCGGTGCGGATCTGACCAGAGGAGGCGGACGTGAGCGTTGACGTGTCCCGGGTGGCCCGGCGGCTGCGGCGGCAACTCCCGGCCGCGTTCCGTCTGCCGACCGAGGCCGATCCCGCTCCCGAGCCGCGCCATCTGGCCGCGGTGTGCGCGTGGGCGGCCGCGCTGGGGCTGGGCGGCATGGCGGTGGCCCTGCGGGCGTTCGTGGGCCTGATCGCGCAGTACCGCCCCTGGTACACCCCGACGGTCGTCGTGATCGGCCTGGTCGGGCTGGCGTGCACGATCGGCTCGTTTGCGAGCGTGCACCGCCGCCGGCTCCCGTTCGCGCTGCTCGGCGCGGCGTCGGTGAGCCTGGTGGCCGGCTGGATCGTGACCGGGTGGTAGGTCCGGTACGTCAGGCCCAGAGCTGCCCATCGAGCGCGTTCTCGGCATCGGCGAGCGTGCCGCCGTATGCGCCGGTCGACAGGTACTTCCAGCCGCCGTCGGCGACCAGGAACACCACATCGGCCTGCTTGCCCGCCTTGAGCGCCTGGTGCGCGACCGCGAGAGCGGCGTGCAGAACGGCGCCGGTGGAGAATCCGGCGAACATCCCCTCGACCTCGACGAGCTGGCGGGTACGCAGCACGGCGTCGCGGGTGCCGACGGAGAACCGGCGGGTCAGCACCGTCGCGTCGTACAACTCCGGCACATAGCCCTCGTCGAGGTTGCGCAGGCCGTAGACCAGCTCGCCGTAGCGCGGCTCGGCGGCGATGATGTCGACGTCCTCGACCTTCTCGCGGAGGAACCGCCCGACGCCCATCAGGGTGCCGGTGGTGCCGAGTCCGGCCACGAAGTGCGTGATCGTCGGCAGGTCGCGCAGGATCTCCGGCCCGGT
This sequence comes from Dactylosporangium roseum, assembly GCF_025264685.1. Lineage (GTDB taxonomy): Bacteria > Actinomycetota > Actinomycetes > Mycobacteriales > Micromonosporaceae > Dactylosporangium > Dactylosporangium roseum. The sequence continues at coordinate 7,009,683 of NZ_CP073721.1, forward strand.
CGACTCGTAGTGGGCGCGCGCGTTGGCCTCGTTGCCGTACTGGTAGAGCATCACCCAGTCGGGGTGCTCCGCGGCGATCTCCTTGGCCACGGCCACGGCCCGGTTGGAGCCGCCGGCCGCCGGCGAGAGGATGATCTCCGCGCCGTACATGCGCAGGAGTGCGGTCCGCTCGGACGAGACGTTTTCCGGCATCACGCACACCAGCCGGTATCCGCGCAGCTTCGCCACCATCGCGAGGGCGATGCCGGTGTTGCCGCTCGTCGGCTCGATGATCGTGTCACCGGGGCGAAGACGGCCGGCTTCCTCGGCCGTCTTCACCATCCAGAGCGCCACGCGGTCCTTGACGCTCCCCGTCGGGTTGCGGTCCTCGAGCTTCGCCCACAGCCGGACCTCGGGGCTCGGCGAGAGCCGCGGCAGCCCGATGAGCGGCGTGTTTCCGCACGCGTCGAGGAGGGACTCGTAGCGCGCCACGGGGGTCAGCCCCGCAGCGCGTGGGCGGCGGCGAACGCCAGTGCGCCGCCCGCGACGGCGGGCAGGATCGTCACGGAGTCGCCGTCGTTGAGCTTCGCGTCGAGCGCGCCGAGGAACCGGACGTCTTCGTCGTTGATGTACACGTTGACGAAGCGGTGCAGGTTGCCCTCCCCGGTGATGAGCCGGTCCTTGATCCCCGAGTGGCGGGTGTCCAGGTCGGTCAGCAGGTCGGCGATGGTGTCCCCGGCGCCCTCGACGATCTTGGCGCCACCGGTGTAGCTGCGCAGGATGGTCGGGATGCGAACCTCGATGGCCATGATGTTTTCTCCTCTGGTACGAGCTGAAGCGGTCGACGACTGGACAGGACGGTGCTGCGGGCGAGGTGGTCAGCCCGCGGAACACTCGTAGTCGACGGTCGCCGGGCTCTGCCCGAAGAGGTAGGACTGGACGGCGTGCTGGTCCACGGCGGCATTAACTACCTGAACTGGCTCTTCGGTGATGACTCCGTCCACGATGCGGAACGATCGAATTTCCGTCCGCACCGGATCACGGGTCGAGACCAGCAGGTAGTGCGCGTTGGGCTCGCCGGCGAAGGACACGTCGGTCCGCGAGGGGTAGGCCTCCGTGGCGGTGTGTGAGTGGTAGACGACGACCGGCTCCTCGTCCGCGTCGTCCATCTCGCGCCACAGCCGCAGTTGCTCCTTCGAGTCGAACTCGTAGAACGTCATCGAGCGGGCCGCGTTCTCCATCGGCACGTGCCGCACGGGCCGGTCCGAACCCGCCGGACCCGCGACGATGCCGCACGCCTCGTCCGGGTGGTCCCGGCGGGCATGCGCAACGATCGCGTCGAGGATCGCGGCGTCGATGGTCAGCACGACTGACAGCCTACCGAAACCTGGGTGCGACTTGCCCGTGACGGGCCTCACCCCATGAGTGCGCCCACCAGAGACTCCTGGAGATAGGTCAGGTACTGATAGATGGATAGCTGACCCACCCGCTGAGACGTGGGGTCCTTGAGGATGGCCTCGTCGAGCTCGGCCTCGATGTCGACGTCGTCGTCGATGATGCCCAGCCGCAGGCCCAGCGTCAGCCGGACGTCGGTCAGCGCGCGCAGCCACGCCTCGGCCTGCTCCTCGTCGAGGGCCACCTCGCCACCCTCCACCGGCAGCGCGTCGAGGAGCATGGCCGCCTGCTCGAGTTTCGCCGAGCGGAGGTCGTCCTCCGTGTAGCGGCGCAGGTCGGCCGACGCGGCGGCGTCGTCGCGGTACACGTCGGGGAACAGCCGCTCGATCACCGGATCGGTCCGGTCGAAGCCCTCGGAGAGGAGGGTGACGACCTCGAGCATGACCTCGTTGAGCACGGCCGCCTCGGCCGGGCCGAACCGTGCCACGCAGACCGTGCCGGAGCGCACGAACATCGTCACGACTTGTCCACCGTCGCCCAGAGGCCATACGCCTGCAAACGGGAGGCGTCGTACTCCATCCGCTCACGCGGGCCGCTGGAGACGATCGCCTTGCCCTTGTGGTGCACGTCGAGCATCAGGCGTTCGGCCTTTTCCTTGCTGTACCCGAAGAGCTTCTGCAGAACCCAGGTGACGTAGCTCATCAGGTTGACGGGATCGTTCCAGACCACCGTCACCCACGGACGGTCGGCCTGGGACACCTCGTCAACCTCGACGTGGGTCTCTTCGATCGGTAGGACCTGCGGCGCCGCCATACCAACATGGTGCCATCAAGCGAGCAGCACGCCATGGTCGACCGCATCCCCAGCGATGACGGCGAGTGCCTGACGCAGCTCGGCGTACCGCTCGCCGAGCTCATGCCCGACCTCGACCTCGACCTCGCGCAGGGCGTGTTGCAGCCACCGCCGACAGTCCTTCTTGTCCGGCAGCTTGGGCGGCCCGCCGGGTGACGCTTTCGGTTGCCACATCGCATAACAGCTAGCGTTGAGCCCGACGCCCAGCGGCGGCAGCACCCCGTCGGCCCCGCCGGCCCAGTCGGCATCACCCACCGCGGACAGGTTGTCGACCGCCGCGGCGCCGGTGAGCACGGCGACGGCCGAGGTGGTGGTCACCAGCAGCGCCCGGTCGCGCTCCCGGCCGTCGTCGTGCAGCGATTCGGCGGCCCGCCGGGCGGCGACCCCGATCCGCCGCAGGATCGCCTCGTCCGGCGCCTCGTCGAGCAGCTCGCCGAAGACCGCGCCGATCACCTCGCGGGTGTCGGCGCGCAGCCGGCGGGTCGTGCGGACGGACAGCGCGTGCAGCTCGCGGTCGAGGACATACGGCAGCTCCGGGCACCCCTTGCCCGACCCGAGCTCCTGGACGCAACGCACGTGGATGGTGGCCAGGTTGATCGAGACCTGCTGGACCGCGGCGAGGCGGCGCGCCTCGACCTCCCGGTCGAGGCGCTCCTGCCAGGTGTCACCGACGGCCGAGACGGTCACCGCGGCGACCGCGGCGGGCCGGGCCGTGGGGGCCGCGCGCTGGTCGGACCAGGCCTCGAGCTGGTGGCGCAGCTCGGCGACGCCGAAGATCCCGGCCGGGTCGAGCGAGACCGGGAACCACGATGCGGTGGCCAGGCGCGGACCGCGGGAGGCGAGCAGCGCCCGGTTCGTGGCGAGCATCTCGGGCCAGTGGTCCTGCTGGTCGATGCGGGTGAGCACCAGCGCGATCCGCTCCACCCGCTCGGCCGCGACGGCGAGGAGGTCGAGGTCGGCGCGGGACAGCGGTGCGCCGGCGTCGACCACGAAGAGCAGCCCGAGCCCGTGCTCGGCGGCGTCGAGGACGATCTCGGCGTTGGCGGTGTCCAGGCCCCCGCTGCCGGGCGTGTCGACCAGGGCCACGCGCTTGAGCAGGGCCGCCGGGTGAGTGATCTCGGTCCGGCGGGCGGGCCGCTGGGCGCCGCTCTTCGACGCGGCCGGCGGCCGGGGCTCGCGATGCCCCGGCACGAACGCCTGCACGCCGGGCTCCTCGCCGTGGCGGAACACGCGCCAGCCGTCCCCCGCCGGCACGTCGTCCTGCGCGGTACGGCAGATCAGCGCGTCGACCAGGGCGGTCTTCCCGCTCGACGGGGAGCCGGCGACCACGACGCAGGACCGCGGCCCCGGCGCCGGTCGGGCCTGGGATGACATCCGCCGATGGCGGCTGCCGCGGATCGGCATCGCGGACGCCGGACTGCCGGTCGTCACCTCGGCGCCGGGCGTCGTGACACTCAGATCGATCAGCGGTGCCTGCATGAGTCCAGACCCCATGTGTGACCTCCTTGTGCGCGCCCGGGATGTACCTTCCGCACGCAATGCGGACCGATCCGCGAGCGGCATCGGAACGCTACGTGAACGTGCACTTACGACAGCAGGGTGACTGCTACTCAACTGAATCCGAACGCCTTACTCAAGTTGTCGCTTCCGCTGGTACTCGCAGTAATCAACCTATCGATATGCTGCGACCGTGCCTCCCTGGAGCTTCGTCGGTCGAAACGCAGAGCTGATCCGAGTCGCCGAGGCCGCATCCGGTTCGACCGGTCGCGGTCTGATTCTCGGCGGACCGCCCGGAATCGGCAAGAGTCGATTGCCAAGAGAAGGCGTCAACGCCCTTGACCAGGACAGACTCGCCGTCTGGACGGCGACCGCCAACGCCGCGACGGCCGGACTCCCCCTCGGCGGACTGGCCCAGGTGCTGCCGCCCGACCAACCCGCGGGCGGCTCGCCCGCCGGGCTGCTGCGCTGGGCGGTCGACGCACTGCACCGGCAGGCGGCCGGCCGGCCGATCGTCGTGGCGATCGACGACGCCCACCTGCTCGACCCGCTGTCGGCGGCACTGGTCTACTACGTGGCCCGCTCCGAGAACGCGACGGTCATCGGCACGGTCCGCACCGGCGAGCCGGTCCACGATCCGATCAGCGCCCTGTGGAAGGACGACCTGGTCGAGCGGTTCGAGCTCAGCCCGCTGACCCTCCAGGAGACCTCCGACCTGCTCCAGCAGGTGCTCGGCGGCCCGGTCGACTCGGCGTCCGTCGATCGGCTCTGGCAGCTCTCCCAGGGCAACGCCCTGCTGCTGCGCGAGCTGGTGATCGCCGCGCACTCCGCCGGCGAGGTCATCGAGAGCTACGGCATGCAGCGGTGGACCGGCAAGGTCGACCTGGCGCCGACGCTGACCGAGGTGGTCGACGCGCGCATCGGCAAGCTCACCCCGCAGGAGCGGGCGGTGCTCGAGCTGGTCGCCTTCGGCGAGCCGATCGGCCTGCCGCTGCTGGTCAACGCGACCGACCTGGCCACCGTGGAGACAGCCGAGGAGCGGCAGCTCATCCGGGTCGTGGTCGAGGACCGGCGCACCACGGTCCATCTGGCCCATCCGCTGTACGGCGAGGTCGTCCGCCGCCGCTGCCCGGTCACCCGGTTCCGCCGGCTGCTGGACCAGCTCGCCACGCTCGTCGAGGACAGCGGCGCCCGGCGCCGTGACGACCTGCTGCGGGTCGCGGTGTGGCGGCTCGACAGCGACACCGCGCGTGACCCGGTGCAACTGCTCAACGCCTGCCGCCTCGCGTTCGCGACGTACGACATGGCCCTCGCGATGCGGCTCGGCAAGGCCGCCGTCGCGGCGGGCGGCGGATTCGACGCGGCCGAGACGCTCGCGACGATCCTGATGTTCGCCAACTGCCCCGAGGAGGGCGCGCGGATCCTCGACGAGAACGAGGACCAGATCATCGACGAGGCGCAGCGCAGCCGCTGGCTCGCCGTCCGGCACATCACCTCGCACTGGGGCCTCGGCGACCCGACGACCGTCGACGAGCTCGACCGGCAGGCGCAGAAGCTCACCGACCTGCGGGAGCGCTCGCTCGCCTTGGCCGTCGAGTCCACCATGCGGCTGCACCGCGGCGACTCCGGCCAGGCCCTGACCCTGGCCCGGACCGTGCTGGACAGCCCGGCCAGCGCCCCGGGCCCCCGCGCGCTGGCCCGCAGCATCATGGGCCACCTCCAGGCGATGCGCGGCGCCCCGGTGCAGACGGTGAAGGCGATGGCCGCACTCGACGCCGACGCCGCCCAGTGGCGGGCCGAGGTGCCGTACATTCAGCTCGGCGTCGAACTGGCCCGCGGCACGGCGATGATCCTCGCCGCCGACCTCGAGGCCGTCGACGCGATCGTCGCCGCCGAGTTCGCCGGCATGGCCGACGCGGGCAACTTCCTGCTCGGCTCCGGTTATCTCCAGATCGTCCGGGCCCAGGCCGCCCGGCTGCGCGGCCGTCTCCAGGAGGCCGGCCGGGCGGCCAGCCAGGCGAGCGCGGCGCTGGCCACCGGCCGGATCTTCGTCGCGCTCGCGCACGCCGAGCGGGCGCACATCGCGGCCCTCTGCGGCGACGCGGCGGCCGCCACCGCGGCCTTCGCCGAGGCCGAGCGGGCGCACTACCACTCGATGGAGGTGCTGTACCCCTGGCTGGAGGAGGCCCGGGCGTGGGTCGCGGTGGCCTCCGGCGACATTCCCACCGCCGCCGAGGTGCTGCGCCTGCTGGCCGCCCGCAACCGCAGCGACGGCTTCGCCGCGCACGAGATGTTCGCGCTCTACCACCTCGGCCGGCTCGGTTTCGCCGCCGAGGTCCACGAGCGGCTCGGCGTGCTCGGGCAGACGGTCGAGGGCCGGCTCGCGCCGGCGATCGCGTGGCACGTGAGCGCCATCGCCGAGGAGGACGGTGGCAGCCTGCTGGCCGTCGCCGAGGAGCTCGCGGAGATGGAGCTGAACCTCTTCGCCGCGGAGGCCGCCGCCGGGGCCGTCACGCTGCTGCGGAGCATCCGTTCGCCGCAGACCCCGCGCGCGGCGCAGCGCCTCGCCGAGCTGCGGGCCGAGTGCCAGCTCGCGGCGACGCCGGCGCTGGTCGTACCGCAGCCGATGCTCACCGGCCGGGAGCGGCAGATCGCCAAGCTCGCCGCCGCCGGCGTGCCGTCGAAGGAGATCGCCGACCAGCTATACCTGTCCTCCCGTACCGTCGACAACCATTTGATGCGGGTGTACGCCAAGCTCGGCGTCACCGGGCGCGCCGAACTGGCGGCCGCGCTGCGGTCCCTGCCGCCGGAGGAGTGACAGGGGTCCTATCCGGGGTGGAATAGGGTTGGCGGTGTGACCACAAGCTCGCTGCTGACCGACCATTACGAGCTGACGATGCTGTCGGCGGCGCTGCGTGACGGCACCGCCGACCGGCGTTGCGTGTTCGAGGTCTTCGCACGCCGCCTGCCGACCGGCCGCCGCTACGGCGTGGTCGCCGGCACCGGCCGCCTGCCGTCGCTCATCGCCGACTTCCGCTTCTCGGAGGAGGACGTCGCGTTCCTCACCGAGCGCGGCGTCGTCGACCGGGCGACCGCGCGGTGGCTCGCCGGCTACCGCTTCTCCGGCGACATCGACGGCTACGCCGAGGGGGAACTGTTCTTTCCCGGTTCGCCGATCCTCACCGTGAGCGGCACGTTCGCCGAGTGTGTGGCCCTGGAGACACTGGTGCTCTCGGTGCTCAACCACGACAGCGCTATCGCGGCCGCCGCCGCCCGCATGGTGACCGCCGCGCGCGGGCGCTCGGTCATCGAGATGGGCTCCCGGCGGACGCACGAGGAGGCGGCCGTCGCCGCCGCCCGGGCCGCCTACCTGGCCGGGTTCGCGTTCACGTCGAACCTCGAGGCCGGCCGGCGGTACGGTATCCCGACCACCGGCACCGCGGCCCACGCGTTCACGCTGCTGCACGACTCGGAGCAGGCCGCGTTCGCCTCCCAGGTGGCGGCGCTGGGCAAGCAGACGACGCTGCTCGTCGACACGTACGACATCGCGCAGGGCATCCGCAACGCGATCGCCGTCGCCGGGTCGGACCTGCGGGCCGTCCGCATCGACTCGGGCGACCTGTCGGTGCTCGCCTCGGAGTCGCGGGCGCTGCTCGACTCCCTCGGCGCCACCGACACACAGATCATCGTGTCGGGCGACCTCGACGAATACGCCATCGCCGCCCTGGCCGCCGAGCCCGTCGACGCGTACGGCGCCGGCACCGCGGTTGTCGTGGGTTCGGGCGCGCCGACCGCCGGACTGGTCTACAAGCTGGTCGAGGTTGACGGCCGTCCGGTGGTGAAGCGGTCGGAGCACAAGGCCACGGTCGGCGGGCGGAAGACGGCGGTGCGGCGGCACAAGCCCACCGGCACCGCCACCGAGGAGGTTGTCGTCTCGCTCGGCGCACCCGCCCCCGAGCCGCACGACCGGCTGCTGCAGCGGGCGTTCCTGCGCGACGGCGTGCCCGTGCCCGACCTGCCGACGCTGCACGACTCCCGTGAGCACCTGCGCCAGTGCCTCATCTCGATCCCGTGGGAGGGGCTCAAGCTCTCCGCCGGCGACCCGGCGGTTCCGGTCACGATGCTAGGAGGCTCCGCATGACCCGGGCGTTGATCATCGTCGACGTGCAGAACGACTTCTGCGAGGGCGGCTCGCTGGCCGTCGCCGGTGGCGCCTCGGTGGCCGCCGCGATCACCGAGGTGCTGGCGTCGACGGCTCCGTCATCCACGTCGTGGGAGCACGTCGTGGCGACGCAGGACCACCACATCGACCCTGGCCCACACTTCTCGGCGCAGCCCGACTACGTCGCGACCTGGCCGAAACACTGCGTGGTCGGCACCGGCGGCGTCGACTTCCACCCGGCGCTGGACACGTCGCGGATCGAGGCGGTCTTCGAGAAGGGTGCGTACGAGGCGGCGTACTCGGGCTTCGAGGGCACGGCCGACGGCGTCGGCCTGGCGTCGTGGCTGCGCGAGCGTGCGGTGACCGACGTCGACGTGGTCGGCATCGCGACCGACCACTGCGTGCTGGCGACCGCCATGGACGCGGCACGTGAGGGTTTCGTTACGACCGTGTTGCTCGACCTCACGGCCGGTGTCGCACCTACCACGACCTCGATGGCCCTGGTCACCCTACGGAAGGCCGGGGTGAACCTTGTGGGTGAACCGGTCGTTGCCGAGGGTTGACCAACCGGCGGATGGCACGTGGTTGGACTTGCTGTGTAACAAGCGGCGTGTACCGTCATGCGGGCAAGCGGTTCCGCGAACGATGTGAGGACTTCTCACGTCACAACGTAAGGAGCACCTACACGGAGCGTGGCGAAAGAGGCAAGATTTCGCTACGCTTGCGGGACCTCGAAGGGTCGTCCATGGTGGACGGCTCAGCACCAGGAGGGTCACGTGAAGTTGTCGATCGAGACTCGCCCTTCGGATCAGCGCGAGGCATTGCTGACACTGAGTGGCGAAATCGACTATGAGACCGCTCAGGAGCTCCGTAACGCAGTGAGCTCAGTGCTCGACGGAAGTATCGACCTGCTCGTCATCGATCTTGCGAAGGTCACCTTCCTCGACTCCACCGGGATCGGCACCCTTGTCGTAGCCAAGCGCATCTGTCACAGCATGGGCGTCAAGCTCGACATCCGCCGCCCCAACCCGTTCATCGCACGTCTGTTCGCCGTGGTGGGTGTCAGCGACATCCTCGGCGTGCCGATCCCACCCGGCACCGTCTCGGGCCGGTTGCCCCAGCCTCGCGAACGCGGAGTGACCCAGCCCGCCTGACGCATAGATCACTCTTCATCCGTTCCACCTTTCGGGTTCATGGCATCGACGCATTTGAGTGGCTCTTGCGGTTCGCTCTTGGGAGCGCCTCCACCTGCACTCGGAGGCGCTCCCAAGAGCATCGGGACACCGCCGCGCCGGACCGCAGGCCTTGGCCGACACACGGCCCCAGCCTCGTGACCACACCCCGGCCCGTGTCGCCTCCCCGTCGCGCCACCCGCCCACATGGCTGGCCGGCTGACCCACGTGACACGTCCAGCCCCGCCAGGCACCTCTTACGCCTCGGCTGGCAGCGCTCCGCCGCGGCCTTAACAGATCGGAGTTTTCTGCGGGGTTCCAGGCCGTCATAGCTCCGCGATCATGAATCAACCCGAGGCGCATCCGGCCAATCCGGGCATCTCGACGCGTTGTGGTTGACACCGATTCGGGTTCATGGTCTGGACGTCTTCGCACTGCCAGACGGCAAGGCCGCGAAGTTCAGCCCAACGGCCCCGGTCAACCCTGCCAAGACCGACAATTCGGGCGCCGAGCTCGTGAGATGTCGCCGCCGAGGCGTGCCGCCGTCGCGCCTGCGGCGCAACCCGCCGCCGCGCCGCTCGACCTCATGATCATGGGAAAGATATGGCTATCGGGGTAGCCACATCTTTCCCATGATCTGTCATGGAGTCGCCCGGCCCGGAACCCGCCATCCCGGGTCCGGCGGCGAGCATGAGCGAGAGACACCACCCGCACGACTGTGCGTCACCGTCCGGTAGCGCAACACCGGGGTCGACAGGCGACCGCTCAGCCGGCGCCGGGCCACGCCGACGCGGGCGCGGCACCCGGGGAGCCGGGACGGTGGCCCGGGAGACGGTGCGGCACGTCGAACGCCCCCGGGCCTGGTCTCCAGGCCCGGGGGCGTTCGACGTGCCGCACAGGCGGCGCTAGCGCTGTTCCCTGTAGGTCGCGCCGCCGTCGGCCTCGTGGGTCAGCGGGCGGGCGCCGCCCGGAGGCGGGGCGTCCAGCGAGTGGCCGGGAGCGTGTGCCGGGTAGCGGGCGTCGAAGGCCGGGCGCTCCGAGCGGATGCGCGGCATGCTGTCGAAGTTGCGCAGCGGGGGCGGGCAGGAGGTCGCCCACTCCAGGGACATGCCGTGGCCCCACGGGTCGTTGACCTCGACCACGCGGCCCGCCTTGTACGACTTCCAGACGTTCCACAGGAACGGCAGGGTCGAGATGCCGGTGATGAACGAGCCGATCGTCGAGATCATGTTCAGCGCGGCGAAGCCGTCGGTGTCCAGGTAGTCGGCGTACCGGCGGGGCATGCCCTGGGTGCCGAGCCAGTGCTGGACGAGGAATGTGGTGTGGAAGCCGATCGTGGTGAGCCAGAAGTGAATCTTGCCGAGGCGCTCGTCGAGCATCCGGCCGGTCATCTTCGGGAACCAGAAGTAGATGCCGGCGTACACCGCGAACACGATCGTGCCGAAGAGCACGTAGTGGAAGTGAGCCACCACGAAATACGTGTCCGAAACGTGGAAGTCGATCGGCGGGCTGGCGAGCAGCACGCCCGAGAGGCCGCCGAAGAGGAAGGTCACCAGGAAGCCGATGGCGAAGAGCATCGGCGTCTCGAAGGTGATCTGGCCGCGCCACATGGTGCCGATCCAGTTGAAGAACTTCATGCCGGTCGGCACGGCGATGACGAAACTCAGGAACGAGAAGAACGGCATGAGGACCTGACCGGTCGCGAACATGTGGTGCGCCCACACGCTCATCGACAGGGCGCCGATCGAGATGGTCGCGCCGACGAGGCCCTTGTAGCCGAAGACCGGCTTGCGGCTGAAGACCGGGATGATCTCGGTGATGATGCCGAAGAACGGCAGCGCCACGATGTACACCTCGGGGTGGCCGAAGAACCAGAACAGGTGCTGCCAGAGCATCGCGCCGCCGGTCGAGGCGTCGTAGACGTGCGCACCGAGGCGGCGGTCGGCCTCGAGCGCCAGCAGGGCGGCGGCGAGGATCGGGAAGACCATGATCACCAGGACGCTGGTGACCAGGATGTTCCAGGTGAACATCGGCATCCGGAACATGGTCATGCCCGGGGCGCGCAGCGTCAGGATCGTGGTGATCATGTTGACGGCGCCCAGGATGGTGCCCAGACCGGACAGGACCAGGCCGACGATCCACAGGTCGGCGCCGACGCCGGGCGAGTGGATGATGCTGTTCAGCGGCGCGTAGGCGAACCAACCGAAGTCGGCCGCGCCACCCGGCGTGATGAAACCGATCAGCGTGATCGAGCCGCCGAAGGCGTAGAGCCAGTAGGCGAACGAGTTCAGTCGCGGAAACGAGACGTCCGGCGCGCCGATCTGCAGCGGTGTGATGTAGTTCGCGAACGCGAACACGATCGGCGTCGCGAAGAACAGCAGCATGATCGTGCCGTGCATCGTGAAAAGCTGGTTGTACTGCTCGGGCGACAGGAACTGCAGACCCGGCCGGGCCAGCTCGGCGCGCATCAGCAGCGCCATGAACCCGCCGATCATGAAGAACACGAACGACGTGGTGAGGTACATCAAGCCGATCTGCTTGGCGTCCGTGGTCCGCAACAGCCGAGCGAACGCCGAGCCCTTGACCGGCTTGTGCACCGGCCAAGGCCTGGTGACGATCGGCTTTGGCGCAACGGTGGTCACGAAAGGCCTCCTGAGGCTGTTGAACAAGCTGGCGAGCCAGCTCCGCGAGGTGCCCGCCCGATCACCTGCGCGATCATCACGTCACCTCGGAGGCAGAATAGTCTGCCCTCCCGGGGGCGAATGCGCTGGGGGCGTGCGGTCTAGCGTGTCGGGGCCGGCGCGCCGCCTTCGGCGCCCAGCGAGAACGAGATGGCGCCGGCCGCGATCGCTGCCAGGACCAACAGGACGATGCCCCAGAAGATCAGCCGGTCTGCCGGCGCCGGGCTCTTGACCGCATCGATGAGCCTGGCGCGGACGGGGGCCGCGGCGGGGGGTACCGCGGGCACCTCGGCGGTGGTCGACTCCGAGTCGACGGGCGCGTGTCCCGCCGGAGCCGGCGTCGACGTGGACAGCGCGCGCATCACGATGAGGGTGGCGCCGGCGAGCACCAGGAGCACGCCGAGCACCGCCACGAGGACGGAAATCCAGTCACGCATCACAGCAGGCTAGGAGATTCACACAGGTCACACCAGAGTCTCTGGTGGCCTCGTTCGTCCAGCCGCCGCTCACGACGGTCAAGCGGCCGGCCGAGGAGATCGGCGCCGCCGCGGCGGGCCGGTTCCCCGGCACCCGGTTCGCCGCCGCCGGACCCGGCCGGAGCGCCCTCCTACCCGGGATCACCCACCTGACCTCGATCGGCATGGCCATATCCGCCTGCACGCGGGTACCCGCGACGCTAGACATGGAGGCATGAAGGCCATCACGCTGACCGAGCACGGCGATGCCGGCGGAGAGTCCCTCCAGAGTTTTTCCCTCCAAGACCTGCCCGACCCGCAGATCGGCCCCGACCAGATCCTCGTCGACGTGCGGGCGGCCGGCGTCAACCCCGCGGACCCGCGTCTCAGCGGCGGCGAGATCCCGGGCTGGGACGTCGCCGGCGTGGTGGTCGCCACCGGGCCGCAGGTTCAGAACTTCGTCGTCGGTGACGAGGTCTACGCCTGCGCACAGAGCACCTACGCCGAGCGGGCCGCGGTGGCCGAGCGGGACGCCGCGCACAAGCCCGCCGCGCTGAGTTTCGTGGAAGCGGCGGCGGTACCGCTGGCCGCGCTCACCGCACTCCAGGCGCTGCGCGCCGCCGGTACCGGGGAGGGTGACGTGGTGCTCGTGCACGGTGCCGCCGGCGGCGTCGGGCACTTCGCGGTGCAGATCGCACGGGCGCTCGGCGCGGAACGGGTACTCGGCACCGCGCCGGACACCGACCACGAGTTTCTACGCGAGTTGGGCGCCGAGCCGGTCGAGACCCCCGCCGAGCCGGTCGACGTGGCACTCGACCTGCGCGGTGGCGCGGCGACGGAGCAGGCCTTGCAGCAGGTGAAGGACCCGGCGCGGGCGGTGTCGACCGTGGAGGGGCAGCGGATCACGGACGGCGGCGGCCGGTTCGTCGCGCCGGAGCCCGACGCCGACGGCCTGCGCTGGCTGGCCGACCTGGCCGACAAGGGCCGGCTACGGGTCAACCTGCACCGTGAGCTGCCGCTCGCCGAGGCGGCCGACGCGCACCGCCTGGTCGAGTCGGGCCACGTGCGCGGCAAGGTGGTCCTGACTCCCTGACCCCGCTCCCCCGGTCCGGCCGCTGTGCCGGAGCGGGGACACCGAGGCTGGTCGAACGGCCCCTCCCGGGTGGTGATCCGGCGGCAGGTGTCGTAGCCGGCGAGCGGCGCCCGGGACGGGGTCGCGACCGTGACGATCACCCTCCGAGCTCGACGCGGGCACCAACACGATCGAGGCCGGGAACACCCCCGGCAGGCGGTGTCCCGACCTCGACCGCATCACCGTTGCCCCCCGCTGACCACCCCAGCTCGGCAACGTGTTGTGGCGCAAAGCCTTTGGCGTGACCGTGCGCCGGTGGACCATCCAGGGAGGCTTCCGGCTTCCGGCGCCGGTCACACTGCAAGAATGACGGCCGGACCTGGGTCGCACCCGCAATCGGGCTGGGAACTTCCTGAGTAACGGGCACGACGCTCACCCGCATGGCCCTCTTCGATCTTCCGCTCGACAGGCTCCGGGCGTACCGTTCCGTCGCCAACGCCCTGCCGGCTAGCGCACTCTGAGGGTCTCGCCCAGCAGCCGCACGACGTCGCCGCGGCGCAACTGCCGCCCGCGGCGCGTCTCCACCTCGCCGTTGACGGTGACCTCGCCCTCGAGGATGACTTCCTTGCTCTCCCCGCCGGACTCCAGGACGTTCGCCAGCTTGAGGAACTGCCCGAGCCGGATCATGTCGCCGCGGATCTCGATCTCCTTCACTTCCCGCGCTCCAGGAGTTCGACCATCCGCGGCAGGTTAAAGAACCGGGCCGTCTCGACCGCCGAGGGACCGCCGGCGTGCGGATCGGCACCCGCGGCGAGCAGTGTGCCGACCGAGTCGGGCGACTGGCGGAACACCGCCGCGCCCAGGGCGGTCTGGCCGCGATCGTTGGCACGGTCGACCTCGGCGCCCCGCTCGACCAGCGCGGCCACCGTGTCCGGGTGGTTGTGGTAGGCCGCCAGCATCAGCAGCGTGTCGCCCTTGTCGTTGGTCAGGTCGACCGGCAGGCCGGCGTCGACGTTGGCGGTCAGCTCACCGGTCGCACCCGACCTGGCCAGGTCGAACATCCGGTGCGCGAAGTCGATCACGTCCTGATCGAGCGGTTCACTCACACTGCCAGCGTAGCTGTCGGGCAGTTGACGCCCGTGCCGCCGAACCTTCTGCCGCGGCCGCCCGTGTCATTGGGCACAGCTATGACAAGGAGACGAGAATGCGGAAGTACGTCATGACCGTCGCGGCGGCCGCGGCCGTCGCACTGTCGCTGACCGCCTGCGGCGCGATCGACCTGACCGACCGGGACACCACCGAGCCCGCCGCGTCCGCCGGAGCCTCGGCCGCGCCGTCGGCTTCCACCGGCAAGTCCGCCGACACCGCCGGCGTCAAGGTCGCCGACACCGCGACGCTCGGGAAGGTGGTGACCGACTGGAAGGGCTGGACGCTGTACCGCTTCGAGAAGGACACCCCGAAACCGTCGAAGTCGGTCTGCGAGGGTGAGTGCCTGGTGAAGTGGCCGGCCGTCCCGTACGTGCAGGACATGAAGATCGAGGGCGTCGACCCGAAGCTCATCGGCAAGCTCACCCGCGGCGACGGCACGCAGCAGCTCACGATCGACGGCTGGGCCGCGTACCGGTTCGCCGCCGACGCCAAGCCGGGCGACATCAAGGGTCAAGGTGTGGGCGGGGTCTGGTTCGCCTTCACGCCCGAGGGCAAGAAGGCCCAGGCCGTCGCGGGCACCACCGGCGGCGGATACTGACGTCCCTGATCGCGGCGCCGGCTCCCACCCCCTCGGGAGCCGGCGCCGCCGCGGTCGTGGAGATCTCGTGACGAGGAGCGCGGGGCGGCGAAGCCGTCGGCGCCGAAAAACCGTTGCGGCCGATCTGGGGCGCTGGCTAGGTTGGTCGTACACGGGAAAGGAGGTGGTCCAAAGTTGTGTAGCAATGGGACTCGTGAGGTGGCTGTCCGCTAGTCGCCGTCCTCTGGACTCGCTTCGCGCGACCGCTGGAAGGTGGCGGTCTGGCGAATACGAGACAGTTACCCAGCCCCCGAGGCTTTCCCGGTGTTCGTCCAACCGGGCCTGCGCGTCAGTGTGGGAACCTCGGGGGCTGTTCCATATTCTGACCCCCATGATCTCGGCCGATCGGCTCCGTGCTCACATCGTCGCGCTGACCGCACACGGGCCGCGCTGCGGCGACCTGCCCGGCGTGCCGGCCGCCCTGCGGTACATCACCGATCAGCTCTCCGCACTGGGTCTGGCCGTCAGCGTCGAGCGGTACGGCGGCGAGCTGCACGAGATCAACCTCATCGCCGAGATCCAGGGCGGCACCTCCGACGACGCCGTGGAGCTCTGCGCGCACTGGGACTCGGTGCAGGACAGCCCGGGCGCCGACGACAACGCGAGCGGGGTCGCCGGGGTGATCGAGGCGGCGCAGGCGTTGCGGGACATGGAGCTGCCCGCCCGGACGATCCGGTTCTGTTTCTTCGGCGGCGAGGAGGTCGACTTCGGTGGCAGCGCGGCCCACGTGGAGCGGATCACGCAGCGGACCGAGTCGATCGTGTTCGAGATGATCGCCTGCACGGCGGAGGCCCAGCGGTACCCGGAGCAGTTCCTCGAGCTGATCGAGCCGCGCGAGCGTGGGGACTTCGTCGCGCTGATCGGCGAACCGGACTCGATGCACCTGGTCCAGGAGTTCGCGATGCACGCCGAGGTACCGGTCTTCCCGTTCATCGTGCCCGTCGTCGCACGCGATCTGGTGATGCGCAGCGACCACGTGCCCTACTGGGAGTCGGGCCGCCGTTCGCTGCTGGTGACCGACACCGCCGACTACCGCAACCCGCACTACCACCGCCCGACGGACACCGTCGACACGCTCGACCTGGAGTTCGCGGCCGGGGTCGTCGCCGCGGCGGTCCGGACCGTCACCACCCTCGCCCAGTAGCGAGTGCTGGTGACGCCACTCGCCAGGCGAGCATGCCCTGATCCGGCGGACGCCCGGGAGGCCCGGCCCGGCGTCCGGCCGCCGGCGCCTCCGGACCTGTTGTCAAGGACACACCCGCGAGGCAGCTCGCCGACGCGGTCCAGCGGTTCGTCTCGCCGACGAGAGCGGTTGCTCGTAGGTCGCCGGGATTTCGATCGAGACGTACAGTCTCGGCATGACCGCACATCTCGCCAGCGGCCGCGACGCGGATGTCTACGCGCTCGACGAGCGGCGGGTCCTGCGGCGCTACCGCAGGGGAGGAGACGTCACGTCCGAGGCGGCCGTCATGCGTTACGTCTCGGACCACGGTTATCCGGTGCCCCGGGTCTACGAGGCCGACGGCGCCGATCTCATCCTGGAGCGGCTCGACGGCCCCACCATGCTCCAGGCCCTCGGCGACGGCACCATGCACCTGCGCGACGGCGGTGTGGTGCTGGCCGACCTGCTGGACCGGCTGCACCGGATCCGGGTGCGGTCGGCCACCGACCCCGGCACCCGCATCCTGCACCTCGACCTGCACCCGGAAAACGTCGTGATGACCGAGGGCGGCCCGGTGGTCATCGACTGGCGCAACAGCATCGAGGGCCCGCCGGAGCTCGACGTGGCGATGACGGCCATCATCGTCGCCCAGGTGGCGGTCAATCCGGACCATTCCTTCACCGATCGCGCCGAGGAGTTCCTCGACGTCCTGCTCTCCTGCACGCGTGACAATCCGCTGTCGCAACTGGAGGCGGCCGTCCGGCGCCGCGCCACAGAGCCGCACCTCACCGAGGACGAACTGGCCCACATCCATGAGGCGAAGCTCCTGGTGACGACCATCGCCCGGGCACACCACTGACCGGGGCCGCACGTCGCGGCGGCACGGGCCACCGGCTCCGAGCACCACGGCCGCCCGCCGTCTCGGCGCATGCCCTAATAACCCGATCGGGGCGGCGTCGCGCTCATGGTGCTCGGCCACGCTTTGCCCCATGGAAGAACTTTTTGTTCGCCAGGTGGACATCGGGGTCGCCGACATGGACATCGCCGTCGACGACCAGTTGACCACCACCCGCGTCGTGATCGAGCGCGCCACCGCCACGGACCGGCGCGGCGGCGCCGACCGGGAGCTCCTGCTCGTCTACGGCGCGGCTGAGACCAGGGCCGTGGCCGAGGCCCTGCGTCGCGCGTCGGAGCTTGCGCTGGAGGACTCCTGACAATTATCCAGACGTCCTGAGCCGGGCCCGGACCTTCTCCTTGGACCGCTCCGGCAGTTCCGCCGCGGCGAGGAGCCGCGGCAGGAGCCCGGACTCGATGGTGAGCGCGCGGAACGCCTCCCCGATCGTCACGTCGTGCGCGGGGCTGTGGATCACGCGGACCTCGTCGCCGGCCCGGATCCGGCCGGGGTGGACGACCCGCAGGTACGCGCCGGACGCCCCACGTGCCGTGAACCGCTTGACCCAGGCCGGCTCCTCCAGCCAGCCGGCGAACGTGCGGCACGGGATGCGCGGCGCGGACACCTCCAGGACGACGTCGTCGCCGATGCGCCAGCGCTCGCCGATCAGCGCGCCGGTCACGTCGAGGCCCGATGTGGTCAGGTTCTCCCCGAAGATCCCGCCGGCCAGCTCCCGGCCCAGCTCACCGGCCCACCAGTCGAGATCCTCGCGCGCGTAGGCGTAGACCGCCTGGTCCGGCCCGCCGTGGTGGGCGAGGTCACAGACCGTGTCGCCGGCCACGCCGGTGGCGGCGCTGCCGCGCGGCCCGGGCATGGAGATCTCGACCGGCCCGGCGACGGGGCGCTTGTCGATGCTGGTCACCGGCACGCTGGAGTGGCCGGTGGGCGCGGGGGTGCCGACATTCACGGAGAGCAGGTAGGCCACGGGTGCACCGTAGCCCCGCTGTCACGCCGTCGTAAGGGCCAGGTCGGCGCCGGCGCGGATGCCGGGCCCGCCGATCGTGGTCAGCGCGCCGCCCGGGTCGGCGTGCATGACGCGGGCGCTGGCGAGGTACCGAATGCTCAGATCCTCCGTGAAGTGGCGCCCGTTGAGCAGGCCGGCCGCGGCCATCACGGTGCCGACGTCGAGGCCCCAGAAGCGGTGCCCCTGGTGGCCGTCGCGGTAGTGCACCGCCACGTCGCCGGTCAGGTAGGCGTCGTAGACCACCCGCACGCCGAGCTTCATCCGCAGCCCGACAAGCTCGTCGCCGGGTCCGCCGGAGGGCAGGTCGACGGCGCACGACTCGATGCTGCCGACGCCCCATTCGTGCTGGTAGTCGAGCATCCCGCCGACGGGGAGTTCGATGCGGTACCGCACGGGCACGGTCGGGCTGACCCCGGCCGCCGGCGACCACACGTGGGACGCCGTGCAGGTCAGCCGGGTCGGCTCGGCGGCCAGCGCCAGGCTCACCGGCTCGGAGCCGACACCGGTGACGGATGCGCTCGCGACCCGCAGCGTGGTCGTGACCGGGGTCCAGTCGTGCGACTGGTGCAGAAACCCGTCGAGCTGGGCCAGGTCGGGCGCCCGCCCGAGGCAGGCGGCGACGGCCTCGGCGAGCGCACCCTCGTCGAGCCCGAACAGCGCCCGCTCGTCGCCGGTGACCGGATGCTCGTCCGCGCCGGACGCGTTGACGCTGGATGAGCTGTAGCACAGCCCCGCGATGATCGACAGCTCCACGCCCATGATCTGCCCCCGACCCGACGCTACGTTACGGTCACGTGACGTACTCTCCCACCCGTATCGCAGGCAGCGCCCGCGAACGCCGAAACCGCTCCGATCTTGCAGCGATGCCCGGCCGCGGCCGGGGTCAGCGGGCCGGTGCCGTCCGGAAGGACGCCGACGCCGAGTGCTCGGGGCGGGTCGCGTTGCGCAGCCGCAGCGCCGCGTCGAAGGCTTCGTCATCGAGGCTGCGCTTGGCGGCGGCGGCAAGGTCGGCGGCCTTCGCGGCCTGCCGCTCCATCTCCGACGCCTCCTGGTACGCCTGGAATTTCCGGTCCCGGATGACGCGGCGCAGCATCAGCTCCTGCGCGAACGGATGAGCCGCCGGGTCCCAGCCGTTGCGGTGCATGAGCGCGTCGGCGAGCTCGAAGGCCGAGATCTCGCCCCGCTGATGCGCCGCGTTGACCAACCGCACCAGGTTTTGCCGCCGGATCGCCGGATCATCCTCGACCAGCGGGAACGCGTTGGCCCTGCGGAGCCGTCGCACGGCCGCCTCGGCCTCCTCGTAGGCCCGCCAGGCCGCGTCCTGGGTCCGCTGCGCGCCCTCCCACTCGGCGCGGCGCCGCTCGGCCATGACGTTGGCCCGCTCGGCGGCGACGGCGATCTCGGCGGAATACCGCTCCAGCTCCTTGATCGCCGCGGCGCTGCGCTCCGCCTTGGCCTGGCGCTCCTTGGCGACCTCCGGATCCTTGATCGCCTTCCGGACGCGGGCCCACCACGACGGGCCGGTCTTCTCGCCGCGCCGCGACAGGAGGGACAGGACGAGGAACGTGATGACCACCGCGGCGAGCAGTGCCAGCCAGATGGCCAGCGCCTCGCGCATTCCCTGGGCGAACTCCTGTGCGGCAGCTTCCATGGCAGCACCTTCGAGGGGTCGGACGGCGAACTGAGGGGGACTCGTCGCTTACACCGAGGTGCGAGGTGGTGCGCGGCCGGCGGCGGCGCCCACCTGGGGGTCGCCGGACGGCCACTGCGGCACCGGAACCGGCACCGGCACGGCCGCCGCGTCCGGCGGCTCGCCGGAGGGCTCCACGACCGCCGGTTCTTCCACAGTGGACTGCCGACTGAACGCGATGGACACCTCGGCGACCGGCGCCGATGTCGACTCCACTGTGGACGGCAGGGCCGGGCTGAAGCCGGCGCCCAGGGCGAGGGCGCAGATCGTCAGCGCGATTCGTCGCACGCCACGCCGCAGACGGCTGGCTGGCGCAACGACGGGCATGACTCAAACATGCCCCCTCACCGCGAAGGTCGCAACCCGGAACGGCCGTGGGTGAGATGTCACACGGCTGAACGGCGCCGGTCGAGCAGGTAGCGTGTCGCCCGTGGACCTGACCGTCATCCTCGGACCGATGAAGAGCGGCAAGTCGCTCGAATTGGTGAGCCTGCTGTCCCCGTTGCAATACACGGCGACACGGCACCGGGTGTTCCAGAGTGCCCGGCACGTGCGCGACGCGGGGGTCGTCTCGCGCAGCGGCGCCGCCCTCACGACAGTGAAGGCGGCGTCACTCGCCTGCGCGCTCGACGAGGAGCTCGACGTCATCGGCATCGACGAGGTCCACATGTTCGCGCTCTCCGACATCGACGTGGTGCGTGCGCTGCTGCGGCGCGGCACCCGCGTCGTCGCGGCCGGCATCGACCTCGACCACCGCGGCGAGCTGTTCGCCCCGGTGCGGGCTCTGCTGGAGCTCGGACCGGCGACCGTCACCTACCGGCGCGCCGTGTGCGACCGCTGCCGGGGGTTCAGCGCGGTGTATACGCAGGTGCTCGAGCACGGCGAGCCGATGCTGCGCGAGCTGGCCCCGTCGACCGCGCTGCCGGACGACGGCACCTACACCTACGAGGCCCGCTGCCGCTCCTGTGTCGTGCTGCCGGGCGACAGCGCCGCGGCCCCGCCGCCGAGCCTGGAGCGCGACCGCAACACCGCGACCGTCACCACGGCGGCGAGCGCGAGGCCGTAGCCGAGCCGCTGGGCGAGCAGCGCGGTGATGCCGAGGTCGGCGGCGTAGAGGACCAGCGACCCGGCGACCGCGACCCCCAGCCACTCGACCCGGCCTCCGGCGGCGGCCAGCAGGACGAGCAGCGTGGCGTACCACGGGTAGCCGGGCGCGGTCACCAGCAGCGCACTGCCGACCATCACGGTGGCGGCGGCCCACGGGCGATCGGGATCGGTGGTGCGCAGCACCCACAGGGCGACGGCCGCCAGGACGGCGACGGCGACCGGGGCGGCCCAGGCGTCCGGGAGGACGGTCGTCAGCAGCGCGAACCGGCCGCCGCCCGCGTAGCCCTCCTCCTGGAGGTAGCCGGGGAGGTAGCCGAGGACCTTCGGGCCGACCAGGGCGACGTGCGGCGCGTACACCACCGTCACCGCGGCCAGTGCGCTGATCCCGACCGCGACGGGCCGCCGGCGGGCCAGTGCCGGCGCCACCAGCACCGGACTGAACTTGGTCGCGATCGCCAGCCCGAGCACCGCTCCCCCGCCCCGGGCCCGGCCGCGGGCGACGAGCAGGATCGCCGTCGCGGTCAGCAGGACGGCGAGGAACTCGACGTGGGCGTTGTTGGCCGCCTCCACCGCGACGGCCGGGCACCAGGCCCAGGCGGCGGCGAACCGCCTGGGCAGGCCGGGTGCGAACAGCAGCAGTACCGTGCTGGCGAGCGCGCACAGCGCGGCGGCCAACTGCATCGGCCCGGTGCGGCTCCCCGGCGGCGACAGCCAGTGCACGACGGTGAAATACGCCTCGGCGACCGGCGGGTAGATCGTGGGGACGTCGGGCCGGTTGATGTGGGTGCACCCGGCCGGCACGCACCACCGCCCGTCGGGCGCCCACAGGAAGTCCGGGTCGCGGTGCTCACGCAGCCGCGGTGACGAGGGCGGGTGCCGGTAGGGGTCGGTGCCCGACGCCTGGATGCGCCCGTCCCACACGTAGCGGTACATGTCGTCGCTGCTGCGCGGCGGCGCGAACCCGGCCGCGAGCTGCAGCGCGACCGCCCCGCCGAGCACGAGCGGCACGACCCGCGCCTTGGGCAGGGTCCAGACCGCGACGGCGAACGCGACCCAGGCGATGCCGAGCAGGACGGGCGCCCGGGCGGGGAAGGTGGAGCCGTCGGGCGGATGCATGGCGGCGCCGACGCACCCGACGACGACGCTGAGCGCCAGGACCGCTCTGACCACGCCTCGACGCTATGCGCCACCCCCGGTGCCCGCTCCTTACAATCCACAAACCCTCCGCCCACCCCCCACCCCCTCCGCCTCCGCCGCGTTGATCTTGCACTTATGGTGCCGCGGCACTCCATGAATGTCCGGGTTTGTCGCCACCACAACTGCAAGATCAACGCGGCGGAGGCGGGGGCGGGAGGGGTGGGGGGTCATGCCGCGGTGGACTGGAGCGCGAACTGGGGGGTCGCGACCGGTCGGCCGAAGTGGTAGCCCTGCGCGTAGCGGTAGCCCAGGCGGTAGAGCTCCCGCGCCTGCTCGGCCGTCTCCACGCCCTCGGCGATGGCCTCCAGGTTCAGCCCGTCGCTGACGTTGATCAGCGCGGCGGCGATCACCGAGTGGCGGCCGGCCATGGTGATGTCATCGACGAAGGACTTGTCGACCTTCAGGATGTCGACCGGGCACGTCTGCAGCAGGCCCAGCGACGAGTGGCCCGTCCCGAAGTCGTCCAGCGCGATTCGCACCCCGAGGGCGTGCACCGCGTCGAGGGCCTCGATCGCCCGGCCGCCGCCGAAGACCGCGGTCTCGGTGACCTCGATCGCGAGGCGGTCGGCCGGGAGGCCGGTCGCCGCCAGTACCGCCGCGACCACCTCGGCGAAGTCGGGCTCGGCCAACTGCCGGGCCGACACGTTCACGCTGACCTTGCCGGGGGCCTCCGTGCCCAGGGTGGCGATCCAGGTGGCCGCCTGTGAGCACGCCTCCAGCAGGATCCACGCGCCCAGCTCGACGATCTGGCCGTTGCGCTCGGCGACGGGGATGAAATCGGCCGGGCTCATGAACCCCAGCCGCGGGTGATGCCAGCGGATCAGGGCCTCGACGCCGGCGATCTCGCCGTGCGGAAGGGCGACGATCGGCTGGTACACGAGCTGGAACTGGCCCTGGTCGAGCGCCTCGCGAAGCTGCGCGCCGAGCTGGGCGACCTCCGCGGCACGCTCGTCCAGCTCCGGGCGGAAGCGCTCCTGGCGGCTGCCGCCCTCCTTCGCCGCGTACATCGCCACGTCGGCGCGGCGCAGGATCTCGAACGGGTCGCGGGTGCCCTCGGCGTCGGCGACACCGATGCTGGCCTGGACGAGCAGGTGGTGCTCGCCCGCGAAGACGGGCTCCTCGAGCGCGGCGGCGAGCTCGGCCACCAGCGCGTCGGCGGCCACCTGGCCGGTGTCGGGCATGAGGACGGCGAACTCGTCGCCGCCCAGCCGGGCGACCACGTCGCCGGGGCGCAGGACCCCGCCGAGCCGCTTGCCGACTGCGGCGAGGAGCTGGTTACCGACGGCATGGCCGAGGCCGTCGTTGATGCGCTTGAAGTCATCGAGGTCGATGAAGGCGACCTGCGGTCGGCCGCGGAGCTCGAGCTCGTCGCGGATCAGCTCCTCGAGCAGCCGCCGGTTGGGCAGGCCGGTGAGGTCGTCGCGCATGGCCAGCTCACTGAGCTGCTCGGTCTGGGACTGGACCTTGCCCACCAGATCGGACATCCGGACCACGACCAGCACGAAGAGGACCACGGCGACGACGCCGATGGGGAGCCAGTCGAGGGCGTCGACCCCGGCGAGCCCCTGCCCGAGCAGCAGGACCGGGGCGACGAGGGAGCTCACCGCCAGTACCGTCAGACGCCCCTTCGACAGCCCCGCCTCGAGCTGCTCGACCGGATCGGCCAGGTGGCGCGCCGACGGGTGCACCGCGGCGGCGCCGACGCACAGGCCGGCCAGCAGCCAGCCGACCTGGAGCAGGGCACCCGGGTCGGGAGCGCTGCCGGAGACCACGGAGGTGGTGGCGTCGGTGGCGACCATGAGCGTGACGCCCGCGGCGAGCAGCCGGAAGCTCGGCGTCCGGGCGGCGCGGCCGACGAGCAGCCGGGCGAGCAGCACCATCAGCAGGACGTTGACGGCGGGGTAGGCCAGGACGAACATCCGCTGCACCGGCGAGGTGCCCGTCGCCTCGACGACCGGCCGCATCACGAACACCCAGAACAGCAGGCCGGCGCCGGCACCGGTGATGCAGGCGTCGATCAGGCCGCCCCGGTCCCGGCCCTGCGCCCGCAACAGCAGCCACAGCCCCACCGCGACCACCGGGTGCGCGCCGAGGAAAAACGCGTCGGCGACGAGCGGGAACCCGGTGTGGTGCAGCAGCCGGGTCTCGACGCCGTACGTCACGCCGCCGAGGAACCACACGAGCAGGGCGCCGGCGAGCCAGTACCACAGCGCGGGCCGGTCGGGCCGGTTGCGCCGCACACCGAGCAGCACGAGCAGCACGGTGCCGAGACCGGCGACGCCGTAGGCCAGGTTGGTGAGGTGGTCGCCGCGAGGCAACAGTGGGTAGGCGGCGACGGATACGCCGCTCACCAGCCACCAGACGAGCCAGAGACGCCTGGCCACCCACGTGCTCACGGGTACGTTATCGGCAACTCGCCCCCGCGGGTTGAGTGTTGTCGCCGCCCATCAGTCGTTTCATACCCCCAGGGGGTTTCGGCCGGACGGGTATGCTGGTTGCCATGACGACGGCCACGCCGCGCGGGTACACCGCCACCAAGGACCAGCTCCAGAGCCGCCTGCGCCGCATCGAGGGCCAGGTGCGCGGCGTGGAGAAGATGGTCGACGAGGATCGCTACTGCATCGACGTGCTGACCCAGATCAGCGCCATCCAGGCCGCGCTCGACAAGGTGGCGCTCGGCCTGCTCGATGACCACGCCCGGCACTGTATGCACCACGGGGCACAGGACGGCAAGGGCGAGGAGATGGCGACCGAGATGATGGCCGCCGTCGGCAGGCTGCTCAGACGCGGCTGACGACGTGGAACTGCAGGGTGTGCGCCAGACGGACGGATTCACCTGCGGTCCCACCGTCGCCATGGTCGCCTCGGCCAACCTCGACCCCTCCTACGCCGCCACGATCGGCGACCCGGCCGCCGAACAGCACCGCATCCACCGCGCCGCCAACCGGATCTGGCCGCGCAAGCTCGGCACGACCCCCTGGGGCGTGGCCGCCGTGATCTCCTCCCACGCCGAGGCGCTCGGCACGCGGTACGGCTGGAAGCTCTTCCGGCAGGATCTGGGCGACGTCGTCGCCGCCGTCGAGAGCGGCTGGCCCGTGCCGCTGCTGGTGGGCCGGATCGTGCCCCGGCACTGGGTGCTGATCGTCGGCCACGCCGACGGGGTGTTCCGGTGCTTCAACCCGTCGTCCGGCCGGATCGTCGACGTGCCGATCGAGGCGCTGCACGGCAAACGGGCACAGGGTGTGGGCTTCCCACGCCCGTATGCTGTGGTGCTGCCGTCGGCGTGAGTTTGTGTCGTACCGCGGTGCCATGATCCCGCGCATGACAGCGCTTCGGTTCGTCCGGCCCCAAGGTCATCGCGCACGTCTGCAACGGCCTGGGCCGTTGGGGCGCGGGCACGCACTGACTGGCATCGGCTCATCAGCGACGTCCACGATCGTAACTGTATGGCTGGCCACCCCAGGGCCACCACGATGCCGGCACAGGGATGCTGAGGCGACACCGTCACCGCAGGCTCAGGTCGCCGCGGCTCCCCGCCATCCCCTCTGACCCACCGGCCCATCCGGCACGGATCTGGCATGGCGCGCCCGAGTGCCACATCTGGTACATGCGACTCCTGGACTGGTACCATATCTGGTACAAGTTGCGGCACGGGGAGGCCACATGACACAGGCGATCAGCGCCAGCGAGGCGCGGAAGAGCTTGTTTCCACTCATCGAGCAGGTCAACAACGACCATACGCCGATCGAGATCGTATCTAAGCGGGGCAACGCGGTCCTGGTCAGCAAGGAAGACTGGGACGCGATTGTCGAAACCAACTACCTGCTGCGCTCCCCCGCCAACGCAAAGCACTTGATGGCAAGCGTCGAGCAGTGGCGCTCGGGGCAGGCGACGGAACGGGACCTGGATTCCGACGCGTGAAGCTCAGTTGGACTGACCTCGCCTGGGACGACTATCTGTACTGGCAGACGCAGGACCGCAAGACGCTCAGGCGCATCAACGCCTTGATCGCAGACATCAAGCGCGATCCAGACGGACCTGGCATCGGTAAACCCGAGCTCCTGAGGAACAATCTGGCCGGCCTACGCTCCCGCCGAATCGACGACGAGCACCGCCTCGTTTACGCCGTCACACCAGACGAAGTAACAATCATCTCCTGCCGCTACCGCTACCAGTGACAAACGCGGAACGCGCTCAGTAGCCGCCCCAATCCTCGACTGCCGAGAAAGCCCCGCGCGATAGGGCCGGAGCGAGTGAAGCGAAGCGAGCGCGAAAAACCCACCCATCGCCAAGGGAAAAGGCGCTCCCGCCTTTGATCAGGGAGCGCCTCCGATGGGTGGAGCCGAGGGGACTCGAACCCCTGACCCCCACGCTGCCAGGACCGGACTCGCAAACGCCGCTGACGTGCGCGCAGGTCAGCGGCATATCGCGTGGCTGGTTCCCCGCGACTCCCCGGTGGGAACCGTGATCCACTTCGGAGTGTGGCACGGATGTGGCACGCCACGCCGCGACAAGATCGCCTCAGATCTACCATTCCCCGGCGCCCGACCCACGCCGCTGTGGCGCCGGTCCGTCACGTTCAGCCATGGCTCCGAACTTCCATGTGACCGCATGAGCTTCCACTGAGCGCATGAGCTTGAACGGCTGCTACGAAGATTTCGGCCTCATCGCCCGCATGCTCAACAACGCAAGAACGCCAGGAAGGACAGCGAAGATGCCGAAGATTGCCGCAGCGATTGAGAACCGAGTGGCCAGGTGGTCACGTTTCCGGAGGAAATAGAAGCCCGCGACGATGATATTCACGGCAGCCAGTACCATTACGGCAGCGAATACGTACCCAAGGGGGTTATGGGAAACGCCGTCAAGGACCCGAACGCCGTCGCTCGTCGTTCTGTAAACAGACCTGTCGGCCGGCCACAAGGCAACGGAAGTCAGCGCCGAAAGGCACGTAACGGCGACAAGGAAAATAACTGTTGAGTTCCGTGTGCGGAGCATTGTCGTCCAATCCCAGCCGGGTGCCCAAGGGATGAGCTTGAGCACCCAGCCTATCCGAGGACCGTGTTACCTAGCAATAATGGCGCAGCGTACTACCGTACTTGGAGTCACAGGTACCATCGTAGTGTCCCCAAATGTCGAGTTTGAGGTTCTGGTCGACCGTCCACGGCACAGTGTTCGAGAATCGACCATTCGTGGCGTGGTGCACCCCGCCCGTCCCATGTCCGGCGAGGACGTACGGGATGAAGTCATTTTGGACGCAGCCTTGGAAGCTCCAGCCGTTCGCGGTCCCCCAGCCAGTAGTGTAGCCGCTGCACTCACCACCCCAGTTTGAGACCACATAATTGCCGGAGTCCCAACACCAGTTTAGACTCTGCGTGTGCCCTCCGAGGTCACCGCCGAGGCTAAAAGTCATCGTCCACCGACCACTAGCCCTGCATCCAGACGCGTAGATGGTCGCCGCGGGCTGCTCCACTGCCACATCGTATGTGATGTACTTGCTAGCCGTTCGAGGATCGCAAGTCAGTTCACTGACGGCCGCCGGGCTCAGCTTACCCTCTTGGCCAAACGCCTTGATCTGTGCTCTGAAGTTGGTGAATTCCCCCGCTCCCACCTTGTAGCAGGTGCTGCCCCCAGGCGCCGCCGATGCAGGAGTTGCGGTGAACGAGATCGCCGCAGTTAGAGCGGCGATGAGCACGGCGTAGAGCACACTCTTCCGCGTTCCCAAAACGGGACTCCTTTGATTGAAGGGTGCAACAGCCGAACCGCGTTGGCGCTAGCCTCCCCCGTCAGGCCATTGCTGCTTACCCGGACCGTGTCACATTGCTGGACCGTCCGGCGACCCGCCAAGGAGCAAAGATCACTTCAGGCTGCGCTCACACGATACTCACCGTCACTTGACCCGCCAAAGGCGCCAGAAGTCGGTGCTCATTCAATAGCGTTAGCAATCGATGTTGGTGACTCAACGTGTTGATAACATTTCGATTACGCCAGTTCGTGAGCCTGCAATATCCCTTCAATGTTCAAATGGTGCAATTAGCTTGACGAGCATCGGTGTATGAGATGACGCCCGGCGCGGCAGCTTGCCATACCGCACCAGCAGGAGGTCACGCCGACAGGCGTAACCCTTGCCGCATCAAGGGCGCCGCGACGGTCAAGGTCGATGAGCGGCCGATTGCGACCCTCGATCAGGTGTTCGCCATTGCCGCCGCCATCCAGCCGCGCTATCGGCTGCTCGTGCTGCTGGCGACATTCGCACAACTGCGGTTCGGCGAGCTGGTCGCGCTGCGCCGCCGGAGTATCGACCTGGAGGCGATGGAGCTACGGGTGCGGAAAGCGACCGCCGAAATGGAGGACGGCACCCAGATTGACGTTGATCCGAAGTCCGAGGCGGGTAAGCGCCCGATCAGCCTGCCGCGCGGGCTGATCGCCGACATTGAGCTGCACCTGGCCGAGCACGCCCAGCCCGGCCCACACGGTCGGCTGTTCGTCGGCCCTCAGGGCGGCATCCCGCGACGCCGCAACTTCCACCGCATCTGGCGGAAGGCGCTCAAGAAGGCGGGCATCTCACCCGATCTCGACCTGCACCTTCACGACCTCCGACACACCGGGAGCACCTGGTCGGCACAGAGCGGCGCCACCCTCAAGGAACTTATGGCGCGCATCGGCCACTCCAGCACCCGCGCGGCGATGATCTACCAACACGCCACTCGTGATCGGGATCACGCCATTGCGGCGGCGCTCGATGCCCTGATCGAGGAAGCGGGAAGCAAGATCAACGCCTGAAGTGGCACGGTAGTGGCACGCGGCCCGCTTAACCCTGAGACGATGAACGCCCTGGTGTCGCGATTGTCCGCGATTACCAGGGCGTTTGTCGTGCAATCCGATGGGTGGAGCCGAGGGGACTCGAACCCCTGACCCCCACACTGCCAGTGTGGTGCGCTACCAGCTGCGCCACGGCCCCATCTCGATGTCCGCTCTCGCGGGCACTCACGGAATAGTACACACCCCCCCCACAGGGGGCTCACACCGGGTTCCTAGTTCTGGGTCGGGTCCGCCGGGTAGTGGGCGACGGCCGCCAGCAAGCCTCCCTGGCGGCGGAGGACCATCTGCCACAGGTCGTCCGGCCGGGGGGCAAACGCGTCGCTGGGCAGGGCGTCGAAGACGAACCACGAACCACCCTCGATCTCGCGCTCCAACTGGCCCGGGGACCACCCGGCGTAGCCGGCGAAGACGCGCACGCCGAGGACGCCGGCGACGAGGAGATCAGGATCGCCCGACAGGTCCACGGTGCCGACGGCGCCCGAGACGCGGTTGAAGCCTGCCAGATCCTCCACGCCCGGCCGGGTGCGTGCCAGGCAGATCGCGGCCTCCGGCTGGACCGGGCCGCCTTCGAAGACGACCGGAGGTTCACCCGCCAGGGCGCCCCAGCCGCCGAGGACGTCGGCCACCTGAACCTCGGTCGCACGGTTGAGCACGACGCCCAGAGCGCCGCCCTCTTCGTGCGCTACCACCAGGACGACGGTGCGCTCGAAGTTCGGGTCGCGGAGCGCGGGGGTCGCCACCAGCAGTCGCCCGGTCAACGACTCCATCGCCCTCCCTCGACGCTGTCTCGACCTGCCCCGGCCGGTGCCGGACGACGAGCCGGGTCGCGGCGAACCGCGACCGGTCGGCGTCTGCCCGGACGAGTGTCCTTCCATCCCACCGAGATCCCCGTGCATGGACATCAGCCCCACCAGCAAACATGTCCGGCCGCGCGGACGAGGACCGCACGCGCTGAATGGATCATCGCAGAGCGGGGTGCGAGGGTCATGCCTCGCACCATAGCCTGACCCGCGCGTCACGGTTAGGGTCTGTTGCGTGACCTCACTCGCCGACGTCGCCGTCATCGGTGGTTCCGGGCTCTATGCGCTGCTCGACGACGCGGCAGAGCACATGGTCGACACGCCGTATGGCCCACCTTCCGACCCGATCACGCTGGCCACGGTGCACGGCCGGCGCACCGCGTTTCTGCCGCGGCACGGGCGGGACCACCGGTTCCCGCCGCACCGGATCCCCTATCGGGCGAATCTCTGGGCGCTCCGTGAGATCGGTGTCCGTCAGGTCCTCGCCCCGTGCGCGGTCGGCGGGCTGCGGTCCGAGCTGGGGCCGGGCACGTTCGTGGTGCCCGACCAGCTTGTCGACCGCACGTCGGGCCGCGTCCAGACGTATTACGACGAGGGCGCCGTGCACGTGAACTTCGCCGATCCCTACTGTCCGGTAGGGCGCGAGGTCGTGAAGAAGGTGGCCGCCGAGCACGGCATCGAGGCCGGCGACGGCACGATGGTGGTCGTCGAGGGCCCGCGCTTCTCCACGCGGGCGGAGTCCCGCTGGTACGCGTCGATGGGCGGCGCTGTCGTGAACATGACGGGCCATCCGGAGGCGGTGCTCGCCCGCGAGCTGGCGCTCTGCTACACCTCGATCGCGCTGGTGACGGATCTGGACGCCGGCGTGGAGGGTGACCACGGCGTCACCCAGGAAGAGGTCTTCCGGGTCTTCGGGGAGAACACCGGCCGGCTGCGAAAGGTGCTGCTCGACGTCATCCCGCGGCTGCCCGAGCTGCCGGATGACCCGTGCCAGCACGCCTTGGACGGTCTGCGTTAGGCGGACGCGCCACCGAGCGGCAGGCGCACGACGAAGCGGCAGCCGCCGTCGACGTTGTCGACGGCCACGGCACCGTGGTGCGCCTCGACCAGGCCACGGACGATGGCGAGGCCGAGTCCTCCGCCCGCTTCCTTCGATGGTGTACGGGCCGGAGCACCGCGAAACGCCACGTCGAACACGCGCGGCAGGTCGGCCTCGGCGATGCCTCCGCAGGTATCGCGCACGGCGAGCCAGCCGCCTGCGGCGTCCTGTCCCCCGGTGACCGTCACCGTGCCGTCGGGCGGGGTGTAGCGGATCGCGTTGCGCAGCA
Source organism: Dactylosporangium roseum (assembly GCF_025264685.1). Taxonomy (GTDB): domain Bacteria; phylum Actinomycetota; class Actinomycetes; order Mycobacteriales; family Micromonosporaceae; genus Dactylosporangium; species Dactylosporangium roseum. The sequence goes on from NZ_CP073721.1 coordinate 7,040,753, forward strand.
GGTTGTTGACGATGCGGGACAGCTCGGGAACCGAGCCGCGGACGGTCGGCCAGCCGCCGCCCCCGCCCGAAGGCTCAGCGACGATCTTGATGTGGGCCGCGCCGGCGAGCGGGCCGGCGGAGGCGATCGCGTCGGAGACGACGTCGCCGAGCGGCACGGCCGACAGCGACAGCCGCAGCGTGCCGGCGTTGATCCGGGACAGCTCGAAGAGGTCGTCGACGAGCGCCGCCATGCGGTCGGTCTCGGCGCTGATCCGCCGGTGGTAGTCGGCGACCGTATCGGGGTCGGAGACCACGCCGTCGTCGAGGGCCTCGGCCATCGCGCGCAGCCCGGCGAGGGGTGTGCGCAGGTCGTGCGACACCCAGGCGACGAGTTCGCGGCGGCGGGCCTCGGCCTCGCGTTCCCGTTCGCGGGCCTCGGCCGCCCACACGCTGGCCCGGGCCAGCCGGCGGCCGGCCCACAGGCCGGCGGCGAGGCTGACGGTCGCGGCGGTGCCGACCACGATCAGCAGGACGTGCAGGTCGTGGTCGGAGATGAACATCTCCATCGACGCGCCGAGGATGCCGGCGAGGACGCTGAGCACGGTGACCAGCAGCAGGACGACGATGTGCGCGGTCACCGACCGGCCGCGCAGCGGACCGCGGAGCAGGAGCAGCCCGGCGACGGCGACGGCGAGGGAGCCGCCGAGTGCCATCACGAAGGTGAGCAGGACGTCACGCATGTTCGTACCGGTATCCGACGCCCCAGACGGTCAGGATGCGCTTCGGTTCCGCCGCGTCGTCCTCGACCTTCTCCCGCAGCCGTCGTATGTGGACGGTGACGGTGGACTGGTCGCCGAACGTCCAGCCCCAGACCTGTTGGAGCAGCTCGGCGCGGCGTAACACCCGGCCGGGATTGCGCATGAGGAACACGAGCAGGTCGAACTCGCGCACGGTCAGCGCGAGCTCCACTCCGCGCAGGCTCGCCGTGCGGCGCGCGACGTCGACCCGCAGGTCCCCGTCGACCAGCTCGGCGACCTGCGGCGGTGCCGGGCTGGTGCGGCGCAGGACCGACTGCACCCGAAGTACCAACTCCCGGGGTGAAAAGGGTTTGGTCACGTAGTCGTCGGCGCCGATTTCCAGGCCCAGGACCCGGTCGGACTCCTCGCCGAGGGCGGTGAGCATGATAATCGGCAGGTCGCGGTCCCGCTCGCGCAGGCGGCGGCAGACCTCGAGGCCGTCGACGCCGGGCAGCATGAGGTCGAGGACCAGCAGGTCGGGCCGCTCCCGCGCATAGGCGGCGAGTGCCGACAGCCCGTCGCCGGCGAGCCGGACGGCGAAGCCTTCCCGTTCCAGGTATCGACGGACGACGTCACTCACGGTCGGATCGTCGTCGACGACCAGCACTCGCTGCCCCACCGTTCGAGGGTAGAGCGCCGATCATCCCCCGCCGGGCCGGTCGGATGACCGTAACGGTTCCGTCAGGTTTCGCCGCCGAGGTCGGTCTCGTACGCCTCGTACAGCAGGTCGGCGCCCCGCTGGCGGTGCTCCCACATCGCCCGGATGAGCTGCGTCGCCTCGCAGCGGACCTCCTCGTGATCACAACTGTCCAGCCGGCCCTCGAGCTCGTCGAGAGCGGACCGCACGGTCTCATGGTCGTCGACCAGAACCGAGAGGTATCGGGCGAGGCGCGGCGCGTCGCCGACCACCCCCGCGTAGAGGCCGGAAGGGCCTTCGGTCCGATCGACATGTTCTGCGAATGCCGCCCTCAACTGGGCGACCGCCCGGCTCACTCCGGGCCGCCATGCCGGATCCCACACCGGCGTCTGGATGGCGTGTTCCATGCGTTGAATACCGCCGACCAGTTCCATGACGCACCTCCGCCGCGATACGTCCCCTAGAACATGATGTGACCTGCGACACACTTTGTCCAGGTCGGCGCGTTGGGATCTCCTGCTCCAGGCCACCGGCATCTCGTCGGGCGGATGTGACAACCTTTCCGGCGCTAGCGTCCCAGAACGGCTCGCAGGCGCGGCGCGAACCCGGCCGGGTCGTCCACGAAGGCGATGTGACCGCCGGGAAACGGCATCGGCTCCGTGCCGAGGGCCGAGGCCAGTGCCGAAGCGGCGAGATCGCATAGCTGGCCCGCCGACTCCTCCCCCACCCCGACCACGATCCGGGTCGGTGTGGCCCGAAGCGCCGGGATGTCGGGCCGCCAGCGGGTCGACGGCCGCATCTCGTGCAGGAACCAGAAGCGCTCGGCCGCCGCCTGCACCGGGTCCGGCTCCGGCGGCGCACCGGCGCCGTCGAAGTCAGGCAGGGGGATGTTCGCGTTGACGAAGAACTTGACCCATGCGCCCGGGATGTCGCCCGAGTTGTACGTGCTGATGATGTCCTCGACCGCCGCGTGCCGCTCCTGCGGGTTCTCGAGCATCTCGTTGAGCGGCGGCTCGTGGGCGATCACGGTGTGCGCCCGATCGGGGTGGCCGAGCGCCAGTGCCAGCGCGGTGACGGCGCCGCCGCTGGAGCCGAAGACCGCGGCCGACCCCAGATCGACATGGGCGATCAGCCGGGCGAGGTCGTCCGCCCGCATTTCGGGTGTCGAGTCCCGGTCCGGGTCGTCGAGAACGCTCCGGTTGACGCCCCGCGGGTCGGTGGTGAGCACGGTGTGGTCGGTGGCGAGCAGGTCGGCCACCGGCGCGAAGAAGGTGGCGTCCATCGGCGCGCCGACGAGGACCACGAGCGGCCCCCGGCCCCGCACCTCGTAGTACAGGGTGGCGTCGGGCACCCGGAGCGAGCCGGCGGTGACGGTTGACGTGCGGTTCATGGGGACCTCCCGGGCGGTACTGTCGGCTACCGTTCACTAAGGGAGACCGCCGCCACGAGGAGGAATCGTCGCTCGTGAGCAAGATTTCTTCGACACTTTCGACGCCGGACCTCGACCTCGCCCGGCGGGGCGACGACGGCGCCTTCACGCGCCTCGTCGAGCCGATGCGCCGCGAGCTGCACGCCCACTGCTACCGCATGCTCGGCTCCACCCACGACGCCGACGACGCGCTCCAGGACGCGCTGCTGCGCGCCTGGCAGGGGCTGGCCCGGTTCGAGGGCCGTGCCTCCCTGCGGTCGTGGCTCTACACCGTCGCCACCCGCACCTGCCTCGACCTCATCGAGGCGCGCGGGCGGCGGGCCCTGCCGGTCGACCTCGGCCCGTCGAGCGACCGCGCCGCGATCGACGACACGCCGCGCACCGACGTGACGTGGCTGGAGCCCTACCCCGAGACCGGCCTGCGCTACGAGCAGCGCGAGGCCGTCGAGCTGGCCTTCGTCGCCGCCCTCCAGCACCTGCCCGGCAACCAGCGCGCGGCTCTGCTGCTGTTCGAGGTGCTGGCGTTCTCCGCCGCCGAGATCGCCACGATGATGAAGACGTCGATCACGTCGGTGAACTCCGCGCTGGCACGCGCCCGGAAGGTGGTGGCGGAGCGGGTGCCGCCGGCGAGCCAGCAGCAGACCCTGCGCAGCCTCGACGACCGGCGCGTCCGCGAGGTCGTCGCCGGCTACGCCTCGGCGCTCGAGCGCGGCGACGCCGACGCGTTGGTGGCCCTGCTGACCGCGGACGTGACCTGGTCGATGCCGCCGCTGCCGCACTGGTACCGCGGGGTGGACGCGGTGCGCGACTTCGCCGTACAACTCCCGATGGACAGGTGCGGCACCTGGCGTCACCTGCCGACGACGGCCAACGCCCAGCCGGCGATCGCGTGCTACCTCGCCGCCGGTCCCGCGGACCCGCACACGGCGTGGTCGATCAACGTCCTGACCCTGCGTGACGACCGGATCGCCGCGATCACGTCGTTCATCGACCCGGTCCTCTTCGAACGCTTCGGCCTGCCCGCGTCCCTCACGCCACCTCGTACGTGACGCGGGCCCGGTCCAGCCGACCTGCCGCCAGATCCTCCTCCGGCACCACGAACGCGACCCGGACACATTCTCCCCAGGCTGTACCCTGCTCCGCCGTCAACTGCAGCAACGGACGAACGCCGCCGTGGTCCGGATAGTAACCGTCGTCGAGCCAGCCGAGGACCTGATGGGGCGCGTACGGCAGGGCGGTCCGCAGCTCGTTGAGCACGGCCATGAGGTCGGGCGCGTCGGTGTACAACAGGGGCCGCAGTTCCGCCGCGGCCAGGTCCGGAGCCGACAGGTCCGGTGTGGCCGTCAACGGCAGGGCGGGGATGACCTCCGGCCCCGCACCGGCGTCGCCGTCCGGCACGTGCAGGACGCGGCCCGCCCGGTCGTCGTCGCGCAGCTCGTCGTCGTAGAAGAACAGCAGGCTGCCCTCGGCGGGGAAGGCCCAGGCCGATCCGAGGATCTCCGCGAGGACCGCGCACCGCAACTGCGCCAGCAACACCAGCGGCTGCCCGTCGAGGTACGGCGGGTCGACCCCGGGTGGCAGGGCTCCCCCGTACGTGCCGGCGGGCCGCCCGTCGCCGTCGACCGTCAGCCGCACCGATGGCCGTACCATCGACAGGACCGCTTCGACAAGGTCGGTGGACAGCGCCCGCGAGCTGTCGTCGAGAGCCGCGCGTAAGACGCCGACGTCCATGGCGGGCCAGTCTGCCATGCTCGTCTCGGCCATGCTCGTCTCCGCCATGCTCATCGAAACGGGACCGGGCCAGAGGGGATCGCGGGACGTCGTCACCGCAGCCGGGCGATGCGGCCGGCCTCGCCGGAGGCCCAGCAGGCCCCGTCGGCGCACGCGACCGCATCGAAGCTGCCCGTGTCGAACCGCTTCCAGGTCCGCCCGCCGTCGTAGCTCACGTCACTGCCGGTCGGACCCACCGCGTACGCGATGTCGCCGCGGGAGGAGCGCCAGGCCGCGCCGGACCGGAACTCGCCGGGTGCCGCCTTCGCGACCGTCCAGGCACGGCCACCGTCACGGCTGGTCGCGGCCGCGTCGGGCGCACTGGTCGGCGCCGTGAAGTCCCCGCCGACGGCGATGCCGTGCCGGCGATTCTGGAACGCGAGCGAATAGATGCCCGCGGTCGCGCCGCTCGGGATCGGGGTGGCGGAGGCGCTCCAGTGCCGGCCGAAGTCGTCCGAGTGGAACACCCGTGCGGCGGCACCGCCACCGGTGGCGAACCACGCGTCGGGGCCGGGCCGCTTCGCGGTCACCAGGCATGTGCCGCTGGCGGCGAACGCGAACTCCCCGGCGAGCGCGGGCGGCATGCCGTCGGTCGGCTGGACGGCCCAGTGCCGGCCGCCGTCCTGCGTGGCCAGCATCCGGAAGCGCCCGTCGACCGGGTCGGAGAGCGCGAGACCGTGCCGGCGGTCGAAGAAGGCGACGCAGTCGTAGAACGCGGCAGGATCGGTGTTGTGGAACGTCTCGGTCCAGCTCTTGCCGCCGTCGTCCGTCACGTACACGCGGGACAGCTCACCCTCGCCGATCGCCAGGACCACCGCGTGCCAAGCGTCGAAGGCCTCGATGTCGCGGAACTGCAGCCCGGTCGTGTCCGGCGGCCCGACCTGCCGCCACGTCCGCCCGCCGTCAACGGTGCGCAAGACGGTCCCCTCCGTGCCCGACGCCCAGGCAACGCGATCGCTGACCGCCGCGAGGCCGCGCAGCCGCGCCGTCGACCCGGAGTCGAGCAGCTTCCACGACGGCTGAGCCCGGCCGAACCCACTGACCGTGGCGACGGTGACGAGCGCCATCGCGAGCACGATCGACATCCTGCGAAGCCTCATACAGCCGAAACCTACTCCTTGACATCGATCAAGCCAAGTACGTTTCGGCCACTTCCCCCCGATCTCGGCTACCCGCCGGCGCATCCCCGTCTCCGACGATGCATCGGCCGCGGTGTACGGTATGCGCGCCATCGGCAGCTCGGATCGCTCCGAACGCACGCGACGTTCCCATCCGCACCACCGAGGGCTGGCCGCCCTGTCGTGAGGTTCTTCGAGTCGCATCCGTGAGGAGGCCGGGCACGCTGTGGACTACCAGGTCTGGTTCGTCCTCGGAGTGCTCCTCGGCAATGGCGTCGGGTGCCTGCTGGCCGTGTTCTGCCTGGTCCGGATGACCGACCAGCGGCGGACGGCGCGCAATCGCCTCCTGCTGATCCTGGCCGGATCGTGGGCGCTGGTCGAGACCGCGCGCGACGACATGCTCTTCGTGGCCGCCACCGCCATCCACATGAGTGACTACCAGGTCCACTTCCTGCTTGCCCCGAGCATGGTGCTGACCGTGTTCGCCGTGCTGTTCACGATGACGGTCTTCTGGTTGGCCGCCACGCGCCCTCGACCACTGTGGACGATCGGCGGAGGGACGGCGGTTGGCCTGTTGTTGGGCGCGATGAGCCTGCAAGCGGCATTCGCCGGCCGTACCGGATCGGCCATGTCGATCGATGTTGCCGATTCTTTGGTGATTGCCGCCGGGCTCGGCGCGGTGACCGGGTTCGCGGTGTGGCTGGGAACCGGGGCCACCCGCCGGTCCGCCGTCGTCACTGCCGTCACCCTGCTGACGATCTGCCTGACGATCGCGCAGTACCGGATCGCCGCGGAGATGACGACCGGTCCGTCCATCCCGGTCGACAGCGACGCGGGGTTCGATCCGATCCAGTTGGGCGTGTTCACCTCGGTGGCATTCGGAGTCCGGGCCATCACGCTCACCGTCATGAGCATGATCGACGAGAACCGTCCGGAGCCCTTGGTGGAACAGGTCGGCGGCCGCGACAGCCGGTAGGCCGCCCGCGGCCGGCGAGACATGACCCGCCGGCTGAACCCGGTCGAATACGCCGGGCCGGCATCCCGCACTGCTGGCGCGCCGAACCCATCCGCTCGACGGCTCACCGGAGCCACCGACATTCCGGACGCTTGATGCATCGACAGTGGTGCATGTGGTCGAACCTCGTGATCCTGGAGACTTTTGGCACCGAGAGCAGCAAAAAGTCTCCAGGATCGGGAGAACCACCCAAACCGCATCTGCCAACGCTACGGATGCGAGCTCGTTTGAGCTTGCGGCACGATTGGGCAAGGCCACGAAGCTCAGTCCAACAGCCCCCTTGCCACCCCCGGGCCAAGGCCGACAATTCGGGCGCGCAGCTCGGCGGCGGCACCACCGCAGTGCGCCGGCCGGCGCGTTCCAGCGCAATCCGGCGCGATCCGGCACCGGGCCGCTCGACCTCATGATCATGGGAAGGATGCGGCTGCCCCGACAGCCAGATCTTTCCCATGATCAAGCAGTCGCCCGACCCGGAGCCCGCCGCCCCGGATCCGGCGGCGACCACGAGCGACCAGACGCACCCCATGACTGTGTGTCACCGCCTCGTAGCGCAACACCGGAGTTGACGGACGACCGCACGGCTGAAATTCGCGGCCGGCATGATCGAGGCGCAGTGCGACCGACTCCCGGACTCCGCGCGGCGCCGCCGCAGTTGTCACTGGACTCGCCTCCATCGCACCCGCTCCAGCAGCGCCAACCACCACTGACATGAACCCGCCCCAGCACGACGCCACGGTCGGGGGTGCCGGTGGGCGCAGCCCCCACCGCGAAGGAGAGGCCGCCCAGCGGTGGAGCCAACCGTCACTGACCTGACCCGCCATAACACGACGACACGGTCGGGGGTGCGGGTGGGCGCAGCCCCCGCCGCGAAGCAGGGGCCGCCCAGCCTGGACTGACCACCACTGACATGAACCCGCCATAGCACGACGCCACGGCCGGGGGGTGTGGGTGGGCGAAGCCCCCCACCGGGGAGCAGGCGAAGCCTGCGCGGCTAATCCGAAACCACCAACGGCAAGCGGCCCCCGCCGCGAAGCAGGGGCCGCCCAGTGGTGGAGGTGCCGGGAATCGAACCCGGGTCCTTCGTCGCTTTGTTAGGACTTCTCCGAGCGCAGCTCGCTGTGCCTCTACTCGGCCCTACCGATCACGCGAGCGAGTCGGTATGACGGGCCCAGTCGCGATTAGTCTCACCGCACGAGCCCCGCGACGAGGCTCGATTGGCCAGCCTTCTAGCTGATGCCGGTTACTGGGCCGAAGGCAATCCCAGACCGACAGATCTCATCCCTTACTTAGGCAGCAAGAGCGAGATCGGAGCGCTTGAAATTGGCGCTTATTGTTTTCCGACGACTGATTCGCGAGACAACGTCGGCTTCCTCGGCTCGCTTCCCCTAACGCTGCGCACAAAGTCGAAACCAGTCACCCCCGCGCGCGAGGTGGTGTTGGCGTGCTGCACCACGCAGCCGTCCCATCTTACCCCCTCCACGCCCCAATATCACTTCCCATTATCACTTCGGAACCGCGGCGCACGGCCGGCCGTCGATCGTGCAGGTGGCCGGCTCGTTGCGGGCTCCCAGGCCCTCGACCTCGAACGAAAGCTGGACCGCGCCGCCCGGCTTGACGGTCCGGGTCGCGTCGACCGGGGTGAAGATCAACTTCAGGCCAGTGCGCGTCATCACCGCGCCCGAGACGTTCCGTACGGACAGGTCCAGTATCGGCAGCATGATCACAACCGTCCACTCGGCGGCGGCCACCGTGCCGGGGTTCGCGACGGTGACCGTCACGCGGTAGGAGGTCAGTTGCAGGGCCTCGGACCGGTATGTGGCGGTCAGTTGGGGAGGCGTCGGCGTGGTGCTCGGCTGCACAGTGCCCGTCGACGGGGCCGCCGGCGACACGGAGGACGACGTTGCCGGTACCACCGGCGCAGACGTCGATCTGGGTGACTTCTCGGCATTCGGCACACCGGGCACCGTGGCCTGCTCCGGCCCGTCCGCGCCCCCGCCCACCTGCGGCGGGTTCGCCGGGTGCGGAGTGGTCGCCTTGCCCACCAGCAGCGCCACCATCGCGATGAGCAGCAGCACCGCGGCGGCTGCCGCGACCGCCTGGCCGCGCTGGTCCGCGGACCAGTCACGGCTCCGCGCCAGCCACGCCCAGCCACTCCGCACCGCCGCACCGCCACGAGCCAAGGGACCGATCCGCGCGGTCCGCGCGGCCGCAGATGCCGAGGCCACCCGCACGGATGCCGCAAGGCCGCCCGCGGGACCCTGCGCGGGTCCGGCCGCCGCCGTGGCCTCGTCCGAGTCCGACGGTGTGACCTTCGCGACTTCCTTCGACTGAGCGCCCAGCACCGCCGCCGCGAACCCGGGCAGCGTCGCCGTCGGACGCGGGCCGGCCGTGGACCACGCCTCCGAGCTCAACCCCGGCGCCGACCGGCTCGACGCGTTCACCTGCTGGGACAGCCGGCTGAACGGGCCGCCCTGGTTGCGCCACACCGTGGTGCTCCCGGCCTCGCCGTGCTCCCCCGCCGCCGCAACCCTCGCCAGCGTCGCCTTGAAAGGACCTTCGAGCAGGGAGTTGTACGTGCTGAGCAGCACCCGCCGCCGCATCGTCCCCTGCGGACCGAGGAACCCGCTCTGCGTCATCGTCAACCGGCTGCCGGAGTCCAGTTCCTCGATCGTGAGCGCCACGACGGTGTGGAGGTTTTCCGCCGCCCAGCGCATGACCAGGCGATTCGGCGCATCGCTGACGACGATCTCACCCTCGACCGGGTCTTCGAGGCCCTCCAGCCGCTCGGCACGGAACGTGAACGTCCCGTTGTCGCGAACCAGGAACCGGCTCGTCGGCAGCCAATCGGTGACCAGCCGGGCGGTCGTGAGTGCACGCCATACCAACGCCGGCGGGTGCTCGAGGTCGACATCGACCCGAATCTCGGTCACGGACGGACTATAGGGCTTCGACGAATTGCTCGCATGGTGGCTGGACGCTACTCAGCCAGGCGTGGGGATTTACTCCGTCCTGCCCTTGTTGCGGCGGCCCACAACGCGAGCGATCTCCCGGTCGGCGTCACGTTTCGCCAATGTCTGACGCTTGTCGTACGACTTCTTACCGCGCGCCAGCCCGAGCTCGACCTTGGCCCATCCGTCGGAGAAATAGACCGACAACGGCACGAGCGTCAGGCCACTCTCCCGCACCTTCGCCCCGATGCGGTCGATCTCCTGGCGCTTCAGCAGCAGTTTCCGGACACGGCGGGGCGGATGGTTGGTCCAGGTTCCCATCGTGTACTCGGGGATGTGCATCGCGTGCAGGAAGACCTCGCCGTCGGAGATCTGGCCGAACGCGTCGACCAGCGAGGCCCGGCCGGCCCGCAGCGACTTGACCTCGGTGCCGGTCAGCGCGACGCCGGCCTCGAACGTGTCGAGGATGTCGTAGTCGTGGCGCGCCTTCCGGTTGGACGCGACCACCTTGCGTCCCTTTTCGCGCGGCATCGACCCCTCCAACGGCTGACCAGATCAGGACCAATGAAGATTACCGCGCCAGGCAAGGCCGATTTCAGCAGAGACAGCCGGGTAGCCAATCGAGCGGCTGCACGGGCCGTCCGTTCACCCGTACCTCGAAATGCAGGTGGTTGCCGGTCGACGCCCCGGTGGTGCCGACTCTGCCGATGACCTCCCCGCGGTGCACCGTCTGGCCGACCTTCACCAGGATCGCCGACTGGTGCGCGTAGCAGGTGGCCAGTCCCTTGCCCTGGTACAGGCCGTGCGAGACGCAGGTGTAGTTGCCGTAGCCGCCGGCCCAGCCCGCCCGCACAACCTTCCCGTCGGCGCCGGCGAGGATGGGCTGGCCACCACCCGCGGCCACGTCGACCCCGGCGTGGAGCTGGTAGACCTTGTACACCGGGTCGAACCGCATGCCGAAGTTGCTCGACTTCCAGCCGCGCACCGGCATCAGGAAGAAGGCACCCGTCTTCGGCGGGATCGCCGTGTTCGGCGGTGCTCCGCCGGCCTTGGCGGGCGCCTTCTGCTGCTTCGCCTCGGCCGCGGCGGCGGCGCGTAGTTCGGCACCGATCCGGTCGCTGTCGACCTTGAGCTGTTCGTACCTCGCCAGGACCGCCGCCCGCTCGGCGGTGGCGACCGCCTCGGCCTTGGCGCTCCGGTCGAGCAGCGTCCGGACGTCCGCGGCCGCCTGCTCGGCGCCGGCCTGCGCGGCGAGTGAATCCTCCAGCCGCTGGCGGGCCTGGTCGGCCGCCTGCTGTGCCCGGCGGCGGGCCAGCTCCGCGGCGGCACTGCGCTGCTTGGCGGCCATCCGCGCGACGGTCAGCTCGTCGACGGCGCGCTGGTTCTCCTCGGCGATCCGGTCGAGGTACGAGACCCGCAGCGCGAGGTCGTTGGGCGACCCGGAGTCCAGGACCGAGTTGAACATCGCGAACCCGCTGCCCTTGTACGCCGCCGCGACGAACACCGATACGTCCTCGCGGGCCTGTTCGACCTCTTCCCAGGCGACGGCATACTCGTCGTCCGCGCGCTCGGCGACGGCCTCGGCGGCTTCGTGATCGCGCTTGGCCTGGCGGGCCTCGGCCTCGGCCGCGATGACCCGCCCCTTGGCGTCGGCGAGGTTGGCCTCGGCCGCCGGCAGCGCGGCGACGGCCGACTGGTGTTCGGCGGCGGCCTGCTTGGCCCGGTCGGTGGCCGCCTCGAGCGTCGCCTCGGTCTCCTGGAGCTGCCGGTCGATGCGGGCCTTGTCGCCCCGGGGGTCCGCGTGTGCGGCGGTGCCGCTGGTGAGCAACAGCATGGTGGCGCCGATGACGGCGACGAGCCGGATCCGGTTCACAGGTAACCCTCCAGTACCACTTGAGGGTTACCGTACGGCATACATCCGGATTTTTCGTGAAATACCGCCTTCTACGGCGCGCCCGAGAGCGCGGCTCGGCAGGAAACCGGCCACCGCGGTCGTGACCGATGCCGGAGACGCCGAAGGGCGGGCCGGTCGGCCCGCCCTTCGGCGAATGCGCAACCGCGCGGGTCAGACTCGCACGTAGAACCGCAGCGTGATCCAGGCGGTGATGGCACTGACCAGGCCGCCGGCGCCGGCCAGGATCGGGAGCATCAGCCAGATGTTGCTCCAGTCGACCGGGAGCAGCACGCTGGCCAAGGCTTTCAGTGAGCCGTCGATGATGAAGACCTTCGCCGCCACCAAGGTGCCGAAGCCGAGGATCGCACCGATCAGGCCGGCGAACACCGCCTCGAGGACGAACGGCATCTGAATGAACCAGTTCGAGGCACCGACCAACTTCATGACCGCGACCTCACGGCGTTTGCTGTAGGCGGCGACCTGAATGGTGTTGGCCACCAGGAGCAGTGCCGCCGCGCCTTGGACGATCGCGACCGTCAACGCGAGCGTCTGGAGCGCGCCGAGCAGGTCGAAGACCCGTTTGAGCAACTGCTGCTGGTCGACGATCTCACTGATGCCGTCCTGCGTGCGCACCTCGTCGGAGAAGGTCGAAACGGTGTTGGGGTCCTTCAGCTTGACCCGGAAGGACTCGGGCAGCGATTCCGGCTTGGTCGCCTGCACGAGGTCGGGCGCGTCGCGGAACTGCGTCTGGAACCGCTTCCACGCGTCCTCCTTGCTCTCGTACTCGACCTTCTTGACCAGCGCGTTGCCCTCGAGGGCGCTCTTGATGTTGTTGCGCTGCTCGTCGGTGACGTCGACCTTGAGGAAGATGGAGACCTCTACCCGCTGGTAGAAGAAGTCCTCCATCTTGCCGACCTGGAAGAACAGCAGCAGGCTGGCGCCGAGCATGGTCAGCGACACGGTCATCGTGATGATCATCGCGATGGTCATGGTGACGTTGCGCCAGAGCCCGGTCAGGACTTCGGACAGGACGTATCTCACGCGCATCGGGTGGGGTTCCTTCCCAGCGGACCCAGCAAAGTTACAGGTGCGGACGGACTACGGCTCGATCAGCCGTAGACACCGCGTGGCTGGTCCCGCACGATCCGGCCACTTTCGATCTCGACGACCCGTCGGCGCATCTGGTTCACGATGTTGGAGTCGTGGGTCACCATGACGACGGTGGTGCCGGTCCGGTTGATCCGGTCCAGCAGCCGCATGATCTCGATCGACGTGTCCGGGTCGAGGTTTCCGGTCGGCTCGTCGGCCAGCAGGATCAGCGGACGGTTGACGAAGGCGCGGGCAACGGCGACACGCTGCTGCTCACCACCGGAGAGCTCGTGGGGATAGCGGTGCTCCTTGCCGCCGAGGCCGACCAGCTCGAGCACCTCCGGGACGACGCGGCGCGCGACGCCCTTCGACTTGCCGATCACCTCGAGCGCGAACGCGACGTTCTCGTATGCGGTGCGGTTGGGCAGCAACCGGAAGTCCTGGAACACGCAGCCGATCTGCCGCCGGAAGGCCGGGATGCGCCACGAGCGCATCGAGGTGACGTCCTTCTCATTGACGACGACCTTGCCCTTGTTGGGGGTCACCTCGTGCAGCAGCAGCTTGATGATCGTGGACTTGCCTGAGCCGGAGGGTCCGATGAAGAAGACGAACTCGCCCTTCTCGATGTTGACGGAGACATCGTCGAGGGAGGGGCGAGACGCCTTTGGATACGTCTTCGTCACGTGGTCAAGCCGAATCACGGGACGTGAGTCTACGCGGTGTGACAACCCAGCCAAGCACACGAGGTGCGGCATGCACCCTTTGCCGGAATTGCCGACACGTTGAGGGGACAAGAACAACAAGCCAGCACGTGATTCCGCACCGAGGTGTGATGTACACCTCATTTTCTCAGCGATCGACGCCGATCACCCTAGGTGATCGGCGGACTGCGCAGAGACGGTCATGCGGCCGGATCCAGTTCCCGCTGCTTGCGCCAGCGGATGCCCGCGTCGATGAACCCGTCGAGGTCGCCGTCGAACACCGCCGAGGGATTGCCCGTCTCGTGCTCGGTGCGCAGGTCCTTGACCATCTGGTACGGATGGAGGACGTAGGACCGCATCTGATCGCCCCACGAGCCGGCCACGTCGCCGCGCAGCGCGTCCATCTTCGCGGCCTCCTCGGCCCGCTTGACGGCCAGCAGCTTCGCCTTGAGCACGCCCATGGCGGTGGCCTTGTTCTGGATCTGTGACCGCTCGTTCTGGCAGGAGACGACGATGCCGGTCGGCAGGTGGGTGATCCGCACCGCCGAGTCGGTGGTGTTGACGCCCTGGCCGCCGGGGCCGCTCGACCGGTACACGTCCACGCGGATGTCGTCGTCGGGGATCTCGACGTCGTCGGTCTGCTCGACGACCGGCACCACTTCCAGCGCCGCGAACGACGTCTGGCGCCGGCCCTGGTTGTCGAACGGGCTGATCCGCACCAGCCGATGGGTGCCGGACTCGACCGAGAGCGTGCCGTAGGCATACGGCGCCTTCACCGCGAAGGTCGCCGACTTGATGCCGGCCTCCTCGGCGTAGGAGGTGTCGTAGACGTCGGTCGGGTAACCGTGCCGCTCGGCCCAGCGCAGATACATGCGCAGGAGCATGTCGGCGAAGTCGGCCGCGTCGACACCACCGGCCCCGGCACGGATCGTGACCAGGGCCTCCCGGGCGTCGTACTCACCGGAGAGCAGCGTGCGGACCTCGAGCTCCTCGATGGCCTTGGTCAGCCCGGCGATCTCCTCGCCGACCTCGGCCAGCGAGGACGCGTCGCCTTCTGCCTCGGCGAGCTCCAGCAGCACCTGGGCATCGTCGAGGCGCGACCGGAGACGCTCCAGCTTGGTGATCTCGCCCTGCACGTAGGAGAGCCGGGAGGTCACTTTCTGCGCCGCCGCCTGGTCGTCCCACAAGTTGGGCGCGGACGCCTCCTCCTCGAGCCCGGCCTTCTCCTTCCGGAGCCGGTCCAGGTCGAGCACAGCCTCGATGTTGCGCAGCGTGCCATCGAGGCTCTTGAGCGATTCGGCGTGGTCCAGAGCAGTCACACTCAAAGACTACGCCGCATCCCCGGCGGCTATTTGCTGGGCGCGCTCTTGAGCCAGTTGAGCGCGGCCCGGTGGTAGCCGACGGCGAACTCCAGCGAGGAGGCGAAGAAGTCGTCGCCGGATTTCTTCGCCTCCCTGACCATCTCGCGGGCCTCGTTCAGGGCGGCGGTGTGCTGCTCGACGGCCTGCGCACAAACGTCCTGGAGTTGCTGGGCCGACTGCTGCGCGCCGAACGCCACCCGCAGGGCGACCGGGTTGCGCAGCGACTCACGGCCGGCGGGCTCGGAGAGCCAGCGGGCGAACGCCCGCTTGCCCGCGGGCGTGATCGCATATGGCTGACTGGAACGCGCGCCGGGCTTGCCGAGCTTGACGTAGCCGGCCTCGGCGAGTGCGGGGAGCTCACGGTAGACCTGGCTGCGCGTCATCGACCAGTAGGGACCCAGCCGACGCTGCGCGGCCGCCATCAACTGACCACCGGTCATCGGGCCCTCGTGCAGCAGGCCCAGCAGGGCCGCCGCCGTCGCGTTGACTCCAGAATCCGCCATGAGCCCTACGCTGTCATCTTTCTCGGGCGCAGTCCAGGATTTCGGCAAATCCACTGTCGACTGTCGCGCTGCGACTGTCGAGTTAGGACTTCGGGAACGTGGGCATCGACGGGAACGCGGGCATCGACGGGAAGTCCGGCAGCGGATCACCGATGCCGGGGAGGCTCCGTCCCGGCGACGGTGCGGTCGAAGGCCGCTCAGTCGGCGGCTTGCCGCCCGCGCCGGGCTCGGCCGACCCCTCCGCCGTCGGCGCGGCGGTGCTCGGCCCGGCGCTCGCCGGCGCCGCCGAGCCCTCCGGCCCGGAGGCCGACGAGGTGACGTTGACCTGGGCCGGCTCCCCGTCGCCACCCCGGCCGAGGGCGCCGGAGAGCAGCAGGCCACCGACCACGAGCAGCAGCAGGAGCGCCACGCCGCCGACGGCCGCGAGCACACGCGGCTCCGGGCGGCGCGCCGCGGCACGCTCAGTCGGCGGCCGCACCGACGGCAACTCCTGGGACTCCAGAGGTTCCTGGGGCTCTTGGGACTCCTGAGGTTCCGGAGACTGAGCAGGATTCGCGTACGACTCCGTCGGCAGATCCGCCACGCCGTGCGGCTCGGTCGGCAGTTCCTCGATCGGCACGGCCATCATCAGGTCGGCCGACGCCGACCCGGCCGCCGGGGACGTCGGGGCGGTCGGCAGCGGCACCCAGTCGACCCGCCGCACGGGCGCCTGGACCGGCGCGGTCTGCTCCGCCGACCGCTGCCAGAAGGTCACCGCCTCCGCGGCCAGCCGGGGCAGCGGCTCGAATCCGTCGAGCGCGCCCTCCGCGACACGCAACCGGCCCATGATCGCGGACGCCGCCGGGCGCATGCGCGGCTCCAGCTCCATGCACGCCTCGATGATCGGCCAGAGCGCGGCCGGCATGCCGGGCGGTGGGACCGGCACGCAGTCGGCGTGCCGGCGCAGGACGTCGTTGGGTGAGCCGCCACGGTACGGGCTGCGGCCGCAGATCAGCTCGAAGAGCACCACCCCGAGCGCGTAGACGTCGGCGGCGGGGCTGGGCGGTCCACCGGCGACGACCTCGGGCGCCACGTATTCCGGGGTGGCGTGCGTCGGACCGGCCGGCTTGTCCAGCCGCCGAGCGACACCGAAGTCGGCGAGCCGCACCGGCCCGCCGTCCTGCGGGACGAGCAGGTTGCCCGGCTTGACGTCGCCGTGGACGATCCCGTTGGCGTGAACGTACGCCAGCGCGTCGGCCACCTGCGCGACGACCTCGGCCGCCACCGCGGGCGGGAGAGGCCCGTCGGCGCGCAGGCGGCGCCGCAGGTCCGGGCCGGCGACGAGCTCCATCGCGATGGCCGTGACGCCCTGGTCGGTGATCAGGTTCTTGACCCGGATCACCGACGGGTGGTCCAGGCCGGCCAGCAGTTCCGCCTCGCCGAGGAAGCCGTCGACCAGTTCGGGCACCTCGGCCGCTTCCGGGCGGAGCAGCTTGACCGCCACCCACTCGTCGGCCAGCGTGTCGTAGGCCCGCCAGACCGCACCGATGGCGCCGCGGGCAACCTCGGACTCGAGCCGGTAGCGGTTGTCGAGAACCGCCTTCGCGCCGGTGACCGTCTTCATCGCCGTCCCTCCCCCTCCCCCGCGACGTTAGGCCCGCGTCGATGCGGCGATCGTGCCCGGCCGGCGCCTTGGCACAAAGAAGGGAGTCAGCGTAGAGCAGGGCGCACAGCCGGCCGCGCGGCTCCCACGGCTCGGGACACAACCGCGGCCCGGGACGGAGCACAGCTCGGGCGCGCCCTGCTCACCGAAGGGGTACCAGCCCGATCGCCAGCGGATTCGTTGGTCGCGGCCCTAAGCTATAGGGTCACGTGTCGTGACGAGAGGCGCACTGGTTGCCTGGCTGCGGAGTCTGGACGCCGACGAGCTCGGGGAGGTGCTGCGCCGCCGTCCGGACGCGCTGGCCCCGCCCGTGCCGGCCGATCTCACCCAGCTCGCGGCGCGGCTCTCGGCCCGGTCCGGGCTCACCGAGGTGGTGGCGAAGCTGCCGCTACCCGCCCTCCAGGTGATCGAGGCCATGGCCGCCTTCCCGGAAGGCCCGGTGCCGCTCGCCGACCTGGCCGAGCGGCTGGGCAGCGCGCCGGACGACACCGGCCTCGACGCCACGCTGCGGGTGCTGACCCAGCGGGCGCTGGTCTGGCCCGATGGCGACAGGTTGTGGGCGCCGTCCTACCTGTTGTTCGACGCGGCTGCCCGGCAGGTGCCGGACGAGCCGTTCGAGCCGGTGCCGCCCGCTCCCCCGCTGGCGCCGGCCGACCGGACGGCGGTCCGGGCCGCGGCCGGGGCCGCGGCGGCCGAGCTGCTGGACAAGGTCGCCGCGCTGCTCGACGAGGCGGCGGCACGGCCGCCGGCGCAGCACCGCGACGGCGGCGTCGCGGCCCGCGAGCTGGCCCGGCTGGGCGTCGAGCCGCTGCACGCGGACCTGGTGCTGGCGGCCGGACTGCTCGGCCCCGACCGCCTGCGCCTGCGGCCGACCACGGCCTGCGGCGACTGGCACAGCCTGCCGCCCGCCGACCAGCTCGCGCGACTCCTGGGTGCCTGGTGGTCGGGGCCGGCGCTGCGGCAGGTCGTCGTCCGGACGCTGCACGACCTGCCGCCGGACACCGCCGTGCCGGACCCGGCGGCGCTGGCGCCGCTCGTGCGCTGGACCGCCCCGCTGCCGGCCCGCCAGGCCGCGGACCTGCCGGAGGCGGTGGACGCGGTCGTCGCGGCGGCGACACTGCTGGGCGTCTGCGCGCTCGGTGCGATCAGCCCGCTCGGCCGCGCGCTCGCCGACAGCCGGCCGGTCGCCGACGTCGCCGCGAAGCTGCTGCCCGAGCCGCCGCCACCGGACGCACTGCGGGTGCGCGCCGTCGGCAGCGTGGTGCTCAGCGACGATCCGGAACTGCTCGACGACGTGGTCGCGGCGCTGCGCCTGCACCGCCTGGCGCCGACCGTGGCGAGCTCCCCGCAGTCCACTGTGGACATACTTGCCGCGCTGCGGGCGGCGGGCTACCGACCGGCGCGCGACGGCGGCGCCGTGACGGTCCGCCGCGCCCGTCCGGCGCCGGAGCGGTCGAGGTCCACAGTGGACGCGGCTGAGCTGGCGCGGCGGCTGCTCGTACCGTCGCAGCGAAACGCCACACCGCTGGAGCAGATCCGGCACAAAGCGCCCCAGCTACGACCCGAGCAGGCTCGGCTGCTGGCCGACGCGATCGAGCGCGGGACGCCGGTGCGGATCCGCTACGTCGACGCGGCCGGACGCTCGTCCGACCGCGTCATCGATCATCCGGAGCTGGCCGGATCGGTCGTGGAGGCGTGGTGCCGGCTACGCCGCGACGATCGCGCCTTCGCGCTCGACAAGATCGTCGCGGTCGCCCTTCCTCGGCCCGACTAGCCCGAGGCCGAGCGGCCAAGCGGTCATCCGTCGCCCCGGTGTCGCGCTACGGGATGGTGCCGCACAGTCGTGCGGGCGGGCGCTTGGTCGCTCGCGGTCACCGCCGACCCCGGGCGGCGCGCTCCGGGCCGTTCGATCTCATGATCATGGGAATGATCTGGCTACCGGGACAGCCGGATCTTTCCCATGATCATGAGATCGAGCCCCACGACGGCGGACCGCTCCGGGCGGCGCGCCTCGGCGGCGACATCCCGAGCCGCGCGCCCGAATTATTGATCTTGTCCGGGGCTGCCGGGCCTGGCTCGCGGCTTTGTGAACTAGGCCATGTGCGGGTAGCGGTGGTCGGTCGGCGGCACGAAGGTCTCCTTGATCGTGCGCGGCGAGGTCCACCGCAGGAGGTTGTGCCACGAGCCGGCCTTGTCGTTCGTGCCGGAGGCCCGACCACCGCCGAACGGCTGCTGCCCGACGACCGCGCCGGTCGGCTTGTCGTTGACGTAGAAGTTGCCGGCCGCGAACCGCAGGAGGTGCGACGCGCGGTCGATGACCTGCCGGTCGGTGGCGAACACGGAGCCGGTGAGCGCATACGGCGCCACGGACTCGGCCTGTGCCACGACGGCGTCGAAGTCGGCGTCGGGGTAGACGTGGACGGCGAGGATCGGGCCGAAGTACTCGGTCGTGAACACCTCGTGCGCCGGGTCGGTGCACTCGACGACGGTCGGGCGGACGAAGAAGCCCTCACTGTCGTCGGTGGTGCCGCCGGCGACGACCGTGCACGACGGGGAGTTCTTGATCCGGTCGAGCGCGGCGGCGTGCCGCTCGAAGGCGCGCCGGTCGATGACGGCCCCGCCGAAGTTGCCGAAGTCGGTCACGTCGCCGTACGCGAGCGAATCCGCCGTCGACGTCAGGTGGTCCTTCACCGTCTTCCACAGGCTGCTCGGCACGTATGCCCGCGAGGCCGCCGAACACTTCTGGCCCTGGTACTCGAAGGCGCCGCGCACGAGCGCGGTGACGAGCGCCCGCGGGTCGGCGGAGGCGTGCGCGACGACGAAGTCCTTGCCGCCCGTCTCGCCGACGATCCGCGGGTACGACCGGTAGTGCTCGAGGTTTTCCGCGACGGCCTTGTTCAGCGTGCGGAAGACCGCGGTCGAACCGGTGAAGTGGATGCCGGCGAGGTCCGGGTCACGCAGCGCGACCTCGGAGACGGCGAGCCCGTCGCCGGTAACCATGTTGATCACGCCGGGTGGCAGGCCGGCCGCCTCGAACAGCCGCATGGTGAAGTGCGCCGCGAACTGCTGCGTCGGCGAGGGCTTCCACACCACCGTGTTGCCCATCAACGCCGGGGCGGACGGCAGGTTGCCGGCGATCGCGGTGAAGTTGAACGGGGTGATCGCGTAGACGAAGCCCTCCAGCGGGCGGTGGTCGAACCGGTTCCACACGCCGGCGGACGACGCGGGCTGCTCCGCCAGGATCCTCTCCGCGAAGTGCGCGTTGAACCGCAGGAAGTCGATCAGCTCGCAGGCCGAGTCGATCTCCGCCTGGATCGCGGTCTTCGACTGGCCGAGCATGGTCGCCGCGTTGAGGGTGTCACGCCACGGGCCGGAGAGCAGCTCGGCAGCGCGCAGGAAGATCGCCGCCCGCTCCGCGAACGGCAGGTCGCGCCAGGCCGGGGCCGCGCTCTTGGCGGCGGCGACGGCCCGGGCGGCGTCGTCGGTCGTGGCGTTGTGAGTGACGCCGAGCACATGGCTGTGGCGGTGCGGCTGCACGACGTCGATCGGCGCGCCGGAGGCCATCCGCTCCTCGCCGCCGATGGTCATCGAGAGTTCGAGTTTCTCGCCGGCCAGCTCGGTCAGCCGGCGCTGGAGTGCGGCCCGCTCGGGCGTGCCGGGGGCATAACCGTGGACCGGCTCGTTCTTCGGCGCGGGCACGGCGGACAGGCCATCCATGAGGGTCTCCCATGTCGTCATCGGCTTGGGTATCTCTCATCCTCGCACGCCTGCCAGGCGCTGTCGGTGGCTCGCGTACTCTCCTTGTTCGTGGGTGTGAAGCGTGCTGAGACGGTCGAACCGGTCGAGGACCCGGTCGACGAGTGGCGGCCGTCCGGCGCCGTGCTCGTGGCCGGGCTGGGCCTCCTGCTCCTTCTGCTCACCCTCTATTCGGCCTACGGCGTCCTCGCCGACGCCGCCGGTGACTTCATGGCCACGACGTTGGCGGCACTGGTGCTGCCGACCATCCTCGTGGCGACGATTCTCACCGGCGTGGCGACCGGTGTCGTGGCGGTCGGCCGTTTCGCGAACGTGGACAGGATCCGGTCCCGGCTGCTCTTCGGAGCACTCGGCGGCCTGCCGGTCGGGCTGCTGGCGATGGGCGGGACGGTCGCGGCATACCACAGAGGACCCGCCATCCCGTATGTCGCCGTGGTCGTCGCGCTGACCGGGGTGCTCGGTGGCGCGGTCGCCGCGATCCGTCCGGTCAGCGCCGCCGCCGCGGGCGCGGCGGGCGGGGTGGCGGTCACGGCGATCGGCCTGATCGTCGCGTACTTCCAGAACGACCTGACCGACTTCTTCGGCAACCAGGAGACCGTCGGCACGATGGCCATCGCGTCGGCCCGCCTCGAGCTGACCACGTCGATCGTCAGCGGGGTCCTCGGCGGACTGGTCACCTATGTCTACCTGCGCCGCACCGGGGTGACGCTGCCCTGGCCGGCCTACCTGCTGGCGGGCGCCGTCCCGGGCCTGCTCACGCTCGCCGCGACCCTGCTGGGCTGGATCGGCCGCCTGCCGCTCGTCGACTTCGTCCGGGATCGCAGCGCCTTCGACGCGCAGATCATCGCCGGCCGTCTGCCCGAGCAGATCAACCACGGCATGATCGTGCTCTTCGCGGGCGCCTTCACGGCGATGATCGCGGTCGGCCGGACGCTGCGCCGGTCAGCCCAATAGCTGGTCGAGCTCGGACGGGTCGTACCACTCCAGCTCGTGGTCCTCGGCGCCGTCCACGGTGAACTGCGAGTCGGGGTCACCGGCCTCGGCCTCCTCGACGACGTCGGCCGCCGCGGCCACGTCGGCCTCGGCGTCGGCGCCGTCCACGTGGATCGCCGCGACGGTCCGCAGCGGCACCTTGCCGCTGACGTCGACCTGGCTGGAGCCGAGTTCGAGGCTGGACATCCTCAGCGCCGAAGCCGGCAGGTCGACCGAGACCACAATCCGCCGCCTGGGCGCCTTGGGGTCGTGGCGGAGCAGCCGCAGGGCGGCCTGGGCGGCACGAGTGAAGGCGACGTATTCGAGCTCCTCCTCGTCGCCCTCCGCATACCACTCGCGCAGTGCCGGGGTGACGGCGTGCGCCTCGCCCGGCGGCAGCTCGCCACTGTCCCGCAGCATGGCGAGCTGGGCGAGGGTCGCCGGGAGGTACACACGCGTCAGGTCCGTCGTCACGCCCCCTGTCCTACACCCTGAGGGCCCACCTTGTCAGGTCGTCGCAACCAGCAGGAGGCCAACGATGGCAAACTGAGGCTCATGGAGCCGCGATTCCTGCTCATGGCCGACGTCGCCGAGCAGTTGAACGTGTCGACCTCGCAGGTCTACCACATGGTCCGCAGCGGGGAGTTGCCCGCGATCAAGATCGGCGGCCGGGGCCAGTGGCGGATCGAGCGCAGCAAGCTCGAGGAGTACATCGAGCGGAAGTACGCCGAGACGGCCGAGTGGGTGCGCACCAACCCTCTGGTGGAGCGCGACGAGGACGAGCCCGCCTGAAACGACGAATCGGTGCATTGGGTGCACCCGCCTTGACCCTGGGTCGTATGGCCATCTACAAACGTGAGGAGGCAATCGAAAGCAAACGCAAGGATTCGGGGGTCCTGCAATGACGACGACGATCGCCGCGAAACGTCCTCGGCGCCGCCCGCGCACCGTCTACGCGCCTTCCGCGGTCGTCCTCCGGCCCGTGCCACCGCTCGACCCGCCCTGCGAGGAGTCGGTCGTCCGGCTGCCGACCCAGCCACCGTCGGACATGGACCTGCTCCCGGTCGACTGGCCCGGCTCCCCGGCCCCGCCCCGCCCGGCTGCGCCCCGCCGAGCGCACGACCCGACGCTGTCGAGCGCACACACCGCCGCCCAGCGCTTCGTCGGCCTGTGCGTGGAGATCCTCAACGGCTACCGCCCGGCGGCCCAGCTCCGCCCGCTCACCCACCCGCAGCGCTTCACGGACATCTCCGACCAACTGCTCCGCCGCACCGTCCGGATCCGCATGACCCCGGGCCAGGCCGCCCGCCACGGCCGGCTCGTCCGGGTCCGCCGCCTGCTGCTCTGCCAGCCCGTCCCCGGCATCGCCGAGGCCGCGGTGGTCCTCGAGCAGGGCGAGGCGACGTGGGCGATGGCCATACGCCTGGAGCATCAGCGCGGCCCGCAGTCCAGCGCCATGCTCGGCTGGCGCTGCACGGTGCTCCAGGTCGTCTGAAGGCTCCGGTGTGTCCGCTGTGGAGGGGCGGCGGGCACACCGGACTCCACGCACCGGACCGTCCCGGCACGGGGCAGGGCGGCCCGGCCGCATCCGGCGCGGTGGCCCTTCACCGATCGAGGGAAACTTCGCGTCGTCGGGACGACCAACAGTTTCCCTCGATCATGGCTCGACCCGGCCGGCACAGCGCGACGCCCGCCTGGACCGGCCAGGCGGGCGTCGCGACAGGAAGGCGTGGCTGCTACGCGGGGCCGCCCGGGGCACCGTGGCAACGCTTGTACTTCTTCCCCGAGCCGCACGGGCACGGGGCGTTACGCGACGGGCCGTTGCTCGACACCGCCTGGCCGGGCGACGGCTTGCGGCCACCGGACGGCACCGGCGGGCCGGAGCGGCGACCGCCGTCGCCGGACGGTGCCGGTGAGGGCCGCTCCCCGCCGATGCCCAGCGCCGGAGCCCGCTCCTGCTCGATCACCACGCCCGCCTCGCCGTCGACGGTGGGGGACGAATACTGCAGCGCGCGCGGCATGCGGTTGCCGCCCAGGCCCTTCGCCCGGATCTCCACGTGCGAGTCCGGCAGCGGCACGACAGGCTGCTCGCCGTCGACCAGCGCCTCGATCACCTCGGCCTCGGCAGGCGCGGGCGCCTCCTCGACGTGGACCTCGAGGTTGAAGAGGAAGCCGACCGCCTCCTCCTTGATGCCCTCCTGCATCTGCTGGAACATGTCGAAGCCCTCGCGCTGGTACTCGACCACCGGGTCGCGCTGCGCATAGGCCCGCAGGGTGATGCCTTCCTGGAGGTAGTCCATCTCGTAGAGGTGCTCGCGCCACTTGCGGTCGATGACGTTGAGCAGCACCTGCCGCTCAAGCTCGCGGACCGCCTCGACGCCGAGTTCCTCCTCGCGCCGGTCGTACGCCTTGTGCGCGTCCTCGATCAGTTGGACCTTGAGGAACTCGGGGTCGATCGTGCCTCCGGCCTCCTCCTCCAGGTCCTCGATGGTCACGCCCACCGGGTAGAGCTGCTTGAGGTTCGTCCAGAGCTGCTCCAGGTCCCAGTCCTCGGACGTCTCGCCGGTGGCCGTCGCACCCTCGACGTAGGCACCGACGACGCCGTCGATCATGTTGCGGACCTGCTCGCTCAGGTCCTCCCCGTCGAGGACCCGCTTGCGCTCGGCGTAAATGACCTTGCGCTGCTTGTTGAGCACCTCGTCGTACTTCAGGACGTTCTTGCGGATCTCCGCGTTTTGCGCCTCGATCTGGGTCTGCGCGCTCTTGATCTGGCGCGTGACCATCTTCGACTCGATCGGCACGTCCTCGGGGATGTTGAACCGGTCCATGACCGCCTCGACCGCGCTGGCGCGGAAGCGGCGCATGAGCTCGTCCTGCAACGACAGGTAGAACCGCGACTCGCCCGGATCGCCCTGCCGGCCGGAGCGGCCGCGTAGCTGGTTGTCGATCCGGCGGGACTCGTGCCGCTCGGTGCCCAGCACGTACAGACCGCCGGCGTCGACGACCTCGTCGGACTCTTCCTCGCAGAGCTTCTCCCAGCGGGGCAGGACGTCCTCGAACGCCACCACGTATTCGTCCGGGGTCTCCTCTTCGGTGAGCCCGCGCTGACGCAGCTCGGCGTTGGCCAGGTATTCGGCGTTGCCGCCGAGCAGGATGTCGGTGCCACGACCGGCCATGTTGGTGGCGACGGTGACGGCGCCCTTGCGACCCGCCTGCGCGACGATCTCGGCCTCTTTGGCGTGGAACTTCGCGTTGAGCACCGCGTGCGGGACACCCCGCTTGCGCAGGAGCTGGGAGAGCAGCTCGGACTTCTCGACGGAGACCGTGCCGACCAGGATCGGCTGGCCGAGGGCGTGCCGCTCGACGATGTCGTCGACGACGGCGTTGTACTTCGCCTTCTCCGTCTTGTAGATCACGTCGGGGTGGTCGACCCGGATCATCGAGCGGTGCGTCGGGATGGAGACGACGCCGACGTTGTACACCTTGTTGAACTCGGCGGCCTCCGTCTGCGCCGTGCCGGTCATGCCCGACAGCTTGGCGTAGAGGCGGAAGAAGTTCTGCAGCGTGATCGAGGCGAGGGTCTGGTTCTCCTGCTTGATCTCCACGCCCTCTTTGGCCTCGATGGCCTGGTGCATGCCTTCGTTGTACCGCCGGCCGTGCAGGATGCGGCCGGTGAACTCGTCGACGATGAGGACCTCGCCGTCGTTGACGACGTAGTCCTTGTCGAGCTTGTACAGCTCCTTGGCCTTGATGGCGTTGTTCAGGTAGCCGACCAGCGGGGTGTTGACCGACTCGTAGAGGTTGTCGATGCCGAGCTGGTCCTCGACCTTGGCGACACCGCGCTCGGTGACCGAGATGGTGCGCTTGGACTCGTCGACCTCGTAGTCGCCCGAGCCGTCCGTGCCGCGCTGCAGGCGCTTCACCACGCGGGCGAACTCCTGGTACCACCGGGCGGACTGCTCGGCCGGGCCGGCGATGATCAACGGGGTCCGCGCCTCGTCGATGAGGATCGAGTCGACCTCGTCGACGATGGCGAAGTTGTGGCCGCGCTGGACGAGCTCGTCCTTGGACCACGCCATGTTGTCGCGCAGGTAGTCGAAGCCGAACTCGTTGTTCGTGCCGTAGGTGATGTCGCAGTCGTAGGCGGCCTTGTGCGCCGAGGACGGCTGGTTGGGTAGCACGGTGCCAACGGTCAGGCCGAGGAAGCGGTGGACGCGGCCCATCCACTCCGCATCGCGCTGAGCCAGGTAGTCGTTGGTGGTGACGACGTGGACGCCTTTGCCGGCGAGCGCATTCAGATAAGCCGGGAGCACACAGGTAAGGGTCTTGCCCTCACCGGTCTTCATCTCGGCGATGTTGCCGTAGTGCAGGGCGGCACCGCCCATGACCTGAACGTCGTAGTGCCGCTGGCCGAGCACCCGGGAGGCGGCCTCGCGCGCGACCGCGAACGCCTCCGGCAGGATGTCGTCCAGCGCCTGCCCGTCGGCGAGCCGTTCCTTGAACTGGTCGGTCATGCCGCGCAGCTCTTCGTCGGTCAGGTCGGCGAACTCGTCCTCCAGCGAGTTGACGGCGTCGGCCACGGCCTTCAACCGCCGCACCATCCGGCCTTCGCCGGCGCGGAGGATCTTCTCGAAAATCGACACGGGTCAGCGCTCCCTCAAACGTCTGCGACCCATCGTAGGCGGCTTTCCGACCGAACCGCCGCCCCTGCCCACCCACTCTACGGACAGTAAGCGACATATCGGTACAAATCACCCGACGTACCGTAGAAATATCCGTCTCCAGACGGCGACCTTTCCGGCAGGATCGGCGGTCATGGAGCCGATCGAACTCACCACCGGCGACGGGCTCGTCCTGCGCGCCTGGCAGGCCGAGGACGCGGAGGACGTCTTCCGCGCCTGCCAGGATCCCCTGATCCAGCGCTGGGCCATGGTCCCCGTCCCCTACCTGTACGAACACGCCGTCGACTTCGTCGGCGCGGGATCGCAGGCCGGCTGGGCCGCGGGGACCGCCGCGCCGCTCGGGGTGTTCGACGCTCGCACGGGTGAACTCCTCGGCTCCGCCGGGCTCGTCACCCTCGACCTGTCCCATCGCCACGCGGAGCTGGGCACGTGGAGCGCTCCCTGGGCGCGGGGCCGCCGGGTCGCCGAGCGGGCCGGGCGGGCGGTGGCGCACTGGGCGTTCGAGTTACTCGGGCTGCGCCGGCTGGTCTGGCGGGCGGAGGTCGGCAACCATGCCTCCCGGCTGACCGCGGAGCGGATCGGTTTCACGTTCGACGGAGTCGTACGAGCTGGGCTTCCGTCGCGCAACGGCGGCTTCGTCGACGGCTGGCACGGCGTGCTGCTGCCCGGCGAGGTCTGCGACACGCCGCCGGCGTGGGTCACGCCGGGCGGCCCCGGCACGCTGCGCGCCCGCGCGTTCAGCCACCCGCCGGAGCGCCTCCCCGCCGGCCCCGGCACGCTGCGGCAACTGCGCGAGAGCGACCTCATCGACGTGGTCGAGACGTTCCGCGACGCCGAGTCGGTCGCCTGGACGTCGATCCCGCTGGACTACGGCCCGGACCGGGCCCTCGCGTTCATCCGGCACGGATACCCCGACGGCTGGCTGCGCGGCACCGGGGCCGGGTTTTCCATGGCCGACGCCGACGACCGGTTCGCCGGCACGATCGACCTGCGGATCAGCCCGGTCGACCCGGTCACGGCCGAGATCGGGTTCACCGCGGCGCCGTGGGTCCGCGGCAAGGGGTACACCACCGAGGCCGCCCGCGCGATCTGCGCCTTCGGCTTCGACAAGCTCGCCCTGGGCCGGATCGTCTGGCGCGCGCACGTCGGCAACGCCGGCTCGCGACGCGTCGCGGAGAAAGTGGGTTTCGTGATCGAGGGCGTCCAGCGCGACGGTTGTGAGCAGCGCGGCGAGCGCCTCGACGGCTGGGTCGCGACCCTGCTGGCGAAGGACCTCGTGCGATGAGCGGGATCAGCCTGCGCCCGTGGCGCGCGGACGATGCCGACGCTGTCGCCGAGGCCTGCAACGACCCCCTGATCCAGCGGTACCTGCCGATGTTGCCCAGCCCGTACACACGGGACGACGCCCTCGCCTTCTTCGAGCGCGGCGACCGCTCCCGGGCCGTCGTCGACGCGGCGACCGGCCAGGTGCTCGGCTCCATCGGATACACGCCACGCAAGGAGGGCACGGCGGAGGCCGGCTACTGGGTGGCACCGGGCGCCCGTCGCCGGCGGGTGGCCACGACAGCGCTGGAGCTGCTCAGCGCGGAGCTTTTCGGCGACGGGACGCACCGGTTGTACCTCACGACGGCGCTGACGAACGGCGCCAGTCAGCGGGTGGCGGTCGCGGCGGGGTTCACGCGCGAAGGCGTCGAGCGCGGCGCCGCCCGGACGCGGGACGGCGGTTGGCAGGACGTGGTCGTCTGGTCGCGGATCGCCGGTGACCTGGCCGGGCCGAGCCGCCGGCTGCTGCCCGACTTCCCCGGCGGCGAGCTGACCGACGGCATGATCGTCCTGCGACCGCTGACCGCCGAGGACGGCGACGACACGTACGACATGCGCATCCTCCCCGACGTGAGCGCGAGGTCCGTGGTGGGCACGCCGGCGGACCCGGAGCTCGTGCGCCGGCAGTGCGCCGAGTCGGTGTCGAAGTGGATCGCAGGGCAGCGTGCGGAGTGCACCATCCGCCGGGCCGACGACAACGCGTACCTCGGCGAGATCGCGCTCTACTACGCGGAACCCGCCATCCAGGAAGCGATAATCGGCTACAGCCTGTCGCCCGTGGCCCGCGGCCAGGGATACGCGTCGCGTGCGGCCGCACTGTTGACCGACTGGGGCTTCAGCGTCGGCGTGGCCCGCATGATCGCGGGGACGGCGCGGGACAACATCGCCTCGCAGCGCGTGCTGGAGCGGGCCGGTTACACACGGGAAGGGATCCAGCCCGGCAAGCTGCCCGGTCCGGACGGGACGCGTATCGACAACGTCGCGTTCGCCAAACTGCGCCCGGCGGCCACCTGAGTGTCACGTGACGTTGCCATGGGTCCTCTGAGATTGGGCCCATGCGTCGATGTGCGGTGTGTCCGGCATTGGGGGTGGCGGCCGGGCTCCCGCAACGCGCTTGTATGCCGTCGTGCGGCGCTGCCTACGGGCGCTGCGCGGCGGCTGCTCGCCTGTGCCTCGCGGCGCCTCGGTGGTGCGGAAGGCGGGCCCTGGCATCGGGCCCGCCTTCGTCACTGCTCTACATCCCTAGGCTCATGACGCCGTAGTCGAATGCCCGGCGGCGGTACACCACGCTGGGACGGCCCGATTCCTTGTCGTTGAACAGGTAGAAGTCGTGACCGAGCAGCTCCATGTGGAACAGTGCGTCGTCGACCGTCATCGGCTCACCGGGATGCTCCTTCTCCCGGACGATGTGCCACGGCTGGTCATCGGGCTCTTCGATCAATTCGAAGCCGCCGGCTTCGGTCGCCGCGGTCTCGGCCGGATTGCCGGCCGGTGCGGCTGAATACCGCTCGGGTGGTGTGAATGCGAGTGACGCGGTCGCCGCGGCGACGGAGACCGGTGCTCGCCGGCCCCGATGGACACGTCTACGGTCAGCGGCGCGGCTGAGCCGGCTGTCCAGTTTGCTGATCGCGGTGTCCAATGCGCTGTAGAAGTCTCCGGCACAGGCCTCCGCACGGATCACCGGACCACGCGAGTAGCACGTGATCTCGACACGCTGGCAATGGTCCGACTGGCGCGGATTGCGCTCGTGAAACAACTCGACGTCGACGCGGATGAGCTTGTGGTCGTATCGCTCGACCTTCTGCAGCTTGTCAGCGACATGCTGCCGGTAGTGGTCGGGCACCTCGACGTTGAGGCCCTTGACGACGATGTCCACTCCTGACCTCCCCCACGGGTCTTTCTCAAAAAAACGGGTTCGGGTTTGGGTTTATGTCTGGACTGCTCGGCCGGAAACGCGCCTCCCCAGAGGCTGAGCCCACGCGGCACGCGACCGAAACTGCGGGTGTCAGCATCCTCCCTTCGTGGCATGGCCACTCAGAGCGTTGGTCGTCTCTCGAAGTTAAACCGAGGACCGCCGCTAGTCACCCCCGGTTCACAAGAACAAGGGTCTCAAGTCCTGAAACCCTCCTCCGGGACTACCCCACGTCGCCCTCGGCGTAACGTTCTGTACATATCAGGACGAACCAGGTCCTTCACCGCCGACGTTGTGTAGCGGCCAGCACCGCGGTTCGTTCCACCGGGATACCCGCTTCACGGAG
Organism: Dactylosporangium roseum; assembly: GCF_025264685.1. Classification (GTDB taxonomy): domain Bacteria; phylum Actinomycetota; class Actinomycetes; order Mycobacteriales; family Micromonosporaceae; genus Dactylosporangium; species Dactylosporangium roseum. Next base: position 7,070,629 of record NZ_CP073721.1, read on the forward strand.
GTTTGCAACAGCCGCAACAAGCGTCACACCGGTCGTGACGATGTCGTCGACAAGGACCACCGTCGGTCGGCCGCTCACCGACCGGACGGTCGTCGCTCGCTTGGCAAACGACCGGACGGCCGCCTTTCGCACGGCCCCGGCCCGGCCATCGGCGGCTCCCACCGCGCCTTGCCCGGCCGCCGAGCCGACGGCCTCCCGCAATCTCGCCGCTTCGCCCCTTCTGACGGCGAACGCACTCCCGGCCGCCGCCGCCCGCTCCGCGGCCGTCAACTCGGCCGAGTCCCCCGCTTTCGGCAGCGCCCGGAGCGGGACCGCCACGGCCGCTCCGGGCAGCACCTTCGCGGCGGCCTTGGCCAGCCGCAGGATGTGGTCGCCGTACCGCCGACGCGCGGCGGCCGCGGTAGCGGGCACGGGAACGAGGACGACCGGCCCGCGCGGCCCTCTCCCACTGGACAGCGAGCGCATCACCACGGCGGCCAGGGCCTCGCCGAGCACGCCGGTCAGCTCGTGCCGGCGCTCCTCCTTGTACTGCAGGAGCGCCCGCCGCAACGACCCCGCGTACGCACCCAGCGCGTATGTCGGCGGCAGGCCCGCCGGCTCGGGATCGGGCCGTGTCCGCTGCGGCACCGTCGCGCGGAACGCCGCCCGGCACGGCCCGCACAGCGGCCCCGCCGACGGTTGCTCACACCCAGCGCAGGCCGCCGGCAGGACCAGGTCGACAAGATCAGCGAGGAACACGACTCAGTCCGCGTAGAAGGGTGCCTTCGCCGGCGGCAACTGCTGCGGCCCGGTCGGGGAGGCGGACGGCTGCGGCCCTATGAGCTGGAGCGGCCCGATGTCCTGGCTGTACACGTTGTGCGCGACCCCGTTCGACTCGAACATGATCAGCACGCCGCCCTGCTGCCCCGACGGGCTGGCGATACGAACCGACATCTGGGTGATCACGCTCTGCGCGGTGGCGTTGCGGTCACGCTCCGGCAACGGCTTCTCCGCCGTGCTGTCGACCGTGATCGACACCAGCGAATAGGCGTCGCCGGCCAGCGCCGCCGGGTTCCGCGTGCCGCCGACGGCCAGGCTGGTCTCGGTGAGCCAGCCGACCGCGCGGTTCTCGCCGAGCGAGGTGTAGACCTTCCGGTACGTGCCCAGACCGGTCAGCTTGCCGTTGTCGAACAGCAACGACGCGACGTTCACCGCGCCGTTGGAGATGAAGGCGATTCGCCGCCCGTCCGGTGCGACCGCGAGCGACGAAATACCGCTGGTCGGCGCATCCCCCTGCGGGCCGCTCACCTTCTCGACCCTGGCCGGCGCGGAGGCGGTGGGCGGGGTGACCGCCCAGAGCGCCATACCGTCGGAAACCAGGAATAGCTGAGCGGGCCGTTCGATCCACACCGGGCGGGTCAGCTTCGCACCGCTCACGCCCACCGGGAGGTATTTCGACGGGTTCGTCGTGGCGGCGTCGGCGGCGCTGACGTACAGCGTCTGTTTCCCTCGCGGGTCGGGCTGCCGGACCAGGGCGGCGTGGGTCTTCGAGCGGTTGATGGCGGCCGAGACGACCCACGTGTTGTCGCCGCCTTGAGCGAAGATCGTCGGTGTACTACCACTGCTGAGGTCAACCGGACGGGCCACGCCGTCGACGATGCAGAACCGCTCGGGGCTGATCTCGGCCCCGGCCTCGACGGCGGCGTTGTCGCCCTCGAACCCGTCCGAGTGGATGCCCCGCTCCTTGTTCTCGATCGTCAGGGTCACCCGCGGATGCGCCTCGAGCGACCAGCGGATCTGGTTGGCCGCCCGGCGCAGCTCGTCCTCCTTGCCGATCGCCTTGAAGCCCAGGTTGATCGTCACCGCGTCGCGGGTCACGACCGGGATGTCCTTGATGTCGACGTCGGCGGCCAGGCCTTCCGCGACGGGCTGGACGAGATCCGACGGTCTGGCCAGCCACGACAGCACCTGGGCGACGCGCTGGGCCCGGAGCAGCAGCTTCGACATGTACCGCAGGTCGGGCACCAGCTTCTTCCGGCTGTCGACGCCGGTCTCCCAGAAGTAGATCGGCTGTTGCAGGTACCACTCGTCGAGTGCCCAGTCGCTCAGCAGCATCGTGTCCTTCGGCGCGTCCTCGATCATCAGTGGGCCGCCGACGCTCACCACCTTGAAGTTCCAGACACTCGGTTGGCCCCGGTCCTGCGTCGGTTCCTGGTTGAGGACGCCGCGCTCGTCGAGCGTGCCGATCAACTGGCCCTCGACGGAGACGGTCCAGGTGCCGGCCTCCTTGCCCAACTCCTCCGAGATCCTCGCGACCTTGACGACCTGTAGCTTCTGGCCGGGCAACCACCGTGTGCTACCGGACTGCGTCAAGAAGGTCCGCATGCGCTTCTGTGTCTCGGTGCGGGCCTCTTCGGGGTCGGCCCCGGCGCCGTTGCCGCCGACCGAAGACGCCAGGAACCGGGTGACGAGGTCCGATGCTGTAGCGGCGCCCTCCCTGGTCGGCGGCTGCTCGACACGGTCGGGGGTGGCGTTGGCGGTGGCCGCCGGACCGAGATACCTCGGCTCGGTCCGCCCGGGCAGCCCGCACCCGCCGAGGAGCAGCGCCACGAGAGCGACCGTCGCGGCCGCCGTCCTCCGGTCGCGTGTCCTGCCGCCGGGTCGGCCGTTGCCGCCGCTCCCCGGGCTGGTGAGCCGCGGCTTCCGCGGGCCGGTCACCGCTCCTGTCCGCCGCGCGAGACCCCGGCCCCCGAGACCCTGATCGGCGGCGGATTCGTTCGCGGTTCGTCGGCTCACGACGTCTCCCCGATCAGTGCGGTCTCGTCGGCGCGGGCGTCGTCGGGCACGAGGCGCAACGGCGACGAGACCAGCCGGTCGCCGCTGCGGGTCGGCAGCGTGAGGCGGAACTGGGCGCCCTTGCCGGACGCGCCCCACGCCTCCAGCCAGCCGCCGTGCAGGCGGGCGTCCTCCAGGCTGATGGACAGCCCCAGCCCGGTGCCCCCGGTCTGCCGCGCCCGGGAGGGGTCCGCGCGCCAGAACCGGTTGAACACCAGCTTCTCCTCCCCGGTCTTGAGGCCCACGCCGTGGTCGCGAACGGTCACCGCGACGGCCGAGGAGTCGGCGGCCAGGGTCACCACGACCGGCTTGCCCTCGCCGTGCTCGACCGCGTTGCCGACGAGGTTGCGCAGGATGCGCTCCACGCGTCGCGGGTCGACCTCGGCGATGACCTCGGTGTCCGGCGTGTCGACACGCAGCGGGACGCCGCACCGCTCGGCCAGCGATGCCAGCCGCTCGCCGGCCCGGCGCACGACCGGCACCAGGTCGGTCGGCTCGGCGTCGAGCGCCGCGAACCCGGCATCGAACCGGCTGATCTCCAGCAGGTCGGTGAGCAGGCCCTCGAACCGGTCGAGCTCCGCCTGCAGCAACTCGGCGCTGCGCGCGGCCGCCGGGTCGAAGTCCTCGCGGGACGCGAACAGCAGATCGGCGGCCATGCGGACGGTCGTCAGCGGCGTGCGCAGCTCGTGTGACACGTCGGAGGTGAACCGGCGTTGCAGGCGCGACATCTCCTCCAGCCGCACGATCTGCCGCTGGAGGTTGGCCGCCATCTGGTTGAACGCGGCGGCGAGACGCGCCAGGTCGTCCTCGCCCTTGACCCCCATGCGCTGGTCGAGCAGCCCGGCGGAGAGCCGCTGTGCGGTGCGCGCCGCGACCCGGACCGGTTTGACCACGAGCCGGGTCATCATGGCGGCGATCAACGCGAGCAGCGCGACGAGCGCGATGCCGGTGACGGTGACGACCAACGCGACGAACTGGACGAGCTCGTCCTCCGACTGCAGGGGAAGCAGGTAGTAGAGCTCGACGGGGTCGCCGGCGGTCGCCACGCGGGTGCCGAGGACGAGATACTTGCGCGGGCCCATGCCGACGTCGAGGGTGGCGATCTGCTGATACGTGCCGGGACGACTGCCGACGACCTGACGCATCGGCCGCATGGCCGGGATGTTCATGACCTGGTAGGCGCTCTGCTCGGGCCATGACGCGGGCTTGGAGCCGCGCCGCATCACGATGACCTCGGCGCCGGGCACGTCCATCGAGGTGGCCAGGTAGCCCGCCACGGTTTGCAGCTTGCCGGGCAGACCGGGGTCGTCGGCCTGGGTGAAACCCTCGAGCTCGTGCGCGGCGTAGGTGGCACCGCCGGAGATCTGTTCCTTGGCCGTGTTGATCCTGCTCTCTAGCACGCCCTGGCTGATCAGGGACGCGACCGTGTAGCCGAAGGCCAGCACCAGCGCCGCCGACAGCAGGAGCGTGATGCCGACGACCCGGAACTGCAGCGAACGCCGCCACCGGCGCCGGGTCGCCGCCCAGAATCGACGGGCACGCCGGCTCACGGCGAGCGGAACCAGCCGCTTCGGCCGGAGCCGGCGGACCTGGACGAGGACAGGGTCGATACGCATCGCGGAGGCACGACCTAGCCGGTGCCGGCCTTGTAGCCGACACCACGCACGGTCAGGATGATCTCCGGCTTCTCGGGATCAGGCTCGATCTTGGCGCGCAGCCGCTGCACGTGCACGTTGACCAGGCGCGTGTCGGCGGCATGCCGATAGCCCCAGACCTGCTCCAACAGCACCTCACGCGTGAAGACCTGACGCGGCTTGCGGGCCAGGGCCACGAGCAGGTCGAACTCGAGCGGGGTCAGCTTGACCTCGTCGCCGTCGCGCGTGACCGTGTGCGCGGGCACGTCGATGGTGATCTGGTTGCCGGGTGGCCCTATGGTCAGCAGCTCCGGCGCGACGTCCTCACCGCGACGCAGCCGGGCACGCATGCGCGCGACCAGCTCCTTGGGCTTGAACGGCTTCATCACGTAGTCGTCGGCGCCGGACTCGAGGCCGAGGACCACGTCGACCGTGTCGCTCTTCGCGGTGAGCATGACGATCGGCACGCCGGACTCGGCGCGGATGGACCGACAGACGTCGATCCCGCTCATCCCGGGCAGCATCAGGTCGAGCAGCACGATGTCGGGTCGGGTGTCCCGGAACGCAGCGAGGGCCCGCTCACCGTCCGCGACGAACGAGGGGAGGAAACCTTCGCTGCGCAGAACGATGCCGAGCATCTCGGCGAGGGCGGGGTCGTCGTCGACCACCAGGACACGGGCTCTCATGCGGTCCAATATTTCACCTCCACGCCCGAACATGGGAACCCGGCAGCCGATCTTGAGAAAGATGTGCCCGATTGTGTTCGCCTCGTCGACTCTGCGTGACGTGGGCGATTTTTGTCGCCCCGGCCTACTACGGTGTCCGCGTGGAACAGACCAAGGCCGTGATCCCGATGCGTCCGCTCACCTTCGGTGAGTTGCTCGACGCAGCGGTGTCGCTGCTGCGCGTCCATGGGCCGCTCCTGCTGGCGTCGGCCATGGTGCTGGCCGTCTGCGAGCAGGCCCTGCTCTATCCGCTGCGTTCCTGGGCCGGCATGGCACCGCCGCTCAACCTTCCCCATTCCGAGCGATTGGGTTCGTCGTGGCTGGCCTTCTGCGCCGGCCTGGCCACCGAGGGCGCGATCCTCGCGCTGCTGGGCGGGCTGACGGGTGCCGCCGCCGGCCCCGGGTTGCTCGGGCGACCGGTGCGTGCGCGGGAACTGCTGAGGCAGGTGTTCCGGCGGCTCCCGGCGCTCCTTGTGGTCGCCGTCGTGATCGCGGCGATACTGCTGACGAGTTCGCTCGTCATGCTGCTGCCCTGGCTGTTCCTGCTCGGCCTCGTCGGCATGGCGGGCCCGGCGCTGATCGTCGACCGGATCGGACCCGGCCGGGCGCTGGGCCGTTCGTTCCGCCTGGCGTCGGTCGGACTGCGGGGAGCGGCGATCCGCCTGGGTGGATACGTGAGCTGGACCGCGATCCGGCTGGTCCTCGGGTATGTGGCCTATGGGCTGCTGCAGGTTTCGTTGCGCCCGGGTTCGACCGTCTTCACGGTGCTCATCCTGGCCCTGTGGGTGCTGGTCGACTCGCTCGCCTACGCCACACTGGCGTGCGTCGACGCGGTGCTCTACCTGGAGACCCGCATGCGCGTCGAGGGCCTCGACATCGCGATCGGCCGCATCCGCCGCCTGGGCCGGCCGGTCGACCTGGCCGGCTCCGCCGTCCTCGGAGCGGCCCGATGACCCGCGCCTGGGCATTCTTCCTCGACGCGCTCGATGACGTGTTCGGCGTGGCGTGGGTCGTCTTCGTCCTCTTCGTGGGCTCGGTCGTGTTCGGTCTGCTGCACTACTTCTATCCGCGCTGGGTGCCCGACGGTCTGCCGAGTTTCCTCCGGCGGCGCAAGCGGAAGACGACTCAGGAGCCGGCGCCGGAGCTGGTCGAGCCGTTGCCGCTGCCCGATCCGGAGCCCGACGCCGAGCTGCCCGACCTGCCGGCACACGTCTTCACGTCGCTGGCCGACCGGCTGGCCGCCGAGGGCAGGTTCGCCGAGGCGGTCCGCGAGCGGCTGCGCGCCATTGTCCGCGGACTGGTCGAGCGCAGGATCCTCGAGCACCGGCCCGGCATGACCGTCACCGAGCTCGCACACGCCGCCGCGGCCGTCGTGCCGGCCATCGACTCCCCGCTGCGCAGTGCGACGGGCATCTTCTCCGACATCTGGTATGGCGAACGTCCCGCCACCGCGGAGCACGACAACCGGATGCGCCAGCTCGCCGCGGAGGTCGGTGCATGACCGCGACGCCCGTCGACTCGCCACCCGCCGGCCCACCGGCCGCTAGCACACCACCGACCGGCAACCCACCACCGCCGGCCGGCAACGCCTCATCGGCCGGCAAGGCGAAGCAGCCGAAGAAGCCGCGGAGCTGGCGCTGGCTGCGCCTGGTGGTCCCGCCCGCCGCGGTGCTCGTCGTGGTGCTGCTCGGCACCTGGATCTACCAGCTAGAGCAGCCGGACCAGGACGACCCGGCCTACCTGTCGCCGACCAGCACGGCCGACATCGGCGCCGCCGCGCTCGCGGACCGGGTCCGCGCCGCCGGCGTCGACATCCAGCGGGTGACGAAGTCCTCAGACGCGCTGGTCGCCGCCCACCAGGGCGACGCGACGCTGCTGATCACCACCCCGGAGCTGGTCCACCCGTATTACCTGCGCATGCTCAAGCTGCTGCCGCCCACGACCGACGTCGTGCTGATCGAGCCGCGGCTCGACACCGTCGTCGACGCGCTGTTGCCGCTCTGGTCGGCGAAACGGGCGTATGTCAGCGAGGCCCGCGACCCCGGCTGCACGTATGCGCCGGCCGCCGAGGCGGGCCGCGCGGGAGTCCACCGGACCCGATACGGTCCGGTCCTCCAGCGGGAGGCCAGGGAGCTTGCCCGGTGCTACGACGACGCGCTCGTCGTCTTCGAGCGCGGCGCCTCCCGGGTCACTCTGGTGGGCTCGGCCGACCCGTTCCGCAACGACCGGATCGGCGAGCACGACAACGCGAAGCTGGCGACCGGGCTGCTGACTCGTTCGCCCAGGCTGATCTGGCTGGATCTGCATCGTCACGAGCCCCCGCCACTCGTCGACAACAACCCCGGCCTCGGCGGCGGTTCGGCGGCACCGCCGTCCCTGCGCCCGCCGTCCTCCGGTGAGCCGGGCGATCCCGACTTCCCGGTGCGCGGGAAGGACGGCTCAGACGACCCGCAGACCACGTGGGGCGGCGACAACGGCGAGGAGGAGGAGCCGCCCAACCCGCTGTGGCAGGCGTTCCCGCCATGGACGTATGTCGCCGCCGCGCTGCTCGTGATCGTCTTCGTCTTGTCCGCGCTCGCGCAGGCACGACGGCTGGGGAGCCCCGTCGTCGAGCCGCTGCCGATTGTCGTCCGGGCGTCGGAGACGGTCGCCGGGCGCGGACGTTTGTACCAGCGCGCGAAGGCCCGCGCCGAATCGCTGCGGACACTGCGGGCCACCGCCCTGAGCCGGCTGACGCACCTGCTGCGGCTCGAGCCCGACGTCGACCGCCGGACGCTGATCGAGGGGGTCGCCGCGCAAAGTGGCTGGCCCGCGCCGCTGGTCGAGCAGGTTCTCTTCGGGCCGTCGCCAGAGGACGACGTGCAACTGGTCCAAGCCGCCACGAGCCTGGAGCAGTTGCTCAACGCCGTCGCAACCGAACATCCCGTCGCGGCAACGAACGCGCCGGACGCCGCACCCGAAGGAGAGTCCCGGTGACCGACACCGCCATTCCGTTGCCCCAAGGCGCCGCGCCCGACACCGGCGCGCTCCAGGCCCGTGCGGCGCTGGGCCGGCTGCGTGCCGAGGTCGGCAAGGTCGTCGTCGGCCAGGACGCGGTGGTGACCGGCATGGTCATCGCCCTGCTGGCCCGCGGGCACGTGCTGCTCGAAGGTGTGCCGGGCGTGGCGAAGACGCTGCTCATCCGTACCATCGCGGCGGCACTCGACCTGGACTCCAAGCGCGTGCAGTTCACGCCCGATCTCATGCCCGGTGACGTCACCGGGTCGCTGATCTTCGACGCGCGCAGCGCCGAGTTCCAGTTCCGCCAGGGGCCGGTCTTCACCAACCTGCTGCTCGCCGACGAGATCAACCGGACGCCGCCGAAGACGCAGGCGTCGCTGCTGGAGGTCATGGAGGAGCGGCAGGTCTCGGTCGAGGGCACGCCACGCACGCTGCCCGATCCGTTCCTGGTGGCCGCGACGCAGAACCCGATCGAATACGAAGGCACCTATCCCCTGCCGGAAGCGCAGCTCGACCGGTTCCTGCTCAAGCTGACGGTGCCGCTGCCGACCCGCGACGAGGAGCTCGGTGTGCTCCGGGCGCACCACCAGGGCTTCGACCCGCGACGGCTGCGCGAGGCCGGGGTGCAGGCGGTGGCGACGGCAGCCGACCTGGTCGCCGGCCGGGCCGCGGTGCAGCGGGTCGCGGTCGCCGACGGCGTGCTCGCGTACATCGTCGACCTGTGCCGGGCGACGCGGGTGTCGCCGTCGCTGGAGCTCGGCGCGTCCCCGCGTGGCGCGACGGCCCTACTCGCCGCGTCGAAGGCCTGGGCGTGGCTGACCGGTCGTGACTACGTCACACCCGACGACGTCAAGGCGCTGGCCCGGCCGACCCTGCGCCACCGCGTGCGCCTGCGGGCCGAGGCGGAGCTCGAAGGCGTGACGTCCGACGCCGTCCTCGACTCCGTCCTCGCCACGGTGCCGACCCCGCGATGATCACCTGGCGGCCGCCGGCGCTGCTCGCCGTCGGCACACTGCTGCTGGCGCTGTTCGGTGCGACCCTGGGATCGGGGATCAGCCCGGTGTGGCTGTGGGTCGCCGCCGGCGTGCTCGTGCTCGCCGTCGGCGTCGCCGCGCTGCTCGATGGGCTCGCGGCAGCGTCGCCGAGCGAGCTGCGGATGAGCCGGTCCGGCGACAGATCGCTGTGGCTGGGCGAGTCCGGCAGCGTGCGGCTCATCCTGCACAACGGCTCCGGCCGGGTGTTCGTCGGGCAGGTCCGCGACGCATGGGTGCCGTCCGCCGGGGCCACGCCGACGATGCAGGAGGTGCGCATCGAGCCGGGCCGGGCGGTCGCGGTGACGACGTCGCTGACCCCGACACGACGCGGCGACCGGCCCGCCGTGCGCGTGACCGCACGGGCGTACGGGCCGTTGCGTCTGGCGTATCGGCAGAGCACCCGGAAGTCCGCCGACCGGCTGACGCCGGAATGGCGGTTGCGGGTGTACCCGCGGTTCAGTTCACGGCGCATCCTGCCGGAGAAGCTGGCGCGGCTGCGGGTGCTCGACGGGTCGGTGGTGACGCGCGGGCGCGGGCAGGGCACGGAGTTCGACACGCTGCGGGAATACGTGCTCGGCGACGATGTGCGGTCCATCGACTGGCGCGGCAGCGCCCGGCGGTCCGACGTCGTGGTGCGCACCTGGCGGCCCGAGCGCGACCGGCGGCTGGTGTGCGTGCTCGACACCGGGCGCACCTCGGCGGCGCGTATCGGCGACGAGCCGCGGCTGGACGCGGCGATGGACGCGGCGATGCTGCTCGCGTCGGTCGCGGCGCGGGCCGACGACCGGGTCGACCTGCTCGCCGTGGACACCGCGGTGCGTGCCTCGGTGACCAACGTCGAGCGCCGCTCATTGCTGTTCCGGCTGGTGACCGCGATGGCGCCGCTGGAGCCGGCACTGGTGGAGACCGACTTCGGCCTGGTCGCCAGCGAGGTGCTGCGGCGCGAGCGGAAGCGCGCCCTGGTGGTGCTGTTCACCGCGCTGGAGCCGGGCGCGTTGGGCGACGGCCTGCTGCCGGTGCTGCCGCAGCTCGCCGCGCGGCACAAGGTGATCGTCGCCGCCGTCCACGACCCCGAACTGACGCGGATGGCACAGGTCGGCCGGACGCCGAGCGCCGCCGACGTCTACACGGCGGCCGCGGCCCAGCGGGCGCTGTCCGAGCGGGAACGTGTCGCCGCCGCCCTCCGCCGGCACGGCGTCGAGGTCGTCGATGCCCCCGTCGACGAGTTCGCGTCGAGACTGACCGATCACTACCTGGCCCTGAAACACTCCGGCCGCCTCTGAGCGCCGGCCCCGCGATCGGTGGTGGACCAGGATGCGGGGACGGACTATGCGGTCGGGAGCGGGTCCTCGGCCAGGTCCTCCGGGAGGGCGGTCGACTCGCCCGCGGCGGCGGCCTTTCGGCCGAGGACCACGACGTATGCCAGGAAGGCCATCCAGACGATCGCGCCGACGAAGTCCTTCAGCAGCATGGGGATCGGCGCCGGGGTCAAGAAACCCTCCAGCACGCCGCTGATCAGCAGCACCACCACCAGACCCAGCGCCACCAGCATGCCCTCCCGAGCCGCCTCGGCCAGGGCGCGGCCCCTCGTGCGAAACGGGCCCGGCGCGATCCAGGACCAGCCGATGCGCAGGCCCACGCCGGCGCCGACGAACACCGCCGTCAGTTCCAGCAGGCCATGCGGAATGATCATGCCGAAGAAGACGTCGCTCCGGCCGTACGCGATCATCACGCCGCCGACGAGGCCGACGTTCAGGGCGTTGGTGAACAGGACATACACGGTCGGGAGGATCAGGACGCCGGCGGCCAGGACCTCGCCGGTCAGCAGGGCGTTGTTGGTCCAGACCCGCAGGGTGGAGTTCTGCGGCTGGAACTCGCTGTAGTAGCCGGCGAACTCGCTGTTGACCAGCGACTCGATCGCGGCGTCGGAGACGAAGTAGTTCGCCACCTCGGGGTTCGCCGCGATGTACCCCATCAGACCGAACGTCACCAGACAGAAGGCCGTGGCCACCCCGGACCACCAGGGCCAGGCTCGGTAGACGGCCAGCGGGAACGTCGTGGTGAAGAACCTGCCGACCGTGTGGAACGAGAACGACGGCGTGCCGGTGATCGCGTTGCGGCCGGTGAGCACCAGGCGGGACAGCCACGCGACGAGCGCCGGATCGGGCGACCGGCTGCGCACGAGCGAGAGATGGGTCGCCGCGCGCTGGTAGAGCGCCACCAACTCGTCGGCCTCGGCGGCGGTCAACCGGCGGCGCTTGGAGAGCTCCTCCAGCCGCCGCCACTCTCCGCCGTGCTCGGCGACGTACGCGTCCAGGTCCACCCCGGCAGCGTAGACGGACAGGGCACGCGCCGGGGTGCACCGTTGTAGGACACTGTTCGCCATGAGCGTCGCGTCAGCCCCCGAGACTCCCGGCGACCGGCTGGTCAGCGGTGAGGCGGTCGAGCTCGACGTGCGCGTCGCCCGGGCCGGCTCACGGGTGCTCGCCCTGCTGATCGACATCGTCGGCCAGGCGGTCTTGTTCTTCGTGCTGACGATCGTGGCGGGGATCGTCGTGTGGATGACCGCCAACGTCGGCGTCTTCGACGCCGGTCTGGGCCAGGCCATCGTGGTTGTGGTCCTGGTGACGGTGCTGCTGGGTTATCCGGTGTTCTGGGAGACGCTGCTGCGGGGCCGCACTCCGGGCAAGGCGGCCATGGGCCTGCGGGTGGTCCGCGACGACGGCGGCCCGGTCCGGTTCCGGCACGCGTTCACCCGTGGGCTGGTCGGGCTGGCGCTGGAGTGGCCGGGTCTGCTGATGCCGGTGGTGACCTGGCTGGCGAGCATCGGCACCCTGCTGCTCAACCCCAGCGGCAAGCGCCTCGGCGACCTGGCGGCGGGCACCATCGTCATCCACGAGCGGACCCCGGCTAGCTGGGGCTGGGTGCCGGCGATGCCGCCTCCGCTGGCCCGCTGGGCGGCGCTGCTCGACCTCACCGGCCTCGACGACAGCCTCGCGCTGGCCGTGCGACACTTCCTCGCCCGGAACCGGGAGATCGCCGAGCCGGCCCGCACCGCGCTGGGCCAAGCGCTGGCCCGCGAGGTCGCGATGTACACCACTCCCTCGCCACCGCCGGGGGTCCCCGGTTGGGCATATCTCGCAGCAGTACTTGCTGAGCGTCACCGCCGCGCCGCGCGTCAACTGGTGAAGGCGCGGGCCGCGTCGGCGAGCGTGTGGCCGGGCCTCGCGGCGGCACTCAATCCGACAGCGTCCGCGGCGCCGCCGATCACGGGCCCGGTGCCGTGGACCCCGGCGTTCGCAGTCCCACCGAACGGCACCGCCGCCTGGCCGGGACAACCCCGGCCGGGAATGCCGCGGCCGGGCATGATCCAGCCGGGAACCACGCCGACCGTTCACCCGCCGGCGTCGCTGCGCTGACGGTACCGCGCCGGAGCGGGCAAAGCCGGCGGTGCCGCGGAGGCGGGCCGGCGAAGCGGCGATGCCGCCGGCCACGACAGTGGACGGCGGCATCCCGGGTCGGTTCGGTTCAGACGAGTTTGACCGCCTCCGCGTAGTGGCAGGCGCTGCGGTGGCCCTGGCCGCGGTCGGTCAGCGCCGGTTCCTCCTCGACACACCGCTTCTGCTCCGCCGATGTCAGCATCGAGGCGAACTTCGGGCAGCGGGTCCGGAACCGGCACCCGCTCGGCGGCTTCACCGGGCTGGGCACGTCGCCGGTGAGCAGGATCCGTTGCCGCATGCGTTCCTTGCGCGGGTCCGGCAGTGGGATCGCCGAGATCAGCGCCTGCGTGTACGGGTGCGACGCCTTCGTGAACAGTTCCTCGACCGACGCCGTCTCCACGATCTTGCCGAGATACATCACGGCGACGCGGTGCGCGATGTGCCGTACCACCGAAAGATCGTGCGAAACGAAGAGGTAGGACAGCCCGAGCTCGGTCTGCAGGTCCTCCAGCAGATTGATCACGCCGGCCTGGATCGACACGTCCAGGGCCGACACGGGCTCGTCCAGCACGAGGACCTTCGGGCGCAGCGCCAGCGCCCGGGCGATGCCGATGCGCTGCCGCTGCCCACCGGAGAACTCGTGCGGGTACCGGTTGCCGTGCTCCGCGTTGAGGCCCACGGTCCGCATCAGCTCGCGGACCGTCGCGCGGCCCCCGTCACCGAAGAGGCCGTGGATGCGCAACGGCTCGGCGACGATCTCGAACACCGTCATGCGCGGGTCGAGCGAGGCGAACGGGTCCTGGAACACGATCTGCAGATCGCGCCGCAGCGGTCGCATCTGCGCACGCGACAGGCGCGCCAGGTCCTTGCCCTGGTAGTGCACGGTTCCACTGGTCGGGGTGATCAGGTTGAGCAGCAGCCGCGCGGTGGTCGACTTGCCGCAACCGGACTCGCCGACCAGCCCGAGCGTCTCGTTCGCGCCGATGTCGAAGGAGACGTCGCAGACGGCGTGCACCTCGCCGACCCGCTGCCGCAGAATGCCCCGCGACCGGACCGGGAAGTGCTTGACCAGGTTCTTCGCCGAGATGACGGTCTTGGTGCCGGTGTCCACGACCCCGGTCATGTCCCCTCCTCCGAAACCGTGTCGACGTCGGTCGCGAGCTCGGTCGACGCCACGTCGACCAGGTCGGTGTCCACGTCGATCGAGGTGACCGTGAAGACGTCGGTGGCCGAGGCCGACTCGAGCTGCGAGGTGAAGTGGCACGCCGCCGAGTGGCCGTGGGCGACCGGCACCAGGTCCGGCTCCTCCTCGGCGCAGATGTCCTGCGCGAGCGGGCAGCGGGGGCGGAACGGGCAGCCGGACGGCAGGTTCAGCAGCGACGGCGGGGTGCCGACGATCGGCGTGAGTCGCGCGTCCCGGCCCTCGTCGACGCGGGGAAGGCTGCCCAGCAGCCCCAGCGCGTAGGGCATGCGGGGCCGGTAGAAGATGTCGTCGACGGTGCCCGACTCCACCAGCTTCCCGGCGTACATGACGCAGATCCGGTCCGCATGCCCGGCGATGACGCCGAGGTCGTGCGTGATGAGCACGAGCGCGGCGCCGATCTCGGTACGCGCCGCCTCCAGCGCCTCCAGCACCTGCGCCTGCACGGTAACGTCCAATGCGGTCGTCGGCTCGTCCGCGATCATGACCTCGGGATTGTTGGCCATGGCGATCGCGATGACGACCCGCTGCCGCATGCCGCCGGACATCTCGTGCGGATAGTTGTGCACGCGCTGCTCGGCGTGCGGGATGCCGACGACCCGCAGCAGCTCGACGGCCCGGTCCCAGGCGGTGCGCTTGCTGACCTCATGGTGCACGAGGACCGCCTCGGCGATCTGCTTGCCGATCGGGTAGACCGGGTTCAGCGAGGTCAACGGGTCCTGGAAGATCATCGCCAGGTGCTTGCCGCGCACCTTGCTCATCTCCCGGTCGTTCTTGCCGAGCAGCTCCTCGCCGCGGAACTTCGCCGATCCCGTGATGCGGGCCGACTTCGGCAGCAGGCCCATCAGGGCCAGCGAGGTCACCGACTTGCCGGAGCCGGACTCGCCGACGATGCCGAGCGTCTCGCCGCGCCGGAGCGTGTACGAGACGCCGCGCACGGCCTTGACCAGGCCGTCCTCCGTCGGGAACGAGACGCTGAGATCCTCGACCGACAGCACGACGCCGGTCGCGGTGGAGGGAGGATCAAGGGAAATCTCGGTCATCGGCGCACCAGCGTCTGTCGTGGGTCGAAGGCGTCGCGAAGGCCGTCGCCGACGAAGTTGACGGTGAGCGCGATGAGGATGATGAACAGGCCGGGGAAGTAGAACAGCCACGGCTGGTCCTGCACGGAGAGCTTGGCGTCGTTGATGAGCAGGCCGAGCGAGGTGTCGGGCCGCTGCACGCCGAAGCCGATGAAGGACAGCGCCGTCTCGGACAGGATCGTGGTCGCGATGGTGACCGTCGCCGCCACGATGATCGGTCCGAGCGCGTTGGGCAGCAGGTGCCGCACGATGATGCGCATGTCGCTCGCGCCCATCGCCTTGGCCGCCTCGACGAACTCCTGCTCGCGCAGCGACAGCACGACGCCGCGCACCATCCGGGAGATGCCGGCCCACGCCAGGAACGACAGCACCAGGGCGAGGCCCCACCAGCTAGCGCCGCCGCGGAAGTTGACCGCGAGGGTCACCGCGATGGCGATGCTGGGCAGGGTCAGCACCACGTCGGCGAGCCGCATGAGCAGGCCGTCGAGCTTGCCCCGGTAGAAGCCGGCGATCGCGCCCCACAGCGCGCCGAAGGTGGTCGCGATCAGCGCCACCATCAGCGAGATCTTCAACGACTGCTGGGTGCCGCGCATGCTCTGGCCGAGCAGGTCGTGGCCGGCCTGGTCGGTGCCGAGCGGATACTCCGCCGACGGCGGTGAGAAGCTCGGTCCGTCGATGTAGGTGTGGTCGTACTTCCACACGAGCGGCCCGACGAACGCGAACAGCACGATCAGCAGGAACACCACCAGGCTGCCGACCGCGAGGCGGTGCCGCAGGAACCGCCGGGTGACGAGCTCGAACTGGGAGCGCTGCCGGGTGGTGACCTCCTGAACGTCCTGTGGGGCCTTCGTGGCCAGGGTCGGGTTACTCATAGCGAATCCTCGGGTCGAGCACGGCGTAGAGCAGGTCGGCGACGATGTTGAACAGGATCACCACGAGACCGGAGACGAGCAGCCAGCCCAGGATCGAGTTCACGTCCCGCCGGGTGACCGACTCCAGCAGGTACGTCCCCATGCCTGCCCAGTTGAAGACGGTCTCGGTGATCACCGCGCCGCCGAAGATGCCGCCGATGTCGACGGCCGTGATCGTGGTCAGCGGGATGAGCGCGGTGCGCAGCGCGTGCCGGATCATGACCTGCCGGCTGCGCAGGCCCTTCGCCCGGGCGAGGCGGACGTAGTCGCTGTTGAGGACCTCCAGCATGGCGCTGCGCTGGTACCGGCTCCAGGCCGCGTACGTGATCAGCGTCAACGCGATGGTGGGCAGCACCATGTGCCCGGCGATATCAGTGATCTTGCCCCACGTGTCGAACGTGTCGTGGTTGTAATCCTTGTCGCCGAGGGTGTAGAAGGTCTGCGAGCCGGTGCTCTGGTTGTAGGCGATGCCGGCCTCTTTGAGCAGCAGTGCCAGCCAGAACGACGGGATCGACAGCGCGAGAAACCCGGTGAAGGTGAAGCCGTAGTCGACCTTGCTGTACTGCTTGACGGCGCTGATCACGCCGGAGACGACGGCGAGGAGCACCGCGAGCAGCATGGCCACGAAGACCAGCCGTAGCGTGACCCAGAGCCGGTCACCGAGTTGCTCGCCGATGTCGAGGGTGCGCTCGGTCGACTGGCCGAAGTCGCCGTGCATTACCAGGTTGCCGAGCCACGAGAGGTACCGCTCGTACAACGGCTTGTCCAGGCCGAGCCGGTGGGCTTCCGAGAGCCGGGTTTCGAGTGGGACCGGCGGGTTTCGCGCTTCCATGTCGTCGATGGGGCTGCCCGAGAGGGACGCGACGATGAACACGAAGATCGAGGCGGCGATGAGCACCGGTATTCCGATCAGGAGCCGGCGCACCGCATAGGCGATCATGATCTACCTCCGCTGTGACGCAGGACCCCGGACGCCTGCATCGGCGTCCGGGGTCCCCGTGTGTAGATGAGCCCAGACTCAGGCGGCCTTCTGGCCCCACTCCTGGATGTTGTACGTCGGGGTCCACTGCGTCGCGTTGTCGCGGATGTTGACGTAATCGGAGTACGTGAAGGTCAGCGTCGGCTTCTGCGCGAGCGGCAGCACGTACGCCTCCTTCGCCATGATCTCGTTCGCCTGGTTGAGCAGGTCGGCGGCCTTCTTCGGGTCGAGCTCCTGCGCACCCTGCTTGTTCAGCCGGTCGACGTCGGGGTTGGAGTAGTTGCCGTAGTTGCCGCCGCCGCCGGTGACCCAGTTCTGCTCGGCCGAGTCCTGGAAGAGCGGGCTGCCGACCCAGGCGAAAACGATCATGTCGAAGTCGCCGCTGGTAAGCGTCTTGCCCAGCGTCTCGGTGACCTCGATCTTGACCTCGACGCCGATGTTCTTCAGCGCCGCCTGGACCAGCTCGGCGGTGGTGGCACGTAGCTGGTTGCCCTTGGTGTGGCGGAAGCGGAAGGCCGGGACGGGCTCGCCCGCCTTGGTGATGAGCTTGCCGTTCTCGATCTTGTAACCGGCGTCGGTCAGGATCTTCTTCGCCTTCTCGACGTCACCCGAGCCCTGCCCGGTGGACGAGACGACGTCCTTGTAGTTGGGGTCGCCGGGGAAGAAGTTGTGGCTGCCGAGCGGCTTGGCCTGCTTGTCGAAGACGCCGTAGGTCTTGTCGATGACCGACTTGACGTTGATCACCGTGAAGATCGCCCGGCGCAGCGCGAGGTCGGCAAGGTACTTGTTCTTCAGGTTCAGGTCGATGTGCTCCCAGTTGTATCCGTGGCCGATGCGGTAGATGACACCGGGCGTCTCGGCCGCGCCGTTCACCAGCGCCGCGTTCGGCTGCGGCGACATGCCGGTGATCTCCTTGTTGCGCAGCGCCGGGATCACGGAGCCCTGATCGATGATGAACTTGAAGACGACCTTGTCCAGCGACGGCTTGACCTTGCCGTACCACTTGTCGTTCTTCTTGAGGACCAGCGACTGGTTCTTGGTGAACGACTCGATGAGCAGCGGGCCGCCGGACCACGTGGGCACCGTCTCGCTGAACCAGTTGGCGGCACTGGTGACGCCCTCGGGCTTGCTCAGGTCGAAGCCCTGCTTGGTGGCGAGATGGGCGGGGTAGAGCCCGTCCGTGGAGAACTTGCCCCTCCAGTCGGCGTAGGTCTTGCCGTCCTCGAAGGTCAGGGTCACGGTCTTGCCACCGTCGGAGCCGACGATGCTCTTGATGACGTCGTAGCCGGAGCTGCTGGCCGGCGTGCAGTCGCTGCAGTGCTCCTTCTTCCCGGAGTTCTGCTTCCAGCCGAAGATGAAGTCGTCGGCGTTGATCGGCGTGCCGTCGCTCCAGACCGCGTCCGGCTTGATCTTGTAGACCACCGTCTGGGGATTCTGGTTGGTGAGCTCCGCCGAGACCATGAGATCGGTGTTGAGCTGTAGCTGACCACTCGGATCCGACTTGAAGACCTGGGGGATGAGCCCGGACATGGCCTTGGACGCGTCGAGCGTGTTGCCCTCTTCGGTGTTGACGTTCCAACTGGTGAAGCTCTGCTCCAGCCCGAAGACGTATTCACCGCCCGGCTTGGTCTGACCACCGTTGCAGGTGTTCGGGTTCTTCTCGCAGTCCGCAAAACCGGCGTTGGACGTGGGCGTACTCTTGCCTTTGTCGCCGCCGCCACCGCAAGCGGTCAGGGCGAGCACCGTGGCCGCCCCGACCGCAACGAGGCTGGTGAGCCCCTTCGATCTCGTGCGCATGTCCCCTCCAGTCAGAAACGCACACCCCGGCCACGATGGAGGCTGCGGTCGCGGGCACGACCGTGGGCTAACCGGGCCGCGTTGTGGTGCCTAAAGGAAACGACGCGGGCGGCTACGTGCATAGAGGATGTAGAGATTCGTAACTGTCCCGTTATGCGGACTCTTTCGCGACGATTTTCCGTCCTGAATGGACGCTGCGCATTGCAAAGATTACAGATGGTGAAACTAGATCTTGAGATACCTGTCCGGAATGCCCCGGAAATAATCTCCCGAACCTACCCGAATAGCGCACGCCCCCAGTAGTCGTCGGCCGCTTTGATGCCCGGGGGGCAGGCGAACAAACCACTTGACACATGGCGAATGTACTCGTTGAGTGCGTCCTGCCGGGCGAGCTGCGCCTGCATCGGCACGAACTGCTTGCGCGGATCCCGTTGGTACGCAATGAAGAACAGCCCCGCGTCGAGACGGCCGAGCCCGTCAGAGCCATCGACGAAGTTGTACCCGCGGCGCAGCAGCCGGGCGCCGTTGTTGAAGTCGGGGTGCGCCAGGCGGACGTGGGAGTTCATCGCGATGGCGGGCTCGCCGTCGCCGCCGACGGCGGTGAAGGCCGGCTCGTCGAACTCCTTGCTCTTGCCCAGCGGCGCGCCCTCACCCTTGTCGCGGCCGATGATCGCCTCCTGCTCGCCGAGCGAGGTGCGGTCCCACGTCTCGATGAGCATGCGGATCTTGCGGGTGACGACGTAGGAGCCGCCGGTCATCCAGTCCGGTCCGTCACCCGGCTGGACCCAGAGCTGCTCCCCTAGCAGCTTGGTGTCCTCGGCCTTGAGGTTGGCGGTGCCGTCCTTGAAGCCGAACAGGTTGCGTGCCGTGGTCTGGCTGCGCGAGGTCGACGAGGTGCGCCCGAAGCCGAGCTGGGACCAGCGCACGCTCACCACGCCGAAGCCGATTCGGGCCAGGTTCCGCACGGCGTGGACGGCCACCTGCGGATCGTGCGCGCACGCCTGCACACAGAGGTCGCCGCCGGAGAGCTCCGGCTTGAGCGCGTCCTTCGCGAAGCGCGGCAGGTCGGCGAGGGCCGGCGGCCGCTTGTCGGCGATGCCGAACCGGTCCTTGCCCTGGGCGTCCCGGAAGAGCGTCGGGCCGAAGCCGATGGTCAGCGTCAGCCCGGACGGCGGCAGACCCAGCGCCTCGCCGGTGTCGTCCGGCGCCGCCTCGGGCGCGCCGGCGACCGCTCCGATGCTGCCCGCGTCCTTGCCGGCGGCCATCCGGGCCGCCGCCATGGTCCACTTCTGCAGCAGCTCGACCAGGTCCTCCCGCTTGTCGGTGATGACGTCGAAGGCGACGAAGTGCAGCCGGTCCTGGGCCGGCGTCACGATGCCGGCCTGGTGCTCACCGTAGAAGGGGATGGCGGCGCCGGCGTCGGCAGCGTGAGCGGAGTGGTTCACCCCGTCGAACACCTGCGTGCCGACGACACCCGCGGCCGCGGCGCCGAACGCCCCCGCACCGGCGAGCCCGAGCATCTTGCGGCGGTCCATGTCCAACCCTCCATGGTGGATGACCGCGAGGGTGGTATCCCTCGCGGCCACTGCGCCTACTACCTGCCGGCGACCAGCGGGGCGACCTTGCTGATCGGCTCCGCCAGCGCGTTGATCGAGTCGCCGAGCGACTTGAGCTCGTCCTGGTTCAGCTCGTTGTGCAGCCTCCAGCCGTCGCCCTTGCGATGCTTGTCCAGCTCGGCCTGGGCCGCGGCGAACTTGTCGTCGAGGGTCTTCGCCAGCGCGGCGTCCTTCTCCTCGATCACCGGACGGAGCGCGGCGATCGCGGCCTTCGAGCCCTCGAGGTTGGCCGCGAAGTCCCACAGGTCGGTGTGCGAATAGCGGTCCTCCTCACCGGTGATCTTGCCGGTGGCGACCTCGTCGAGCAGCTCCTTCGCGCCGTTGGCGAGCTGGAGCGGGGAGAGCTCGACGGTGTTGGCCTTCTCGACGATCGTCTTCACGTCGGCGAGCAGCTTGTCGGCGATCGGGCCGTCCTTGCTGACGTCCTTGTTGACCCACAGGTCCTGCTCGATCTTGTGGAAGCCGGTCCACTCCTGGCCGGGCTCCAGGTCGCCGTCGCGCGCGTCGATGGCCGGGTCCAGGTCGCCGAAGCTCTCCGCGACCGGCTCGATGCGCTCCCAGTACGTGCGGGCGATCGGGAACAGCGCCTTGGCCTTCTCGATGTCGTTGGCCTTCACCGCGGCGACGAACTCCGTCGTCTTCTCGATGAGCGCGCCGGTCTGGCTCTTCACGTACCGCTGGTAGTCCTGCGTCGCCTGCTTGAGCTTGGCGTCGTCGGTGAGCGGCTTCGAGTCGCCGGTCGCCTTGAAGACGCCCCGGATGCCCTTGCCGATCATGCCCGGCTTGCACGCCGTCTCGTAGGTGCCGGCCGGCAGTTCCACGATGAGCTCGCGGGTCAGGCCGGGCGCGATGTTCTCGACCTCGCCCATGATCCGGTCACCGGACGCGTACACGTAGAACTCGGTGACCTTGCCACCCTTGTTGCTGACGGCGAAGGTCACCGGACCCGCCGACGCCTCCGCCTTCGAGACGGTGCACTCGGTGTCGGTCGCGGTGACGGTGATCTTTCCGTCGCCGGCCGCCGCGGTGTCGTCGCCGGCCTTGTCGTCGCCGCAGGCCGTCAGGCTCAACGCGGCGACGCCGGCGGCGCCGAACGCGAGCAGTCGTGAAGTACGCATGGTTCTCCTACGAAAAGGGGGACTGCCGGGGTTCTCAGGCGCTCGTGCCGGCCGGCTCCGGCGCCGGCTTGGGCGCGGCCGGCTGCTGTTTGCGCAACAACGGCAGGAGGAAGAGGACGAGGACCGGGATGCCGTAGCCCACCCAGGCGATGGTCTCCAGGACCGTCGGCTGCGGCGTGAAGTTGAACATGCCGCGCAGCAGTTCCGCGTACCAGGCGTCCGGGGGAAGCGCCTTGGTCAGGTCGAACGCGTAGGTGTTGAGGCCCGGCACGAGCCCGCTCTCCTGCAGGTCGTGGACGCCGTACTTGAAGATGCCGGCGGCCACGAGGACGAGCAGCGCACCGGTCCAGGTGAAGAACTTCGTGAGGTTGATCCGGATGGCGCTGGCGTAGAGCAGCCAGCCCAGGACGACCGCCGTCAGCAGGCCGAGGCTGATGCCGATCAGCGGCTGTGCGGTGTCCTTGGCGCCTTGCGCCGCGGCGTAGAAGAGGATCGACGTCTCCAGTCCCTCGCGGATCACCGCGAGGAAGGCCATGCCGGCGACCGCGAACGTGCCGACCTGGATCGCCTCTTCGAGCTTGCCGCGCAGCTCGGCGGCCATGCGCCGGGCCATCCGGCGCATCCAGAAGATCATCCAGGTGACGAAGGCGACGGCGACGAACGACGCGACCGCCTCGAACGTCTCCTGCTGCTCGAAGCTCAGCTCCGTGGCGCCGACCTCAAGCAGGGTGGCGAAGCCGATGGAGATCGCGGCCGCGGCGGCTACGCCGGCCCATACCCACTTGAGCAGATGCCTACGGTCGCTCTTGACCAGGAACGCCACGAGGATCGACACGACCAGCGTGATCTCAAGTCCTTCGCGCAGTCCGATCAGGTAGATCGCGGTCATGTGGAGCTCCGTAGGTTAGCAGTACCTAAGTTAGGTCAGCCATACCTTAGACCTGGTTCGAGGTCCGTGTCGAGCCTGGGGCCCGGCCGCGTGACGCGACCGGGCCCCGATGAACTGCGGCGATCAGTAGCGGTAGTGGTCGGACTTGAACGGGCCTTCGACCGGCACGCCGAGGTATTCGGCCTGCTTCTTGGACAGCTCGGTGAGCTTGACCCCGAGCGCGTCCAGGTGCAGCCGGGCGACCTTCTCGTCGAGGTGCTTGGGCAGGGTGTAGACCCCGACCGGGTACTCGTCGGTCTTGGTGAACAGCTCGATCTGCGCGATGGTCTGGTTGGCGAAACTGTTGGACATCACGAAGCTGGGGTGCCCGGTGGCGTTGCCGAGGTTGAGCAACCGGCCCTCGGACAGGACGATGATCGAGCGGCCGTCGTCGAACTTCCACTCGTCGACCTGCGGCTTGATGTTGATCCGGGTCACATCGTCACGGCGGGCCAGACCGGCCATGTCGATCTCGTTGTCGAAGTGGCCGATGTTGCCCACGATCGCCTGGTGCTTCATCCGGGCCATGTGCTCGGCGGTGATCACGTCGAGGCAGCCGGTCGCGGTGATGAAGATGTCCGCGGTCTCGACCACGTCCTCGACCGTGGCGACCTGGTAGCCGTCCATCGCCGCCTGCAACGCGCAGATCGGGTCGACCTCGGTCACGATCACCCGCGCGCCCTGCCCGCGCAGCGACTCCGCGCAGCCCTTGCCCACGTCACCGTAGCCGAACACGACCGCGACCTTGCCACCGATGAGCACGTCGGTGGCCCGGTTGATCCCGTCGATCAGCGAGTGCCGGCACCCGTACTTGTTGTCGAACTTCGACTTGGTCACCGAGTCGTTGACGTTGATCGCCGGGAACAGCAGCGTGCCGCTGGTCTGCATCTCGTACAACCGGTGCACACCGGTCGTGGTCTCCTCGGTCACGCCCTTGATCCCGGCCGCCACCCGCGTCCAGCGCCGGTTGTCCTCGGCCAGGGACCGCTGCAACAGCCGCAGGATCACCGCATACTCCTCCGAGTCCGCGGTCTCCGGCGACGGCACCGCACCGGCACCCTCGAACTCGGCACCCTTGTGCACCAGCAGCGTCGCGTCACCACCGTCGTCGAGGATCATGTTCGGACCCTGCCCGTCCGGCCACAGCAGCACCTGCTCGGTGCACCACCAGTACTCCTCCAGGGTCTCGCCCTTCCACGCATACACCGGCACGCCCGCCGGACGCTCCGGCGTGCCCTCCGGACCGACCGCGATCGCCGCGGCCGCGTGATCCTGCGTGGAGAAGATGTTGCAACTGGCCCACCGCACCTGCGCACCCAACGCGGTCAACGTCTCGATCAGCACCGCGGTCTGGATCGTCATGTGCAGCGAACCGGTGATCCGCGCACCCCGCAACGGCTGCTGCGCGGCGAACTCCCGGCGGATCGCCATCAAACCGGGCATCTCATGCTCGGCAAGCTGAATTTCCTTGCGCCCGAAGGCCGCCAGAGAAAGGTCAGCCACCTTGAAATCGCCGTCGGCGACAGTCTGCGGGCGGTTTCCCTGGTCGGTCCGCGGCGGCAGCGTGCTGGTCAATGCAATCTCCTGGTCTGCATGAGGCTTTGCGGCGACCCCTCACGGTACGCGGCGAGGCTGGGCGGCACCAATCGCCTCGGGGGTCGTCCAGGATGGCGCAAGAACTTCGGGCGCTGGACAGCGCACGGGGCGGTGAGATCACTCCCACCGCCCCGTGCTTCCCCCCGGTTTGGTTCCCCCGCGTGCGGTTCGAGCGCTTTCCGAACCCTGCGTAGCTATAAGACTACGCTTTGCAACCGTCCTGTCAAGCAGATCCGCTTAATTCGGACAAGTCAGGCCGTGAACTGTCGCTCCAACCGGCGAAAGATCCCGTCCGGCTCCTCGATCGCAAGCCGCACGATCTCGTCGGCGCGATCCTGACTGTCCGCGATGCTGTACATCCGCAACTGCGGCGCATTGTTCGAGGCGCGGATGTGCGCGACGTCGCCGCTGGTGAAGAAGATGCGCACGCCGTCGGTGTCGTCGGTCGCCTTCACCGTGCCGAACCCGCCCTCGGCACCGAAATGCCGCGCCGTGAGCACCCGGGCGTTGTCGTCGCCGGCGGCCAGCGCGGCGATCATCCGCTGCCCTACGTCCGACGGGAAGTTGTCGATGAGGCCGGCCTGCGTGAACCGCTGCGGCAGCGCCTGGAACATCGCGGAGACCGGCACCCCGGCCTCGGCGGCCCGGACCAGGCTCACCAGGATCGGCAGGAACGCGTCCCGGGTGGGCAGCGCCGTGAGCGTGCCCGCACCGGCTGTCAGGTCGGCCCCCGTCAGGAAACCGCCGTTGACCTCCCAGCCGACGGGCCGCCGCGCGCCCGCGGCGGCGGCCTCCTGCATCGCCGCGACCACGTAGGGCGAGCCGATGCGCGTCTGGGCGTATCGGATGCCGCCGGCCTCCTCCAGCCGCATGGTGACCGCGTCGCTGGTGCTCACCGGGAACGCGGTGAAGTCCGCCGCCAGCCACTCCGCCACCAGCACGCCGAGGACGTCACCGCGATGGAAGACGCCGTTCTCGTCGACGACGAACGGCCGGTCGCTGTCACCGTCGGTCGAGACGATCGCGAAGACGTCCGGATGGGCCGCGGCCAGCCCCTCGAAGTAGGCCCGGTCCTTCGCGGTCACGTTCTCGCTGTCGATCGGGACGAACACGTCGGATCGGCCCACCGGCACGACCTCGGCCCCGAGGTCCGACAGCAACCGCGTCAGCATGTCCCGGCCCACCGCGGAGTGCTGGTAGACGACCACCTTCCGGCCGGCCAGCGGTCGCGCCGGGAACAGCGACGTGAACCGCTCCAGGTAGGCGCGGGCCGCCTCGTCGGACGGCGCCGGCAGCGGCTCTTCGCGGCGGAGCATGCCCGCGGCGTCGAAGGCCGCCGTCTCCGCCGGGGTGGCGTAGACGGCGGCACGGACCGCCGCCACCGCCTCCGCGATGGACCGCTCGTCGGGCTTGAGCACCTCGTCGTGCTGCTTGTAGAACTTGATGCCGTTGCGGTCGGCCGGGATGTGGCTGCCGGTGACCATGACGGCCGGCACTCCAGCGGCAAAGGCGTGGCGCGCCAGCGCGGGCGTGGGAATCGCCCCCCAGTGGACGGGGGTGCTGCCCTGGTCCGCGATCGCCGCGCGCACCGCCCGGAGGATCCGCGGGGTGCTCTGCCGCAGGTCCCCCGCGATGTAGACCGGACCGGGCGAGAAGCCCGTCTCGCTCTCCAGGAACCGCAGGAAGCCGGCGGTGTTGATGTAGCACTCCAGGTCGGTCATGTCCGTGACAAGGCCGCGCAGACCGGACGTGCCGAATCGGAGCTCCACCGGCTCGTATTTGAGAGTGTCTATCAACCGCATCATTTTCGCCAATCGTCCTTTTGTCCGATACCTGGACCGACTGTGCACCACCGGGCGCACGTCCGGTATGGATGGGCAGGACCGGGCGGTGCGCGCCGGAGCGCGGCAGGGCCGCCGCGGCGAGCGGGCCGCGCTCGCCAGCTCGCGTCGTGGGCCAGGACCCCGATCCTAGCGCCTGCTGGATACCTGAGGCCGGGCTACGGCGGGCCCCAGCCAGGCGACCGGCGCCGGCGCTCTCGCTCCGCCCGCGGTTCGCACTTGTACGACGGTTCACGTCGCGCCACGGATCACCGACCCGGCGGCCATGACGGGACGTCGGGCCACCCCCGGGTCCACTCTATGACGGCCCGGAGTAGCCACTGTGCCCGCTTCGCCGTGCATTGAGATGAGTCGTACCGTGCATTGGCCTCCTACGATCGGATCCGGCTCAGTTGATCCACCAATGGGTTCCGACGTGGAAGAGCAGGTATGGTCCGACGTTCTCGGGTGGTTCTGGCATTCGTTGCGGCAGGAGCATTGGGCGGCGTCGCGCCGGTCCTGATGAACATCTGGCTGCCGGCGGCCGTCGCGTCCATCGCCGGCGCCGTTCTCGCCGCCATCGGTGGCGTCATCGCGGCGCGCAGCTCCGCGGCGCTGGACCGGCGCACCGCGGAGGTCCGGGCCGTGACCGCCCACGCGTGGGTGGACAACGGTGGGCGGTTCCCCCTGGTGCGCGACGTCACCGACCCGGTGCACATCGGCGTCCATCCGGCGGCCTCGGCGGCCGGCGCCGCCGGTTCGGCCCCGGCCGTGCCGACCGGCAACAGCGTCCCGCCGTTCGTGCCGCGCGACGCGATGCGGACGCTCTGCGAGTCGCTCGAACAGGGCGGTTTCGTGCTCGTGCTCGGCGAGTCGACCGCCGGGAAGAGCCGCCTGGCGTTCGAGGCGATGCGGTCGACGCTGCCCGACCACACGCTGGTCGTGCCGACCAGCCGCGAGGCGCTGCAACACGTCGTGAGCCCGGTGCTGGAGGCCAAGCGCTGCGTCGTGTGGCTCGACGACCTCGAGCGCTACCTCGGCCCGACCGGGTTGACCTCGCAGATGGTCACCCGGCTGATCGGCCAGGGCAACCGCCAGGTCGTGCTGCTGGCCACCATGCGCACCCAGGAGCACGCGAAGCACAGCGCGCGATCGCAGGAGTTCGCGGGTGAGCTGGAACGAGAGTTCGCCCGGGTCGGCCGGGACACCATCCGGATGGCCCGCCCGATCCTGCTGGAGCGCCGCTGGTCGGCGACCGAGTTGCAGCGGGCGCGGAACTACACCGACGACTCCCGCATCGCCGACGCCCTCCTGCACGCGGACCGCTTCGGCGTGGCCGAGTACATCGCCGCCGGGCCGCAGCTCCTCATGGACTGGCGCGACGCCTGGAGCCCGGGCGCCCACCCGAGAGGCGCGGCGATCGTCGCCGCCGCGGTCGACGTGCGCCGTGCCGGCCTCCACCGGCCGATCTCGGCCGACCTGCTGTTCGAGCTGCACACGCCGTACCTGGAGGCCAGAGGCGGCAGCGTGCTGCGCCCCGAGAGCCTCGAGGAGGCCCTGCGCTGGGCGACGCAGGCGCTGCACGCCACGAGCAGCCTGCTCATCCCCGCCGGCGGCAATCGCTACATCGCGTTCGACTACCTGGCCGACGCGCTGCAGCGGGACGTCGACGCCGACCCGGTGCCCGAGCACGTCTGGCGGGCGGTCGTCCGGGAAGCGACCCCGCCGGAGGCCTACGACGTCGGCATCGCCGCCCTCCAGCAGGGAAACCGTGACTACACACGGGCATCACTGCAGTCGGCGCTCGACCCGAGCGGCGCGTACAGCGCGGAGGCGCTCGCCTACTCGTTGGGCGAGTCCGGCCAGCCGACCCAGGTGAAGCAGCTCTTCGCCGAGCTGGTCAACGGCCGGGAACGGATGTACGGCAAGAGCCACCCGTACACCCTGGCCGCGCGGCACAGCTACGCGTACTGGGTCGGCGCGGCCGGCGACCCGAAGTCGGCGGCCGACCTGTTCCGGGCGCTGGCGCGCGACCGGGAGCAGCTCGGCGGCCGCGACGATCCGGCGGTCCTGGCCACCCGGCACAGCCTGGCCTACTGGGTGGGCGAGGCGGGCGACCCGAGCACCGCGGCCCGGATGTTCGAAGAAGTGGTGGCGGAGCGGCGGCGGGTGCTCGGCCCGGACGACCCCGGCACGCTGGCCGCCCGGCACAGCCTGGCCTACTGGGTGGGCGAGGCCGGCGACGAGCACGAGGCCGTCCGGCAGTTGCGCGCGGTCGTCGCCGACCAGACCCGCGTCCTCGGCGCCGAGCATCCCCACACGATGAGCTCGCGGCACGACCTGGCCCGGCGCATCGGCCAGGCCGGCGACCCGCGGACCGCCCTGGCCGAGATCGAGCACGTCTACGCGATCCGGCTGCGCCTGCACGGACCCGACCACGTCTACACGCTGGCGGCGCTGCACAGCAAGGCGCGCTGGACCGGCGAGGCGGGCGACCCGAAGACGGCCGTCGCCCTGTTCCGGCAGGTCGTCGACGGGCGCCGGCGGCTCCAGGGTGACGATCACCCGGACACCCTCTACGCCTCGTACCGGCTCGGCATGTGGGTCGGGAAGGCCGGAGACCCCGAGGAGGCGGTCAGAATCCTCCAGGACGTCGCCGAACGGCAGTCGCGGTCGCTCGCCCTGACCCACCTCGACATCGTGCGGAGCCGGCTGGAGCTGGCGCGATACGGCGCGGCGACCGGCCGGGCCGACGACGCCGTGCGCCAACTGGAGGAGCTTGTGGAGAGCATCGATCCCGCGGCGACGGGCAGCCCGGAGATGGCCGAGGTGAAGCGGCTGCTGGAGCGGCTGCGCTGAGTTGTGGACGATTCGCCGTTTCCGTTGGTGACATACGAATTCGGAGGAGCATCAGACCTGAGACACACCCATCCCGACGGAGGCACATCATGACCGACCCGACCGTGCGGGAGCCGTCCATCGTCATCTGGGACCTGGACGGCACCGCCATCACCTACCGCAACCCCAAGCGCTCCCGATACAGCATCGTCCTCAGCAGGCACTTCGGCCAGCTCGCCGAGTTCGACGAGGCCGAGCTCGTCGGGGCGACCGACGCGGGCATCCTGGAGCTCGGCATGCGCCGGGTCGTGGACGGGGCCGACCCGAAGGACCTGTTGCCGGTGCTGCTGCGCTCGCTCGACCTGGAGATGCGGCGCGAGCTGGTCGCCAAGGAGGCGCCGTACGAGCCCTGTGCCGGCGTCGACGAGCTGCTCGACCTCTGCGCCGCCGGGAACATCCCCAACTCGGTGGTCACCGGCAACACGTTCTACCGTGCCACCGAGAAGCTCACCTCCGCCGGCCTCCTCAACCGGTTCGACATGGAGTGGGGGGCGTACGGCGACGAGGCGACCCAGCGGCACGAGCTGGTCGAGACCTGCCTGCGCCGCGCCGCCGTCCGGCTGCGGGCCGACCGGGACCGGCTCGCCACCGTGATGATCGGCGACAGCCCCGCCGACGCCCAGGCGGCCCGGCGCGTCGGCATCCCGGTGGTCCTGGTGGCGACCGGGCACTACACCGCCGAACAGCTCGCCGACTACGGCGCCGACCTGGTGCTGGAGTCCCTGACCGGCAACGGCGAACGGGTGCTGGAGGTGCTCGCGCCGCAGCGTGCGTAAGGCAACGTCCCCCAGCCCTCTGGCAGAGCAAGGATGCAGACATGCCCCTGAGCAGTGACAGTTCCCAGTGGCTCCGCGAGCGGTACCGGCAAGAGTACGAGACCTCCATCCTGATCGGCGACGGCTGCCTGGGCGCCGGCCTGCGCGCGGCGCTCAGCGGGACACGGGCGGTGTGGATCGTGGCGGACACCGACGTCTGGCCCGGGCTGGAAACCGCCGTGACCGGCTCGGCCGCGGACTCGATCGCCGGTGTTCTCCGGCTCAGGGGCGGCGAGGCGGCGAAGTCGCTGGAGACGTGGCGGGCGATCCTCGAGTGGCTGGCCGCGGAGGGCGCCGCCCGGCGTGACATCGTCGTCGCGGTCGGCGGCGGGACGATCTCCGACGTGGTCGGCTACGCCGCGTCGGCGTATCTGCGCGGGGTCCCGTACGTCAACGTCCCGACGACGCTGCTCGCCCAGGCCGACGGCGCGATCGGCGGCAAGGTCGCGATCAACCTTCCGGGAGCGAAGAACGCGATCGGCGGGTTCCACCATCCCACGCACGTCGTCTGCGACGTCTCGACGCTCGCCACCCTGCCGGTGTCGTACCTGCGGGAGGGTTTCGCCGAGATCGTGAAGGTCGCGGTGGCCGAGGCCGGCGGCGAACTCTTCGAGCACCTGGAGCGGGGCATCGGGGGCGCCGACACGTACAGCGCGGCGGAGCTCGCGGCGATCGTGCGGCACAGCGTTCAGATCAAGCTCGACCTGCTACGCGACGACCCGTTCGAGAAGAACCTACGGCGGATCCTGAACTTCGGGCACACCGTCGCCCACTCCCTGGAGAGCGCCACCGGCTACGTCGCGGCCAGCCACGGCTCGGCGGTCGCGATCGGGCTCGCCACCGCCTGCCGCTACGGGGTCGCCGCCGGCCTCACGCCGACGTCGCTCAGCGAGCGGATCCACTGCCTGCTGGACCGATTCGGCCTTCCCACGTCGGTCGAGCCGGAGGCGTGCGACGACGTCATCAAGTTCCTCGACGGGATCCGCCGGGCCCGCGGCGGAAACCTGCTGTACGTCGTGCCGCGCGGCATCGGCGACTTCATCATCCTCGACAACGTCGACCTGGCGCGGCTCTCCGAATCGCTGGTCCGGCCATGACCCCGAGCGGCGCGCCGATCACCTTCGCCGTCGACGCGGGCGGGACATCCACCCGGATGACCGTCCTGCGCGGCGGCACGGCACCGCTGGACGTCGATCTGCCGTCCGTCAACCCGAGCTCGGTCGGCGACTCGACGGCCGACGACGGGGTGCGCGACGTCTTCGCCGTGCTGCGCCACGCTGCCGGCGGCGACGCGGTCGAGGGCGTGTTCGCCAGCGCGGCCATCGGCGGCGGCACCCTGGCGTACTGGCAGCGCGCGGTGGCCGCGGCCATGCACTCGTCCGGCCTGCGCGGTGCCGTCCACGTGATGAACGACGTCGACCCGCTGCTCTTCGGCGCGCCGTTGCGCGGCGTCGGCGGCGTCCTGGTCGTCGGCACCGGTAGCTGCGTGCTCGCCCGGGACGGGGCCGAGCTGCTGCGCCTGGGTGGCACCGAATACCTCGCCTCCGACGAGGGCAGCGCGTTCCAGCTCGGCCGGGCGGGCCTCGTCGCCGCGGTCCGCGCGTACGACGGGCGGGGCGCCCGCACCGCGATCCGCGACCGGCTGGAGCGCGACGCCGGTGTGCCCGTCGACGGGCTCGCCCGGCGGCTGGCCGAGCTGCCGCACCCGAAGACGGCCGTCGCCCGCCTGGCCACGGCGGTGACCGCGGCCTGGCTCGAGGACGGCGACGACGTGGCCCGGGGGATCGTCGAGGGCGCGGTCGCCGATCTCGCCGACATGGTGCGGCACGTGTCGCGGCGGCTCGGCCCGCTCGACTGGGTCATGACCGGCGGCGTCGTGTGCCGCTGCGCGCCCTTCACGGCGCTGCTGCGCTCCGTGGTCGCGGACCGCCTCGGTCAGGAGGTGACCATGACGCTGACCCCGGACTGCCGCCGGCAGGCGCTGAGCATGGTGGCGGCGGACGGCTCGACGGCGAGCCACGACACCCCGACCGGCGCCGTGGTGGTCACCCGGTGACCGCCACCCGGGTCGCCCTCGGCCTGGCCGCGCTCGGCGACGTGACCTTCACCGAAGCCCTGGATCTGGCGACCGGGCTCGGCTTTCGCGCGTTCGACATCCAACTGGACTCGACGCTGGCCATGACCCGGTCGCTGCCCGCTGACCCGGTCGCGACGGCGGAGCTGCTGGCGCGGGAGCTGTCCGCACACGACGCCGAGATCGTCTGCGTGTCCAACGTCCGCGACGCGGAGCTGCTGCTCGGGCCGTACGGCCAACACACCGACGCGGTCCGGACCGGCGACCGGCCGGCCAAGATCCGGCACGCCCGGGCCGCCGCACGACACGCCATCGACGTCGCGGCGGCGCTGCGCTGCCGGCATGTGCGCCTGTACTTCGGCTGCCCCGACCACCTGCTGATGTTTCCCTGGCACGGGCTTCCGCTGACCTGGCGGCACAACGTCGAGCGCATGGTGGAGGCGATCGCCGGCCTGCTCGACCACGCCGCCGACCGCGGTGTCACCGTGTGCGTCGAGCCGCACCCGCGGCAGGTGGTGTTCGACCTGCCGTCGCTGCTCGACGCCCGGTCGCTGCTCGCGGAGACGGCGCGCTCCATCGGCCTGTGTCTCGACCCGGCCAATCTCGCGGCCGGCGGCATCGATCCGTACTCGTACGTGTACGCGCTGCCGGAGCCGCCGCAGTTCGTCCACATGAAGGACGTCGAGTTCTGGTCGCTGCCGACCGTGCCACCCGGCCCGGGCTGGAAGCACTACGGCCGCGGCCGGCCGGTCCGGTTTCGCAACACCGGGAGCGGAAGCCTCGAGTGGCCACGGCTGCGCGACTCCCTCGTCGACATCGGCTTCACCGGAGTCGCCGTGGTGGAGTTCGAGGACCTCATGGTCAATCGTTCGGTCGGGCTGGCCCGGGCGAGGGCCGCGACCGAGGAACTGTTCGCCGCGCCCGGCACCGAGGCGCAGTGGTGGTGAAGCTCGGCCTCGCCTACCTGAACCGGGGTGGCGCCGCCGATCCCGGGTTCGCGGCGGAGATCGCGATCGCGGGTGAGGAGGCGGGGTACGACTCGGTCTGGGCCTCCGACCACGTGGCGGTCCCCGAGGGACTGGCCGCGCTGTCGCCGAACCAGGCCGACCCACGCACGCCGGAGGGCCCGGGCCGCCGGCTGTTCGTCGACCCGTTCGTGTTCCTGTCGTACCTCGCCGCCCACACCAGCCGGCTGCTGCTCGCCACCGGCGTCCTGGTGCTGCCGCTGCGCCACCCGCTCCTGACCGCCAAGGCGGTGTCGAGCCTCGACCACATGTCCGGCGGCCGGGCCGTGCTCGGTGTCGGCGTGGGCTGGCTGGAGGCCGAGTTCCGGCTCCTCGACGCCGACTTCGCCGCCCGGGGCCGCACCACGGACCGCGATCTTGCGCTGCTGCGCGAGCTGTGGGCGGCGGAGAGCTTCACGCCGGTGCCGGGCGAGCGGTGGACCATGGAGCCCCGGCCACCCACCGGCCGGGTCCGCATCGTGGTCGGCGGGGGCACGCCGCGCGCCGCCGCCCGCGCCGTGGCGCACGGCGACGGGTTCTTCGTCTCGGGCGGGCGCGCTTTCGAGCTCATCGACCGCACCCGGTCGCTGCTCGGCGCCCACGGGCGCGACCAAGCCGGGTTCGAGATCACGATGAAGGCGCCGATGGACCCGGCGGGCCTGCGCGCCGCGACCAGGGCCGACCGGCTCCTGGTGCCCGTTGTCCGCGGCAGCGACCTGGCCGTCTGCGCCGGGCGGCCCGAGGACCTCGCGGGCCTAGCCGAGCGGATCCACGGCCTGGGCTGACGGCGTGGAGGCCTGGTAGACCTCGCCGTGGCCGCTCACCGACAGGGCGGGCCGGGCGTCCGGGGCGAACGCCGCCTGCCCGGACGCGAGCGTGACCGGCACGACACCGTCGTCGACCCGGACGCTGCCGGACAGGCACAGCACGATCCGCGGGCCGCCACCCGGCAACCTCACCGCCGAGGCGTCGGCGCCGACGACCGCGCGGTGGAGGACGAAGTCCTGGATCGGCGCCGGGTAGGCCGTCAAGCCCGGCGCCAGCTCCACCGGCCGCGTCACGGGGTCGGTGAGGACCTCGAAGCGCAGCACCCGCAGCAACTCGTCGACGTCGACATGCTTCGAGGTCAGGCCGCCCCGCAGGACGTTGTCCGACGTCGCCATGATCTCGACGCCGACGCCCTTCAGGTATGCATGGAGGTTGCCCGCCGGCATCCAGACCGCCTCGGTCGGCCGGAGCCGCACCCGGTTGAGCAGCATGGCGACGATCACGCCGGCATCGCCCGGGTATTGCTGTGCCAGCTCGACCGCCAGCGCGTAGGAGCTGTGCTCACGGATGCGCGGCCGGCAGGCGGCCACCACGTCGTCGACCAGCTCGGCGTCGGGGTGGGTGAGCAGGCCGCGCACCGCGTCGTGCAGGGCCTCGGCCGGGTCCGGCCGGCGCAGGGCGTCGATCGTCGACTTGAGCCGCGGCACGGCCAGCGCGGACAGGTCGCGGGCGGTCTCCGCCGGATCGCGGAACCCGCACAGCGCGTCGAAGTCGGTGACCGCGACGAGCATCTCCGGCTTGTGCCAGGCGTCGACGTAGGACGCGTGGCCCGCCGCGAACCGCTCCCGCGCCTGCCGCAGGTCCGGATGGGCCTGCAACGACAGCGGCTGGGCCGCGGCCAGCACCTTGAGCAGGAACGGCAGCCGAGGCCCGAACCGCTCGACGCGGGACTCGCCGAGCAGCGCGACCGGATCGGCGGCGATGGCGTCGACGAGCGACGACCCGCTCACCGAGAGCCGGGAGGGGCTGGCCGGGTGGGCGCCCATCCACAGCTCCGCCTCCGGGTCCGCCGTCGGGGCCGGACGCCCCTGGAGGGTCGCGATCGCCGTGCGCGACCCCCAGGCGTACCTGCGGATCGGGCTCTCGAGCAGTTCCACCGCTAATGCGCCTCCGCCGCGGACGGGGCCACCGGCTCCTCGCCTGCCTTCCCCGCCTGGTAGATGTCGGGCTCCAGGTAGATGACACGGGCGATCGGCACGGCCGTGCGAATGCGGGACTCGGCCGCGTCGATGCCGTTGGCGATCTCTTCGGCGGTCTCGTTGTGCCGGACCGCGATCTTCGCGGCGACCAGCAGCTCGTCGGGGCCGAGGTGCACGGTCCGCATGTGGATCACGCGCTCGACCTCGGGTCCATCGGTGATGGCCTTCTCGATCGCGTCGACCTGCTCGTCGGTGGCCGACTCTCCGACGAGCAGGCTCTTCATCTCGACGGCGAGGATCGCGGCGACCGCGATCAGCAGGACACCGATCGCGGCGGTGCCGATGCCGTCCCAAACGCCGTCGCCGGTGATCAGGGTCATGCTGACGCCGAAGAGCGCCAGGATGAGACCGACCAGGGCGGCGAAGTCCTCGAGCAGGATGACCGGCAGCTCGGGCTGCTTGGCCCGCCGGATGAACTGCCACCAGCCGGCGTCGCCCTTGACCTTCGCGGTCTCGACGATGGCCGTGCGGAACGAGAGGCTCTCCATGACGATGGCCGCCACGAGCACCGTCACCGGCACCCACTGCCACGACGTGATCGGCTCCGGGTGACCGATCTTGTGCCAGGCCTCGTAGATCGCGAAGACGCCGCCGACGAAGAACAGCACGACGGCCACGACAAACGCGTAGATGTACCGCTCCCGGCCGTAACCGAACGGATGGCGCGAAGTGGCACGCCGTTGCGCCTGACGGCCGCCGAACAACAGCAGACCTTGGTTGCCGGAGTCGGCGATCGAGTGGATCGACTCGGCCAGCATCGAGGACGACCCGGTGAGCAGGAACGCCACGAACTTGGTGACGGCGATGCCGAGGTTCGCGAACAGGGCCGCGACGACAGCTTTCGTCCCACCCTCTGTGCTCATGGACTGACCAGCTCCTTCATCTCGGACACGGCGGGCACGGCCATGGGGTCGAAGCCGTGTGCGAGTCCAAGATAAATGGAGGCGAAGTCCGGCACGGCGACGAGCGATGCCAATCGCTCCAGGGCGGATCCACCCTCGGCGGTGATCAGACTCACCCGGACACCCCGGCGTTCGGCCAGCTCCTGGACGGCCTCGGCGCGCCGCTCCTCGACGGCCGTCGGCTCGCCGTCCAGCTCCTCCTCGTCGGCGGCGAGGCCGCCGTCGCGCAGCAGCACGAGCCGCAGCCGGGTCGGTCCGCCGCTCTCGTCGTCGGACGGGTCGGCGAAGATGTCCCGGTCGTCCTCGGCGAGCCCGCCGTAGACCCCGTCGAGCAGGCCGACGCGGCCTCGGCCCGCCTCGCCGAGCGCGCCGGCGACTGCCGGATAGCGCGCGTTGGCCGACAGCGTGTCGCCGAACCGCCGTGCGGCGACCGTCGCCAGCGGCGAGGAGCCCCAGACGATCGGCACCGAGTGGGCGAGGTCGAGCGCGAGGCTCTTGCCCGGGTTGACGAACGACTCGAGCGTCATCCGGCAGCGGTCCGCGTCCGCGTCGAGGCGGGAGGCCGTCTCGGCAAGGTCCGCCTCGTTGACCTTGACCAGGCCGAGCTGGCGGGCGGCCAGCAGGACGGGCACCGCCAGGCCCCAGAGGCTGGCCCGGGCCGGGGCACGCCGCGGCACCGGGATGAACGGTGCGCGGAACCGGTCGGCGAGGGCGTGTAGCTGGGTGTCGGGCGCGCCGATCGCGACCAGCCGGGCGCCCCGCCGTCCGGCGGCCTCGGCGGCGGCGAGCGCCTCCGGGGAGCGGCCGGACGCCGACACCGCGATGACCACGTCGGCGGCGCCGACCCAGCCGGGGATGCCGGCGCTGCGGTGCGCCAGCACCGGCACCGGGCAGCGCGGCCCGGCGACGGTCTCCAGGATGTCCCCGGTGCGGGCGGCGGTGCCCACGCCGGCGACGACCACCGCGCGGGGCCGCCCCTCGTCGGCCAGCGAGCTCAGGTCGGTCTCGGCGGCCAGGGCCGCCGACTCCCGCACCTGGGCACCCGCCGACGCGATGGCTCGCAGCATGCCACCGGGATCGTTGCGCTCCAGCGCTTCGGCGTTGTCCAGGAGCGCGAGGTCGATCTCCCGGTGTCCACGCACCCCGGCGGTGCCTTCCAGCGGGTTCACCGCTGGTCCCCGTCAGCGCCGCCCGGGCTCCGGGCCTCGTCGAGCAGGAGCACCGGGATGCCGTCGCGGATCTCGTAGACCCGCCCGCACTCCGTGCAGGTCAGCGTCTGCTCGTCCGCGTCGAGCGTCAGCTCGGCGTGATGTTCGTCGGGGCAACGCAGAATGGAAAGCAGGGCGGGATCGACGGACACGCGTGCCATCTCCTTCGTGCGGTCGTCAGCGGTGGATCAGCCCAAGCATCTCATCGCGCTCCTACGGAGCTTAGTGCGGTCGCCCGCCGCGCACCTCGCAGTCCGGGTTGCCGAGGTGAGATGGAGTAACGGTTGTGGTACAGGATGAGGCATGGCCGAGGAAGGTAACTCTTTTCGGGCGATTCTCGCCGCGCTCGCCGCCAATCTCGGCATCGCGCTCAGCAAGTTCGTCGCGTATCTGTTCACCGGCTCGTCGTCGCTGCTCGCGGAGGCGGTCCACTCCGTCGCCGACACCGCCAACCAGGTGTTGCTGCTGATCGGCGGGCGCCGTGCCCGGCAGCGGGCCAGCCAGTTGCACCCGTTCGGCTACGCCCGCTTCCGGTACTTCTACGGCTTCCTCGTCACCCTCGTGATCTTCCTCGTCGGTGGGGTGTTCGCCCTGTTCGAGGGGTACGAGAAGCTGCACCACCCGGAGCCGGTCGAGTCCCCGGTCTGGGCCTTCGCGGTCCTGGGCGTCTCGATCGCCCTGGAGTCGTTCTCGCTGCGCACGGCGGTGCGGGAGGCGCAGACGTCCCGGCGCGGGCGGTCCTGGCTGCGGTTCATCCGCACCACCCGCTCGCCCGAGCTGCCCGTGGTGCTCGCCGAGGACTTCGGCGCGCTGACCGGCCTGACGTTCGCCCTGGTCGGCATCACCCTCGCCGTCGTCACCGGCGACGGGCGCTGGGACGCGATCGGGACCCTGGCGATCGGCGTCCTGCTCGTCGTCATCTCGATCACCCTGTCGCAGCGGATGCGCAGCCTGCTGATCGGCGAGTCGGCCGACAACATCACCCTCCGGCGCATCGAGGCCGCGATCGAGAGTGAGCCGCCGATCGAGCGGGTGATCCACCTGCGCACCTCGCACCTCGGCCCCGACCAGTTGCTGATCGCGGCGAAGGTGGCCGTGCCGGCGGAGGAGACCATGGCCCGGGTGGCGAAGGCGATCGACCGGGCCGAGGCGCGGATCCGGGCGGAGGTCGACTACGAGTGCTTCATCTTCCTCGAGCCCGACGTGTTCGACCAGCGGCTCTTCGAGGCCGCCGACCGGCCGCCGGGCTCTTCGCAAAAGCCCGGCGGGACTGACTGACGCGCTAGAGCTGGAGGCCGGTCAGGACCATCACCCGTTCCTCGGTGTAGTCGGCCATCGCCGACGCCAGGCCCTCACGGCCGACGCCGCTGGCCTTGGCGCCGCCGTACGGCATCTGGTCGGCCCGGTAGCTGGGGACGTCACCGACGATGATGCCGCCGACGTCGAGCACCCGGTGCGCCTCGAACGCGCGGTCCAGCCGCCGGGTGAACACGCCGGCCTGCAACCCGTACCGCGAGTCGTTGACGGCGGCGAAACCGGCCTCGTCCGACGGGACCCGCTCCAGGACCAGCACCGGGCCGAAGACCTCTTCCGCGACGACCTTCGCCTCGACCGGTACCGCCGCCAGCACCGTCGGCGCGAAGGCGGCGCCCTCGCGCGTCCCGCCGGTCAGGAGCTTGGCGCCGGCCGAGACCGCCTCGGCGACCCACGCCTCGACGCGCTCGGCCGCGGCAGCGCTGATCAGCGGGCCGACGTCGGTCGCCTCGTCGGACGGGTCGCCGGTCCGCTGCCCCTCGACGGCGGTGACGAGCTTGTCGGCGAGGGCGTCGTAGTGCCGCTCGTGCACGTAGACCCGCTGGACCGCGATGCAGCTCTGTCCCGCCTGGTAGTTGGAGAAGGTGGCGATGCGGGAGGCGGCCCAGTCAAGGTCGTCCCAGTCCTCGCAGACGACCACGGCCGCGTTGCCGCCGAGCTCGAGCGTGACGTGCTTGCGCGGGACGGCGTCGCGGATCTGCCAGCCGACCGGGCCGGAGCCGGTGAACGACACGACCGGCAGCCGCGGGTCGGCGACCAGGGCCGCCGCGCGGTCGTTGGGGATCGGCACGATGGACCACATGCCCTCGGGCAGGTCGGTCTCGGTGAGGATCGCGCCGAGCACCAGCGCGCTCAGCGGCGTGGCCGGGGCGGGCTTGAGCACGATCGGCGCGCCGACCGCGAGCGCCGGCGCGACCTTGTGCGCGACCAGGTTCAGCGGGAAGTTGAACGGCGCGATGCCGAGCACCGGGCCGCGCGGCACCCGCTTGACCAGCGCGAGCCGGCCCGTCGCGATCGGGTCGGTGTCGAGACGCTGCACAGTGCCGGAGAAGCGGCGGGCCTCTTCCGCCGCCCAGCGGAACGTCGAGACGGCGCGGCTGACCTCGGCCCGCGACCACTTCAGCGGCTTGCCGTTCTCCGCGGTGATCAGCTTCGCGATCTCGTCAGCGCGCTCCTTCAGCCGTGCGCTCACGTGGTCGAGCGCGGCGGCGCGGGCGCTGGCCGGAAGCGCGGCGGCCACCGGGGCCACGGCCGCCGCCGCGGCAACCGCCGCTTCCACCTGCTCCGGGGTGGCATTGGCGGTACTACCCACAAGGCGCCCGTCATACGGATGCCGGATGTCGATGACGTCGTCGCTGGTGGCCGGGCGGCCGGAGATGTAGAACGGGGTCACAATCCCCATCCTATGCCCGTTCACGACGCGGAAACAGTTGCTCAATGGGTTGTGCGCTGCGGATTCGATGGAAAGATGTGGCTGCCGGCACTCAAAGGAGTGGACATGACCCAGCAACTGCAAAACTTCGTCGGCGGCGAGCCGGTGGCACCCGTCGACGGCCGCTATTCCGACCTGATCGATCCCTCGACCGGCGAGGTCTTCGCCTCGGCACCCGTCTCCGGCGCCGAGGACGTCGACCGTGCGATGCGGGTGGCCGCGAAGGCGTTCGAGACGTGGCGCGACGCGACACCCTCGGAACGCCAGCGGGCGCTGCTCAAGCTCGCCGACGCCATGGAGGACCGCGCCGCCGAGATCGTCGACACCGAGGTGCGCAACACCGGCAAGCCGCGCGCGCTCACCGCCAGCGAAGAGCTGCCGCCGTCGGTCGACCAGATCCGCTTCTTCGCCGGTGCCGCCCGCGTGCTCGAAGGCAAGTCCGCCGGGGAGTACATGAAGGGGCACACCAGCTACGTGCGCCGCGAGCCGATCGGCGTCTGCGCGCAGGTGACCCCCTGGAACTACCCGCTGATGATGGCGGTCTGGAAGATCGCCCCGGCCCTGGCCGCAGGCAACACCGTCGTGCTCAAACCCGCGGACACCACTCCGGCCTCCACCCTGCTGCTGGCGGAGCTCGCGGCCGAGTTCCTGCCGCCGGGCGTGCTCAACGTCGTCACCGGCGACCGCGCCACCGGCCGGGCCCTGGTCTCGCACCCGACGCCCAACTTCGTGTCGATCACCGGCTCGGTCCGCGCCGGCCGCGAGGTCGCCGCCGCCGCGGCGCCGTCGCTCAAGCGCACCCACCTGGAGCTGGGCGGCAAGGCCCCGGTCGTGGTCTTCGACGACGCCGATCTCGCCGCGGCGGCCGACGCGATCGCCGTCGCCGGCTACTTCAACGCCGGCCAGGACTGCACCGCGGCCACCCGCGTGCTCGCCGGCCCGGGCATCTACGCGGACTTCGTGGCCGCGATCAGCGAGCAGGCCGCGGCGACGAAGACCGGCGCGCCGGACGACGAGGACATCCTCTACGGCCCGCTGAACAACGCCAACCAGCTCGCCCGCGTCGGCGGCTTCATCGAGCGGCTGCCCGACCACGCGAAGCTCGGCACCGGCGGCGCCCGCGTCGGCGACAAGGGATTCTTCTACTCCCCCACGGTCGTCTCCGGCCTGCGCCAGGATGACGAGATCATTCAGGACGAGGTCTTCGGCCCGGTCATCACCGTGCAACGGTTCACCGCCGAGGACGAGGCGGTCCGCTGGGCCAACGGCGTCGAATACGGCCTGTCGGCGTCGGTCTGGACCAAGGACCACGGCCGCGCGATGCGCATGATCCGGCGCCTCGACTTCGGCTGCGTGTGGGTCAACACCCACATCCCGATCGTCGCCGAGATGCCCCACGGCGGATTCAAGCAGTCCGGCTACGGCAAGGACCTGTCCATGTACGGGCTGGAGGACTACACCCGCGTCAAGCACGTCATGCACAACATCGAGCTGTGACGTCCGCCGCCGCCCCCCTGATGCGTTGATCATGCAGTTGTGGTGCCCGACAAACCCGGACATCGTGGGAGTGTTCCGGCACCACAACTGCAAGATCAACGCGGTTTGTCGCCCGCGTCGCGGAGGGCCCAGGGCTCGCCGACGGCGGCGACGATCAGCAGACGCATGGGT
Source organism: Dactylosporangium roseum (assembly GCF_025264685.1). Taxonomy (GTDB): domain Bacteria; phylum Actinomycetota; class Actinomycetes; order Mycobacteriales; family Micromonosporaceae; genus Dactylosporangium; species Dactylosporangium roseum. The sequence continues at coordinate 7,111,666 of NZ_CP073721.1, forward strand.
ATCAAGCCTTTCGGCGCAGGCGCGGCAACTGTCCGATGAGGACGACCAGGAACGAGATGACGAACATGGCGGTGCCGATCACGTTGATCTGCGGCGGGATGCCGCGCTGCGCGGCGCCCCAGACGTACATCGGGAACGTGACGACGGTGCCGGAGTTGAAGTTGGTGACGATGAAGTCGTCGAACGACAGCGAGAACGACAGCAGCGCCGCGGCCACGATGCCCGGCATGATCAGCGGCAGCGTGATCCGCAGGAAGGTCTGCGTCTCGTCGGCGTAGAGGTCCATCGCGGCCTCCTGGAGCCGCGGGTCGAGGCCGGCGAGGCGGGCCTTGACGGTGACGACGACAAACGACAGGCAGAACATGACGTGGGCGATCACGATGGTCCAGAAGCCCAGCGGCACCCCGGACGCGACGAACAGCGCCAGCAGCGACGACCCCATCACGATCTCCGGGGTGGCCATCGGCAGGAAGATGAGCGTGTTGGTCGCGGCGCGGCCGCGGAACCGGTGGCGGGCCAGCGCGAACGACATCAGCGTGCCGAGGATCGTCGCGCCGATCGTGGCGAGCAGCGCGATGCCGATGCTCAGCCAGAACGCGTGACCGATGCCGGCGGCGCCGAACGGGTTCGCCCAGTGCTCCCACGTGAACTTGTAGTTCTGCAGGGTGTAGGGGGCGTTGCGGCCGGCGTCGCGAAACGACATGGCGGCGACCACCGCGATCGGCACGAAGAGGTACAGCAGGACGAGCAGGCCGACCGCCATGACCCAGTGGTCCGCGAGGTACCGGCGGACGCGGTGGAGCATCACAGCATCTCATCCGTGCCGGCGCGGCGGACGTAGACGAAGACCGGCACGAGGATCGCCGCCATGAGCGTGAACGACAGCGCGGCGGCGGCGGGGTAGTCACCCACCCGCAGGAACTTCGACTGGATGACGTTGCCGATCATGTACTGCCGGTTCGTCCCGAGCAACTGCGCGTTGATGTAGTCGCCGGCCGCGGGGATGAAGGTGAGCAGCGTGCCGGCCACGACACCGGGCATCGACAGCGGCAGCACGACCCGGGTGAACCGGGACACCGGCCGGGCATAGAGGTCGCCGGCCGCCTCGATGAGCCGTGGGTCGAGCTTCTCCAGGCTGGCGTAGAGCGGCAGCACCATGAACGGCAGGAAGTTGTAGACCAGGCCGGCGATCACGGCGGGGGTCGTCGCCAGGAGCCGGCCGTCGGGCAGTGGCACGTGCAGCGCGGTGAGCGCCGACACGACCGGGCCCCCGTCCGAGAGGATCACCTTCCACGCCAGCGTGCGGATCAGGAAGCTGGTGAAGAAGGGCGCGATCACGCAGATGAGCAGGAGGCTCTTCCACCGGCCGCCCTTGAGCGCGATCGCGTAGGCCAGCGGATAGCCGATGACCAGGCAGATGACGGTCGTGAGCGCGGCGTAGCCGATCGAGCGGCCGAAGTGCGGCAGGTACTCCTGGACCGCGTCGGCGTAGTTGCCGAAGGCCCAGGTCATCGCGTAGCCCTCCGCCAGCGACCCGTCCGGGTCGTAGAGGCTGGTCGCGAACAACTGCACGGCGGGGACGGCGAAGAAGACGATCAGCCAGAGGCCGCCGGGGAGCAGCAGGAGGTACGGCAGCCACGTCTTCCGCGGTTTCTCGAGCTTCACCGGTTGGGTCGGCGTGGACGAGCCAACATGCCCGAGGGCACTCATGTCGCCGCCACTTCCTCCGTGTCCACGACCGGGGCGTGGGTCTCGTTCGCCGGGCGGGAGAGCAGGAAGGCGTGCTCGGGCCGCCAGGAGACGGTCACCTCGCTGGCCACCGCCAGCGGCGCGGCCACACCCGAGTTGGGCACGAACACGGTCAGCTCGTCCCCCCACGGCGCCCGCACCAGATACTGCGTGCTGACGCCCAGGTAGGAGGAGTCGGTCACGATGCCGCGCACCTCGTGGTGGCCGGCCAGCGCCTCGGTGCCGATGCGCAGTTTCTCCGGGCGGACACCGAGCCAGACGGTCCCGTCGGCGGCGCGGGCGCGCGCGGCCGGCACTGAGTAACGGCCGCCGTACGCCTCGACGAGCACGTCGTCGCCGCCGCGCCCGGTGACGGTCCCGGCGAGGAGGTTGGACCGGCCGAGGAAGTTCGCGACGAAGGCGGTGCCGGGGAGGTCGTACATGTCGACAGGCGAGCCGAACTGCTCGATCTTCCCCGCGTTCAGTACCGCGACCGTGTCGGCCATGGTCATGGCCTCCTCCTGGTCGTGGGTGACGTGGACGAACGTGATGCCGACCTCGGTCTGGATCCGCTTGAGCTCCACCTGCATCTGGCGGCGCAGCTTGAGGTCGAGCGCGCCGAGCGGCTCGTCGAGCAGCAGCACCTGCGGGTGGTTGACGAGCGCCCGCGCGAGCGCGACGCGCTGCTGCTGCCCGCCCGAGAGCTGGGCCGGCTTGCGCCTGCCGAAGCCGTCCATCTCGACCAGGTGGAGCATCCGCTCCACCTGCTCGGCGTACTGCTTCACGCCGCGGCGGCGCAGGCCGAACGCGACGTTGTCCGCGATGGTGAGGTGCGGGAAGAGGGCATAGGACTGGAACACCGTGTTGACCGGCCGCTGGTAGGGCCGCAGCCGGGTCACGTCCCGGTCGTCGAGCAGCACCCGGCCGGCTGTCGGCTCTTCGAGACCCGCGATCATCCGCAGGGTGGTCGTCTTGCCACACCCGGACGCGCCGAGCAGCGCGAAGAACGAGCCCCTGGGCACCGTGAGGGTGAGGTCGTCGACCGCCGTGAAGGTTCCGAACCGCTTCGTCACGCCGACCAGGTGGAGGTCGGCACCGCTGGCGCCGGCCTCTTCGCTCCGCTTCGCATCGGTCATGTGTCAGGCTCCGGAAACCGCTTCGAACTTCGCGGCGAACCTCTTGTCCTCCGCCTCGGTCATGGGCTTGAAGGCGTGGACCTTGCCGAGGGTGCCCGCGTCGGGGAAAATCAGCGGGTTGTCGGCCAGTTCGGGGTCGATCTGCCGCATGGCCTCCTGCGCACCCTGCACCGGGCAGATGAAGTTGACGTAGGCGGCCAGCTCCGCGGCGACCTTGGGGTCGTAGTAGTAGTCGATGAGCTGCTCGACGTTGGCCTTGTGGGTCGCCGAGGACGGGATGACGATGTTGTCCGACCACAGCATCAGGCCCGACTCCGGCGTGACGAACTTGATGTTCCCGTCCTCGGCGGCGAGCTGGATGATGTCACCGGACCACGCGACACACGCGGCGAGGTCGCCCTTGGCGAGGTCCTCCTTGTAGTCGTTGCCGGTGAACTTACGGATCTGGCCCGAGTCGACGGCCTTCTTGAGCTTCTCGATGCCCGCGTCGAAGTCGGCCTCCGAGACGTCGGCGGGGTCCTTGCCCATCGCGAGCAGGATCAGGCCCATCGTGTCGCGCATCTCCGCGAGGACGGCGACCTTGCCCTTCAGGTCGGGGCGGGTCAGCAGCTCGTCGACGGTGCGGATCTCCTTGGTGACCTTGGCGTTGTAGGCCATGCCGGTGAGGCCGGACTGCCACGGCGCGGCGTGGTTCATGTCCTTGTCCCACGGCCGGTTCCGCAGCGTGGCGAGAACATTCTTGGTGAAGTTCGGGGTCTTGCTGTTGTCGAACGGCTGGACCCAGCCGAGGCCGACGACCCGCGACGCCATCCAGTCGGTGAGCACCATGATGTCGCGGTCGATGGACTGGCAGGCCTGTAGCTGGTGGCGGACCTTCCCGAAGAACTCGTTGTTGTCGTTGACGTCTTCGTTGTACGAGACCGTGATGCCGGTCTTCGTCTGGAACGCGTCGAGCGTCGGGCGCTTCTTCTCGTCGTTCTTGTCGACGTCCATGTAGAGCGGCCAGTTCGAGAAGTTGATCTTCTTCTCGGTCGCCGACGCGTCGGTGCCGATGCAGGCCGGGCTACCGCTCGCCTCCGGCTTCTTGACGGGCTTGGTGCCGCATGCCGCCAGCGCACCGCCGGTCGCCATGAAGGCACCACCGGCGAGCAGGCCACGCATGAGAGTCCGGCGGGAGAGTCCGGTCGCGTTCAGGAGGGCGGCCACTTCTGGAGAGAGCGGCGGGCGAGAGGGATTTCGCACGGGTGCTCCTACGGATCTCAGTGTCAGCGCCATCCCGCCGAAACAGGCCGGACCAGTCTGTCACGGCTCGCCGCACGCTCAAACCGATCACGATTCCGTAGATCGCCCGTTTCTCCACCATGGAATTAGTTGCCAACAGGTGGTCCTTGGGTAAAAATCCACATGTGACCGAGCCCGTCCTCGACGACGTCAACAAGCGGATCATCGAGCAGCTCCAGCGCGATGGCCGCATGTCGTATGCCGCCCTCGCCAAGGTCGTCGGCCTCTCGGAGGCGGCTGTCCGCCAACGGGTGCAACGACTGCTGGACACCGGCGTCATGCAGATCGTGGCGGTCACCGATCCCCTCACCCTGGGCTTCGCCCGGCAGGTGATGATCGGGATCAAGGTCGAAGGAGACCTCCGGCCGGTCGCGAAGTCCCTCGCCGCGGTGCCCGAGATCGACTACGTGGTCATCTGCGCGGGCGGCTTCGACCTGCTCGTCGAGCTGGTGTGCACCGACGACGAGCACCTGCTCGACCTTCTCAACGACACGATCCGGAGCATCCCTGGCGTGACGGCCACGGAGACCTTCGTCTACCTCAAGCTCGCCAAGCAGACCTATGCGTGGGGGACCCGATGACCGCTCAGCAGCCCGGCGCGGCCCAACTCGACACGGCCGCGCGCGACCACCTCTGGATGCACTTCACCCGCCTCTCGGCGTACCGGAACGCACCGGTGCCGGTGATCGTGCGCGGCGACGGGCCGTACATCTACGACAGCGCCGGCAAGCGGTACCTCGACGGGCTGTCCGGGCTGTTCGTCGTGCAGACCGGCCACGGACGCCAGGAACTCGCCGACGCCGCCGCCAAACAGGCCGCCGAGCTCGCCTACTTCCCCCTGTGGTCGTACGCGCATCCGAAGGCCATCGAGCTGGCCGAGCGGCTCGCCGGCATCGCCCCTGGCGACCTCGACCGCGTCTTCTTCACCACCGGCGGCTCGGAGGCCGTCGAGAGCGCGTGGAAGCTCGCCCGGTCGTACTTCAAGCACACCGGCAAGCCGCTCAAGACCAAGGTGCTGTCCCGCTCGATCGCCTACCACGGCACGTCGATGGGCGCCCTGTCGATCACCGGCATCCCTGTGCTGAAGCAGGAGTTCGAGCCGCTCGTGCCCGGCGCGTTCCGGGTGCCGAACACCAACTACTACCGCCGGCCCGACCAGTCCATGTCCGAGGAGCAGTTCGGCGTCTGGGCCGCCGACCGCATCGCCGAGGCCATCGAGTTCGAGGGCCCGGAGACCGTCGCCGCCGTCTACCTGGAGCCTGTGCAGAACGCCGGCGGCTGCTTCCCTCCCCCGCCCGGATACTTCCAGCGCGTGCGTGAGATCTGCGACCGGTACAACGTCCTGCTCGTCTCCGACGAGGTCATCTGCGCGTTCGGCCGGCTCGGCGAATACTTCGGCGCCACGCGATACGGCTACCAGCCGGACATCATCACCGTCGCCAAGGGCCTCACCTCCGGCTACGTGCCGCTCGGCGCGATGCTCGCGACGGAGCGGCTGGCCGAGCCGTTCCTGGAGGGCTCGAGCTGGTTCGCCCACGGCATCACCTACGGCGGTCACCCGGTCGCCTCCGCGGTCGCGCTCGCCAACCTCGACATCTTCGAGCGCGAAGGGCTCAACGAGCACGTCCGGACCAACTCGCCGGTGTTCCGGTCGTACCTTGAGCGCCTCCACGACCTGCCGATCGTCGGCGACGTCCGGGGCGACGGCTTCTTCTTCGGCATCGAGCTGGTCAAGGACAAGGCCACCAAGAAGACGTTCGACGACCAGGAGTCCGAGGCGCTGCTGCGCGGGTTCCTGTCCAAGGCGCTCTTCGACGCCGGCCTGTACTGCCGCGCCGACGACCGCGGCGACCCGGTGATCCAGCTCGCCCCGCCGCTGATCTGCGACGAGCGGCACTTCGCCGAGATCGAGCAGATCCTGCGGTCGGTGCTGGCCGAGGCATGGGCGCGCCTGTAGAACGGACCGCCATGAGCTACTGGATGTCCGCCCTGCCCCCGGTCGAGCCGCGGGCGGCGCTGCCCGGTGACATCCACGCCGACGCGGCCGAGCTGCGGACGGGCCGCCCGTCGCGCCGCCCTGATGTCCCGGGTCCTCGGCGCCCGACCGGCGTTAGCTGTCGAGGTCCTCGGGAGATACGCCGAGGAGGTTGGCCACCTGCTCGATGATCACGTCGTGGACCAGGTCGGCCAGGTCGTCGTGGTCGGCGGCCCGGAACTCGAGCGGCCGGCGGTACAGCACGATGCGCGGCGGCACGCCGTGGCGGCCCGGACGGCCGGGCAACAGCCGCGCCAGCGGGACCTCGCCGTCCTCCAGCACGTCGGAGTCGTAGACGTTGAGGTCGGGCGGCACGTCCTCGACGGCGAACTCCACGCCGGCAAGCTCCTGGGCGAACCGCTGCTCGAGCTGCTCGACGGAGTCGAGGACCAGGTCGTCGAACATCTCGGCGCGGGTGCGCGACATCGGCAGGGACGCGGGCACGAGTCGACCGCGCAGCCCCCTGCCGTGCCGGTCGCGACCGCGCCGTCCCGGTCCGCTGCGTCGTCGGTCTGGGCTCGCCACCTAGTCAGCGTACTGCCCGGGCCCGATCGCCCGAGCGGGCGTGTCGCCTGGGTCACCACGGCGTGTCGCAGGGCTACCGGGTTGGGCGGAGCCTCGCGGAGCGATACCGTCTGGCCGTGAGGACCCCACGTCGATGCTCGCGCAACGGTTGCCCCCGACAGCCCGTTGCGACGTTGACGTACGTTTATGCCGAATCGACCGCGGTCGTCGGCCCGTTGGCCGCGTTCGCCGAACCCCACTCCTACGACCTGTGCGAGTCCCATGCCCGCGGCCTCACCGCACCGCGCGGCTGGGACCTGGTGCGGCACGAGGGAGAATACGGCCCGCCCCCGCCGACCAACGACGACCTCGTCGCACTCGCCGAGGCGGTCCGTGAGGCGGCCCGGCCGGCACCCCATCGCGAAGAAACCGACCAACAACACCCGCTCGGACGGCGTGGACATCTGCGCGTGATCCCCCCGGATGCATGAAATTGGGCGCCGGCGATGCCGGCGCCCAATTTGCACATGCACTTCCGATCCCGCTAGGCAGCCCGTCGTTTGAGCTTGCGGCGTTCACGCTCCGAGAGACCGCCCCAAATTCCGAAGCGCTCGTCGTGCCCCAGCGCGTACTCCAGGCAGTCCGCCCTCACCTCGCAGCGCGAGCAGATGCGCTTGGCCTCGCGTGTCGACCCACCCTTCTCCGGAAAGAATGCCTCCGGGTCGGTCTGCGAGCACAAAGCGCGTTCTTGCCACTCCGGAGCGTTACCCAGCAGGTCGGCCACGACTGGTCGGCCGTCCATCAGCGTGCCTCCTTCTTGCGCACCGGCGTCAATGCCGGCGCAACCCCCCACGCGGAAGGCGCATGTCCTACAAGGTGTAGTACCTCGGCGCGGTGTTCCCTTATGTCCGCAAGGTGACTGACTGCGCTCACCCTCGAACATCCCCCGTGAAATTACACGCGTGTAATGCGTGCGTCGTCAAGCCGAACCTGATAAATAGGCCCACCCGGGCGATCACTCGTTACCCACGTGCCGTACCCATACCGATGAAGACCCGCCGGAGGTAACGCGCGACACGCCGGACGCGCCGGAAGAAGTCTTCGTGAGTTTGCTCAAGCCACCGCGTCGATAGCCGAAATGGCGGCAGTGATCCAGCGGCTGCTCCTGGGTGTGGCCCTGTCCGTCATCGTCTTCACCGTCGGGATCGTCGGGCTGGGATGGAAGCCCTACGTCGTGACGTCGAACTCGATGGCGCCGGCGATGCACTCCGGTGATCTCGTGTTCGTCGATCCGCACGCGAAGTCGGTGGCGGTGTACGAGATCGTCACGTACACCGACCCGCGCGGTCCCGTCACGCACCGTGTCGTCAGCCAGGCGGCGGACGGGACGCTCGTGCTCAAGGGCGACGCCAACCAGCAGCCGGACGCCAGGGCGGTCGAGCGGAACCACGTGATCGGGCCGGTGCGGCTGATCCTGCCCGGCATCGGCTGGCCGGTCGTCCAGGTGCACACCCACCCGCTGCGCGTCACCGGTGGTGCGTTGCTGCTGGCGATCCTCGTCCCCGGCCGCCGGATCCTCATGCTGCTGCTGCTCGCCGGGATCGTCGCCGCCATCGCCATGGTGCCAACGACCGGAGCACTGCCCTAACCCCCCCTTTTTTTGCGCGTTGATCTTGCAGTTGTGGTGCCTGACAAACCCGGGCATTCAGGGAGTGTCTCGGCACCACAACTGCAAGATCAACGCGCAAAAAAGGGGCGGACGTCGCACCTAGGTTCGGGCGGACACGCGGCCGTAGACGGTCGTGCGCTGGCGGACCGGGCGGCCCGCGGCCTTACCGATGGCCTCGAGTTCCTCCCTCGTTCGGGCGGAGCCGTGCTCCGAGCCGGCCATCCGCGAGATGGTCTCCTCCATCAGCGTGCCGCCGAGGTCGTTGGCGCCGCCGCGCAGCATCGCCACCGTGCCCTCGTCACCGAGCTTCACCCACGAGCACTGGACGTTGTCGATCCGGCCGTGCAGCAACACCCGGGCCATCGCGTGCACGGCCCGGTTGTCGCGCCAGGTCGGGCCGGGCCGGGCGATGCCGGCGAGGTAGATCGGCGCGCTGTGGTGGACGAACGGCAGCGCCACGAACTCGGTGAAGCCGCCCGTGCGGTCCTGGATCCCGGCCAGCACCCGGAAGTGGCCGAGCCAGTGGCCGGGGTGGTCGACGTGGCCGTACATCATCGTCGAACTCGACCGGATGCCCAGCTCGTGCGCGGTGGTGACCACCTCGACCCACGCCGACGTCGGCAGCTTGCCCTTGGTGAGCACCCACCGGACCTCGTCGTCGAGAATCTCCGCGGCCGTTCCCGGGATGCTGTCCAGGCCGGCCTCCTTGAGCTGGACGAGCCAGTCGCGGATCGAGACGCCGGCCTTCGCCGCGGCGGTGACGACCTCCATCGGGCTGAACGCGTGGACGTGCATGCCGGGGACGCGGGCCTTCACGGCCCGGACCAGATCCGCATACGCCGTGATCGGGAGCTTCGGGTCGATCCCGCCCTGCATGCAGACCTCGGAGGCGCCCGCGTGCCAGGCCTCCTCGGCCCGGTCGGCGACCTGCTCGTAGGACAGGCGGTAGGCGTCGGCGTCCCGCTCGCGCTGGGCGAACGCGCAGAACCGGCAGCCGACGTAGCAGACGTTGGAGAAGTTGACGTTCCGGTTGATCACGTAGGTGATGTCGTCGCCGACCGCGTCACGGCGCAGGCCGTCGGCGATGCCGACGAGCGCCTCGAGCCCGGGACCGTCCACGTTGAACAGTGCCAGCGCCTCGGCCTCGTGCTCCTTGTCGAGCAGCTTCGCCGGATGCTCCGCGGCCAGCCTCAGTCCACTGTGGACGTCGCTGTCGAGCCGCTGGACGCTGGTCGTCCGCACGCGGGCGGCGACCTCCTGCCAGTCGCCGTACACCGTGTCGAAGTCGCCGCGGCGGTCGTCGGTGCGGCCCTCGGTGTCGATCGCGGCGTGCAGGTCGGTGCGGCCACTGTCCTCGTAGCCGCCGTCCGGCTCCTGCCACGGCAGGCCGACCGGCATGGCGCGCTCGCCGGCGAGGCCGGTCTCCGCGTCCATCAGCGCCGCGAGGTGGGCCGTCAGGCGGGCGTCGATCCACGGGACGCCGCGTTTGGCGTACTCCGGGTAGATGGTCAGGCGCTCCCTGAGCGTGAAGCCCGCCTTCGCGCTCTGCCGCGCCAGCTCGTCGATGGCGGGCCAGGGGCGCTCGGGATTGACGTGGTCGGGCGTGATCGGCGAGACACCGCCCCAGTCGTCGATGCCGGCCCGCAGCAGGAGACCGTACTCCTCGTCGATGAGGTTCGGCGGGGCCTGGACGCGCGCCTTCGGGCCGAGGACCAGCCGGGTGACGGCGATCGTGGCGGCCAGGTCGTGCAGCTCGGCGTCGGGCATCCCGCGCATCGCCGTGTCGGGCTTGGCGCGGAAGTTCTGGACGATGACCTCCTGGATGTGCCCGTACTCCCGCATCGTCTTGCGGATCGCGAACAGCGACTCCGCGCGCTCCTCGAGCGTCTCGCCGATGCCGATCAGGATGCCGGTGGTGAACGGGACGCCGACCCTGCCGGCGTCGTCGAGCACCCGCAGCCGGACCGCGGGCTCCTTGTCGGGCGAGCCGAAGTGCGGACCACCCGGCTCCGACCACAGGCGGTTCGCCGTGGTCTCCAGCATCATGCCCATGCTCGGCGCGACCGGCTTGAGCCGCTGCAGCTCGGCCCAGGACAGCACACCCGGGTTGAGGTGCGGCAGGAGGCCGGTCTGCTCCAGCACCGCCACCGCACAGGCCCGCAGGTAGTCGAGCGTCGAGTCGTAGCCGCGCTCGTCCAGCCACCGCTTGGCCTGTGGCCACCGCTCCTCCGGGCGGTCACCGAGCGTGAACAGCGCCTCCTTGCAGCCCTGCGCCGCGCCCTCCTTGGCGATCGCGAGCACCTCGTCGATCTCGAGATATTCGCTGGGCAGCCGGTGCGGGACCGTCGCGAACGTGCAGTAGTGGCAGCGGTCGCGGCAGAGCCGGGTGAGCGGGATGAAGACCTTCTTGGAGTACGTCACCACGCCCGGGCGGCCGGCGTCGGCCAGCCCCGCGTCGCGCACCTGGCCCGCCACGGTGAGCAGGTCGTCGAGGGCCGCGTCGCGAGCGGCCAGGAGGACGGCCGCCTCCGTCACGTCGAGCGGGCGACCGTCGGCCGCGCGACGGAGGGCCCGCCGCATCGCGTTGCCCTCGGTACTTCTGGCTGCAAAGGTCACGCATTGCAGCCTAAGCTGCCGCCGAACGGATCAACGCCTACCGCGAATGTGAGTTAATCCCCGATGCCGCCAGGCGAAAAGATCCCGGAGGCCCACCGGGAGGACCTCCGAGATCTCTCGTCGCTTCAGCCGCGGGGCGGGATCACCTGCGTACGCTGCGTGTCGTCATCGTCCCCGGAGGTGGGTGTCCCCAGCACGGTGGTGGCGTCCGGGTCGGCCGGCCGGTCCGCCCGGGCGTGCTGGACGTGCGAGAACGCCGCGGTGGCCTCGGGGTCCGCGGCCTGGTGGGCCACCGTGGCCGTGGCGTCCGGGTCGGTGGGCGCGATGCCGCCCACCGTCTCGGTGTCCGCCGCTGCCTCGGCGTCGGCGACGACCGCGGGCGGTGCCTCGTCCTGGGAGGCCGGGGCGAGCGCCGTGGTGGCGTCGGGGTCGGCCGGCGGGAAGGCGCCCGTCTTGCCGAACGGCGAAGCCGCCTCACCCTCCGCCTGTGGCGCCGGGGCACTGTCCTGCGGTGCCGGGTGCGTGGAGGTGCCGCCCGGCCAGCCGGCCGCGGCGAAGCCCGACGGCGGGGTCGAGGGGTCGCTGTCGGCCGGCGAGGCGGAGACCGGCTCGTCGGCGGCTGCGGTGGCCGATGCGGTGTACGACGCGAACGGCGAGCTCAGCGGCGATTCGGCGGACGGTGCACCGGAGACGGGCTCACCCGTGCCGAACGACGGAGCGCCGGAAGCGGGAGCGCCGAAGCTCGGCGCCCCGGATGGCGGAGCCGTGTACGCGGGTGCCCCGGTCGCCTGGGCACCCGCGTCCGGGGCCCCGAAGGCGGGAGCGCCGGAGGCCGGTGCGGCGTAACCCGGCGCGCCGGACGCCGGTGCGGCCGAGGTCGGCGCGGGCGCCGCGGAGGTGGGTGCGGTGAACGCCGGAGCACCGGTGGACGTGGGCTGGGCCTGCTGCGCGGGGAAGCTCTGGCTCGCGTAGCCGGCCGCGGCGCCCGGGACGGCCGGGTTGCTGCCCGTCGTCTGCGGATTGGCCCAGCCGCCGGTCTGCTGCTGCTGGTAGCCGGGCTGTGCCGGGTAGCCCTGCGGCACCGGGGCGGTCTGCGCGCCGGCCGGGTAGCCGGGCTGCTGCCCGTACTGCTGCTGGGCGTAGGGGTATCCGGGCTGGCCGTACGGGTACGTCGGCTGGCCGTACACACCCTGCGGCGGCTTGGCGGGTGCATATGCGCCGAGGTAGACGCGGATGACCAGGAACAGGACGAGCCCGAGCAGCGCCAGACCGCCCAGGCGGCTCAGGAAGGCGGCGAACACGAAACCGACGCGCACACCATCGGGCTGCAGGTCCCCGATGAGGCCGGCGAGCAGCAGCACCACGCCGAACAGCGCGGCCATCGCATATTCGATCAGCGCGCCGAGGACGACGAGGCGCGCCTTCGGCACCGCCGGCTCGATGTGCGTGGCGATCAGCACCGCGAGGATCGGCAACGCGATGGTCTCCACGGAGACGAACGAGCCGAAGGACGAGCCCGCGTTGCCCAGGAAGTCGCTGGCCAGCGACGTGAGCAGGGTGATCAGCCCGGCGAGGAGCAGGACGCCGTTCACGCCGAGCAGCACGAGGGAGACAAGCTCCCGGTACGGCGAGGTGAACTGGAGCGCCTTCTTCTCTTCCGCGGGTTTCGGCTGAGCCGCGGCAGGCTGGGCCACGGCTGCGTACGGCGAGGTGGCCGGCTGCGGCGAGAACGCCGCGGACGAGGTCGGGTCTGGTGGCTGGGTGCTCACTGGCTCTCCCGAAATGAACACGCGTGGATGTCGCAAACAGGTCGGTCGAAGCCTAGTCCCTGCTTCCGAATCCTGCGTGCACAGGAAGACCGACGGCCCCGCGGAGAAGTGTCGTACTGGTGGGGCAGGATTGACGGCATGCGGATCGTGGTTCTGGCCGGCGGCATCGGCGGCGCGCGCTTCCTGCTCGGCGCGCGTGCGGTGGCCCGGGAGGTGGGTGCCGAGGTGACGGCGGTGGTCAACGTCGGCGACGACGTCACTCTGCACGGACTGCGGATCTGCCCCGATCTCGACAGCGTGATGTATACGTTGGGCGGCGGCGCCGATCCGGAGCGTGGCTGGGGCCGGGTCGGCGAGACCTGGACGGTCAAGGAGGAGCTGGCGGCCTACGGCGCCGAGCCGACCTGGTTCGGCCTCGGTGACAAGGACATCGCGACGCACCTGGTGCGCACCCGGATGCTCGACGCCGGCTATCCGCTGTCCGCCGTCACCGCGGCGCTGTGCGACCGCTGGCAGCCGGGCATCCGCGTCCTGCCCGCCAGCGACGACCGGGTGGAGACGCACGCGGTGGTCGAGGTCGACGGCGCGACGAAGGCGATCCACTTCCAGGAGTGGTGGATCCGCCACCGCGCGGCGGTGCCGACGCAGCGCTTCGTGTTCGTGGGGGCCGAGACGGCCAAGCCGGCAGCGGGTGTGCTGGACGCGTTGGCCGCCGCAGATGTCGTACTTGTGGCGCCGAGCAACCCGGTGGTCAGCGTCGCGCCGATCCTCGCCGTTCCGGCCGTCCGTGAGGCGGTGGTCACCGGCAAGGCGCCCGTGGTCGGGGTGTCGCCGATCATCGGCACCGCCCCGGTACGCGGCATGGCCGACAAGTGCCTGGCGGTGGTCGGCGTCGAGTGCAGCCCGGCCGGCGTCGGCGGCCTGTTCGGCGCCCGCGGCGCCGGCGGCGTGCTCGACGGCTGGCTGGTCGACGAGTCCGACGCGGGCGTCGAGGTGCCCGGGTTGACGGTGCACGCCAGGCCGCTGTGGATGACCGACGAGGCGGCCACGGGCGCCATCGTCCGGGCCGCCCTGTCCGTGGCAGGCGTGTCATGACCGAGGGGATCTCGGTGCTGCCGGTCGTCGGCATCGGCGACGTGCGCCCCGGTGCCGACCTCGCGGGCCTGATCCGGGATGCCGCGCCCTGGATCGCGGACGGCGACATTCTCGTGGTCACCAGCAAGGTGGTCAGCAAGGCCGAGGGGCAGCTCGTCGAGATCCCGCTCGACGAGCCGGCCCGGGAGACGGCCCGCGAGGCGGTCCTGCGCGCGGAGACGGCCCGGGTCGTCGCGCGGCGGGGTGCGACCCGGATCGTGCAGACGCATCACGGGTTCGTGCTGGCCGCCGCCGGCATCGACGCGTCCAACGTCGACCCGACGCACCTGGTGCTGCTGCCCAAGGACCCCGACGCGTCGGCGCGCTGGCTGCGTGACGAGTTCCGGGAGCGCTTCGGGCTCGACGTCGCCGTCGTGGTCACCGACACCATGGGCCGGCCGTGGCGGCTCGGACTCACCGACGTCGCGATCGGTGCGGCCGGGATCAACGCGCTCACCGACTATCGGGGGCGCCGCGACACATACGGCAACGAGCTCCAGCTCACCCAGATGGCCGTCGTCGACGAGCTGGCCGCCGCCGCCGACCTCGTGAAGGGCAAGACCGATCAGGTGCCGGTCGCGGTGGTCCGCGGGCTGCCGATCCGCGCCGAGGGACACGGCACGGGAGCGGCCGAGCTGATCCGGGGCGCCGACGCCGACCTGTTCTCGCTCGGCACGGCGGAGGCCGTGGCCCGCGGGCTGCGCGCCTCGGCGGAGATCTCGGACGCCGCGGCGTTTCAGCCGGGTCCGGTGACGCTGCCCGATCTGCCGTTTCCGCAGACACGGAGCGTGATTCTCCCGGACAACACCGCGGCGGCGATCGTCGCTTGGGCGCCGGCCGGCGACCTCGCACGGGCCGTTGAGGTCGGCATGGAGATCCAGCGACTGCGGGCCATTCTGGCTGCTGAAGGTCTCGCGACGGTCTGGATCGAGGCCGGCGGTGACCCCCGTCTGACGGCCGAGGTGCCGGAAGGTGGTGTGCCCCTCGGCGTCCTGGCGATCGGTCGCGGTAGCCTACCGTCACTATGACGCTGCACGACGACGCACTTGCGGTTCTGACGAGTTGGACGGCGCCGACGACGGAGGCCGAGGCGACCCGGCAGCGGTTTCTCGGATTCGTGCGGTCCGATGCGACCACCATGTGGCGTGAGCACGCGGGCGGGCACGTGACGGCGAGCGCGCTCGTCGTCGACGCGGCAGCCGAGCGGGTCCTGCTCTGCCTGCACGGCCGGATCAAGCGCTGGGTCCAGCTCGGCGGCCACTGCGAGCCGGGCGACCTGTCGGTGGCCGGCACCGCCCTGCGCGAGGCGACCGAGGAGTCGGGCATCACGGGCCTGCGAATCAGCGAGGCGCCCATAGGCCTGGACGTGCACTACGTGCAGTGCTCGGGCGGCCCGTCGCTGCACTACGACGTGCGCTACGCCGCGATCGCGCCGCCCGGCGCCGTGGAGTCGGTGAGCGCCGAGTCGGCCGCGCTCGCCTGGTTCACCCCCGACGCCCTGCCCACCCCACTGGCCGGCGCAACGGAACCCCTGGTCGCACCGGCGCTCGCCTGGGCCAAGGGCGGCGCATAGCTACGGCGGCGGTCGGCGAGCGTCTTGAGTGGGTCCGCGCCCCCGCCTGACCGGCCGTGGCGCGAACCCGCGTCGCGGCCGGTCAGAGCAGCTCTATCGAGCCGCGCTCCTTCAAGGAGTCCACCAGCTTCTTGACGTCCTGGGCACGTGCCCGCGGGCAGATCAGCAGCGCGTCCGGGGTGTCCACGATGATCAGGTCGTTGACGCCCACCGCGGCCACCAGGCGGCCCGAGTGGGGCACCACCACAACGCGCTCCGACTCCTGCATCAGCACCGTCGGCTTGGATCGGGTCGATGACTCCAGCCCCAGGTCGACCACCACGTTGCCGGCCGTGTCGGTCTCCAGCAGCTCGCCCAGCGTGTGGAAGTCGCCGACGTCGTTCCAGCCGAAGTTGCCCGGCACGGTGCCGACCAGGCCGGCGCGGCCGGCGCCCTCCATGACGCCGAAGTCCACGGAGATCTTGGTCAGGCCCGGCCACAGCTCGGCCAGCACCTCTTCCCGCTCCCGCGTGTTCCACGCTTCGGCGATGCGCATCAGGCCCTCGTGCAGCGCCGGCTGCTGGCGGGCGAGCTCGTCGAGGAAGACGTCGACGCGCCAGACGAACATCCCCGCGTTCCACAGGTATTCGCCCGAGTCGACGTAGCGCTTGGCAACCTCGAGGACCGGCTTTTCGGCGAACTCGGCGACCTTGCACACGTCGCCGGTGCCGGTGGGCTCGCCGACGTGCAGGTAACCGTAGCCGGTCTCCGGATGGTTCGGCGTGATGCCGATCGTCATCAAGAGGCCGTCCTCGGCACCCTGGATCGCCTTGGTGAGCGTCTCGGTGAAGGCCGGCACGTCGCGAACCAGTTGGTCGGCGGCGAAGGCCCCCATGACGGCGTGCGGGTCGCGGCGGGCGATCACGGCGGCCGCCAGGCCGATCGCCGCGCAGGAGTCGCGCGGGGTCGGCTCGACAAGGATGTTGCCCTCGGGCAGGCTGGGCAGTTGCCGGGCCACGGCGGCCGCGTGCGCCACCCCGGTGACCACGAATGTCGTCTCCGGCGCCGCAAGGGCCTCCAAGCGGCCATACGTCGCCTGGAGCAGCGACAACGGCGTGCCGGTGAGCGCGTGGAGGAACTTCGGATGACCGGCTCGCGACAGCGGCCACAGCCGCGTGCCACTACCACCTGCTGGAATCACCGCGTAGAACACGGCCCCATCATGCCCAGGAGAGGGCACCTTCCGACAACTCGACGGTGTCGTGTCCATTACCAATATCGCCTGGCCCGGATTCAGAAGGTGACGTCAAGCGCCGACATGGCGTGACGGGTGAGCAGGGTATGAGTGCCGGCGACACCGTCAGTACCGCGGGCCGGCGGCTCTCGCCCAGGCGGCGAGGTGGACCTCGGCGCTCGACTCCCAGGTGAACTCCTTGGCGCGTGCCGCGCCGGCTTTTGCCAGCGCGTTGCGCCGCTCCGTGTCGTCGAGCAGCGCGGCGAGGTCGCGGGCGATCTCGTCGGGGCTGGGGCCGGTGTAGGCGACGGCGTCGCCGCCGACCTCGGGCAGCGAGAGCCGCGGTGTGGTGAGCACGGGTGCGCCGCAGGCCATGGCTTCCAGGATCGGCAGGCCGAAGCCCTCGCCGAAGGACGGATAGGCGGCGACGGTCGCCCCGCCGAGAAAGCCGGGAAGGTCCGCATACCGCAGATAGCCGGGCCGTAGCAGCCGCAGGCGGCTCGGGACCTCGCTGATCGCGGCGTCGATCTCGTCGTCGTGGCCCTGGCCGCCGGCGACCACGAGGGCGGGCGGGTCGGGCCGGTCCCGCACCGCGGCGATCCAGCCACGGATCAGGCTGGGCACGTTTTTCCTGGGCTCCTTGGCGCCGAGGAAGGCGATGTAGTCGGTCGAGCCGAGGCCGAGCCGGGCGCGGACGCGGGCCTTCTCGTCCTCGCTGGGTGCGTGAAACGCATCCGGGTCGACGCCGTGGTACGCGACGTCGATGCGGGTCGGGTCGGCGTCCAGCAGCCGGATCAGCTCGTCACGGGTGGCCTTGCTGGGCACGATGACCCGGCTGGCCCGCCGCAGCGAGGTCTTGATCGCGGAGCGGAAGAAGGTGCGGCGCGACTTGTCGTAATGCTCGGGCTCGGTGAAGAAGGTGGCATCGTGCACGGTCACGGTCACCGGACAACCGGCACGCAGCGGGCAGGTGTAGAACGGCGAGTGCAGCACCTGCGCGCCGACCTGCTGGGCGAGCATCGGCAGGCCGGTCTGCTCCCAGGCGAGCCGGGCGGGCCGGTGCGCCGCCGCCGCGGGCGCGGACATGATCCGGGCATTCGGCAGCAGCCTGCCGTAACGCTCCGCGTCGGTGCGCTGGCAGACCACCGCCAGGTCCGCGTCGAGCGCGCCCAAGGCGCCGAGCAGACCATCGACATAGCGCCCCACACCGCCTCGGTCGGCTGGGACACTCGTGGCGTCTACGAGCACGCGTGGCGGACGGCCGGGGGTCACTTGGCGACTCCTTCTGGACTCGAGGCGACGTTCCGGCCCAAAGCCTACGCCCGATCCGCCGATGATCGATGTCCACGACGCGACTGGACCCGACTTCCACCCAGGATTCAGCCGAGCGGCATCGCTACGTCGCCGGGCAGCCCCACGTCGTAGCTGCCCACGCCGCGGATTTCGAACCGTCCGTCGTGGAAGACCGCGAGATCGGCTCGACCGTCGCCGTCGAACTGTCGCGTCAACGGCGTGTCGCCCGGGTCGCCCAGCCGGACCGGCGGAAGCCCGCCGATCGTGAACTGCTGCGTCGTCGGTGACCACGTCGCCGGCTCGATGTCGCCGTCGCCGTCGAAGTCGGCCGGCACGGCGATCCCGCCGGGCTCGGCGAAGTGGAACTCACGCAACGCGTAGATCGCCCACAACCCGGTCGACGGGCGCCAGATCGCGGCCTCGGCGCGCCCGTCGCCGGTGTAGTCGCCCGGAACGGGCTGGTCGCCGGGTGAGCCGAGCCGCAGTTCGCCGAGGCCCTTGATGTACCAGGTGCTGTTGGCGGGCCGGAAAACGGTCAGGTCGGCCTTGCCGTCGCCGTCGTAGTCGGCCGGTGCCGGTACGTCTCCGGGCAGTCCCCACTGCACCTTCCGCGGGCCTTCGCCGGTGAGCAGCATGGTCCAGTTACCCGTGGTGGGTGACCAGGTGGCCACGTCGACCTTGCCGTCGCCGTTGTAGTCGGCCGGCACGGCGATCTCGTTGGGCCCGGTCGTGAACACCGGCTGCGGTATCCCTTGCAGCCACACGGTGCCGTCGGCCGGACGGTAGGTGGCCATGAGCGTGCGCACGATGTCCGGCTTCACCATGTCACCGAGCAGTCCGGCGGCCCGGTTGCGCATCTGCGGCAACACTTCCATCGCCTTGTCGCCGGGGCACTCGGTGGGGTTGGTCTGCCGGTGCGGGAACACGCGCGGGACGGTGACGGTGGTGCCGACCGGATACCGCGAGGTCGACCCGCCGCCGGTGAGCGTGACGGTACCGCGGGGATCGATGGCCTGGTTGAGTGAGAGTTTCCACGCGATGTACTTCGCGGCGGACTCCACGACGGCCGGCGGCACGCTCGTCGAGCGAAAGTCGCCGATCATGGCGATGCCCGCGGTGCCGGTGTTGAAGCCGCCGGCCTGCGCGCCGACGACCGGCCGGGCAAGGCCTCCGGAGCGCCCCTCCCAGAGCCGGCCGAACCGGTCGACCAGCACGTTGTAGCCGATGTCGCCCCAGCCCCGGCTGACGGTCTGGTACTGGTAGATCGAGCGGAGGATCTTCGGCACGTCGGCCGGGGAGTAGTTGTTGCTGGTCGCGGTGTGGTGCACGGCGACGGCCTTGACGTAGTTGGCGTACTGCGGGCGCCAGTTCATCTGCTGCTCGTTGGCGCCCCAGGCGGCCCGCCGGTTGATCGGCGGCATGAACGGCGTGAGCCCGACCGGCGCGGCCTCGGTCACGGTGGCGGCCGGTGCGGAGTCCAGCGGCGCGTCGGTGGGGTCGATGAGATCGGCGGTGATGTCGTGCGGCACGGATCCGCTGACCGAGGTCACGGAGAGCTGGATGCCGTCGCTGGGTCCGAGCCACAGCAGGTCGGAGCCGCCGCGCTGGACGTCGCCGGCGCGCTCCTCCGGTGCCCGGACGGGGTCGCGGTCCAGTTCCCCGGCGCTCACCGTCTGCCATCTGCTCCACGCCCCGCCCGGCACGTGGTGCCGGACGGCGATGCTAATCGCGCCGACCCTCCCGCTCTCGCGCCAGGTCAGGCCGACGGCGCTGAACCGGCCGGTGGACGCGCGGGTCGTGGTGAGCGTGCGGGTCTGCCGCGTACGGCGGTATCCCTCGGCGAGCGGAACGTCGCTCAGCGTCCCCGACTGTGCGCTGACCCCGGCGGCCGGCCGGTTGAAGTCGCCGAGCGCCAGCCGGGTGACCTGCGGCGTGACACCCTCGCTACCGGGCACCTTGACGGGGTTGGCCCACGCGAGCGGTTCGGCCAGGTCGACGGGCGCGACCGGCGGAACGAACGGATCGAGCGGGTCGGCCGTGGCGGTGTTGCTGCCCGGTGCGACCAGCGTGAGGGTGCAGGCGACGACGGCGACAAGCTTGCGGCGCCGGTATCGTCGCGTTGCCCGTACATGCATGCCAAGATGCTACGGAAGGGATTTTCCGGACATATGGGGAATACAGTTCCTTCACTCTTTGCGGCAATTGTCGCGAAAGACCCGTCACTTCCGCTGTTCACGTTCTATGACGACGCGAGCGGGGAACGGATCGAACTCTCCGGGGCGACGCTGGGCAACTGGGTGTCGAAGACGGCGAACCTGCTCGTCGACGGCTGCGGCCTCGGCCCCGGCGACCAGGCCACCGTCTGGCTGCCGCCGCACTGGCAGACCGCGGCGGTGCTGCTCGGCGCCTGGTCGGCCGGGCTCACGGTGGCCTACGGCGAGCCGACCGCGGCCGGCGCCGACGTCGAGTTCGCCTCGTCGCAGGCCGTCGAGGCGGGCACCCCGGCCGGACCGGCGGACCGGTTCGTGCTCGGCCTGGCGCCGATGGGGATGCCGCTGCGCGCGGTCCCGCCCGGCTGGACCGACTACGTCGCCGACGTGCGGCAGCACGGCGACCACTTCCCGGGCGCGCCCGTCACCGCGGACACCGTCGCGCTGGTCGACCCGGACGGCACGGCGATCGGCCAGGCCGCGCTGATCGAGCGGGCCGCCGCCCGGGCCGCCGAGCTCGGCATCACCGGCGGGCGGGTGCTGCTCGACGCCGACGCCTACCCGTGGCCGGTCGACTGGCTGCTCGCACCGTTCGCGGCCGGCGCCAGCATCGTGATCAGCACGCACACCGACCTGGCGAAGCTGTCTGCCCGGGCCGAAACCGAGCAGGCGACCCGCCTCGTCGGGCCGACGGTCTAGCGCCTACGACTGGCCGCGGGCGCGCGCGGCCTCGAAGTACCGCAGCGACTCGGGATTCGCCAGCGCGCCCTTGGCCGCCGCCTGCTCGACCGGGGTGCCGGTGAGGATGCGCTTCACCGGCACCTCCAGCTTCTTGCCGGACAGCGTGCGGGGCACCGCCTCGACCTGGAAGACCTGGTCGGGCACGTGCCGCGGGGACAGGGCGGTGCGCAGCTCCCGCGCGATCGTGCCGCGCAGCGTGTCGTCGAGCGTCGCGCCGGGTCGCAGCACGACGAACAGCAGGAGCTCCCCCGCACCGCCCTCGGGATCCTCGAGGTGTACGACCACCGAGTCGACGACGTCGTCCAGGCCCTCGACCACGGAATAGAACTCGCTGGTGCCGAGGCGGACGCCGCCGCGGTTGAGGGTGGCGTCGGAGCGGCCGGTGATCACGCAGGCGCCGCCGGCGTCGACGGTGATCCAGTCGCCGTGCCGCCAGACGCCGGGATACGTCCCGAAGTAGGCGTCGGCGTACCGCGAACCGTCCGCATCGCCCCAGAAGGCGACCGGCATGCTCGGCATCGGCGCGGTGATGACCAGTTCGCCGAGCTCACCGACGACAGGCGTGCCGTCGGCCGCGAACGCCTCGACGCGCGCACCGAGCGCCCGGCAGGCGATCTCTCCGGCGTGGACCGGCAGCAGCGGTACACCTCCCACAAACGCGGTGCAGACGTCGGTTCCTCCGGACGCCGAGACCAGCAGCACCCGGTCCGACACCGCCTCGTAGACCCACTCGAAGCCCTCGGCCGGCAGCGGCGCCCCGGTCGACCCGACCCCGCGCAGCGCGGACAGGTCGGCGATCTCCTTCGGCACGATGCCGGCCTTGCGGCAGGACAGCAGGAACGGCGCGGACGTGCCGAAGTACGTCATCCCGGTGGCGGCGGCGACCCGCCACAGCCAGCCCAGGTCGGGGTGGGCCGGGTTGCCGTCGACCAGCACGACCGCGGCGCCGACGGCGGGGGCGGAGACCAGGTAGTTCCACATCATCCAACCGGTGGTGGTGAACCAGAAGAACCGGTCCCCCGCCCCGAGGTCGTGGTGCAGGGCCAGCATCTTGAGGTGCTCGAGCAGGATGCCGCCGTGCCCGTGCACGATCGGCTTCGGCAGCCCCGTGGTGCCGGAGGAGTAGAGGACGTACAGCGGGTGCTTGAACGGCACCGGCGCGAACTCGAGCGGCTCCTCGGTGTCCCGCGTGAGGTCGGCCCAGCCGCCACCGGTGCCGTCGAGGTAGCCGATCTCGACGACCGTCTCGACCGAGGGCAGCGCCTCGCGGATCGCCGCCACCTCGGCGCGGCGGTCGACGGGCTTCTCGCCGTACCGGTAGCCGTCGACCGCGACCAGGACCTTCGGCCCGATCTGCTGCCAGCGGTCGACGACGGAACGGGTGCCGAACTCGGGAGCGCAGCTCGAGAAGATCGCGCCGAGGCTGGCGGTCGCGAGCAGCAGGACGAACGTCTCCGGGATGTTCGGGGCGTAGGCGGCCACCCGGTCGCCCGCACCGACCCCGAGCCGGCGCAGGCCGGCCCGGGCCCGCCGGACCTGTTCGCGCAGCTCCGCGGCGGTCAGCGTGATCGGCTCGCGGGTCTGCGACACGGCGAACACGATCGGCTCGTCATCGGCGACCCCGGGCATGCGCAGCACGTGCTCGGCGTAGTTGAGGCGGGCGCCGGGGAACCATTCGGCACCGGGCATCCGGGCGTCGGCCAGGGTGGCGGTCGGCGCCGCGTGCGCGACGACCTCGAAGTGGTCCCAGATCGCACGCCAGAACTCGGCGGGTCGGTCCACCGACCACTGCCAGAGCGCCCGGTAGTCACCGCCGAAGTCGAGGCCGCGCTCCGCGGACAACCAGCGCAGGAATGTCCCGATACGGGTGTGTTCGAGCACGTCTGCCGGGGGTCGCCACAGCTCCTTCGCCATGCGATCCATCTTGCTGCACGCTCGGACGATCGCTCAGTGTTCTCCACCCCCACCGGATGCCCTGTTCTGGTGTGGGCCGCACGGATGTTCGACGCAGACCCTCCCGGAGTCGCTCAGCCGTCGACCTCGTTCGAGGGCACCTGGCCGGTCGTCGTGGCCCCGCGGTTCGCGGGGCCACCCGCGCCTTCTGGGCCTGCCCTACTGCTCGCGATTTCGATGTCGCTGGATGGCTTCCCGACGGGCGAGACGGTGCTCACGTCGGATTTCCGCCTCTCGGCGGCGCCCCTCGTTCTCCGGCGAGTCGGGCACCACCGCGGGTAGCGGCCGGGGCTTGCCTTCGGCGTCGACCGCGACGAACACGAGGTACGCCGTCGCGACGACCACCGGCTCGGACTCCGGCACCTCGTCCCAGCGCTCGGCCACCAGCCGGACACCGACCTCCATCGAGGTGCGCCCGGTCCAGTTGACCTGTGCGAACGCGTGGACGAGGTCGCCGACGCGCAGCGGCTCCTCGAACACGATCTCGTCGATCGAGGCCGTCACCGCCGTGCCGCCGCTGTGGCGCGCGGCGGCGGCTCCGGCAACATCGTCGATGAACTTCATGATGATCCCGCCGTGCACCGTCCCGTACAGATTGACGTCCACCGCGGTCATGATCCGACTCAAAGTGACCCGTGAGTAGCCAGTCGGACGGCTGGGCGGTCGGCCAATGTGCTCGGTCATGTCGAAGACGGTACGGTGCGAGCCATGCGACACGTGGGAAGCCTGATCGCGGGGATGTTCATCGCCCCGATCGCGTGGCTGCTGATCGCCGTAGGACAGCAGAAATCCGCGAAAACCGTGGAAGGTTGGATCGAGCGCGGCGCCTTCGACTCCGTCGACCTCCTGGCGCCCGCGGCCTACCTGCTGGGCGCCGGCCTCCTGATCGGCCTCATCGCCACCCTGCGCATCTCCCCGGTCGGCCCGATCGTCGCCGGCCTGGCGCTGCTCGCCACGTACGTGAGCCTGTTCATCGATCCACTGTCGACGATGAGCAGCCTGCCCGACGACCTGAAGGTCGGCGGCCTGACCGTCGACCTGAGGGTGCCGATCGCCAACGGCACGACGGCGGTGCTGGGCCTGGCCCTGTTGATCGCGGCGGCGAGCGTGAAACGGTGGCGGACCTGGCCAACGGTCGTCGAGGTGCCCGCGGAGCCGGCCGGCCCGGTCGACATCCACGAGTACCCGCTCGGTCATGGCCCGAAGCCGGTTCCACAGGTCGGCGCCCGCCCGCCGTACGCCACGGCACCCGACCAGACCGCGGCGCTCCCCGCCGGCGCGACGTCGATCCTGCCCGGTCCGCCCGTGCCGTCCTCGGGAGCACCGGCCGGCGCGGGCAGTGGCCCGGGCACGGCCGGCAGTGCCGGCACGGGTCCGGCCGGTGACTTCGGTGCGGGCGGCGGCTTCCGCGCCGCCGCGGCCGGGAGCGGCTTCGGGCGGCCGACGGACGAGACGCAGCCGGTTTCGGCCCCGCCTCCGCCGTTCCAGCAGCCCTCACCGGTTGGCGCCCCGCACGCCCAGGTGTCGTCACCGCCATCGGTGTCCTCGGCACCGCCGGCCTCGGCACCGCCGGTCGCTTCGGCTCCGCCGGCCGCGCAGCCGGCCGTGGCGCCCGGTTCACCGCCCGGACCGTTCCCGCCCACCCCGCCGGGGATGCCGCCTCGGCCGGTTTCCACCGAGCGTTTCACGCCGCCGGGGGCCGCCCACGGGCAGCCCGCCGCCGGCCAGGCCGGCGGGGCTCAGCCGATGCCGGGCGCGCCGCCGGTGGCTTCCGCGCCGCCCGCGTCGGGGCCGTCCGCGGGGGTGCCCGGTGCGCCGGCATGGTTGACGCCTGGCTCGGCAGCAGCGGAGCCGGCCGGGCCGCAGGCGGGATCCGGCTCGGCCGCCGGGATCGGGCAGCAGGATCAGCCGGTTGCCGGTGGGCGGCCGGTGTCCGGAGTGCCCGGCACGCCGTGGACCGGGGCGCCTGCCGGCATGCCGGGCGCTGGACAGGGAACGGCCGGGCCGGGCGGCTCCGCGTCGGAGGATGCCACCGCTCCGTTGCCTACCCGGCCGCCTACGGTGCCGATGTCGCCGCCGCCACCGTACGGTGGGGGGCATCCCCCCATCGACGCGCGGCTCGCGGCCCTCGGGTCCGGGGCGCCGGTCTCGGGGCAGCCGGCCGCCGTGCCACCAGCCCCGCAGCCCGCCCCGGCGGCACCTGCCGCGCAGCCGACCGTCGCACCGCCGACCGCACAACCGGCCACCGCACCGCCGGGTGCACCGCCGAGCCCGCGGCCCGTCTCGGCACCGCCCGTCGCGCCGTCGAGCCCGCAGCCGGGCGCCGCGCCGCTCGGCTCCGGGGCTACCGCGGGTCTGGGTGGGGTGGAGTCGCCGGCGCTCGGGTACAGCCGGTCGGCCGCCGCGCAGCGTCCGGACGCGGCGACCGATGGGGACGAGGCCACGCAGGTGCTCGGGGACGACGGGACCACCGCGGCCGGGTTGCCGTCGCGGGCCGCTCGCGGGCCGGTGGCCGATGCGCCGTCGATTCTCGACGGGCCCCCGTTCGACGGGTTCACGCCGATCCGGCGGGGAGTGCCCGACGAGGAAACCGAAGCCTTCCACCCCGGGCGGCAGGCTCCGGTGCCCTCCCGGCCTCGGCAAGCCACGCCCGGTGAAATCGGGGAGCTTCCCACCGTCGACGTCGACGCGGACGAGGCCACCACCCGACTCGACCCCGATGCCACCGTCAACCTCGGGTTCGGACCACACAGCGCCGACGCCACGACCCGCATCGTGACCGGTCCGCAGGGGTCCGCCGCCGGGGAAGCCACCGGCAACAGCGCCGACGCCGAGGGCGAGCGGAGGGAAGAAGCTCCGCCGGCCTCGCCGTGGGCCGCCCCGCCCCGCGACCGCGGCTGAACGACGCCGAAGCCGGCCGGCGCGTGCGCAGCCGGTCCCGACGAACGCGTCAGAAACCATGGAGCGGGTTCCGCAGCGTCCCGACGAGTTGCAGTGCGGCCGACGGGTCGGCCAGGTCGACCATCTGCCGGTTGTCGCGCAACTGGAGCCGGTTGAGGCAGGACAGCGCGAACTCGGGGGCGAACAGGTCGTACCGCTCGAACCGCCGCGCCAGGTGCGGCACCCGGTCCTGATAGGCCCGCGCGCTCGCCGCGACGGTGCGCCAGAACGAAGACTCGTCGAGGACACCTTCGGTGTGCAGGATGGCGCTGAGGTACCGCAGGAAGCAGTCGAAGACGTCGGTGAAGATGGACAGCAGCTTCACGTCCTCGGGCACGTCCGCCCGGATCCGCTCGACCGCGGGCGGCAGCTCCGCGGAAGCGCTCATCACCACGATCTCCTCGGCGATGTCCTTGAAGATCACGCGCTCGACGACCCCGCCGTCGAGCACCAGGATGACGTTCTCCCCGTGCGGCATGAACGCGAGGTCGTACGCGTAGAGGCTGTGCAGCAGCGGCACGAGGTACGCGTCGAGGTAGCGGCGCAGCCACTCCCCCGGCGCGAGTCCCGACCCGGCGATGAGCGCCGCGGCGAGGGAGCGGCCTTCGTGGCCGACGTGCAGCAGCGAGGCCATCGTGGCGAGCCGCTGCCCGGGCTCGAGCGACGGCACCGGGCTCTCCCGCCAGAGCGCGGCGAGCATCTTGCGGAACGGCGAGTAGCGGTCGGTCGCCGCCTCGAACTGCGGGTTGCGGTAGCCGATGGCGGCCCGCTCGCGCAGGATCGTCAGCCCGGCCGACTTGAGCACCTCGTCGTTCTCGACGATGCCGGCGAGCCAGTCGTTGATGGCCGGTGTCGCCTCCATGTAGGCCGCCGACAACCCCCGCATGAAGCCCATGTTCAGCACCGACAGCGCGGTCTTGACGTAGTGCCGGTCCGGCCGGCTGGTGTTGAAGAAGGTGCGGATCGACTGCTGCGCGAGGTACTCGTCGGGCCCCTCCCCGAGGTGGACCAGCCGCTGCCGGGCGACCTCGGCCGCGAAGGTGACGGAGAGCTTGTTCCACCACTGCCACGGGTGGACGGGGACGAGCAGGTAGTCGGCCGGGTCCAGCCCGCGGTCCACGAGCGACTGCCGGGACGAGGCCAGGAACTCCGGGCCCAGCTCGGCGAGCATGTGCGCCTCGTACGACGTGTCCGCCGAGCAGGTGAAGGTGGTGTGGTCGCGGTGCGCGGCGAGCCAGACGAGCCGCACCGGCCGGGCCGCTTCCGGGGCGTAGCGGTGGTAGTCCCGGAGGCCGAAGCCCAGCCTGCCGTTGTTGGCGACGAAACACGGATGGCCCTCGGTCATCGCGGTCTCGATCGCCTGGAAGTCCGCGAAGGCGAGATCCACGGCCGGCTTGCCGAGCTTGTAGGCGATGCCGGCCAGGGTGGAGCTGAGCTCCTCCAGGTACACCGGAAGGATCTCGGGGGAAAGGCCGAGGGACGAGCGCAGCTCGGTGCAGAAGTCGAGGACGTCGAGCGGGAGCTCCTCGTCGCCGTGGTGGCGGGAGATGCTGCCGGCGTCGATCTGCCAGTGGTCGAGCGCCAGCACCTCGGCCGCGAACCGGTACTCGACGGTGCCGTCGTCGCTGCGCACCACGTACCGCTGCGGCGACGACGAGACCGTGGGAGTCAGCAGCCGCTCGTGGGAGAACTCGGCGAGGGCCTTGCGCAGGAGGTGCCGGTTGGCGGCGTCCCAGCGCTCGGGTGTCAGGTGAGCGATCATGCCGGTACCGCCGCCGCGAAGGCTTCTCGGGTGCAGATGCTCAGCAAGGCGTCCTTCTCCGGTTTGGCGATCCGGCCGACGACGGTGAACCCGACGGCGGCGTTGAGGGCGTGCACGGCGGTGTTGCGAACGTCGGGCTCGACGACGACCCGCCGCACGGCCGGGTCGTCGAAGAGCCAGGCCATGACGGTGGTGATGACGGTCCGCGTGAAGCCGTGGACGGGTGTGTCGGTCGGCGCGCACAGGAAGTGCATGCCGACGTCGCCCGGCCGCGCGTCGAAGAGGCCGGCCAGCTCGACGTGTGCGGGGTCGTAGCGTTCGGCCAGGAACGCGGGCTCGCCCCGGTGCAGGCCGAGGCAGGCGTGGTGGTGCGGGTGATCGGCGATCCGCCGGTACTCGGCGGCGACCTCCTCGGGCGAGGCGTCCCGCATCATCCAGAAGGCGGCCTTGGGGTGGGTCACCCACCGGTGCAGGTACGGGGCCTCGGGGTCCAGGTGGTCGATCGTGAGATCGCCGCGTTCGAAGAGCGTCACGACGCCACCCCGAACTCCTGGAACGCGATGGACTTCTCGATCGGGTAGTGCTCCCGGCCGAGCATCTCGCGGATGATCCACGAGTTGCGATAGGCGCCCATCCCGAGGTCCGGGGAGGTGATGCTGTGGGTGTGCGTCCCGGCGTTCTGCACGAAGACGCCGCGCCCGGTGTGGTCGACGCTGTAGTTGCGGGCCAGGTCGAAGCGGCCGTGGGAGTCCCAGCGGATCCGGTCGCGGATCGGCTCCAGGAAGGCCGGGGTGCGGTACCCGTAGCCGGTCGCCAGCACCAGGCCCTCGGTTTCGAGCGTGAAGTCGCGTTCCTGCTCGACGTTGCGCAGGCCCAGGGTGTAGACGCCGCGCGTCTCGTCGTACGCCGCCGTGCCGACCTCGGTGTTGGTCATCAGCCGGGTGGGGACGGTGCCGTGGACGCTCTTGGCGTACAGCAGGTCGTAGATGTCGTTGACGAGATCGGAGTTGATGCCCTTGAACAGCCCCTTCTGGCCGGCCTCCAGCCGGTAGCGGGTCGGTTCCGGCAGCGCGTGAAAGTAGTCGACGTAGTCCGGTGACGTGATCTCCAGCGTCAGCTTCGTGTACTCCAGCGGGAAGAAGCGCGGCGAGCGGGTGACCCAGTTGAGCTGGTACCCGTGCGTGTCGATCCCACCGAGCAGATCCTGGTAGATCTCGGCGGCGCTCTGCCCGCTGCCGACGACGGTGATGCTGCGCTTGGCCCGCAGCGCCGCGCGGTGCTCGAGGTAGCGCGAGTTGTGGATGACGTCACCGCCGAGGCCCGCACAGGCCGGCGGGACGTGGGGCGGCGTGCCGGTGCCGAGCACGAGGTGCCGCGCGCGGAACTCCGTGTGTCCCACGTGGACGGTGTAGAGCCCGTCCCGCTCGTCGTGCGTGATCGACGTCACCTCGTGGCCGAAGCGGATGTTCGGCAGCTTCGCGGCGGCCCAGCGGCAGTACTCGTTGTACTCGCTGCGCAGCGGGTAGAAGCTCTCGCGGATGTAGAACGGGTACAGCCGGCCGACCTCCTTCAGGTAGCTGAGAAAGGAGAAGGGCGAGGTCGGGTCCGCGAGCGTGACGAGGTCGGACAGGAACGGCGTCTGCAGCCGCGCCGAGTCCAGCATCATGCCCGGATGCCAGTCGAAGTCCGGCCTGGCCTCCAGAAACAGCCCGTCGAGCTCGCCGAGCGGCGCGGTCAGACAGGCCAGGCCGAGGTTGTACGGGCCGAGGCCGATCGCGATGAAGTCATGGGTGGACAAGAGAGGGCTCCCGGGTCAGCCGACGCTGTAGGTCAGGTCGGGCGTCTGCTCGCGGACGAAGCGGCCCGCGTGCTCGGCGACGAGTTCGAGGACCTCGGCGATGTCGTCGAGTGAGGTCTCCGGATTGAGCAGGGTGAACTTGAGGTGGTGCTGACCGTCCACCGTGGTCCCGGCCACGACGGCGGCACCGGAGGCGGCCAGGGCCTCGCGCGCGTGGAGGTTCGCCCGGTCCGCGAGGTCCCGGGCGAGGTCCGCGGGCAGGTCGGCCGGAAGGCCGGTGGGCACGAACCGGAAGACCACGGTGCTCAGCGGCGAGCGGGTGACCACCTCGAAGCGCGGGTCCTCACTGAGCAGGTCGAAGGCGGCCGAGGCACGGTCGACGACCGCGTCGAACAGCTCGCCGATCGCGTCGGCGCCCATGATGCGCAGGGTCAGCCACAGTTTGAGCGCGTCGAACCGGCGGGTGGTCTGGAGGCTCTTGTCGACCTGGTTGGGGATCCGCTGCTCGACCATCCGGGCGGGGTTGAGGTAGTCGGCGCGGTACGTGGCGTGCCGCAGGACGGCCCGGTCGCGGACGAGGACGGCGCTGGAGCTGACCGGCTGGAAGAACGACTTGTGGAAGTCGACGGTGACCGAGTCGGCGCGCTCGATGCCGTCGAGCAGGTGCCGGCGGGTCTTCGAGGTGAGCAGTCCGCAACCGTAGGCCGCGTCGACGTGCAGCCAGACGCCGGCGGCGAGGCACAGGTCGGCGATCGCCGGCAGCGGGTCGATGGAGCCGAAGTCGGTGGTGCCCGCGGTGGCGACGACGGTCATCACGGTCTGCCCCGCCTCCCGGCAGCCCTGCAGCTCGCGGGCCAGGCCGGTCGGGCTCATCCGCCGGTGGCGGTCCGTCTCGACCACGACGACCGCGTCGGGGCCCAGGCCGAGCAGTCGGGCCGCCTTCTGGACGCTGAAGTGGCCGGCCGCCGAGGTGAGGATGCGCAGGTTCGCCCCGGTCCCGGCCTCTTCCCGCGCCATCAACAGGGCCTGGAGGTTGGACTGCGTGCCGCCGCTGGTGAAGACGCCGTCGGCGGCCGGGCCGAGGCCGATGCGCTCGGCGGTCCAGTCGACGAGGCGCCGCTCGATGAGGGTGGCGCCGGCGCTCTGGTCCCAGGTGTCCATCGAGGAGTTGACGGCCGAGAGCACCGCCTCGCCGAGGAGAGCGGGGATGACCACGGGGCAGTTGAGGTGAGCCAGGTACCGCGGATGGTGGAAGTAGACGGCGTCGCGGAGGTAGACGTCCTCGATCTCGTCGAGGGCCTCCCGGACGTCGCCGAGCGGCCGGTCGAGGTCGACGGCGGACACCTCCAGCGCGAGCTGGTCGGGCGTGACCCCGGTGAACGGGCGCTCGGTGGAGCTGATGCGGGTCGCGACGCGGTCGAGGCCATCGGCCAGGGCGCGTCTGTAGCGGTCGACCGTCCTGTTCGTGAAGAGATGTTCGCGGGCGGCAGGGCGCAGACTCATGGACAGGTCCCTCAGCGGTCGCAGAGAAGGTGACGAATCGCCAGCGGCCGAATTAGGTTACCCTAACCTAAGTTTGAGTCAACAGATTCCGCTCTGGACACGGAGCCGATACCGTAGCTCAAGTTAGGTAAGGTTAACCTAAGAGGCGGATCCGTGAACCGCACGATGCGTCGCGACGCGTGGGGCGTTCCGCACCTGTGGGCCGACACCGTCGACGAGCTGGCCTTCCTGCAAGGACAGGTGACCGCGACCGACCGGCGCGGGCAGCTCGACGCCGAGCACCGGCGCGCCGAGGGCCGGTTGGCCGCGATCGCCGGCCCCGCCGAGGTGCCCTGGGACCGGTTCGCCCGGCGAGCCCGGCTCGACGACACCGCACGCCGCTGCCACGAGACGCTCGACGCCCGCACGCGGCGCTGGATCGCGTCCTACGTGGACGGCGTGAACTCCACGGGCCTGCGGTTCCGGCCGTGGACGCCGCTGGGTATCTTCCTGGTCCAGCACATCCTCTTCGGCACGTTTCCCAACAAGCTGTGGCACGCGCACGTCGAGGCGACGCTCGGGCCGGAGGCCGTCGACCTGTTCGCGGTCGAGGGACCGGGCGGCTCCGGCAGCAACGCGTGGTACGACGCCTCGCGGCGCGTCCTCGCCGGCGATCCGCACCGGCTGCTCGAACTGCCGGGGATCTACCAGCAGATCCAGCTCGCCTGCCCGGCCTTCGACGTCGTGGGCCTCGCGTTCCCCGGCGTGCCGGGTGTCCAGCACTTCGGCCAGACCCGCGGGGTCGCCTGGGCTGTGACCAACGCCATGGCCGACTACCAGGATCTCTTCCGCGAACAGTTGCGCCGGGTCGACGGCCGGGTCCTCGTCCGCGACCCCGGCGGCTGGACACCGGTGCCCGCCTGGACCGAGACCATCGAGGTGCACGGCGCGCCGGACGAGCAGACCGAGATCGTCGAGACGGCGCGCGGTCCGATCGTCGACGTCGACCGCAACACCGGCGAGGGACTGAGCCTGCGCACCCCGGCGCGGGTCGAGTCGCGGCTCGGGTTCGAGGCGCTGTTGCCGCTGCTGTGTTCGTCCACCGTGGACGACGTCGCGGCCGCGCTCACGAGCTGGGTCGAGCCGGTCAACAGCGTGCTCGTCGCGGACACCACCGGTGCGGTGCTGCGGCTGGTCGCCGGGCTGGTGCCGGTGCGCGACGACCGCAACCGGCGCGGGCCGGTACCGGCCTGGGACCCGGCCCACGAGTGGCGGCCGGGCTACGCGCCGCTGCCGCGCGTCACCGAGACGGGCTCGGTGGTGACCGCCAACGACCGGCGCCCCGACGACGTCGCCGCCCTGGGCGCCGACTTCGCCCCGCCCTTCCGCGCGGAACGGATCCGAACGCTGCTCGCGGAGGGCGCGCCACCGGAGGCGATCCACCGGGACACGCTGGTCGACACGGCGCTCCTGCGCCTGCTGGACGGCACGGCGGCAGGCGCACGACTATCCGGCTGGGACGGGCGGATGGACGCCGACAGCACGGCGGCGGGCACCTTCGCGGCCTGGCGCACGGCGCTCGCCGGACGGCTGTACGACCATCCGCGCCTGCGCCCGTTGCAGGCGGCCCGCGGCTACGACGAGCTGTTCACGCCGTGGACCGACCCGCGGGCGCGCATCGGGCACGCCCTCGACGGCGTGGCGCTCGGCCTGCACCGGCTCGGCGTCGACGTGCCGTCGCTCGCGACCGCGGCGTTCGAGGACGTCGCCGCCTCCGGGAGCGGCCCGTGGGGCGAGCGGCACCTGCTCGCGCCCGTCGAACTCTCCCCGGCCTGGGACACGCGCGTCCCGCTGGGCGGCGACACCGGCGCGTTGTTGTGCACCTCGAACGTGCCCGGCGTCTCGGACGCCTGCTGGCGGGGCCCGGTCGCCCGCTACGTGTGGGACCTGACCGACCGGTCCCGCAGCCGCTGGATCGTCCCGTTCGGCGCGTCGGATCGCGCCGAGGATCCCCACTTCGCCGATCAGCTCCCGCTCTGGGCCGACGGCCGGCTCGTACCCGCGACACCGTTTGGAGAGCACGTGTACGTCTACGAGGAGAAGATCCCCGACATCGGCCTGTTCCGCCTGGAGGTGCTCCGCCCGGCCGAGCACGCCGAGCTGGTGCACGGCTGGGTCACCGAGCGGCGGGCCGCGTTCTGGGGCATGGGCGGCCATTCGGTGGACGACGTCCGGGAGATCTACGAGTTCGTCGACAGCCTGCCGACGCATCATGCGTTCCTGATGCTGCTCGACGGCCGGCCGATCGGCCTGTTCCAGACCTACGAGCCGGACGCCGACCCGGTGGGCGAGCGCTATCCGGTCCAGCCCGGTGACCACGGCATGCATCTGCTGCTCGCACCGGGCCGGCACCGCCCACGTGGACTGACGGACGCGGTCGGCCCGGCGCTGGCACGCTACATCTTCCGCGACCCCGAGCACCGGCGGATCGTGGTCGAGCCGGACGTCCGCAACCACTTCGCGCTGCGCCGCCTGAAGCTGGAGGGCTTCGTCCTATCAAACGAGATCGACATGCCCGACAAACGCGCCGTGCTCGCATTCCTGACCCGAGCCGCCTTCTTCACACTAAACCCCTAACCCCCTCTTTCCGCGTTGATCATGCACTTATGGTGCCTCGACACTCCCTGAATGCCCGGTTTGTCAGGCACCATAAGTGCATGATCAACGCGGAAAGGGGGGTCAGCCGGCGGCGTGGCCGTGGCGCCAGTAGCCGATGAAGTCGAGGTGTTGCTTGGGGACGCCGCGCTGCTCGACCAGGAAACGGCGGGCGCCCGTGGCCAACGATGACTCGCCGGCCAGATAGCCGTAGAGCGCACCCCGCGGCAACGCGGCCTCTCGCAGCGCCGCCAGGGCCAGCCTGCCCGGCACGCCCTGGCCGTCGCGGACGATCCACCGCAGTTCCACCCCGGCGGGGACCCGGAAGTCCTGCTTGTCGGCCTCCGACGGGACCTCCACGATCGCCAGGCCCCGGGCGTCGTCCGGGAGCGAACCGCAGATGCCGGCGACCGCCGGCATGCCGGTCTCGTCGGTGACGAGCAACGTCCAGTCGTGCGGGTGCCTCGGGTTGTAACCGACACCCTGGTCCAGGATGCCGACCTTCTCGCCGGGCTCGGCGTTCAGCGCGAACTCCGCCGCCGGACCCGAGGTGCCGTCCGGGTCGACGTGCATGACGAAGTCGATGTCGAGCTCGCGCCGCTCCGGTCGCGCGGCCCGCACGGTGTAGCACCGCACCCAGGGGCGCTGCGCCTTCGGCGTGGCGAGGTACTGCGCGTACCACAACCCGGACGTGCGCGTCGGCAATCGCAGCGTGTCCTGGCCCGCCCTGGGCAGGAACAGCCGGAACCACTGGTCGAAGCCCTGCGGCGTGAAGCCGTCCGGGTCGAAGCGGACGGTGACCCGCACGACGTTGGGCGAGACGCGCGCCGAGCCGGCCACCTCGACGAGCAGGACGTGCGGGTCGACGGCCTTACGAATCTTGAAGTTCGCCACGTCACGCCCCCGCCGAGCGAACCAGGCCGCGGGTCACGCCGGTCTTCGTCACCGGCTGGGCGAGCACCAGGCCCGCCCACGTGGCCAGGCCGGCACTGCCGACCATCAGGGCGACGAAGAGCGCCTGGACGGCGACCGCCGTCGAGGCCACGTCGAAGCCGACGTACGCCATCACGGCGTAGATCGCGGTGTGAAAGGGGGTGAGCGGGACGTTGACCAGCCCGGCGATGAACGTCGTGAGCACCCCGGCACCCGGGCGGCGCGGCAGCGCCAGGCCGACGACGGGGCCCAGGAGCCAGCAGACGAACCTGGTGGTGAGGGACTTCATCGGAACACTCCAAAGGCGAAGGCCCAGCGGGCCAGGACGAAGATCGCGTCACGGATCCGGAACGGCACGCGCGGATGTCCGCCGTCGAGCCGTCCTCGCGCCGGTGGAACACGCTGACGGCACGCATCGCCAGCAGCGGCACCGCCTGCGGTCCGGTCGGCGCCGCGGCCGGCGGGCATCCATCGGGGTCTTCCTCGGGAGACACGAGGTTAGGATAGGCGAACCTAACTTATTGCGGTAGTCGCCCGCTTGACGAGGGCGCCCGAGACCGCGTACGTGACGGGCGGCAGCGTCACCTACGGCTCGATCTGGGCTCGCACCTGCCGATCGCCAGGTGGTAGAAAAACTTGGCCGGTCGCCCAGTTTTCCTACCACCTGGCGTTCACCGCATCTCGCGATATCTGCCGCGCAGGCGGTCCAGGCGCTGCCGCTGCTCGTAGGTGGCGCCGAGGCTGATGAGCAGGATGCCCGTGCCGGTGTAGAGCACCAGTTGCATCCACCAGGGCAGGTCGATCCGCACCAGCTCGTTGATCGTGGCGATGACGGTGACCGCCGCGCCGACCGCGACCGGGGCCTTCTGGCGCCGCGCCGCGCCGACCGCGACCGTGATGACGGCCGCCAGGATCAGCAGGACCCGGCGCAGCTCCGGCGACTCCGCGTCGACGACCGCGATCACCAGGCTGGGTGCGAAGCCGGCGACGAGCGCCGGACCGTAGGCGAGCCAGCTCCCCAGCTCGGGCCGGTTGCGGATCTCGATCAGCCCGGTGATGAGGGCCAGCGCGGCGAACGGCAGGGTGTACGCCTCCAGGAGGGCGACCTTGACGGTCACCAGCAGCAGCCAGATGGCCAGCAGTTCGGCGATCGCCGCGGCGACGACGAGCATCGCCCGCTGGCGGGGGCTGCGGCCCTTGCGCGCCGCGGACAGGCCGAGCACCGCGCCGAGCGCGGTCAGTGCCGCGGCGGTGTGCGCCGGTGAGCCGATCGTGAGCAGGACGGCGACGACGGCACCGGCGTATCCGGCGGTCTCCACCGTCATGGCCTCGCGGGTGATGGTCGTGCTGGGGCGCAGGCGGGGCAGCGCCGCGCCGAGCACCAGCAGCAGCGCGGCCACGATCAGCAGCGGGAACGCGCACTGCTTGAGCGTCAGGCCGGCGGCCAGCCCGGCGGCGAGCGCGAAGCCCTCCGCCGTCGAGGCGGCGACGTGCCAGCCGAGCATCCGGCCATTGGTGGTCCGTCCCCAGATGCCGGCGATCGCCCCGACGATCACCGAGCCGGCCAGCCAGGCGAGCGTCTGCGACCGGGTGGCGAGGCTGCCCGCGCCGCCCGCGCCCGCCGCGAGGACGGCGATCACGAACACCAGGCGCCGGGCGTGGATCATCAACCGCCCGTCCGGGCCGTCCGCCTCGGGCGGCACGGTCAGCGCCAGGCCGAGGCCGGCGATCGTGGCCACCAGCAGCGCGAGCGTCGGCTGCACCGGGTACGGCGCGTCGAGCGCCGCCGGTGCGATGAGCAGTGTCAGGGCCGCGCCGGGCACGACGATCGCGACCGCGCGGTTGGCGACCGCCTGGCCGGTGCCGCCGAGCCCGACCGCCATCAGCGCCCCGGCGAGCGTGAGCAGGAACGCGCCGAGGACGTGCGTGTTGTTGCCCGCGTACCGGCCCAGGTCGCCGAGGCCGCCCGCCGTCGCCGGGGTCCCGGTCCAGGGTTGCTGGATCCAGCGGTACGGGCCGGCGAGCGCGGCGAACACCGCCGGCGTGATGAAGACCACGACGATCACGGCCGGGATCCCGGCCGCGGCGGCCACACCGAGCGAGAAGTCGCGCGGCATCCGGACCCGCTGCCACCGGCCGGCGGGCGCGCCGCCGTGGTCGGGCCGGAACGTGCGGGCCGGCTCGAACCCGGTCGGCTCGTACCAGTTCGCGCGCAGCAGCTCGGCGAGCACCCCCAGCAGCGCCGCGGCGGCGGCGTAGACGACCGCGCCGTCGCGCTGCGCGACCAGGGCGGCGAACGCCGTCGTCGTGGCGGCGACGGCGACTCCGCCGGTCACGTACGGCAGGTAGCCGGGCGCCTGCTGGGCCCCGGCCGCGGCGACGGCCAGCCCGGCGGCGCTGGTCGCCAGCGCGGCGATGAGGATGGTGCTGGTCCGGTCGGGGTACAGGCCGCCGACCAGCGCGGCGGCGGCGCCGGCGAACGCGAACAGCGACCCGGCCACGGCGGTGCCGCCGACGAGTGTGAGCGGGCCGTCCTCGGGATCGCCGCGGCGGGTCGCGATCACCCGGGCGAGTCCGGCGATGAGCGCGCCGCTGACCCCCAGCGCGGTGAGCGTGCCGGCGGTCGCGCCCGGCCGGACGAGGCCGCCGCCGACCGCGAACAGTCCGGCGACGAGGGCCGCGCCGAGCCGGGTGTAGGCGGCGCGCCAGCTCCGGGCGTAGCAGGCCCAGACCGCGACCCCGGTCGCCGCCAGCCAGCCGACGATCATCGGCGCCTGCCAGCCGAGGCCTAGGCCGACGGGTGCGCCGAGGGCGGCCAGCACGACCGCGGCGGCGGCGGTGTCGTCGCCGTACGGCTGGGGCAGCGCGATGGCGGCCGCACCCGCCAGCAGGAGCAGCGCGATCGGCACCTGCCAGCCGAACGTGGCCAGGTCCTGAGCGGTGACCGACCAGCTACCGTCGAGCGCGGCCTCCCACGGCGGGTTGGCCGCCCGGATGACCCCGATCGCGCCGATGACGGCCATGGTCCCGGCGTAGAGGCCGGTGCCCAGCCCGACCATGGCCGCGCCGGCGACCGGTCCGCGCCGCCAGTCGTCGGGCAGGGTGCGAGCGGCGACCGCGACCGCGAACACGACCAGCGCGAGCGTCACCACCTCGATGCCCGAGGAGGCCAGGGAGACGGCCCGCGCGACGGCGCTGATCGCGGCGATCGTGACGGCCGCCGCGGCGGCGTCGGCTCCGGTGAACTCGATGCCGAACGTCCGCCGGTCGTCCATCCGCGGCGCGGCCCACAGCATGACCGCGGCCACGAGCATGAGCAGCGCGATGAGGAGGTCGATGGTCGTGGCGCCGTCCGCGACCACGGCCGCGACGGCGACGGCGACGGCGCCCGCGCTGGCCCCGACGAGCAGCGGCGGGCTCTGCTGACCGCGGGCGACCTGGGTGATCGCGGCGTACCCGAGCGTCACGGCGAGGGCCAAGAAGCTCATCACCAACACGACTGCCGCACCGCCGGGCAGGTCGTCGAACAGGATCGCGGTGCCGGCGGCGGCCGCGCCGGGCAACGCGAAGAGGGCGCCGCCGGCGGCCGCGTCGGCGACCCGCTGCCCGACGGTGGCCCCCTCGGCGTCGGTGCGGTGGGGTCGGGGCAGTATGGCGATCCCGGCGCCGGCGGCGGCGATGACGGTGAGCGTCAGGGCGGTCGAGGCCGGGCGGGCCAGGCTCGCCGCCGCCGCGTAGAGGCCGAGCACCAGGGCGGCGCCGAGGCAGACCCAGGCGGTGTGCGCCTCGGCGACGCGCTGTGCGAGCGCGCCGGCCGCGACGGCGCCGGAGACCGCGAGCGCCGGGATGGACAGCCAGGTCAGCCCGAACGCGGCGGGCGCGATGAGCAGCGTGAGCGCGGCGCCGACCACGAGCACGTCGGCACGGAGCTGGTCGGGCGGCGGCAGGCCGGGCAGGGCGCCGTCGCGTGGTTCGGCCCGGCCGGCGGGTCCGGTGCGCCCGCTGAGGATCAGCGCGACCGCGCCGGTCAGCAGGAGCACCGCGAGGACGTACTGCCAGCCGTCCGGACCGACGGCGGTGCGCACCTTGCTGTGGTACGTGCCGAGGTCGGCCGCCCACACCGGCCACGCGGCCCGTAGCGGGGCTGCGACACCGGGGAGCACGCCCACGACGAGCACCAGGGTGCCGACGACGGCGGCGACCGAGACCGCGGTGCGGGGCCCGCGCCGGGCGTCGGACGGCAGCGCCGGCACCAGGAGGGCGGTGATCGCCACGGCCGCCGCCAGGAACACCAGGGCCAGTCCGGGGAAGGCCACCGCGCCGACCCGGGACACGGCCACGATGACGGCGACGGTCGCGATGCCGGCCGCGACGTCGGGCACGCCGCCGCGCCGCCACGACAGCGAGCCGGCGACACCGACTCCGGCGGCGAGCAGCGTGACGCCCGCCGCCCGCAGCGTCTCGCCGAGCTGGTCGGTGGTGACCAGCGCGAGCCCGGCGGCGCCCAGCGCGACGGCGAACCCGAGGGCGAACAGTGCCCAGGCCATGTCGCGCATCAGCGCGTCGGCGATGAGGTTGGTCCGGCCGGTGTGTGCCGGCTCGTTTTCGGCGGCGGTGTCGTCCTGGTGCGTGTCGAGGCGCCGCTGGACCGGCTGCTTGAACACGACGCCGAACGCTAGGTCGATGAGCGCGACGCCCGACAGCGCGAGGGAGAGGCCGGTGGGGCCCTTGATGGCGTCGAACGTGAGCAGCGGCAGGACCGGTTGCAGGGCGATGAGGGTGGCGTACCTCGGCGCGATGAGATGGCTCTGCACGCTGTAGGCGGCGGCGATGCCGGCCGTGGCGAGGCAGACGAGCCCGAGGTAGACGGTGAACTGGATGCGGTCGGCGCCGAGGAGGCGCTCGGAGCGCAGGACGTAGCCGTCGAGCAGGACCAGCAGGAGCGCGACGGAGGCGACGGTCTCGGCGGTGGCACTCAGGCCGCGCCGGACGAGGACGAGCGGGAGGGCCAGGGCGACGGCCGTGATGGCGGCCAGCGAGACGACCCGGCCGAACGTGCCGATGGCGCCGAACGCGTCGACGGTGAGGACGACCGCCGCGCCGGCCAGGAGCAGGCCGCCGAGCGCGAGGACCGAGGCCTGCATGCTCGACTGCGTCGCCTCGGGCTGGTCGGCGGCGGGCGGTCCGTCGTCGCCGGCGCCGCCGAGGGGCCGGCGCATCTGCGGCAGGGGCGCGATCCTGGGCCGCGCCGGGGCGATCACGGGCCGGGCGGGGCCGCCGGCCGGCGTGTCGATGGCGTGGCCCTTCTCGACCGCGTGCGGGGCTCGTGGCGAATACCGCTGCTGCGCCCCCGGCCGTTGGGCCGCCGGCGGCTCGAACGCGGCGGGCGGCGCGCTCTCCACGGGCACGGCATCCGGCTCGCCGTGGCCGCGCAGCGCCCGGCCCAGCAACGGGCGCCGGTTGCGGGTGGCCTGCTCGGCGTCGACCGCCGCCCGGACCTTGCGCCGCAGGCTGTCGCGCTGCGCGGAAGCGTGGGCCAACTGCCGGCGCAGGGTCAGGGTGTCGTCGGTCAGGTCGCGCTTCTTCTGCTCGAGCGCCGCGACCGTGCGCTGGAACATGGCGAGGGCCGCCGCGTCCGGATCGTGCGGCCGGCCGCAACTGCGACAGCCGGTGGCCTCGGTGGACGGACCACCGCACGCCGGGCACGGGTAGGTGTCCACGCCACTCCTCCCGGATCGCGACCGGGATGACCGCGAGCCGCGATCACCCCGAGTCGTTCACGCCTTACTGGGAAGAATGCCTTGTTTCGTCGATCGACGGAAGCGAACCGCTCGTTCGGGAGGTTCCGGTCGTTCCCGGACCCGCCTCAGGCGACGACTGGCCGGCCCATGCCGCGATACTCCCAGCCGGCGGCGGCCCACACCGCCTGGTCGAGGCAGTTACGGCCGTCGATGACCTTCTTCGCGGCGACCAGGTGGTTGAGCGTGTTGGGGTCGGTGTTGCGGAACTCTTCCCACTCGGTGAGAACGCAGACGAGGTCGGCGCCGGTGACGGCGTCGGTGAGCGTCTTGGCATACGTGACGTCGCCGACATCGACCCGGGCGTTGTCCATGCCCTCCGGGTCGTAGACGGTGACGTCGGCGCCGGAGCGGGACAGCTTGCGCACCACCGAAAGGGCGGGCGAGTCACGCACGTCGTCGGAGTTGGGCTTGAAGGTCGCGCCGAGCACGGTGATCCGGGTGCCGGCGAGGTCCGGGCCGGCCGGCCCGTACTGCCGGTCGAGCAGCTCGGCCGAGAGCTGGACGATCTTCTGCCGACGGCGCTGGTTGATCAGGTCCACCTCGTGCAGGAACCGCAGCGCCTCGCCGACGCCGAGCTCCTGCGCGCGGGCCTGGAACGCGCGGATGTCCTTGGGCAGGCAGCCACCGCCGAACCCGACGCCGGCGCGGAGGAACTTGTTGCCGATGCGGGCGTCGTAACCGATGGAGCGGGCGAGCTGCGTCACGTCGGCACCGGCGGCCTCGCAGACCTCGGCCATCGCGTTGATGAACGAGATCTTCGTGGCGAGGAAGGCGTTGGCGGCGACCTTGACCAGCTCGGCGGTCGCGAAGTCGGTGACGACGACCGGCACCTCACGGTCCTCGGTCAGTGCCAGGTCGAAGACGCCCTTGTGGGCGGAGTAGAGCATGCCGGTCGCCCAGTCGGACTTGACGCCGAAGATGATCCGGTTGGGGCGCAGCACGTCTTCGACCGCGACACCCTCCTGCAGGAACTCCGGGCTCCACGCGACCTCGACCTCGAGGTCCTCGGCGGCGTGCCGGCGGACCAGGTTTTCGATCCACTCGGCGGTGCCGACCGGCACGGTCGACTTGCCGACGATGAGGGCCTTGCGGGTCAGGTGCGGCGCCAGGTTGGTGACGGCGCTCTCCACGTGCGACAGGTCGGCGGCCATGCCGTCGGGACGCTGCGGCGTGCCCACACAGATGAAGTGGATGTCACCGAAGTCCGCGACCTCTTCGTAGGAGGTGGTGAACCGCAGACGACCGGCGGAGAGGTTCTTGCGCAGCAGCTCGTCGAGACCCGGCTCGTGGAAGGGGACGTCGCCGTCCGCGAGCTTCGCGATCTTCGCTTCGTCGATGTCGAAGCCGAGCACCTCGTAACCCAACTCGGCGAAACAGATGGCGTAGGTCG
This sequence comes from Dactylosporangium roseum, assembly GCF_025264685.1. Taxonomy (GTDB): domain Bacteria; phylum Actinomycetota; class Actinomycetes; order Mycobacteriales; family Micromonosporaceae; genus Dactylosporangium; species Dactylosporangium roseum. Next base: position 7,153,282 of record NZ_CP073721.1, read on the forward strand.
CGCCGAGGTAGCCGGTGCCGAGGAAGGTCAGCCGGGGCCGCGCCGAGCCGGACGGTGGAGCTACGACGGGTGGTGTGCTCGGGTACGCGATGGTCACGCCTTGTCTCCGCTCGATCGAGGACTGCGCTGTCGACCTTCCCCCGCACGATTTCCTGCAAACACCCATAGGAACGGACACTTGTGGCGTATAGGGCGGGTTCGAACCGACGTTGCTTCGGCGAGGATAGTCCCTCACCGCCCGGTGCGCCTCCAGCTCATTCGTTACTCGTCGGTATGCTCACCCTCGCAATGGTCCTGAACCCCTGTTCAGGACTACCGGGACAAGGGGGTTGTCGTGTTCGAGGCGTTCCAGCTACCCGAGGAGCACGTGGCTGTTCGCGAGGCCGTGCGTGCGGTGTGCGACGGGAAGGTCGCACCCAACGCCGCCGCAGCCGACGAGACCGGCGAGTTTCCGCAAGCCTCCTACGACGCGCTGCGCGCCGCCGACTTCCACGCCCCGCACGTCCCCGTCGAATACGGCGGCGCCGGCGCGGACGCCCTGGCCACCGCGATCGTCATCGAAGAGGTCGCCCGCGCCTGCGCCTCGTCGTCACTGATCCCGGCCGTCAACAAACTGGGCACCATGCCGCTGCTGCTGGCCGCGTCCGACGAGCTCAAGCGGCGCTACCTGCCACCGGTCGCCAAGGGCGACGCGATGTTCTCGTACTGCCTGTCCGAGCCCGAGGCCGGTAGCGACGCGGCCGGCATGAAGACCCGCGCCGAGCTCGACGGCGACACCTGGGTGCTCAACGGGGTCAAGCGCTGGATCACGAACGCCGGCGTCAGCGAGTACTACACCGTGTTCGCCGTCACTGATCCGGCCGCGCGGTCCCGCGGCATCTCGGCGTTCGTGGTGGAGAAGTCGGATCCGGGGGTGACCTTCGGCGCACCGGAGAAGAAGCTCGGCATCAAGGGGTCACCGACTCGCGAGGTGTATTTCGACGATGTGCGCATTCCGGCAAACCGGATCATCGGTGAGCCGGGCACCGGCTTCGGCACCGCGATGCGCACCCTCGACCACACAAGGGTCACCATCGCCGCACAGGCCCTGGGCATCGCGCAGGGCGCGCTGGACTTCGCGCTGGGCTACGTGCAGGAGCGCAAACAGTTCGGCAAGGCGATCGCCGACTTCCAGGGCATCCAGTTCATGCTCGCCGACATGGGCATGAAACTCGAGGCGGCCCGGCAGCTCACGTATGCGGCGGCCGGCAAGTCCGAGCGCGGCGAGAAGGACCTGACCTACTTCGGCGCCGCGGCGAAGTGCTTCGCCTCCGACGCCGCGATGCAGATCACCACCGACGCCGTGCAACTGCTCGGCGGCTACGGCTACACCAAGGACTTCCCCCTCGAACGCATGATGCGCGACGCCAAGATCACCCAGATCTACGAAGGCACCAACCAGGTGCAGCGCATCGTCATGGCACGGCAGTTGCTCAACGGCTGAGCCGTCCGCGCAGCGGTGCGCGCCTGATCCGCACCAGCACGCGGTGTTTCGGGGCGGGGGCCACGCGACGGCCTCCCGCTCCGGAACGCTGTCGCGGCAGGTGAGCGGTCCGCTCCGGCGCCGGGGTCAGGGACGCTCGACGAGCGACGCCGACAAGGCCGCGTCCTTCTCGGCGACCAGGGCGCGCAAGGACTCCTGGAAGTCGCGCATCTTCGCCAGCAGGGCCGGGTCGGTGGCGGCCAGGATGCGCACGGCCAGCAGGCCGGCGTTGCGGGCACCGCCGATCGAGACCGTCGCCACCGGGACGCCGGCGGGCATCTGGACGATCGACAGGAGCGAGTCCATGCCGTCCAGGTGCTTCAGCGGAACGGGCACGCCGATGACCGGCAGCGGGGTCGCCGACGCGACCATGCCGGGCAGGTGGGCGGCGCCGCCGGCGCCGGCGACGATGACCTTGAGTCCACGGGCGACGGCCTCACCGGCGTAGTCGAGCATCAGGTGCGGGGTGCGATGGGCGGACACCACGCGTACCTCGTGGGCCACCTCGAACTCGTCCAGCGCCTCGGCCGCCAGTCTCATGACCGGCCAGTCCGAGTCGCTGCCCATGATGATGCCGACGTCGGTCACTGCTGATACCCCTCTTCGAGGATTCGCGCGGCCCGCCTGGCCCGCCTGCGGCAGTCTTCCATGTCGTCGCCGAGCACCGTGACGTGGCCGATCTTGCGGCCCTTGCGGACCTGCTTGCCGTAGAGGTGGACCTTGGCGCCGGGCTCCTCGGCGAAGAGGTGGTGCAGCCGCTCGTCGATCGACATGCCGCCGGGCTCGCCGCCGAGCACGTTGGCCATGACAACCGCCGGGGCCGTGCTGCCGGTGTCGCCCATCGGGTAGTCGAGGACGGCGCGCAGGTGCTGCTCGAACTGCGAGGTGCGGGCGCCCTCGATGGTCCAGTGCGCGGAGTTGTGCGGGCGCATGGCGAGCTCGTTGATGAGGATCCGGCCGTCGACGGTCTCGAACAGCTCGACGGCGAGCACGCCGACCACGCCGAGGCGGGTGGCGATGTCGATCGCGAGCCGCTGGGCCTCGATCGCGCGGTCCTCGTCGAGACCGGGGGCCGGGGCCAGCACCTCGACGCAGATGCCGTCCCGCTGGACGGTCTCCACCACGGGATACGTGGCAACCTGACCGAGCGGCGACCTGGCGACGACGGCGGCGAGCTCGCGCTTGAGGGGAACCAGCTCCTCGCCGATGACCTCGACGCCGGGTGGCACGTCGGCGGGCGACCGGGCGACGAAGACGCCGCGGCCGTCGTAGCCGCCGGTGGCGGTCTTCACGATGATCGGCCAGCCGACCTCGTCGCCGAACGCCGCGAGGTCGCCGGACGTCCAGCGCGGGACCGGGAAGCCGAGCGCGGAGAGGTGCCGGCGCATCTCGCGCTTGTTCTGGGCGTACTTGAGTGCGTCGGCCCCGGGCAGCAGCGTGACGCCTTCGGCGGCGAGCGCGCGGATGAGGTCGCCGGGGACGTGCTCGTGGTCGAAGGTGACGACGTCGCAACCCTTGGCGAACTCTCGCACCGCGTTGATGTCGTCGTGCCGGCCGACGTGCACGTCGGCGGCGACGAGCGCGGCGCCGTCCTCGGGCGAGACGGCGAGCACGCGCAACGACTGCCCGAGGGCGATCGCCGCCTGGTGCGTCATCCGGGCTAGCTGCCCACCGCCCACCATGCCGACAACGGGCAGTTCAGTCCGCGAGTCCATAGTGCGGCACAGCCTAGCGCCCGCCGTTCGCCCGCCCGTCGCGATCAGGGCCACACAGCGCCGGAAATCGCCGTTTATATCCGACTTAGGGCGATTCGTGGGCCTCCGATGGCGCCCGAAGTCACACCGAGGAGAGCCCGCCGACCCCGGGACGGCGCGTTCCGGCCCGGTGATCCCACGATCGCGGGAAAGATCTGGCTGTCGGGGCAGCCACTTCTTTCCCACGATCGTGAAGGGCGGGCCGTCAGACGGCGGGGCCGCGCTTGCGGAGTTCGTCGACGGACTGCATGGCCTCGCGGAGTTCGCGCAGCCAGGTGTCGGCGTGCTGGCCGACCAGCGCCACGCACCAGGCCAGCGCCTCGGACCTCGACCTCGCCACACCGGAGTCCACGAGCGTGTCGAGGACCTGGCGCTCCGACTGACGCAGGCGGGTCATCACCGGCGCCGAGTGCGTCGTGAACAGCTCGCGCGTGTCGCCGACCCGGACGCCCCACGAGACCTTGCGACGGTATCGGCGCTCCAACTGCTGCGCGATGCCGATCCGCTGGTCGCGGGTCGTCTCGCGGAAACCCGCGATCCGGCCCTGCTCGGCCGCGGCCCGGTCCGCCTCGCTCGCGTCCTCGGCCGACGCCGGCGGGCTCAGCCGTCCCACGATGAGGATCTCGTCACGATCGATCGTCACCTCGGCCGGACCGTGGAACCAGGTGTCCGGCAGCGCGCCACCGATCCAGGCGGGCGCGTCGTCGGCGGGCGGGGGCTCCGTGCGCGGGCCGCCGCCCCGGCCCCAGGGAACGTCACCTCTTCGCATCATCATCGCTTACTCCCTTGCTCGCGTTTCTCTGATTACACGATTACACCGTTGTAGAGACACGCCAAGGGTCGCGCTGTTCGCCCCGGGAGAACAGCGTGGAAGAAGAGCTCAGCCGAGCCGGCCGACCAGGTCCTCGAGCCCGGTCACCGGAGCGTCACAGACAAACCCCCGGCAGACGTACGCGGTGGGCCTGCCCTCCCGCAGCACGCGCCCCTCCAGCAGCGGGACACCCGCGCGGTCCGGTTCGCCGGCGACGACGACCGCGCCGGGCGGTGCGTGCCACCACGCGGCCGCCACCAGCGGGTCCTCGGCCCCGCCGTGGCCGTCGGGCGTGGCGATCGCGATCTCGAACGGGCCGGAGAGCAGGGCCTCGCCGACCGCGCACGCGTAGCCGGTGAACCGGCCGTGCGTCGCGGCGACCGCGGCCACCGTCGAGAGCGCCCGCTCGGCCGCCTCGCGATACTTCGTGTCGGCCGTCAGCGCGGCATACGTCACCAGGGCCGCGGTGACGGCCGACAGGCCGGACGGGGTGGCGTTGTCGGTCACGTCGGCGGGCCTGGCCACGAGCGTCTCGGCGTCGTCGGCCGTGTCGTAGAAGCCGCCGCCGGGCTCGGCGAAGTGCTCGAGCGCGACGTCGAGCAACTGCCGGGCGAGGTCGAGCCAGCGCCCCTCGCCGGTGGCCTGGTGCACCACGCAGAACGCCTCGGCGACCGCTCCGTAGTCCTCCAGGACGCCGGCCGGTGCGCCGACGACGCCGTCGCGGGAAACCCGGCGCAGCCGCCCGTCGACGAGGTGTGTTTCGGCCAGGAAGGTGGCCACGTCGACGGCGCGCCGCACGGCGTCGGGCCGGTCGTACACCATCCCGAACTCGATCAGCGCCGTGACCGCGAGCCCGTTCCAGGCGGCGACGACCTTGCCGTCCTTCGCCGGCTGCGGCCGCTCGTCGCGCGCGGCGAGGAGGCGCTGCTTGATGCCGAGCCAGCGCTCGACGTTCCGCGGGTCCTCCGGGAGCTGCAGCACCGAGCTGCCGTGCTCGAAGGTGCCCTCCGGAGAGACCTCCAGGAGGTACCGCGCCCAGGCACCGTCGATCTCGCCGACGACCTCGTCGATCTGCTGGGGCGTCCAGACGTACGTGAGGCCTTCGACGCCGTCGGTGTCGGCGTCGAGCGCGGAGATGAAGCCGTGCCCGTCGTAGAGGTCGCGCTCCAGGAACGCCGCGGTCTCCACCGCCACCCGGCGCGCGGTGTTGTTGCCCGCGATGCGGTCGAGCTGGGTGTAGACCCGCAGGAGCAGCGCGTTGTCGTACAACATCTTCTCGAAGTGCGGCACGGTCCAGGTGCCGTCGACGGCGTACCGCGCGAAGCCGCCGGCGAGCTGGTCGTACATGCCGCCGCGGGCCATCCGCTCGCACGTGTACCGGACGACGTCGACGACCTCCTGTCGGCGGGTGCGCTGGTAGTGGCGCAGCAGGAACAGCAGCGCCATGTGCGGTGGGAACTTCGGCGCACCGCCGAACCCGCCGTGCTCGCTGTCGTAGTCGCGCAGCAGCGTCGCCGCGGCGGCGTCCAGCACCGGCCCGGTCATCGGGTTGGCCGGCGGGCGCGCGGCGACCTGCCGGATCGCGTCGACCACGGCGCCGCTCTGCCGGCGCACCGCGTCGCGCTGGTGCTGCCAGGCGTCGGCCACGGCCCGTACCAGTCGAAGAAAGGCGTCCCGGGGGAAGTAGGTGCCACAGTAGAAGGGCTCACCCTCGGGGGTGGCGAAGACCGTCATCGGCCAGCCGCCCTGCCCGGTCATGGCCTGCGTGGCGGTCATGTAGATCGCGTCGACGTCGGGCCGCTCCTCGCGGTCGACCTTGATCGGCACGGTGAGCTCGTTGACCAGCTCGGCGACACCCTCGTGCTCGAACGACTCGTGGGCCATCACATGGCACCAGTGGCAGGCCGCGTATCCCACTGAGATCAACACTGGGACGTCCCGCCGCTTGGCTTCCGCAAACGCATCACCTCCCCATGGCCACCAGTCCACGGGATTGTCGGCATGTTGGAGGAGGTACGGAGAAGTCGCACTCCCAAGCCGGTTCATGACCCAACCCTCTCACACCTGTCGCGCCCTACCGCGACGGTGGATCGGAAACGTAAGTCGCAACGACCCGCCCAGCCGTACAATGTGGCCGGTGGTAGCGTCGGAGCCAGTGTGGATCATGCATTTCACGCACGTGAGCCACCTGACAGCAATCGCAACTGCCGGACTGCTCAGCGATTCCGCCGCACAGGGTGCTTTGTCGTTCAAGGTCGAGGTCGGTAACACCGGCATCAAACAACAGCGGCGACAGCGCGTAGTGCCCGTGGCTCCGGGCGGCGTGGTTGCGGACTATGCCCCCGTCTACTTCGCCCCCCGCAGTCCGATGATGTACGCGATCTTCAAGGGCCGGGTCCCTAACTATCAGGGCACATGCGACGAACTTGTCTACCTGGTGAGCAAGGTCCAGCACATGATCGACCTACGGCTTCCTACAGTCTTCACCGACAGGAACGCGGTGCTCCAGGTCGCGAGGTTCAGCACCCACGCGTCAGAGCTCGCGTCGATGATCGACTGGTCGCTCATGAGGGCGACGTACTGGACGAACACTGAAGAGGAACCCGACCGGCTTGAGCGCCGGATGGCTGAGTGTCTTGTCCATAATGGGGTACCATGGTCTGCCTTCAGCGCAGTGGTGGCTCGCAACGAAGCGCGCGCCCAGCAGGCGACGGCGGCACTCGCGGCTGCGGGGGTGGCAACGCGGGTTTATGTCAGACCCACGTGGTACTTCTAGGGGCATGAGGCAGCGAACATGATCACGCAGGCACACGGCAACCTGCTTGATGCCGACGTCGAGGCCCTCGTCAACACGGTCAACTGCGCCGGCGTGATGGGCAAAGGCATCGCGCTGCAGTTCAAGCGAGCCTACCCGGCCATGTTCCGCGAGTACGCACGAGCAGCCGAGTCCGGAGAAGTCACACTGGGCCGCATGCACGTCTGGCGAACTGGCCTCCTCGCCGGTCCTCGCTTCGTCATCAACTTCCCGACCAAGGGGCACTGGCGTGCTCGCTCCAGCCTTGTGGACATCGACAACGGCTTGACGGACCTAGTCCGAGTGCTGGAAGAACTCAACATCAAGTCAGTAGCCATTCCCCCCCTCGGCTGCGGCAACGGCGGCCTGGAATGGACCGACGTTGAGCCAATGATCAGAACCGCACTGGTCGCCGTGCCCCACGTCGACGTGGTGTTGTACCCACCTGGACCAGCGCCGACCGCGCAGCAGATGAAGACTGCGACCGTCCGGCCGCCGTTGACGCTCGCTAGGGCGAGTCTTATCGGCCTGCTGTCCCGGTATCTGGAGCGCGCGCTTGAGGCGTCACCGATCGAGATCCAGAAGCTGCTGTACTTCCTGCAGGTCGCCGGAGAACCCCTCAAGTTGCAGTACGCGAAGGGTCTCTACGGACCATACGCAGACAACCTTCGCCACGCGCTTCAAGCTCTCGAAGGTCATTACCTGGTCGGTTTCGGCGATGGAAGCGCCTTGGTCCGCGAAGCAGAGCCGATCCGTCCGCTTCCCGGTGCCGATACCGAAGCCGCGAGCTTCCTCGCCAGCCATCCGGTAACGCTGGAGCGTATCGCTCGCGTGCTCGACCTTGTCGAGGGTTTCGAGTCTTCGTACGGCATGGAATTGCTCGCGACGGTGCATTGGGTCAGCGAGCGCGACCCAAACGCGGCCTCGGACGCCACGGTGGCAGTGTCCGCGGTCCGCGCATGGAGCAGGCGCAAAGAACGCATGTTCATGCCGGATCACGTCACGGTCGCTTGGACGGCACTCCGTGACCGAGACTGGATTGCCGCTGCGTAGCCCCGCGGCGTAACGGCGTTGTCTACACGCCGGGCGCGGACCTGCGGGCCCGACGACCTTGGACGAGCACCCTGGCCCTGGGTGCAGTCCAACCGAGCACTCTCAGACATCGAGGTGGTCCCCGGGCGCGGTGTCGAGGACCCAGCCGAACGGCATCGTCGCGTGGACCAGATACCGGTCACCGGCGAGCCGATGCATGGTGACAGTTTGATCGGGGTCCCGGTCGACGGTCCAGTACTGCGGGACGCCCGCCATGGCGTATTCGTGCCGCTTGGTCACCGTGTCGGTCGCCTCGGAGCCGGGCGACACGATCTCGACGACGAGCAGGACATCCCCGGTCGGTAGCCAGACGCCGCCACCCTGCGGTTTGCTCCACACAACGAGATCGGGAATCCGACCGCCCGCCTCGTCACCAGGTCCGAGAATGCGCAGCCCAACCGCCTGGGTGATCCGCTCGGCAGGCCAGCCCGCGACGACCAGCCAGGCCGTGAGGCGGGTCGTGGCGACAGCGTGCTCGTAGCCTGGGGGCGGCATGACCGAGAGAACTCCCTCGGGACTGGTCTCGTAACGGTGGCCGTGGGGATCCGCAGCCATCATCGCCGTGAGATCGTCGAGCGTCACGACGGCCGGCATGTGCCGTCCGACGGCCTCAGCGCTCATGGGGGCCATGCTATCGGGAGCAGGAGTCGCCGCTGCTGGCCCGCTCGACGCGCCGGTCAGCGGCCCAAGCGGGCCAGCAGCGCGGGATCCGCCGGCTCGGCCGCGGTGCGCAGGGTCAGGGTCATCGTCAGGCCGCCGCCGGGAGTGTCGTCGGGGGTGAGGGTGCCGCCCATGGCCTCGGCCAGGCCGCGGGACAGGGCCAGCCCCAGCCCGACGCCGGTGGTGTTGTCGCGGTCGCCGAGGCGCTGGAAGGGCTGGAAGATCTGGTCGCGGTCGGCGGCGGGGATGCCGGGACCGTGGTCGACCACGCGGATCTCGACCCGGCCGGCGTGCTCGCTGGCCGCCACGGTCGGCGGGGTGTCCGCCGGGCTGTACCGCAGGGCGTTGGCCAGCACGTTAACCAGGATGCGCTCCAGGAGCGCCGGGTCGGCGTGCACCTCGGGCAGATCGTCGGGCACCCCGATCCGTACCGCCGCGCCGAGGTCGTCCACGGCCCGCGGCACGGCGTCGGCGACGTCCACCGCCTGCAAGGTCATGGCCAGTGCGCCGGCCTGTAGACGGGACATGTCCAGCAGGTTGGTCACCAGCCGGGTCAGTTTGTCCAGCGACTCCTCCGCCGTGGCCAGCAACTCCTCCCGGTCCGCCGCCGAGAAGGCCACGTCGTCGCTGCGCAGGCTGCCCACCGCCGCCTTCGCCGACGCCAGCGGCGTCCGCAGGTCGTGGCTGACCGCCGACAGCAGCGCCGTTCGCAACCGGTCCACCTCGGCCAGGGAGTCCGCCACCGCGGCCTGCTCGCCGAGCCGCTGCTGGCGCAGCGCGATGGCCGCGTGCGCCGCGAACGCCTCGATCAGCCGCCGGTCCGCCGCCGGCAGCGGATGCCCTCGCAGTACCAGGGACAGCCCGACGTCCACCGACACCTCGGTCTGGCCCTCCTCCGGCGTCAGGCAGGGCCGGTTCCCCGCACTCGCCGCCACCTGCCAACCCGCCTCGACGCGCTCCAGCAGCGTCACGCACTCCAGGCCGAACGACTCCCGCACCCGCTCCAGCAGCGCCGGCAACGGCCGGTCGCCGTGCAGCACGCTGCCGGCGAGGGTCGACATCGTCCGGGCCTCGGCCCCGGCGCGCGCCGCCTCGCGTGTCCGCCGCGCGGCGAGATCGACGACGGTCGCCACCGCGATCGCCACCATGACGAAGGCGCTGAGCGCGAACAGGTTCTCCTGCTCGGCGACGGTGAAGCGGTGCAGCGGCGGGATGAAGAAGTAGTTGAGCAGCAGGAAGCTGCCGACCGCCGCGAGCAGCGCCGGGTACAGGCCGCCGACCAGCGCGATGCCGACCGTCAGGACCAGGAACGCGAGGATCTCGGTGGGCAGGGCGATGCCGGATCGCAGCGGGGTGAGGCCCAGGGTCAGCAGCGGCAGGCCGATCGCGGCGAACGCGAAGCCGGCGAGCCGGCGGCGGCGGGTGAGCCCACCGCCGGTGGCGCGGGGCCGGGGGCGTCCGCGCCGGACCTGCTCGTGGGTGACGAGGTGGACGTCGATCGAGCCGGACCCGGCGGTGGTGGTGGCGCCGACGCCGGGCGCGAGGATCTGGGCGAGCCTGCCCCGGCGGCTGACGCCCAGGACGAGCTGCGTGGCGTTGACACCGCGGGCGAAGTCGAGCAGTGCGGCCGGCACGTCGGCGCCTACCACCTGGTGGTACGTCCCGCCGAGGCTCTCCACCAGCAGCCGTTGCCGGCTCAGGTGGGTCGGGTCGGCCCGGGCGAGGCCGTCGTCGCGGATCACGTGGACCGCCAGCAGGTCCGCGCCCTTGGTACGGGCGGCGATCCGCGCCGCCCGCCGGATGAGCGTGTCACCCTCCGGCCCGCCGGTCAGCGCCACCACGACCCGCTCACGCGCCTCCCACGTGGCCTCGATGTCGTGCTCGGCGCGGTACCGGTCAAGCTGCTCGTCGACCTTGTCCGCCAGCCAGAGCAGGGCCAGCTCGCGCAGGGCGGTGAGGTTGCCGACCCGGAAGTAGTTGCCGAGCGCCGCGTCGACCTTGTCCGGCTTGTAGATGTTGCCGTGCGCCATCCGCCGCCGCAGCGCCTCCGGCGTCATGTCCACCAGCTCGATCTGCTCGGCACGGCGCACGACCGCGTCCGGCACCGTCTCCCGCTGCGTCGCGCCCGTGATCCGCTCGACCACGTCGTTGACCGACTCGAGGTGCTGGATGTTGACGGTCGTCAGCACGGTGATCCCCGCCTCGAGGAGCCGCTCGACGTCCTCCCACCGCTTTCCGGTGGGCACGTTGGAGTGGGCCAGCTCGTCGACGAGCGCGACCTCGGGGCGGCGGGCGATGACGGCGTCGACGTCGAGCTCGGTGAAGGTGGCGCCGCGGTACACGACCGTCCTGCGGGGCAGCACCTCCAGGCCGGTGAGGAGGGCCTCCGTCAAGGGTCGGCCGTGCGTCTCGACGAGGCCGACGACGACGTCCGTGCCGCGGGCCCGCCGGCGCCTTCCCTCTTCGAGCATCTTGTACGTCTTGCCGACGCCCGGCGCAGCACCGAGGTACACCCGCAGCTCACCGCGCGTCATCACAGCTTCGAGCCTAAGACGTCCGTCAGTAGGGCGGCAGTGCCGCGCCGGGCCCAGTCGCCCTACCGACAGACCCTCTCAGGCCGGCTTGACGCCGGCGCGCCGCCGTGCCACAGTTCTAGAACTGTTAACTGTTCTAGAACTGTGGAGGCCGATCATGGGTGATCTCCTCATCCGCCCTCACCACCGGCCCGAGCCCGCGACGCGGCCGCGCGGCCTGATGGGCGACCCCGGACCGCTCGGCCGGTTCGGCGAGCACGGCGGCCGCTACGTGCCCGAGTCGCTGGTCGGCGCGTGCCGCGAGGTCGAGGAGGCGTTCCGCGAGGCGTGGGCCGACCCCGCGTTCCGCGGGCAGCTCGCCGGACTGCTCGCGACGCACGTCGGCCGCCCCACGCCGCTGACCCCGGCGCTGCGACTCTCCGCCGAGCTCGGCAGCACCCTGCTGCTCAAGCGGGAAGACCTCGCCCACACCGGCTCCCACAAGATCAACAATGTGCTCGGGCAGGCGCTGCTGGCCAAGCGGATGGGCAAGACCCGGCTGGTCGCCGAGACGGGCGCCGGACAGCACGGGGTCGCGACCGCCACCGCCGCCGCCCTGTTCGGCCTCGGCGCCACGGTGTTCATGGGCGAGCGGGACATCGAGCGCCAGGCGCTCAACGTGTTCCGGATGCGGATGCTCGGCGCCGAGGTGGTGCCGGTGCGCACCGGGAGCCGGACTCTGAAGGACGCCACCAGCGAGGCGATGCGCCACTGGGTCGGCGTCGTGGACGAGGCGATGTACTGCATGGGCTCCGTGCTCGGGCCCAGCCCGTACCCCTGGATGGTCCGGGAGTTCCAGCGGGTCATCGGTGACGAGGCCCGCCGCCAGTGCGCCACCGAACTGCGGGCCGCCGTGCCGGACTACGTCGTCGCGTGCGTCGGTGGCGGCTCGAACGCGGCGGGGACGTTCGCCGGGTTCGTCGACACCCCCGCCAGGTTGATCGGCGTCGAGGCCGCGGGTGGCGCGGGCGCCGCCGACGGCACCTCCGGCGTGCTCCACGGAACGCGGTCGATGTTCCTTCAGGACGAGAACGGGCAGGTCACGGAGGCGCACTCGATCGCCGCCGGGCTCGACTATCCCGGCATCGGACCGGAGCACGTCCATCTGCGGGACCTGGGCCGGGCGCGATACGTCACCGTCTCCGACGCCGAGGTGATCGAGGCGGTCATGCGGCTCGCGCGTACCGAGGGGATCGTGGCCGCGCTGGAGTCGGCGCACGCGGTGGCGTGGGTCCTGCGCGGCGAGCTGCCGGCCGGATCCACGGTGCTGATCACCCTGTCCGGGCGGGGCGACAAGGACATCTCCACACTGCGGGAGCTGGTGTGAAGACCCTGATGCCGTACGTCACGGGTGGTGTGACGGCCGACTGGGCGTCCTACGTGCACGCGTTCGCCGACGCCGGCGCGGGCCTGGTCGAGATCGGACTGCCGTTCTCCGAGCCCACGCTCGACGGAGCGACGATCCAGGAGGCGACGGCGGTGGCGCTGTCCCGGGGCGCGACGCTGCGCGGCGTGCTCGCCGCGACCCCGCGCTGCGGTGTCCCGCTCGTCGCCAGCACGTACGCCAACCTGGCGCTGCGGCCCGGGTTCTGCGACCGGCTGGCGGAGGCCGGCTTCACCGGCCTCATCGTGCCGGACCTGCCGCTGGAGGAGTCGGCCGAGCTTTCCGAGGCGGCGCGGTCGCGCGGGATCGGCCTGGCGCTGCTCGCCTCCCCCGTCACGCCGGACGACCGTCTGGCCGAGATCGGCCGCCGCAGCCGCGGCTTCGTCTACGCCGTCTCGGTGATGGGCACCACCGGTGAGCGCACGACGCTCGCCGCGCCGGCGCGGGAGCTCGCCGCACGGCTCGCGCCCCGGACCGAACTGCCGGTGTTGCTAGGATTCGGGATCTCCACGCCCGCCCAGGCGGCCGCGGCGGCGCGCGTCGCCGACGGTGTCGTGGTCGGCGCCGCCGTGATGCGCCGGCTGCTCGACGGGGCGGGGCCGGCCGAGATCGGCGCCTACGTGGGCACGATGCGGGAAGCCATGTCTGGAGGGTGACGATGCCGCGCGAGGCCGAGCCCCGGTACCGCGCGATCGCCGCCGACCTGGCCGCGAAGATCCACGCCGGCCGCTACCCGGCCGGGACGGCGTTGCCGGCGCAGCGCGAGCTGAGCGCGGCGTATGGCGTGACGCTGATGACGCTGCGCCAGGCGCTGCGGCAGCTCAGCGACGAGGGGCTCATCGTGCAGCAGGCGGGTCGGGGCACGTTCGTGTCGCCGCCCCACCTGGCGTATCGGCTCGGTTCGCTGCGCAGCCTCGCCGACGACCTGCGCGAGCAGGGGCACGAGGTGCGCACGGCGGTCGTCTCCAGCGGGGCCGGCGACCCGCCCGCGCCCGTCGCGGCACACGTCGGCTCGCCGGCCCTGCGGCTGGAGCGGGTGCGTGAGTTCGCCGGCCACGCCGCGGTGCACCAGGTCTCCTGGGTCCGCCTCGCCCCGCGACTGCTCGACGTCGACTTCACCCGCGTCGCCCTCTACGCGGCGCTCGCCGACATCGGCGTGGCGGTGGCCCGTGCCTCCGAGACGATCCGGCCGGACGTGCTGTCCGGGGATTCCAGCCGGTACCTCGGGGAGCCCGCCGGCACGCCGGTCTTCGTCAGCGACCGGGTCACCTACACGCTGGACGGCACGGCCGTGGTCGCCGACCGGGCCGTGATCCTGGGCCGCGCGATGGAGATCCGCGCCGAACGGGCCGCGACCGGCCTGTCCATGACGTGGGCCGGCGCGCCACAGGCGCTAGACGTGACCGCGCAGTGAGTCGTCGTACGTGACGCCGGGCTCGGTGCCGAGCACGGCGTAGGCCGCCTTCTGGAAGGCGGTCGCCTCGCTGCGGCGCCGCAGTTGGACGGCGACCTCGTCGCACGGCGCGCCGCCGTCGAGCTTGGCGACGCCCCCGGCCGGCAGCACGGCGACCGCCTCCGACGCGCCCGTCGAGCCGTCGGCCGGCCGGTCGGCGATGCCGACGACGGTGGCCGGGACGACGTGCCCGCCGCGCTCCAGGCTGACCCGCTGGCCGATCCGGACGCCGTGCCGGGCCGCCGTCTGCTCGTCGACCAGCAGTTGCGAGTCGCTCGCCGGATACTGCCCGTCCAGTGCCGTGGCGCGGCGCAGCCCGGGACTGCGCACCGCCGTGAGGACCGTCGAGCCCGGCAGCGCCCCCGTCGGCGCGTAGATCTTGACGCCGTAGAGGGTCGAGGCGCACTCGACCGCGGCCGCCTGTGGAAGCGCCGCCAGGGCGGCGACCTGCTGTGCGGTGAAACTGCCCTTGAACCGGACGTCGACCGCACCGGGCAGGTCAGCGAACCGGTCGGTGCCGCCGAAGCGGTCCAGGACGACAAACGCCCCGATTGCCACGACCACGAACCCCAAGCTGAGGACAACCCCCCGTCGCATGTCTCGTGACGGTACGCAACCATCACCCCGGTGAGCCGCTACGAACCGCCGGTCGGGCGGAAAATCACCCGGTCCCCTCGGCACGGAGGTGGCGGCGCTGCACCTGGCGGCGCTCGCGGAGCACGGCGGCGAGCCGCTCCGGTGGCATCGGCGGGTAGAACAGGAAGCCCTGCGCGGCCGTGCAGCCCAGCTCGGCGAGTGCCGCCCGCTGCTCCGGATGCTCCACACCCTCGGCGACGATCCGCAGGTCGAGGCTGCGGCCGAGATCGATCGTTGCCCGTACGATCGCCCCGGCCTTCGGCAGGTCCGACATCTGCGCCACGAACTCACGGTCGATCTTGACTTCTTGCACGGGCACCCGCGTGAGCACCGTGAACGACGAGTAGCCCGTCCCGAAGTCGTCGACCGCGAGCTGGACGCCGAGGCACCGGATACGGGACAGCACGTCGTCGATGACGGGCGAGCTGGACAGCATCACCGTCTCGGTGATCTCCAGGATGAGCAGCTCCGCCGGAAGCCGATGGCGGCCGAGCAGCTCGTCGATCGCCTCCGGTAGCTGCCGATCCACGAGGCTGCGTGGCGAGATGTTGACGGCCACCGGCACCGCCAGGCCGGAGCGGCGCCAGCCGGAGGCCAGGCCGATGGCCCGGTCGAGCACCCAGTGGGTCAGCGGGCCGATCAGCTCGCTCGCCTCGACCGCCGCCAGGAACTGGCCCGGCGCCAGCTTGCCGCGCCGCGGGTGCTGCCAGCGGACCAGCGCCTCGACGCTGGTGATCTGGCCGTTGAACAGCGCCTTGCCGGTCGCCTTGCCGGTCGGCTTGCCGCCGAGCCCGACCGCGGGCTGCAGTTCGAGGGTGAGCTGCTCCCCGGCCGCGAGCGCCTCCCGCAGCTCGGCCAGCAGGGCGAGCCGGTCGGTGCTGGCGTCGTCGCACGCCGGGTCGTACCACGCCACCGGCTGACCGCCGTGTTTCGCCTGGTACATCGCGATGTCCGCCCGGCGCAGCAGCTCGGTCAGGTCCACCTCGCCGGCGGCGGCGACCACGACACCGACCGACGGCTCCTTCGACAGCGCGACGCCGTCGATCCGCATCGGCGCGGCGATCCGCGCGCCCAGCTTGCGGGCCCGCTCGACCGCGGCGGCGAGCGCCAGGTCGGCGCCGCCCGCCGCGAGATCGGTGACGAGCACGGCGAACTCGTCGCCGCCGAGCCGGGCCAGCAGGTCATCGGCGTTGCCCGCGCCGGTGACCCGCCGGGCGATGACCTTGAGCACCTCGTCACCGGCGGTGTGCCCGAGCGCGTTGTTGACCTCTTTGAACTCGTTGATGTCGAACAGCAACAGCGCGACCGGGTCTCCGGGGGTGCACCGGGCGAGCTGCGCGTTGCCCCGGGTGAGCAGGGCGGCCCGGTTGAAGAGGCCGGTCAGCGGGTCGTGGACCGCGTCGTACGTGGTGCGCTCGCTCATCGAACGCAGGGCGTCCTGGGTGATCGCGTCGTGCAGGGCCGCGGCGAGCGCATCACCGAACGCGGCGAGCATGAGCCGGTCGCGGAGGCGCAGCGGGTTGAGGCCCGCGAGCTGCAACTCCCCCACGGTCATCTCACCGACGACCAGCGGCCGGCTGGTCACGGCGGCGCCCCCGCCGGGCGGGATCGGGTCGCCGTAGGCCCGGCCGCCGGCCAGGACCACGCGGGCGGCGGCGGCCTTGAACAGCCGCTTGGCGCCGACCACCCCGGACTCGGCGGCCTCGCGTTCGTCGAGCCGGTTGAGGTCGCGGGTGGCCTCGGCGAAGTCCTGCCACGCGCGGCGGTCGTCGTTCTCGCCGAGCCGGTTGGCGTAGAACTGGTGCAGCAGCCAGAGCACCGGCGGGAGGAGCAGCAGCAGGAGCGGGTTCGTGACGCAGGCCCAGACGATGACCAGACCGGCGGCCACGTTGCCGATGACCATGAGCAGCTTCCTGCTCAGCATCTGCACGAAGGTGGCGCGCAGGCTGCCCCCGCGGACCACGGCGACGTGGACGGAGACCAGCAGGACGGCGACCAGGTAGTAGACGATCGCGCCCGCGCACAGCGCGGCGATGGTGCGGGGTTCGAGCGGCCGGTCGTACGGCGGGTGCACGATCGCGGTCACGATCGCGGCCAGCGTGCCGGCGACGGTCAGGGCAGAGACGCTGAAGAGCAGGTCACGGAGGTGGCGACGGCGCCCGGCGCGGGCGTCGACGGCGCGCAGCAGGGTGTGTGAGATGCCGACACCGACCAGCACGACCAGCGGGACGAGGGCGGCCGGCAGGCTGGCGCACACGACGACGATCGCGGCCTCACCCCAGGCGAGCCGGGCGTGCCCCTCGCCCGCGCGGACGCGGAGGCCGGCGATCTGGGCGAGCACCACGACGCCGAGCCCGGCGAGGACCGCCGACACCAGCCCTCGATCGACGGCGACGACGGCGTGACGATCGAGCGCACCGCCCGGGACACCCGCCGCCACGAGCGCAGCGACCGCCGCGCCGAGGGCGGCGGCTCCTGCGACGGCGGCGTTGAGGCGCGCCGGAAGCGGTCTCATCACTCGGCCGTATCAACCCGCAACAATAACGCTATGCATCCGTACATTTGCATAGCGTGATCAGGAATGCCGGTAGTGAGGGCCGGCTCGGAACGCGTCGACGCGTTCACCATTCGGCCTCCCTTCCCGGCCCACCGGGGAGGCGCGCCCGGCGAAGGGAACGCGCACCCCGTGAAGGCTAAAGCACGGAAGAAAGGCGGAACAGTGGTCGATAATCCGTTTCTGACTCAGATCATCGGTGGCTTCGGTCAGACAGTCGTCGATTTGTCCTCGTCTGAGGGCTTGCCCGGGCCGTCGTCCTGGCCGGGGAACTCGGCCGGCAGACGACGGATGCGGGCCGTCATGTTGCGGATCAGCAGCACCGTGGCGATCGCCAGCAGGACGATGATGAGCAGGCCCATCGGCCCTGCCAGCCCACCTGACCTGGTGTCGCCGAAGTTGTTCTCCGCGAGGATGTCCAAGGCGAGCATGGTCTCACCTTACGCCGGTGAAGAGATCGTCTTCCGGCCGCCGCGTCTCGACGTGCGACTTGACCAGCTCGTAGTCCTCCGTGGGCCACACCTTCTGCTGGATCGGCAGCGGCACCGCGAACCAGAAACCGTCCGGGTCGACCTGCGTGGCGTGCGCACGCAGCGCGTCGTCGCGGATCTCGAAGTACTCGCCGCACGGCACGCGCGTGGTGACTCGCTCACCGACGTCCCGGCGGTTGTCCCACTCCTTGATCCAGTCCGCGTAGGGCGACTCGCCGGTCGCGTCCAGCATGGCCTCGTGCAGCGCCATCATCCGGGCCCGCGACCAGCCCATGTTGTAGTAGAGCTTCAGCGGCTGCCACGGCTCACCGCGGTCCGGGTAGCGCGCCGGATCGGCCGCCGCCTCGAACGCCACCATCGTGACCTTGTGCGTCATGACGTGGTCGGGATGCGGATAGCCGCCCTCCTCGTCATACGTCGTGATGACGTGCGGCTTGAAGCTGCGGATCAACTCCACCAGCGGCGCCGCGCCCTCTTCGGGATCCACCAGGCCGAAGCAACCCTCGGGCAGCGGCGGCAGCGGGTCACCCTCCGGGTAGCCCGAGTCGACGAACCCGAGCCAGGCCTGCCGGACGCCGAGGATCTCGCGGGCACGGTCCATCTCGGCGCGTCGGATCGCGGCGATGTTCTCCCATACGTCCGGACGGTCGAGCTTCGGATTGAGCACGCTGCCGCGCTCACCACCGGTGCATGTGACGACGAGCACATCGACGCCGTCGGCCGCGTATTTCGCCATCGCGGCCGCGCCCTTGCTCGATTCGTCGTCCGGATGTGCATGCACGGCCATCAATCGAAGTTGCTCGGCCACGAGCTCTCCTAAGGTCTGCGTCCAACCCCGCTGCCGGGGCGCCCCGGGTAACGACCCTATTGTGGTCGGTACCTCCGACAAAACGACGAGGACGCCACCCTGTGACAGAGACGCACGCCACAACGAAGTATCCGCCCGGCCGTTACGGCCGCCGGCGGGAACCACGACCGCGCCGGACCTTGCCGGTGATCCTCGTGGCGGCCGTCGTGGTGCTGGCCGGTGTCGCGATCGCGTGGCGCCTTTTCCAGCAGTACGGGCCGCAGGAGTACGAGCCGCAGGTCCAGCGCTTCTACAACATCACCGACGACGGCATCAACGTCGAGTTCGTGGTGCGCAAGGGCGCCGAGAAGGAGGCGACCTGCCGGGTCCGGGCCCGGTCGGCCAACGGCGAGGAGGTCGGACTGGCGGAGGTCGACGTGCCGAAGGGCGCCGCGCCGGTGGTCTCGTACCGCCTCGCGACCAGCGACCGGCCCGTCACCGTCGAGGTTCCGGCCTGCGGCCCGCACCGCTCCAGGTGACCACTCCGGGTGACCGTCCCGGACGAGCGCTCCGCGTGACCGTTGAGCAACGTCCCGCTGAGCGCGCGTAGCCACGGTGATGCGACTCACTGGTACTTTGGTGGTTTGACCAAGCGTGCCCGTAAGGAGATCTTCAGTGTCGACCACCGACGGCGGACAGGCCACCACCTGGCTGTCGCAGGACGCCTATGACCGGTTGCAGGCCGAGCTGGACGAGCTCATCGCCAACCGCCCGGCGATAGCTGCCGAGATCAACGCACGCCGCGAAGAGGGCGATCTGCGCGAAAACGGCGGATACCACGCCGCACGGGAAGAGCAGAGCAAGGCCGAGGGCCGGATTCTCTACCTGAAGGAGTTCCTCCGCAAGGCGGTCGTCGGCGAGGCGCCGACGAGCGATACGGTCGCCCCCGGCACCGTCGTGACGATCCAGTTCGACGACGACGAGGACGACACCGAGACGTTCCTCCTCGGCTCGCGTGAGATCGCCGCGACGACCGAGCTGACCGTCTACAGCCCCGAGTCCGCGCTGGGCAAGGCGATCCTCGGGGCACACCGGGGCGATGCCGTGAAGTACACCGCACCGAGCGGCGCCGAGATCAAGGTCAAGGTCATCTCGTTCGAGCCCTTCAGCGGCTGAGCGCCACCCTTGTTACGCGTCGATCTTGCAGTTGTGGTGCCTGACAAACCGGGCATTCTAGGAGTGTCTCGGCACCACAACCGCAAGATCAGCAAAGGTGGGTCCGGTCGACGGCGAGGGACACCGCACTAGACGTCGAAGGTCACCGTGTAGCCGGCCGAGCGGAGCGCGTTCACCAGCCGATCGGAGTGCTCGGCGCCGCGGGTCTCGACCGAGAGCCCGATCTCCACCTCGCCGAGCCGGAGGCGCGGATCTTGGCGGCGGTGCGCGACGTCGACGACGTTGGCGCCCTGCTCGGCGATGTACGCCAGCAGCTTGGCCAGGTGCCCCGGGCGGTCGCCGCAGCGGACCGTGAAGGCCAGGTACCGGCCCGCGGCGGCCAGGCCGTGCTCGATCACCCGCAGCATGAGCATCGGGTCGATGTTGCCGCCGGACAGGACCGCGACGGCCGGCGTCTCGACCTCGACGACGCCCGCGAGCAGCGCGGCGACCCCGACGCTGCCGGCCGGCTCCACGACCGTCTTGCCCCGCTCCAGCAGCATCAGCAGCGCGCGGGAGATGTCCTCGTCGGTGACCGTGACGACCTCGTCCACCAACTTGCCGACGTGAGCGAAGGTGAGATCGCCCGGGCGGCCGACCGCGATGCCGTCGGCGATGGTGCCGAACGACTTCAGCCGCACCGGGCGGCCTTCGCGCAGCGAGACCGGGAAGGCGGCCGCGCCCTCGGCCTGCACGCCGATGATCCGCACGTCGGGGCGCTTGGCCTTGACGGCCACCGCGAGGCCGGAGATGAGCCCGCCGCCGCCGATGCCCGTCACGATCGTCCTGGCGTTGGGCACCTGCTCGATCAGCTCCAGGCCGAGCGTGCCCTGGCCCGCGATGATGTCGGGATGGTCGAAGGGGTGGATCAGCACGGCACCCGTACGGTCCGCGAACTCGTGGGCGGCGACCAGCGCCTCGTCGACGGTGGCGCCGACGAACTCCACCTGGGCGCCGTAGTTCTTGGTCGCGGCGATCTTCGGTAGGGGCGCGCCGACCGGCATGAACACGGTGGTGGTGATGCCGAGCAGGCCGGCCGCGAGCGCGACACCCTGCGCGTGGTTGCCGGCGCTCGCCGCGACGACACCGCGGCGGCGCTCCTCCTCGCTCAGCCGGGCGATCCGAACGTAGGCGCCGCGCACCTTGAACGAGCCGGCGCGTTGCAGGTTCTCGCACTTGAGCCACGTGTGCCCGCCGAGTTTGGCGGTGAGTGGCCGGCTGGGCTCCACCGGGGTCCGGCGGATCACACCTGCCAGCAGTTCCTTTGCCGCTTCGATGTCGGCAAGCGTCACGAGTTCCGATGGGACGGCGACGGTCATTCCCTGATCGTGCCACCCACGGTGGTCGGTGTTGCGTGCGCGGGCAGAACTACCGTCCAGTCGTCATTCGCCGGGCGCAGGGCGGTGATCGCGGCCGGCAGCAGGGTGACGCCGCGCAGGCGGGCCACCCGGCCGTACTGCGCGCTGGTCGTCCGGGCGATCAGCAGGAGGGCGAAGACCGCGGCGACGACGAACAGCGCGGCGCCGGGCAGGCGCAGCATGAGCTGGCGGCCGAACAGGTCGGCCACGAGCGCGCCGTCGACCGGGTGACCGGCCGCCGCCTGGTCGCGCACGTCGCCGATCTCGTCGACGTTGTCGAGCCCGGCGACGAGGCCCAGGCCGGTCACCAGGCAGGCGGCCAGCAGGCTCACCCGGAACAGCCAGCTCAGCACGGTCATCCGCCGACGCAGCTCGGGCGACCGGCCGACGCTGCCCGTGGTGACCTTCCGGGGCTCCACGCCGAAGGCGGCAAGGTTGGACCGCGCGCGAGTGAGCCAGCCCGCGAACGCGATCGCCGCCACCAGAGCGGTGGCGGCGAGCAGGATCCACGCGACGATCCGCACCGTGGCGGCGAGGGCCGCGGCCCCGGCGCCGGGGCGGTGGGCGGCCCAGATGTCCGCCAGCGGCACGAAGGCGATCAAGAGTTGCGCGAGCGCGGTGCCGGCCACCCCGAGCATCGCGGTGGTCGCCCAGTGCGAGATGGCGCGGATCCTGGTCACCGCAGCCGGGCCGCCATCCGCGGCCACCCGGGCGCGTGCCGGCGCCACGGTGCCCGCTCCTCGATCTGCCCGGCCAGACCGAGCAGCAACAGCTCAGCGCCCGGCGCTCCGACGAGCTGCACCGCGGCCGGCAGGCCGTCGGGACGCACGCCGACCGGGACGACCAGGGCCGGGAAGCCGGCGAAGTTCCACGGCGCCGCGTAGGGCGCGTATCGGGCGTTGGCCAGCATGTTCGCCGTCCAGGACCGAGCCGACCAGCGCTGCGCGGCCGGCGGTGCGGCCGCCAGGGCCGGGGTGACGAGAACGTCGAACCGGCCGTCGGCGAACCAGTTCTGGCACCGCTCGCGCCAGGTGGCCCGGTCGGCGTCGCGGACGAGGCCCCGAGCCAGCGCCTGCTCGCCGAGTGCGGCGTGGCGCCGGGTCCGCGGTTGCAGACGCTCGCGGTCGGCCTCGACGGTGTCCAGGTGCACCGCGGCGAACCAGGTCGCGAGGACCTTGGTCGCCAGCGACGGCGGGTAGACGGGGTCGGCGCGGACCGCCTCGTGCCCCCGGGCGAGCAGCAGCCGGACCGCGTCGCTGAGCCCCTGCCGCGCGCCCGCGTCCGCGAAGACCCCGGCGACGGGGCTGCGGAGGGAGACCGCCACGCGGAGCGTTCCCGGCGGTGTGAGCGCCTGAGGTGTACGGCCGGCGAGCACCGAGAACCCGAGATGCGCATCGGCGACCGTGGTGGCGAGGATGCCGTTCTCGGCCAGCCCGTACCAGTCGTTGGCGCCGATGCCGGCCGGCACCACTCCCCGGCCGGGCTTGAGCCCGACGATGCCGCAGCAGGCGGCCGGGATGCGCACCGAGCCGAGGCCGTCGTTGCCGTGGGCGATGGGCACCAGACCGGCGGCGACCGCGGCCGCCGAGCCGCCGCTAGAGCCGCCCGGCGTCCGGTCGGTGCGCCACGGGTTGCGGGTCACGCCGTCGGCGTCGTCGGTGACCGCCCAGATGCCGAGCTCCGGCATCCGCGTGACCCCGACGACCACCGCGCCGGCACCCCGGAGCCGCCGGACCACCTCGTGGTCCCGGTCGGCGACCGGCCCCCGGGCGGCCGCCGACCCGTTCCACGTCGCCAGGCCGGCGACCGGGGTGTTCTCCTTGACCGCGATCGGCACCCCGGCGAGCGCCAGGTTGCCGAGCTCGGGCTGCTCGTCGACCGTCTCCGCCTCGGCGATCGCGGCGGCGGCGCGCACCTCACGGAACGCGCCGACGATGCGGTCGTAGGCCCGGATCGAGTCGAGGTGATCGGCCACGACCTGCGTGGCCGACGTGTCACCGCGCCGGACGGCACGGGCGATCTCCCTGGCGGTGGCGCCTACCCAGGTGGTGGAGCGGTGCAGCATTCGGGACACCTTCCGTACCGGCGGCGGGTGCGGTCTAGCGCCTGTTTCAACGTTCGCCGGGTGCGCGCCGGGCTCGGGGCGTTCGGCCCGCCGCAGCCCGGCCTCAGCCATGAAACAGGCGCTAGTGTCTCAACGAGCGAGGGCCTGCTCCAGGTCGGCCAGAAGATCGTCGATTGTTTCGATCCCGACGGACAGGCGGACGAGGTCCGAAGGTACCTCCAGCGGGCTGCCCGCGGCGCTGGCGTGGGTCATGCGGCCGGGGTGCTCGATCAGCGACTCCACCCCACCGAGCGACTCGCCGAGGACAAACAGCTTGGCGCGGTCACAGATCTCGACCGCGTGCTCCTCGCCGCCTCGCGCGCGGAAGCTGACCATCCCGCCGTACCGCTTCATCTGCTTCGCGGCGATCTCATGCCCGTGGTGCTCCGGCAGACCCGGGTAGAGCACCTGAGCGACGGCCTTGTGCCGCTGGAGGAACTCGACGACCTTCTCCGCGTTGTCGCAGTGGCGGTCCATGCGCACGCCGAGGGTCTTGACGCCGCGCAGCGTCAGCCAGGAGTCGAACGGGCCGGCAACCGCGCCCATCGCGTTCTGGTGATAGGCGAGGTTCTGCATCAACTCCTCGTCGACGCCCACGAGCGCGCCGCCGACGACGTCGGAGTGCCCGCCGACGTACTTCGTGGTGGAGTGCACGACGACGTCGGCGCCGAGGTGGAGCGGCTGCTGGAGATACGGCGAGGCGAAGGTGTTGTCGACGACCAGCAGCGCGCCGCGGTCGTGGGCGACCTGGGCGAGGGCCGCGATGTCGGCGATGCCGAGCAGCGGGTTGGTCGGCGTCTCGACCCAGACGATCTTCGTGCGGTCGGTGATCGCCTCGCGGACGGCGTCGACGCTGTGGATGGAGGCGGCGGTCCAGTCGAGGCCCCAGCGCTGCGCGACGCGGGCGAAGAGCCGGTAGGTGCCGCCGTATGCGTCGTCGGGGATGACGACGTGGTCGCCCGGCCGGCAGACCGTGCGGAGCAGGGTGTCCTCGGCGGCGAGGCCGGACGCGAACGCGAGGGCGCGGCGTCCGCCCTCGAGTGCGGCGAGGCACTCCTGGAGTGCGTCACGGGTGGGGTTGGCGGTGCGGCTGTACTCGTACCCCTGACGCGGCTGTCCGACCGCGTCCTGAGCGTAGGTGCTGGTCTGGTAGATGGGCGGGATCACCGCGCCGGTCGTGGGATCCGGCTCCTGTCCGGCGTGGATGGCGAGCGTCTCGAAGCCGTGGTTCATGGCACCGACCATAGTGGCGGATAGGCTGGCATGCGTGTCGGCCTGTCTTTTCTGCGCCATCGCGTCGGGCTCCGCTCCGGCGTTCATGGTGGCCTCCTGTGATTCAGCCGTCGCGTTTCTCGACATCCGCCCGGTCTTCAAGGGACACCTGCTCGTGACGCCACGCTCGCACGTGGTGACCCTGCCGGATCTGCCGTCATCCGAGTTGGCGCCATATTTCGGATTTGTACAGGCTGTGGCGCGCGCGGTGGAGACGGGACTCTCGGCGGGCGGGACCTTCGTCGCGATCAACAACAAGGTCTCGCAGAGCGTGCCGCACCTGCACACACACGTGGTGCCGCGGACGAAGGGCGACGGCCTGCGCGGCTTCTTCTGGCCGCGCACCAAGTACGAGTCGGACGACGAGGCGCGGTCCTACGCGGAGAAGATCGCAGCCGTAATGCCTTGATAAGGCATCTCGCGCGGTGGCGCGGCAGACTTGAGTCCGAGCACCTCAAGTTTAAGGAGCTGATTGTGTTCCTGCGGTACAAGAAGCAGCTAGACCTGCCGACCCCGGAGTCGGCCCTGCCCGGCCGTGACGTCGAGATGCCCGTCGCCGCGAAGCACACCGTCCTCGGCACCCCGCTGCGCGGCCCCTGGCCGGCCGGGCTCGAGGTCGCCTATTTCGGCCTGGGCTGCTTCTGGGGCGCGGAGCGGATCTTCTGGCGTATCCCCGGCGTCTACTCGACGTCGGTGGGCTACCAGGGCGGCATCACGAAGAACCCGACCTACGAGGAGGTCTGCTCCGGCATGACCGGCCACACGGAGGCGGTCCAGGTGGTGTACGACCCGGCGAAGGTGTCCTACGAGCAGCTACTGAAGGCGTTCTGGGAGAACCACGACCCGACCCAGGGCATGCGCCAGGGCAACGACGTGGGCACCCAGTACCGCTCGGCGATCTACACCACGACCCCCGCCCAGGCCGCCACGGCCGCCACCACCCGCGAGGCGTTCGCCCCGGTGGTGCGGGCCGCCGGCAAGGGCGAGATCACGACGGAGATCGCCGAGGCCGGACCGTTCTACTACGCCGAGGACTACCACCAGCAGTACCTCTCCAGTGACAAGAACCCCGGCGGGTACTGCAACCACGGTCCGAACGGCATGACCTGCCCCATCGGCGTCGCAACGGTCCCCGACGCCTCCTGAGGTGGAGATTTCCCTTGCTGTCCGTACAATCGTACGGACAGCAAGGGGGCTCGATGACCATCGCAGCATCCGCGCGCTTCGAGTTCCGCCTGCGGCCAGAAGCCAAAAGACGGATCCAGCAAGCGGCAGATCTCGTGCACGAGAGCACGTCAGACTTCGCACGGACGGCGGCGGAAGAGCGCGCCGAACGCGTCCTGCGAGAGCACATGATGGCCACCGCTGTGCCGGCGGAGTTCTTCGACGAGCTTCTTGCCGCGCTCGACCAGCCGGCAACGCCGAACCAAGCGCTGCAGGCCGCCGCGCAACGGGCTCGCCGCATCGTGGAACGACGATAAGCCCAGGTGCCGTTCATCAGCGAAGCCCTGAGCGAGCAGCACGACACCAGCTTCTTCGACAGCAGTAAGCCCGACCTCGATGACTGGCTCCAGCAGCACGCGATGACGACCGAGGCCCGGCGCACGGGCCGCACGTTCGTATGGGACGAGGATCGTCGCGTAGTCGCGTACTACACAATCGCCGCGCATCTCATCGTGCGCCAAGACCTTCCTCGCGCACTCGGCCGGGGCTATCCAGCTCAGATCCCGGCCGTGCTGCTCGCCCGCCTTGCACTCGACAAGACTCTGCACGGTCAGGGCCACGGCGGCGTACTGCTCTCCGACGCGCTCCACCGGATCGTCGTCGCCACACAGACCGTTGCCGCCAGGTTTGTGGTCATCGACGCGATCGACGGGGCGGCCCACGGCTTCTATCAGCACCACGGCTTCCGAGAGATCCCCGGATCGATGCGCCTGGTCCAGAAGGTCAGCGACATCGCCGCCGCACTTTGCCTCTGAGGTACTCCAACCACCAGCAGTACCTTTCAAGTGACAAAACCCCAACGGGTACTGCAACCATGGCCCCAACGGCATGACCTGCCCCATCAGGGTCGGAACGCTGCCTGCCTGATCCCTCGACGAACGAAACGGGCGCCCCTCATCGGGCGCCCGTTTTGCTACCTGCTGGGGACCATGACGGTCCGGCCGTCGACCACCTTGGCGACCAACAACCCGGTGATCACCACCCCATGCTGGGGGTGAGTTTCGACTCGACACTTGCCGGTGTCGATCAACAGCCGGGCCGTCTGCTGTGCACCGCGTTCCTCCATACAAGCTCCTTATCGCCGCTGATTTCTCGGTGACACGTTGATCAGGCGCCACGGTGAACCGTCCGGCACAAGGTGTGCCGCCTCCATCCCGATGTCGGCGAGCTGGCGGCCGACACATGGGTAGTACTGGTACGGCCGGCACACCTGGCACCAGCCGTCCGGACCGGGTTGGTGATCGCCGAAGAGTCGGCGGCTGACCTGCCACATGAGCCGGTTCCGGCACTGGGCCGGCGGATCGAGCGGCGGATTGGTGCGGTTGTACGGCAGCACGGTCACTGCGAGCCTCCCGTGATGACGACGGCTGGTTTGGACGGCAGCCGGGATGAGCGGGATACGGGACCCGGCGACCGCCCAGCCGCGGTGGTCCCTGACGCCTCCACTCACCCCGGCGCCGACTCCGACCATTCCGTAGGTCTCCCTGCTCGGGCATGGCGTCGACGCATGTCACCGTGACATGACGTGCTCGACTCCTCACCGAGGCCGCCTTACGCTCGGCCACATGGCGCACCGAGCCAGCGACCCGCTGCGCGTCCCGGACGAGTTCTGGGCGCGCGACGACGTGCGAGGCGCGCTCACCGAGCGTGACATCGGCACGCTGTTCCAGCTCGTCCGCCGTCATACCGGCGCCAGCCAGACCCAGCTCGGCATAGCGGCCGGGCTCGAACAGGGCTACGTCAGCCGGATCATGGCCGGGCGCAAGGTGATGGTGATCGACGTCTTGGAACGGATCGCCGACGGATTCGGCATGCCGTCGACACCGCGCGTCCTGCTGGGCCTCGCGCCGGGCGGTCACGCCTCGGCCGGCCTGGAACCCCCGGCGGCGGTGTCCGGGACCTGGCAGGACGGCGTAGCGGCTGCGGTCGAGTTGTGGCGAGGTGACGTGGAACGTCGGGAAGTCCTGCGGTACGGCGCCTTCACGGCGGCGGGCTTCACATTGCCCGCGCTGCGCTGGTTCACCGGTGAGGGTCAGGTCGACCTGGCCAAGACCGGCCAACGGGCGGTCGGTCAACCCGACGTTGACATGATCCGCGAGATGACCGGCACCTTCCGGCAGCTCGACAACCAGTACGGCGGCGGCCGCCTGCGGCAGACCCTCGTGCGCTACCTCGACAACGAGGTCACTCCCCTGCTCCGCGACGGCCGCTTCGACCACGCCACCGGCCGCGCGCTGCTCAGTGCCTCGGCCGAAGCCACACAACTCGCCGGTTGGATGGCGTACGACGACGGCGAACACGCGCTCGGCCAGCGCTACATGATCCAGGCGCTCGACCTGGCGAAGGCCGCCGACGACAAGCCGCTCGGCGCGGAGATCCTGGCCGCGATGAGCCACCAGGCCGTCTACCTCGGCGACTCGGCAGTAGCGGTCGAGCTTGCCCGGGCCTCCGGCCGAACGGCGGACCACGCCGGCGTGCCGGTCCTCGTCGCCGAAGCGCTCGTAATGCAGGCCCACGCGCACGCCCGCCTCGGCGACGCGATGACGTGCGCCGCGCTGCTCAGCCGCGCGGAGGTGGCGCTCGACCGGGCCGATCGCAGCCGCGACCCGCAGTGGATCTCGTACTTCGACGAGGCGTACCTGGCCGCCCGCTTCGGCCACTGCTTTCGCGAACTCAAGCAGGGCAAGCAGGCCGAGCGGTTTGCGGTGCAGTCGCTCAAGATGGACAGCCGTTACGTGCGCGGCCGAACGTTCAACCTGCTCCTCCTCGCCATCGCGTGCGCCCAGGTCGGTGACGCCGCACGGGCCTGCGCGATCGGCGACAAGGCGCTGGAACTCACCACACGACTGCACTCGGCGCGGGCACACGGTTACCTCCGCGAGTTGCAGAACAGCCTTGCGCCATACGGGAAGTCGCCAGTCGTGCGGCAGTTCAACACGCGGGTGAGCGCCCTGCTGCGGTAGCTATTCCTTGCGCATCGCCAGCAACCGCAGCAAGCCCGCGACGGAGGCGGCGCCGACGATCTCACCTCGCGCGATCAGGTCAAGGGCGTCGTCGAGCGGGATCCATCCGATACGTTCGGCCTCGTTGACGTCGATCGGCGCGCCGGTGAGGTGTGCTCCCCTGCCGAGGTACAGCAGGTTCTCGGCGTCGGCGGTGCCGACCATCGGCTGGATCGACAGCAGGAACTCGACCTCACGGGGCCGCCAGCCGGTCTCTTCTTCGACCTCTCGGGCGGCGGCGATGGCCGGGTCCTCGGCATCGTCGACGTAGCCGCCCGGCAGCTCCCACACCCAGCGGTCGATGATGAACCGGTGCCGCCACATCATGAGCACCCGGTCCTCGTCGTCGACGACGAGCATCATGGCGGCCTTGGGCACGCGGAGCACGTACTGCTCGAACCGCACGCCGTCGGGTAGTTCAACTTCGGCGATGCTGAGCTTCGCCCGGCGGGTGTCGTCGACGATGCGCTCACCGTGGATGGTCCAGCGGGTCAACTCGGCTGAGCGTCCGTCCGTCACGCATCGACGATAGCGAAGCCGCCGCGCTGGCCGATGCCGGCGCGTGCGGCGCCAGCAGGCTGAGCGCGAGCGGCGACCACCTCAGCCACTCATCCCGTTGGCAAGCCGCAAAGCGGCGCGGCAGCCGAGCGCCCCAACCAGGACGGTGCTCAGCCACCCACGCGCTCGTCGCAGCCCCGGCCGCTTTCCGATGTGTCTCGCTGGCGGCGTCGCGTTCGCCACAATCTACGTCCTGCGGTGAAAGACAGATCAGGCGACAGAGCCCGACCGGTTCGAGGACAGCGCTGAGTCAGAACCGGCGGGGAAGGTCCTGAGGCGGTATTCGAAGTGGTGGTAAATCCAGGTTAACGCCCTCCAACTCGAACGCCGAACCTCCTCGGTGTGAACCCGGGCGGTGCTCGCCACCGACCAGACGAGCAACCCGACCAGCAGCCAGTTCGCGAGAATTGATCGGATATATACGGACAAAATGGGATCATGAGGGCTCGGGGCCAACCGCCCGTGAACAGGAGGGCGACCGGTCATCGATCACCGCGAAGGATCACCAGCATGCACAACGACGACCTCGGTACCGGTCGGCGCCTCAGGGCCCGACCGATACTTCTGGGCGCGGCCGGACTCATGGCGGTGCTCACCACCACCGGTGCGGCCGCCCAGCAGGGGGCCAATGCGGCGAAGACCGCCGATGCCGCCCGCGCCGAAACACCGTCGGCGGCCGCCGGCGCCGAACCGGGCACCAGCACCGACCCGGGAAGCGGCGCAAGCCCGACCGGCAGCGCAAGCTCGACCGGCAGCATGAGCCCGGGCAGCCCGGGACAGAGCGGCACCGCCCCGATCGGCGCGGGCCAGAGCGGCGGCCCAGGCCCGACCGCCGGAGCCGGCACAGCTCCGGGCGGCGCGACGAGCCCCGGCGCCACCACCGCCGGCCGTGCGAGCGCGAGCGCCAGCCCGAGCGCCACAGCCGGTACACCTGGAACACCCGGCGCCGAACCGGCAATCTCCATCCGCAATACGGGCTCGCTGCAGACCGACCGGGCCACGCTCCGCGTCGTGTCCGGCCGGACGGACCTCACCGGCCAGCGTGAGCTGGGCTGGGTGGCGGGCCAGGGCGAGCCGTTCGGCTCCGCGCGCTGCACGCAGGAGCTGCGGCTCGTACCGGGCGGGCCCGTCGTCACGAAGCCCGAGCTGCTGATCTGCTGGCGGACGAGTCCGGTGAAGAGCGTCTACACCGTCGCCGTCTCCCTCGACGGGCACCCGTCGCGGGAGATCAGCGTCGCCGCGATCGACGAGGCGTGGGACGAACTCCGGTAGCCGGCACAAGAACAGAGCGGGGCGCCCCGGCCGGGGCGCCCCGCTTGTCGTTTCAGCGGATCACAGGTAGGCGGCGACGGTGAAGGTCGCGCCGCTGGAGATGATCGACTGATTGCGCTGGGCCGCGGTGGCGCCGATCGAGCCGTTGGCCACGACGGTCACCGTGTAGGTGCCTTCGGGGACGATGGCGTTGGACGTGCCGCCGTTGTTGAGCTTCAACGTGCACAGCAGTTCGCTGTCCGAGACCGTGATGACGTCGGTGCACTCGATCACCTGGCCGTTGGTCTTCACGCCGCTGTTGTCGGCCGGGTCGTACTGGCCCTTGACGAGGTACACGTGGGCGTTGGCCTCGTCGAAGGTGGCCGCGTCCGGGGCCGAGTTGGCCGTGGAGGCGAAGTTCAGGCCGGAGAAGCCCACACCGAGGACGTCGAGCGTGATGTTCGCGCTGTTCGGCGCGGTGTTCGGCAGCACGGTGATGCCGTTGGTGAAGGTGAAGGTGCCGCTCGACTGCACGGTGCCACCGGCGGTGGTCACCGAGACGGTGAACGGCCCACCGGCGGTGTGCGCCGGAGTGATGGCCGTGAACGTCGTCGCGTTGATCGGCGTCACGTTGGTCATGGCCACGCCGCCGACGCTCGCCGTGATCGAGCCAGCGGTCGTCGGGAACGCCGTGCCGGTCACGGTGACCAGGGTGCCGCCCTGCGCCGGGCCGGTGGTCGGCGAGACCGTCGTCGCGGTCGACGGGGTGGCGACGGAGTAGGAGGCGTTGGAGATCAGCGGGCTGCCCGTCACGCCGGTGGCGGCGACCGTGGTGCCCGAGTAGACGCAGAGTCCGTACTTGCCGGCCACGGTGAACGTGGGCATCTTGATCGCGATCTTGCTCGCCGTGATCAGCGTGACCGAGCCGCCGGCGGTGCCGACGCCGACGCCGATGATGGGCGCCGTGGCCGTGCCGCCGATGCCGGTCGTGGCGTTCACCGTCTGGTAGGTCGGGGTGCAGGTGCCAGCGGCGGAGAACTGGAGCTGGACGTTGACGACCGCGGCCGAGCTGTACGGCTTCGTACCGTCGGCGGTGGACGCCGTGACGGTGTTGCCGCCGGTGAGCGGGCCCGTGATGTTGCTGAGGGTGAGCAGGCCGGCAAAGGCCGGGGCGGCCGTGGCGACGAGCATGCCGGCGGCGAGGCCGGCGACCGCGGTGGCTCTTCCGAGCGACCCGCCGATGAGTTTCTTCACGTGCATGTTTGTGGTCTCCTCCGGTGGTCACCACAGTGGGATACGAACTACATGACGTAAAGTAACAGCGTGATAGCTGAGAGTTACTCAAATCGGCACAAGAACGGCCCCGGCAGAACCGGGGCCCGAAGGGTTTTGGCAGGCGAGGGCACATCATCGCGATATATGCGGGGGAACCACGACCTGTGCCCTCGCCTGCCGGGTAGACCCGCCCGATCCCTGGGGAGGACGCCTGGCCGGAGGCGTTCGGAGCCGGCGGAGGCATGCCGGCGACCGTAACCCGGGCGGGTCTTTGTGTTGCGGGACTGCGTAGCGTTGGCGGGCGCGCCGAAGTCTCCGCTGGATCAACGATCGTGCTAGAGGAAGGTTCCCCGGTTGCCGCCGGCGCGGTGCCAACCGCCTCGCGACCGGGGCTTGCTACCGAGGTCGATGCGCCAGTCGGGCATCGTCCGAAGGCTGTACAGGTCGTGGCGGGCGGTCCACGCTTCGTTCCACGGGCGCCGGGACGCCTCGGCGGCGTTCTCCGCGAGCCGGCGTGGCGCGCACGGCCACTCCCGCCCGCACCAGAGGCACTGGCCGTCGGCGTCCGACTCGCTGTGCCGGCTCAGGATCTGTGTGGCGTCCCGCCATAACAGTCGATCGACCACGTCTGTTGGCTCGGACTGGTCAACACTGACCAACTTCCCTACCCCCAAACTCCATGAGGCTTCCTGAGAACCTCCGGACGAAACGTTAAACAGTCGGGCTCGCCGGCGGGGCGGACAAGCAGTGCGACATCCGCCCGACCACTCGAAAGAGGACGGCGTGGCGTACGGGAAGAAGGCCCGCCGAGCCCTTCGGGCGCTGCGGCGGTTGCCCGCATAATGACGCTATGGAGACCCCCCTCTTGTCACGGATCCGCGATGCGGTGATCGGCGACGACCAAGTGATGTGGGGCCCCTTCGGCGCCCGTCGCGTGACGTACGCGGACTACACGGCCTCCGGTCGCGCCCTCGACTTCATCGAACGGTTCGTCCGCGAGGAGGTCCTCCCGAGGTATGCCAACACCCACACGGAGTCGTCCGGCACCGGCCTGCAGACGACGCGCCTGCGCGAGGACGCCCGGCAGATCGTCAACCAGGCCGTCGGTGGCGACGCGGAGACGGTGGTCATCTTCACCGGCTCCGGCTCGACCGCCGCGATCGACAAGATGGTCCACATCCTGGGCCTGCGGGTGCCGGCCGGCCTCGAGGATCGGTACGAACTGTCCGCGCGGATCCCCGCCGAGGAGCGCCCGGTCGTGTTCATCGGGCCGTTCGAGCATCACTCCAACGAGTTGCCGTGGCGGGAGTCCATCGCGGACGTCATCGTCATCCCGGAGGATCACGACGGCCACATCGACCTGGCGCGCCTGCGGGCGGAGCTGGAGCGCCACGCCGAGCGGCCGCTGAAGATCGGCTCGTTCTCCGCGGCCTCCAACGTCACCGGCATCGTGAGCGACACGCACGCGATCTCGGCGCTGCTGCACGAGCACGGCGCGCTGTCCTTCTGGGACTTCGCCGCCGCGGCGCCGTACGTCGACGTGGCGATGTACGGGCCGAAGCCGGGCGAGCACAAGGACGCCGTGTTCATCTCGCCGCACAAGTTCGTCGGCGGCCCGGGAACCCCGGGTGTGCTGGTCGTGCGGCGCGAGGTCCTCACCAACCGGGTGCCGACCGTGCCCGGCGGCGGCACCGTCGACTACGTCAACCCGACCGACCACCATTACATCGCCGACCCCGCCCACCGCGAGGAGGGCGGCACACCTGCGATCGTCGAGTCGATCCGCGCCGGGCTCGTGTTCCAGCTCAAGCAGGCGGTGGGCACCGACACGATCCGCGGGCTCGAGGAGCGGTTCCTGCGCGAGGCGATCGCGTCGTGGCGGACCAACCCGAACATCGAGATCCTCGGCAACCTCGACGCGGCGCGGCTGTCGATCGTCTCGTTCGTGATCCGCCGGCCGCGGGGCCGCTACCTGCACCACAACTTCGTCGTGGCGCTGCTCAACGACCTCTTCGGCATCCAGTCTCGAGGCGGCTGCTCGTGTGCCGGCCCGTACGGGCACCGGCTGCTCGGCATCGACGTCGAGCGCTCGCACCGCTTCGAGCAGGAGATCATCGCCGGGTGCGAGGGGATCAAGCCGGGCTGGGTGCGGGTCAGCTTCAACTACTTCATCTCCGAGGCCGTGTTCCGGTACATCGTGGACGCGGTCCACCTCGTGGCCACCCACGGCTGGGCGCTGTTGCCGCAGTACCGGTTCGATCCGCAATCCGGGCTGTGGAAGCACCGCGACGGCCTGGTCGAGCCGCCGCTGCGGCTGTCGGAGCTGCGCTACGACGAGGCCGGCGAGCTGCGCTGGCCGTCACGGCACGAGCGGGCGCCCGAGTCCGCCCTGTCGGAGTACCTCCGGTTCGCCCGTGACCTGTTCGAGTCCCTGCCACCGGTCGACGAGCCGGACGGTGTCGTCTCCCCCGGCTTCGAGGCGCTGCGCTGGTTCGACCTGCCGGCGAAATCACTGCTGGCGTAACCGCGCCGCCCGAGTCATCCCATCGTGCGTCGTATCGGCCTCCCGAACCCCCACCCCGTCGATCTTGCAGTTGTGGTGCCTGACAAACCCGGACATTCAGGGAGTGTCATGGCACCACAACTGCAAGATCAACGGACCGAGGGGGTTAGGAGAGTCGCTCCAGGAGCATCGCCATGCCCTGACCGCCGCCGACACACATCGTCTCGAGGCCGATCGACTTGTCGTGCCATTGCAGTGAGTTGATCAGCGTGCCGGTGATGCGAGCGCCCGTCATGCCGAACGGGTGGCCGACCGCGATCGCGCCGCCGTTGACGTTGAGCTTCTCCAGCGGGATGCCGAGGTTGCGGTACGACGGGATGACCTGCGCGGCGAACGCTTCGTTGATCTCGACGAGGTCGACGTCGTCGACCGTCATGCCGGCGCGCTTGAGAGCGCTGCGGGACGCCTCGACCGGGCCGATGCCCATGATCTCCGGCGACATCGCGGTGACGCCGGTCGACACGATGCGCGCCAGCGGCGTGATGCCGAGCTCCCGCGCCTTGACGTCGCTCATGATGACCACGGCCGCGGCACCGTCGTTGAGCGGGCAGCAGTTGCCCGCCGTGACGCGGCCGTCGGGGCGGAACACCGGCTTGAGGGCGGCGACACCCTCCATCGTCACGCCGGCACGGGGGCCGTCGTCGGTCGACACCACGTCACCGGACGGCGTCGTCACCGGCGTGATCTCACGAGCCCAGAAGCCATTCTTGATCGCTGCTTCGGCGAGGTTTTGCGAGCGGACCCCGAACTCGTCCATCTCCTCGCGGGTCACGCCCTCGATCTCGGCGAGGTTTTCCGCGGTCTGGCCCATCGCGATGTAGATGTCGGGCAGTTCGCCGTCCTCGCGTGGGTCGTGCCAGTCGTCGGCACCGCCCTCGGCATGCTTGGCGGTGCGGGCGTAGGCGTCGGCGAACCGCGGGTTCTGCCAAGGGCCGCCGACCGCGCTCTGCGCCTCGGCGGGCAGCGCGTCGGAGTTTCCGCGCGCGAACCGCGACACGCACTCGACACCGGCCGAGATGAACACGTCGCCCTCGCCGGCCTTGATCGCGTGGAAGGCCATGCGGGTGGTCTGCAGGGACGACGCGCAGTATCGCGTGGTGGTCGCGCCCGGCAGGTGGTCGAACCCGAGCAGCGTGCCGACGACGCGGGCCATGTTGAAGCCCTGTTCACCGCCGGGCAGGCCGCAGCCCAGATAGAGGTCTTCAATGTCCCGCGGGTCGAGCTGCGGGACCTTGTCGAGTGCGGCCCGGACGATGGTGGCGGTGAGGTCGTCGGGGCGGAGGTCGCGCAACGATCCCTTCGCGGCACGGCCGATCGGGGACCGGGCAGTGGCGACGATGACAGCTTCCGGCATGACTTCACGCTACGCTTCGGTAACCGAACCGGGCGAGCGGCTGTGACAAACCTGTAGACGCTCTCAGGCGGCACCGCGGACCGCCGTCGCCTCCTCCACGGCCGGCAGCAGGGCGTGAGCCCAGACCCGGTAGCCGTCCGCCGACGGGTGGAATCCGTCGTGGCAGAGCGTGCCCGCGTCGGCCCGGAACACGGCACCCGTGCGGGCCGCCAGGTCGACGACCACCGCGCCGGCCGCCGAGGCGGCGGCCGCCTGCTGGCGGGCCATCCGCCGGCTGCGCAAGCCGAGTAGCTGCCGCAGCGGCGGCGCGAACGCGCGCAGCGCGCCGAAGTCGGGGCAGGTGCCGACCACCACGGGAATGGCGGCGTCGTGGAGCCGCCGGCACGCCGCGCCGAGGTGCTCGGCGGCGTCGACGGCCCGGCCGAGGTGCATGACGTCGTTGGTGCCGACGAGGAGGAGGGCGACGTCCGGCTTCGGCCCGACGAGGGCCCGCGCCACCTGCGTGGCCAGGTCGGACGAGCGCGAACCGGCCACCGCGACGCTGGACAGCTCCACCCGCCGGCCGGCCGAGCCCTCGGCGAGCAGCGCGGCGAGTTGGCCGCCGACGGTGTCCGCCACGCGGTCGACGCCGACGCCGAGCGCGGTCGCGTCGCCGAGCAGCACCAGCCGCATCGGCGGCTTGCCGGCGGCGCCGATCGACGAGCGCATCGCCAGCCGCATGTCGGGCTTCGCATACGTGCGGGTCCGGGCCGCGACCGCCTGGGCGGCCAGGACCGCGGCGCCGCCGACGGTCCCGGCGATCACCGTGACGGTCGCGAGGCGAGCGAACCGCCGGACAACGCTCATGTCAGCTCCTCACTGCGTGCGGCACTGGGCTGTCGCGCGGCCTGTTGCGGCAGCCGGTGCCACACCCGGTGGCGCAACTGCGCCCACCGGCCCGCCGGGCCGCGGTCCTTGCCGGCGACCTGGGTCGCGCTGACCTCGGTGCCGGGCCGGTGCACGGCCTCGACGGCAGCCTGCGGCAGGGAACGGATGCCCTCGCCCGACACGAGCGAGGTCACCGCGGCCGGAGTCGGCTCCGTCAACGCTGCCACGACGGTGGGCAACACGGCCTGGGCGGCGGCCAGGTAACCGGCGCCGGACGGGTGGAACCGGTCGACGCTGAACATCCGGTCGGGCTCCGCGTAGAACAGCTCGCCGAGCAGGTCGCCGAGCGACACCGTGCGGCCACCCGCCTCGACGACCGCGATGGTCTGCGCGGCGGCGAGCTGCCGGCTCCAGTGTCGCGCCAGCCAGCGCAACGGCGGCTGGATCGGCCGGATCGTGCCGAGGTCGGGGCAGGTCCCGACGACCACCTCGACACCGGCCGCGCGCAGTTTGCGCACCGCCTCGACCAGGTGCCGCACCGCGGAGACCACGCTCACCCGGTGCGTGACGTCGTTGCCGCCGACGCAGATGACCGCCACGTCGGGCCGGTGCCGCAGTGCCACCTCGACCTGCGGCGGGAGGCCATTGGACTCGGCGCCGACGACCGCGAGGCAGCGCGTCCAGACCGGCCGACGCTGCTGCTCGGCCAGGCCGGCGGCGACCGCCGCGGCGAAGGTCTCACTGGACTGCTCGGCACCGTAACCGGCCGCCGACGAGTCGCCGAGCACCACCAGGCGGATCGGCTCGCCGTCGTAGTCGGCGCCGTACGTGCCGTCGGCGCGCGGCGGCGGGCTGACCACCTGCGGGATCGTCTTGCGGGCCAGCATCGCCTGCCCGAGCACCAGCCCGTAGAACAGCACACCGGCCCCGGCGATGCCGCCACCGCTGACCGCGGCCGCTGTGGCGATTCGCCGCACCTGCTCTGACCGAAGCTTCAACGCCCCCGCCTTCCGTCCCCGAGGTCACCCGCGATCCCGAGGCTAATCTCCACTCCTCGAGTATTCGTCGGCATTCCTCCGGTTGGCGATCGTCCTCATCCCGACCGATCCGGCCCCGCCCGGGTCAGCTCCACCTGAATCAGCACCCTCTGCTCACGAAGCATCGCCGCACGGTAGTCATCCCAGTCGGGATGGTCCCCTCCGGTTGCCCGACGGTAGTAGTCGACCAAGCCTTCGACACTCTCCGGCGGCGGTACGATCACCGCCTCACCCTCGACCTGAATCCAGCGGCCGAAGAAGCCGTCGGGCAGCACGCACACCGCCGCCCACGGGTCACGCCGCAGGTTCTTCACCTTGAACGCCGCCAGCCGACTGCTGATCACCGCCCGGCCGGCGTCGTCGACCGCAACCAGCACCGGCGACATCTGCACGCCGCCGTCCGGCCGTCTTGTCGCCAGCACGGCGTGATGCTGCTCGGCCAGGACGGCTCGAGCCTCGTCGAGATCCATGTCGTCATTCTTACCGCGCCGATCCCAGCGACGGTTGCCGTTGGATGGTGACGGGCACCATTACATTCAGAGGGACCACGGGGACCACAGGGACCACAGGGACCACAGGGAGGTCTGACGACATGGCGGACAGCGCGCTGCGCCGGCGGATGGCGTGGACGGCCCTCGTGCGGGTCTTCAAGAAGGACACGCCGGGGCTCGGCAGGCGGCTGGCCGCCATCCCGCGAATGATCAAGGCGACCTTCAAGGGCGAATACGACGGCGGCGCCCGGCTGGCCATGATCGCTGCCGCCGGTGTCTACATCGTCTCGCCGATCGACGCCGTGCCCGAGCTCTTCCTGCTCGTCCTCGGCGTCGTCGACGACGTGGCGGTCGCGGGATACTTCGCGGGCGCCCTCCTCGACGAGCTCGAACGCTTCCTGGAGTGGGAGAAGCAGCGCGACAGCGTCATCCAGGGGCAGGTCGTCGGGTGACCCGGATTCGGGCTATACGCTGGGCGACGTGCGCTACTACGACAACGTCGTCGAGTTGGTGGGCAACACCCCCCTCGTCCGTCTCCGCAACGTCACCTCCGGCATCTCCGCCAAGGTCCTCGCCAAGGTCGAATACCTGAACCCCGGCGGCAGCGTGAAGGATCGCATCGCGCTGCGCATGGTCCAGGAGGCCGAGCGATCCGGCCTGCTCCAGCCGGGCGGGACGATCGTCGAGCCCACCTCCGGCAACACCGGGGTCGGGCTGGCACT
This sequence comes from Dactylosporangium roseum, assembly GCF_025264685.1. Taxonomy (GTDB): domain Bacteria; phylum Actinomycetota; class Actinomycetes; order Mycobacteriales; family Micromonosporaceae; genus Dactylosporangium; species Dactylosporangium roseum. The sequence goes on from NZ_CP073721.1 coordinate 7,192,086, forward strand.
GGTGGCCCAACTGCGGGGATACCGCTGCGTGTTCGTCTGCCCGGACAAGGTCAGCGAGGACAAGCAGAACGTCCTGCGGGCCTACGGCGCGGAGGTGGTCGTCTGCCCGACCGCCGTCGCCCCCGAGGACCCGCGGTCCTACTACAACGTGTCGGACCGTCTGGCCCGGGAGATCCCCGGGGCGTGGAAGCCCGACCAGTACGCCAACCCGGCCAACCCCCGCTCGCACTACGAAACCACCGGACCCGAGGTCTGGGAGCAGACCGACGGCCGGGTCACGCACTTCGTCGCCGGTGTCGGCACCGGCGGCACGATCTCCGGCGTGGGCCACTATCTCAAGGAGGTCTCCGGCGGCGCGGTCCAGATCATCGGCGCCGACCCGGAGGGCTCGGTGTACTCGGGCGGGACCGGCCGGCCGTACCTGGTCGAGGGCGTGGGCGAAGACTTCTGGCCGACCACGTACGACAAGACCATCTGCGACCAGATCGTCGAGATCTCCGACAAGGAGTCGTTCGAGCTGACCCGCCGCCTGGCCCGCGAGGAGGGCCTGCTCGTCGGCGGCTCCTGCGGCATGGCGGTGGCCGCGGCGCTGAAGGTCGCCCGCGAGGCTTCCGCCGACGCCGTGGTGGTCGTGCTGCTGCCCGACGGCGGCCGCGGCTACCTGTCGAAGATCTTCAACGACGATTGGATGGCGCGCTACGGTTTCCTCCGTACCGCCGAGGAGACCCCCACGGTCGCCGACGTCCTCACCGGCAAGGGCGGGCGGATGCCCGAGATGGTGCACGTCCACCCGAACGAGACGGTCCGCGACGCGATCGACTACATGCGCGAATACGGCGTCTCCCAGCTACCGGTGCTCAAGGCCGAGCCGCCGGTCGTCACGGGCGAGGTGGCCGGCTCGATCGCGGAGCGCGACCTGCTCGACGCCCTGTTCTCCGGCCAGGCCCACCTCCACGACATCGTCGAGCGCCACATGACCTCGCCGCTGCCCATGATCGGCGGCGGCCAGCCGGTCGGCGAGGCCGTGGCCCTGCTGGAAAAGGCCGACGCCGCGGTGGTACTGGTCGACGGCAAGCCCGCGGGCGTCATCACGCGCCAGGACCTGCTGGCCCACCTGACGTAGTCGTCTGCCCTGATCGTGGAGCGTTTTGGTCGCGTCCGCAGCGTCGCGTCCGCAGCGTGGCGTCCGCAGCGTCGCGCCCGCCGCCGAAACGCTCCACGATCATGAGGACAGGGCGCGGCGAACAGCGTTCACGCGGTCCGCGGCCTGGACCACGTCGTCCGGGGAGCCGAACCTTGCGAGGTCCGCGGCGACCACCCGCATCTGGTCCGGCAACGCCAGGTCGTTGTCCAGACGTGGAACCGGGACCGCCGGCCGGCCCTCCGCCTCCGCCGAGCGGTCGGCCAGCCACTGGATCGCTTCGTGCACCAGGTCGGACCGGGCAGGCCCGGACACACTGGACGCCGCCCATCGGGACGGCGTCCAGTGTGCGACCTGTCCGATCAGCTTGCGCACGGCAGCGCCGAGCTGATCTTCGTCGGGCATCAGCGTCGCAAGTAGCTCAGCAGGCGCAGAATCTCGTAGTACAGGAAGATCAGGCCGACCAGGATGCCGAAGGAGCAGTACCACGCGTACTTCTCCGGCAGGCCATACCGCACGCCCTGCTCGACGGCGTCGAAGTCGAGGATGAAGGTCAGCGCGGCCACCACGACCACGACCAGGCTGAAGACGATCGGGAGCCAGCCGACCTTGCCGGTGGCGCTGTACTCACGCAGGCCCAGGTTGACGTCGAAGAGATAGAAGAGGAAGTTGGCCAGGCTGAGGACCACGACGCCGATGAGAGCGCCGACCACCATCTTCGTGAAACGTGGCGTGGCCCGCAGGACCCGCAGCTTGTAGAGCACCGCCATGACGGCGAAGATGCCGAAGGTGCCGATCACGGCCTGGATGACGATGCCGTCGTAGAAGCTCTCATACTGCCGGCTGAACAGGCCCAGCGCGACACCCTGCAAGGCGGCGTAGGCGATGATCACGGCCGGGTTGGTCACCCGCGCGAAGGCGATGACCAGGCCCAGCACGAGGCCGGCCACGACCGAGCCGATGAGGGCGATCGCGGTGGCCGCGCTGCCCGCCGGCAGGAGAACCCAGGCGCCGGCGCCGACGATGCCCGTGATCGCCAGCAGGGCGACCGTCCGGACGACAACGTCGTCCAGCGTCATCGTCCGCGGGGCGGCCTGCGGTGGATATCCCGGTGCGTAACCGGTGCCGTAACCCGCCACCGATGAACGCTCTTGTCGCGCCGCCTCGCCAAGGCGGGTGAGCACCGGATTGGAACTCTGCACGATCAGCCTCCAGGGGCGTCGCATTCACATGTACGACCAGGGTACCGCGAACATGACCATACAGTGGAGCGTGCGAGTTTGAGGGTGCCCGGGGCGGGGTTCGAACCCGCACGCCTCGCGGCAGCCGCTTTTAAGGCGGCCGTGTCTGCCGTTCCACCACCCGGGCGTAGAAACGCGTCTCACGGTAGCCCGTCCGACGAACCATCAACACCGACAAGGGGACGGCCGTTACTGTCGTCCGGGTGACCAGCGCTCCACGGACCGACGAGGCGGAGATGGCGCCGCCGGCGGCCACAGCATCGACCGCTCCGCCGTTGCGTGATCGCCGCGCATGGCCTATGGCGGGGCTCGCGGACACCGGCGTCGGCCTGCTGTTCGCCTTGGCCGCGGCGCTGCTGACGCACGGCCTCTGGGCCGATCCGGCCCGCCGGACACTTGCGCTGAACCCGAACGACCAGGCGCTCGACGAGTGGTTCCTCGCCTACGCCACCCGAGCGTACCGCGGCGACTTCAGCCTGGTCACGGGCATGCTGAACGCCCCCGACGGGGTCAACCTGCTGGCCAACGCCTCGCTCATCGGGATGGGACTGCTGTTCGCGCCGGTCACGCTGGCCTTCGGCGTCCCGTACACCTTCGCCCTCCTTGTGGGGATGAACCTCGCGGCGACGGGAATCGGGTGGTATCTGCTGTTCGCCCGGACCATGGGCATGCACCGGCTGGCGGCGGGGATCGGCGGCGCCTTCACCGCGTTCGCGCCGGGCATGGTCTCGCAGTCGAACGGCCACCTGCACATGACCGCCGGCTGGCTGGTCCCGCCGATCGTGTGGTGCCTCGTGAAGCTGAACCGCGAGCGTGACCACGTCATCCGGCGGGGACTGCTGCTCGGCGGGTTGATCACCGCGCAGTTCTTCGTCGGCGAGGAGGTCCTCTTCCTGGCCGCGGTCACGCTGGGCCTGTTCGGCCTGGTGTACGCCGCCGTGGCACGGCCGCCGCTGCGGTCGGTTCTCGCCGGGCTCGCCATCGCGGGCGGGCTGTCGACCGCGCTCCTCGCCTACCCGATCTGGTTGCAGTTCCACGGACCGCAGAGCGCCGACGGCGGGGTGTTCCTGCCCGACTTCTTCTCCGCCGACCTGCTCAGTTTCACCACCGTCTCACCACTCTCCCTGGCCGGCGGCGACGACGCCGCGAAGCTGGTCAGCGGGCCCGCGGAGTACACCGCCTTCTTCGGCTGGCCGGTGCTGCTCGTGGTGCTCGGCGCGACGCTGTGGATGTGGCGGCGCGCCACGGTGGTCGCGGCCGCGCTCACCACTGTCGTGCTCTGCCTGCTCGCGCTCGGCCCACGGGTCGCGATCGACGACCGGCAGACCGAGCAGTGGGCCCCGTTCGCGCTGCTGTCCGGCCTGCCGGTGATCGAGTCCGCGCTGCCGACCCGGTTCGCCCTGGCCGCCATACCGCTGATCGCCTACATCCTGGCCCGAACCGTGCACACCGCCATCACCCGGACCGAAAGCCTCGGCCTGCTCGTGCCGATGGTCGTCGTGGCCGCGCTCGCCCCGCTGGTGCCGGCGCCGCTGCCCGTCCAGGAACGCCCCGCCGCGCCACGGTTCTTCACGCAGGGGTACTGGCGGGGCTACGTCCCAGAGAACGGCACGGTGGTCCCGGTGCCGCTGCCCGACCCGCAGGACCCGCAGGCGATGCGCTGGGCGGCGGCGACCGGCGTCGCGTTCGCCCTGCCGCAGGGATGGTTCATCGGCCCGTACGGCCGCGACGGCCGGGCCGCCGTGGGCGTCTACTCCCAGCCGACGGCCCAGTTGCTCAAACGGGTCGCGCAGAACGGCACCCCGCCCGGGCTCGGCGACGACGACCGGATCGCGTTGCGCCGGGACATCGCCCACTGGCGCGCGTCGTGTTTCGTGCTCGCCGACTGGCAGCCCAACCACACCGTGCTCAAGGACACCCTCGACGCGCTGCTCGGCCCGGGCGAGCGGGTCGCCGACGTCTGGGTCTGGCGAGCCCGCTCGTGAGCCGCTAAGCCGCGATGCGGTCGTGCCCGGTCCGCACCGGCAGCGGGATCGGCTGGGTGACCTCGGTGAAGGCCTCCCGCGGCTCGTGCAGTGAGCCCAGCGCGACGACCTCGCGGCGCAGGACGAGCTGGAGGGTCCAGTCGACCAGCACCCGGATCTTCCGGTTCAGGGTGGGGATCCGGCTGAGGTGGTACGTCCTGTGCATGAACCACGCCGGCACGCCGCGCACCTTGATGCCGTAGACCCGCGCCGCGCCCTTGTAGAGGCCGAGGCCCGCCACCGAGCCCACGTGCTTGTGCTTGTAGTCGACCGGCGCGTGCCCGCGGACCACGGCGGCGATGTTGTCCGCCAGCCGGGAGGCCTGCCGGACCGCGTGCTGCGCGCTCGGCGAGCACAGCGCGCCGGGCTCGTCCGCGGTCAGGTCGGGCACCGCGGCGCAGTCGCCGGCGCTCCAGGCGCCCTCGACCACCTTGCCGTCGGCGTCCACGACCTGCAGCGTCGGCTTGCAGATGAGCGCACCGCGCTGGTTGCGCGGCAGGTCAGTGTCCTGGAGCATCGGGTGCGGCTTGACGCCGGCGGTCCACACGATGGTGTCGGCCTCGAAGCGGTCGCCGTCGGAGAGCTCGACGACGCCGTCGACACACGACTCGAGCCGCGTGCCGAGCCGGATGTCGATGTTACGCCTGATGAGCTGGGCGACGGTGTAGGCGCCCATCTCCGCGCCGACCTCGGGCAGGATCCGGTTGGCCGCCTCGACCAGAACGAAGTGGACCTCGTCCTTCGGGATCTCCGGGTAGTAGCGCAGCGCGCCGCGGACCATGTCCTCCATCTCGGCCAGGGCCTCGATGCCGGCGTAGCCGCCGCCGACGAAGACGAAGGTCAGCGCGCGCCGGCGGGTCGCCGGGTCGGCGGTCGTGACCGCGACGTCGAGCCGGTCGAGCACGCTGTTGCGCAGGTAGATGGCCTCGCCGATGGTCTTGAAGCCGACCGCCTGCTCGCGCAGGCCGGGGATCGGCAGCGTGCGCGACACCGAGCCGGGCGCCACCACAATGTGGTCGTACGGCACCTCTCGGGCCGGGCCGATGATCGGCTGGACGATGGCGACCTTCCGCGCGTGCTCGATGCTCGTGACCGTGCCGGACAGCACGTGGCAGCGCTTGAGCTCGCGCCGCAGCGGCACCACCGTGTGCCGCGGTGAGATGTTGCCGGCCGCCGACTCGGGCAGGAAGGGCTGGTAGGTCATGTGCGGCTGAGGGTCGACGACGGTGACCTCAGCCTCGTGGAGGTGGAGCTTCTTGGACAGTCGCAGGGCAGCGTAGAGGCCGACGTGCCCGGCACCGACGATGAGGATTCGCTTCGCAGCCACGTCGACAACGCTAACGACGGACAGGGGTTAAGAGCAGTCAGGCCACAGACATGTAACGGGCGTTACCTGAGCTGTTACGCGGACCACACAGCCTCGAAGCCGATCGATGGCCGTCGGCGGTCAGGCACGCCGCGCGACGAGCCATGCCAGCGCACCGGCGGCCACCACGCCGACCAGCGAGGCCACCAGGAACACCGGGCCGGCGACCAGTTCGACCACGGCCAGGAGCACCACGCTCACGATCGCGCTGACCGCGACGATCCCGCCGGCACGCAGCAGCCAGCCGAGAAGCACCCCGGGTGCGACGACGGCGTCGTACGGCAGCACCGCGGCCAGCGCGGCGAGGGAGTGCATCAGGTACAGCGCCGTCGACAGGGCGATCAGCCGTGTGACGGTGAGCGGCTGGTCGTACACGAGGGTCCCGATCAGCCAGCCGAACGCGCAGGCGAAGACGGCCAGGCCCACCATGCGGCCACGCGGGAAGGCGGCCGGCAGCAGGGCGACGACCCCCGCGACGACGATGCCGGCGAGGTTCCGCGTCACCTGGGACGGGAACGCCAGCACCATGGACAGCGCGGCGAACACCGCGATGCCCAGCCGGACCAGCAGCGGCCCGGCGGCGGCCCGTTCCCGCACGTCCTTGAACCGGCCGACCCGCCCGGCGAGGTATTCCTGCAATTCGCCGATCATGCGGTCACCGTCCGTCCGACCGCCACGCGCGCGACGCCGCGCAGCACCTCGTCGAGGCTGCCGGCGCCGCCCCACGCCACCACGGGGACGCCGTGCTCGCGCAACTGGGCGATGATGTTCTGCCGCTCCAGGGCCCACAGCCGCTGCGGGATGTCGCCCCAATCGCCGGAGGAGCGCTTCGGCAGTACGGGCGTGCCGAGCGTGTCGACGGCGACCACGAACCTGCCGGCCCGGGCGAGGTTCGCCAGCATCGCCGCCGAGCGGATGTCCAGCAGCGGGGTGAGCACCATGACCAGGGCGTTGCCCTGCACCATGTGCGGGCCGAACGACGACGGCGGCGGCTCGTCGGCGTTGCCCGCCGGCGCGACGTCGAGCAACCACTCCAGCGTGGTCATGTAGTGCCGGCGGCCGCTGGCGGCGCGCAGGTGCCGGACGGTCCCACCGTACTGGAGCAGCGCCACCCGGTCGCCGCGGTGCAGGTAGTGCTCGGCGATGCCCGCCGCGGCGCGGACGGTCGTGTCCAGCACGGAGGCCCGGCCCTCGATGCCGCCGGAGCGGCCGGCCTCGTGCAGCGCGTCGAGCAGGACGACAACCTCGGCGTCGCGGTCGGACAGCGTGCTCACCACGTGGATCTCACGGGTGCGCAGCGAGACCCGCCAGTCGATGCGGCGCAGCCGGTCGCCGGGGCCGAACCGGCGCACGCCGGCCAGCTCGCCGCCCTCGCCGGTGCGGCGGGAGCGGTGCCCGCCGACGTGCCCGGCGGCGCGGGGCACGGCCTCGGCGGCGTCGAAGTGCTCGATCGCCGGATACGCCTTCAGGGACAGCGCCGGCGCCCGCACGGCCCGGCTGACGAGCAGGCCGTCGGCGGCGATCGCATGCGCGGTGACCGGGCCGAGCGGGTGCCGGCCCCAGCGCAGCACCCGGCCGGCGAGGTCGACACCGGCGACGGTGCCGGGCTGGACGTCGACGGCGTACGGGCGGTCGGAGTGCTGGAGGCGCACCCACTCGGGCACCACCAGCCGGACGACCACCAGGTCGAAGCCGGAGGGGTTGGGGTTGCCGACGTCGACCCGGACGTCGAGGTCGCCGCCCTCGACGAGGAACGGCTCGGCGGCGGTCACGGCGACCGTCGGCGTGCGGGCGGGGTGGCGCACCAGCGAGATCGCGGTGCCGAGCGCGAACGGCACGGCCAGCACGACCAGGTCGAAGCGGCCGGTGAGCACGGCGACGAGCACGAGCACGCCGGAGACCAGCACCGCCCGGCCCAGCGCGTGGGTCGGCTCGAACGGCCGCGCGTGGGACCGGGGCCCCGGTGTGTCAGCCATGCCTTCCGCCGTACGTGGGCATCGCGCCGCTCGCGGGCGCCGGCGTCTGCGCCAGCACCTCCGCCACGACCGAGCGGGGATCGATCCGCTTGAGCCACATCTCCGGCCGCAGCGTGATCCGGTGCGCGAGGGCCGGGACGGCGACGGCCTTCACGTCCTCGGGCACCACATAGTCGCGGCCGCTGAGCGCGGCGGCGGCCCGGGCGAGCAGCAGCAGGGCGAGGGAGCCACGCGGTGAGGCGCCGACCAGCACCTGCGGGTGGACGCGGGTCGCCGCGGTGAGCGCCACGATGTATCGCCCGATGGAGTCCTCGACGGCGACGTCCTCCAGCGCGGCCTGCATGGCCAGCAGCGTCTCGGCGTCGACGACCGGCTCGAGGTTGGCCTCCTCCTGGCGCCGGGACATGCGCCGGCGCAGGACGTCCCACTCCTCGTCGGCCTCCGGGTAGCCGAACGAGACGCGCAGCAGGAACCGGTCGAGCTGCGCCTCGGGCAGCGGGTAGGTGCCCTCGTACTCGATCGGGTTGGCGGTGGCCAGCACGTGGAAGGGGGCGTCCAGCCGGTACGTGGCGCCCTCGACCGACACCTGGCGCTCCTGCATGGCCTCCAGCAGGGCCGACTGGGTCTTCGGCGGGGTGCGGTTGATCTCGTCGGCGAGCAGCAGGTTGGTGAAGACCGGGCCGGCGCGGAACGTGAACTCGTGGGCGCGCTGGTCGTAGAGGAACGAGCCGGTCACGTCGGCGGGCAGCAGGTCGGGAGTGAACTGCAACCGCCGGAAGCCGATGCCGAGCGCCTGGGCGAACGAGCGGGCGGTCAGCGTCTTGCCCAGGCCGGGCAGGTCCTCGAGCAGCACGTGACCGCCGGCGAGCACGCCGGCCAGGACCAGCTCGAGGGCGTCACGCTTGCCGACGACCACCGTGCCGACCTGGTCCAGGACCACCTTGGCGATCCGGCCCACTTCGGCCGGTGCGAGCGTCTTCATAGCGCCTCCACCTTCGCGACGATCGATGCTACGTCCCGCGGGCTCGGCACGCGGGACGGTGTGTAGTGCAGCAACTGCCACAGCTCCGCACCGACGATCCGGCGGGCCTGCTCCGGGGCGCTGCTCAACGTGATGCCGTACCGCTGGCGCAGCCTCCCGTCGACGAGGTCGCTCACGCGCGGTACGACCAACGCGGCGAACCTGCCGGGGTCACGCTCACCCCAGACGAGGCGGTCGTCCCACTTGCCGATCGCGAGCCGCAACCCGTCGCCGGTCGGCACAGGGTCGCGCAGCCGCAGCCGATCGGTGGCGGGGTCGGGCGGGCGGACCGGCTCGAGGCCCTTGCCGGTGACCTCGGCCGGTATCTCTTCGGCGCGGACCTGGCGCAGCACCTCGTGCATGATCTGGGTGGCCACGATCGTCAGGAGGACCAGCGGATAGGAGATGCTGTAGCGGGCCGTCCAGAGCACGCCCCAGCCGACCGTGGTCAGCGCGACCGCCACGAACAGCCGCCGGATCCACCACCGGCCGTCGAACGGCCGCGACGGCCGCCGGACCGGGCGCGGGTCGGCGCGCACGGTCGCGCGCCCGGCGTCGAAGAGCTCGTCGAGGCCGACCATCTCGTCGCGGTCACGCGCCACCCGTCACCCCTCCCTGTGCGACCCCGGCCAGTTCCGCGCGGAGCTGGCGCAGCGCCTCGATCGCGGCCCGGCGGGACCGCTCGTCGACCGGGTGCGTGGCGTACCGCGCCTCGCGGTACACCTCGGCGAGCCCTTCCAGCGTCGGCCGGCTCACCCGGTGGCCGCTCAGCAGCCGCGTGACCAGTTCGGTCGGGCTGTCCCCGATCAGCCGCGGGGTGCCGGCCGCGGCGGCGGCCCGCTCCAGGCGCACCCAGCAGGCGATCACCGCGCGCCTCGGGTCGCCGTCGGTGTCGGACAGCTCGGAGAGGCCGGCGTCGACGGCGGCGATGACCTCCTGCCCGGTGTCGGGCGTCATCGGCGTGGCCGCCTGCGGCTCGACGAACAGGCGCGGCTTCCGCTTCGGCGCGGCGTTGCGCAGCAGCATGACCACGAGGCCGGCGATCAGGGCGAGCACGACCGCCGCGCAGAGCGCCACGGCCGCGTACATCAACCAGTCGGGGGTCGAGAACGCCGAGCCGCCGCCCTGTTCACCGGCGACGGTCGGTAACGCGGTCACCTCGGCGGTCGGCCGGGGCGGCGGGCTCGTGGCCTCCGGCGGCGGCACCGGCAGGTTCGTGATCTCCGGCGACGAGGTGGACGCCGCCACGGCCCCGACGCCGAGCACCGCGACGACGGCCAGCACCGGCAACCAGCGGTTGGTGGTGCGGTCCATGAAATCCCGTCGCTCAGTCGGTTCTTCGGTCCAACCCGGCCAGTCCTTTGGCGCGGGCGAGAATCTCGTCCAGCATTCCTGGCGTGAGCCGACCGGTAAAGGTGTTCTGCTGGCTCACGTGGTAACAACCGAGCAACGCGGGGGCACCCTCGGCCTGCCACAGCACGCCGTGACCGAACGGCACCTTACGTGCCGGTGCTACACCGTAGACGGCCTTCGCGGCGGGCCAGAAGGCGGCCCAGGCGAACCCGCCGAGCGCGATGACGACCCGCAGGTCGTCGCGGATCTCGGTGAGCTCCCGATGCAGGAAGGGCGCGCAGGTGTCCCGCTCGGCCGGCGTGGGCTTGTTGTCGGGCGGCGCGCACCGTACCGCCGAGAAGATCCGGGTCGCGGAGAGCGTGAGGCCGTCGTCACGCCCGGTGCTGGTGGGCTGGTTGGCGAGACCGGCGCGGTGCAACGCGGCGAAGAGGACGTCACCGGAGCGGTCGCCGGTGAAGATGCGACCGGTGCGGTTGCCGCCGTGCGCGGCGGGCGCGAGGCCGAGGATCGCCAGCCGCGGGTGGTGCGGGCCGTAGCCGGGAACCGGGCGGCCCCAGTAGGTCTCGTCGCGGAAGGCGGCCCGCTTGGTCCGCGCCACCTCCTCGCGCCAGGCCACCAGCCGCGGGCAGCGCCGGCAGTCGGCGATCTCGGCGTCGAGGAGGTCGAGCGCGTCGGATCGGCGGGCGGCTGGAGCGGGGGTCACCCCGTAACGCTAGCCGAGCCCGCCGCAGCCGCCAGGTGGCTGCCTCGACTCGCGCGTGGAGCGCTGGTGGAGCCGACCGCGGCGGCCGCCTCGACTCGCGCGTGGAGCACTGGTGGAGCCGGCCGTGGCGGCCGCCTCGACTCGCGTGTGTGGAGCGTTGTGGTCGCCCCGGCCACCACAACGCTCCACGATCAACTCGGCCGTCGCCTCGTCACGGGGTCGGGGACAGCGGCGGGGACAGTGACGGGGTCGCGGAGGGGGCGGTGGTCGCCGTGGGCGGTGGGGTGGCGAGGCGGGGGCCCTTGCACAACGGGTAGCTCGGGGCCGGACGGGGGTCGGTGCCGTCGTGCGGGTCGTTGTTCTGGCAGCGCCAGTAGTCACCCAGGGTGATGGGGTTACCGTCCTGGTCGTAGAGCGTCACATTTTGCAACGGGCGGCCGTTTTCGTCCACCGGGAACACGTCCGTCACGTGCGACCAGCGATCGTAGGGCTCGTTCGACTGGTAGCGGAACGTGTTCGTGAACCGGTACAGGATGCCGTCCGAGTTCGCCACCACGAACAGCGCGCCCACCACGGCGACCGCGGTGACCGCGTAGCCCGGCCACTTCGGGGCACGGGGACGGCCCGTCGCGCCGATCCGCACCGACACGACGACCGCCACCGCCAGCACCAACCAGCCCAGCGGGTCGTCGAAGCGGTCGGCCGGGATGATGTCGGCCGCGAAGATCAGGACCACGATGAAGACCGCCCGGGCGACCCACCAGGCCGGGCGCAGCAGGCGCAGGAAGTCGGCCGCGCGCGGGTAGCCGATGAGCCGGCCGACCTTCCGGTCGGCGACGCCGGCGCCCTTGCGGACCCGCCGGACGATGCCGTCGAGACGGCCGGGCAGCGAGGGGCGGGTGGTGGCGGGGGTTTCGAGGCCGGCCGCGGCGCGCAGCTCCGCCGCGTAGGCCACGGGCGGGCCGAGCCGGTCGACGAGGGTGCCGCCCTGCTCCTCCAGCACCTCGGCGAAGTGTGCCGGGAGGTCTTCGAGCAGATCGTCGCGCACCTCGGGCGGCAGGTCCGCCAGGGCGGCGGCGACCCGCTCCAGGTAGTAGTCGATCTCGAGGCTGCTGGACGCCGCCGACTCCGTCATGCCGTCTCCCCGATCAACTGGTCCATGGTCTGCGCGAAGCCCCGCCAGACCTTGCTGGAGGCGCTGAGCTGGGTGCGGCCGGCGGCGTTGAGCGCGTAGTACTTGCGGTGCGGTCCCGCTTCACTCGGGACCACGTAGGTGGTCAGCATTCCGGCCTGGAACAGCCGGCGAAGGGTGCCGTAGACCGAAGCGTCGCCGACCTCCTCCAGGCCGGCCGAGCGCAACCGGCGCAGGATGTCGTAGCCATAGCCGTCCTCCTCCCGCAGGACCGCGAGGACGGCCAGGTCGAGCACCCCCTTGAGCAACTGGGTGGTGTCCACGCCATGCACAGTAGTGCGCATTGCACAGTAGTATCAAGTACAGAAGTCGTGTCGACGCAAAAGGCGGCCCGCTCACTGCGGACCGCCCCGCGAGAAACGACGGCGCCTCCTCGGCGTCGCCGACTCGCACTTCGCGTCTTGCTTCGCGCTTTAGTTCGCGCCCTACTTCACGCCTTACTTCGCGTCGGCGAGGCAGAGGGCGTCGCCGCTGCTGGGGTTGGGGCCCTGCCAGAGCACGTAGTTCGCCTCCGCGTAGGCGTCGCAGACGGTGGGCTCGCTCTTGAGCGCCTCGGACTGCGGCACGCCGCTCTTGATGCCGATGACCTTGTACTTCGCGTCGGCTGCGTCGCACGCCACGATCTTGACGCTGACGCTCTTGCTGCCGGCCTCGGTGATGGTGTCGCCGGCCAGGCAGTCGCCGACCTTCGCGTTCGCCGAGTTGCTCTCGACACTGTCGACGATGTCGTTCCAGGTGTCCTTGGCGAAGAGGAAAATGCCACCGCAGCAGACGAGCGCGAGCACCAGGATGATGCCGACGACGATCAGAATGATCTTGCCGGCGTTGCTCTTCTTCGGAGGCGGCGGCGGGGCGCCGAACGGCGCGCCACTCGCCGGCGGCCCGTACGGGGCGCCGGAGGAGGGCTGCTGCTGCCCATACGGGTCGTTACCGCCGGGCGGCGGGTAACCGCCACCCCCGCCGGGGGGCGGGTAACTGCCGGGCGGCGGGTACTGATCAGACATGTGCTTCCTTCCGGGGTATGCCGCAAAGATCACCCTAACGGATCAAAAGGGGTGTGAGCTTGGAAAATCCACCCTCTTGCCCGCTGGGGACGGCTCACGATAGCGGGAGAGGGCCAATGCGCGCAGCCTCGTGCACTGTCGTATTACGGTGTGCGCCGTGACCGATCTCCTGAAACGACTCGCCGCAGCCCCTGGCGTCTACCGCGGACGCGGCGACGGATTGGAGTCCGGGCCGTTCGTCGCCCGCATCAAGGTGACCTCGGTGGTGCGCGGCAACGCCGTGACACTGGACTACGAGGCGGTCAGCGACAGCAAGGGACTGCAGCACGTCGAGCACACGATCCTCACCACGAGCGAGGCCGGGCGCCTGGAACTGCACGTCACCTGCCTTGAGCTGCCCGGCGTGACCCGATTCGCGGAAAGCCGGCCCGGCGTCTTCAACGCCTACGAGGGCCCCATGCCGGCCAGGATCATCATGACGATGCCGAGTGACGGCGTGCTCACGTACGGGTGGTGGTGGTCCCGCGACGAGGCCGAGCCGCGGGAGCAGTCCCGGGCCGAGGTCCGCCGCACCGGCTGACCTGCGCTGACACAAATCCGACAGGCGAGGGACCCCCTCCAAGATCACGCCGCCCGACTCCATGATCATGGAAAGATGTGGCTGCCCCGATAGCCAGATCTTTCCCATGATCATGGAGTTGCCCGGAACGCGGCCGCCCGGGGCCGGCGGCGACCGCGAGCGACAGACGCCCGCCCGCACGACTGTGCGTCACCGTCTCATAGCGCGACAACGGGGTGGGCAGCCGACCGCACGCCTCGTCTGCGCGCCCTCGGGGAGGGTCAGGCCAGGGAGAACGCAATGCCGTCCAGGATGTCCGATTCCGAGGCTATGACCGAGTCGGCGGCGGACCGTTCCAGGATGATGCGCAGGATGAGGGCGCCGGCGCCGATCACGTCGGCGCGGCCCGGGTGCATGACCGGGCTGGCGAGCCGCTGCTCGGCGGTCGCCGCCAGCAGGTCCGCGGTCACCTTCGCCACGTCGGCGGCGGCGATCCGGGCGCGGTGGATGCGCTCGGGATCGTACGTCGGCAGGTGCAGCGCCAGGCCGGTCACCGTGGTCACCGAGCCGGCGAGGCCGACCAGCGTGCGGGCCCGCGTGCCGTCGACGGCCGCCAGCGCCCGGTCGACCACCGCCGTGATGTCCGCCTCGGCGGCCGCGATCTGCGCCGCGGTCGGCGGGTCGCCGTGCAGGTGCCGCTCGGTCATCCGGACGCAGCCGATGTCGACGCTGATCGCCGCGTCGACGCCGGTCGAGCCCACGACGAACTCGGTCGAGCCGCCACCGATGTCGAAGACCAGGAACGGCGGCTCGGCGTCCAGTCCCCGCACCGCGCCGGTGAACGACAGGCGCGCCTCCTCGTCGCCGGTGATCACCTCGGGCGCGAAGCCCAGCACGCTCGTGACCATCTGCTCGAAGTCTGCCGCGTTCGCGGCGTCCCGCGACGCGCTGGTGGCCACCATCCGGGCCGCCGCCACGTCCGCGGCGGCGATCTCCGCCGCGTAGTCGACGAGGGCGATCCGGGTCCGCTCGACGGCCGCCGGCGACAGCCGCCCGGTCCGGTCCACACCCTCACCCAGCCGCACGATCCGCATCTGCCGGGTGACGTCCGAGAGTTGCCCGCCGTCGACGTCGGCGATGAGCAGACGCACCGAGTTGGTCCCGCAGTCGATCGCAGCTACCCGCTTCACACCGCTCACACCGCGAAGCCTACAAATGCAGCAGCATCCGCGTGTTGCCGAGGGTGTTGGGCTTGACCCGTTCGAGGTCGAGGAACTCCGCGACACCCTCGTCGTACGAGCGCAGCAGCTCCTCGTAGACCGAGTGGGTGACCGGCGTTCCGTCGATCGGCACGAAGCCGAACGAGCCGAAGAAGCGGGTCTCGAAGGTCAGCACGAACACGCGCCGCACTCCGATGTCACGTGCCGAGCTGAGCAGCTCGGTCACGATGCGGTGGCCGATCTTGTGCCCGCGGATCAGCGGATCGACCGCCACGGTCCGGACCTCGGCCAGGTCCTCCCACATGACGTGCAGGGCGCCGCAGCCGACGATCATGCCGTCGGTGTCGCGCTCGGCCACCCAGAACTCCTGCACGGCCTCGTACAGCGTCACCATGGGCTTCGACAGCAGCCGCCGGTCCGCGACGTACATCGCCACCAGCCGCCGGATCCCCCGAACGTCGGCGGTCCGTGCCCGCCGAACGGTTACCTCCATGGCGGTAAGGGTAGTTGCGCGCGGGTGTGGCATCTGACACGTGACCGGGTGCTCATGGTCTCCACGGCGGTGATGGTCCTCGTGGCGGGCACCATGACGGTCTTGTATCTGACCAAGGACGGCACACCGCCGCCGCCGGCATCCGCCCGCACCGCCGGGCCCACTCCGACTGCGAGCGGACCGCCGTCCGCAGCCGCCGCCGGCACGCATCCCATGAAGGCCGGATACGCCGTACGCAACAAGTGGAAGGACGGCTTCAACGCCGAGGTGACCGTGACGAACCTCAGCGCCCAGCCGGTCGAGGGCTGGACCGTACAGCTCGAACTCCCCGAGGCCGTGGACCTCACGTCGACGTGGGGTGCCAAGATCGAGCAGAAGGCCCGGACGCTGACGCTGCGCTCGCAGTCCTGGAACACGTACCTGGAAGCGGGTGGCACGATCCGGATGGGTTTCGAGGCCAAGGGCGAGGCGGCCCAGCCGACCAAGTGCACCATCAACGGGTCACCCTGCTGACAGTTCGTTGCCCGCCCGGCCACCGGGGCCCACATTGTGCGCATGCATCGAGTCAGCTCCCGGATCCTGTCCGTGGCCACCGCCTCCGTGCTCGGCGCCGGCATGCTGGGCTGCGGCCTGATCAACCAGGTCAAGCAGACCGTCGACAACGTCTCCGCGATCAGCGACCTCGCCGATCGCCTGGGCAAGTCGGGCCAGCTCACGTTCACCGCCGAGTACAAGACCGACGACGGCTCGGCCACAACCGTGGTGCAGCAGCCGCCGAAGGCCGCCTACCTGGGCAAGGAGGGCCGCTTCATCCTCACCGAGAACACGCTGCTGTCCTGCTCCGGCCCCGCGAACAAGACGGTGTGCCACAAGAGCCCGGTCCAGCCCGGTCAGCTCTCCTCCGCCGACCGGGCCGCCCACCTGTCGGCGGTCGCCGGCGGCGGCTTCATCAGCACCGAGATGGCGCTGGCCCTGATGACCGCCGCCGCGGTGGTCCCCGGCGTGAAGATCGCACAGAACACCGCCACGATCGCCGGTCAGAAAAGCGACTGTCTCGATGTGACGGGGATCCCGCGGGACAGCGATCCCAACGCGGTCACCGCGCAGGAGTTCCATGTCTGCGTCGCCGAGAACGGCCTGCTCACCCGGTTCAAGGGGGTCGGCACGGACGACAAGCAGCTCGGTGTGGAACTGACGAAATACAGCGAGCAGGTCGACCCGCAGGCGTTCGTGGTGCCCAGGGGCGCGAAGATCATCGAAGGCACGACCCCGCCCGCGCCGGGCAACTGACGTACCTTGACGGGGTGCTCACGCCACCCCGAGGACTTCCCGACGACGCGCTCTCGTCGCTGCTCGTCCGCGAGTGGGGACTCACCGTCAAGTCGCTGACGTATCGGGCGGTCGGCTTCGGCAGCCACCACTGGGAACTCGTCGACACCTCGGGCTCCCGGTGGTTCGTCACCGTCGACGAGCCGGCCGACGCGAACAAGCTGCACGCCTCCCTGTCCGTCGCGATGGACCTGCGGGCGACCGGACACACGTTCTGCGTGGCGCCCATCCCGACGGCCGGCAACCAGCCGATGCTCCGGCACGGGCCGTTCACCGTCGCGGTCTACCCGTTCGTCGACGGCACCAGCTTCGAGTGGAACGCCTTCGCCGGGCCGGAGCATCGCCAGGCCACCCTCGACATGATCATCCAGCTCCACACCGCGCCGCCGATCGTCCGGCGGCACGCTCGCGTCGACGACTTCGCCGTGCCGCATCGGGACGAGGTCGAGCGGGCGCTGAAGCAGCCGGGGCCGGACTGCGGCCCCTACTCCACGGCCGTCGCCGACCTTCTCGTGGAGCACGCAGAACCCTTGCGGAGGGTCCTCGCGCGGTATGACGAGCTGGTCCTCGGGAGCCGGGCGGAGCCCGTGCGCGCCGTCCTCACACACGGCGAGCCGCACTCGGGCAACACGATGCGCACCCCGACCGGGTGGCGGCTGATCGACTGGGACACCGTGCTCGTCTCGCCCCCGGAGCGGGACCTCTGGCTGATCGAGCCGGGCGACGGGTCGATCTTCGCCGCCTACGCCGACGCGACCGGGGTGCTGGTCCGCCCGTCGACGATCATGCTCTTCCAGCTTCGGTGGGCGCTGACCGACATCGCCGTCGAGGTCCGCCGGTTCCGCCGCCCCCACACCGGCACCCCGGACGACGCCGAGGGCTGGGAGATCCTGCGGTCAGTCGTCACCCGGATCGATTGAGATCAAGCGCCGGAGGCGCCGGCCGAATCGGGGTGGACCGACACACACGGGCCGGCGGCCCACCACGCGCCCGCCTGCTCCCGGGTCTCGTCACCGAACGGGTTCACCCCGGGCCCGACGGCAAGTGCATGCCCGAGGTGTACGTGCAGGCACTTCACCCGCGTCGGCATGCCCCCGGCCGACACGCCGGCGATCTCCTCGACGTGTCCGATCTCCTCGCGCCGGCGCAGGTAGTCCTCGTGCGCCCGCGTGTAGGCCGCCGCCAGCTCCGGATCCTCCGCGAGCCGGGCGTTCATCGTCTTCATCAGCCCGGCCGACTCCAGCCGGCTGCACTCCTGGACCGCCCTCGGGCAGGTCAGGTAGTACAACGTCGGAAAGGGCGTGCCGTCGGGCAGGCGCGGCGTGGTCTCCACGACGTCGGGCAGCCCGCACGGGCACCGGTGGGCGACGGCCCGGGTGCCCCGCGGCCTGCGGCCGAGCTGCGCCTCGACCACCGCCAGGTCCTGCTCGGTGGCCTTCTCGGGTTCGCTCACTGCTTGTCCGCCGCCTCGACGCTCGACCACAACTTGCCATACCACGGCCGGGGGGCCTTCTCGGCGCCCGGCAGGTCGGCCGGGTCGGTCTTCGTGGCCCGGCCCGGATCGACGACAACGTACGACTTCTCCCCCGGCAACACCATGTGCAGCCGCTGCCGGGCCTGACTGATCACGTATTCGTCGTCGTCCCACTTCGCCGCGCGGGTCGCCATCTCGGCGATCTTCACGGCCTGCCGCTCCTGGCTCTGCTCCAGGGCGGCGATCTCCGCCTGCTGGGCGAGGTAGACCCGCACCGGGTAGGCATAGGCGAGCAGCAGGACCAGCAGCACGAGGCTCAGCACGATCGCCCGGCTCGTGAACCGCCGCGGCTGTGGTGCCCGGGTGCGCAGGGCCGTGCCGCCGGCCGACACCGCCCGCCGCGCCACGGTCGGCCGGGCCGGGGCACGTCCCCCGCCCGACCGTTGACCGCGGGGCGCCGAGCCGCGGGAGGGCGCGCTGCGCCCACCCGGCCTGGTGCGCTGCTGCATTCCTCCCCCAGGTGGTTCACCGCGTCTGCGGCCCCCGTGATCAGGAGGCCGCAGACCCGAAAAATCGCACTAACGGTACCGCGGGAAGGCCCCACGACCGGCGTAGCGCGCCGCGTCGTCGAGCTCGTCCTCGATGCGCAGGAGCTGGTTGTACTTCGCCACGCGCTCGGAACGCGCCGGCGCACCGGTCTTGATCTGGCCGCTGCCGACGGCGACGGCGAGGTCGGCGATCGTGGTGTCCTCGGTCTCACCCGAGCGGTGGCTCATCATCGTGCGGAAGCCGGCGCGGTGCGCCAGGTCGACGGCGTCGAGCGTCTCGGTGAGCGAACCGATCTGGTTCACCTTGACCAGCACGGCGTTGGCGGTGCCGGTCGCGATGCCGCGGGCGATGCGCTGCGGGTTGGTGACGAACAGGTCGTCGCCGACGATCTGGATGCGGTCGCCGAGCGCGCCGGTCATCGCCTTCCAGCCGTCCCAGTCCTCCTCCGACAGCGGGTCCTCGATGGACACGATCGGATACGAGTCGACGAGCTGCGTGTAGTACGCGATCATCTCCTCCGCCGACTTGGCGGCACCCTCGAACGTGTAGCCGCCGTCCTTGTAGAACTCGGTGGCCGCCACGTCGAGTGCGAGCACCACGTCGGTGCCGAGCGAATAGCCGGCCTTCTCGACGGCCTCGGCGATCAGGTCGAGCGCGGCGCGGTTGCTGTCGAGGCTGGGCGCGAAGCCGCCCTCGTCGCCGAGGCCGGTGGCGAGGCCCTTCTTCTTCAGCACCGACTTGAGCGAGTGGTACACCTCAGCGCCGGTGCGCAGCGCCTCGCGGAACGTCGGCGCGCCCACGGGCGCGACCATGAACTCCTGGACGTCGACGTTGGAGTCCGCGTGGGCGCCACCGTTGAGGATGTTCATCATCGGCACGGGCAGCAGGTGCGCGTTGGGGCCGCCCAGGTAGCGGAACAGGCTCAGGCCGGCCGAGTCGGCGGCGGCCTTCGCGACGGCGAGGGAGACGCCGAGGATGGCGTTGGCGCCCAGCTCCGACTTCTCCGGGGTGCCGTCGAGGTCGAGCATGGCCTGGTCGATGAGGCGCTGCTCGGTGGCGTCGAAGCCGCGGACGGCCTCGGCGATGCGCTCGTTGACGTTCTCGACGGCCCTCTCGACACCCTTGCCGAGGTAGCGCTTGCTGTCGCCGTCGCGCAGCTCGTTGGCCTCGAAGGCACCGGTGGAGGCGCCGGAGGGAACAGCCGCACGGGCGAGGGTGCCGTCGTCGAGCACGACCTCGACCTCGACGGTCGGGTTGCCCCGCGAGTCGAGGATCTCCCGCGCGCCGATTGCTTCGATAGTGGCCACTGTCGTGGAACCCCCTACGTTGGAACGGTGTGTCCGGCCGCCACGGTGCGGCAGGTTCGAGCCTATCCCTCGCCCTGATCTTGCCTGTTCGCGGTCTGTCACCCCAGCGCGTTGATCTTGCAGTTGTGGTGCCTGACAAACCCGGACATCGTGGGAGTGTCGAGACACCACAACTGCAAGATCAACGCGGTTGGGGCGGGCGGTCAGAGGGACAGCAGCGTGCGGAGGTGGCGCGGAGGCGGGGAGCCGTGTGCCAGCATGCGGTCGTGCCACTCGCGCGGGGACACGCCTGACGGGCGCTCGCGGGCTATCTCGCTCACCTCGGTGTAGCCGACGAAGTACGTCGACAACTGCGTCGAGCTCAACTGTGCCCGGCGCCACTTGCCGGCCGCCTCGCCGTCCTCCTGGAAGCCCCGGCCCATCATCAGGGCCATCGCCTCGTCCTCGGTCATGCCGTCGCAGTGGATGCGCTGGTCGATGATCGCGTTGATGCTCATCCTGAGCTGCATCTTGAGCTGCTGCAACCGCACCGGGAGGCCACCGAAGCCCAGCGTGGCCATGAGCTCCTCGGCGTAGACGGCCCAGCCCTCGACGAACGGGCCCGACCAGCCGATCGCGCGGGCCCGGGTGCGGCCGCGGAACCGGCGGGCATGGGCGAGCTGGAGGAAGTGGCCCGGCGTCGCCTCGTGGACGGTGAGGTCGCGCAGCATGTGGTGGTTGTACTCGCGATAGAACGACGCCACGCGGTCGGCGGACCAGTCCGCCGGGGTCGGCGAGATGCAGAAGAACGTCGGCAGCTCGGCGGACTCGAGCAGGCCGGGCGGGTCGCAGTACGCCACCGCGACGCCCCGCGAGAACTCCGGCATCTCCATGATGACCAGCGGGTCGTCGACCAGCGTGACGAGATCGTGCGCCCGGACGAACTCGGTGGCCTCGTCGAGTGACACCTTGGCCAGGTCGACGATCGTGTCGTTGTCCGGCACGTCGGCGGCGAGCCGCGCGAACGCCTCGCGCACGGTGTCGTCGGTCTCCGGCCCTCCGGTCAGCTCGGCGGCGGCGGCGCGCAGCTCGGCACTCACCTGGTCGAGGTTGGCCTCCGCGCGCTCCAGCACGGTCGCCGCGCCCAGCTCGGTGTCGAGCGTGTGCCAGAGCCGGGCCTCCCACAGCCGGCGGCCCAGCCGGGGATCGCGGTCGGACGCGTCGAGCCGGCCGCGCAGCCAGCCGGCGAAGGCGTCGAGCTCGGCGGCGGCCCGCTCCTGGAGCGGCCGGATCACCTCGGTCAGGCCGGGCGCCTCCTTCAGCAGCTCACCCAGCTCCTCTCGGACCAGGCGGGCCGTGCCCGAGAACTGCACGACGGCCGTCTCCACGTGGACGCGCGGCGACTCCTGGAGGACCTCGCGGGCGGTGGACAGCACATCCGGTACTGCCGAAAGCCGCGACGCGACGGCGACCAGACGCTCCTCGGCCGGCGCGAACGGCCGGGAGATGAGCCCGTGCAGCAGGGTGCCCGGATTGTGCGCGAGCGGGTTCCACTCGTGCTCGCGAACCTCGGTCCGCTCGAACAGCATCCGCTCGACGCGGGCCAGCAGCACCGCGTGGTCGACCTGCTCCTGCACGTCAAGGGTGTCGAGATCGACCTGGCTGAGCGCGGCGGAGGCGTCGCGCAGCATGTCGACGTCGCCGGCGACGCCGTCGGACGAGTAGTCCGGCAGCCGGTCGTCGAACCGGTGGTCACCGGCCGACGCGGCGAGCCGCGGATCTACCTCCAGCAATGCGTCGGCGATGTGCTCGGCCAGTGGCACGAAGTCATGCGGCATCCCAGAACCGTATCCCTTACACGAGATCGGCGAGGATGCGAACCGCCCTCGCCAGCTCGTGCGGGGTGTGCGCGGCGTAGCCGAGCACCAGGCCGGCCGGGCCGCGGCCGCGCTGGCGCAGCGACGACAGCGCGAGCGGCCCGAGGCCGGCCGCCGCCGCGCGCTCGGCCACGGCCCGATCGTCGACGCCCGGCGGCAGCTCGACCACCAGGTGCAGGCCGGCCGCGATGCCGCCGATGCGGGCCTTCGGCAGGTGCTGGCGCAACGCGGCGACGGTCGCGTCGCGGCGCTCGCGGTGCAGGCGGCGTGCGCGGCGCAGGTGGCGGTCGTACCCGCCGCCGACCAGGAACTCGGCGAACGCCAACTGTTGCAGCGACGGCCCGCCGTTGTCGGCGTCGGCCTTGGCCGCGCGCAGGTCGGGCAGCCAGGCCTGCGGCGCGACGAGCCAGCCGAGCCGCAGGCCGGGGGCGAGGACCTTGCTCACCGACCCCACGAGGGCGACGCGGTCCGGCGCGAGCCCCTGTAGGCATGCCACCGGCTCACGGTCGTAGCGGTACTCGGCGTCGTAGTCGTCCTCGATCACGAGTCCGTCGACCCGGCGCGCCCATGCGACGAGCTCGGCCCGCCGGCCCGGTGCCAGGACGACGCCGGTCGGGAACTGGTGCGCCGGGGTGACGACGACCGCTTTGGCCCTCGTTCGACCCAGCGCCCGCACGTCCAGCCCGTTGTCGTCGACGGGGACCGGCACGACGTCGAGCCCGAGCCGGATCAGGTGGTCACGCAGCGCCGCCGGGCCGGGGTCCTCCAGCCCCACACGCTTGACACCGGCGTCCAGCAGCGCCTTGGCGAGCAGCGCGAGCCCCTGGGTGACGCCGGCGGTGACGATCAGGCCCTCCGGAGGCACCAGCGCGGCGCGGACCCGGCCGAGGTAGCCGGCCAGTTCACGGCGCAGGCGGGGCACGCCGACCGCGTCGGTGTAGTCGAAGTCGGCGTCGAGCGCGCCGGCCAGTGCCGTCTCGTAGGCGCGCCGCCACCCGGTCCGCGGGAACATGCCCAGGTCCGGCACGCCCGGGCGCAGCGGGGCCACGGCGACCGGGCGGTCGGGTGCCTCGCCGCGCTGCTTGGGCACGGTGGTGACGACGGCGGCGACCACGGTGCCGGAGCCACGGCGGGTCAGCAGGCGCCCCTCGGCGACCAACTGCTCATACGCCCCGACGACGAGTCCCCGGGACACGCCCAGGTCGGCGGCGAGGTCACGCGTGGAAGGCAGCCGGGTGCCGGGCGCGAGGCGTCCCCGCGTGATGGCGTCCCGCAGCGCGCCGACGAGCTGGTCGCCGACCCGCGGCCGGCCGCGGTCCAGCTCGACCAGTGCCTCCCACACCGACAAGTGGTCCTCCAAATCCCGGTTTCGGTGGCACTGTAGCGTGGACCACTGGCCGCCGTACGTTCGACGCCATGACCCGCCGCTACTCCATCTACTGCGTGTTGACCTGCGCGATTCTCGGCGGCTCGTTCACCGTGAGCCGCTCGATCGTCGACTATCCGATCCTCACCGGGCAGGCGGTGCGGTACGCGCTGGCCGCCCTCGCCCTCTTCGGGCTGCTGCTGTTCCGGGACCGGTTGTGGCCAACGGCGCGGGAGTTGGTGCGGCTGGCGGCGGTCGCGGCGACCGGCCTCGTGCTGTTCAACGTGTTGCTGCTCTTCGGGCTACGCCACGCCGACCCCGCGGTGATCGCCACGATCGTCGGGGCCAGTCCCCTGTTGCTCGCGCTGCTGGGCCCGATGCAGGAGCGCCGCCGCCCGACGCCGCAGCTCGTGGCCGCGGCGGCCGTGGTCGTGGCCGGCGCCGGGATCGTGCAGGGCTTCGGCGACTTCGACGGGCGCGGTCTGGTCGCGGCGGTCGGCGTGCTGCTGTGCGAGGCGGCGTTCTCGCTGCTCGCCGCGCCGCTGCTGCCCCGGCTCGGCCCGCTGCGGGTGTCCGCGTGGAGCACGCTGCTCGCCGTCCCGCTGCTGCTGCTCGCGCTGCCCTTCTCCGGCGAGCGGCCCCGGCTCCCCACCGGCGGGGAGTCGGCCGCGCTGGTCTTCCTGGGCCTGGTGCTGACGGTGGTCGCGTTCGTCTGCTGGTACTCCGGGGTGGCCGGCCTCGGCGTCGAGCGCGCCGGCGTGTACGTCGGCCTGGTCCCGGTCTTCGCGCTGGCAACGATGTCCATCGTCGACGGTGTGCTGCCGGCCGGCGTCCGGGTGGGCGGCGTCCTGCTGGTGTCCTCCGGCCTGGTGCTCGGCGCGCGCCGCGGCAAGCACGTTGCGGAGGATGCATGGGATGCTCCAGCGCGAGAGCCTCGGAAGGCGGCGGCGCTGCGTGATCCCTCCGCGTCATGAGCGCTCGGCGCGGCGGACGGCCTCCCGGTAGGACAGCGCCGTCTCGCGCAGGGCCGCCTCGGCGTCGGCGCCCTCCGCCTGGGCCTTCGCGACCAGCGCGAACAGCTTCGCGCCCAGATCGTCGCCGGACGGCGGCGGGACGTCGAGGCCGGCGCGGGCGACCCGCTGGAGGAGCTTCGCGGCGAGGGCCAGCGCCGGCTGGGAGAGCGCGACGCCGTCGACGGCCGAGTCGCGGGCCTTCTCGGCCTTCTTGATCTGATCCCAGTTGGCGATGATCTCGTCGATGCCGCCGACCTCGGTGTCGGCGAAGACGTGCGGGTTGCGCCGGATGAGCTTGTCGACCAGGTCGCCGGCCACGTCGTCGATGGTGAAGCCGGCGGTCTCCTCGCCGAGCCGCGCGTGGAGGACGACCTGGAGCAGGACGTCGCCGAGCTCCTCGCGAACCGCCTCGGTGTCGTCGTCGCGGATCGCGTCGTACAGCTCGTAGGCCTCCTCCAGGAGGAACGGCGCCAGGCTGTGGTGGGTCTGGGCCCGCTTCCACGGGTCGCCGGCCTCTGGGTGCATCAGCCGGTCCATCACCGTGACCGCGTCGAGCAGCCGCGCGCCGGGCGGATCCCACGAGCCGTAGAGCAGCTCGAGCTCGGCCAGGCCGGGCTCCCGGGCGAGCCGCAGGCCCAGCTCCCGGGCCAGTTGCTCGTCGCCGTCGGGCGCGGCCAGCCAGACCACGGTGCCGTGCTCGGCGATGGCTGCCAGCAGCGAGTCGACCGTGGCGGGCACGACCGTGACCGCGGCGCCGGCGGCCCGCAGGCCCTGTGCCTGCTCGGACTCGGCGGCGGCGAGGACCGGATGCGCACGGACCAGGTCCCAAGCCTGTGCGGTCAGCACCCCGGCGGGCAGCCGGGGCGACGTCACCAGCAGGACCACCCTTGGCGACACGGCCGTCAGGCCTCCTTCACCGGTACTTCGCTGTCGCCCGGGAAGGCTACGTCAATCGGCGTTTCGCCGCTCGGAAGGGCCAGCATCACCGGCATCACCAGCCCGCCGTAGCGCGGGTTGACCGTCATGCGGGCCGTGCGGACCGCCTCGGCCAGGGTCTGCTGCGCCTGGAACGCCGCACCGATCTGGGCATTCTGCTTGACCTGCTCATACGACACGACGCCGGACACCTGACCGATCTCGTCGAGCGCGGCGCAGAAGCGGCCGGCCTCGTCGTCGCTCGGCACCCGGGGCGCGCTGCCCCTGAGGATCGCCTCGAAGGCCGGCCAGTAGTTGAGCCACAGCCGCACGTATTCGTCGGAGGCGGGCAGGCCGAAGACGTCGGCGAACGGCGGCGCACCCGAGGCGGTGAGGTGACGCTCGGCCAGGATCCGGTCGGTCACGTCTCCCCAGACCATCAACGACAGCACCTGACCGGCGCTGGTGTGCACGATCGGCAGCATGGCCTCGGCCGGCACCTCGGGGTATTCGCCGGGCCCCCTGCCCGCCTCGATCGCGTCCATCCGGGCGTCATACGCCCGCTTGCGGGCCGTCAGGCGCCGCTCGGCGACGTCGTTGACGGACCGGACGATCGCGTCGACCTCGGCGACGGTGATCTTCCGGTCGCCCACGTAGGCGGCCACGGTGGGCGCCGAACGGCAACCGGCCAGTGAGACGCCGGTGAGGACGGTGGACACGACGGCGAACACCAGACGACGGACACGCATAGCGGACAACTCTCTCACGTACTGTTACGTCGATCTCATGCGGCTCGCGGTCCGAGAACGGTCGTCAGCAGCTCGGCGGCCCAGTCGAGCAGTTGGGTGTCGCGCATCGGTTCACCGCCGACCCGGCGGGTCGACGGGCGGGGCAGCGAGACCGTCTCGGCAGCCGCCTTGTAGACCGCCTCCGGGTAGAGCCGCTTGAGGCGCATCTGCTTGGAGTCGGGTAGCCGCACCTGGGCGAACCGGATGTGCTTGCCCTGCAACGAGACGTCGGTCAGCCCGTGTGCCCGTGCGAGGAACCGGAACCGCGCGACCGCCAGCAGGTTGGCCACCGGGAGCGGGGGCTCGCCGTAGCGGTCCTTCATCTCGGCGACGATCTCGTCGAGCGCGGCGTCGTCCTTCGCCCCGGCGATCTTGCGGTAGATCTCCAGGCGCAGCCGCTCCGCGGCGATGTACTCCAGCGGCAGGTGCGCGTCGACCGGCAGGTCGATCTTGACGTCGACCTCCTCCTCTTCCGGCCGCTCACCCTTGAACTGCTGGACCGCCTCGCCGACCATCCGCACGTACAGATCGAAGCCGACGCCCTCGATGTGCCCGGACTGCTCGCCGCCGAGCAGGTTGCCAGCGCCGCGGATCTCCAGGTCCTTCATCGCCACATACATGCCCGCGCCGAGCTCGGTGTGCTGGGCGATCGTGGCGAGCCGCTCGTGCGCGTGCTCGGTCAGCGGCTTGTCCGGCGGGTAGAGGAAGTAGGCGTAGGCCCGCTCGCGGCCCCGGCCGACCCGGCCGCGGATCTGGTGCAACTGGGCGAGGCCGAGCAGGTCGGCGCGCTCCACGATGAGGGTGTTGGCGTTGGGGATGTCGATGCCGCTCTCGACGATCGTGGTGCAGACGAGGACGTCGTACTCCTTCTCCCAGAAGCCGACCATGATCTTCTCCAGCGCCTCTTCGCCCATCTGGCCGTGCGCGACCGCGACCCGCGCCTCGGGGACCAGCTCGCGCAGCCGGCGGGCGGCACGCTCGATGGACTCGACCCGGTTGTGCAGGTAGAAGACCTGGCCGTCGCGCAGCAGCTCGCGGTGGATCGCCGCGGCCACCTGCTTGTCGTCCTGCGCACCGACATAGGTGAGCACCGGATGGCGCTCCTCCGGCGGGGTCGCGATGGTCGACATCTCGCGGATGCCGGTGATCGCCATCTCCAGGGTGCGCGGGATCGGCGTGGCCGACATGGTCAGCACGTCGACGGAGGCGCGCAACTGCTTGAGGAACTCCTTGTGCTCGACGCCGAAGCGCTGCTCCTCGTCGACGATCACCAGGCCGAGCTGCTTGAACCGGGTCGCGGTCTGCAGCAGCCGGTGGGTGCCGATGACGATGTCCACGCCGCCCTCGGACACCTTCTCCAGGGTCAGCTTCGTCTCGGTCGGGGTCTGGAAGCGCGACAACTGACGGACCTCGACGGGGAACTGGGCCACCCGCTCGGAGAAGGTGTTGAAGTGCTGCTGGGCGAGCAGGGTGGTGGGCACCAGCACGGCGACCTGCTTGCCGTCCTGCACGGCCTTGAACGCGGCCCGCACGGCGATCTCGGTCTTGCCGTAGCCGACGTCGCCGCAGATCAGCCGGTCCATCGGGGTCGGCTTCTCCATGTCGCCCTTGACCTCTTCGATGGCGGCGAGCTGGTCGGGGGTCTCGTGGTAGGGGAACGCGTCCTCCAGCTCACGCTGCCAGGGCGTGTCGGGGCCGAAGGCGTGGCCCTGCGAATTCTGTCGCACCGCATAGAGCTGGATGAGCTGCGCGGCGATCTCGCGGACCGCCTTGCGGGCGCGGGACTTGGCCTTCTGCCAGTCGGATCCGCCCATCTTGTGCAGGGTGGGCGCCTCGCCGCCGACGTAGCGGGAGAGCTGGTCGAGCTGGTCGGTGGGGACGAACAGCCGGTCGCCGGGCTGGCCGCGCTTCGACGGCGCGTATTCGATCACGAGGTATTCCCGGTCGGCGCCGTTGACGGTGCGCTGCACCATCTCGACGTAGCGGCCGATGCCGTGCTGCTCGTGCACCACGAAGTCGCCGGTGCGCAGCTCGAGCGGGTCGATCTGGTTGCGGCGCCGGCTCGGCATCTTGCGCATGTCCTTGGTGGACGCGCCACGGCCGCCGGAGATGTCGGTGCCGGTGACGACCGCCAGGCGGGCCGCCTCGTCCAGGAAGCCGTTGCCGAGGGAGCCGGTGGTGATGGTGACGACGCCGGTGCGCGGCGGGGTGTCGACGGTCTCCACCAGCGTCACGCCGAGGTCGGCGGCGCGCAGGACCTCGGCGGCGCGCTGGGCCGGACCGGAGCCCTCGAAGACGAGCGCGATCCGCCAGCCGTCGCCGGAGAGCCGCTTGAGGTCGTCGACGACCCGCGCGGTCTCGCCGTGGTAGAGCGGCACCGGCTGGGCGGCCAGCGAGATGGTGATGGCGTCGTCGGTGACGGTGGTGCTCTCGTCCTCCTCGCCGAGCCGCCACGGCTCGACCTCGCGGACGGTGTCCTCCGCGGCGGCGAACGGGCTGAGCGACCACCACGGCTGCCCCAGCGAGGCCGCGGCCGCGCGGACGTCGCCCAGGTGGCGGAACGCCGCCGCGCCGAGGTCGATCGGCGCCTTGCCGCCCACGGCCGCCGCCGCCCAGCTCGCCTCCAGGAACTCGTCGCTGGTGCGGACGAGGTCGTGCGCCCGGGTGCGGATCCGCTCCGGGTCGCACAGCAGCACGTGGGTGCCCTCCGGCATGGTGTGCAGCACCAGCTCGAGGGAGTCGGTGCCGCCGAGCAGGGCGGGCGCCAGCGACTCCATGCCCTCCACGGGGATGCCCGCGGCGAGCTTGTCGAGCATCTCGGCGAGCTGCGGGTGGTCGGTGGACAGCTCGGCCGCGCGGGACCGGACCTCGTCGGTCAGCAGCAGCTCACGGCACGGCGGCGCCCACATCTGCTCGACCTTCTCGATCGTGCGCTGGTCGGCGACCGCGAACGAGCGGATCTCCTCGACCTCGTCGCCCCAGAACTCGACGCGCAGCGGGTGCTCCTCGGTCGGCGGGAAGACGTCGAGGATGCCGCCGCGGACCGCGAACTCGCCCCGCTTGGTGACCAGGTCGACGCGCGCATAGGCCAGCTCGGCCAGCCGGACGACGAGCTCCTCCAGATCGGCCGACACGCCCGGGCGCAGCTCGATCGGCTCAAGGTCACCGAGGCCCTTGAGCTGGGGTTGGAGCACCGAGCGCACCGGCGCCACGACGACCCGCGGGCACGGCGCGGCGGCGGTCGGGTGGGCGAGGCGGCGCAGCACGGCGAGCCGTTTGCCGACCGTGTCGGAGCGCGGTGACAGCCGCTCGTGCGGCAGGGTCTCCCAGGACGGGTAGACCGCCACCTCGCCGGGGTCCAGCAGGCAGCCGAGGGCGCCGGCCAGGTCCTCGGCCTCCCGGCCGGTGGCCGTCACCGCGAGGACCGGCCGCTCGGCGGCGACGGCGGCGGCGACGAGCGCGCGCAGCGCCGGCGGCCCGGTCAGGTCGACCTGGTCGGCGTGCTGTCCGGAACGCCAAGCGCGGGCGAGGTCACGGGCCCGGGCCAGGCCCGGGTCGGCGAGTGCGGCGGCAGTGAGACCGGCGAGCTTCATGGTGGTGTGGAGACCCAATCTGCACGGCAAAACAGCCCCGCGCCCGGAACGGACGGGGGTGGTCGATGCGGGTACCAGAGTATCCGGCCGGTATGACACCTCGCCCGGCTCGTCACCGAGCGTGAGAGGCTGGGTAAAGAGAGATGACTCACCGAGCGCGCCCGGGGTGACGCGGAAGCCGATACGATGCCGGTGAAATCGGACAACGCCGTCCCCCAGCCGAGCCGAAGCCATACCTGAGGGGACGTTCTCCATGTCCGCAGAAGCACCCGCGTCGAGCGCCGCCGACGCAGCGCTGCGCGCCGACATCCGCCGGCTCGGTTCGCTGCTCGGGCAGAGCCTCGTCCGCCAGGACGGCCAGCAACTGCTCGACCTGGTCGAAGAGGTCCGTGCGCTGGTCCGCACCGATCCCGAGGCGGCCGCGGAGCGGCTGCACGGGCTCGACGTCGTGACCGGCACCCAGCTCGCCCGCGCCTTCTCGACGTATTTCCACCTGGCCAACATCACCGAGCAGGTGCACCGCGCCCGCGAGCTGCGCCGCATCCGGGTCCGCGAGGGCGGCTGGCTGGAGCGAGCCGCCAAACTCATCGCCGACCGTGGCGTCGGGACGCGCGAGATCGGCTCGATCGCCTCGAAGCTCGCCGTGCGCCCCGTCTTCACCGCGCACCCCACCGAGGCCGCCCGCCGCTCGATCCTGACCAAGCTGCGGGCCGTCGGCGACGAGCTCGACGCCGAGGCGGTCGCCACCGCGCTCGACGGCTCGCTGGAGCCCGACAAGACCCGCACGGCGCGCACCGACCGGCGCCTCGCCGAGCTGCTCGACCTGCTGTGGCAGACCGACGAGCTGCGCCTGGAGCGGCCGGAGCCGTCCGACGAGGCCCGCAACGCCGTGTACTACCTCGCCGACCTGGCCGAGGGCGCCGCGCCGCAGGTGCTCGACGACCTCTACGAGACGCTCAAGGATCTGGGCGTACAACTGCCGCCGACGGCACGGCCGCTCACCTTCGGGTCGTGGATCGGCGGCGACCGGGACGGCAACCCGTTCGTGACACCGGCGGTGACCCGGGACGTGCTGCTCATCCAGCACGAATACGGCATCCGCAGGGCCGAGGGCGTGATCGACGAGCTGATCGACGAGCTGTCGGTCTCGAAGCGCCTGCGCGGGGTGTCGCTGGACCTCTCCGCGAGTCTCGCGGCCGACCTCGACAACCTGCCGGAGCTGCCGGCCCGCTACCGCCGGGTCAATCTCGAGGAGTCCTACCGGCTGAAGCTGCGCTGCGTCCGGCTGAAACTGCAGCACACCCGCGACCGGCTGGCGACCGGCACCCCGCACAAGCCGGGCCGCGACTACCTCGGCACCGCCGAGCTGATCGCCGACCTGGAGCTGATGCGCGCGTCGCTGGCCCGCAACGGCGGCGCGCTGCCCGCGACCGGCAAGCTCGCGTCGGCGATCCGCACGCTGTCCGCCTTCGGCCTGCAGCTAGCCACCCTCGACATCCGTGAGCACGCCGACGCCCACCACGAGGTGCTCTCGCAGCTCTACCGGCGGGTCGGCGAGATCGACTACGCGTCGCTGGACCGCGACGCACGCCGTCAGTCGCTGATCGACGAGCTCACCGGCCGGCGGCCGCTGGCCACGCGCGACACCTCGCTGACCGACAGCGCGCGCAAGACGTTCGACGTGTTCTCCGCGATCCGCGAGGTGCAGGACCGCTTCGGGCCGGAGGTCATCGAGACGTACATCATCTCGATGACGCAGGGCATCGACGACGTCCTCGCCGCCGTGGTGCTGGCCCGCGAGTGGGGCCTGGTCGAGGTGAGCGCCGGCGGCGGCTTCGGCGGCGCGTCGATGGAGTCGGCCCGCGCCCGGATCGGTTTCGTCCCGCTGCTGGAGCAGGCGCGGGAGCTGGAGATGGCCGGTGAGCTGCTCGACGACCTGCTGTCGATCCCGGTGTATCGCGCGATCGTGCGCGCCCGCGGTGACGTGCAGGAGGTCATGCTCGGCTACTCCGACTCCAACAAGGACGCCGGCATCACCACCTCCCAGTGGATGATCCACAAGGCCCAGCGGCAGCTCCGCGACGTCGCCGCCCGGCACGGCGTACGGCTGCGGCTCTTCCACGGCCGCGGCGGCACCGTCGGCCGCGGCGGCGGGCCGACCCACGAGGCCATCCTGGCCCAGCCGTGGGGCACGCTCGACGGCGCGATCAAGGTGACCGAGCAGGGCGAGGTCATCTCCGACAAGTACACGCTGCCGGCGCTGGCCCGGGAAAACCTGGAGCTGACGCTCGCGGCCGTGCTCCAGTCCGCGCTGCTGCACACCGAGCCCCGCCAGCCGGCCGAGGCGCTCGCCCGTTGGGACTCGGCGATGGAGACGGTGTCGACGGCCGCGTTCGCCAACTACCGGGCGCTGGTCGAGAACCCGGACCTGCCCGCGTACTTCTGGGCGGCCACCCCCACCGAGCTGCTCGGCGCGCTGAACATCGGCTCACGCCCGGCCAAGCGACCGAACGCCGACGCGGGCCTGTCCGGCCTGCGGGCGATCCCGTGGGTGTTCGGCTGGACCCAGTCGCGGCAGATCGTGCCCGGCTGGTTCGGCGTGGGCAGCGGGCTCGAGGCCGCGCGGGAGGCCGGCCTCGGCGACGTCCTGCGCGAGATGCACGAGAAGTGGCACTTCTTCGGCACGTTCCTGTCCAACGTCGAGATGATGCTGGTCAAGACCGATCTGCAGATCGCGTCGCGATACGTCGAAACGCTCGTCCCCGAGCAGTTGCGGCCGATCTTCGGCGTCATCCGGGAGGAGTACGAGCGGACGGTCGAAGAGGTGCTCGCGATCACGGGCGAGTCGGAACTGCTCGACCGCCAGCCCGTCCTCCAGCGCACGCTCAGCGTCCGGGACAGTTATCTGCAGCCGCTCCACCACCTCCAGGTCACGCTGCTCGACCAGTACCGTGCGAGCAAGGTCGCCGACCGCGGCTCCTGGCCCGGCGGCCGCAAGGCCTCCCCCGACCCGGCGCTCGAGCGGGCACTGCTCACCACGGTCAACGGGATCGCGGCGGGCATGCGGAACACCGGTTGACCGCTTTGGCAGACTGTCCGACGTGGCTGTGAACGGTTGGGCTGTCGAGGGATGGGCGTTGCCGGACGAGGTGCTGCGGGATGCACCGACCTATACCCCCAAACCGTCGGAGATCGCCGACCTCGAGCTGCTGCTGTCGGAGGCGTACACGCCGCTGACGGGCTTCCTCGGCTCGGCGGACCTCATCGCGCTGCGGCGCACCGGCCGGCTCGCCGACGGCACGACCTGGCCGGTGCCCGTGACGCTGGAGGTGCCGCGCACCCTCGCCGAGCAGCTCGACATCGCCAACCCGCTGCGGCGGGTCCTGGTGCTCGCCGACCTGGAGGGCGCGCCGATCGCGGCGCTGGACACGACCGAGATCTACCCGGCGCGCAAGACCACCGCCGGGGTCGCCGGACGGGTCCGGCGGCTCGGCGACGGCCGGCACGGCGCCTTCCGGCGGATGCGGCGCACCCCGGCCGAGGTCCGCGAGACGCTGCCGGCCGGCCGGATCCTCGGCGTGATCGCCGACCGCCCGCTGCACCGCCCGCAACTCGCCCAGATCGCCCGGGCGGCCCGGACGCTCGCCGCGCACCTGCTGGTCCTCGTGCCGGTCGACAGTCCGGGCCCCGACGGACTCGCGCCGGAGGCCCTGGTCCGCTGCGTACTGGCGGCCCGCGACCGGATGCCGTCCTCCACGATCGTGGCCCTGCCGCTGCCGCACCACGAAGGCGACGACATCCGCGACGCGATGCTGCGGACCCGGGTGGCCGCCGCCTACGGGGTCACCCACCTCCTGGCCTCCAGCGAGTCGATGCTCTCCGGCGGCGGTCTCCGGGTGTTGGTACCTCGTGAGCTCGCCTACGACGGCCGCGACGGGCAGTGGCGGTCGCTCGACGACATCCCGCCCAAGCACCGCCGGCTCCCGCTGACGACGGGGGAGATCGAGGACCACCTCGACCGCGGCACGATCCTGCCCGAGTGGCACACCCCACCGGCGGTCGCCCGCGAGCTGGCCCGGGCCCGGCCGCCCCGCCGCCAGCGCGGCCTGGTGGTCTTCTTCACCGGCCTGTCCGGCTCCGGCAAGTCGACCATGGCCACCGGCCTCGCCGACGCGCTGCAAGAGTCGGGCGAGCGGACGATCACCCTGCTCGACGGCGACATCGTTCGTCGTCACCTGTCCGCCGGCCTGGGCTTCTCCGCCGAGGACCGGGACACCAACATCCGGCGGATCGGCTGGGTCGCCGCCGAGGTGGGCCGCCACGGCGGCGTGGCGATCTGCTGCCCGATCGCGCCGTATCGGGATTCGCGGGCCGCGGCCCGGGAGTTCGCCCGTAACGCGGGCGCCGGTTTCGTGTTGGTCCATGTGTCGACGCCGTTGGCCGAGTGCGAGCGGCGCGACCGCAAAGGGCTCTACGCCAAGGCACGTGCGGGCCTGATCAAGGGGATGACCGGAATCGACGACCCGTACGAGGTGCCACTGGACGCCGAGCTGACGATCGACACGACGGGCCTGTCCCACGGCGAGGCGGTGACAACGGTGCTGCGGTACCTGGGCAGCAACGGCTGGCTGGACCCCCGCCCCCTACCCTGACCCCCCCAACCCGCGTTGATCTTGCAGTTGTGGTGCCTGACAATCCGGGCATTCGCGGAGTGTCTCGGCACCACAACTGCAAGATCAACGCAGTAGGTGCGGTCCGGTCGGCGTTCTCCGCGTGCGCTGAACCGGGCGAATCTGGCGAAACAGGCCATCACGTCACGGCGGCTCATGGCGTTAGCCCCTGGAGAACCTGACGCCGAAGGGGCCGCCGCTTCATGGACGCCAACCGCCCGCACTCCGCCGAATCCGACAGCCCAGGCGTCGACCTGCTCGGCATGGCCCGGCGCCACTGGTGGCTGGTGCTCATCCTGATGGTGGCCGGCGTCGCCGGCGCGGCGCAGTTCACCTCGATGCAGACCAAGGTCTACGAGTCGGCGACGTCGGTGCTGGTCTCGCCGATCGGCAACGGTCAGGACGCGAACTCGACCAGCGGTCGCACCAAGGGTGACATCAACCTCGACAACGAGGCCCAGCTCGTCACCTCCACCACCGTCGCGACCGACGCCGCCGCCCTGATGCGCTCGACGACCCCGCCGGACACCCTTGCCGGGAACGTGCGGGTGGAGGTACCGCCGAACACCACGTTCCTCGTCATCACGTACTCCGCCGGGGATCCCGCCGTTGCCCAGGCTGGGTCGCACGCGTTCGCCGAGGCGTACCTGCGCAACCGCGAGGAGTCCGCCAAGGCCGAGGTCGCCGCCCGGATCGCGATCCTCAACGACAAGATCAGCCAGCTCAACGCCGGCCTCACCCAGATCAACACCAAGCTCGCGACCCTGCGCCCGACCGACCCGAACCGGCCCAACCTGGAGAGCCAGCGCAGCACGGCCACCTCGCAGATCAACACCCTCGCCGGCCAGCTCAACCAACTGCTCACCACCACGGTGAGCGCGGGCAAGATCACCCGCGACGCCGACCTGCCGTCGAGCCCGGTCAAGCCGAACCGGCTGCTCAACCTCGCCAGCGGCGCGATGATCGGCCTGCTGCTCGGCGTCGGCGCGGCGATGCTCCGCGAGCGCCTCGACCAGCGGGTCCGCCGCGCCGGGGACCTCCCCCGCCGGGTCGACGTGGCGGTGCTCGCGGCCGTTCCCGGCCGGGTGAAGCCCCGCCTCGACGACGTCTTCGCGCCGTTCGGCACCGGAGGACGGATCTTCAACCGGCTCCGCAACGAGGTGCTCGCCAGCATCCCGGCGCCGGCCGGAGGCGACGCGCGGGTCGCGCTCGCCGGTCAGGTGGTCGTCGTCGCGGGCGCCAGCCGCGGTGCCGCGTCGACCGTGGTCGCGGCGAACCTGGCCGCGGCGTTCGCCCGTACCGGCGCCGAAACGGTCCTCGTCTGCGCGCACCTGCCCGACAGCCTCGTCGACACCGCCTCGGTCAACCGCATGCTCGGCGTGCGCGCCGTTCCCGGCCTGTCCGACGTGCTCGCCGGACGGTTCTCGCTGAGCAGCGCCACCCAGCGCGCCCCGCGGCACCCGAACCTGAGCGTCGTCACCACGGGCGGCACCGCGAGCGCCGGCGGGCTGCTGCAGTCGCAGGCCCTCCGGGACACGCTCGCCACGCTGCGCGAGCGGGCCGCGTACGTGGTCGTCGAGGCGCCGTCGACGGCGACCAGCGCCGACGCGCAGAGCCTGGCGAGTCTCGCCGACGCCGCCATCGTCGCGGTGGAACTGCGCCGCACCCGCAACACCGAGATCGTCGACGCCGCCGACCAGCTCCGCCGGGTCGGCACGCCGCTGCTCGGCGCGGTCGTGCTGCCGCGGCTGACCACGCCGCGCACCAGTGACGAGCGCGAGCAGGCGCCCGAGGAGCCGACGGTCGCCGACGACATGACGACGGTGCTGGACAAGCTGCCGCCGAAGGAGACCGTCCCGGCGAAGAAGGACGAGGAGCCGGCCGTCACCAAGCGCATCCGCACCACGCCGGCCGCGGCGTCGTCGACCGCGCCGTCGCCCACCGTCCCGGTGCCGCCGAAGCGCCAGAACCGCACGTTCTCGGTCACCCGTATCCCGGCCGAGACGCCCAGTGAGAACGGCGCCGACAAGCGGCGATGACCCTCACCACGCACCCCTCAGCCGCCGCCGACGCGCTGCCGGCGAGGCCCCCGACCCGGGTCGCCCGCCGGCTGCGCGCCTGGCCGCTCACCGCCGTCCTGCTGCTCTACCCGCTGTGGTGGGCGCTCGGCCTCGGTGTCCTCATCTTCTTCATCGCCGCGGTACCGATGCTGTTCGCACTCGTGCGGCATCGCGCCTCCGGGCAGGTCGTCAAGCTGCCGCCCGCGTTCCTGCTGTGGCTGCTGTTCCTGGCGACCGTCCTCTTCGGGCTGTTCACGCTGGGCGCCGACCCGGTCGGCACCGTGCCGGGCACCGCGGCCAGCCGCCTGCTGTCGTACGGGTTCCGCCTCGCCGGTTACCTCACGCTCACCGTCCTGCTGATCTACGCCGGCAACGTCGACCGCCGGGAACTGTCCCAGGAGAAGCTGGTCCGGCTGCTCGCCTGGCTGTTCACGGTCACCGTCGCCGGCGGGCTGCTCGGCATGGTGGCGCCGCGCTTCGAGTTCACCGCCCCGATCGAGCTGCTGCTCCCGCGCCACGTGCGCGCCGACGGCTTCGTGCAGTCGCTCGTGCACCCGACCGCCGCGCAGATCATGAACCTGCTCGGCGGCGAGACGCCCCGCCCGGGCGCGCCGTGGGGCTACACGAACACCTGGGGCAACAACGCCTGCCTGCTCGTCGGCTGGCTGCTCGTCGCCGGCTTCTGCGTCGCGAAGTCCCGCCGCGGCAAGGTGTACGCGGGCGTCACGCTGGTCGTCGCGATGGCACCGATCGTGTACTCGCTGAACCGGGGCCTGTGGATCGGCCTCGGCGTGATGGCGGTGTACGTCGCGGTCCGCCTGGCGATGCGCGGCAGGCTCGCCGCGCTCGGCGCCATCGGGATCGCGGCCGCCGCGGTGGCGGTCGCCGTCGTCACCACCCCGCTCGGTGACGTCGTCACCGCCCGGCTGGAGGACGGCAAGTCCAACGGCGTGCGCATGTACACCACCGAGAAGGCCGTCACCGGCATGCTCGAGTCGCCGCTGATCGGCTTCGGCTCGACCCGCACGACGATCGGCGGACGCAACTCGATCGCCGTCGGCGAGAGCCCGGACTGCGGCCGCTGCGGCAACTTCACCGTCGGTGGCAACGGCCAGCTATGGCAGTTGCTCTACGCGCACGGCATCCTCGGCACCGCCACTTACCTCGGTTTCTTCGTCGCGGCGCTGTGGCGGTTCCGGCGCGACGCGACCCCGGCCGGGCTGGCCGCGTCCGCCGCGATCGTGTCCAGCTTCGCGGCGATGTTCTGGTACAACGCGCTCGTCACCCCGCTGGCCCTGACCTTCCTCGCGTATGCCGTCCTGTGGCGCAACCAGCAGAGGGGTATCCCGCAATGAGTCCACTCAAGACCGCTCCGGCCGCGCTCCAGGTCGACGACGAACAACTCCGGGCGCAGTACATCCAGGAGGTGCTCGGCGTCCTGTACCCCGGCTCCGGCACCGGCTCGGTCGAGTATCTCGTCATTCCCAACGCCCGCAAGCCTCGCCTGCTGGTGCCCGCCGACGACCGGCGGCTCGCCGCGGCCGCGGTGCGCCGGTACGCCGAGCCGCAGTCCCGCCTGGCGAAGCTCAAGCGTGACGCGGTCGTGACCGCGCTGCGGACCGGCATGTCGGGCCTGCTGCTGCGCGACCGGCTGCGCCTGCGCCCCTCCACCGACACCATCGACACGTACCTGGGCGACGCCCTCGGCGAAGCACTGCGTCTCAGTGTCCACATCGGACCGGCTCGGGCGAACCGCAAGCCGGTCCTGCAACTCCTCGCCGCAGACGGCCGGACGCTCGCGTTCGCGAAGCTCGGCACGTCGGCACTGACCCGCACGCTGGTGCGGGCCGAGGGCCACGCGCTCACGGCGGTCGGCACCGCGCCGCTGACCGCGCTGCGGGTCCCGAAAGTGCTGCACGCCGGGCGCTGGGGCGAGCACGAGGTGCTCGTCCAGTCGGCACTGCCGGTCTGGCGGCCCCGGGTGCCGCTGACCGCGCCCCGCCTGGCCGCCGCGATGCGCGAGGTCGCCACCTGCTGCGGCACCAGCCACGGCACGCTCGACGGCAGCGGCTACTGGATCCGGCTGCGGGCGCGGCTGGAGGCGGTCGCCGACAATGCCGAAGGAGGCGTGCTGCGCGCCGCCGCGGAGCGGATCGTGGCGACGGCGGGCAGCACCGACCTCACGTTCGGCTCGTGGCACGGCGACTGGTCCCCGTGGAACATGGCGAGCCTCGCCGACACGATCCTGGTCTGGGACTGGGAGCGGTTCACGCCGGGCGTCCCGATCGGCTTCGACGCGCTGCACCACGCGTTGCAGGTCGGCATCTCCCGCGCCCCGTCGGCCGGGCAGGCGGTCAACGACCTCGTCGGCGCCGCGCCCGAGCTGCTGCTGCCGTTCGGCGTGGTGCACCGGCAGGCGGTCGAGGTGACCGCGCTGCTGTACCTCATCGACCTGGCCACCCGATACGTCACCGACCGGCAGGCGGAGGCCGGCGCCCGCCTGGGCGTGCTCGGCAACTGGCTGCTGCCCGTCCTCGTCGCGCGAGTGGAGGCACTGTAACCATGCCCGTGCAGGTACCCGAGACGATGAAGCGCATCGTCCACTTCGGATCCCGCAACTACGGCCGGCTCACCGCCAACCGGCGGATGCTCCCGTCGTTCCTCATCTGCGGCGGTCAGCGCTGCGGCACCACGTCGCTCTACCGGGCCCTCGCCGCGCACCCCGCCGTCATCAAGGCGGTGCTGCACAAGGGCGTGCACTACTTCGACGTCGGCTACCACCGCGGGCTGCGCTGGTACCGCGGCCACTTCCCGCTCCAGCGCCGCGCCGACCGGGTGCGCGCCGAGTTCGGCGTGTCCGCGCAGACGTTCGAGTCGAGCCCGTACTACATGTACCACCCGCACGCCCTGGCCCGGATCGCCCGCGACCTGCCCGACGTGAAGCTCGTCGTGCTCGTCCGCGACCCCGTCGAGCGCGCCTACTCGCAGCACGCGCACGAGGTGGCCCGCGGCTTCGAGACCGAGGTCGACTTCGGTCAGGCGCTGCGGCTCGAGGAGTCGCGCCTGGACGGCGAGCGCGAGCGGCTGCTCACCGAACCGTTCTCGTACAGCTTCGCCCACCAGCACCACGCGTACCGGGCCCGCGGCGAGTACATCGAGTACCTCGAGCCGATGGCCGCGCTGCTCGGCCGCGACCGGGTGCACGTCGTGGACAGCAGCCTGTTCTTCACCCGGCCGGAGCCCGTCTACGACGCCGTCGTCGACTTCCTCGGGCTGCCCCGCACCGGCTCCTACCCGCCGTTCGAGCGGCACAACGCCCGCCCGCGCAACCGGCTCGACGACTCGATCGCCTCGATGCTGACCGACCACTACCGGCCGTACGACGAGCGCCTCGCGGCGTGGCTCGGGTACCGGCCGTCGTGGATGTGACCGCCACGCTGGAGCGGCCCGCGCTGGAGTCGCCGAAGGGCATGCTCCGGGGCGCGGTCCGCGGTGGTGTCGCCAACCTGGCCGGCACGGTCTGCACCGGGCTCGCCGGCGTGGGCGTCACCTGGCTCGCCGCGCGGGCGCTCGACCCGCGGACGGCGGGCGCGTTCTTCGCCGCCACGGCCACCTTCGGCCTGGGCGTCACCGTCGCGAAGCTCGGCATGCAGACCTCGCTGGTCTACTGGCCGGCGCGGATGCGCGCCACGGGCGACCTGTCCCGGCTCGGCGAGTGCCTGCGGATCGCACTGGGCTCGGTGGCCGCGGCGGGCCTGGTCATCGCGACGGGCCTGTGGTTCGCGGCGGATCTGCTGCCCGGTCGTGCCGATCTGGTACGGGCCCTGGCGGTCTTCCTGCCGGTGGCGGCGCTGAGCGACGGGCTGCTCGCCGCGACCCGCGGCCTGCGCGTGATGCGCCCGACGGTCCTGCTGGACCGGGTCCTCCGCCCGGCGACCCAACTCCTGCTGCTGGCGCTGGTCTGGGCCGCCGGCTGGGGACAGGACGTCTTCGCCGCGCTGTGGGCGCTGCCGTACCTCCCGGTCGCGCTCCTCGCCGGCCTGGCGCTGGGCCGGGTGCGCTCGACGGTGACGGTGCCGGATCGCGGCGAGCCGACGGACTTCACGCCGCGGCGATTCTGGGGTTTCACCGCGCCGCGGGCGGTCGCGAGCCTCGCGCAGATGGCCCTGCAGCGGGTCGACGTGCTGCTCGTCGCCGCCCTCGCGGGTCTCGCGCCCGCCGCGATGTACGCCGTCGCCGGCCGGTTCATGATCCTCGGCCAGTTCGTCAACCAGGGCGTTTCACAGTCGGCGCAGCCGCGCCTCGCCGAGCGGCTGGCCGTCCGGGACACCGCCGGCGCCAACCTGCTCTACCGGCAGGCGACCGCCTGGGTCGTGCTCGCCGCCTGGCCGCTGTACCTGCTCGTGTTCACGTACGCCCCGCTGTACCTGGGCTTCTTCGGCGAGCACTACGAGGACGGCGTCCGGATCACCCGCCTGCTCGCCGCCACGATGCTCGTGGCCACGGCCTGCGGGATGGTTGACATGGTCCTCGCCATGGCCGGACGCACCTGGTGGAACCTCGCCAACGTCGGGCTGGCCCTGATCGTGATGCTCGGCGTCGACGTGCTGCTGATCCCCCGCAGCGGTGCGTTCGGCGCGGCCGTCGGGCTGTGCGCGGCGGTGCTCGTCAACAACCTCGTCCCGCTCGCGCAGGTGGTGCGGGGACTGGGGCTGCACCCGTTCGGCCGGGCCACGCTGCTGGCGTGTGCCCTGGCGGCGGGGTGTTTCGCCGTACCGCAGCTCGCGCTGCTGCCGGTGCACGGCCTGGTCTTCAAGATTGCCGCCACCGGGGCGGGCATCGCGGCGTACGGCTACGCGGTGATGCGGTTCAAAACAGTTCTGATGCAGGGGGGTCGATGAGAACCGACTACGCGGAGGTCTTCCAGTCGGACGCGGCGGTCGACAAGTACGAACGGGTCGTCTACGCACCGGAGACGTACTCGACGGCCGTGAGCATGCGCCAGCGCGCGTTCCTGCGGCGGCTGGTGCGGCGGGAGTTCACGGCGCGCCGGCCGATCCAGCACGACTTCGCGTGCGGCACCGGACGGGCCATCAAGCTGCTGCACGGCGTCGTGCGGGCCGCGCACGGCTACGACGTGTCGGCGCAGATGCTCACGAAGGCCAGGGAGGCCGGCGTC
Organism: Dactylosporangium roseum; assembly: GCF_025264685.1. GTDB lineage: Bacteria > Actinomycetota > Actinomycetes > Mycobacteriales > Micromonosporaceae > Dactylosporangium > Dactylosporangium roseum. The sequence goes on from NZ_CP073721.1 coordinate 7,233,478, forward strand.
TACGCCAAGCTGCACCAGGTCGCCGAGGACGGCCCGGTGCCCGAGCCGGCCACCGCGGACGGCCCGGCCCTGGTGACGGTCTTCCGGCTGCTGCTCAACGCGCCGAAGGACGTGCGGGACCGGGCGATCGCGTTCGCCGCGCAGATCCTGCCCGAGGCCGATTCGGGGCTGCTGGTCGTGGAGAACCACGGCAACCGCTCGTCGCTGCGCCACCTGCGGCACCGGCGCAACCGGAGCAACGCCTGGTTCGCCGAACTGCACCACGCCGAGGTCGAGCAGCTACTGGCGCGGCACGGCTTCGAGGTGGTCGACCGGCGCGGCTTCGCGGTCTTCCCGCCGGGTGCCTACCGGCGCGACTGGCTGCGCCCGGTGGCCCGCCGGGCCGACGACCTCGCGACCCGCTCCAGCCACCTCTCGGCGGTGGCCACCGACGTGCTCTACGTCGCCCGGCGCATACCGAAGTGACCCCGAAGGGGAACGCATGAAGCGGAGCGTGCTGACCCTTGCCGTGGTGGCCGCCGTCGTCGCGGCCGCCACGGCGGTCACCCTGAGCGTGATGTCCACGAAGGACGGGCCCGGGCCCCGGCCGTCACCGGCCCCCGACACCGCCGGTCCACCGGCGATCGCGACGTCGAAGGGGCCGTTCCAGGCCGGTCCGGTCGGACCGCCGGCCGAGGGCTCGTACCTCGGTGCGTGGGTGCGACCGGAGCGGCTCACGGAGTCGGGCCGGGTCTCGGCCATGACGACGTGGGAAGAGACGCTCGGGCGCCGGATGGCGATCGTCAACACGTACCGCCGCTTCGACGAGAACTTCATCAACGCCTCCGACCGCTCGTTCACCGACCGGGGCACCACGCTGATGCTGTCCTGGGCCGGTGGTGACACGCGGCTCGTCACGATGGGCCGCTACGACGACCTGATCCGCGAGCGCGCCCGCGAGCTCAAGGCGTTCGGCCGGCCGGTGCTGATGCGGTACCGCTGGGAGATGGACCGGCCGAACCTGCGCGCCCAGATGTGGTCGGGCGCCGACTACATCGCGGCCTGGCGGCACGTGCGCGCCATCTTCACGGCCGAGGGCGCGACGAACGCGTCCTGGGTGTGGTGCCCGACGGCGGAGGGCTTCACCGGCGGGTACGCGCCGGAGTTCTACCCCGGCGACGACGTCGTCGACTGGACGTGCGTCGACGTGTACGCCGGCTCGAAGTACGGCAGCATGAGCACGCTGCTGCGGCCGTTCCTGGAATTCTGCGCCGAGCACCCGACGAAGCCGGTGATGATCGGCGAGTTCGGCGTGGCCCGCACGTGGGGCAGCGAGCAGCGGGCATCCTGGCTGCACGACGCCTCGGCGACGTTCAAGGCCAACCCGCAGATCCGGGCGGTGCTGTACTTCGAGTCGGACCCGACGGACAACAAGGGGCCGACGCAGCAGTTCCAGGTGTCGAACGACCCGGTGGTGCTCTCGGCGTTCCGCTCGTCGCTGGCCCAGGACGCGTACTACACCCCGATGCCCCTGACGCCAGCCACGAAGCGCAAACGCCAGAAGTAGCCCGGCCCGTCCGGCACGGCACGGCACGGCCCGGCACGGCACGGCCCGGCCCGGCCCGGCACGGCCCGGCACGGCCCGGCACGGCCCGGCACGGCCCGGCACGGCCCGGCACGGCCCGGCACGGCACGTTGATCTTGCAGTTGTGGTGCCTGACAACCCGGACATTTTCGGAGTGTCGCGGCACCACAACTGCAAGATCAACGCAGTCGTGCGGGCCACGGGGCGGCGCGGGCCACGGGGCGGGTTACGCGCGGTGGGCGGGGCGGTGGGTCAGGCGGTGGTGCAAGGAGCGGGCCAGGAGCGCGGCGGCGAACGGGGCGTCCTCGCGCAGGTAGCGGCGGGCCAGCCGGCGCGGCTCGCGGGCCAGCCGGTCCAGCCACTCCAGGCCCGCCTTCTGCAGCACCGGCCGCGCCCGCCGGACGTCGCCGGCGACGAAGTTCACCGCCGCGCCGCAGCCCAGGAACCAGGTCTCCGGCAGGTCGGCCCGCAGCCGGGCGATCAGGTGCTCCTGCCGCGGGAAGCCCAGCCCGACGTACACCATGTCCGGGCGGCACTCGGCAACACTCGCGCAGGCGTCGGCCAGCCCCGCGGGATCGCGGTCGAAGCCGAACGGCGGGCAGAGCGTGCCGGCCACCCGGAGTCCGGGACACGCCTCGGCCAGCCGCTCGGCGGCCCGCTGCGCGCCGTCCGCGACGCCGTCGGCCGCGGGAGCGCCGCCCAGCACGAAGACGCTCCGCCGGGTCGCCGCCAGGCCGCGCGACAGCGACCAGATCAGGTCCGATCCGGCCACGCGGGCCGGGAGTGAGCGGCCGGCCAGGCGGGCGGCCCACACCAACGGGGCGCCGTCGGCCACCGCCAGGTCGGCCGCCCGCAGGTGGGCCAGCAGCGCCGGGTCGCGGGAGACCTGGCGGAGGATGTCGACGTTCGGGGTGACGATCCAGCCGCCCCGTCCTTCGTCGAGCGCCCGCAGGACGTGCGTGACGACCTCGGGTTCGGTCAACGGGTCGATGGCCAGATCGCCAACGGGGACGCGCCGGGTGTAGCTGCGCAGCATCGTTCGTCCGCAATTCATCGTTAGAGCAACCAGAAACCAGCAGAGCTGGCATATCTACCAAAACGACCAAGGAGGACGCTTGGTACGCGTTCTGTTCCTCGGCGGCCTCGGCCGCAGCGGCACCACGCTGCTCGAACGCCTCCTCGGCGAGCTGCCGGGCGTCTGTCCGCTGGGCGAGGTCGTGCACCTGTGGGAGCGCGATATCGCCGGCGACGAGCGCTGCGCGTGCGGCAAGCGCTTCTCCGACTGCGACTTCTGGCACGCCGTGGGCGAGAAGGCGTTCGGTGGCTGGCACCACGTCGACGTGTGGCGGGTCCTGGCGCTGCGGCACGCCGTCGAGCGCACGCGGTACATCCCGCGCCTCGCGAGCGTCCGGATGACCGCCGCGCAGCGGCTGCTCGTCGAGGAGTACGCCGACTGGTACTCCCGGCTGTACGAGGCGGCCGCGGCCGTCTCCGGCGCCGACGTGCTCGTCGACTCCTCGAAGCACGCGGCGCTGGCCTACTGCCTGCGGTTCGCCCCCGACATCGACCTGCGGGTCGTGCACATGGTGCGGGACAGCCGGGGCGTCGCGTACTCGTGGACGAAGAAGGTGTCCCGGCCGGAGGCGGACGGGGCCGCCGAGATGACGCGCTACTCCCCCAGCCGCTCCGCCCTGCTCTGGAACGCCCACAACACCGCGCTCTCCATGCTGCACCGCTGCGGGGTGCCGGTGAAGCGGGTGCGGTACGAGGAACTGCTCGAAGAGCCGGAGGAGACGCTGCGCGACCTCGCCGGGTTCGCCGGCCTGCCGGCCACCGACGTCCCGTTCCTCAGCGACGGCACCGCCGAGCTGGGACCGTGCCACAGCGCCGCCGGGAACCCGATGCGGTTCAAGGTCGGCCCGGTGCCCCTGCGCCGCGACGACGCCTGGCGGACCGCGCTGCCGGTGCGCCAGCGGCGGGTCGTGAGCGCCCTGACGGCCCCGCTGCTCAGCGCGTACGGCTACCGGGGCGAGCGATGAACACCGCCGCGCACTGGCCGAGCGTCGGCGTCGTCGTCCCCACCCGCAACCGCCCGGGCCTGCTGGCGCGTGCCGTCGCGGGCATCGTCGCGCAGGACTACCCCGGGCCGGTGCGCACCATCGTGGTCTTCGACCAGCACGACCCCGACGTGGCGCTGTGCCGGGGCGGGGAACGGCCGCTCGACGTGCTGCCCAACCTGCGCCGGCCGGGGCTCGCCGGGGCCCGCAACACCGGCATCGTGGCCCTGGACACCGACCTGGTCGCGTTCTGCGACGACGACGACGTGTGGGTGCCGACGAAGCTGCGCCGGCAGGTCCACGCGATGCAGCAGCGGCCACAGGCGGAGTTCTGCACGTCGGCGATCGAGGTGGAGTTCGGCGACCGGCTCAACACCCGCCTCGCCGGCGCCTCCCTGGTCGGCCTCGACGACCTGGTCCGGTCGCGGATGTCGATGCTGCACTCCTCGACGTTCCTGGTCCGCCGCTCGGCGTTCGCCGAGGACGAGATGGGCCTGGTCGCCGAGGACGCGCCGGGCAGCCAGAACGAGGACTGGGACCTGCTGCTGCGGGCGGCGAAGCGCGGCGAGATCGTCCACGTCGACGAGTCGCTCGTGCGTGTCCTGTGGGGCCGGACGTCGATGTTCGCCTACGAGTACGCCACCAAGATGGCATCGCTGCGCTGGATGATGGCGCGGCACCCGGAGATCGCCGGCTCCGGCACCGGCGCCGGGCGCGTCTACGGCCAGCTCGCCTGCTGGTCCGCCGCGAGCGGCAACCGCCGCGACGCCTGGCGGTGGACCAAGGCGGCGGTCCGCTCCAACTGGCGCGAACCGCGCGCGGCGATCGCGCTGGCCGCCGTCACCGGCGTCGTGAAGGTGGAGCGGGTGCTCGGGGCCCTCCACCGGAGGGGCCACGGGATCTAGAGTCCTCGCATGAGAGTACGCATCGGGGAAGGCGTCTCACTCAACGTTCGGGTCCACGGCGAGGGCGGCTCCGGTGGGCCGTTTCTCCTCGTCCACGGCCTGTCGTCCAACGCCCGCCTCTGGGACGGTGTCGCCGAACGGCTCGACGGGCACCCGGTGTTCGCCGTGGACCTGCGCTCCCACGGCGAGTCCGACAGCCCGCCCGGCGGCTACGACACCGCGACCGCCGCGGTCGACCTCGACGCCGTCTGCCGGGAGCTCGACCTGCCGCCCGCGATCGTCGCCGGGCAGTCCTGGGGCGGCAACGTCGCGGTCCAGTTCGCCGCGAGGTTCCCGGCACGGGTCCGGGCGCTGGCGCTGATCGACGGCGGCTGGATCGATCTCACCACCCGGTTCTCCGACTGGCAGTCGTGCGCGGCACGCCTGCGCCCGCCGGACGTGAGCGGCATGACCGCGACCGAGCTACGCGCCCGGCTGCGCGCCGCCCATCCCGACTGGGCCGGCTGGGCGATCGAGGCCACGGTCTTCAGCCTGGCCGTCGGCCTCGACGACCGGCTCACCCGGCGGCTGCCGATCCCGCGGCACATGCGGATCCTGCGGAGCATGTGGGACGACCCGCCGCAGCCCTACTTCCCGCGGGTCGAGGTCCCGGTGCTGGCCGTGCCGGCCGGCACGAAGACACCCGACCTCGACGGGCTGCGCGACGTGCGCGTCCGGCCCTACCCAAACGGCGACCACGACCTGCACGCCCAGCATCCCGCGTCGATCGCGGCCGACCTGATGAGCCTGCGATGACGTCGGGGCTACTCGTTGTCATGGGGTCGGGCGAGACCGCGCCGACGATGGTCAAGCCGCACCGGGAGATCTTCGAGCGGTGCGGCGACCGGCCCGCCGTGATGCTCGACACCCCGTACGGCTTTCAGGAGAACGCCGACGACATCTCCACCCGCGCCGTCAAGTACTTCGCCGACAGCACCGGCCGGCAGGTGTCCGTGGTCGGCTGGCGCAGCACGCCGGCGCCCGGCCTCGCCCGGGAGCGGGCACTCGCCGAGCTGCGTGGAGCCGGGTGGCTGTTCGCCGGGCCGGGCAGCCCGACCTATGCGCTGCGGCACTGGACGGACACGGAGATTCCGGCGGTACTGGCCGAGGCGCTCGCCCGCGACGCCGTCGTCCTCTTCGCCAGCGCCGCCGCCCTGACGCTCAGCTCGCACACGATCCCGGTGTACGAGATCTACAAGGTGGGCAGCGACCCCGAGTGGGCGCCCGGGCTCGACGTGTTCCGGCCGCTGACCGGGCTGCCCGCGGTGCTGATCCCGCACTACGACAACGCCGAGGGCGGGCATCACGACACCCGCTTCTGTTACCTCGGCGAGCGGCGGCTGTCCGTCATGGAGCGGGCACTGCCCGACGACACCTTCGTCATCGGCGTCGACGAGCACACGGCCGCACTGTTCGACCTGGCCACGCGGACGGTCCGGGTGGCCGGCAACGGCGGCCTCACCCTGCGCCGGCGGGGTGCGTCACGGTGGTGGCCCGCCGGGACGACGTTGCCGTTCGGCGTGTTCACCGACGACCTTCCCGCTGTGCTGGAGGCGACGCCGAGCGCGGAGGCCACGCCGTCACCGGCCACGTCCCTCGGGACGGAGACCGTCGCGGCGGTGGCGCGGTTCGACGCCTGCTTCGAGGCGCGGGACGCCGACGGATGCGTGGCCGCGGCGCTCGACCAGGAGCAGGCGATGCACAACTGGAGCGCCGACACCGACGTGGACGAGCGTGAGCAGGCGCGGGCCGCCCTGCGGCGGATGCTCGTGCGCCTCGGCGCCCTCACCGGACCGGACCGGCTGACGCCGCTGGTGACGGCGCTCGTGGCGCTGCGGTCGTCGGCGCGCGACGCGAAGGACTGGGCGCTCGGCGACGCCCTGCGCGACGCGCTCGCGGCCGGTGGCGTCAGTGTGCGCGACACGCCCGACGGACCCGAGTGGTCGCTCTGAAACGACGCGGCCCCGCACCATCGTGTGGTGCGGGGCCGGCGTCTCGGATCAGGCTGCCAGTCGCTTCGACAGGTTCTGGTCCAGCGCGTTCATGAACTCGTCGGTGGTGAGCCACGGCGCGTCGCGGGAGATGAGGAGGGCGAGGTCCTTGGTCATCTGACCGCTCTCGACGGTGTCGACGCAGACCTGCTCGAGGGTGTCGGCGAAGGTGGTGACCTCGGGGGTGCCGTCGACCTTGCCCCGGTGTGCCAGGCCCCGCGTCCATGCGAAGATCGAGGCGATCGGGTTGGTCGAGGTCTTCTCGCCCTTCTGCCACTGGCGGTAGTGCCGGGTGACGGTGCCGTGCGCGGCCTCGGCCTCGACGGTCTTGCCGTCGGGGGTCATGAGGACGCTGGTCATCAGGCCGAGCGAGCCGAAGCCCTGCGCGACGGTGTCGGACTGCACGTCACCGTCGTAGTTCTTGGCGGCCCAGACGAAGCCGCCCTCCCACTTCAGCGCGGCGGCGACCATGTCGTCGATGAGCCGGTGCTCATACGTGATGCCGGCCTTGGCGAACTCGTCCTGGAACTCGGTCTCGAAGATCTCGGCGAACAGGTCCTTGAACCGGCCGTCGTACGCCTTCAGGATCGTGTTCTTGGTCGACAGGTAGACCGGGTAGCCGCGGTCGAGGCCATAGCGGAGCGACGCGCGGGCGAAGTCGCGGATCGAGTCGTCGAAGTTGTACATCCCCATGGCGACACCGCCACCGGGGAAGTCGGCGACCTCGAACTCCATCGGCGCGCCGCCGTCGGCCGGGGTGTAGGTGACGGTGACCTTGCCCGGGCCGGGCACGACGAAGTCGGTGGCCTTGTACTGGTCGCCGTGGGCGTGCCGGCCGATAATAATGGGCTTGGTCCAGCCGGGGACGAGCCGCGGCACGTTGGACATGATGATCGGCTCGCGGAAGACGACGCCGCCGAGGATGTTGCGGATGGTGCCGTTGGGCGACCGCCACATCTTCTTGAGCTTGAACTCTTCGACGCGGGCCTCGTCGGGGGTGATCGTGGCGCACTTGACACCCACACCGTGCTGCTTGATGGCGTTGGCGGCGTCCACGGTGACCTGGTCGTCGGTCTGGTCCCGGTATTCGATCGACAGGTCGTAGTACTTCAGGTCGACGTCGAGGTAGGGCAGGATGAGCTGCTCGCGGATCTGCTTCCAGATGATGCGGGTCATCTCGTCGCCGTCGAGCTCGACGACAGGGTTCTGTACCTTGATCTTCGCCATCGGCCGGGCGCTCCTCTCGCGTCTACTGCCTAGCAGTACGAGCGTACTGGATTGGTCGGCTCGTCAACACGCCGACCCCTGGCTCGCAACCCCCGCAGCGAGCGAAATCGCACCGATCCGGGCTCGGGGGCCGGAACCGTGCCGCCGCAGGTCGAAATTGTCGTAGGCATTGTGCATCCTGTTGCTCGTGAATCCCGTCGTCCGCCTGTGCGGGCTCGCCGTCCTGGCCCTCGGCACCGCCGCCACCGTGGCCGGCCTGGTGCTGCCCTGGACACTCGCCGGCAGCCGCCACCCCGACCTGCTGACGATCGCCGGCATCGCGTTTCTCGGTCCGCTGCTGAGCGGGTTGTGCCTGGCCTACGGACGCGCGGATCCGCGGCGGTTCCGGCTGATCGCCGGCGTGGCCGCCGTCGCCGGCATCGCCGCGGCACTGATCGCCGTCGGGCTCGTCCGGCTGGTGTCGCCCGCCGCCGGGGTGGCCGTGGGCGGCCCGCTCACCGTCGCCGGGGCGGTGTGCGCGGCCCTCGGCTGGGTGCTGCTGGCGGTCGCCGGCCCGGTCCTGCCGCCGCTGACCGAGCCGCGGCCCTGGCTCGTGGCGGGCCTGGCCGCCGCGCTGCTGATCGTCGGGGCGGGGTTCGCGATCGACTGGGCCCGGGAGGGCCGGTTCGTCGACGCCACGATCGCCGGCAAGCCGCCGACCACCCGGGACGGGGGCTGGCCGCGGTCCTATGCCGGGACGCAGCTCGTCGGGGTCCACGACGGCGTGGCGATCGTGCGCGGCGCCGACGGCATCCGTGCGGTCTGGCTGGACAGCGGCGAGACGGCCTGGCGCTACCTGCGCTCCGACCTGCCCGGCGAGGCAGCCGGGCTGGTCGACGGCGCGGTGGTCGCGGTCTTCGGCACCGTCGACGGCATCCTGGTGACCGGGCTCGACGCGGCGACGGGCCGGGAGCGGTTCTCCCGGCGGTACGCGTCCGGAAAGATCGCGACGGTGCGCGCCGCGGGGTCGATCGCCGTGGTGTCGAGCGCCGGCGTCGGGGCGGGCGACCTGCTCGGCATCAGCGCGCGCGACGGCTCGCTGCGATGGCGCTGGGCCCCGGCCCGCAACGGTGGCCCCTGCGACGTCACCGACCTGGCGGCCACCGCCGAGACGGTCGCGGTGGCGATGCGCTGCCGCGCCGAGGGTGTCGACGACATGGCGGTCGGGCTGACCACCTCCGGCGCCGAGGAGCGGTGGTCGTGGCACGCGATCCAGCGCACCAACCCGGAGCTCAGGGTGTTCGCCGCCGAGAGCGGCTTCGTGACGGTGACCGGCGTGCCGCACCGCGCGGTCTACATGGACGCGGTGACCGGCTCGGTCGGCGCCCGCCACGACGCCGCGGGCGCCTTGGCCGTCCCGTCGGGCACGACGCTGATCTACGCCGAGCCGAGCGGCGACCGGGCCCACCTGACGGCGGTCGACATGCGCACCGGCGGCGTGAAGTGGGAGGTGGGCCTGCCCGGTCTGGGCGCATACCAGCCGGTGGCAGGCGCGGCGGCCGACGGTCGCGCCTACGTGCTGTGGCGCTCTCCGGACGGCGCCCTCCGCCTGGTCGGCGCGGACTCCGAGAACGGCGCCGCGACCGACGACCGCCGGATCTCCTGCACCACCCGTTGCCCGGAGACGTCGGTGTCCACAGCCTCCGGCCGCGCCGTGGTGGCCACCCGCGAGGAGAAGTCGACAACCCTGTCCCTGACCGCCACCTGACGCTATCTGCCGGTCATGATCACAGGAGTGTGGAGTCCGGTGGTCGCCCGGGCCACCACAGGACTCCACGGCCGCGGCCGCCAGGGATCGAGGAGTCGTCGCAGACCGCCGCCTGACGCAACGGCATAACCCCGGAGCATTACGGGCCTCCGCGATGAGTTCCGGCTGGTCGTGACCGTGATCGCGATGCGTTCGCTCGATCCCGCCGCCATGCCGCTCGACCTCATGATCATGGGAAAGATCTGGCTATCGGGGCAGCCACATCTTTCCCATGATGGAGTCGCCCCGCCCGGAACGCGCCGCCCCGATCCAGCGGCGACCACGAGCGACAGACGCCCGCCCGCACGACTGTGCGTCACCACCCCCGTAGCGCACCATCGGGGTGGACAGACGACCGCACGGTTGCACTTCGCGGGCCTTGGATGATCAAGAAATCCGGGTCAGGCCAAGCGCGGAGTGCGACCACCCGCACCACGGAGCACGGACACCGCGGCCCGGCATCGCTTGGCGCAATCCTCACGGACCACGGAGCTTTGACGGCCTGGAGCACCGGAAAAGCTCCGTGATCGCGGGAGTCGGATCCGGACGGCGGCTGTGAACGGACCACAGCCGGAACAGCGGACCCTACGAGGCGGCGCGCTCGGCCAGTTCCACCACGTTGGTCAGGAGCATGGCCCTCGTCATCGGGCCAACGCCGCCCGGCATCGGGGCCAGGTAGCCGGCGACCTCGGCCACGTCCGGGGCCACGTCGCCCACCAGCCTCGCCTTGCCGTCCTCGCCCTCGACACGGGTCACGCCCACGTCCAGCACCGCGGCGCCGGGCTTCACCATGTCCTTCGTCAGCAGGCCCGCCGAGCCGGCCGCCACGATCACGATGTCGGCATTGCGGGTGTGGGCCGCCAGGTCGCGGGTGCCGGTGTGGCACAGCGTGACGGTCGCGTTCTCGCTCTTGCGGGTGAGGATGAGGCCCAGCGGGCGGCCCGCCGTCGTGCCGCGGCCGACGGCGGTCACCTCGGCGCCGTTGGTCGGGACGCCGTACCGGTGCAGCAGGTGGACGATCCCGTTGGGCGTGCACGGCAGCGGCGCCGGGATGTTGAGCACCAGGCGGCCGAGATTCGTCGGGTGCAGGCCGTCGGCGTCCTTGCCGGGATCGATGAGTTGGAGGATCCGCTGCTCGTCGAGGCCCTTCGGCAGGGGCAACTGCACGATGTACCCGGTGCAGGCCGGATCCTCGTTCAGCTCCCGAACCGCGGCCTCCACCTCGGCCTGGGTGGCCGTCGCCGGCAGGTCGCGGCGGATCGACGCGATGCCGACCTCGGCGCAGTCGCGGTGCTTGCCCGCGACGTATGCCCGCGAGCCCGGATCGTCGCCCACCAGGATCGTGCCGAGGCCGGGGACCACGCCCCGGTCCGCAAGGGCCTTCACTCTGCCGCGGAGCTCGTCCTTGATCGCCGTCGCGGTGGCCTTGCCGTCGAGAATCGTCGCCGTCACAAGACCGATCCTGCCACTAGAGTCTCGGGGATGTCCGTGCGGCGCGGCGTTGTCGTCCTCCTCATCCTCGTCACCCTTTCGGCCTGCGGCGGGGGTCACGGAGGCGGCACACCCGGTGCCGCCCCCGTGACCTCCCCGAGCCTGTCGACGGGCGTCACGGCGGAGCCGGCGTCCGCGGCGCCGACGACAGTGCCCTCAGCCGCCCCGTCGAACACCCCGTCGAGCGCCGCGGCGAACCGCCAATCGCAGGCCAAGGCGTTCGTCGAGCGACAGCCCGGCACCATCGGCCTGGTCGTACGGGACCGTACGACCGGCACCGTCTGGCGGGCCGGCAAGACCCAGGCCACCACCTGGACCGCCTCGACGATCAAGCTGGCCATCGCCACCGACCTGCTCGAGCGTCACCGGCAGGGGCGGATCACGCTCGACCGCACCGACCGGACCAACCTCGACAAGGCCCTGATCAACTCGGACAACGACGCCGCCACCGCGCTCTGGAACCGCTACGACGGCCCCGGCATGCTCGACCGGTTCCGCTCCCGGTTCGGCATGGGCGGCCTGGCGGTGGTGCAGGGCTACGACGTCTTCTGGCGCCACCTGCGGTGCGGCGCCGAGGATCTGGAACACCTGATGTCGTACGTGCTGGAGAAGCTGCACGCCGAGGACCGCGCGTATCTGGTGACGACCCTGCGCAAGGTGGCCGGCAACCAGCGCTGGGGCGTCTGGGCGGCCGGCCCGGCACTCAAGCCGGGCAACAAGGACGGCTGGGCCGAGAAGCCGGTCGGCGGCCGGACCGTCTGGGTGACGCACACCGTCGGCTTCGCCGGCGACAACGAGCGCTACGTCGTGGCCGCCCTCTACGAGCAGCCCGCGGGTGGCTCGCTCGCGAACGGCGCCCACGCGGTCAGCGACGCCATCGCGACGTACTTCGGCGCAAAGGTCCCCGCCCCCGTGACACTGCCCTAGCCGAGCCCCACCGCGCCGACCCGACCGGCCCGCCCCGGCCCGCCCCCCTTCCGCGTCGATCTTGCAGTTATGGTGCCGGGACACTCCCTTAATGCCCGGTTTGTCAGGCACCACAACTGCAAGATCGACGCGGAAGGGGGCGGCGGGAGGGGCGAGGGGAGGGCGGTGGGAGGGCGGGAGGGGCGGGGGGAGGGAGGGGGCTAGTGGTAGAAGTGGCGGGTGCCGGTGAGGTACATCGTCACGCCGGACTCGCGGGCCGCCGTGATCACGTCCTCGTCCCGGATCGAGCCGCCGGGCTGGACGATCGCCTTGACGCCCGCGGCGATGAGCTCCTTGGGGCCGTCGGCGAACGGGAAGAACGCGTCGGAGGCCGCCACCGAGCCGGCCGCCCGGTCACCGGCGCGCGAGACCGCGAGGCGGACCGAGTCGACCCGGTTGACCTGCCCCATGCCGACGCCGACCGTGGCGCCGCCGGAGGCCAGGAGGATGGCGTTGGACTTCACCGCTCGCACCGCACGCCAGGCGAACGCCAGGTCGCGCAGCGTCTCCGCGTCGGCGGGCTCGCCGGTGACCAGCTTCCAGCCGGCCGGGTCGTCGCCGTCGGCGTCGATCCGGTCCGCGGACTGGACCAGCACACCGCCGGAGACCTGCCGCGACTCGAACGGCGCGGGTCGCCAGGCCGGGGCCCGCAGGACCCGCAGGTTCTTCTTCGCGGTGAGCAGCCCGACGGCGCCGTCCTCGTAGGCCGGCGCGACGACGACCTCGGTGAAGATCTCGCTGATCTGCTTGGCGAGATCGACGGTGACCGGCGCGTTGACGGCGATCACGCCGCCGTACGCGCTGACCGGGTCGCACGCGTGCGCCTTGCGGTGCGCCTCGGCCACGTCGCCGCCGATCGCGATGCCGCACGGGTTGGCGTGCTTGATGATCGCGACGCAGGGCTCGGCGAAGTCGTGCGCGGCGCGCCAGGCGGCGTCGGCGTCGATGTAGTTGTTGTAGGACATCTCCTTGCCGCCGAGCTGCTCGGCCTGGGCGAGGCCGGGTGCGGCGGCGGGGTCGACGTACAGCGCGGCGGCCTGGTGCGGGTTCTCGCCGTAGCGCAGGGTCGCGGCGCGGCGCAACGCGGTCCCGGCGAAGTCGGCGGTGTCGCGGGCGAACCAGGACGCCACGGCGACGTCGTACTCGGCGATGTGGGCGAACGCCTGCGCGGCCAGGGCGTGCCGCTCGTCCAGCGTGAATCCGCCGTCGGTCAGCGCGGCCAGTACCGCCGGATATGACTCGGGCGAGGTCACCACGGCGACACTCGGGAAGTTCTTCGCGGCGGCACGGACCATCGCCGGTCCGCCGATGTCGATCTGCTCGACGCACTCGTCGTCGGAGGCGCCGGAGGCGACCGTCTCGGTGAACGGGTAGAGGTTCGACACGAGCAGCTCGAACGGCTCGACGCCGAGCTCCGCGAGCTGCGCGGCGTGCGCCTCCAGCCGCAGGTCGGCGAGCAGACCGGCGTGCACCTTCGGGTGCAGGGTCTTCACCCGGCCGTCGAGCGTCTCCGGGAAGCCGGTGAGCTGCTCGACCTTGGTGACCGGCAGGCCGGCCGCCTCGATGCGGGCCGCCGTGGAGCCGGTGGAGACCAGCTCGACCCCGGCGCCGGCCAGGGCGCGGGCGAGGTCCTCGAGTCCGGTCTTGTCGTAGACGCTGATGAGCGCGCGCCTGATGGGACGGCGGTTAGCCACGGCCCAGCCTGACCTTTCGTTCGTTGACGGTCCAGCCTTCGCGCGCCATCCGCCCGACGGTGTCGACCAACTGGCGGCGCTCGGCAACTTTGATCCGTTCCAGGAGCGTGTCCTCGGTGTCGTCGTCGAGGACGGGCACCGCGACCTGCGCGATGATCGCCCCTGTGTCGACGCCGCTGTCGACGAAATGCACCGTGGCACCGGCGAGCTTCACGCCGTAGGCGAGCGCGTCGCGCGGGCCGTGCATACCCGGGAACGCCGGGAGTAGCGCGTTGTGCGTGTTGATGTATCGCCCCTCGAAGGCGGCCAGGAACCGCGGCCCGACGAGCTTGAGGAAGCCGGCCGAGACGATCAGGTCCGGCTCGTAGCCGGCGCAGGCCTCGGTGAGCGCGGCGTCCCACGTGTCGCGGTCGGGGTGGTCCTGGACCCGCGCGACGAACGTCGGGACGTCGTGCTTGGCCGCACGGGCCAGCCCTTCGATGTCCGGGCGGTCGGCACCGACGGCCACGACCGTGGCCCCGTAGGCGGGATCGTCGGAGGCGTCGAGCAGCGCCTGCAAGTTGGAGCCGGAGCCGGACACGAGCACGACAAGCCGAACGGTCACCACAAAACTCTATCGACAGGGTCGGCGCAGCTCAGCGCCGGGCTGGCAGACATTTGGCACAAAAACTGGCAATAGTCCTTCCATTCCTGCGAAGATTTGATCCTGACCAGTACGCTGCCGAAGTTCCGTATCCCCCTCGGGACTACCCTGGTGCGGACCACCACCAGCAGAGTTGTCCCCAGCCTTAGGAGCCATTGCAATGGGCTACCCACCATCGGGCCAGGATCCCTACGGGCAGCAGCCCAACCAGGATCCCTACGGTCAGCCCCAGTACGGGCAGCAGCCGCAGTACGGGCAGCCGCAGCAGCCGTCCTACCAGGACCCGTACGCGCAGCCGCAGCAGCCCGCCTACCAGGACCCGTACGCGCAGCAGCCGCCGGTCTCCGGCTCGCCGTACCCCACGTCGGGCGGAGCCTACCCGGGCCCGACCTCGGGCGGCGCCTACCCGGCCGCCGGTTACGGCACGCCGGGCTACGGCGCGCCGGCGCAGCCGCAGAACACGCTCGGCCTGGTCGGCATGATCCTCGGTATCGCCGCGATCCCGCTGCTGTGCTGCTTCTCGATCGGCCTCCCGCTGGGTATCGCGGCGGTCGTCGTGAGCTACCTCTCACTCAACAAGGTCAAGCAGGGCCTCGCCACCAACCGCAGTCAGGCCATGGCCGGTCTCATCTGCGGCGCCGTCGCGGTCGTCCTCTGGGTCGTGTTCCTGATCCTGTCGCTGGTGCTCAACATCGGCCTGGGCTCGTACTCGTACCCGTAAGCCGCCTTGCCGGAAGGGGCGCGGGTATGGCTACCCGCGCTCCTTCCGCACCCGCAGCACCAGCTTCGTGGCGGTCGTCGCGAGCAGCGTGCCGATCGACGTCATGAGCATCGCCACGAAGCCGACCGCGCCCGAGTGCGGGCCCACGTCGGCAAGCCCGCCTCCGCCGAGCGAGCCGCTCGCCGCCACCGAGAGCAGGGCAAGCACCACGCCGGCGACCGGCCCGGCCAGCGCCGCGGCGCCGAGAAGCGAAAACCAGCTCCGTCCCGCGTCTTCCGGCAGTGCGCGGCGGGCGAGCAGCCATCCGGCGATGAGCGCCGCCGCGAGCGGCAGGCCGAGCAGGAGCGGCGCCCATCCGGTCGCGGGCGTCGACGGCAGTCCGGCCAGCAGTGGTACCGCGGGCAGCGGGCCGACCGACACCTCCGCCGCGCTGATCGAAGTCTCCGTGCCGATCTGGAAGCCGGGTCCGACCACGTAACTGGCGGCCCAGGTGACCACGTTCGGGGCGAAGAACGCGCAGACGACCACGAGCCCGACCTGCCCCGCGATGCCGGTGTGGTAGTCGTCGATGATCTGGCTCGCGTCGCCGCCGCTGAACGCCACCGCCATGCCGGTCACGGCGGCCCCGGCGCCGAGGATCAGCAGAACGGTGACGGTGCCGGTGCGGATCGCGTCACGCAGCACCGTCGGCATCCTGACGGCGAGGCGGGCCAGGCCACGCGCCTCGGTGAACGCCCCCAGCGCGCCGGCCAGCAGGCCGAACACGGCCAGGGTGAGGCCGGCTCGCACGACGGAGACGTCGACGCCCTTGTGGCCGGCGACCGCGGCGGCGAGGGCGCCGCACAGGCCGTACACGACCCCGATCGACAGCGCGGCACGGAGCGCGGGCCAGGGCGACCACCGTGCGTTGCGCGGCCTTGCCCTGGCTCCGACGGCGCGAGCGGTGTGGACGCCCGCGCGGCAGACCCGCCACACCGCCACGGCGGTCAGGCCGAGCGGGGCGAGGCTGATGGGTCCGAGGCCGGTCTGGAGCGGCACCCAGTGCGCCAGCAGCCAGCCGGCCAGCCCGAGGCGCAGCACCTGGCCGGCCGGGGCGCCCGAACTGTCGACGGCGTGCAGCAGCCAGACGACGACGAGGGTCGGGACGAGTGACACGACGGCCGCCCACAGCGTCGTGACCGTCGCGGCGAGCGCGAGCGGGGCACGGCGGGCCGGACGGCGGGCGGGGCCTTTGCCCCGCGTCGGCCGCCGCTGGATCGGCAGGCGTACGGTCTCCCGGTCTTCGAGCCGGGTCTGCGCCCCGTCCTCCGGTTCCTCAGGAGTGATCGGCATCGCTCTTACTGTGCCAAAGACCGGACGGCCGGTCACTCACCCCGGCCGTCCGAATCCGTCGTTCTTTCGCGCTCAGAGCGCGTTGACGAGATCGCGCATCAGGTTGGCGGTCTCGGTCGGCGTCTTGCCGACACGTACACCGGCCGCCTCGAGCGCCAGCTTCTTCGCGTCGGCGGTGCCCGCCGAGCCGGAGATGATCGCGCCGGCGTGGCCCATGGTCTTGCCGGGCGGCGCGGTGAAGCCGGCGATGTAACCGACAACCGGCTTGCGCACGTTGGACTTGATGAAGTCCGCGGCCCGCTCCTCGGCGTCGCCGCCGATCTCGCCGATCATGACGATCGCGGCGGTCTCGGGGTCGGCCTCGAACGCGGCGAGCGCGTCGATGTGCGTCGTGCCGATGACCGGGTCACCGCCGATGCCGATGCAGGTCGAGAAGCCGATGTCACGAAGTTCGTACATCATCTGGTACGTCAACGTGCCCGACTTGCTGACCAGACCGATCTTGCCCGGGCCGGTGATGTCGGCCGGGATGATGCCGGCGTTGGACTTGCCGGGGCTGGCGATGCCGGGGCAGTTCGGCCCGATGATGCGGGTCTTGTTGCCGGTCGCCTGCGCGTGCGCCCAGAACGCGGCGGTGTCGTGCACCGGCACGCCCTCGGTGATGACCACGGCGAGCGGGATCTGCGCGTCGATCGCCTCGACCGCGGCCGACTTGGTGCCGGCCGGCGGGACGAAGATCACGGTGGTGTCGGCGCCGGTCTGCTCCATCGCCTCGGCGACGCTCGCGAAGACCGGGAGCTTGGTGCCGTCGAAGTCGACCTGCTGGCCGGCCTTGCGCGGGTTGACACCGCCGACCACGTCAGTGCCCGCGGCGAGCATGCGCCTGGTGTGCTTGGAGCCCTCGGCGCCGGTCATGCCCTGGACGATGACCTTGCTGGACTCGGTCAGCCATACCGCCATGGTCCTACACCCCACTCGCTGCGAGCTCGGCGGCGCGACGGGCCGCACCATCCATCGTGTCGACCCGCTCGATGAGCGGGTTGGCGGCCTCGTCGAGGATCCGGCGCCCCTCCTCGGCGTTGTTGCCGTCGAGGCGGACCACCAGCGGCTTGGCGACTTCCTCGCCGCGGTCCTTGAGTAGCTGCAGGGCCTGCACGATGCCGTTGGCGACCGCGTCGCAGGCGGTGATGCCGCCGAAGACGTTGACGAAGACGCTCTTCACGTCGGGGTCGCCGAGCACGATCTCCAGGCCGTCGGCCATGACCTGGGCGCTGGCGCCGCCGCCGATGTCGAGGAAGTTGGCGGGCTTGCTGCCCAGCCCCTCACCGGCGTAGGCGACCACGTCGAGGGTCGACATGACCAGGCCGGCGCCGTTGCCGATGATGCCGACGTTGCCGTCGAGCTTCACGTAGTTGAGGTCCTTCTCCTTGGCCGCCTGCTCCAGCGGGTCGACCGCGGCCTTGTCCTCGAGCTCCTCGTGGTCCGGGTGCCGGAAGTCGGCGTTCGCGTCGAGGGTGACCTTGGCGTCGAGGCACAGCACGGTGCCGTCGGTCGTCTTCGCCAGCGGGTTGACCTCGACCAGCGTGGCATCCTCGGCGAGGAACGCCTGCCACAGCTTGACCGCGATGGCCACGACCTGGTCGGCGACCTCGGCCGGGAACTGCGCCTGCTCGACGATCCGCCGCGCGGTGGCCTCGTCGACACCCTTGACCGCGTCGATCGCGACCTTGGCGACCTTCTCCGGCGACTCGTGCGCGACCGTCTCGATCTCCATGCCGCCCGCGACGCTGGCGATGCACAGGAACGTGCGGTTCGCCCGGTCGAGCAGGTAGGAGAAGTAGTACTCCTCGGCGATGTCGGCCGTGGTGGTCACCATGACCTTGTGGACCGTGTGGCCCTTGATGTCCATGCCGAGGATGTTGGTGGCGTGCGTGGTCGCCTCGTCGGCGCCCTCGGCCAGCTTGACGCCGCCGGCCTTGCCGCGACCGCCGACCTTCACCTGAGCTTTGATGACGACCCGCCCGCCGAGCTCCTCGGCGATCGCCCGGGCCTCTTCAGGGGTCTCGGCGACACCGCCGCCCAGCACGGGAAGCCCGTGCTTGGCGAAGAGGGCGCGCCCCTGGTACTCGTACAGGTCCACAGTGGTCCCGATCCGTCAACCGTGCCGCCTGCCCCATCGCGAGGACGGCTCAACGATCGCAGCCTAACGAGGCACTCCGGGGCGCACCGCGCGCGGGTGCCCGCTGTGCCCGATTCCACTCTCTCACTTCCGGTCTCTCACTTCCGGTCTCCCGCTTCCGGTCTCCCGCTTCCGGTCTCCCGCTTCCGGTCTCCCGCTTCCGGTCTCCCGCTTCCGGTCTCCCGCTTCCGGTCTCCCGCTTCCGGTCTCCCGCTTCCGGTCTCCCGCTTCCGGTCTCCCGCTTCCGGTCTCCCGCTTCCGGTCTCCCGCTTCCGGTCTCCCGCTTCCGGTCTCCCGCTTCCGGTCTCCCGCTTCCGGTCTCCCGCTTCCGGTCTCCCGCTTCCGGTCTCCCGCTTCCGGTCTCCCGCTTCCGGTCTCCCGCTTCCGGTCTCCCGCTTCCGGTCTCCCGCTTCCGGTCTCTCAACTTCCGGTCGCTCACTTCCGGGGGACACCGTGTGGGGCACGTAACCCTCCCGCCCGGCCGTCGTTGAGTGCAGTGCCGGCCCGCCCACGGGGCACGAACCCCGAGAGCGGGCCGGCACCAGAAACGGCCGATGCCCTGTCGGTCGAGGGGTGGCGGCGGGGCATCGTGCGATAGAGGGGCCGGACGTGTGAGGGGTGCGTCCGGCCCCTCCCTTTGCCTTTTCTATTTGTCACGGCCTATGGCATGCTTTTGCGCCGCGGGCATTTATGCGGCAGCCGGCACGATATGCGCTCTGGCCCATTCCACGATCGCCTGGGTGGTCGCACCGGGAGTGAAGATCTTCGCTACGCCGAGCCGTTCCAGTTCCGGCAGGTCCGCGTCGGGGATGATGCCACCACCGAACACCACGACATCGTCGGCGCCCCGCTCGGCGAGCAGCTCGATGACCTTGCGGAACAGGGTCATGTGCGCGCCGGAGAGCACGGACAGTCCGACGGCGTCGGCGTCCTCCTGGATCGCGGTCTCGACGATCTGCTCGGGCGTCTGGTGCAGGCCGGTGTAGATGACCTCCATGCCGGCGTCGCGCAGCGCCCGGGCAACGATCTTGACGCCTCGATCATGTCCGTCGAGGCCGGGTTTGGCGATGACGACGCGGGTCCGCGCGCTCATCTTCACCTGTCCTTCCCTAGAGGGTGCGACTTCTGGCCTGAAGGTACCGCAGGCGCAGCGGGACGGCGCCGGCGACGGCTCGGCAACGACCGGGACATGCCTCCGGTTACGCACAACCAACCGGCCGGGGGTGATTGCGCCGCGGCCCCGGCGTGGCGCGCTCCTCGGGTTGTGGGGCCCTTTCGGAATGGCTACGGTGACGTTCGGCTTCATCGAATTGTCGTTCTTGGTTGTGCGTTTCCCGGTCCGATTCGGAGGTTTCGCGTGGACGATGAGATACCGCGCGGGAATTACCGAGGACGACACCGCACGCAGACGCCGCACAGCCGCTTTGCCGCCGTGTTCACGACCGCGGTCGTCGGGGCCGGCATCGTCGCGCTGGGCACCTCCGCCGCACTGCCGGAGCCACGCACCGACACCTTGTCGCTGGAGGCGAGCGGCAGCTTCGACGACATCACCGCCCGTTCAGCCGATCGCGTCAGCCGCGGCGACTCGCACACGTCGACGACCAACCAGCCGGCCCCCGACGTGTGGATCCTCCCCCTGCGCAACTACACGCTGACCTCGTTCTACGGCGCACGCTGGGGCCGCCTGCACCCGGGCGTCGACCTGGGCGCCCCGCAGGGCACCCCGTTCATGGCGGTCGCGGCCGGCAAGGTCGTCGTATGCCGCTGGAACGGTGGCTACGGTTACAACGTCATGATCGACCACGGCGACGGCATCGTGACCGTCTACGGCCACGCGTCGAAGCTCCTGTGCCGCGAAGGCCAGACGGTCCGAGCCGGCGACAAGATCGCGCTGACCGGCAACACCGGGCACTCGTTCGGCTCGCACCTCCACTTCGAGGTCCGCCAGAACGACAGGCCGGTCGAGCCGCTGTCCTTCATGCGCAGGCACGGCGTGGACATCCAGAAACACACCGAGTCGATCTATTCCTAGCTCATTTCCAGATCACGGAGCCGTAGCGCATCCCCGACTCCGTGATCCGCGAACCAGCCGGCCGCAGTGCTGGTGATCATGAACGTGCCGCAACCATGCCCGGGTACTGACCGAGCGCACGGCTCCACCCAGTCTCCTGATCGTGGCGCGTTTATGCACCTCTAGCTGCATAAACGCTCCACAATAATGAAACGGCAGGTTGCCGCCGTGGGTTCCGGCCGGCTCGCGGCCGGTAATCGCGACCACGTACCTGGCGGTTGAGCCCGGCCGGGCGGTGCGGCCACGGTTCGTAGGTCAAGAGAACCTTCGGGTTGCTTGGTCACAAGGCCGCGTACTTGCGCCGCGCGGCCGCCTGCCAACCCCGGTGTCGCGCTACGGGACGGTGACGCACAGTCGCGCTGGCGGCATCTGGTCGCTCGCGGTCGCCACTGGACCTAGGCAGCGCGTTCCGGGCCGGGCGACCCCATGATCATGGGAAAGATCTGGCTATCGGGGCAGCCACATCTTTCCCATGATCATGAGATCGAGCGGCAGAGCGGCGGATTGCGGCGGAACGTGCTCCGGCCGGCGCACCTCGGCGGCGGCACCGCGCCCGCGACGCCAGCGGCATCGCGTGGACCGCCCACGGTCAGACGCGACCGGCGCACGACGCCGCCGGCACATGGCCTGAGTGGTCTGCGCGGCCCCGGGCCGAGCGGAGCGCCGCTACAGCTTGTCGATCGGGGCGTGGCGCAGGACGATCCACATGACCTGTTCGCCGAAGTCGACCTGGGCTTGGGCACGGACGCCCTGGCCTTCGACGGCCAGGACCCGGCCCAGGCCGTATCGCTGGTGGTTGACGCGGTCGCCGACGGCCAGGGAGGGGATGTCACGCTGCAGCTCGCTGGCCGTCGAGAGCTTGGACGCGTCGAGGCCGAGCCTGGCGGCCAGTTGGGCGGCCTTCGGCGTGTTGCCGACGAAGGACGAGGTGCGTGACTGGCTGGTGCCGGAGCCACGGCCGCCGACGCCGGCGCGGCCCGACCAGCTAGTGTACGCAGCCTCCGTGCGCTCCCAGCGCACCAGTTCCGGAGGCAGCTCTTCGAGGAAGCGCGACGGCGGGTTGTAGGCGGGCTGACCCCAGGCGGACCGGGTCACCGCTCGGGAGATGTAGAGACGCTGGCGGGCCCGGGTGATGCCGACGTAGGCCAGGCGACGCTCCTCCTCCAGCTCCTTCTTGTCGCTCATCGACCGCTGGTGCGGGAAGACGCTGTCCTCCAGGCCGGTGAGGAAGACGGCCGGGAACTCGAGGCCCTTGGCGGTGTGCAGCGTCATCAGCGTGACGACGCCGGTGTGGTCGGGGTCGTCGTCGGGGATCTGATCCGCGTCGGCGACCAGGGAGACCTGCTCCAGGAAGCCGGCGACCGTGGGCGGCGGGGCGGCGGTCGCGTCGCCCTGCTCGGCGGCGACGGCGATCGTGGCCTCGGCCCGCTCCGTGTATTCCCTGGCGACGCTGACGAGTTCCTGGAGGTTTTCCACACGGCCCGCCTCCTGCGGGTCGGTGCTCTCCTCGATCTCGCTGAGATAACCGGAGCGCTCCAGCGCGGCCTCCAGCACCTCCTCGGGCAGCGCTGTCTCGGCCATGGCGCGCAGCTCGTCGAGCAGGGTCACGAACTCGCCGATCGCGTTGACCGCACGGGTCGAGATACCGGGCGCCTCCGAGGCACGGCGGAGCGCCGCGCCGAAGGAGATGCGCTCTCGGCTGGCCAGGGCCTCGACGCACGCCTCCGCCCGGTCGCCGATGCCACGGCGCGGGGTGTTGAGGATGCGGCGGATGTTCACCGTGTCGTCGTCGTTGACCACGGCGCGGAGGTAGGCGAGGGCGTCGCGGACCTCCTTGCGCTCGTAGAAGCGGACGCCGCCGACCACCTTGTAGGGCAGGCCGAAACGGATGAACATCTCCTCGAAGACACGGGACTGGGCGTTCGTGCGATAGAAGACCGCCACGTCACCGGGGCGGACGCCCTCGGTGTCGGCCAGGCGGTCGATCTCGCGGGCCACCCAGTCGGCCTCGGCGTGCTCGGTGTCGGCGACGTAACCGACGATCTGCTCGCCGGCTCCCTGGTCGCTCCACAGGCGCTTGGGCTTGCGCTCGGTGTTGCGCCCGATCACGGCGTTGGCCGCCGACAGGATCGTCTGGGTCGAGCGGTAGTTCTGCTCCAGCAGGATCGTGTGCGCGTCGGGAAAGTCGCGCTCGAACTCCAGGATGTTGCGGATCGTCGCGCCGCGGAACGCATAGATGGACTGGTCGGCGTCGCCGACGACGCACAGCTCGCCGGTGTCGCCCACCAGCTCCTTGATCAGCACATACTGCGCGTGGTTGGTGTCCTGGTACTCGTCGACGAGCACGTGGCGGAACCGGCGCCGGTAGGTCTCGGCCACCTCCGGGTGGCTCTGCAGCAGATGGACGACCCGCATGATCAGATCGTCGAAGTCGAGGGCGTGCGCGTCGGTGAGCCGCTGCTGGTAGAGCGTGTAGGCCTCGGCGAGCGCGCGCTCCGCCGGGCCCTTGGCGGCGGCGGCGAAGGCCTCCGGATCGACGAGCTCGTTCTTGAGGTTGGACACCTGCGCCGCGAGGCCGCGGGCCGGGTATCGCTTCGGGTCGAGGTCGAGCTCGCGAGCGACGAGCTGCATGAGCCGGCGGGAGTCGTCGGCGTCGTAGATCGAGAAGGTCGACTTGAGCCCGGCGTGGTCGTGCTCAGCGCGCAGGATGCGCACACAGGCGGAGTGGAAGGTGGACACCCACATCAGCCGGGCACGGTTGCCGACGAGCCTGGCGACCCGCTCCTTCATCTCGCCGGCGGCCTTGTTGGTGAAGGTGATCGCGATGATCTCGCCGGGGTGCACGTTGCGTGCCGCCAGCAGATAGGCGATCCGGCTGGTGAGCACTCTGGTCTTGCCCGAACCGGCACCGGCGACGATGAGCAGCAGCCGACCCTCGTGGGTCACCGCGTCACGCTGGGGACCGTTGAGGCCGGCCAGCAGGTCAGGCTTGGGCGGACGCTGCGCCGAGGGCTCCGGCGAGCGGGACTGAGGCACTTCGAAGAGAGCATGCATCGCAGGGGCGAGTCTATGCCGACCCACCGACACTTCTCGGCGGGCCGCCGACCGAAACGCGACGCGTCCCACCCTGCGGAAGACCTTCACGGAGCCGACAGCCGCGTGCCATACTCGGCTACGTGATCGAGCGGGCGCGCTACTACTTTTTTTACGGCTACGGGAGTCCGGCAGCCGTAGGTCGCGCCTGATCGCAAAACCTACCGACGCCCCGGGCTCCCGCCCGGGGCGTTCGCGTTCCCGGGGCGGAGCACCAGCCAGACCTGACAAGGACAAGAGAATGGCCGCCATCACGATGGAACAGCAGCCCGCCGACACCGAGTCGGCACCCTCACCGGAAGACCACATCACCGGCCTGCGCCACCGGATCGACGAGATCGACGCCGCGCTGGTCGCGCTGTGGAAGGAGCGCGCGGCGATCTCCCAGGAGGTCGGCAAGACGCGCGTCGCCGCCGGTGGCACCCGCCTCGTGCTGTCCCGCGAGCGCGAGATCCTGGAGCGCTTCAGCGCGGAGCTCGGCGCCGACGGCACGCAGCTCGCGCTGCTGATCCTGCGCGCCGGCCGGGGACCGCTCTAAATGGGCTTTCCCCCGTCGGCCACACCGCTGGCCGACGTGCAGCGTGTGCTCTGTGTCCTTGCGCACCCGGACGACGTCGACTTCGGTGCGGCCGGTACCGTCGCCGGCTGGGTCGACGCCGGCCTCGAGGTCGCGTATCTCCTGGTGACCAGGGGCGACGCCGGCGGTTTCGACGACACGCCCCGCGAGCAGATGCCGATCATGCGCGAGGCGGAACAGCGGGCCGCCGCGGCGGCGGTCGGGGTCAAGCAGGTGGAGTTCCTCGACGGCTACCGTGACGGCCTGCTCACACCGTCGATCGAGCTGCGCCGGGACATCACCGCGGCGATCCGCCGCTTCCGGCCCGACCGCGTGCTGACCAACTCGCCGCTGCGCCGCTGGGACCGCATCGCCGGGCCGAGCCATCCCGACCACCTGGCGGCGGGCGAGGCGACGACATGCGCGGTCTATCCGGACGCGCGCAACCCCTTCACCTTCACGGACCTGGAGCTCGAGCCCTGGACCGTCCGCGAGATCTGGTACAGCGGCGGACCCGACCCGGACCATGTGGTCGACATCACCGACGCGTTCCCCCAGAAGGTGGCCGCCCTCCGGGCACACGTGTCGCAGACATCACACATCCCAGACTTCTCAGACATGATCCGTGCTCGGATGGCGGCGACCGCGCAGGCCGCCGGCCTGCCCGAGGGACGGCTGGCGGAGGCGTTCTCGGTCTTCTCGACCGCGTGAACGCCTCCGCCGCAACGTCCGGGGCCGTGAACCCCACCCGACGGCGCCAAATCACCTTCATGCCGGCGACCGGCAGGTGCGGCACCGACAGGGTGACGGTGACCTTCAGACCGGTCCGGCGGGCGCGGGCCTCGGTGCCGTTCGGGTGTCGAGCGTCCGTCTACTTCGCGTTGATGATCTTCGCGGAGGTTTCGGGGTGGCGGTCTCCGAACACTCCGCCATGTGACCCCCGCACAGCAGCGGTCGTCACCCCTGTCAGACCAGACGGCGGTCGGCGGCCCAGCGTGACAGCTCGTAGCGGTTCGACATCTGGAGCTTCCGCAGAACGTTCGACACGTGAGTCTCCACGGTCTTGATCGAGATGAAGAGCTCCTTGGCGATCTCCTTGTACGCGTATCCCCGGGCGAGGAGCCGCAGCACCTCCCGCTCGCGGTTGGTCAACTGGTCGAGCTCGGGGTCGGCCACCGGGGCGTCCGGGCGGGCGGCGAAGGCGTCGAGGACGAACCCGGCGAGCCGCGGGCTGAACACCGCATCGCCGTCGGCGACCCGCCGGATGGCGTCGGCCAGCTCGTCGGGCGAGATCGTCTTGGTGACGTAGCCACGGGCTCCGGCCCGGATCAGGCCGATGACGTCCTCGGCGGCGTCGGAGACCGACAGCGCGAGGAAGCGCACCTGCGGGTGGCTGCGGCGCATCGCCTCCAGGACCGCGCGACCACCACCGTCGGGCATGTGGACGTCGAGGAGGACCACGTCAGGCTCCAGCACAGAGATCTTCTGCACCGCTTCGGCCACCGCGCTGGCCTCACCGACCACGTCGACGTGGACGCCGAGCTCGGCGCGCACGCCGGCCCGGAACATCGCGTGGTCGTCGACCAGGAACACCCGCAGTCGCGGCGTCGCTTCGCTGCTCATCGTTCTCCGCTTTCCATCGCAGTGGCCTTCTTGCGCAATGCCTCCGTGTCGATCGGCATGCTGAGCCGTACCTCGGTGCCGTCACCCGGTGTGCTGCGGATCTCGGCCTTGCCGCCGTGGCGCTGCATGCGCAGCATGATCGACCCACGCACGCCGTGCCGATCATCCTGCACCGTCGACAGGTCGAACCCGACGCCCCGGTCCCGCACGAAGACGCTGACACAGTCGGGCTCGACCTCGGCATAGAGGGAGATCGTCTGTACCTTCGCATGCTTGGCCGCGTTGACCAGGGCCTCACGGGCGGCGGCGACGATCGCCGCGATCTTCTCGTCGACGTCGAGGTCGCCGACGACCACCGTCTCCACCGCGATCGCGAACGTGTCCTCGACCTCCGCCGACGCCTCCTCCAGCGCCGCGCTGAGCTTCTCCATAGGCGAGGCGGTCGGCTTGTACAGCCAGTTGCGCAGCGTCCGCTCCTGGCCACGAGCGAGGCGCTGGACCTCCTTGGCGTCGCCCGCGTTGCGCAGGATGAGCGCGAGCGTGTGCAGCACCTGGTCGTGGATCATCGCGGCGATGTCGGCCCGCTCCTGCTCGCGCACCCGGGCCTCACGCTCGGCGCTGAGCTGGGTGAACATGCGATACAGCAGCGGGGCGAGCGCCAGGCCGACACCGGCGAGCGCGACGGCCGCGAAACCCAGCCCGTATCCGATCGAGGAGAACGGCACGCCGTCCAGCGGCACCCCGGCCACGAACACGCCGATGATGCCGATCACGACCAGCAGGCCGCCGCCGACGAAGCGCAGCAGATACGACTTCCGGTTGTTGTCCACCACCGCGCCGAGCCACGGCATCCCCGGCACGGTCGCCGACCAGCGCTCGCGGCGCTTCGGGTCGGCCTGGTGCCAGATGATGCCGGCGCCGAGGGCGATGACCGCCGCCAGCCAGCCGATCACCGCCTCGACGCCGCCGCCTGGCTGCAACATCAGCCGCAGCAGGACGATGCCGATGCCGAGCGCGAGAAACGAGAAGAGCTGGTTGACGTTGCGGCCGCCGGGACGCACGGACGGCGGCATCGGCAGGACGGCCCAGAACGCGGCATACAGCAACGCGCCGAGACCGTTGAAGGCGGCCAGCGCGACGAAGGCCACCCGGATGAGCACGACCGAGGCGCCGAGATGCTCGGCGAGCCCGGCGGCGACCCCCGCGACGACCCGGTCTCCGGGGTCGCGGTAGAGGCGGCGCGCAGGCATGGGGCTGGTCATCAGACTCGTTTCGGGCTCATCGCGGTCGGCGGTCCACCAAATCGTCACACGGCGGTCCGGGCGCAGACCACTCCGAACGCCCCGGAGCCCGGCAAATCAGGGTGGTGTCAGGGTCGACGCCTGAGGCAGGTACGGCCCGATGTCCGCGAGCATGGTTGATATGACGAACCCGCCTGCCGCCGACGAGCCGGCCGCCGACGCCGCCGCGGAACGGGCCGCGGACGAGCCGAAGGCGGCCGACCGTGACACAGCCGCGCTCGCCTCCGGCGGCGCCGGTGACCACACCCTGGATCTTGACGCGCCCAGCTACGAGGCCGACTACCTGACGGCCGCCGAGACCGACCGGCTGGACGCGCAGCGCGAATACCCCGTGACGAAGCCGCTCGGAGCCGAGCCGCCCGCGAGCGCGCCACCGACCACGCACGCCACCGCCGGACCGGCCGCCCTAGAGCCGCCCGCCAGCGCGCCGCCGGCCGCGCAGGACGGCGAAGACGCCACGCACCGCCGGCCGCCTCAGCAGGACCCGCAGTCTCAGCAGGACCAAGCGAACCAGCAGCCCCCGCAGGACCAGCAGCCTCCGGGCGGGACGCCGCCGCCCGGCGGAACGTCATCCGGCGGACTGCCACCCTTCGGGGGAGCCGGGGCGACGTTCGTCCGCGCCAATCTCGTCCGCCCCCAGCAGGGCCGCTACGTCGCCGGCGTCTGCGCCGCGATCGGCCGCGCCACCAACACCGACCCGACGCTCTGGCGGGTGATCTTCGCCGTGCTGACGCTGGCCGGCGGGGTGAGCATCGTCGCGTACCTCGTCGGATGGCTCCTGCTGCCCGCCGAGGGCGACACCGGCTCGCCGCTGGAGGCGCTGCTGGGCCGCGGCAGGTCCAACACCTCGGCGCCGGTCGCGATCGTGATCGGTATCGCCGCGGTGCTGGCCTTCGTGCTGGTCATGTCGCGCAACGTCGGCGCCGCCATGGTCGGGCTGGCCGTGGTCATCGGGGTCGTCGCGCTGCTCGTCCGCGGGCAGGGCAGCGGTCAGCATACGGCGCCCGCGGGGCCGTACGTGCCGCCGCCGACCCCCTTCCCGCCGTCGGCTCCGCCGTTCCAGCCGCCGTTCCCGCCGTCCGCTCCGGCCGCCGGCCCAGCCGCGAATCCCTCGACGATGCAGTTCGGGGCGCCCGCCGACGCCCCGGTCACGGCGCCGCGGCCGCCGGTCGCGCCACCGCCGACCTTCGGCGCGCCACCGCCGTCACTGCCGCCCCTGCCGCCGCTCCCGCCCTTGCCGCCGGTCACGGCGCCGGGATACCGGCCGCCGTTCGCCCCGCACGGGCCGTTCAGCAGCAAGAGTCCGTATACGGCGTCGCTCGGCTACCCGCCGCCCGGCGTGCCGACCTCGCCGTACCCGGGGCTCGCGCCGGTGCCGCCCAAGCCACCGAAGCCGCCGAAGGAGCGGTCCAAGCTGGGCCGGCTGACGTTCTCGTTGATCTGCCTCGCGCTCGGGGTGCTGACGGTGCTCGAGGTGAGCGTCGTGAACTTCAAGGCCAGCACGTTCTTCGCGGTGCCGCTGGCGATCGTGGCACTCGGCCTGATCGTGGGAGCCTGGCTGGGCCGGGCGCGGGTGCTGATCCTGCTGGGTGCGCTGCTGAGCATCGCCCTGGCGATCGCGACCGCGTCGACCGCGAACGAAGGCCTTCGACCGAAGCGTGTGGCCAGCATCAACATCAGCCCGGCGGCGGTGGAGAAGCTGGACCGCTCGTACCGCACCGACCTCGGCGACATCAACGCCGACCTGTCGCGGCTCGACTTCACCGGGCACGACGAGGAGCTGAGCCTGCGGGTGGGCTACGGCAACCTTCGAGTCGTACTGCCGCCCAACGTCGACGTGACGATCGACGTACGGGTCGAAGGCGGCAACTGCCACATCTTCGGCGGCGCCTGCGGAGGCTTCAACCAGCGCCACGAGTTCATCGACAACGGCGCGGACGGGGTCGGCGGCGGCCGTCTCCACCTGGACCTCGACCTCGACTACGGCAATCTTGAGGTGATCCGATGAAGCCGCACCGCACCGACGGCGTCTCCCTGACCTTCGGCCTGATCTTCCTGGGCATCGTCATCGTCTGGCTGTTCAACCAAGCCGTTTCGGTACACCTGAACGCCGGCTGGATCGTCGCCGTCGGCCTGATCATCTTCGGCCTGCTCGGCCTGCTGGGAGCGCTCCGCTCCGACCGGTCCGAGAAGGGCGACAAGGTGCCGGCCGCCACACCGGTGAGCCCAGCTCAGAAGCGCGATTACGACTACGACCCGGACGACTTGGACTGACGACCGAATATGCTGGCCGGCGGGGTGCATCACCCCGCCGGCCGATACTTTGCGAGGAGTCTTTCCGAGATGACCCAGTTTCCCGTTGGCCGCCCGGTCCAGATCGGTGACCGCGCCGCCCGGGTTCTTGCCTCCGAGCTCGCCCGCCACAGCGGCCCCAAGACCGGCCTGCTGGTCGGCGCGGCCGCCGGTTCCGCCGCCCTGGCCGCCGCGATCGACGCGCTGCTGCCCGAAGACCGGCTGACCGTCGTCGCCTCCGGCGCCGGAGGCGCGGCCGCCCTACGCGAGCACGTGGAGCGGCAGGGCCGCTGGGTGGCCGAGCGCACCCGGGTGGCCGACTCCCTCGACGCCGCCGAGCCGGCCGACGTGGTGATCCACGCCGAGCCGCTCACCGGCGGCGCCGAGGAAGCGCGTGAGGTGCTCGGCACGCTGAGCAAGCTGGTCACCACCGGCGGCGTGCTCACGGTCGTCGTCCCGGCGACCCGCATGCCCAGCGGCGCGGCCGACGAGGTCGAGCGCCAGGCCGCCCTCTACGGCGTCGGCAGCGACCTGGTCCTGCGCAACGTGCCGCCGGTCCGCGTCCACCGGCTGCGCCACACCCCGGCCGACCACGCCTTGGCCGCCAATCTGCTGCCCGCCCTGCGGCCGTCGAGCGTTCCGCTGACCCGTGGCATGAACATCGACTCCAACGGCGTGGCCGCCGCGGGGATCGCGCTGGGCCTGGCCGCCCTGGCCAAGGCCGCCCGCCCGAAGTCCAAACTGTGGCTGGTGCCCGCGCTGGCCGCGGCTCCGGTGGCGGCGTTCTTCCGCGACCCGCAGCGCGAGGCCCCGGAAGACCCGAACGCCGTGGTGGCCGCCAGCGACGGCAAGGTCCTCGGCGTGGAGCGGATGCACGACCAGCGCTTCGGCGAGACGGAGTTCCTCCGGATCGCGGTCTTCCTGTCGGTGCTGGACGTGCACGTCAACCGCTCGCCCGTGGCCGGCAAGGTGGTCGACTACTTCGTGGAGGACGGCGGATACGCCGCGGCGATGAAGCCGGAGGCCGAGCACAACGTGGCCGCCTACACGCTGCTGGAGACGGCCCATGGCCCGGTCGTGGTGGTCCAGCGCACGGGCCTGATCGCCCGGCGGATCGTGCAGCGTGCCCCGGTCGGCTCGCTGCTCGCCAAGGGCGAGCGGTTCGGCCTGATCCGCTTCGGTTCGCGCACCGACGTCTATCTGCCGGCCGACAAGGCGATTCCGGCGGTGGCCCCGGGCGACCGCGTCGTCGGCGGCGAGACGGTGATCGCCACCTGGGTCTGATCGGCCCCGGCCGACAGAAGCGCCCCGGTCCTTCGCGCAAGGGCCGGGGCGCTTCTGTCGGTCGAGAGCGGCGCTAAGCGGGCTGGGTGCGCTGGCGGAGCCAGAGGACCGGGCCGCTGACCAGGTAGGCCAGGACGACCGCCACGAAGGTGATCCGGTAGTCCACCAGGGCGCCGATGACCGGCAGGACCAGGAGCCACGGCGGCAGCTTCGCCAGTCGGGCGAGCTTCGCATACGGGAAGCTGGACACCATGGCCAGGCCGAGCAGTGCCACGCCGGCGACCCGGACGACCGGGGGCATCTCGGGCGCGATCAGCGTGCCCAGGGCGAGCACCGCCGCACACATCGTGGTCGGCACACCGCAGAAGAAGCGGCCGTCCTTCGGCGACACGTTGAACCGGGCGAGGCGGATCGCGGCGCACGCGGCGACCAGGGCGCAGGCGGGCACCAGGACAAGACTCGGAGCGGAGCCGTTGAGCCAGGCGTAGACCACGACGGGCGCGGCCAGGCCGAACGAGCACATGTCGGCGAGCGAGTCCATCTGAGCGCCGAACGGGCTGGCCACGCCGAGGCGGCGGGCGAGGAAGCCGTCGAGGCCGTCGAAGACGACACACGCGATCAGCAGGCCGGCCGCCGCGCGGACGTCGCCGTGGTTGATCGCGATGAAGATCGCCGACAGGCCCAGCATGAGGCTGCTGATGGTGCAGGCGTTGACAAGCGCGAACCGGATACGCCGGGCGACCGTGCGCTCACCCGGTAGCAGCGGGATGCTGAGCGACTGCTCTTCCTCGGCCAGCGCCGGGGCGGACGCCGGCATGGCGGGGCTGACCGGCGCGACGGCGACGACGTCTCGTGACAGTCCGTCACGACGACGCATGCGAAGGCGCGGGAGACGGACCCGTCCGGAGCGGACGTCGGTCTCTGCGGGCGGAACGACCAGCGAGGTGGCTCCCGCGATATTGCCGTCACCGCGGCGCCCGGCCCGTCCGGCGAAGAGCACCTGGCGGGCCAGTGAACCGCTGCGCCGCAGCCGTCCTGCCCATTGCCGGCCCCCTCCCGGACGCGGGCTGTCCGTGGTGCGTCGTCGCTGCCAAGGTGCTCTCGGCACTGATCCTCCATGTAGGAACGGGGTTCCCACGGTATCAATCAGGGGGTTATTTGGCCCCCTGTATCCGTTTTCGCGAGACCATCTCGCGATCTACACCATCGCATATCAGGTCGCGGTTGGCGATGCCTCAGGCGGGAAACCGCCAAAGGAAGGCGAACATGAGGACTACTGAGCGTAGCCGAAAGTTGACCTTTCGTCCATTTTAGCGATCCTCGTCACTACGCCGTCACGGAGGCGTGACGGCCCACTGGACGACCTCCGTGGTGGGCAGTCCAGGCAATTCCTCGAGCGTGAACCACGCCGCGGTCGCGGTCGACCCGCCGGCCGCCTCCGTCACCGTGGGTGGCGACGGCACGGGCACCTCCACCCGGTACAGCGCCCGCACCGCGTGCCAGTTGATCGGGTGCCCCTCCGGCCCGATCGCACCGGGGCTCCGGCGGTGGGTCACGCCGAGCAGCCCCGTGATCTCACCCCGTTGCCCGGTCTCCTCGAACAGTTCACGGAGCAGCGCCTCCCCCGGCTGCTCGCCGATGTCCGTACCCCCACCGGGCAGGTGCCATCGTCCAGCGCCGGGGTATCCGCGGGCGATCTCGGTGAGCAGGACCCGCCCGCGGGGGTCGGTCGCGAACCCGTACGCGGCGAACCGCTGCCCCTTCGGCATGGCGCCGTCGCCCTCCACCGGCTCGGGGACGATCTCGGGCACCCCGTCGGCGGGCACCACGTCGAAGACGATCCGGTCCTCGTGCGACGCAGGGGTCACGATGGCACGCACGTCACGTACCGCCCGAACGGCCACCGACCGCCCTTGGAGCTCCGCGAAAAGCCGGACCACCGCGGACGCCGGGTTCTCACCGTGCCGGATCGGGCCACCGATCTCGGATGTCGAACCGGCCAACCGGCCGTAGGCGGTGATCACGCGCGCACGGGTCATGATCTCAGCGTAAGCCGACGCCGCGCAGGGCTTCCTCGGTGACCTCGGTCAATGGGAGTTCGTCCAGGTCCTCGGGGTCGAACCAGCGGGCCTCGGCGGTCGAGCCGCCGACGTCGCGGATGACCGGGCGACTGGAGCGAGCGACCTGGACGCGGTAGAACGCGCGGACACCGTGCCAGTCGATCGGATACCCCTCCGGGCCGAGCTGCGCCGCGTCACGGTGGCTGGCGACGCCGAGTAGCTCGACGATGCGGCCCTCCTGGCCGGTCTCCTCGACCAGCTCGCGGATGAGCGCGACACCCGGCTGCTCGCCGAAGTCGGTGCCGCCGCCGGGCAGGTGCCAGGAGCCACCACCCGGATACCCGTCGGCGATGCGCGTGAGCAGCACCCGGTTGCGCCGGTCGGTGCAGACCGCGTAGGCGGCGAACCGCTGCGCCCGGTGCAGGCCGTCGGGGCCGGGCACGGCGTAGAACGAGGGGACCTCGGGCACACCGTCGGGCCGGATGTCGGTGGCGGCGTCGGGCAGGCCGAGCGCGTCGGCGGTGAACCGGCGCAGCGGCAGTTTCTTCGCCTCCTCGACGGTCACCCATCGGGCGAGGTCGGTCGGCTGGCCGACGCGGTCGCGCAGCGCGCCGCCGCGCACCGTCACCTCGTAGATCAGCCGGTCGGTGTGAATCGTCAGGCTGCGCGCCGGCAGTGCCCGCATGTCGGCGAGCACGTCACGCAGTTTCACCACCGCGACGGACAGCCCGGTCTCGGCGGCAGTCTCGCGGACGACGGTGTCGACCGGGTTTTCACCGTGGTCGACCGCACCGCCGGGCAGCGACCAGACGCCGGGCGTGCCGGACTTCGCCGAGGCCCGCACCAGCAGGATGTCGTCGCCGTCGGCGCAGACACAGTAGGCCGCGATGCGCCGAAGCGGCTGGAGCGCAGGAGTCACGTCGGTAAATTGTCCGGCATTTGCCGGGCCTGGCAAGGGTGACCGCCGCCTGAAAGGTGATTCATTCCCATTCAATGGTGCCCGGCGGCTTGGACGTAACATCCACGACCACGCGGTTGATCTCCCGGACCTCGTTGGTTATCCGGGTCGAAATCTTGGCAATGAGCTCGTGCGGCAGGCGGGACCAGTCGGCCGTCATCGCGTCGTCGCTGGAGACCGGACGCAACACGATCGGGTGACCATACGTGCGGCCGTCCCCCTGGACACCGACGCTGCGGACATCGGCGAGCAGCACGACCGGGAACTGCCAGACGCTGCGGTCGAGGCCGGCGGCGGTCAGCTCCTCGCGGGCGATGAGGTCGGCCGCCCGCAGGATGGCGAGGCGCTCCTCGTCGACGGCGCCGATGATGCGGATCGACAGGCCAGGACCCGGGAACGGGTGGCGCATGACGATCTCCTCCGGCAGGCCGAGGGCCGCGCCGATCTGGCGGACCTCGTCCTTGAAGAGCGTCCGCAGCGGCTCGACGAGCTGGAACTTCAGGTCTTCGGGGAGGCCGCCGACGTTGTGGTGCGACTTGATGTTGGCGGTGCCCGTCCCGCCGCCGGACTCGACGACGTCCGGGTAGAGCGTGCCCTGCACGAGGAACTCGACGTGGTCCGCGGCCTCCAGCTCACGCGCTGCCTGCTCGAAGACCCGGATGAACTCCCGGCCGACGATCTTGCGCTTCTGCTCGGGGTCGGTCACGCCGGCCAGCGCGCCGAGGAACCGCCGCGACGCGTCGACCACCTTCAGCGTGATGCCGGTCGCCGCCACGTAGTCCTTCTCGACCTGCTCGGCCTCACCGGCGCGCAGCAGGCCGTGGTCGACGAACACGCAGGTGAGCTGGTCGCCGACGGCCTTCTGCACCAGGGCCGCGGCCACGGCCGAGTCGACACCGCCGGAGAGCGCGCAGAGCACGCGCTTGTTGCCGACGCGGGCCCGGATCGCCTCGACCTGCTCGTCGATGATGTTGTTGGACGTCCAGGTCGGCTCGATGCCGGCGACGTCGTAGAGGAACCGCTTGAGGATGTGCTGCCCGTGCACGGTGTGCGCCACCTCGGGGTGGAACTGCACGCCGGCCAGGCGGCGGTCGAGGTCCTCGAACGCGGCGACGGGAGCGCCCGGGGAGCCGGCGGTGACCGTGAAGCCGGCCGGGGCCGCGGTCACGCAGTCGCCGTGGCTCATCCAGACCGACTGCTCCTCTGGCAGGTCGCGCAGCAGGACGCCGCCGCTGCCGGTGACGCGCAACCGCGTGCCGCCGAACTCGCGCAGCCCGGTGTGGCTCGCCTCGCCCCGCAGGGCGACAGCCATCGCCTGGAAGCCGTAGCAGATGCCGAAGACCGGCACGCCGGCGCCGAACAGCGCCGGGTCGACCCGCGGTGCGCCGTCCTCGTAGACCGACGACGGGCCGCCGGACAAGATAATCGCCGCTGGGCGCTTGGCGAGCATCTCCGCGACCGGCATGGAGTGCGGGACGATCTCGGAGTAGACGTGGGCCTCGCGCACGCGGCGCGCGATCAACTGGGCATATTGGGCGCCGAAGTCGACGACGAGAACCGGCGGCGGCGTGGTCATGGGCACCAAGCCTAGTCGGCGCCCCCGGGTGACCTGCGTCTCAGGGCGGCCGGAGCCCCGTCCGGCACGGCGGGCGCCGCCGGCGCGACCGGTGGCACCGGGACATATGGCGCGCCCAGCGGCGGGCGGGGATCCGCCTCGCCGCGGTTCGGCCACATCGACATCGCCCGCTCGGCCTGGGCCGTGATCGTCAGCGACGGGTTGACGCCCAGGTTGGCCGAGACCGTCGCCCCATCGACGACGTGCAGGCCGGGATGGCCGAAGACGCGGTGGTACGGGTCGACGACCCCCTCGTCCGGCGACGCGCCGATCGCCGCGCCGCCCAGGATGTGCGCCGTCACCGGGATGTTGAACACCTCGGACCAGCTACCGCCCGGCATCCCGCCGATCTCCTCGGCCAGCAGGCGCACCGCCCGGTTGCCGGCCGGAATCCAGGCCGGGTTGGGCTCGCCGTGCCCCTGCGTCGTGGTGAGCCGGCGCCGGCCGGTCCACGAGCGGCGGTAGTGCACGTTCAGCGAGTTGTCCAGCGACTGCATCACCAGCGCGATGATGGTCTGGTGCGACCAGCGGCGCACCGAGAGCGCCCGCAGATGCTTGACCGGGTGCCGGAAGAACGCGCCGAACCAGCGCAGCGGCCGCCACGGGCCACCGTCGGTGAGCACCGTCTGGAGCAGGCCCATCGCGTTGGAGCCGGGACCGTAGCGGACCGGCTCGATGTGCGTGCTCGCGTCCGGGTGGAACGAGCTGGTGATCGCGACCCCGTCGGTGAAGTCGGCGTCCTTGCGCAGCGACCGGGCGCCGACGATCGACTCGGAGTTGGTCCGGGTCAGCGCGCCGAGCCGGCGGGAGAGGTTCGGCAGCACGCCGTCGGCCTTGAGCCGGTGCAGCAGACGCTGGGTGCCCAGCGCGCCCGCGGCGAAGACGACCTGGCCGGCCTCGAACGTCTGGCGCCGGCGGCGCCGGTCGGTGCCGCGCGTCTCGACGCGGTAGCCGGCGCCGCCGGGCCGAACCGCGGTGACCGTGGTCAGCGGGTACACGGTCACGCCGAGCCGCTCGGCGAGGTACAGGTAGTTCTTGACCAGGGTGTTCTTAGCCCCGACCCGGCAGCCGGTCATGCACGAGCCGCAGTGCTCGCAGCTCTGGCGCAGCGGGCCGGCGCCGCCGAAGTACGGGTCGACGCCCGAGGGGCCGAAGTAGACGCCCACCGGCGTCTGATGGAACGATCCGCCGACGCCCATCCGCTCGGCGACGGTGCGGATCGCCACGTCGGCGCGGGTCATCCCGCGGTACGTGATCATGCCGAGCATCCGCTCCGCCTGGTCGTAGAACGGCTCGAGCTCGGCCTTCCAGTCGGTGATGTCCCGCCACTGCGGGTCGTCGTAGAAGGGCTGCCACGGGCGGTACAGCGTGTTGGCGTAGACGAGCGAACCACCGCCCACGCCGGCGCCGGCCAGCACGAGGACGTTGCGCAGCAGCGTGATCCGCTGGATGCCGTAGCAGCCCAGCGCCGGCGCCCACAGGAAGCGTCCGGCGTCCCAGGACGTCTTGGGAAACTCGTCGTCGGCGAAGCGGCGGCCGGCCTCCAGCACCGCGACGGAGTATCCCTTCTCGGCCAGTCGCAAGGCGGCCACGCTGCCGCCGAAGCCGGAACCGACGACCACCACGTCGTATCGCACGGCCCCATAGTGACTCACGAGTAACTTGTGGGGAAGAGCTCACCGACATCGAAGCGCCTGCTTCATCACGCGGCCGTTCTGCGGCAAACTGAGGCATCATGGCGAGACTTCCCGGCGGGCTGGCCGTCTGGCGTGGTCGCCGGCTGCTGGGAAACAGCCCGGCGCCGCGCAGCTCGGGGCTGCTCCTCCCGGTGGGGGCCAGCCGCCATCCCGCGCTGCACTCGGTGGTGATCGAGGCGACGAAATACGCCGACGTGCCGCCGCCGGTCTCAGTGCGGCTCGACGGCGCCCCCGTCGTGCGCCACCACGACGGCGAGCTGGTCGTCGGCGTGCCGCTGATCTGGGGCCTCACCGCCGATCAGCTACGCGTCGTGCTGACCCACGAGCTGGCACTGCCCGCGTCCCGCCATCCCGACCTGGTTCGCGGCCTGCTCGACGCCCGGCTGCGCGAGCCGGGATCGGACAAGGCCGCGGCCCGGCACGCGAAGCTCCTGTCCGCCACGGCGTCCCTGCTCGCCGAGGCCGAGCAGGTGCGTGACGCGGCGGCGGTCACCGCGGCCGGCGGCGGGCTGTCCGCCGTCGAGGACGCCGCGCTCGCCCTGCTGCGGGCCGCCACGATCGCCGAGGTGTTCACCGCGTTCGCCGCCGCCGAGGGCACCCGCGTCGTCGACGGCTCCGCGGTGCGCATCGCCGACCTGCACGCGGGCTGGCGGCTGCGGCTGGAGCGCTGGGGCGCCCCCGCGCACGACCCGGCCGGGGTATGCGCCGCGCTGCCGGACCGGCATCCGGGGCTGGCCGCGGAGCTGCGCGCGCTGGACCCGGGACCGCTGGTGACCCTGCCGCCCGAGGCACCGGGGCTGGACGAGCTGTCCGCGGACGAGGAGCGGGCCCTCGCGGAGGCGGTACTCCCCGACGAAGCACCATGGACCCGCTTCGCCGACCTGCCCGTCGACGTGTACCTGATCGAGGTGGAACATCAGGCCCGCGGCTACGTCGAGGCGGTGCACGCCGTCCTCGGCCGGGCGCCGGACAACCGCGACGAGCTCGCCGGCACGCTGCTGCGCCGGCCCGTCGACGTGGAGCGGGCCCGGCGGGGGCTGGACCCGGTCACCGAGGACGACGCCCAACCGCCCGCCTGGATGGGCGCGGCCCTGCTGGCCGTCGTGGTGGAGTACACACTGCTGCGGAAGGGCTGGCGGCGCGAGCACCCGCTGCTCGCCCGGCGGCTGATCGGACCCGACGGCGAGCTGCTCGACCTCAACGAGCTGGTCCGCCGCCCCGAGGAACTGCGGCACCACCTCGGCGCGACGCCTACAGCGTGACGGTCGGCGTCGTGGCCAGCTCGGCCGGGTGGACCACCAGGTATCCGTTGGGCATGTACTGCTCGACGATGCCGGCGGCGAGCCGGTTGTAGCCGTTGCCGTCGAACCGGACACCGTTCCACGGCATGATCGTCTGCGTGGCCGGCAGCGACATCTGCTGCACCGCGCCGCGCACCGACTGCGGCGTGAATTCGGTGACCTGGTCCATCGCCAGCGCGAGCACCATCGTCGCGGTGAACGCCGCCGCGGCGACGTCGGTCAGCTTGGCTTGGAACGCCTGCTCGTACATGCCGCTGACCACCTGCGCGATCGGGTTGCGTCCGGCGAACTCGCTGGACCAACCGGCGGCCCGCAACGCCTGCGAACCGTTGCCGTTCTTGAGCGCGTCGAAGGCGCCGACCGCCGGGCCGAGCGCGATGACCGGTGCGGTGCCCTTGAGCGCGGTGGCCAGTTCGTTGGCGGCGGCCGCCTCGGCGGGGCTGGTGACGACGGCGAGGACGGCGTCGCCCTTCACGACCTTGCCGTCGGACTGGCCCGCGTTCGGCCCGGAGAGCGGCAGCACCTTGTCCTTGCCCGCCACCTCGTAGCCGGCGGCCAGGCTCAGATCCTCGATCGAGTTCCTCAGGAGGTTGACCTCCTGGCCGAGCGCGCCGGTCGGCGTCCCGGCGGCGGTGACGATCCGCTTGAACTGCGTCGGGGTGTCCCGCTCCCGGAACAGCAGGCCGAGCGCGGTGGCGACCATCTGCTGGTCGCTCGGCTGAATGCGGAAGTGTGCGGTGCGGTTGAGCTGCGCGAACGTGTCCGAGGTGCTCAGCGCGTCGACGAGGGAGACGCCGATCAGATCGGTCTCGCGCCCGGCGGGCGAGGCGACGTCGATGGTGTCGGCGAGCACCAGCCCGACCGCGCCCTCGGAGACCAGCCGGGAGGCCTCCTTCTCGACCTTCTCCGGCGCGCTCTCGGTGTTGCCGACGATGAGCGTGAGCTTGGTGCCGTTGCGCAGGCCGGCGCCCGGACCGAGCGGCAGCGGCAGCCGCAGGCCCTCGAAGTCCTGGTTGACCAGCTCGACCGCCAGCTTGGCGCCCAGCGTGGCCTGCTGACCCAGAGCGGCGTTGGCGCCGCTCGTCGGCACCAGCAGCCCGATGGCGATCGTCGGCGGCACCTTGGGCGCCGGGTGCTTGCCACCCGTGCAGGCGGCCATGAGCAACGCCGACGCCAGCACCAGGGCGGTCACTGCGGGCCTGCGGCCCCGGGTGAGCACGGCGTCGGACTCCTTGCGGCGCGCGGGTGGTCGGTCGGCCGTATCCTTCCCCTCCGGTCAAGGCGGAGCAACCCCGGCGTCGAGCATCAAGTATTGTGACCTGCGCCACAGTGATGCGGTTGGTTACCGGTCTCAACCCTGGTTTGATAGGGCCGCACGCTGCTCCGGCGGCGTGCTGACGCATGCGAAAGGTGTGAGGGGTGCAGACCTTCGCTTCGCCGCCTTCCACGAGGGCTCCCGCCGTCGTGATGAAGGTGAACAGCCACCGTCGCCGGCGGCCCGGGGAGCCGCAGCGACGCAGCGCATCGCTCTTTCGGGTGCGCGACTGGCGTGTGCCGACGAAGCTCGCGGCGGTCCTCGTGCTGCCCGCCGTCGCCTTCCTCGTCATCGCCGGGGTGCAGATCAACGCCTCCGTCCAGGACGCATCGAAGCTGGACCAGTTCGCCCAGGGCGTCAAGGTCGGCCGCCAGCTCACCGATCTCATCCACCAGTTGCAGCTCGAAAGGGACCGAACGGCCGGCGTGCTCGCCAAGTCGACCGCCGCCGCGCCGGGCGGCTCGACTTCGAACAGTCAGGAACTGGCCGTCGACTACGCGCAGACCGACGCGGCCCTCGCCGCGTTCTCCAAGGCTGCCCGCCCGCTGGCACAGAACCCGATGTTCGGCCAGACGCAGGACCGTGTCACCGCCGACTTCCAGGATCTGGCCCTGGTCCGGGAGGGCGTGAAGTCGCGCTGGTTGCGTGAAGAGGCCGTGTTCGACCTCTACTCGACCACCATCCAGCACCTGTTCGACCTGGTCCCCGACCGTCCCGACATCGGCGGCGACTCGCAGTCGGTCGGCGAGATCTCCTCACTGCTGGACCTCGCCGAGGCCAAGGAGCTGAAGGACCAGCTACGCGGCCGGATCTTCGCCGCCACCAGCGCCGGCAAGTTCTCCCCCGACGACTTCGAGACGTTCTCGGAGATCCAGGCCCGCCAGGTCGCCGCCGTCGAGAGGTTCCGCTCGTCCGCCAGCCCGCGGCACCTCGCCCTCTACGACCGCAACCTCCGCCAGTCGGCGGTCTCCGCCGTCGCCCGCCTCCAGCAGCAGATCATCGCCCGCGCGCAGGGCGCCGCGGTCGGCGTGACGCCCGAGGAGTGGTGGCTGGCGAGCACCAGCGAGCTCGAGTACATCCGCACCATCGAGATGGAGCTGCTCGAAGACGCCATCGAGGGCGCGGCGCAGCGAAGCACCGACGAGCGCAACGCCGCGTTCCTCGCGACCTCGGCCATCGTCCTCGTCATGCTCCTCGCGCTGCTGC
This sequence comes from Dactylosporangium roseum, assembly GCF_025264685.1. Lineage (GTDB taxonomy): Bacteria > Actinomycetota > Actinomycetes > Mycobacteriales > Micromonosporaceae > Dactylosporangium > Dactylosporangium roseum. Next base: position 7,274,445 of record NZ_CP073721.1, read on the forward strand.
TCTCCTGGCTCATCGGCCGGTCGATGGCCCGCTCGCTGCGGCAGTTGCGCGCCCAGGCCCTCGACGTGGCCCAGCACCGGTTGCCCGAGGCCATCCAACGGCTGCGGACGCTCCCCCGCGGTGAGACCGTCACGGTCGACACGACGACGCGGGTGCGGTCGTCCGACGAGATCGGTGAGGTGGCGGACGCGTTCACCGCCGTACATCGCAGCGCGGTCAGCCTGGCCGTCGAGCAGGCGGTCATGCGGCGCAACGTCAACTCGATGTTCGTCAACCTGGCCCGCCGGTCGCAGACCCTGGTCGAACGCCAGCTCCAGTTGCTCGACCAGCTCGAGTCGGCGGAGACCGACCCCGACCAGCTCGCCAACCTGTTCCGCCTCGACCACCTCGCGACGCGCATGCGCCGCAACGACGAAAACCTGCTCGTCCTCGCCGGCAGTGAGGCCACGCGCCGGTGGGCGCAGCCGGTCTCCCTGTCCGCGGTCACCCTCGCCGCGATGGCGGAGATCGAGCAGTACGCCCGGATTCGGCACGACGTGTCCAACGACGTCCACATCGTCGGGCACGCTGTCGCCGACGTCGTGCACCTGCTCGCCGAGCTGCTGGAAAACGCGACCACGTTCTCCCCGCCGGACACGGTCGTCACCGTCTCCGGCTGGCCCGGCCAGGGCACCAAGGACGCGACGATCGTCATCGAGGACAAGGGCATCGGGATGACCGAGGCCGGCCTCGTCGACGCCAACGAACGCGTCTCCACCCCGATCGCCATCGACGTCGCGGCGTCGGAGCGGATGGGTCTGGTGGTGGTCGGCCACCTCGCGGACCGGCACGGGGTCCACGTGCACCTCACCGCCACCGACGAGGGGGTCACCGCATTCGTGACCCTGCCGGCGAAGCTGCTCGCGGCCCCGCCGGAGGACGCCGGCCTCTACGGCGGCGCCGGCAACCGGCTGTCCGGGCCCGGCCGGCTACCGATCGCGGTGGAGGACATCGCGCGGCCGCCGCTGCCGTCGGCGCCGTCGGCGGCAGGTTCACCGACGCCGGTCGCGCCGGCGCTGCCGGGGCGGCCCGTTCCGGCGGGTGCCGAGACCGACGAGCCTCGTCCGGCGGCGGATGTACCGGCCGTGGCCGCACCCCCGCTGCCCGGCGTCCCCGTGGTGACGACGACATGGCCGGTGGCCTCGTCGGCGCACGCCTCCCCGGACCGGCCCCTGTCCGACGCACCGGCCTCCGCACAGCCCGTCTCCGGCACCCTCGCGTCGGCACAGCCCGTCTCGGGCGCGCCCGCATCCGCGCGGCCCGTCTCCGCGGCGCCGCTGTCGGCTGTACCCGTCTCCGCGGAGCCCGTCTCCGCGGCGCCGGTGTCGGCTGTACCCGTGTCCGCGGCACCCGTCTCCGCGGCTCCTGCCGCTTCGGCCCCGGTGGCCGGGGCGCCGAATCCGGAGGATCGGAGCCCGGGTGCGTCGGTGCCGGATACTCCGGTGTCGGGCGCGCCGGCGTCCGGACCACCCGGGCAACGATCGGCGAACGGCGGTCCGGCCACCGCCGCCCGGCGCGGTCCGAACCGCGCCGAGGACATCATCGGTGCGGCCACACGGGGCAACGCTGTCCCGGCGAGCAAGGGCACCCGCTGGTGGTCGCGCGGCGGTGCCGGTGACGCACCCGCGGCGGCGCCGGTGATCCCCACACAACGCACGCCGGTGACCGCCGGCACCAGCGGCGCCGGCCTGCCCATCCGGGTTCCGCTGGCGCAGTTGCCGGGCGACGACACCGGACCGGCTCCCGCCCCCGACGTCACGCAGCCACTTACGATCAGCCAACACACAGAGCCGGACCCGGCGAGCGTCAGCAACATGCTCACCCGGTTCTACAGCGGCGTGCACCGGGCCGCGAACGAGGACGAGGTGCCCACGGTGCCGATCAACGATCATCGAGGGAGCACGGCGTGACCCTGAGCCAACAAGCACGGGACCTGAGCTGGTTGATCAACGCGTTCACCGAGCGGGTGCCCGGTATCGCGCATGCGGTGGTGGTCTCGTCGGACGGCCTGCTCGTGGCCGTCTCCGACCACCTGCCGCGAGACAGTGCCGACCAACTGGCCGCGGTCACGTCCGGCCTGGTGAGCGTCACCAGCGGCGCCGCGCGCATCTTCGACGGCGACGAGGTGAAGCAGACCGTCGTCGAGATGGGCCAGGGCTACTTCCTCGTCATGTCGATCCGCGACGGCTCCATCCTGGCGGTGCTGGCCGGCCGCGACGCCGACATCGGCGTCGTCGGCTACGAGATGGCCCGCCTGGCCAAGCAGACGGGCGAGATGCTGACGCCGGCCCTGCGCGCCGAGCTCCAACAGGCCCTTCCACGCTGAGTATCCGCTGGCCGTGCTGGGCCGGTGCCCGGCCCGGCGCACCTGCGGACGATCGTCCGCGATAGGGTCCGGGCCGTGATCGACGAGGATGGTTACTTCGGGGAGCGGGTCGCGGCGCAATACGACGAGTCGTCGGCGGACGTGTCCGATCCGGCGGTCGTGGACCCGATCGTCAACGCGCTGGCGGACCTCGCCTGCGGCGGTCGGGTGCTCGAGCTGGGCATCGGCACCGGCCGGATCGCGCTGCCGCTGGCGGCCCGCGGCGTCCAGGTGCACGGCATCGACCTCTCCCGGGCGATGGTGTCCCGGCTGCGCGCCAAGCCGGGCGGCGAATCGATCGGCGTGACGATCGGCGACTTCGCGACGGCGCGGGTGGACGGCGGGTTCTCGCTGGCCTACATCGTGTTCAACACGATCATGAATCTGACGACGCAGGAAGCCCAGGTGGCGTGCTTCCGCAACGTCGCGGCGCACCTCCAGCCGGGCGGCCGGTTCGTCGTGGAGGTCATGGTGCCCGACCTGCGCCGGCTCCCTCCCGGCCAGGACGTCGTGCCGTTTCACGTCAGCCCGACCCGGTGGGCGTACGACCATTACGACATCGCGACCCAGACGATGACGTCGAACTACGTCGAGGTGGTGAACGGGCGGGGTGGGTACCGTTCGATCCCGTTCCGCTACGTCTGGCCCGCCGAGCTGGACCTGATGGCGCAACTGGCCGGCCTCCAGATACGGCACCGCTGGTCGGGTTGGACGGGCGAGCCGTTCACGAACGAGAGCGCCCAGCACGTCTCGGTGTGGGAAAAGCCGGTGCTGACCGACCTCAACTGACCCCCGGCTCGGCAGCGCGGAGAACGCCGCGGCCCGGGCTGTGAACGTGTCACGAGGCCCGGGCCGGCGCGGCAAGCGCTAGCGGTCGAGGATCAGGCCGACCTTCTGGAACTCCTTCAGGTCTCGGTAGCCGCACTTGGCCATCGCCCGGCGGAGGCCGCCGAACAGGTTGAGCGCGCCGTCCGGGTCCTCCGACGGGCCGTAGAGCACCTTCTCCAGCGATCCCAGCGACGGCTCGGCCGCGCCGAAGGAGCCGCGCGGGAGCTTCGGGTGACTGGCGGCCGAGTGCCACCAGGCGCCGCCGGCCGGGGCCGAGTCGCTGCGGGACAGCGGCTCGCCGACCATGACCGCGTCGGCGCCGCAGCCCAGGGCCTTGGCGATGTCGCCCGAGGTCTGGATGTTGCCGTCGGCGATGATGTGCACGTAACGGCCGCCGGTCTCGTCCAGGTAGTCGCGACGGGCGTCGGCGGCGTCGGCGATCGCCGTGGCCATCGGGACGCGGATGCCGAGGACGCGGTCGGTGGTCGACCACTCGTCGGCCCCGATACCGACGATGACGCCGGCCGCGCCGGTGCGCATGAGGTGCAGCGCCGTCTGGTAGTTGGTGCAGCCGCCGACGATGACCGGCAGGTCGAGGTCGGCGATGAACTCCTTGAGATTGAGCGGCTCGTCCGTCGTCGAGACGTGCTCGGCGGAGACCAGCGTGCCCTGGATGACCAGGATGTCGACGCCCGCGTCGAGGATGACCGGGGCCAGGGCCAGTGTGTGCTGCGGGGAGACGCGCACGGCGACGGTGACACCGCCGTCCCGGATCTCCTTGACCCGCTCGCCGATGAGCTCGGGCTTGATCGGCTCCGCGTAGACCTCCTGGAGCCGCGCGGTGGCCGGGCCGTCCTCGTCCAGGCCGGCGAGCTCCTCCAGGATCTTGGCCGGGTCGGCGTAGCGCGTCCAGAGTCCTTCGACGTTGAGCACGCCGAGGCCGCCGTGCCGGCCGAGGGCCACGGCCGTCGCGGGACTCATCGTGGCGTCGGACGGGTGCGCGACGCAGGGGATCTTGAAGGGGTACGCGTCGAGCTGCCAGCCGGTCGACACGTCGTCGACGTCGCGCGTGCGACGCGTCGGGACGATCGCGATCTCGTCCAGGTGGTAGCCACGCCGGGCGCTCTTGCCATGCCCGATCTCGACCACGTCACGCATGTTGGCTCCTAGCCGCTTGGGTGTTCCTACCGCGAGTGGTAGTTGGGTGCCTCGACGGTCATCTGGATGTCGTGCGGGTGGCTCTCCTTGAGACCCGCCGCGGTGATCCGGATGAGCTGGCCCCGTTCGTGCATGTCCGCGATCGTGCCGGCGCCGACGAAACCCATGCCGGAGCGCAGACCGCCGACGAGCTGATGGGCGACCGCCGAAAGCGGGCCCCGGTAGGGTACCTGGCCCTCGATGCCCTCCGGCACCAGCTTGTCGTCGGAGAGCACGTCGTCCTGGAAATACCGGTCCTTGGAGTACGACCGGGCCTGCCCGCGCGACTGCATGGCGCCGAGCGAACCCATCCCGCGGTACGACTTGTACTGCTTGCCGTTGATGAAGATCAGGTCGCCGGGGCTCTCCTCGCAGCCGGCCAGCAGGCTGCCCAGCATGACGGTGTCGGCACCGGCCACGATGCCCTTGGCGATGTCGCCGGAATACTGCACACCGCCGTCCGCGATCACCGGGACACCGAGCGGGCGGCAGGCACGGGCGGCCTCCATGATCGCGGTGATCTGGGGCACGCCGACGCCGGCGACGACACGGGTGGTGCAGATCGAGCCGGGGCCCACGCCGACCTTGACCGCGTCGGCGCCCGCCGCGGCGAGAGCCTTGGCGCCCGCGAACGTGGCCACGTTGCCGCCGACGACGTCGACCGCGGTCTCCTTCTTCAGTCGGGTGACCATGTCGACGACCTGCCGGTTGTGCCCGTGCGCGGTGTCGACCATCACGATGTCGAGCCCGGCGTCGATCAGCGTGCGGGCGCGCTTGTAGGCGTCCTCACCCACACCGACGGCGGCGGCGACGCGCAGCCGGCCGGCCTCGTCCTTGGTGGCGTGCGGGAACTTCTCGCTCTTCGAGAAGTCCTTCACGGTGATGAGACCGCGCAGCTTGCCGGAGTCGTCGACGATCGGCAGCTTCTCGACCTTGTGCTTGCGCAGCAGCGCGAGCGCCTCGTCCTTGCTGACCCCGACCGGGGCGGTGATCAGGGGCGCGACGGTCATGATGTCGCGCACGCGCGTGTTCGGGTCGGAGACGAAGCGCATGTCGCGGTTGGTCACGATGCCCACCAGCATCCCGTCGGGGTCGACAACGGGGACGCCGGAGATCCGGTACCGCCCGCACAGCGCGTCGACCTCGCCGAGCGTGTCGTCGGGGGCGCAGGTGATCGGGTTGGTGAGCATGCCGGCCTCGGACCGTTTCACCAGGTCGACCTGCTGTGCCTGGTCCTCGATCGACAGGTTGCGGTGCAGGACTCCGATGCCACCCTGCCGGGCCATGGCGATCGCCATCCGCGCCTCCGTCACCGTGTCCATCGCGCTGGACACGAGCGGTATCCGCAGGGTGATGTTGCGGGTGATGCGGCTCGAGGTGTCCACAGCGCTGGGCACGACGTCCGATTCGCCCGGAAGCAGCAAGACGTCGTCGAAGGTCAGGCCCAGAGGCAGCACGTCAGGTCGCGGCGAGAATTCCATGAAGCGCATCCCAGCTCTCGGTCGTCCGGCGGGTGCGTCTCATCGTACTTCCGCCGGGGCGGTGCACCCTTTCCGCCATGGCGAAGCCGTGCCCGACCCCACACCGGGGGCGTTTGGGGCTACCGTTGAGGCGTGCACGAAGAGCCCATCGACCCGTTCGCCGGCGATCCGGCCGACCCCTCGGCCGATCTCGACGACAACGGTGCCGACGACCCGTTGACCGCCGCTGAGCGCCAGGACGTTCTCGAGGACCTCGCGGACCTCGAGATCTACCAGGCGCTGCTCACGGCGATCGGGGTGCGCGGGCTCGTCATCGAGTGTGAGGACTGCCACGAGCCGCACTATTTCGACTGGGACCTGCTCCGGGGAAACCTGAAGCACCTGCTCACGTCCGGTCGTCCGCGCGTCCATGAGCCCGCCTTCGACCCCGACCCCGACCATTACGTCACATGGGAGTACGCGCGGGGTTACGCTGACGGTGTCCACGACGCACTGGCGAGTGCGACGGACGACAACGACGGCTGATCTCGCCCTCGTTTAGGGTCGCCATGGTCGGGGTATCGACGCGGCATGCCCCGGAGTGCTAGCTCACCAGCCCGGCGCGGAACGCCGCCGCGACCGCGTGTGCCCGATCACGCGCTCCGAGCTTCCGGAACAGCCGGCGAGCGTGCGTCTTGACAGTGTCCTCGGAGACAAACAGCTCACGGCCGATCTCGGCGTTGCTCTTCCCGTCCGCCATGCCGCGCAGGACCTGGAGCTCGCGCTCGGTCAGCTCGACGCGGCGGCGCGGCGGCTCACCCGGCACGTCACCCCGTTGCTGCGGCACCCCGGCCCCGGCGATCCGCGCGGGCGCGGCCGTCCTGGCGGCGCCGTTGAGCCCGCGGCCGTTCACCGGCAGCACGCCGTTCGCCCCCGCCTGCACGGGTGTGCCGACCCTCACGGGCAGCATCGGCTCACCGTTGGTACGGACCTGGCTGAGCACCAGCAGGACCGCCTTCGCCAGCGTGGTCACCGGGTCCGCCGTATCGACACGGATCACCGCGCGGGCGCCGGCCGCGATCGCGGCAGCGGCCGCCCGCGGCTCCTCCGTGCCGAAGAAGACCACCGTCGCGCCGGGCGCCACCGCCAGGACACGGCGGGAGAACTCCGCACTGTCCGGCCGCGCCAGCGTCGGGTCCGCCAGCACCAGGTCAGCCGGCAGCTCGCTGAGCCGCGCCAGTGCCTCGACCATCGTGACGGCGGTCCGCACCGCGTGCGCCACTCCGAGCCTCGCCGCGGCAGCGGCGACCGTCTGTGCCGCGACCTGCGTCCGCACACACACCAAAACCGTACGCACCGTCGTGCTCCTCTCTCTCAAAGAGAGAAACACGAAATGGCGAGATCTAGACGTGGTTTCGCCGCGATTGGCCTACGAGAAATTGACCGACGGCATGCCGTCACCTGCGGCGGTCTCGCGCGTTGTACAGAAGTTGTGCGACGCGCGAATTCCAGGCCGCATGCCTGGAAGGAGGAGCGAATGACCAATGTGACTCGACTGCCCGGACCGATCGCGGACATCTGGGACTGGCAGCGGCTCGGTCTGTGCCGGGGACGGGACAGCGCGCAGTTCTTCCATCCCGACGGCGAGCGCGGTGCGTCCCGCGGCCGGCGCGAGGCCGCCGCGAAGAGCGTGTGCCGCGCGTGCCCGGTGCGGGCCGAGTGTGCCGCACAGGCCCTGGCCACGCGTGAGCCGTACGGGGTGTGGGGCGGTTTCACCGAGGGCGAGCGGCTGCGGCTGCTGGCGCTCGGCTGGGAGGACTCGGCCGACCGGCGGCGCAGCCGGGTCGACGTGTCCCGGCTGGAGGCGAAGCTCGGGCTCCGGCCGTCGCCCATGTCGACCCCGACCGCCGTCGCGCAGCAGCCGTTGCGCTCCGTGCGCGCCGGGTCCACGCACCCGGCCCCCGGTGTGCCGGCGCAGCGCCGCCCGTCGACGGTGGCGGGGAATCCGAGGTCACGCACAGCCGCCCGCTGATTCGTCCGCTCCCCGGTTTCGGGCGCCGATCCCGATTTCTCGGCACCTCGGGGTCGTCGCCCGTATTGGTCGATCTGGAAGTCCCGGACCGTTCGGCGTTACCATTCCGACCGGATCCGACCGGATCCGACCGGATCCGACCGGATCGGTGTGGATCGGTGCGGATCGGTTACTTGACGTCGACCTCGATCGTGTGCCAGCCGGTCGCGCCGTCGGGGTCGGGCGGGGTCCGGGAGTTCGTCTGGGTCTCCCCGCCGTTGTCGGTGGCCCGGACGCTGATGCTGTGTGTGCCCGGCGTGGCGTCCCAGGTCAGCGTCCACTGCCGCCAGGTGTCGATCGACGGCACGGCGAGCAGCTCGGCCGTCCGCCACGGGTCGTTGTCGATCTGCACCTCGACCTTCGAGATGCCGCGCCGCTGGGCCCACGCCACCCCGGCGATCGTGAACCGGCCGGCAGACAGATCGGCGAACGGCCTGGGCGCGTCGATCCGGGACTGGGTCTTGACCGGGCCCTGCCGCGCCCAGCCGCGCTTGATCCAGTACGCGTCGAAGTCGGCGAACGACGTGAGCTCGAGTTCGGCGAGCCACTTCGTCGCGGAGACGTAGCCGTAGAGGCCCGGGACCACCATCCGCACCGGGAAGCCGTGCTCGATCGGCAGCGGCTCGCCGTTCATCGCGATCGCCAGCATCGCGTCGCGCCCGTCGCGCAGCACGGACGTCGGGGTGCCCGCCGTGAAGCCGTCGACCGAGCGGCTCACGACCTGGTCGGCGCCGGGCTTCGGGCGGACCTCGTCCAGCAGGTCGGCGATGCGGACGCCCTGCCACCTGGCGTTGCCGACGAGGCCGCCGCCCACGTCGTTCGAGACGCAGGCCAGCGTGATGTACCGCTCGATCATCGGCCGCTTGAGCAGGTCCTCGTAGCTGAGGGTCAGCTCCTTCTCGACCCGGCCGTGGATCCGCAGGGTCCACTCGGCGGGCGACACCTGCGGCACGACCAACGCCGTGTCGATCAGGTAGAAGTCCTTGTTCGGCGTGACGAACGGGGCCAGGCCCGGCACGCCGGCGTCGACGTCCGGCGGGAGCGTCGCGGCCGGCTCCCCGATCGAGGGCAGGCGCACGGCGTCACGCTCGGCCCGCACCCCGCGGCGGGTCGACCACCAACGGCTCGCGAACCCGATGACCGCCGCGGCCGCGAGGGTGCCACCGGCGGCGCGCAGGAACCGGCGACGCTGCTCGAAGGTGTATCCGCTCTCGGTCGCCGGCAGGCGCAACAGCCACCCCAGGACCGCCGCGGCGACCAAGGCACCGGCGAGGGTCGGCACGAACGCGTACCACGGGGCGTTGTGGCGGGTGGCCGCCGCGGCGATGCCGATGGCCGCGAAGACCCCGATGCCGGCGAACCCGACCGCTGAGCGCCGCGTCGCGACCGCGCCGATCACGGCGGCGAACCCGGCGAGCAGCACGACCGTCCCGATCAGGAGGGCAAGCTTGTCGTACGTGTAGAAGACGTCGACGGCGAAGTTCTTGACCTCGGCGGGCACGGAGTCGACGATCACCCCGCCGACGGCGACCAGCGGTGCGGTGGTGGCCCCGGTCAGGATCGCCACCCCTTCGGCAACACCGACGGCCGCGGCCGCGGCCGCGATCCCGGCGAGTGCGCCGTACCTTCGACTCTTCACGCGTCAAGCATGCGGCGGTCCGCCCGACGGCACCAAGACCGGTAATCGATCCCTAGTCTTTGCGGCGAGCGTACGAAGAGGGAGCCCCTCGTGGGGCTCCCTCTCGTGGTTCGGGTCGGAACTAGAAGCCCGGGCCGTGCGAGTGGCCGTGACCGTGGCCGTGACCCGCGGCGGCCGGCTCCGGGGCGACCGGCTTGTCGACGATCAGGCTCTCGGTCGTCAGCAGCAGGGCCGCGATCGACGTGGCGTTGGAGACCGCGCTGTGGGTCACCTTCACCGGGTCGACGATGCCGGACTTGACCAGGTCGACGTACTCGCCGGTCGCGGCGTCCAGGCCGTGGCCGAAGTCGAGGCCGCCGACCTTGCCGACCACGACGTAACCGTCGAAGCCCGCGTTTTGCGCGATCCACCGCAGCGGCTCGACGAGTGCCTTGCGCACGATCGAGACGCCGACCTTCTCGTCGCCGGTCAGGCCCAGGTCGCCGTCGAGGGCGGAACGCACCTGCGTCAGCGCGGCGCCACCGCCGGGAACGATGCCCTCCTCGACCGCCGCCCGCGTCGCCGAGATCGCGTCCTCGATGCGGTGCTTGCGCTCCTTCATCTCGATCTCGGTCGCGGCGCCGACCTTGATGACAGCGACGCCACCGGCGAGCTTGGCGACGCGCTCGTTGAGCTTCTCCTTGTCCCAGTCGGAGTCGGAGGCCTCGATCTCCTTGCGGAGTTGCTCGACACGCGCCTCGACCTCGGTCCGGTCGCCGCCGCCGTCGACGATCGTGGTGAGGTCCTTGGTCACCACGACACGACGGGCGGTGCCGAGCTGCTCGAGCCCGACACCCTCGAGCTTGTAGCCCAGCTCGGGGGCGACCAGCTCGGCGCCGGTCAGGATCGCCATGTCCTGCAGCATCGCCTTGCGGCGGTCACCGAAGCCGGGCGCCTTGACCGCGACGATCTTGAACGTCTTGCGGATCGCGTTGACGACCAGGGTCGACAGCGCCTGCCCCTCGACGTCCTCGGCGATGATCAGCAGCGCCTTGTTCTCCTGGACGATCTTCTCCAGAAGCGGCAGCAACTCCTCGACGGCGGCGATCTTCTGCGTCGTGATGAGAACATAGGTGTCCTCGAGGACCGCCTCCTGCGCCTCCGCGTCGGTCACGAAGTGCGGGGAGATGAAGCCCTTGTCGAACTGCATGCCCTCGGTGACCTCGAGCTCGGTCGTGAGGGTCGAGCCTTCCTCGACCGTGATGACGCCGTCACGGCCGACGCGGTCCATCGCCGAGGCGATCAGCTCGCCGATGGCGGCGTCCTGCGCCGAAACCGTCGCGACCTGCGCGATCTCGGTGTGGCTGGCGACCGGGGTCGCCTTGTCCTTGAGCGCCTGCACGACGGCGGCCGCGGCCTGGTCGATGCCACGCTTGATGCCGGCCGGGTTGGCGCCGGCCGCGACGTTGCGCAGGCCTTCCTTCACGAGCGCCTGGGCCAGGACGGTGGCGGTCGTGGTGCCGTCGCCGGCGACGTCGTTGGTCTTGGTCGCGACCTCTTTGACGAGTTGGGCGCCGAGGTTCTCATAGGGGTTGGCGAGCTCGATCTCCTTGGCGATCGTCACGCCGTCGTTGGTGATGGTCGGTGCACCGAACTTCTTGTCCAGGACGACGTTGCGACCCCGCGGGCCGAGCGTGACCTTGACCGTGTCGGCCAGGTGGTTGACGCCGTGCTCCAGCAGGTGGCGCGCCTCGTCGGAGAAGCTCAGGATCTTCGCCATGCTTGTGATGTCCCTTCAAAGCGACACCGCCCCGGCTGCCTCGCGCCTGCGCACGGGTCCGGGGCGGTGGCCACTGCTCTATTTGGTCTTGGTCACTTCTCGATGACCGCGAGGACGTCACGCGCGGAGAGCACAAGGTACTCCTCGCCCGCGTACTTGACCTCGGTGCCGCCGTACTTCGAGTAGATGACCGTGTCGCCGACCTTCACGTCGATCGGAACCCGGTTGCCCTTGTCGTCGATCCGACCGGGGCCGACCGCGAGGACCGTGCCCTCCTGGGGCTTCTCCTTGGCGGTGTCCGGAATGACGATGCCCGAGGCGGTGGTCGTCTCAGCCTCGTTGGCCTGGACCAGAATGCGGTCCTCGAGCGGCTTGATCGCAACCTTCGTCGCGGTAGTCACGGGCATACCCTCCTGGGGTATTGATGCTTCGCTATCGAGTGCCCGGTGAAGCCGTCGTCGCGGGTGCCGGCTCCGCCGGGTTGGCTGGCACCCTCGACACGAGAGTGCTAATCGGAGGTTATGCCGCTCGCTAGCACTCCGTCAAGGAGAGTGCCAAACACGCCACGAAATCACCCCACGCCCAACCCTAACGACAGCGTCGATCTTGCAGTTGTGGTGCCTGACAAACCCGGACATCGCGGGAGTGTCATGGCACCACAACTGCAAGATCGACGCATGATAATTGGGGCGTGGAGACCGACTATGTCCTTGCGTTCGGTACACCTCCTGGAAGGCAGGCGCTCGAAGCGGCGGCCGGGCTCTCGGGCGGCGATCCGCTGGCGGCGGCGTCGGCGCTCCGCGCCCGGGGCGTCCCGCCGGCGCTCGCCGCCGCGGCGCTGACCCAGACAGCGTTGCGGCGCAGGGCCACGGGCAAATTCGGCGCGGACGCGGCGGTGATGCTGTTCACTCGCGCCGGGCTCGAGCAGGCCACGCGGGCCCCGGTGGCGAACCGCCGGGCGCATCGCCTGGCCGCCGCGGGGGTACGTTCCGTGGCCGACCTCGGCTGCGGCATCGGCGCCGACACGATCGCGTTCGCGCGCGCCGGACTGCGAGTCCACGCGGTCGACGCCTCCCCGGTGACGGCGCGGATCGCCGAGGCCAACGTCCACGCGCTGGATCTTTCGGGAGTCGTACGGGTCGAGGCGCGCGACGCCACCGAAGTCTCCCTCGACGAGGTCGACGCCGTCTTCTGCGACCCGGCCCGGCGGACCTCCGGCGGTCGGCGGGTGTTCGACCCGCGCGCGTATTCGCCGCCGTGGGAGTTCGTGGCGGGCCTCGCGGCCCGCGTGCCGCACACGGTGCTCAAGCTGGCCCCCGGCATCGACCACGACCTGCTGCCCGACGGCGCCGAGGGCGAGTGGGTCTCCGTCGACGGCGACGTGGTCGAGGCGACGGTGTGGTGCGGATCACTGGCCGAGGCGCCCCGGCGGGCCACGCTGTTCCGCGGCTCGTCGGTGCACGGACTCACCGGCTCGGGCCTGGCGAAGGCACCGGTCGGCCCGATCGGCGGATACCTCTACGACCCCGACGGCGCCGTCGTGCGCGCGCACCTCGTCGCGGAGTTCGCCGCGGGCCTCGACCCGGCGGCGAGACTGGCCGACCCGACGATCGCCTACGTCTTCGCCGACACCCTGGCCGACACGCCGTTCGCCCGCCGGTACGAGGTGCTGGACCGCCTGCCGATCGCCCTCAAGAAGCTGCGGGCGGCCCTGCGGTCGCTCGACGTCGGCACGCTGACCGTCCTCAAGCGCGGCTCCGCCCTGGACGTCGAGGAGCTGCGCCGGTCGCTGCGACTCAGCGGCACGCGGCCGGCCGTGCTGGCGCTGACCCGGGTCGCGGGCGAACCGGCCGCGCTGCTGCTCAGAGCAGTGGATGCCCCAGCCGCTGCTGGAGGTTGATCAGCACGTCCTCGGCCAACTGGTCCGGCTGGCGGCGGCCGAACTGTTCCATGAGGTAGCGGCCGGTGTCGCGGCACATCTCGTACGTGAGGCGGTCGTGCAGCCAGCGCAGCCACTCCACGATCTCGTTGACGTAGAAGGCGACGCTCTGCTCGGAGTTGCGCTGCCGCCGCTCCTCCACCACCACCCGCAGCGCCGCCGCCAGCCGCTTGAGCGGGAAGTCGTGCCCGGCGAGCGCGTCGGCGAACACGTCGGCCCGGTGCCTCGGCGTCGTCGGCGCGACGGTCAGCTTCGGGAACGGCGGCTCCCCGGCGGTCCAGACCTGGGCGCTGCGCGGCACGAACTCCGGTTCGAGCACGACGTCGACCCGCGAGGCGTGCCCCGGGTCGTCGACGGCGACCAGGACCCGGGGCGCGCTCGAGTTGACCTTGGTCACGAACCGCGAGAGCCCGGTGGCCTCCTCGACGCAGAACCGCCCGTCGGGCAGGGTGAGGTTCCCGTCGAACACCAGCCGCCCCACGCGCGGCCCGGCACCCTGCCACAGCCGCACACGGACCAGCCCGACCTGCGGCCGGGCGGCGACCCGCACGTGGTGCTCGGTCGCGGTGACCGGCCCGTCGCCGTCGAACACCGCGAGGTCGACGGCGGTCGTGGCGCCCAGGAAGATGTGGCCGTGGCCGAGATGTAGCTGGACGGCACCGATCTGCATCTCGCTATTGTGGGCCAGTGGCGAGCAAGGGCACTCCGGCGACCGCTCTGTTGACGCGCGCGAAGATCGCGTTCACCCCGCACACGTATGAGGTGGACCCCAGAGCCGCCTCCTACGGCGAGGCCGCCGCCGCGGCGCTGGGCGTCGACCCGGCGCGCCTGTTCAAGACGCTGGTGACCACGGTCGACGGCAAGCTCACCGTGGGTGTGGTCCCGGTGTCGTCGTCACTCGACCTCAAGGCCCTCGCGGCGGCGGTGGGCGGCAAACGCGCCGCGATGGCCGAGCCCGCGGCCGCCGAGCGCGCCACGGGCTACGTGACCGGTGGCATCTCCCCGGTCGGCCAGCGCTCCCGCCTCCCGATCGTCATCGACAGCTCGGCGTCCACGTTCGCCACGGTGTTCGTGTCAGGCGGCCGCCGCGGCCTCCAGATCGAACTCGCCCCCGCCGACCTGCTCACGGTGACCGCCGCCCGTTCCGCACACATAACCACCCGCTAGCCCCTCCCCCTCCCCTCTCCTGCGTTGATCTTGCAGTTGTGGTGCCGCGACACTCCCACGATGTCCGGGTTTGTCAGGCACCACAATTGCAAGATCAACGCGGGAGGGGCCTATGCTGAAGCGGTGCGCGCCTCCGACGAAGACCGTGAGCGGGTGATCGCGGCCCTGCACCGGCACACCGAGGCCGGGCGGCTCACGCTCGACGAGTTCGCCGAGCGGGTCGGCACGGTCTATGCGGCGAAGACGATCGACGATCTGCGCGCCGCGACCGTCGACCTTCCCGTCCTCGCGCCGGTCGCCGCACCGTCCGGCGCCGCCACCAGCAACGAGCGGCAGCTCCTGCTGACCTTCCTCCTCGCGGTCGTCGCGGTCGTGTTAGTCGGCACCGCCTACGCGCTCTTCAACTGAACCGTGCCACGAGCGCCACAGCGCGGCGTAGGCGCCGTCCGCGGCCACCAGCTCGTCGTGGCTGCCCAGCTCCGCGATCCGGCCGTCCTCCACCACCGCCACCCGGTCGGCGTCGTGCGCCGAGAACAGGCGGTGCGCGATCGCGACGACCGTACGGCCTTCGAGGGCGCCCGCCAGGGACCGTTCGAGGTGGCGGGCGGCGCGCGGGTCGATGAGCGACGTCGCCTCGTCCAGGACCAGGGTGTGCGGATCCGCCAGTACCAGACGGGCCAACGCCAACTGCTGCGCCTGCGCCGGGGAGAGTGACAGGCCCGCCGTGTCGAGACCGGCGGGGAGGGCGGTCGCCCAGTCCAGCGCGTCGACGGTGGCCAGGGCCGCGAGCAGTTCGTCGTCGGTGGCGCCGGGCCGGGCCAGCGTCAGGTTGTCCCGCAGGGTGCCGAGGAAGATGTGGTGCTCCTGGGTGACCAGCGCGACGTGCCCACGCAACTCGTCCAGCGGCAGGTCGACGAGCGGCACGCCGCCGACCTCGACCGCGCCGGAGCCCGGCCCGTGGATGCCGGCCAGCAGCCGGCCGAGCGTGGACTTGCCGGCGCCGGACGGGCCGACCATCGCGAGCCGCTCGCCGGGGCGGATCGACAGGTCGATGCCGTGCAGCACGTCACGGCCCTCGACATAGGCGTACCGGACGTCCCGCGCGACCAGGCGCTCGTCGACGGGGACGCCACCCGACGGGGTCGCCGGATCCGTTCGTACACCCACGATGCGCGCGAACGAGGCCAGCCCGAGCTGCAGCTCGTCGAACCAGGACAGGACGCGGTCCAGGGGATCGACGATCGCGATGAGGTACAGGACGGCGGCCGTGACCTGGCCGACCGTGGCCCAGCCCGCGACGACAAACCAGCCGCCGGCGACGAGCGTGCCCGCGCCGGGCAGCACGTAGCCGAACTCGGTGAGCGGGAACCAGACGGTTCGCAGCCGCAACGTGTACCGGGCGGCGGCGAACGTGTCACGCAACTGCTCCTGGGTGCGCTCGACGCGAACCTGTTGCAGGCGCAGCGTGTCGACCGTGCGCGCACCCTCGACGGTCTCCGCCAGCCCGTCGGTGAGCTGCGCGAACGCGGCGCCCTCACGCAGATAGCCGGCCGTCGCCCGCTTGAAGTACCAGCGGGAGCCGAAGTACAGCAGCGGGACCGCGAGCAGGCAAGGCAGCAGCAGGATCGGGCCGACCAGCGCGATCGCCACGAAGGTCAGGAGCATCTGCAGCAGGGAGACGACGATCTCCGGCAGCGCGAACTGCACCGTGTCGGACGTGCGGCCGACGTCCCGCGACGCGCGGGTCAGCAGGTCACCGGTGCCGGCCCGCTCCACGGTGGACAGCGGGATGGTGAGCACCCGGTCGACGAACTCCTCACGCAGCCTCGCCAGCACCCGCTCACCGAGCCGGGCCGAGGTCAGCCGGGCGTACCGGACCAGCACCGACTGCACGATCACGAACCCGGCGATGGCGAGTGCCACCCGGTCGACGGTCCAGGCCGTCGTACCGGCGGACACGTGCTCGACGAGCTCGCCGAGCAGCCGCGGCGCGGCGAGGCCGGCGACCGCGGCGGCCAGGTGCAGGACGAGCACCAGGACGAGCATCCGCGGATACGTCGTGAACAGGCGCCGCAGGTACGCGCGTACCTCCTTGCCGTCGGCGACGGGCAGCATCAGTCCTCCTCCCGGGTCACGGTCGCGGCGTACGCGGGGCAGGTGACGAGCAGTTCCCGGTGCGTGCCGGTGGCCGCGACCCGCCCGTCGGCGCCGACGAACGCGACGGTGTCGGCGCGGTCGAGCAGCAGCGGGCTGGTGGTGCACACGACGGTGGTCCGGCCGTCCCGCGCGGCGGGCAGCCGCTCGGCGATGCGGGCCTCGGTGTGCGCGTCGACCGCACTCGTCGGCTCCACCAGGACGAGGACCGGCGGGTCGAGGGCCAGCGCACGGGCCAGCCGCAGCCGTTGCTGCTGGCCGCCGGAGAAGTCGCGGCCCCGCTCGGCGATCTCGGTGTCGAGCCCGTCGGGCAACGCGTCGACGATGTCCTGCACGGCCGCGGCGTGCAGCGTCGCCGTGTCGTCGCCGATCTGTTCCCGCAGCGGACCCCGGAACAGCCGGTCGTTGTTGTCGGCGACCACGATGTGCTCCCGCACCCGGTCAAGGGCGAGTTGCGGCAGCGGTACCTCCCGCAGGCGCGCCTTCGACTCCGGCGCCAGCAGCGCGATGCGGTCGGCGATGTCCGCGGCGTCCTCCGGCCGGACGGCGGCGAGCGCGGTGAAGGCACCCTGCCGCGCGACGAACCCGGAGCCGGGGTCGTCGAGATCACCGTCGACCAGCCGGACCGGTGCCGCCGGGGAGGTCAGCTCGGGCTCGACCCGCAGCAGGTCGACCACGCGCCGGGCGGCGACGAGCCCGCGGGTGAGCTTCTCGGCGAACTCGGTCAGCGTGCGCAGCGGTGCGACGAGGAACGCGGCGTAGGCGTAGAAGGCGACGAGTTCGCCGGCGCTGATGCGGCCGCTGACGGCGAACCGCGCGCCGAGCCACGTCACCAGCGCGACGAAGCAGCCGGGCAACAGGATCTGGGCCGCCTCGAGCATCGACTCGACCTTCGCGACCCGGACGCCGGCGGCGCGGACCCGCTGGGACTCCGCCCGGTAGCGGCCGGCGAAGACCGCCTCCCCACCGACGCCGCGCAGGACCCGCAGCCCGGCGACGATGTCGGCGGCACGGCCGGTCAGCTCGCCGGAGAGGTCCCGTTGGAGCTTGCGGCGGTGGTGCAGGGGGCGCAGGAGCAGCCCGACGACGGCGACCAGGATCGGCACGCCGATGACCACCACCAGGCCCAGCGGGACGGAGACCTGGAGGAGCAGCACGGTGACCACGACGATCGCGACGACCGCGCCGCCGAAGCGGGCGGTGATGTCCAGCGTGCTGGCGATGTGGTCGAAGTCGGTGGTACCGATGCTGACGACCTCACCGGTCGCGACCTTCTTCGGCAGCGTGGCGCCCAGGCGGGTGGCGTGCCGGACGGTGACCTGCACGGTGCGGAAGCCGGCGGAGAGGAAGTTGCTGACCGCGAACCGGTGCCGCAGGACGCCGGAGACCGCGGTGACCGCGCCGAGCCCGAGCAACCCCGCCCCGGACCACAACAGGCGGGTGCGGTCGTGCGTGGCGAGCGCGTCGATGCCGACCCCGAGCGCCGCCGGGACGAGCGCCTGGCCGAGCATCCAGACGATGCCGAACACCAGACCGCCCGCGATCAGCCGGAGCTGATGCCGGGCGACCCAGAACAGGTAGCGCGCCGCGGACCGGCTGTCGGGCTCGCCGGGCTCGGGCAGCGGGAGTCGTATCATGGCCCGCTGACCGTAACCCCGGAGGGGCGCTGAACGCCTTACCTTTTTCTACCGGTCGACCTGTGTGAAATCCCAGAACTGCGGCTTGCGCGCGACGAGGTGCGACGGCGGCTCGGCGAACGGCTCGGGGGTGCTGCCCCGCCACTTCGAGATGACGACCAGCCGGTGGTCCGTCGACGAGAACACCTCACTGGCCAGGTGCATCGGGAGCACCTCGACCTTGGGCAGCATCGCCTCGCAGACCCAGGACAGCAGTTCCTCGAACGCCTCCGGGTGCGCCCTGACCTCCCACATGCGCACGATCACGGCGCTGGACTCTACTACCATGACGCCATTCCTTACGCGGTCACCGCGGTGACCGGCATCGCGGAGTCCGACGGCAATCCGAGGTCGCCCGGCGTGGCGCCGGCGGCGACCAGGTGCGAGCCGAGCGCGGCGACCATCGCCCCGTTGTCGGTGCAGAGCTTGGGCCGGGGCACGCGCAGCGCGATGCCGTATTTGTCGCAGCGCTCCTGGGCCAGCGACCGGATTCGCGAGTTGGCCGCCACGCCACCGCCGATCACCAGCGTCTCGATCCCGTGCTCACGGCAGGCGTCGACCGCCTTGGCGGTGAGCACGTCGCAGACGGCCTCCTGGAAGCTGGCGGCGACGTCCTCGACCGGCACCGGCTCCCCCGCCCGTTGCCGTGCCTCCACCCATCGCGCGACGGCGGTCTTCAGCCCGGAGAACGAGAAGTCGAACCGGTGCTCCACCAGGTCGCGGGGCGCGGTGAGCCCGCGCGGGAACGGGATCGTCAGCCGCCCCTCCCGCGCGGCCCGGTCGATCGGCGGCCCGCCCGGGAACGGCAGCCCGAGCAGCCGGGCCACCTTGTCGAACGCCTCACCTGCCGCGTCGTCGATGGTCGCGCCGAGCGGAGCTACCCCGCCCGCCAGGTCGTCGACCCGCAGCAGGGAGGAGTGGCCGCCGGAGACGAGCAGCGCGATCGCCGGCTCCGGCAGCGCGCCGTGCTCCAGCGTGTCGACGGCCACGTGGGCCGCGAGGTGGTTGACGCCGTAGATCGGCTTGCCGGCCGCCAGCGCATAGGCCTTCGCGGCGGCCACCCCGACGAGCAGCGCACCGGCCAGCCCCGGCCCGGCGGTCACCGCGATCGCGTCGACGTCGGACAGGCTCACGCCCGCCTTGTCGAGCGCCCGCTGCATGGTCGGCACCATCGCCTCGAAATGCGCCCGGCTGGCGACCTCGGGCACCACCCCGCCGAAGCGGGCATGCTCGTCGACGCTCGACGCGATCTCGTCGGCGAGCAGGGTGTGCCCGCGCACGATCCCGACGCCGGTCTCGTCGCAGGACGTCTCGATGCCCAGGACCAAGGGCTCAGTCTTTGTGGTCACGCATCATCACCAGTGCATCCGTGTTGCTGGGCTGGTAGTAGCCGCGGCGGACGCCGACGGCCTCGAAGCCGTAGCCGGCATAGAGCTTCTGGGCGGGCGCGTTGTCGACCGCCACCTCGAGCAGGACCTGCCGCGCGCCACGGGCCTCCGCCTCGGCGAGCAGCGCCTCGAGCAGGCGCCGGCCGATCCCGCGCCGCTGGGCGTCCTTGCGCACCCCGATGTTCTGGATCCAGGCCTCGTCCGGCGGCGTGAACGCCAGCCCGGCATAACCGAGCACCCGGTCGCCGTCGAGGGCCACGAGGTAACGGTGGCCGCCGGCCAGCTCGTTCCAGAACATCGCGGCCGACCAGCGCTCCTCGCCGAACAGCTCGTCCTCGATCGGCAGAAGTTGCTCGATGTGGAACCACCGCAGCTCCGCGAGCTCGACCGTCCGGTTCACCGCAGCGCCGGCTTCCGTTCACCGGGCGCCACGGCGTCGGGACGGCGCAGGTAGAGCGGAACGAGCGTCTCGCCGGGCGCCTTGTCCAGGATCCGCTCGGCGGCGAGCTCGGCCAGGGCCTGGACCGACGGGTGTCGCGGGCCGGTGACGGGCAGCCGCAGCACCGCCTCGTATCGCTCGGCGCCCTCGCCGGCCGCGGCCGTCACGCCTGCCAGTGTGAGCGCGACCACATCGGGCTTCGCCACCCCGGGCTCACCGTCGCGGACGCCGTCGGTGTAGGTCGCCCAGTAGATCTCCTTGCGACGCGCGTCGGTCGCGACCAGCACCCGGCCGGGCAGCCGGTGGCCGATGGCGTCGAGCGAACTGACACCGTAGACCGGGAGGGCGAGCGCATGGCCCAGCGCCGCGGCGGTGACGAGGCCGGCGCGCAGCCCGGTGAACGGCCCTGGGCCCACACCGGCCACCACGGCGGCCAGGTCGCCGGCCGTCTTGCCGCAGCCGGCCAGGACGGCGGTGATCTGCGGGGCCAGCAGCTCGCCCGCACCGCGGGCGTCGACGGTCACCCGCTCGTCGAGCAGGGTCACACCGTCGTCACCGACCGTGACAAGTCCTGCGGTCACCGCAGGGGTTGCCGTGTCCACCACCATCACCAGCACGGCCCCAACTGTAGAGGAGCCCACCGCCGATCCCGGCCGCCGACCCGGCCATTGCGACGTCACAACCACGATCAGTTAACCGGGCCGCAACGAGCGGCTCCTACCATCGGCCGACATCTACGCAGGGCGGCGGGTCGAGTCGCGGCCCTGGACCGTGCCGGGCGGCCGCGGCGCCGCCTAGACCGTATCCACGCTCTCGCCGCGTCGATCTTGCAGTTGTGGTGCCTCATGAACCGGGCATTCCGGGAGTGTCCCGGCACCACAACTGCAAGATCGACGCGGGTGGACGGCCATCGCGGTCAGGCGGTGGGCGAGTTGGGCGGCGGCCTCCCGCAGCTCCGGAGGCTCCAGCACCTCCGCCTCGAAGCCCAGCCGGGCCACGTGCATGGCGAGCCGGTGCAGATCCTCCCCGCCGACGACGAGCACGCACCACCCGTCGCGATCGTCCTCGACCCGCCCCACCTGGGGCGGCACCAGCTCCCGCACCCGGTCGGGCCGGGCGTGCAGCCGCACCCGGGCGAGATGCCGATACGGCGCCTCGGTCACGGACCGCTGCACGTAGGCGACCGGGTCCGGATGCTCCGTCGCCCGGAAGCGCCAGGTCGTCGCCACCACCTCGCGCATCCGGTCCAACCGGAAGGTGCGCCAGTCGTCGCGGTCGACGTCCCGGGCCATCAGGTACCAGCGGCGGCCGGTGGTGACCATCCGCAGCGGCTCGACCGTCCGCTCGCGCTCCCCGCCGTCGCGGCCGGTGTACCGGAACCGCACCCGCACGGCGTCGCGAACGGCCCGTGCGAGCGTCACCAGCAGCTCCGCGTCGATCTCGACCCCCGGGCCGACGAGGGTCTCGGTGGCGCCGTGCACCGCCCGCACCTCGGCGCGCAGCCGGGGCGGCATCACCTGGTCGAGCTTCGCGAGCGCCCGCAGCGCGGCCTCGGCCGCCCCGGCGACCGTGCCGCCCGACGCCAGCCGCAGGGAAACCGCCGTCGCGATCGCCTCCTCGTCGTCGAGGAGCAGGGGCGGCAGCCGGGTGCCCGCACCGAGCTGGTAGCCGCCGCCGACGCCCGCCGACGCGTGCACGGGGTAGCCGAGTGTGCGCAGCCGCTCCACGTCGCGGCGCACCGAACGGTCGGTGACCCTCAGCTCGGCGGCCAGCTCGGCGGCGGTCCAGGACGGCCGCCGTTGCAGCAGCGTCAGCAACCGCAGCACCCGCTCGGTCGTCGCCTCGACGGTCACCCGCTCATCGTTCCACAGATCGCGGAACGATCCTGTCCGCTATAGGCGGCAGGCTGGGCCCATGACTGACCGATCCTGGAATCCCCTGCTCCGAGAGCAGTTCGCCGGGCACTGGACCGACCGGCTCGGCGACCTTCGCCCGCACACGCACCTTCCGACCCGGCAGGAGGCGAGCTGAGATGGCCCGCGAGGTCCAGTGCACGTTCGACTGCGCCGACCCGGCCGGGCTGGCGGCCTTCTGGGCCGAGGCCCTCGGCTACCAGGTGCAGAGCCCGCCCGCGGGCTTCGAGTCCTGGGACCAGGCCCTGGACGCGATGGGGGTGCCGCCCGAGCGCCGCAACGACGCCTCGGCGGTGGTCGACCCCGCGGGCTCCGGGCCGCGACTGTTCTTCCAGCGGGTGCCGGAGCGCAAGCAGACCAAGAACCGCGTGCACCTCGACGTGCGAGCCGCTCCCGGGCTCGCGGGCGACGCGCGGATGGCAGCCCTGGAGGCGGAGGCCGAGCGGCTCGTCTCCCACGGCGCCACCCGGCTCGAGCGCCACGAGCCGGCTCCCCCGCTCGACGCCGGTCACATCGTGATGGCCGACCCCGAGGGAAACGAGTTCTGCCTCGACTGATCGGTCGCGCGGCGGGACCGGCGACGTCCAGCTAGCACCGGGCACCCAGGCCCGCCAGGCGGACGTCCCAGTCGCCGCCGCGCGGAATCAGGGCCACCACCCTGGCGTCGTCGTCGCGGCGGTCCAGGCGAACCTCCAGGTGCTCGTCGCTGAGCCGCTCGACCAGGCCCTCGCCCCACTCCACCAGCGTGACCGAGTCCTCGAGCGTCGCGTCGAGGTCCAGCGCGTCCACCTCGCCCAGCGGATCTCGCACGCCGCCGAGGCGGTAGGTGTCCACGTGGACCATCGGCACCTTGCCGCCGCCGGCGGTGTCGGGCTGGTGGACACGGGCGATCACGAACGTCGGCGAGGTCACGTCGCCGCGCACGTGCAGGCCCGCGCCGACGCCCTGCGCCAGCGCCGTCTTGCCGGCACCGAGCGGGCCGGTCAGCACCACCAGGTCGCCCGCTCGGAGCACGGCGGCAAGCTCCCGGCCGAAGGCGCGTGTGTCGTCCACGGTGGACAGAATTCGGCTCACTGCTCCAGCACTTTCGTCAAGAACGTGTCCATGGCCTCGTTGACCACGTCGGCGTGCTCGAGCAGCACGACGTGGCCGCCGTCGGCGACGATCATCAACTCGGCCTCCGGCAGCACCGACGCTATCTCGCGGGTGTGGGTGAGCGGCGTCAACACGTCGCGGTCGCCGCAGACGAGCAGCACCGGCACCGAGCACAGCGGGCCCAGCAGCAGCAGGCGCGCGTGCGTGTAGAGGGTGCGGAGGTACCGCGCGATGACGTCGGTCGACGTCTTCGAGTTCATCTTCTCGACATACGACACCAGGGCCGGGCTGGGGCGCGCGGTCCCGAAGCCGTACCGCCGGGTGAGCAGCCAGGCCAGGTCGGTCGACGCATGGCGGGCCCGGTCGATGACGGCCGAACTGATCGGGCCGGCGAAACCGATGATCGGCAGCAGCGGCCGGCGGAACTTCGCCACGACGTCGGGCAGGCCGAAGTTGACCTGGTCGAGCTTGCCGGCCGAGGTCGAGATCAGCACGACCCCCTCGACCCGGCTCTCGAACAACTCCGGCATCTGTT
Source organism: Dactylosporangium roseum (assembly GCF_025264685.1). Lineage (GTDB taxonomy): Bacteria > Actinomycetota > Actinomycetes > Mycobacteriales > Micromonosporaceae > Dactylosporangium > Dactylosporangium roseum. The sequence goes on from NZ_CP073721.1 coordinate 7,298,109, forward strand.
CGGCCAGAGCCATGATCGTCATGCCACCCATCGAGTGGCCGACGAGCACCACCGGGCCGGTCGGCACGGTCGCCTGGAGCACCGCGCGCAGGCCGGCACCGAGCGCTTCGAGCGAATACTCACCCCTGTGCAACTTGCCCGAGCGGCCGTGGCCCGGCTGGTCGTAGAAGACCATGCGGTGCTTGCCCTCGAACGCCTTGCGCTGGAAGTGGAACGTCCCCATGTCGAGGCAGAAGCCGTGCACGAAGACGAGCGTCGCCCGGCTCGGGCCGTCGACGACCTCGACGTGCAGGTCGATGCCGTCGTCGGTGGTGACGGTCAGCCCCTCGTCGAAGTCCCAGACGCCGAACTCCTCGTCGGCGTGGACGTCTTCGGCCTTCTTCGAGCGGTTGACGATGTATCGCTCGGCCGCGACCCCGGCGGCCACACCCGCGGCGGCCAGGCCGACGACCGCGCCGATGATGCCGGCCTTGCGGCGTTTGCTGCCCTTGGCGACCTCAACGTCCGTCATGCCGGCTCCCCCACGTAGATCCGCGGCGTCCGCTCGCTGCCCATCCGCGTCACGATCTCGTAGTTGATGGTGTCGCCGGCCAGCGCCCAGTCGTCGGCGGTCGGCTCGCCCTCCGTGCCGGCGCCGAACAGCACCGCCTCGTCGCCGACGCGCACCTCGTCGTCGCCGCAGTCGATGACGACCTGGTCCATGCAGACCCGCCCGACGATGCGCCGGACCTTGCCGGCCAGCCAGACGGGGCCCCGGCTGCTCGCCGAGCGCGGAACGCCGTCGCCGTAGCCCAGCGGCACCAGCGCCAGGGTGGTGTCCTTCAAGGTCTTGTACGTGTGCCCGTAGGAGACGCCCTCGCCCGCGGACACGGACTTCACGAGCGCCACCCGGGCGTGGACACTCATCGCCGGACGCAGCGCCGGGCCGGCGCCGGGAACGGGCGAGAGACCGTATGTGGAGAGGCCGACCCGCACCATGTCGAGGTGACTGTCGGGCAACGTGACGGCGGCGGCCGAGTTGGCGAGGTGCCGCAGGCGGGGCGCGATCCCGAACCGCGCGGCGGTGTCGACGGCCTCGTGGAACGCCGCCAACTGCCGCCCGATCGAGGGGTGCCCCGGCTCGTCCGCACACGCGAAGTGGCTCCACACACCGACGACCTCGACGTGCCCGTCGGCCTGCGCCTTGGCGGCCCGCTCGACCAGTGCCGGCCAGTCGGCGGGATGCGCGCCGTTGCGCGAGAGCCCGGTGTCGACCTTGAGATGGACGCCGGCCACACTCCCGACCTTGCGGGCGCCCCGCACGATCTCGTGGAGCGTCCCGATCGACGACGCGGAGAGATCGACCCCTCGCTCGACGGCCTCGTGCAGCGGCCGTCCCGGGCTGTGCAGCCACGCGAGCACCGGCGCGGTGATGCCGTCGGCCCGTAGCCGAAGGGCCTCGTCGAGCGTCGCGACCCCGAGCCAGGTGGCGCCGGCCTGGAGCGCGGCCCGAGCGACGGGCAGCATGCCGTGGCCGTAGGCGTCCGCCTTGACGACGGTCATGAGGTGGATGCGCGGCGCGAGGAGACCACGCAGGGTCGCCACGTTGTGCCGGATCGCGTCAAGATCGATCCGGATCTGCGCCTGCCACATCCCCCTAGGGTAAGGGCTAGTCGGAGGGTGAGCCGGTACGCCCACGTCACACTACGGTGGGCAGCGGATCTCCACCCGTCCCGGCGATCCGGGCGCGGGGCTCGCGAGGCGTCGCCGCCGAGGCGCGATGCGGCGCGATCCACCGCCGTGCCGCTCAAACTCATGATCATGGGAAAGATGTGACTGCCCCGATAGCCAGACCTTTCCCATGATCAAGGAGTCGCCCGGCCCGGAACGCGCCGCCCCGGGGCCCGGACGACGTCAACCCGTCACGACCGTGGCGAACCGCCCGGAGCGGCCGATCATCCCGGCAGGCCGCCGAAGCCGACTCAGGTCGACCACAACGAGCGGATCGCCGGGCGCAGGTGCGTCGCCACATCCGCGGCCGTCACCGGGCCCCCCTCGGCCGCCAGGCGCCCGGCCAGGCCGTGGACGAAAGCGGCCGCCGCCGCGGCGTGCTCCGCCGGCAGACCCGCCGCCAGGAGGGAGCCGAGCAGGCCGGTCAGCACGTCGCCGGTGCCGCCGGTGGCCAGCGCCGGGGTGCCCGTCGGGTTGACGAAGACCCGGCCGTCGGGGGTCGCGATGATCGTGCGGTCGCCTTTCAGCAGTACCACCGATGCCATCCGCTCCGCGAGGTGCACCGCGGCGCCGATGCGGTCGTCGCCCGGAGCCCCGCCGGCCAGCCGCTGGAACTCGCCGTCGTGCGGCGTGACCACCGTCGGCGCGTCGCGGTCACGCAGCCAGTCTGCCATCCGGGCGTCGACGAGCAGGGTGAGCGCGTCGGCGTCGAGAACCGCGGGCACCGGCGCGCCGAGGACCGTGCGCACTTCGGTGTAGGCGCGTTCGTCGCCGCCGAGGCCACTGCCGCACGCCCATGCCTGCACCCGGCCGGCGTCGGCGACCCGGTCGGTCGGGATGGCGGGCGGGTGGTGGAAACGAACCTGTTCGATGGCAGTGCCCGCGTAGCGGACCAGGCCCGCGGGACCGGCCAGGGCACCCGCGACCGAGAGGACGGCGGCGCCGGGGTAGCGGTCGGAGCCCGTGGCGATGCCGATGACGCCGCGGGAGTACTTGTTGTCGTCGGCAACCGGCCTCGGCCACCAGGCGGCGATGTCGTCGACCTCGGGGACGTACAGGGCGGGATCGCCGTCGAAGTACGGGGCGAGACCGATGTCGACCAGCTCGACCAGGCCGCTGTGGACCGCGCCGGCGCCGACGAGCAGGCCGGGCTTGAGGGCGCCGAAGGTGACGGTGACGTCGGCGTGGACGGCCATGCCGGTGACCGCCCCGGTGTCGGCGTCGACGCCGGACGGGACGTCGACCGCGATGACCGGGGCGCCGCGCAGTGCGCCGGAGACCTCGGCGACGCGACCCGCCGCTGGCTCGCGCAGGCCGCCGCGGCCGCCGATGCCGAGGATGCCGTCGACGACGAGGTCCGTTGCGGACGGTACGTCACGGACCACGGACCCGCCCGCGTTCCGCAGGTCGGCGAGGCCCTCACGGTGGACCCGATCGGGGTCGAGCAGCAGCGCCCGGACCCGAGCGCCGCGCCGCGCGAGACGCGCGCCCGCGAAGAGCGCGTCGCCGCCGTTGTTGCCGGGTCCGACCAGCAGAAGGACGCTGCTGCCGTACACCTGCCGCAACGACGCGGCACAGCGGCGCGCCAACCCCGCCGCGGCACGCTGCATGAGCGCGCCGCCGGGCAGGGTCTTCATCAGCGCCTCTTCGGCGGCGCGGACCTGGGCGACGCGCCAAGCAGCTCTCATTCGTGACTCCCTGAGTCGGTGGACAGCCGTTCCGCGACCACCATGGCCGACGCGATCCCGCCGTCATGGGACAGCGACAGGTGCCACCGCGAGATCCCGAGCTCGGCGGCGGCCTGGGCGACGGTGCCGGAGACGGTCAGCCACGGCCGGCCGTCGGGGTCGGTGACGATCTCACAATCGTGCCAGTGCAGTCCGCTGGGCGCGCCGAGGGCCTTCGCGACGGCCTCCTTGGCCGCGAAGCGGGCCGCGAGCGACTCCGCCGAGCGCGGGTTGCCCGAGCCGGTGACCCGCTCGGCGGTGGTGAAGAGCCGGTCGGCGAGCAGCGGCGTGCGGTCGAGCGCCTTGCCGAACCGCTCGACCAGCACCACGTCGATGCCGACGGACACGATCACGGCTCTCACCCTGTCACATCGGACGACGGCCTACTCGACGGTGACGGACTTCGCCAGGTTGCGGGGCTGGTCGACGTCGTGGCCGCGGGCCGTGGCGATCTCGCAGGCGAGCACCTGGAGCGGGACCGTGGTGACGAGCGGAGCGAGCAGGGTCGGGGTGACCGGCACGTAGAAGAGGTGGTCCGCGTACGGCGCGACGGCCGTGTCACCCTCTTCCGCGATCACGATCGTGCGGGCGCCGCGGGCCCGGACCTCCTGGATGTTGGAGACGACCTTGTCGTGCAGCACGCCCCGGCCGCGCGGCGACGGCACCACGCAAACGACCGGCGTGCCCTGGTCGATCAGCGCGATCGGCCCGTGCTTCAGCTCACCGGCGGCGAAGCCCTCGGCGTGCATGTACGCGAGCTCCTTGAGCTTCAGGGCGCCCTCCAGCGCGACCGGGTAGCTCACGTGCCGGCCGATGAACAGCACGCTCTTCGCCTCGGCCAGCTCACGGGCCAGCTCACGGATCGGCTCCATCATCGATAGGACCTGCTCGACCTTCTTCGGCATCTCCTGGAGCTGGGCGACGACCGCGGCCACCTCGTCGGCGTATTTCACGCCGCGCACCTGCGCGAGGTGCAGGCCGACGAGGTAGCAGGCGACGAGCTGGGTCAGGAACGCCTTGGTCGACGCGACCGCGATCTCCGGGCCGGCGTGGGTGTAGAGCACCGCGTCGGACTCGCGCGGGATGGTCGAGCCGTTGGTGTTGCAGATCGCGAGGACGCGTGCCTTCTGCTCCTTCGCGTGGCGCAGCGCCATGAGGGTGTCCATCGTCTCGCCGGACTGCGAGATCGCCACGACGAGCGTCGAGCGGTCGAGGACCGGATCGCGGTAGCGGAACTCGCTGGCCAGCTCGACCTCACACGGGATGCGCGTCCAGTGCTCGATGGCGTACTTCGCGACCATGCCCGAGTGGTACGCCGTGCCGCAGGCGATGATGAACACCTTGTCGACGTCGCGCAGGTCCTGGTCGGACAGGCGCACCTCGTCGAGGAGCAGGTCGCCGTGCTCGTTGAGCCGGCCGAGCAGCGTCTCGGCGACGGCGTGCGGCTGCTCGGCGATCTCCTTGAGCATGAAGTAGTCGTAGCCGCCCTTCTCGGCGGCGGAGGCGTCCCAGTCGATGTGGAAGGTCTTGCCCTCCGCCGGGTTGCCGAGGAAGTCGGTGATGACGATGTCGTCGCCGGTGATCAGCACGACCTGGTCCTGGCCCAGCTCGACGGCCTCGCGGGTGTGCTCGATGAAGGCGGACACGTCACTGGCCAGGTAGTTCTCGCCGGTACCACGGCCGACGACCAGCGGCGAGTTGCGCCGGGCGCCGACGACCACCCCGGGAGCCAGCACGTCGACGGCGAGCAGCGTGAACGCGCCCTCCAGCCGGCGGCAGACCGCGCGCATCGCCTCGGCGAGCCGCTCGCCCGGCGTGGCGCCCTCGGCCGACTGCAACTCGATGGCGAGCAGGTGCGCCGCGCACTCGGTGTCGGTGTCGGACGTGAACTCGACACCGGCCGATTCGAGCTCGGCGCGCAGCTTCGCGAAGTTCTCGATGATGCCGTTGTGGATCACCGCGACCCGGCCGTCGGCGGAGCGGTGGGGATGGGCGTTGCGGTCGGTGGGTCCGCCGTGGGTGGCCCAGCGGGTGTGGCCGATGCCGGTGGTGCCGAGGGCCAGCCCGGCCGCCGACTCCTCCTGCAGCGCCTTCTCCAGGTTGGCGAGCTTGCCGGCGCGCTTCGCGGTGAGCAGCTCACCGTCGAGGTCACCCGCCGCAGGCGCCGACCGGCCCGGATCAGTGGTGACGACGGCGACGCCGGCCGAGTCGTAGCCGCGGTACTCCAGCCGCCGCAGTCCGTCCAGAACGATGTTCAGGGCCGGACGCGCGCCGGCGTACCCCACGATTCCGCACATGGAGGTACCGTAGCAGAAGACCACGCAGGACCCGTGCGCAAAAGTGTCGTCATTGCGCACGGGTCCTGCGCACAATCGACCGATTGCGCACCTGGGCCGCCCCTGCTACGCGATCAACGAGCGGATCTGCGCGCCACCGTCGACGACCAGGGTCTGGCCGGTCATCCAGCGCGACGCCGGTCCGGCGAGGAACGTGATGACGCCGGCCACGTCGTCGGGCTCACCGATTCGCCCGAGCGGCAGCTTCGCGTTGAGCAGGTCCTCGTTGTTCTCCCACAGGCCGCGCGCGAGCTGTGTACGCACGATGCCGGGGGCGACGGCGTTGACCCGGACGGCCGGGGCGAGCTCGGCCGCCATCTGCCGGGTGAGGTGGATGACGGCGGCCTTGGTGGCGTTGTAGTAGCCGATGCCGGGCTCCGTGAGCAGGCCGCCGACCGACGCGACGTTGACGATCGCACCACCGCGGGACGCCATCGACGCCTTCCACACAAGCTGGCTCCACAGGACGACGCCGAACTGGTTGAGCCGGACGGTCTTGTCCGCCCGTACCGGATCGATCCCCATCAGCGGACCGAAGTACGGGTTGGTGGCGGCGTTGTTCACCAGGACGTCGACGGCGCCGAAGCGCCCCACCGCCGCGTCGACCACGGCGGCGGCCTGGTCGGACTCGGCGGCGTGCGCGGCGTGGGTGAGCACACCGACACCCGGGAACCGGTCACCGATCTCCGCCGCGACGGCGTCGAGAGCGTCGATCTTGCGGGAGGTCAGCACGACGTTGCAGCCTTCGGCGGCGAAGGCCATGGCGCTGGCCTTGCCGATGCCGCGGGAGGCGCCGGTGACGAGGACGGTGCGGGCATTGGTCATGCGCCGCAGGCTACTACTGGGTAGGCGACACCGTTCGAACGATGGCGGCGATCCGTTCGGCCGCCTCCTTGGCGGTCGCCTGCGTGCCCGCCTCGACCATGACCCGCACGAGTTGCTCGGTGCCCGAGGGACGCAGCAGCACCCGGCCGGTGCCGCCGAGCTCGGCCTCGACCTGCTTGGCGGCGTCGAGCACCTGCGGCGACTTCGCGGCGGTCGAGCGGTCGAGCACCGGAACGTTGATCATCACCTGAGGCAGGCGGTGCACGACCGAGGCGAGGTCCTTCAGGCTCCGCTTCGTTGTCGTCATACGGCCCATGAGGTGCAGCGCGGTCAGCACGCCGTCTCCGGTGGTCGCGAAGGCCGGCATCACGATGTGCCCGCTCTGCTCCCCGCCGAGAGCGAGGCCCTTGGCCCGCAGCTCCTCCAGCACGTATCGGTCGCCGACCCGGGTCTCCAGCAGCCGGATGCCGGCCTCGGCCATGGCCAGCTTCAACCCCAGGTTGCTCATGACGGTGGCGACGAGCGTTTCCTCGGTGAGGGTGCCCGCGTCGCGCATCGCGAGCGCGAGGATCGCCATGACCTGGTCGCCGTCGACGTCGGCGCCGTCGGCCGCGACCGCGATGCAGCGGTCGGCGTCGCCGTCGTGCGCGATGCCCAGGTCGGCGCCGTGCTCGACCACGGCCGCCCGGAGCTGCGCGAGATGGTTGGAGCCGCAGTCCTCGTTGATGTTGAGACCGTCGGGGTCGGCGTTGATCGCGATCACCGCGGCGCCGGCCCGGCGGTACGCCTCGGGCGCGGCCGACGAGGCGGCGCCGTTGGCGCAGTCCACCACGACCTTCAACCCGGCGAGCGGGCTGGGCAGCGAGGTGAGCAGGTGGCGGACGTAGCGGTCCTCGCCCTCGGCGTAGTCGGTGACCCGGCCGATGCCCGCACCCGTGGGGCGACGATGGGTGCGGTCGTCGATCAGCCGCTCGATCTCGTCCTCGACCTCGTCGGGGAGCTTGTGACCGCCGGCGGCGAAGAGCTTGACGCCGTTGTCGGGCATCGGGTTGTGCGAGGCGGAGAGCATCACGCCGACGTCGGCGTCGAGGACGCCGGTCAGGTACGCGACGGCGGGCGTCGGCAGCACGCCCACCCGGACGACGTTGGCACCGGCGCTGGTCAGGCCGGCCACGACGGCCGCCTCCAGCATCTCGCCGCTGGCCCGCGGATCACGGCCCACGACGGCGACCGGGGCGTGGGAGTGGTCGTGCTCGAACAGCGCTTGCGCGGCCGCGATGGCGACGGCCATCGCCAACTCGGGAGTCAGGTCGGCGTTGGCCCGACCACGAACCCCGTCGGTGCCGAAGAGTCGCCCCATTGCGTACCTCCCATGGTTCGGACTTCCGCGCAGCGCAAATCGGCCGGGCGCTCACCTCTAGGGTGGCACCCGGCCGACAGGCTTGGTTAGCGCTTCGAGTACTGCGGGGCCTTGCGGGCCTTCTTCAGACCGTACTTCTTGCGCTCGGTGGCGCGAGCGTCACGGGTCAGGAAGCCGGCCTTCTTCAGCGCCGCCCGGTCGTCGGGCTCGTTCTCGACGAGCGCCCGGGCGATCGCCAGCCGCAGCGCACCGGCCTGGCCGGTGGTGCCGCCGCCGCGGAGGTTGGCGTAGACGTCGACCGTCTCGGCCTTCTCCACGATCACCAACGGCTCGCGGACCGACTGCTGGTGGACCTTGCTCGGGAAGTAGCTCTCCAGCTCGCGACCGTTGAGCTGGAACTTGCCCGTGCCCGGCACGAGGCGGACCCGGACGATGGCCTCCTTGCGGCGGCCCACGGTCTGGATCGGCTGGCCCGCACGACGCGCCCGCGTCGGGGCGGCGGCAGCGGCGGGCGCCGGGGTCTCGACGGTCGCGACAGCGGCCGGGGTCGGGGCGTCGATGGTCTCGTCGGTCACGCTCTGTCCTTCGTCCGCGCTCACTGCGCGATCTGCTTGATCTCGAACGGCTTGGGCTGCTGAGCGGCGTGCGGGTGATCGGCGCCCGCGTACACCTTCAGCTTGCGGATCTGACGCGCGCCCAGGCGATTGTGCGGGAGCATGCCCTTGACGGCCAGCTCGATCGCCCGCTCGGGGTGCTTGGTCAGCAACTCCTCGTAGCCGACCGCCTTGAGACCGCCCGGGTAACCCGAGTGGCGGTAGGCGACCTTGCTCTGTCGCTTGTTGCCGGTCAGCGCCACCTTGCCAGCGTTGATCACGATGACGAAGTCGCCGGTGTCAACGTGCGGGGCGAACGTCGGCTTGTGCTTGCCGCGCAGCAGCGTCGCAGCGTGCGTGGCCAGGCGCCCGAGCACCACATCAGTGGCGTCGATGACGTGCCACGCGCGCTCGATCTCACCCGGCTTCGGGCTGTACGTACCCACAGGTCTACCTTGTCTTCCACGTCGTCGGTTCTGGGGTGCGCTCTCGATGGCAGCGCTCAGCGCGCACGACCACCCAGCGTACCCGAACGATGGGGACGCCTTGTCATCGCACAACAGCGGTCCACGATACTCGGCGTCCCCCCGCTCCTCAAAATCGGGGCTGAAGAGGAACACGAACCCGGTCACAAACAGCGGCAGGGAGTGCCTTCCCGCGTCGATCTTGCAGTTGTGGTTCCGGAATACCCGAAATATCCGGGCGAGCCAGGCACCATGACTGCAAGATCAACGCGGGAGACGGGGTGGGGCGTCAGGACTTGGTGAAGGTCCAGGTGCCGGTGTCGCCACCCTGCGGCGGGGAGAGCTTGAGGGTGTTGCCGCCGCACTCGTACCGGCTCTTCTTGAGCACCGGCTGCGCGTCGACCGCACCGCCCGTCTCGGCGGAGCCGGAGTCGGCGAACTCGCTGATCGCCACCTTGTCGGCGGCCCGGACCGAAGCGGGTGCGGTCAGGTCGACGGTCACCGTCAGCGTGCTGAAGTCGACGGTGCCGGTCGGCTCGAGCGTGCCGCTCGGCGTGGTGGGGGTCTTGACCGCGCCGTTGACCTTGCCGCCGTAGGAGAAGCTGCCCTTCACGTCGTTGCCGGAGACGGAGAACGTGAAGGTCACCGGCTGCATGGAGCCGAAGTCGACCTGCGTCTTGCCGGCCGAGTCGATGGTCAGCAGCGTGCCCCCGCCACCCTGGAACGTGCCGTCGACCGGCCCGCTGAGCTTGCCGGTCAGGTTGCCGGCCTTCCAGGTGCCGACCAGGCACGACGCCGCGGAACCGGTGCCGCTGCCGCCGCCGCTCGAACCCGAGGCACTGCTTGACGGAGCCGTCGAGGTGCTGCCGGAGGCACCGGCCGAGATCGACGAACCCGGAGTACCACCATTACCACTACATCCGGCGAGCCCGATGCCGAACACCGCAACAGCCGCTGTGGCGACCTTGCCGGTCGTGCGCATCTGCGTCCTCCTTGCTGTTACATAGGGGTCGGTGCTTATTTACCCCGCTGCGAACCGTCGCCACCCTACCGTGCGAGGATCTGGCACATCCGTCCACAGACCGGGACGGCATCGATCACAGTCGTCGTCGGCCTTGTGGTGCCGGGTCCGCCGGGCACCACGAGTGCACCGGATCACTGCAGGTAGTGCTCGACCTCGTCGATCGAGTGCGCCTCGACCTCATCCGGTGAAACACCCTGCGCCCGCGCCGCCCGGCGCCGGCGCAGCAGGTCCCAGAGCTGGTCGAGCTGCGCCTCGACGGCCCGGAGCCGGTCGTGTTCCTCCTGCTCCGTGATCTTGCCCTGCTGCAGTTGGGTGCGGAGCTTGTGCTCGTCGTCGACCAGCGTCGAGATCTGGTGGATCAACGTCTTCTCGTCCATGACTCGCATCATCCACCCGCCGCACCAGCCACCGCTCCCACGGTCCGCTAGCCGCGCCCTTCCCACACCGGCTCGGGCACCTCCGTCACCTCGCCGTCGGAGCGGAACAGCAGGTAACGGTCGAACGAGCGGCTGAACCAGCGGTCGTGCGTCACGGCGATCACCGTCCCGGCGAAGCTCCGCAGCCCTTCCTCCAGCGCCTCCGCGCTGGCCAGGTCGAGGTTGTCCGTCGGCTCGTCGAGCAACAGCAGCGTCGCACCGGACAACTCCAGCAGCAGGACCAGAAACCGTGCCTGCTGGCCGCCGGACAGGGTGCCGAACCGCTGGTCGGCCTGCGCCGCCAGGTCGTACCGGGACAGCGCCGGCATCGCCTGCGGCCGCGGCAGGCCGTCCCGCCACTCGTCGCCCCGCCACAGGATCTCGGCGAGCGTCTTGTCCAGCAGCTCCGGCCGGTCGTGCGTCTGCGAGAAGTGGCCCGGCCGCACCCGCGCGCCCAGCCGGACCATGCCCTCGTGCTCGACGGGTGCCAGGGCGGTGCCGATCGGCGTCTCGGCGGGATCCGTGCCGCCCCGGGCCAGCAGCCGCAGGAAGTGCGACTTGCCGGTGCCGTTGCCGCCCAGGACCGCCAGGCGGTCGCCGTACCACAGCTCCAGATCGAACGGGTACGTCAGGCCGGAGAGCTCCAACTGCTCACACACGACCGCGCGTTTGCCCGTCCGGCCGCCGGAGAGCCGCATCCGGATGTCCTGGTCCTTCGGCGGGCTGGGCGGAGGGCCGGCCTCCTCGAACTTGCGCAGCCGGGTCTGAGCCGCCTGATACCGCGACGCCAGGCCGTCGTTGTAGGCGGCCTTGGTCTTGTACATCTGGACGAGCGCCTTGAGCTTCTCGTGCTCCTCGTCCCAGCGGCGGCGCAGCTCGTCGAGCCGCTCGTGCCGCGCGACCCGCGCCTCGTGCCAGGAGGCGAAGCCGCCGGGATGGACCCAGGCGGAACCGCCCTCGACGGCCACCACGCGGTCGGCCGACCGGGCCAGCAGCTCCCGGTCGTGAGACACGTACAGGACACTCTTCGGCGACTCCCGCAGCCGCTCCTCGAGCCAGCGCTTGCCGGGGACGTCGAGGAAGTTGTCGGGCTCGTCGAGCAGCAGCACCTCGTCCTCACCGCGCAGCAGGAGTTCGAGCGCGAAGCGCTTCTGCTGGCCGCCGGACAGGGTGCGCACCGGCCGGTCCTTCGCGAGGTCCCACGGCAGGCCGAGCGCGGCGACGCCGGCGGTGTCGAAGAGGACCTCGGCGTCGTAGCCGCCCACCTCGCCCCAGGCGGCCAGCGCGTTGGCGTACCGCAACTGGGCCTTCTCGGCGTCCGCGCCGTTCGCCTCGTGCATCGCCCGCTCGGCGGCGGCGAGCCGCTCCCCGGCACCGCGCAGCCGCGGTGGCGCCAGGTCCAGGGCGAGGTCGTAGAGGGTGCGGTCGTCGCCGATCATGCCGATGAACTGGCGCATCACGCCGAGCCCGCCGGAGCGCGCGACGACGCCGGTGTGCACCGGGAGGTCGCCGGCGACCATCTTCAGCAACGTCGTCTTGCCCGCGCCGTTCGGCCCGACGAGCGCCACCTTCGCGCCCTCACCCACCCGGAACGACACCTCGGAGAACAGCTCACGGCCGTCCGGCAGCGTGTGCCCGACTCCGGCTACGTCGACATATCCCACAGCTCAAAGATTTAAGGCGGCATCGGTACGCGCGTCGCCCGGTTTTCGGACGCTGAAGATCCGGAAACCCTTCTGGCTCGCGTGCCGCTCGACCTGGAAACCCTGCTCGACGAGCCAGCGCCGCAGCGAGTCGCCGCCCAGGTTCTTGGCCACGACGAGCCACGCGACGCCGTCCGGGGCCAGCCGCGGCAGCCAGCGCAGGAGCAGTGCGTGCAGCTCGGTCTTGCCGATCCGGATCGGCGGGTTGGACCAGATCTGCGTGAACCCGACAGTCGGCGGCACCTCGTCCGGGGTCGACACGACGACCCGGTCGGCGACGCCGAGCGCGGCGGCGTTCTCCCGGACCAGGTCGAGAGCGCGCTGGTTCACGTCGATGGCGTAGACCGTCGCACGCGGCGCCGCGGCGGCCAGAACGGCGGTGATCGGACCGTAGCCGCAGCCGAGGTCGAGCAGCGCGCCGGTGGTCTCCGGACCGGGCAGCGGCGCCTTGTCGAGCAGGACCGCCGTGCCCGGGTCGAGCCGGGTGGACGAGAACACGCCGGACGCCGAAACCAGGCGAAACTCCTGGTCGAGCGCGGCGAACTCGACCTGGTGCCGCTCGTGCGCGACCGCCGGGTCGGCCGAGAAGTAATGCTCGCCGGACACGATGCCCTCCCTTGACCGCCTTCGCAACGCATTGTCCCCAAGCAGGTGACGGGTCTTCCGGGCGGCCACCCGTTCGGATTGTGCGCGACATCGCCCGTACGACACCGCCACGCCGTGTCGGCTACCCTGTGCGACATGACTTCTGGGAACGAGCCGCGCCGGAAACGGCGAGCCGACTCGTTCCGCCGGGACGAAGCGGACGAAGCCGACAATTGGTTGGCGGGGCTTCGCGGCACCGGCAGGGGAGAGCCCGACCCGTTCGCGGCACCGCCACCGGAGCCGGCACCCTTCGACAGCCCTGCCTTCGACCCTCCCCCGTTTGATCGGGGCGCGTTCCCGCCGGCACCCGGCGGCCAGGACGGCCCGGGACGGTCCGGCGGCCGGCGCTCCCGGGATCGCGAGGAGTCCCCGAGCGGCGGCTTCGGCCGCGCCGACTCCCCGAGCGGCGTCTTCAGCCCGGCCTCGCTGCCACCGGCACCACCTCCGGCCCGGCCCGCGCTGCCCGACGCCACCGAGATGATCGGCGGCCGCCGCCGCGCTCGCGACGACGACTCCCCCAGCGGCACCTTCGGCCGCACAGAGTCCCCCAGCGGCACCTTCGGCCGCGCGGTGCCGCCGCCCGCGCGTCCCCCTCTCGGCGAGCAGCTTCCCACCGCACCCGCGGAGGCCCGGGGCGGCCGGCGCCGCGCCCGCGACGACGAGCCCATCGGGCGCCGCCAGGCCGGCCCTTCCGAGTCGTATGACCACGGTCCGGAGCTGACCCCGATCATCAAACCGCTGGCGGACCTCGTGGCCCAGCAGCCGACGACCGACCCGCCGCCACTCGTGCCGATCTTCCCGACGATGCGCCCCGACGCCACCCCGACCAGCGGCGGCACGACCGGCCGCCGGGCCCGTCGCGAGGCGGAGGAGGCGGAGAATCCGCGCACCGGCGAGGTCGGTGAACGCCGCCGGGCACGCTCCGACGACAGCGGCTCCTTCCGCACCGGCAGCGACTCCTTCCGCACCGGCAACGGCTACGAGGCGACGGGCGGCAACGGTTTCGACACTGCGGGGCGCCCCGAGGCGACCACCGCGTTCCGTGCCGGCGAGACCACCGCGTTCCGTGCCGGCGACGACATCGGCGTGCGGCGGCAGCGCACCGGGCTCGGCGAGGACACCGGCAGCCGGCGCCCCGGCGACCCCGGTGCGCCACACCGGAGTCGCGGCTACGACGCCGAAGGTCCGGCCGGGTTCCGGCGGGACGACACCGGCACCGGACGGCTCGGCCGCGCCGGGGCGCCCGCCGCCGGTGCCACGCCGGCCGACCTCACCGCACCGCGGCGGCGGGCCGACGCCCCGCGCGTCCCGATCGGTGACGATGCGCCGCACCAGCGGCGCACTCTCGACGACGCGATGCCGGGCCGCGGATACGACGATCCTTCGACAGCACGGCGGCGTGGCGGCCGGGGCACCGGAGAATATTCGGGCGACTACATCGGCGGCGGCCAGCGCGCGCTGCGCGAGCCGCCGGGTGGCCGGCCGGTAGGTCCGCCGGGGCGCGGTGAGCGTCCCGGGCGTCCGGGTCGGGGCGGCACCGGGTCACATCCGCGGGCGGTCATCGACCCGGTCCGACCGGAGCACCGGCCGCACCGCTGGATCGCCATGCTCAGCGTGATCGCGGTCGTGGTGGTGCTGGGCGCCTGCGGCATCGGCACCTGGTTCATCCTCAAAGACGAGCGCAACGGCCCCGAGTCGGCGCGGTCCAGCACGACCAGCGGGCCGAAGAAGCGCGACATCAGCAGCCGGCAGGTCGACCCGGCGCCGCTCACCGAGGCCGAGGTCTTCCCGAGCAACAACATCGTGGCGGTGCCAAACGAGCCGCCCTACGTCATCCTCTCGACCAAGGCCTCACCGGACTGCAAGACGGCGGCGACCGACGAGCTGGCCACCCTGCTCATGAACGCGGGCTGCAGCGAGGTCGTGCGGGCGACCATGAAGTCGCCCAACGAGGAGTACCTGATCACCGCCGGCATCTTCAACCTGGACACCGAGAAGGCGGCGGCGCTGGCCTTCGACGGCGTCAAGCCGATCGTCGACGGGCAGAAGGGCCGCTTCTCCGGGATGAGTGTCGGCGCCGGCACCGGCACCGACGCGCTCGTGCGGGCACCGACACAGCTCGGCTGGAACTACAAGGGCCACTTCATCGCCTACTGCGTGATCGCCCGCGTGGACGGCAACGCGTTCGCCCCTGTCGACCCGTATCCGCAGCAAATCACGTTCGACATCGTCGAGACCTACCTGGAGAACGAGATCATCGGCAACCGGGCCGTCGTCCAGCCCGAGGCGACTCCGGCCGCGTCGCTGCCCGCGTCCCCGGCGCCGGGCGCGAGCTGACCGCAGCGCCGTGGCCGGCGCGGCCGGGACACGCGTGGATCAGCCAGCAGCGTCCCGGCGGCGCCTGGTCAGTTCGGCCCGCTCGCGCAGGGCGGACACGTCGGCCGGGTACAGGACCTCGACCAGGGTCAACCCGTGCGCCGGTGCCACCATCACCTCGTCGGCCCGGATGGTACGGCTGAGCAGGCTCGCCGGCCACGACGGCGGCCGCCGTCCGTCGCCGACGACCAACTGGGCACCCACCAGGCTGCGGACCATCGACCAGCAGAACGCGTCAGCCGTCACGGAGGCGACGACGACCCCGTCCGGGTCGCGGCGCCAATGCAGCGCGCTCACCGCCCGGATCGTCGTCGCATGCTCCTTGCGCCGGCAGAACGCGGCGAAGTCGTGCTCGCCGACCAAGCCCGCGGCCGCGGCGTTGAGCAGGCCGACATCCAGCGGCCGCGGCCAGGCGACGGTGTCGCGGCGGCGCAGCGGCTCGGCGCCGTACGGCGCGTCGGCGACCCGGTACTCGTACCGGCGGGACAGCGCCGAGAACCGGGCGTCGAACTCCGCCGGTGCCTCCGTCACCGCACGCACGCGGACGTCGGGCGGCAAGAGCTGGGCCAGCTTGCGCACGAGCGCCCCGCCGATGCTCTCCCACCGCTCGGTGGGCACGTCGACGTGGCAGACCTGGCCGGTCGCGTGGACCCCCGCGTCGGTACGGCCGGCGACCGTCAGCCCCTCGACGCCGCCGAACAGCCGCTCCAGAACGGCGCGCAGCTCCCCGGCGACGGTGCGCCGCTGCGGCTGGGCCGCCCACCCGGAGAAGTCGGTGCCGTCGTAGGCGACGTCCAGGCGAAGTCGCGTGCTCATGAGGTACAACTCCCAGTTCCAAGCAAGGTCGCGACGTGACGCCGCGCGGTCGTCCGTCAACCCCGGTGTTGCGCTACGAGCCGGCGACACACCCCGCCTGAATCGTCGGCCTTATCCGGGTGGGCCAGCGTCTGTTGGGCTGAACTTCGCGACCTTGAGTTTCCAGGAAGGCGGACCTTGAGTTTCCAGGAAAAGAGCCCGGCACCCACGGAGGGTGCCGGGCTCCACGGACCTCAGCCGGTGATCAGGCCTTGGTCTCGTCGTCCTTCGCCTCGCCGGCCTCCGGCTCGGCGTCCGCGTCAGCCTTGGCGGCCGGCTCGGTGTCGGCCTTGGCGGCCGGGGTCGCCTCGGTGTCCTCGTCGCCGGCCAGCACCGCGATCGAGTCGGCCTTGGCGGCCTTCCGGGCGGCCTTGCGCGGCGTCGACGTCGCGGCGATCTCGAGTTCCTCGACCAGCTCGATGATCGCCATCGGCGCGGCGTCACCCTTGCGCGGGCCGGTCTTCACGATCCGCGTGTAACCACCCTGGCGGTTGCTGAAGCGGGGCGCGATCTGGTCGAACAGCGCGTACACCACGTCCTTGTCCCGCACCACGGAGAGCGCTTGACGACGCGCGTGCAGATCCCCGCGCTTGGCCTTGGTGATGAGCTGCTCGGCGAGCGGGCGCAGCCGCTTGGCCTTCGTCTCGGTGGTCTTGATGCGACCGTGCTTGAACAGCGACGTGGCGAGGTTCGCCAGCATCAGCCGCTCATGCGCGGGGCTACCGCCGAGGCGGGGACCCCTGGTGGGCGTGGGCATGGTTGGGACTCCTCTGGTACAACAGCCGGCTAGAGCTGTTCGGTCTCGCGGTAGTCGTGATCGTTGTCGTAGTCCACGTCCGCGAACGAGTCCACGACATGTGCCGGGTCGAACGTCGGGGCGGAGTCCTTCAGACCCAGACCCATTCCGGCGAGCTTCATCTTGACCTCGTCGATCGACTTCTGACCGAAATTCCTGATGTCGAGGAGGTCGGCCTCCGTGCGGCTGATCAGCTCGCCGACGGAGTTGATGCCCTCACGCTTGAGGCAGTTGTACGAGCGGACGGTGAGGTCCAGCTCCTCGATCGGCAGCGCCAGATCGGCAGCGAGCTGCGCATCCTGCGGCGACGGACCGATGTCGATGCCCTCGGCGGTCTCGTCGAGCTCGCGCGCCAGGCCGAACAGCTCGACCAGCGTCGAGCCGGCCGAGGCCAGCGCGGTGCGCGGGGTCAGCGACGGCTTGGACTCGACGTCGATGATGAGCCGGTCGAAGTCGGTGCGCTGCTCGACACGGGTCGCCTCGACGCGGTAGGTGACCTTCAGCACCGGGGAGTAGATCGAGTCGACCGGGATCCGGCCGATCTCCTGTCCCTGCTGCTTGTTCTGGTTGGCGGTGACGTAACCCCGCCCACGCTCGACGGTCAGCTCCATGTCGAGCCGGCCCTTGCCGTTGAGGGTGGCCAGCTTGAGGTCGGGGTTGTGCACGGAGACGCCGGCCGGGGGCTGGATGTCGCCCGCCGTGACGTCGCCGGGGCCCTGCTTGCGCAGGTACATCGAGACCGGCTCGTCGTGCTCGGAGCTGACGCACAGCTCCTTGATGTTCATGACGAGCTCGACCACGTCCTCCTTGACGCCGGGAATCGTGGTGAACTCGTGCAGCACGCCGTCGATCTTGATGCTGGTGACCGCCGCACCCGGGATGGAGCTCAGCAGCGTGCGCCGCAGCGAGTTGCCGAGCGTGTAACCGAAGCCCGGCTCGAGCGGCTCGATGGTGAACTTCGACCGGACCTCGCTGATCGACTCTTCGGCGAGACTCGGCCGCTGGGAGATGAGCACTGTTTCCTCCAGATTCGTTGCGCGCCCGCCATATGACGCGCTCCGAGCAGGCGGGGCCGGATCGGCCCCGCCTGTTGTTGCTTACTTCGAGTAGAGCTCGACGATGAGCTGCTCCTGGACCTGGGTGTCGATGACCTGCCGCGCCGGCAGGCTGTGCACCAGGACCTTGAGCTCGCTCGGGATGAACTCGAGCCACGCGGGGACGGTCTTGCTGCCCGCGAGGCCCTGCGCGATCTGGAACGGCGTGAGCTGACGCGACTTCTCGCGCACCTGCACGATGTCGTGCTCGCGCAGACGGTACGACGGGATGTCGACCTTCTTGCCGTTGACCTGGATGTGGCCGTGGCTCACCAGTTGGCGGGCCGCGTCACGCGAGGTCGCCAGGCCGGCGCGGTAGACCACGTTGTCGAGTCGCGACTCGAGGATCTTCAGCAGTTCCTCACCGGTCTTGCCCGGCTTCGCGACCGCCTCGTCGAAGTAGCCCTCGAACTGCCGCTCCAGCACACCGTAGATGCGGCGGGCCTTCTGCTTCTCGCGGAGCTGCAGGAGGTATTCGGTCTCCTTCGGCCGGCCACGGCCGTGTTGGCCGGGCGGGAAGGGACGCGACTCGAACGGGCACTTCGGCCCGTCGCACTTGCTGCCCTTGAGGAACAGCTTCATCTTCTCGCGACGGCAACGACGGCAGTCGGCACCTGTGTAACGAGCCATGTTTCTGTCTCTTCCCTTAGACCCGGCGGCGCTTCGGCGGACGGCAACCGTTGTGCGGCTGCGGCGTGACGTCAGAGATCTGCCCGACCTCGAGGCCCACGGCCGTCAGCGAGCGGATCGCGGTCTCCCGGCCGGAGCCCGGGCCCTTGACGAAGACGTCGACCTTGCGCATGCCGTGCTCCATCGCGCGACGAGCGGCGGCCTCGGCGGCCAACTGCGCGGCGAACGGAGTCGACTTGCGCGAGCCCTTGAAGCCCACCTGGCCGGCGGAGGCCCAGGAGATGACAGCCCCGGTCGGGTCGGTGATCGACACGATCGTGTTGTTGAACGTGCTCTTGATGTGCGCCTGCCCGTGCGCGATGTTCTTGCGTTCCTTGCGCCGGACCTTCTTGACAGCGGTCGCGCCGGCGCGAGCCTTCGGTGGCATTCTCTATGCGCTCCTAGATATGTTGCTGAACTCGACCTGGCTACTACTTCTTGCCCGGCTTCTTCTTGCCGGCGACCGTGCGCTTCGGACCCTTGCGGGTGCGTGCGTTGGTCCGGGTGCGCTGACCGCGCACGGGCAGGCCCTTGCGGTGCCGGATGCCCTCGTAGCAGCCGATCTCGACCTTGCGTCGAATGTCGGCGGCGACCTCGCGGCGAAGGTCACCTTCGACCTTGTAGTTGGCCTCGATGTAGTCGCGCAGTTGCACGATCTCTTCATCGGTCAGGTCACGAGCCCGCTTGTTCGGGTCGATGCCGGTGGCGGCCAGGGTCTCGACGGCACGGGTGCGACCGATGCCATAGATGTAGGTGAGTGCGATCTCGGTGCGCTTCTCGCGCGGGAGATCGACACCAACGAGACGTGCCATGGGTGGGCTGACTCCTCATGTGTGCGGAGGTCTGTGCCCGCTCCGCTCCCGTCTGCCCACAGACGGGCCCCGGCCTCCGACCGGGGGTCAGCCACGCGCTCCCCGCGCGTCATGCGCGGCGGCCCGAGGCTGGAACGGGCAAGTGCGAGGTGGTGCTGTGTGGATCTGCGCTGCCGCTTCCAGGCGGCGGCACAGAGCGACGCCGGACCTCAGCCCTGGCGCTGCTTGTGGCGCGGGTCAGTGCTGCAGATGACCATGACCCGGCCATGCCGCCGGATGATCCGGCAGTTGTTGCAGATCCGCTTGACGCTCGGCTTGACCTTCACGGTGTGCCTAACTCTCGCTGCGCACCCACATAGGGGCCGCAGGCCCGACCGTTACCTGGAAACCGACACCGAATTACTTGTAGCGGTAGACGATGCGCCCGCGAGTGAGGTCGTAGGGCGAAAGCTCCACAACAACACGGTCCTCGGGCAGGATGCGAATGTAGTGCTGCCGCATCTTCCCGCTGATGTGTGCCAAGACCTTGTGGCCATTGGCGAGCTCCACCCGGAACATCGCATTCGGGAGTGGCTCGATCACTCGGCCCTCGATCTCGATGGCCCCGTCTTTCTTCGGCATGTCCTCCGCTACCTGACATCGGGTCTGGTGGTCGACGCTCGCATCCGTTTCACGAGGTCAACGACGATGTCGAAGTCCTCGTGCCAGCCGCGGCTCCGGTCATGCCCCAGAAGCGCGTGGAGGCATGCCGGAGTGGACGCTTTGCGCCAATGGACGAGTCTACGCGGGGGAAGTCCTGACACCAAATCCGGGGGGTTTCATCCGCTCGGCGGCCCGGAAGTCTGGTCAATCGTCCCGATAGCGCTTCTGCTCGGGGCTGTTGCCGAGCACGCGCATGCTGATCGTCGAAGCCAGCAGCACGGCGCCCCAGGGACCGGCGACCCACATCGGCCAGAAGTACACCGCCTCGCCGCTGGAGATGCTGACCAGGGCCCAGATCACCACATTGACGGAGACCGCCACCAGCCAGGTGCCCCAGATGCCGACCAGCCACGACGGCGTGCGGCCGTTCTTCTTGTCGCTGTCGGCAAATGTGGCCGGGCTCACCGACTCGGCCGTCGTGAGCTGCGAGTCGCTCACCGGCTGGAAGCCGGGCAGATCCCTGAGGACCTTGTCGAGGTCGCCATAGGTGCGCGCGGCGTAGGTCTCCTTGAGCCGGTCGTCGTATTCGCCCAGCGACAGCCGGCCCTCGTCGAGCCCCGCCTTAAGGCGCTCCGCCACGAACTGCCGGTCCACATCGGCCGCACGCACGTTTTCCCGCCGGTCTGCCACCGCTCCCCCTTCGCCCCCATTCGGGTGTCCTCAGCATCCCATTTTGGGGGGCAGCCGTTCCACCCGGTACTTCCCTGCCCGTACCAGGATCGGGGTCCGGTTCAGGAGGTGGAGGTGGGCGCCGGCTCCCGCGACGTCACCAGGTCGCCGAGCCGAGCGCGGCCGCCGTCCTCCGCGGTCAACACCCAGACGCCGTCGTCGCAGATGGCCATCGTGTGCTCCACGTGCGCGGCGACGGAGCCGTCGACCGTGACCACGGTCCAGCCGTCATCGAGCTCGGCCACCTTCGGCTTGCCCCTGGTGATCATCGGCTCGATCGCGAGGGCCATGCCGGACCGCAGGATCGGACCCTTGCCGGGTCGGCCCGAGTTCTCCACGAACGGGTCCTGGTGCATCGCGCTGCCGATGCCGTGGCCGCCGTAGCCGCTGACGATGCCGTACCGCCCCGCCTTGCGGATCGACGACTGGATCGCGTGCGAGATGTCGGTCAGCCGGCCCTTGCCGGACCGGGCTCCCCGGGCGGCCGCCGCGATGCCCGACCACATGGCGTCTTCCGCCACCCGGATCAGGCGCCGCAGGTCGGGGTGCCCTTCACCGACGACGATCGTGACGGCGGCATCGCCGTGCCAGCCGTCGAGCTCCGCACCGCAGTCGATCGAGATGAGATCACCCTCGCGCAGGACCTGCCGCGCGCTGGGGATCGCATGGACCACCTGGTCGTTGACCGAGGAGCAGATCGACGCCGGATAGCCGTGGTAGCCCTTGAACGACGGGATCGCCCCGGCCGCCCGGATGGTCTCCTCGGCGATCTTGTCGAGGTCGGCCGTGGACACTCCGGGCGTGATCGCGGCCCGCATCCGCGCGAGCGCGTCGGCGACGACCAGCCCGGCGCGGCGCATCAGGCCGATCTGCTCCGGGGTCTTGAGTTCGATCTCGACCTGCTGGCCCATGAAGCTTTCAGCCGCCGTACGAACGGAGGGCGTCGATCGCGCGCACGGTGACGTCCTCGACCGGACCCGTGGCGTCGATGCCCACCAGCTTGCCCTGTGCGCCGTAGTAGTCGACGAGCGGCGACGTGTCGCGCGCGTAGACCTTCAACCGCTCGGCGATGGTCTCAGCCTTGTCGTCGTCACGCTGGAAGAGCTCCCCGCCGCAGCGGTCGCACACCCCGTCGTGGGTGGGCGCGTCGAACTCGATGTGCCAGATCTTGCCGCAACCACGACAGGTCCGGCGGCCCGAGAGCCGCCGGATGACCTCTTCGTTCTCGACGACGAGCTCGAGCACGATGTCGAGCCCGGTGCCCAGGTCGGCGAGCAGCTTGTCGAGGGCGTTGGCCTGCGGAACCGTCCGCGGGAAACCGTCGAGCAGGAAGCCGTCGGCGGCGTCGCCCTCGGCGAGCCGGTCGGAGACCATGTTGATGGTCACCTCGTCCGGCACGAGCTGACCCGCGTCCATGTAGCGCTTCGCCTCGATGCCGAGCGGGGTGCCCTGCCCGACATTGGCCCGGAAGATGTCGCCCGTGGAGATTTTGGGCACGGCGAGGTGCGCGGCGATGAACTCGGCCTGGGTCCCCTTGCCCGCCCCGGGGGGACCTACCAGCACCAGCCTCACTACCGGAGGAACCCTTCGTAGTTGCGCTGCATGAGCTGGCTCTCGATCTGCTTCACCGTCTCGAGGCCCACACCAACAATAATGAGCACCGCGGTACCACCGAACGGGAAGTTCTGCAGAGCCTGCCCGCCACCCACGATACCGATGAGCAAGTTGGGCAGGATCGAGATGATGCCCAGATAGAGCGCGCCGGGAAGCGTGATGCGGCTGAGGATGAAGTCAAGATACTCGGCCGTGGGCTTGCCCGGGCGGATGCCGGGCACAAACCCACCGTACTTCCGCATGTTGTCCGACACCTCGGTCGGGTTGAACGTGATCGACACGTAGAAGTACGTGAAGAAGATGATCAGCAGGAAGTACAGGACGATGTGGGCCGGCTTGTCCTGGGCCACGATGTTCCGGTTGATCCAGAGGACCGTCTTGTTCGTGGTGTCGGCGCCGGCGAACGAGGTCACCAACTGCGGCAGGTAGAGCAGCGACGAGGCGAAGATGACCGGGATGACACCCGCCTGGTTGACCTTCAGCGGGATGTAGGTGGACGTTCCGCCGTACATCCGCCGGCCGATCATGCGCTTCGCGTATTGCACCGGGATGCGGCGCTGCGCCTGCTCGAGGAAGACCACGAAGGCGATGACCACGACGGCCAGGCCGACGATCACGAAAAACGTGGTCTTGTTGTCCTGCCAGATCTGCAGGCCCTCGCTGGGGAGGCGGGCCGCGATCGAGGTGAAGATCAGGACCGACATGCCGTTGCCGACGCCGCGGTCGGTGACGAGCTCACCCAGCCACATGATGACGCCGGTGCCGGCGGTCATCGTGATGACCAGCATGGTGAGCGTCAGCCACATCGGGATCTTGCCGGTGTCCGGGATGATCGGGTATCGCGACTGGTCGCACGCGCCGCCGAAGAGCTGGCCGGACCGCGCCAGGGCGACGAACGCCGAGGCCTGCAGGATGCCGAGCCCGAGGGTCAGGTAGCGCGTGTACTGTGTGATCTTCGCCTGGCCGGACTGGCCTTCCTTGCGCAGTTGCTCCAGGCGAGGGATCACGACGGTCAGCAACTGCAGGATGATGCTCGCGGTGATGTAGGGCATGATGCCCAGCGCGAACACTGAAAGTTGCAGCAATGCGCCGCCGGAGAAGAGGTTCAGCAGCGTGAAGATCTGGTTGTCGCCGCTCTCCACGATGTCGAGGCACTTCTGCACGTTGCCGTAGGAGACGCCAGGGCTGGGCAGTGTGGCGCCGAGCCGGTAGATGGCGATCATGAACAACGTGAAGAAGATCTTCTTGCGCAGGTCAGGCGTTCTGAACGCACTGGCAAAGGCGGAGAGCAACTTCATCCTCCTGCGCAAGGCGGCCGATCGGCCGACGAGGTGGGGTCCTGGTGGTTCATGAGACTCTGTCGAACGTATGAGTCGAACGTGGTACTGCGCAACGGACTCTAACAGGATGTTGGGAGCACATCACGCCCGGCTTTGGAACACCGCGTGGCGCCCACCGATCCGGTGGACGCCACGATAGCGCTCTATGCGGTTTCGCCGCCCAGCAGTCGGACCGAGCCGCCGGCGGCCTCGATCTTCTCGCGGGCCGACGTGCTGAACTTGTGCGCGGTGATGTTGAGCTTCACGCCACCCAGCTCACCGTCGCCCAGCACCTTCACCAGCTCGCCCTTGCGGACGGCGCCGGCCTCGACCAGCTCGGCCACGCCGACCTCGCCGCCCTGCGGGAACAGCTCCGCGAGACGAGCCAGGTTGACCACCTGGTACTCGACACGGTTGCGGTTCTTGAAGCCCTTCAGCTTCGGCAGCCGCATGTGGAGGGGCATCTGCCCACCCTCGAACGCCGCCGAGATGTTCTTGCGGGCCTTGGAGCCCTTGGTACCACGACCGGCCGTCTTGCCCTTGGAGCCTTCACCGCGACCCACACGGGTCTTCTCGGTCTTGGCGCCGGGAGCGGGCCGGAGGTGGTGCAGCTTGATCGTCATCGGATTACTCCACCTCTTCCACGGTGACCAGGTGCGTCACGGTGTGGATCATGCCGCGGATCTCCGGGCGGTCTTCCTTGACGACCACGTCGCGGATCCGCTTCAGCCCGAGCGACCGCAGGGTGTCCCGCTGGTTCTGCTTCGAGCCGATCTCGGACCGGATCTGGGTGACCTTCAGGCGCGCCATGGTCATGCACCCGCCCCGGCACGAGCGGCCAGCATGGCGGCCGGCGCGACGTCCTCGACCGGCAGGCCACGACGCGCGGCCACCGCCTCCGGCGACTCGAGCTTCTTGAGCGCCGCCACCGTCGCGTGCACGATGTTGATCGCGTTGGAGGAGCCGAGGCTCTTCGACAGCACGTCGTGGATGCCGGCGCACTCCAGGACGGCGCGCACCGGGCCGCCCGCGATGACGCCCGTACCGGCGGAGGCCGGCTTGAGCAGCACCACACCGGCCGCGTCCTCACCCATCACCGGGTGGGGGATCGTAGCCGCGAGCCGCGGGACCTTGAAGAAGTGCTTCTTGGCCTCCTCGACGCCCTTGGCGATGGCCGCGGGCACCTCCTTGGCCTTTCCGTAGCCGACGCCGACCGTGCCGTCACCGTCGCCGACGATGACCAGGGCGGTGAAGCTGAAGCGACGACCACCCTTCACGACCTTGGCGACGCGGTTGATCGCGACGACCCGCTCGAGGTGCGGAGTCTTCTCGGCGGGCGCGTTGCCGCGGCCACCACCCTCGCGACGGTTCTCGCGACGGCCGCCACCTTCTTGGGTGTTACCGGACCCGCCGCCCCTGCGCTGAGGACCAGGCATGAACGTTTCCCTTCCTAGAATTCGAGTCCGGCTTCGCGGGCGGCGTCAGCCAGAGCCGCGATGCGGCCGGCGTAACGGTTGCCGCCACGGTCGAAGACGACCTTGCCGACACCCGCGGCCTTCGCCCGCTCGGCCAGGAGGGCGCCCGCCTTGCGGGCCTGCGCCTTCTTGTCGCCGTCGGTGCCCCGGATGGTGGCGTCGAGCGTCGAGGCCGAGGCCAGCGTGTGGCCCTTGAGGTCGTCGACGATCTGCGCGGTGATGTTCCGCAGCGAACGCGTGACCACCAGGCGGGGACGCACGGCGGTACCAGTGACGTGCTTGCGGATACGGAAGTGCCGGCGAGCACGCCCAACGCGGCGCGCGGCGGCAGGGCCGCCCGTGTTGCGGCGCTTGAGCAGCGTGGCGCTCATTTCTTACCAGCCTTTCCGGCCTTGCGGCGGATGACCTCGCCCTGGTAGCGCATGCCCTTGCCCTTGTACGGCTCCGGCGGGCGGATCTTGCGGATGTTGGCAGCGACCTCGCCGACCTGCTGCTTGTCAATGCCGTCGATGTGGAACAGCGTCTGCTTCTCGACGGTGAACGTGATGCCGGGCGGCGGGGTGACGACGACCGGGTGCGAGAACCCGAGCGCGAACTCGAGGTCGGAACCCTTCGCGGTCACGCGGTAACCGGTGCCGGCGATCTCGATGCTCTTGCGGTACCCCGCCGTGACGCCGACGACCATGTTGGAGATCAGCGTACGCGTCAGGCCGTGGAGCTCCTTGGCCCTGCGCTCGTCGTTGGGGCGGGCCACCTGGAACGAGCCGTCTTCGGCCCGCTCGACGGTGATCGGCTCGGCGACGGTGTGGCTTAGCTGGCCCTTGGGGCCCTTCACGGTCACCACAGGGCCGTCGATCTTGACGTCGACACCCGAGGGCACCGTGATCGGCTTACGTCCGATTCGCGACATTGGAGACCTTCCTCACCAGACGTAGGCGAGGACTTCCCCGCCCACCCCTCGCTTGCGGGCCTGCCGGTCGGTGAGCAGCCCTTGGGACGTCGAGATGATGGCCACACCGAGGCCACCGAGCACGCGCGGCATGTCCACCGACTTCGCGTACACCCGGAGGCCCGGCTTCGACACGCGGCGGATGCCGGCGAGGCTGCGTTCACGGTTCTGGCCGTACTTGAGGTCGACGATCAGTGTCTTGCCGACCTTGCCCTCCTCGGGCTCCTGAACCAGCCACGAGGACACGTAGCCCTCGGACTTGAGCACCTCGGCGATGTTCGCCTTGATCTTCGAATATGGCATCGACACCCGGTCGTGGTACGCCTGGTTGGCGTTGCGCAGACGCGTCAACATGTCTGCGATCGGGTCCGTCATGGTCATTGCTTTGTCAGCCTTTCTCGCCGCGGTTCCTCGCCGTCACGGCGGGCCTACGGCGAAGGAGGATTACCAGGAGGCCTTGGAAACGCCGGGCAGCTCGCCACGGTGCGCCATCTCGCGGATGCACACGCGGCACAGGCCGAACTTGCGGTACACGGCCTTCGGCCGGCCGCAGCGCTGGCAGCGGGTGTATGCGCGCACCGCGAACTTCGGCTTGGCAGCGGCCTTGAGGATCAGCGCCTTCTTCGCCATGTCAGTTCTCCTTGAACGGGAAGCCGAGGAGCTTGAGCAGCGCCCGGCCCTCGTCGTCGGTCTCGGCGGTGGTGACCACGGTGATGTCCATGCCTCGCGGCCGGTCGATCCGGTCCTGGTCGATCTCGTGGAACACCGACTGCTCGGTGAGTCCGAACGTGTAGTTGCCGTGGCCGTCGAGCTTGCGCCCGTCGAGACCGCGGAAGTCACGGATACGGGGCAGCGCGATCGACAGCAGCCGGTCGAGGAACTCCCACATCCGGTCGCCCCGCAGCGTGACCTTGGCACCGATCGGCATGCCCTCGCGGAGCTTGAACTGCGCGATCGACTTGGTCGCCCGGCGGACCTGCGGCTTCTGGCCGGTGATGGTGGCCAGGTCGCGGACGGCGCCGTCGATCAGCTTCGAGTCACGGGCCGCCTCGCCGACACCCATGTTGACGACGACCTTCACCACGCCCGGGATCTGCATCGGGTTGGCGTAGTTGAACTGCTCACGCAGCTTGCCCACGATCTCGTCGCGGTACCGCTGCTTGAGCCGCGGGTTCACCTTCTCGACCGTCGTCATCACAGTTCCTTACCGGAGCGGCGCGACACACGGGTCTTGGCGCCGTTCTCGTCGATGCGGCAGCCGACCCGGGTCGGGTTGTTGTCCGAGTCGATCACCATCACGTTGGAGATGTGGATGGGGGCTTCCTGCGTCACGATGCCGCCGGTCTTCGAGCCCCGCTGGGTGGTCCGGATGCGGGTGTGCCTCTTGACCCGGTTGACGCCCTCGACGATGACCTTGTCCTCGCGCGGGAGGGCGGTCAGCACCTTGCCGCGCTGCCCCTTGTCCTTGCCGGCGATGACAAGGACGGTGTCGCCCTTCTTCACCTTCATGGTCAGAGCACCTCCGGCGCGAGCGAAATGATCTTCATGAACCGCTTGTCCCGGAGCTCGCGCCCGACCGGGCCGAAGATGCGGGTGCCGCGCGGGTCACCGCCATCCTTGATGATCACGGCGGCGTTCTCGTCGAAGCGGATGTACGAGCCGTCCGGCCGGCGCCGCTCCTTGGTGGTCCGGACGATGACGGCCTTGACCACGTCGCCCTTCTTCACCCCGGCGCCCGGGATGGCGTCCTTCACCGTGGCCACGATGATGTCGCCGATGCCTGCATAGCGGCGGCCGGAGCCACCGAGCACACGGATGCACAGGATCTCCCGGGCACCCGTGTTGTCGGCGACGCGTAGCCGCGACTCCTGCTGAATCACGCTTATCTCCTAATGTCTGCCAGTTCTCGGCGCCGGGCGGCGCCGAGCTTGGCGGAACGACGGCCTTACTTGGCCTTTTCGAGGATCTCCACGACCCGCCAGCGCTTGGTCGCCGACAGCGGTCGGGTCTCCATGAGCAGCACACGGTCGCCGATGCCGCACGCGTTCTGCTCGTCGTGCGCCTTCAGCTTGCTGGTGCGGCGCATGACCTTGCCGTACAGCGGGTGCTTGACCTGGTCCTCGACCGCCACGACGACGGTCTTGTTCATCTTGTCGCTGACCACGAGGCCCTCGCGGACCTTGCGGCGGCCGCGCACCTCGGTGCCCGACTCGGTCGTCTGCTCGCTCATGCTCATGCCACCTCAGCCACAGCGTCGGGCGCGGCCGAAAGACCCAGTTCGCGCTCGCGCATGATCGTGTAGATCCGGGCGATGTCCCTGCGGATGACCTGCAGTCGCCCATGGTTGTCCAGTTGACCCGTGGCCGACTGGACGCGGAGGTTGAACAGCTCCGCCTTGGCTTCCCGCAGCTTCTCGACCAGGCCCTCGTCGGACAGCTCACGCAGCTCGGTCGCCTTGATACCGGCGGCCATCAGACATCAGCCCCTTCACGCGTGACGATCCGGCACTTCAGCGGAAGCTTGTGGATCGCGCGGCGCATTGCTTCCCGGGCGATCTGCTCGTTCGGGAACGACATCTCGAAGAGGATCCGGCCCGGCTTGACGTTGGCCACCCACCACTCCGGCGAACCCTTACCGGAACCCATCCGGGTCTCGGCCGGCTTCTTGGTGATGGAGCGGTCCGGGAAGATCGTGATCCAGACCTTGCCGCCACGACGGATGTGACGGGTCATGGCGATACGCGCCGACTCGATCTGCCGGTTGGTGATGTAGGCCGGCTCGAGGGCCTGGATACCGAACTCGCCGAAGACCACGCGGGTGCCACCCTTGGCCGCGCCGTGGCGGTCCGGGTGGTGCGGCTTACGGAAGCCCTTCGGGGGCTTGCGTGGGATCAGCATTCGTCAGCCCTCCTGCTGCTTTTCGGCCGGTGCCGGCGCGGCCTCGGCCGCAGCGGCGGGCTCGCTCTGCTGCCCGGCGGCCTGAGCCGCCGCAGCCGCACGACCGGCCTCGGTGCCACCGGCGGTCGTGCCGGAGGAGCCGGAACGCCCACGACGCGGCCGCTCGGGCCGGTCGGCACGCTCACGACGACCACGCGGGGCGGCGGCCTCGGCCGGCGCCTCGCGACCCGGAACGGCGTCGCCCTTGTAGATCCAGACCTTCACGCCGATACGGCCGAAGGTGGTACGGGCCTCGAAGAAGCCGTACTCGATGTTCGCGCGCAGCGAGTGCAGCGGCACGCGACCCTCGCGGTAGAACTCGGTGCGGCTCATCTCGGCACCACCGAGGCGGCCGGAGACCTGCACCCGGATGCCGCGCACCAGCGGGTTCTTCATCGCCGACTGCATGGCCTTGCGCATCGCCCGGCGGAAGCTGACCCGGCTGGATAGCTGCTCGGCCACGCCCTGCGCGACGAGCTGCGCGTCCGACTCGGGGCTCTTCACCTCGAGGATGTTGAGCTGCACCTGCTTGCCGGTGAGCTTCTCCAGCTCGGCGCGGATGCGGTCGGCCTCGGCGCCCTTGCGGCCGATGACGATGCCCGGACGGGCCGTGTGGATGTCCACGCGGACCCGGTCGCGGGTGCGCTCGATGTCGACCTTGGCGATGCCGGCCCGCTCCAGACCCTTGGCCATCATCCGACGGATCTTGACGTCCTCGGCGATGTAGTCCTTGTAGAGCTTGTCGGCGTACCAGCGGGACTTCCAGTCGGTGCTGATGCCGAGCCGGAACCCGTGCGGGTGAACCTTCTGACCCATTACTCGGTCCCTTCCTCGGCGTCAGCCGTCGTGGCTGCCGCCTTCTTGGCCGGAGCCGTCTTCGCCGGCGCGGCCTTCTTCGCCGGGCGCGACTCCTCGTCGGTCTCCGGCGTGACGGCCTTCGCGGCCTTGGTCGCCTTGGCGACGCCGGCCTTCGCGGCGCGCGCCTGGGCGGCCGGGACGCTCTCGACCACGATCGTGATGTGGCTGGTGCGCTTGCGGATCCGGTACGCACGACCCTGCGCCCGCGGCCGGAACCGCTTGAGCGTCGGGCCCTCGTCGACGTAGGCCTCGGCGACCAGGAGCGAATCGGGGTCGAGACGCTCGTTGTTCTCTGCGTTGGCGATGGCGCTCGCGAGCACCTTGTAGACCGGCTCGCTCGCCGACTGCGGTGCGAACTGGAGCACCGTGAGCGCCTCGCGCGCGGGCAGGCCGCGGACGAGGTCCACCACACGGCGCGCCTTCATCGGCGACACGCGCACGTGGCGCGCGATCGCCCGGGCACCGGGCAGCGCCGCCTCGCTCTTCGTTGGCATCGGGAAATCCCCTTGATTCCTATCGGCTGCCTTAGCGGCGGCGGCTCTTCCGGTCGTCCTTCTCGTGACCCTTGAAGGTGCGGGTCAGAGCGAATTCGCCGAGCTTGTGCCCGACCATCGCCTCGGTCACGAAGACGGGCACGTGCTTGCGTCCGTCGTGGACGGCGATCGTGTGCCCGAGCATCTCGGGGACGATCGTCGACCGGCGTGACCAGGTCTTGATGACGTTCTTGGAGTTCTTGGCGTTCTGGACTTCCACCTTCTTGATCAGGTGGTCGTCGACGAACGGGCCCTTCTTCAGGCTGCGAGGCATTGCTCAGGCTCCTTAGCCGCGCTTCCGGGTGGCGTAACGCCTACGGACGATGAGACGGTCGCTCGGCTGGCCCTTGCGCCGCGTGCGGCCCTCCGGCTTGCCCTTCGGGTTGACCGGGTGACGACCACCCGAGGTCTTGCCCTCACCACCACCGTGCGGGTGGTCGATCGGGTTCATGGCGACGCCACGGACGGTCGGGCGCTTGCCCTTCCACCGCATACGGCCGGCCTTGCCCCAGTTGATGTTCGACTGGTCGGCGTTGCCGATCTCGCCGACGGTGGCACGGCAGTGCACCTCGACGCGCCGGATCTCACCCGACGGCATGCGCAGGGTCGCGTACTGACCCTCGCGGCCCAGTAGCTGGATGCCGACGCCGGCCGAGCGGGCCAGCTTGGCGCCACCGCCCGGGCGCAGCTCCACGGCGTGGACCGTGGTGCCGACCGGGATGTTGCGCAGCGGCAGGTTGTTGCCCGGCTTGATGTCCGCGCCGACCCCCGCCTCGACCCGGTCCCCCTGCTTGAGGTCCTTCGGGGCGATGATGTAGCGCTTCTCGCCGTCGGCGTAGTGCAGCAGCGCGATGCGCGCGGTCCGGTTGGGGTCGTACTCGATGTGCGCGACCTTGGCGGGGATCCCGTCCTTGTCCGCACGGCGGAAGTCGATCAGCCGGTACTGGCGCTTGTGGCCGCCGCCCTGGTGGCGCGCGGTCACCCGCCCGTGGACGTTGCGACCGCCCTTGTTCGGCAGCGGCACGACCAGCGACTTCTCCGGCGTCGACCGGGTGATCTCCGCGAAGTCGGCAACGCTCGAACCACGACGACCGGGCGTCGTCGGCTTGTACTTACGGATAGCCATCGTCTATACCCCTCAGCTCACCGGTCCGCCGAAGGCTTCGATCCGGTCACCTTCGGCGAGCTTCACCATCGCCCGCTTCGTGTCCTTGCGCTTGCCCCAACCCGTGCGGGTCCGCTTGCGCTTGCCTTCGCGGTTGATGGTGTTCACCGACAGGACGCGGACGTTGAAGATCTGCTGGATAGCGATCTTGATCTCCGTCTTGTTGGCGTCCGGGTGCACCAGGAACGTGTACCAGTTGCGGTTGAGCTCGCTGTAGCTCTTCTCCGAGACCACCGGCTGGATGATCACGTCACGCGGGTCTGCGATCGTCGCCATGGCTCAGCCCTCCTCGTTGCTGTCGGCGTCGGCGCTGTCCGCACCGAACTCGGCCGGCACCCCGAGGAACTCGTTGAGCGCCGCGGTCGTGAAGACGACCTGGTCGGCGACGAGCACGTCGTGGGTGTTGAGCTGGTCGGCGACCAGCAGGTGCACCGACTGCTCGTTGCGCAGGCTCAGCCAGTTGGCCTCGTCGTCCCGCGCGAGGACCACCAGGACCCGGCGCGCGTCGGCGATGCCGCGCAGCACCTTGAGCGCTTCCTTGGTCTTCGGGGTCGAGCCCTCGATGAAGGTCTCCACGACGTGGATGCGGCCGTCACGGGCACGGTCGGAGAGCGCGCCACGCAGAGCGGCGACCTTCATCTTCTTGTTCACCCGCTGGGTGTAGTCCCGCGGCTGCGGGCCGTGGACAACGCCACCACCGGTGAACTGCGGAGCGCGGATCGAGCCCTGGCGGGCACGACCGGTGCCCTTCTGCTTGTAGGGCTTCTTGCCGCCGCCGGCGACCTCGCCGCGCGTCTTGGTCTTGTGCGTGCCCTGGCGGGCCGCGTTGAGCTGCGCCACGACGACCTGGTGCATCAGCGGGATGCTGGCCTGAGCGTCGAAGATGTCGTCCGGAAGCTCGACGGTGCCGTTGGTGGCGCCGTCGACCGTCTTGATGTCAACGGTGGTCACTTGGTGATCCCACCCTTCTGCGACTTCGCCTCGGTCTTGGCCGCGCTGCGCAGCAGCACCAGGCTGCCCTTCGGGCCCGGGAGCGCGCCGCGGACGAGGATCAGACCGTCCTCGGCGTCCACGCGCTGCACGGTGACGTTCTGCACGGTGTAGCGCACGCCACCCATGCGACCGGCCATCCGCACGCCCTTGAAGACGCGACCCGGGGTCGCGCAGGCGCCGATCGAGCCGGGCGAGCGGTGCTTGCGCTCGACACCGTGGCTGGCGCGCAGACCGCCGAAGCCGTGGCGCTTCATGACACCCGCGAAGCCCTTGCCCTTGCTGCGGCCGGTCACGTCGATGCGCTGACCGGCGGTGAACGCGTCGGCGGTGATCTCCTGACCGAGCGTGTATTCACCGGCGTCGGTCGTGCGCAGCTCGACGATGTGCCGGCGCGGCGCGACGTCAGCCTTGGCGAAGTGGCCGGCGCGCGGCTTGTTGACCTTGCGCGGGTCGATCTGGCCCCACGCCAACTGGATCGCCGAGTAGCCGTCGTTGTCGGGCGTGCGGACCTGGGTCACGACGCACGGGCCGGCCTGCACCACGGTTACCGGGACAACCTTGCCGTTGTCCCAGACCTGGGTCATGCCGAGCTTCTCACCCAGGATGCCCTTGACTTGCCTGTCCATAAGTCCGAGTCCCTACAGCTTGATCTCGATGTCGACGCCAGCAGGCAGGTCGAGTCGCATGAGCGAGTCGACCGTCTTGGGGGTCGGGTCGATGATGTCGATCAGGCGCTTGTGCGTGCGCATCTCGAAGTGCTCGCGCGAGTCCTTGTACTTGTGCGGCGAGCGGATCACGCAGTAGCGGTTGATCTCAGTGGGCAGCGGCACCGGCCCAGCGACCTGAGCCCCGGTGCGCGTGACCGTCTCGACGATCTTCCGCGCCGAGGAGTCGACGACCTCGTGGTCGTAGGCCTTGAGCCGGATGCGGATCTTCTGTCCCGCCATGGTGGCTTCAGTTCCTTCTCTCATGCGGGGCCTTGCAACCCCGCGAACCCCGAAGGGTCCGGTGCCGCCTAATGGTGTCTGTCCGACCCCCGCGGTCGGGCGTGTCGCGGCCAAGGGCCAGGCTCCGCCGCCGACGTCCCGCGCGGGACCGCTGGTGGCTTCGGAGACCAACCCCAGGGCGTGCCACGCCCGGATCGCGGAGATGAGCGCCCGTCATATGACTGACGCCGCGCGGAAGCGGTCGAGACTCCTCATTGAGCAGGGCTGTGTGAGTGAGCCTCGACCGCTCCGCGACGCAACCCGACCATTATGCCGCATGTCTACGGCAAAGTGAAATCGGGGTACCTCAGGTGTATTTACTTGATGATCTTCGTGACGCGGCCGGCGCCGACGGTGCGACCACCCTCGCGGATCGCGAAGCGGAGATTCTCCTCCATGGCGATCGGCTGGATGAGCTGCACGGTCATCGTGGTGTTGTCACCCGGCATGACCATCTCGGTGCCTTCCGGCAGCGTGACGACGCCGGTGACGTCGGTGGTGCGGAAGTAGAACTGCGGCCGGTAGTTCTGGAAGAACGGCGTGTGCCGGCCACCCTCCTCCTTGGAGAGGATGTAGACGGTCGCCTCGAAATCGGTGTGCGGCGTCGTGGTGCCGGGCTTGATGACGACCATGCCCCGCTCGACGTCCTCGCGCTTCACACCACGCAGGAGCAGACCGACGTTCTCGCCGGCGCGCGCCTCGTCGAGGATCTTGCGGAACATCTCGATGCCGGTGCAGGTGGTCCTGATCGACTTCGGCCGAATGCCGACGATCTCAACCTCCTCGTTCGGCTTGAGGATGCCACGCTCGCAACGGCCGGTGACGACCGTGCCACGACCGGTGATCGTGAAGACGTCCTCGATCGGCATGAGGAACGGCTTCTCGGTCTCACGCTCGGGCTGCGGGATCGCGGTGTCGACCGCGTTCATCAGCTCCATAAGCGCGCCGGCCCACTTCTCGTCGCCCTCGAGCGCCTTCAGCGCCGAGACGCGCACGACCGGAGCGTCGTCGCCCGGGAACTCCTGGCTCGACAGCAGCTCACGGACCTCGAGCTCGACGAGCTCAAGGAGCTCCTCGTCCTCGACCATGTCGCTCTTGTTGAGCGCCACGACGATGTACGGCACACCGACCTGGCGGGCCAGCAGCACGTGCTCGCGGGTCTGCGGCATCGGGCCGTCGGTCGCCGCGACCACCAGAATCGCGCCGTCCATCTGGGCAGCACCGGTGATCATGTTCTTGATGTAGTCGGCGTGACCGGGGCAGTCAACGTGCGCGTAGTGCCGGTTCGCGGTCTGGTACTCGACGTGGGCGATCGAGATCGTGATGCCGCGGGCCTTCTCCTCCGGCGCCTTGTCGATCTCGTCGAACGGCGTGTACGGGTTGAGGTCCGGGTACTGGTCGTGCAGGACCTTGGTAATGGCCGCCGTCAGCGTCGTCTTGCCGTGGTCAATGTGACCAATGGTGCCGATGTTGACGTGCGGCTTAGTCCGCTCGAACTTCGCCTTCGCCACTGGTGTCCTCCTGTGGACTTCTTGGTTCATGGTGTGCCAGCGCTGGAAGCGCCGACGCACCCTGTCGACGGGTCATCCCCCGCGAACGCGGGGAATCACTACTCTCCGGTCGCCTTCGCGATGATCTCCTTCGCCACGTTCGCGGGAACCTCGGCATAGGAGTCGAACTGCATCGAGTAGCTCGCCCGGCCCTGGGTCTTCGACCGGAGGTCGCCGACGTAGCCGAACATTTCCGACAACGGCACCGTGGCGCGGACGACACGGGCACCGCCCCGCTCCTCCATCGCCTGGATGGTGCCACGCCGGGAGTTGAGGTCGCCGATGACGTCGCCCATGTTCTCTTCCGGGGTGGTCACTTCGACGGCCATCAGCGGCTCGAGGAGCACCGGGTTGGCCTTGCGGGCCGCCTCCTTGAGCACCATCGAGCCGGCAATCTTGAAGGCCATCTCCGAGGAGTCGACCTCGTGGTACTGGCCGTCCAGCAGGGTGACCTTGAGACCCACCAGCGGGAAGCCCGCGAGCACGCCATACTGCATCGCGTCCTGGACACCGGCGTCGACCGAAGGGATGAACTCCTTCGGGATACGACCACCGGTGACCGCGTTGACGAACTCGTAGGTCGGGCCGTCGGCGGTCTGCACGAGCGGCTCGAGCTTGATGATGACCCGCGCGTACTGGCCGGAGCCACCCGTCTGCTTCTTGTGGGTGTATTCGACCTTCTCCGCGGCGGACTTCACCGTCTCGCGGTAAGCCACCTGCGGCTTGCCGATGTTGGCCTCGACGTTGAACTCGCGCCGCATGCGGTCGACGAGGATGTCGAGGTGCAACTCGCCCATGCCGGCGATGACCGTCTGCCCGGTCTCCTCGTCGTTCTTGACGCGGAACGTCGGGTCCTCCTCGGCGAGCCGCTGGATGGCGGTGCCCAGCTTCTCCTGGTCGGCCTTCGTCTTCGGCTCGATCGCCACCTCGATGACCGGCTCCGGAAAGGTCATCGACTCGAGGATGACCGGGTTGGCCGGGTCGCACAGCGTGTCACCGGTGGTGGTCTGCTTGAGACCCTGCACGGCGATGATGTCGCCGGCGCTGGCGCTGGTGCGCTCCTCACGCTTGTTCGCGTGCATCTGGTAGATCTTGCCGATCCGCTCCTTGCGGTCCTTGGTGGAGTTGACCACCTGGGAACCGGACTCGAGCGTGCCGGAGTAGACGCGCACGTAGGTGAGCTTGCCGAGGTGCTTGTCGGTCTGGATCTTGAAGGCCAGGCCGGAGAACGGCTCGTTGACCGACGGCTTGCGCGAGAGCGGGGTCTCGCCGTCGGTGGCGATGCCCTCGATCGCCGGGATGTCCAGCGGTGACGGCAGATAATCGACGACGGCGTCGAGCATGGGCTGCACGCCCTTGTTCTTGAACGCCGAGCCGCAGACGACCGGGTTGAGCTTGCCGGCGATGGTCGCCCGGCGGATCGCCGACTTCAGGTCCTTGACGTCGATCTCGTCGCCGTCGAGGTAGCGGACCATGATGTCGTCGTCGGCCTCGGACAGGGTCTCGAGGAGCTTCTCGCGGTACTCGTTGGCCTGGTCGACCAGGTCCGCCGGGATCTCCTCGATCGCGTAGTCCTCACCCTTCTGGGTTTCGCCGCGCCAGGTCAGCGCACGCATCTCCAGCAGGTCGACGACGCCGATGTGGTCGCCTTCCAGGCCGATGGGGATCTGCAGCACCAGCGGCGTGGCGTTGAGCCGGTCGACCATCATCTGCACGCAGCGGAAGAAGTCGGCACCCGTGCGGTCCAGCTTGTTGACGAAGCACATACGCGGGACGTTGTACTTGTCCGCCTGGCGCCAGACGTTCTCGGTCTGGGGCTCCACACCGGCCACACCGTCGTAGACCGCCACCGCGCCGTCCAGAACGCGCAGCGACCGCTCGACCTCGACGGTGAAGTCGACGTGCCCGGGCGTGTCGATGATCTGGATCGTGTGGCTCTTCCACTCGCACTTGGTGGCGGCGGAAGTGATGGTGATGCCCCGCTCCTGCTCCTGCTCCATCCAGTCCATGACCGCCGCGCCCTCGTGGACCTCGCCGATCTTGTACGTGATGCCGGTGTAGAAGAGGATGCGCTCGGTCGTCGTCGTCTTACCGGCGTCGATGTGCGCCATGATGCCGATGTTGCGGACCTTGGCGAGGGCGGCGTCTGCGGCAGCCACTACAAATCCCTACTTCGTCTCTCGTCGGATCGCTGGGGAAGCGTCGCTTACCAGCGGTAGTGCGCGAAGGCCTTGTTGGACTCCGCCATCTTGTGGGTGTCCTCGCGGCGCTTCACCGAAGCACCAAGACCGTTGCTCGCGTCGAGCAGCTCGTTCATGAGCCGCTCGACCATGGTCTTCTCGCGGCGGGCGCGAGAGTAGGTGACCAGCCAGCGCAGGCCCAGCGTCGTCGCGCGGACCGGCTTGACCTCGACCGGCACCTGGTAGGTCGCGCCACCGACGCGGCGGCTGCGGACCTCGAGGGTCGGCTTCACGTTGTCCATGGCGCGCTTGAGCGTCACCACGGGGTCGGTGCCGGTCTTCTCGCGGGCGCCCTCGAGAGCGCTGTACACGATGCGCTCGGCGAGCTGACGCTTGCCCTCGACCAGGATCTTGTTGATCAACTGCGTGACGAGCAGGGAGTTGTAGACCGGATCCGCCACGAGCGGCCGGCGCGGCGCGGGGCCTTTACGCGGCATGTCAGCTCTTCTCCTTCTTCGCGCCGTAACGGCTGCGAGCCTGCTTGCGGTTGCGGACGCCCTGGGTGTCCAGCGAACCGCGGATGATCTTGTACCGGACGCCGGGGAGGTCCTTCACACGGCCGCCACGGACCAGCACGATCGAGTGCTCCTGAAGGTTGTGACCGACACCGGGGATGTAGGCCGTCACCTCGATGCCGTTACTCAGCCGCACACGGGCCACCTTGCGCAGCGCCGAATTGGGCTTCTTCGGCGTGGTCGTGTACACACGCGTGCAGACGCCCCGCCGCTGCGGGCTTCCCTTGAGCGCCGGCGTCTTCGTCTTGCTCAGCTTCGCCTGGCGGCCCTTGCGGACCAGCTGCTGGATCGTAGGCACTGGGCCTGCCTCTCCCTTCGGCCTCGCGGCCGCACGTCTTCTTCTTCGCTGTCTCCACGGCGTGGACCGGCACCCGCGGTCGGGCGTGTCGCCTATTCCGCGACCCGGCCCGTTTGATCCCAGCCCGGGGTTGTGGTCCGCACCCACCCTCATTCCCGCGGAGGCGGGCCGATGTGGGCGCACGCACGAGTTGCCCGGCAAAGCCGGGCACGAGGGGAAAGAGTACCCACCGTGAGGACGCTGGTCAAAATCGCCCGGGTGCCCCTTGACGGAACACTCTTCACACCTAGAGTACCCGGTCGCGGATCGACGTTGCCGGGGGGCTCCAGATCGAGGTCATGAGGTTGCCAGAAGGAAGGCGAGCAGGAGTGAGAACAGCGCGAATCCCGCCCCCACCGAGCCCAGCACCATCCCCGTGATCGCCATGCCCCTACCGGTGACGCCGCGGCCGGCCAGCCGGATTTGCCGCATGCCGAAGACACCCAGTCCGACGGCGCCCAGCCCGAGGAAGACCGCCAGGGCCGTGAACGCCCCTCCAGCGGCCGGGCCCCAGCCCTCCTGCGCGCCACCCACGCCGAGGCAGGTGACGAACAGCGAGACGAGGATCGAGGCGACGCCGGCCACCAGGCTGCCGATGGACGGCCCGCTCGGCGTCGACTGGACCAACGGATACGCGACCCCGAAGGGGGTGCCCTGCACCACATCGACCCGCATCGCCGGCGCTGCCGCGGGCGTGGGGATCGACGGTGGAGGCGGCGGAGGAAATCCCGGATAGCCACCCGGCTGACCGGCGGGGTAGCCCATCAGTTGACCGTCGGGTCGAAGTCGGTGCCGCGCTGCCGGGCATAGGTGAGCAGGCCGATGATGGCCAGCACCACGAGCATGGCGACGGCCAGCACGATGCCGGTCCAGGCGAGCCGCACACCGGTGCGCAGCCGTTTGGCGCCGAGCAGGAACCCGTCGGCCGCCACCAGCTCGCGGTGCGACTCCTTGGCCATCAACAGGGCGATGGTCGCCGGGATCACCCCGCCGAGGAACGGCCCGGTCACCACGGACAGCAGGCCCAGGCCCAGCACGGCCGATGCCTTCGTCGCGCGGACCGGATCCGGGTCGAGCGGGTGCCGGGTCGTGGACGTCACTCCACGACGATAACCGGTGCGACGCACTGAGGGCGGAGGCACAGGCCCCCGCCCTCAGTGGATGACGCTCGCCGCGGTTAGCGGAACGACCCCAGGTCGAAGTCGTCGAGCGGCACGGCCTGCCCGCTGGCCGGCCCGAAGCCGTAGTCGGCCTCCGGGTAGCCGGTCATGGAGTAGACCTTGGCCTTCGCCTCCTCGGTCGGCTCCACCCGGATGCTGCGGTACTTGCTGATGCCCGTACCGGCCGGGATGAGCTTACCGATGATGACGTTCTCCTTCAGACCGATCAGCGAGTCGCTGCGCGCGTGGATCGCCGCGTCGGTCAGCACCCGGGTCGTCTCCTGGAACGAGGCCGCGGACAGCCACGACTCCGTCGCCAGCGACGCCTTGGTGATACCCATGAGCACGGGACGGCCGGCCGCCGGCTCGCCGCCCTCGGCGACGACGCGGCGGTTCTCCGCCTCGAACAGCGCCCGGTC
Source organism: Dactylosporangium roseum (assembly GCF_025264685.1). Taxonomy (GTDB): domain Bacteria; phylum Actinomycetota; class Actinomycetes; order Mycobacteriales; family Micromonosporaceae; genus Dactylosporangium; species Dactylosporangium roseum. The sequence goes on from NZ_CP073721.1 coordinate 7,337,934, forward strand.
CACGAGCACACCCGGCAGGAACTCGGTCGAGCCGGAGTCGATGACCGTCACCCGCTTGAGCATCTGGCGAATGATGATCTCGATGTGCTTGTCGTGGATGAGCACGCCCTGGGAGCGGTACACCTCCTGGACCTCGGAGGTCAGGTGGACCTGGACCGCCCGCGGACCCATGATGCGCAGCAGCTCGTGCGGGTCGATGGTGCCCTCGGTGAGCTTCTCGCCGACCTCGACGTGTTCGCCGTCCTGGATGCGCAGCTTGACGCGCCGACTGAGCTTGTCGTGGACGATCTCGTCGCTGCCGTCGTCCGGCACGATGATGATCTTCCGCATCCGCTCGCCGTCCTCGATGCGCACGCGACCGGGGGTGTCGGCGATGGGCGCCTTGCCCTTCGGCACGCGGGCCTCGAAGATCTCCTGCACACGGGGCAGACCCTGGGTGATGTCCTCACCCGCGACACCACCGGTGTGGAAGGTACGCATCGTCAACTGCGTGCCCGGCTCACCGATCGACTGGGCGGCGATGATGCCGACCGCCTCGCCGACGTCGACGGTCTTGCCCGTGGGTAGCGACCGGCCGTAGCAGGCGCCGCAGACGCCCAGCTTCGACTCGCAGGTGAGCACGCTGCGAACCCGGACGGTCTCGACCTCGGCGTTGACCAGCAGGTCCACCACGATCGAGTTAATGTCCGTGCCACGCTCGGCGACGATCTTGCCGTCCTTGTCACGCACGTCGTCCGCGAGGGTACGGGCGTGGACGCCCGTCTCCGCGTGCGAGTGCACGCGCAGCACGCCGTCCTCCAACTCGCCGACCGCCATCGGGATGGCGCGGTCGGTGCCGCAGTCCTCCTCGCGGATGATGACGTCCTGCGAGACGTCGACCAGACGACGGGTGAGGTAACCCGAGTCGGCGGTCCGCAGCGCGGTGTCGGCCAGACCCTTCCGGGCGCCGTGCGTGGAGATGAAGTACTCCAGCACGGACAGACCCTCCCGGTACGAGGCCTTGATCGGCCGCGGGATGATCTCGCCCTTCGGGTTGGCCACCAGGCCGCGGATCGCGGCGATCTGACGGAGCTGGAGGAGGTTACCGCGGGCACCCGAGTTGATCATCTTCCACAGCGGGTTTTCGCGCGGCAGCGCGCTCTCCATCTCCTTGGCGACCTCGCTGGTCGCCTTGGTCCAGATCTCGATCAGCTCACCACGACGCTCCTCGGCCGTCATGAGACCGCGCTGGTACTGCTTGTCGATCCGCTCGGCCTCCCGCTCGTAGCGCTCGAGGATCTCGCGCTTGCGCGGCGGCTGGATGACGTCCTCCATGCCGATGGTGACGCCGGACCAGGTGGCCCAGTGGAACCCGGCAAGCTTGAGCGCGTCGAGGGTCGCCGCGAGGGAGACCTTCGGGAAGCGCTCGGCCAGGTCGTTGACGATCGCCGACAGTTGACCCTTGCGGATCTCGTAGTTGACGAACCGGTACCCGACCGGGAGCGTCTCGTTGAAGAGCACCCGGCCGAGGGTCGTCTCGATCGTGACGGGGTCACCCTGCTGCCAGCCCTCCGGCGCCTCCCACGGCGTGGCACCCACGCCGTTGTCGACGCCGACGATGTCCCGCAGCCGGATGTTCACCGGCGCCTGCAGGTGCAGCTCGCCGTTGTCGAAGGCCATCCGCGCCTCGGCGTCCGAGCTGAACGTGCGCCCCTCACCCGTGAGGTTCTTCTGGATGTGGGTGAGGTGGTACAGGCCGATGACCATGTCCTGGGTGGGCATGGTGACCGGCTTGCCGTCGGCCGGCTTGAGGATGTTGTTGCTGGACAGCATGAGGATGCGGGCCTCGGCCTGCGCCTCGGCGGACAGCGGCACGTGCACGGCCATCTGGTCGCCGTCGAAGTCGGCGTTGAAGGCGGTGCAGACGAGCGGGTGGATCTGGATCGCCTTGCCCTCGACCAACTGCGGCTCGAAGGCCTGGATGCCCAGACGGTGCAGGGTCGGCGCGCGGTTGAGCAGCACCGGGTGCTCCGCGATGACCTCCTCCAGCACGTCCCACACGACCGGGCGCTGACGCTCGACCATGCGCTTGGCCGACTTGATGTTCTGCGCGTGGTTGAGATCCACCAGGCGCTTCATCACGAACGGCTTGAACAGCTCCAGCGCCATCTGCTTGGGCAGGCCGCACTGGTGCAGCTTGAGCTGCGGGCCGACGACGATGACCGAACGGCCGGAGTAGTCGACGCGCTTGCCGAGCAGGTTCTGGCGGAACCGGCCCTGCTTGCCCTTGAGCATGTCGGACAGCGACTTCAGCGGCCGGTTGCCCGGGCCGGTGACCGGACGACCGCGGCGGCCGTTGTCGAACAGCGCGTCGACGGCCTCCTGCAGCATCCGCTTCTCGTTGTTGACGATGATCTCCGGGGCACCCAGGTCGATCAGGCGCTTGAGCCGGTTGTTCCGGTTGATCACCCGCCGGTACAGGTCGTTGAGGTCGCTGGTCGCGAACCGGCCGCCGTCGAGCTGCACCATGGGGCGCAGGTCCGGCGGGATCACCGGGACGCAGTCCAGCACCATGCCAAGCGGCGAGTTGCTGGTGTTCAGGAACGCGGCGACGACCTTCAGGCGCTTGAGCGCCCGGATCTTGCGCTGGCCCTTGCCGCTGCGGATGGTCTCCCGCAGCAGTTCGGCCTCGTCGTCCAGGTTCAGGTTCTCCAGCAGAGCCTTGATCGCCTCGGCGCCCATCGCGCCGGAGAAGTACTCACCGAACCGGTCGCGCAGCTCGCGGTAGAGCAGCTCGTCGGTGATGAGGTTCTTGCGCTCCAGCTTGCGGAACGTCTCCATGACCTCGTCGAGGCGGTCGATCTCGCGCTGCGCGCGGTCCCGGATCTGCCGCATCTCGCGCTCGCCGGCCTCCTTGACCTTGCGGCGCACGTCGGCCTTGGCGCCCTCGGCCTCCAGCTCGGCCAGGTCCTGCTCGAGCTTGGCGGCGCGCTTCTCGATCTCCGAGTCGCGGGCGTTCTCGGCCTGCCGCTTCTCGGCCGACACCTCGTTCTCGAGGGTGGCGAGGTCGCGGTGGCGGGCCTCCTTGTCGACGTTGGTGATCACGTACGACGCGAAGTAGATGATCTTCTCGAGGTCCTTCGGGGCCAGGTCCAGCAGATAGCCGAGCCGGCTGGGCACACCCTTGAAGTACCAGATGTGCGTCACGGGAGCGGCGAGCTCGATGTGGCCCATGCGCTCACGGCGGACCTTCGCCCGGGTCACCTCGACGCCGCAGCGCTCACAGATGATGCCCTTGAAGCGGACACGCTTGTACTTGCCGCAGTAGCACTCCCAGTCCCGGGTCGGACCGAAGATCTTCTCGCAGAAGAGCCCGTCCTTCTCCGGCTTCAGGGTGCGGTAGTTGATCGTCTCGGGCTTCTTGACCTCGCCGTGCGACCACTGCCGGATGTCGTCGGCCGTGGCCAGGCCGATGCGGAGCTCGTCGAAGTAGTTGACGTCGAGCACTTCGTCTATGTCCTCACGATTCAGTTGCTCGGGTAATTGCTAGGTCGCGGGTGCGGCGGCGGCCCTACAGGCTGGGGTTGGACCGACGCCGCCCACGAATCACACTTCCTCGACGCTGCTCGGCTCGCGCCGCGAGAGGTCGATGCCCAACTCCTCGGCGGCGCGGAACACCTCGTCGTCCGTCTCGCGCATCTCGAGGGCCACACCGTCGCTGGAGAGCACCTCGACGTTCAGGCACAGCGACTGCAGCTCCTTGAGGAGCACCTTGAAGGACTCCGGGATACCCGGTTCCGGGATGTTCTCGCCCTTGACGATCGCCTCGTAGACCTTGACGCGTCCGAGGACGTCGTCGGACTTGATCGTCAGCAGCTCCTGCAGTGCGTAGGCCGCGCCGTAGGCCTGCATGGCCCAGCACTCCATCTCACCGAAGCGCTGGCCACCGAACTGCGCCTTACCGCCCAGCGGCTGCTGGGTGATCATCGAGTACGGCCCGGTGGAGCGAGCGTGGATCTTGTCGTCGACCAGGTGGTTGAGCTTGAGGATGTAGATGTAGCCCACCGCGATCGGGTCGGGCAGCGGCTCGCCGGAGCGACCGTCGAACAGCCGCGCCTTTCCGCTCGCCCCGATGAGCTGGTTGCCGTCCCGGTTGGGCAGCGTGCTGCTCAGCAGGCCGGCGATCTCCTCCTCCTTGGCGCCGTCGAAGACCGGGGTCGCCACGTTGGTGTCCGGCTCGGACTCCCCCGCGTTGATGGCCTTCAGCGCGCGCTTCCAGTCGGCGTCCTCACCGTCGATCTTCCAGCCGGTCTTGGCCACCCACCCGAGGTGGGTCTCCAGCACCTGGCCGATGTTCATACGGCTGGGCACACCGAGAGGGTTGAGAACGATGTCGACGGGCGTGCCGTCCTCGAGGAACGGCATGTCCTCGACCGGAAGGATCTTCGAGATGACGCCCTTGTTGCCGTGGCGGCCGGCGAGCTTGTCGCCGTCCTGGATCTTCCGCTTCTGAGCCACGTAGACGCGGACCAGCTCGTTGACGCCCGGGGACAGCTCGTCGCCGTCCTCGCGGCTGAAGGTCCGGACGCCGATGACCGTGCCGGTCTCGCCGTGCGGCACCTTGAGGCTGGTGTCGCGCACCTCGCGGGCCTTCTCGCCGAAGATCGCGCGGAGCAGCCGCTCCTCCGGGGTCAGCTCCGTCTCGCCCTTGGGCGTGACCTTGCCGACGAGAATGTCGCCGGTCGTGACCTCGGCGCCGATCCGGATGATCCCCCGCTCGTCGAGGTCGGCGAGCATCTCCTCGCTGACGTTCGGGATGTCGCGGGTGATCTCCTCCGGCCCCAGCTTGGTGTCGCGGGCGTCGACCTCGTGCTCCTCGATGTGGATCGAGGTGAGGACGTCGTTCTGCACCAGCTTCTGGGACAGGATGATCGCGTCTTCGTAGTTGTGACCCTCCCACGGCATGAACGCCACGAGCAGGTTGCGCCCGAGGGCCATCTCGCCCTCGTCGGTGCACGGACCGTCGGCGATGACCTGACCCGCCTCGACCCGGTCGCCCTCGAAGATCACCGGCTTCTGGTTGACGCAGGATCCGGAGTTGGAGCGGCGGAACTTGTGCAGGAGGTACGTCCGGCGGTGGCCGTCGTCCTGGTGGATCGTGATGTAGTCGGCGCACATGTCCTCGACCACGCCGCCCACCTCGGCCACGACCACGTCACCGGCGTCGACGGCGGCGCGGTATTCCATGCCGGTGCCGACGAGCGGCGACTCGGCCTTGACCAGCGGCACGGCCTGGCGCTGCATGTTGGCGCCCATCAGTGCCCGGTTGGCGTCGTCGTGCTCGAGGAACGGGATCATCGCGGTGGCGACCGAGGTCATCTGCCGCGGTGAGACGTCCATGTAGTCGACCTGGTCGGCGGGGACGTTGTCGACCTCACCGCCCTTTCGCCGGACGAGGATGCGGTCCTCGGCGAAGGTGCCGTCGCTCTTCAGCGGAGCGTTGGCCTGCGCCTTGACGAACCGGTCCTCCTCGTCAGCCGTCAGGTAGTCGATCTGGTCGGTCACCCGGCCGTCGACCACCTTGCGGTACGGCGTCTCGACAAACCCGAACGGGTTGACGCGCGCGAACGTCGACAGCGCGCCGATGAGACCGATGTTCGGACCCTCGGGGGTCTCGATCGGGCACATGCGGCCGTAGTGCGACGGGTGCACGTCACGGACCTCGAAGCCGGCCCGCTCACGCGACAGACCACCCGGGCCGAGCGCGCTCAGCCGGCGCCGGTGGGTCAGGCCCGCCAGCGGGTTGGTCTGGTCCATGAACTGGGATAGCTGCGACGTGCCGAAGAACTCCTTGATCGCCGCAACGACGGGGCGGATGTTGATCAGGGTCTGCGGCGTGATCGCCTCGACGTCCTGCGTGGTCATGCGCTCGCGCACGACGCGCTCCATCCGGGACAGGCCCACGCGGACCTGGTTCTGGATGAGCTCGCCGACCGTGCGCAGGCGCCGGTTGCCGAAGTGGTCGATGTCGTCGGCCTCGTAGCCCTCTTCGCCGGTGTGGAGCCGGCAGAGGTACTCGACCGTGGCGACGATGTCCTCTTCGGTGAGCACGCCCTGGGTGATCTGGACGTCCAGTTCGAGCTTCTTGTTGAACTTGTATCGACCAACCTTGGCGACGTCGTATCGCTTCGGGTTGAAGAAGAGGTTGTCCAGCAGGTTCTGGGCGTTCTCCCGCGTCGGCGGCTCACCCGGCCGCAGCTTGCGGTAGATGTCCAGCAGCGCCTCGTCCTGACCGGCGATGTGGTCCTTCTCGAGCGTGGTCATCATGAGCTCGGACCAGCCGAACTTCTCACGGATGCGCTCGGCCGACCAGCCGATGGCCTTGAGCAGGACAGTGACCGCCTGCCGGCGCTTGCGGTCGATGCGGACACCGACGGTGTCGCGCTTGTCGATGTCGAACTCCAGCCAGGCGCCCCGGCTCGGGATCACCTTGACGCTGGTGAGGTCGCGGTCGGAGGTCTTGTCTGGCTGCTTGTCGAAGTACACGCCCGGGGATCGGACGAGCTGGCTCACCACGACGCGCTCGGTGCCGTTGATGATGAACGTGCCCTTGGGCGTCATCATCGGGAAGTCACCCATGAACACCGTCTGGCTCTTGATCTCGCCAGTGGTGTGGTTGGTGAACTCCGCCGTCACGAACAGCGGCGCGCAGTAGGTGAGGTCCTTCTCCTTGCACTCCTCGATCGGGGCCTTGACCTCGTCGAAGCGCGGCGAAGAGAACGACAGTGACATCGTGCCGGAGAAGTCCTCAATGGGACTGATCTCGTCAAGGATCTCCGCAAGCCCCGAGCGGGCGTGCGGATCACCGGCCGAGCGGCTCTGCCAATTCTCGTTGCCAACCAACCAGTCGAACGAGTCGGTTTGGATCGCAAGGAGGTTGGGAACCTCAAGGTGTTCGGTGATCCTGCCGAAGGAGATCCGGCGGGGAGCGAAAGCGCTCGATTGACTGGTCTTCGCAGGGCGGGAAGCTGCCAAGATGCGTCCTTCCGAGGACCGGTGGTGCAGACAGGCCGTTTCGCGTGCAGCCTGACGACCCCCAGCGTCAAGGGTGCCCACAAAGAGGCCCCTCAAGCCAGAGGTGAAGTCAGAAGACAGCGCAAACTAGCAGTGTAGCCGAAAGGCTAACCGCTGTCGAGCGGTCTCGTGCACGATGTTTCAAACGATCTTTTCCCGAAGATCGTTTCCTCACCGGCCGAGCCGCTCGCGTCGGCCGTGGCCTGCGGCTTCACCAGTCGAGGCGCTCAGAGCCGAACCCAAGAAGGGCCGGAGCGCATCGGTCGGGCCGCTGGCCGCCGCGTCCGCGGAAGGCAGTGCCTGATTAGCGTGCCTGGCCGCTGGTCATCGCGTCAAGGGTTCCCACGCGCGTCGGGGCACCATGACAGATATCTCGCACTCCAACCACTAAGTGTTGTGGTCGACACCCCTAGATCTTGGGTCCTTACACCTCGGACCCGTCCGGCAAACGTGAGGGCGGCCGCCGGAATTCCGGCGGCCGCCCTTCCGGCGATGGGCCAGATTACTTGAGGGTGACCTTGGCGCCCTCGGCCTCGAGCTTCGCCTTGGCCTTGTCGGCGCTCTCCTTGTTGGCCTTCTCCAGGACCGGCTTCGGTGCGGCCTCGACGAGGTCCTTGGCCTCCTTCAGGCCCAGGCCGGTCAGCTCACGCACGACCTTGATGACCTGAATCTTCTTGCCGCCGTCACTCTCGAGGACGACGTCGAACTCGCTCTGCTCCTCGACCTCGGGGGCAGCGGCGGCACCGACCGGGCCGGCCGCGGCAATCGCGACGGGGGCGGCAGCGGTGACGTCGAAGGTGGTCTCGAACTCCTTCACGAACTCGGAGAGCTCGATGAGGGTCATCTCCTTGAACGCGTCGAGGAGTTCCTGGCTGCTCAGCTTCGCCATGGTGGCGGGTTCCTTTCAGAAAGTGTGATGTGGGGCACCGGCCTATTCGGCCGCGCCGCCGGATTCCTTCTCGCGCTTTTCCTGCAGAGCCGCCACGGTGCGGGCCGTCTTGGACAGCGGCGCCTGGAACAGCGCCGCGGCCTTGCTGAGGCTGCCCTTCATGGCGCCGGCCAGCTTGGCCAGCAGCACCTCACGAGACTCGAGGTCGGCCAGGCGACGGACCTCGTCCGCGCTGATGGCCTTGCCTTCGAACACGCCGCCCTTGATGACGAGCAGCGGGTGGGCCTTCGCGAACTCGCGCAGGCCCTTCGCCGCCTCGACCGGGTCGCCGGAGACGAAGGCGAGCGCGGTAGGACCGGTGAACAAATCGTCGAGACCGCTGATGCCAGCGTCCGTCGCGGCACGCTTCGCGAGCGTGTTCTTCGCGACGGCGTACGTGGTCTCACGGCCCAGGCTGCGGCGCAAGGTCTTGAGCTGCGCCACGGTCAGGCCGCGGTACTCGGTCAGCACGGTGGCCGTCGAACCACGGAAGGCCTCGGTGAGCTCCGCGACCGCGGTGGCCTTGTCGTCTCGAACCGGCTTGTCCGCCATGTCCCTCCTCTCTCCTTGCTTCGGTGCTGGTCACCTGCCGGCGATCCGCAGCAACGAAAAACGCCCCGGCGCAGGGGCGCACGGGGCTTCGGAGGGCGCACAGTGGCGCCGACGTTCGCTTTGTCGCGGCCCTGCGCGGGTCGCCCGCGTTGATGCGGGACCTTCGACATCGCCCGCCTGTCGGCAGGGAGATGTGACCAGCGGTCTTCGGGTTTCGCTCCATTTATACATGGCGGAATCGGTACGGCCAAATTACGGCCGGCTCAGCCGCAACCTCGCATGAACGCTGATGGCTACCGCGGTCCACAGGACGCCCCAGCCGGTCGCCACGGCCACGGCCGCCAGGTCCGCGCCGCCGACCGTTTCCCGGGCGGTCGCCATCACCGGGGGCGCGAGCCACGGTGCCGGTGAGCTTTTCAGGCCGAGGACGATCGCCAGCACCACCCCGCCGACGAGGACCGCCAGGCCGCGGGCCGTCTGGCCGGCCGCCGCACGGCTGGCCAGGGCACCCAGCGCCACCGCCGGCAGCAGGAGCAGCAGATGGGCCCAGACGCCGAGCGCGACGCCTTCACCGAGCGAGGGGTCGCCGGCCTTCTCCGGACCCGTCACGCCGCCCACCGCCCACGGCAGGACCAGCGCGATCAAGATGAACGGGAGGCCGGCCAGGGCCGCCGCCACGACCCCTGCGGCGATCTCCCTGCCGGCGCCACCGGCCGCCACGCGGCTCAGCCGCCGCTGCACGTCGGGCTCGACGTCGAGGAGGATCTTCGTCTGCCAGGCGAGGACCGCGAACAGGACCGCGGCGGAGACCCCGTAGGCCTCACCGGCCTGCGCCTGCCCGCCGCCGTAGAGCACCGAGAGCACCACCAGCGCCGCCAGCAGCGGGGCGGCGGCCCGTCCGGTCTGCACGAAGCCGGCCAGTCGCATGCGAACCAGGGCGGTCATCGGATCGCGGCCTCGTCACGTACACCCACGATGTCAAAGCCCTCGGCGCGCAACCGCGCGACGGCGGCCAGCGCGTCCGCGGACGCCACCGCCACCTCGATCACCTGCCGACCGGCGAGCCGCTCGCCCTCGGCGACCTCGCCGTCGCGGACATACCAGCGGCGCGCGTGCGGCAGTCGCGCGACTTCGCCGAGATGGTCACTGACCAGCACCGATCCTCCGCGCTCGACGACCTCCGCGACGATGCCGGGCACCTGCTCGCGGGTCTGTGCGTCGAGTCCCTCCCACGGCTCGTCGAGCACCAGAAGGCCGGGCGGTGCGAGCAGGGCCTGGACCAGGCCGACCTTCTGCGCGGAGCCTTTCGACAGCCGGCTCAGCCGCACGTCGAGGAAGTTGGTGAAGTGCAGCCGGTGTGCCCACCGCTCGATGTCCGCGGTGCCGTCGAGGCCGCGGATCGCCGCCGTGTGGCGCAGATGCGTACGAGCGGTGAACGGCTGATCGGCGGGGAAGCGCTCCGGCACCCACCCGACCACGGCCGGCCGGTCGCTGATCGTGCCACGGCTCGGGCGCAGGATGCCCGCTACGACCTGAAGCAGCGTCGACTTGCCGGCCCCGTTGGGGCCCTCGACGACGGCCACCTCACCCGGCGGCAGGCGCAGGCCGACGCCGCGCAGCGTCCAAGGCGCCTTTCGGCCGTATCGGAACCAGACGTCCTGCAACAGCACCGGGACAGCGTGCCATAGACACGCTGTCCCGTGTTGTCCCGCTGGTCTTGCGAGGTTACTCCGCGGCGTCGTCCTCGAGGAGGTTGCGCGTGCGGTTCGGGTCGACCGGGATGCCCGGACCCATGGTGGTGGTGATGAAGATCTTCTTGAGGTACTTGCCCTTGGCCGCCGAAGGCTTGGCCCGGTTGACCTCTTCGAGGACCGCGGCGTAGTTCTCGACGAGCTGCTGATCGGTGAAGCTGGCCTTGCCGATGATCAGGTGCAGGTTCGAGTGCTTGTCGACGCGATAGGTGATCTTGCCACCCTTGATCTCGTTGACCGCCTTGGTGACGTCCATCGTGACCGTGCCCGTCTTCGGGTTCGGCATCAGGCCGCGCGGGCCCAGGATCCGCGCGATCCGGCCGATCTTGGCCATCTGGTCGGGCGTCGCGATCGCCGCGTCGAACTCCAGCCAGCCTTCCTGGATCCGGGCGACGAGGTCATCGGTGCCCACGGCGTCGGCGCCGGCGGCCTCGGCCTCGGCGGCCTTGGCGCCCTGCGCGAAGACGATGACGCGGGCGGTCTTGCCGGTGCCGTGCGGCAGGTTCACCGTGCCGCGGACCATCTGGTCGGCCTTGCGCGGGTCGACGCCCAGACGCATGGCCACCTCGACGGTGGGGTCGAACTTGACGGTCGACGTCTGCTTGGCGAGCTTGACGGCGGCGGCGGGGCTGTACAGCGCGTTGCGGTCGACGAGCTCGACGACCTTGCGGTAGTTCTTACCGTGCTGCGACATTCTGGCTCTTCACTCCTGTGGTGATCGTGCGGGCACCCCGATGGGTCGCCCTCCCACGTGATCCGGTGTCAGTCCTTGACGACGATGCCCATGGAACGGGCGGTGCCGGCGATGATCTTCTCGGCCTCTTCGATGTCGTTGGCGTTGAGGTCGGACATCTTCTTCTCGGCGACCTCACGCAACTGGGCCTTGGTGATCGAGCCGACCTTGTCCCGCTGCGGCACGCCGGAACCCTTGGCTACACCGGCGGCCTTGAGCAGCAGGCGGGCGGCGGGCGGGGTCTTGAGGACGAACGTGAAAGTCCGGTCCTCGTAGACGCTGATCTGCGCCGGGATGATGTCACCGCGCTGGGACTCCGTCTGGGCGTTGTACGCCTTGACGAACTCCATGATGTTCACACCGTGCTGACCGAGGGCGGGGCCGACCGGCGGCGCCGGGGTGGCCTGGCCTGCCGGCAACTGAAGCGTGAAGGTCTTGACGAGCTTCTTCTTCGGAGGCATGGCTGCTTTCGTCTTCCTGGGCTGGAATTGGTTCGTGCTGTTTTCACGCACGCGTGAGCGCCCGGCATTTCGGGCCGGACGCTCAAGCTTACCGCAGTGGAATTAGATCTTCGTGACCTGGTTGAAGTTGAGCTCGACCGGGGTCTCACGACCGAAGATCGATACCAGCACCTTCAGCTTCTGCTGGTCGGCGTTGATCTCGCTGATCGTCGCCTGTAGCGAGGCGAAGGCGCCGTCGGTGACGGTGACCGAGTCGCCGACCTCGAAGTCGAGGACCTTGACCTCAGGCTTTCCGGGCTTCTTGCCCTCCTGCTGCACGGCCGGGGCCAGCCACTTCAGGACCTCGTCGAGCGACAGGGGCGCCGGGCGGTCGGCGCGGTCGGTCGCACCCACGAAGCCGGTGACACCCGGCGTGTTGCGCACGCAGGAATACGACTCCGGGGTCAGCTCCATCCGGACCAGGATGTAGCCCGGAAAGACCTTGTTCTGCACCTGGGTGCGCTTGCCGTTCTTGATCTCGACCTCTTCACGAGTCGGGACCTCGACCTGGTAGATGTACTCCTCCATGTCGAGGCTCGTGATCCGGGTCTCGAGATTGGTCTTGACCTTGTTCTCGTAACCGGCGTAGGAGTGCACCACGTACCAGTCGCCGGGCGCGAAACGCAGTGCGGCACGCAGCTCGGCGACAGGGTCCTCGGTGTCGGTCGCCACGTTCGCAGTGGCAGCCGTCAACACCGTCGACGTTTCCTCGTGCTGCTCGTCGTCGGTCCCGGGCGTCTCGTCGAATTCCTGCACGCTGCTCACTTCCGTCTTCTGTCCGCGCCCCGTTGGCGCTACCGGCGCCCGCCGCGGGCTGTCGCCCCCGCGCCGCCCCGTCCGGCTCATCTGGTCGCCGGCCGCTCGTTCTGCTCTTTCGAGCGTTACTCGTCAGCGCCGCCGTTGCCGAACGCCCAGAGCACCGCCTTGGCGAAGCCGTAGTCGAGCCCGGCGACGATCGCGAGCATAACGATCACGAACACCACCACCACGAGGGTGTAAGTGGTCAGCTCCTTGCGGGTCGGCCAGATAACCTTACGCAGCTCGGCGACGACCTCGCGGATGAAGTTGATGAGCCGCACGAAGATGTTGTCGGAGCGGCCCTCTTTGTCCTTGGTCTTCTTCTTGTCCAGGTCCTTGGTCTTCAGGTCCTTGGACTTGGTGTCCTTGACACGGCCGTTCTTCGTCGCGCGCGCGGTGTCGCTGTCGGCGTCGTCGAGCTCCTCATCGACGTCGGCGGTGTCGAGGTCGTCCAGCTCTTCGGCGAACTCTTCCTCGATGGCGGCGTCTTCGGCGCTGAGCTCCTCTTCACGGCGATCGTCGGCGGGGTCGGTCCCGCGTCGCCTGCGTTCGGCCACTTTCGCCCTCTTCCGTGATCTCGCGAGTGCTCGGTCCGTGCACAACCGACGGCAAGACCCCGGGCCTTTTGCGACCCAGCAGGACCACCGGTCGCCGCCCGCAGTGCTGTGGGTCGCACCCACAGGACCACCGGCCCGCGACCGCAGAACCACCGGTCTCGATCGCACGACCGACGGTCTCGACCTAGCCGGACCACCGGCATGGAGCCGGCGGCACGCGGTAGGACGAACCGTGACCGCTGCGGTCGTCGTCCCGATCTGCGGATCGGGCGCACGAGACCCAGGTCAGGCCTTCGGCGCAGGGGCGACAGGACTCGAACCTGCAACCTGCGGTTTTGGAGACCGCTGCGCTACCAATTGCGCCACACCCCTTCGTGAAGATCGAAACAACGACATCGGGCAAGCCTGATGTCGGGTTCCTCACCCCACGGCGGACCAGTGTACGGGTTCGGGTCGGAGTTTCCCAACCACCCCCCTCTACCGACCTCTAACGAGTGCCTTCGCGGCTCCCAGGACTTTTTCCCCGCGGCAGGTCGCGGCGATGTCGATCTGCATCAACCCGTCCTCGAGCTGCTTCTTCACGACACCGGTCACCACGACCTCGGTGCCCTTGTCGTCGTCGGGGACGACCACCGGGTTGGCGAACCGGGTGGAGTATTCGACGATCGACGCGGTGCCGCCCACCCAGCGGGCGACCGCCTGGCCGGCGAGCGCCATGGTGAGCATGCCGTGGGCGATCACTCCGGGCAGGCCGACCGAGGTGGCGACCCGGTCGCTCCAGTGGATGGGGTTGAAGTCGCCGGACGCGCCGGCGTAGCGGACCAGGTCGGCGCGCGTGACCTGGAAGGTCTGGGGCGGAAACTCGGTGCCGATCTGCATCTCAGCCTTCCCCTCGGATCACGAGCCTGGTCCAGATGGTCACGACGGCCTCACCGTCCACGGTCGACACCTCGTGGCGGGTCGTCAGGAAGTCGTGCCCCGCACGGCTGCTGATCTCCTCCACGGTCATGACCGTGATGAGATGGTCACCGGCGACGATCGGGCGCTCGTATCGAAACGTCTGCCCGCCGTGCACGACCCGGCTGTAGTCCATGCCGAAGGCCTCGTCGTCGACGAGTTGCTGGCCGGCGTTCTGGCTGAGAATGATCGCGAACGTCGGCGGGGCAATGACGTCGGCGTACCCCTTGGCGCGCGCTTCGGCGAGATCGCGGTGCACCGGATCGGCGGCGAAGACGGCGTCGGCGAACTCCCGGATCTTCTCGCGGCCCACCTCATACGGCGGGGTCGGCGGGAACACCCGGCCCAGGTACGACTGATCCAACGGCATGGTGTGCAACTTACCCGGCCGCCGCCCGTGCGCTCGCAACAGTCTTCCACCCTGCCACCCGATGGCCGGGTGACTGTCGACCGGGTGGCCGTTCACACGTGCGGGTGATGTCGAGGCCGGCTCATGGTCGCGCGCAGCTCCACCGATCCGGCGACTCATGACATGAAACCGTTCGGGGCTTGGGACCCAAGGCCACGCGACCGCCCGCACAACCTCCGCGTTGCGCACCGTCGCGTTCCGGATCGAGCGGTTCCTTGATAGATCATGGGAAAGATTTGGCCGTCAGGGCACATGGCCGCGAAGCTCAGCCCGACGATCCCTTGCCAATCCGGCCATGGCCGGCAATTCGGGCGCAGGGCTCGGAGGTGTCGCCGCCGGGGTGCGCCGGCCGGCACACGTTCCACCACAATCCGCCGCCACGCCGCCCAATCTCATGATCATAGGAAAGATGTGGCTGCCCCGATAGCCAGATCTTTCCCATGATCATGAGATTGGGCGGCACGGAACGCGCGACCACCACCGCATCCACCGCTGCCGCGCGACCGGCCCAGCGTGACCCGGCGGCCCGGCGCGGCGGCCCGGCGCGGCGGTGCGGATCACCCCCAGGCGCGTCCAGCGGCCCGAACGACCGCTCAGCCACGCAAACGAACAGCACCCCGGCCGGCGGCAGGGGCGCTGTTCGTACAGTCGTCGAACGACTACCGGGTCTCGCGGTGGATGGTGTGCTTACCCTCGCGCGGGCAGAACTTCTTCAGCTCGATGCGGTCCGGGTCGTTACGGCGGTTCTTCTTGGTGATGTAGTTGCGCTCTTTGCACTCCGTGCACGCCAGCGTGATCTTCGGACGAACGTCGGTCGCCTTGGCCATGGCGAAGTGCCTTCCTTCAAGCGGGGAGTCAGATCCAGCGAACCAGCATAGCGGCTCACACAGACGGACGCCCAAGTGGGCGTCCTATGGTGCCTCTGTAGCGGTGGCCGGACTTGAACCGGCGACACAGCGATTATGAGCCGCTTGCTCTGCCATCTGAGCTACACCGCCGCGGCGGACTCGATGCCTCAAGCCCGGTCTCGAGCCCCCTTACGGAATCGAACCGTAGACCTTCTCCTTACCATGGAGACGCTCTGCCGACTGAGCTAAGGGGGCGCGTCTGATGCGTTCCCGCACATGCGCCCGCTAAGCGTACACGGCCCCCGCCCAGCCACGAAATCGAGTTCCCCACTTTGGGTTGCTTGCCTACGGAACGGCCCGTAACCAGCGAACTTCCCCCGCCGGGGCGACGGTCGGATCGGCGTCCGTCTGCACCTGGAGCCAGGACTCGAAGCGGTCGTACGGCAACGCGCGACTGAACAGGAATCCCTGCCCCATGTCGCAGCTCATGTCCTCGAGCAGCCCCAGCGTCAGCTCGCTCTCGACTCCCTCGGCGACGACCGCGAGGCCGAAGTGACCGGCCATGTCGACGATCGTGCGCACGATCGCGAGATCGCTCGGCGACGTGGCCATGCCCTGCACGAACGTACGATCGATCTTGACCTCCTGCACCGGCAGGCGGCTGAGGTCGGCGAATGACACGCTCCCTGCGCCGAAGTCGTCGACGGAGAGCCGGACACCGAGGTCACGGAGCCGGCGGAGCGCCGACAGGCTCCGCCCGCCGCTCAGCAGCTCCTCTTCCTCGGAGATCTCCAGGATGAGCCGGTCGGCGGGCACGCCGTGCTCGTCGAGCAGCTCGGAGATCTGCAACGGCAGGTCGGCGTCACTCAGGGTCCGCGCCGAGAGGTTGACGGCCACCGACAGCGGGCGGCCGGCGTCGGCCCACTCCCGGGCCCGCCGGACACCCTCGCGCAGGACCACGCCGTTGAGCCGGGCCAGTTGGCCGGTGTGCTCCGCGACGGCCACGAAGTCGGGCGGCGCCACCTGGCCGTGCACCGGGTGCTCCCAGCGGGCGAGGCACTCGACGCCGACCAGCCGGCGGTCCTTCAGGGCGACCTTCGGCTGGAAGTACACCTCGAGCTCACTGGATGTCAGGGCCGCCTGGAGGTCGGCGGCGAGCCCGACCCGGCGGACCGACCTGGACTGCAGCCCGGCGTTGAACAGTTGGACGACCCCGCGGGACTTGGCGGCGTGGGTCGCCACGTGCGCCCGCTGGAGGAGCACCTCGGGCTCCGCGCCGTGGTCGGGATAGATCGAGACACCGACGTTGGTGTCGATGTCGATGGTCAGCATCTCGATCACCATCCGGTCCCGCAGGCCGGCGCGCAGGGTGTCGGCGACCGTCAGCGCAGCGTCGGCGGTGGCGGTGCGCAGCTCGACCGCGAACTCGTCGTCGCCGACCCGCGCCACCAGGGCTCCCTGCGGGGCCAGGCCACGCAGCCGCCGGGCGACCTCGGCGAGCACCTTGTCGCCGGCGGCATGCCCGAGCGAGTCGTTGACCTGGCGCAACGCGACGACGTCGAAGAGCAGGACCGCGACGACCTCGCGGGGCCCGCGGCCGGTCATCGCCTCGCCGAGCGCCTCCAGCATCCGGCGCCGGTTGGCGAGCCCGGTCAGCGCGTCATGGTTGGCGTCGTATTGCAACCGGTCGACCAGGCGGCTGTTCTCGACCGCCACGCCGACGTGCGCGGACAGCGTCTCCAGCAACTGCTGGTCCTCGATGCCGAAGGCGGTGCGCTCCCCCAGCCGACCGGCGACCTCGAGCGTGCCGACCGTCACACCGCTGGAGCGCAGCGGCACCACGATGATGTCCTTCACCCCGGCGTCCTGCAGCACCGAGCGCAGCTCCGCGTCGCCGATCTTCGGCCCGACCGCGACCGTCCCGCCGGTCCGCATCACCACCTGGCGGAACAGATCGGGCGTCGGCGCGTTGTCGAGCAGGCCCTGGTAGTCGAACCGGGCGGAGAGCAGCACCTCCTGGTGCCGCCCCTGCGCGGGCACCCACAGCGTCGCGGAGTCGGCCGCCAGCAGCGCGCGGACCCGGGCGAGGAGCACGTCGGGCAGGGTCCCGTCGTGGTTGGTGGTCGCGACGTCCCGGGTCAGCGCGTACATCTCGGTGAGGCTCTTGTGCTGCCGGAGGAACTGCGCATATGCCCGATAGGCGACGGCGAGCACCGCCGCCAGTGCGACCAGCAGGATGCTCGCCCACTTGCTCGCGTGGAGCGTCAGCAGCATGACCAGGCCGATGACGATGTTGACGCCCACGACCGCGAACGTGGGCACCGCCGTGCGCAGGAACTGCGGAAGGTAGGCCGGCCCTTGCAGCACCGCCATGACGCCCGAGATCGCCGTCAAGGAGACGATGTTGCCCGCGACGATCGCCGCGCCGAGCACGAACCACGTCCACGGGTCACCGGCCTCGCCGAGACGTAACTGGAGAACGACGAGATTGGCCGCGGCCACGCTGGCGATGTGGCCCGCCGCGTTGAAAGTGACCTTGTGCGGATCGAGCCGGGCGGTCGACACACTCCAGATCAGGCCGGCGACCAGCCGCACGGCGACGGCGAGCAGCGGCGACAGGTAGAACAGCGTGAGCAGGACCGGGATGTCGTTCAGGTGGGCGACGAGCCCCTGCCGCCGCACGTCGAACCGTAGCTGCATGTGCGTTGCGAGCACGGCGAGCAGCAGCAGCACCGGCACGAACTGGATGTCGTGATCGAGCGCCTTGACCTCGTCGGAGAAGATCACCGGGAGCGAGAGCAGCACGCCCAGGACGAACAGCGGCCCGGTGATCAGCCAGGCATGGCGGTCGGTTCGGCTGACCGGCCTCTTCGGAGCTGGCACCCCATTCCCCAATCGCCCGGGCACAGGGCCACGGTCAGCCGAACGACCGATGCGTCAGTCCCAGCTATAGTCCTCGGTCACGTAGAGGTGGTCCTGCTGACCGATGGGCGTCCCACCGATGATCTTCACCGCACCCGGGATCGCAGTGAACCGGGCCGGCGAAACGTCGGCGGCATGCGCCGACAGTGCAGAGACACCAAGGGCGGCGGTACTCACGCCCATTGTCACCGCCAGACGGAACATCCACCGGCCGAGCATCTTGTCGCGCATCAGTCGCTCCCATGCGTTGCAGTGACACCTGGTCCGGTTTGGTTACCCACGATCGTGCCACAGCCCACGCACCTACCAACAGTGCGACGGCCAGGATGACGCGCTCCCGCGGAAGAATCGACCTTTCGGCCGATTTCAACTCTGGCGAATCGGCTATAGCCGCCCGTCGGACGCCCCTCCTGGGCAACTTTTCCGAGGCCCAGGGAGTCGGGGCGGTCAGACCTCCCGCCATCCGGACCCAGGGTCCAGCACGGTGGACTCCACCCACTCGACGGCCGCCGCCCGCGAGTCGAACGTCCGGGTGCGCACCCGCCCGTCCGGCCCACCACGCCGCAGCTCGACCTGCCACCTGTCACCCGCCGCGTTGCGCACGAAGACGTCCCGCCGCACCAGCCGCGACCAGCGCCCGTTCCACCACTGCCTCGAGTTCATGGGACCATCTTAGAACTGGTGTACGACAATTTTGGGTCCGGCCGCCCCGTAGGATGAAGGCTATGGAGTTTCCGGGGAAGGGCCTCGCCAAGGGACTCGCCGTCACGCTCGGCACCATGACCAAGCGGGCGCACACCCAGCAATACCCGGACGTCGAGCCGGACCTGCCGCCCCGTTCCCGCGGCGTGATCGCGCTGATCGAGGAGAACTGCACCGTCTGCATGCTGTGCGCCCGGGAGTGCCCGGACTGGTGCATCTACATCGACTCGCACAAGGAGGAGGTACAGGTCCCCGGTGCGGCCCGGCCGCGCCAGCGCAACGTGCTCGACCGGTTCGCGATCGACTTCTCGTTGTGCATGTACTGCGGGATCTGCGTCGAGGTCTGCCCGTTCGACGCGCTGCACTGGTCCCCCGAGTTCGAATACGCCGAGCACGACATCCGCGAGTTGCTGCACGAGAAGGACCGGCTCGAGGCGTGGGTGGCCACAGTGCCCGCGCCGCCGGTCCACGACGAGCACGGCGAGCCCGCCAAGGAGCAGACCGCCGCCGCGAAACGCTCAGGTCACATCGGCGGCTGACCGACCCGGACCGGTCGGGATCGCCGCGCGGCCCGGCGGTCGATTCCTGTCGGACCTTGGTGGCAGGATGTCGGCCATGAGGGTGGCGCAGCGATGACCACAGCCGATGTGCTGATGGCCGCGCTCGGTGCGGTGGCGCTGGGCGCGGGCCTGCTGGTGGTGACCACCCGGCACGTCGTGCGGGCCGGGTTGTGGCTCGTCGTCGCCCTCGGCGCGATCGCGGGGCTCTATCTGGTGCTCACCGCCGAGTTCGTCGCCTGGGTCCAGGTGCTGCTCTATGTCGGGGCCGTCGTCGTCCTGCTGCTCTTCGCGGTGATGCTCACCCGGGCACCGATCGGCGCCAGCGATGATCTCGACCGGGTCCGCTGGCCGGGCGCGCTCATCGGCGCCGGTGCCGGAGCGGGGCTCGCCGCCCTGCTGATCGACGCGTTCCGCTGGTCGCGAGTCGCGCTTCCGGAGCCCGGCACCGCCGAGCGGATCGGCGCGGCACTGTTCCGCACCTGGGTCCTGCCTTTCGAGCTGATCTCGGTGCTCCTGCTCGCGGCCCTGGTGGGCGCGATCGTCGTTTCCAGGCCCGACATCGGTGCGGGGAGGCGGCGCTGATGCATCCCGTGCTGCCGTTCACCATCGCGGCCCTGCTGTTCGGCATCGGGGTCTACGGAGTCATCGTCCGGCGCAACGCCGTGCTGCTGCTGATGGCCGTCGAACTGATGCTCAACGCGGTCAACCTCGTCTTCGTCACCGCCGACGCCACCATCCGGGCCGCCGTGCCGCACGCCGGCCAGTCGTTCGCACTGTTCGTGATCGTGCTGGCGGCGGCCGAGATCGGTGTCGGTCTCGCACTGATCCTCCAGTTCTACCGGCTGCACCGCAGCGTCGGCGTGGACGAGGTGGCGCTGACCGAGCCGACCGAGCCGAACCGGCCGACCGGCGACGACGTGGAGGTGTCGGCGTGACCGTCGATCCGCTCGGTGCCGCGCTGCCGGGAGTTCCCGTAGCGGTCGGGCTGGCCGGGTTGTTGCTGCGCGGCACCGCCCGCCGCACCGCGGCCGTGCTCGGCGTCGGTGGCGCCGCGTCGGCGCTGGCCTGCGCGGTCGTCGTCGCCCTCCGCGGCGCGCAGGGGCCGGACAAGGGATACGAGGTCGCCGCGTTCGGGCGGCTGGCCGTGACGTTCGACACCTGGCTCGACGGTCCGGCCGGGCTGGTAGCGGTCGCGGTCGCCGTGGTCGCGCTGTGCGTGCAGGTCTACTCGGTCGCCTACCTGCACGACGACAACCGATACGCGCCCTATGCCGCCCAGGTCAGCCTCTTCACCGGGGCCATGCTGCTGGTGGTCGTCTCCGGCGACCTGATCTCCCTGCTGATCGGCTGGGAGGTCATGGGCATCTGTTCCTACCTGCTCATCGGCCACGACCGGCGCCTGCCGGAGGCGCCCCGGGCCGCGGTCAAGGCGTTCCTGGTCACCCGGGTCGGCGACATCGGGTTCCTGCTCGGGATCGTGCTGCTCGGGATCCGGGCGGGCAGCTTCCGCATTGCCGACGTGTTCGCCGCCGACCTGCCCGCCGGCACGGTCACCGCGGCCTGCGTGCTGCTGCTGGCCGGGGTGGCGGGCAAGAGCGCGCAGTTCCCGCTGCACACGTGGTTGCCCGACGCCATGGCCGGCCCCACACCGATCTCCGCGTTGATCCACGCCGCGACGATGGTCGCCGCCGGGGTCTACGTCGTCGCCCGGCTCTTCCCGCTGTTCGAGCGCTCCACCGCCGCGCTCGTCGTGCTCTCGGTCATGGCCTCGATCACGATGCTGCTCGGTGCGCTCGCGGCGCTCGGGCAGGACGACATCAAGCGGGTCCTGGCCTGGTCCACCGTGAGCCAGCTCGGCTACATGACCGGCGCGCTCGCCGTCGGCGCGCCCGCGGCGGCCCTGTTCCACCTGCTCACCCACGCCGCGTTCAAGGCGCTGCTGTTCCTCGCCGCCGGCGCGGCGATCCACGCCGTAGGCACCAACCTGATGGCGGCGATGGGCGGGCTGCGACAGCGGATGCCGGTCACCTTCTGGACGATGACCCTTGCCCTGGCGGCCCTGGCGGGCCTGCCGCCACTGGCCGGTTTCTGGAGCAAGGACTCGATCATCGAGGCGGCCTATCGGACGGCGACCGGCGCGGGCGACGGCCCGCTGTCCGTCCTGGCCGGCGGGCTCGTGCTGGTTTCGGCCTCCCTCACGGTCCTGGTCACCGCGGCCTACACGGTCCGGCTCTGGCGGCGCACCTTCCTGGGTCAGCCGCGCACCGCGGCGGCCGGCGCGGCGCACGAGCCACCCTGGGCGATGCGCGGGCCGCTGCTGGTGCTCGCCGCGCCGACGGTGCTGCTCGGGTTCGCCGGGCTGGCGGCCGGCTTCGGCGGGCGGCTCGGTGCCGGCGGGCCGGTCGCACACCTGACCGCCACGGCGATGATCCCGCTGGTGCTGCTGGCCGTCGGGGTCTCGCTCGACCGGCGCCGCGACCCGGCCGCCGCCCTGCCCGACACCGCGTTCACCAGATTGCTGGCCAACGCCTTCTACCTTGACGCGGTGCAGGACGCGCTGGTCACCCGCCCGGTCACCGCACTCGCCCGGCTGGTGCGCCGCGCCGACGAGCGGCTGGTCGACGGCGCCGTCGAAGGGGTCGGTGCCGCGACGGGTGGCGCCGGTGGCCTGCTCGCCCGTATGCACGCGGCCGCCCTGCCCAGGGCCACGACCGCCGTGCTCGGCGGGGCTGTCGTCCTCGCCGCGGTCATCGCGCTGGTCCTGGGGGTGTCGTGGTGACGACCGGACAGACGCTGCTGCTGGCCGCGCTGCTGCTGCCCGCCGTCGGGGCGCTGCTGGCCGCCGGGCTCCCGGAGCGGCTCGACCGGGCCGGGCGGATCGCCGGCACCGCGTTCGCCGCCGCCACCTTCGGTGTGGTGCTCGCGATGCTGGCGCCGGTCAGGAACCCGGGCACCGGGGCGCGGATCAACCCCTGGTCGGAGATCGACGTGCCGTGGGCACCCACGCTCAGCCTGCGCTTCCACATCGGCGTCGACGGCATCTCCTACCCCCTGGTGCTCCTGACCTCGCTCCTCACGGTGCTCTGCTGCGCGTACTGCCTCTGGAAGGTCCCCGAGCCGGGCCGCGGCCGGCTGCTCGTGGCGCTGCTGCTGGTGCTCGAGATCGGCATCGTCGGGGTGTTCCTCGCCCTCGACCTGGTGCTGTTCTTCGTGTTCTTCGAGGTCGTCCTCCTGCCGATGTATGCGGTGATCGCCGTCTGGGGCGGCGCCGACCGCCGGCGGGCCGCCCGTAAGTTCGTCCTCTACACGCTCTTCGGCTCGGTGCTGCTGCTCGTCGGCGTGTTCGTGGTCGTCTCCTCGGCGGGCACCGGTGACCTCGTCGCCCTGAGCGACCCGGCCACCCGCCCGCTGACCAGCGGCATGCAGTTGCTCGCGTTCGTGCTGCTGGCGGTGGCGTTCGCGGTGAAGAGCCCGCTGTGGCCGCTGCACACCTGGCTGCCGGCAGCACACACCGAGGCGCCGACGGTCGGCTCGGTCATCCTGGCCGGGGTCCTGCTGAAGATGGGCACCTACGGGCTGCTGCGGGTCGCCGTCGGTGTCGCGCCCGACGGCGCCGAGCGCAGCGCCCCGGCCCTGGGCGTCCTGGCCACCGCCGCGATCATCGTCGGGGGCCTGGTCTGCCTGGCGCAGACCGAGCTCAAGCGGCTCATCGCGTACTCGTCGGTCGGCCACATGGGGTTCGTGCTGCTCGGCATCGCGACCCTCACCGCGACCGGCCTGCAGGCGGCCCTGATCGGCAACATCGCCCACGGAATCGTGACCGGCCTGCTGTTCTTCATCGCAGGCGGCATCAAGGACCGCACCCACACCGGCGACCTCGACCGCCTCGGCGGCCTGCGGGAAACGGCACCGGCCCTGAGCGGGGTGCTCGCCTACGCGGCCATCGCCTCGCTGGGCCTGCCCGGCCTGGCCGGGTTCTGGGGCGAGGCGTTCGCGGTGGTGGCCGCGTTCGAGCGCGGCGGGCCGCTGTGGACCACGCTCGGGGTGCTCGCGGCGGTCGGCGCGGCCCTGGCCGCCGCCTACTTCCTGCGGCTGCTGCGCCGGGTGACCCACGGCCCCGCCGCACCGGCGGTCGCCGCTCTCGGCCCGGTCGCCCGCCTTGGCCCGGGTGAGTTGGTGGCCTGGTCGCCGCTGGTGGCACTCACGCTGGTGCTCGGCGTGCTGCCTCCGATCGTCCTGTCGTACTCCGCCGACCCGGTGGCGGCGCTCGCGGAGGTGTTCGGCCGATGACGATCGACCAGGTGGCGCTGCTGCCCACGTACCTGGCCGCCGGCACGGCGGTGCTCGCGTTGATCGTCGACCTGGTGGCCCCGGGCCGGCGCGGCGCCGTCGCCGGTGCGACAGCGCTCGGCATGGCCGGCACCATCGCGGCCGCGGTCGTCGTCGGCCTCGGGTTCAGCGGCGACGCCTCCCCGGGGCACCGCGACGCGTTCTGCGTCGGTCCCGATCAGTGCTCACTCGTGTTCGACCCGGCCGCGGCGATCGTGACCGGGTTGTTCGCCGCACTCGCCCTCGGCGCTCTCGCGCTGTCGGCGCCACTGCTGCGCACGGGTGAGGTGCCGGCCGGGGAATACTGCTTCCTGCTCGCGTGCTCGCTCACCGGCGCCGTGGTCCTAGGCGGTGCCCGCGACCTGATCACGCTGATCGTCGCGCTCGAGACGCTGACGCTGCCGCTGTATCTCCTCGTCGGCCTCCGCCGCGGGTCGCGGACCGGCAGCTCGGCCGCGGTGACGTTCTTCGTGGTGAGCGTGGTGTCGACCGCGGTGGCGCTGCTCGGCGCCGCGCTCGTGTTCACCGCCACCGGCGGCGTCCACTTCGGCGACATCGCCCGGGGCCAGGTAACACCCGCCGCCGAGCCGCTGCTCAAGGTGGGCGTCGTGCTGCTGCTGGCCGGTCTCGGGTTCAAGGTGGCAGCCGTGCCGGCACACGCGTGGGCGCCGGCGACCTACGACGGGGCGCCGCTGCCGGTCGCCGCCTACCTGTCGACCGCCTCGAAGCTCGGCGGCGTGGTCGCCCTGCTGCTCGTCGGCGTGTCCGCGGCCCGCCCGGTGCTCGCCACCGCCGGGCTCACCCTCGCCGTGCTGGCCGTGCTGAGCATGACGGTCGGCAACCTCGTCGCGCTGCGCCAGCGGCGCATGGTGCGGCTGCTCGCCTGGTCGTCGGTCGCCCAGGCCGGATACCTGCTCGCCCCGCTCGGCGCGCTGCTCGCCGCCGGAGGGCGCTCCAGCGAGGCGGTCGCGGTGCTCGTGGCGGCCACCATCGGGTACACCTTCTTCTACGTCGTGCTGGAGTTCTCCGCCTTCGGCGCGCTGGTCGCCGTCCGCGGCGCGGACGACGGCGGGGAGTTCGCCGACTACCGCGGGCTGGCCCGCCGTTCGCCCTGGATCACCGCGGTCCTCGTGATCGCGCTCACCGGGCTCGCCGGCCTGCCGCCGGGACTCGCGGGGCTGTTCGCGAAGGTGGCGGTCGTGCGCGCGCTGCTCGGCGGCGACGCCGTCTGGCTGGCGATCGTCGTCGCGCTCAACGCGGTCGTCGGCCTCGCCTACTACGTCCGTGCGGCAGCGACCCTGTTCGCGGCGTCCCCCGAGATGGTGAAAAGGCGGGTGGCCTGGCCGGTCGCGGCCGCTGTCGGCCTCGCCGCCGCGGTCGCGGTGCTGCTCGGCTTCGCACCGGAAGCGGTGCTCCGGGCCGCCGAGACTTTCAGCTAGTTCACAGCGGGCGCCGGGAAGGTACACCGATAGCCGCGCTGTTATTGAAGACATGCAGCACAGGCATTTCAACGGTCTGAAAACAGCGGCCCTGCTGGGCCTGCTGACCTCACTGATCCTGCTTGTCGGCTACTGGCTCGGCGGTAGCACCGGTCTGGTCATCGCCGTGTTCCTGTCGCTGGCAATGAACGCGTTCAGCTACTTCTTCTCCGACAAGATCGCCCTGCGCGCCATGCACGCGCAGCCGGTCTCGGAGGCGCAGGCTCCCGAGCTGTACGCCATGGTCCGCGAGCTGGCCAACCAGGCGGGGCAGCCCATGCCCCGGCTCTATGTCAGCCCCACCATGCAGCCCAACGCGTTCGCCACTGGCCGCAACCCCAAGAACGCGGCGGTCGCCGTCACCCAGGGCATCCTCCAGATGCTGACCCCCCGTGAACTGCGCGGCGTCATCGGCCACGAGCTGTCGCACGTCTACAACCGCGACATCCTCATCTCCAGCGTGGCCGGCGCGCTCGGCGGCATGATCACGATGCTGGCCCAGCTCGCGATCTTCCTGCCGATCGGTTCGAGCGACGACGAGGACGGCCCCGGCATCGTCGGCATGCTCCTCATGCTGATCCTCGGCCCGCTGGCCGCGATGGTCATCCAGATGGCGATCAGCCGGAACCGGGAGTTCCAGGCGGACGAGTCCGGCGCAAAGCTCACCGCCGACCCGCTGGCCCTGGCCAGCGCACTGCGGAAGATCCACCGTGGGACCCAGGCGATGCCGCTGCCGGCCGACGGCCAGCTCGCGAGCCAGGCCCATCTCATGATCGACAATCCCCTCAAGGGCGGCGGTCTCGCCTCCCTGTTCTCCACACACCCGCCGATGGAGCAGCGCGTCGCCCGTCTCGAGCAGATGGCCGGCGTCACGTACCGCTAACTCCCTCGAATCCTGAAGGGCCTGCCGTTAGTATCGACAGGCCCTTCAGTCCTTACCGGTCGAAACGAGGTCGCGGTGCTCCGGCAGTACGCCTCCGTCTGGCGGCTCCCCGGAGCGCCTGTTCTGCTCGTGGTCGGCGTCCTGGCGCGACTCGGCATCGGGATGGTGTCCCTGTCGCTGTTGCTCCTGTTGCAGCAGACGACGGGGCGGTACGCCGAAGCGGCGCTCGCCTGCTCGGTCTACGCCATCGCCACCGCCGTGGCCAGCCCGGTCGTCGGCCGGCTCGCCGACCGCGTCGGCCCGGCTCCGGTGCTCGTCGCGACCGGCCTCGTCCATCCGCTCACACTGGCCTTGCTGATCTTCGCCGGCCAGCACGCGCTGCCGCTGCCGGTGATCCTCGGCGCCGCGATCCTGGCCGGCATGACGTTCCCGCCGCTGACAGCCGCCATCCGCGGCACCTGGAACGCGATGACCGCCGGCGCGCCGCAGACCCGCATGACCGCGCTGGCGGCCGAGACGGCGCTCTTCGAGATCGTCTTCGTCGCCGGCCCCATGCTGGTCGCGGTCTGCGTGGCGCTGTGGCAGCCGGCCGTCGCCCTGGCCGCCGCGGCCGTGATCACGCTGGTCGGCACCCTGATCGTCGCCCGTGGCCGGGCCATGCGCTCATGGCGCCGCCACCTCGACCACGTGCCCGCCCGGGGCCTCGGCCCGCTGCGCGTGCCCGGCTTCGCCGCCCTGCTGGTCACGGCCTTCGGGCTGGGCTTTGCATTCGGCAGTACGGGTGTGGCCGTGCCCGCCTACGCGACCGCCTACGTCGAAAACGACCCGGAGAGCGTCGGCGGCTTCCTGCTCGGCGTCTGGGGCATCGGCAGCGCGGCCAGCGGCATCTGGTTCGGCGCCCGCCCGCGCGTCGGCGCGCGGCTCGGCTGGCTCCTCTCCGGTGTCGCGGTCAGCCTCGTCGTCCTGGCCGCCATGCCCAACGCCATAGCGCTCGGCGCCGCGCTCGTCATCGGGGGCGCCACGATCGCACCGGCCCTGACCGTGCAAAACTCGCTCGTCGGCGCGATCGTGCCCCGATCGATGCTGAACGAGGCGTACACCTGGCTCGTGACCGTCTCAGTCGCCGCCAGCGCCGCCGGGGTCGCCGTGACAGGTGTGGTCGTCGACCGCCCGGGAGGTGTCGTCTGGGCGTTTCTCATGGCCGGCGGGGCTGTGGCGCTCGGCGCCGTGGTAGCGCTACTGCCCGGCGGGCCGCTCGCCCGTGTGTCGTTCACCCGGAAGGGCGAAGAGGTCGACGTGCCCGTGTAGGGTCACGCCACATGGCCTTACCGACCCACCGCGTGCTGGCGGACCCGGAGCGCTCCGAGCAGCCCGACGTCGAGGTACGGCACACCGACAGCTTCCTGCTCGTCCGGGTTTGGGCCCGCGCCGACGAGCCGCCGTCCCACCCGCACAACGCCCGCGGGCGGGACGGCCTCCACGCCAGGTCTAGCGGTAGTTCGTGAACTGCAGCGCGATGCCGAAGTCCTCCTGCTTGAGCAGCGCGATGACCGCCTGTAGGTCGTCCTTCTTCTTGCCGGTGACCCGCAACTGGTCGCCCTGGATCTGCGCCTGAACGCCCTTGGGGCCCTCGTCGCGGATCTTCTTCGAGATCGCCTTCGCCTTGTCGGACTCGATGCCCTGGATGATCTTGGCGTCGATCTTGTAGATCTTGCCGGAGGCACGCGGCTCACCGGCGTCCAGCGACTTGAGCGAGATGTTCCGCTTGACCAGCTTCTCCTTGAACACCTCGAGCGCCGCGACCACCCGCTCCTCGGTCTCCGCCTGGAGCGCGACGGTCTCCTCGCCGGACCACTTGATCTCAGCCCCGGTCCCACGGAAGTCGAACCGCTGGGAAAGTTCCTTCTCGGCCTGGTTGAGCGCGTTGTCGACCTCCTGTCGGTCGACCTTGCTGACGATGTCGAACGAGGGTGCCGAAGCCATGGCGGATGCTCCCTGTAGCTGCGTACGAAGAACGTTCTGGGCGTGCCGAGGGTACCCGTTTGCGTTGCCCCCGGGGCGTACCGCTATTCTTGCTTGCGCCAGGCGGGTTGCCCGAGCGGCCAATGGGAGCGGACTGTAAATCCGTCGCGAAAGCTACAGAGGTTCGAATCCTCTACCCGCCACTGGCAGTACAGAGAGGGCCGTTACCAGGGGAAACCCCGGTAACGGCCCTCTCGCGTTGGTCCCACTGAGTCTCAGCCGGGACGGCTGAATCTCACCCGTCGCGACGAATGCGCGACAAAGTTTTGGCGCCGAGGTCAGCGGGGGTCGGGCGGTGGTTGGAGCCCCAGCGCCAGGCCGATGCGGTGCAGTGCCGCCGCTGTCCCCCCGTCGAGGCACTTCGCGTAGACGTCGAGTAGCACCTTCACGCTGTTGCCTGCCCACTCGGCAACCTGCGTCGCTGGCACGCCAGCGTTGAGCCACGTCGACAGGCAGGCATGACGCAGGTCGTATGGCCTCCTGGCGAGCGGCGAGCGCGCCTGTGCGGGAGTGAGCGCGCGCTTGCGCGCCTTCCGCCACGCGGTCGTGTAGGCGTTGTTCGGGATCGGCTGTCCGGCTGTCGGGACGTAGCGCCCTCCTGGCCCTCTGCGTGTGACGAACAGGCGCCCGTTGTCGGCTGGCTCGTACTTGGCGATATGCCGCGTGAGTAGCTCGGCAAGCGGCGGCGCCACGGGCACCGACCGGGTTGCCGTCTTGGCTCGATGCTTCAGCCCACGGTGCTCGGTCACCTGGTCGTCGTTGCTCCAGCCCTGGCCGACAGCCACGGTCGCGCCGGTCAGGTGTAGCCAGCCCCACTCGCCCGGCTTCGGTGGCCGCTCGAACTCGTCGTCGGCAAGGTGGAGAACCTCCTCCGGACGAAGCCCGGCGTAGTACATGCAGCCGAAGAACGCCTCAAGCTCGGGGCTGTCGGCGGCGACGGCGGCGAGTAGCGCGACGGCCTGCTTCGGGTTGGCCACCACGGCGCGGTCTACGCCCTCGTCCTTCTTCGGCGCCGTCCAGCTCACCAGCGAGAGCGGATGGACATCGAGTAGGCGCAGCTCCACAGCGTATCGCAGGGCGTTGGAGAACACGGCGCGCTTCCTCGTCACGGTGGCCGCGCTTGCTGGCTTGCCGTCCATGCGCAGCGCGAGTGTGTCGAGCACCTTCCGGACCAACGCAGCGTCCGTGAGCACGGATAGGTTGACGGTGTTGGCCTGTAGCCATGTGACCGCGCTTGTCAGCGCGGCCGGTGGAGGCCCAGCCGCACGCACCGAGGCGTTGAAGACGTAGCCGTACAAGGCGGCGCGCATGGTCTTTTCGTCGGGCACTCCCCGGTCACTGGACAGCAGTACGGGCGTGACGGTGGCGAGCGTTTCGGCGATGCCCTTCCGGTGATTCGGCGACGCGTGCGGCCATTTCATGTCGACGTACTCGGTGGCGTGCTGGTACCACGAGCGTGTCTTGAGTTCGCGCGCCATCGGTTCCGGCAGGCCACAGGACTCATCGAACGCGACGCCTTCCCGCTGGGCCACGATCAGCCGCGACCGGAAGCTCTCCGCCAGCGCCCGCGTCTGGAAGGAGTCACCGAACGTTTTGCCGGCCACCACCCACCGCAACCGCCACGTGCTGCGCGGCTTGCCGGTCTTGCGGTCCTTGCCCTTGTGCTCCTGGATGCCCCAGATCCGAACGTCGAAAGTCGTCATGCGGCTTGCGGCTCCTCTCGGCTGGCCAGCCAGGCGTCAAAGTCCGTGCGACGGATGCGGAGTTGCCCGTTGGGCAGCTTGTAGGTGCGGGGCGCCTCACCGATCGCCTTCCAGCGGAAGAACGTCGACTTCGGCACGTCCAGCTCGGCGAGGAAGTCGGCAAGGGTCAGGAACTCTCGGCGGCCCACGGATCGCGGCTCCCTATCGATGCGTACGGGGCGCTGAGATCGACGCTGACCGCCCGCCGAGCGCGGGGGGTCCTCCGGCTGGTTACGGGCGGGCGGAACGTCTACGGGCGTTTGGGAGGGGGTCTGAGAGGGCCGCAGAGGCAAGATCTTACGCATGTCTATGTCTTCCTAAGCGTCGGTCGGCCTAAGGGGCTCCGAGGCGGTCGGCCTGTCGGCTGGCGTGGTCGCTGAGCGCCGCGAGATGCGGGTGACAGAACTGACAGAACTGACAGAACCTCGGCCGGGATGGGGTTGTGTCAGTTCTGTCAGTTCTGTCAGTGGCCTCACGCCGTTCGTCGTGCCGCGTCGATGGCGTGGACTGTGGCGGCGGGACGGTGTACCTCGGGGTGCACGAGGTAGCTCGGCGACGGTGGCCGTCCGCCCTTGGCGGTACGCGCCGGTGGCTCCAGTAGGCGCAGGTAGCCGTGTGCGTCGAGCACGTCAAGCGCGGAGTCGAGGTCGGCGACGGTGGCGAGCTGGGCGGTCTTTACCGCGCGGAACAGTTCCCGTTTGGTGAACGCGGTGCTGCCGGTGCGTTCGATCCAGGCCAGCACGGTGCGGGCGTTGCGGGTGGCCGGGTCGGCGCCCATGTCGTCGAACGCGGCCAGGGCGTGCGCGGCGAAGTAGTCGCCGAGCAGGGCGGCGCGGTCGATGGTGTCGGCGCTGATCGGCTTGCCCCACCCGTCGCGCAGGTGTTCGGCGAGGTGGATCAGCCCGGCGAGCCGGACGACGGCGCCGGTGTACTTGCTGCCCCAGTCCACGATGTGTCCCCACGCCCCGCCCGGCGCGAGACGCGGCTCGACGGTGCGCTCGATGTCGAGCACCCGTTGGTTGGCCTCGGCGGTGAGGGGCAGCACGGCCGGGTCGGTCCACTCCGCGAGGGACAGCACCAGCGCGGTCAGGTTCTCCGCGTACGTGGTGGCCACGTCGGCGGGTATCGGATCGGCGCCGACCTTGCGGCGGCCCACGGTGTTCTCCGGCAGCGAGAACAGGATGCGGGCGAGCAGGCCGAGGCCACGGAAGCCGGGCATGCCAGCGATGTCGCGCAGCACGTCAGGCTGTACCGCCAGGCCGAGGGTGAGCGCTGGTTTCTCTACGTGTTCGGCGTCGCGGCTCTGCCGGCCGATGCGCATCATGTCCCCGGCGTGGCCCTTGAGGAACACCTCCAGGTTGGGCGTGCCGGAATAGCGCCCGGCGATGGTGGCGAAGATGCCGCCCTCCGGGGACAGCACCGCCAGACGGCCGCCCTGCGCGGCCAGCAGCGACGCTGCTGCCTCGCTCGTCACGTCGTCGGCGACCAACTGCGGCAGCACGGGGACGGTGACCGCGTCGGCCTGCATCGCGGCGGCGGTCGCCTCCGCGAGCAGCGTGTCACGGCCGGACACGTCGGCGTTCGCTGCCGCGTTGGCGGCCCGGTCGGCGGCCTTGCCCGCCACCCGCGCGGCCAGCTCGGCCTCCACGATGACCGGCTTGGTCCGCTCCACCAGCGCCCGCTCAGCGCCGAGCAGTGGCCCGGTCATCGCGGAGAACACCGCCGACTTGCGGGAACCGGGCGGTAGTACAACGACGGTGAACAGGTTCGTTGGTTCCCGCCAGGAGCCGCGTACCTCCACCTCGGCGCGGCCACCGGCGGCCGTGGACAGCGCGGCGAGGGCGATGCTGCCGGGCAGGTCGAGCGGTGTTTGGGTGAACTCCGCGACGGCGTAGACCATTTCGGCGACCCAGTCGGGCAGCACCTCGGCCGGGAACGCGGGCAGGTGCCGCCCGGTGCCGATCGGGATCAGCGTTGGCCACCCGCCCGCGGTGGCGGTGTCGAGCATCGCTCGCCCGGCGGCGACGACGTCGGTGACGTCGGCGCCGGAGGTGGCCAGGTCGGCGAGCTGGGCGCCGAGGTCGACCACGTGACGGCGCCGGGCGTGGTCGGCCACGATCGCGGCGTAGTGCCCGGCGTTGGCCACGCTCGGCACGGCCCGCATGAGTGTGTGCAGGTAGGCGGCGCCGCCGACCTTGGCCAGGTCGCCCGCCTCGGCGAGGTGTGCGGCCACGGCGACGGCGTCGATCGGGCGTCCGGCCGCGTGCAGGCCGAGCAGCGTTTCCCACAGCGCGGCGTGGTCCGGGCGGTGGAAGTCGCCCGGGGCGAGCGTGACGGCCAGGTCGCCGAGCACGTCCGAGGCGAGCAGTACCGCACCGATCACGGCCTGCTCAGCGGCCAGATCGTGCGTCGTTCGGCTCATGGATCGCTCCTCAAAGAACGGTCACGGATCATGCGATCCGGCGACGGGTAGACAGGTCGACGACCGGCGGGATGGGCAGGTCGACCACGACGGCAAGAGGTGCATCGCCGTTGCTGCTCTGGTCGGTCGGCGCGTCCGCTTCGGCTTGCGCGCACACCAGATGGCAGGGCACGTCGCGTTCGTCGCACATCAGCGCGGGACGTCCGCAGATGTGGCAGGGCTTGGGGTTCCAGTTCACGTGGTTGCGGCGCCAGTCCAGCCGTGTGCTCATGCGGCCCACCGCCGACCGGCGCGGGTGGCGCGATCGATCAGGGCGCGCAGGTCGGTGGCGACGCCGAGGAGCTGCACCCGCGCGCACGGCTCGGCGTCGGCCAGTGCGACGGTGAGCCGCACCTCGGCGTGCTCCCGCCCGTCCGCGCCGCGTACGCGGGTGAGGGTGGCGCGGCCGTGGCCGGGGATGGCGATGGTCAGCGGGTCGGCGCGGTGCTCGCCGAGGCCGCAGCGGTGCCCGCGGGCGCACCAGTCGGGGTGCCGCTTCGGGTTGCGGTTCATCGGGCGTCCCGGCGGGTGTTGGACAGGTGGTTGTAGATCCAGCGACCGGCGCGCAGGCGGCGGCCCGAACCACCGCAGCGGCGGCAAAGCCGGAACGCGCGGCCGGTCGGGGAGCGGCGCTTGCCGGTGCCGTCGCAGCGGCCGCAGGCCTTGAACGGCCACACCCAGCACGCGAGGGCGTAACCGAGCGTGACAGCGACGGTGAGCAGGACGAGCGTGATAGTGGCCTTCGTTTGGGGGTCCACAAGTGCCTCCAGGGCCGGTTTTCGGGCGTGAAAGGCCGTGGGCTGCTATCCGCTAGAGCCCAGGTGGATGATCGGTTTCGGTGCTAGCGGGGGTGCTAGCGCTAGCAGGGCTGGCCGCTAGCGCTAGCACCCCCGGCGGGGTCAGTCGCTACGCTGCTTCCGGTCACGCTCCGCAATCGCGGTGAGGAGGTCGGCGTGCTTGATGCCGCGCCGGGTGGTGGCCTTGCCGTCGATGCGGCGGCCGACGTCGCCGACCTTCACCGCACCGTGCGGCTTGAGCGCCGTCGACAGTTGCGCGGGCTCCCACCCGGCGTAGACGTCGGGGCGCAGCTCGGCGAGCAGGGCACACAGCGTCTCGTTCCACGCCGCCTTCTCCCCTGCCGGCCAGATGCGGGCGAGGTCGCCGAGCAGGTCGAACGCCGGTGCCGTGTCGCGGGTCTGCTCCTCGGGGTTGGGCAGCGTCCCGGCGCCGGTGCGCAGCGCGACCGCGCGGGCCACGATGCGCTCGGCAGCGGTGGTGTCGACGTAGAACGACCGCACCGGCGACGGCTTGCCGAACCCGGCCAGGATGCCCCACCCGGCCTCCACCACCGGCTGAAACACCGTGGCCCGGTAGCCGTTCTTGTACGCCGACGTCCCGAGAATCATGTCGTTGGCGGTCTGGTCGGCCACCGACAGGCAGAACCGGGAGTTCACGTTGCGGGTGATGCCGGTCGGCAGGTTGTCCTTGTCCGGGATCTGCGTCCCGATCAGGATGATGACGCCCAGGGCGCGGCCGAGCTTGATGACCTTCTCCAGGATCTCCCCGGCGTCCTTGCCGTACTTGGACGTCATCAGCTCTTGCAGCTCATCGAACCACGCCACGAGCGGGTGCAGCCCGGAACCCTTGAGGGACGCCAACTCCGGCGTCACCTTGTTCTCCGGCGCCTTGCCCAGCTTGGCGTAGTGCTCGATGCGCTTGGAGCGGCGGCGGCACTCCTCGTACAGCCACTCGATGAACGCGAAGCACCGGGGCCAATGTGTCGTCGTCGAAGCCGTTGCCGTACTCCGCCATCACCGGCGACAGGACGGCGAAGTCACCGACGCCCTTGAGCTCATAGCCTCGGATCTCCACCCGGGCGTCGAGGGCGGCGGCCAGGATCAGATCCCGCAGTGCGAACGTCTTACCCGAGCCGGGCTGACCGCCGAAGAGGTAGTTGCGGAACATCAGGTCGATGCCGACCGCGTCGAGGCGCGGCGTGGTCGCGAACGGGAACGTCTTAAACACGTCGACCTTCGCCGACGCCGACAGCAGCGGCCACGCGGGTTGTTTCATCGCCGAGGCCGGTTCGTAGCCGACCCACAACGCGAGGCGGCCGGTGTGTCCCGGCGCCGGTTCCGGCCACACCTGATCCAGCGGCAGCCGCATCGCCGAGGCGAGCTTGCCCCGCCGGGCGACCACCTCGGACGCCTCCACCCCGTACGGGCAGGTCGACCACGGCCAGGTGCCCCGGCCCGTCGCGGTGGATGTCGACCGGGAAACTGATCGCCTTCGAGTCCTTGGCCACGGCAGAGTTGATGGCCGCCATCTGCAACGACGTCAGCGCCCGGCGCACCAGCTCGGCGGTCAGCTTGCGGTAGCGGGTGCCCTCCGACACCCGATCGGTGAGCGGCTTATCCGCCGGGCGACCGACCCGCGCCAACACCGGCACGACGACAGCAGCGGCAGCGTAGCGCCACCACTCCGGCCCGAGCGCGACCACAGTCGCCCCGGCCGCCATCGCAGCGGCCGACGCGCCCAGCACCCACCACCGCCACGTGGACTGGCGTTGGCGGCGGGCGTCAAGCTTCAGCCACGCGTCGGCGTCGCCGCGCTGCGCGGCAGCCTGCCGAAGCGCCCAGTTGCCCTCCTCGGCGCTGGCCCAGCGCAGCGCCCGCCCGGTGCCCCGGAACAGGCCCACCGGCGCCCACACAGCGGTTTTCGCGGCGTACTTCGGCAACCGCACCCCGTGATAGGCGGCCACGTAACCGACGTCCTTGAGCTTGTGCCGCAGCGCGGCGCGGAACGCCCGCCGGGACCGCGCCCAGTCGGCCAGGATCGGCCGGCGGTGCTGCTGGCGCTGCAACACCTCGGCCGGGATGTCGTCGGCCCGGTCGACCAGCCCACCATCGCGGCCGGGACCGTCGTCAACCGACTCGGCGTCGTAACCGTCGTCGTCGGCCTGGTCGTCGGGCTGGTCGTCGTCGCGGCCGGGGTCGCCCGGCGTCGGCGCGCCACGGCGGGCGCGGGCCGCGCCCAGGTCGACCACGTCGGCAACGTCGGTCACCTCGTCTTCGTACTTGGACCAGTCGAACCCGTTCGGGTCATCTCGGTCAGGGGTGCCGTTCATGCCGCGTCCTCCGTCGTGGTGATGGCGTCAATCAGGGCGATGTCGTTGTGGTCCTTGGGTCGGGCAGTGCTCGCCTTGCTCGCTCGCACGGCGGACAGCGGGGCGAACGGGAGCCCGGCGTGGCGCTCAGCGGCGCCGATCAGGCGATCGGTGTCCCACCCGGGCAGCCATCGGTCGGCCACTTCGAGGGTGAGGCTGATCGTGAGGCCGTGCCCGGACGGCGCGGGGGTCGGCTGACACCAGCGAGCCAACCGGCGCCACGCCTCGCCCCGAGCGACCACGTCCAGGTCGCCGAGGTCGCGGCGCAGCCCGTGGGCCAGCAGCGGCCCAGAGCCGAACACCACGAAGTCGTCGGCGGGCAGGTTGAGGCCGGTCAGCATCCGCAGCAGCGGATCGCCAGCGAAGAACGGCGTTGCGGTCACCGGGTCACCCACCGATCGTGATGAGCAGAGCAGCGATGAACAACCAGCCGACGTGCCATGCCTGGTCGAGGGCGTAGAGGCCGCCGCCGCGTTCCAGCCATCCCGGCGACTTGCGCAACGCGTCGGCCATCCGACGCAGCGGCACCCGCCGGTCGGCGATGTGGTGCGTCACCGCCGACACCGCCAACCCGGCAGCGGTCCAGCCCAGGTGCAGGCTCAGACCGGTCACGGCCACGGCCAGGATGAGCGCGGCGACAGCGGTCGCGGTGTAGGTGGCCACGTGCGCAGCGCAGGCGAGGTGACCGCGCCAGCCGGGGTCAGCCTTGTGGTCGGCCTGGTGCTGGGTCTGCACCCAGTGGTCGGCGACCTGGTGTGCGGCGTAGAGGGCGACAAAGACAGCGGCGAGGGTGCCAGCGTCCGTGGAACTTGCCATGATGGGGATCTCCCGACTTCCTGTTGGAGGGATGGGGGACCGGTGCGCGGCCGTGCTTTCCAGGGCTGGGGGCCGCGCACCGGGCGGTGCTACTCGTGGTCGGCGTGGATCAGGTGGGCCAGGGCGGCGCCCATGCCGAGCACGGCCACGGGCAGGCAGGCAACGGCGGTGGTGATCCACCACGGGGCGTTGGTGATCCCGGCGGCGGTCATCAGGTGGTAGGCGATCTGCCCGGCCGCGCCGAAGATCAGGGAGCCGATCGCCGACCAGCGGGCGAACGCCCGCACCGCCTTGCTGTAGGCGCCGGACAGCCACACCGCCAGGGCGTACGCGGCGTACGTCTCGACACCGATCGGCAGCGTGATCGCGGTGTTGATGGAGAACCCGTCCGCGATCCCGGGCAGCGGGTGAACCACCCCGAACCCGGTCAGCTCACCCAGGCCGACCCACCCGGACCAGATGGCCACGAACGCGGGCAGCGCCAGGACCCACACCGGCCACGAGCGCGGCTTGCGCCGGGCGGGCACCTTCACGGGCGGCGCGGCCGGGACGACATCGGCGGCCGGGGCGGTGGTGATGTTGGTTTCCGGGTGTCCGGCACCCGTGGCCAGCGGCGCAAGCTCCGGCGCCTCAGCGACCGGCGGCGCCTCCACCGGCGCGGCAGGCCCGGCGGCGTCCTCGGTGGGGTCGTCCTGCGGCGCCAGGTCCGGCACGGCGCGCAGCGAGCGCGGCGCGGGAATCTCGGCGCGCTCGTCGGCGAGCGCCTCCCGGACCGCGTTGGCCTTCGGCGCGCCGATCCTGAACTCCTTCATGAGCGCGTTGCGCGACGGAATCTCGCCGAGCCGCTCGGCGAGCTTGCGGGCCTCGGGCAACAGGGCCTCGATCGGAGCGGGGTAGGCACTGGAGGCGATAGCGGTGGTCACGTCGTGTCTCCATTCGGGGTAGTGGCCAGGTGCTCGCGGTGGATCAGCGCCCGGTGGACCGCGCTGGGCAGGTCGAGCGGGGGCGTGCACTCGTCCTCGGCGCAGATGCGGCACAGGGTCAGGCACGTCACGCCGACCAAGGTTTCCGCCTCGTAGACGTCGAGGTCGGTGGTGTCGTCGCAGGACTCGCACCGCTCGGCGAGCGGGCAGGGCAGACGGGGCGTGTTCATCAGGCGGCCCGCGCCGGGGCCGGGGTGGTGCGGGTGGCGTGCAGCTTGACCAATTCCCGGCGCACGAGCGCCTCAGCGCGGCGCATCCGGCGCCAGTCCAGCGCGGTCGGTTCGGGCTCGGCGGTGATGACCCTGATCTCGGCGTCGAGCAGGGTCATCTCCGCCTCGATCAGCGGCATCTCCGCCTCAATCGCCGCCAGGTCGGCGGCGGTCGGTTCGTCACGTTCGTGGTTCACGGTCTCTCCTGTGAGATCGAGACGACCGCCCGGCCGAGATAGACCCTAGGTCGGGCGGGAATCGTTGTGTGAAGCCCGTTACAGCGGGGCTAAATTTGGGTGCGAGGGTCAAAACCCTTGCGGTGCAACCTTTTCAATGGAGGTGCGGCCGTTTTCAATTCTCAAAAACCTTGCGGACACGGCGGATCACGGGCGCGCCACACGGAGATGCAGCCATTCCCACGACCCCCGGCCGGGAGTTCGATTGTCTAGATTGACTAGAAAATCTGCCTGCCATCGATATTGAGGGCCGCGTCGGCGCCGCGTCAAGAGGTTTGCCTAGATTGACTAGACAGTCTTCGGGGTGCGGCGTAGAAACGAGGAGTGCACACACCTCGTGGCTCTGCCATGCCCGTCCAGCTCGGCGAGGAAGTCGGCAAGGGTCAGGAACTCTCGGCGGCCCACGGATCGCGGCTCCCTATCGATGCGTACGGGGCGCTGAGATCGACGCTGACCGCCCGCCGAGCGCGGGGGGTCCTCCGGCTGGTTACGGGCGGGCGGAACGTCTACGGGCGTTTGGGAGGGGGTCTGAGAGGGCCGCAGAGGCAAGATCTTACGCATGTCTATGTCTTCCTAAGCGTCGGTCGGCCTAAGGGGCTCCGAGGCGGTCGGCCTGTCGGCTGGCGTGGTCGCTGAGCGCCGCGAGATGCGGGTGACAGAACTGACAGAACTGACAGAACCTCGGCCGGGATGGGGTTGTGTCAGTTCTGTCAGTTCTGTCAGTGGCCTCACGCCGTTCGTCGTGCCGCGTCGATGGCGTGGACTGTGGCGGCGGGACGGTGTACCTCGGGGTGCACGAGGTAGCTCGGCGACGGTGGCCGTCCGCCCTTGGCGGTACGCGCCGGTGGCTCCAGTAGGCGCAGGTAGCCGTGTGCGTCGAGCACGTCAAGCGCGGAGTCGAGGTCGGCGACGGTGGCGAGCTGGGCGGTCTTTACCGCGCGGAACAGTTCCCGTTTGGTGAACGCGGTGCTGCCGGTGCGTTCGATCCAGGCCAGCACGGTGCGGGCGTTGCGGGTGGCCGGGTCGGCGCCCATGTCGTCGAACGCGGCCAGGGCGTGCGCGGCGAAGTAGTCGCCGAGCAGGGCGGCGCGGTCGATGGTGTCGGCGCTGATCGGCTTGCCCCACCCGTCGCGCAGGTGTTCGGCGAGGTGGATCAGCCCGGCGAGCCGGACGACGGCGCCGGTGTACTTGCTGCCCCAGTCCACGATGTGTCCCCACGCCCCGCCCGGCGCGAGACGCGGCTCGACGGTGCGCTCGATGTCGAGCACCCGTTGGTTGGCCTCGGCGGTGAGGGGCAGCACGGCCGGGTCGGTCCACTCCGCGAGGGACAGCACCAGCGCGGTCAGGTTCTCCGCGTACGTGGTGGCCACGTCGGCGGGTATCGGATCGGCGCCGACCTTGCGGCGGCCCACGGTGTTCTCCGGCAGCGAGAACAGGATGCGGGCGAGCAGGCCGAGGCCACGGAAGCCGGGCATGCCAGCGATGTCGCGCAGCACGTCAGGCTGTACCGCCAGGCCGAGGGTGAGCGCTGGTTTCTCTACGTGTTCGGCGTCGCGGCTCTGCCGGCCGATGCGCATCATGTCCCCGGCGTGGCCCTTGAGGAACACCTCCAGGTTGGGCGTGCCGGAATAGCGCCCGGCGATGGTGGCGAAGATGCCGCCCTCCGGGGACAGCACCGCCAGACGGCCGCCCTGCGCGGCCAGCAGCGACGCTGCTGCCTCGCTCGTCACGTCGTCGGCGACCAACTGCGGCAGCACGGGGACGGTGACCGCGTCGGCCTGCATCGCGGCGGCGGTCGCCTCCGCGAGCAGCGTGTCACGGCCGGACACGTCGGCGTTCGCTGCCGCGTTGGCGGCCCGGTCGGCGGCCTTGCCCGCCACCCGCGCGGCCAGCTCGGCCTCCACGATGACCGGCTTGGTCCGCTCCACCAGCGCCCGCTCAGCGCCGAGCAGTGGCCCGGTCATCGCGGAGAACACCGCCGACTTGCGGGAACCGGGCGGTAGTACAACGACGGTGAACAGGTTCGTTGGTTCCCGCCAGGAGCCGCGTACCTCCACCTCGGCGCGGCCACCGGCGGCCGTGGACAGCGCGGCGAGGGCGATGCTGCCGGGCAGGTCGAGCGGTGTTTGGGTGAACTCCGCGACGGCGTAGACCATTTCGGCGACCCAGTCGGGCAGCACCTCGGCCGGGAACGCGGGCAGGTGCCGCCCGGTGCCGATCGGGATCAGCGTTGGCCACCCGCCCGCGGTGGCGGTGTCGAGCATCGCTCGCCCGGCGGCGACGACGTCGGTGACGTCGGCGCCGGAGGTGGCCAGGTCGGCGAGCTGGGCGCCGAGGTCGACCACGTGACGGCGCCGGGCGTGGTCGGCCACGATCGCGGCGTAGTGCCCGGCGTTGGCCACGCTCGGCACGGCCCGCATGAGTGTGTGCAGGTAGGCGGCGCCGCCGACCTTGGCCAGGTCGCCCGCCTCGGCGAGGTGTGCGGCCACGGCGACGGCGTCGATCGGGCGTCCGGCCGCGTGCAGGCCGAGCAGCGTTTCCCACAGCGCGGCGTGGTCCGGGCGGTGGAAGTCGCCCGGGGCGAGCGTGACGGCCAGGTCGCCGAGCACGTCCGAGGCGAGCAGTACCGCACCGATCACGGCCTGCTCAGCGGCCAGATCGTGCGTCGTTCGGCTCATGGATCGCTCCTCAAAGAACGGTCACGGATCATGCGATCCGGCGACGGGTAGACAGGTCGACGACCGGCGGGATGGGCAGGTCGACCACGACGGCAAGAGGTGCATCGCCGTTGCTGCTCTGGTCGGTCGGCGCGTCCGCTTCGGCTTGCGCGCACACCAGATGGCAGGGCACGTCGCGTTCGTCGCACATCAGCGCGGGACGTCCGCAGATGTGGCAGGGCTTGGGGTTCCAGTTCACGTGGTTGCGGCGCCAGTCCAGCCGTGTGCTCATGCGGCCCACCGCCGACCGGCGCGGGTGGCGCGATCGATCAGGGCGCGCAGGTCGGTGGCGACGCCGAGGAGCTGCACCCGCGCGCACGGCTCGGCGTCGGCCAGTGCGACGGTGAGCCGCACCTCGGCGTGCTCCCGCCCGTCCGCGCCGCGTACGCGGGTGAGGGTGGCGCGGCCGTGGCCGGGGATGGCGATGGTCAGCGGGTCGGCGCGGTGCTCGCCGAGGCCGCAGCGGTGCCCGCGGGCGCACCAGTCGGGGTGCCGCTTCGGGTTGCGGTTCATCGGGCGTCCCGGCGGGTGTTGGACAGGTGGTTGTAGATCCAGCGACCGGCGCGCAGGCGGCGGCCCGAACCACCGCAGCGGCGGCAAAGCCGGAACGCGCGGCCGGTCGGGGAGCGGCGCTTGCCGGTGCCGTCGCAGCGGCCGCAGGCCTTGAACGGCCACACCCAGCACGCGAGGGCGTAACCGAGCGTGACAGCGACGGTGAGCAGGACGAGCGTGATAGTGGCCTTCGTTTGGGGGTCCACAAGTGCCTCCAGGG
The DNA here is from genome assembly GCF_025264685.1 of Dactylosporangium roseum. GTDB lineage: Bacteria > Actinomycetota > Actinomycetes > Mycobacteriales > Micromonosporaceae > Dactylosporangium > Dactylosporangium roseum. Next base: position 7,379,018 of record NZ_CP073721.1, read on the forward strand.
CCGGTTTTCGGGCGTGAAAGGCCGTGGGCTGCTATCCGCTAGAGCCCAGGTGGATGATCGGTTTCGGTGCTAGCGGGGGTGCTAGCGCTAGCAGGGCTGGCCGCTAGCGCTAGCACCCCCGGCGGGGTCAGTCGCTACGCTGCTTCCGGTCACGCTCCGCAATCGCGGTGAGGAGGTCGGCGTGCTTGATGCCGCGCCGGGTGGTGGCCTTGCCGTCGATGCGGCGGCCGACGTCGCCGACCTTCACCGCACCGTGCGGCTTGAGCGCCGTCGACAGTTGCGCGGGCTCCCACCCGGCGTAGACGTCGGGGCGCAGCTCGGCGAGCAGGGCACACAGCGTCTCGTTCCACGCCGCCTTCTCCCCTGCCGGCCAGATGCGGGCGAGGTCGCCGAGCAGGTCGAACGCCGGTGCCGTGTCGCGGGTCTGCTCCTCGGGGTTGGGCAGCGTCCCGGCGCCGGTGCGCAGCGCGACCGCGCGGGCCACGATGCGCTCGGCAGCGGTGGTGTCGACGTAGAACGACCGCACCGGCGACGGCTTGCCGAACCCGGCCAGGATGCCCCACCCGGCCTCCACCACCGGCTGAAACACCGTGGCCCGGTAGCCGTTCTTGTACGCCGACGTCCCGAGAATCATGTCGTTGGCGGTCTGGTCGGCCACCGACAGGCAGAACCGGGAGTTCACGTTGCGGGTGATGCCGGTCGGCAGGTTGTCCTTGTCCGGGATCTGCGTCCCGATCAGGATGATGACGCCCAGGGCGCGGCCGAGCTTGATGACCTTCTCCAGGATCTCCCCGGCGTCCTTGCCGTACTTGGACGTCATCAGCTCTTGCAGCTCATCGAACCACGCCACGAGCGGGTGCAGCCCGGAACCCTTGAGGGACGCCAACTCCGGCGTCACCTTGTTCTCCGGCGCCTTGCCCAGCTTGGCGTAGTGCTCGATGCGCTTGGAGCGGCGGCGGCACTCCTCGTACAGCCACTCGATGAACGCGAAGCACCGGGCCAATGTGTCGTCGTCGAAGCCGTTGCCGTACTCCGCCATCACCGGCGACAGGACGGCGAAGTCACCGACGCCCTTGAGCTCATAGCCTCGGATCTCCACCCGGGCGTCGAGGGCGGCGGCCAGGATCAGATCCCGCAGTGCGAACGTCTTACCCGAGCCGGGCTGACCGCCGAAGAGGTAGTTGCGGAACATCAGGTCGATGCCGACCGCGTCGAGGCGCGGCGTGGTCGCGAACGGGAACGTCTTAAACACGTCGACCTTCGCCGACGCCGACAGCAGCGGCCACGCGGGTTGTTTCATCGCCGAGGCCGGTTCGTAGCCGACCCACAACGCGAGGCGGCCGGTGTGTCCCGGCGCCGGTTCCGGCCACACCTGATCCAGCGGCAGCCGCATCGCCGAGGCGAGCTTGCCCCGCCGGGCGACCACCTCGGACGCCTCCACCCCGTACGGCAGGTCGACCACGGCCAGGTGCCCCGGCCCGTCGCGGTGGATGTCGACCGGGAAACTGATCGCCTTCGAGTCCTTGGCCACGGCAGAGTTGATGGCCGCCATCTGCAACGACGTCAGCGCCCGGCGCACCAGCTCGGCGGTCAGCTTGCGGTAGCGGGTGCCCTCCGACACCCGATCGGTGAGCGGCTTATCCGCCGGGCGACCGACCCGCGCCAACACCGGCACGACGACAGCAGCGGCAGCGTAGCGCCACCACTCCGGCCCGAGCGCGACCACAGTCGCCCCGGCCGCCATCGCAGCGGCCGACGCGCCCAGCACCCACCACCGCCACGTGGACTGGCGTTGGCGGCGGGCGTCAAGCTTCAGCCACGCGTCGGCGTCGCCGCGCTGCGCGGCAGCCTGCCGAAGCGCCCAGTTGCCCTCCTCGGCGCTGGCCCAGCGCAGCGCCCGCCCGGTGCCCCGGAACAGGCCCACCGGCGCCCACACAGCGGTTTTCGCGGCGTACTTCGGCAACCGCACCCCGTGATAGGCGGCCACGTAACCGACGTCCTTGAGCTTGTGCCGCAGCGCGGCGCGGAACGCCCGCCGGGACCGCGCCCAGTCGGCCAGGATCGGCCGGCGGTGCTGCTGGCGCTGCAACACCTCGGCCGGGATGTCGTCGGCCCGGTCGACCAGCCCACCATCGCGGCCGGGACCGTCGTCAACCGACTCGGCGTCGTAACCGTCGTCGTCGGCCTGGTCGTCGGGCTGGTCGTCGTCGCGGCCGGGGTCGCCCGGCGTCGGCGCGCCACGGCGGGCGCGGGCCGCGCCCAGGTCGACCACGTCGGCAACGTCGGTCACCTCGTCTTCGTACTTGGACCAGTCGAACCCGTTCGGGTCATCTCGGTCAGGGGTGCCGTTCATGCCGCGTCCTCCGTCGTGGTGATGGCGTCAATCAGGGCGATGTCGTTGTGGTCCTTGGGTCGGGCAGTGCTCGCCTTGCTCGCTCGCACGGCGGACAGCGGGGCGAACGGGAGCCCGGCGTGGCGCTCAGCGGCGCCGATCAGGCGATCGGTGTCCCACCCGGGCAGCCATCGGTCGGCCACTTCGAGGGTGAGGCTGATCGTGAGGCCGTGCCCGGACGGCGCGGGGGTCGGCTGACACCAGCGAGCCAACCGGCGCCACGCCTCGCCCCGAGCGACCACGTCCAGGTCGCCGAGGTCGCGGCGCAGCCCGTGGGCCAGCAGCGGCCCAGAGCCGAACACCACGAAGTCGTCGGCGGGCAGGTTGAGGCCGGTCAGCATCCGCAGCAGCGGATCGCCAGCGAAGAACGGCGTTGCGGTCACCGGGTCACCCACCGATCGTGATGAGCAGAGCAGCGATGAACAACCAGCCGACGTGCCATGCCTGGTCGAGGGCGTAGAGGCCGCCGCCGCGTTCCAGCCATCCCGGCGACTTGCGCAACGCGTCGGCCATCCGACGCAGCGGCACCCGCCGGTCGGCGATGTGGTGCGTCACCGCCGACACCGCCAACCCGGCAGCGGTCCAGCCCAGGTGCAGGCTCAGACCGGTCACGGCCACGGCCAGGATGAGCGCGGCGACAGCGGTCGCGGTGTAGGTGGCCACGTGCGCAGCGCAGGCGAGGTGACCGCGCCAGCCGGGGTCAGCCTTGTGGTCGGCCTGGTGCTGGGTCTGCACCCAGTGGTCGGCGACCTGGTGTGCGGCGTAGAGGGCGACAAAGACAGCGGCGAGGGTGCCAGCGTCCGTGGAACTTGCCATGATGGGGATCTCCCGACTTCCTGTTGGAGGGATGGGGGACCGGTGCGCGGCCGTGCTTTCCAGGGCTGGGGGCCGCGCACCGGGCGGTGCTACTCGTGGTCGGCGTGGATCAGGTGGGCCAGGGCGGCGCCCATGCCGAGCACGGCCACGGGCAGGCAGGCAACGGCGGTGGTGATCCACCACGGGGCGTTGGTGATCCCGGCGGCGGTCATCAGGTGGTAGGCGATCTGCCCGGCCGCGCCGAAGATCAGGGAGCCGATCGCCGACCAGCGGGCGAACGCCCGCACCGCCTTGCTGTAGGCGCCGGACAGCCACACCGCCAGGGCGTACGCGGCGTACGTCTCGACACCGATCGGCAGCGTGATCGCGGTGTTGATGGAGAACCCGTCCGCGATCCCGGGCAGCGGGTGAACCACCCCGAACCCGGTCAGCTCACCCAGGCCGACCCACCCGGACCAGATGGCCACGAACGCGGGCAGCGCCAGGACCCACACCGGCCACGAGCGCGGCTTGCGCCGGGCGGGCACCTTCACGGGCGGCGCGGCCGGGACGACATCGGCGGCCGGGGCGGTGGTGATGTTGGTTTCCGGGTGTCCGGCACCCGTGGCCAGCGGCGCAAGCTCCGGCGCCTCAGCGACCGGCGGCGCCTCCACCGGCGCGGCAGGCCCGGCGGCGTCCTCGGTGGGGTCGTCCTGCGGCGCCAGGTCCGGCACGGCGCGCAGCGAGCGCGGCGCGGGAATCTCGGCGCGCTCGTCGGCGAGCGCCTCCCGGACCGCGTTGGCCTTCGGCGCGCCGATCCTGAACTCCTTCATGAGCGCGTTGCGCGACGGAATCTCGCCGAGCCGCTCGGCGAGCTTGCGGGCCTCGGGCAACAGGGCCTCGATCGGAGCGGGGTAGGCACTGGAGGCGATAGCGGTGGTCACGTCGTGTCTCCATTCGGGGTAGTGGCCAGGTGCTCGCGGTGGATCAGCGCCCGGTGGACCGCGCTGGGCAGGTCGAGCGGGGGCGTGCACTCGTCCTCGGCGCAGATGCGGCACAGGGTCAGGCACGTCACGCCGACCAAGGTTTCCGCCTCGTAGACGTCGAGGTCGGTGGTGTCGTCGCAGGACTCGCACCGCTCGGCGAGCGGGCAGGGCAGACGGGGCGTGTTCATCAGGCGGCCCGCGCCGGGGCCGGGGTGGTGCGGGTGGCGTGCAGCTTGACCAATTCCCGGCGCACGAGCGCCTCAGCGCGGCGCATCCGGCGCCAGTCCAGCGCGGTCGGTTCGGGCTCGGCGGTGATGACCCTGATCTCGGCGTCGAGCAGGGTCATCTCCGCCTCGATCAGCGGCATCTCCGCCTCAATCGCCGCCAGGTCGGCGGCGGTCGGTTCGTCACGTTCGTGGTTCACGGTCTCTCCTGTGAGATCGAGACGACCGCCCGGCCGAGATAGACCCTAGGTCGGGCGGGAATCGTTGTGTGAAGCCCGTTACAGCGGGGCTAAATTTGGGTGCGAGGGTCAAAACCCTTGCGGTGCAACCTTTTCAATGGAGGTGCGGCCGTTTTCAATTCTCAAAAACCTTGCGGACACGGCGGATCACGGGCGCGCCACACGGAGATGCAGCCATTCCCACGACCCCCGGCCGGGAGTTCGATTGTCTAGATTGACTAGAAAATCTGCCTGCCATCGATATTGAGGGCCGCGTCGGCGCCGCGTCAAGAGGTTTGCCTAGATTGACTAGACAGTCTTCGGGGTGCGGCGTAGAAACGAGGAGTGCACACACCTCGTGGCTCTGCCATGCCCGTCCAGCTCGGCGAGGAAGTCGGCAAGGGTCAGGAACTCTCGGCGGCCCACGGATCGCGGCTCCCTATCGATGCGTACGGGGCGCTGAGATCGACGCTGACCGCCCGCCGAGCGCGGGGGGTCCTCCGGCTGGTTACGGGCGGGCGGAACGTCTACGGGCGTTTGGGAGGGGGTCTGAGAGGGCCGCAGAGGCAAGATCTTACGCATGTCTATGTCTTCCTAAGCGTCGGTCGGCCTAAGGGGCTCCGAGGCGGTCGGCCTGTCGGCTGGCGTGGTCGCTGAGCGCCGCGAGATGCGGGTGACAGAACTGACAGAACTGACAGAACCTCGGCCGGGATGGGGTTGTGTCAGTTCTGTCAGTTCTGTCAGTGGCCTCACGCCGTTCGTCGTGCCGCGTCGATGGCGTGGACTGTGGCGGCGGGACGGTGTACCTCGGGGTGCACGAGGTAGCTCGGCGACGGTGGCCGTCCGCCCTTGGCGGTACGCGCCGGTGGCTCCAGTAGGCGCAGGTAGCCGTGTGCGTCGAGCACGTCAAGCGCGGAGTCGAGGTCGGCGACGGTGGCGAGCTGGGCGGTCTTTACCGCGCGGAACAGTTCCCGTTTGGTGAACGCGGTGCTGCCGGTGCGTTCGATCCAGGCCAGCACGGTGCGGGCGTTGCGGGTGGCCGGGTCGGCGCCCATGTCGTCGAACGCGGCCAGGGCGTGCGCGGCGAAGTAGTCGCCGAGCAGGGCGGCGCGGTCGATGGTGTCGGCGCTGATCGGCTTGCCCCACCCGTCGCGCAGGTGTTCGGCGAGGTGGATCAGCCCGGCGAGCCGGACGACGGCGCCGGTGTACTTGCTGCCCCAGTCCACGATGTGTCCCCACGCCCCGCCCGGCGCGAGACGCGGCTCGACGGTGCGCTCGATGTCGAGCACCCGTTGGTTGGCCTCGGCGGTGAGGGGCAGCACGGCCGGGTCGGTCCACTCCGCGAGGGACAGCACCAGCGCGGTCAGGTTCTCCGCGTACGTGGTGGCCACGTCGGCGGGTATCGGATCGGCGCCGACCTTGCGGCGGCCCACGGTGTTCTCCGGCAGCGAGAACAGGATGCGGGCGAGCAGGCCGAGGCCACGGAAGCCGGGCATGCCAGCGATGTCGCGCAGCACGTCAGGCTGTACCGCCAGGCCGAGGGTGAGCGCTGGTTTCTCTACGTGTTCGGCGTCGCGGCTCTGCCGGCCGATGCGCATCATGTCCCCGGCGTGGCCCTTGAGGAACACCTCCAGGTTGGGCGTGCCGGAATAGCGCCCGGCGATGGTGGCGAAGATGCCGCCCTCCGGGGACAGCACCGCCAGACGGCCGCCCTGCGCGGCCAGCAGCGACGCTGCTGCCTCGCTCGTCACGTCGTCGGCGACCAACTGCGGCAGCACGGGGACGGTGACCGCGTCGGCCTGCATCGCGGCGGCGGTCGCCTCCGCGAGCAGCGTGTCACGGCCGGACACGTCGGCGTTCGCTGCCGCGTTGGCGGCCCGGTCGGCGGCCTTGCCCGCCACCCGCGCGGCCAGCTCGGCCTCCACGATGACCGGCTTGGTCCGCTCCACCAGCGCCCGCTCAGCGCCGAGCAGTGGCCCGGTCATCGCGGAGAACACCGCCGACTTGCGGGAACCGGGCGGTAGTACAACGACGGTGAACAGGTTCGTTGGTTCCCGCCAGGAGCCGCGTACCTCCACCTCGGCGCGGCCACCGGCGGCCGTGGACAGCGCGGCGAGGGCGATGCTGCCGGGCAGGTCGAGCGGTGTTTGGGTGAACTCCGCGACGGCGTAGACCATTTCGGCGACCCAGTCGGGCAGCACCTCGGCCGGGAACGCGGGCAGGTGCCGCCCGGTGCCGATCGGGATCAGCGTTGGCCACCCGCCCGCGGTGGCGGTGTCGAGCATCGCTCGCCCGGCGGCGACGACGTCGGTGACGTCGGCGCCGGAGGTGGCCAGGTCGGCGAGCTGGGCGCCGAGGTCGACCACGTGACGGCGCCGGGCGTGGTCGGCCACGATCGCGGCGTAGTGCCCGGCGTTGGCCACGCTCGGCACGGCCCGCATGAGTGTGTGCAGGTAGGCGGCGCCGCCGACCTTGGCCAGGTCGCCCGCCTCGGCGAGGTGTGCGGCCACGGCGACGGCGTCGATCGGGCGTCCGGCCGCGTGCAGGCCGAGCAGCGGTTTCCCACAGCGCGGCGTGGTCCGGGCGGTGGAAGTCCGCCCGGGGGCGAGCGTGACGGCCAGGTCGCCGAGCACGTCCGAGGCGAGCAGTACCGCACCGATCACGGGCCTGCTCAGCGGCCAGATCGTGCGTCGTTCGGCTCATGGATCGCTCCTCAAAGAACGGTCACGGATCATGCGATCCGGCGACGGGTAGACAGGTCGACGACCGGCGGGATGGGCAGGTCGACCACGACGGCAAGAGGTGCATCGCCGTTGCTGCTCTGGTCGGTCGGCGCGTCCGCTTCGGCTTGCGCGCACACCAGATGGCAGGGCACGTCGCGTTCGTCGCACATCAGCGCGGGACGTCCGCAGATGTGGCAGGGCTTGGGGTTCCAGTTCACGTGGTTGCGGCGCCAGTCCAGCCGTGTGCTCATGCGGCCCACCGCCGACCGGCGCGGGTGGCGCGATCGATCAGGGCGCGCAGGTCGGTGGCGACGCCGAGGAGCTGCACCCGCGCGCCACGGCTCGGCGTCGGCCAGTGCGACGGTGAGCCGCACCTCGGCGTGCTCCCGCCCGTCCGCGCCGCGTACGCGGGTGAGGGTGGCGCGGCCGTGGCCGGGGATGGCGATGGTCAGCGGGTCGGCGCGGTGCTCGCCGAGGCCGCAGCGGTGCCCGCGGGCGCACCAGTCGGGGTGCCGCTTCGGGTTGCGGTTCATCGGGCGTCCCGGCGGGTGTTGGACAGGTGGTTGTAGATCCAGCGACCGGCGCGCAGGCGGCGGCCCGAACCACCGCAGCGGCGGCAAAGCCGGAACGCGCGGCCGGTCGGGGAGCGGCGCTTGCCGGTGCCGTCGCAGCGGCCGCAGGCCTTGAACGGCCACACCCAGCACGCGAGGGCGTAACCGAGCGTGACAGCGACGGTGAGCAGGACGAGCGTGATAGTGGCCTTCGTTTGGGGGTCCACAAGTGCCTCCAGGGCCGGTTTTCGGGCGTGAAAGGCCGTGGGCTGCTATCCGCTAGAGCCCAGGTGGATGATCGGTTTCGGTGCTAGCGGGGGTGCTAGCGCTAGCAGGGCTGGCCGCTAGCGCTAGCACCCCCGGCGGGGTCAGTCGCTACGCTGCTTCCGGTCACGCTCCGCAATCGCGGTGAGGAGGTCGGCGTGCTTGATGCCGCGCCGGGTGGTGGCCTTGCCGTCGATGCGGCGGCCGACGTCGCCGACCTTCACCGCACCGTGCGGCTTGAGCGCCGTCGACAGTTGCGCGGGCTCCCACCCGGCGTAGACGTCGGGGCGCAGCTCGGCGAGCAGGGCACACAGCGTCTCGTTCCACGCCGCCTTCTCCCCTGCCGGCCAGATGCGGGCGAGGTCGCCGAGCAGGTCGAACGCCGGTGCCGTGTCGCGGGTCTGCTCCTCGGGGTTGGGCAGCGTCCCGGCGCCGGTGCGCAGCGCGACCGCGCGGGCCACGATGCGCTCGGCAGCGGTGGTGTCGACGTAGAACGACCGCACCGGCGACGGCTTGCCGAACCCGGCCAGGATGCCCCACCCGGCCTCCACCACCGGCTGAAACACCGTGGCCCGGTAGCCGTTCTTGTACGCCGACGTCCCGAGAATCATGTCGTTGGCGGTCTGGTCGGCCACCGACAGGCAGAACCGGGAGTTCACGTTGCGGGTGATGCCGGTCGGCAGGTTGTCCTTGTCCGGGATCTGCGTCCCGATCAGGATGATGACGCCCAGGGCGCGGCCGAGCTTGATGACCTTCTCCAGGATCTCCCCGGCGTCCTTGCCGTACTTGGACGTCATCAGCTCTTGCAGCTCATCGAACCACGCCACGAGCGGGTGCAGCCCGGAACCCTTGAGGGACGCCAACTCCGGCGTCACCTTGTTCTCCGGCGCCTTGCCCAGCTTGGCGTAGTGCTCGATGCGCTTGGAGCGGCGGCGGCACTCCTCGTACAGCCACTCGATGAACGCGAAGCACCGGGCCAATGTGTCGTCGTCGAAGCCGTTGCCGTACTCCGCCATCACCGGCGACAGGACGGCGAAGTCACCGACGCCCTTGAGCTCATAGCCTCGGATCTCCACCCGGGCGTCGAGGGCGGCGGCCAGGATCAGATCCCGCAGTGCGAACGTCTTACCCGAGCCGGGCTGACCGCCGAAGAGGTAGTTGCGGAACATCAGGTCGATGCCGACCGCGTCGAGGCGCGGCGTGGTCGCGAACGGGAACGTCTTAAACACGTCGACCTTCGCCGACGCCGACAGCAGCGGCCACGCGGGTTGTTTCATCGCCGAGGCCGGTTCGTAGCCGACCCACAACGCGAGGCGGCCGGTGTGTCCCGGCGCCGGTTCCGGCCACACCTGATCCAGCGGCAGCCGCATCGCCGAGGCGAGCTTGCCCCGCCGGGCGACCACCTCGGACGCCTCCACCCCGTACGGCAGGTCGACCACGGCCAGGTGCCCCGGCCCGTCGCGGTGGATGTCGACCGGGAAACTGATCGCCTTCGAGTCCTTGGCCACGGCAGAGTTGATGGCCGCCATCTGCAACGACGTCAGCGCCCGGCGCACCAGCTCGGCGGTCAGCTTGCGGTAGCGGGTGCCCTCCGACACCCGATCGGTGAGCGGCTTATCCGCCGGGCGACCGACCCGCGCCAACACCGGCACGACGACAGCAGCGGCAGCGTAGCGCCACCACTCCGGCCCGAGCGCGACCACAGTCGCCCCGGCCGCCATCGCAGCGGCCGACGCGCCCAGCACCCACCACCGCCACGTGGACTGGCGTTGGCGGCGGGCGTCAAGCTTCAGCCACGCGTCGGCGTCGCCGCGCTGCGCGGCAGCCTGCCGAAGCGCCCAGTTGCCCTCCTCGGCGCTGGCCCAGCGCAGCGCCCGCCCGGTGCCCCGGAACAGGCCCACCGGCGCCCACACAGCGGTTTTCGCGGCGTACTTCGGCAACCGCACCCCGTGATAGGCGGCCACGTAACCGACGTCCTTGAGCTTGTGCCGCAGCGCGGCGCGGAACGCCCGCCGGGACCGCGCCCAGTCGGCCAGGATCGGCCGGCGGTGCTGCTGGCGCTGCAACACCTCGGCCGGGATGTCGTCGGCCCGGTCGACCAGCCCACCATCGCGGCCGGGACCGTCGTCAACCGACTCGGCGTCGTAACCGTCGTCGTCGGCCTGGTCGTCGGGCTGGTCGTCGTCGCGGCCGGGGTCGCCCGGCGTCGGCGCGCCACGGCGGGCGCGGGCCGCGCCCAGGTCGACCACGTCGGCAACGTCGGTCACCTCGTCTTCGTACTTGGACCAGTCGAACCCGTTCGGGTCATCTCGGTCAGGGGTGCCGTTCATGCCGCGTCCTCCGTCGTGGTGATGGCGTCAATCAGGGCGATGTCGTTGTGGTCCTTGGGTCGGGCAGTGCTCGCCTTGCTCGCTCGCACGGCGGACAGCGGGGCGAACGGGAGCCCGGCGTGGCGCTCAGCGGCGCCGATCAGGCGATCGGTGTCCCACCCGGGCAGCCATCGGTCGGCCACTTCGAGGGTGAGGCTGATCGTGAGGCCGTGCCCGGACGGCGCGGGGGTCGGCTGACACCAGCGAGCCAACCGGCGCCACGCCTCGCCCCGAGCGACCACGTCCAGGTCGCCGAGGTCGCGGCGCAGCCCGTGGGCCAGCAGCGGCCCAGAGCCGAACACCACGAAGTCGTCGGCGGGCAGGTTGAGGCCGGTCAGCATCCGCAGCAGCGGATCGCCAGCGAAGAACGGCGTTGCGGTCACCGGGTCACCCACCGATCGTGATGAGCAGAGCAGCGATGAACAACCAGCCGACGTGCCATGCCTGGTCGAGGGCGTAGAGGCCGCCGCCGCGTTCCAGCCATCCCGGCGACTTGCGCAACGCGTCGGCCATCCGACGCAGCGGCACCCGCCGGTCGGCGATGTGGTGCGTCACCGCCGACACCGCCAACCCGGCAGCGGTCCAGCCCAGGTGCAGGCTCAGACCGGTCACGGCCACGGCCAGGATGAGCGCGGCGACAGCGGTCGCGGTGTAGGTGGCCACGTGCGCAGCGCAGGCGAGGTGACCGCGCCAGCCGGGGTCAGCCTTGTGGTCGGCCTGGTGCTGGGTCTGCACCCAGTGGTCGGCGACCTGGTGTGCGGCGTAGAGGGCGACAAAGACAGCGGCGAGGGTGCCAGCGTCCGTGGAACTTGCCATGATGGGGATCTCCCGACTTCCTGTTGGAGGGATGGGGGACCGGTGCGCGGCCGTGCTTTCCAGGGCTGGGGGCCGCGCACCGGGCGGTGCTACTCGTGGTCGGCGTGGATCAGGTGGGCCAGGGCGGCGCCCATGCCGAGCACGGCCACGGGCAGGCAGGCAACGGCGGTGGTGATCCACCACGGGGCGTTGGTGATCCCGGCGGCGGTCATCAGGTGGTAGGCGATCTGCCCGGCCGCGCCGAAGATCAGGGAGCCGATCGCCGACCAGCGGGCGAACGCCCGCACCGCCTTGCTGTAGGCGCCGGACAGCCACACCGCCAGGGCGTACGCGGCGTACGTCTCGACACCGATCGGCAGCGTGATCGCGGTGTTGATGGAGAACCCGTCCGCGATCCCGGGCAGCGGGTGAACCACCCCGAACCCGGTCAGCTCACCCAGGCCGACCCACCCGGACCAGATGGCCACGAACGCGGGCAGCGCCAGGACCCACACCGGCCACGAGCGCGGCTTGCGCCGGGCGGGCACCTTCACGGGCGGCGCGGCCGGGACGACATCGGCGGCCGGGGCGGTGGTGATGTTGGTTTCCGGGTGTCCGGCACCCGTGGCCAGCGGCGCAAGCTCCGGCGCCTCAGCGACCGGCGGCGCCTCCACCGGCGCGGCAGGCCCGGCGGCGTCCTCGGTGGGGTCGTCCTGCGGCGCCAGGTCCGGCACGGCGCGCAGCGAGCGCGGCGCGGGAATCTCGGCGCGCTCGTCGGCGAGCGCCTCCCGGACCGCGTTGGCCTTCGGCGCGCCGATCCTGAACTCCTTCATGAGCGCGTTGCGCGACGGAATCTCGCCGAGCCGCTCGGCGAGCTTGCGGGCCTCGGGCAACAGGGCCTCGATCGGAGCGGGGTAGGCACTGGAGGCGATAGCGGTGGTCACGTCGTGTCTCCATTCGGGGTAGTGGCCAGGTGCTCGCGGTGGATCAGCGCCCGGTGGACCGCGCTGGGCAGGTCGAGCGGGGGCGTGCACTCGTCCTCGGCGCAGATGCGGCACAGGGTCAGGCACGTCACGCCGACCAAGGTTTCCGCCTCGTAGACGTCGAGGTCGGTGGTGTCGTCGCAGGACTCGCACCGCTCGGCGAGCGGGCAGGGCAGACGGGGCGTGTTCATCAGGCGGCCCGCGCCGGGGCCGGGGTGGTGCGGGTGGCGTGCAGCTTGACCAATTCCCGGCGCACGAGCGCCTCAGCGCGGCGCATCCGGCGCCAGTCCAGCGCGGTCGGTTCGGGCTCGGCGGTGATGACCCTGATCTCGGCGTCGAGCAGGGTCATCTCCGCCTCGATCAGCGGCATCTCCGCCTCAATCGCCGCCAGGTCGGCGGCGGTCGGTTCGTCACGTTCGTGGTTCACGGTCTCTCCTGTGAGATCGAGACGACCGCCCGGCCGAGATAGACCCTAGGTCGGGCGGGAATCGTTGTGTGAAGCCCGTTACAGCGGGGCTAAATTTGGGTGCGAGGGTCAAAACCCTTGCGGTGCAACCTTTTCAATGGAGGTGCGGCCGTTTTCAATTCTCAAAAACCTTGCGGACACGGCGGATCACGGGCGCGCCACACGGAGATGCAGCCATTCCCACGACCCCCGGCCGGGAGTTCGATTGTCTAGATTGACTAGAAAATCTGCCTGCCATCGATATTGAGGGCCGCGTCGGCGCCGCGTCAAGAGGTTTGCCTAGATTTACTAGACAATCTTCGGGGTGCGGCGTAGAAACGAGGAGTGCACACACCTCGTGGCTCTGCCATGCCCGCTTACCAGCGGATCGCCGCCGAGTACCGCAATAAGATCGCGTCCGGTGCGCTACGTCCGGGCGACCGGCTACCGACCGAGCAGGAAGTCGCGCACGCCTACACCGTCGCCCGGCAGACGGTAAGGCAGGGCCTCGCAACCCTCGTGGCAGAGGGCCTCATCGTCGCCCAACGGCCACATGGCTACTTCGTCCGGCAGCGGGAACACATGGTCTACCGCCCGCAGGCCGAGTCACGGCCGCAGCCGGCATCACCGGAGATGGACCGCTACTTCCAGCAGATCTCCAGTGAGGGCCGCAAGCCGTCGCAAACCATTGAGATCTCCCTGGTACCCGCCTCGCCGGAGATTGCGCAACGCCTCGACGTCCCGGAGGGGCAGACGGTGGTTGCCCGACGACGGGTCCGATCGATCAACGGCGAACCGGTCAACACCAACGACACACACTTTCCGCTGGACGCGGTGAAGGACTCCGACATCATGTCCCCGGAGGACATCCCACAGGGAACCAACCAGCGGCTCGCAGAGCTTGGGTTCGCCCAGGTCAGGGCCATTGACGAGTTCTTCATACGGATGCCCACGCCGGAGGAGGTTCACCGGCTCGACCTGGCCGCAGGGACGCCCGTCGCGCTGCACATCGTCACCGGGTACACAGCCGAGGGCCGACCAGTGCGCTGCACGCTCAACGTGTTGCCCGGCGACCGGCACGTCATCGTCTATGAGCGGGAGTGGGAATGACGAGCGACAGCCGTGCTAACACCCTTGTAATGCGCCGGGCCGGTCCCGACGACTTCCCCGTCGTGATGGGTCTCCTCGAGGAGAGCATTGCCTGGTTGCGGAGCAAGGGTCTTGATCAGTGGTCTACCTGGCCGCAGTGGCGGGCAAAGATGGTGCCCTCGTTGGAGCACGGCGACGTGTGGCTCCTCTGCGACGGCACGGCCCTGATCGCCACCATTACCGTCGAGTTGCACGGCGACCCCGATTTCTGGACCGACGAGGAGCGCGGCGAGCGGGCCGCCTATGTCTCGAAACTGGCGGTACGTCGAGACCGGTCGGGCGCCGAACTCGGCACGCAGATGCTCGATTGGGCATCCGACTACGCGTACCGGTGCGGCTGTCGCTGGCTCCGGCTCGACGCTTGGAAGACCAACGAGCAACTGCACGACTACTACAGACAGCGCGGGTGGACGCATGTCCGCACCGTCGACAAGGTCAACCGACGATCAGGCGCTCTGTTCCAGCGACCGGCGCGTCTGGCTGGTCGAACGACACTCACCCAAGGGGATGACACCGTGACGATCTTCCCGACTCAGCTCCAGGGCAACGGACTCATGGGCGCCAACGCATCAGGCAGTTGGGTACCGAACCATATGCACCGCGCGGATCAGCTCCAGGTCGACTACCAGTACACCGGCGCTAGTGGCGCTCTCTTCGTTCCGGGCTACCGGTACCGCGTGAGGCAAGCAGAGACCGGCTGGGTGCTTGAGACGGACCAGCCAGGCCGGGGTTGGGTTGTTGAGGGGCCGGTGGTTGCTGGGACGGGCCACTTCGCCGAAGAGTGCGAGTACATCTTCACCCACCGGGACGGTGAACCCTGCACCGTTGAGGTGTCCCCGGTGCCGTCCGCGCGAGGCGCCTCACGATGAGGGCGCGACGACGAAGCACCTTCCGGCAGAGTTTATGCAGCTAGAAGGCCATGTCCGATCAGGACTGTAAATCCGTCGCGAAAGCTACAGAGGTTCGAATCCTCTACCCGCCACCGGCAGAAAGAAGGCCCTCGACCAGAGGAGACTCTGGACGGGGGCCTTCTTCGCGCGTCCGGCCGCGACTGGTTGCGGGCAGGTCGATCTTGTCCGCGCCGCGTGGAGCTGCGGCTCCGGTCGTGAGAAGCTTGAGCCAGGTGTCAGCCGGGAGGTGGTCCGAGATGAGCGTCGCCGTGCTGGAGCACGTCGGTCCGTGGAGCGAGGCGGACTACCTCGCGCTCGGCGAGACGGTCGATCGGATCGAACTGCTCGATGGGAGCCTGTTGGTGAGCCCCGCTCCGACGAAGCGCCACCAGCGGTTGTCCCGGCGGATCGCCAACGCTCTCGACGAGCCGGCTTCGGGGGCCGGCCTGGAGGTCTGGGAGGCGGTCAACGTCCGGCTGCACACCGGCCGGATCGTCATCCCCGACCTGGTCGTGGCGGACACCGACGACGACGGCGCGATGACCGAGGCGTCAGAGGTCGTCCTGGTCGGCGAGGTCGTCTCGCCGGGCAACGCGTCGGCGGGCCGCCTGCTGAAGATGCAGTTGTACGCGGCGGCCCGTATCGCGTGGTACCTGCTGGTCGAGCAGGATTCAGACGCACTGCTGCTGCGGCTGTACCGGCTGGAAGGCGCGCACTACGTCGAGCACGCCACAGCCACGAGCGGCGCCGTGCTCATCTCGGATCGGCCGTTCCCGTTCCGGCTCGACACCGGGCCGCTGTCGGCCCGGTAGCGCCAGTTACGAGTCGACGCCTTGCCCTCCGGAAGGCCGGTGCGCCGGTCGGCCGGTCCGGCTCGGCCTACAGGAGGACGAGATCGTCGCGGTGGACCACTTCGCGCTCGTAGGCCGGGCCCAGCTCCGCGGCCAGTTCCAGCGTCGACCGTCCCAGTAGGGTAGGGAGCTCGGCCGCGTCGTAGTTCACCAAACCCCTCGCGACCGGGACACCGCCCACGTCCACCAGGTCGACCGGGTCGCCCGCGGCGAAGCGGCCGTCCACGGCGGTGATGCCGGCCGGCAGCAGGGAGGCGTGGCGGCGGACCACGGCCTGCACCGCTCCGGCGTCCAGGTGCAGTCTGCCACGCGGGCTGGTCGCGTGGGCCAGCCAGAAGAGCCGCGCCTGGGGGCGCTCGCGCAGACGGTGGAAGAGCGTGCCGATCTCCTCGCCGGCCAGCACCCGGGCGGCCTGGGGAGCGGAGGTCAGCACCACCGGGATGCCGCTCGTCGTCGCGATCCGGGCGGCCTCGACCTTCGTCACCATGCCACCCGTGCCGACGCCGGCCTTGCCCGGGCGGCGGATGTCGACGTTCGCCAGGTCGTCCGGCGACCGCACGTCGCTGATCGCACGGGACGTCGGGAGTGCGGGGTCGCCGGTGTAGAGGCCGTCGACGTCGGACAGCAGGACCAGCAGGTCGGCGTGCACCAGGGCGGCGACCAGGGCGGCCAGCCGGTCGTTGTCGCCGAACCGGATCTCCTCGGTGGCGACCGTGTCGTTCTCGTTCACGATCGGCACGGCGCGCAGGTCGAGGAGGCGCCGCAGCGTCCGGTACGCATTCCGATAGTGCGCCCGCCGTGTCACGTCGTCGACCGTCAGCAGGACCTGGCCGACAACCCGGTCGTGGCGGGCGAACGCGTCGTTGTACGCCCGCATGAGCAGCCCCTGCCCGACGCTCGCGGCCGCCTGCTGGGTCGCGAGGTCGCGCGGACGGCGGGACAGGCCGAGCGGGGCCAGGCCGGCGGCGATCGCGCCCGAGGAGACGAGCACCACCTCGGCCTGGGTGGCGGCGAGCGCGTCGACCAGCGCGTCGACCCGGGACGCGTCGAGCCCGCCCGTCGCGGTGGTCAGCGACGACGACCCGACCTTGACAACGATCCGTCGAGCCTCGGTGACCTGTTCGCGCACGTCGACCATCTTGCCGCCTGCCCCGCCGGAGGCCACGGTAGGTTCCCATATCGTGGCCGACGACGAGTTTGCCGAGCTGGTGCTCACACTGGTGGAACGGATCCCGCCGGGGCGGGTGATGTCGTACGGCGCGATCGCCGAATACCTGGGCCGCGGCGGTCCCCGGCAGGTGGGCGCGGTGATGTCGCACTACGGCGGTGGGGTGCCCTGGCACCGGGTCGTCGCCGCGAACGGCCGGCTCGTCCCCGGCCACGAGGTCGAGGCCCTCGAGCGCCACCACGCGGAAGGCACGCCGCTGCGCGGCGACAAGATCGACATGCGAGCGGCACCCTGGTGGCCCGACGAAACCCAGTCCTGACGACGTCGCCCGTTGCATCGTGCGTTGATCTTGCAGTTGTGGTGCCTGACAAACCTGGCGTTCAGGGAGTGTCTCGGCACCACAACTGCAAGATCAACGCGATTGGAGGGGGCGGCCTATTCCGCCGCGGCGCGGGTCGCCGGCCGCACCGGCCGAGCCGACCGCGCTGACCCCGCCGAAATAGTGGTCGAGCCGGTCCCACTGCTGGACCGTGTACCCCGCCGCGGCCAGCGCGTCCAGCTCCTCGCCGCCGTAGCCGGCCTCGGCGTGTACGACATCCGACACCACGTGGAACCGGGGACGGCGGATCGCCGTGCGCATGTCGTCGCCCTCGACGAGGACGTTGACCAGGGTCTGCAGGAGCGCGGTCCGGATGCGGGTCGCGCCGGCGGAACCGATCGCCATGACAAGCGCAGCGGCGCGGGACACGACCACCGTCGGGCACATGCACGACGCCATCCGCTCGCCGGGCAGCGTGCCGGGCCGGATCAGCTCCCCCTCACCGAGCATCGAATTGAGGTGTACGCCCAGCCCCGGCAGCCAGACGCCCGAGCCGAGCCCCAGCGTCAGCGTGATCACGCAGGCGTTGCCGGCGGCGTCCACGACGGAGATGTTCGTGGTGTCGCCGACCCGCTGGGTGCCGAAGGCGCGCAGGGCGCCGGCCAGCGCCACCGCCCGCTCGCCGCGGGACAGCGACGGCAGGTCGGCGGGCAGCGACGCCACCGTCGGGATGAAGTCGTTGAGATCGCTGCGGGCGAGCACGGACGCGCCGGCGAGCGGCGCGGCGACGACCGGCGGTCGCAGCACCCGGTAGGCGGCCAGGTCGGCGTGCGTGAGCACGCCTCCGCCGGCCTGCACGAGGTCGACCATCACCTGCCCGACCCGCCCGGTGTAGAACGCCGCCGGTCCCTCCTCGGCGAGGATGCCGAGGGCGACGTCCAGCCCCGGGTGGTGCAGCAGGTCACCGCCTTCCAGCAGCTTGCCGCCGGGCGCGTACACCTGGGCACCGAACCCCGGCAGCATCGCCGGCGCCAGCGCGGCCAGCGTGTGCGCGTGCGGCTGCGGAAGGAGGGTGCCGCTGCGGGCGAGGCCCATCGCCGGCTCGACGAGCCGCTGCCAGGGCAACCGGCCCCAGCGGCGATGAATCGCGGCGCAACCGGCCGGGACGCCCGGGACGCCGACGCTCGACTCGCCGATCTCGTACCGCTGCGGGACACCGCCGAACGCGACCGAGATCGGGATCATCGGGGCGGCCCGGCGGCCCGCGTCCAGTCCGGGCACGGCGCAGAAGAAGTCGAGACAGGTGGTGGCGCCGGTGGCCACCTCGTAGTAGGAGGCGAACCCACCGCCGGCGAGGCCCGTCAGCAGGCTCTCGGCGACGCAACTGGCGAGCATCGCGGCGACCCCCGCATCGGCTGCGGTCCCACCCGCCTCGAGGACGCGGAGACCGACCTCGGCCGTGGCGGGGTGGCCGGCGGCGACGCCCGCGGGCACCCGCTGAACGGCCGTTTTTTGTGAAGAAGTCTCGCGGTAGCATCCGTGGACCATGGATCACCCGTCGGGTTCACTGCCCGGCCGAGTGCGTGCTGGCTACGCGCTCGGCTCGCTGGTCACCGGGGCCTTCGGCACGGTGCCCGGGCTGTTGCTGCTGCCCTACCTGACCGACACTCTCGGCGTCGCAGCCGGGATCGCCGGGCTGCTGGTGCTGGCACCGAAGGCGTGGGACGTGCTGATCAACCCGGTTGCCGGGAGCGTCTCCGATCGTACTCGCACGTCGCTGGGTGCCCGGCGGCCTTTTCTGCTCGGTGGCGGGCTCACCCTGGCGGTCCTGTTCGCACTGATCTTCGCGGCCCCGGTGCGGTCGGGGGTCTACGTCGCGCTGGTGTTCCTGGCGGCCGCCACGGCGTTCGCGTTCTACCAGGTGCCGTATGTCGCCATGCCGGCCGAGATGACCGACGACTACGCCGAGCGGACCCGCCTGATGACCTGGCGGGTGGCGATCCTGGCGGTCGCGATCCTGGTCTCCGGCGCCGTTTCGCCGATGGTCACCGAGCAGTTCGGTGGCGGCGTTCCCGGCCACCGTGCCATGGGCGTCTTCGTCGCCGCGCTCATCCTCGTCGGTACGCTCGGATCCTTCTTCGGCACCCGCGGCGCACCCACCGGCAAGGTCCTGCGGAGCGAGCCGTCGTTCGCGGCGCAGTTGCGCGTCGTGCGCGGCAACCGCCCGTTCCGCCTGCTGCTGATCTGCTTCGTCGTCCAGGCCGCCGGCATCGCCATCATGCTCGCCGGGGTCAGCTACTTCGCCACCCAGATCCTGGAGTCCCCGGAGACCGGTGCGACGGTCCTGTTCGCGTGTTTCGTCGGCCCGGCGCTGCTCGTGATGCCGATCTGGACCCGGGTGGGGCGGCGGGCCGGCAAGCTGCGCGCCTACGTCCTCGCCTCGGTGCTGTTCGCGGCCGCGGGCGCGCTGCTCGCCTTGGCCCCGTTCCTGCCCGCCGTCGTCGTGTACGTCGTCACCGGGCTGGTCGGCGCCGGATACGCCGGGCAGCAGGTCTTCGGCCTCGCCATGCTGCCCGACTGCATCGCCTACGACGCCGACCGCACCGGTCGCCGGCAGGCGGGGGTCTTCACCGGCATGTGGACGGCCGGTGAGACGTTCGGGCTGGCGCTCGGCCCCGGTGTCTTCGCGCTGATCCTGTACGCGTTCGGCTACGTCTCCAGCTCGACGGGGGTGGCGGCGCCGCAGACCGACACCGCCAGGCTCGGTGTGCTGTTGGGCTTCACGGTGGTACCGGCGGTGGTCGTCGTGTCGGCGCTGATCACGCTGCGCGGTTACGACCTCGATGAGGAAAGGCTCTCCGCCGCCGTGACGGAGCCCGATCCGGCCTTGGAACAGGGGTGACTGACATGCGGGCACTGCCGGCACAGGGGGTACCGGTCCGGGAGGTCCTCGACGAGCTGGCGGCAATGCGGGCACGCGACCTGCCGACACACGGCGGTCGCCTGTTCGCCTACGTCTACGACCCGGCGGTCGACGGGCTCGACGCGCTGGCCGCCGCGGCCCACTCGGCGTCGGCGCACGTCAACGGCCTGGACCCGACCGCCTTCCCGTCGCTGCTGGCGATGGAGAACGACCTCGTGGCGGCCGCCGCGACGGTGCTGTCCGGCCCGCCGTCGACGGTCGGCAGCGTCACCAGCGGCGGCACCGAGTCGCTGATCCTCGCCGTCAAGGCGGCCCGGGACGCGCGGCCCGACGTGACCGCGCCGCGCCTGGTCATGCCGGTGACCGCGCACGCGGCCCTGGCGAAGGCCGCGTCCTACCTGCGGGTGGCGCTCGACACGGTACCGGTGGATCCCGCGACGCTGCGCGTGGACCCCGCGGCGGTGGCGGCGGCGATCGGTCCCGACACCGTGCTCGTCGCCTGTTCCGCACCGTCGTACGCGCACGGCCTCATCGACCCGGTCCCCGAGATCGCCGCGGCGGCGTCGGCGGCCGGGGTGCGCTGCCACGTCGACGCCTGCTTCGGCGGCTGGACCCTGCCGTTCCTGCGCCGCCTGGGCGAGCCGATCCCGCCGTTCGACTTCTCGGTGCCGGGCGTGACGAGCATGTCGGTCGACCTCCACAAGTACGCGTACGTGCCGAAGGGCGTCTCCGTCCTGCTGCACCGCGACGAGGCCCTGCGCGCACCGCAGTACTTCGGCTACGCCGACTGGCCCGGATACACGATGGTCAACCCGGTGATCTCGTCGACGCGTTCGGGCGGGCCGATCGCGGCGGCCTGGGCCGTCATGCGCCACATCGGTGACGACGGTTACCTCGCGCTGGCCGCGAAGACCCGCGACGCGACCCGCGGCCTGGCCGCGGCGGTTGCGGCGGTGGAGGGCCTGGAGCCGGTGCCGGTGGAGTCGACGGTCGTCGCGTTCATGTCCGCGGCGGTCGACCTCTTCGTCCTGGCCGACGAGCTGGCCGCGCGCGGCTGGCACACGCAGCCGCAGTTCCGTCACGGCGACATCCCGCCGTCGGTCCACCTGACGGTGACGGCGGCCGTGGCCTCCCGGGTCGACGAGTTCGCGGCCGACCTCAAGTCGGCGGTCGCGGCGGCCCGGGCGCTGGGCCCGGTGGGGCTGCCGCCGGGCATCCTCGACCTGCTGGGCTCGGCCTCGGTGGCGGACCTTGCGGGCGCTCTCGGCCTCGGCGCGGGCGGCGCGCTCCCGGATCGCATGGCGACGGTGAACTCGCTGCTCAACGCGGCCCCGCCGCGGGTGCGCGAGCACCTGCTGGTGTCGTTTCTGAGCCTGCTCCAGCGCCCCGCCCGGTAGGCCGGAGGCTCAGAGCACCACCCTGACCGCGGCGGTCAGGACCAACTGGGCGAGGGCCAGCGGCACCAGCCCCAACCAGCACAGTCGTTGCAACTGGTCCTCACGCAGGCGCGGGTAGGAGACCCGCAGCCAGATCACCACGAACGACACGGCGAAAACCTTGATCAGCGTCCACAGCCAGCCGAGCTCGTCGTCCAGGCCGAACGGCCCCTTCCAGCCGCCGAGGAACAGCACCGTGGTCAGGGCCGCGATCACGACGATGCCCACGTATTCGGCGAGCAGGAAGAAGGCGAACCGCAGGCCGGTGTACTCGGTCATGTAGCCGAACACCAGCTCCGAGTCGGCGATCGGCATGTCGAAGGGTGGACGCCTGATCTCCGCGAGGCCGGCGACGAAGAAGACCGCCAGCGCGGGCAGTTGCCAGAGCAGCCACCACGGCCGCCAGGCCTCGACGATGCCGGAGAGGGAGAGCGTGCCGGCCGCCATCGCGACCGACAGGGCCGCCAGGATGAACGGCAGCTCGTAGCCCAGGAGCTGCGCCGCCGCGCGCAGGCCGCCGAGCAGCGCGTACTTGTTCGCCGACGACCAGGCGGCCATGAGCACCGCGACCACGCCGACGCCGACCACCGCGAGGACGAAGAACAGGCCGATGTCGAGCGGCTGCGCGACCAGCCCGTGCGGGCCGATCGGGATCACCAGCAGCACGGCCAGGTACGGCAGCAGGGAGACGACCGGAGCGAGCCGGAACACCGGCCGGTCCGCCGCACGAGGGGTGATGTCCTCCTTCTGGACGAACTTGACCCCGTCGGCGATCAACTGGGCCCAGCCGTGGAAGGCACCGGCGTACATCGGGCCGAGCCGCCCCTGCATGTGCGCCATCACCTTGTGCTCCGCCTGCCCGACGATCAACGGCAGGGTGAGGAACGCGACCACTACCAGCAGGACCCGCAGCGCCAACTCCAGCCAGACCGGCATCAGCCGCGCCCTCCCGGCCATTCGCTCGGATCCGGCACACCCGGCGGGCGCATCGGCGCGCGCTTGCTGACCGTGTGCTCGCTCTCGCCCGGCTCCTTGGCGCCCGGCCAGGGCTTCGCGACCCGGGCGGCGAGCACGAACTCCTTGCGCAGCGGGTGCCCCTCGAACTCGGGTGGCAGCAGCAACGGCTTGAGCCCGGGGTGGCCGGTGAAGTCGACGTCGAACATCTCGTGCGTCTCGCGCTCGTGCCAGGACGCCCCGGGAAACAGGTCGACCACCGAGGCGACGGCCGGCGCGGTGCGCGGCAGGGCGGTGCGCAGCAGCACACCGTGGTGCCGCGCCGTCGACCACAGGTGCGCGACCACGGTGAAGCCCTCGGGCAGCTCGTCGACGGCCGACAGCCAGTCGAAGAAGTCGCAGCCCAGCTCGTCACGGGCGGCGCGCACGGCGTCGGGCCAGCGCTCGGCCGGCACGTCGACGGTGGCCCGGCCGAACCGGCCCCCGGCGGCCTCGCTGATCGTCACGCCCTCACCGAGCACGTCGGCGAGGCGGGCGCCGATCTCCTCGGGTGTCATGCAGCGATCCTACGGCGCCCGTATTCCTCCGGGAACCGACGGCGGCGGCGCCCCGCCGTCGGCCTCGACAACGGTCGCTTTCCTCCGCTGCGGCCGGCGGCGACCCCCTGTCAGCCGGATCGCGAAACCTCACCGGGCCGGACCGGGGGAGCGGAGAGGGCCTTGACGTCGGGGCGGGAGACGCCGCCGATGCCCGACTGCTCCCCCGCGATCTTCTCCTGGAGCCGCATGATCCCGTGCAGCAGCGCCTCGGGTCGGGGCGGGCACCCGGGAACGTACACGTCGACCGGGATGAGCTGGTCGACGCCCTTGGTGACCGAATAGGAGTCCCAGTAGGGCCCGCCGCAGTTGCTGCACGCGCCGAAGCTGATCACGTACTTCGGGTCGGGCATCTGGTCATAGAGCCGCTTGACCGCGGGCGCCATCTTGTCGGTCACGGTGCCCGACACGACCATCAGGTCGGCCTGCCGCGGCCCGTGAGCGAACGGGATGACACCGAGCCGCATGAAGTCGTGCCGGCCCATCGACGTGGCGATGAACTCGATGGCGCAGCAGGCGAGGCCGAAGTTGAACACCCACAGCGAATAGCGCCGCCCCCAGTTGAGCACGAACTTGATCGGCTCACCCAGCACGCTCGACATGGTCCGAAGCCTACCCCCGCGGGCCGGGTCGGCCCCGGCGCCGCGGGTGGCCGCGGCGATCGCCGATCTTCCGCGGCTCCTAGCGGAGTGCCCTGATCGCGGTCAGCGTCGTGTGGACGTTGAACTGGTCGCCGTCGTCGCTCTCCCAGCCGCCGTCTCTGCGCTGGGTCTCGGTGAGCCGGCGCCGGGCCGCGGTCAGCAGCCAGTCCTCCGTCGACATGCCGACCCGGCGCAGGGCGGCGAACAGCGCGGCGGTGTCGGCGGCCGACATCTCCGGCACCCGGTCGGCGAGGGCGACCTGGATCTGCGCCGACTCGTAGAACCAGCCCAGGTGATACAGCAGCGCGCAGCCCAGCCAGCCGGCCACCAGGAACGACGGCCAGGAGCCGTCGGAGCGCAGGGACGCACGGAACGCCTCGGCGGCGCGGGCGATGCGCATGGCGTGATCGCCGTTGTCGCCGAGGTCGGGGCCGCCGACCACCAGCCAGAACGCGGCGTTGGTCGTCAGGTAGAGCTTGGCCTCGTCGTCGCCGGGCTGCGCCCACGGCGGGGCGATCCCGGCGAGCGAGGAGTCCTCTTCCCACATGCCGTCGGGGCGCTGGCTGCGGCCGAGCCAGGCGAGCGCCTTGCGAGCCGCGGGTCGGTTGATGGCACCGAGGTCGTCCAGCTCGGCGAGCCGGAAGCAGGTGGCGTCGACGGAGGGGATGTCGGCGCCCCAGTACGCCGGCCAGCCGCCCCCTGACACCTGGCCGATCTCGGCCTTGTCCAGCACGTCGGCCGGGGGCGCCTGGCTCGTGCGGAGCCAGGCGAGACGAGCGCGGTCCACGTCGTCGCCGTGTGCGACGACGTAGCCGATCGCGGCATCAAGGTCGACCATGCGCCGTACGCTACCGCCCGCTCGCCCGCCCCGCGTGGTGAGTCAGTACACCGGCAATGAAGGATCGACGGTCTTCACCCAGGAGACCACACCGCCCTGGACGTGGACCGCGTCCTTGAAGCCGGCGGCCTTGACCGCCGCGAGCGCCTCCGCGGAGCGCACACCGCTCTTGCAGTAGAGAACGACCTGCTTGTCCTGCGGCAGGTCGGAGAGCGCGGTGCCGTTGAGGAACTCGCCCTTGGGCACGAGCCGCGCGCCGGGGACCCGGACGATCTCCCACTCGGCCGGCTCACGGACGTCGATCAGATCGATCGACTTGCCCGAGTCCAGCCAGCTCTTCAGCTCGGTCGCGGTGATCGTCGAGCCGACCGTCGCGGCCTGGGCCTCGTCGGAGACCGCACCGCAGAAGTCGTCGTAGTCGATCAGCTCGGTGACCGTGGGGTTCTCGCCGCAGATCGCACAGTCGGGGTCCTTGCGGAGCTTGATCTTGCGGTAGCTCATCTCCAGGGCGTCGTAGACCATCAGACTGCCCAGCAGCGAGTCGCCCACACCGGTCAGCAGCTTGATCGCCTCGGTCACCTGGATCGCGCCGATCGACCCGCACAGCACGCCGAGCACGCCGCCCTCGGCGCAGGACGGGACCATGCCGGGCGGCGGCGGCTCCGGGTAGAGGCAGCGGTAGCACGGGCCGTGCTCGGCCCAGAACACCGACGCCTGGCCGTCGAAGCGGTAGATCGACCCCCACACGTACGGCTTGCCGAGCAGCACCGCGGCGTCGTTGACCATGTAGCGGGTGGCGAAGTTGTCGGTGCCGTCGATGATCAGGTCATATCGCGCGAAGACGTCCATCACGTTGTCGTTGCTGAGCGTCTCGTTGTGCACGACGACCGTGACGTAGGGGTTGATCTCGCGGATCGAGTCGCGCGCCGACTCGGCCTTGGGCCGGCCGATGTCCGACTGTCCGTGGATGATCTGACGCTGGAGGTTGGACTCGTCGACCGTGTCGAACTCGATGATGCCCAGCGTGCCCACACCGGCGGCCGCGAGATACAGCAGGGCCGGCGAGCCGAGGCCGCCGGCGCCCACGACCAGCACCTTGGCGTTCTTCAGGCGCTTCTGCCCGGCGACCCCGACGTCGGGGATGATCAGGTGCCGGGAGTAGCGGCGGACCTCGTCAACGGACAGGTCGGCGGCGGGCTCGACCAGAGGAGGCAACGACATGGTTCTCATTCTGCCGCGCCCGACCGGCAAACCCACGTGAGCTACGGCACTTTGGGCCCGCTGTACCGCTGACCGTCCACGAAGGGCCAGGCGTTCGCCACGCAGCCCTTCAGCCCGTACGTCTGCTGCTGCATCACCGGCGCCGGGCGGCCGGCACCCGGGCACGCCTCATGGCCGTTGCCGAGCTCGTGGCCGACCTCGTGATTGATGACGTACGACCGGTAGTCCTCCACCGACGCACCGTAGTCGGGGACCGCGGTCAGCCAGCGGGCGAGGTTGATGACGACCTTGCCGGTGATCCGGCAGGAGCTGTACCCGTCCGTGTGCAACCCGGCCGTGCCGCACATCTGCTCGGAGGTGGTCGGCGTGGCCAGGAAGATCGTGAAGTCGGCCGTCCCCTGGCCGGCTACCCGCTGGAGGCGTAGCTGGCCGCTCGCCGTCCAGCTACGCGGGTCGCCGAGGGTCTTCTCGACGGCCGCCGCGAACGTGTCGGGCTGCTGGTCGCTGCCGTTCTCGACCGCCACGCGGTACTTCTTCAGGGCACCGGCGCCGCCCGCGACGGGACCGGCGGTGGCGGCATAGGCGAACGTGCCGGCGCCGGCCGCCGGACCCGCCTCCCGCGGCGGGTCGGCGGGCTGCGAGGGCGGGGTCAGCATCGGCTTCTGCACCAACGACACGGGTGCCGGAGCCGGTGGGTCGTCGTGGAAGAAGAGCTGCCGCCCGAGCCCGGCCGCCGCGACGAGGCCCGCGAAGGCCATCACGCCGACGACGATGTGGCGCCGCTGGCGTGCCCGCGCACGGCGGCGGTGCCGGGCGGCCCGAACCACCTCGCGCGCCTCCACCGGGTCGCTCGGCAACGGCACCGGCTCCCGCCGGCGATCGCGCGTCCCTGGTGCTCGCGTCCCTGGTGCCCCGGGCCGGTCGACGCCTGCGGCGTCCGACCTCAGCTCGCTTGCCATCGACGCTCAGCTTGCCACGCGCGCCCACGCCCCTCTTGCCCGGACCCCCGTCCGCACCCGTTCCGCAACCGGCCGGTTCTCCGCCAGTTCGTCGAGCAGCCCGAACACGGCACGGGCGACCGTTCGCGGCACCTCCATCTGCGCCACGTGCCCGACCCCCTCGAGCATCATCAGCCGGCTGTCCGGGATGAGCCGCGCGACCTGGGGCGCGGTCCGGATGTCCACAAGCCGGTCCTGGCGGCCCGCGATGACCAGCGTCGGCGCGGTGATCTTCCCGGCGGCCCGCCAGATGGAGCCCTCGCCGGGCAGGTACGCGCGCAGGAAGCTGCCGACCAGGCCGCGCAGACTGCCGACGTACGCCTCGGCGTACCACGGCACGTTGTTCCGCAGCCGGGCCTCCTCGATCGCCTCCAGGCGCCGCTGCTCGGGATACCGCGTGGGGTCGGCGTAGCAGGAGTCGATCACCATGTCGGCGAGCACCTCGGGGGTCATCGCCGCCATCCGGCTCTTCGCGAGGCGGGTCGCGTTGGGCAGGAGCAGCAGCGGCACCAGCCGGCCCTGTAACGAGCGGCGGGGATCGAGGAACGGCATGGCCGGCGAGATCAGCGTCAGCGACCGCACCAGGTCGGGACGCAGGGCGGCGGCCTTCACCGAGGCGACGCCACCCATGGAGTTGCCGAAGAGGTGGACCGGCCCGCGGTCGCTGTGCTCGATCCACCGGATGATGTGGCGCGCCATCGCCTGCATCGAATAGCTGCGGGCCCGCCCGCTGTTGCCGAAGCCGGGCAGGTCGATCGCCTGCCCGTCGAGCCGGCCGGCGAGGATGCCCGCGAGGTCGGTCCAGTTGGTGGACGACCCGCCGAGCCCGTGGACGTACAGGGCGGGCTCGGCATCCGGGGACGTGGCAGGCGTGTCGCGGACGTATGCGACGCTGCCGTCGAGATCCACCGAGCGCCCGGGCCACCGCTCCGGCAGCTCCTCAGGTGACGGGATGGTGAACTCCGGAACAAGAGAAGCTCGCTTCATGCCCCAAGTGTGACGCTCAGGGCAAGAGTGCCTCCAGTCTTCGGTTGACCGCGGCGAGCGTCGCACGCACAACCGCCTGACGCGGATCACCCGTGACCACCGCCGAGCCGGTGAGCTGTTCCACATGGCCGTCGTACATCAGCAGCAGCACGACAACGGCGACCTCGCAGCCGCCCATCGGCACGACCGCGGCGTTCTCTATGTAGCAGCGGGCCCGGGCCGAGACGTCGGCGTCGACGAGGAGCTGGTCGACCGCCGAGGCGGCCGCCGCGGCGGCGAGCCGCAGGATGAAGCCGTCGACGTTGGGGCCGCCGGCGACCCCGACGGCAGGGTGGCCGTCGGCGATGAGCCGGACCTCCACCAGCGCGTCGACACCCTGCGTGTTGACGTCGACCGAGTCGATGACCACGCGGGCCGACGAGATCGAGCCGGCCGGCTGGACCGCCGGGGCGTGCTGCGCGGGGGGCGCCTCGGCCGGGCGGCGCACGCCGCTGACCGGGCGGCGCCGGCGTGCCTCCCGGCCGTATCCGGGCAGGCCGCTGTGCGGCGCGGTGCGCGGCGCGGCCGAGTGGGCCGGTGGCTTCGGCGGCGCGGGCGGCGCGACCGGCGCGACCGGCGCGGGCGAGTCCGGCAGGTTCGGCTCGGCGGCCAGCCCCATGCGCTCGTTGAGCAGCCGCGCGACCGCCCGGCTGACGTGGCCCGGGTCGGCGTCGTCGAACAGCTCCAGACGCAGCTTGTGCAGGCCGTCGGGGTCCTTGCGCACGGTCGCCTCACGGACGCCGGAGACGCCCCGGACGGCTTGGAGCACGGCCGGGATGTCGAAGCCGTCCGGCCGGCCGTCGGCGCTCGTGGGCTCGTCGGCCTCGTCCTCGCGCAGCTTCGTCGCGATCCGGGCCAACTCTGGCGTGCCGGCCGCGCCGACCATCGGCTCGACCTCGGGCACCTGGGGGACGTCGGGCTGCGAGGGCACGCGCTGCGGCAACTCCGGCGGGTCGTAGGCGGGTGGGGCGAGCTCGTCGGCGAGGCTCGGCATGGCGGGCTCGGCCGACATCTGCGTGCCGGATCCGAGCAGGCCGGTCGGGAGCGGACCGACGAGCGGGTCGTCTTCGGGCATCCGCTGGGTCGGCAACGGCTGGGACGGCGCGGCCGCCCAGTCGAACTCGGCGGGATGCTGCTGCGGCGGCTGGGCGTGCTGCTGCGGGCGGGGCGGGGCCTGCGGCGGCGGGGCCCACTGCCGCTGCTGCTCCTGGTAGGCCCAGTCATCGCGCGGCTGCTGCTCGTAGGCGGGCTGCTCGTAGGACTGCTGCTCATACGGCTGCTGGTCATACGGCGGCTGCGGACCGAACGCCGGCGCCGGCACATAGGGCTGTTGCCGCTGCTCGTACTGCTGTTCATACGACGGTGCCGACGAGACCGGGCGCTGGGCCACCGGCACCCGGATCTCGCCCGTGCTGTCGGCGGACCCGTTGCCGTCGCGGTAGACGTGACTGGACATCGCTTGCGTCGATTCCGCCGGATGAGCGGTCGAGGTGGGCCAGCCCTGACCGTCCGGCCCGTAGTGGCCGTAGTGCAGCGTCGAGGTCGGCGGCTGGGCCGGCGGCGGCGCGGAGACGGGCGGGCTCACGGGCGCCAGCGCGTCGGCATAGGGGCTGCGGACCTCGGCGCGACCGCGGGAACCGCCCGCGCCGCTGACCGCGGCGCGACCGGCGATGGCACCGTTCACGGGCTCGCGCCAGGCCGTGACGACCGCCTCGATGGCGTCATCGCTCGGCGTCGAACCGTTGGTCACGCTGGTGTCGGTCACCCTGTGCGCCTCCGCGTACCCTCCCCGGCCGCGAAATGCGGCTGCCACTTCCGGGCTACCGGTTTGCCCCGTTTCGTCCACCGCGTGCTCCTCCGTCGCCCCTAGGTGAGGCTACCGTGTGGGCGGAAAGGGGGTAAGTTGCAATCTCGACCCAAACCCGGATGGTGAACATGACCTCGGCGATGAGCGGCACCCAGGCGACTGGTCGGCCCGTGAGGCTGCCCAGGTCGGCGCGGCGCAAGCAGTTGCTCGCCGCGGCCCAGCAGGTGTTCGTGGCACAGGGATATCACGCAGCCGCGATGGACGACATCGCAGAGCGCGCCGGTGTCTCGAAGCCGGTCCTCTACCAGCACTTCCCGGGCAAACTCGAGCTCTACCTGGCCCTTCTCGACACGCACTGCGACGCGATGGTCGCGCGGGTGCGGTCGGCCATGGAGGCCACCACCGACAACAAGGACCGCGTGCGGGGCGCAATCCAGGCCTACTTCGACTTCATCGACCACGAGAGCGAGGCGTTCCGCCTCGTGTTCGAGTCCGACCTGCGCAACGAGCCGGCCGTGCGCGAGCGGGTCGACCGTGTGGAGAGCGGCTGCATCGCCGCCATCACCGACACGATCATGGCCGACACCGGCGTCAGCCGCGCCCGGGCCGAGCTGCTCGCCTCCGGCCTCGTCGGCGCCGCCGAGATCGCGGCCCGCTTCTGGCTGACCAACGGGCGCCAGGTCGAGAAGGCCGAGGCGGAGGCACTCCTCACCGCCCTGTCGTGGCGGGGCATCGCAAGCTTCCCCTTGCACGGCGACCACACCTGATCGCGTTAGTCTTCAACCACACTGGGTGTGCGCGCCGAAAGGCACGGTCGCGCCACGGCCCGATCAAGGAGGAAGACGTGGAGGTCAAGATCGGCGTGCAGTATGCGCCTCGGGAACTGGTGCTCGAGAGCAACCAGTCACCGGCCGAGGTCGAAGCTGCGGTAACCGACGCGATCAACGGTGGCGATAAGCACGTGCTGTCTCTCGTCGACGACAAGGGCCGACGGGTGATCGTCCCGGTCGGCAAGATCGCATACGTGGAGATCGCTGAGGCATCGCCGCGCCCGGTCGGTTTCTCCGCCGCGCGCTGAGGTTCGCAAACCAAGGTCGGCCTCGGTCGATTTTCGTCGCCCCGGCCACGGAAATCGACCGAGGCCGACCCTGAGCACCGTCAGTTGTTCAGGCCGACCGCGCCCATTCGCGCCGTGTGCGCCGTTGTCAGGCGCTTGAGCAACGCCTGGACGTCGTTGCCGCCGGTCGCCAGCAACGAGGCGAGCGAAGGGCGCTCGGCGGCCACCCGCATCGCCTGCGAGATGCCCTCGCCCACCAGTCTGCGCGCCCACATCGAGAGCCGGTTGGCCACCTTCGGGTCGGCCGCGATCGCGGCACGCAGCTCGTCGGCGGCGAAGTCGGCGTGGCGTGAGTCGTGGAGGACGTCGAGGATCAGGTCGCGGTCGGGGGCGACGAGGACGGCGGCGACCTCGCGGGTGAAATCGTCGGCGATGCCGTCGCCGACATACGCCTTGGTCAGGCCCTCCAGCCAGTCGGCCGGCTCGGTCTGCGCGTGGTAATCGGAGACCGCGCGGACATAGGGCCGCATGACGGTCTCGGGGTCGGCGCCGAGCTCTGTCAGGCGGTCGGCCAGGCGGCAGTAGTTGGTGATCTCGCGGGCCGCCATCTCGCTCAAAACCGCACGTCGGCTCAGGTCAGGGGCAAGACGCGCGTCGGCGGCCATGCGGTCGAAGGCGACGAGCTCGCCATACGCCAGCATGCCCAGGAGGTCGACGACCGCTTCTCTCGGCGGCTCGACGGTCGACTGGACAGCCGGGGTGACATCGGACACGTCGGCACATTACCCCGCCGAACCGCTTCGTGTGCTCTACGCCAGGTAGTACGCGGATCGGCCGACGTACCGGTACAATGGCCACAACAGCCATGGGCGGACCCTAGCCCAGGCGACCGGCGCTTGTAGCCCGCGACCAATTGTTCAAACGGTCGCGTGTGGCCCGCGCCCTATCCATTTGAGCGCACCCGGCAGTTTCAGGGGCGCTCCCGCGAGAGAGACACCCCGAGCAAAACATGACGATCGACAACACCGAGGCCGCCGAGACGGTGGCCCCCCGCGCTCCTGTGCGCGCGGACAGTCCCACATTCGCCGACCTGGGCGCCCGGCCCGAGACCGTGGCCGCGCTGGAGGCTGTCGGCATCACGCGAGCCTTCGCGATCCAGGAATACGCCGTGCCCATCGCGCTGCGCGGCACCGACCTCATCGGCCAGGCGCCGACCGGCACCGGCAAGACCCTCGGCTTCGGCGTTCCGCTGCTCGACCGGGTCACCGCACCCGGCGAGGGCGCCGACGGCCTCCCGCAGGCGCTCGTCGTGGTGCCGACCCGTGAGCTGGGCCTCCAGGTGGCCCGTGACGTCGCCGCCGCCGGCAAGACGCGCGGCGTGCGCGTGCTCCCGCTGTATGGCGGGGTGGCCTACGAGCCGCAGGTCGACGCGTTGCAGAAGGGCGTCGAGATCGTGGTCGGCACGCCCGGCCGCCTGCTCGACCTGGCCAAGGGCAAGCACCTGCGGCTGCACTCGGTGCGCGCGCTGGTGCTCGACGAGGCCGACCGGATGCTCGACCTCGGCTTCCTCGACGACGTCGAGCGCATCCTGACGCTGCTGCCGGAGGACCGGCAGACCATGCTGTTCTCGGCCACGATGCCCGACCCGATCGTGACGCTGGCCCGCCGGTTCCTGCGCCAGCCGATGACGATCCACGCGCATCACGACGCCCACACCGGCCCTTCGCCGCTGACGAAGCAGTTCGTCTACCGCACGCATCCGCTCAACAAGATCGAGATCGTGGCGCGCGTGCTCCAGGCGAACGACCGCGGCCTGACCATGATCTTCTGCCGCACCAAGCGCGCCGCCGACCGCGTCGCCGAGGACCTCGACTTCCGCGGGTTCGCCGCGGCGGCCGTCCACGGCGACCTGGGCCAGGGTGCCCGTGAGCGGGCCCTGCGGGCGTTCCGCGGCGGCAAGATCGACGTGCTGGTCGCCACCGACGTCGCCGCCCGCGGCCTCGACGTCTCCGGCGTCACCCACGTCATCAACTACGACTGCCCCGAGGACGCCGACACCTACACGCACCGCATCGGCCGCACCGGCCGGGCGGGCGCCACGGGTGTCGCGGTGACGTTCGTCGACTGGGAAGACATGCCCCGGTGGCGGATCATCGACAAGAGCCTCGGGATGGACCTGCCCGAGCCCCCGGAGACATATCACACGTCGGCGCACCTGCTGGCCGACATCGACATCCCGGAAGGCACGACGGGGTCACTGCCCACGGCCGACCGCAAGCGCGCCGGCCTCGCGGCCGAGAAGCTCGAGGACATCGAGGTCAAGCCGCGCGGACGGCGGGGCCGCACGCGCGGGCGCGGTCCGGCCGCCACCGTCCCGGAGGCCGCCGACGCGCCGGCCCAGCCGCGCCGTCAGCGGCGCCGCCGGCGGCGGGGCGAGGTCGACGAGGCCGTGTTCACGGACGACGCCACCGCCACCACCAACGAGACCACCGAGGACCGGGCGGTCGTCGTGACCGCGAAGGCCGCGACCGACGAGACCGAGCCCCGCGCCGCCCGCATCCGTCGCCGCCGCCGCGGCGGCCGTGGCCGCGGCGCTGCCGGCGACACGGCCGAGGCCGCCGTCGACGCGGACCCGGAGGCGTAACACCGACAGTGCGACGAGGGGCGGGCCACGTGCGGCCCGCCCCTCGTTCGCTCAGGACGTGACGTCGACCGTGAACTCGGCCCGATGGACGGCGCCGGACCTCTGGAACTCGAAGTACATCCGGTAGCGCCCCGGGCTCGGCGCGGACAGCCAGAACTTCACCGCCCCGCCCACGAGCCGGTCCTCCGGATGCACGTGCAAATACCCCTGGTCCCCCTCGCGGATGACGACCAGGTGACCGTAGGCTCCCAGGTAGCGCTCCAGGTCGGTGACCGGCGAGCCGCCCGCGAGGACCCGGAACGAGAGCGGCTGGGTGGCGTTGACCCGCGGTGTGCCCTCCATGGCGACCGTGAAGCCGCCCACCTCCGCGGTCCGGGCCGCGGGCGGCAGCGCGACCGGGACGTAGTCGCCCGCCACCGTCGCGTCGACCGCCAGGGTCAGCGGCAATTGCTGGCCGGCCGGGTCGAAGGTGACGAAGTCGGCGTACAACCGGAAGATCCCCGGCGACGGCAGCGTCAGCGGAACGGTCCAGGTGCCGTCCGGGGCCGCCTCCGGGTGCAGGTGCTGGAAGCCGGTCAGGTCGTGCCGCACCACGATGAAGTGCATCAGCTTCTCGTGATTGAGCACGAACCGCGTCACCGGCTTGCCGTCCGGTCCCATGACCCGGAACGAGAACTGCCGCTGAGCTCCGGCGGCGAACGACGTGGTGCTCGGCACGAGCGTGAAGCCGCTCGCACTGAGCGACAGTCCGGCGAGGTCGCCGGCGACGGCGCCGCCGTGGGAGTGGGACGGGATCGCGGTGGCGGCCGCGGGTCCGGACGGCCCGGTGCCCGACGAGGCCGACGGCGCCGTCGTACGGGCGATCACGAAGCCCAGCAGGAGCGCGCCGACGACGGCCACGGCGATCAGTGGGGCCTTAAACGACGACGAGTTCATACCCCGCCTCGTCGACGGCCGTGCGCACCTCGTCGAGCGGCAGCGGCCCGTCGCTCACCACCGTGACGGCGCCGGTGGGCAGCTCGACCAGTACCTCATGAACCCCCGGAAGCCGGGTCAGCTCCTCTGTCACGGCGCTGACGCAATGGCCACAGGTCATGCCGTTGACCGTGTATTCGGACGTGAAGGACATGGGAACCACCTCTACCGAGGGACTTTCGATAACTTTTGTCCTATTTGTGGCGTTGGTGACACGTGGGGTTACGCCATACCTTGCGCAGCGCCGCCACGCTCGTCGCCGCAGGATTCATTCTCCTGGGAGCGCCGGGCGCCGGACACGCCGACCCGGCCGCGGACCGGCAACGGTTGCTCGCCAACGCCTGGCAGGAGCTCGAAGGCGTCATCGAACGGTACAACGCCGTCCGGGACGACCTACGGGCCACCGACGCGCAGCTCGAGCGGGTCAACGCCCGGACGGGCCCGTTGCAGGCCCAGGTGGGGGCCGCGCAGCGGGCCGCCGACGAGATCGCCGCGACGCTGTACCGCAGCGGCGCCGTCGGCGGCACGGCCGTGCTCATCGGCGCGGACTCCCCCGAGACGCTGATGGACCAGCTCGCCACGCTCAACCACCTGGAACACCGCCGCACCGGTGCGCTGAAAGCGCTGAAACTCGCCGAGCGCGATCTCGGGGTGCAGCGGGCCGAACTGCAGACGCTGCGCGAACGACAACGCGCGCAGCAGCAGGAGCTCGGCACGCGGAAAGCGACGATCGAGTCGCAGGTGAAAAGGCTGCTGAACGGACGGATCAAGGCACCGCACGGCGCCCTGAACGACGGTTATCGCCCGGTTTTCACCGACGATCCGGCGGGCCGGGCCGTCCAATTCGCGTATGCCCAGCTCGGCAAGGTCTACCAATGGGGGGCGGACGGACCGAATTCGTTCGACTGCTCGGGTCTGACCATGGCCGCCTGGAAAGCCGCCGGAGTCGTACTGCCCCACAACGCCGCCCGGCAGCAGAAGACGGTCACCCCGATCCGGCGCGCGGAACTGCGCCCCGGCGATCTCGTCTTCTACTACAAGGACGTCAGCCACGTGGGGTTGTACATCGGTGCCGGACGGGTCATCGAGGCGCCACGAACGGGTGAACGGATCTCGATGCGGCTGCTCGACTATGCACCGATTGTCGGCTATGGCCGGCCCAATTACGGCGGCTCATAAGATTGTTTGTGTCCTAACGGCGGAGGTGTGAACGTCGGCTAGCCGACAGCATGAAGCGGACGCTGGGCTTCTACTTGACTGTTCCCTGCGCATCCGCCCCCAGGAGTGCTGTCGATGAGGCGTTTCCGCCGCTCCCGTTTGGCAATGGGTCTTGCGCTCGCACTGGGCGTGCCGGCCACCGTCGCATTCACCTCGCCGGAGGCCGCCACGGCGGTGACAGCGCTGCCGAGCGGTTTCTCGGAACAGGTCGTGCTTTCCGGGCTGGACCACCCGACCAAGCTGGTCTTCGCACCGAACGGTCGCGTGTTCGTGGCGGAGAAGGGCGGCACCATCAAGGTGTTCGACAGCCTCTCGGACCCGACGCCGACGCTCTTCGCCGACCTCTCCAGCCGGGTCCACAACAACGAGGACAAGGGCCTGCTCGGCCTGGCGGTGCCGCCGAACTTCCCGTCGAACCCGTCGGTCTACGTGACGTACACCTGGACCCAGCCGATCGGCGGCGGCCTCGACATCGGCGACGGCTGCCCGACCCCCGGCACCGGTTGCATCGTCAGCGGCCGGCTGTCGAAGCTCACCGCCAACGGTGACACCTGGACGGGCACCGAGCAGGTGCTCATCAACGACTGGTGCCAGCAGTTCGAGACCCACTCGATCGGCGACGTCGGGTTCGGCCCGGACGGCGCGCTGTACGTCAGCGGCGGTGACGGCGCCAGCCCGGTCTTCACCGACTGGGGCCAGCAGGGCAACCCGGTCAACCCGTGCGGTGACCCGCCGGGCGGCATCGGCGCGGCGCTCAGCCCGCCGACGGCCGAGGGCGGCGCGCTGCGCTCGCAGGACCTGCGCACCACGGGCGACCCGACCGCGCTGAGCGGCACGATGATCCGCATCGACCCGAACACGGGCGCGGCGAAGACCGACAACCCGATGTACAACGCCAGCACGGACCCGAACGCACGCCGCATCGTGGCGTACGGCCTGCGCAACCCGTACCGCTGGACGTTCAAGCCGGGCACGAACGAGATCTGGATCGGCGACGTCGGCTGGCGGACGTGGGAGGAGATCAACCGGCTCCCCAACCCGCTCGCCACGCCGGTGACGAACTTCGGCTGGCCCTGCTACGAGGGCAACAACCCCCAGACCGGATACCGTGACGCCGGCCTCGCGCTGTGCCAGTCGCTGTACAGCAACAACACGTCGACGGGCCCCGTCTACACGTACGGGCACCACCAGCAGGTCAACGACAACGACGGCTGCCCGACGGGCGGTTCCAGCCCGACCGGCGTGGCCTTCTACCCGACGTCCGGCGGCAGCTACCCCGCGCAGTATCAGGGCGCGCTCTTCTGGGCCGACTACGCGCGCAACTGCATCTACGCGATGAAGACGACCAACGGCACGCCCGATCCGGCGAAGATCCAGACGTTCGCGCCGGGCGCGGCCGGCCCGGTCGACCTGGAGATCGGCCCCGGCGGTGACCTGTACTACGTCGACATCGACGGCGGCACGGTACGGCGGATCAACTACAACGCCGGCAACCAGCCGCCGGCGGCCGTGATCGGCGCGGACAAGACCTCGGGCGCGCCGCCGCTGGCCGTGCAGTTCAACTCGGCCGGCACGAGCGACCCCAACGCCGGTGACGTCCTGACCTACCAGTGGGACTTCACCAACGACGGCACGTGGGACGCGGTCGGTCCGTCGGCCTCGTTCACGTACACCACGGCCGGCACTTATACCGCCAAGCTGCGGGTGACCGACGCCGGCGGGCTGTCGGACACCAAGACACTGCAGATCATGGTGGGCACCAGCGCACCGGTCCCGGTGATCGACACGCCCGCCGCGGGCGCCACGTGGGCGACCAACGACACGGTCACCTTCACCGGCCACGCCACCGACGCGCAGGACGGCACCATCCCGGCGGCCAACCTGCACTGGCAGTTGATCCTGCAGCACTGCGCCGCACCGGACAACTGCCACCAGCACTACATCACCGACCTGGGCGGGGCCTCGGGCTCGTTCATCGGGCCCGACCACGAGTACCCGTCCTACGTCGAACTCCGGTTGACGGCCACCGACAGCAGCGGTCTGAGCACGACCGTCACGCGGCGGGTCGACCCGAAGACGGTGAACATGACGTTCAACTCGGTTCCGTCCGGGCTCAACGTCACGGTCGGCTCGGTCACCGGGGTCACGCCGTTCACCCAGACGGTCATCCAGAAGTCGACGCAGACCGTGTCCGCGCCCAGCCCGCAGACGCTCAACGGCACCTCGTACGCCTTCGGCTCCTGGAGCAACGGGGGCGCGGCGACGCAGGTGATCACGGCCCCGGTGAGCAACACGACCTACACCGCCACCTACACGGCAACCGGCGGCGGGACGTGCTCGGACTCCTTCGGCTACGTGTGCACCACGCAGCCGCGGACGTTCGTCGACGCCGACACGACGGTCCTGCCCCTCACCGGGGACGAGGGCGTGCAGCAGATCACCCTGCCGTTCCCGATCACGTTGTACGGGCAGCACTACACGACCGCCTGGGTCGACACGAACGGCCTGGTCAGCTTCGTCAACCCGAACGGCACCGCCATGTGGCTGAACTCCACGCTGCCCGACCCGGCGCTGCCGAACGCGACGGTCTACGCGTTCCACGACGACCTCGTCGTCGACGGCAACGCGTCGATCAGAACCACCACCGTGGGCACGGCCCCGAACCGGCAGTTCGTCATCGAGTGGCGCAACCCCTACATCTACGGCAACACCAGCCGGCGCGTCACCTTCGAGGCGATCCTCTCGGAGAAGGGCGACGTGGTCACCAACTACGCGAGCCTGGACAACGACTTCGAGAAGGGCAGCTCGGCCACGATCGGCGTCGAGAACGCCGACGGTACGGTCGCCCTCGCGTATTCGGTGAACACGCCGAAGCTGCAGTCGGGCCGTGCGGTGGTCTTCACCGCGCCGGGCGGCGGCTCGGACCCGCCGCCCCCGCCGTCCACCGGAACGATCTCCGGGACCGTCACGGTGGAAGGCGGCGGCGCGGTCTCCGGTGCCTCGGTCACCGTCTCCCCCGGCGGTCTCTCGGCCATCACCGGCGGCTCCGGCGGCTACTCGTTCAGTGACGTGCTGTACGGCACATACACCGTCACGGCGTCCTACAACGGACAGTCCGCGTCGACCTCGGTCACGCTGAGTTCGTCCTCGAAGACGGTCAACCTGACCGTGCCCGCCGCGCCACCCCCACCACCGCCCGGCTCCTACGCGGTGTCGACCCTGACCGCGCCGTTCGTGGCCGCGGAGACGGTGCTGCCGCTGACCGGTGACGACAACATCTTGCAGGTCACGCTGCCGGTG
This sequence comes from Dactylosporangium roseum, assembly GCF_025264685.1. Taxonomy (GTDB): domain Bacteria; phylum Actinomycetota; class Actinomycetes; order Mycobacteriales; family Micromonosporaceae; genus Dactylosporangium; species Dactylosporangium roseum. Next base: position 7,417,774 of record NZ_CP073721.1, read on the forward strand.
CCGGTGAAGGTGTACGGCCAGACGTACACCACCGCGTGGATCGACACGAACGGCAAGGTGTCGTTCGTCAACCCGGGCACGACGTACGTCGAACACTCGGCCCTGCCGTCCCCCGCCGTGCCGAACGCCACCGTCTACCCGTTCTGGGACGACCTCGTGGTCGACTCGTCGGCCTCGGTGCGCATGGCGACCGTCGACGGCTCGGTGGTGATCGAGTGGCGCAACCCGTACATCTACGGCAACGGCGTGCACAACCGCATCTCGTTCTCGGTGGCGTTCGCGCCCGACGGGACGATCACGATGTACTACGCCAGCCTGGACAACGCGATCGAGCAGGGTGGCGGGGCGACGGTGGGTGTGGAGAACGCGACCGGCACCGACGCTGCGCAGTTCTCCTACAACCAAGCGTCACTGGCCACGGGCAAGGCGGTGCGGTTCACGCCCTGATGTCATACCCGGTTGCTAGCTTCTGGGTGTGCGTCAGGAAGCGTCTGTTGTTCTGAAGAAGCTCGCTGGTCCTTCCGCCGAGTTGCGGGAGGACCAGTGGGTCGCCATCGAGGCCCTGGTCGGCCGGGGCCGCCGGGTGCTCTGCGTGCAGCGCACCGGCTGGGGCAAGTCCGCGGTCTACTTCGTGGCGACCGCGCTGCTGCGCGCCCGCGGCGCCGGCCCGACCGTGATCGTGTCGCCGCTGCTCGCCCTGATGCGCAACCAGGTCGACGCCGCGGCGCGGGCCGGCATCACCGCTCGCACGATCAACTCCGCCAATCTGGAGGAGTGGGACGAGATCACCGCGGAGATCACGGCCGGCGCCGTCGACGTGCTGCTCGTGAGTCCCGAGCGGCTCAACAACCCCGACTTCCGCGACAACGTCCTGCCCAAGCTCGCCGCCACCACCGGCCTGCTGGTCGTCGACGAGGCGCACTGCGTCTCCGACTGGGGTCACGACTTCCGCCCCGACTACCGGCGGCTGCGCACCCTGCTGCTCGACCTGGCCCCCGGCACGCCCGTGCTCGCGACCACCGCGACCGCCAACGCCCGGGTCACGGAGGACGTGGCCGAGCAACTCGGCGACGCCCTGGTGCTGCGCGGCTCCCTCGACCGCGAGTCCCTGCGGCTGGGCTCGCTCACGCTGCCCTCGGCCGCGCACCGGCTCGCCTGGCTCGCCGACCACCTGCGGGACCTGCCGGGCTCCGGGATCATCTACACGCTGACCGTCGCCGGCGCGCATGAGGCGGCCGCCTACCTGCGCGGCCAGGGCTACGAGGTGGCGGCCTACACGGGCCAGTCCGAGGACAGCGACCGCCGCGCCGCCGAGGCCGATCTCCTCGACAACCGGATCAAGGCGCTCGTCGCCACGTCGGCGCTCGGCATGGGCTTCGACAAGCCCGACCTCGGTTTTGTGGTGCACCTGGGTGCCCCGTCCTCCCCAATCGCGTATTACCAGCAGGTGGGCCGCGCGGGCCGGGCCGTGCGCAAGGCCGACGTGCTCCTGCTGCCCGGCACCGAGGACGCCGCCATCTGGCGATACTTCGCGTCGCTGGCCTTCCCGCCGGAGGAGCAGGTGCGCGCCGTCCTCGACGTGCTCGCCGCCGCCGACCGCCCGCTGTCCACGGCCGCCCTGGAGCCCCGGGTCGAGTTGCGCCGCAACCGGCTGGAGCTGATGCTGAAGGTCCTCGACGTCGACGGCGCGGTCCGGCGGGTGCGCGGCGGCTGGGAGTCGACCGGCTTCGTGTGGGAGCACGACACGGCGCGCTACGCGCGGATCTCCGAGGCCCGGGCGGCGGAGCAGGAGTCGATGCGGCAGTATGCGGCGCTGACCTCGTGCCGGATGGAATACCTGCGCTCGCTGCTCGACGACCCGGCGGCGGCACCGTGCGGGCGCTGCGACAACTGCGCCGGGGCCTGGTATTCGACCGAGGTGTCGGGTGACGCGCTCGCCGGCGCCCGGGCACACCTGGGCCGGGCCGGCGTCGAGATCGCTCCGCGTCGCATGTGGCCGACGGGCCTGTCCGCCGTCGGTGTGCCGTTGTCGGGCAAGATCCCGGCCGGCGAGCAGGCCCTGCCGGGCCGCGCGATCGGCCGGCTCAGCGACCTGGGCTGGGGCGACAAGCTCCGGCGCCTGCTGGCCTCCCCCGACGGCCCGGTCCCCGACGACGTCTTCGCGGGCGTCGTCGCCACCCTGGCCGAGTGGGCGAAGGGCGAGGACCGCTGGCCCGAGCGCCCGGCCGGTGTCGTGGTGGTCGGCTCGCACAGCACCCCACGGCTGGTCGAGTCGCTGGGCGAGCGGATCGCCGAGGTCGGCCGCCTACCGCTCCTCGGCACGGTCACCCCGAGCGCCTCGGCGGACGGGGCGTCGCGCACGAACAGCGCCCAGCGCGTCCGCGCCCTGCACGCCGCCTTCACCGTCCCTCCGTCGCTCGCGTCCCGCCTGCCCACGCTGACCGGCCCGGTCCTGCTGGTCGACGACCTGGTCGACAGCGGCTGGACCATGGCGATCGTCGCCCGCCTGCTTTGCCAGTCCGGCGCCGCGGCCGTCCTCCCGTTCGCGCTGGCGTTGTCCGCCTGACATCGGCTCCCGACGCACAGCTTGTCGCGCGTCGATCTTGCAGTTGTGGTGCCTGACAAACCAGGCATTCAGGGAGTGTCCCGGCACCACAACTGCAAGATCGACCCAGCAAGGGGAGGCGCTAGTCGACCAGGCGGAGCGCTACCGTCGGGGCGTCCAGCAGGACCGACGCCGGCTCGGAGCCGACCACGGTCTGGAGACGGTGGTCGCCGATCACCAACTCGACGCCCGTGTACAGCTCAACCGAGTCCCATCCATCCAGTTTGTACGACTTGCGATACAACCGTTCGGTCTCCTCCTTGATGTCGGGAGCCGAGCGCTTCCAGATGACCGTGCCGTTGTCGCTGGTGTCGGTCACCACCAGGCGGTCGCCGTCCACCGCCAGCTTCACGTGCTCCTTGGCGATCCACGCCGCGGCGGCCTCGTGCAGCCAGGAGCCCACGGAGACGTCCTCGGGACCGGCGGGCTCGCGGCCGACCACCACCGGGTGCTCGGAGCTCACCACGAACCGGCGTCGCGCCAGGTCCTCCACCACCACCGCCACCGCGAAGGCCCGCGGGCGGGGGCCCACGTCCTTGAGCGGCTGGCCGTGACGAGGGCAGGCGGGAACGCCGGCACGCATCCTCGGCACCGGCTGGCCGATCTTGCGGAACCGGCCGAACGCGGGGCAGTCGGGCTCGCCGCACTGCCACTCGCGGGCCATCAGCGCGGCACCGACGCCGCTCGGCTCGGCCCTGGTGAAGCGGCGGCGCACCACCCGCGTGCGGCCGAAGCGCTGGGAGCCGCGAGCCTTGAACGACTGCGGCCCGGCCTTGCCGTCCGCGGCCGCCGCAGCCGCGGGAGCCGGCGGGGAGCCATCGGCATCCGCCGCGGACGACGACGACGGGGAAGGGGCCGGTGACTCGTCAGCGGAGGCGTCCGCCGAGGGCGGGTCGACCGGGATGATCGGCAGTGTCGCCTTGCCCATGACCACCAGGCGTTCCTTGCCGTCCTTGGGCGGGACGGGCTCACCGGCGGGGTTGAGCACCGCGCCGCCGGCCCGCGGGATCAGCCGGAGGATCCGCTCGGGGCTGTCGGCGAGCCAGGGGAACCGTGTGGCGTACTGCGGCACGTCCCGGACCACGATCAGGGGAAGCCCGGTGAAGTCGGCGATCTCGACGGGTCGGTCGGCCACCACCGGCGTGACCTCGATCAGGCCGTCGTCGGCCCAGCGGCCCAGGACCATGCGCTCCTTCGACGTCAGCGCCGACTCGGAGAGCACCTCGCGGCCCACCACCGGATAGAGCATGACGCCCGCGTCGATCAGGTAGCGACTCAGCGCGTCGATCGCCATGCCCAGACGCAGCAGGTTGATCGGCCGACCCCCGTCGAGGGCCATGAACCTGGCGACCTCCGCCAGGTCCACCACGGCCTGCGCGAGCGTGACGTCAGTCGTCAGCCGCTGCTCGATCGTGTCCATGACCCGGCTGACCTCGAACCGCACGGCGCCTCCTACCTTCCGACCCCGACACCCTATGGGCAATCGGCCCGCCAGAGGGCCGGACGCCACGAGGATCAGGACTTGTGTACCAGCCGGGAAGGTTGCACGCCATAACCTACAAACTGAAGATCACCCTACGAAAAGGATTCAGTCATCGTCGTCCTTGTCCTTTTCCTTGGGCTTCTTCGGGCTCTTGCCGGAGGAGCCGCCCGACGAACCCTTCGATGAGCTGCTCGAAGAACCACCCGAGGAACCACCCGGTGTGGCCACCCGGGTGATCACCGTGGCCGCGGCGATGAGGACCTGCTGGCAGCCGGTGTCGTTGAGCGCGAAGCCGGTCGGCAGGGCCTGCGGGACGCGGTAGGAGCCGGTGACGGAGAACCGCTGCTCGGCGCCGGGTGCGATCGCGGAGGTACCGATGACCCGCACCGTGGTGCCCTCCTGCTGCCAGCTACCCGGGCCGACCGAGCCGACCGTCTGGCCGTCGGCTAGCTGGAACGTCAGCGCCCAGCCCTGGACGTCGGCGGCTCCGGTGTTGGTCAGGCTGAGATCGGCGGCGAAGGCACCCTTGCTCTCGCTTTGCACGGTGTACCGGACGAGGCAGTCGATGCCGGGCGACGGCGCGGCCGTCTCCGTGGTGTCGGGGGTGGCGGCGGCCGCGACCAGGTTCGGATCGCTGTCGGCCGACGCCGGGTTCCAGGCGGCGCAGCTTCCGGCGCCGCCCAGTGCCAGCGCGACCGCGCCGGCGGCGACCAGCCGGCTGCGGGTCAGGGCCGGGTGCCGGTGGAGCGCCAGGATCGGGCGGGTCGGCGCCGACCGCTGCAGCACGGAGGCCATCTCGGCGGCCGTGGGCCGGTTCTCGGGCCACTTCGCGAGGCAGCGGAGAATGGCGGACGCTACGGGCCGGGGCAGGCTGACCTCCGGCGGCAGGGGCGCGGGCCGCACCTTGTTGTGCGCGTTCAGGACCTCGGTGGTCGTGTCGCCCGCCCACGGCAGCCTGCCGGTCAGCATCTTGTAGAGGACCAGGCCCAGCGCGTACACGTCGGTGGCGGCGGCCGTCGGGAGCCCGCGCAGGCGTTCGGGCGCCAGGTAGGCGGGCGTGCCGAGCAGCTCGTCGTGCTGATCGGTGGTGTCGCCGGCCACCGCGGAGATACCGAAGTCGACGAGCTTGGCCCCACCCTCGGTGAGCATGACGTTGGCCGGCTTGACGTCGCGGTGGACCAGCCCGCGGGCATGGACGGCGGCGAGCGCCGAGGCGAGCTGGGCGCCCAGTCGCATCGCCTCGGCCGCGGACAGCGCGCCGGTGGCGAGGCGGTCCTCGAGCGAGCGGCCGGTGACCAGTTCCATGACCACGAACGGCGCGCCGTCGGGCGTGTGGCCGAAGTCGTGGACGGTCGCGATGTGCGGATGGCTGAGCAGCGCCGCCGCCCGCGCCTCGGTCTGGATTCGCCGCCGGGAATCCGGGTCGGCGAGCAGTTTCGGCGCGAGCAGCTTGACGGCGACGGCGCGCTCCAGCACCTCGTCGTAGGCGCGCCACACCACCGACATGCCGCCAGTGCCCAACACTTCGATCAGCCGATACCGGTCCACAACTCTGTGATGCCCAGATTCACATCAGTCACACCAGCATCCCGACCGGCTCCACGGGACGTGCGCGCTCGTCGACGGCAACCGCGCCGAGGGCATCCCGCAGGGAGAGCACGGGCTCGATCTTCTCGTACAGCAGCAGGACGACGTCGCCGGGCCGGGCCAGCGCCAGCGCGGCGGGCACCGCCTCCCCGACGGTGCTGACGTCGACGCAGGTCGTGGCCGGTGCGACGCGCAGCAACGTCCCGCGGCCCGGGTTCTCGGCGCCGCCGAAGGACCGCAGCCGCTCGGCGAGGCGGGCGGTGGCGACGCCGAGGCACCGCGCTGGGCCGGGCTTTCGCTCGCCGTGGCGATCAGGACGATGTGCGCTTCGGTCCCCCCCCCCCCCCCCCCCCCCCCCCCCCCCCCCCCCCCCGCGTCGATCTTGCAGTTGTGGTGCCGGGACACTCCCACGATGTCCGGGTTTGGGGGGCACCACAACTGCAAGATCGACGCGGCGAAAAGGGGGCTAGTCGGGGGGCGGGGTCGGGGTCCTGGCGTCCGGCAGTGCGGCCGCCAGGGCCGCGTTGATCCGTGTGCCGCCGCGCTTGAAGCCGAGTTCCTTGCGGGCCTCCTCGACGACCTGTTCCTCGGTGCGCAGCAGGGTGTCCGACTCGATCCAGCGGATCAGGTCGACGAGCAGCGCGTGCGGGTACTCCCCGATCGGCCGGCCCGGCGCGAACACCGGCCGGGGCAGCGCACGGGTGTCGTCCGCCGGCGGCGCCTCCTCGACCGGCGGCCGCAGCACCACGGTCGGCTCGTCGGTGCGCTTCGCGTCGGCGACGGCCACCGCCTCGTCGAACGCCGCCCGCGCCCGTGCGGTCTCCGCCACCGGGTCGGCGAACCAGTCCGTCGACCAGATCCGGTGGAACCGCCAGCCGAGCCGCTCCAACTGTTCCTGCCGCAGGCGGTCCCGGTCACGGGCGGTGGAGGAGGAGTGGTACGTCGCGCCGTCGGCCTCGATCGCCAGCACCATCTCCTCGGGGCGCCGGGGGTGCGCGCAGGCGAAGTCGATGAAGTACCCGGCCACGCCGAACTGCGGGGTCACCGGGACGCCGGCCGCGGTGAGCCGCTCCCGCACGTCCTGCTCGAACGCGTTCAGCGCCGGCCGGTCCACGGCCGCCGACCCGAGCGAGGTGCCGCCGGACTCCGCGTACTCGAGGTACGAGCGGAGCAGCCGCACACCGTCGGCGGTGCTGCGGGCCGGGTCCATGTCGGCCGCGGTGAACGAGCTGACCAGCGTCATGCGCCGCCGCGCCCGGGTGACGGCCACGTTGAGCCGCCGCTCGCCGCCGGGCAGCAGCAGCGGCCCGAAGCGGTAGAGCAGCCGGCCGGCCGAGTTCTTGCCGTAGCCGATCGACAGGATCACCGCGTCGCGCTCGTCTCCCTGGACCCGCTCGAGGTTCTTGACGAAGAACGGCTCACCGGCGGTCTCGCTGAAGAACGTGTGCAGCTCGGATCGGGCGGACAGCGCCTTGCGCAGCGCCAGGTCGATCCGCTCGGCGTGGGTGATGCCCATGGTGATGACGCCGAGGGACTCGTTGGGCCGCAGTTCCGCGTGCTGTAGCACCAGCTCCACGACCCGCTGGACCTCGGCGTCGACGCTCTCGCCGTCGCTGAACCCGTCGACGTGGACGTGCTGGAGCGAGCCGGTGCCGGCGATGCCGGGGAAGGTGACGAGTGAACGGTCGTAGATGTACGCGTTGGAGAACCCGATCAGCCGGTCGTCCTGGCTGCGGTAGTGCCAGCGCAGCAGGTACGCCGGCAGCAGCGCGGTCAGCACGTCGAGGATCGACTCGAAGCCGGACGTCAGGGACAGGTCGATGGAGCCGTCGGCGTTGACCCCGAGCGGGTCGGCGGCCGTGCCCTCCTCCGCCGCGGTGAAGAACGACGTGGGCGGCAACTGGTGCTCGTCACCGGCGACTACGACCTGGCGCGCCCGCAGCAGGGCAGGCACCGCGTCGGCCGGGGTCACCTGGCTGGCCTCGTCGAACACGACCACGTCGAAGAGTTCGGCCTGGGCCGGCAGCAACTGCGAGACGACGAGCGGGCTCATCGCCCAGCACGGCCGCAGCGCGGTGAGCATGTGCGGCGCGGCGGCGAACAACTGGCGGATCGGCAGGTGGCGGCGCTTGAGGTTGGCCTGGTGCTCGACGAGGCGGCTCTCGTCCGGGTGTTCGTCGCGGGTGCGCGTGATGTGCTCGGCGACGGCGCGCAGGACGCGGGTCGCGGTCGCGTCGATGTGCCGCCGGTCGGCGTCGCGAAACTCGACGACGGTCCGCGTGTGCAGCGGCCCGTCGAAGGCGCCGATGCGCGGGTCGGTGAAGTTGAGGTGCTGGAGGATCGAGGCGTTCCAGCAGGCGTCGAAGACCGCGCCAGTGAGGTCGGCGTCGGGGTGGCGGCTCCGCAGGTCGGCCACCAGCGGGTCGAGGCCGAGCGCCGTGAACGCGGCGCCCAGCTCGTTGAGCCGGGGCACGCGCCGCAGTGTGCGCTCGTCGCCGGCGAGTCCGGCCACCACGCGGCCCAGCCGGTCGAGGTCCATCGACGGGAGGGAGACGCGAGGCACGTACGTCGAGAGCCGCGCGACGGCCTCGTCCAACTGGTCGAAGACGGCCCGGGCGCGGCCGAGCTCGGCGGGCAGGCGCGGCCCCGGCCCGCCGTCGGCGGCCAGCCGGGACCACTGCTCCCGCTGGGCGAGCGCGGCCGAGAGCCCGGCGAAGAGCTGCTGCCGGCTCGGCGTGCCGGGGCCGCGCCAGAGCGCCGCCGCCTGCTTGCGCAAGCGGCGCCGGGTGAGCCAGCCGGCGTCGGTGCCGGGCCGGCCGGCGTGCTCGCGCCGCCATGCCCGGTCGGCGACCGACGCGATGTGCGGTGGCAGGTCGGAGCGGAACACGTCCTCGCGGAACTGGGCGAAGGTCGCCGCGACCGCGTCGAGGAAGGCGAAGCGCTGCCGCCAGCCGGCGAGGTCGGCGGGCGCGTGCAGGCCGGTGCCGTCCCGCACGTACCGCAGCGCCGGGCGCGCCGCGGGCAACGTCTGCTCGGCGAGCCGCTCGGCCAGGTCGAACGCCGTCTCCGCGTCCTGCGGCGTGCGCACCTCGGCGCCGATCCAGCCGGACTCCTGCCCGCTCAGCGTGAACCCGCCGAGCGTCGCGTAGTCGCGCAACTGCTCGCGGACCCGCCGCGCGGTCGTCCCGTCGAGCGCGGTGAGGACGTGCCCGCGCAGCCGGACCGCGGTCATCGGCCACACCACGGAGGAGAGCGCCATCAGGGTGTTCTGGCACTGGTACGCGCTGATGCCCCACGGCTCGCGGGCGCGGTGCAGCGCGTCGTCGTGGTCGTTGAGCGTGGCCCGGCGGGCGGTGAGCGTCTCGTGCAGCGCGCCGAGGTCCGGCTGAGCGATGCGGGCGGCGGAGTCGAAGGCGGCCTTGAGGTCGGCGGCGACCTTGCGCCGCGAGGTCGTGCCGTCGTGCACGTCCATCACGAGATTGCCCAGGCCACGCCGGTTGAGCCGGTCGGTGACGGCGGTGATCGCGGCCCGCTTCTCGGCGACGAAGAGCACCCGCTTGCCCCGCGCGACGAGCGACGCGATGAGGTTGGCGATGGTCTGGCTCTTGCCGGTGCCGGGCGGCCCCTTGATGACACTGTGCTGCCCGGCCAGCACGGCGTTGATGGCGAAGTTCTGGGACGAGTCGGCGTCGAGGACCAGGAACTCGTCCTCCGGCGGGATCAGGTCGGGATCGCGCGGCTCGATGCCGGTCACCGGGCGCAGCGCCGCCTGGGCCACGCGGTCGCCAGCGATCGCGGCGATGACGTCGTGGCCGACGAGCACCGGCGCGGCGACCCGCAGGTCGGTGACCATCGGCAGCTTCGCGTAGGAGAACGTGCCGAGCACGAAGCGCGGGCTGACCGCAAAACCGCGGACCCGGCCCGAGGCCTCCTTGACGAGCCGCTCGTAGAGCGGCTGCGGGTCGAACCCCGCGGTGTAACTGACCAGTTCCTCGAGCTCGTCGGCGTCGACCCGGACCCCGAAGTCCTCTTCGAGCCGCTGCAGCAGTGTGGGGTTGAGTTCGAGATCGCCGGCGAGCGTGACGTCGAAGTCGTCCTCGGCGGCGCCTCGGGCGCGCAGCACGGCGGAGCGCAGCAACACGGGCGCGGCCGGCGCGGCACCTCCTCCGGCCGGGACGCTCCAGGTGGCGCTGCCGATGGCCGCGAAACAGGTCTCGATGCCCCGCTCCTCGGCGAGCTCCCGGGCCTTGTTCCGGATCGTGCGGGCCCGCTTGACCGCGGCGGAATGCTGGTCCGGGGACGGGAAGAGCTGGCCGAGCGGCATGGCGCGCCCGCCGAGCAGCGCCTCGACCGCGACCCGCTCGGCCCCCGAGAGGTCGAGGGTGCCGGCCTTGAGGTCGCGGTAGTAGAGCAGCGTGTTGCGCCCGCCCAGGTCGATGAGCTGTGACCGCCACCGCCGCGCGGCGGCCTGGACGAGCTCCACCCGCGAGTCGCCGGTAGTGGTGTCCTCCACGGCTGGAGGGTAACCCCCGCCCACCCCCACATGCGTTGATCTTGCAGTTGTGGTGCCCACCAAACCCGGACATCGTGGGAGTGTCCCGGCACCACAACTGCAAGATCAACGCATGTGGGGGTGGGGGTGGGGCTACCGGGCCAGGGTGCGGTGGTCCGGGTGGCGGCCCAGCCAGGCCGAGTAGCGGTCGTTCCTGCGCACCGCGTCCGCGTACGCCTCGATCGCATAGGCCCAGACCTGCCCGGCGACGTCGGCCGCCGGGCCGTCGGGGAGCCAGCCGATCATCTGCCGCCAGTGCAGCGGCGCACCCACGATGGGCGCCGTCACCAGGCCGGCCATCGGGCGCAGCGTCGCCTGGCACAGGCCGACGGCGTCGCCCGACTCGATCAGGTCGATCGCGCCCCGCACCTCGGTCTCGAACAGCACCTTGGGCGTGAACCCCGCCCGGGCGCACGCCGCCGCGTGGCAGGCCGAGAAGCAGCCGTCGCCCGGCGCGGCGACCCACTGCGCGTCGGCGAGCTCCGCCAGGTCCACCTCGTCACGGTCGGCGAGCACGTGGTCCTCGGGCAGCAGCAGGAACACCGGGTCGGCGGCGACGACCCGCCAGGCCAGGCCGGTGATCACGGGCGGCGCGTCGCCGCAGGCGCCCACCAGCACGAAGTCCAGCTTGCCGGCCAGTACCATGTCGCCGAGCTCCGCCGCCGACCACGACGCGTGGGTGCTCACGTGCGCGTCCGGGTGGTTGGTGGTGAGGCGGTGGACGAGCCCGCCGAGGATCGGGCCGTTGACCGCACCGATCCGATAGCGTCCCGCCGTCCCTGCCGTGCTGGCCAGCCGCGTCGCCTCGTCCTGCAGGCCCTTCACCGCGGGCAGCAGCACCCTGGCCCGGGCCAGCACCAGCTCGCCGAGCGCGGTCGCCCGCGCGCCGCGCCGGTCACGCTCGAACAGCACGCCACCGAGCGCCCGCTCGATGCGCTGCAACTGCGCCGTCAGCGCCGGCTGCGCGAGCCCGAGGACCGACGCCGCCTTGGTGACGCTGCCGGCGTCGGCGATCGCACAGACGACCCTCAGATGCCGCAGCTCCAGATCCATACAGTGACGGTAGGGCGTCGGCGGGATAGGTAGAAGACCTCAAGGCATCGAGAGTTGCCATTTCGCGTCCCGCCACACCATCGAAACATCTCACTCCTACCGGAAGGTGCCAGGTGGGCATATAGCCGTTCTACGGATCGGCCAGGCTGTCACTAATCTTGAGTGGTGCTTGATCTCCGGCGCTGGTGTGCGGGCCTGGCCACCGCGGCCGCCTGCCTGGGCGCCGTCGGGCTCGCCGGCTCCGTCGCCGGATCGGCCCCCTTCCGGTACGTCAGCGAGTCCGGCGTCGCGGGCGCTCCGCACGCCGGGCTCTACCGGGCCAGCATGCTGCTCCTGGCGGCGTCGCTGGCGCTGCTGGCGGTGCCGGCGCGGCACACGCTGACCTTCCCCGTCCGGATCGGCGGTCTCGTGCCGGCCCCCATGGCGGCGGTGTCCGGGCTGGGCGGCCTGGCACTGGCCGCCGCGGCGCCGCTCGCGGGCCTGTCCGGGCTGGTGACGTGCAGCCCCGGCTGCCCGCTTCCGCCGTACGAGGCGCCGACGGCAAGCGACCTCGTCCACGCCGCCGGAGCGATCGGCGCCCTGCTGCTGTTGGCGCTGGTCATGCTCCTCTACGCCGCCCAGCCCGACGCCACCGCGCTGCGCCGCGCCGGGCGGTTCGGCATCCTGGTCGCCTACCCGCCGCTGGTCCTCTCCGCGGCCGGCATCGCGCTGCTGGGCCGGGGGCTGTTCACCGGCCTCATGGAGCGCGCCGCCCTGGTGGCGGTGTCGGTCTGGCTGGTCATGACCGCCGTCCTTCACGTCCGCGACAAACCGTGACCCGAACGGTGGTGGTGACCGGGGCCAGCGCGGGCATCGGCCTCGCCGGCGCGAAGCAGTTGGCCGCGCACGGTGACCGGCTGATCCTTCTGGGCCGCGACGAGTCCCGCCTGGCCGTTGCCGCCGAGGTCGTACGAGCCGCGGGCCGCCACCGGCCGATCGCGATCCGGGCGGACTTCGCCGACCTGGCCCAGGTCCGGGCGGCCGCGGTCCGGATCCGCGACTCCTGCGACCGCGTCGACGTGCTGGTCAACAATGCCGGCGGGCTGTTCGGCGGGGTCACCGGGCACGGCCACGACCGGGCCATGCAGGTCAACCACTTGGCCGGCTTCCTCCTGGCCCACCTGCTGCTCGACCGCATGCGCCGCACGAGCGGCCCGCCGTCCCGCCTGATCACGACCGCCTCGCTGGCCGAGGCGTGGGGCGTGCTCGACGTCGACGCCCCGATGCGCAAGCGGCTCCTGCACCGCAGCCGGTGGCTCGCCTACGGCTCGTCCAAGCAGGCCAACATCCTGTTCACGCTGGAGGCGGCCCGGCGCTGGACCGGCTCGGGCGTGCTGCCGCTGGCCTTCTTCCCCGGCCTGGTGCGCAGCCGCTTCGCGTCGACGAGCCCGCTGTTCATGCTGGGCAAGCTCGTCCCCGTGCTGTTCACGTCCCCGGCGCGGGCCGCCGACACCCTTACCTGGCTGGCGACGGCCCCCGAGTCGGCGCTGGTGCCGGGCGGCTACTACTTCCTGCGGCAGCCGTTCGCGGCCACCGCGAGGTCGACGAGCCCGTCCCGCGCCGAGCGCCTGTGGAACGCCTCGCTACAGGCTGCCGGGGAGTGGGATCTCCCGCCAGACCGCTGACGGGCCCGGGTTGGCGGTGAAGTCGTAGCGGACGCCGGGCTCGCCGATGGCGATCAGGGCGGCCGAGCCCGAGCCGTATTCCAGGCCGTCGACCTCCCGGCGGACCAGGATCGGGCGTTCGGCGGCACCGGTGAACTCGCCGCCGGCCAGCAGGCCCACCCAGTCGCCCCAGGCATCGGCGGTGGCCGGGCCGGGCTTCGGGTTCGGGGTCGCGGCCAGGCGCAGCGGCGCGAAGTCGTTGACGTCGATGCCCTGGTTGACGATGACGTGGTCGCCGGGCTCCAGGAGCCGCCGCTCGATCGACCCGCCGTTCCACGAGATCACCTCGACCTCGGTGGGCTCCGCCCGTACCAGATGAAACGCATCGAACGTGCGCAACACCTCGTCGTCCGGAACAGTGCCCAGGGGCAGCGCCCCGCGGGTCGGGCGGTCACCCTGCGAGGGCAGCGGCGGGAAGCCGTTGAGCACGGCGTTGACACCCGGGCGGGCGGGGTCGACGGCGAGCCACGTGCCGCCGCCGGTGCTGTCGCGGCCGCCGAACCGGCCCGGCCAGTGTTCGGCGGGCGGCTCCCAGGGGCGGGCCAGGTATTCGTCGCGGACCGCGGCGAGGAGGACGGGCCACGGACTGCCGGGGTTGAACCGGAGGAGCACGGTGCACATGCCCGAACGTTATGCGCCGCCCAGCATCGGCACACGGGCGGCCAGCCATTCCGCGAAATCGTCCGCCGGCAGCGGCTTGGAGATGTGTTAGCCCTGGAGCAGGTCGCAGCCCTCCCGCCGCAGGTGGCTCAGGGTGTGCTCGTCCTCGACGCCTTCGGCGACGACCATCAGGTCGAGTGCGTGGCCGAGCTGGACCGCCGAGCGGACCACGGCCCGGTCCCGGTGGTCGACCGCGATCCGCTGGACGAACGACCGGTCGATCTTCATCTCGTGGATCGGCAGCTCGCGGAGGCGGCCGAGCGAGGAGTTCCGCTGCACGGAACGTGACAGGCGCCACCGCGGAGGCGTGCCTGCCGGCGCGATCCGTCGTCGGGCCGCACGACTCCATCATGGGAAAGATCTGGCTATCGGGGCAGCCACATCTTTCCCATGATGGAGTCGCGCTCACGGGGTCGGCACCGCGCGGCGGCGGGCGCCCGGGCCGGGCTGTGGGCGCACGTCGCGCGGAGGGATCTCGGTGTGGCCGGCCTCGCAGACCAGGACGGCGTGGACCTCGGCGCCGCAGTCGTGGTGGACGGTCGCCAAGGGCGGGCCACCCGGGTCGGCAAGATAGCGGTCGCCCCACTCGCGGACCGCGACCAGCAGCGGGTAGAGGTCGAAGCCCTTCTCGGTGAGCCGATACTCGTCGCGCGCCCGCGCGCCGGGCTCCCGATACGGAACACGGCGCAGCACGCCGTTTCGCACCAGCATGCCGAGCCGGTTGGTCAGCACCTGGCGGGGGATGCCGGTCCGCTCGCGCATATCGTCGAACCGGAAGATGCCGTTGAAGACCTCCCGCAGGACCACAACCGTCCAGCGCTCACCGAGGATCGCCATCGCCCGGCCGATGGTGCAGTTTTCCACAGACCACTCGAGTGCGGCGGGTCTCATGCGCCCAGGCTATCCCACCTGAGTCTGGTTGACAGATCCAGCAGGGACACGAGCGCCTGAGTCCACATGCGATTCGCGCTGATGAGGGTATGGGTGTTCCGCCAGTACGATAACGTCAAAAGCGGTGAAAGCGGGATTTCTTCATGAATTGCGCGACGGCGTCACGCCGCGCGCCGGTGCGCTGCTCCTCGCGGTCCTCGCCCTCCAGCTCGGCTTCATCGCCAGCTACTTCGGGGCGTTCCACGAGCCGACCCCGCACCGCATCCCGGTGGCCGTCACCGCACCGGCCCCGGCCCTGACCGAGCTGGTCGACCGGCTCAACTCGCTGCCGGGTGCGCCGCTCGACGCGCGGGCCGTGCCCTCCGAGGAGTCGGCGCGCCGGATGATCGACCGCCGGGAGGTGTACGGCGCTTTCGTCGTCTCGGCGCAGGACGCCACCGATCGGCTCATCATCGCCAGCGGTGCCGGAGCGAGCGTCGGGCAGGCCCTCGTCCAGATCTTCACGCCGCTCGAGGACCAGCAGGAGCGGGCGTTCACCACCGAGGACGCGAAGCCGGCCCAGCTCGGCGACGCTCGCGGCCTGTCCGGCTTCCACCTCGCGCTCGGCTGGGTGGTCGGGGGCTACCTCGTCGCGATCGCGGTCAGCGCGAGCAAGGGCTCCCGGCCGGCCAACCCGCGGCGGGCGCTCGTCCGCCTGGGTTCGCTGCTGGCGTACGCGCTGCTGGCCGGCATCGGCGGGGCTCTCGTCAGCGGCGCCGCCTTCGGCGCGATCGACGGGCACCTGGGCCGGCTGTGGTGGTTCGGCGCCCTGCTGGTGTTCGCCTCGGGCTGCTGCACGATGGCGCTGCAGGCCGCGTTCGGCTACGTCGGCACCGGCCTGGCCGTGCTGCTGTTCGTCGTCCTGGGCTGCCCGAGCGCGGGTGGCGCCTATCCCGCCCCGCTGCTGCCGCCCTTCTGGCGGGCGGTCGGCCCGTGGCTCCCGCCGGGGCTCGGCACCGAGGCGATCCGCGGCATCGTCTACTTCGACAGCGTCGGCGTCGGGCGGTCGGCGCTGATCCTCGCCGGCTACGCGCTGACCGGTGCCGTCGGCACCCTGGTCGTGGCCCGGATCACGCGGCCGAGGCCGGTGGTCATCCCGCCCAACCGAAGTCTGGTGCCCGTTTCGCGGTGAACGCCGCGACCCCCTCGGCAAGCTCCTTCTCGTCCTGCGCCGGGGGTTTCCGCCCGTCGACCACGGCCTTGGCCGCGTGGATGGTCAACTGGGACCGCTGCGCGAGTGTCCTCGCGACCGCGCCGGCGTCCTCGCCGATCCCGTCGATCAACCCGATGCGCAGCGCGGCGGGCGCGTCGATGAGCTCCGCGCCGAACAGCAGGAGCTTCGCCCGGGCGGGGCCGACAAGCGCGGCGAGCCGGCGGGTGGTCGACGGCGGGTAGACGATGCCGAGCTTCGCCGGCGTGCTGCCGAACCGCGCGTCCGCGGCGGCGAAGCGCAGGTCGCAGGCGACCGCGAGCTGGCAGCCGCCGCCGACGCAGTAGCCCTCGATCGCCGCGATCGTCGGCTTCGGGAAGTCGGCCAGGGCCCGCTCGGCCCGCACCGCGATGCTCTCGTCGCCGTCCCGGGCCAGCGCGGCGGCCTCGGCGATGTCGGCGCCGGCGCAGAACGTGCCGCCCGCGCCGGTGAGGACCACGACCTTCACGGACGGGTCGTCGCGCAGGCCGTCGAGCAGCGGCGGCAGTGCCCGCCACATGTCGCCGGTCATCGCGTTGCGCTTGGCCGGGTTGGTGATGACGATCGTGACGACCGGCCCGGCGACGCCGAGGGCCAGTTGCCCGGTCGCGCCGCTCACCATTCGTGGACGGGGATGTTGGAGTGCATCCTGGGAAGGTACTCTTGCAGCAGTTTCCGCATCGTGTCGTCCCGCTCGACGGGACCCCTGCCCTCGATGGCATGTGCAGTCTCGACCTGCCAGGTGGCGCCGTTGCGGTGCGACAGGCACCGCTGCTCGATGACGCCGAGCAGCCGGTCGCACTGCGCCGGTGCGACACCCCAGCCCGCCAGCCCTTCGTGGGCGAGCGGCAGCAGACGCCGCAGCACCAGCTCGGTCACCGGCACCGAGCCGAGGCCGGGCCAGAACAGGGTCGCGTCGATGCCGTGCCTGGCGGCGTTGTGGAAGTTCTCCTCCGCCACGCCGAACGACATCTGTGTCCACACCGGTCGGTCCTGTTCGGCGAGCCGGCGCACCAGGCCGAAGTAGAAGGCGGCGTTGGCCATGCTGTCGATGACGGTCGGGCCGGCCGGCAGAACCCGGTTCTCGACCCGGACGTGCGGCCTGCCGTCGACCACGTCGTAGATCGGCCGGTTCCAGCGGTAGACGGTGCCGTTGTGCAGCCGCAGCTCACCGAGGTGCGGCACGCGACCGGCCTCGAGCGCCGCCACCGGGTCCTCGTCCTCGCAGATCGGCAGGAGCGCCTGAAAGTACCGCACGTTCTCCTCGAACAGGTCGAAGATGCTGGTGATCCAGCGCTCGCCGAACCAGACCCGCGGCCGCACGCCCTGCGACTTGAGCTCCTCGGCCCGCGTGTCGGTGGCCTGCTCGAACAGCGGGATGCGGGTCTCCCGCCACAGCTCCCGGCCGAACAGGAACGGCGCGTTGGCCCCGAGCGCCACCTGGGCACCGGCGATGGCCTGGGCCGCGTTCCAGTACGCCGCGAACTGCTGCGGCATCACCTGGAGATGAAACTGTACGGATGTGCACGCGGCCTCGGGCGCGATGGAGTCGCACCGCACGTTGAGCCGCTCGACGCCGTCGATGGCGATCCGCAGGTCCTCGCCGCGCGCCGCGAAGATCTGCTCGTTGAGCAACGCGTACCGGGGGTTGGCCGACAGCACGTCGGGAGTTAGCTGGTCCCGCCGGAGCGTCGGCAGGATGCCGATCATGGCCAGCCGCGTGTCGACGCCGGCGGCGTGCTCCTCGGCGGCGTTCAGGCTCTCCCGTACCTGTGCCTCGAACCTGGCCAGGCCCTCACCTTCGAGCCGCTGCGGCGGCACGTTGATCTCGATGTTGAACTGCCCGAGCTCGGTCACGAAGGCCGGGTCGGCGAGCGCGTCGAGGACCCGCTGGTTGCGCAGGGCCGGATCGTGCTGCTCGTCGACGAGGTTGAGCTCGATCTCGAGCCCGCTCATCCCGAGCCCGTCCTCGAAGGGTGAGTCGGCGAGCATCCGCGCGAAGGCATCGAGGCATTGGTGCACCTTGTCGCGGTACCGCATCCGATCCTCGCGGCTGAACTCGCGTGTCTCGACGTCTTTGCCCATGGGATGCCACCTCCGCGGGTGTGCCGTCCTCATGGCATACCACGCCGGGCGCGTTTTTACTCCCGCATCCCACGGGGGCTCAGCTCGCGTGCGGTCGCGGCCCCAGACCCGCGGGTACGCTACGCACAGCTCCGGAAAACCCTGCAAATGCGACTAATCCTCGCGTAGCGTCATGCGCATGGCCGGGCGCTCCTTCTTGCTCAGAGTCGCCAACGTCAACCCGGCGAACGTGCGCACCCACACCGACCGGGCGCTGTACCGCTCGATCGGGGTGTTCATCCTGTTGTACGGCGGCTACGCGATCGTCGGTGCCGCGACGTTCGTCGACGCCTCCACCAACTACACGCACCCCTGGTGGCAGTGGCTGGTCGGGCCGCCGGTGGCCGCCGCCGTCATCGCCTACGACCGCGCGGTCGTGGGACGGGTCGCGGTGAACTACGAGCACCTCGAGTCGGACGATCCGCACCAGCTCCTGCGACGCCGCACGGTCGGCCTCTACGCCGGCCGGCTGCTGCTCGCCCTGCTCTTCGCGATCGTCATCACCGAGCCGTTGATGCTGGCGCGGTACAAGGGCGAGATCGACGCGTACCTCGGGACGGTCCACAACCACGAGCTGTCCCGGCTGGAGCGGAGCGGCGCCATCGCCGCGTTTCAGGGCCAGGTCGACGCGCTGCGGGCACAGGACGCGGCCGACGGCGCCGCGGTCGAGGACCTGCACCGGCTCGCCGCCGACAAGCGCAAGGAGGCCACGGCGGTCTACGACCAGGCGCTCGCCGACTCCCGCGCCGACGGCGTGAGCCGCCGGGCCGGCTGCCCGCCGGGCGGGTTCTGCGACTCGCTGGTCCAGCAGTCCCGGCTGCTCAACGCGGAGGCGACGCGCCTGGACGACGAGGCGTCGGCGCTGCGCGCGGCACAGGAGCCGGCCCGGCAGTCACGGGCGGCCCAGATCGCCGCGCTCAGCGAGCAGATGGCCGAGCAGCGCGCCGCCAACCGCCGGTCGGTCGAGGCGAACGCGGGCTTCGGCGCGCGGACGACCGCGATGTGGCACCTGGTGCGGGCGGACTTCTGGGGCTTCGGCTTCTTCTACCTCGGCATCGCCGCGCTCCTGGTCTGCCTGGACTGCGCCGCAGTGTGGCTGAAGCTGGTCTCGTACGGCAACGCGTACGAACGCACCGAGGCCCGCGAGGCCCGCCGCCGCGAGCTGTCCGAGACCAGGCGCCACGGGCAGGAGCTCCGCGTGGCCGAGGCCGCGACCGCCGTCGCGGGCGACGGCTTGCACACGGCGGTGCAGGAGCAGCACCTCCTCGACGCCGCGGTGGCGCAGGCCACGGCCCGCCTGATGGCCGAGCTGGAGACCCAGTCCACCCCCACCCGCTGACTTATCCCCCATCTCCCCCGTCGATCTTGCAAGGCCCACGAAGTTCAACCCGGCAACCCCTCCTCGCCCGTTGATCTTGCAGTTATGGTGCCTGACAAACCCGGACATCGCGGGAGTGTCGTGGCACCACAACTGCAAGATCAACGGGCGAGGAGGGGCGGGGAGGACTGCATCGCATGGGCCGTTCGTCCCGAAGTTGGCGAATCGCTTGCCACCCGAACCCCGTCGGCGGGCAGACTGGGCCGGTGCGTCACCGACCGTCCCGCCGCCCGCCGGTGCTGCCCGTCGTCATCGGCATCGTGCTGGCGATCGTCGCCGGCGTCGGGGCGGTCCGTGCGGTGTGGGTCAGCGGCAGCACCGGCGAGGGGGCAGGCACCAGCGAGGCCCGCGTCGACAACCGCGCCGACCGGGCGTCCCGCGGCGACGCGCGGTGCGACGGCGCGCCGTTGACCGCGCCGAGGGAGCTGCGCGGCATCTGGATCACCACGGTCGACAACATCGACTGGCCGAGCCGGCGCGGTCTGCCCGACGATCAGATCAAGGCCGAATACCTCGGCTGGCTCGACCTCGCGCGGCAGCGGAACCTCAACGCCGTCTTCGTCCACGTGCGGCCGAGTGGTGACGCGCTGTGGCCGTCACAGTACGCGCCCTGGTCGGAGTGGATCACCGGGGTTCGCGGCAAGGCGCCCGGCTTCGACCTCATGAAGTGGATGATCGACGAGACCCACGCGCGGAACATCGAGTTTCACGCCTGGTTCAACCCGTACCGGGGCAGCCAGCCGGCCCCCAACGGCGCCGGGCCGGACATCAACGCGCTCGCGCCGGACCACCCGCTGCGCAAGCACCCCGAGTGGGCGGTCGTCTACCCGTCGGTGGGCACGACCGGCAGCCGCCTGCACTTCAACCCCGGTATCCCGGAGGCGCGCGAGTTCGTCGAGGACTCGATGCTCGAAGCCGTCGAGAAGTACGACGTCGACGGCGTGCACTTCGACGACTTCTTCTACCAGTACCCGGTCGGCGATCAGGACTATCCGGACGAGGCGGCCCATCGGCAGTACGGCGGCGGCAAGTCCAAGGCCGACTGGCGCCGGGACAATGTCAACAAGCTCGTCGAGGAGATGAGCCGGCGCATCCACAAGCTGAAGCCGTGGGTGAAGTTCGGCATCAGCCCGTTCGGCATCTGGCGCAACACGACGGCCGACCCGGCGGGATCGCCGACACGCGGCCTGCAGAGCTACGACGAGATCTATGCCGACACGCGACTGTGGGTGCAGCGGGAGTGGCTCGACTACATCGTTCCGCAGTTGTACTGGCACATCGGCTTCGACGTCGCGGACTACGCCAAGCTGCTGCCCTGGTGGGTCAACGTCGTCAAGAACACCCGCGTGCAGCTCTACATCGGGCAGGCCGACTACCGGGTCGGCCAGTCGGGGGTCTGGTCGGACCCGGCCGAGCTCGACCGCCAACTCGCCCTCAACCGCACGTATCCACAGGTGACCGGCAGCGTCCACTTCAGCGCGAAGAGCATGCGCGGGGACGCGCTCGGTTCCGTGTCGAAGTACGCGGCGCACTTCTACTCGACGCCGGCGCTCCCGCCGGTGATGGCGCACCTGCCCGATCACACGCCGGACGCGCCGAAGGTGACCAGGCAGGCCGGCGGCGACAAGGTCACGCTGCGCTGGCAGAGCAAGGGCGCGTCGGCCGCCGTGTACCGGGTCGACGGCGGGAAGGCGCACCTCGTCGCCACGAGGCGCGGCGGCGACGGCGAGTGGAGCGGCGCGGCGGGCACGTATTGCGTGACGGCTCTGGACCGGTCCTGGAACGAGAGCGCACCTGCCATACCGGCCGGGTGAACCTCCTTCATCCGCCGGTTGTCGATGCTTCGCCGCATGACCAGCTTCATCTCGGACCAGGACTTCACCACACCCGCGCACATCCGCGTGACCCTGGACGACGTCAAGCACGAGGAGCGGCGCGAGCCCCGGGCCAAGGGGTCCTCGGCGCCGTTCCACACGCTGGTGTTCCTGGCCGCGGTGTGGCTGGTGGTTTCGGCGGTGCCGATCGGCTATCTGGGCGCCGGCCGCTATGACGTCTTCTGGAGCGACGCCGTCACCGGCATCACGATCGCGATCGTCACCACCATCCGGCTCCTGCATTCGATCCCGGCCTTCGCGTGGGTGACCGGCGGACTGGCCGCCTGGCTGCTCGCGGCTCCCCTGGTCCTCCAGTACGGCTGGTCCAGCGCGACCGCCAACGACATCATCGTCGGGGTGCTGATCCTCGCCTGCACCGCGCTGAGCGCCGCCGACGACTGAACGGGCACCGAAAGGGCCGCCCTCCTCGCCGGTGGGCGGCCCTATCCGTCGCGGCGGGTCAGCGGTCGAACGCGTCCTTCATGTTCCGTCCGGCGTCCTTCACGTGGTCGCCGGCCTGCTTGGCCTGCGCGGCGGCGCGCTCGGCAGCGCCCTCGGCCTCGAGCCGCTCGTTGTCCGTGGCGTCGCCGTACTTCTCCTTGGTGGCGCCCTTGAGCTCTTCAGCCTTGTGCTCGACCTTGTCCGTGAAGCCCATCATCGATCCCTTCCACGTTTCGGGTCTTTGCCTTGCTACACAGATGTCTGCCCGTAACCGCGGCGGCGCAAACGCAACCGCCCGACCCAGGTCGTCACACCCGTCACGGCCAGCGACACCGCCACCCCCAGACACGCCGAGGCGACGGGGTTGGTGAAGACGTGACCGCCCAGGTATCCGAGGCCGACCATGTAGCAGCTCCACAGCAGCGCACCGACCAGCAGCGCCGGCAGGAAGCGGTGGCGCGGGAACCGCGTGTAGCCGGTGACCAGCGCGACCGCGGTGCGGCCCAGTGGTACGAACCGCCCGGCCGCGACGATCGCCCCGCCACGCCGCTCCAGCACGCCGGCGACTCGATGCCGGTGTTCCCGCCGGAGCCACCGGTCGAGCAGGCGGTGCCCGCCGCGCCGGGCGGTCTCGTGGGCCAGCAGGTCGCCGACCGCGACCGCGGTGACGGCGGCCAGCAGCACCACGGCCGGGTGCAGGTGTCCCTCGGCGGCGAGCGCGCCGCCCGCGATGACGCTCGTCTCCGCCGGGACGACGGGGAGCAGGCAGTCCACCACGAGCAGCACGAAGATCACCGCATATGCCCAGCCGGCCAACGCTTCCATGGGTTCCAGCCTGCCGGGACACGGCGGCCAGCGCAGCGGTGCCACCACGCCGAACCGGGGTGGGGATTTCCCTACCCCGGGCCGCACCACGTTGCCGGTCATGCCGGTCATGACGATGCGGTTCCCGCGAGATCACCGGTCCGCTCGAACTCCTCGGCCCTCGTCGCGCCCCCATGCCGCCGTCGTGCGATGTTAGGGCGATGTGGGCGGAGTTTCGCAAGCGCGTGATCCTGGAGGACGACGGGATCCTGGTGCTGGACAAGCCGGTCGGCGTCTCGGTGATGGGTGAGCGGCACGAGTCCGACCTGGTGCGCATGGCCGCCGAGGCCGGCGAGAGGCTCTTCCCGGTCCACCGCATCGACAAGGTCACTTCCGGGGTCGTGCTCTTCGCGAAGGACCTGTCGGTCCACGGGGGCCTGACCCGGCAGTTCAACAAGCGGACCGTCGACAAGACCTATCTGGCGGTCACCCGGCCGGGTGGACTGCCCGGCCGCGGCCGGATCGACCTGCCGCTCAGCGTCGGGCGCAAGAACCGCGTGCGGATCGCCGCACCCCGGGAGAGCATCCAGGCCGACCTCACCGCGGCACCCGTCGCCACCTGGACCGTGCCGCCGGAGGCGGTGTTCGACCAGGTGCCGACGTACCCGTCGGTGACCGACTTCCGGGTCCACGCCGAGACGGACGACGTCGCGCTGCTGGAGGCGAATCCGCTGACCGGCCGGCGGCATCAGATCCGGGTCCAGCTTGCGTGGATCGGCCATCCGATCCTCAACGACCCGCTGTTCGACAAGGCCGCCACCGGCCGCACGCACCTGCACTCGTGGCGGTTGGCGTTCGACCTGGCCGGGAAGCGGATCACCGTGGAGGCCCCGCCCGACGCTGAGTTCCTGGCCCCGACCGGGCGGACGGCGCCGCACTAGCAACCAAGGCCGCGAAGTTCAGCCGTGCGGTCGTCCGTCAACCCCGGTGTTGCGCCCCGTGACAGTGACGCACAGTCGTGCGGACGGCATCTCTCGCTCGCGGCCTTGCACGAGCAACGGTCAGGCGGTCCTGGCACCACCACGGCGGCGGATCAGCCAGACGCCGGCGCCGACCGCGAACATCGCCAGGCCCCACAGCACCGACGGTAGCGGGAGCGTGGCCGCCAGGACGAGGCAGCCCAACAGGCCGACGACCGGGACGAGGCGCCGGGCGGACTCCAGGGTGAAGGCCGAGGCGTTCGCGATCGCGTAGTAGACGAGCACGCCGAACGACGAGAAGCCGATCGCGCCCCGCAGGTCGACGAACAGCACCAGCAGGAGCACCGCGAGGCCGACCACCGCCTCGGCGCGGTGCGGGTTCCGCCGCCCCGGGTGGACCGCCGACAGCACGTGCGGGAGGTGCCGGTCGCGAGCCATCGCGAACACCGTCCGGGACACGCCGAGGACTAGGGTGAGCAGCGCGCCGAGGGCCGCGACCGCCGCACCGGCCCGCACGACCGGCGCCAGCCGTCCCGCGCCGGCCGCCTGCACGACGTCGGCCAGCGGAGCCGTCGACGCGGCGAGCCGGGCCGGGCCGAGAGCGGTCAGCGCGGCAATCGCCACGGCGGTGTAGACGACCAGCGTGATGCCGAGCGCGATCGGGATCGCCCGGGGGATGGTCCGCGCCGGCTCCTCGACCTCCTCGCCGAGGGTGGCGATGCGCGCGTAGCCGGCGAAGGCGAAGAACAGCAGGCCCGCGGCCTGGAGCACGCCCCACCCGGACACCTCCGGACCGCCGCCGGAGGGCGCGTGCGGGCCGGTGACCCCGGCGACCGCAACGGCGGTGAGCACGGCGACGACCAGCCCGACGACGATCCGCGTGGCGAGTGCCGACTTCCGCACGCCGAAGAGGTTCAGCGCGGTCACCGCGGCGACGGCCGCCAGCGCCGTCACCCGCTCGTGGCCGGGGAACGCGTAGGCGCCGAAGGTCAGGGCCATGGCCGCGCACGACGCCGTCTTGCCGATGACAAAACCCCAGCCGGCGAGGTAGCCCCACAGGTCGCCGAGGCGCCGCCGGCCGTAGACGTAGGTGCCGCCCGACTCCGGGTACAGCGCGGCGAGGCGCGCCGAGGACGTGGCGTTGCAGTAGGCCACGACGGCGGCGACGGCCAGTGCGGCGAGGAGCCATCCGCCGGCGGCACGGGCGGCCGGGGCGAAGCCGGCGAAGACGCCCGCGCCGATCATGGCGCCGAGCCCGACCAGTACCGCATCCGGGGTCTTCAATCGCCGGGCGAGCCGAGGAGTCGTCACCCGCAGAGTCCAACACACCGGAGGAAACAGCAGGTGACGTCGGGCCTCCTCCGCCACCTGGCCCGACCGGCGAGGGTAGTGGCGGGCCCACCGTCACCCCGCGGGCCCACACCCGGCCCGCGCCCGGTCATCATGGGCTCTGCCGGAAGTCACGATGCCGGAGCGAAGCGGAGGGGGCATGACGGACCTCAGGGACGCCACCTGTGTGGCCTGCCCGGCGCAGGCGCTCGCCGTCGGCGCGTTCGACGTCACCGACCGGCCGCGTCAGGACACCCGCTACGACCCCGGCCTCGGCTGGCGGGTCCACCGGATCACCGGCGCCCCGACCTGCGTGCACCCCTACCGGGTGGGAATGCCGCCGGGTCGCTACGCGTCGGCGGGTGAACCCCTGCCGTCCCCCGGCGACCATGGGCGCCCGGTGCCGACCGACGAGGACCTCGTGCTCCCCGATGACGTGACGCTGCTCGAGGCGTGGCTGATCGCGACGGTACGGCGAGCGCCGGCGAACGGGCTGGCCCGCACGCTCCGGAGGGCCGAGGAGCGCGCGGCCGCCCGCTTCGGCGATCGGGACGTGCTCATCGCGCTGCGCCGGGTGTTGTCGTACGAACTCTGAAGGCCACGAGGCCGGTCGATATACCCTCGGGGTATATACGCGGAGTATACGCGCAGGGTATGGTCGCCGGTATGAGTGTGCCGCTGACTCTCCTCGGCCTGCTGGAGCGCGAGCCCAGCCACGGCTATGACCTGAAGCGCGACTACGACACCTTCTTCAACAGAGGCAAGCCGCTGCCGTTCGGGCAGGTCTACTCCACCCTCGGCCGGCTCGCCCGCGACGGCAAGATCGTGATCGGCGAGGTCGAGCCGGGTGTCGGGCCGGAGCGGAAGCGATACGTCATCACCGAGCTCGGCGCGACCGAGGTCGACGCCTGGCTGACCGAGCCGGTGGAGGCCGAGCCCAACCTGCAGACGATCCTGTTCACCAAGGTCGTGCTCTCGCTGATGCTGGGCCGGCCCGCCGAGGAGTACCTCGACATGCAGCGGGCCGCGCACCTCAAGCGGATGCAGGAGCTCACCGCGATCAAGCGCGGCGGCAGCCTCGTCGACGCGCTGCTGGCCGACCACGGGCTGTTCCACCTGGAGGCCGACCTGCACTGGATCGACACCACGATCGCCCGGCTGGACGCGTTGCGGAAGGTGGTCCGGCGATGAAGGCGATCGAGGCGCGCGACGTCGTCCTGTCGTTCGGCGAGACCCCGGCGCTGCGCGGCGCGACCCTGTCGGTGGCGCCGGGCGAGATCGTCGCCATCATGGGGCCGAGCGGCTCGGGAAAGTCGACGCTGCTGCACTGCCTGGCCGGCATCCTCGTGCCCGGCGCGGGTGAGATCCACTTCGACGGGCGCCGGATCGACACCCTGAACGAGAACGAGCGCAGTGTCCTGCGCCGCGACCGCTTCGGGTTCGTGTTCCAGTTCGGACAGCTCGTGCCGGAGCTGACCGCGGAGGAGAACGTCGCACTGCCGCTGCTGCTCGGCGGGGTGAAGCGCGCGGCCGCGCTGCGGGAGGCCCGGCCGTGGTTCGAGCGGCTCGGGCTGGGCGGGCTGGAGCGGCGCCGGTCCGGTGAGCTGTCCGGCGGGCAGGCGCAGCGGGTCGCGCTCGCGCGGGGCCTCGTCGCACGACCCGGGGTGCTGTTCGCCGACGAGCCCACCGGCGCCCTCGACTCGCTCACCGGCGAGCAGGTCATGGAGCTGCTGGTCGGCTCCGCCCGGGAGCAGGGCACGACCGTCGTGCTCGTCACGCACGAGGCCCGGGTCGCCGCGTATGCCGACCGGCAGGTCATCGTGCGCGACGGCAAGGTGAACGCGCTGGTGCACTCGTGACCGGCACAACCGGTCCGGAGCGGACCCGAGGGGGCATGATCCGGTTCGGGCTGCGGCTGTCTTTGGCCGGCGGGCGCGAGGCCGCCACGCGGCTGGTCATCATCGCCGCCGCGGTGGCCCTGGGCGTCGGCATGCTCCTGGCGACCGTCGCCGGCATGAACGCGGTCGACGCGCAGAACCAGCGGTACGCCTGGCTCAACACCGCCGTCGCGCCGGACACCGGCGCCGGTGATCCGCTGCTGTGGAGCCTCCGGGAGGACTACTACCACGGCGACTCCATCGGCCGGGTCGAGGTCGCCGGCCTGGGCCCGGGCGCACCGGTCCCGCCGGGCATCCCCCGCCTGCCGGCCCCGGGCGAGTTCTACGTCTCGCCCGCCCTGGCCGACCTGCTGCGCACCGCGCCGCCGGCCGAGCTCGGCGACCGGTTCCCCGGCCACCAGGTCGGTGTCATCGGCCGTGACGCGCTGCCCTCCCCCGACTCGCTGCTGATCGTCATCGGCCGCACCCCCGCCGATCTGGAGCGGCTCGAGGCCAAGCGGGTCACGCAGATCATGACGACCGACCCGAGCGACTGCGCGGGCTGCGTCGTCGGGATCGACGGCGACGGCATGACGCTCGTGCTGTCCGTGGTGGCGGCCGCGCTGCTCTTCCCCGTGCTGATGTTCATCGGCACCGCGACCCGGCTCGCCGCCACCCGCCGGGAGCAGCGCTTCGCGGCGCTGCGGCTGATCGGCGCCACGCCGCGCCAGATCTCGCTGATCTCGGCGGTCGAGTCGACGCTCGCCGCGGCGATCGGGACCGTGGCCGGCTTCGCCCTGTTCTTCGCGCTGCGGCCCGGGATCGCCGCGATCTCGTTCACCAGCGATCCGTTCTACCCGGCCGACCTCTCGCTCACCGTGAGTGACACGCTGCTCGTCGCACTCGGCATCCCGGCCGGCGCCGTCGCGGCGGCCTGGCTGGCGCTGCGCCGGGTGCAGATCTCGCCCCTGGGCGTGACTCGCCGGGTGACGCCCAGGCCGCCGCGCGCCTGGCGGCTGATCCCGCTGGCCGCCGGCCTCGCCGAGCTGACCTACTTCATCGGGCGCCGACCCGAGACGTCGAACCAGCAGATCGTCGCGTATCTGAGCGGGTTCGTCCTGATCCTGATCGGGCTGGTGCTGGCCGGGCCGTGGCTGACCATGGCCGGCGCTCGGGTGCTGGCCGGACGCGCGAGCCGGCCCGCCACCCTCATCGCCGGGCGGCGGCTCGCGGACGACCCGCGGGCGGGCTTCCGATCGGTCAGCGGGCTGATCGTGGCCCTGTTCGTGACCAGCGTGGCGAGCGGGGTGATCACGACGTACGTCGCCAACCGGGGTGAGCCGCGCACGGACTCGGTGGCCGCGACGTCGCTGTCGAAGTTCTTCTACCCGGAGGACGGCCCGGTGCCGGCCGCCGACCAGGTCCCGGCCGCCGAACTGGCGGCGATTCCCGGTGTGCGCAGCGTGACGATCGTGCACGAGAACCCGGACCGGAACCCGGGCGAGCACGGCTGGCAGGGGGTCATCACGTGCGCCGAACTGGAGCGCCTGGCGGTGTTCGGCACCTGCGCGCCGGGCGCCCAGGTCGTGTCGGTCTTCCCGGACCTGATCGGGCCGCGGGCATTCTCGCTCGAGTCGTCGATCGAATGGGAGGCCGCGCCGGTCGCCCCCGCCGACGTCGACAAGCAGCCGATCGTCTCCGTGGTCGTCGACACGACCAGCCGGTCCGCCTTCGAGCGGGCCAGGACGGTGCTGATCAAGGCGTTTCCCCAGGGGCGCTTCCCGGCCAGCGTCGGCGAGTGGGAGGCCAACTCCGCCCAGCTCATCATGCAGTTCCAACAGCTCGCCAACGTGATCATGCTGTGCAGCCTGCCGATCGCCGGTTGCAGCCTGGCGGTGAGCGTGGCCGGCGGCCTCAGCGACCGGAAACGGCCGTTCAGCATGCTGCGGCTCACCGGGGTCCAGCTCAGGACGCTGCGCGGGTCGTCGCCCTGGAGACGGTCGTACCGCTGCTGGTCGCCGCCGCCGTGGCGATCGGCATGGGCTTCCTGGCGGCGCACCTGTTCCTGCGGGCGCAACTGAACTACACGCTGCTCGCGCCGCACGTCTCGTTCTACCTGCTGGTCGCCGGCGGGATCGCGGTGTCGCTGGCGATCATCGCCGCCACGCTGCCGCTGCTGCGCCGGATCACCGGCCCGGAGACGGCCCGGAACGAGTGATCGCCCGGCCTACCAGACGTCGCCGTCGCGCCAGTCGCAGGCGATCGGCTCGGTGAGGTCGAGCCGGAGCCCGTCGGCCGGCGGCAGCACGAAGGTACTGTCATCGTCGTCGGGTGTGCGGGTGAGCCCGTCCGGCGCCACGACCGAGGTGGGCCCCTGCCACGACCGCCAGCCGCGGCGACGGTAGAACCCGTCCACGCCCTCCGCGGCGGACAGCGCGCCGAGGTCGTAGGCGGCGCGGACGACCCGCTCCAGCTCGGCCATCACCAGCCGGGCGTGGCCCCGCCCGCGCCGCTCCTCCTCGACCGCGAGCGCCTCGACGTAACCGGTGCGCAGGGCCCTACCCCGGTAGTAGAGCCGTCGCTGGACGAGAGCGGCGTGGGCGACCACCAGGTCCGCCTCGACGATCACGGCGTGCAGGCCGCCGAGCGCGTGCTCCCAGTCGGCGTCCTCGAACTCGCCGTCGAAGGCCCGATCCAACAACGCCCTGATCTCCCGGCGCCGGTGCGGTCCCAGGTCGGCGGTGTGCATGAGATGAACAACGGTCGCGGTCACGATGCGATTGTCCGCTAGGCGGCTTGAACGAGCGGCCGCCGGGTAGCCACGGGGCGGAAGTCCGGCCGACCCGAATTGGAGATCCCTCGTGACGTCCACCGTGACACCGATGCTCGAGACCTACCCACAGCCCACGGTCATCGACCGGGCCATGCTGGCGACCGCCATCGACGCGATCACCGGCTGCGCCGAGACGTGCACCGCATGCGCCGACGCCTGCCTCGGCGAGGAGATGGTCGACCGCCTCGTGCGATGCGCCCGGCTCGACCTCGACTGCGCCGACATCTGCGCGGCGACCGCGCGGGTGCTGACCCGGCAGACGGGATTCGACGTCAGCCTCGTCCGTGCCCAGCTCGAGGCGTGCGCGGTGGCCTGCCGGGTCTGCGCGGACGAGTGCGCGAAGCACGCCGCGACGCACCAGCACTGCCGCATCTGCGCCGAGTCCTGTCGCCGCTGCGAACAGGCGTGCCGGGACATGCTGTCGGCGATGCGCTGATCCCGTCGGGCGCAACGCTCTGAACAGGTGGCGGCGGGCTCCCCGGCGGTCCGGAGCCCGGCCGCCGTACCTCTCCCTCGCGGGCTCGTCACGCACGTGAAGCGGCCTGCGCCAGCGCTTCCGGGTCGTCCGCGTAGAACCGGACCCTCCGGACCGGTCCGTCGACCTTCTTCAGCGACACCGCCACGGGTCGGCGCAGCTCGATCTCCATGTTGGTCTGGCCCGACACGACGATGTGCACCGTGTCATGCTCCACCTGCACCGTTCCGCTGCCGGCCAGGAACTTGCGACCAGGCCGTACCGCCGCGATGTCCGCCCACGGGATCAGCACGTCGATGAAGAATCCGTGGCGCAGGCGGATCCCTCGGTCGTCGACGACGTGCAGGTGAACCTTGTACGCGGCGAGGATGCCGAACATCCACACCAGCCCGTAGACGCTGAGGAGGTCGACGGCGAGCCGGACGACGGGCCACGGCAGGATGAGATGGAAGGCCACCGTCTCGACGGCGGAGACGATGATGAAGGCCCAGAGGACGGCGTTGAGCGGCTTGATGTAGCCGAACGCCGCGCCACCCGGCCCGTGGGTGGGCCGGCGGAGGATCCACAGCGCCAGGCTGCGCCACATGTTGCCCTCGATGGCCACGACCTTGCGGGCGATCCCTTTGACGGGACTCTCGTTCGCATTCGCGGGGCCCTCGTCCACGGATCTCTCACTCATGAGTCTTCAGCCCTTCGGCCTTGAGCCGGCCGACGACGTCCGCGAGCCCGTCGAGGAGCCCGTGGAATCGTGTGGCCGGCATGTCGGCGAACAACAGTGCGGCGAACTCGCGCTGCTCGGCCTCCAGCGTCTCGACGAGCCTGGTCCCGCGCCGGGTCAACGTCACGAGCGTGGCCCTCCTGTCCGTGGGGTGCGGTTCTCTGCTCACCAGGTCGGCGCCGGCGAGCCCGTCGACCAGCCCGGTGATGTTGCGAGCGCTGACCTCGAGGGCTTCGGCAAGCTCCCGCTGCGTCACCGGGCCTCTCCGCCTGAGGGCCCAGAGAACGGCCGCTCGGGCGGGGGTGAGCTGGTCAGCCGCAAGCCGGCGGCCCATGTCGGCGTTGAGCAGCACGACAAGCTCGAGGACCAGGTCGAGGGCCCGGTGCCGATCCCGCGCGTTCACAGCGCTCATTGTGATGCTCCTTCATCATGATGCTACTTCACTATATCGGATCGCCGACCCGACGCCAGGCCGGCGCCAGAGTGGTGCCATCCTGAGCCAGACTGAGCCAAATTGGCTTGTTTATGGTGCCACCATGTGCCATAGTGATGCCATGGACCTGACCCCGTATGTGGCCTCCCTCGGTCGTGAGCTGCTGACGGCCGTGGAGACCGGTGGTGACGACACCGCGTTGATCGAGCGGTTGACCGTGTCGATGGAGTCGGCGATCCGGCTCGCGCTGCTCGAAGCGCTGTCGGCCGCCGCCGACGAGATCACCAGGGAGCTGGCTCCCGGTTCGGTCCAGGTTCGCCTGCGTGGCCGTGACCCGGAATTCGTCGTGACACCGCACCAGGTGGAGCAGCCGCGGCACGACACCACCGACCGGGGTGCGGTGCCGCCCGACGACGCCGCGACGGGTTTCGAGGACGGTGCCACGACGCGCATCAACGTCCGCCTCCCGGAGCAGCTCAAGGCCGCGGTCGAGGAAGCGGCCGGCAAGGAGGGCCGGTCGGTCAACGCGTGGCTGGTGCGGGCCGCCTCGACCGCGCTGCGAGCAGCGGAACGTGACCGCGGCTCCGACCGGCGCGGCAAGCCCAACGCGCAGCACTACACCGGCTGGGCGCGCTAGCCGAGCCCGGCCCCACGCTTTTCCTTCCACGCCCCCACCAGCGGGGATGTTCTTCCGACCCATCTCGAGGGGACAGCCATGCCTGTTTTCGCCACCCCGGCACCGATTGCCGTCACGATCGAACTCTCCGTCGGCGACGTGCGGCTCATCGCGAGCGACCGCACCGACACCGCCGTCGAGGTACGGCCGAGCGACGACTCCGACGGCTCCGACGTGAGGGCCGCGCAGCAGACCCGCGTCGAGTACGCCAGCGGCACGCTGACCGTGCGCGGGCCGAAGGCCCGGGTGTTCGACTTCTCCAAGAAGACCAGGTCGGTCGCCGTGCTCATCGAACTTCCCGCCGGCTCGGCGGTGCACGGTGACGTGTCGGTCGGGGATGTCCACAGCACCGGCGTGCTGGGGGAATGCCGGTTCAAGACCTCCGTCGGGCACTACCGGCTCGACCGGACCGGCCGGCTCCGGCTGGACACCACCGCCGGCCACATCACGGTCGAGACGATCGCCGGTGACGCCGAAGTCGCCACCGGCAGCGGACGGGTCCGCATCGGCGAGATCGGCGGAGCCGCGGTCATCAAGAACTCCAACGGCAACACCGACATCGGCACCGTCACCGGCGAACTGCGCGTGCGCGCGGCCAACGGCGACATCTCCGTCGACCGGGCCGACGCCGCGGTGGAAGCCAAGACCTCCAACGGAACCATTCGGGTCGGCACGGTCGCACGCGACTCGGTCGCGCTGCACACCGCGGCGGGCGACGTGGAGATCGGTGTCGCCGCGGGCACCGCCGCGTGGCTCGACCTGAAAACCGGGCACGGGCGGGTGGACAACGCGCTGGACGACATCGGCCAAGGACCGCAGCCGTCCGAGGAGACCGTCGAAGTCCACGCGTACACCTCCTTCGGCGACATCACCGTCCGCCGTTCCTGACCAGACCTCGCAGACCCCTCGGAGGGCATCCCATGACCACGCCATCCCAGCCGGCGATCACGGCGACCGGACTGCGCAGATCGTTCGGCGACCACGTCGTGCTCGACGGCATCGACCTGAACGTTCCGCGGGGCACCGTCTTCGCACTGCTCGGCGCGAACGGAGCGGGCAAGACCACCACCGTCAAGATCTTGTCGACGCTGATCCGCGCCGACGGGGGCAGCGCACGCGTCGCGGGCCACGACCTGACCGCCGAGCCCGACGCGGTCCGCGCCGCGATCGGCGTCACCGGCCAGTTCTCCGCGGTCGACAACCTGCTGACCGGCCTGGAGAACCTGACCCTGATGGCCGACCTGCACCACCTCGGCCGGGCGGCGGGCAGGCGCAGAGTCGCCGAACTGCTCGACCAGTTCGACCTGGCCGACGCGGCCAAGAAACCGGTCGCGACCTATTCCGGCGGCATGCGCCGGCGGCTCGACCTCGCGATGACCCTGATCGGCACACCCCAGGTGATCTTCCTCGACGAGCCGACCACCGGCCTGGACCCGC
This sequence comes from Dactylosporangium roseum, assembly GCF_025264685.1. GTDB lineage: Bacteria > Actinomycetota > Actinomycetes > Mycobacteriales > Micromonosporaceae > Dactylosporangium > Dactylosporangium roseum. Next base: position 7,450,915 of record NZ_CP073721.1, read on the forward strand.
GCAGTCGCCGCGGCATGTGGCAGATCGTACGAGAGCTGGTCACGGATGGCGTCACCATCTTCCTCACCACGCAGTACCTGGAAGAGGCCGACGAACTCGCCGACCGGATCGCCGTCCTGGACCACGGCAAGATCGTCGCCGAAGGCACTGCGGACGAGCTCAAGCGCCGCATCCCCGGCGGCCACGTCCAGCTACGGTTCGCCACCCTCCGCGACCTCGAGTCCGCGGTGCGTGCCGTGAGCAGCACCGCGGGCCAGGCGTCCCGCGACAGCGACGGGCTCGCCCTGCGGGTGCCGCACGACGGCAGCCTCCGCGCGCTGAAAGCCCTGCTCGACCGGCTCGACGCCAACGCGGTCGAGGTCGACTCGCTGAGCGTGCACACCCCGGACCTCGACGACGTCTTCCTCGCCCTCACCGGCAACCCCGACAACCAGAAGGTGGCCACGCGATGAGCACCATGTCGTACGCACTGACCGACTCGGCGACGATGCTGCGCCGCAACCTCAAGCGAATGGTGCGCTACCCGTCCATGACGGTGACGCTCATCGGCATGCCGATCGTCTTCCTGCTGCTGTTCGTCTACGTATTCGGCGGCACGCTCGGCGCCGGGATCGGCGGCCCCGCCGGCGGACGGGCAGAATACGTCAACTACGTCACCCCCGCGATCATCCTGATGACGATCACCGCCGCGGTCCAGGGCACCAGCATCTCCGTCGCCATGGACATGACCGAAGGCATCGTCGACCGGTTCCGCACCATGGCCATCGCCCGCGTCTCCGTCCTGACCGGACACGTCATCGGCAGCCTCGTCCAGACGATGCTCGGCATCGCCATGGTCACCGGCGTCGCACTGCTCATCGGCTTCCGGCCGACGGCCGGCCTCGGCGACTGGCTCGCCCTTGCCGGCGTCCTCGTGATGATGGCCTTCGCCTTCATCTGGCTTTCGGTCGCGCTCGGTCTGGCCAGCAAGACCGTCGAGTCGTCGAGCAACGTCGGCATGCCGCTCATCCTGCTTCCGTTCCTCGGCAGCGGGTTCGTCCCGACCGACTCGATGCCCACCGCACTGCGCTGGTTCGCCGAGTACCAGCCGTTCACCCCGCTCATCGAAACCATCCGCGGTCTCCTGATGGGCACCCCGATCGGCAACAGCGCCGCCATCGCCATCGGCTGGTGCGTCGCCATCGCCCTCGGCGGCTATCTCTGGTCGAAGAAGCTGTTCAACCGCGAGTCCACCCGATAGATCAATCGCGCCGTCACGCTCGCACAACTCGCCGAGCACCCGATGTCACTGATCTGGCGCGATGACAACCCGCATCCCGCACTCGGCCGGCTTCGCGACTACCTCCCCGATGTCATGAGCCAAGGCGACGTGCGCGGTACGCGACAGCGCCTGACGCTGGACCGCAACAATGACCTTGGAGCGTGGCCGACTCGCATGAATGCCACGTGTCATGGGTACTTCGCAACCGTAGACGGTCAACCGCAAGGATGGGAGGAAGACCGATGACCGGCAGGATAGCGACGGCCGCCGTTGACATCGCCGCCACCCCGCAGCGGGTGTGGACGGCGCTCACCGACCCGGACGAGATCGAAAAGTACATGTTCGGCTCCCGGGTCGAAACCGACTGGAAGCCGGGCAGCCCGATCGTCTGGAAGGGCGAGTACGAAGGCCGCCGATACGAGGACAAGGGCGAAGTGATCGAGGTCCAACCCGACCGCCGCCTCGTCGTGACCCACTTCAGCCCACTGTCCGGGCAGCCCGACGAGCCGGACAATTACCACACGCTCACCTACGAACTGCAGGGCTCCGGCAGCAGCACCCATGTCGAACTGCGCCAGGACAACAACGGCAGCGCCGAAGAGGCCGAGCACTCGGCCGCGAACTGGCAGATGATGCTCGGCGGCCTGAAGCAGCACCTCGAGGCCGAGTAGCTGGAGAGGCTCCGAAGCCGCCGGATCCAAGGCGGGTTCCCTGGGGCGCACTGGGTCCTTCCGAGCGCCCGAGGCTTCGGCCAGTCGCGGGCGGCGGGCGCAAACGCTCAGGACGCGTCTTCGTAGCGGGTGACGATCGCGGCGGCCCGGTTGCGCAGGGAGGCGCGCAACGACTGCGGCGCGAGGGCTTCCACGTTCATGCCGAGCTGCCACAGCGCCCATTCGGCGTGTCGTGAATCCTGGTAGGTGACCTCCAGCCGTAGCCAGCCGCCTGCGTCGGGTTCCTCGACGCGGACGGCCAGTGCGGTGCTCAGCAAGTCTTCCCGCCGCGCCGGGTTCACCCGCACCAGCACGGTGATATGTCCGTCGGACAGAAACTGCGCGCAGCGTTCCTGCCAGATCCGGTCCAGATCGACCTGGTTCGGTCGCTGTGCCGGTTCGGGGAGTTCCTCGGCGGCCAACACGCGCGAGAGCCGATAGGTGCGGTCCGCGCCGGACCTCGTGGCCAGCAGGTAGCTCCGGTCGCGCACGGTGACCAGACCGATCGGGTCCACCGTGCGCCACTGTGGTGTCTGGCCCGTGGCCGCGTAGTGGATGCGCAGCTTGTGTCCGGCGAGCACCGCGCGCCGGACCTCGATCATCGTGGTGTGCGGCACCTTCTCGGTGACCAGCCGACGTGAGAGCAGGTCGGTCTCCGGCTCGACGAGAAATCGCTGGGCCGCGTCGCTCGCGGTGGTCCGATGGCTTTCGGGCAGCGCGTCGACCACCTTGCGCATGGCCGAGGCGAGCGCCGAGCCGAGGCCGAACACCTGCTCGCCGCGCCCCGATCCGGCGGTCAGCAGGGCAAGAGCCTCGTCGTGGTTCAGTCCGGTGAGCTCGGTCCGGAAACTGGGCAGCAACGCGAAACCGCCGTGCCGGCCGCGCTCGGCGTGGACCGGGACACCTGCCGCGGACAGCGCCTCGATGTCGCGCAGCACGGTGCGGGTGGAAACCTCCAACTCGCGGGCCAGCACGTCGGCGGTCAGCCGACCGCGCCGGCGCAGCAGCAGCACCAGCGAGACCAGCCGGTCGGCGCGCATACGAGAACTTTATCGGAATACACGACACAGGATGTCGTGATTTGTTGGGAGGCTCGTCGACACGACGTCAGAAAGGCGGCCACCGAGCCGATGGACGTACCTCCTCTCAACGAATCGAACACCGAATCGAATGGAGCTGATGTGGCGATGGAACGAACGGCGGTCAACCCGGTGACGTGGTCGGTGGAGATGGGATTCAACCAGGGTGAGCTCGTCTCCGGGCACACCCGGACCCTGTACTGCTCCGGGCAGACCGCGATGAGCGGCGACGGCAAGCCCCAGCATGAGGGTGACATGGCTGCACAGTTGGCGCTGAGCCTCGACAACCTGGAGGCCGTGCTCGGCGAGGCCGGCATGTCCCTGGCGAACCTCGTGCGGCTCAACGTCTACACCACCGACGTCGACCTGCTGTTCCCGCACTACGGCGTGCTGGCCTCACGGTTGGGCGCGGCCGGGGTGGCACCGACCACCACGATGCTCGGGGTGACACGGCTGGCGATCCCCGGCCAGATGGTCGAGCTCGAGGGAACGGCCGTCGCGTAACGCGACCTCGCCGCCTCCGCTGCTCGTGCCGGTGGCTCCGCGGACATGGCCGAACCCGACCCCGCGCACCCGCGCGGTGTTGGGTTCGGGCCGCCCGGTATTCGCGCTACTGCATGGACAGGTGGACGTGGTTGTAGTGGTCGCCGGCGGGGGTGCCGTCGCCGCCGTAGGACTTCCAGCCGCTGCTGGGCTGCCAGATCCGCTTGTACCAGATCACGTACTTCACGCCGAGGTTCTTCGCGTTGGCCACGCACCACGCCGCCAGGTTGTCGCCGTAGGTCTTGTCGGCGCCGGTCGCTCTGGCGTTGACGAACGTCTTCGCGTTGGCCGAGAAGTCGCATGCCTTGCCCAGCGGGTGATCCCCACCACCGCCGCCGCGGTAGCACGACGTGTAGTGCGTGTAGCCGGCCTGGCGCGCCGCGTTGTAGGCGTTGAGCATGCGGGACGAGATGCAGCCGCTCGTCGTCGGGTCGTCGAGCGTGCAACCCTCCTTCGGGTAGGAACCGTCGGCGTTACGCCCCACCGAACCGGTGGTGACCTTGCCCCCGGCCGGGGCACCGCTTGTCGTTCCTCCGCCGCCGGCCTTGCGCAGGGCGTCCTCGGCGGCCTTCTTGTTGGCCTCCATGATCTTCAGTTGCGCCTGCTGGTTGGCGATCGCCGCGTCGAGATCGGTGCGCTGCTGCTCCAGCCGCTTGCGGGTGGCGGCCAGCTCGCGCAGCGCCCGGTCGTCGCGGGACAGCACGTATTCGACCGTGACCATGTTGTGCAGCATGGTCTCCGGGTCGCCGCTGCCGATGACGACGTTGGCCAGGCTGACCCGGCGCCCGCGATAGGCGGCGCTGGCCACCACACCGGCCGACGCCTCCAGCTCGGACACGCGGGCCTGGGTCTTCGTCAGCTCCTCGCCGATCGCCGCCTGATCGGCGACGGACTTGTCGAGCCGCCCCTTGGCGTCGTTGTACTCCGCGAGCGCCTTGTCCAGCGCCTGCCGGACGGTGAGGTTCTGCCCGCCGTCCTCACCGGGCTCGGCGGCCGCGGGGTTGACGACCCCGATCACCAGCAGGAGCGCGGTGGTCAGCAGGGTAAGGACGAACGGTGCGCGCCGACACGCCATGGCGACCTCCTCGTGACGTTGGCTGACGCCGTGAGTGTCATGCCCGAGCAGTCGTAACCGTCCGGTCCGGCGGCGCCCGAGATGTGAGGTCTGCCGATCAGTGAGCACGCCTTCGTCGCAGCGGTGCCGCCGGGACCACCGGGATGGTCCACCGGACAGGCGACAGGCTTGAGCACGCCGGTCGCGCCGCCGGTGCCGTAGACCTGCCGACGCCGCTTCTGCGATTCGGCGAACTTGCCCTCGATCTCCTTCGCGACGACGGCCGTGACGGCCGCCAGCGCCGGCAGGCTCGGGCGGGCCAAGTGAGTGTGGACGCGTCGTGGACGGCGTAGCGGCACGTGGAACCGACTCCATTCCTCCATGGACCGCCTACCGGGTTAGCTGACGGGTTCGGGCGGGAAGATCGCCCTACCGCAAAACGCGGATGCACCCCAAGACGTGCGATGGTTCCCCGGCTCGTTGCCGATTCGGCGGCGCCGACCGTACAGGCCGACGGTTGCCGAAGATAGTCACTGCCCGCGACGAGCACAAGGCCACCTCCGATTCGATGTAGGAGACGCCTCGATTCACGGCCATGGTTGCCAGAACGGCAATGAGGCCAACACATCCAGTCATCAACATGACGACCCGTCCCTGTTGGCAACGCCACACCGCACCTCACCGTACATCTCCTAGCATAGATAGGATAAAGAACCGCGACGGGCATCGATGATGTGCGAAAACCGGCACCGGATGCCCGCCGCGTGAACCATCGCCCGGCTGAGCAGCGGCGACCCCGGTCCGGTGCGGCCGAGTGCGGCAGGGCACGACGAGTTCCTGTGGGTTCGGCCACACTGGGTCCATGGAGTACGTCGGCCAGGTGCCCGCCCCGCCGCTCGACCGGTTCATCGACGACATGTACTGCCTGACCGGGGTCCCGCGGTACCGCCGAATGAACGTCCCGCCGATGCCGTCGGCACACCTGTTCGTCAACCTGGGCGAACCCGTCCGCGTGTGGGATTCCGACCCTTCGGTGCCGCCGGCACTGTTCACCGACGGGTGGTTCATGGGTGTCTGGACCAGGCGGTTCCTCTTCGAGTACCCCACCCGGGTGCGGCTCGTCGGGGTGCACTTCAAGCCTTGGGGGATGTCGCCGTTCGTCGACATGCCGGCGACCGAGCTGCGGGACCGATGGGTGCCGGTCGACGCCGTCTGGCAACGGTCCTTGGACCGGATTCGCAACCAGGTCGGCGACATCACATCGGCCACCGAGACGCTGCGGGTGCTGGAGGAGGAGCTGCGATCGCGACTTGCTGAGGCGTTCTCGGGCGGTCTCGGCCTGGTCCAGCACACAGGCGGGCGGTTGGCGGCGTCCCACGGCGCGGTCTCGGTCGGTGCACTGGCCGATGCCGCCGGGGTGAGCGGCACCCACCTGGCCACACAGTTCAAGTCCCACGTCGGGGTGACTCCGAAGCGGGTGGCGCGGATCTACCGATTTGCGCGGCTGATCCTGTCCGTGGACGCTCTGCGTCCGGTCGACTGGTCGCAGCTCGCTCAAACGGCGGGCTACTTCGACCAGGCCCACTTCGGCAGGGAGTTCAAGGACTTCACCGGCCACACCCCGACCGAATACCTGGCCCTGCGGCGCCGGTTCCCGGCCGAGCGGGGGTTCCCGCCGGACAGCGGTCCGATGCCCCTTGTTTGATTTTTTACAAGCCCGGTCGCCCCAGAGGGCGACAACATCGGGGGGTCAACTGCGCAAGACGAGTCGAGGAGCACCTGTGGCCACAGTGATCATGCACAACGTGGTGTCGGTGGACGGCTTCATCGCCGACGAGAACGACGACGTCGGGCCACTGCACGATTGGTACTTCAACGGCGACACGCCGATCGCCGAAGGCCGCGACCAGCAGTACGACCATTCCGGAGTCGGAAGCCGCTTCAAGGTCTCGCGCGCATCGGCGGAGTACGTCCGGCCGATGTGGGACGGCATCGGCACGATCGTGCTGGGCCGGCAACTGTTCGACCTGATGAACGGCTGGGAGGGCCATCCGCCCGTGGGCGACCACGTGGTCGTGGTGTCCCACCGGCCCAAACCCGAAGGCTGGCACCCCGAGGCGTCGTACCACTTCCTCGATGACGTGACAGCCGCGATCGACAAGGCCAAGGAGCTCGCTGGGGAGCGAGACGTCGCCGTGAACGCCGGCGATGTGGGCGGCCAGATCTTCGCGGCCGGCCTCGTGGACGAGGTGGCGATGGATGTGGTGCCCGTCGTGTTCGGGTCGGGCAAAAGGTACTTCGGCCACATCGACAGGCAGCATTTGCTGGAGGATCCCCCCGTGGTCGTCCAGGGTGACGGGGTACTACACCTGAGGTTCAAGGTACGCCGATAGACCCGTCGCGCCGCACGACATCGGTGCCGCTGGCGGCGACCGATCGTCCGACAGGAGGGCGTTTTGCGATGACAGCCGACGATATCGCCGCACACGCGCGGCAGTTGCTCGACGCGAACGGTTACCTGACCCTCGGCACGGTCGACCCGAGTGGCCGGCCCTGGACCTCCCCGGTCTACTTCGCCGCGTCCGGCCTTCGTGAGTTCTACTGGTGCTCCCAGACCGACGCCGAGCACTCACGCAACCTCACCGAACGCCCGCACGTGAGCATCGTCGTCTTCGACTCCTCCGTCGCGCCCTACCACGGCCGTGCCCTGTACGCGGTCGGGCCTGCGTGCGAGCTGCGAGGCAACGATCTTGAGCGCGGACTGCAGGTGTACCCCGGGCCCAGCGACCGGGGCGCCACCGCGCTGACCCGGGACGACGTGACCGGCTCCTCCCCGTACCGCCTCTACCGGGCGACGGCGACCGACCTGTGGGTCCTGTGCCCACGCGAGCCGGGACAGCCATGCCCGCTGCACGGTCTCGCCAAGGACCATCGAACCCGCGTCGAAGAGGAATCCGTACTGATGCTCCAGCATCGGGCTGAACGGGATCCGGACGGCAGCGCCGTGGCGCCCTGAGGCCAGGCATAGGCCGCGTTCAGCGCCGGGTCGGCACCGCCGACCAGCGGGGCGGCGTCCGAGTTCATCATCGTTCGTGTCTGTCCGGCAGGTGAGGACGGCTGGTCCCCCGCTGTCAGCGTCCGCCGGTCACGTCAAGCGTCGTACCGGTGACGAACGCGGCATCCGGCGACAGCAACCAGGCCACGGCGCGCGCAACGTCCTGGACCGTGCCGGCCCGGCCGAGGGGCTGCTGCGGGCCGAGGCGCCGGGCTCGGTCCGGGTCTCCGCCAGATGCGTGCATCTCGGTGTCGATGATCCCGGGCCGAACGCTGTTGACACGTATGCCGTGGGGGGCGACCTCGAGCGCGAGACCGCGCGTCAGGGTGTCCACTGCGGCCTTGCTGGCGGCGTAGTCGACGTACTCGTTCGGCGATCCGAGCACTGCCGCCTTGGATGAGATGTTGACTATCGCGCGGTTCGGGATCTGGCTGTCGCGCATCCGGACCACCGCTTCACGGCAACAGGACGCGAGCCCGACGACGTTGACGCCGAGGATCCGGGACCACCGGTCGGGCCCGATCTGGTCGAAGGTGCACTGCTGTTCGAGGATGGCCGCGCTGTTGACCAAGGCGATCAGACTGCCCATCTCGTCAGCGGCGACGAACAGGTCGCGCACCTGCGCCGGGTCGCTGACATCGCATGGCAACGCCCGGACCGGGCTTTCCGGACGGTCGAGCTCGGCAACCACGTCGCGTGCACGCTCGTGGTTGCCGCGGTATCCCAGCACGAGCGCTCGCCCGGGCACCCCGGCCAGTTCTCGGGCGACTCCCGCACCGATACCGCGGGTGCCACCAGTGATGACATAGACGCCGGGTGCCTGCAACTCGATCCTCCTGGGGTGAGTGTGTCGGGCCGTGACCCTACGCCCTGCCGCTCCGGAGCGTGGAAATCGCGTTGCGCTTGCCAGTCGACACCGAGGGTACAATGGTGATACTTGCCACAACCCGCCAAGAGCGACATGGGCTTGCGACAACACGCACAACGATCGTCAGCATGTGGCCGGTCGCCGTCCGGGCCGAGCGCGTCTCCCACACGTCATGGCGCGAAACAACGGCGATCGCTCATGGGACGCCTGATGTCGGTCCTGCCGAGCCGGAGGCCGCCACCGCTCGCGCTCGGGCTCGCGGTCGCTGCGTTGCTCATCATCGCGGAGACACTGCTGCTGTACCCGATCAAGGCAGCCACCGCCGAGAGCCCCAAAGGGGCGATCTACCTGATCGGCGTCCTCGTGGTCTCGACCGTGTGGGGGGCCAGGCTGGGCGCGGTGACGTCGGTGCTCAGCGCCTTCGCCTACAACTACTTCCACATCCCGCCCTTCGGGCGGTTGACCGTCGCCACCTCCGGCCAAGACGTCGTACGGCTCCTGGTCTTCACCGCCGCCGGGCTCTTGGTCAGCATCCTCGCGTCCCGGGCTCGGCTACGCACCGCCGAGGCGACTGAGCGCCGTCGAGAGGCCGACCTCGCGACCGAGCTGGCCAACCTCATGCTGGGCGCCGCCGAGTTGCGCTCCGCACTGAGTGCCGCGTCACAGCGGCTGGCGCAGGCGTTTGAGCTGCCGTCGGCGGCGATCGAGCTCGACGCGGTCGCCGCGGACGAGCGGCGGGCCGCGTTCGCGCTGTGCGACGGCGACACCCGCCTGGGCACTCTCTTGGTCCCCGCCGACCTGTCCGAGCACATACTCGCACGCCTCCAGCAGCGCGTCGTCCCGCCCATGGCTTCACTGCTGCACGCGGCGCTCGACCGCGAGACGATCACCAACTCGCTGAAGACGAGCCGTGAACAGGCCACCTCGCTTGCCGAACAACAGGCCTCACTGCGGCGCGTGGCGACGCTGGTCGCGCGTGGCGCCCCACCGGACGAGGTGTTCGACGCGGTCATCGAGGAGTTGGGCCGGTTCCTCGGATGGGACCGAACGGCGCTGCTGCGCTACGAGCCGGATGGCACGGCCACCATTGTCGCGGCTCGCGGCTGGCTGTCCGGCGTGCGGTCATTCGACCTCGACGGCGACAGTGTCCTCGCCACGGTGTTGCGCACCGGCCGCGCGGCCCGGATGAACAGCTACGAACACGCCGTCGGCAGCATCGCCGAGCTGATTCAGGACATGGGAATCCGCTCGGGTGTCGGCGTGCCGATCGTGGTCGGGGGGCGCCTCTGGGGCGCGGCCATCCACGGGTCCATGGCGCCCGAGCCGATGCCGGCCGACACCGAAGCACGCATGGCCGACTTCACGGAACTCGTTGCGACCGCCGTCGCCAACGCCGAGAGCCACGCGCAGCTCACTGCGTCCCGCGCTCGCGTTGTCGCCGCCGCCGACGACGCCCGCCGCCGCCTCGAACGCGATCTGCACGATGGCGCACAGCAACGTCTCGTCGCGATCGCCCTCCAACTACGCGGGCTAGAAGCGCTGCTGCCGACCGGCCTCGACTCCCTCCGGCAGCAGCTATCGGAAACGGTGAAGAGCGTGACCTGCGTCCACCAGGAGCTGCGGGAGATCTCCCAGGGCCTGCACCCGGCGATCCTGTCCGAGCACGGGCTTGGACCGGCCGTCAAGGCCCTCGCTCGCCGCAGTTCGACACCGGTCGAACTCATGCTGGCCATCGACCGACGGCTGCCCGAGCGGGTCGAGATCGGCGCGTACTACATCGTGTCAGAAGCGCTCACCAACGCCGCAAAACATGCCAGGGCAACTGTAGTCAACGTCGACATCGAAGCGGATCACGCGAACCTCCGGCTCTCCATCCGTGACAACGGCATCGGAGGAGCCACTCCCGGCAAAGGCTCCGGCCTGATCGGCCTGCGGGACCGCGTCGAAACCCTCGGCGGCCACATGGAAGTCGCGAGCCCGCCGGGTCACGGGACCGCGCTGCTGGCCGAGCTCCCCGTCAACGACATCCCCGTCGACGACGCGCAAGGGTGACGGCCGTCCCGTCTGCTCCGGGCGACTCCATGATCATCGGAACGATCTGGCTATCGGGGCAGCCACACATCTTTCCCATGATCATGAACCCGGGCGGCCGGCACACCTCGGCGGCACACCTCCGCGCCCAGCGACCGAGCTATCGGGCCTTGGTCGGTTGGCAAAGGGGCCGTTGGGCTCAACTACGCGGCCTCGTCGCTGACGGTACGTGTTGAATGGCCTTCAGCCGAGTGACGGCTCAGGCCGCGGCGCCGCCCGGACGGTGCGAGCGAGCATGGACCGGACCACGAGCGGGTGCACTCGGCGCACCACCGCCAGGTACATCCGTCCGCGACGGGTGCGTGGCCTGGCCAGCGTGGAACAGACCACAGTGGCTGGCCCGAGGTACAGCGAGATGCGCACGTCGAAGTGGCGGGTGTCGGCGCCGAAGAGGATCTCGTCGTCTACTGTCGCGAGCGGGGCGAACACAGTGCGGCGCTCGAGCCGCTCCAGCCCGGGGATCCGGTTGCGCAGCGCCATGAGGCCGGCGACCCAGCGCGGTGGCCGCGTGAACATTCTCTCCCGCCAGGCTGCCGGATCGGCGCTCGCGCCGGACGGACGGCCGCCCTGCCACGCGTCCATGAGGTCGACGCGGTCGAGAGCGCCGCGTGCCAACCGCGCGTCGGCCGGCAGTGGTACCCGCCGTGGAGCCGGCACACGGAGGCGGCGCAGCAGGCGCACCCACGGCGACCAGCGCGCCGGTCTGTCGACGGCACCCGTGGCGGCCCGCTCGGCGTTGTCGAAGGCGTCGTGCATGAGGGCCTCGTGTATCCATCGGATGGCCAGCGGCCACCTGAGGGTCATCGCGCCGGTTGCTCGGCCGGTCAGCTCGTGGACGAGGACGGCACGCCGACCGGCCGCTTCGACCCGCAGCTCGTGATGACCCTCGAGACCGATGGCCGGATCGAATCGGAACCGGACTCGCCGGCCCGGCTCGTACTCCTCGACGGAGTAGCGGATCGGTCCGTGTCCACCGACGGCACCCACCCGCAGCGGCCGGTCAAGGCGCAGCGGCGGCCAGGCGTGTGCCGGCCACACTCGATCGTCGGGGCTGGCCAGTCGGTCGATGAGCGCGCCTACCACCTCGGCGGGTGCGTCGATGGTGCGGCGTTGGACGTTACGCATCGCTACCTCCATACGGTGCCGTATGGTCGACACCATACGCTACCGTATGGAAATGGCACAACGACGTCTGACCGCCGACGACTGGTCGCGCGCGGCCCTCGGTGTCATCGCCGACTCCGGCCTCGCGGCCGTCGCCGTCGAGCCCCTCGCGGCGCGTCTCGGCGCGACGAAAGGCAGCTTCTATTGGCATTTCCCCAACCGTGACGCGCTCATCGACGCCGCCCTGCGGCTGTGGGAGCAGACCCGCACCGACGCCGTCATCGCCCTGGTGGAGGCCGGTGGCAGCCCGACGGAGAAGTTGCGGGTGTTGTTCACCACGGTCCTGGGCCACGCCGCCGCCGGGCGGCTGGAGGGTGGTCTGATGGCGGCTGCGGACCACCCGTCGGTCGGCCCTGTCGTACACCGGGTCGCTGCCCGCCGGCTCCAATACGTGGTGCAGCTACTCGCCGAAGCCGGCTTCGGCGCCGACGAGGCGCGGCACCGAGCCCTGCTGGCCTATTCCGCGTATCTGGGTCAGTCGCAGCTCGCCGCCCGCCTGCCGGAGCTGCTACCGACGGACGAACGGGAGCGGGAGGCGTACACCACCCAGGTGCTGTCGGTCCTGCTGTCCCACGAGTGACGAAGCTCGATCCACGCCCATCGGACGGCATTCACGAATGGCGGTGCAACCGACATGCACGCCGCCGTTGAGCGAGCCGCCGATACTTCCCAGTGGGGCAACCCCACCGGCCGGCTGCTACCCACCGCCAACGGCGAAAGTGGCGGCGGCGACCCTGTCGGCCAGGAAGACCTGTCCCGTCCACATCGACCCCGCCTGCCCCCCGATACGGTCGCGAAGCTCCGTCGACAGGGTGCTCGCCGCAGTGCCAGGATGGCCGCGATGGACTCTTACGTCGAGCGTCCGCCCTTGCCGGGGTTGGCGGGCGTCGTGCGGACGGTCTGGATCCAGCGCACCGGTGCCGCGGCGTATGCGCAACGACACCTGCCCACGGGCGGGGTCGAGATGCACTTTCCGATCGGCGGCCGTCCCCAGTTGGTCGGTCCGCTGACCGGTCCGGAGATCGAGATCATCCCGCCGCGCACCACCATCGTGGGCGTGCGGTTTCGGCCAGGGACTGCGCCGCCCCTGCCGGCGGTGCTCGACGACCTGGTAGACCAGCGCCTGAGCCTGGCGGAGCTGTGGGGACGTTCGGCAGACCGCCTCGTGGAGGCGATGGCCCGGGCCGAGACGCCCGAGCGGGCGCTCACGGGTCTACAGGCCCACCTCTTGCGGGAGTTCCGAGGCGCGGCGCACGTGGATCCGCTGGTACGCGAAGCCGTGCAGGCGTTGATGCCGTGGCATCCGGTCAACATCGACGCCCTGGCCACCCACCTGGCGCTCTCCGCCAGCCAGCTACGCCGCCGCTGCCTACAGGCGGTGGGGGTGAGTCCCAAGGTCCTGCAGCGCACGTTGCGGTTTCAGGGATTTCTCGCGCTGGCTCAGGCCGGCGCGAGGTCCTCGGGCCGGCCTGGCGCGGACGGCGTGGCGGGGTTGGCGGTCGACGTGGGCTACGCCGACCAGGCACACCTCAGCCGTGAGTGCCTGCGCCTGACCGGCCTCCCCCCGAGCCGGTTCCTCGGGGGCACCGTCGATCGCTGCGCCTGCGGCCATGAACACTCCGCCTCCTACACACCCTTCCTCGCCACTCGTAGCAGGCCGCCACTGCGGGTCTGAGCCTGCGCGTTTCATTCAAGACCCGCCTTCACGCCGCCGATAGCGTCGAGCATGTGCCCGGTCAACCCCGCCTACCGGGACGTCCGTCCCCGGCTCGTGGTGCTGTGCCGCTCGGCTCCGGCGTGACGCACCCGCACTACGAGGTGGTCCGATGATCCTCGTCACCGGCGGGCTCGGCGACCTCGGACACGACGCCGTCGTCACCTCCTACCGCCGGACCGACGTGTACATCGGTCGAACCAAGCCGCATGCGGTCGCCCCCGGCTTGCCTCGGCGCCGACCCCTACCTCGACATCACAATCCCCGCCGAAAGGAGCACTCCCATGCTTGACCCGTACGTGCGCTGCGTCCTCGACGGCGCCTCGATCGCCCATCTCGCCACCGTCCTCCCGGACGGCTCGCCGCACACCACCCCCGTCTACGTCGGCACCCACGGCGATCGGGTCGCCTTCTTCACCGGCCCAGACACGCGTAAGGCCCGCAACCTGCGCCGCGACCCTCGCCTGGCGCTGTCCATCGCACCCGCCGACAACCCGTTCACGCCGGTTGTCGTCCGTGGACGAGTCGTGGAATGGGTCGAGGGCGATCCGGCGTGGGAAATCATCGACCGGCTGGTCACCAAGTTCACCGATCAGCCCTACCCCCGAGGACAGGAACGCGTCGTGGCCCTGATCGAGCCCGAGCGACAGACCGTCGGCGTCGGCTGAGTCGTCGGACCGCCTTCGAGTCCAGAAGTCAACCGCCGCCGGTGCGGTGCGCGTGTCGCACCGGCTGATACACACGGGCGCGATCGCCCATCCCAGCAATCTGGGATGGGCGAGCAGCTTGAAGACCGGCGCTCCGGGCGGGCGACGCCTCGGGCACAAGGCCGCGGAGTTCAGCCCAAACAGCCCCTTCTCAACCCGGATCAGGCCGATAATTCGGGCGCGGGCCTCGGACGCCGAGGCGAGCCGGCCGGCACGCGATCCGCCGCAATCCACCGCCAGCCCGCTCGATCACATGATCATGGGAAAGCTATGGCTGCCCCGCTAGCCAGATCTTTCCCATGATCATGGAGTCGCCCGGCACGCGGCGGTGGTGTCGTCACAGTCCGAGATCTGCAGCCTGGCGCCGTCGAGCGGGTTCGCGCCTGGAATGTCGATGCGGCGACCGCTGTGCTGACCCTTGATCCGCGTCGTGCCGGGCGTCTGACCGCCGCCCGACGTGTAGCCGGACACCCGGACGTAGTCGACGAGCATCCGCTGGGGGAACCGCGTCGAGGCGTCCGGGTGGCCCGGCCAGTTACCGCCCACGGCCACGTTGAGGATCATGAAGAACGGGTGATCGAACACCCACCGGTTGCCGCCGAGCCTGCCCGGATCAACCCGGTGGTACTGGACCCCGTCGAGGTACCAGACGATCGAGTTCGGCCCCCAGTCCACCCGGTAGGTGTGGAAGCTGTCGGCGAGCGGACGACCGAGGTCGCGGCTGCCGGTGATGCCGCCGCCACCGGAGTAGCCGGGACCGTGGATGGTCCCGTAGACGGTGTTGGGCTCCTTGCCGATGTTCTCCATGATGTCGATCTCACCGGCGTTCGGCCAGCCGGCGCTGCCCGGGTCGTTGCCCAGCATCCAGAACGCCGGCCAGATGCCCTGACCCCGCGGAATCTTGATCCGGGCCTCGAAGCGGCCGTACGTCCGCGTGAACGTGGCGGCCGTCAGCAACCGGGCCGAGGTGTACTCGCACCGACCGTAGTGGCACCGGTAGTTGTCAGGATTCTCCCGGCGCGCCGTGATGACCAGGTTGCCCTGCCCGTCGTGGGCCGCGTTCCGGGTGCTGTCGGTGTAGTACTGGCGCTCGTTGTTGCCCCAGCCGCTGCCACCGATGTCGAACCGCCACTTGGCCCGGTTGACCGGTGTCCCGGCCGGCGCGTTGAACTCGTCCTGCCACGTGATGCCGCTGATGGCCGCGTCGGCGGCGCCTGTCCGTCCGGGGAAGACGAGGGTCGCGGTGAAGCCGATGACGGCTGCGGCGGCCACCAAGAGGACCGGTGTTCGCAGGCGGTGACGAGATCTGGACACGGCAGCTCCTAACGACGACTCACCAAGAGAGCGCTCTCACGAGCCGGCCTCGAAATACCGCATTGAGTGTCAATCGCCGTTACGTGGGGCCCCAAGGTACGCACAGTTCAACGCCGCGGCCACCAAGGCGTTGCGGGGACGTACGCCACCATGACAAAGCGGCGCCCGCACAGAGACTGTGCGGGCGCTCGATCCTTGCTTTAGGTCCCTGCCGGGGCAGGTCAGACGCCGCGGACGTTCTCCGCCTGCGGACCCTTCTGCCCCTGGGTCACCTCGTATTCAACCTTCTGGCCCTCCGTGAGCTCACGGTATCCACCGCTGGCGATGGCCGAGTAGTGGACGAAGACGTCCGCTCCTCCGTCATCCTGCTGGATGAAGCCGAAGCCCTTTTCGGAATTGAACCACTTGACGGTACCGCGAGCCACACGTTCCTCCTGATGGTGGTGGGAAGCCCGTCCGTCGCCAATCGCCGGCGACAAACTCCCACCCGGTTCGACCTTACCCGAAGAGGGTTACGATGCACCGACTCCCACCCGGACAGTTCCACACGGCCACCATCCGGCCGTGCGCCGGAGGGTTTCCGTGTGACGATTTCGACCAGATTCGCGGCTAATGCCCCTACCTGGTCGTGTCGCCTTCTCCCGTGCGCTTCTTGGCCTCCTGTACACCCTTGTCGATGTGCTCGGTGTACTTCTGGTCGGTGCGCTGGTCGGCCTGCTCGCCGGCCTTGTTCAAGCCCTTGTCGACGCTGCGATCGTGCTTGGCAAAGAGTTCCTTGGCCTTGTCCAGAAGCTTGCTCACGGCGGGAGTCCTCTCCTCGTCAACGGTGGAAATCCATTCCCGCGACCGACGCCACGAGCCGGCGGTCCACTGCCTACAGTGTGAACATCACCCGCCCGGCGCGCCTGCTCGTTGCGACGCTACCCCAGGATGCCTCGGCCATTCCTCGACGACGACGGCCAGGCTCATCGCTCACCCCAGCTCCGGCGGGGGCGAAAGTCGGGCGCCGGGCCGGGCACGACGAGCGGTGTCGTAGCCACACCGCAACCGCGGGGGGACGGGCTATCCGGCGACCGTGCGTGTTCACGCGGGCCGATACGCACGGTCGGCCCGGCGGTCGACAGTTGCCGCCGTTATGCCTGGCCCGCACGCGCGGCGACGGCAGCCTGGATGCGCCGCACGGTGCGCAGGGCCTTCTTCGCCGCGACGCGGACCTCGCCGTCGAAGACCGTCGCGCCGCGGTCCTCGGCCTGCAGCCGCTCCAGGGTCGGCACGACCCGCTCGTCGCCGGTCGAGCCGAGGGCGACCGCGGCCCAGTAGCGACGGTTCGGATCCCGGTCCGCAGCGGCCTCGACCAGCCGCGGGATGATGTCCGGGGTGAAAAGGGCCAGGCCGCTGGCGATGTAGCCGATCCGCGGGAACCGACGGTGCTCGAACTCGTCCCACAGCGCCTCCAGGGCCTCGGGACCGCCGATCCTCGCGAGCGCGTCGGCGGCACGCTGGCGCACCCACTCGGCGCCGTCGCCGAGCAGCGGGCGCAGCGCCGGGACGGCGGAGACGTCGCCGAGCACACCGAGCGCCTTGATCGCCTCGTCCACGGCGATCCACTGTGGATGATCCAGGAGGTCGACCAGATGGGGCACGGCCTCGCGGACGCCCATCGCGGCACAGCCCATCGCCGCCCAGGCCTGGCAGTTGTACCGCGTGTCCGCCAGCGCGTCGAGCAGCGGCCCGCGCAGGCCGGGGTCCGCGAACACGGCCGCCTGATTCATGGCCCGGGTGAAGAGCGACCGATGGTAGTCGGGGTAGTCGCGAACCATTGCCCGTAGCGCCGCGATCGCCGACGGATCGTCGTGGTCGCGGGCCCGGTCGAGCAGCCGGTAGAGGTGCTCCTCCCGGGTGTCGAGGTCGCCCGTGCGCAGGCCGGCAAGGTCAGGGTTCACAGCAGTCCCCGAACCCGGCCGGCAGGTCGCCGCGCCATCTGTTCGGGGAAAGCCGTCGTCGTGGCGGTCACGACCGGGATCATACGGCGCAGCTAGCGGACCCTTGGCCTTTCCGTCATGACCTGGCCGTTGTGTTGTGGGATCGGCGGTCACGACCGTCTCCAGTTCGGCATTGGCGTCCTCGTCATGCCCCTGGCCGGCGAACCAGCGTCGATTTCGCGCATGTGCACGGTGATCGCGGATTTGGGAGACTACTGCGTCGCCGATCTCGTCGAACGATGAGGTGCAATCCATGTCTGACGAAGGTGTCCAGCCCAACGAGACCACCGTGCCGTTGCTCCCCTGCGTCGCACCGGAGGAGACCCTGGCCTTCTGGCGCGCCCTGGGCTTCGCCGTGACGTACGAGCAGACGAAGCCGTATCTGTACCTGGCGTTCCAGTGGAGCGGGTTCGACCTGCACTACGGGCGCGCACCCAGCGGCGTGGACCCGGCCCAGGAGAGAACCGGCGGGTGCTTGGTGATGGTCGACGTGGTCGCGCCGTACCACGCGGCGTTCACCGAAGCGATGCGCCGCACGTACGGGAAGGTGCTCGTCAAGGGGCTGCCCCGGATCACGCGGTACCGGCCCGGCGCCTCACGGTTTACCGTCATGGACCCGTCCGGAAACTCGATCGTCTTCATCCAGCGCGACGAGCCGGCGGAGCTGGAGTACGGAGGATCCAAGCAGCTTCAAGGGCTCGCCCGGGTCCTGGACAACGCGCGAATCCTGCGCGAGTTCAAGCACGACGACCTGGCCGCGTTCCGCGTGTTGAACTCAGGGCTGCGTCGCCACGGCGACAGCGCGTCGGCCGTGGAGCAGGCGGTAGCGCTGGCCGTGCTCATCGAGCTGTCGACGACGCTGGAGAAGCCGGAACGGGTGCCGGAATGGGGAGCCAGGCTGAGACAACTGGTCCTCACCATGGAGGAGCGTCGTCAGGTCGAGTCCGCCGTCGCCGACCCCACGCTGCTCGAGCGGTGGATGCCCGCCACGACCTGACCCGTCGCCCTGCCGCCTCCGCAGGCCCTCGATCCGTTCTCGCCGCACCGGCGTCGAACGGTAGGTCGGAAGGAAGCCGAGGGCGGGTCCGCTGGTGCCGGGTCCGAGCGCCAAGGCCGGTGGGTGGGGTGGCGGGTCGGCCGGTCCGAGGTCCCGGAGGGGAGGGGACTTCGGTCCCGCCCGGTTGGGGAGGTTCGGCACGAGCGCCCGGCACCGGCCGGGGATGACGATGTGTGTGTCAACAGCGAACGGCAGGAGGCCGAGATGAGCACCGCACACATCCACCAGGCCAGTCACCTCGAGCGGGTCGAGGCCCCCGGCTCGATGCTCACCAAGACCGCCGCCAAAGCCCTCGCGGTGCTGCGCTACACCACCGGCTTCGTCTTCCTCTGGGCGTTTCTCGACAAGACCTTCGGCCTCGGCTACGCCACCCCCGAAGCCAAAGCCTGGATCAACGGCGGCAGCCCCACCAAAGGCTTCCTCGCCAACGTCGACGTCGGACCCCTCCAAAGCTTCTTCCACACCATCGCCGGCACCTGGTACGCCAACTGGCTGTTCATGCTCGGCCTGCTCGGCATCGGCATCGCCCTCACCGCCGGCATCGGCCTACGCATCGCCGCCGCCTCCGGCACCCTCATGATGGCCGGCATGTGGCTCGCCGAATACCCCCTCGCCCAACACACCGCCAAAGGCACCCCCGCCGGCTCCACCAACCCCCTCATCGACTACCACATCATCTACGCCGCCGTCCTCATCGTCCTGGCCCTCGCCTACGCCGGCCACACCTGGGGCCTCGGCCGCCACTGGGCCAAACTGCCCATCGTCCAGCGCAACCGCTGGCTCATCTGAACCCGACACCACCGAAGCCCGGGACGCGCCCGAAGCCGCGCCCCGGGCTTCCGCGTACCAGCCGAACGACAGACCGCAAGTACAACGCCAACACCGGACAACATCCAGCCACCACCATCACGATCTTCGAGCCCGGACGTGACGCACAGTCGTGCGGGTGGTGTCTGTCGCTCATGATCGCCGCTGGACCCGGGACGGCGGGTTCCGGGCCGGGCGATTCACAGATCATGGGAAAGATGTGGCTATCGGGGCAGCCATATCTTTCCCATGATCATCACCGTGGCTCGAACCCGACCGGCCGGTCATGCCGCCTTCAGCTCCGAGGTCAGATCCGCGATCAGCGCCTTGGCGAGCCGTCGCATGGCGAGGTCGTCCGCGCTCTTGCGGGCCCATTCCGCGGGGCACGGGCCGTCGCCGAGCCACGCCGCCACGGCGGACCGCAGCGCGGCTTGCGGGCTCGCGCCGGCGTGCGCCCGCCGCACCAGATCCTGGAGCATCGCGGTCGCCCCGCCGTCGAGGTGCGCGTCGTCGGCGTAGCTGCCCGGATTGGTGTGCTCCAGGTCGTCCGGCAGCGGCGCCAGACCACCTCGATTGGCCAGCGGCAGCAGGAGACACTCGTACAGCCAGCCGTCGCCCGCCGCGCGGCGGATGCCGTCGAGGCAGGCCTCGACGTCGGCGCGCAGCTCCGCCCGGGTCGCCGCGCTGCCGATCGGGCGATCGCGCCCGTCCCGGTCGGACTTGCGCAGCGCGAGCACGTCCAGCGGCCAGCCGTCCGCCTCGCCGCCGGCGGACGCCGCGTAGCCGAGCAGGAACCGGAACACGTCGGCCAGCCAGGGATCGCCGAAGGATCTGGCGACTCGGCCGATCACCCCGTCGTTTCGCTGTGGCTTGGCGACGCCGCCCTTCGTCGCTCGCCGGCGGCGGCCGATCTCCTGCAACTGAGCGCGCGCGGTGGCATTGAAGTAGGCGAGCGCCGCGTCCGTGTCCTCGGGGATGGGGTCGCCGAACCTGGCGTGCATCGCCGTGTGCGCGTGCAGCCATACGTCCATGAACAGGTCCACGCAGCCGGTGCTCTCGCAGGCCTGCCGGGGCAGCCGGGCGGCGAGGTCGTGCGGGCCGAAGGGAGCGGCGCCGCGGCAGCTACCGGCCTGGCGCCCATCGTGTCGGGCCTGCCGTGCCCGGCGCGTCACGCTCCAGGCGATCGCGGCGGTCTGGGGCAGGCAAGTGTGGATGGCGGGGCAGAACGACGAAGGCATGGACGCGCTCCTGGTCAGAAACCCAGCTAGGTGGGATCGGCCACGGTGGCCGGCGCGTCCTGCGCGAAGCGCAGTAGTGAGCTCAAGGCTCGTCCCGCTCAATCGGGCCTTTCACGCTACCAGCGCGGCGTCCGGTGTCAAGGGCCGGGCCATGCGAGCCCCTGTCCGTTAGAAGGGTTCGGCGCGGTCCGGTTCGCGTACGACCCGCCACCACCATCCGGCAGCACAAGGAAGGCAGGACCGCCATGACCACCCAGCTTCGTGACTCGTTCGCCGACCCGCAGTCCCGCGAGGATCGCTCCGTCGTCTTCATCGACCAGGTCGGCTCGACCGCGATGAAGGAGCAGCAGCCTGAGGCCGGCTGGCTTCCCTCGCTGGGCTTCCTGTACGACACCGTGACCACGATCGCCTTCCGCAGCAACCCGGACGCCGAGATCAAGTACCTGGGGGACGGCATCATGATCTCCTTCGACGGCGACCGGGCGACCGAGGCGGTGAACATGGCGATCCAGGTACAGGAGGCGATCAACGACGCCAACCAGGGGCGGACCGGCGGCAAGGGCGCGGTGGACTTCAACTGCAGCGTCGGCGTCGGCACCGGCCCGATCGTCGCGTTCCTCACCCCGACCGGAGGCCGCGACTACGTCGGGATGGTCGCGGACAAGGCACGGCGGCTGTGCGACGCGGCCTCGCCCAAGGGGATCCTTATCGACCGGGCGACCGCGGCAGCGGCCAACATGACGCGGATCGCCAGCCGGGTGGGCACGGCGCTCGGGCGTACCCCGGAGCAGTACCAGGGGGACATCCAGCGCATTCCGCTCAAAGGCTTCGACCAGCCGGTGGACTACTACGAGGTCTTCTGGGACCAGCAGTTGCACGGCCTGAAGTCGGAGGGGGTGACCAGCACCGCGGACCGGATGCGCCCGGTCGCCGCGCCGGTGGTCAGCCCGCAGCTCACCGTCGTCCGGCCGGCCGGCAAGCCGGGTGTCCCGGAGGAGCGACACGTCGGGGAGGTGACCTGCTGGAAGCCCGAGGCGAACTTCGGCTTCATCCGCGACCAGCGGACCGGTGAGGACTTCTACTTCCGCGGCAGCCACATGGTCTACCCCGAGGACGCCGCCGAGTCGCTGGCCGTCGGCAGCCGGGCGGCCTTCGTCGCGGCCGGCCACGCCGACAACAACCGCAAGCGATTCGCCGTCGGCATCCTCGTGGTGGGCGACTACGCCGAGGGGACCCTCCGGCTGCCCGAGGGCAAGGCGCACGGCTGGCTGCGGGTCACCGACGAACTCGGCAACTCGCACCACGTCTTCACCCCCCGGGCCGCTGTGCAGAGGTACGCACCGGGCACCCTGCTCAGCTTCAAGGTCGGGTCCAACGAGAAGGGAGGGGTGGCCGAGGAGATCGAACCGCCGGAGACGCAGGCCGCGGCGTGATCCCGCAGCGGCGGCGCTGACCGGCAGCGCGAGGGTGGGAGGCCTCCCGGGTGTGGGGCCTCCCACCGGTCGTTCTCGTCACCGGATGTACGCATTGTCACCTATGGAGCTACCGGCCGCTTCTTTGCTAAACTGAACGTGCCCCCGCCGCTAGCGCCGACTCTGCGAAGAGCTCTTTTGGCCCCCGGCGGGGTTTCTACTGCCTTCATGGGGTGCGGACATGGCGCGCGGCTGTCTCGTTCTGGTTGATGGGTGGAATCACTACGTCACGACGAGGGCCTGCCTCGGCTACAGCGCCGCGAGAAGTTTCCCGATCGACCGCCTGGCCGCCCATGTCGCGAACCAGACCGGCGAGGAAACGCTGGTCGACGTCGCGGTGGTGATGGCGCTGCCCAATCAGAAGCAGCCCGGCGAGGAGCCCGAGTTCATGACCTGGCGCAAGCGGTTGCGCGGGTTGCGCAACGCCGGGGTGCGTCACGTGGCCGCGAGCTTCCGCTACTCCGACATGTCCTGCGCCGACTGCGGCACCCCGATCGACCGAAAGGTCGTGTGCCCGCATTGCGCGCACGTGAATCCGTTCGCCGGGCGGCGCAAAGAGAAGGGCGCCGACATCAAGCTCGCCACGCTGGCGCTCAACGGCGCCTGGCGACAGGACTATTCGACGCTGGTCATCCTCTCGCAGGACTCGGATTTCGGCCCGCTGGTGAACCAGCTCAAGGAGGTGCACCTGGAGCAGGGCCGGCGCTACGCGCTCTACTCGGCCTTCCCGGTGTGCGACCGGGCTGCCCACGATCACCGCGGGGTGCCGGGCACCCGGCCGATCCACTTGGACGCCGCGACGTATGCCACGTGCGCGGGCCGTCCGAGAAGCGGGCCCGCCGCAGCCCGGCCTCAGCTATGAACAGGCGTTAGGCCGGCTGACCGGCGGCCGACGCCGGGAGCCAGTCGAGGATGTCGCGGCACGCGGCCCGGAAATGCTCCATCAGCGCTGGCGACGTGCCGGCGTTCCGGTTGTGGGCCATCGGGTTGCGGACCTTGGCGATGAGTTCGAGCCGCTGATGCCAGTCCTGCTTGTCATGGCCGAAGAACGGCTCGACCTGCTGCCAGTGCAGCATCATGACCTGCAGCAACTCTCGGGGATGTGTGTAGTCCAAAAGACTGTCTTCGTCGGTCACCTCCCCGAACGCCCGGTCGCGTTCCTGTCGCTTCTGGCATTCCCGGACGAGCCTCGACTGGCTGTCCGCGAGCGTGACCCGCCACGACTCGCCGTACGCGCTCTCCAGGGCCGAGGTGAGCGCGGCGCGCAGTCCGGTCTCCGTCCGGTGCCAGAGCTGCCAGTCGTCCGACGTCCGGGTGTCCTCCAGCAGCAGCAGGTACTGGCCGAAGCTCTCGGAGAAGGCCGCCCAGCCGTCGTTGGTCGGTTTGATGATGCCCTCGCGGGCCATCCGCTCGGCATCCAACGGCCCTGCGGTCTCCTGCGGCCCGAAGAGCACCTCGAGGAGCTTGCCGAGCCGGTTCTCCTCGCGAAGCAGCTCGAGCATCGACTTGTAGTAGTCGACGACGAGCTGGCCACAGGTGGCGACGGCATCCCGGCAGTCCTGGTCCAGAGCCCCGTCCGCGGACAGCCCGTAGAATTCCCACCGCTCGTGCAACACGGACAGTAGCGCTGAGGACAGAAAAGGATGGCCCCCGGTCTCCATCGTCAGCCACGCGGCCAGGGCGTCGCGCAGTTCCCCGTCCGGGTATGGCGACCGCCCGATCAGCGCGGCAAGCTCCGGCGCGGTGAAGCAGCCGAGCGTCACCGACTGCCCGAATATCCCCGGGAACGTCGACATCTCGGCGGTGGACTTCACCACGATCTCGCCCAGGCTGCGGCGGGACGTGATGATCAGCCCGACCCGAAACTTCTCCTCGTGCGCGAGCGTCCGCAGGAACTCGAACGGGGCCGCCCGGGTAAAGACGTTGCGCGCCGCGTCGAACTCGTCGAGCACGGCGACCACCTGATAGCCGGACCGGCGTACCTGCCGGAGGTACGCCTTCAGGCAGCGGCACATGTCGTCCCAGGTGACCGCGGCGTTGAGCGCGGCGTACGCCACGTGCAGCCGATCGGTGGGCTTCCCACGATCGTCGAGCCACTCCTGTATCAGGTCCGCGAGCTCACGAAACAGCGACTGCTCGGAATCGGCGCCGCTGACCGTGATCCAGACCGGGACGAAGACCAGCCCGGCCGGGCTCTCGCCCATGGCGAAGCTGTCGAGGGCCTGCTGGGCGAGGCTGGACTTGCCGATCCGCGGCGCCCCGACGATCGAGACCGGCGCCAGCGAGCTGAACGTCCGGCTGCGGACCGACCGCATCTCGTCCTGGCGCCCGACGAACTCCGCCCCGGTGACGATCAGGCCGTAGTTCGCGTAGGGGTTCACGCCCATTGGTGCTGAAGCCATTCGCTGAACAGCCCGACCCGGATGCGAACCCGGTCGCCGGAGATTCGCTTCACCACCTCCCGGCGCTCCAGATCCTGGATGACCCGCTCGGCGTCCGGGTGGGCGTTGCGATTGATCTCGTGGTACATGTAGCGCCCGGTGTCCCGGTGGGTCGCCCGTAGCACCTCGATGACCAGGTCGTCGCTGATGTCGGTCACCTCGCTGTCGCCCGGCGTCAGCAGGTTGTCGAACTGGTTCCGGTCCAGCTCCGCGATCAGCTTCTTCGCCACCGTGTCCACATCGGCGGGCCCGATGACCGCCGCGCGGACATCGGGCTGGTTCATGTAATGGACCAGGGCGTGACAAAAGAGCTGGATGTAGTAGGGACTGCAGCCGGTGAGGCCGAGGATCAGGTCGACGGCGTTGCCCCGGTACCGGCTCTGCTGACCGGGCAGGGGGATCGGGTCCTCGATGAGCTGCTTGGCGTACACGACGTCGAGGTAGGAGACCCGCTTCTGCAGCGCCACCTGGAACTCGTTGGGGTACTCGAGAATGAACCTGGGCATGAGGTCGTTGCCGACGAGCACGCAGCGGAAGTACCCGCGCTCCAGCATCGCCTTCCAGCCCTTCATGAAGTCGTTGGGCAGCTCGCCGGTGCGGATCTTGGTATGGATCACGGTGAACTCGTCGATGAGCAGCACGAGCGTGCTGTCGGCCAGGCCGGACCCGTCCTTCAGCCACTTCTGCAGGCGCCGCATGTAGTCGTTGAACTTGAGCTGCGGCGCGAGCCTGATCTGCTCGACGTCCGGCTCGGGGGGTGCGTCGGCGCGCAGCGCCTGGTCTTCGACGCGCTCGCTCAGGACCTGGTGCAGTTCCATACCGATGGCATAGAGCAGGTCGCCCAACGTGTTGGCGCCGGCCAGGTCGCCGATGCTGAAGCTCACCGCCAGATAGGGCGGCGGAAGCTTTTCCCGCAGGTGGTAGAGCACGGAGGACTTGCCGGCCCGCTTCTGCCCGTAGACGATGACGCTGCCCCGGGAATCGCCGACCGTCTCGATGAGGTCGGCGATGAGTTTGTCCCGGCCCTTGAACATGCCCGGATCCTCCACCGGCAGGCCGGCGCTGAACGGGTTCGGGATCTCGACCCAGTCGTCGTCCGGGTGCAGGCGGATCGACTTCGGTTCGACGTGCGCCGTGACCCGCTCCCCCGACCGCAGGGTGAATCCGACCCGGGTGTGCAGTGTGATGAGCTCCTGCTCGATCGCGTTCGGGGTGGCCATCAGCGATAGCTGGCACGTCCGGGACTCCCCGGCGCCGATGGACTCGGCCACCGGGACCGTGTTCTTGGCGGCGGTGTACTCCGAGCTGTGCACGACCTCCAGCTCCACGTTGCTCACCGGCATGGCGTCGAACCCGTTGGAAACCTGGAGCTGCACCGTGACCTCGCCGGCGCCCGGCAGGTACCGGTCGAGGACGACCTCCACCTTCAGGTTCTCCGGAGCCGCCTTGGCCGAGTAGCGCTGGAAGTCCTGTTCCAGTTCGTGATCCAGGGCGAACAGGTACGGGTGCAGCGACTCCACCGACAACACCGTTGGCGCGGTCTCGAACTCGGCCACCAGGTCCCGAATGGCGGTGTGCACCGAGCCGAAGAGCCGCTCCCGCTCGACGTACGCGCCCTGCGCCGAGTACTGGCGCAGGCTGCTGACAATTTGCAGGCAGCTCGCGACCCGCGACAGGTCCGTCGTCGAGGCCAGATCGCGCATCTCCTCGTAGATCCGGTTGAGTTCCGCGCCGTGCCGGTCGAGCGCCGCGAGCGCGGGGCCGACCTCGGTCAGCGCATTGATCTGGCGATAGGCCCGCCGGCGGTTACGATCCTGCTCCGCGGCCGCCGCCCACGCCGCGGTGAAGGAGGCCTGCTCGTTCAGCGGTGTCGACCAGCCCAGGTGCGCCGCGACCGCCTGCTGGAACAGTTCGCGGGTGAGGCGATCGGCCCAGATTCGCCGGATCAGCCGGGCGGGGACCTCGCCCTGGGTCGGCAGCGCCAGCAACGCGCCGAGGACCTTGGGCGCCAGGTGCCGTTGCCGCATGACGAGCGCGAGTGCCTTCTCCAGCGGCGGTACCTTGCCGTCCTCGAGCAGTTGCACGTTCGCGAGCGTGAAGGACATGACGAGCTGGCGGAGCTTGAAGTCGACGACGTCGTCCCAGTCCGATTTGACGCTCACCGCCTCGGTGTAATAGGCGCGGATCACGTCGGCGGTGACCCGAGCCTCCAGTGCGCAGGCGTCGCCCATGGCCGCGGCGAAGTACCGCAGTCGCTTCCGGAAGCCGTCGTCGGTGATCCCCAGGTCCTGCATGATGCGGGCTGCGGACAGGTTGGCCTCCGCCCGCTCGCGCGGCAGGTCCGTGCCGAGCAGGCGGGTCCGGGCGCGCCCGGAGACCAGGCGGTCGACCCGCTCGATGTCCTCCTCGGTGTACTGACCTCGTGCCCGGCTCTCGGCCGGGACACCCCAGTACTCGCACCGGTCGAGGTGGAACGCCAGCAGCGGGGAGAGCTCGGTCGTCGTCTCCGCCTGAAGTTGCAGCGTCATCTCGACGACCGACCAGATGTTCGTCTCCATCGCCGTGTTGAGCTGCTCGAGCAGGGTTTCCAAGGACCGCTGCCGGGGGTGCCGCCGCAGCTCCTCCTCCAGCAGCTCCTTGGCCTCCTCGTGCCGGGTGCTCTTGAGCAGGGCCGCGGTCATCCGCCGTACCACCCGGATGCGGTCGTCCCTCGTCGGGGCCGAGGTGATCATCGGGCGTAGCTGCTCGATCGCCTCCGGCCAGCGCCCGGCGTGCTCAAGCACCGTGCTGCGGTCCTGGGACCAGCCCCACAGCTCGGTGGGCGTGCGGAACAGGCGTTTGTTCTCGTCGAGGACCGCCAGCGCCTCCTCGCGGTCCTTCAACCGGGTGGACAGCATGTTGACCAAGCGGCGCACCGCGCGGGTCGGCTGGTCACCCTGCGCGATGGCATGCCGGAACAGGTCCTTGGCCTCTTCGAGGTCGCCCCGGCGAAACGCGTCCTCCGCCAGGGTCAGCGGGCTGCTGCCCCGCGTGGGGTTCCCGGCGGACTTGACCGCCGTCTTGCGCACGGACGCCTTCGGCGGGCCGGGAACCGGCGCGGCCGACGCCGGATCGTTGCGCGCGTTCGACACGGCGCGCTCCGCGTTCCAGGTCAGGGAATCCTGGGGGGCGAGGTTGCGGAGCTGCGCCAGGGCGCGCTCCGCGGCGGGGAGATCCTTACGATTCAAGCAGGCGTGCACATCGAGCGCGAGGGCCTCCACCGAGGGGGCCGCCTCGGCGACCACGGCAGGCTCATCCGTCGCGGCGGCGGGCTCGGTGCTGGGCGGCGGCGCCGGAGCGTCGGCGACCGTGTCCGGCGAGGACCCGGCGTGCAAGGCTTCGGCGAGCACGAGGAACGTCTCCGGCGCAGCGTCGGCCGAGTCCCATTGGTCGCCGGGGAACCCGCTCAGCTCGGCTGGCGACACGCAGATGAGGCCGCAGTGCAGCACCGCGAGCCGGGTATCGCCGGCCGGCCACTGCGCGGCGTCCCGGACCAGTCCGGCGAGCTCGGCCCGTCCGGTGCCCTCGGTCAGCACGATCGCGGTGAGGGCGGTCAGCGCCAGGGCGAGCGGCGGGGAGTCGGCGTGGATGCAGCGGCGGAGCGTCGCCGGGGCATAGTCCCGTTCACCCGTCAGCCACTGGGCCATCGCGAGATCGAAGCACGAGAGGCTGTCTTCCAGCGCGTCAGCCGCGTCGGCGAACAGGTCGCGAGCCTGCTCGCGACGTCCCAACCGCCACAGCATGCGGCCCGCGATCTGCAGCGCGTCCGGGGCCTGGTAGTCGTCCGCGATCTTGCGGAGACCCGACACGCACTGGAGGATGCGGTCCGCCTCCTTGGTCTTGACCGCGTACTCGTACCGGTTCCGCTCCGCCACGAGATCCCGGTGCAACCGCCTACGGAGCTCAGCGCTGAGATCGCCGTCATAGACGTCCCACTCGACCAGCGGTACTTCCAGGGAAATTGCCCGGACCCGCTGCGTCAGCTTGGCGAGCGCCGGTTGCGACGCGGCCGGCAACGCCGCCTGCCGCACCACCGGTTCGCCGACCGGCTCGACCGCCGGCACCGGCGGTCGAGGTTCCTCGCCGCCGCGGCCGGTGCCGACAGCACCGTCCGGGTCCGAGGAGGTACGCACCACCATAGCGATGGCATTCGCTTCAAGGATGATCTCATTGCCGCAAATGTCGCTGATGATCAGGCATTCGTCGTCGATGTCGACAAGGGTGCCCTCAAGTGGGTCTCCGACATACACAGTGACGCGAATGCTGCTTCCCAGCGGCACTCGCGATTTGATGGGGGCGAGCCGCACGAGTGGAAATCTACCGGGCGGGGGCGTCCATGAGCATCAACCATTCGCCGGAGTCAGTCCAAGGTCGGGCGGGGGTTTGACCCTATGATCTCAACTCGCTTTCAGCGGGTCGATCGGCTTGGCGCCCGTAGGTGACTGACGGGCCGGCCATCCTTTGAGTAGGCGACCAAATCCGCTCGAACGAGGACAAGCTGGCAACCTCTTGGAGTGTCCCCTATCGGTTCGGGCCCCTTCGCCGGGTCCGCAACGACGTCTACGACTGCCTCACCGCCCGCGCGGACGCGTTGTCCGAGCTGCTCGACGGACCGTGTTGCCCGGTCCCGGTCCACGATGTCGCACACGTGAGCCGCACCACAGACAACCGCCGCGGCCACGGCAGCGCCTACACCGCTCTGTTCCACTGCGGCATCGACGCCGACCTACTCAGCGACCGGCCGGCGAACTTCGCCGTGGACATCACCACCTGAGCCCGCCGCGACCACCTGTCCCGGCACTCAGCCGGGTGCCTGTAGGCCACCCCGGGCTCCTGGACGCACCGCGCTCCGCACTTCTACGGCGTGGCCTCCATGGCCCCAACGGGCATTACACGAACCCCAGCATCGGCGCACAATCTACAACGCCGCCGGCAAAGGCACATTCGTCCACCTCGACGCCTTCGGCTACTACGCGGCGGCGCCTCTCCGCGAACCCATCGACGACCCCGACCTGCGCCGCCGTCTCCCTCGCCGACCAACAAGTCATCACCATGTGCTACCACCACGCTCGCACCGCCGACGACAAAACGCAGTCCTGCACGACCTGCCGCGCCACGCCGACACCAACAGCCACTCATCGAGCTTTCCAAGCTGATCTTGCAGTTCAGGACGCATGCAGGGAGCCCGGCCATCGATGAGGACGAGGCTTTGGGTAAGACAGCAGTCGACCAAGATCCGATGCCCCCGACTAGGAATCTCGCCTGTGCTGGCTTACCCCTCCACGATGTCGGAGAGCGACCGCAGTCCACCGATGTACGCATCAGGCGCTCGAGAGCCAGCCGAAGAACTCGCCACCCTCCAACAAGCACACACCGAACTCGCCGACGACCTCGCCGCCGTCGCCGTACTGGAACCGGTTGGCATTGATCGACGACGGTCAAGCCAAGCGACGGCGACCGGAGACCGACGCCGCACCGCTACGCGGCACGCCACCGAACCCCAACCGGCCCGGCATACGTCCGACACTCTCCCAGCAGGCGTGATGTGGCTGGGTTGTCCACAGTGGCCAGATTAACTGATACATCGACATTAAATGCACGCGCTTGACGGCAACCCGCACGCACTACGCGGCCATTCGGCGCACAGAGCTACCAGAATGTTGCACAGAGGTTCGATGTGCGAATTTACGCGCATGCAGTCTGACGAGTACATTATCCGTTCTCAATCGCGAACCATTCACTCAGCGGATAATCATCGCTCGCCCCGTGTCAACGCAGCCATCAACTACCGCTACCAGTTTCCTGAGCGCATTGAGTTGATCAATTTTCATCTGCTCCTCCGCTTTCCCCGCATAAGCGCCACGAGACCACAACTCGCATACCTCATGCAGACGAGATTGCATTGCCTGGCACTTCCGTGCGGGCAAACGGCCGCCATCAAAACAATCCAGGTCAAACAACGGCCGAAGGGGCGTCGCAACAGTCGACCACGAATTCTCGCCGCCATAGCCTGACATCTCGGTCAGGTCGACACCCTCCTCTGCGGCAAGGAGACTGGTAAAAGCATGAAAATGCGCCCAGCCATAGCTAGCAATAAGCCTGTCGCGCTCGGGATCTTGCTCATCTGCCCGCTCGACCTCATAAATCGCAGCCACCTTGCCCCCTAGGCTAACCAGCCAGAACATAGAAGCCGGGAGGGCCGCCCACGACTCGCGACGGCCCTCCTAGATTTAATCAAACGGATTGAAGTCGTCGAGCTTCGCTCCGCCATTGAAGAAGGAGACGCTTCCGGCTGAACGGCTCCCCCCGGCCACCGCCCGTGCTACCTGCCTCAGTTCCCAACATGTAGCACAGCTTAGCGGTAGCCCGCGGCCATCGAGCCGCCCGCCTTCTTTGACCGCATTCTGAAATATCTCGGCTGGGTTACTCCCATAGCGCCCGAGCCCGTCTAGCGAAATCGCAATGTCATAGCCATCCGAGTCGTGTACCGCGTCGGACACACGATTCATCCATGCGGGACGGAACTCACCGGGAGCAACTCGCGCAAGCTTCGGGTCGTTATAGGTTTCATAGGTCCTTCCGGGGTTCGCACCACGAAGGTCGTTAGCCAGCTTATTACTGTGCTCCTGGACCCCAAACACTGCCGTCTTCTTGCAGCCGTCATTGTTGTGAACGAGGATCGGCTCGTCGCCGACGATCACATAGTACGTGTGGATGTCGGCAACGGTGAGGTCGCGCATCTCGGCGGCGCCGACGCGGTTGGCGACGGTGGTGACGGTCGCAACTGCTCCATCGGCCGTACGAACCTGGTCGCCGGGCCTGAGGTCCTGGGCGTCGGTCCAGGTGTCGGTGTCTTCGTTCCAGAACGGGTGGTGCCAGGTCGTCTTCAGCACCGCGGTCTCATCGACCTCGCCGCGCTCGACGGTGATCGTGAGGTCCGTGAGATCCGTGTCCTGGTTGCGGTGCAGCGCCTCGACCTGTTTGGCCTCCAGCGTGCCGGTTTCCGGGTCCTGGGCCATCACCCAATCGCCGGCCTCCACCTCCCCGATGGCCTTCGTCGACCCGTCAGCCATGAGCACGCGGGTCGCCGGGTCGAAGCTGTGCGTGTCGCACGACTCGGCACGGTGGCGGCCCTTGTACTCGCCCGAAGAGCCGCCGGAACCACTGCTGCGAGAGGTCGAGCCGCTCGAACTCGACGTCGTCCGGTGCTTGCCATCGGAGCTGGACGTGCTCGGCCGGCCGCCACCGCCGCCGTGCGAGGCACGCGTCGGACTGGGCAGGCTGGCTTTGCTGCCGCCTCCGCCGCCGAAGAGTTTCGGCGCGGCGCTGCCGGCGCCGCCCTTGGTGAAATACTTACTCGCGCCGCCGGTGAACTTGCTGGTCCCGGCACTCAGCGCACCGTCCAGGCCGCCCTGGATCATCGTGTCGGCCAGGCCGCTCCAGGAGAACTCCGCGTCGCCGCGGCCGACATCGATCATGTACCCGGCGCCCGAGGACATCGCGCCCGCGACCGCGCCGGCCAGGATCAGACAGCCCACACCCGTGGCGCACAGGGCGCCGACCGCGATCGTGGCCACGATGCCCACCGCCGCGGTGGCGATGAACTTCCACGGATCCTCCTTGATCGCATTGACGGTGTTCTTGACCGTGTCCTTGACCGACTTCGCCGCGGCCTTCGCGGTCTCCTTGACACACTTCGTCACACCACCGGACAGACACTTCTTGGCGTCGTGGTACTTGTCCTTGACCGTCTGGACCTTCTGCTTGACCCACTTCGTCGTGGACTTGACGACCGTCTTGGCGGCTTGCTTCGCCTTGTCCGCCACGTAGTTGTACGCAGATTTGGCGTCCTGCCAGGCCTGGCCCGAGGCGACGTAGTTGTACGTGCTGGTCACCACGTTGACGACCGGCGCGGCAACCGACTTGACGGCATTCCACGCGGACCTCCAGCCCAAGTGACCGGTGGGGTCGATGGTGGTCAGCGGGTTGCCGTCGCCGTACTGGTACCGGTTGGCGTTGATCGACGACGGGACCGGGCTGTTGTCGGCGGTGTCGCGGCTGTCGAACTGGCCGGTGTCGGTGTTATACCAGCGGGCCAGCATGTTGACCCGGCCGGTGGCCTGCTCGGTGAACTCGGACTGGTAGCCGAGGCTGCCGACCATCCCTGTCGTCGCGAGGACCGTGCCGAGCGGGTCGTAACTGGCCGACCCGGTCAGACTGGAACCGGTCGCGGTGAACTGGCCGACGATGTCGGTGTGCAGGTCGGTCCACACGTACCGCGAATTCGCCCCCGTGCCCGACCCGGCAGCGAGGACTTCCCCGGCCGGGTCACGGGTGTATTTCGTCGAACCGTCGTCGGCCAGGTCGTTGCCGAGCCCGCTGTACTTGAACCCGGCCTTGACCGCCCGGCCGAGCGCGTCGTAGTCGTAGGTGGTCGTGCCGCCGGCCGCCTGCTGGGTGACGATCTGCCCGTAGGCGTCGGCGGTGGTGTTGTACACCCCGCCCGGACCGGAGGTCAGCCGCAGCGTGCCCCGCGCCGTGTACGCGTACGACGTCCCACCGCTCTGCGACAGCAACTGGTTGCGCTGGTCGTAGCTGAAGGTCTTGGCGCCGTTCTGCGTCCGGTTGCCCGACGCGTCGTAGGCATAGCTGGTGGTCGTCGAACCGGACGTCCACGAGGTGAGCCGGTTGGCGAGGTCGTACGTGTAGCTGTTGCTCGACGCGCCCGCGAACCCCGTCGTCACCTTCGAGGTGAGGTTGCTGTTCTCGTCGTAGCCGTAGGCGACCGACCCCTGGATGACGGTGCCGTCGAACGACGACACGGTGTCGGTCTTGAGCCGGTGCAGGAAGTCGTAGGTGAAGGCACGCTTCTTGTTGTTGGCACCGTACGTGATCGTCGACGGCTGGTTCATCGCGTTGTAGGCGACGTTCAGGTCGATGTTCGTCGTCGGATTGGAGACCGTCTTGAGTCGGCCCGCGGTGTCGTAGCCGAAGTTCGTGGTGCCCGCCGCGTCGGTGCGCGACTTCATCAGGCCGTCGTTGGTGTACGTGTACGAGGTGTTGTCCGCCGGGCCGGTGATGCTCAACGGCAGACCCCGGTCGTCGTACGTGATCGCGTTGGTACCACCCGGCACGGACAGCGACGTGATACGGCCCGCGTCGTCATAGCCGAACGTCCGCGCCGCCGTCGCCGCCTCGGCGCCGGAACCGGTCTGCCCGGTGAGCTGGTTCAGGTCGTCGTAGGTGTAGGCGAGCTGCACACCACCGGGCAAGGTCTTCGACGTCAGCCTGCCGGCGGCGTCGTACACGGCGGTGAACGTGCGGTCCGCCTCGTTCGGGTAGGCGGTGGTGGCGGGCTCGATCCGCGACTCGGGCAGACCCCACGTGTTGTAGGTGGTCCAGAACTGGTTGTTGCGACCGTCGGTGAACCTGGTGGGGCTGCCTGACGCGTCGTAGCCGAACGAGGTGGTGATCGACATCGTGCCGGTGACCGGCTGTACCTCGCTGGTGACGTTGCCGACGGCGTCGTAGACCAGGGTGGTGGTGGTGCCGCGGCTGTCCTTGAACGAGGTGAGGTTGCCGTTGTTGTCGTACCCCCGTATCTGCATCGTCAGCACGTTGTAGTTGTTGTCGAGCTGCCGGACACGGGTGACTCGGCCGGCACCGTCGTACAGCATGTCGGTTGCGGTGTTGTCCGCGTTGGTGACGATGATCGGCTGGCCGAGCCCGTTGTAGGTGGTCTTGGTGAGGTTGCCGGCGCCGTCCTTGGACGTCACCGGTTCACCGACGTTGTTGTACGTCGTCTCGGTCGTCACGCCGTCCGGTGAGGTGATCTTCCGCAGCCACGGTCCCGCCTCCGCCTGGCTGCCGTAGACGCCGGTGCCGTAGTCGTAGGTGGTGGTGTTGGCCACCGATGTGGGCTGGCGCACGATCTGCGTGCTCGTCAGCTTCCGGCCGAGATAGTCGTACGTGGCGGTTGTTTTCGCGCCGGTCGGGTCGACCGCCTCCAGCAGGTCGCCGACTGTGTCGTAGACCGCTGTCGACGACTTGCCGGTCGGGCCGGTCACCTTGGTCGTGTTGCCGAACGAGTCGTACTCGTACGACGTGGTCTTGCCCCGCGGGTCGGTCGTGGAGGTGACCTGTCCCAGTCTGTCGTACACCGTCGTGCTGTTCGCGCCGACGATGGTCGTGCCACCGGGGGGTGTGTAGTCGGGCAGGATGACGTTGACCGGTCGGCCTGCGGCGTCGACCCGTACCTGTGTGACCCGGCCGAGTGGGTCCTGCTGCTCGACGACGTCGCCGAAGGTGTTGTAGCCGCGCAGTGACGTTGGCCGCACCGCCAAGGCAGTACTGCCGAACGTTTCGGTCGTCACGCTGGGCGCCATGGTTTTGACCAGCCGGTCGACCTCGTCGTAAACGAAGTTGGTGGTGTTGCCGTTGGGGTCCACTGTCGCGGTCGTCAGGCCGCGGTTGTCCACGGTGTGGTTGGTGGTTAGCTGGCCGGTGCTGGCGGTGGCGTCGGTCGTTCGGCCGTTGCCGCCGGCCCACAGGGTCGCCACGTCGGCTGCGGAGAGGGCGCGCTGGTAGATCTGCACGTTGTCGATCGAGCCGTTGAACTGGTTGACGCCGCCGTTGTTGTATCGCACCCCACCGATGCCGAATGATCCGGTCGATGCGAACGGCGTGGGGTTGGTGCCGTCCGTGCCGCGGACGTTGTTGACGTACAGGGCCATGCCCTTGGTGTTGGCGTCGAACACCCCGACCAGATGCACCCACGTGTTCGCCGCCAGGGCGTTGCTCGACGTGGCCGCAGGGTACGCGGAAGGGCTGGCCGAGTCCGACGACGGTGAGATGAACGCCCATTTGTTCAGCGCGCCGCTGTACTGCAGGTAGAACGCCGCGGAGTTCTCCGCGCCCTGCCCGAGCGCTGTCTGGAACCCGGTCAGGCTGCTGGCCTTGACCCAGGCCGACACCGAGTAGGACTGGGTGGTGTTGAGGATGTTGAAGGCGTCCAGCATGCCGGTGGTGAAGGTGCCGTTGCCGCCGCCGAGGGTGACGCCGTCGTAGCCGGTCGCGTGGTGTTGCGAGGTCGACGAGTCACTGGCCCAGATGGTTTGCCCCGGCTGGCTGGTCTCGTCGAGCTTCCACCAGCCGACCGGACGTGACGCGGCCTGGGTGCTGGTGCTCTCGGAGAGGACCCGGCCCATCGGGTCATAGGTGTATTCGCGGGTCTGCAGGACCGTGGTGTTGCCCCCACCGGCGGCGGCGACACTGTCGCGGATGCCCATGACTCGGTCGTCGGCGTCATACACGTAGTTCGTCGACCTGTTGACCTCACCGACATTCGTCGACGACGACTGCATCCGGCCGACCGCGTCGAACGTGAAGTCCGTGTGCGTGGCGCCGTTGTTCTCGGTGCGCGACAGCAGGTTGCCGGCCTTGTCGTAGGCGTTCTCCTCGAGAACGTAGGTCTTCACACCGTCGGTGCGGGTGACCTTCTTGACCTTACCGTTGTTGTAGTACGTGTATTTCGTCGTCCAGTTCATCGCGTCGGTCTGCGACGCGAGCATGCCGTCCTTGTAGTAGGCGTTGGACACCACCTGGTGGCCGACGCCGTCCTTACCGGTGACGCTGGTGGTCAGCAGGCGGCCTTCGGCGTCGAACGCGTGGGCAACGGTGCGGAGTACGTCGGCGGCCGGGCAGGGCGTGGACGGCGCCGGACTGCTGTCACACTCGACGATCTTGTCTTGTTGGCCGTAGGCGTCGTAGGAGAAGAGGGAGACCGCGCCGGTCGGGTCGACGGTCTTCACCAACTGGCCATAGACGTTGTAGTCGTTGGTGATCGCGCGTGGCGCGTCGCCGCCGGTGGTGTCGGTGACGGTTCGTGAAATGACGTTGCCGTCCGCGTCGTAGACGTCGACGGTCTTTGCGGTGTGCACCGCACCGGTCACCGCGTCGGTGGTCGCGGGTTCGGTCGTCTCGACCAGTTGGCCGTCGCTGTCGTAGGTGTAGGCGGTGACCTTCCCGGTCGGGTAGGCGGTCGAGATGACCTTCTTCTCGGTGACGCGGCCCAGCCCGTCGTACTTGAACTCGGTCACCAGCCCGGCCGGATCAGTGATCCGCACGGCGTCACCGGCCGAGTTGTATTCGGTTTTCTGCTGCTTGCCGCCGGCCGAGATGACGGTCACCGGCAGTCCTGGTGGAGTGACCCCACCACCGACAGCGGCAGTGCTGCTCGTCGTGTAGGTCGTTGCCGTGGTGCGCCCGTTGCCGAATCCGGGCACGGGCGGTGACGTCACCTTCAAGCGGTTGCCGGACGAGTCGTATTCGAGTTTCGTGCTGTGGTCCTGCCACAGGTCGAGTGACGAACTCGGCGGCGTGATCTCGATGAGCTGGTCGTTGCGCGGGTCCGGAGTGAGCACCGCTGGTGCGGGATCCGGCCAGTACTTGTAGTACGTGGTCTCGCAGTTGTCGCCGGCCTCGCCGCCGTAGTGCCCGCAGGTGGTGGTGCGGATGGTGTTGCCGCGTGCGTCCTTGCCGGTCTCGGTCTTCTGACCCAGCGGGTCGTACACCACCGACACGAAGCCGCCGACGTCGTAGCCGTACGTCGTGGTGTTGCCGAGCACGTCGACGTCAGCGACGAGCCGGTTGCCGTTGAGGGTGTCGAACATCTTCTTGGCGACGTTGTTGCCCGGGTCGGTGATGGCCACCGTGGTGACCGGGGTCAGCACCGGACCGGTCTCTGCCGGCGACAGCGAGCTGCGCGACGCCTTGTAGTGCGCGTCGACCTGTGCCTGCGACAGCGCGGTGTTGTAGTAGGCGAATTCGGCGATGTTGCCCTTGAAGTAGCTGACGTCTTGCGTGGAGCCGGGCCACAGCTTCGTCGTGCCCGCACCGACGTACGAATAGTCGGTGAACAGCGTCTGCTGATCGCCGGTGTTCGTGCCGATGGGCACGTTGTCCAGGTACAGCGTCTGCGTGCTCGTGGCCGTCGGGTTGTTCGTGCCGACCAGCACCACGTGGTGCCACTTGCCGTCGTTCACGGGGCTGATGGAGGTGATCGGTGCGGTGCCGCCGCCAGTCCAGTAGCTGCCGCGCAGCTTCCCGTCACCGCCCACGTACAGGGCAGGCACCCAGGACTGGACATTTGACGCGCCGAGCGGTTGATCCTGGTAGCCGTAGAGCACACCACTGGCCGCATGACCGGCCGGGGTCTTGAACCACATCTCGATGGACTGAGGACCGACGTCGGGCGCGAACTCGAACCCCTCCTTCATCTTCACGTACGAGGAGGTGCCGTTGAAGATGCCACCGTAGGAGTCGCTGAACGGGCTGGTGGTGTTCGGTTGCGTGGTGTCGAACGCGACGTTGTTGTAGAGGGCCGTCGTGCCGATCACCTGGTTCGACGGTGAGATCGGCGCACTGATGTCGTTGAACCGGTAGTAGTCGCGTGGCTGAGAGCCGAGTACCGATGAGACGTACACCTGGCTGGAGCCGTAGTTGGCCGGCGCTCCGATCTTCCAGACCCTGCCGTTCTCGTCGGTGACCTGGTTGACCCGGCTGGAGACGGTGTCGTAGCCGATGGTGGCGCGGACACGGCCGGCGTTGCTGGTCACCTTGGTCATCGCCGGCGTCGGGTTCTTGCCGGAGAAGTACAGCGACGAGACGAGCTCCTGGGTGAGCGGTTTGTTGTAGTAGGCGACGTCGGCGATGGAGCCGTTGAAGAACGTGGCGGTCGGGGGGCTGATGGTGCTGCCGGGCCAGGCGTTGCTGAGGAACCCGGCACCGATGTAGAGCTTGTCCTCACCGGTGTTGTGGAGCTGGATGGCACCAGCCATCGAGCCGACCAGGGTAGCGTCGAGGTAGAGCCGCTGGTCGCCGCCATTGCCGGCCAGGGCGACATGGTGCCACTGGCCGTCGTTGACCGCGGTGCCGGTCACGATGGTGTTCGTGGCGCCGTTCCACAGCGAACCGCGCAGCTTGCCGGTGTTGTCGATGTACAGCGCCGGGTTGTAGTAGGCAGGCGTGGTCGCGCCCTGGGTGACCAGGTCCTTCTGGTAGGAGAACAGCACCCCGGTCGTCGCGGTGGTTTTGAACCACATGCTGATCGACTGGTAGGAGCTTTCCGCGGCGAGTTTGACGGGCAGTTTCACCGACGAGTTGGTGCCGTTGAACGAAGCGGACGTGGAGCTGGACCAGGCCAGCGAGGGGCTGCCGCCGAGGGTGACGTTGCTGTAGATACCGTTGTCGATGCCGTCGTTGGACAGCACACCGCTGTACGCTTGGGTCTGGCCGGACGGCTCGTTGAGCCGCCAGAACGAGTACGGGCCGGTGTTGAGCACCATGCTGTTGTGCCGGTTGACCACCTGGTACTGGTAGCCGGCGCAGTCGGTCGTGGTGCCGGGCGGGCAGACCTTCGTCAGCGTGTCGCCGTCGTAGGTGTAGTTCCAGGTCATGGTGCTGGTCGGCACCGCCGGGTCGGTCGGGTCGGTGGTCACCGACGCGATGTGCGCCACGTTCGCCCCGGCTGGTGTCGACCATTGCAGGTTGAGCGTGCGGTTCGAGGCGACCGACTTGAGCTGGTCGACGCGGCCGTTGGCGTCGTAGCGCACGGTGAGCGCCCGCCCGGACGCGTCAGTGATCTTCGTCAGGCCGAAGATGCCGGTGTCGACGTTCTGGGTGAACTCGTAGGCGGTGGAGTCCTTGTCGGTCAGCGAGTAGCCGCCGGTGATCGGTTTGAAGACCGAGAACCGGCCGGGTGGCGGGGTCCACGTGCCGTCGTTGTTGCGGCCGAACGTGATGTCCTGGCCGTTGGGGTAGCGGATGACCGCGGTCTGCAGCGCGTTGTCGGCGGTCCTACCCTCGCGGACCTGCATGTCGGGCAGCGAGGACCAGCCCCGGCCGAAGGCCGAGTTACGGGTATCGAGGCTGTTGTACTCCCGGGCGATCGACAGGGCCGGGCCGACGGTGGCCACCTGGGCATCGACGTCACTGGTGGTGTAGTTGCCGACACTGCCCTCGAACCCCTTTCCCCCGTTCTGCGCCAACGACGAACTCACCAACTGCTGCGGTACGGCGGTGGAGAACACGTACGGCACCGGGTTGGTCGGGCCGACCGACGAGCGGTCGTCGACCTGCACCATGTACATGTAGGTCTTGCCCCACTGCAGCGTGCCGGCCGGCGGCTTCCAATAGCCGTCGGTCCAGCCCGACGACGCGAACTGCGCGCCCTGGTCGTTGTAGAGCAGGAAGTTGTACCGCAGACCACGGTTGGGGTAGTTGTCCGGGTCGCTGCCCTTCGCGGCGAACTCGGGGGTCAGCGTGTTGAGCGTGGTGTTGTTCGCCGGATAGCGGGCGTCCAACTGCGGCGGCGTGTTCGCCGCGTAGTTGACCTCGATGAACGGGTCACACGCGGTGTTACCGAAGTAGCTCGGGCAGATCAGGCTGGTGTCCGACGATGTGAACCGCTTCCATGCCGCCGTGTCGGCCTCGTCCGCGGTCAACGCGAACCCGAAGATCGTGCCCGGATAACTGGCCCAGTCGACCATGTACTGCTTGCTCAACCACGGCGTGGACCACACGCCTTTGTTGCGTACCTGACCCGAGTTCGTGCACGCCAGCGAACTGCTCGGCGAATCCGTCGCGATCAGCTTGCTCGTGTCGTAGCCGGGCATGGCGTTCCACGTCACCGACGACGCGTTCCAGGTGTTCGTGATCGGATACACGTTGTACGGCCGGGCCACACACGGATTCCCGTCGGCGTCGCCCTGATACGTCATGAAGATGTACAGCCGCGCCGAGTCCAGCTTCTGCCCGCCCATCATCGCCGGGAACCCGTCGAAGTTGATGAACGTGCGCGCCTTCTCGGTACCGTTGTGCGAGCCGACCGCCAGTGTCGGCTCGGTGTTCCGGGTCCCGGTCGGAGCGGTGTTGATGGCGTAGGTGTCGTACTGCGTCACCACGAGGGTCTGTGGATCGAGGATGACCGGGAACTGCCGCTTCGGGTCCCGCAGCCAGGACCCGTCGATGCTCACCTTCAACGCCGGCCCGCCGTCGGCCCGGACCAGCTCGTACTTCACGCCGTAGGAGATCTCCCCCGCACCGGCGTGGCTGTTCGAGGCGTCCTCCATGAACCCGACCGGCATCGTCGAGGCCACGTCGCCCTTGGCGGTGACGAACTCGACCTCACCGAAACTGTTCAACCGCGCCGTCAAACCCTTGAGCCGCAACGGATACACGTACTCGGTCGGCACATCCGCCGAACGCAGCACCAGGTTCTCCTTGATGCCGCTCGCCTTCGCCCCGATCTCCAGGTCGACGTTCGGGAAGGCGTTGCGGTAGCTCGCCACGGATCGGTTCACGGAGGCCTTGACCAGCGAGGCGCCCCGCAGGGTGTAGCCCAGCTCCGCACCAGGCCCGAGGGTCATCCGGACCAGATCCTCATCCACCGGCGCGGCCGCCCCGCCGGCGGTTGGGACCTCCGCACCGTCCGCGTCGACCTTCTTGGCCGTGCCAGCGGCGAAACTCACCTTGAACGCGTTGGCGGTAGTCTCCAGCCGGCGACTCGCACCCACCTTGAGTGTGCTGTCGATCGGCTGCCACGAACCGTCAGCCGCCTTGAAGTTCACCGGATTCTTGTAGACCCGCCGCGTGTACGTGCCATCCGCGTTCTCGAACACATCGGCCTTCGCGTCGCTCAGCGCGGCCTTGCGCCTGCTCGTCGCCGCGTCGAAACCCTTCCGCGCCGGCCCGGTCGACTTGTTCTTCACCTCAGGCGTGAACGGCTCGTACCGCGGCAGTTCGCCCTTGGCCTTGCGGGTGCTTTCGGTGTCCTTGGCCCGCGGCGCACTGACGTAGTGCCCGTCGGCGCCCTTGCCGCGCTGCTGCTGCGGCACCTTCGGGTCTTCCTTCGCCCACGACGGCGCCGCCGACAACCAGCCGCGCAACCACGACCAACCCACCAGGCCCCGCCCCGACGGCAC
The DNA here is from genome assembly GCF_025264685.1 of Dactylosporangium roseum. GTDB lineage: Bacteria > Actinomycetota > Actinomycetes > Mycobacteriales > Micromonosporaceae > Dactylosporangium > Dactylosporangium roseum. The sequence continues at coordinate 7,492,493 of NZ_CP073721.1, forward strand.
CAGCGCCGCCGGCAGGCCGAGACTGAGCATCATCGCCACCACGACGACGACGCTCACCCGGCGACCCACCCGGCCAGCAAGCCGACCAACGGATCGACCAGCAGACGGACTGACAACAGGCACAGTTCGACGACCGCGCACGGCAGGCCTCCCCGTGAAGCTGATGTTGCGAACCAGGGCGCGAGCAGTCTGCGATGCGCCACCGCCCAAGCACAAGACGTTCGTAAATATTGGCGACCTTGATGGTCTGATGTCCCCTTTGGTGCTTTCGCGATCTTTAGCAGAGGGACTATCGGAGATCGACAAAGCGCGCTATCTTCGTGCCTCAAGCTGCACCCGGACGGGGAGGTGAGGCCGTGTTGCACTGGTTGACCGCGGCACGCGCCGCCGTGCGCGCATGGCCCCGGCGGCAGCAGATCATCGCCGGCTCGGCCATGCTCACTGTGCTGGCCGTGCTGGCCACATGGCTGTTGTGGCCGCAGGACCCGCCACCCCCGGCCCCACGCGAACGGCAGTACAAGGCGACCACCGCCTGCCTGCTCACCGACGACCAGGACCTGGCGGCAGAACCCGCCCGCACCGTCTGGGCCGGCATGCAGGACGCCTCCGTACAAACCCTCGTCAAGGTCCAGCACCTGGCCATCAGCGGACCACAAACCACCGCCAACGGCCTGACCTACTACAACACCCTCGGCATGCAGCGATGCACCGTCATCATCGCCGCCGGACCCGTCCCAGTCGCCGCCATGACCGAAGGCATCACCGCCTTCCCCGACATCAAGCACTACGCCGTCGGCGGCAACACCGACGGCAAACCCGTCACCACCATCGACACCACAACCGCCGACACCATCAAGACCGGCGCACGAGCCGCCGTCACCGCCGCCGGCTGACCCCGGCACCAACCTCGCGACAACGATCGACGACGCGCATACCCTCGTCGGTCACGCCCTCGGGCCCGGCCGGCGGCACACACCGGTCGTGCCGAACCGATGACTCGTGCCGGTGGTGCCTGGTCGATCGTGGCCGCCGCCGGAACCCGGGCGGCGCGTTCCGGGCCAAGCAACTCCATGATCATGGGAAAGGTCCGGCTATCGGGGCAGCCGCATCTTTCCCATGATCATGAGGTCGAGCGGCATGGCGGCCGATCGCGCCGGCCGGCGCACCGCGGCGGCGATACCCGCGCCCAAACTATCCACCCGCTCGCTGCCGGGCACCACAGATGATCCCCCGCACGCAGCGCATGCCCACGTAGGACAGCGATCCGAGCCGGAACGAGCACGGGCACGCACTCGCTATTGTCGTACTCCATGGATGGCCTACACCGGCTCGGCGTCGACTTCGGCACGTCGCACACGGTCGCGGTTTGTCAGTGGCGGGAGGGCGGCGGGCAGCCCCTGCTGTTCGATGCCTCGCCGCTGCTGCCGTCGGCCGTGCTCGCCGACGGGCAGCGGCGCCTGCTCGTCGGCCGCGACGCACAGCGAGGAGCCCGCTCCGATCCGGCGGGTTTCGAACCGCACCCGAAGCGGCGTGTCGACGACGGCGTGATCCTGCTCGGGCAAGCGGAGATCGCAGTTGTGGATCTGATCGCGGCGGTCCTGCGACGATGTGTGGACGAGGCGACGCGCGTCGCGGCCAGCCCTGCTGCGGAGGTGGTGCTGACCCATCCCGCGGCGTGGGGGCCGCAGCGGCGGGCGGTGCTCACCGAGGCCGCCCTGCGCGCCGGCATCAGTCGTCCGGTGCTCGTCGCCGAGCCGGCGGCGGCCGCGGTGTACTTCACGGGCGTCCTCGGTGTTCATGTCGACCCCGGTGCCCCGGTCGTCGTGTACGACTTCGGAGCCGGCACGTTCGACGTGGCGGTGGTCCGGCGTCAGGGCGACGCGGAGTGGGCGGTCGTGGCCTGCGACGGGTTCGACGATGTGGGTGGCGTCGAGCTCGACGCGGCGATCGTCGAGGGGCTGGGCGCCCGCTTCGCCGGCCGTGATCCGCAGGCGTGGCAGCGGTTGACCGATCCGCAGACCGCGGCCGACACACGAGCGCGGATGGTGCTGTGGGAGGAGGCCCGGGCGGCCAAGGAACAGTTGTCCCGCAACAGCACCGCGGGGCTGCACGTGCCGATCTACGACGTCGACGTTCACCTCACTCGCGAGGAGTTCGAGCGCGCGGCGCATCCCCTGATCGAGCGTACGGTCGCGTTGACGGCCTCGACGCTGTCCGCCGGTGGCCTCACTCCCGATCAGATCGCGGGCGTGTTCCTGGTGGGCGGGTCGAGCCGCATCCCGCTGGTCGCCACCCTGCTGCATCGGCGGCTCGGCATTGCCCCGACCGTCATCGAACAGCCCGAACTGGTGGTCGCGCAGGGAGCGCTGAGCGTCGCGGTACCCATGGGCCGGGCCGCGTCGCGGGGAGATGCTGTCGCGCCGGTCCCGACAGAGCCCGAGGCGCTCCCGCCGCCAGCGGCGGCCGCGATGGCTTGGCCAGACGTGGCAACGGCTCCTCCGCCGTCCGGTCCCGCCGCGACGGCCGCGGGAACACCGCCGCTGCGTGGTCGCCGGCGAACGCCGCGAGTGGTGGCGATCGCCGTCTGCGCGGTGCTCGCCGCCGCTGCTGGCGCGGTCTACCTGATCCTGACCAACCAGGAGAAGGAGCCCGCGTTGACCGAGGTGGGCCGGCGCAACCAGGAGGTGTTCACCTCCGGGCCCCTGGCGAAGTTCGCCCGGCCATGGCTCAACGACGTTTCCGAATGCCGGCCGAGGACGCCCGATACCTACGGTGGCACCGCAACGGAGTACGTCCTGTGTGCCGGGCCCGGCTGGGAGGTTCAGTTCCGGGCACTCGCCGATACCACCCAACGGGACAAGTCACGCAGCAACCGCACCGCCGAATACGGCGGCAAAGGACAAGGTTTCGCTGGCAAACGACCTGGCTCGGGGCAGCGCATCGACTACCGTTACGGTTCCTCGCGGGTCATCTACTGGGACGACGACGAATCCGCGATGATCGGCGACCTCACCACCGACGTTCTCACACCCGACCAGTTGGCCGAGGTCTGGAAGCGCCACGTGGCGTAGAGCGGTCCTACGAGTCTCCGCGGCAGCCGTTCAGCCGCTCGTTGATGTCGATTCCACAGTCCCGCCACGGCGGAGTGCGATCGACGCGAAGGCGGCTCGCCCTTCGCGGCGTCTGGGCTCGGACCGCACGAGCAACGGCCGTGGCCGCACGACTCCTACGTCGAGCGGCGCGACTCGGCGGGAGCCGGCTACGCCCCACTGCGTATGCGCCGCCGCTCGCCGGCCGACGACACTCGGGCCGCGCGACGCGACGATCGATGCGACAACGGCCCGAACCGAAGGGATCCTCCATGTCAGTGCTACACGTGCTTGCCGCCGGTTACGAGCTCGGCACCGGGCGGCTGGTGCCCACCGTGGCCGCTGTGATCGGGCTGGCCGGCCTGGTGATCGGTGGGCTGGCGCTCGCCCGCCCCGGTCGTACAGGCACCGGCCGAGCGGTCCTCGCGCTCGCGGCGGGGCTGCTCAGCGCGCTCGTCGGCAGCGTGCACGGGGCGAACGCCGCCGGTGGCCTGGGCACCGGCAACGGCCTGGCCGGCGCCGTCATCGCCGTAGTACTCGGGCTTGCCGGCGTCGTCGTCGCCGGGCTGGCCCTGGCCCGCGCCCGCCGCCGTGCGTAGCAGGACGGTGGCTGAGGGGGCACGGGTGGCAGCATGGCTCGGGCCGCTCGATCCCATAGATCATGGGAAAGATCTGGCTGTCGGGGCGGCCACATCCTTCCCATGATCAAGGCGTCGCACGGCCCGGAACCCGCCGCCCCCGGGGTCCAGCGGTAATCGCCGCGTTCGTGGAGGCGGCGCTCATGCCCCGGAGCCGGAGGTGTCCGAGGTTGGAGCGGCGCCTGGCGGCGACAGCTCATCCAGGCGCCGCAGCACCGCTGCCGGCAGTTCGTCGGCTTCGAGGCGGTAGGGGCGCCAGCGGTCGTTGGTTTCGCCCTTCATCGACGCGCCGAAGCGGTATCGTCCGCGGCTGCTGGGCTGGCCGAGGGTGCGTGCGTAGTCCGTGCTCGGAATGAGCCATGCCTTCATGACGGCGCCGCGGGTGATGTCGATCGCGACGAACAGCATGTCCAGTCCGGACCGTGGTGTGAAGGTCTGGGATCGCACGAAGGCGACGAAGCCTTCGGACCGCACGCGTTTGCTGTCCGACATCCGGGCCTTGACCTGGACGGCGAGGGTCGCCGTCGAGTTGCGGCGGTGGAAGATCAGGTCGACGCCCTCGTCGTCGACCATCGAGGTGGACACGTTGAGCGCGCCGCGCGTGGCCAGGACGCAGAAGGCTGCGACGAGGTGTTCAGCGGCCTTGCCCATCCGGCCCGCGTCCGCCGATTTCCCAGCGTCGTCGTCATCGTCGTCGTACATCCGATCACCATACTTTCGGCGGCTGCGCCGGCGCAGCCGTCGCCAGCGGCAACGCCGACGAGCCGGCCACCGCCGCGGCAGGTGGAGAAGTCAGCTCAGCGCGGCCGCCTTGCGCAGCAGCACTGAGCGTTCGCGCTGGTTGGCGCACAGCCGGGCCGCCAGCTCCAGCTCGGCGCGCGCTTCCGGTCGCCGTCCGAGCCGGGCCAGCAGCTCACCGCGTACGGTCGGGACCAGGTGCGAACCGGGGAGCCGGTCCGACGCGATCAGCTCGTCCACGATGGCCAGGGCTTGCGCCGGGCCCGAGGCCATGGCAACGGCGACGGCCCGGTTGAGCTCGACCACCGGCGAGGGTGCGACCCGGCCGAGTGCCTCGTAGAGCACCACGATTCGGTCCCAGTCGGTTGCTTCGACGGAAGGCGCCGACGCGTGGGTCGCGGCGATCGCGGCCTGCAAGCCGTAGGGGCCGAGGCCGCGGGTCGATGCCTTGGCCAGCGCGGCCAGCCCACGGCGGATCGCCGAGAAGTCCCACAGCCGCCGGTCCTGATCCTCGAGCAGGACCGGCGAACCGTCCGGGCCGGTCCGGGCCGGGAAACGCGCGGCCGTCAGCTCGCACAACGCGAGCAGGCCGTGCACCTCCGGCTCGGCCGGTTGCAGCGCGGCCAGCGTGCGGGCCAGCCGGATCGCCTCGTACGCGACGTCGGGGCGCAGCAGCCGGTCGCCCGACGTGGCCGTCGACCCCTCGGTGAAAATCACGTAGATGACGCTGAGCACGCCGCCCAGCCGCTCCCGGCGCTCGGCGGCCGGCGGCAGCTCGAACGGCACCCCGGCCGCCGCGATCGTCTTCTTGCCCCGGGTGATGCGGGCCTGCACGGTCGGCACGGACACGAGGAACGCGCGGGCGATCTCCTCGCTGGACAGACCGCCGACCACGCGCAGGGTCAGCGCCACCTGGGCCTCGGGCGAGAGCACCGGGTGGCAGCTAACGAACATCAGCGCCAGCACGTCGTCACCGATCTTGTCAGGATCGATGTTCTCGTCGGCCGCCGAGTCGGCCGCCAGATCGGCCGCCAGCAGGGCGTATCGGTCCTGGAGGGCGATCCGGCGGCGGATCGCGTCGATCGCCCGCCGCCGGGCCGTGGCCATCAGCCAACCGGCCGGATTCGCCGGAGCGGCGAGCGGCCACGACACCAGCGCCTCGGCCACCGCCTCCTGGGCCGCGTCCTCGGCCAGCCCGAAATCGCCGGTGAACCGGGTCAGCGCGGCGACGATCCGCGCCGACTCGATCCGCCAGACGGCCTCGACATCGGCCGTACCCATCAGAGCTGGCCGTTGCTCTCGTGCCCGGCCCGGTCCTTGACGATCACTCGCGGACCTGCGGGACCTCGTCGCTCCCGGGCACCCGCCGGACCTCGATCTTGGACCCGGGGGCCGCCGGGACCCGCTTGGCCCACTCGACCGCCTCCTGCCTCGATGCGACGTCGAGCAGGAAGAAGCCCCCGAACAGTTCCTTGGTCTCGCCGTACGGCCCGTCGGTGACCACCGGGGCCGCGCCGCTGAAGTCGACCACGACGCCCTGGCCCGGATCGTCCAGCCCTTCCGCCGCGAGGAGAACACCGGCCTTGACCATCTCCTCGATGAACTGGCGGGTCGTGGCCATCATCTTGTCGATGTCGGCCATCATGGCCGCGTTCGACTCGTCGGTGCCACGCATGATCAGCATGTACTTCGGCATCGCGCTCTCCTCATCCGGCGGGGCCACCTCTCGACCCCTCGCACCCACATGTCGAACGAGCGGCCCGCGGATCGACACGGCCCCGGAGAATTCTCTCGCCGCGACGCGGCCGATCCCTCTCCGGACAGGCGGGCGGGTGCGGAGGTCGCGCTCATGAGTCAGCCACTCCCTGGCTTGCCCGGGAAAACCGGACGATCAGGCTACCGATGATGTTGATCAGGACGAGCATGACGAAGCCGACAGCGGCGTCTCGGACGACGAACCCGGCCCACCGTTCGTCATGATGAATACCTTGTCGAACTCGCGGAAGCTGTCCATGAAGCGGATCAGCGCCACCAGCGGTTGCGTGGGTCATGAGTTGCACCTCTGTGGAGAGGCCGATCTCGGTCAAGAACGACAAGAACTGTCGGGTGACGTGCGTGGAGTCGGAAAAGGTGTGTGCGGAGATCGCGCCGGGACCGGTGAACCTCTGCACGCTGTCGTGACCGAGCAGCACCCGATGGGCCGGCCCCGCACGATGCAACTGCGCGACCAGGGACCGCGGTGGGCTCGCGCTCCCAACCTACACCACAACAATTCGTGATCGATGATCATGATTGCTTTGAATGTGTGCCCGTGGCATCATCGACAATGCGTTTGTGCCACGGGGATTTGGGACAAGGTCGCCCAGAACAAGATCCATGCTTCGTTCCATTCCCCGAGTGACGGACCTACGGGGAGTGGACAGGATGGCAAATTCCGTTGTCCAGGACGACACATGGGCACCATTGCGCGCCATCGCGGCCGCCAGGCCCGGCGCGGCGTGCCTCGAGGATCGGCACGGCGTCGTCACCTTCGGGCAGTTCGCCGCCCGGGTGGAGGCCATCGCCAAGGCGCTGCGGGCCGAGCAGACCTCCGGCCGCGTCGCCGCGCTGTTCCTCGAGCGTGATCGCGACCTGCCGGCAGCGATGTTCGCAGCCCACAGCACGGGCGCGGCGTACCTGCCGATCGTGGCCTCGCAGCCGGAGGCAAGGCTGCGGCTGATCCTCGAGGACGCGCGGTGCGCCTTCACCGTGACCACGCGGGCGCTCGCCGACCGCCTTCCGCCCGGCGGCCGCATGCTGTTCCTCGACGACCTTTCCTGGCACGGGTCGGCGGGGACCGAGACGCGCCGGATCCCGGACGGCTGCGCCTACCTGATGTACACGTCGGGCTCGACCGGCAGGCCAAAGGGCGTGCTCATCGGCCACACGGCGCTGACCAATTTCCACGCCGCGGCGGACGCCGACTTTGCCGAACCGGCGCAACAGGTGTGGCTCGCGCAGAGCAGCGAGGGATACGACGTCAGCCTTCCCGAACTGATCTGGGCGCTGACCCGCGGCCATTACGTCTGTCTCAGCGGTGCCGACCCGCTGAGCATCATGAGGTCGGCCCTCTCGACCGGCACCCGCGACGGCCGCCCGGTGAGCCACATCGTGGCGACCCCGTCCCTCGCCCGCTTCCTGAGCGAGCATCCGCAAGCGTCACAAGGGCTGCGGCGGCTGCACACGCTCGCCTTCTGCGGCGAGCCGTTCCCCACCGATCTGATCCCGCGGCTGCTCGCCGACGTCCCGGAGCCGCCGCGGGTGGCGAACCGGTACGGCCCCACGGAGGCCACGGTGTGGGTGGCCGGCGCCGACTACCTCGGCCCGGACTCGCCCGCCACGGAAGTGCGGGTGATCACTCCGCACACAACGGCGCGTGTGCTCGACGAGCACCTGCGGGAGGTGCCCGTCGGCGGGACCGGCCGTCTGTTCCTCGGCGGGCGCCAGCTCGCGCTCGGCTACCTGCGCCCCGACGGCCTCAGCCAGGAGAGATTCCACACCGGCCCGGCCGGCCGCGAGTACGACACCGGTGATCTGGCCCGGGTCGACAGCGACGTCAGCTTCACCGTCCTCGGGCGGGACGACGGCCAGATCAAGATAGCCGGCCATCGCGTCGAGCTCGGCGAGATCGAGGCCGTCATGCGGCGCTGCCCCGGTGTCCGCGACGCCATCTGCCTGCCGGACGCTGTGCCCGCCACCTCGATCGCCGCGCTGGTGAGCGGGTCCGAACCGCTTGCGTCGGATGACATCCGCACGTGGCTGCGGAGACGGCTGCCCGCGCACATGGTGCCGGCCCGCATCGACATCGTCGACCATCTGCCGCTGACCCCGTCGGGAAAGATCGATCGCCTGCGTGCCACGGAGTTCCTGCGGCCCGCGTCGTCCGGGAGGGCCGAATGAGTCAGGCACAGGAGCTCACCGACCCGATCCGCGCGGAGGTGACGCGGGTGTGGCGCATGGTGCTCGAACAGGACCGCGAGTTCGACACCGGCGACGACTTCTTCGCCATCGGCGGGCACTCGCTGCTCGCGCTGCGGGTGGTCAAGGCGCTGTCGTCGCGGCTGGGCCTGGACATCTCGCTGGAAGCGCCGTTCGAGTGCCCGACCTTCGGGGAGTTCGTGGCGGCCGTGCGGTCGGCTGTCAAGACTGGCGCCGCGACGTGACCGGGCATCGCTGGATCAGCGATCATCAGGCGGGGGACGGAGTGCCGGACGTCGTGCTCTACTCCCTCCCGCCGGTCGCGGCGGGCCCGCGGACGCATGCCTGGCTGCCCCGGCATGCCCCGAGCTGGTTGCGCGTGTTCACGCTGCGGCCGGCCGGGCGGGAGAACCGGTACACCGAACCGGCTCCGCGGCGGATGGAAGATCTCGTCGCCGACCTCGGGCCCCGCCTCGCCGCCCACGCCGCCGCCCACGGCCGCCCGTTCCTGCTGCTCGGCGACTGCGGTGGAGCGTTCGGCGCCTACGAGATCGGCCGGTTTCTCGAGGCCAAGGGTACGGCGCCGAGGATGCTCGCCGTCCTCAAGCAGGTGGCACCGCAGGCCCGTACGGCCCGCCGGCCGCTGCACGACCTGCCCACCGACGACCTGTGGTCGCGGCTGCGCTCCACCAACCTGGTCAGCGCCGAACTGACCGCCGACCGGAGGGTCTTCGCGCTCTTCGAGAAGGTGCTGCGCGCCGACCTCGAGCTGGTGGAGACCTATCGGTGGCTGGGGGTGCCCGTGGGCTTCCCCGTGTGTGTGCTGCCACCGGCGGGCGTCGCCGCGGACCCCGCAACCGTGGTGGAGCAGTGGGAGAAGGCCACGACCGGTGCGGTGTCGCGCCTGCCCGCACCGGACGAACCCGGCGCGATCAGCGCCGAACTGGCCCGGCTGGCGACGGCCTGGCTGGAGCCGACCGTCCGAGGGGGCGAAGTACCGGAACCGACACGCCATGGGAGGTTTTGATGCTCGTCCGCGATGTCGAACAGATCCGCGGTACCGAGCGAGACGTCGACTGGGGAAACGGTAAGAGCTACCGCCTCGTTACCGCCGCCGACAATGTCGGCTACACCGTCTGCCACACGGTCGTGAGCGCCGGCACGACGTCTTTCCTGCAGTACCGCAACCATCTCGAGTCCTGCTACTGCATCTCGGGCCTGGGCTGGGTGCGCGAGGTCTCAGGCACACGGCACCGGCTCCGGCCGGGGGTCATCTACATCCTGAACGACCACCAGCCGCACTACCTGTGCGCCGACGAGGACGACGACCTCGTGTTGCTGAGCATTTTCAACCCGCCCCTGGTCGGGACGGAGAAGCACAACCTGAACGACTCGGTCGCGTCCAGCTACTGAGTGGCCAGCCGTGCCTCTAGGGCGAGAGGGGAAATGCCATGTCAGCGGGTCGGACAGACCTACGAGGGTTGAAGGTGCTCATCGGCGGGCCGATTCAGCACGCCTTCCCGCACGGACAGTCCGCCGGTGCCTTGCGCGAGGTCATCGACCGCGTCGCCGGGGTGGTCAGCGACGCGCGCGGCGATGTCTTCTCGGCGCATCGGACCGAAGAGTTCGGCGAGAGCGCCACGGAGTTCAGCCCTGAAGACGTCACGGAGCGCGACTTCAACTGGATGCAGCGCTGCGACGTCTTCGTGCCGATCCTGCCCTCCAACCGCACGGACAGCATCATGCGCACCGACGGCACGCACGTCGAATTGGGCTGGGCTTCGGCACTCGGCAAACCCATCGTGGTGCTCACCGACAGCGGAGTCGTGCACCACGGCAGCCACCTGCTCCGCGGGTTGCACACGATCGCCACGGTCTCGTTCCTCGACATCGACGACGTGATGGTCAAGCCACAGACGCTGCTCGAAATGCTCGACGACGTGCACAGCGCGCCCACGCGGCCGTGAGGAGGCAAGGGGAATGAACAGCGGCGTGGACTCGCGGGTCGACTTCCTGGGCCTGGCGTTGTCCTCACCCATCATCGTGGGCTCGGGACTGCTCACCGACCAGGAGCGCAACATCCGCCGCCTGCTCGAGTGCGGCGCCGGTGGCGTGATCACCAAGACGATTCATCCCAACCCCCCGCGCGGCGGGAACGAGCAGGTGGTCCGCATCGCGACCGGCATGCTCAACAGCACCACGTACTCACGCCGATCGGTGGAGCACTGGTGCGAGGTGCTTCGTGCCGCCGACCGCGACGATCTGAGCGTCATCGCCTCGATCCACGCCGACTCCCCCGCCGAGCTCGGCGACCTGTCCGAGGCGGTCGCCGCGACCGGCTGCCGGGCGCTGGAGCTCGGGATCTCGTGCCTCAACGAGGAGGGCTTCGAGGACTCCCCGCAGCGGGTGTTCGCCTACACCGACGCGGTGCGCCGCCGGGTGTCGATTCCGATCATCGTGAAGCTCGCCGTCGACGGTGGCACTGCGGCGCGCGTCAATGCCGCCGTCCGTGCGGGCGCGGACGCGGTGACGCTCAGCGACACCATCCCGGGTCTCGCGGTCGATCCGCAGACCGGGGAGGTGGCGCTGGGCGGCGCGTTCGGCTACTCCGGCGCGGGCCTCAAGCCCATCGTCCTCGCCGAGATCTTCTCGATGCGCAAACGCGGGATCGACGTGCCTGTCATGGCCTCCGGCGGGGTGCAGACCGGAACCGATGTCGTCGAGTACCTCAGCATCGGCGCCGACGTGGTGCAGGTCTACTCGGCACTGCACCAGAACATGTACGAGACGTTGCGGGCGATCTGCGACGGCTTCCACGCGTGGCTGGCTGAACGGCACACCGATGCGCGCCAGGTCATCGGGCGCAGCCTCGTCAAGGCGGACCGATGACGGCCGCGCGGTCCTTCACGGACCTGACCAGTGCCGAGGCCGGCGCGCAGGTGCGCGGCGCCACGCTGGTCTGGCCGATCGGCACGATCGAGCAGCACGGCCCGCACCTGCCGCTGTCCGTCGACATCGACATCCCGCAGGCGCTGGCCCGCGCGGTCGCCGCCCGGCTCGGCGGATACCTGGTGCCGGTGCACTCCATCGCCGCCCGGTCGCTGCCGCAGAGCGGTGGCGGGCTGAGTTTTCCCGGCACGGTGTACGTGCGGGGAGCCGTCCTGGTCGAGTACCTCCGCGACGCCGTGGCCTCGCTCATGGACCTGCGCCCGGGTCGCCTGGTCGTCATCAACGGCCACTACGAGAACGAGGCGCTGATCTACGAGGCGCTCGACCTGTGCCGTACCGCAGGCGCGCTGGGCTCCGCGGAAGTGTTCGCCTTTAGCTGGTGGAGCCTGGTGCACGAGACCTGGCTGAGCGAGCATGTGCCCAAATTCCCCGGCTGGCACGCCGAGCACGCGGGCTTCACCGAGACGAGTCTCATGCTGCACCTACGCCCCGAGCTGGTGACGCCGGTCCGGCCGGTGCACGACACCCCGCCGCACCCCGGCGTGTACCTGCATCCGGCCGACCACAGGCAGTTGTCGCACCAGGGTGCGCTGTCCTCGTCGGAGCTGGCCAGCGCCGAAGCGGGCGAGTCACTGTTCGGGCACGTGGTGCACAACATCTGCGAGCTCGTCCGCGTCGGGCACGGGGTGCTGCGATGAGCGAGCACGGTACACCCACGGTTTGCGTGGCCAACGCCGTCGACACCCTGTGGGCGCTGGCGGGCCGGGCGGCCGGGCCTGCCGGGCGCCGGGCCGCCCTGGCCGAGGCGTTCGCCCAACAGGACCAGGCCCTCTTCTGGCGGCCGACCGACAAGCTGATCATCACCGAGGTGCCGATCGCGGAGCTCGCCTGGCAGTGCGACTTCCTCGGGTTGCCGCAGGTGTCGAACCTGAGCCCGCGACCACTGACCGGCAACCTGTTCCGCGACATCCTCGCCGACGAGCCGCTGATGCGCGCGCTGCTGGACCACGCGGGCGAGCGCCGCCGCATCCGGCTGATCCCACACACCACCACCGCCGAGCTGTGGGACTTCGCCGAGGCCGCCTCCGCGCGGCTCAGCATCGACATCGAGCTGCCGGAGAGCTCCCCCGACCAGCGGCTGCGCGATCTCGCCGACACCAAGAGCGGCCTGCGGTCGCTGGTGGAGGGCCGCGGTCTGGCGCGCGCCAAGGCCGGCATCGCCGAGGGCGCCGTCTGTGCCGGGATCGCCGAGGCCGTCGAGGTCGCCGGCCGCATGCTCGCCGAGGGGCGGCCCTGCATCGTGAAGCCGGATCGCGGCGAGGCGAGCGTGGGCCTGCTCATCGTCCGGACGGCCGCGCAGGCCGCCGAGTTGCCGACCGTGCTGCGGCGCAGCCCGTACTTCGCCCGGGACGAACCGATCGTCGTCGAGGAGTGGGTGCACGGCGAGGGTGTGGTGTTCCCGTCGGTGGAGTTCGTCGTCGAGGCAGGGCGGGAGCCGTACCTGACGCACGTCTGCCACATGCTGTTCGGCGAACCCACGCAGGTGCTCGGCAACGTCACGTCGGCCGAGCTGCGGCTGGAGCCGTGGTACGGCGGCTTCGTCGCCAGCGCCTCGGTGCTCGCCGCGCAACTGCGCGACCAGGGGTACCGGGGCCACTTCGGCATCGACGCCGTCGCGCGGCCCGACGGCACGCTCGCCATGCTGGACCTCAACGCTCGCCGCACCGGCTCCACCCACCTGCACGACTTCGGGCTGGAGTTCTTCGGCGCCGACTACCAGTCGCGGATGACCATCGGCCACTACGACTACTACGGCCTGCCGCCGGGCGTTTCGCTGCGGGCCGTCCTCGGCGCGCTCGACGAGGTGGTGTGCGCGCCCCGCGACGGTACGGAAGGGTTCGTGCCGTGTGAGCTGACCGGCCTTGCCACGGGCAGGCTCAGCAGCATCATCTTCGCGCCGACGCTACGCCGGTTCCATGAGCTGGCCGCGAGAGCCGGTCACCTCCTCCAGTCGATCCGGTCCACACCAGAAAGGGTTTTGCTGCCGTGACCGCAGATCCGTACCAGACGAGGGTCAGCTCCGTGGAGACGCTGCTGCCGCGCCCGGACCCCGTGGTCTTCGGCGAGCACGGCCCGCTGGAGCCGGAGCAGCTCAAGCGGTACGACACCGACGGCTACCTCGTGCTTGAGGAGCTGTTCGACCGGCAGGTCGTCGGCGAGGCGCTCGGTGAGCTCGAGCATCTCGTGGCGCTGGAGGGCAACCGCGAGGACCCCCGCTTCATCTGGGAACCCGGTTCCACCCAGCTCAAGTCGATCTTCGAGATCCACCGGATCAGCGAGTTCTTCCGGCGACTGATCGGCGATACCCGGTTGACCGGCCGCGCGGCGCAGATCCTCGGTTCGGAGGTGTACGTCCACCAGACGCGCGTCAACCTGAAGCCGGGCTTCGACGGCACGGACTTCTACTGGCACTCCGACTTCGAGACCTGGCACGCGGAGGACGGCATGCCGACGCCGCGCGCGCTCAGCGTCGTGCTCGCCCTGACCGAGAACTTGCCCATCAACGGCCCGCTGATGGTGATCCCGGGTTCGCATCGCACGTTCGTGTCGTGCACCGGCGAGACACCGGAGGCCAACTACCGCACCTCGCTGGTGCGCCAGGAGATCGGCCTGCCGAGCCAGCAGACCCTGAGCCGGCTCGCCGAGCTGGGCGGGGTGGTGCAGTGCCTTGCCCGGCCCGGCACCGCGATCGTGTTCGACAGCAATCTCATGCACGGGTCCACCGGAAACATCACCCCGTTTCCCCGGCAGAGTTTGTTCGTGGTGTTCAACAGCGTGGAAAACGCGCTGTCCGAGCCCTTTTCGGCGCCGGCCCGCCGCCCCGAGTTCCTCGCAGCGCGGGACTTCACCCCGCTGGGTTAGCTTCGGCTGTCACGCTCGTCGAGCAATGCGGTCAGCCACCGCGCGAATTCGGGCGCCTCGAACGGCTCGTCGCTGTCGAACAGGTGCGCGGTGGCGACATGCCCCGAGGTCCGCGACCACGCCGCGGTGAGGTCGCGGCGGTCGCCGTGATAGGCGATCACGTCGACCGGGAATGCGGACGGCTCGCAGCGGTGGCCGCCGGCCGTCACCAGGTACCACGCCCACGAGTCGACCAGGCCCGCGAACCGCTCGAACCCGTGGTCGGAGGCGAGCGCCGCGGTGTCCAGCAACTCGCGATGCAGGTCCGCGACCATCGGGCGCATCCGGGCCAGGGCGGCCGCCTGCCGCTGCGGGGAACGCAGTTCCTCGGCCTCGGCGAGGACGAACGCCTCGATCCGCTTCGCGGCGCTCCCCTCGGCGGCGCTCGCGAACAACTCGTCGAGCAGGAAGAACTCCGGGCCCTTGGCCTTGGCGAGGTCGAATCCCGGCGCGGCCTTGATGGCCAGGAACGTGGCGATCGTCTCGCCGCGCGCGGCGAGACGGGACGCGATCTCGTAGGCGACGATCGCGCTCGCGCAGTGGCCGCCCAGGTGGTACGGGCCGTGCGGTTGCACCGCGAGAATCTCGGCGAGGTAGTGCTCGATCAGCTCGTCGAACGAGTCGATCGGCGGCGCGGTGCCGCTGTAGCCGTGCGGGGTGATCGTCAGAAACGGGCGGTCCGGGTCACTGCGCGACAGCAGACGCAAACCCTGGACGCCCGTGCCCGGATACACGCAGATGAATGGCCGCTTCGGCCCGGCGCCGACTTGCAGCATGCAGGTGTGGGGGACCCCGTCCCGGAGCAGTTCGGCGAGGTGTTCGATGGTCGGCCGTTCGAAGAAGTTCTGCATCGGCAGAGCCGCGTCGAACTCGGCTTCGCACCTGGCCAGCATGAGCACGGCCGCGTGCGACGAGCCGCCGAGGTCAAAGAAGTTCTCGTCCACCTCGATGTCGGTGGCGGGCAGCACCTCGGCCCACAGCCCGGCGATGCGGCTCTCCACCGAGTCCGGCAGCAGGCGCAACGAGTGCACCGACGCGGAGATCCAGGACGGCGTCAGCAGCTTGCCGCGGTCCGGCCGGCCGTCCGCGTCGCGGGGAAGGTGCTCGAGCGGCACCAGCCGGCGCGGAACGCTGTCCCGGGGCAGTTGCTCCAGGAGGAACGCCCGCAGCGACCGGTAGTCGATCGGCGGTGCGTCCGGCTCCGGCTCCATCCACACCACCAGGCCGTCGTCCCCGCTGATGTCGCTCACCTTCGCCGCGACGGCGTCCCGGACCCCGCCGAAGCTGGTCACGGTGCGCTCGATCAGGGCCGTGTCGACGCTAGCCATGACGGGATCCGTTCGCGAGCGGGCCGAGGGCGACGTCCGGCGCGGCCATCGCCCGGTCGAGCAGGTCGAGGTACTGCTCCGCCAGGGCACGCGCGTCCTCGGTGGTGAACAGGGGTTCGCTGTACCGCCAGAGCATGCGCGTGCCGTCCGGCTCCGGAATCACGATGATGTCGATGTCGAACTTCGCGGCGCCGTTGCTGGGGAACGACACCGACGCTTCGATGCCGTCGCCGAGGTCCAACGTCGTGTCCGGCCAGTCGTTCATGGAGAAACTGGTCTGGAACACCGGATTCCGCGACCTGTCGTACGGCGTGCGCAGCCGGCTGGCCACGAGCGCGAACGGGATCTCCTGATTGTCCATGCCGGCCGCCAGCCGGTGGGTCACCTCCCGGCACAGCCGCTCGAAGGTGCTCGACCGCCAGCCGGGGAAGCCCCACGCACAGGTGTTGACGAACATTCCCACGGTACGCTCGACGCCCGCCAGACGACGATTCCGCAGCGCCCCGCCGATGATCGGGCTCGGCGCATCGCAGACATGGCCGATGAGCGCCACGTACGCCGCCTTGAGCACCGCGAACGGGGTGGCGCCGGCGCGCTGGGCGAACGTGTCCACTCGGTGCTGGAGATCGGCGGGCAGGACCAGCTCGTGCGTGTCGCCGCGGTACGGGAACCGGGGCTCCCGCCGTGATTCGAACGGCCACCGCAGCGGCTCGTCCACGGAGCCGAGTTCGTCGAGCCAGTGGTCGATCTGCTGCTTGGCCTGCGGGCCGCGGACCCACTCGGCCTGCCAGCGGCAGTAGTCCGCATAGGACGTCCGGTCGCTGCCGAGATCTGGAGTCCGCCCAGCGCCCAGACTGGTGTACGCCTTCGAGATGCCGTGCAGCACCATCCACAACGACCATCCGTCGTGCGGGAAATGGTGCTCCACCTGTGCCAGCACGTGATCGTCCTCGCCCCGGCGGATGAGCGTCCACCGGATCAGGGGCTCGCGCTCCAGGTCGAAGACGTGCCGTCCGGCCTGGCGCACGATCTCGTCCACGCCGGAGGATGCCTCGACGAACTCGAAGCTCACCTCGGACTCGTCGCGCACCCACTGCTCCAGCGCACCGTCGGCGTTGGCCAGATATCTGGTCCGCAGGGCCGGATGCCTCGCGGTGACCGCCGTGAGCGCCTCGCGGAACCGGGCCCGGTCGAGCGGCCCGCGGATGTCCACGCGAGCGATGCAGTTGTAGCCCACGGTGCCCGGATCCATCTGCTCGATGTACCAGATCACCTCCTGCTGCAACGCCAGCGGTGCGGGATCGTCGTCGTGCCCCGAGATCGGCTGGGCCGCGAGGGCGAGCGGCTCGGTGTCGGTGACGTGGCCGATGCGCGCGGCGAGCGCCCTCGGGGTCCCGGCCTCGTAGACGGCCGCGACGGGCAGGTGAACGTCGTAGACGTCGGAGAGGCGGGCGGCGAGCCGCCCGGCGAGGAGCGACGTGCCGCCCGAGGCGAAGAAGTCGTCGCGCGCGCCGAGCCTGCGGCCGAACACCTCCGACCAGAGGCCGGTCATCCGCGCGACCGCCTCGTCGTCTTCCGCAGCCTCTTCCCCGGCCTCGACGCGTGGCGTCGCGGTCAGCAGGCCGGTCAGCGCCGCCCGGTCCACCTTGCCGGTGCCGGCCACCGGCAGGGTGTCCACCACCCGCACCAGGCTGGGGACCGCGTACTGCGGCAGATGCGCCCGCAGGTGCCCGCGCAGCGTCCCCTCCGAGAGCGATGCCTCGGCGCGGACCACCATGCCCAGGTCCGGCTCCTTCGGGTCCCCGTAGGTCATGGCGAACGCCTCATGCACGCCGGGGAGCTCACGGGCGGCCTGTTCGATCTCGCCGAGCTCGATGCGATACCCGTGGATCTTCACCTGCCGGTCGAGGCGCCCCAGGAACTCCACCCAGCCGTCGGCCGTCCACTTCGCCCGGTCGCCGGTGCGGTACATGCGTGCGTCGGGTCCGGACCACCACGGGTCGGGCAGGAAGCGCTGCCGCGTCAGCTCGGCGTCGTTGAGGTACCCGGCCGCGACGCAGGTGCCGGCGATGTGGAGCTCACCCGGCTCGCCGACCTCGCACGGGCTGCCGTCCTCGCGCAGCACGTAGTAGCGGGCATTGTCCATCGGATGGCCGTAGGGGATGCTCGCCCAGTGCGGTTCGATGCCGGAGACGACGAAGTCGTTCGACCACACGCACGCCTCCGTCGCGCCACCCAGCGCCACCAGCGTGGCCCTCGGAAACTCCCGGGCCACACTGGCGTGGGTGCTCAACGGGACCCAGTCGCCGCTCAGGAAGACCCGCCGCATCCGGTCGCGCCCGGCCGGCGGGCGCCGGCGCAGGAACGGCAGCAGCGCGGTGAACGCCGCGGGCGCCGAGTTCCAGAGCGTGACGCCGTGGTCCAGCAACGTGTCCACGACCGACTCTGGCTCGGCCAGGCGCGCACTCGGCTGCAGCAGGATGCTGCCGCCGGCCGCGAGGACGCCGAAAATGTCGTAGACGGAAAGGTCGAAGGTCAGCGCCGCCATCTGGAGCACGACGTCGTCGGGGGTCACCTCGTGGCGGCGGTTGAACCACCGCACGAGGTTGACGACGCTGCGATGGGTGACCGCGACGAGCTTCGGCTCCCCCGTCGACCCGGACGTGGTGATGACATAGGCCAGATCGCCGGCGTCCGGGCGCGGCAAGGCGACGCTCTCGCCGCCGGACAGGTCGGTCGATCGCAGCGGCCGTTCACCCGATCCCAGGGGCGGCGAAGGCCGTTGTGCGGCGACGGTTTCCGGCACTGTGATGAGCACGTCGTAGCGGTGCCGCAGCGGACTGTCCAGCGCTGTGCCGTCACGCGGGCACACCCGCACGTCGAGGCCCGGATACTGCTGCCGCAGGGCCTCCCACCACCGGCGCGGCAGGCGCAGGCTGCCGGGGAACTGCCCGGACGACGGCTCGACGAGGTCGGCGATGACCAGCGTGGCGCCCGGTCTCAGCGCGGTCAGCAGGTCATGCAGCACGCCGCGCAGATAGTCCGGCCCGGGGAAGTACTGCACCACGCTGGACAGCAGGACGACGCCCACGTCGTCCATCGCCGCGATGTGCGGCGTCATCTCGTGCGCGTAGGCCGCGACCGTGCTCACCGGCAGGCCGCGATCGCGCGAATACGCCTCGAGCCTGCTCATCGCCCCGGCCGCGGGGTCGCTCGCCAGCAGCCGCGACACGCGGGGCGCCAGCTCGCGGGCGATCAGGCCGCTGCCCGTCCCGATCTCCACCACCGCATCGCCGGCGCGATAGTGGTCCATGACGAGGCCGCGGACATGGGTGGCGTAGTCGCCGACCTGACGGGCGTCGTAACGGAAGCCGTCGCGGTCGAGGTTGAATCCCGCCGCCTCGAGCGGATCGGCGAACGCCGTGATGCTTTCCCACGTCCGTGCGATTTCGGGATCGACCGCGGCCTCACCCGTCCGCTGCGCCGATCCGGTCACCAGGACGTGCCGGATCGCCGGGACCTCGTAGGCCAACTCGAACCCGGTCCGGGTGAACTCTTCAGCAACGATCAGGGTTTCGACGGCCAGCGACTCGATCACGGCGACGGCACGGCTGACGGGCCAGCGCCCGTCCAGCGGAACGTAGAACGCCCCGCACCGCACCACCGCGATGATCGCCGCGATCGAACCAGGCAGGTGGTCACCGAGGATCGCAACCGGTTTGCCGGGCCCGGCGCCCAGGGCCGCGAGCGCCTGTGCCAGCCGGACGGTTTCGGCGCGCAGCGCACCGTGGCTGCGCACGACACCCTCGGTGTCGCGGAGCGCGGGCAGGTCGCCGAACCGGTCCGCCGCCGCGTCGAGCAGCTCGGTCAGCACGGTCTCACGATCGAATTCGACCTCGGTGCGGTTGGCCGCCGCAATCAGTTCCGGAAATGTATCGGCACGCGCTGGATGAATACTCAACCGTTCCCCCGTTCCCGTGGCGTGCATATATCGACGGGCTTCGTCAGGCTAGAACCGCACCAACGGACTGTCAAGCTCATGAATTTCGGTCTATTTCGCGACTGATATTGTGATCTCGTGAGTTCGACTGTTGTGATCTCGTGAGTTCGACGCTGATACCACCGAGCTGCGGCAGGGCGATCGCCGTGCGCGCGGGCGGCCTCGTCGAAGTCGTCGACGTGGAGGGAAGTCAGGTCGGCGATCTGTGGGCCATAGACGTCGCCGACCCACGGCGATGGCTGTCCACCAGCCACACCCGGGACACCCTCGAGCAGCTCTTCCCGCGCGTCGGTCAGAGCTTCGTCGACCAGCGGTATCAGCCGATCCTGGAGCTGGTCGCCGACACCTCGCCGGGACTCCACGACATGCTCTTCCCCGCCTGCAATCCGGCGCTGTACGCCCGGGAAGGCTCGCCGCAGCATCCGAACTGCGCCGACAACTTCGTCGCCGCCGCCGGGCAGGCCGGGGTCACCCTGCCCGCGGTACCGGATCCGGTCAACCTCTTCCAGAACTCGGCGCCCGACGCCGACGGGCGCATCGCCGTGCACGCGGCGATCACCCGCCCCGGCGATCGCGTCCGGCTGCGCGCCCTGCGTGACATCACGCTCGTGCTCACCGCCTGCGCGGTGGATTTCTGGCCGACCAACGGCGAGCGATGCACCAGCCTTCGCCTCGACCAGCTCGACGGCGACGGCAACTAGCGCATCAGCGCGTCGCGGGTTCCTCTTCGAGCACGCGCATGGAGCGCAGCGGTGACAGCGCGACCGGCAGGACGGCCAGTAGCATGCCGGCGCACCCGATCCACATCGCCTCGCGGACGCCGAGCCAGCCGCCCAGGGCGCCACCTAGGATCGCCCCCAGCGGCATCGTGCCCCACACCACGAACCGCATCGTGGCGTTCATCCGGCCCAGCAACCGCTCCGGCGTCACGCTCTGGCGGAAGCTCACCTGCGTGACGTTGTAGATGACGATGCACGTGCCGTCGACGACGCTCGCCGCACCCGCCAGCCAGAGCAACCAGCCCGGCTGCGCCAGCGGGATCAGGAACACCATCAGACCCGAGATCAGCACCGAGATCACCAGCGCGGGTCCCTGCCCGAGCAGGCCCACCACCGGCTTGATGGCCAACGCGCCGAGCAGCGCCCCGATGCCGAACGTCGCCATGAACAGCCCGATGACGCCCGGGGACAGCCCGAGCTCACGCGCGAGATAGAGCAGCAGCATCGCCTGAAACCCCGCGCTGAACAGGTTCGTCGTCCCCGTCGTCATCGCGATCGCGCGCAGCAACCGGTGGCCCAGCACGAACCTGATCCCCTCCAGCACCTCCCGACCCAACTGCCCCCGCGGCGGCTTGGGCGGCACCGGCTCGCGACGGCGGACGAACCCCAGGAACAACGCCGAAGCCAGGAAACTCAGCGCGTCGACGGCCACGGCGAAGGGCGCGGTGAACGCCTGTACCAGCACGCCCCCGAGCGGCGGCCCGCCGAGCTGGGCGCCGGAGTGAACCACCTCGAGCTTGGCGTTGCCGTCGACTAGATGCTCCTTGCTGACCAGAAAGGGCAGATAGCTCTGGTACGCCACGTCGAAGAAGACCGTCAGCACACCCGCGACGAGGCCGACGACGTATAGCTGGGGCATCGTCAGCACGCCGGCCAGCCAGGCGACCGGCACGGAGCCCAGCACCACAGCGCGCCCGAGGTCGCCGACGATCAGCACGTCACGCCGCCGCAACCGATCGACCCAGGCCCCCGCCGCCAACCCGATGAGCAGGAACGCCGCCGTCTCACAGGCGGCGAGCAGACCGACCTCCAACGCGGACGCCCGCAGCGTGATCACCGCGACGAGCGGCAACGCGACCAGACCGATCTGGCTCCCGACCTGACTGATCGAGACGGCGAAGAGGAGCTGCCGGAAATCGCGATGAGCAAGGAGACCGGGGCCCGCACGCATCCTGATACTATCGACCATAATCATTCTCCGTGCCACCCTGCTCAGCGATCCACACCGATCTCGCTCTCCAGATCCCTCCTCGGCGACCGGCGCCGTCCGCGACCCGACCGATGACCGCGTGGTCGACAAGCACTACGACTTGACCCGCGGCGCGAATCTTGCAGTGCTGCCGGATGAGCTCGTCGCTCTCCTTGCTGACGATCGTGGGCCGACCGGCCTACTGCGCAGCGTTGCCGGCCATCTGGATGGCGTTGCGCGCCTGGCCGAGGAGCCGGCCCAGCGCCCGGTGGAGCACCTCAGCCTGGTCGAGGGTCAAGTCATGCGGATGCGACTCAATGATCAGCTCCGGATCATCATGATGCTGGTAGACCACCGGCGACCCGCCGTTCCCCGGCCCAGCCACGCCGTCAGCACGCTCCGGCGCGACCACGCCGGCGAGGATGCCGGCCAGCTCCCGGCGCAGCGCGTCGTCAGGCACCGGCGTCACCATCAGTTGCACGAAGTCCCGGCCGCCGTTGCTCCGCCACAACGACGCCGCGACCTCCACACCCGAGATCTCATCGCCGGGTACGACGACCCCGGCGGATCGATGCGACGGACCGGTACAACCTCCGACCTCGCCCACACACCATTGCGGGTGCACGATCGCCACCATCATGGCCTCCCAACGCTCGATCGACCGCCGACGTCCTTGACGGTATGGGATGCGGTCGATCGATGTGAACGTTGTCGCACCAGGTTGGCGTTACGGCGCGATCCGCCGCCATGCCGCTCGCTTTCATGATCATGGGTTGCGGTCCCCTGCCGGCACCCAGCGTGCGGCACGCTAGCATCTGTCGATGGCTCATTCGATGTGGATGACGGGTGTGTCACGCGCCCGTGGCCTGATGATCCTCGCCGCCGCCAGTCTGCTCGCCGCCACGGTCGCCACGCCTGCGGCGTCCGCGTGGACACCGACGGTCTCGTCGTCGGGCGTACCACTGCCCAATGGGGTTTACCCCGGCAAGTCCGGCTATGACACCGCCGGCTATTACCAGTACGCACCGTCCATTGTGCAGACGACGAGTACGCAGCGAGTCATCTACTACTGCGCCAACACGGTCGCGTACGACCGCAGCAAGGGAAACGCCGTTACGGCGACTCACGACCGTGTGCTGTTCAACGTGGGCACCCGTCGGCCGGACGGGTCGTACAGTTGGGGTGCCACCCGGGTGGCGCTACGGCCGCGGCTGAAGCCGGGCGACGCCAACTACAATCCGTCGACACCGAGCTGGGCCGCGTACCACATTTGCGACCCGGAAGTGGTCAAGGGCAGTTTCAGCTACGCCGCGCCTGGCCAGAGCCCGGCGACCTATACCTGGGCGATGTTCTTCACCGGCGCGGACAACGACGACCACGGCGTGGACGGGCGGTTCAACGTGGTGGGCGTGGCGCTCGCCAACTCACCGCTGGGGCCATGGGCCATCGTCGCCCGCCCGATCATCGACATCGACGAGCCGGACTACAACCCCGCCGGGTACGGGGTCGGCCAGCCCAGCGCGACCAGCGTCAACCAGCAGGGCCACCTCCTGCTGTTCTACAGCGGACTCGACTGCGCGGCTCTGGATGCGCCCGATCCGGCCTGCAAGATCGACAACCGGGGCACCGCCGTCCGCACGCTGGACCTCAGCAACGCCAACGCGCCGGTTCTCGGCTCCAGGTCGTTCGTCACCACGGCCGGGCTGACTCCCGAGCCGTTCCTGCCCAACTCCGGACGGTTTCTGCACAATGCCTCCTGGGCCTATGACCCGAGCCGGGACTCCTTCGTCATCTCCCGGGACACCGGCGCCCAGTACGGCAACGAAGTCCAGGTCAACGTTGAGATCGATCGGATAGCCGGAGCGAGCATCTGGTCCGGCGGCGGCACCTGGACGGTCGTCGGCCAGATCACCAGCAGGCAGACCGGATACCACTGGAACCACAACTCGGGACTCGTCCGCGGCGTGTACGGCGGGCTCGCCTACCAGAGTCCGCAAGACTATTCCGGGGTCGACGTCTACTTCGCCACCGAACCCGGCAGCGGCAGCACGCCGCCACCCTGGGACGGCTACTTCACCTACCGGCTTCGGCACTGCACATCCCGCTTCTAGCCTGTTACCCGGGCGTGTTCACCGGGCGTCGGAGGTTCTGTCGAGCCAGGCGAGGTCGGTCTGGTCGCGCTGGCGGGCCTCTCGCTCGCGGGCGAAGAGCGCCTCCGTCTTGGTCAATACCAGGGTGTAGGGTCGTCCGCTACGTCGGGTTTGATGGCGTACCGGCAACTCGTGCTGGTCGATCCGGGCGTGGACATGCCGGCGCCGTTGTTCTGCCAGCGGCCACTCGAAGGAGCGCCGCGCCTTGTCGGTGAGGAACGCGTCCAGGGTCTGGCACAGTTCGCAGTGGCAGCCCGCCGGCAACTCGATCGACCAATCGTCAGCGGACCGGATCGGCCGGGCCAACCGAGTCGCAAGCCGCGCGGCGCAATGGCGCGAAACGACGTCAAGTCCTGCGGCGGCGCGGGTAGCGCGGCTGGCCGTGTGGGCTGCGCGGAGCGCGGACATGGCGCACACGAGCAGATCGTCGTTGTCGACGCTCAGGAAGGCGACCATCTCGTCGCGTAGGTCCGCCGCCGCGAGGTTCGCCGTGCTCAGCAGCAGACCGGCGACGGCCGGCCCGAGTTCACTCAATGCCGCGTGCCGGTGGCTCGGAGCGGGGTATCGCAGCGTCCTGTCCACCGATTCCCGCAGCGGGGTCCAGGCGGCGGCGGACAGCAGTCGGCCCACCGACACACCGTCTTCGGGCGTCTCACACAACGCGTCGCATACGGCCGGCAGGGACTCCAGCCACACCGCCCGCTGTTGCTGCGATGCCAGGTACGCCGGTCGATCGCGGCCGAACCAGACGTCGACCAGTTCGCGGGTCCAGGAATCGCCGTAGCGCACGGCGACCCGGGCGAGCGCCGCGGCATGGGAGCGGCCCAGCATCTCGATCTGGAACGGCGTGAGCAACATGGCCGCGGTGCCGGGCTCATCCAGGTCGTGGGCGACCGTGAGCGCCTTGCCCAGCATCTGCTCGGCGTTCGCCTTCGCCACCACGCTCCAGAAGGGGGCGAGCATGGCGGCCGCGTCGCGGGCCTCGGCCACATCGCCCGCCCGGACCAGGTCGGCGAGCCGATCGAGTGCCCACATGGGCGAGGCCTGCGCACGGATCGCGAAGGCCCACCTGCGCGGCCAAACCACGATTGCCGCTCTGCGGTACCAGCGCTCCAGGGTGTTGCCGTAGTTACCCAGGTAGCCCTCGTACGACGAGGCGTGTGGCGACAGGTCCGCCGTCGGTGTCGTCGCGCATACTTCGTCGTCGTAGACGATCAATGAGGTGGGCGTGGCCTCGTCACCCTCATCCAGCCAGCAGTCGAGGCTGGTCGTCGACTCGATGAGCTCCTGCAGTTCGTAGTCCCCATCCTCCTCCGTCTCATCTCCGTCATCGTCGTCCCAGTACCGGCCGTTTGGTTCGGCGTCCTCGGCGATCCACTGCTCGTGCACCTCCGCCAACGCCAGGGCCACCTCGCAGTCGGCGGCGAGTGCCGCTGCCCGTACCAGCGCGGCGCGGCTGGCGTCGTCTCCCTTGAGGCGGGCCCACCCCAGCCCACGCTGGGTGTATTCGTGATCGAGCAGGTAAACCAGGCGCGCAGGCTCGTCCGAATCGCCGAAGTGCTGGTTGAGGCACTCGGCCAGTTCGGCCGTCAGGCGAGGGTCGGTCCGGCCGGCAGCCGCAGCGACCGAGTCACCTTTGAGCAGCAGGTTGTACGTCAGCACAACCCGGTAGCCCGACGTGACCGGCCGGACGTGGTGACGGCAGTCGGCGTAGAAGGCCACGAACGACAGTGATTCCTTCGATGACCGGTACGTCGCGGTCTGGCCGGCGTGCTCGACCACGAGGACACCGCCCGTGGCTGCCGAGGGCAGCGTGACGACAAGAGTCCCGATCATGCCGTCGGCCTTCTCCGAGTCCTGGTGTGGAGCGAAGAACTGGCCGGGCGCGTACACCAGCATCGCGTGGAACTCGGCCGTCAGCTCGCATCCCTCGGGAAGGCCGAGGTCGGCACGCAGGCGCTCGAGGACGTGCCGCAGCGTGACGTTCCACCGCCGCTTGTCGATCTTCACACGGCTCTTCGGGACCTGCCACGTGTCGCGGACCTTCGCGTCCAGCAGCGTCTGCTCGCCCTTGCCGAACCGGGCCGGCCTACCGATCAGGCAGAGCTCTTTCGCCTGCCGGACCGATACGGGCAGGGTGATCGGGCCGATGTCGGTGACCTCCAGCCGAAGGTCGTCGGGACGCGCGGTGCGTCGCGCGCTGAATGACCCCGCATCTGCGGCCCCGCCCAGAAGGCTCGCGAACCGGTCGCGTGGGAAGATCGTAGCCACCGTTACTCGGCCACCCGTGCCATGGGATTCGATCGTCCTCGGTCGTCGAGAATTCCGGGGAACGGGAGCTCGCCCGACGCGTACGCGAGGCAGCGCTCAGTCAACTCCGCCGACATTGCGGTGTGCTCCGCCAGGAAGCGGATCCATTCGGGCAGCAGTGCGACGAGTTCGGCGGCGAAGTCTTCCTGGTAGAAGTCCCGCAGGTGCAGCACGGCCACCGCGACCTTGTGCGGCGAGCAAAACGGATAGAGCGTGGGGTGATCCCTCGGGGACCAGGACTCGGCCAGTTCCTCGGCAAGTTCGTCGGGGCCGACAGGACCGGCGTCGTCACCTTCGCCGATGATCCCACCGTGATAGTCAAGCTGCCGAAGTCGCTTGGCGAACTGCGCCTTGGCGTCGGTGGCTGTCAACCGTACGAAAGCTCGCCCACGCATCCGGCGCACCGCCTTCCGCGCCGTCCCGCCGAGCCGCCGGCTGCGCAGGAACTCGGCATACTGCTCCTCGCCCTCCCCGCCGATCCGTATCCCCTCGACCTCGCCCCGCAGCAGGGCGTCGAGCGTCTCCGAGTCCTCCACCGCCGTCAGGACCGCCCCACCCGCCGCGACCTGCCCGACCGACTCCCGCCAAGCGGCCACCGCGGACTCGGCCGAAGCATGGAAGCCACTGTGCACGGTGAGCACTTCGTAGCCGCAGGTGTCCACATCCCACAGATACCAGCGATCCGGGCCGGCGACCGACGTGAACGGCGCGACCACCGCCCAACGGGTGCCGTAGACATCGCGCGCCCACAACACGGAACCGGTCACGGCATGCCCGCGCGCGACCCGCTTCGCCGTGGGGGCATCCAGATGCGCGGAGATCAGATCACTCGCTGACTCGCTGAGCGGGAACGGCAACACACCGGCGACGACAGCCAGCAGCCGCTGGAGAACGGCAATGTCCGCACCAGCCTCCGCCGGCTTGTGGAACCGCTCGTCGAGCGCCGACAACAACGCACCGACGAAGTCCTCCGGATTGACGATGCCCTCCACGGAGCCGCCCTCGAAGGAGGCCATCGCCGCGCCGTAGCGAATGCACAAGTCGTCTTCGAGATCGTCGTCGGACCGCCCAGGGGCACTCGCGATCAACGCGTCGATCAGCGCCCCGGCCGCATCCCCGGCCAGCGCGGTGCGATGCTCGGCAAGCTTGTGCCGATGCTCGAACAGCTCACCGAAGACGCCGGCTCCTGCGGACCCGCCGCGCGGCGAGACTACCGGCTGGCGGGAGGACCGGCTGCCGGACTGGGCCTTCTTTTTTCGCTTCCGAGACACGGGCACGGTGGGCATCCTATCCACGAGTATCCAACGCCCGGCCGCGATACCTCTCGACGTGCCGCTTCCAGAGGGGGGAACGCGCCGGCGCGGAACGGCCGCAACGCTGACACGAGTGTGCCTCCGCTCGCCAACGGGCACCCGGACCCTGGATCAAGCCGCTCCGCTGCGCCCACTGCTCGAACCGATCCCCGAGCCAGGGCGAATTCGGCGCCTGAACGTCCATCGACAAGATCGGCTCGGCGGCACCCTTCACGACTACCGACATGCCGCTTGAACAGGGCAGATGATCGATCGGCACCTACAGACCCACCGTGTCCACACTACCGGCACTCCTCGGTGACCCGCCTTACTGTAAACCCTCGTAGTCGGCAAAATATGTGAATCAGAGGTCCGCTCAGTCCGGCGGCTCGGCTCCGAACTCGGCGGCGACCCGGCCGGCCATGGCGGTGCGCGAGCGTACGCCCAGCTTGGCGAAAACGCGCGACAGGTGCGACTCAACCGTGCGGCGGCTGAGGAAGAGGCGGGACGCGATCTCCTGGTTGGTCAGGCCGGCCCGTACCAGCTCGGCTATCTCACGCTCGCGTGCGGAGAGCGCCACGCGGGGCGGGGCTTCGGCCTGATGCCGGTCGAGCACCGACAGGAGCCAGGTCGCGCCGCACGCCTCGTAGTCGTCCCGCGCGCGCCGCAAGGCGTCCCGGGCACGTCCGGGCCGGCCGCCGCGCGTGTGCGTGATGCCGGCCAGGTGCCGCGAGAGTGCCGCCTCGATGGGCGCCTCGGCGGTGGCGAGCCGGTCAGCGGCCTGGTCGGCCAGCGTGCCGGCCTCGTCGAAGCGGCGGGCCTGGGCGGCCACGTACGCGCGAGCACAGGTCGCCCAGCCGATTTCGTAGGGGAGCCCTGCGGCGTCAGCCAGCGATCCGGCCCGGTTGGCAAACCGTCCAGCGCCGCCGATGTCGCCCGACCGGGCCAGTGCGACGGCGCGCAAGGCGTCGCGCGGCACGGCGGTCGGCGGCCCGGTCGGCCACGACTCCGGCGGGCCGGAGACGATTTCCAGGCACGGTCCGGTCTTACCGGCGGCCAGGTGTGCGATGGCGAGGCTGACCTGCGCGACGCGCCACCACATCCGGGAACGTGGCCGGCCGGTCGCGGCGAGGCGGTCGGCGGCGGCGATGGTGGCGGACGGTCCGGCGGTCCACAGCAGCGGGCGCAGCGACACCGCCTCCGCCATGGCCCGCATCTCAACGCTGCCGATCCGGCCGGCCGCAGCCGCGGCCTCCTCGGTAAGCTGGATGGCCGGCTCCAGGTGCCCGAGCCGGGTCTGCAACGCGGCCCGCACGACCAGCAGGTACGGCAGCGCACTGCTATCGCGAGTGCTCTCCACGACCTCCGCCGCCCGGTCGAGCCACCGGGCGGCCGCGTCGACGTCGCCCAGTTGCATGTGGACCCACGCCAGCGGGCCGAGCAGCTCGACGTGCGGGCGCAGCGACGGGCTGGTCGCGGCGTCCGCCAGCTTGGCCGCTGCGGCGGCGTGGTGTCGAGCGCCGGCGACGTCGCCGTCCTGAAGGCTGCCGAAGGCTTGCAGCGCCCGGGCCGCGGCGGCGAGCGCCGGCCGGTCGTCGCCGAACAGGACGAGTGCGCGCTCCGCGTGGCGCAGCGTCGCCTCGCCGTCTTCGCGGAGCGCCCCGATCGCGGCGAGTTCCACGTGCAGCTTCCCCCCGGCCGTCGCGGGTAGCCGCTCGCCGTCCAGCTCCGCGGTGAGCAGCGTCGCCGCCTCGTCTATGTCGCCACGAAGACGGGCGACGACCGCGCGGAAGGCCGCCGCCTCGGTGCGTACGGGCTCGCCGACGTGCGCCAGCTCGCGCAGTACCTCCCGGCTGCCCCCCAGATCGCCGCCGAGGCCCAGTGTGCGGGCGTACTGCAACAACACGGTCGGCCGCCGGTCACCGAGGCTGTCGGGATCCGGCAGCAGGCGCAGCGCCATGCCGAGCCAGCGGGCGGCCTGAGCGGGCGCGCTGTACGTGAAGGCCAGCCCCGCCTCGATCAGCACCTCGGCGGCGGCTTCGTCACCAGGCTGGGCCGAGCGCGCGATGTGGTGCGCCACCACCTGAAGCGATCCGCGATGCGCCCGTAGGTGCGCCGCCGCGCGGGCGTGAGCGGCGACCCGCCACGCCGGGCCGGCCAGCTCGTGAGCGGCGGCGCGTACCAGCGGATGGCGGAACCGCAGCAGGCCGCCGTCGACGTCGATCAGCCCGCGTCGGTGCAGCCGGTCGGCGCCGGCGATGACCGCCCTGGTCGGCAGTTCGGCCACGTACGCGACGAGGTCGATCGGCGCGTGGGCACCGGCGACCGCCGCCGCGTACGCGACGAGCCGAAGCCGTTCGTCGAGATCGGCGATGTCGGTGACGAGCCCGGTGAGGATTTGGCTCTCCGAGGCGTCGAGGTCGTGGTCGTCCACGAGCGCGGCGAGTGTGTCGTCGCGGAGCCGGGACAGGGCCTGGACGTAGAGCGGATTGCCGCCGCTGGCACGCACGATCAGTGCTCTGCGGCGGCGCGGCACCTCCGGCAGGAGTGCGTCGACGTCGGCCGGCCCGAGGTGCGGCAGGCTGATCTGGGTAGCGGCCGGACCGATGTGCGCGATCGCGTCGACCACACCGGACGGCGGCTGCTCGGTGCGGAAGGCGACCGCCACCAGCGTCGGCCGCCGCGGGGGCTTGCGGATCAGGTACTCGGTCAGCTCTAGCGACGGGGAGTCGGCCCAGTGCAGGTCGTCGAGGAGCAACGCGACGCCGGGCGGGCGGGCACCGTCGAGCAGCCGTCGTACCCCTGAATAGATGCGCGCCCGGTCTACCGACGAGGCCGAGCCGGCGGCCCCGTGGCAGTTGACCGCACGCGACACGGCGTCGCCTTCCTCTCTGGCGCCCCGCCCGTGCAGGAGTGGCTGGAGCGCCTCCGCGTACGCCGCGAAGGGCACATCCTGCTCGAACTCGGTAGCCTGGCCCGTGCAGACCAGCAGGCCGGCGGCTGCCGCCCGCTGCTCCAGCGCACGCAGCATACGGGTCTTACCGATGCCCGACTCACCACACAGCTTGACCGCCGCGAACCCGCCGCCGGCCACGGCCGCCACGGCCCCGTCCAGCGCCGCAAGCTGGGCGTCACGGCCGACGAGCGGCCCATCCGCAGCCACGGCGCCTCCCCAGACTCACTGCTGGGCCAAGGATAGGCGGGGCTCGACAGATTCCGTAGTTTCACGGATACCCACGCCCGGCGGGAGACGCGATCCTGACGCAGGGGCCTGGCCGGAGGGTCGGGCTCAGGCGCGGTCACACGGGGCAGGAGACGCGGGATGCGCGATCACGCAGTGGCTGGTCATGGCGGCGCAACGAGGTCGAGACCTGGGCAGGCGCGTCCGACTGACCGCGTCGTGCTCGGTCCCCAGGCGCCTTCGTTGTCGGTCTGGGGGCTGTCTCCGGACGCGGATCTCATCTTCCGCTGCATGCTGATGTTCGGCTCGCAGACGGCCGGGCAGCTCGAGCGCGGCCTCGGAATGTCCCGGCACCGGGTCGCCCGCGGCCTCGACGAGCTGCTCTCGGCGGGTGCGGTCGACCACCGGGCGGGCAACGGTCGCCGGACACTCCAGTGGACGCCGATGAAGCCCAGCAGCTTGATGCCGGCGCTACGCGAGCGGCGGCACGCCAGCGCCCGGGCCGCCCGCCGGTCCATGCCGCTCCACGAGGTCCTGCCCGGTACGGTGCCGCTCGACGACGGTATGCGACACCTGCCGAGCCGGGAGCTGACCCGGGCCCGGCTGGCCGAGCTCGTCGGGGCCGTACGGCACGAGCACCTGGCGATGCAGCCGGAGCGCGCGTACGAGGCCGAGTCCGCCCGCTCGGCGGTGCCGATGGATCGCGCGCTGCTCACTCGTGGCGTACGCATGCGCGTGCTGGGCGCATTGCCGGCGGACGCGGAGGACCCGCTGGTCGCGCACGGCCGGCAGGAGGACGACCTGCGGCCGGAGTACCGGCAGGCGACCGAGACGCCGGTGAAGCTGATCGTCATGGACCGCCGCACGGCGTTCCTTCCGGTCAGTCCGGACGACCTTGACCACGGCTACCTTGAGATCACCCAGGAGGCGGTCGTCGCCGCGCTGGTCGCGCTCTTTCAGCGGCAGTGGGAGGCGGCCCTGGCCCGGCAGGAGCACGGCGTGCCACGGATAACGCTCAGCGAACGGGAACGGGACCTGCTGAGGCTGCTCGCGCAGGGGCATACCGACGCGAGCGCCGCGCGGGCGATGCGGATCAGCCGGCGGACGGTGTCAAACACGCTCCGCGCCCTGATGGACCGGCTGGGCGTCGAAAACCGCTTCCGGCTCGGGCTCGCCGTCGGCGCGCTGAGCCTGATCGAGCCGCCGGGCACCGGGTCCGCGGCGATGGAGGGGGTCCGATGAACCGACCATTGTGGATGCGTCTGATCGTGGCGGCATTGGCGCTCGCCGCGCCATCGGCGACAGCCAGCGCCAGCGGCACGATGACCGTTGGGGCCACCGGCAGACCGTTCGCCCCGCCGCCCCCGCCGGCTGTCATCGACACGACGCCGGGCCAGGTCAGCGAGCCGCTGAAGGACGGCTTCTGCGGCACCTGCGTCTAGTGTCCTGAGTCGTTAGAAGTTTTATTGATCCGGGTGCAGTAGTTGGCGAGGTTGTCGAGGATCTCGTCGGCGGTTTTGGCCCAGACGAAAGGTTTCGGGTCCTTGTTCCAGGCCGCGATCCAGGCGTTGACGTCGTCTTCGAGTTCCTTGACGCTGCGGTGGGTGGAGCGGCGCAGCTTGCGGTTGGTCAGTTCGGCGAACCAGCGTTCGACGAGGTTGAGCCAACTGGCGGAGGTTGGTGTGAAGTGCAGGTGGAAGCGGGGGTGCGCGGCCAGCCAGGCGCGGATCGCCGGGGTCTTGTGGGTGGCGTAGTTGTCGCAGATCAGGTGCAGGTCCAGGTCCGGTGGGGTGTTGGTGTCGATGGTGCGCAGGAACCGCAGGAACTCCTGGTGGCGGTGCCGGCGCTGATGCTGGCCGATCACCTTGCCGGTGGCGATGTCCAACGCGGCGAACAGGCTGGTGGTGCCGTGCCGGACGTAGTCATGGGTGCGCCGCTCGGGCACGCCCGGCATCATCGGCAGCATCGGCAGCATCGGCAGCATCGGCGCGGTCCGGTCGAGCGCCTGCATCTGGGATTTTTCGTCAACGGCGAGGACCATCGCTTTGTCCGGCGGGTCGAGGTACAGTCCGACCACGTCACGGACCTTGTCGATGAACAGTGGGTCGGTGGACAGTTTCCAGGTGTCCACCAGATGGGGCTTGAGCCCGAACGCCCGCCAGATCCGTGACACGGCCGTCTGACTGAGCCCGGTGGCCCGCGCCATCGACCGGGTCGACCAGTGACTGTCCTGATCGGACGGCGCCGATTCGAGCGTCTTGACGATGACCGTCTCGACCTGCGCATCGGTGATCTTCCGCGGCGCGCCGGGACGTGGCTCGTCCTGCAACCCCGCCAGCCGGTTGGCGACGAACCGCTGCCGCCACTTCCCGACCGTCGGCAGCGATGTCCCGAGCCGCCGTGACACCTCACTGTTGGACAGGCCATCCGCACACGCCAATACGATCCGCGCCCGCAACGCCAACGCCTGCGCCGTCTTGGCCCGACGGGCCCAGCCCAGCAACACGTCCCGCTCCTCAGCGGTCAGCGTCAGCTCCGCCAACTTCGGACCACGACCATCACCCATACCATCAATCTACCAACGAACCAACGACTCAGGACACTAGCGCCTGTTTCATAGCTGGGGTCGAGGCGGCCGGTCCTGGACCGCCCAGGAGGCGGTGGGCGGGACGCAGGTTGGCGTGCCGCGGGCAGAAGCAGCCTCAACCGGGGCCATGTGGCGCGCGGCGACGTCACCACCTCGACCGGCTATGCCGGGCAACCGGCCCGCCAGACCCGACATGCTCCTGACCTGGCGCGTCCAAGGCCCGCTTGAAGCGGGCGAGCGGACCGGTTGCGTGATTGGGCAATGTTGGTAACGGGAAGGTCACGGCCACACGCCCGCTGCTGCGCCGTTGCTTGCATGGACGACATCAGCCACGCGACCGCGCTTCGGGCCATCCCGACGCTGCGCGCGGCGCGGTAGGAGGAGGCAACGATGCGAAGAATCGGAGTGCGGGCGGCGAGACCGCTGCTGCGCGGCATCGCCGCCGTCGCGCTGGCTCTGGCCGTGACCCTGTCGGGGACCCCGACGCCGGCGAAGGCCAGTGACAGCAACGGCAGCTACTGGGTGTTCGTCAACATCCTCATCAGCGCCTACGACAAGGGCAGTGACGGCAGGTACACCCCGGCTGAGATCAATGAGCTCATCCAGCAGGTCATCGGCGCTGTCAACGGGGCGAAGACCGACGTGCTCGGGCGGCTCAACATTGAAACCACCAACGAGCTCCGCGCCAAGGCCGAGGCGGCCCTGACAAAGGCCGAGTTGCTGCGGGTGCCGTGGCTCGCCGGCGCGGCGATCAACAGCATGCACGACGCGGCGTACTCGGCGAAGGCGCACCTGGCTACGGTCAAGGACTCGGACGCCGCGCTCAACGACGTGGGCAAGGCGATGATCGTGCTGTTCACGGAGCTCAACGCCGCTTACCTCATGGTCGACGCGGACGAGGGTACGAATCTGGCGCGGGCTCAACGGCCCTACTTCCGGCAAGGGCTGGAATACCTCATCCGGGAGATGACCCCGGACTGCTACTCCGGCGGCGTCCCCAACGCCGGGATGATCTCGTACGAATGCTCGTACAACGGACGGACCGTGCACGCCGTGTACTGGGCGGGCACCAACACGTACTCCATCGACGGCGGCCCTCCGATTCCAGGACGGATCAAGGAGACCGTCGTCCAGGACTTCCTGATGGCCGACTCCGCCAGAGTGCTCGCGCAGCGGGCCTTGGACGTTCTGCTGCGCAATGGCGTCCCACTCCCGTAACGCCCGTGATGCCCGTCCCAGAAGGAAGTGCGTACATGAGACGTAGATTCGTCAAAGGCGTCGTCGCCGCCACCGCCGCCGTGGTGCTCACCGTTAGCGGCACCGCACGGCCCGCCCAGGCATCCTGGGCCAGTTGGGCCGCCGTTGCCGTGTCGGTGGCCCAGAGCCTCCGTAGTGGGGGCGGCGATCTCGAACGGGCCAAGCGAGAGATCATCGCCGCCGTCGAGAACGCCAAGCAGGACATCCTCAACCACATCGACACGATCGCCGCCGCCGATGTCCAGGCTTGCACCGAGGCGGCGGTCACCAAGATCGCTCAGATCGACAGCATGCCGGGGAGCCTGCTCGGCCCGTTCGTCAACGGCGCCGTCGACTGCGCGGCGCTGTCCAAGTCGTACCTCAACGCCGTGCAGAGCCTCCCCGCGGCTGACACCATTGGCAAGCTCATGGGGGTCATCTACGCGATCGCCATGGTCGGCTTCGCCAAGTACGGCCTCTCCACCACCGCCCTGCTCGATGGTCTGATCAGCGGCTACCAGGCAGTCGTCACGAAACTGGCGCCGACGTGCAACGACCAGACAATCCGGGAGTACGACTCCAGGGGGCGTGTGGTCACCGTCGAGATTCAACACACCTGTGTGGCGTACAACGGGGACCAGGCGTGGGACTCGGAGCTGTACTACCGCGGTAAGTTGCAGGGGCCGCCGCTCGACCGTGCTCAGATCAACATGGACGCCACTCGGAACACGAGCCGCTGGATCGCCCAGCAGGCGCTTCCGACTCTGCAAACGATTCGGGCGGGAGCCTGACCCGACCGCCGACTACTCAAGGGCCCGCCGCGGGGGCGCGGCGGGCCCTTGAGTCGAGAGGTTCATGGCTCGACCGGCTGACCGCGCAACCAGGCCGCTACCACGAAAAGGGCCAATACGTGAACCCGCAGCGGTGGCGAGGTCGGTGGTCGGACCGAGCGCACGGAGGCGCTCGGGGTTCCAGGCGCTACGGCTGGACATAGGAGTACGTGCCGTCTGCGATGGCTTCGTCGTACGGCCGTCGCGGATCGTGGATTGGGTGTACGGACGGGTCGAGTTGTTCTGCCTCGGGAAGTTCGTGCAGGGCAAGGCGTTCACCGCGAACGTGCCGGGCGCGGCGTACGCCTCCCAATGGCACCGCTGCTGACCGTCATCGCCGACTCGCGATCTCCCCGGGGCCGTCCTGCGCCAGGCCGCAGCGGCCGACCGGGAACGCCGGCACACGGGAAGCCGACGTTGAGCGCCGCCCATCGGGTCCTCCGCCCGTTCTGGACCTGCGCCGCCGACGGACTCCCCTGGCCGTGCGCCGAGGCGCGGCGGCGCCTGTCGAGCAACGACCTGGCCGTGCTCCGGCAGACCATGGCCAAGCTCATGGCCATCGCCCAAGGAGAGCTGGACGACACCGACCTGGCGACGCTGTACCGGCGCTTTGTGGCGTGGACCCTCGAACCCGACCAGCGATGCGCCATCTGTGGCAGTCGCCGCCACGCCGCGATTTCCGGCGTGGCGCCGCGCCTCATCCCGTGCAACGCCCTGCGAGCGGCCATTGCCGCCAGCGACCTCCCCGG
This sequence comes from Dactylosporangium roseum, assembly GCF_025264685.1. Taxonomy (GTDB): domain Bacteria; phylum Actinomycetota; class Actinomycetes; order Mycobacteriales; family Micromonosporaceae; genus Dactylosporangium; species Dactylosporangium roseum. The sequence continues at coordinate 7,528,456 of NZ_CP073721.1, forward strand.
ACGACCCTCAGCCAGGTGATTACCGGCCGTAACGGTGGACCACGTACGTCACGTACTTGACGTACTCTGGTGCCGAGTCGCATACTAGTTGGAGAACGCTTGGGGGGCTCATGTCCGTTGCCGCGCATTTCGACAGCTACTCGGCTGCTCGGGCGCACTTCAAGGACCTCCTCGACGCTGCGCGCCGCGGCCGGGTGGCGACCGTGCAGCGGGAGACCGGCCGGGCAGCGGTCGTGGACGCCGACCGTCTGCGAGTCAGCCTCGTCGGTGGTCTGCCATTGCCGCAGGTGGTGACCGAGGACGGCGGATGGTCGGTATTCCTGCCCGGGGTGCCGGTGGCCGCGGACGCGGCGACGTTCGACGAAGCGATCGAGGAGATGATCGTGGCGTTGCGCGAATACGCCGACGACTGGCAGGAGCGCCTCTTGGACGCACCGAACCACCGGAACAACTGGGCGCTGGTCCAGGTGGTCGAGCTCAGCGACGACACGCAGCTACGCGAGTGGCTGGTGGGCTCGGCCCGATGAGCTGGCCGACGCCGACGCGCCAGGATCACCAGAAGTTCTGCGAGATCGAAGGATGGGAGCCCGTCCGGACCGCTCGTGGCCGGACCGGCTCTCATCATGTGACGTACGAGCTGGCGTTGCCGGACGGGCGGATTCTGCGAACCCGGATCTCCCACCCTCCCGACCGCAGTACCTACGGCCCAAGCATCTGGAGCCACATCCTGCGCGACCAGCTCGACGTCACCGAGGACGTCTTCTGGAACTGCCTACGCACAGGCGTCACACCAGCCCGGGGCAAGCCCGAAGCGCCGACAGCCGAACCCATCCCGGCCGAGGTGGTGCACCTGCTCATCACCCGGGTCGGACTCCCCGAACCGGACGTGGCGCGCATGACCAAGGACGAGGCCATCGCCCGGCTGAACCAGCACTGGGCCGAAGGCAACTGACACGCCCACGACGTCTTGGCGAGCGCTCGGCGAAGCGAGCCAGTCAGAGGCCAGCGCCGACCCGACAGGCATGGTGGTCTATTGCCCCGCACTGTCGATCGTTCGTGTCTGTGGATGTTCGGGTGCTTGACCATGCACGCTCAGCCGTGCCCGATCGGAGCCGGCTCGCCATACGGTGTCCTGGGCCGCCGACGTGGACATTCATCGCTGGCTGGCGGCGCCTCGAACTGGTTCACCCAGGCGCTCGGCAAGGCGATGATGCTGCTCGACGATCGGCCCGGCCTTGAGTCGCTCATGGTGCTGCCGGACTATCCGCGGTACCGCGACCTGGCGGCCCGCACACGTACCGGCCGCCGCGCTGCCGGTATCCACGTCCTCCTGCTCGACGCTCAGGGCGGCTTCATGAGCGAGACATGGACACCATGACCGAGCCCATCACCAGCAACCGCGCCGTCGAGAACGCCGCGATCATGTTCGTCATAGCTCACGAGGCGGCGTGCGGCCGGACCGCGTACGACGCCCGCGGCACAGGCGGGGCCGGGGACGTGGCGAGTGAGGGCAGGGTCATCGAAGTGAAGGCGTACGGCGGTTCCGCATGCGGGCAGGACCTGTGGCTCGAACCGCGGCAAATCGAAGAAGCGCTCGGCAACGCCGACTTCTGGCTCTACGTCGTGGAGAACGTCCGCCAGGGCGACCCGGCACAGTTCAGTGCCGTGTACGAGTATTCCGGGAGTTCTCACAGCCCGTGCACGGCACGATGCACGGGACGAAGTTCTATCGTTAGAACCTGGGCACTATGAAGACTTACGGTGAGTTCGTAGGGCTCCTCGACTGGATCATGCCGCTACGCCTGTCATGGGTCGCTGCACGTGAGCTGAAGGAGATGGTTCTGCTTCGGTGCGGCTCGAATCCCGTGCCGATCCAGTCGAACTTGACCCGTGATCATGAAGTGGATCAGCTTTTCGCGGCGATGGCGCAGCGCGCGTACGACGCCCTTCCGTCCAGCAGAAAGGGATGCCGACTGCACGTGGAACGTCAGCGCGCTCCGCGGTTGGCATCCACCCGTTGAGCCATGTGCGTGGCGCAGACATCTTTGCTGTTCGGGTTCCGCGACGCGCGGAGCACGGGCGTACCGGCTCGACTAGGCCGCATCGCATTAAAGTCTCCGCTGCTACAATACCAATCGGTCTGGCCTAATTTCACGAGCAGGAAAAATGCAGAGAGATCTCTCACCTGCGCCACCTCCTTCTGACAGCTCGCGCGTCGCGGAGCGGTTCCATGGCTTATTCATTGGAATCGACCGATGCCGGTCGGAAAAGATCAACCATCTAGCATCCGCGACTCGCGATGCGGTGGCGCTTCACGCGATCTTCTCGGACAACCTCGGAGAGAGCGGGGCTCTCCTCACTGACGCGGATGCGACGAGCGAGGCCGTTCGCAAGGCCCTGGTGGAGCTGAGCTCGCGCAGCACTCCGGATGATGTCGTGGTCGTGACGTTCTCCGGCCACGGCTCCGACACGCATCAAATTGTCACCTACGACACCGATCCTGATGATCTTGAGGCGACGGCGATCTCCCTCCAGGAACTCACCGATCTCGCCTTCGCCGTTCCCGCCCGACTTCTGCTCGTCGCACTCGACTGTTGCTTTTCCGGCGCGGCCGGCATGAGGGTGTTGAACGCAAATTTGCTACGCGAACGATGTCGACTAGCGGCCCGGAGTCAGATGTATCCCTACTGTCGAAGTTGACTGGGAAAGGACGGATCGTCCTTACGGCCTCGACTGCAGACCAGCGAGCTTGGGAGAGCCGATGGCTCGGCCATGGGCTGCTCACACATAGTCTTCTAAAGGCGCTGCTCAACTCGGCACAGATCGCTACCGATGGGCGATTCGACCTGCACGACCTGCTGAGGGACGTTACAGGGCGAGTCAAGGCGAGCGCCTCAGGTTCCGCCGGTGCATTCCAGGATCCGACGGTGAGGTTGGTGACGGAGGGCAACGTCTTCTGGCCTGTCTTTTCGCGCGGCCAGCGGTACAACGCCCTGTTCCCGCCCTTGTCCCCCGTACCTGTCACTAGCGACGTTCGGAGCCTGTCCGATCACGGAATACCAGACGCGATCTTGACCGCCTGGCCTGATGACCTCGTGCTGAACCAACTCCAGCAGGACGCGCCCTTCACCCGCCACGAAATCTCACGGTACGAACGCGGCCTGCGCATCCCGACGGCACCGCTGCTGACCGCCATGGCCGACTCGCTCGATCTCCCCATGGCCGTCCTACGCCGGACCGCAGCCGCCGACCGGAAACGCCGGCACGCGGGGAGCCGACGTTGAACGCCACCCACCGGGTCGTCCGCCCGTCCTGGACCTGCGCCGTCGACGAACTTCCATGGCCGTGCACCGAGGCGCAGCGGAGCCTGCGAACCAACGACCCGGCCATGCTGCGCCAGACCATGGCCAACCTCATGGCCATCGCCCAACAAGAGCTGGACGACACCGACCCCACAACGCTGTACCGGCGCTTCCTCGCGTGGACCCTCGAACCCGACCAGCGATGCGCCATCTGCGGCAGCCGCCGCCACGCCGTGATCCCCGGCGTACCGCCGCGCCTTATCCCGTGCGACGGCCTGCGAACGGCCCTCGCCGGCAGGGACCTGCCCAGGTAACCGAAGCAGAAGACTCCTGAACGTACGTCGTCACGCCTGGTCGTAGTGGATGTACGGGTTCAGGATCTGCCGCTGCCACAGTTGGCCGCGCTCGGCCTTCGTCAGCTGCGCCTCATCGGCGGCATCGTCCCAGTCGCGGCGGATGACGTCGAGCTGGGCCTCGATGATCTGATCGGCGTCGCGGTCGGAGAGCAGGAACTCCGGCGCGGCCTTGCGGCACAACCGGAGCTGGCTGGCGCGTTCGCCGGGGGTGCGGGTGAGGTTCAGGGCCTGATTGGCGGTTTCACCGCTGCGCGGCTGAGGGCACAGGTCGTACGCGGGGGTCAGCGACAGCTGCACGCCGTCCCAGAAGGCGGCGTGGTTGCGCAGATGGTCGTCGGTGTTGCCAATGCAGACGTTGAACACCATCCGCGCGAACAGCTCACGCAGGTGCTGGCCGGCGTCGGTGAACTGCTTGCGGACCGCGTCCGCGAGGTCCGGGTAGCCGGCGTGCCGCGCGCCCATCTCGTCCTCACCGAGGATGGTCAGCGCCGAGACCATCATGCGCCGCTGCCCGGGTGTCGTGGTGCGGTCGAATCGTTCCACGAGCAGCACGTCGCGGCCCGCGCAACGGATGACCTCGCAGGCAGCGACGTTCAGGCCCACCCGCCGCGCGAGAATCATCCCGACAGCCTCCGCCTTGACCACGGGGTAGTAGTCGCTCGTCGAGGACAGCTTGGCGATCAGGTGCCGTCCCTGGTCGAGCACGGTGACCTTGGGACGCGCGCCACCGATGGACGTGCCCCGCGTCAACGCCTCGCCCAGCGCGGGTGACAGCGGCCGGCCGGCCTCCAGCGCCTCGGCAGCGCCGATGAGTTCGGCCAGCTCGGCCGTCTCGTCACGTGCGACGTACTGGGTGGCGCTGGCCTGGAAGTCCAGCCCGCCGACTCGGTCGGAGCCGGAGGTCAGCATGTACGTCAGCTCGTCCAAGGATGCGGTGTCCGCGTCGCGGTCGAGGTGGCCGAACCGGCGGGCCAGGATGACGCGCCGACCCCACGCATCGGGGCTGGCGTCGCGGAGGCAGCCCGCCAGCGGCAGGTTCCGCCGTGGCTCGATGGGCCCTTCCCGCAGCGGCAGCTCCGGCGCATACAGCGGAACCGCGTCCGGACGCGCCAGATAGCTCTGGCCGTACGCGAAGACGTACCGGTCACCGTCCACCGCGACGACCCGCCCCGCGACCACCGGCTCCGTCGCGCCAGGCAGCCACGCCCACACAAAGGCATCCCGCGGTGGTGCCATGCCGCTCCTCCGTACGAGGTCAGAAGTTGTCGTCGACGACAATCGCCGACTTGGTCACCCGAGCCGGCAGCAGAGCCAGCCGCTGCCTCGCGGCCGCGGCCAGGGCGGGCAGTTCCCCCTCCTCCGCACCGAACAGCGGCACGCCGACGACCACCGCAGCCTCGAACGCCAGGCCGACCGCCACGGTCGGCTCGCCCCGCTCAAGCCGCCCGATGGTGTGCGGCTGCACCCCCACACGCTCAGCCAGGTCCGCGGCCGTCCAACCACGCTCCTTGCGGGCCGCGGCGATCTGGGAACCCAGCAGCGCAACGGCAGCCCTGGTCGTCGGCATGTAGGACCTCGTTCGCTTCGGCATCACACCCTCACCTTCGATAAAACAACGCTAACATGCCCTTGCAGTCGTTTTATCAACATCGACGAGGATCTAGCGCGCGTATCGTCAATGCCGTAGGTGAGGAGTGGTCAGTGACGTACGTCGAGCGCGCCGCATGCTGGTCGGAGAACGTCTGGGGGATTCTCGTGTCCGTTGCCGCGCATTTCGACAACTACTCAACTGCACGAGCGCACTTCAAGGACATCCTCGACGCCGCGGGCCGCGGCCGGGTGGCGACCGTGCAACGGGAGACCGACCGGGCCGCGGTCTTGGACGCCGAGCGGCTGCGAGTGAGCCTCGTCGGTGTCCTGCCGTTGCCGCAGGTTGTGGCCGAGGTCGGTGGATGGTCGGTGCTGCTTCCAGGGGCTCCGATAGCGGCGGAAGCGACGACGAGGGGAGCCCGCCCGGACCGCTCGCGGCCCGACCGGCTCCCACCATGTGACAGACGAACTCGCGCGGCCCCAACATCTGGAGCCACACCCGGTGGGCCAACGCGGCAGCACTGGCCCACACGCCTTCACCAGCTATTGAACCCTTTTGGGCACTTGTCTAGTTGGTTAGACAATGTTTGTCTAGTACCCTAGATTCGGGTTGTGGGCCGAAATGAACTGCTTCGGAAGATCCGTAGAGCAGCAGCCGACAAGGACGTCGACTTCGGACTCGTCCGAGAGGGTGGTAGCCACAGCATCTACCGGTGCGGCGCTCAGAAGGTTGTGATTCCGCGCCACAACGAGATCAACGAGCTCACCGCCCGTGGGATCATGCGTGATCTCAGCAGCGAGCTGGGAGAGGACTGGTGGCGATGAACAACTACACCGCGGTCTGCCGACGTTCCGGTGACTGGTGGGCGATCACGGTGCCAGAGGTCAAGGGCATCCACAGCCAGGTGCGGCGGCTCGCCGAGGCCGAGACGATGGTCCGAGAGGCCATCGCGCTGTTCCTGGACGTCGCGCCGGCTTCGTTCACGGTGACCGTGCGACCCGAGGTCCCCGACGTCGAGGACGTCCTTGACGCGCTCCGCGCGCGGCAGGAAGCGCAGCAGGCTGACCGGCGCGCGGCCGAGGCGACGAAGAAGGCGCTGGATCGCCTGATCGCCGACGGCATGACCGTCCGCGATGCCGGCCGCGTGTTCGACCTGTCGCCGCAGCGGGTGTCGCAGATTACCGGCAAGGGCAGAAAGGCGCTCGTCCGCCGCAGGCGGGGCCATGTCGAGCAGGAGCGATCCGCCTGATCTCGCCGTAATCCACCCTCGGGTCATTTGAAGACAACAGCCGCACCAGTGGATCGGCGGCCGGCTCTGAGCGATGCCAGTTCATCAGGTCCGGAGATCTTCGGCGGAGATATCCCGCTCCGCGAGCTGGCGACGATTTGCGGCCTACAGGCCGCGCAATCCCTCCGCCCTGCTGACCGCCTCCGGCGAGCAGGGTCGCGCCCGGGTGGCGTCCACACCGACCATCGGCCGTTGGCGGCATTGTCCCGGAGGCTGAGCCCCGGTAGGGCGGTCGCCTCGCCGGTGCAGAGGGCCACACCACACCCCCACCCTGCAGCCGGCCAACCTCCTCGGTTCAGGCCGGGGTGTCGCTGGGCAGCACGTGGCCCAGCGCCCGCAGCGCCTTGCGGAACTCCGGATCCCGGTCCACGGTCACGGCGAGGTGCCGGTCACCGACCGGCTGGCACAGGCCGCGCAGCCGCCGGTCACCCGCGATCAGGACGGCGAGCGCCGGGTCGGCGCACTCCACCAGGCGGACCACACCGAGGCTGCGGAGCCGCCCGGTACGAGCCGTGACGTCGGCCAGCAGGGTAGTCACCGCATTGGGCAGTTCGTGGGTGGCGCGAGCGGCCAGGAACTCGCGGAGCTGATCGAGACGGCGGCCGGCGTCCAGCGCGGCCAGCAGGGTCGCCTCGCGCAATGCCCAGACCCGGTCCGCGGTGCGTTGCGCATACGCGTCCAGCATCAACCGGTCGGCTGGCGGCAGCTCGCCGGTGACCACGATGTCCAGGTTGGGCAGCACCTTCAACGCCCCGGCCACCGCCGCATCCGCCGTGGGCGCCTGGTAGCGGTCGGTCAGGCCCAAGGCGTAGGCGCCCAGGGCGTTGAGCCGCACCGCCCGCAGCCCGTCGTAGCGGCTGAGATACTCCAGCTCGTCGGTGCCCCAGTTGCCGCGGAAGTCATCCCGGGCGCCGGCCGGGTCGGTGTAGTCGAGGTCGAACAGCCCCAGCGTGCCGGCGTACTCGAACAGCACCGCCAGCGTGTACCGGCCCTCCAAGATCGGCCAGTCCGCGTACCCGGCGTAGCCGAGGCTACCGTACTCCGGATCGGCGAAGTACAACCGCCACAACGCCCGGTCGCTGCGCGCCACCGTCGGCGACAGCCCGCCGCGTCGCATCGTGTCGAACAGGTCGTCGATCGCCACCCACTCGCCGGCCGGGCAGCGGGACAGCGCCGCGGCAACCGCCTGCCGGCGGGTCTTCGCCGAGGTCAGCGTGTTGGCGGTGCGCTGGCCCTTGATGTGCTCGACCCGGCTCAGCTCGTCGATAACCGCCTTACCGACCCAGGAGCGCCACAGCGTACGGATCGTCTCGGCCGGCGGCCGACCCAACGCGGCGTGACCCTTCGCGGTCAAGTGCAACCGGCTACCGGCCAGTTCGGCGAGCCCGCCGGCCTGGATCAGCAGCGGCCAGGCGAACGCCGCGATCGGCTCCGTGGGATAGAAGTCCCCGCCAGCCAGCACCTCCGCCACCCCCGCAACGGTGGCGGCGGACGGCCGCTGGGTCTTCTCGCTGCAGCGCAGCTTGCCCGCGCCGCACAACTGCAGCACGGCCAGCACGTTGGCCAGCGCCTCCGCCCCCGTCAAACGGACCGTTGCGTCGTCGGCAGCCTCATCGACATCGGGCAGCTCGTTCGCGCCATGCATAGCCGACCACGTTAGGCGGATACCTACGCCCGTGACACCTACCCCCTATGCCTTGGCGAAGCCGAGTGCACGGTAGCCGGGCATGCGGCGTTGGAGCGACGCGGCGAGGATTGGGGTGTCGCGGTCGTGGTAGTCGTGGACCTCGGCGACGGCCTTGCCGGGCGCGGCGCGGATCACCCGGCCGGCGCATTGGATGAGCAGCCCGTCGTAGGAGACCGGCGCGGCCAGGAACAGCGTGTCGAGGGCAGGTGCGTCGAAGCCTTCGCCGATGAACGGCGTTGTGCCGATGACGAGGACGCCGTCGCCGGCCTTGGCGTCGGCGAGCAGGCCCACAGCGGCACGCCGGTCGGTGGTGGACATCCCGCCCTGCAGCACAAGGGCCCGGTGGCCGCGCGAAGCGAGCGCGGAGGTGAGCGACTCGACGTGTGCGACTCGACGGGTGAGCACCAGGCAGTTGCGCCCGCGTTGCAGGGCGGCGGTCACGTCGGCGACAAGCTGGGTGTTGCGTGCCTCGTCCACGGCGAGGGCTCGGTGCGCTTCGGCGATTGCGGTGGGAGCGGACGGCTCGGCATCGTCGGAGCGAAACGCGAAGGCAGTCTCGTGCAGGTACAGCAGCCGCCGTGGTCCGGCTCCGGTCTCCAAGACCTCCAGGAGCGTGCCCTGATCCTCGTTGCCGGGTACCTCATGGGTGATCGTGTGCCGGACGGGTCCGAGTTGCCAGAGGACGAGTTCACCGAGTCCGTCACGCCGGGCCGGGGTGGCGGTGAGGCCGAGCCAGAACTGCGCGGCGATGTTCTTGACCGAGTGGTCGTACGCGGCGGCCGCGAGATGGTGGCATTCGTCGACGATGACGTGCCCGTAGCCGTTGGTGAGTTCGGCGACGTCGTCGCGCCTGGCCAGGGAGGGCAGCATGGCGATGTCCACCAGTCCGCTGAGCTTGCGCCTGCCGCCACCGACCTGCCCTGGCTTGATGCCCAGGAACTGCTCGATCCGGGTGCGCCACTGCTCGGCCAGTGCCTTCCGGTCGACGAGTACCAGGGTGGCCGTTCCCCGCTCGGCAATCACCGCGCAGGCCATGACGGTCTTGCCCGACCCCGGCGGTGCGACGAGGACGCCATCGTCATGGGCGAGCAATGCGCCGACCGCCGCGCTCTGTCTGGTATCGAGTTGGGCTGTACAGGCGACGTCGATCTCACGTCCAGGATTTCGCACGTCCGTGATGGCGAGGCGTGAGCCGGCGCGCTCGACGATCGCTTCGACGGTGTGCCGCAGCCCGCGTGGCAGGAGCAGGCGGTCGTCGACGGTCAGGTCGTACCCGCGGATGAACCGCGGCGTGTCCCAGGTGGATTTGCGCAGGCGCTGGAGTTCGTAGAACTTCGGGTTGGCCATGGACGCCGCGTGCTTGAACGTCGACAAGGCCGCAGGCGTCAGCTGGGCCGCGTCGAGGCTTAGCCCGGCGCCGAGCTCCGCGTGCAGGACTGCGGACAGCGGCGGATGCACCTTTGTGGCGTCGGATCTGCTCAGCGTGGCGACGTCGGCGCCGACGACCGCCTGTTTCGCGCGCCGGGCGACCCTGGTCGCGTCACCAGGGCTGAGCCGGTCAAGGGTCGACAGGTACGCCCACTGGTCCTTGTGCGGCTCCAGCGTCGCCAGGTCCAGGAACGCCGTCAACCCGTCCCCGCGGCGGCGGCCCTGCAGCGGCGCGGCGATCAGGTTGCCGAAGCCGCCCTCGGGCAGCACGTCCTGGTTCGGAAACAGCCGGTCGTAGGAGCGCAGGTCCATCGTGCCGCGCAGCACCGTTGCCTCGTGGATCAGCGCGGTGCCGACGCAGCGGGCAGTGGCTGCGGAGATCGCTTCGGTGAAGCACACCCACACGTGTGCGCCACGCCCCGACTGGGAAATTTCGAGCGCCGCTGGTACCCCGTTGGCGCGGGCCGCTTTGGTGTAGGCGAGCGCGTCGAGCATCGCGGCCGGGCCGTCGAAGTCCGCCACGACGAAGTGGCATGAGTTGTCGCCGAGCAGTGGGTACAGCCCGATGAAGACGTCACCCACCAGGTGCGCCGAGAGGACGTCGGCGGTGAGCGGGAGATATGTTGCAGCTCTCCGATCGGCTCCCTTGCGCCAGCCGCCGGCGACCGCGGGCATCCATCCGTTCGTGCCGGTTCGGTTGTTCTCCCAACGCACCGCGTACACGTCGGCCCGGGCCCGGAACCGGTCGGCGTACAGAGCCAGTTTGTCCTCCACCGGCGACGCCATATGGACCAGGCCCGGCGGTGCAATGGCCGCGGACAGTTGCTCCGGCGCCGGGGCGGTGTCCTGACCCCGCAGGTCCAGCAGACGCGACAGGCGGACGTTCTCCGCCCGCAAACGCTCCAGTTCACGGCGCAGCCGGGCAAGCTCGCTCTCCACCGTCACGTCGGCGCCCATGTCAGGATCGTCGCATGCTCTTCATCACCGCTACCGATGGTCTCCGCTATCCTCCGGCGGTGGGTTCGCTGAGCCGGAAAGAACTCGATGTGTTGGTCGAAGACGCGATCGTTGACTGCTACAACGAAGATGAGCAGTTGACCGGCCTGTACACCATGATCGAGGACAACCTCGCACTGCCGTTCACGACGCAGGTCCTCGGTGTCGAGGTCACGGTCCGGAAGGTGGACCTGAGGGGCCAGCGGGTCGTGGCGATCTGCCACCGGGGTCGGGAGCGGCAGGCGATCGCGATCTTGGACCTCCCGCTGCCGGATCCGCCGCCGGACGGTTCGGAGTGGATCGAGGCGTACCGGCACTGGGGTGGATGACTCGTGAGTGAGTACCAGTACTACGAGTTCGTGGCGATCGACCGGCCGCTGACCGCCACGGAGCAGAACGAGCTGCGGGCGGTGTCGACCCGTGGCCGGATCAGCGCGTCGAGCTTCGTCAACGACTACCAGTGGGGCGACCTGAAGGCCGATCCCCGCGACTGGATGCAGCGGTACTTCGACGCCCACCTGTACCTGGCGAACTGGGGCACCCGCCGGATCATGCTGCGGCTGCCGGCGTCGCTGCTGGATCCGGCGCTCGCGGCGACGTACTGCGTGGGTGATGCCGCATCGTCATTCGTCTCGGGTGAGCATGTGATCCTCGACCTGCACAGCGAGGACGAGGACGGCGACGAGGAGTGGTGGGAGGAGGAGGCCGCTCTCGCGTCGATCGTCCCCGCCCGGGCGGAGCTGGCCGCCGGCGACAACCGCCTGCTCTACCTGGCGTGGCTGCTGTGCGTGCAGAACCAGGAGCTGGACGAGGATGCACTGGAGCCGCCGGTACCGCCCGGTCTGGCGCAACTGTCGGGCCCGCTGCGCAGTTTCGCGGAGTTCCTGCGCCTGGATCTCGATCTGCTCGAAACGGCAGCCCAGGCCAGCGCGTCGCTGGCCGCCACGAAGGCGCCCTCCGCGGCGGCGCTGGCCAAATGGGTGAAGCGCCTGCCGGCGGCCGAAAAGGACGAGGCCATCGTGCGGCTGCTGCGCGGCGACGGCGTGCACCTTCGTGCCGAGCTGCTGCGCCGGTACGGCGGCGGCGCGACCATCGAATCGGTCGACGGCGGTCGCACGGTGGGTGAGTTGCTGGCGGGCGCGGAGACCCGCTGGACAGCCCGGCAACAGCAGACTGCAAAGCGCGAGGCAGCCGAACAGGCTCGCCGTGAAGCGGCCGCCGCGGCCGCCCGCGAGCAGCGCCTGGACGAACTGGCCGCCGACCCGGAGCGGGCGTGGCAGCGGGTTGCGGAGCTGATCGCGACCAAGAAACCCAAGGAGTACGACGCCGCGGTCGCACTGCTGACCGACCTGAAGGCACTCGGCGAACGCGACGGTCAACGCAAGGCGTTCCGCGGCCGGATCCACCAGTTGTGCCAGGAGCACGCCCGCAAGCCGAGCCTGCTGGACCGCCTGGAACGCGCCGGCCTGTACGTCAGCACAGCCAGTTGAGCGGGCCCAACCTGATCGGGAGAAGCTACCGATGACCTCGGAACCGCATGCCGCTTGCGCCCCTGTGCCGATCGGCGCCGGCGAGACCACGACGCGGTGGGCGGAGGAGGCCGCCTTCGACCCGAACGATCCCACCGTGGAGCTGGGCGATGTTGCTGCCAGCAGCGGGCGCGTCTTGCTCTACGCCGCCCACGCCACGGACGAGCAAGTGCCACGCCCCACCGCGTAACCACACGCGTGGAAAGCCGATGCCCGGGTCAGTCGATCGAGCCAGGAGCCGCCAGCCAGGTGGTCGGTTGCTGCGTCGTCCGCGCGATCGTTTCGAAGTCGTGGTCGTAGTGCAGCAGCGACAGGCCGGACAGCTCAGCGGTCGCCGCCACTAGCAGGTCGACCGCGCTGGGTCCCTGGTGCTCCGAACCGTCCGCGAGCATCTGCTGGACCTCGGCGGCCCGTTGCCACACGTCGTCCGGGGTCACCACCCACGTAAAGGCCGATCCCAACAGGGCTGCATACCGGTCGTGGTCGGCCTTGGACTGCACTCCGCGGAGGAACTCCAGCTCAGTGAGCGTGCAGATACCGACGACGCCAGCCCGCAACTGCGGCTGCCACAGCTCCTGCACCCGCCGGTTGCTCAGCAGACGCACCACGGCACTCGTGTCGGCAAGGAACCGGACTGTGCTCACGGCCGGTAGTTCCCCTTGTCAAGCAGGTGATCGAACGCCCCGGTAGCGGCGATCTCGGTCAGCTCGTCCAGTGCCTTGGCACGACGCTGGACGGCAGCAACCTCGCGCAGCGCGGTGTTGATGGTGTCCTTCTGCGTCTTCGTCCCAAGCAAGGCTGTCGCCTCCGCCAGCGCGTCCAGGTCGATGTCGATGAGCTTTTTGGTCATGGCAGCTCCCCATATATCCAACCTCGATTGACAGTATATACGTTTGATCGGCGCTCAACGAGTACTCGGCGAGGGACGCCGCCACGCCACTGCCATGATTTCGCCGTGATGATCGTGCGCGCGACCAAGAAGCTCCGCGACCGAATAGGCGCGCCGGACCTGCACGCGGATGAGCAGTCGACCACCGCGCTCGGCGAGTGGTACGCCACTCGGTTCGCGTGGCGACCGGACGTGTTACTGCTGGTCAACGAGACGACCCTGCTCCCGATCCTTCTTCCGCTCGCACCCGCCGCCACCGCGCTGCCCCGTGCCGCCGACCGCATCGCCGCGATCATGGCTGCGTACGGCGCTGACAACGAGCTGGTCGCCGCCGAGGTCGAACATATGAGCAACCGACGGATCGCCCCGACCGCCAACCGCAGCGTCGTCGGGATCATGACCGAGTTCACGTTCCTCGCCGAACGCCGCAAGGGACGGGAGCTCGACGACCTGGAGGCATGGCTGGCCGGCACGCCGTGCAGCCCGCTGTACCGCACCCACACCACTTCGAAGAACGCCTTCCGGCACCGCCTGGCTCGGTGAGCGCTCAGGCGCGGCAGCAATAGGACTCGCCTACGGGTGAAAAAGCATCAACCGTCTGCTCGCGTCACGCCGAGCCGCTGGCGAATGTCAATCAGTTGAGCGCCGCTTACCCAGGCCAGCATCTGCGGCAGGCAGAAGGGATCGCTCTTGGCGATGCCCACAGTTCGAATCTCACCCGCCACGGGTACAGATCACCGAAGATCTCTGCGTGGAACAGGCGCAGGTGGATGAGATCGTAGCCGCCGGGCAGGATCCGGGTGCCGAGGTCCGCCAACGCTGCTGCGGTCAGGTCGGCCTCCACAACGCGGAGACGGTCCGGGTCGGTGATACCGAACCGATTGCGGAGCACCTCGGAGGCCGGGTCGCTGTATGGGTCGACGGTCATGTGGTGTGGAGCTGCCGAACCAGCTCTCGCATCTGGGTCGTACTGAGTTCACCGCGAGCCCAGCGCTCCATGATCGCCTCAGCGTCTGAGCTGATCGTGAGCCCTTCAGCTCGCACGGAGGCGGCGGCTTGCGCAACGGACTGATTCCGTTCGGCGGTCAGCTCGTCGAAGCCCTCGACAGCGCTGATCCATGCTTCGGTCCGTGCCCGTTCCGCGGCCAACGCTTCGCTGTCTCCGTCGTCGAGGTCTGCGCGAATATCCTCCCAGTCGTGGAACTCGGTCATGAATCCTCCTTCCTTGCACGCCAACTCCGTCCAGCTCTCGCAGATGTCCTCGACTACGAAATCGTCGCCTTCTGCCACCCAGGCAGCAGCCGACGGACTAACAATGAGGCGGCGAGCAGGTGCTGCCGCACGGGGCTCGTCGGCCGCCAAGTGCATCGGTTACTGCCAGTTGGAAGGCCGCCCAGTCAGGCCACGTTGAGCTGGATGTTGCCGATGCGGGCGACGATGTCGAGTTGGCCACCGAGCCCGACCACATAGGCCCGCAGCGTCTCCAGGCCGACGGCGTCGCCGTTCTCGATCTGGCTGATACGCGCCTGCGTCAGCCCGGTCGCTTCAGCCAGTTGAGCCTGCGTCACGCCGAGCTGCTTGCGGATCTCAGCCAGTTGAGCACCGCTGACTGAGGCCAGCATCTGCTCTCGCATCTGCTGGCGGCGAGCAACCCGCTCGGCGCTGTCCCAGGTCGGATCGGCGGCGCGAGCCTTTGCCTTCACGTCCTGCCAGTTCGAAGCCTCGGTCACGACTGACCCTCCTCTTTCAGCGCCGCGAGATGGTCGGCGTACCGAGTGTCCGCAAGCGGGATCGCATTGCGATACCACGTCTGCCACTGCCCGGACTTGTCCCCGGCCACCAGAAAGATCGCCTCGCGCGCCGGATCGAACGCGAAGATCATCCTAACCTCGGAGCGACCGGCTGAACCCGGCCGCAGTTCCTTCATGTTCTGGTACAGACTGCCCTTGAGCCGATCGACCAGTGGCCGACCGAGCGCTGGCCCTTGCTCAGTAAGAACGTCGATCGCCTCGGCGACCAGGTCAGCAGTGATCGGGTCGACACGACACAGCTCCAAGAACCACGCCTCGACGTCCGGATGCAGCCTGACATCCCACATCCTCCGAGTATAAGCCGAGCTTATATTCAGTTCCAAGGACCCACCCGGCCCGCCACGGGATCTCGACGAGTGCTCGGCGAAGCGAACCACCCAGGGTCACGGCGAGCCCACCGGGCATGCCGGCCGGACCCACCCATCGCAAACGCCGATTGTGTGATCGAGCGCCGGTCCCACCAGCCCGAACGCACCGGTGCCACGCCGGGGCGGGATATGCCGACGCAGGTCAACGCCCGCGTCGGTACACTGTGCTCCGCGCCCTCGTAGCTCAGGGGATAGAGCAACGGTTTCCTAAACCGTGTGTCGCAGGTTCGATTCCTGCCGGGGGCACCTTCATTCAGGCCGTGAGCTGCGGATACTCTCGCCGGCCGATGTGCAGCCAAGTGCCTCGAAAGCCGCCCTGAGTCAAGTTTGGCCAGGTCAGCACCCGAATTCTCATGCCGCAAGCGCCAGTTCGATACGCTCGCTCATGATCGCCAGATCTCCGTCGTCGGGCGGGGCGGTTACCCGTCGCGCCCCATGCCCGCGAGTTCCCCGCCCTCGCATTCCGTGACGCGCCGCCAGCGCCTCTATTGCCGCTCATTGCGCGCTGGCGGCAATGGGTACTTGGCTGCCGTGGGCCGGCCGCTACTACGAGTCGGCGAGCCCGTTCGGCAACGTGGTCGTCGCGATCAGATGACGCCGGCCGCCGACGGGTGGGCGCCATGTCAGGCGCGGTGGGTGCCCCCGCTGGCGATGCCGAGGAGGGCGAGGGCGGCCTGCCGGGCATCGGCGGCGGCGCGGGCGTGGTCGTGGTGGTTCGCGACCGTCGTCGCGCCGATGACCAGCATGAGAAGCTGCCGTCCCAGCGTGGCCGGGTCGGGTGCGCCCGCCCGGCTCGCGATGCTGGTGAGCAGCTCGAGGCGTCGGGCGAGGTGCCGGCCATGAGCACCGACCTCGGCTGGAGCCTTGCCCAGGTTGGCGCGGTGACCACCGCGAACGGCATCGGATACCTCGTCGGCGCGCTGGTGGCGGCGCCGCTGGCCCGGCTGCTGACGTTGACCAGCACCTTCCGGTGGGGAATGGTCGGCTGTCGGTGCGCTCGGCGTCGCCGCGGTGAGCAGCAGCTACCCCGCCCTGCTCGCCGCGCGCCTGGCGGCCGGCGCTGCGGGTGCGCTGGTGTTCGTCACCGGAAGCGGGATCGCCTCCCGGCTGGCCACCACGGTCGGCTCGGCCACACCGATCGGCGTCTACGTCGCGGGCTCGGGTGCCGGCATCGTGCTCGACGGCGCCACGGTCCCCTCGCTGCTGGACCGGCACCCCGAACGTTGGCCGCTGGCCTGGCTCGGCCTGGCCGTCAACGCCGCAGTCGCCACCGTCATAAGCTGGCGCGCGGCACGCACCGACCCTCGCGACGGCGAGGACACCGAGGCCGCCATATGCCGCCGAGCCCAGGTCCGTCCACTGTGGCGCTTCGCCGCCGCCTACACGCTCTTCGCCACCGGCTACATCACGTACATCACATTTCTGTCGGCCTATCTGGCCGAGCACCGGTGGTCGGCCGCACAGACGTCGCTGACCTAGACGATACTCGGCCTCGCCGTCCTCGCCGGACCACACCTGTGGAGCAGGCCGGCCGCCGCATGGCCACACGCGCGGACCCTCGCCACCCTCCTGACGACGGTCAGCGCAGCCGCCGCCGCGCCGCTGTTGACGCCCGCCCCGGCGATGCTCATCGCGTCCCCAGCCGCCTACGGGGCCGCGTTTCTGTCCGTGCCGGCGGCCATCACCACACTCGTGCGCGACACCACCACCCACGCCGACAGGATGCCGACGCTGGCCGCGTTCACGGCCTGTTCGCCGCGGGCCAGACCGTCGGACCGTGGGTTGCCGGCTGGCTCGCCGACCGTACGACCGCGGGCACCACGCTCGCCTGGACGGCACTGCTCTGCGCCATAGCGGCCGTGCTCGCCGCCGGCCAGGACAACGCTGCGGTTCCCACCCGGGATAGCGAGACCTGAGCGCTGTGAAGGACCGGAACGAAGCCGCCGCCACCGCCGTTTCAGCCGATCGGGTGGACTCAGGGGCAAGATCGTCTTCTGGATCTCTCCCAGCGTGCGCCGTGAGCTACCGCCCCTTGCGTGGGCGCCCACCGGCAGTCACGCGGTGGAGCCCAGCCGCCGGCGCAGTTCGTCGAGCGCCCTTGTTGCCGTGCGCAACTCACGCCGCGCCGCCTCGACGTCTATCGCCGCTGACGTCGCGAGCGCGGCGTTGCGTACGTACGTCGACAACGGCTGGCCGGCTGCGGTCGCTGCGGCAATGATGCTGTCGAGTTCGCCGCGACCGAACCGGACCGACACCACCGATCGGATCTGACCTCTTCGCCAGCGACTTGGTCGCGATGCTCGTACAGACGAACGCCACGGTCACCTTGCGGCCCGTATCCGTGACGCCGAGGTAGGTGGTGTTGGTGTCCCACTGGACCAACAGGACCTTGACCGGCGGCATCTGCCATCCCGCCGGGTGTATTACGTCCAGCATCTCGACGTAATACGATTCAGGCAAGCCGGTGGGGCCAGACCCGACGACCAACACCGCCGTGCGGAGTGCGTGCTATGGCCTTGGAGCACGAACCGCGAGGACGCATGTCAGCGCTGGCCTGAGCTTCGGGCGTCTGTCGCAGTCCCAATCCGGTTACAGCTCCCGATCCACGCGATGTTCCCCCTGACCGAAGCCCACCTCGCGCATCGCGAGGTGCAGACCGGGCATGTCCGCGGCAAAGTCGTCCTGACCGTGCCGTGACTGTCGGCGCCGGGTCGCGTAGCTCATCCCGGTTGACGACGGTGCGCGCTGGTGGCCTCAACGATCTCGGCGTGGCCGAGCCCGTACCGGGCCGTCCGGGCCGGCGTCTGGCCGACGAAGGCGAGCACTCCGGATTCCTTGCCGTTCGAGCCGTTCGGCGGGGCAGCCCTCCCGCGACTACGCTCGGTCTTGAGGGGGTGATCTCGATGTCCAGATTCCTTATCGAGGCGACCTACACGCCCGACGGATTCCGCGGGCTGTTCAAGGATGGGGGCAGCGGACGAGTCGAGGCGGTCCGGAAAATGGCCGAAAGTGTCGGCGGGCGACTCGAGTCGTTCGACTTCAGTTTCGGGGAGCCCGACACGCACGTGATCTGCGAACTGCCGGACAACAAGTCGGCCGCCGCCGTCGCTCTCGCGATCGGCGCGTCCGGTGGAGCCACCGCCAAGACCGTAGCGCTGCTGACCCCGGCTGAGATCGACCAAGCCGTCCAGAAGACCGTCGACTACCACGCACCTGGCACCTGAGCCAGCCGCGTCCGGCCCGCTTGGCGGCCACCGGCATGTGGACTCTAGTGCTCATCCGTGCCACAGGTCGTACAGGCGGGCCGCCAACAACAACATCACTCGGACCTGAATCGAGCTCCTGCGCGGCGCCGAAGTCTGCCGTTCGGCAGATGCGCACCAGAACCGGGTGCGTAGGCTCGGTGCGGTGAGTATCCGGGTGCTGATCGCCGACGACCAGGACATCGTGCGGGACGGACTGCGCCGGATCCTCACCGCAGCGCCCGACATCGACGTTGTCGGCGAGGCCGCCGACGGGGTTCAAGCGCTCGAACAAGCGACGGAGCTCGTGCCCGACGTCGCGCTCGTCGACATCCGGATGCCGCGGATGGACGGGCTCGCCCTCACCCGGCACCTGGCCGGCGGACCGACCAAAGTGGTCGTGGTCACCACCTTCGACCTCGACGAATACGTCTATCCTGCCCTCCGCGACGGCGCCTCCGGGTTCCTGTTGAAACGGTCCGGATCGGCGCTGCTCGTGGAGGCGGTTCGGGCCGCCGTCGCCGGGGACAGCCTGATCAGCCCTTCGATCACCGTGCGGCTGCTCAAGCACGTCACCGCGCCCCGCCCGCCGCGGGCGCCAGTGCCGGAGCCGCTCACCGAGCGTGAGCTGGAGGTGGCCGCACACGTCGGCGCGGGGCGCACCAACGCGGAGATCGGGGCGGAGCTGTTCATCTCCGCAGGGACGGTGAAGACCCACATCGCCGCCGTCCAGCGCAAGCTCGGCGTCCGCAATCGGGTGGGGATCGCCGTCTGGGCCTGGGACAGCGGAAATGTGGCCACGTGAAACACCTCAGGAAGTGGCTCCTGGTGGTGCTCGCGGCGCTCGCGGCGCTGTGCGCGCTGCCGGTGACCGGGCCGTCGGGCATCCTCGCCAGTCTGGCCGCGGTCGGCGCGGTCGCCACTGCCGTCATGCCTCGGCTCGCCCTGCCCGCGGTGCTGTTGTCGCTGGTGGTGGACGCCGCTCACCGTGGGCCGCCCGCACCGGCGGCGTTGTGGTTCCCGGTCGAGTTGGCGGCTTTGGCGGTACTGCAGGTGCGTGTCACCCGTCGCGGGACCGTGATCGAGGCGGCGGCCGTCGGCCTCGCGATCGTCGCTCTGCCGCTGCGGGTGACCCTCCACGTGCCGACCAACCGGTTCGAGGCGTCGGTGCTGCTGGTCGCCACCACGTTCTTCGTCGGGATGTGTGCCACAGGCGCCGGTCTCCGTCTGCGCGCCGGTGACCAGCGACGGCTCCGAGCGGAGGAGCGGGCGCGCCGTGCGCAGCGGCTGGACCTTGCCCGGGACCTGCACGACCTGGTGGCCCACGAGGTGACCGGCATCGTGGTGCAGGCGCAGGCCGCCCAGGTGGCCGGCGACCCGGACGCGCTCGCCCGGATCGAGGCGGCCGGCCTGCGGGCGCTCGACGCGATGGACAACATGGTGCGGACGCTGCGCGGCGCCGACGAGCAGGCGCCGCTGCGGGTCCACGGGCTCGGGGACCTGCCCGAGGTGGTGGCCCGCTTCGACGCCACCGGCCCGGCCCGCGCCACGCTTCGGATGGCGCCGGACGTGACGTTGAGCCCCGAGGCCGGCACCGCCGCGTATCACGTGGTCGTCGAAGCACTGACCAACGTCCGGCGGCACGCGCCGAAGGCGACGACGGTCGTCGTGTCCCTGGACCGGACCGGGCTGCTGACCATTGTGGACAGTGGGGGCGGTGGCCCGCGGCGGCCGCGCCCCGGCGGCGGCACCGGGCTGGCAGGGCTGGCCGAGCGGGTCGGCGCGCTCGGCGGTTCGCTGCACGCCGGGCCGCACGAGGACGGCTGGCGGGTGACGTGCGATCTCTGCCGTTCGGCAGATGTGCGGGCATCCGAATCCCACGACGCTTGAGGGCATGCTCGAACTGCTCGACATCACGAAGGTCTACAAGGGGCAGAAGCGCGCCGTCGACGGCCTCACGCTGCGTCTCGGGCCCGGTCTGCTGGGGCTGCTCGGTCCGAACGGGGCCGGCAAGTCGTCGCTGCTGCGCATCGCCGCGACGGTCACGCGGCCGACGGGCGGGCAGGTGCGCTTCGACGGCGCCGACGCGGTCGCCCGCCCGGGCGCGCTGCGCCGCGCGCTCGGTTATCTGCCGCAGGACTTCGGTGTCTATCCAAACCTGACGGCCCGCGAGTTCCTGGCCTATCTGGCCGCGGTGAAAGGGCTTTCGAGCCGTTCCGCGAGGTCCCGCATCGACGAGCTGCTCGAGCTGGTGAACCTCACCCATGCCGCGCGGCGGCCGCTCGGCGGCTTCTCGGGCGGCATGCTGCGCCGCGTCGGCATCGCGCAGGCGCTGCTCGCCGATCCGCGGGTCGTCATCGTCGACGAGCCGACGGCGGGCCTCGATCCCGAGGAGCGGGTCCGGTTCCGCAACCTGCTTAGTGATCTCGCCGCGGACCGGGTCGTGCTGCTGTCGACGCACATCGTGTCCGACATCGAGTCTGTCGCGACCCGGATCGCGGTGATCAAGGACGGTCGGGTGCGGCTCGACGGGCGCCCCGAGGATCTGTTGCGGACCGTCGCCGGTCATGTCTGGGAGGTGGTGGTGCCCCCTGAGGCCGCGGCCGGCATCCAGCAACGGTTGCTGACGACGCGCCTGGTGCGCACCGCCGACGGCGTGCGGTTGCGTGTGCTCGCGACGGCTCGCCCGCTGCCGGACGCGGTTCCCGCACCGCCGGATCTGGAGGATGCCTACCTGGGTGTGGTGCACCGGTGACGGCGCTGTGGGGCCTGGCGCTGGCCGACTTCCGCGAGCGGGTGCGGCGCCCGGCGTATGCCTTGATGCTCCTGTCGGCGATCGGCCTGGGGTGGCTGGCGGTGCCGGCGCGGGACGCGCACTGGGTGGTGCTGGACGCCGGTGGATATCGGGGCGTCTACACCAGCGCATACGTCGGCCTGGTCACCGCGTTGACGAGCGCGCTGTGGCTCACGTTCGTCGGCTTCTATCTGGCCCGGGACGCCGTCACGCGGGACGAGCGGACCGGTGTGGGGCGGCTGCTGGCCGCGACGCCACTGCGTTCCGGTGTGTATATGGCCGGCAAGTTCCTGAGCAACCTGCTGCTGCTCGGCTCGATGGCGGCGGTCCTGGCGGCCACCGCGCTGGCGCTGCAGTTGCTGCGGGGCGAGTCCCGGGCGGTCGACCCGGCCGGGCTGCTGACCCCGTTCGTGCTCCTGTCGCTGCCGATGCTCGCCGTCACGGCCGCGGCGGCGATTCTGTTCGAGACGACGCCAGTGCTGCGCGGCGGGTTCGGCAACGTGCTGTGGTGCTTCGTCTGGATGGCGGGCGCGCTCGCCGGTCAGTCGCCGGACGCGCCATTGGGCGGGATCGGCATGGCGCACGTGACCGCGTCGATGGCGGCGGACCTGGCGGGCCGCTCCCCCGCACCGGAGGCGCCGGGGCTGGGGCTGATGCTCGTCGACACGCCACTGCGAACGTTCGAGTGGTCGGGCCTGCCGCTGACGGCGCCGTTCGTCGGCGGCCGGCTGGCCCTGACGGCGCTCGCCGTCGGGCTGGCGTTGCTGCCGGCCCTGTGGTTTCACCGGTTCGACCGACCGGCGGCGAGCGGCAGGAGCGTCCAGAGCGGGCCGGAGCCGCGGACGGTCTACCGTGGGCTGCCGCGAACGGTGCCGTCGTCTGGTGTGACCGGGGTCCGGCTCTTCCAGGGCGAGCTGCAAATCCTGCTGCAGGGCACGCCGTTGTGGTGGTGGCTGGGCGCCGGGCTGCTCGCGGTGGCGAGCGTGGCGGTGCCGCCCGGGCTGATGCTCGCAGCCGTCTGGATCTGGCCGGTCCTGCTGTGGTCGCGGCTGGGCACGCAGCACACGACGTCGGGCGTGGCCGCGATCCTCGCCGCCTGTCCGGCCACGCGCGGGCGTCTGCTCGCCGAGTGGGCCGCCGGGGTGGCGCTCGCCGCGCTGACCGGTGCCGGCGCGGCGGTGCGGATGGCGGTCGTCGGTGACGCGGCGGGCCTGCTGGCCTGGGCGGGCGGTGCGCTGTTCATCCCGGCGCTGGCGTTGACACTCGGCACGGTGACCGGCACGCCGCGGGTGTTCCAGGCGGTCTACACCATCCTGTGGTATCTGATGATCAATAATCTGTCGGCGCTGGACGTCATGGATGCGCTCCGCGACCACGGCGAGCCGCGAGGCCCGAGCCCGGTCGTCGTCGCCGGGCTGGGCCTCGCGGGCGTCGCCGTGTCGTTCGCTGTGGCGGCGCTGCGTCACGCTCGTCGCTAGCTGTGCCGCCGGTCACCGGTCAACAGGGGCCGTGCGCAGCAGCGTCGGCGTCCGAAACGCCGCTGCGGCACGGACGGGGTTACCTGGACTTCGGGGAGTCTCCTCGCCGGCTCACGCGATGATCGCCTGGTTCGTCGAGAACACGTTGGTCGGGTCGTACGAGCGCTTGACCCGCAGGAGGCGGTCACGGTCGGCCGGGGACCAGTTGGCCAGCAGCGCCTCCGGGCCGGCGGAGCCGGAGAGGTTCATCAGGCCACCGGGCACGACGTCGTCGCCGGCGGCGGCCAACACCGCATTCATGCCGGCGTCCACCGCCGGCCGCAGGTCGGGCAGGCCGAGGCCGATGACGAACAGGGAGTACGCAGCGCCTCGGCCGCTGACCGCGTTCGGCACCGCGGCGGGCCGGGAGAAGGCGCCGCCCAGCAGCCGCAGCTCCACCATGACCAACGGCAGGTCCACCTGCGGGCCGGCAACGGCGAGAATCCGGTCGACGGTGCCTGCGGAGAGGTCGCCGAGCAGCGCCCCGCACTCGTGGGAGGGCATCGGGTCGACCGGGTCCTGGTGGACGGCGTCGACGGCCGTGTAGGGCAGCTCGCCGACACCGTCGATGAGCGCCGGAGCGACCGCCCGCATCGGGGCAATCAACCGGGTGCCCTCCTCGACGCTGCCCTGATAAGCCACTCGCAGGTGGGCGACGAACGCCCCACGCAGCGGCTCCGGCAACTCCGGCAGCGGCGGGAGCCGCAGCAGCGCCACCGACGTGGTCATCTCCTCCGGCAGGCCGGGCGCCCACTGGCGGAACGCGTGCAGCACCTCGGCGGCGTGAGCCGCCGGGAAGTAGATGCCGCCGCCGAAAAAGGCCGGCACCTCGAACAGGCCGAACTCGATCGCCGTGACGATCCCGAAATTGCCCTTGCCGCCGCGCACGGCCCAGAAGAGGTCGCTCTCGTGTTCGGCGTCGACGGTGCGCACGACACCGTCGGCGGTAACGATCTCGACCGACCGGACGTGGTCGGCCGCGAAGCCGAAGCGGCGGCCCAGCGGTCCGATGCCGCCGCCCACCGTGTAGCCGACGACGCCCACCTGCGACGAGGACCCGTTGAGCGGCGCCAGGCCGTGCGGCGCGGTGGCGTTGATCACGCTCGCCCAGCGGACCCCGGCGGCGGCGCGGGCGGTCCGCGCGACCGGGTCGACGGTGACGTCCTGCATGCGGTTCGTCGTGATGAGGACACAGTCCTCGGCGGGCCGCACCGCGCCGTGGCCGGTCGCCTGCACCGCGACGGCGAGCCCGTGACGGCCGGCCCAACGCACGGCCGCGGCGACGTCATCGGTGCCGGTCGCGCCGACGATCACCAGCGGCCGGTGCTGCGTCGCCACGTTCCACGCGGCGGCCTCGGCGGTGTAGCCGTCGTCGCCGGGCAGCAGCACCGGGCCTTGTACGGCGGCGGCGAGCTCGGGCACGCTCCGCGTCGCGGCGGAGCGGTCGGCCAAGGACATGGTCATGAGAAATCCAATCAGCCGGGCGTCCCACTGTCCAGGACGCCGTTGGCATCACGGTGCGGGAGCCCGCTTGTGATCCAGTTGGTCAGGACTTGAGCTCGGCTAGTAGAGCGACCTGTGCGGCACTGGCCGCCACCAGGTGGGCGGCGCCGATATCACGGTGCAGCGCCAGCGCTGTCTCGGCATGTGCGGCGGCCGCGCCGGTGTCGCCGAGCCGGGCGGCCAGTTCGGCGAGGACGAAGTGCATGGAGCCCCACGTCGCGCAGGAGCTGCCGAGCGTGGACCACTGGTCGGCGAAGGGCAGGATCTCGTCGTACAACTCCCGCGGGTCCGGCGTGCCGAGCCTGGCCGCCACCAGGCCCCACTCGAACGCCACGAAGTTCCAGCCCCACAGCATCTCGCGGGCGGAGCCCCAGCGGCCGAGCAGCTCCCGGGCGAGCGGCTCGTCGCCGGACTCGCACGCGGCCAGGACGGCGGTCGGGCGCAGCAGCTCTAGCTGCGGCTCGTCGGCGCGGCGGACGAGCTCGTCGCGCAGCTCGGCGTGCCGGCCCTGGAAGCGCCGGCTGGTGTAGAGCAGCACGAGGCGGATCCACGGCGCGCCCCACAGGCTGGTGTGCTCCTGCAGGGCGAACGCCTCCTCGACGAGCCGCTCGCCCTCGTCCCAGCGGCCGTCGAGCATGCTCCGCCCGGCACGCGCGTAGGCCACCTGGGCGCCGAGGACCGTCGTCCGGATGCCTTCCATGAGGCGGCGGGAGCGCGCCAGGTCGGCGTCGAACCCGACGACGTCCCCGGCCGTCATCGCGTTCATCATCCGGTGCACCCGCGCGGTCACCTCGATCGTGGGCGGCAGCGGGTCGATGGTGAGCAGCTCGTCGACGATCTCGCGGCGCCGCTGCTCGCGCTGCGGGACCCAGGCGACGTTCCAGTAGTTGTTGAGCGTCCGGACGAGCAGTTCGCGGTCGCCGGTCCGCCGTGCCAGCGCGACCGCCTCCTCCGCGTGCGCCTCGCCGTCGGGGCGCTCCGGGCTGTGGTACAGCTCGACGGCGAGCGTGCCCAGCAGTACCGCCCGGCGGTGCAGGTCGGAGGGGTCCAGGCGGCTCAGTTGGGCGCGCAGGATGCCGATCATGCGCTCGTCGACCACGAGGTACGGCCGCCAGGTCCACAGCGTCACCCCGCCGAACAGCGTCGCCGCGTCCACCGCCAGCTCGTCGTCGCCGAGTTGCGTGGCGAGCGTCAGCGCCTCGTCGAGCACGACCCGCGTGCCGGCCACGTCACCGGCGGCCCGGCGCGCGACGCCCAGCTTGACGAGCAGGCGGCACCGGGTGGCGGCGGCACCCGGCCGGGTCGGGTCGAGGGCACCGAGCGCGGATTCGAGGTAGCGGGCGGCCTGGTCGTACGCAAGCTGCGCCATCGCCAGCTCGGCGGCCCGGCGTGCGTAGCGCACCGCACGGTCCGCGACACCCAGCGGCGCGGCCATCGTGAAGTGGTGTACGAGCAGGTTGAGCTGGTCGGGGTCGTCGGTGCGGTCGAAGGACTCGATCGCCTCGCCCACCCGCTTGTGCAGCCGGGCCCGCTGCAGGCGGCTCAGCCCGCCGTATACGGTGTCGCGCACGATCGCGTGCGCGAAGCGGTAGTCCCAGCGGCCAGGCACCTCGGTGAGCAGGCCCGCGACAACGGCCGGCTCCAGCGCCGACATCACGGCCTCGTTCTCCTGGCCGGTGCTCGCCTCCAACAGGAGCAGGCCCACGTCGCGGCCGATGACCGCGGCGGTGTGCAGCATCGTCCGGGTCTCGTCGGGCAGGCGGGACACCCGGCGCGAGATGACGTCGCGGACGCTCTCGGGCACACCCGTCTCGGCGACGGCCTGCGCGCTGCCCCAGCCGCCGGGGTGCTCGCTGGCCAGCAGGCGCAGCAGTTCCTTGAGGTAGAACGGGTTGCCGCCGGTGCGCTCCAGCAGGGCCAGCACCACCTCGGAGCGCGGCTCGCCACCGGCGCCCGCGAGGTAGTCGGCGATGTCGGCGGCGGTGAACGAGCCGAGTCGCAGCCGCTCGGCGCCGCGCTCGTTGGCGAGCAGCGCAAGCGTCTCGCGCAGCGCCGGGTCGGCGTCGGCGGCCTCCGGCCGCAGCGTCGCGATCAGCAGGATCGGCACCCGGTGCAGCATCGGCGCGAGGTGGGCGAGGAGTTGCAGCGAGGAGGCGTCGGCGACGTGCAGATCGTCGATGACGATCAGCAGGGGACGCTCGGCGGCGGCCTTCCGCAGGGTCTCCGCCACGGCCTCGTGCAGGTGGAACAGGGCGGTGTCCGGATCCTCCCGGCGCCAGGGGCTCTCGCCGCGGCCCGCCAGCACGTCGAGCAGGTGTTGCCGGTGCCCGGTCTCCGGCAGTGCCCGCAGGACCTGCGCCCAGGGCCAGAAGGCCGGCGTGGCGCTGGCCTCGACGCATCGGCTCCAGGCGGTCGCGAACCCGTTCGCGCCGGCCGTCACGGCGGCCCACTCGGCCAGCAGGGTCTTGCCGAGGCCGGCCTCCCCCACGACGAGCGCGACACCGCCCTGGCCGTGGCCCGCCCGGTCGATCCGGTCCCTGATGAGCCCCTCCTCGCCCAGCCGGCCGACGAGGGACGGCGCCCCGGCGGTGGGCTGCCGGCGCGGACCGTCGGGCGGCGGCGGCGCGACGACGGCCGGCACGTGCGGCAGCCCCAGCCCGAGCGCCGGGTCGTGGCGCAGGATCGCCACCTCCAGCGCTTGCAGTTCCGGTCCGGGCGGCAGGCCCAACTCCTCGTCGAGCACCGTCCGGGCGCGGCGGAACGCGGCCAGCGCGTCGGCCTGGCGCCCCTCGCGGTACAGCGCGAGCATCAACTGGCCCCACGACCGCTCCCGGAACGGGTGCCGGTCGAGCAGGCTCTGCGCGGTGGTCACCGCGGCGGCGTTGCGTCCGGTGGCGAGTTGTACCTCCACCAGTTCCTCGACGGCGCTGTCGTACAGCTCACCGAACTGGGCCGCGACCGCCGCGGCGAACTCCTCGTCGGCGAAGTCGGCCAGCGGCGCGCCCCGCCATTCGGACAGCGTGGCGGTGAGCGCCCGCTCGGCCTCGTCGAACGCACCCGCGGCGAGGTGTCTGCGGGCCTCCTCGACGCCGCGGCTGAAACGGACCGAGTCGACCTGGTCGCCGTCGATCGCGAGCAGGTATCCGGGGTCGCGGGTCACCAGCACCGCGGGCGGGGTCCGGGGCGGCCGGCCCGGCTCGAGGACCCGACGCAACTGGGAGACGTACGCCTGAAGGGTGCCGGTCGCGCTCGACGGCACGTCACCGGCCCACAGCCCGTGGACGATCCGGTCCAGCGACACGACCCGGCCGGGCTCCAGCAGCAGGAGGGCGAGCACGGCGCGTTGCTTGCGGGCGCCGAGGTCCAGGGTCGTTCCACTCGGCGTCCGTACCTCGAGCGGTCCAAGGATCCGGAAGTCGAGCCGCGTCACGCGGTCACGATAACGGCTGTTCAGACCCCTGGAGAACGATATCGGCTGTCGGATTTCCGAGCGTCGTCAGCAGATCAAGTCACGCTGGAGCGCGTCGCGACAGAGTGCGTCGATCTTGCAGTTGTGGTGCCTGACAAACCGGGCATTCAGGGAGTGTCACGGCACCACAACTGCAAGATCGGCGAGGAGGGGGGCGGCTGGTGGGCAGCATTCAGTCGGTCACTACCACCTCGACGCCTGCCTCGCGGATCGCGGCCACCCCGGCGGGGTCGGCCGTCGGGTCGGTCACCAGCGCGGCGACGTCGGTGATCGGGCAGATGGCGGCCAGGCAGTTGCGGCCGATCTTCGAGCCGTCGGCGACCACCAGCACTCGGTCGGCGCGGCGGATCATCGTCGCGTTGGTGTGGGCCTCGATCTCGTCGTGGGTCGTCAGGCCGCCCCGGGCCGAGACACCGTCCACACCGACGACCGCGACCTGCATGTTCAGGCCGGTCAGCGTGCGGTCGGCGATCGGGCCGACGAGCTCGTAGGACTGGGTACGGGTGACGCCGCCGGTCATGATCAGCTTCAGTCTGGGACGCAGCGCCAGCTCGGCGGCGATGTTCACCGCGTTGGTCACGACGGTCAGGTCGACCCGTTCGGCGAGCAGACGGGCCAGCAGGTGGGTCGTGGTCCCGCCGGTCATTCCGAGGGTCAGCGGCCCCTTGGGCAGCAGCGCCGCGGCCTTGCGGGCGATCGCGGTCTTCGCCTCACGGTGGTGGCCCACGCGGTAGCGCACCGGCAGCTCGGACGAAGCGTCGAGGGCCACCGCGCCGCCGTGCGTGCGGGACAGCAGCTTCTGGTCCTCGAGGGCCTGCAGATCACGGCGGATGGTGGCGGCGGACACCCCGAACCGCAGCGCAAGCTCCCCGACGTCGATGGTGCCGTCGCCCGACACCCGCTCCAGGATGGCCGACACCCGGTCGGCACGGCGGCGGGAGCCCACCGCTACACCGTCCCGGACCCGGCAGCGGTCGCCACGGTGGGCACGGCACCGGCGGCGGTCGAGACAACGGCCGAAACGAGCATCCGATCGGCTCGGGCGGTGCCGGGGACGGACGGCTCAGACACGGACGCCGTCGCGGGCGGCGCGGGCACCGCGACAGGCGCCCGGCCGGCGAAACGCTCAAACGCGCAGTCTGAAATGCTCACTTGGACAACTTATCTTGTGTCGGCTGCTCGAACGCGCGATGGTGGCCGCATGGCGGATACCTTCCGGGAGATCGAAAGTCAGCCCGACGTCTGGCAGCAGGGCATCGCCCTTGCGGATGTGGGCCGCGCCGCCCTCGCCGCGCCCGGCGAGCGGATGCTCGTGCTCGGCTGCGGCACGTCGTGGTTCATGGCGCAGTGCGTCGCCGAGCTGCGTGAGGCGGCGGGGCTCGGGGAGACCGACGCCGTCTGCGCCTCCGAGTTCGTTCCCCGGCGCCGCTATGACCGGGTCGTCGCGCTCACCCGATCGGGCACGTCCACCGAGGTGCTCGACGCCCTCCAGCGGGTCGACGCGCACAAGGTCGCCGTCACGGCGGTCGCCGGGCAGCCGGTCGACGACCTGGTCGACGAACGCATTCTGCTCGACTTCGCCGACGAGCGCAGTGTCGTGCAGACCCGCTTCCCGACGACGCTGCTGGCGATGGTCCGGGCGGCCTTCGGCGCGGACCTCGGCCACCTCGTCGCCGACGGTGCGGCCGCGCTGCGGGCACCGCTGCCGGCCGACCCCGCCGGGATCGAACACCTGGTCTTCCTCGGCACCGGCTGGACCGTCGGCCTGGCACACGAGGCCGCGCTGAAGGTCCGCGAGGCGGCGCAGGCCTGGTCGGAGTCGTACCCGGCGATGGACTACCGCCACGGGCCGGTCGCCGTCGCCGGCACGAAGAGCCTCGTGTGGTCGTTCGGTGACACCCCGGCGGAGCTCGACGACACGGTGCGCGGCGCCGGAGCCACCCCCTACCGCGACGACCGTGACCCGCTGGCGCAGCTCGTCCTGGCCCAGCGCTTCGCCGTGGCGCTCGCCGCGCACAAGGGTCTCGACCCGGACCGGCCGCGCCTGCTGACGCGCTCCGTCATCCTGCGCTGAAGCCGCCGACGACCATGATCGTGACGGTGACGCTCAACCCGGCGCTGGACCTCACGTACACCGTCGACGAGCTCGTCCGGCACGCCACCCACCGGGTCGGCGCGGTGGCGGAGCGCGCCGGCGGCAAGGGCCTCAACGTCGCGAACGTGTTGCACGCGCTGGGCGAGCCGGTGCTCGCCACCGGCCTGCTCGGCGGCCGGACGGGCGCCCACGTCCGCACCCTCGTGGACGCGGCCGGGCTGGCCGGCTCCTTCGTCGCCATCGGCGATGAGACCCGACGCACGGTCACCGTCGTGGACCGTGCGGACGCGACCGGGCTGTGGGAGCCCGGCCCGACGGTCACGAGCGCGGAGTGGTCCGCGTTTGCCGAGCACTACGAGTCGCTCATGGCCGGCGCGAGTGTCGTGGTGTTCAGCGGCTCGCTCCCGCCGGGCCTGCGCCCGGACGCCTACGCCGTGCTGATCGCCGCCGCGAAGCGCCACGGTGTGCGGACGGTGCTGGACACCAGCGGTGAAGCGCTGGTGCACGGCACCGCGGCCGCGCCGGACGTGGTGAAACCCAACGCCGAGGAGGCGCGGGCGATCGGGCGCACCGGCACGCTCGTCGTCTCCCGTGGGCGGGAAGGGCTCATCGCGTACACCGGGGAAGGCATCTTCGAGGCCGCCCCACCCGAGATCGTCGAGGGCAACCCGACCGGAGCCGGCGACGCGTGCGCCGCCGCGATCGCCCGCGGGCTCCGGGACGGCACGCCCTGGCCGGCCCTGCTCGCCGACGCCGCCGCGCTGGCCGCCGCGGCCGTCGCCGCACCGGTGGCCGGCGCCGTCGACCTGGACGAGTACGACCGCCTGAGGAAGCGAGGACCGCATGTTCAGCCCGACCGGTGAGATCGTCGCCGACGCACAACGCCGCGGCGTGGGGGTGGGCGCTTTCAACGTGATCACCATCGAGCACGCCGAGGCGATCGTCACCGGCGCCGAGGCGGCCGGCTGCCCGGTCGTCCTCCAGATCAGCGAAAACGCGGTCCGCTTCCACCACGGCCGGCTCGGGCCGATCGCGGCCGCCGCACGCAGCGTTGCCGAGCTGTCGTCGGTGCCGGTGGGCCTGCACCTCGACCACGTCGAGAGCGACGAATTGTTCGATCAGGCGGCGGCCAACGGGTTCGGCTCGGCGATGTACGACGCCTCCAAAATGTCCTATGTGGACAATGTGCGGGCGACGGCCGACGCGGTGCGGCGTGGGCACGCGCAGGGGCTGTGGGTGGAGAGCGAACTCGGCGAGGTGGGCGGCAAGGACGGCGCCCACGCGCCGGGCGCACGGACCGACCCGGACGAGGCGTCGGCGTACGTGGCGGAAACGAAGGTCGACGCCCTGGCGGTCGCCGTCGGGTCCTCCCACGCGATGACCACCCGCGACGCACGGCTCGACCACGAACTCGTGCGGGCCCTCGCCGCGGCCGTCGACGTGCCGCTCGTGCTGCACGGCTCGTCCGGCGTCGGCGACGACGAATTGCGCAAGGCGGTGGCGAGCGGCCTGGTGAAGATCAATATCGGAACGGCGCTCAACGTCGCATTCACCAATGCGATCCGCCGGGAGATACAGGTCCAGACGTCGGTCGACCCACGAAAATACCTCCGGCCGGCACGAGCGGAGATGGCCACGACAGTGACGCAGGCACTACGAGTAGTAGCCCTCCCCTAACCACCCCAGGTGCGCGTTGATCTTGCAGTTGTGGTGCCTAACAAACCGGGCATTCAGGGAGTGTCTCGGCACCACGACTGCATGATCAACGCACCAGGGTCGGTGCGCGGAGTCGGTGCGCGGGGTGATCTTTCCCGGTAGCCGCAAGGCAGAGCCACCCGCAAAGCTGTCACGGTGGAGGCATGGCGATCCGCTGCGTCATCGTCGACGACTCCGAACGCTTCCGCGCCAGTGCACGACGGCTCCTCACGACGCAGGGCATCTCCGTGGTCGCCGATGCGGCCGACAGCGGTCAGGCGTTGCAGGCCGTCGAAGAGCAAGAGCCGGATGTCGTACTGGTTGACGTCGGCCTCGGCACGGAGAGCGGTTTCGACCTGGCGGCACGCATCGAGTCGACCGCGGTGATCATGATTTCCAGTCTGGCCCCGGACGACATCCTCGAGCTGCTGGGGCGCAGCCGTGCGATCGGCTTCCTACCCAAGGACCAGCTCTCCGGGCGCGCGATCACCCGGATGCTCACGCAGCCTCAAGAAATGTGAGGACGGCGAGCACCCGGCGGTGGGTGTCGTCGGTCTCGGGCAGGTCCAGCTTGGTGAGGATCGAGCGGACGTGCTTCTCCACGGTGCCCTCGGTGACCCACAGCTCCTTGGCGACACCCGCGTTGGAGCGGCCCTCGGCCATCAGCGCCAGCACCTCGCGCTCGCGCGGGCTCAACACGCCGAGCGGGTCGCGGCGGCGGTGCGCGGCGACGAGCTCCTGGACCACGGCGGGATCGACCACGGTCCCGCCGTCGTGGACGCGGTGCAGTGTCTCGAGGAAATCCTCGACGTCGGTGACCCGGGTCTTGAGCAGGTAACCGATGCGCTCGCCGCTGGCGAGCAACTCGATGGCGTGCTCGACCTCGACGAACGCGGAGAGCACGAGCAGCGCCACCCGGGGGAACCGCAGCCGGATCTCACGGGCCGCGGCGAGGCCCTCGGTGGTGTGTGTGGGCGGCATCCGGATGTCGACGATCGCCAGATCCGGTTCGGTCTTCTCGACGAGCTCCAGCAGATGGTTCCCGTCGTCAGCCAGGCCGGCCACGGTGAACCCGTGCCGGTCGAGCAGGCTCGCAAGCCCTTCGCGCAGCAGGACGTCATCGTCGGCGATCACCACTCGAAGCGGGTCCGCCGTCCCCTCGAATGTCATCAAATCCAACATAACCCCGCGATCGTGGGTAGACACCCCTCATGCGCGGAGGGTTGACCGTCCGTCTCGGGGTGGTCTGCGCGGTGTTCACACTCATGATCAGCACCGCGTTCTTCGCGATCCTCTTCTCGGTCTACCAGCTCCGCAGCTCCGTCCTCGTCGTCACCCAGGCCGAGCGGGCCGTGTCGGCGGCCAACACCCTCGGGCGCCTCCTCCTCGACGTGGAAGCGGGCCGACGCGGATTCGCCCTCACCCACGACCGGTCACTGCTGCGACCGTGGATCCGCGCGCAGCAACAGATCCCCTTGCGGCAGCAGGAACTGGCCGCGGCCGTGACCGGCGACCCGGCGCAGGCTGCCCGGGTGGCCCAGCTCAACGCCGACATCACCGCCTACCTCAACAACTACGCCGACCCGGCGATCGCGAAGGACGGCACCGACCCGACCAACGTCGACCCGCACTCCATCGCCGACGGCCAGCGCCGGATCGCCGAGCTGCGCAACGAGTTCGACCAGTTCACGGTGGTCCAGCGGGCGATCGTCGACGACATGCGCAACGAGGCGGCCCAGGCCGGGCGGCGGGCGGTCTTCGCCGGGGTCGGCGGGCTGGCCGTGGCGCTGCTCGCGGTCGCGCTGCTCACCCGCTCGCTGGCCGTCATGGTCGTACGCCCGCTGCACCGGCTCGTCGGCGCCGCCGACAAGGTCGCGGGCGGCGACCTCGGCGTGCGGATCGAGACCGACGCTCCCGTCGAGGTGGGCAGGATGCAGCGCACGTTCAACTCGATGGTCGACGCGCTGGAGCGCGGCCGGATGACGCTGAGCACGGTGGCGGCGGAGCAGGCGGCGCTGCGCCGGGTGGCGACCGTCGCCGCGCACGGCAGGCCGCCGGAAAAGGTGTTCAGCACGGTGACCGCGGAGGCGGGCAAGCTGTTCGGGGCCGACGCCGCCGTCCTGCTCCGCTTCGAAGCCGACGGCGGCGGCACCATCGTGGCGAGCTGGAGCTACGACCCGGCGCACCGGATCCAGCTCGGCAAGGTGCCGCTCAAGGAGACCGGCATCGCCGGGCGGGTGCTGCGATCCGGCCGGCCGATCCGCATGGAAGGGGCCGAGAGCGCCGACTTCCTGGCCCGCGAGTTCGGCGACATCGCGATCCGGTCGGCGATCTGCGCACCGGTCCTCGTCGCGGGCAAGGCCTGGGGAGCGCTCAAGGCGCTCTCCACGCGTTCCGAGGCCCTGGCGGAGCACGACGCCAGGCGCGCCGCCGAGTTCACCGACCTGGTGGCGAGCGCGATCGCCACCTCGCAGGCCCGGGCCGACCTGACCGCGTCGCGGGCCCGCGTCGTCGCGGCGACCGACGAGAGCCGCCGGCGGATCGAGCGCGATCTGCACGACGGCACGCAGCAGCGGCTGATCGCACTGCTCCTGGCCCTGCGCGCGACCGAGACACAGGCGACCGGCGGCCTGCGTGCGCGCCTCCACTCGATCGGCAGCGATCTGTCGGAGGCGATCGACGAGCTGCGCGAACTGGCTCGCGGCATCCATCCCTCGATCCTTTCGGAAGGCGGCCTGGGCCCGGCGATCAAGTCGCTGGGCCGTCGCTCACCCGTCCCGGTGGAGGTCAAGGTGGACCTGCCGGACCGGCTGGAGACCAAGGTGGAGATCGGGGTGTACTACGTGGTGGCCGAAGCGCTGACCAACGCCGTCCGGCACGCTCGGGCCACGCTCATCAGCGTAGTAGCGTCGATCGTCGACGGGCGGCTGGAGCTGTCGATCGAGGACGACGGCGTCGGCGGCGCCGACCCGAGGACCGGCACCGGCCTGGTCGGCCTCGGCGACCGGGTTGCCGCGCTCGGTGGCGCCATGCACATCGCCAGCCGTCCGGGTGCCGGCACCAAGCTGAGCATCACCGTGCCGCTGCCGGCCCTCGCCCAGGGGGGTGACACGGGATGAGACGATGATGGAGGCCAGCCGGTATCAGGGGGTACGGAAACCCGCAGCAGGGGAATCCCGCTGGCGCCGAGGTTGCGGGTGCGGCCACGAGCGAACGTGGACCTAGACATCCGCACCCCCTTGAACAGGTGATCCACCATGACGACTTGCCCGGTTGACCCGGTGCTGAGCATGGCACTGTTCGTCTCCGACACCCCGACGACCCGCGACCTCGACGACGCCACGATCCGCGCGACCGTGGACAGCACGCTCGCCCGGCTCGGCGCCGATGAGTGCTACGCCCGAGCGGCGGAAGTGTTCGGCGATCGTCCGGACGTCGCACTCGACCGTATCCAGTGGGCGCGCGACCTGTGCGCCCGAGCGCTGGCGCTTCGCTCAGTGGCATAGCTGATCGATGATCCTCACCAGTCTGTGCCAGGTCCCCCGAAGCGAGCGTCAGTAAGGACGGGGGCGGCTCGTTGCGAAGGCCCTCCGCGCGAGCCGCCGCCGTCCGCCCCTCTTCCGTTGCCGTCACGACCTTGGCGCGCCTGGGCAACCACCGGTGAGCCCGCGGCGCCCCGCACCGCTACACGGGGGACAGTTCGCGCGCCTCGGCCCGGCCCGGCCGACGGGACCTGCGCAGCCCGGCGGCGCCCACCAGGATCAGCCCCAGCGCCGCCCAGCCGAGCAGCACGAGCAGGTGCGGCGTCGCCCCGCCGCCGTCGAAGAACGACACACTGCGCAGCAGCGACCCGGCCGCGCCCGGCGGCAGGTACTGCCCAAGTGCGCCCCAGCCGGCCGGCAGCATCTCCGGCGCGCTCGCCAGGCCGGACAGCGGGTTGCCGAGCAGCATCATGACGGCCGCGCCCAGGCCCAGGCCGGCGGTGCCGAAGAGCGACTCGAGACCGAGGACGGTCAGAGCCGTCGCCGCGATGGACAGCGCCACCACACCGCTGTTCGCCCAGTAGTCGCCCTCGATCGAGCCGAGCCAGAACTGCAGGATGGCGACGAGGGCGAAGCCACCGGTGACCGCGAAGGCGAGCGCGCCGGCGACCCGTCGGACGGTACCGGCGATGAGGTTCGTCAGCAGTCCGGCCGCGACGATGCCACCCAACACGAGAGGCAGCGCCCCGGCGGCGAGACCGGCACCACGCGGGTCGTCGGCGGGCAGCGGCACGAGGTCGCGCACGGCGACGGCCGTCCCGCCCGGGTTCAACCCCTGCGCGACCTGCTGGAGCGCCTGCGCGACGGCCGGGCTCGCCGCCGAGGCGATGATCAGGTGAGGCCGGCCGGTGGAGAGGTCGATCGCGCCGTACACCTCCCGATCGCGGATCAACCGCTCGGCGGCGGCGGTGTCGGAGACCTGGACCAGGTCGAACGCGCCGGGCCGCCGGCTCTCCAGTTGCTGGGTGACCTGCGCGACCGCCTGCGGCGGGCCCGCGACGGCGAGCGGGATGTCGTGCACGGTGGAGCGGGTGGCGGGCCACGCGAAAGCGATCATGATAACGCTGAGGAGCGCGGTCAGGAGGAGCACGATCGCGCCGACGCGAGGCCATGGCGACCGGGCGTCCTGCCCGGATTCGGGGTGCTGTGCGGCCATCGGAAGTCTCCCTAAAAGAACGTTCGTTCGTTCACTTTTGAGCATGACCACCCCTGCCGAGGCCGTCAAGAACGAACGTTCGATTTTTCATCGTGACACCCACGACACGCCAAGCCGGACACCGGCCGGAGCAACCGGAGCCGGACGAGCAGTTTCATGATCGTGGAGCGTTCATGCAGCCAGAGGTCAAGATCGCGGAGTCAAGCCCCAACAGCCCCTCGGCTAACTCGGACAAGACCAACAATTCGCGCACGGGCCATCGCCGACCGGCGCGCTCCGGCACAATCCGCCGCCATGCCACTCGACTCCATGATCATGAAACAAAGGCTGAACCGCCCAGCCGCGCCGCCGACAGTGGGGTCGCCACTGTTGCCGAGGGGAGGGTGAAAGCGAAGCGGGAGCCGCCGGCCTCGTCGTCCGTGGCCATGATCGTGCCGCCGTGACGTTCCACTATTCGCTTGCAGATCGCCAAACCCAACCCCGTGCCGGTGTAGCCCGAAGAGCGGTGGGCCCGGTGAAAGTTGGTGAAGATGGCATCGTGATGGCCGGGCGGAATACCGATCCCGTTGTCGACGATCTCCACCCGGACGATGCCGCCCGCATCGTACGCCGACGATATCGTGATCCGCGGGATCACTCCCGGCGCCGTGTACTTCACCGCGTTGCCGATCAGGTTGTCGAACAACTGGCGGAGCAGGACGGGGTCGGCGCGTACGTCGAAGAGGTGGCCGATCGTGAACTGCGGTGGCGGGGTGCCGGCCGCGGCGGCCAGGTCGCCGCGCGCGGTGGTGACGTCGACGACCAGGTCTCGCAGCACCACGTCGACCGGTGCGATGGTCGCGTCGCGGGCCGTCGCGTAGGCGAGCAGGTCGTTGATGAGGTGCCGCATCCGGGCCGAGGCGCGGTTGATGCGGCTCAGGCTGTCTTCGGCCTCGTGCACCGCCGGGTGGTCGGGCATCGACCGCAGCGCGTCGTCGAGAGCCTCGGCCCAGCCGTCGATCGTGGTCAGCGGGTTGAGCAGGTCGTGCGCGACCACGCCGGCGAAGGAGGACAGTTCGTCGCGGTGCCGCCGCTCCGCCGTGACGTCGTGGAAGACCACCACGGCGCCGCCCTCGTCGTCCGGGCCGTCGGCCGGCAGTGCGGTCGCGCTCACGCTGACGACGCGCCCGTCCGGGATGCCCGGGTTGCGCACCAGCATCTCGCGGTTGCGCACGGCGTGGCCGGCGAGCGCCTGGTGGTGCGCCATCTCCTCGGGCGGCAGCGGGGTGCCGTCGGGGTGGAAGAGCCCGTATCGGTCGGATGCGGCGACGTGGTCGCTCTCGCTGGTCACCCCGCCCAGCAGGGCCACGGCGGCGGGGTTGCGCATGATCCAGCGGCCGTCAGGTCGTACCACCGCCAAACCATCGCTCATCGAATCCACGATCGTCGTCAGCAGGTGGGCCTGGGCCGCGGCCGCCTTCCCGGCCGCCGTCAACTGCTCGAGGAGGGCGGCGCGTTCGTCGCGGCCGAGTGCGATGGACAGCCCGACGATCGCGACCATGCCGACGAACGCCTGGGCGACCAGCGCCCGGGTCGGGTGCGCGGTGATCCCGGCGAACGGGCCATCGCCGTTCAGGGTGAACAGGATCGCCAGGGCGCCCAGGCAGAGGTCGTGGAAGACGACGAAGGTGGTGTGCAGCCGCAGCGCGGACCAGACCGTGACCGCCAGCAGCGGGAACGCCAGCGGAAGGCCGTGGTTGAGGGCGAACCCGACGACGTAGGCGGTGACCGAGCAGACGACGAGCGCCACGTACTCGGCGACGCGCAGCGGAGGAGCGAGGCGGAGCCGCCAGCCGGTGGTGAGGTGGTAGCCGAGGCGCATCCCGGCGACGCCGATGAGCAGGATGCTCACCACATTGCGGGTGAACCAGACGGCGACCTCGCTCCATGCCAGGTGCCCGGTGCCGAACCACACCGCCGTGGGGCCGATCATCGTGCTCGCGGCGGCGGCGCCCCCCGCGACCACCAGGAGTCGCCACAGGTCGACGGCGCGGGAGAGCTGCTCGTGGCCACCGGCGCCCCACAGGTGCGGGCAGAGCCGGCGGAAGACGGCCAGGAAGACGTAGACCTGCACCAGGTTCGCGACGACGAAACAGCAGGCCAGGGCGAGCGGAGCGCCGGTCGCGGTGTTGACGACGACGGTGATCACGGTCAGGGCGATCGGGTCGATCCAGCGCAGGCGCCGCCGGCGCTGGGCGGAGAACCAGAGCACCGACACGCCGGCGGCCGGCCAGACCAGGCTCAGGCTGGTGCTGTCCAGGATCGTGAGGCGGCCCGCGAGGGTCGCCGCCAGGTACAGCAGAGCCCACGCAGCGGTAGGGATCATGCGCTGCTCCGCATGGTCCGCTCCACCCCGGACCGCAGCGACTCGGCCGTGAACGGTTTCC
Source organism: Dactylosporangium roseum (assembly GCF_025264685.1). Taxonomy (GTDB): domain Bacteria; phylum Actinomycetota; class Actinomycetes; order Mycobacteriales; family Micromonosporaceae; genus Dactylosporangium; species Dactylosporangium roseum. Next base: position 7,567,140 of record NZ_CP073721.1, read on the forward strand.
GCACGTAGAGCGCGCCGGTCTCCGCGACGCGCACGACCACGTCGCCGCCCCAGAGGACGGTGAGGAACATGGCCGGCAGGTCGGGACGGTGCCGCCGCAGGCGTTGCAGCAGTTCGATCCCGTCCATGCCGGGCATGTCGACGTCCAGGATCACGGCGTCGGGCAGCCCGTGCCGGGCGACGGCGGCGAGCGCGGTGTTGCCGTTTTCGGCGGCGAGCACGTCGTGCCCGTCGGCCCGCAGTCGCTTGACGATCAGGTCACGGACGTCCTGCTCGTCATCCACCACGAGTAACCGGGCCATGTGCGCCTCCCGCCTTCCCCGACGTCTCATCGGCAGGCGGGAGGCGCGTTTTACCGCTTCGCGGGAATGACGTCCTCGAGGTGGCGGCCGTTGACGGCGGCCCGGCGGCCGGCGTCGACCTCACGCTTCCAGGTGCGGACGTAGTTGGAGGCGGTGAGGCGGTCGACGTCGTCGAGGTCGAGCAGGTCGCCGACGAACATGGTGAGTGCGACCACGTCACGCTGGTCGCCGGCGGGGATGTGCTCGTGCAGGATCTGGTGCACCTGGTTGCGCAGTGACCCTTCCCGCACCAGCGGTGCCGGGCTGAGCGTCGGCTCCTCGGCGATCTCCGCGGTCGTCGGCCGGGTCCGCGACTTGCGGGGCGGCGGCAGGATGCCCTCGATCTCCCCGCGCAGCTCACCGAGCGGCGAGAACGACGGCTCCGGCGCCGGCTCGGTCTTCGGCGGCTCGGGCAGTGCGAGTTGCTCCTGGGTGTCGATCACCGGCAGCGGCTCGGGCTCCGGCTCGGCCGGTGCCGGCAGGGCACCGGCCGGCGCGAGGCGTGCCGGGGCGAGGTCGGCGGCGATGAGTGCGGTCAGGCCGTCGTAGTCGGCGCCGTCGGCGAGCCGGTGGGCGATCTCGTCGAGGTCGTAGACGGCGACGGCGATGTCGGCGGTGGTCGGGTCGACCGCGGCGCGGATCTTGCGGTGCAGGACCTTCGAGATGGCGGAGGTGCGCAGCTCCTTGCGCTTCTCGGCCCGGGCCGCGGCGAGGGAGCCGTAGAGCCCCAGGCGGGGGTCGGCCTTGGCGAGGTTCTTCGCCCGCAGCGTCATCCAGGGGTGGCGCGCCCAGTGCCCGACGACCTCGTAGGCCGGCGTGGTGGGCGGCAGGTCACCCTTGGCCCGCAGCCGGTCACGGCGCTGGTTCTCGGTGTGCATGAGCCAGACGAGGTAACCGAGCGCGGACATGCCGGCGAAGAAGCCGGCGAGGAGCTTGTTGTCGTGGGCCATCCAGTTGAACGCCACCGCGAACGCGGCGATGATCGCCGACAGGATGCGGGAGGCGATCGCCCGCTCCCCCAGCCGGCGCCGCACGTCGGCGTTGGCGAGCACGACGATGCCGCCCAGCTCGAGCGCGCCGACCGCGGGGATCGCCCAGATCAGCGGTATGCCGAGGGCCTCGACGGCACCGGAGACCTGCCCGGCCAGGGCGACCAGCAGGACCACCACGTAGAAGAGCTGACGCATGTAGGACGTGCGCCGGACCGTGCGTTGCAGGTCGGCATCGAGTTGGCCAATGCCCGGCGTTGTCACCGGCTTCTCCCGTCATCCGTGGCCGGCAACGGATAGCCCCGTGCCGCGAGGAACTCGGCCAGCGCCAGATCCACCGAGCTCTGCACGGTGGTGTTGTGGTCGCCGACGAACCGCTGCAGGGTCTGCTCGATCTCAACCCGCACACGGGTGTTGAGCTGGACCCGCTCGAACCGCGGCCGCCGCGGTGGCATCGCCACCGTCTTCCCAGTCGACTCCAGCACCATCTCGTCTTTCACCCGGTCGGACATCTTCACCGATCGCTGTTGATCACTTTCGCTAGCCACTTGCTAGCCGGGACGCTAGCAAAACATCCGCCAACGGCCGAATCAGACACGCCGCGCCGGCACCCCCGGCCGGCGTGGCGCCCGGCGGTCCACCGCCCACATAGGACGGTGACGGCGGCCGCCCGGGCCGGGCACCGGCCCCGGGACACCCCTGCCACCCTTCTCGGGGTCCGCTCGGGGTCACTCCCTGATGTGCGCTTTGTACGCTCGGCCATAGCTTCGTCACATGACCTTTCTCGAAGCGGTGCCGGTGCCCTTGTTGGGCCTCGCGCTCGGCGTGGTCATGCTCCTCGACACCGTGCCGATCCTCGGCATCCTCATCCCGGCGGACGTCGCCATCCTCACCACGTCGGGCGTGACCGATCCGTTCAGCAGCCTCGGGTGGATCATCGCCGGCTGCCTGACCGGCTGGTCCCTGAGCTTCCTCGCCGGCCGGCTCCTCGGCGAGCGCCTCCGGTCGAGCCGCTTCGGCGACTGGATCGGCGCGGAGCGCTGGACAACCGCCGACCGGGTGGTCCGCGAGGGCGGCAGCCGCATCCTGGTGACGGCGCCGTTCCTGCCGTTCGTCAACACGCTGGTGCCGCTGGTCGCGGGCGGGCTCCGGATGCCGTACGTCCGGTTCCTGCGCAACGCCGCCATCGGTTCGGCGCTGTGGGGCGGCCTCTACGTCAGCCTGGGCACGCTCGCACAGCAGATCTCCGAGCTGCTGCCGACGGGAAACCTTACAATGATCGCCACCGTCATACTCGCCCTCACGTTCGGCTGGGTGGCACTCAAGGGCACCCGCCGGCTCACTACCGTACGTGACTAGCCGTACGCGTTCTCGGTCCTGCGCGACCAGGCGACCGTTCGGTAATCTGGCGACGGATTCGCCTGGCGGCGCCCCTCGGCGCCAGTGAGTCCGCCGCCGAGTCGGTCTCGACCGAGCCGGGGAACCAACCGAAGTTCCGGGGTGAATCCGCACCTGCGGTAGGGGTCACTGTTCCGTCCCGAACCCGTCAGCTAACCCGGTAGGCGGCGCGCGAAGGGACAGATCGTGGTCAATGCGCGACGCCGCGTCGCAGTGCTGCTGATCGCCGTGCTCGTCACCGTGGGCGCCTGGGCCGTGCCCGCATCCGGCGCACCGGGCGACCCGACGGCCCCGCCGGACGAGGGCTCGGCAAACATGACGCTCGGCGAGGCCTTGGACAAGGCCAACCGGGAGTGGCTCGACGCCCGGGCGGTGCTCGACGCCTCGAAGAAGAAGCAGGCCGAGCTCGACGAGCAGGTCGTCGCGATGCAGAAGGCGATGGAGCCGGTCCGCGCGAGCGTCAACGTCATCGCCGCCGCGGCGTACCGCACCGGCGGCCTGCGAACGACCGCGGCGCTCATGACCACCGACGGGCCGGAGCATTTCCTGGACCGCATGCTGATGGTGAACACCATCGCGCGATACAACGACCGGCAGATCGCCCATCTGACCCGGCTCGAGGCGGATCTCAACGCGTCGAAGAAGGCCATCGACGACGAGGTCGCCAAACAGCAGGCCCAGACCGACATCATGGGCAAGAAGAAGCAGGATGCCGAGAAGGCGCTCGTCAAGATGGGCGGGAAGGCCAACGGATACGTCAACGTGAACTCCCCGCTGGCGAACCCGGCCCCGCGCAACGCCGACGGTTCGTGGCCGAAGGAGAGTTGCATCATCGACGATCCGACGACGTCGGGCTGCATCACGCCGCGGATGATCCACGCGGTCAAGGAGGCACGAAGCGCGGGATTCACCCGCTACTATTCGTGCTTCCGGCCGTCTGGGCCGTATGAACATCCCAAGGGCCGCGCGTGCGACTTCGCCGCGCAGAGCAACGGATTCGGCGGCGTGGCCACCGGGGGCGACAAGACCTACGGCGGCAATCTGGCCGCGTTCTTCGTCCGCAACGCCAGCGCCCTGGGCGTCCTCTACGTCATCTGGTTCCGCCAGGTGTGGACCCCGGCGGCGGGCTGGCACGCCTACAGCGGCGGCAATGGCGATCCGTCGAGCGACCACACGAACCACGTGCATCTGTCGGTCTACTGAGCAGCCGCTCGACGGGGTCGGTCGGATCGCTCACGGGCGGCGGCGGGACCAGCCGAACGGGTCCTCCGCCAGGCCACGCTGGATGCCGACGATCGCATCGCGGATGGTCGACGTCACCTGCCCCTCGGCGGCGCCCGCTATCGTGAACTCGCCGTCCTTCGTCCGCGCCGTGCCGATCGACGTGATGACCACACCCGTGCCGCAGGCGAACGTCTCGCGCAGCTTGCCCGACTCCGCGTCGGCCCGCCACTCGGCCAGCGAGTAGGGGCGCTCGGCCACGCCGTAGCCGAGGTGCTCGGCCAGCCGGAGCACCGAGTCGCGGGTCACACCCGGAAGGATGGAACCGTTCAACGGAGGCGTGACGAGCAGCGGCACGCCCTCGTCGTCGTAGACGAAGAAGAGGTTCATGCTGCCCGACTCCTCGATCCAGCGCCTCTCCACCGCGTCGAGGAACACCACCTGGTCGCAGCCCGCCTCCTGGGCCTGCGCCTGAGCGAGCAGGCTGGCAGCGTAGTTGGCCGCCGTCTTCACCGCGCCGGTGCCGCCGGGCGCGGCCCGTGAGTAGTCCTCCGACACCCACACCGTCACGGGCTTGGCGCCGCCGGCGAAGTAGGAGCCGGCCGGCGAGGCGATGACGGCGAACAGGTACTCCGTCGACGGGCGGACACCGAGGAACGGGTCGGTCGCGATCATGAACGGGCGCAGGTAGAGGCTCTGGCCCGGGCGGGTCGGCACCCAGTCGCGATCGGCGTCGACCAGCGTCCAGACGGCGCGCAGGAACAGCTCCTCCGGTAGCTCCGGCATCGCGAGGCGCGCCGCGGTCGCGTTGAGGCGGCGCGCGTTGGCCTCCGGGCGGAAGAGCGCCACGCCACCGTCGGGCGTCGCGTATGCCTTCAGGCCCTCGAAGATCTCCTGCCCGTAGTGCAGGGCCGCGGTGGCCGGCGACAGCGAGAGCGGGCCGAAGGGGACCAACCGGGCGTCGTACCACCCTTTGGTATCGGCATACCGGATGGTGACCATGTAATCGGTGAAGACCCGGCCGAATCCGGGATCACCGAGCAGCGCGGCGCGCTCCTCGGCCGAGCGGCGAGGCGCGGGAACGATGTCGAATTCGAGCATTCCGCGACTGTATGCGGAACCTGAACGATCGCTAAGCCACGTCCCGACGACTGGACGGTAACGGTCCGCAAAGGGCCACTCAGAACAGATCGGCCGGCGGCGCGGGCGACGGTGTCGCGGTGGCGTCGGTGACCACCCGGGCGGCGCCCACGAGGTCGGCGAGGCCCTCGCCGTCGACCAGCCGGGCGGGGAACGGATCCGCCGCGGCGGCGCGGGCCAGCTCGGCGGCCGGGATCCGCCCCCGCGTCGGCGAGGCCACCAGGACGACGTTGCCGAAGCGGCGGCCGCGCAGCACCGGCGGCTCGGCGAGGAGCACGACCTCGGCGAAGACGGCGCGCAACGTCGCGGCCTGCCCCCGGGCGAAGGCCAGGCCGGCGCCGTCGGCGAGGTTGGCGACGTAGAGCCCGTCCGGCCGCAGCACACGGGCGGCCTCGGTCAGGAACTCGCGCGACGCGAGATGAGCCGGAACTCGCGCGCCACTGTACACATCAGCGATCACGAGGTCGAACCGCCCGGGCGCCGTCGACGCGACGGCGGCACGCGCGTCCGCGGCGCGCACGCGGATGTCGGCGCCGCGCGGCAGCGGCAGCTCCCGGCGCACGAAGGCGATCAGCGCCGCGTCGAGCTCGACGACCCGTTGCGCCGAGCCGGGCCGCGTGGCCGCGACGTACCGCGGCATCGTCAGGGCACCACCGCCGAGATGCAGCACGGACAGGGGCGCGCCGGCCGGCGCCATCGCGTCGACGACGGAGGCGATGCGGCGCATGTACTCGAAGTCGAGCCGACCGGGATCGGCGAGGTCCACGGCGGACTGCGGATAGCCGTCGAGCAGCAGCGTCCAGCGATCCGGGCGCCCGTCGTCGGGGCGCAACTCGGCGACACCACAGTCGACCTGCTCGACGATGCCGGCGTTGCGCTTCCGTCCGCCCATGAACTCAATCTTGCAACCTGCAACGACAGAATCTTGAGCCAGGCCAACAGGAACTACTCTCTGTTGATTGGCCGACTACGCTCGCGGAGTTGTTCCCTCCAGCAATTGGGACGACGATTTGGTCGACTCCTGACTCGGTGTCCAAGTGATGGAGACCTCAACCTCACACGGAGGCGCGATGCAAGTACCGGCCGCATTCGAATACGCGAAAGCCACGAGCGTCGACCAGACGTTGGAGTTACTGGCCCAGTGGGGCGAGGACGCCCGCCTGATCGCCGGCGGCCACAGCCTGATCCCCATGATGAAGCTGCGCCTGGCCCGCCCCACCGCGCTCATCGACATCAACGACGTCGCCGAGCTTTCGTATATCCGCGTCGAGGGCGCCGAGCTGCGCATCGGTGCGTTGACGCGGCACGCCGAGCTGCTCGCCTCCCCGCTGGTCGAGGAGCACTACCGCATCTTCGGCGACGCCGAGAAGGTGATCGCGGACCCGCTCGTGCGCAACCGCGGCACCGTCGGCGGCTCGCTCTGCCAGGCCGACCCGGCCGAAGACCTCTCCGCCGCCTTCGCCGCGGTCGACGCCTCGGCGGTGATCCAGGGTGCGCGGGGGTCGCGCACCGTGCCGCTGTCCGAGTTCCACGTCGGGCCGTACGAGACCGTGGTCGAGCCCGGTGAGCTGCTCACCGAGGTGCGCGTGCCGATCCGGCCCGGCGGCGGCTCGGCGTACTACAAAGTGGAGCGCCGTGTCGGCGACTGGGCGGTCGCGGCCGCCGGCGCCGCCGTGTGGCTGGACCAGGACGTGATCAAGAAGGTCGGCATCGGGCTGGCCGCGGTCGGCGCCGAGCACTTCCGCGCGGCCGAGGCCGAGGCGTTCCTGACCGGCGAGCCGGCGACGGAAGCGTCGTTCGCCGAGGCGGGGCGCATCGCCGCCGAATCCTGCAACCCGGTCGCGGACCAGCGTGGACCGGTCGACTACAAGCGACACCTCGCCGGCGAGCTCACCGTGCGCGCGCTGCGCGCCGCGACCGCGCGTGCGCGGGGTCAGGAGGCCTGAAACACATGCAGATCACCGTGACGGTGAACGGCGAGAAGCACACCCGCGACGTCGAGCCCCGGCTGCTGCTGGTGCACTTCCTGCGCAACGAGCTCGGCCTGACCGGCACCCACTGGGGCTGCGACACGTCCAACTGCGGCGTCTGCACCGTGACGCTCGACGGCGTGCCGGTGAAGTCGTGCACGGTGCTGGCCGTGATGGCCGACGGCAAGAGTGTCGGCACCGTCGAGGGCCTGGAGCGGCCCGACGGCCTCGACCCGGTGCAGCAGGGCTTCATCCAGTGCCACGGCCTGCAGTGCGGCTTCTGCACGCCGGGCATGATGATCACCGCTCGCGCCCTGCTCGACGAAAACCCCGACCCGTCGGAGCCGGAGATCCGTGAGGCGATCTCGGGCCAGCTCTGCCGCTGCACCGGCTACGAGAACATCGTCCGCTCGGTGCGCTGGGCCGCGGAGCACTCGGCCAAGGAAGGAGCCGACGCATGACCGTGACCGAGAATCCGACCCCCATGGGCTTCGGGCGTATGCACCGCAAGGAGGACGCGCGGTTCGTGCGGGGCAGGGGCAACTACGTCGACGACATCCAACTGCCCGGCATGCTGCACGGCTCGTTCCTGCGCAGCCCCTACGCCCACGCGAAGATCGTCTCGATCGACACGAGCGCGGCCGAGGCCCTGCCCGGTGTCAAGGCCGTCATCACCGGCAAGACGCTGGAGACCCTCAACCTCGCGTGGATGCCGACCCTCTCGTACGACACCCAGGCCGTCCTGGCGACCGACAAGGTCCGTTTCCAGAACCAGGAAGTCGCCTTCGTCGTGGCCGAGAACCACTACATCGCCCGCGACGCGCTCGAGCTGATCGAGGTCGACTACGAGCCGCTGCCGGTCGTCGCCGACGCCAAGCAGGCCCTCGCACCGGGCGCCCCGGTCATCCGGGACGACAAGGAGGGCAAGACCGACAACCACATCTTCGACTGGAGCGCCGGCGACGCGGAGAAGACCGCCCAGGTCTTCGCCGAGTCCGAGGTGGTCGTGACCGAGGACGTGCTCTACCCGCGGGTGCACCCGTCCCCGCTGGAGACCTGCGGAGCGGTCGCCGACTTCGACAAGGTCACCGGCAAGCTGACGATCTACTCGACCACGCAGGCGCCGCACGCGCACCGCACGGTCTACGCGCTGGTCGCCGGCCTGCCGGAGCACAAGATCCGGGTTGTCTCGCCCGACATCGGCGGCGGCTTCGGCGGCAAGGTCGGCATCTACCCCGGCTACGTGCTGGCGATCGTCGGCTCGATCGTCACCGGCAAGCCGGTGAAGTGGATGGAGGACCGCAACGAGCACCTGACCGCCACCGCGTTCGCCCGCGACTACCACATGCACGGCGAGATCGCGGCGACGAAGGACGGCAAGATCCGCGCCCTGCGGGTCAAGGTGCTCGCCGACCACGGCGCCTTCAACGGCACCGCGCAGCCGACGAAGTTCCCGGCCGGCTTCTTCCACATCTTCACCGGGTCGTATGACCTGGAGGCGGCGTCCTGCGACGTCACGGGCGTCTATACCAACAAGGCGCCCGGCGGCGTGGCGTATGCCTGCTCGTTCCGCATCACCGAGGCCGTGTACCTCGTCGAGCGGATGATCGACATGCTGGCCTTCGAGCTGAAGATGGACCCGGCCGAGCTGCGGATGAAAAACCTGCTCAAGCCGGAGCAGTTCCCGTACACGACGCCGACCGGCTGGGAGTACGACTCCGGCGACTATCCCAAGGCGCTCAAGCTCGCCATGGACATGGTGGAGTACGACAAGCTCCGCGCCGAGCAGGCCGAGAAGCTCCAGCGCGGCGAGTACATGGGCATCGGCATCAGCTTCTTCACCGAGGGTGTGGGCGCGGGCCCGCGCAAGCACATGGACATCCTCGGGCTCGGCATGGCCGACGGCGCCGAGCTTCGTGTGCACCCGACCGGCAAGGCGGTGCTGCGCCTGTCGGTGCAGACGCAGGGCCAGGGCCACGAGACGACGTTCGCCCAGATCGTCGCGGAAGAGCTGGGCATCTCGCCCGACGACATCGAGGTGGTCCACGGCGACACCGACCAGACCCCGTTCGGCCTCGGCACCTACGGGTCGCGCTCGACCCCGGTGAGCGGCGCCGCGACCGCGATCGTGGCCCGCAAGGTGCGCGACCGGGCACGGATCGTCGCGTCGGCGATGCTGGAGGTCTCCCCCGACGATCTGGAGTGGGAGAAGGGGAAGTTCTTCGTCAAGGGCGATCCCGACCAGGCCAGGACGATCCAGGAGATCGCCATGGCCGCGCACTCCAGCCTGGAGCTGCCGGAGGGCGTGGAGGGCCACCTCGACGCGACGACGGTCTACAACCCGCCGAACCTCACGTACCCGTTCGGCGCGTACATCTGCGTCGTCGACGTCGACCCGGCCACCGGCCAGGTCAAGGTGCGCCGGTTCATCGCGGTCGACGACTGCGGCGTGCGGATCAACCCGATGATCGTCGAGGGCCAGGTGCACGGCGGCCTCGCCGACGGCATCGGCATGGCGCTCATGCAGCTCATGGCGTTCGACGAGGACGGCAACCACCTGGGCGCCTCCCTCATGGACTACCTGCTGCCGACGTCGCTCGAGTGCCCGTCGTGGGAGCTCGGCGAGACGGTCACCCCGTCGCCGCACCACCCGATCGGCGCCAAGGGCGTCGGCGAGTCCGCGACCGTCGGTTCGCCGGCGGCGGTGGTCAACGCCGTGCTCGACGCGCTCAAGCCGTTCGGGGTCCGGCACGCCGACATGCCCCTCACGCCGTCGAACGTCTGGCGGGCCGCGCAGGGCCGCCCGATCCGCACCGACCTCGCGATCAGCTAACGGTAGGGAACCCGCAGATGAACCTCCTCACCCGCGCCGACGAGCTGCGTGAAGGCCGGACGCCGTTCGTTCTCGCGACAGTGGTACGAGCCGAGCGCCCGACGAGCGCCAAGGCCGGTGACCGCGCGTTGGTGCTGCCGGACGGCACGATCGAGGGGTTCGTCGGCGGAACCTGCGCCGAGTCGACCGTCCGTCTCCAGGGGCTGCGGCTCCTGGAGACGGGCGAGTCGGCCCTGCTCCGCATCACGCCCGACGACGTGACCGGGGACGACCGCCCGGGCGCCGAAGGGCTGCTCACGGTCGCCAACCCGTGCCTGTCCGGCGGCACGCTGGAGATCTTCCTGGAGGCGATGATCCCGGCCCCGCTGGTCTTCGTCTACGGCGAGGCGCCCGTCGCGCGCGCCCTGGCCGACGTCGCCACGGCGGTCGGCTGGGCGGGTTTCCGCGCGCCCGACGCCCAGACCCCGATCCCGCTCGACGCCGGCGCCGTGGTGGTCGCCTCCCACGGCCGCGACGAGGTGGAGATCCTCATTGCCGCCGTGAAGGCCGGCATCCCGTACGTCGCGCTGGTCGCCAGCCGCAAGCGCGCCGCCGCCGTGCTGGCGGAGCTGCCGCTCACCGACGCCGAGAAGGCGCGCATCCACGCGCCGGCCGGCCTCGACATCGGCGCCCGCACCGCACCCGAGATCGCGCTGTCGGTGCTCGCCGAGGTCGTCGCGAGCCGGCCCCGCCAGACCGCGCCGCCGCCCGACCGGCAGGCACCGGAACAGCCGACGCCACAGGGGCCGCCGCGCCGGCTACTGCCCTTGATCGAGCCCGTGCCCGCCGTCGCCGTCGCCAAGGACCTGGTCTGCGACATGGACGTGGCGGTCGTGCCCGACGCGTTGCAGTACGAGCACCAGGGCACGAAGTACTACTTCTGCGGCTCCGGCTGCCGCCGCGCGTTCGCCGACAACCCGGCCCGGTATCTCTGATGGAGTCGATCGACGAACTGGCCGACGGCCTGGCCGCACAGGGATACCTCGCCGATCCGGCGCTCGCGACCGCGCTTTTCCTGGCGGTACACCTGAAGCAGCCGATCCTGCTCGAAGGAGAGCCCGGTGTCGGCAAGACCGCTGCGGCGGCCGCGCTCGCGGGCGCCCTCGACACGCCGCTCATCCGCCTGCAGTGCTACGAGGGGCTGAGCGCGGCCGAGGCACTGTACGAGTGGAATTACCCCCGCCAACTCCTCGGCATCCGGCTCGCCGAGGCGCGCGGCGAGGTCCCGCGCGAGGCGGACCTGTTCACGCCCGACTACCTGCTGCGCCGCCCGCTGCTCGCGGCGATCGAGCACCCCGGCCCCCGTCCGGCGGTGCTGCTGATCGACGAGGTCGACCGGGCCGACGACGAGTTCGAGGCGTTCCTGTTCGAGCTGCTCGCCGAGGGCTCGGTGACCATCCCGGAGCTGGGCACCCGGACCGCCGCCGTGCCGCCGGTCGTGGTGCTGACCTCCAACCGCACCCGCGACCTGCACGACGCCCTCCTGCGGCGCTGCCTGTACCACTGGATCGGCTATCCGGAGGCCTCACGCGTCGCCGCCATCATCCGGCAGCGGGTGCCCGGCGCCGACCAGCTCCTCGTCGCCCAGGTCGCCGGCACCGTGGCCCGCCTGCGGGGGCTCGACCTGACCAAGCCGCCGGGCGTCGCCGAGGCGATCGGCTGGGCCAACGCGCTGCGCCTGCTGGGCCTGCCGCTCGACGACAAGTCGGCCGACCTGACGCTCGGCGCCGCCCTGAAGTACCGGGAGGACGAGGAGGTGGCCCGCCGGACAGGGTTGGCGGATCTCGTTGCGGGGTGACTTAGCGGCCCTCGTCGCGGGCTTCGGCGAAGCGCTGCACGATGCCGGCCTGCCGGTCGGCCCCGACCGCGGCGAGCGGTTCGCCCGCGCGGTCACGCTGCTGGGTCCGCAATCGACGGACGAGCTGCACCGGATCGCCCGCGCGACGCTGACCTGCCGGCCGGAGCAGTTCGAGATCCTCGACCGGGTCTTCGACGCGATCTTCCGCGGCTACGTCGACCCGGCCGGCGCCGCGCGGGGCGACCTCAACGCACCCGGCGCTTCGACAACCACGCAGCCGGGCGGCGGTGCCCCCGCCGTGTCCGACCGTCCGTCCAGCCGAGACGCCGAGCGCGAGATCGAGGCGCCGGTGTCCACCGTCGGCAGCGCGGCCGAGCGGCTCGCCTCCCGCGACTTCGCCACGCTGAGCGCTGAGGAGCTGGCGCTGCTCGCCGACCTCATGCGCCGGCTGGCGGTCGCCACCCCGCCGCGCCGCTCCCGGCGCCCGCGGCGAACGCCGAGCGGCCGGGCCATCGACCTGCGGACCACCCTGCGCCGGGCCCGCACGACCGGCGGCCATCCGTTGCGGCTGCTGCGCCGCGAGCCGCGGACCAAGCCCCGGCGGCTGGTCGTCCTGTGCGACATCTCGGGCTCCATGGAGCCCTACGCGAGAGCGATGTTGCAGCTCTTGTACTGTGCCGCCGCCACCTCCCGCGCCGAGGTGTTCACCTTCGCCACGCGGCTCACCCGGCTGACCCGGGTGCTGGCCCGCACCCGGCCGGCGGTCGCCCTGGAACGCGCCGGCCGGGCCGCGCCCGACTGGTCCGGCGGCACCCGCATCGGAGCCGCACTCAAGTGCTTCACCGACGACTACGGGCGGCGCGGCCTGGCCCGCGGCGCGGTCGTGCTGATCGTCTCCGACGGCTGGGAGACCGGCGATCCCGCCCAGGTCGGGCGCGAGATGGCCCGGCTCGCCCGGCTGGCGTACCGGATCGTCTGGGTCAACCCCCGGACCCAGAGTCCCCGTTACCAACCGCTGGTCGGCGGGATGGCCGCCGCCTGGCCGCACTGCGACGCCGTGGTCAGCGCGCATTCGCTGGCCGCGCTCCAACCCCTCCTCGACGCTCTGCAAGGGAGTGCCCCCCCATGCTGCTCACCAATGAGTTCGTCGTTCCCCGCCCGATCGACCAGACCTGGGCGGTGCTCACCGACATCGAGCGGATCGCGCCCTGCATGCCCGGCGCGCAGTTGACCGAGGTCCGTGGCGACGAGTACCACGGCAAGGTGAAGGTCAAGGTCGGCCCGATGACGGCGGCGTTCTCGGGCACGGCGGTCTTCAAGGAGCAGGACACCGCCGCCCGCCGCGCCGTGATCGAGGCACGGGGCCGGGACGCCAGCGGCAAGGGCCGCGCGTCGGCGCTGGTGACGGCGGTGCTGCACGACGAGGGCGCCTCGACCCGCGTCCGGGTGGAGACGGACCTGAGCATCGCCGGGCCGCTCGCACAGATGGGCCGCAGCACGATCGGCGACATCAGCACCAAACTGTTGACGCAGTTCGTGCAAAACCTGGAGCGGCAGTTGGCGGCGGAGGACCCTTCGTCCGGGCCGGCTCCCACGGCCGGGCCGGCTCCCACACCCGGGCCGACTCCCACGGCCGGGCCGACTCCCACGGCCGAGGCGGCACCCGCAGCCGGGACGGCTCCCGCGGCTGCCGGAGCGGCGCCTTCCGCCGTAGCTCTCGACACCGCTGCCGAGGTGGCCACCGTCCTGCCGGCCCCGGCCGCACCCGACGCAGCCGGCTCGACCACCGCCCCGGCCGCGCAGGCCGCCGTGGCAGCCGAGCCCGAGGTCCGGGTCATCAACGGCCCCGAGGCGGAGGCCGTCGACCTGACGAAGATCGCCGGCACCGGCACTCTCGTGAAGGTCGCCGTCCCGGTGATTGTCCTCGTCGCCGTGGTTGTCGCACTGGCGATCTGGCTGCCCCGATAGCCACATCTTTCCCATGATCATGGAGTCGCGCCCGGCCCGGAACCCGCGGCCCCGATCCAGCGGCGACCACGAGCGACCGACACCACCCCGCACGACGTGAGTCGACGGCGCCGGCCGGGGCGTTGGCGGTCCACCACCACGGGTCGGTGCCGCTGTCGAACGTTCCGTTGACGATCCGCTCAACAGGGCGGTGTGCGCGACGGACGAGGCCAGCGGCACGACCAGCGCCGCGGCCGTCGCGGCGAGTGAGGGCGCCGCATGGAAACCCTTTGGCGGACGGCACCGGGAGTGCTCCGGCTCGACACACGGGAGGTGTCAACCCTTCTCGATGACCGCTATCGCTTGAAGGCCGGATAGAGGTACCAGACCGAGATGAACGCGACGGCCAGGGCGATCGCGACGGCGATCGCCCACGACGTGGCCACGACGACCTCGAAGATCAGGAACACCGCGCCGACGATCGACAACCAGAGAAACACCAGACCGACCCCTGCGAGGTTGCTGCTCGCCTCGACGAGTTCCTTCTTGCGCCCGCGCCGGAACAGGATGCGGTGATGGCTCACGGGAGCGATGAGGCAGAGGCTGGCGAGGGAGGTCAGGATGATCGTAGCGATGTACGTTGCCCGCTGCCCGGCGGTGATCGTGTCGAAGCGCTGGTTGAACGGCAAGGTCAACAGGAAGGCGAACAGGATCTGCACACCGGTCTGAGCGACCCGTAGCTCCTGGAGCAATTCATTCCAATTACGGTCGAAACGCTCATCAGGGGTTTCATCGCGATCCGCCATGCGGGTGCAAATACCCAGCGAAACAACGGATCGAACCTGACGATCGGCCAGCGAGGGCTGCGCCGTGTCGCGTGATCGGCTTATGGTCGCGAGCGTGAGTGCCCCCTTCGATGAGCTGACCACCGGCCGGCGCGCCTGGATCGCCCGGGCCGGCCTCAGGGAGCTCGCCACCACGATCGGACGTCCCGGCCGCGAGGCGGTGGCGGCCCGCCCGGACCTTCTGGCGCGCGTTGACCAGCACGCCGCTTCGATCCGCGAGTCGCTCGGCGGCACGCTGCTCGATCCGGTGGCGCTGGCCGGCTATTCGGCCGCCATCCGTGACGCCGCCAGCGAGGCAGGCGACACCCTGGACGACTGGTCCCAGCCGAGCTGGGCGATGCTCCGCCTGCTCGCGGTCTGCACGCTCACCGACCCCTGACACCCACTTCCGCGTCGATCATGCAGTTGTGGTGCCTGACAAACCCGGCATCCCGGGAGTGTCGAGGCACCACAAGTGCAAGATCGACGGGTTGGGGAGGGCTTAGCGACCGAAGTCCTGGGTCCAGTACGGGGTGCCGTCGGCCTTGTACGCCACGCCGACGCCGACCGCGACGCTGGAGCAGTTGAGGATGTTGGCCCGGTGCCCCGAGCTGTTGATCCACGCGTTGACCACGTCCTGCGGGGTGCGGTAGCCCCACGCGATGTTCTCGGCCGAGGCACCGGTCGTGTAGCCGGCACGGGCCTCACGCTGGACGAAGTTGCTGCCGTCGGAGCCGGTGTGCGAGAAGAAGTCTTTCGACACCATGTCGGTGCTGTGCGCCCGCGCGGCGGTGACCAGGCGGCTGTCGATCCGCAGCGCGCCGCAGCCGTTGGCGGTGCGGTAGTTGTTCGTGAGCGTGACGACCTGGTTCTCCAGAACGCTGTAGTCGGTCGGCGCGGCCGGCGTCGGCGCCGGGGTCGACTTCTTCTTTTTCTTCGCCTTCTTCTTCGGCTTCTTCGGCGTCGCCTTCGTGGCGGCCGTGAGGTCGGCCGAGAGTGTCGCACCGGCCGCCTGGACCGTGGTGACGGCGACGGGTGCGGCGGAGGCGACGGCGGCGACGGCAAGCGTCAGGCCGAGCGGGGCCACCACGAGGGCGGCGGCGATGGCAGTGGCGCGGCGGGCGAACCGGGTCACGATGGGTGTGCCTTCCGTCAGGGGCTTGGACACACCTGGCATCGGGCGCATCGCACCGGCCGTGAGCAACTCAACCGGGACGCAACGCTCGGCAACCGACTCGATACCCGTGCGGACGAATCCCTAATGGTCCGGCACCTGAAGTTCGGTCAAAGGTTGGAGGGCGGACGGCGCGGGCATTTCTACGGTTGAGGTACCCATCGATGAAGGAGTCCAGTGATGTCCAGTCTCGTCAGGCCCCGTGACAACCGTTGGATCGCTGGCGTCTGCTCGGGTCTTGCTCGGCGGTTCGGCCTCTCGCCGAACATCATGCGGCTGATCTTCATCATCTCGTGCCTGCTGCCGGGCCCGCAGTTCGTCGTCTACATCGTCTTGTGGGTGCTGATGCCGGACGAGTCGAAGGCCCGCAGCTACGGCTGAGTTGCTTCCTCGGTCGAGCGGGGTGCGGCCCGGGTACCGGGGTCATCCGGCGGGTGGCGCGGCCGAAGTCGACGGCATGTTCAGAGACATGGTCGAAGCCACCCGCCACACTGCGGCACGGGCGACGCTCAACGGGTTGATGACCTGGCTGGGCGAGGCCGGCTTGCACGCCGCCGCCTCGTCCGCCGGCCTGCGGGCCGCCGTCGACCAGCACGCGGCGGCAGTCCGGGACGCGCTCGGCGATCCCGAACGCGGGCCGAGTGTCGTCGCGCTCGCGGGGTATGCGACCGGCGTGCGCGACACGCTGATCGAGGCCGAGTGGCAACTGCCGCCGGTCGCCGAGCTGGACTGGGCGAAGGCGGAGTGGCCGACCCTCCGTCTGGTGGCCGTCTGCGCCCTGGCCCGCTCAGCCGGCTACCTCTGAGCCGGCCGCGACGCCCGTCTCCCGCCGAGGAGCAGGCCGAACGCGGCACCCAGCAGGCAGATGACCGCGGTGATCAGGAAGATTTCGCGGTACTCCGTGTGAAGCGCGTCCTGCAGGTCCGCCACGTAAGCGTCCATGAGCCGGCGCTGCTCGTCGGCGGGCTTGCCGAACACGAGCGGGAAGTCCAGCGACGCCGTCAGCTCGTGGAAGCGGTGCAGGCCCCAGGCGGTCAGCGCCGCCACGCCGATCAGCATGCCCATCATCCGGGCCACCACCACGGCCGACGACGCGACGCCGTGCTGGTCGCCCGGGGTCACGCGGAGCACGGCACCGGACAGCGGGGCGATGACGAGCCCGAGACCGAACCCGGCGATGACCAGGTGCACGTCGAGAGCGCGGGACGACAGCCCGTCGGCGATCATGAGGTATCCGGCGGCGGCGACCACCAGCCCGCCGACCGTCACCCACCGTTCGCCGAGCCGGGCGACCAGCCACCCGCCCAGCACCGCGCCGACCGGCAGCGCCACCAGAAACCGGGTGAGCACGAGCGTCGCCTGCACGCCGGACTTGCCGAGCAGCGTCTGCGCGACCAGCTCCACATCGACCAACGTCACCATGAGGGCGGCCCCGGCGCAGAAGCTCGCCCCGAGGGTCGCGAAGAACGGTCCCTTGCGGACGTCGGTGAGGTCCAGCAGCTTCGTACGGGCGCGGAGCTCCCACAGCACGAACAGCACCGCCCCGGCGGCCGCGCCGGCCAGGGTCCACGACCCCCACGGCGGCAGGATGGACCGCTCGGGATCCGGGTTGTACAACGCGACGACCGCCGCGCCCAGCACCAGCGCCAGGAGCGTGCCGCCCACGAGATCGGTCTTCCTGGTGCGGCCGCCGGCCGGCCCGCCCGGCAGCGCCACCCAGACGAGCACGATCGCGATCGCGACCAGCGGGAGGTTGAGCCAGAAGATGCCACGCCAGCCCAGCCATGTCGCGATCCCGACACCGTAGAGCGGGCCGAGCACGCTGCCCAGTTCCTGTCCGGCGCCGACCGCGCCGAGGACGGTGGCGCGTCGGTGCTCGGCCCACAGGTCCCCGGCCAGCGCGAGCGTCACCGGCAGCAGCGCGCCACCGGCCAGGCCCTGCACGGCGCGGCCGGACGCCAGCAGCCAGATCGAGTCGCCCGACGCCGCGGTCAGCGCCGAGCCGGCCGCGAACCCGAGCAGGCAGGCGACGATCACGGGCCGCCGGCCGAAGCGGTCGGAGAGCGAGCCGAGCAACGGCATGCCGGCGATGTATCCGAGCAGGAACCCGGTGACGACCGGTGTCACCCGTTCCAGCCGGTTGACCGCGATGTGCAGCGCGTCGAGGATGTCGGTGAGCACGCCGACGACCACGTAGGCGTCGAGCGCGGCGAGCAGCACCGTAGCGCCGCCGACGCCGATGGCCAGACGGCGCCGCGGCTGCGGCGCCGTCACCTCCGGCGCTGCCGGCTCACTTCGGAGCACTGATGTTCACGGTCGCGTCGAACTCCTTGAAGGTCACGGTGACCGTGCCGCCCTTCGCGTCGCCGACGGCCGGCAGGTCGAACGTCGCCTTGATCAGCCGCTTGCCGTCCTTGGCGATCCACAGCTTGCCGGGCACGCTGCCGGTGACCCCGGGCACGACGTTGGAGAGGTGCTCGGCGGGGAACTTCGCGGAGACGCGGTAGGTGCCCTGGCCCTCGACCGACTCGGCGGCCTCGGTCTTGCCCTCCGTCGCCGTGCCGATCACCTTGGCGATGCCCTTGTCGGAGTTGAGAATCGCCGACGGGTCGTAGACGGAGGCGGCGAGTGCCAGCGGGAGCTGCTGGTAGCCGCCGGTCGCGCCCTTCAGCCACACGGTCTGCCCGACGATCGTGAACGCCATCTCGGCGGTGGTCCCCATCTGCTCGACCTGCGCGGTGCCCTGGGCGCTGCCCTCCTTGGTCAGCACACCCTCGGCACGCTTGAGGGCCACGCCGGCGATCGTGCCGTCGGCGGTGATGAGGAACTTGGCGGTCTTGATGTCGCCCATCGCCGCCGCGGACTCCTTGAGCAGCCCTTCGGCGGCCGGCAGGTTGGCATCCGCCGCGTCCGTGCCGTCCTTCTTGTCGGACTTGCTGGTGCAGGCGGTGAGCGTGACGAGCACCGCGGCAAGGGCGGCGACACCGGCGAGGAGGACCCCGGGGCGGGTCTGGGTGCGGGACATACCGGCATGCTAGACCGCTCCGTGAAACGGCGGCTGTGCGCGCGCTCAGGGTGTGCGCAGGGTGTGCGCAGGGTGTGCGCCGGGTCAGCGCCCTGCCAGCAGCTCCGCCAACGCGCGGCCTGAGGCGGCCGTCGCGCCGAAGGTCGCGATGTGGACGGTGCCGCGGGGCTGGGCGGGCACGCCCATCCTCGACGACCACCGCGTCGGGACGCACGGTGAGGGAGGCGCTCAGGCCGTCGGCCATCCAGGGGTACCGGTGCGGCTCCCCGCACGACCAGGACGAGCGGCGATCAACGGTGCGGACGGATCGTCCAGACGATTGTCATCTCGGTGGTCACCGCGCCGTCGGCGCGCGTGATCTCGACCGCCACCGGAAACTCGGGGCGCACCCCGTTGCCGAGCTCGGCCAGCACCTCACCCACGCCGCGACCGAGGGTGGCGGTGGCCCGGACCGGCCCGACGGCCAGCTTCTTGTAGGCGATGTCGGCCCGGACCGCGAGCGGCGTGCCGAGCGCCAGGTGCGGGCCGAAGGCGGCCGTCACCACCGCCCCGGAGGCGGTCTCCCCCAGGGCGAACAGTGCGCCCGCATGCGGCCCGGCGACGTGGTTGTGCAGACGTTCCTCGTCGGGCAGCGTGGCGACGGCACGAATGCCGCCGCCGTCGATGATCACGTCAACGATCTCGATGCCGACGGTGCGCGCGAACGGCACCGCGGACGTGAGCCCCGCCGCGAGGGCTTTGGCGTCAACAGTCATGCCGGGATGTTACCGGCAAGTAGCAACTCAGGTGAACAGGTCGGCGATCGCGTGGACGATGTTGACGTAGAAGTTTCCCTCGATCTTGCGGAAGACCTCGAACTTCTGGTGCGGCTCGCCGAAGAACGGCCGCAGCGTCCACGCTAGCTGGGTGCCGACGAAGCCGAACAGCAGAATCCAGACGTTGAGCAGGGCCATGCTCGCCGGGCGCTCGCCGGGCGGGATCTGGTGGGGCGCCGGCCGCACCGGCGGCTGCGGCCCGACGTGCGGCGGGATCGGGTAGGCGTAGCGGCCGTCGGGCATCAGCAACGGCGGGCCGAGGTGCGCCGCAGTCGACTGGGACAGCACGGCCACCTGCGGCGCCGCGCCGTTGCCGATCGTCGCGGGGACGGCCGCCGGCACCAACTCCCCGTCGCCCTCGCCGCCCGCCGGAGCACCGGCCGGGGCCGGCGACACCGGCACACTCTCCGCGGGAGCCTCGAGCGCGGCCAGCGCGGCCGCCTCGGCCCGCTCCTGTTCCTCCCGCTGCCGGCGCTTGGCGGCGGCGATCGCCGCGGTGTGCTCGTTGAGCGTGCGCATGCCGACGGTGAGGAACCGCAGGCCGACGAAGGCGGCGAGCGTCAGGATCCCCACATTCAGGATCTTGAAGAACGAGTAGCTGAACGCGGTGATCAGAAAGAACAGGCTGATCGGCGCGAACGCGAGCGACAACACCGACGTGACGGTGATCGTCACCATGACCAGTGCCAATGCCTGCTTCACCTGCAGCCGCGCACCGAACACGAGGTTGAACAGGTAGAGCGTCGGCAGGCAGATGGCCAGGGTGGTCAGGAACAACAGTGGCAGCTTGAGCGCGGACAGTCCGGCCTGTGCCACGCTGTTGGACGCGCCGAGCACGGCTCCGTAGCAGGCCAGGGCCACTACGGAGCTGTAGAGCATCTGTCGTGTGAGCTTGCCGAGATCACGTTCCTCGCCGATCTGTCGCCAGATCGAATCCCGGTCGCGCAGAATCCGCTCGATAATGAGCAGCCCGCCGCCGGACTCGCCGTGAGTCGCCATCGGAGCTTCCCCCTACTCCGTCGAAGTTCGCCGCAGGGTATTCGAGCCAGATCACTCAGCGCCACCCCACGTCGATGCGTTGTCCCCTTTCGTCGAAAAAGTGCAGTGCTTCCATGCGCACGGCGACCGACAGCGGGTGACCATGAGTGACTGCGGGATACGGCGCGAGTCGCACCGCGAGCTCCGCGGGGCGGCGGTGGTGCCGGCCCGGGTCGCTCAGCACGCTCTCTTTCGCGCGGCGCGGACCGCGGCCGTTGACGCCGGCGCCCACGAGCTCCGCGGAACCCGACCCGCCCCGGCCGGTCAGCCGGCTGACGAAGCGGCGCAGGCCGCCGCCGTTGATCGGCACGTCGGTGGGCGGATTGCCGATCTCGTCGACGATCACGGCGGTGGCGCCGATGTCGAGGAACGCGAGCGACTCGTGGCCGTGGTGTTCGAGGTACCGGATCCGGCCGCGCAGGACGTCGCCGCTCGTCGTGTCGGGCACCGGGGTGAGCGCCTCGGCCCGGACGCCGATGACGATCCGCTCGCCGTGGAAGTGCGCGACCTGGCGCGAGCGCAGGTCGTTCCACGGCAGGTGCAGGACCTGGTCGCCCATGTGCAGGGCGATGTGCCGGTCGAGGTGCACGTAGACCTCGGCCTCGAGCAGGTTCATGCGGGGGCTGCCGAGGAAGGCCGCGACGTAGAGCGTCGCCGGCCGGCCGTACACCTGCGTCGGGGTGCCGACGTCCTGGAGGACGCCCTTGCGGAGGATGGCGACGCGGTCCGCCATGGTCAGCGCCTCGGCCTGGTCGTGCGTCACGTAGATCGTCGTGACGCCCAGCTCGCGCACGAGGCCGGAGATCTCGGCGCGCAGCTCGGCCCGCAGTCCGCTGTCCAAGTTGGACAGCGGCTCGTCCATCAGGAAGAGCTTCGGGCGCCGCACGATCGCCCGGCCCATCGCCACCCGCTGGCGCTGGCCACCGGAGAGCTGGCCGGGCTTGCGGGCGAGCACGTCACCGATGCCGAGCGCACTCGCCACCTCGGCGACCTGCTCCGCCCGGGGCTCGGCGTCGACACCGGACAACCGGAGCGGAAAGCCGATGTTCTCGCCCACGGTCATGTGCGGATAGAGCGCGAAGTCCTGGAAGACCATGGCGACGCCCCGCTCCCGCGGCGGAAGGTCGTTGGCGAGCTCGCCGTCCATGATGACGGCGCCCGAGGTGGGGTCCTCGAGACCGGCCACCATCCGCAGCAGCGTCGACTTGCCGCAGCCGCTGGGACCGAGGAGCACCATGAACTCGCCCTGTCCCACGTCGAGGTTCACTCTGTCGACAGCAACGGTGCCATCGGCGAACACCTTCATCACATCTTTGAGCGCGACGGTAGCCACCGTCACCTCCGCCCCAGGTCAGCAGATCGCGGATCAACCAGTTACCCCGAGTCAAATACTGTGATGAGAGGCACGCAGCTTGGTCCATCGGGTAAATGACCAGTGTTCAGCGTGTTACCGCGCAACTACCGTTATGGAACCTCGCGGTCGAGAACTCCCGATCAGCCCGCCGGGAAGTTCACGGTGACGGAGGTGTAGCCCAAGGCCCCCAGGAATTGCTGGAGCATCCGGCGGGTGTTCTCCTCGGCGCGCTTGCCCAGGTCGGCCTGCTTGGCGGCGTCGCCGATCTTCTGCTCGGCGAGCTTGTAGACCTCCTGGAGCCGGTTCGGATCGGAGCTGAACACGTCACCGATGCGGTTGAAGACGCCGCGCTCCTCGGAGTAGACGTAGCTGCGCTCGTTGTTGATCCGCACCGGTCGGAGCTGCGGCGCGGGCAGCGTGATCTCGACCGAGCGCCGGTCCTCGGACTCCTTCACCGCGCCCTGGCCGATGCTCGCGAAGTCGACGTACACCTCGACCGAGCCGGCCGCCACGAACAGGATGCGCTCGTTGAGCAGGAAGTCCGGAATGTACTTCCGGTCCTTCTGCACGTCGACGATGACCTCGAAGTTGCCCTCGGCCGCGACGTACTGGCTCAGGTCCTGCACCGACTTGAGCAGGGCCGGGCCGCTGCGGTCGGTCCGCTCCTGGGCGAACGGGTTCTTCAGCTCGGGGAAGAGCCCGACGGTCTTCGCGCCCAGCACCACGGCGACGACCAGACCGATGGTGGCGACCAGCCAGAAGAGCCCGCGCATCCCACCGCCACCGGCCGCGACCGGGACGACGGTCTCCTTGTCGGGACGGGGCTCGACGGGATCGGTCCGCGGGCCGGTGACCTCCGGGTATTCCGCGGTCTTGGGCTCCTTCGACGCCTCCACGGAGGCGCCGTTCTCATCGTTGCGGGCCATGCTGGACTCCTCGGGAGACTCGTCTCCCTAACACGGTAAGGGCGTCCGCAAAACGTTGCGAGTCGATCTCAGCACGCTTTGTCGACGATTCACCCCACCCGCGTCAGGAGAACGCGGCGATCCCCGTCAGCGCCTGCCCGATGACCAGCAGATGGATCTCCGACGTGCCCTCGTAGGTCAGCACCGTCTCCAGATTGGCGGCGTGCCGCATGACGGGATACTCGGCGCTGATCCCGTTGGCGCCGAGGATCGTGCGGCACTGCCGGGCGATCGCGAGGGCCTCCCGCACGTTGTTGAGTTTGCCCACGCTCACCTGCTCGGGCCGCAGCACGCCCTGGTCGGCACGCCGCCCGAGGTGCAGCGCCAGCAGGTAGCCCTTCTGCAGTTCGACGGCGGCGTCGGCGAGCTTGGCCTGGGTGAGCTGGAAGCCGGCGATCGGCCGGCCGAACTGCTCCCGCGTGCCGGCGTAGTCGAGTGCGGTGTGCAGGCTGTCGCGGGCCGCGCCGAGTGCGCCCCACACGATCCCGTACCGCGCCTCGGTCAGGCACGACAACGGCGCCTTGAGACCGCGGGCCGCCGGCAGTTGGGCGCTCGCCGGGAGCCGCACGTCGTCGAGGACGATCTCGCCGGTGCAGGACGCGCGCAGCGACAGCTTGTGGTGCACCTCGCGGGCCGTCACGCCGGGCGTGTCCATCGGCACCGCGAAGCCGGAGATCCCGTCCTCGGTCCGCGCCCAGACGACCGCGACGTCGGCGACCGGCGCGTTGGTGATCCACATCTTGCCGCCGCTGAGGATCCAGTCGCTCCCGTCGCGCCGCGCCCTCGTGCTCATCGAGGCCGGATCCGAGCCGTGGTCGGGCTCGGTCAGCCCGAAGCACCCGATCGCGTCGCCGGCGGCCATGCGCGGCAGCCACTCGTCCTTCTGCTCGTCCGACCCGAATTTCCAGATGGCGAACATGGCGAGCGACCCCTGGACGGACACGAGGCTGCGGGCCCCGGAGTCGCCGGCCTCGAGCTCGAGACAGGCCAGCCCATAGGCGACGGCACTCGCCCCGGCGCACCCGTATCCGTGCAGGTGCATGCCGAGCAGCCCGACCTTGGCGAACTCGCGCGCCAGGTCGCGAACCGGGACCTGGCCCTGCTCATACCACTCGGCCACGTTCGGTCGCACGTGGTCGTCGACCACCCTGCGCACCACGGCGCGGATGGCCAGTTCCTCCTGGGAGTGCAGCGCGTCGACGTCGAGCAGGTCCAGCGGTCGTGTCGTCACGATGCCCAGCTTAGGGGTCGTTCATGCTCGACGACGCCGCCCGTCCGGCATGCCGGGCGGCTACGCCACCAGCACCCGGGCATGGATCGACGTGCGTTGCTGGAGCGCCGCCCGCAGGGCGCGGTGCAGACCGTCCTCCAGATAGAGGCCGCCCTCCCACTGCACCACGTGCGGGAACAGGTCGCCGTAGAACGTCGAGTCCTCGGCGAGCAACTTGTCCAGGGCCAGCTCACGCTTGGTGGTGATGAGCTGGTCCAGGCGCACCGGCCGCGGAGGAATCTCGGACCACTGTTTCAACGTCAGCCCATGCTCCGGATAAGGCCGACCGTCGCGGACCGCCTTGAAGATCATGAACGTTTCACCCCCCTGACCGTGCCAGGGTACCGACCCCGTACGACAGTTCCCGGCCCGCGCGAGATCACAAATCGGTCCTGGTGCCCCACCGACCACGATGAGTGACCGTCTCCGAGGCGCGACGGCCCCGTTTCAGGGACGGGGACTTCTTGTCCTCCGCCCGGTAGCCGAGGGTGATGGCACCGATCGGCGTGTAGGCGTCGGGCACTTCGAACGCCGACCGGTACGCCTCCGTGCGTGCCGGCGGGATGCCGAAGAAACAGGCGCCCAGCCCCTCGTCGACCGCGCCGAGCAGGACCAGCAGGCTGGCCATGCCGGTGTCGATGTGCCAGTAGGGCACCGGCCAGCGGGCCTCGTCGCGGTCCGTCCAGCCCTTGTCCGGCTCGGCGTACCGGTCGAGGTACGCGTCGCGGTGGCTGTGCGGCACGATGATCACCGGCGCGCGGCCCATGCCCTCCAGCCAGTCCGACGGCAGGGCGTCCTCGGGCGTGGTGACCGACCAGAACAGCGCGCGGTCCTCGGGCGATGTCAGCGTCAGGAACTCCCAGCCCTGCGAGAAGCCGGCCGACGGGGCGTGCACGGCGTAGCCGAGCAGCTTGTCGACCAGCTCCGCAGGAACCGTCCGGTCAGGGTCGTAGTTGCGCACCATCCGCCGCCGGCGGATCACCTCGGCAAGCTCCACGATGTGAGACTAGATCCTGCGGATTCCCCAGGTGCCGCGCCAGGTGGTCCCAGGGGCCAGCGTCACCACGTCGCGCCCCGAACGGAAGGCGTCGGGCGGGCAGGTCATCGGCTCGATCGCGAGGGCCTTGCGCAGGCGGTCGGCCGGGAGCGTGTCCGACGAGTAGACCTGCCACCAGCCGAAGGAGGAGTCCGCCCAGACCGTGACACCGCGCCCGTCGGGAGCGGTGACCACCACCTGGGAGCCGCCCTCGGCATCCGTGTCCAGCTCGCCGAAGGCCGTGTCCAGGACGGTGCCGCCGAGCCGGCGCCCCTCCGTGAAGTCGTACTCGCTGCCGGCGACCCGCGCCGCGCCGATCGGCAACAGCCGCGCGTCGACCAGCAGCCGGCTGCGGGCCGGCACGCGCAGCGTCAGGTCGTCGACCGGGACGCCGGGAATGATCACGTACGGGTGGGTGGCCAGGCCGAACGGCACCGCCGTCCCGCCGACGTTCGTCACCACGTGCGACGCGCGCAGGCCGGCGTCACTGACCGACCAGGTGGTCCGCAGGCGCAGCGGCCAGGGGTACCCGGGCTGCGGCACCAGGTCGTGCTCGACGGTGACGCTGTCGGGTGCGGCGTCGACGAGCCGCCAGCGGGCCCAGTTGACCAGGCCGTGGATGGCGTTGTGCCGCTCCGGCTCGGTGAGCGGCAGCCGGTGCTGCTCGCCGTCGAACGAGAACCGCCCGTCGCGAATCCGGTTGGGCCACGGCGCCAGGACCTGCCCGGCGAAGCCGATCGAGCGCTCGTCCTCGGCGAAACCGGCGACGACGTCCTCCCCGTCGACGGTATAGCTGCGGACACCACCGCCCACCTCGACGATGACGGCCTCGTGGCCGCCCGAGGCGATCGTCCACTGTGTACCCGAAGGGGCGAGCGAAAGCTGCGCGGTGTCCATGGTCGCGACAATATCGTCAGTTTGACCGGTCGGTGTACCGGAGCAGGACAGGGAATGTCAGCCCGAGGATGACCGCGACCGTCGCCGCGGCAACGCCGCCGCTGACCCACGAGAAAGTGGCGTCGGTCACATCAGCGACGGAACCCGCCCGAAGGTCACCCAGACGTGGCCCTCCGGCGACCACGGCGAAGAAGACGCCCTGGAGTCGCCCCCGCATCTCGTCCGGAGCGCTGAGGAGCACCGTCTGCCGGTACACACCGCTCACCATGTCCGCCGCGCCCGCGACGGCCATGAAAGCCACGCACGCCCACAGCCACGGCACCGCTCCGGCCGCCGCCACCGCGAGGCCCCAGCCCACCACCGCGAGCACCAGCGCGACCCCCTGCCGGTGCACGCGCCCGATCCAGCCCGACGTCAGCCCGGCGAGCGCCGCGCCGATGGCGATCGAGGCGTACAGCCAGCCGAGCGACGTCGCGCCGAAACGCTCGTCGGCCACGACCGGGAACAGCGCCTTCGGCATCGCCAGGACCATCGCGGCGATGTCGATCGCGAACGTCAGCAGGATGATCTTCGAGCCGGCCAGGAACCGCAGGCCGTCACGGATGTCGCGCAGGCCGCCGGTCGCCGCCGTGCCGCTCGGCGGGACGCTCGGCAGCCGCAGCGCCGCCCACAGCACGACGGTGAAGAGCACGGCGTCGATCGCGTACGCGGCGGAGACGTCGAACGCGGCGATGACGACGCCGGCGCCGACAGGTCCGCCGATCGCGGCGATGTTCGACACCGTGAAGCCCAGTGTCTGGGCCGCGGCGACCTCGTTCTTGTCGATCAACGCGGGGATGATCGCCTGCCGGACCGGGCTGTTGATCCCGAAGCCGGCCGACTGCGCGGCGACCAGTACGAGCATCAGCCAGACGTTCTCCACGTGCAGCAGCGCCTGCGCGAACAGGCCGAGCGTCGTCACCCACATCAGCGACGAGCTGACGAGCAGCACCTTGCGCCGGTCGAACGCGTCGGCGATCGCCCCGCCCCAGAGGGAGAACAGGACCAGCGGGATCAGCCCGACGAAGCTGGAGACGCCGACCCAGAAGGCGGACCTGGTGAGGTCGTAGATCTGCACCGGGACGGCCACCGCCGTGAACTGCACGCCGAAGAAGGAGACGGCGTTGCCGACGAAGATGCGGCGGTACGCGGCGTGACGCAGGGGGCGGATGTCGATGGCGTGCTTACGGATCCAGCCGGCCGGCTTGCCCGCCGTGACTGTCACGGGGCGAGTCTCTCGACTCCGTGCGGGGTGAAGCGCAGGCGGTCGTGCAGTCGGCTGGTGCGGCCCTGCCAGAACTCGACCTCTTCGGGCGCGACCCGGTATCCGCCCCAGTGCGGCGGCGGCTCGATCACGCCGTCGCCGAACCGCCGCCCGGCCTCCGCGAACCGCCGTTCCAGCTCCTCGCGGGACCGCAGCACACTCGACTGCGGGCTGGCCCAGGCGCCCAACTGCGCGCCCCTGGGGCGCTTGGCGAAGTACTCCTCGGTCTCCTCGCGTGCGACCTTCTCGACGGTGCCGAGGACGATGACCTGCCGATGGAGGGCATACCACGGGAAGACGAGCGACGCGCGGGGGTTGCCCGCGAGGTCGTTGCCCTTGCGCGAGTCGTAGTTCGTGAAGAACGTAAATCCGCGCTGGTCATACCCCTTGAGCAGCACGGTGCGGGCGGACGGGCGCCCGTCGGCGGAGGCCGTGGCGAGAAGCATCGCGTTGGGCTCGGGAACGTCCGACTCGACGGCGTCGGCGAACCAGGTGGCGAACTGCGAGAGCCAGTCGTCGGCGAGAGAGTCCTCGGTGAGTTCGCCCGCGTACTCCGTACGCATCCGCGACAAATCTTGCGGTGATGTGCTGGGTCTCACGCTCACATCCTTCCTCCGCCGATGTCATATGCGTGAAGATGTGTCACGTATGACACATCTGAGCCCCCGTTAAGTCGGCAACGGCAACGCACCGGGGTCAAGATGTCAGAGAGAAGACCGGCGGGTAACAAAAAGGTTCGACACCCCGACCCACAGGAGTGCGTGATGTCCGATTTCAAGCCGGGACTCGAGGGTGTCATCGCCTTCGAATCCGAGATTGCGGAGCCCGACAAGGAAGGCGGCGCGCTGCGCTATCGCGGCGTCGACATCGAGGATCTCATCGGTCAGGTTTCGTTCGGTAACGTTTGGGCGCTGCTGGTCGACGGGAAGTTCGGCCCGGGCCTGCCGCCCGCGGAGCCGTTCCCGGTGCCGGTGCACTCCGGCGACATCCGGGTCGACGTGCAGTCCGCCGTAGCCATGCTGGCCCCCTACTGGGGACTCGGCCAGCTCCTCGACATCGAGACGGCCCAGGCCCGCGAGGACCTCGCCCGGGTCAGCGTCACCGCCCTGTCGTTCGTCGCGCAGGCCGCCCGCGGGCTCGGCCTTCCGGCCGTGCCGCAGAAGGAGATCGACAAGGCGTCGACCATCGTCGAGCGGTTCATGCGCCGCTGGCGGGGCGATCCCGACCCGCGGCACGTCAAGGCCGTCGACGCGTACTTCATCTCCGCCGCCGAGCACGGCATGAACGCCTCCACGTTCACCGCCCGCGTGGTCGCCTCCACCGGCGCCGACGCCGCCGCCTGCATCTCCTCCGGCATCGGCGCCCTGTCCGGCCCGCTGCACGGCGGCGCGCCGTCGCGGGTCCTCGGCATGATCGAGGCCGTCGAGCGTAACGGTGACGCCGAGGGATACGTGAAGGGCGTCCTCGACCGCGGCGAGCGCCTGATGGGCTTCGGCCACCGGGTGTACCGCGCCGAGGACCCGCGTGCCCGCGTCCTGCGCCGCACCGCCAAGGAGCTCGGCGCGCCGCGCTTCGAGATCGCCGAGGCCCTGGAGAAGGCGGCGCTGGAGGAGTTGCACGCCCGCCGCCCCGACCGCGTGCTCGCCACCAACGTCGAGTTCTGGTCGGCCGTCGTGCTCGACTTCGCCGAGGTGCCGGCCCACATGTTCACGTCGATGTTCACCTGCGCCCGCGTGGCCGGGTGGAGCGCACACATCCTGGAGCAGAAGGAGCTGGGCCGGCTGGTCCGCCCGTCGGCGAAGTACGTCGGCCCGAGCCCCCGCAAGCCGCAGGACGTCGAGGGCTGGGACCAGATCCCGCACGACGCGTGAGCGATCCGGAGTACAGCCGACGGGACGCATGATCCGGGTGTGACGCTCGTCGCCCTGAGCGTCAATCGCACCGGGGTGTCGGCGGCGCAGGTGGCAGGATCCGCGAGGTACCCGCCCGCCGCCGCACCCCGGAGTACCGACATGGCCGACATCCGCATCCCTGACGAGCTCAAGCCCGCCGACGGCCGTTTCGGTGCCGGCCCGAGCAAGGTCCGGCCCGAGGCGGTGCGGGCACTTGCCGGCATCGCCACCACCTACCTGGGCACCAGCCACCGGCAGAAGACGGTGCGCGACCAGGTGGCCCGGCTGCGGCGCGGCCTCGCGGACCTCTTCAGCCTGCCCGAGGGCTATGAGGTCGTCCTGGGCAACGGCGGGAGCACCGCGTTCTGGGAGATCGCGGTCTTCGGCCTGATCCGCGACCGCGCGCAGTTCGCCAGCTTCGGCGAGTTCGGCGCGAAGTTCGCCGCGGCGGCCAAGAAGGCCCCGTTCCTCGGTGAGCCGACCGTCGTCAAGGCCGAGCCCGGCACCGGCGCCCTCCTGCGCGCCGAAGAGGGCGTCGACACGTACTGCACCCCGCACAACGAGACCTCGACGGGCGTCGCGGTGCCGGTGAAGCGGCTGGCCGGCACGGACGAAGGCGCCCTGCACCTCACCGACGCGACCTCGGGCGCCGGCGGGCTCGACGTGGACGTCAGCCAGACCGACGTGTACTACTTCGCGCCGCAGAAGGCGTTCGGCTCCGACGGCGGGCTGTGGATCGCGCTCATGTCGCCGGCCGCGATCGCGCGTGCCGCCGAGATCAAGGAGTCGGGCCGCTACATCCCGGACTTCTTCGACCTGCGGACCGCGATCGACAACTCCCGGCTGGAGCAGACCTACAACACGCCGGCGCTGGCGACGATCTTCCTGGCCGCCGAGCAGGTCGACTGGATGCTCGCCGGGGGCGGCCTGTCGTTCGCGGCCAAGCGCAGCGCCGAGTCGGCCTCGATCCTGTACGGATGGGCCGAGCGCTCGCCGGTCGCGACGCCGTTCGTCGCCGACCCCGCGGTCCGCTCGAACGTCATCGGGACGATCGACTTCGCCGACTCGGTCGACGCGACCGCGATCGCCAAGGCGCTGCGGGCCAACGGGATCGTCGACACGGAGCCGTACCGCAAGCTGGGCCGCAACCAGCTCCGCGTGGCGATGTTCCCGGGCGTCGACCCGGCCGACGTCGAGGCGCTGACGGTCTGCGTCGACTACGTCATCGAGCGCCTCTGATCAGCGCCGTTTCCCGTTTCTCTCGGCGCGGCGCGCTTTCTTCCAGCTAGGGTTGCCGTACTGTGGCCGATAGGCGCTGAGTGAAGGCGCCTGCTAGCGGGTGGGACGGAGGCACGCTATGCGGCCTGTGCGATTCGTCGCCCTCTCGGAGGACGGTCAGGCGTTCGTCCTGGCCGACGAGGTGGGGCGGCTGCTCGCCCTGCCCATCGACGAGCGCGTCCAGAGCGCGCTCCGCCCCGATCACAGCCACCCGGCGAGCCCGATCGAGACCGGCGCGTCCCAGCTCGCCCCGCGTGACATCCAAGCCCGCATCCGCTCCGGCGAGTCGGCCGAGGAGGTCGCGCGGGTCGCCGGCGTGCCGGTCGACCGTGTCCTGCGGTATGCCGGGCCGGTCCTCCAGGAGCGCGCGATGCTCGCCCAGCATGCACGGCGCACCCGGCTGAAGACGTCCGAGAAGGGCGCGTCGCTCGCCGAGGTCGTCGACACGCGGCTGGGCCAGCACGGCATCGACACCGAGAAGATCTCCTGGGATGCGTACCGGCGCGAGGACGGCACCTGGCGGATCACCGCGACGTGGCCGAGCGGCAAGGCGACCGCGCAGGCGGTGTGGGAGCTCGACAAGGCCCGCCAGCTCGTCGCGCCGCACGACGACATGGCGCAGTATCTTTGCACCGAGCGGGCGCCGCACATCCTCGGCCAGGAGCCGCCCGCGCCGGAGCGCACCTTGCCGGCCCGCGGCGAGAGCAGCCGCGGCGACCTGGGCCTGCGCCCCGACGCCGTCCGCACCGGCGGTCACGAGCCGATGCGCCCGGCCGCGCCGGAGCGCCGCCCCGGCGGTCGCGCGCTGGGCAACGACCCGATCCGGGCCGGCCGTGACGCGCTGCTGGCGTCGCTCGACCGCCCGTTGGGCCGCAACGCGTCCGACGAGCCGCCCGCGGTGACGCCGCCACCGGTCCAGGGTGAGAACCGGGCCCGAGGCGCCGCCGCGCTGATCGGCCGCTCGCCGTTCGACGACGACAGCGACCAGAGCAAGGAGATCCCGGCGGTGCCGTCGCTGGCCGTCCTGCGCCCGCGCCGCAACACGACCTCGGCCGCCGCCGCGGTGGATCAGCCGTCGGCCGCGTCGGAGAAGCCCCGCAAGCGCCTGCCGAGCTGGGACGATGTCCTGTTCGGCGGCGCACCGGCCGCGCGCGAGACGAGCTGACGTTCGCCGCCCCGTGCGGTTCAAGATCGCGCGATAGGTTGGCAGTCATGGAGTACACGAACCTCGGGCGGACCGGCCTGACGGTCAGCCGACTGTGTCTCGGGACGATGAACTTCGGGCCGAAAACGGCCGAGCCGGACAGCTTCGCGATCATGGACCGCGCGCTGGAGCACGGCATCAACTTCCTCGACACCGCGAATGTGTACGGCTGGAAGCTCGGCGAAGGCGTCACCGAGCAGATCATCGGCCGCTGGCTCGCCCAGGGCGGCGGCCGCCGCGAGAAGGTCGTCCTCGCGACCAAGGTCTACGGCAAGATGCAGGAGTGGCCGAACGGTCAGGGCCTCTCCGCGCGCCACATCATCGCCGAGGCCAACGCCTCCCTCAAGCGACTACAGACCGACTACATCGACCTCTACCAGATGCACCACATCTCCCGGGCCACGCCCTGGGAGGAGATCTGGCAGGCGATGGAGGTCCTCGTCATGCAGGGCAAGGTGTTGTACGTCGGGAGTTCCAACTTCGCCGGATGGCACATCGCCGCCGCCCAGGAGTCGGCGAACCGGCGCGACTTCCTCGGCCTGGTCGCCGAGCAGTGCCTCTACAACCTCATGGCCCGCACGGTCGAGCTGGAGGTCCTGCCGGCGGCCCGCCGGTACGGCATCGGGATCATCCCCTGGTCACCGCTGCACGGCGGCCTGCTCAGCGGGGCTCTCGCCAAGCTGGCGTCGGGCGCCGCGGGACGCACCGCCGAAGGGCGTGCGGCCGAGCACCTGGAGAAGCACCGGTCGTCGGTCGAGGCGTTCGAGAAGCTCGCCGCCGAGCTGGGCACCGACCCGGCGAACCTCGCGCTGGCCTGGCTGCTCGCGCAGGACGGCGTGACGGCGCCGATCATCGGTCCCCGAACGATCGAGCAGCTCGACAACACGCTCGGCGCGCTCGGGCTGCGGCTCGACGAGGCGACCCTGCAGCGGCTCGACGAGCTGTTCCCGCCCGTCGGCAAGGGCGGCCCGGGGCCTGAGGCCTGGGCCTGGTAGTCCCGCGACGTCCGGTGGCGCTGCCCTTCACGGGGTCAGTGCCACCGTCGTGATCGACTCGTACTCGGGTCTCGGCCCCATGAAACTGCGCACCAGTCGCACCTCGTCGACGGTCCACGACGGTCCTTCGTACGCGTCCAGGGCCGCCAGGTCGGCGGCGAGCTCGGCGGCGGGCAGCCGGTCCCCGGGCCGGGCGATCGTGATGTGCGGCCGGAAGGGTTTGTGATCGAACGGCACCCGTCGCCGCCGCAGGGCCTTGCGGACGGCGTCCGCGAGACCGGCCAACGCCTTGCGCTCCGCGACCGCGTCCTCTCCCCCGCGCTCCGCGACCCGGTCCTCTCCCCCGCGCTCCGCGACCCGGTCCACTCCACTGCGCTCCGCGACCGCATCCTCTTCCCCGCGCTCCGCGGCCGCGTCCACTCCTCCGCGTTCCGCGACCGCATCCTTTCCCCTGGGCTCCGCGGCCACGTCTCTGAGGTCGGCGACCATGATCGTGAATCGGCCCCGGCCGAAGCGGCTCCCGCCGGTGATCCGCACCGTGGGCGGGCCCACCCGCAGGTCGCGCAGCGCGTCGGCGGCGTCGTCCGCCTGCCCCTCCGTCAGGTCGCCGAGAAACGCGAGCGTCAGGTGCCAGCGGTCCGGGGTGGCCAGCCTGGTGGAGCACCCCGGCGGCATGGGGCGCGCGACCGCGAGCCGGGCAACCAGGTCCCCGAAGTGCTCACGGACATCGGCCGGCGGGTACGCCGCGATGAACAACCTCAACGCTGCTGCGCCCCCGCGTCCCGCAGCACCAGCCCGGCGCGCTCCAACTCGCCCTCCAGCCGCATCCGCTCGAGCTCGAGGTCGGCCCCGGCCAGGTCGTCGAGGAACTCATCGACGCCGAGCTGGCGGCAGGCGACCCGCAGCCCTTCGTCATATGCCCGCTGGACAGCGTTGAACCATACCGGCGACCGCAGGGCGATCCCGCCCCGGAGCCGGTTGAGCCGCCGAAGGTCTCCCGCCACCTGCTCGATCGGCGGGCAGGCGGGAGCGTGCCGCTCACCGGCGGTGGCTTCGTGGATGCCGCGTCCGAGGCGGCTGAGCTGCCAGCGGCGCCCGAGGCGGGTCTCGGTCCACCGCCCGCCGCGCGCAGGCTGATCACGCCGACGCCGCCGGACGATCCGCCGAACGGCACGCCCGACTCGTTCAAGAATTTCGTCGGCGGAGATCAGCAACAGGCAGACCAGGCACGGCGCCACGGCGATGAGCCCTATGGCGCCGGCGACCAGCAGGCCGTGCGGCACGCCCACGGTTCGAGGCTAAGCCCGCACCAACAACGATCGCCACCAATTTGGCGGAACCGATACCTCCCAAGCGGTCGCCGACCGGCAGTGACTCATGCTCGTAGAGTTTTCTTCGGTGTCCCAGGCCGCGAAATGCCCCGCAATCGTGAGACTCCGACGCGGCGACCGCAAAATGGACATCACGGCCGGCCAACGGCGGATCGCGTCGCCCGCTCATGATCGAGCAAGGCCGCGAAGTGCAGCCGTGCGGTCGCCCGTCAATCCCGGCGTTGCGCTACGGGACGATGACGCAGAGTCGTGCGGGGTGGGTCTCTGCCGCTCGCGGTCGCCACTGCCCCCGGGCAGCGTTCCATGCCGGACAACTCCATGATCATGGGAAAGATCTGGCTATCGGGGCAGCCACATCTTTCCCATGATCATGGAGTTGTCCGGCCTAGCGGCGGGATTGCGCCGGAACGCGCGCCGACCGACAGCCGCGGTTGCATGCCAACGGGCAAATTACGCGCAAGCGGACGAAAAGGAATCAGTACCGGCCCGCGCGAGCAGTGAACCAGAGGCCGAAGCACCGCCGCCAGCCGGTCTGGGCACATGCGCGGCGCGGGCCTGGTACAGCGGGGCTCGGTCGGCGGTGCCCCCTCGCCGCCGCCGACCCAGCCCCGCTACCCGGTTCAACGCGGCAGAGCGTCCGGCGGCTACTGGGTCGCGGTGGCCAGCAGACGGCGAACTTCTGCCAACGCTTCCTCGTCACCATCCACCCGGACCGGGGACTGCGCATCGGCCGTCGGGGCAGACTCTCGCGCCCACAACCACCGCAACACAGCCACCGGGTCGCCGCTCACCGTGGCGTCGGAGGATGGCGTGGTCGGGGAAGGGCCGGTGACCGTGACGCCGTCGGGGTCGGTGCGGACCAGCCAGGCGGGGCCGCCGTCCAGCTTGACGGCGACCGTGCGGCCCTTGGCGGAGGCGAGGTCGGGCTCGAACTCCTCGCGCCAGGTGTGCGAGCCGTAGGCGACGAACAGCTTGAGCACCTCGTCGATGCCGTCCACCGCCAGGTCGTCGGGGATCGGGGCGACCGGCGCGCCGATGGCGAGCTCGGCGTCGATGCGGTGGATGACGGTCTCCTGAGCCATGCGGCGAATCCAGAAGCGCACCGTCTGGTCGGGCTCGTGCCAGGTCCACGTGGGCTCGTCGTCGCCGCGCTGGGCGATCTGGTCCGTCAGCTCACCGTATGCCCGGTCGAGCAGGGCGATCGGCTCCTCGGACTCCAGACCGGCGGGCGGCCACGGGTCCGGCCGCTCGCCTTGCCGAATCGCCGCCGCCTTGTGCAGATAGACCTCGCCGACGTGCCGGACCAGGTCGGCCGCCGTCCAGTCCGGACAGCTCGGGACCTGGGCGGTGAGATCTGTCGTGGCGGCAGACCGCAACCGCTGGTAATCGTCGGCGAGACACTTCAGCCAACCTGAACGTTCCATACCCACGACTCAACCACAGGGGTACGACATTTTTCAGCGGACCGGCTCCAGCACGGGGGTGTCCACGTGGACGTGCGGGCGGGGGCGCAGGTGAACCCGGACCTTGCCACCGACCTTGCGGAGCTGCAACACGGTCACGATCAGCGCTGCGAGCATGGACGCCGCGCCGCCGACCCAGATGCCGGAGCGGGGGCCGTAGCGCTCCGCGCACCAGCCGATGACCAGCGCCCCGAGCGGCGTGCTGCCGAGGAAGACCAGGACGTACAGCGCCATGACACGGCCGCGGAAGGCGGCGTCGGTCCCGAGTTGGACACGCTGGTTGGCGGCCTGTGCGAAGTACACCATGAAGAACCCGGTCGGCAGCAGGAGCAGGACCGCCAGGGAGAAGGACGGCGCGAAGCCGACGAGGGTCTCGAAGCCGCCGAACAGCAGTGCCGCGGTGAGCACCAGCCAGATCGACGGACGCGCAAGGCGCCGCGAGCTGGCCAGCGCGCCGCCGAGGGCGCCGATGGCGATCGCCGTGGTGAGCAGGCCGAAGTACTGCGCGTCGACCTTGAACTCGACCCGCGCCAGCACGGCGAGGGTGAGCTGGAAGTTGAAGCCGACCAGCCCGATGACCAGCACCAGGAAGATGACCAGGCTGAGATCGGGACGGCGCCGGACATATCGCAGGCCGTCGACCGTCCGGGCCTCGCGCGCGGCGATCGTGCGCCGCTCGGCCCGGAACAGTTCGGCGGCGCGCATGCGGATCAGCGACACCAGGGGTCCGACGCTCAGCGCCGCGGTCAGCAGGAAGATCGGCCCGGTGCGGTCGTCGAGGAGTGCGATGATCATGCCGGCGACGGCCGGGCCGACCACCCGCGCGGTGTTGAACGTCGCGGACGACAGCGACAGCGCGTTGGGCAGCAGCTCATTGTTGACGAGCTCCGAGACGAACGCCTGCCGCACCGGCGCCTCGATCGCACTGATCGCACCGAACAGGCCGGCCGTGACGAAGACCCACCAGAGGTTGACCACGCCGGTGACGACCAGCACGCCGAGCAGGGTCGCGACCAGGGCCGCGGCGGCGTTGGCGATCAGCAGCAGGTGACGCTTGTCGTACCGGTCGGCGAGCTGCCCCCCGTACAACGTCAGGAGCAGCACCGGCGCGAACTGCAGCGCCGTCACGATGCCCAGCGCGGAGGCCGAGTTGTCGGAGAGTTGCAGGACCAGCCAGTCCTGCGCGGTGAAGAGCATCCACGTGCCGAGCAGTTTGACCAACTGGCCGGTGGTGAACAGCCGGTAGTTGCGAACTTTCAGCGAACCGAAGATTGTGCCGCTCATGCGCTGCGACCGATCCGCCCGAGGATCTCGGCCGCCTGCGCCAGGACGGACCGCTCCTCGGGGGTGAGCGCCATGAGCTGCTTGGCCAGCCACTCGTCGCGGGCACGGCGGTGCTCCACGATCACGGCGCGACCCGTCTCGGTGGCGGCCAGGATGACCTGGCGGCCGTCGGTCGGGTGCGGGGTGCGCTGCACGAGGCCGCGCTCCTCGAGCTTGGCCACGATCTTGGTGAGCGTCGGCGGCTGCACGCGCTCGGCTTCGGCGAGTTCACGCGGCGTGAGCGCGCCGTGCAGCTCGAGACTTGTCAGGGCGGAAAGCTGGGTGATCGTGAGATCCCCGAGCGGGCGGGCCTGGCGCAGTCGCCGGTTGAGGCGGGTGATGCTGTCCCGGAGCGCCGCCGCGAGCTGGGCACCTGCGATTTTGGGAACACGGATCATCACACTCGTTAGCATATCTAATGAGCATGGCTAACGACCTGTGGCGGTGATCACGGGGAGTACCGTGGGTGCGTGACCACGCCGCCGAAGCCGCTCGACCCGCCGATGGTGCCGTTCGCACTGGCGGGCATCGCGCTGTGGGTCGTCGCCGGGCTGATCATGCTGCCGTTCCGCGACGAGCTCGCCGACGCCGGCCACGGCAACTGGTTCGGCATCACGGTCGCCGGCGCACTGTGGGGCATCCCGGGCCTGCTCACCATGATCGTCCACGACCGGAACCGCCGCCGGCGCCGCGCGAAGGAGGCCGGGGCGTCCGATTCGTTCAAGACGGAGCGCCAGACCGCCCCATAGCGTGAGCCGCATGGCACCGAAACTCAACGTGATCGGCATCGTGGTCGCCGACATGGGTAGATCGCTCGCCTTCTATCGCCGCCTCGGCCTGGACGTGCCGGACAGCGAGAACGGCAGTCCGCATGTCGAGCACGTGCTCCCCGGCGGCACGAAGGTGACCTGGGACACCGAGGAGACCCTCCGTTCCTTCCACCCCGATTGGTCCGCCGTGCCGGGCGCCGGCCGGATCGGGCTCGCCTTCGAGTGCGACTCGCCGGAGGAGGTCGACCGGCTGCACGACGAGCTGGTCAAGGCGGGCTACGACAGCGAGCTGGCGCCGTGGGACGCGTTCTGGGGGCAGCGCTACGCCGTCGTGCACGACCCCGACGGCAACGGCGTCGACCTCTACGCCCTCAACCCGGCACGGCCCTGAGACGCCTCAACCCGGCGAAACCGCGAGGCCCGGCGAAACCGCGAGGCCCGGCGAAACCGCGAGGCCGGACGAAGCTGTGACACCGGGTGAGGCCACAAGGCCCAGCACAGCCGTGAGCGGCGCGCCGGCCAGCGCCTTCACCTCACGCGAGAGGTGGGCCTGGTCGGCATAGCCGGCGACGGCCGCGACCTCGCCGAACGCCATCCCGCCGCGGGCCAGGTCGAGCGCGTCGTTGACGCGGAGGATGCGGGAGAGCGTCTTCAGCCCGTACCCGAAATGGAACAGACAGCGCCGGTGTAGCTGCCGTTCGCTGAGGCCGACCTCGGTGGCGACCGCGCCCACCGAGGCACCGGTCCGCAGCCGGGCGACGGCGGCGCCCACCCACGGCTCCGGCGGCCGGACCTCGCCGATCAGCGCCGCCTCGAGGACGGCCGCCCGGTCGGACGCCTCGTCGAGCATCCCGGCGAGCCGACGGACCCGTCGCAAAGGCCAAAACGCCTCGAGTGGTACGCGCTGATCGCGCAACGCTTCGGCCGGGACGCCGAGGATCCCCGGCGCGGTGCCGGGCGCGAACCGGACCGCCGTGAAGCGCCGCCCGGCGGGGCTCCAGGAGAGATGGGCGGTCGTGTCCGGACCCGCGACGAACAGCTCACCGGTGCAATGGATGACGTCCATGCAGCCGTCGGGCAGGATGCGGCCGGCGCCGTCCTCGCGGACGTGACGCGACCAGACGACGGCGCCCGGGATGCGCGAGCGCCGCTCGGTGTAGTCGGACTCAGCCGTGACCATAGGGCTCGGCGGGCCCGGCCTCGTCGACCGAACCCGGCGCGCGGCTCACCGACACCGACTCGACCTCGCTGTCGTCGAACACGGTGGGCAGCTCGTCGACCGCCTGGACCTGCTCGACCAGCACCTCGGAGTGGGCGCCGCAGCCGTGGTCGGCGGAGACCACCTGCGCGTCGTCGGGGGCGAACTCGTTGCCGCACACCCCGAACGCCTGCCGCAACGAGCCGGCGAGCTGGAGGAAGAACCCGCAGGAGGCGCAGCGGGCCAAGGCCGGCGCGGCGACCGAGATGGGCGCGTTGGGGCCGCGGTCGCCGTCATACCAGCGCTGGGCGGCGTCGAGCCGGCCCTCCCGGGACATCACCCGGACCCGCCCGAGGCCCAGCTCCCAGTTGACCTCTTCGACCGCCGGGTCGTCGGACCGCACGTAGCCAGGCGCGAGCCGCGGGTCGTCGGGCGGGGTCGGCAGCAGGTCGCCGACGCCCAGGTCACCCGGCTGGAGCCGCTCCTGCCAGGGCACCCACTCGGGCGCGCGCAGGGCATCGGGGCCGGGCAGCAGCGTCGACTCGCAGATCGTGACCTGCCTGCTGCGGGGAATGCGGGTGACCGTGACCGCCCAGCGCCAGCCGCGGTAGCCGGGCAGGCCGCACTCGAAGAAGTGTGTGACCAGCCGATCACCTTCCGCGACGACGCCGAGGTGCTGGCCGACGTGGCCGGGATCGACCACGTCGAGGCCCAGCAGGGCGACCTCAACAGCGTCCGCGCAGACCTGGTCGGGCTTTGCGGCGCGGGTTCCGCGTGTGGGGGCAGTCGAGGCAGTCACCTCTCCATTCTTCCTCATCGCCACGCCCTTTGAGCACGGCGGCCCCGGCGTGCCGCAAGTTGTCGCACCCATGGTTCAGGATGGTGTGCATGTCGGTGATTCGAGGCGTCGCGCAGACCGTGGTGACCACCGTCCGCGCGGCGCGGGTCGCCACCGTCGGCACCACCAGGGCCGGCCGATTCCTCGGTCGCAACCTGCTGCGTGTCCGCGAGCGAGGTGCCGGCGGCGGCGCCGGCATGCTGCGCCTGCTCGATCTGCACGCGGCGTCGTGCGCCGGCGACACCCTCGTCGCGCTGGGCCTGGCCGGCACCATCTTCTTCTCGGTGCCGGCCGGTGAGGCGCGGGACCGCGTCGCGCTCTACCTCGTCGTGACCATGCTGCCGTTCGCGCTGCTGGCGCCGGTGGTGGGCCCCGTCCTCGACCGGTTCCGCCACGGCCGCCGATATGCGCTGGCCACCACGATGCTCGGCCGGGCGTTCCTGGCGTTCCTGATCTCCGAGCACCTCGCCGGCTGGGCGCTCTATCCGGCGGCCTTCGGCATGCTGGTCCTTTCCAGGGCCTACGGCGTGGCCCGCAGCGCGGCCGTTCCGCGGGTCCTGCCGGCCGGTCTCGGGCTGTCCGAGGCCGGCGCCCGGGCGTCGGTCTTCGGCACGTTCGCGGGCGCGATCGTGCTGCCCGTCGGCCTGCTGGCCGGCCACTTCGGTCCGGAATGGCCGCTGCGGCTGTCGATGATCGTGTTCTTCTACGGCATGGTCACCGCGCTCCGGCTGCCGCCACGTGCCGACTCCGACCCGCCGGAGACGATGCCGAGCATCCTGCGCCGCCCGGGGTACCGCGGGCCCAAGGTCCTGTCCGGCAGGATCGTCGTCGCCGCGCTGCTCGGCAGCGCCACCTTGCGCGCGCTCTACGGGTTCCTGACCCTGTTCCTGGCGTTCGCCATCAAGGAGGGGACGCTGCCGGTCCGCCTCGCCTCCTGGGAGTTGTCCGACCAGGCGGCGGTCGTGGCCGTGGCCGGCGCGCTCGGCGTCGGTTCCTTCCTGGCCACAGCGATCGGCACCCGCCTGCGCATCCACCGTCCGGCGCTGCTGCAGGCGATCGGGATCGTGCTCGTCGCGCTCGTCGCGATCATCGCCGCCGACCGCAACTCCCTCGGCGCCGTCGCTCTGCTGTGCCTGCTCACCGCGATCGCGAGCGGCCTGGCGAAGCTCGCCGTCGACGCCTCCATCCAGGAGCGCATCGACGAGCAGGTCCGGGCCAGTGCGTTCGCGCACTCCGAGACGCTGCTCATGGTGGCGTGGGTGCTCGGCGGCGCGGTCGGCCTCATCCCGTTCAGCGGCCGGTGGGGCATGATCGTCGCGGCCGCGTTCGTCACGCTGGGCGCGGTCCGGGCCCTGTATTCGGCGGTCGTCCTGCGCGGGGAGCGCCTCCACGGCGCCCCGGCGGAGGAGGCCGGCGCGGTGCAGGATCCCGACGAGACGACCGCGGCCGCCCGGGCCGGCGGAGCAGCCCGCAGCGCAGCGCCGAGCACCACACCGCCGCGCACCACCCGGAGCCCGGACTCCGACGCGACGACGGTGCCGCGCCCGGCCGGCGGCGACGCGGCCACCCGGCGGACGGCGCCGCCCGACGCGGCGACGCGGAAGATGCCGGCGCAGCCGACGGGCGACGGACAACGGCGGTTCGGCTGGCGGCGCACCCGCCGCCTCTCCGACGAGATGCCGCCGCCCGGCACACGATCGCCGGTGGGCGAGACCCGCAAGATGCCCCCGGTCGACGTCGACGAAGGCGTGACGCCCTCGGCGCCGCCCGGCTACACGCTGTATCGCCCCTCGGGCCTCGACCGCACGAAGCGACTGCCGGACGACAACCACTGAGATCGATCATGCGGCCCCGCGGAAGCGGAGTCGTGAGCGTCACACCGGGCGTTTCGCCACTCCGGGTGCGACTCTCGCGGTGCGGGCTAGATTCGGGCTTGTGACGCTTTCGCTCGCTTTCTCGCCGTGCCCCAACGACACGTTCGTCTTCCACGCTCTCGCCCACGGCCGCGTCCCCGGGGCGCCGGCGTTCGACGTGACCTACGCCGACGTCGACGTCACGAACACGGCGGCCGAGCGGGGCGAGTTCGACCTGGTCAAGGTGAGTTACGCGGCGTTGCCGTGGCTGCTGGACGGCTACACGTTGCTGCCCTGCGGCGGCGCCCTCGGACGCGGCTGCGGCCCGCTCGTGCTGGTCAAGGACCGGGGCATCACGAGCCTCGGCGGGAAGACCGTCGCGGTGCCGGGTGACCGCACGACGGCCTACCTGCTGATGCGCCTCTGGTCGGCCGGCGACCCGCCCGCCCGGGTCGAGATCGTGCCCTTCGCCGAGATCATGCCCGCCGTCGCCGCGGGGCGGTTCGACGCGGGACTGGTCATCCACGAGGCCCGGTTCACCTTCCAGCGGCACGGGTTGCACGCCCTCGCCGACCTCGGCGAATGGTGGGAGGAGGACACCGGGCTGCCGATCCCGCTGGGCGCGATCGTCGCGCGCCGTGACCGGGTCGACCCCGAGCAGGCGACCGCCTGGATCAAGGAGTCGGTGCGGCAGGCGTGGGCCGATCCGTCGGCCAGCCGCGACTACGTGCTGTCCCATGCCCAGGAGATGGAGCAGGACGTCGTCGACCAGCACATCAAGCTCTACGTCAACGAGTTCACCGAGTCGCTGGGGCCCGAGGGCCACGCCGCGGTCGACGCCCTGCTGACGAGGGCCGAGGAGGAGGGCCTGGTCCCGGCCACCCCGCTCGTCCGGGGCTGAGCATCCCGAACGTCGAATGGGCCCCGCATCGAGCGGGGCCCATTTCCGTCGCGGAACGCGATCTCAGACTTCCAGCTCCCGCGCGACGAGATGAACGGCCTCGGCGACGGTGCGGGACGTCTTCCGGTCCGGGAATCGGCCCCGCCGCAGGTCGGGCTGGATCTTGGCCTCCAACACCCGAATCATGTCCTCGATCAGGCCGTGCAGCTCCTCCGGAGCCCGGCGGTTGGCGATCGCCCGGGCCTCCTGCACCGACGGCGGTGCGTCGATCAGCTTGACCTGCAGTGCCTGACTGCCCTTGCGGCTCTCGACCACCCCGAATTCGACCCGCTGACCGGTCTTCAGCTCACTCACGCCTGACGGCAGGGCCGCCTTGTGCACGAAGACGTCGCCCCCGTCGTCGTTGGTGAGGAACCCGAAACCCTTCTCCTGGTCGTACCACTTCACTCGACCCGTCGGCACGCTGCCCCTGCTCCCCAGTCTCGACCCGTCCCGGCCGCACGGCGCCGGTATATGCACAACAAGGCTAGTCACCGCTTCCCGCACGGCCAACCGAGATCATGCGATGGAGAAATGCCGGAAACGGGTGCAGATCCTCGAACACAATTGTCGCGCCGGCGGCCCGGAGTTCGTCGGCCGAACAGGGGCCGGAGGTCACCCCGACGGCCGGAACTTCCGCCAGAACTCCGGCCTGCATGTCGGCCACGTGGTCACCGATGTACAACGAAGCGCCGACGGCACGCAGTACGTCGGCCTTTTGCGCATGGAACACGTCACCGTAGACGTGATCAACCGAAATGCCCAAATGTGCAAGATGGAGCTCGGCCA
Source organism: Dactylosporangium roseum (assembly GCF_025264685.1). GTDB lineage: Bacteria > Actinomycetota > Actinomycetes > Mycobacteriales > Micromonosporaceae > Dactylosporangium > Dactylosporangium roseum. Next base: position 7,610,390 of record NZ_CP073721.1, read on the forward strand.
GCCGACCCAGCTTCGACGTGATGACCACGATCCGCCCGCCGGCCTCGCGGACGGCGACGAGTGCCTCGAGCGCCCCCGGGAGCGCCACGGATGGTGCGATCGCATGGTCCGGATACAGCGATCGGTAGATGCTGACGGCTTCTTCGATTCGCTCCGAAGGGAACCATTCCGACATTTCCTGCCGTAGCGGCGGACCCAGTCGACTGACGGCCAACTCCGCGTCGACGCGCACCCCGGTACGGACGGTAAGCGCTCGCCATGTCGCGGCGATGCCCCGCCGGGTATCGAGCAGCGTCATGTCGAGGTCAAAGCCAATGACAACGCGATATTGAGACACCCTTAAGGATGCCCAGGCCACAGTGGGTGTGCCAGCGAAATACCCGTAACAAGCGCATCCCGGCCAGCGAACTGCTCCTCGGCATCGGCTTCTACGGTCGCGGCTGGACCGGCATCACCCAGGCAGCGGTCTGAAGTAACCGCGACCCTGACGGGCGAGGGCGGGCCTTCCACAGGGCCGCCCTCATTCGTCACCCGGGCCGGATAGCGTATGAGGCGAGATGACGAGTTCGCTTGCCGACCACCTCCGCGCCCTGCCCGACGACGGGCTGATGGCGCTCATCCGGCTGCGCCCTGACCTGGTGATCCCGCCACCGTCGGACTTCTCGGCCATGGCGCACCGGGCCCAGTCGCGGGTGGCCGTCGCCCGGGCACTCGACGGCCTCGACACCTTCACGCTGGAGATCCTCGACGCGCTGCGATACACGCGTGTGGGACACACGACGTCGGTCGAGGCGGTGCTCGCCCTCACGGCCGCCGCCGGGCTCGAGGCCGCCCGCGTGCGTTGGGCCATCGACCTGCTGCGGTCCTACGCGGTGGTGTACGGCCAGGATCAGGCCCTGCGCATCGCGGGTGCCGTCGACGAGGTCTGCTCGCCCTACCCGGCCGGGCTGGGCCGGCCCGCCGACGAGCTCGACCCGATGGCCGGGGCCCTGGTCGCCGACGCCGCGGGACTGCGCCGCACGCTGATGGCGGCGCCGCCGGCCGCCCGCGCCGTGCTCGACCGGCTCGCCGCCGGGCCTCCCGTCGGTACCGTCACCCCGGCGAGCCTGCAGCCCGACTCCGACTCGCCGGTCCGCTGGCTGGTCGACCGGCACCTGCTGGTCCCGGTCGGCCGCGACGCCGTCGAGCTGCCGGTCGAGGTGTCGCTCGTCCTGCGCCGCGATGCCGGGCCGCTCGGCCAGCTACACCCCGACCCCCCGCCGATGGACACCTCGCAGCGGGAGCCCGCCCAGCTCGACCGCGCCGGCGCGGGCCAGGTCCTCGATCTCGTCCGCAACGCCGAGGCGCTGATCGAGACGATCGGCGCCGAGCCGCCCGCCGTGCTGCGCTCCGGTGGACTCGGCGTCCGGGAGCTCCGGCGGTACGCGAAGACGGTCGGCGTCGACGAGCCGACCACGGCGCTGCTGGTGGAGATCGTGACCGCCGCCGGTCTGCTGGGGGAGGAGATCGTCGACACCAAGCGGGTGGAGAGCGTCTTCCTGCCGACGGTGGCCTACGACGCCTGGCGGGCCGGCGGCATCGCCGCCCGCTGGCACCGGCTCGCGGCCACCTGGCTGACCATGACCCGGGCGCCGTCCATGGTCGGGCAGCGCGACGACCGTGACCGCCCGATCAACGCACTGGCGCCCGAGCTGTCCCGCCCCGGTGCGCCGGCCCAGCGCCGCGCGGCCCTGCGGGTGCTCGCCGACCTGCCGCCGGGCGCCACCGCGGCGCCCTCTGCGGTGGTCGACACCCTCGCCTGGCGTGCGCCCCGGCGGGTCTCCCGTGGCGCGTCGGCCGGGATCGAGGCGAGCCTGGCCGAGGCGGCGTACGTCGGGCTCACCGGCTTCGGCGGGCTGACCAGCTACGGCCGGCTGCTGCTCGACGAGCTCGCCGCCGACGTGGTCGACGCCGACGACCCGCTCGGGCTCAACGCGCCGGAGGGCGGCGTGCTGACCGGCTCGGCCGCACTGCTCGACACCCTGCTGCCGGCCCCCGTCGACCACGTGCTGCTACAGGCCGACCTGTCCGTGATCGTGCCCGGGCCGCCGGACGCGAGCCTGGCCGGTGAGCTGGAACTGCTCGGCGTCCAGGAGTCCGCGAGCGTCTACCGGATCACGGCCGACTCGGTCCGGCGCAGTCTCGACGCCGGCTATTCCGCCGCTGACCTGCACGCGCTGCTCGCGCGCCGGTCCCGGACGCCGGTGCCGCAGACCCTCACATATCTCATCGACGACATGGCCCGCAAGCACGGCGGCATGCGGATCGGCTCGGCCAATTCGTACGTCCGCAGCGACGACGAGTCGCTGATCGCCGAGGTGCTCGCCGACCGGCGCCTCCAACCGCTCGCCCTGCGCCGGCTGGCGCCGACCGTGCTGGCCTGCCGGCACACGCCGGCCCGGCTGCTGGAGGCGCTGCGCGAGGCCGGCTACCCGCCGGTGCAGGAGGACGCGACGGGTGCGGCGATGCTGACCCGGCCGAAGGTCCGCCGGGGTCCGCCGCGGCCCACCTGGGCGTACCGCGGCGTGGAGGATCCGGCGGCGGGCGTGCGGCTGTCGGCGCCCCGGCTGGCCGGGGTGATCGAGCAGATCCGCCGCGGTGACGCGGCCGCCCGGGTGGCGCGGCGCGCGCCGGTGACCGTGCGGGCCAACGGCTCGACGAGCGGGTCGCACACCGAGGCCCTGGAGGTGCTCCAGCAGGCGCTGCGCGACCGCACCCGGGTGTGGGTCGGCTACATCGACGCGCACGGCGCGACGGCGTCCCGGCTGGTGCGGCCGGTGTCGATGGGGTCCGGCTACCTGCGGGCCGAGGACGAGCGCACGGAGATGCTGCACACGTTCGCCCTCCACCGGATCACCGCGGCGGTCCCGGAAGACGAGAACTCCTAGCCCCCTCTGGCGTCCCCTTTTTTTGCGCGTCGATCTTGCAGTTGTGGTGCCTGACAAATCAGTCATTCTGGGAGCGTCCCGGCACCATAACTGCAAGATCGACGCGCAAAAAGGGGACCGGGCTAGTCGTCGGGGTCGCTGCGGCGGATCGAGCCGATGATCGACATGACCAGCAAGACGATCAGGATCGCGCCGAGCGACTCGCTGACGGCCGTCCGCACGTCGGTGTGCGCGACCCGCGAGGAGAGCAGAAACCAGCCGACGGCCGCCGCGAGCGCGGCCAGCCCGCCGAACGCCAAGGTCACTCTCGGACCCATGCGGTCGAGTCTAGGCCCTGTCCTGCCGTGTCCTGCCGGCCATGTCCCGGCTCGGCCTGATCGGCAGGACACGGCTTATGGGGTCCCGGGTCGGACGACGCGCCCGCCCCCGATGCGAACGGCCGCCGGCGACGCCGACGGCCCGAACGCGCTCGCCCGGTTCCCGACCACCACGACGACGGCCGGCGGCCGTCAATACGCAAGACGCTGGGCGCCCCGTCCACGGTTGCAAATTGCAGGATCATCCCGCTATCTGAGAATGTCGGAGGTGCGTGCGACACTGGTTGCCGTGCCAGAAGGTCCACTGATCGTCCAGTCCGACAAGACCCTGCTGCTCGAGGTCGACCATCCGGACGCGCTCGCGTGCCGCATGGCGATCGCCCCCTTCGCCGAGTTGGAGCGCTCGCCGGAGCACGTCCACACCTATCGGCTGACCCCGCTGGGCCTGTGGAACGCACGCGCGGCCGGCCATGACGCGGAGGGCGTCGTGGACGCGCTGCTGCGCTTCTCGCGCTATCCGGTGCCCCACGCGCTGCTGGTCGACATCGCCGACACGATGGACCGCTACGGGCGGCTCCAGTTGCTCAACGACCCCGTCCACGGCCTGGTGCTGCACGCACTCGACCGGGTCGTGCTGGTCGAGGTGGCGAAGAGCAAGAAGCTGGCCGGCATGCTCGGCGCGCACATCGACGCCGACACGATCGTGGTCCACGCCTCCGAGCGCGGCCGGCTCAAGCAAGCGCTGCTCAAGCTCGGTTGGCCGGCCGAGGACCTCGCCGGTTACGTCGACGGCGAGGCGCACGCCATCGACCTGGCCGAGGACGGCTGGGCTCTGCGGTCCTATCAGCGCGAGGCGGTCGACTCGTTCTGGGCCGGCGGCTCCGGCGTCGTCGTGCTGCCCTGCGGCGCGGGCAAGACGCTGGTCGGCGCCGCGGCGATGGCGGAGGCGAAGGCGACCACGCTGATCCTGGTCACCAACACCGTCGCCGGCCGGCAGTGGAAGCGCGAGCTGGTCGCGCGCACCAGCCTGACCGAGGATGAGATCGGCGAATACTCCGGCGAGCGCAAGGAGATCCGCCCGGTCACCATCGCGACCTATCAGGTGCTGACGACCCGCCGCGGCGGCGTGTTCCCGCACCTCGACCTGTTCGGCGCCCGCGACTGGGGCCTGATCGTCTACGACGAGGTCCACCTGCTGCCCGCGCCGATCTTCCGGTTCACCGCCGATTTGCAAGCCCGGCGCCGGCTCGGCCTGACCGCGACCCTGGTGCGGGAGGACGGCCGCGAGGGCGACGTGTTCTCGCTCATCGGCCCGAAGCGTTACGACGCGCCGTGGAAGGACATCGAGGCGCAGGGCTGGATCGCTCCGGCCGAGTGTGTCGAGGTGCGCGTGACGCTGACCGAGAGCGAGCGCATGGCGTATGCGGTCGCGGAGCCCGAGGAGCGCTACCGCGTGGCCGCCACCGCCCGCACCAAGCTGCCCGTCGTGCGGGCGCTGGTCGAGCGGCACAAGGGCGAGCAGATCTTGGTCATCGGCGGCTACATCGACCAGCTCCACCACCTCGGCGAGTTCCTCGACGCGCCGATCGTGCAGGGCTCGACGACCACGAAGGAGCGCGAGCGGCTGTTCGACGAGTTCCGCTCCGGCGAGCTGAAGACGCTGGTCATCTCGCGGGTCGGCAACTTCTCGATCGACCTGCCCGAGGCCGCGGTGGCCATCCAGGTCTCCGGCAGCTTCGGCTCACGGCAGGAGGAGGCGCAACGCCTCGGCCGCGTGCTCCGCCCGAAGGCCGACAAGCGGCAGGCCCACTTCTACACGGTGGTGGCCCGCGACACGATCGACACGGAATACGCAGCACACCGCCAGCGGTTCCTGGCCGAGCAGGGCTACGCCTACACGATCACCGACGCCGACGACGTCCTCGCATAGTCCCGCCCGTGGCCGGCCTCCTCTGCGAGGCCGACTCGGCGCGGCGTGCGGCAGGGTGGCCCGGTCTCGCCGCTCACTGCGCCGGCCCACGACTCATCCAGCACCGGCCGACGCGCCGTCCCTCTCGAGATTTCCAGCGGTGCCGTCACCGCTGCGAGGCCACAACGCGCAGGAGCCCCGCTACGGGCCCTCGGCGATCACCGACAGGGCCTCCTCGACGAGTTGCCAGGGATCGTCGACGCCGTCATTCTCGACCCAGATCATGATGGCATTGATGAGGGCGCCGACGCAGGCACCCATGAACGCCACCGTCCGGAAGTCGTCCGGTGCCCGGCCGAGCCGCTCGGCCAGCGGCGCGGCCGTGAACCGGATCGACGACTGCATGTTGTCCAGCAACCGCATGCGCAGGGCCGGCACGGTCAGCGACAGCTTCGCCCGCTGGAGCACCTGCTCGATCTCGCCAGGGTCAAGATGGCCGAAGGCGCTGGCAAACGCCCGGCGGACCGTGTCGAGCGGCGACAGCTCCGGCGGCGCTGCGCGGATCGCCTCCACCATCAGGTCGTCGTAGCGGTCCTGGATGACCACGTCCTCTTTGGTCTTGAAGTATCGGAAGAACGTGCTGGGCGAGATCTCCGCCGCCTCCGCGATCTGCTCCACAGTGGTCGCGTCGTAACCCTGCTGGACGAACAGGCGCACCGCGTGCTCCTGGATCGCCCAGCGGGTCTTCTGCTTCTTGCGTTCACGCAACCCTGGTGAGCTCATCCACCGATTCTTCCGCACTTCCGGACGGCTGAGTACCGGGCAGGAGCAGGGCAGCCAGTACCGCGCCGGCCAGTACCACCCCTGCGCAGACCAGCAGGACCGCGCTCATGGCGTCGACGAACGCCCCGCGGGCGGCCAGCGCGAGCGCCTGGTCCCCGGTGCGGGCCGCGACCGCCACGGCCGACGCCACGGAGTCCTTCGCCACCTCCGGCGCCGGCCCCAACCTGTCCCGGTACACCCCCGCGGTGAGGCTGCCGAGCAGGGCCACGCCGAGCGCCCCGCCGATCTGCCGCAGTGTCATGGTGATCGCGGTGCCCGAGCCGGCCTCGTCGCGCGGCAACTCGCCCATGACGGCGTCCATCGCCGGGGCCAGCGCCAGGCCGACGCCGGCCCCGGTGACGGCCAGCCAGGTCGCCACGAAGCCGTACCCGGAACCGCTACCGGTCGTCGCGCCGATCGCCAGGCCTGCCGCGCCGATCAGCAGCCCGGCCGCGACCGGCACCCGGGTCGGGACGCGGCCCGCGATCCGGGCGCCGAGCGGCGCGCCGACGAACATGCCGACGATCAGCGGCAGCAGTCGCAGACCGACGCCGAGCGCGTCGTGGCCGAGGACCGCCTGGAGGAACAGGGGCAGGATGAACAACACCCCGAACAGTGCGAACGACGCGATGGTCCCGGCGGCGGTACCCCATGCGAAGCGCGGCCGCCGGAACAGCCGCAGGTCGATCATCGGCGTGGCCACCCGCCGCTCGACGACGGCGAACGCGGCCAGCAGGACCAGGCCACCGGCGAGCGCGCCGAGCACGGGGCCGTCGGTCCAGCCCCGGCCGGGCGCCTCGATCGCGCCGTACACGAGCGCGGTCAGACCGATCGTGGACAGGATCGCGCCGAGGAAGTCGACCGGCTTGGGGATCGCCGCCTTCGACTCGGGCACCAGCAGCCCGACGGCGACGGCCGCGATCACCGCCACCGGGATGTTGATGACGAAGATCGAACCCCACCAGAAGTGCTCCAGCAGGTAGCCGCCGATGATCGGGCCGAGCGGCAGGCCGATGCCCGCGCCCACGGTGAGGGCCGCGATCGCCTTGCCCCGCTCGTGCGGTGCGAACAGGACCGGCAGGATCGCCAGCGAGATCGGCGTCAGGATGGCGCCGCCGACACCCATGACCGCCCGGGCGGCGATGACCTGCCCGGCGTTGCCGGCGAAGACCGCACCGAGCGACGCGGCCGCGAAGAGGAGCAGGCCGGTCATGAGCATGCGCTTCCGGCCGTACCGGTCGCCGAGGGCACCCATCGGCAGCAGCAGACCGGCGAAGACCAGGACATAGGCCTCGACGAGCCATTGCAGTTCGTCGTTGCCGGCGTCGAGTTCGGTCGCGAGCGTGGGCAGCGCGACGTTGAGGATCGTCGTGTCGAAGCCGATGGTGAGCACGCTCAGCACGATCGCGATGAGCGCCCACCAGCGGCGAGGAGCCGAACTGACAGCAGCCATATTTTGAGAGTAACTGCCAGTTGAGTCATACTGTCAATAGCGACCGGCAACACAAAACGCCCCCGGCCTCGGGCCGGGGGCGTTGCGGAAGAGGGGGTTCAGCCTTGCAGCTCGCGGGACAACAGCTCGGCGATCTGCGCGGTGTTGAGCGCCGCGCCCTTGCGCAGGTTGTCACCCGTGACGAAGAAATCGAGCGCTCTCGGGTCGTCGACCGAGCGCCGGATCCGGCCGACCCACGACGGGTCCGTTCCGACCGCGTCGATCGGCATCGGGAACTCTCCGGCGGCCGGATCGTCGACCAGGATGACGCCGGGCGCGTGGCGCAGGACCTCGCGGGCACCCTCGGCGTCGACCTCCGAGCCGAAGACCGCGTGGACCGCGACGGAGTGGCCGGTGACGACCGGCACCCGCACGCAGGTCGCGGAGACCTTGAGGTCGGGCAGCCCGAGGATCTTGCGCGACTCGTTGCGCAGCTTCAGCTCCTCCGACGACCAGCCGCCGTCCCGCAGCGAGCCGGCCCACGGCACCACGTTGAGCGCGAGCGGCGCCGGGAACGGGCCGAGGTCGTCGCCGACCGCCTGGCGCACGTTGCCGGGGCGCGAGCCGAGGCCGCGGTCGCCACCGACCCGCCGCAACTGGTCGTGCAGCGTGTCGACGCCGTCCTTGCCGGCCCCGGAAACCGCCTGGTAGGAGGCCAGGACGAGCTCCTTGAGACCGTATTCGCGGTGCAGCGGCGCGAGCGCCACGATCATCGTCAGCGTGGTGCAGTTGGCGTTGGCGATGATCCCCTTGGTGCGGTTGCGCACCTGCTCCGGGTTGATCTCCGGCACGACGAGCGGGACGTCGGGGTCCATGCGGAAGGCTGCGGAGTTGTCGACGGCGACGGCGCCGCGCGACACGGCGATCGGCGCCCATTCCGCGGACACCTCGTCGGGAACGTCGAACATCGCCACGTCGATGCCGTCGAACACCTCGGGGGCCAGCTCGTGCACGACGAGCTCCTCGCCGCGCACGACGAGCGTGCGCCCGGCCGACCGTTTCGAGGCGACGAGACGGATCCCGCCCCACACGTTCTTGCGGGATGAGAGCAGCTCACACATCACGGAGCCGACGGCTCCGGTCGCACCCACCACCGCCAGGCTCGGCAACTCGTGACCACCCACGATGACCGAACCTATCGTCCGGTCCCCGCGTAGACCACGGCTTCCTCGTCGCCACCCAGGTCGAATGCGTCGTGGATGGCCCGGACGGCGACGTCGAGGTCGGTGTCGCGGCACACCACTGACACCCGGATCTCCGAGGTGGAGATCATCTCGATGTTGACGCCCGCCTCGGCGAGCGCGGCGAACAGCTTGGCCGCGACACCAGGGTTGGACCGCATGCCGGCGCCGATCAGCGACACCTTGCCGATGTGGTCGTCGAACAGCACGTCCTTGTAGTCGACGCTCGCCTTGATCCGCTCCAGGGCGGCCTTGGCCGTCGCGCCGTCGGTCTTCGGCAGCGTGAAGGAGATGTCGGTACGGCCCGAGCTCTCCGTCGACACGTTCTGGACGATCATGTCGATGTTGGTCTCCGCGGCCGCGACCGTCTGGAAGATCCGCGCGGCGACACCGGGCTGGTCGGGAACGCCGACGATGGTGATCTTCGCCTCGCTGCGGTCGTGCGCGACGCCGGTGATGAGCGCTTGCTCCACGGAAAGGTCCTCCATCGATCCGGTGACCATGGTGCCGTTGGCGGTTGAGTACGAGGAACGGACGTGGATCGGCAGCGAGAAGCGCCGCGCGTATTCGACGCTGCGCAGGTGCAGCACCTTGGCACCGCACGCCGCCAGCTCGAGCATCTCCTCGTAGGTGATCTGCTTGATGTGCCGGGCGTTCTTGGCCACCCGCGGGTCGGCGGTGAAGATGCCGTCGACATCGGTGTAGATCTCGCACACGTCGGAGTTCAGCGCGGCGGCGAGCGCCACGGCGGTGGTGTCCGAGCCGCCACGGCCGAGCGTGGTGATGTCCTTGGTGTCCTGCGACACACCCTGGAAGCCGGCGACGATGGCGATCGCGCCCTCGTCGAGCGCGGCCCGGATCCGGCCCGGGGTCACATCGATGATCCGGGCCCTGCCGTGGGTCGACGTGGTGAGCACGCCGGCCTGGCTGCCGGTATACGACCGGGCCTCGTATCCCAGGTTGTTGATCGCCATGGCCAGCAGCGCCATGGAGATGCGCTCACCGGCGGTGAGCAGCATGTCGAGCTCGCGGCCCGCCGGGGCCGGGCTCACCTGCGACGCGAGATCGAGGAGCTCGTCGGTGGTGTCACCCATGGCGGAAACCACCACGACGACCTCGTTGCCGGCCTTCCGCGTGTCGACGATCCGCTCGGCGACGCGCTTGATGCGCTCGGCGTTGGCGACGGACGATCCGCCGTACTTCTGCACGATCAGCGCCACGCCGTCGAGCTCCTTCCGCCTCTTCGGGTCCGGCCGCACCTCGTTGTGCCGCTCCTGCTGGGTCAGATCCTGTCAGGTCGCCCGTTCGGGCGAGGTCGACGCAGCCGAGCGTACCGGCGTGAGGTTCCACTCGGCAGTAGCGTTCCACGATCCGGCCGTCCCGCGACGCCTGGTGTGGCGTTGCACGATCCCGGCACCCGACGGGCGAGAATACGCGGGTGCTTTCGCGTCGGGTCGGGGTTACCGCGATCACTGTGACCGCCGGCACGGCTCTCGCCGTGATGACCGGCGTGCTCGTCGCCGCTTGCAGCTCCACCGGGGCACCGGTGACCGCGGTGAGCTCCGAGCCGGCCCCCGTCCAGGCCGACCCGCGGGGGCTGCTCGCCGGCCGGGTCGCGGTCGCCAAGGATCAGCGGTACGTCGCCGCGTACGCACTCACCGTCTCCGGCAAGGCGCCGCGCTCGATCCTGGTGTCGATCGCGACGGACCGCACCTGGCGGGTCGACATCCAGGGCGGCGCGCTCGGCGGCACCGCGGACGTGGCGATCGCCGGCCGGCCCGAGGGGCAGTACCAGTGCCAACTCAACCCGGCCAGCGGCTGCGTCAAGATCGCCCCGGCCGGCAAGAAGCTGCCGGCCGCCAACGATCCCCGCATCCAGTACGTCTTCGTCGCCTGGCTCGACGTCCTGCTCGACCGGCAGGTGCCGCTCTCGGTGGCACCCGCCGACCCGCTCGCCGGCACGTCGGCACCCTGCTTCGCCGTCGAGCCGGGGGTCACCGCGATCCAGCCGCCGATCGACCCGGGCGTGTTCTGCTACAACGACAAGGGCATCCTGACCGCGGCGAAGCTTCCCTTCGGCCAGTTGGCGCTGACCGGCGAGGTGATCGGCGCGCCCTCGACCATCTCGCTGCCGGGCCCCGTGGTCGACGGCGCCCCGCTGCCGACGACCGCACCGCCGTCGCCGTCGCCGAACCCGTCCGGCTCCCAACTGCCGAGATCGGTTTCGCCGAGCCGGTCCAAGGGCGTAGCCTGACCTCGACATGTGGCAGACGTTTCTTCTTCGTCGCCGCGACGAGGCCACTCAGGCCGGCACCTCGTCGCGGGGATGACACGCGCGTCTGCGCTCCTGCCGGTCGATCCCCCTCGTAGTACTTCGGATCAGACCCTCAAACGCTCAGGAGCAGAATCAGCATGTCCGAGATCGCCAACCAGACGCCCAGCCGGATGCCCATTCACCGCTACCGGCCCTTTTCCGAACAGTTCTCGATCCCGCTGACCGACCGGCAGTGGCCCGGCAAGGAGATCGCCGTCGCGCCCCGCTGGTGCGCGGTGGACCTGCGCGACGGCAACCAGGCGCTGATCGACCCGATGTCCGTCGAGCGCAAGCGCCGGATGTTCAACCTGCTGGTCCGCATGGGATACAAGGAGATCGAGGTAGGCTTCCCGGCCGCCTCGCAGACCGACTTCGAGTTCGTGCGCACCCTGATCGAGCAGGACCTCATCCCCGAGGACGTCACGATCCAGGTCCTGACCCAGTGCCGGGACAACCTGATCGAGCGCACCTTCGAGTCGCTGCGCGGCGCCCGGCGGGCGATCGTCCACTTCTACAACTCGACCTCGACGCTCCAGCGGCGCGTGGTCTTCGGCCTGGACCGGGCCGGGATCACCGACATCGCCACGACCGGCGCTCGGCTCTGCCAGAAGTACGCCGAGGCGATCACGCCCGACACCGAGATCTACTACCAGTACTCCCCCGAGTCCTACACCGGCACCGAGCTGGACTACGCGCTGGAGATCTGCGGCGCGGTCATCGACGTGCTGCAGCCGACCCCCGACCGGCCGCTGATCGTCAACCTGCCGGCGACGGTCGAGATGGCCACTCCCAACGTCTACGCCGACTCCATCGAGTGGATGTCGCGCAACCTGCCCCGCCGCGAGTCGGTCGTCCTGTCGCTGCACCCGCACAACGACCGCGGCACCGCCGTCGCCGCCGCCGAGCTGGGCCTGATGGCCGGTGCCGACCGCGTCGAGGGCTGCCTCTTCGGCAACGGCGAACGGACCGGCAACGTCGACCTGGTCACGCTGGGCCTGAACCTGTTCTCCCAGGGCGTCGACCCGCAGATCGACTTCTCCGACATCGACGAGATCAAGCGGACCGTCGAGTACTGCAACCAGCTACCCGTCCACGAGCGCCACCCGTACGCCGGCGACCTGGTCTACACCGCCTTCTCCGGCTCCCACCAGGACGCCATCAAGAAGGGCTTCGAGGCGCTCAACCGCGACGCGGCCGCCGCCGGCGTGCCGGTCGACCAGTTCACCTGGGGCGTGCCGTATCTGCCGGTCGACCCGAAGGACCTGGGTCGCTCCTACGAGGCGGTCATCCGGGTGAACTCGCAGTCCGGCAAGGGCGGCGTCGCCTACATCATGAAGTCGGAGCACCAGCTCGACCTGCCGCGCCGCCTGCAGATCGAGTTCTCCGGCGTCGTGCAGCGGCACACCGACGACGAAGGCGGCGAGGTCAGCCCGCAGGCGATGTGGGACTTCTTCTCCGGCGAGTACTTCTCCGACCGGCGGTTCACGCTGGAGGGGTACGAGGCGGCGACCGTCGACGGCAAGGTCACCCTGACGGCCGACGTGAAGGTCGACGGCACGGTCCGGACCATCTCGGCGACCGGCAACGGGCCCATCGACGCGTTCGTCCACGCGCTGGGCGACGTCGGCATCGACGTTCGGGTGCTGGACTACGCGGAGCACGCCCTCACCGCGGGTGAGAGCGCCCAGGCGGCGGCCTACGTCGAGTGCTCCGTCGACGGCCAGGCCCTCTGGGGCGTCGGCATCGACGCCAACATCGTCACGGCCTCCCTGCGCGCGGTGCTGAGCGCGGCGAACCGCGGCTGAGTTCCTGATCGTCCGGCGGGGTCCGGCCTCGATGGGAGGCCGGACCCCGCCGTCATGGGCCCGGCCGCAGGACCGTCCCGGGCACCGGGGACAGCCGTCCGGGCTGCCGGGTCTCTTCCTCAGGGGGTGAAAGTGTCGGGAATCCCATCGTGGCGATTCCTGCGACAGGTGCGTTGATACAGCACAGTAGGGGCGTGCGCCCCTCAAGAAACGGCAAAGCCGTCCTCCTCTCGCTCGCGCTCGCGGCGGTGCTGACCGGCGCCGGTAGCTGCGAGGTCTCCTCCACGCCCGGCTCAGCCGGGCCGACGACCGCCCCGACGGGCGGCGCCACCACCGGCGGCGGCACCTCCGGCAACGCCGGTGCGGCGCTGGACTCCCTCACCGTGGCTTCGGCCGGGTCGATGTCGGGCTACAGCCGCGAGAAATTCACGCACTGGATCTCACAGGGCAACGGCTGCGACACGCGCGACGCGGTGCTCAAGCGCGACGGCAAGAACGTCAAGGTCGCCGACGGTTGCAAGATCACAAGCGGTAGCTGGTACAGCCCCTACGACGACAAGACCCTCACCAATCCGCAGGACCTCGACATCGACCACATGGTCCCGCTGGCTGCGGGCTGGCGGTCCGGTGCCAACAAGTGGACCGACGAGCAGCGCAAGCAGTTCGCGAATGACATGACCCGGCCGCAACTGTTCGCGGTTAGCCTGCAGTCCAATCGGGCAAAGGGCGACCAGGACCCGTCGACGTGGAAGCCGCCGAACCGGGCCTACTGGTGCACCTACGCGCAGGACTGGGTCACGGTCAAGAGCTTCTACAAGCTGACCGTGACGCAGGCCGAGAAGACGGCGCTGGCAGACATGCTGGCGACTTGTAAGTAGACCGCGGAAGGGACGGCAGAGATGGCAGAACCAGGGCTCGGACAGGCATCCGCCGGCTCGCCGCCGTCGGCCTCGGCCGCCCCGGCCGGGGCAGGCTCTCCGGCCGGGGCCGCAGCCGGCTCCCCGGCTACGGCTGCGGCTGCGGCTGCGGCAGGCTCCCCGGCTACGGCTACGGCTACGGCTACGGCTGCGGCAGGCTCCCCGGCTGCGGTGACCACGGCGCAGGCCGACTCCGCTGGCGCGGCGGGCGCGCGCGGTGCCGGCACCGCGCGGGGTGTGGCCTCGGACGCCACGGCCGACCGCCAGGCCTCCGGCCCAGCGGACCCGGCCGCCGCCGCACCCGCCGGGTCACCCCCGGCCTCGGCGGATGCCGGCGCCGCGACCCCACCCCCGGGAGCCGCGCCGAACTTCCTCCAGTCCGACGTCATGGCCGGCCCGGGCGGCGTGATGACCGACGAGGTCGGTGTCATCACCGGCGAGTTGACCCTGCGCACGGAGGTCGACGCCGACGGCGCCGTCGTCGTGCGGGTCCAGTACAAGGACGCCGAGGAGTGGTACGTGGTGACGGGCGCCCGCGCCCACCTCAACGACCCGGCGGACCTCTCGGCCGTGCACACCGTAGTCACCGGCATCCTGGACCGCCCCAACGGCTAAGTCCACCTGCGCGATCTTGCAGTTGCGGTGCCGGGACACTCCAAGAATGCCCGGTTTGTCAGGCACCACAACTGCAAGATCGACGCGTAGATCGACGCGTAGCAAGGCGGGGGCGCTGAACCGGCGTCCGGCGTTCAGATCGCCCTGCGGCCCTCGAACGCTCGGCCGAGAGTGATCTCGTCGGCGTACTCCAGATCGCCACCCACCGGCAGCCCGCTCGCCAGCCGGGTCACGGTGAGCCCCATCGGCTTGACCATCAGCGCCAGGTAGGTGGCGGTGGCCTCGCCCTCGGTGTTGGGATCGGTGGCCAGGATGAGCTCCTTGCAGGTGCCCTCGGCCAGCCGGGTCATCAGCTCACGGATGCGCAGGCTGTCGGGTCCGATGCCCTCCAGCGGGTTGATCGCGCCGCCGAGCACGTGGTAGCGCCCGCGGAACTCTCCGGTCCGCTCGATGGCCACGACGTCCTTGGGCTCCTCGACGACACAGAACACCTCGTCGTTGCGGCGCGGGTCGCGGCAGATCCGGCAGAGGTCCGCCTCGGCGACGTTGTAGCAGCGGGTGCAGAACCGCACGAGGTCCTTCACCCGCTGCAACGCCTGCGCGAGCCGCTTGACGTCGGCGGTGTCGGCCGACAGCACGTGAAACGCGATGCGCTGTGCGCTCTTCGGCCCGACCCCGGGCAGCCGCCCGAGCTCGTCGATCAGGTCCTGGATGGCGCCTTCGTACACGCCCGGCGCCCGCTAGAAACCGGGCAGCCCGAGGCCGCCGCCCAGGCCGCCGAGCCCGGCGGTGAGCGGGCCCATCTTCTCCTCGGTCAGGTCCTTGGCCGCCTGCGCCGCGTTGTGCAGTGCCGCGACGATGAGGTCCTCGAGCGTCTCGATGTCGTCCGGGTCGACCGCTTTAGGGTCGATCTTGATGCTGACGACCTCACCCGTGCCCCGCACGACGGCCGTGACGAGGCCACCGCCGGCCGTGCCGGTCAGCTCGGCCTCGGCGAGCTCCGCCTGCGCGGCGGCCATCTGCTGCTGCATCTTCTGCGCCTGCTTCATCATCTGCTGCAGGTTGGGCTGTCCACCGGGGCGCACAGTGTGCTCCTTTGAAGTCTCTGAGTTTGGAGACCAGCTTAGTCAGCCGGTGGTCTCCCCGATCTTCTCCGCGCCGAGCGCCTCCGTGAGCAGCCGGAGCGCGGCCTCTTCACTGGTCTCACGCACGACAGTGGCATCGTCGAGCAGCTCATCCCCCGGGTCCAGGCCGGGAAACCGCGGGTCGGCCACAGGCGAGTCGTAGTCCGGGTCGAACGGCGGCTCGTCCGCCACCGCACCGTCCCAGGCGGACTCCGCCGCACCGGCCGTGCTCGCCTGGGCGGCCGCCGATCGGCGCTGCCCGCTCGCCGCGGCCCTGGCCGCCTCCCGGGCCATCTCGATCGCGGTGCTCCCACCCGTTCGCGGCCGGCCGGCCGGACCGGTCGGGACCGGCGATCCGGCGCCGGGTCTGCTTCCCGCACCCGTTCCAGCCGCAGTCCCGCCCCGGACCGCCGCGCCCGGGTCGGCGAGAACACTCGCCGCGGTGGCCACACCGCCCGGGGTCACCGGCGTCGGCCACCCCTCGGCCACGCCCGGCGCCGAGGCCGGTCCCGCAGCACCCCCGGGGGTCGCCGGCGTCGGCCATCCTCCGCCAGGAGCCGCCTGTGCCGGCCGCCCTCCGCCCGGGGCCGCTGACGGAGCGCCGCCGAGGGTCGCCGGTGTCGGCCACCCCTCGGCCGAACTCTGCGCAACAGCCGATCGTGCGGCACCGCTGGGTGTCGCGGGAGTGGGCCAGTCCCCACCCGCACCGGCGTCTCCGCCGTTCGAGCCACCCGGGCCCCCACCAGCAGCGCTCATGCCGCCCGCGGCGGCCACAGCGACAGCGCCCGCACCCACTCCACCCGGAACAGCGGGTGTGGGCCATTCTCCGGCCGCCTGCGCCCCGACACGCGACCCGCCGACCGGCTCACCGATCGATGCCGGGCCGGCCTGGTGCGGGGCCTGGGCCGGGCCGGGAGGCGCCGACGGGCCCGACGGCTGCGGCGTGGGCTTCGGGGTCGCCGGCCTGCTGCCGCCCCCGCCGCCCGGCTGGCCGCCGACCTCGCAGCGCACCTGCCAGCGGCCGCCGAGCAACTCCTGCAGCGCGCTGATCAGCACGTCGGGCGAGTTGCTGAGCATGTTGGCATGGGTGACGTACTTGAACCCGAGCACCAGCGTGCTGCCCTCGACATCCTGCACGGTCGCCTCGCGCACGATGGCCGCGGCCTTCTTGCTCTTGCCGCTGACCAGCGTCAGCACGTCGGCCCAGACCCGGCGGACGGCCGCCGCGTCGAGCCCACCAGCGCCGGGGGCCGCCGCGGGCGCCGGACCCGGGGCGGGGGCCGGCCGCTGCACGGGAGCCGACTCAACCGGGACCGAAGCCTGGACGGGAGCCGGGACCGGGACCGGAGCCGAGGCCGGGACCGGAGTCGAGGCCGGAGATGCCGCCGGGGCAGGGCCAGCCGCCGGGGCCGGAGAATACGCCTCAGCCGGCACAGCGGGGGCCGGGACTCCGCCGGCCATCAGCCGCCGCTCCATGCGCTCCAGACGCTGCAGCAGCGCAGCGCTCGAATCGTCGGCGCCCGGCAGCAGCATGCGCGCCGTGATGAGCTCCAGCAGCAGCCGCGGCGCGGTCGTCCCGCGCATCTCGGTCAGCCCGTTGTGGACGATGTCGGCGAACCGCGACAGGCTCGCCTGGCCCAGTTGGGTCGCCTGTGCGCTCATCCGCTCCAGTTGGTCGTGCGGGGCGTCGAGCAGGCCCTTGTCGACAGCGTCGGGGACCTGCTGCAGCACGATCAGGTCGCGCAACCGCTCCAGCAGGTCGGAGGCGAATCGGCGGGGATCGTGCCCGGCCTCGACCAGACGATCGATCACGCCATAGGCACCGCGGCCGTCGTCGGCGGCGAGCGCGTCACACATTTCGTCAATCAGTGAGACATCCGTCACACCGAGGAGAGCGACGGCGCGGCCGTAGGTGACCCCCTCGGGGCCCGCGCCGGCGATGAGCTGGTCGAGCACCGAAAGGGTGTCACGGGCACTGCCGGCACCGGCCCGCACGACCAACGGAAAAACGGTGGGCTCGACCGTGACGCCTTCCGCGGCGGTCAACTGCTCGAGATATGGCCGGAGGACACCCGGCGGGATCAGCCGGAACGGGTAGTGGTGCGTCCGGGACTTGATCGTCCCGAGCACCTTCTCCGGCTCGGTGGTCGCGAAGACGAACTTCACGTAGTCCGGCGGCTCCTCGACCAGCTTGAGCAGCGCGTTGAAGCCGGCGGACGAGACCATGTGGGCCTCGTCGATGACATAGACCTTGAAGCGGCTCGACACCGGCGCGAAGATCGCGCGCTCGCGCAGGTCGCGAGCGTCGTCGACGCCACCGTGGCTGGCCGCGTCGATCTCGATGACGTCGATCGAACCGGCACCGTCCGGAGCCAGGTCGCGGCACGACTGACACTCGCCGCACGGCTCGGGTGTCGGGCCGCGCTCGCAGTTGAGCGAGCGGGCGAGGATGCGGGCACTACTGGTCTTGCCGCAGCCGCGGGGGCCCGAGAAGAGATACGCATGGTTGAGCCGGCCGGATCGCAGCGCCTGCGACAGCGGCTCGGTGACGTGCTCCTGCCCGATGACCTCGGCGAACGTGCGCGGCCGGTATTTGCGATACAGCGCGAGCGCCACCAGCGTCCCTCCGTTCGCGTGATGGTCGGTGTGCCAGAGCCGGGACCACGGTACCCCCACCGGCCGACAAATTTCCGCTGCCACCACCGCCGCCCGACCCGCCCGGGCCAGGAAACATGAAGGCCACCCGTGCACCCGTCAGAGCTCACTTATCCTTGCTGCCTTCCGGCCCTGGGGAGGTTCGTAAGATGACGCCGCACGAGTGGCTTGGACACCACAATACCCGGTGCGCGAGCGTCGCAAGCGATGGGTATCCTTGCGCACGGAGGATTCGCCTAGAGGCCTAGGGCGCACGCTTGGAAAGCGTGTTGGGATAAAACCCTCACGAGTTCGAATCTCGTATCCTCCGCACCGCCTAGCAGGCAAAACGCCGGGCGCCCCTGCCAGGGGCGCCCGGCGTTGCGGTGTCAGGAGCCCGTCCGAGGCCCGCCGGCTCCTCCACCCGCCTCGGCGTAGGTCGTGCCGCGGTGTCCCCCGGCCGCTTGATCTCGACCGTGTTCCGGCGAGAGCGAGCCGGCCATGCCACGCCAGACGGTCCGACGCCCGCAGGGGTTCCCGGAGTCGTACCTGGTGAGACCGGCGTTTGCGCAGCTCACAGCGGTCTGCTACCTGCTGGACCGCCACTGGTAATACCGCAATCTGCGATATCGCAGATTGTCATCTAGCGTCTCGGGATGCGGCATGCGACCATATGGATACGAGCCATCAGGGCCCGTGGGGTGGAAACGCAACAGCACCCGGCGGCTACCGGGTGCTGTTTGTCGCTTCCTCCTCAACGCTCACGCGGAGGGGCAGCGGTGATACCCGACGTAATCCTTACGCATCCAGACCCCTCCCGCAATACCGAGAACGGAGGGAAGATGCGGATGTTCTACCGAAGTGCGGACATCCTGGTGACCAGTGAACACTTCGTCATCCTCCGGCCCCGCGAGATCCGGTTCCGGCTGGAGTACCTCCACGACGCCTACATCGTCCGCCACAGCGGCCGGTTCCGGGCGCGCCAGGAGATCCGGGCCCGGTACGGCCGGTCCGACGTCCTGCTGTTCAGCACTACGGATGCGACCACGTTCGGTCACGTACGGCGAGCGTTGATCCGCGCGCTCGAGCACCGCGAAGATTTGCGAGCCCGTGCACTTTCCGCATGAAGTCGCTGGCCAGGGTCGCCTGCGGAGCCGTTCACCCGCAGGCGACCCACTGTGAGTAGGTCACGATCCGCTACAAAGCTGGAAGACAGGTGGCAATTCCCGCGACTGAGCGTCAGACTGTCTGCGGCCCAACACGGCCTCCGCTCGTCCGGCATGATCCGCCACAGATGGGGCATCCGGCGAGCGACACGTTCCAGCTTTGCATCCCAACCGCTCGCCGGGCCCGTATGGTGAGCTGCATTCTGCGATACAGCTACTCGACATACCCCACCTAGTCGTATACCAGGTCCAACGAGGGGCACAAGCGTCATGAACTCGGGTGAGACGCCCGCGGTCGCACGCCGGCGGGTTCGGCTGGCGATCCGCGACGCGCGCAACGCCAGGAGTTTCACGCAGACCGAGGTGGCCGACGCCATGGAGTGGTCGCTGTCCAAGGTAATGCGGATCGAGAGCGGCGAGGTGACGATCTCGCAGAACGATCTGCGCCCCCTGCTGGCGTTCCTGGGCATCCGCGACCGCGCGGTGGTCGAGTCGCTCGTCCAGTCGGCGCGGGTGTCACGTCAGCGCCGCTGGTGGGACGAGGCGCGGTTCAAGAACATGCTCACCGCGGCCACGAAACAACTGATCGCTTATGAGGCCGAAGCGACGGTCATCCGGCACTTCTATCCGATGTTCTTCCCCGGCGTTCTGCAATCCGAGGCGTATGCCCAGGGAATCATGGGACAGTACACACATGAGCTGAGTCAGAAGGAGATCGAGGCAAGGATTCAGGCGCGTCTCCGCCGCAAGGCCGAATTGCTGCAACGCATCCCTCGGCCCAAGGTCTTCACCCTGCTCGACGAATCCGTGTTGCTGCGCACCATCGGAGTGGGACAGCGCGCACTGGGCGAGCAGTTGGCCGAGGTCTCCGAGGCCATCAAGGACGGCTGGCTGGTCGCGCGAATCCACCCGTTCGACAACCCGCACCCGGGAATCGGGACATTCGAGATCCTCTATCTGGGCTCCGAGGAGCTCGCCCACGCGGTGTTGTACCGCGAGAGCCTCACCCTGGACGAAATCGTGGACGACCACAGCCGCATCAAACAGCACCGCGACCTCTGGGACCGGATGTGGGACGCGGCCATCGACGCGGAGCGTTCGGCGGAGATGATCGCGACGCGCGCCAAAGAGCTGCTCGGGGCCGACCAATAGTCTTCGAGCGCCACGCTCGGAGGTTGAAAGGGGCCGCCGTGCTCACTGCGGGCCCGATAAGGAAAGGGTGAGAATATAGTGCAACAAGCGGACACGCGTCTGGAGTGGCGCAAAAGCGAATTCTGTGGGTCCAGCGCCTGCGTTGAAGTCGCCCAGCATGCCGACTCGCTTCTTGTGCGTGATTCAAAGAACCCGAACGGGTCGGTGCTCACCTTCGATCGTGCGGAGTGGGACGCGTTCGTTGCCGGTGTAAGGGCTGGAAACTTCGACTTCCAGTAGGCTCACCCTGTCGGTTGAGCGCGAGGTGACCTTCCTCGTTGAAGGCCTTCGCGCTCAACCTCACCGCGCTTCCGTGCGCAGCCCGCCACTGCGGAGCTCGACCATGAATGCGGCCCAGTCGCTCTTGCTGAAGGAGAGCACTTCCCCCCGCTCTTCCTTCGAGTCGCGGACGAGCAGGGTATCCCCCTGCTCGGCGACCTCGACACACGCATTTGTGCCGCACCAGGCACTTCGGCGCCAGCTCAGTTCGCCGTTGTTCTCGGCCATGGGCCCTCCCCTCACCCTGGGACCTGAATCTTCAGCATACGTAGTGGCATGGGCGCCGCCACACGGAAATACGGGATATGGCACGAGGTGAATGCCTTATAAGGCCACAAAACGGGCGGTCCAGAGATGAATGAATGCCCGCCGGGCGGGAATGCCCAGCGAGCGATCATTCTCAATACTCACAGCGTCCGGTCGAGCCTCCGGAAAGCCTCGCCATAGCCGGCCCGGTCCAGTCGCTCCACGCTGGCGGCGTTGGCCGCGAATGCGCGCAGCAGGCTCCGGCGAACCCGGTTGAACACGATGGCATTGGTCGATGCGAACAAGGTCACTTCAGCGCCCGAATAGATCGCCTTGAGCGACCACGTCACAGGCCCCAGAATGCGCAGGGCGCGGCCCGCCACCGGCGGCACCGCGATCACCACGGCTGCCACCAGGTAGCCACCGGGCCCGTGGACCAACGACCAGCCGGCCACCGCCCCCACGGCGGCCAGCGTCCCGACGACCAGAAACGCGAACAGCGCCGGACGACAGTCGTCGTGCTCGACGCGCACGCCTTCCAACGCCTCCAGGTCGTAGACCTGGGGGTCAGGTTTCCAGATGGCGAAGACGTCGTCGGTGATGACGACGTCGTGGCCCTGATAGAAGACGGTCGGCATAAGTTCCCCCCTTAGCCCCGCCGTTTCGGCCCCTTATCAGTATGAGTAGCCGCGTCACAGATCGCCAGGCCCCAAGGTGCTATATCGCAGAATGGCGTACGCCAACCGGCCGTGCCACTCCATACGTCCTGATCGATCTTCCCTGCTCAGTGCCAGCTCCAGGGTCACCCCGAGCCACGCCCAGGGCAACGCATTTCACACGGGGGTCGCCCGCGGAGCGGAGCCGCTCATGACCGCCGTCCTGACGCGAGCCCCGCGAAGTTCAGCCCAACAAACAACCCCACTCGGGCGCGGGTCTCGCGAGGTGTGCCGGCGCCCGTTCCGCCGCCACGCCGCTCGACCTCAGATCATGGGAAAGATGCGGCTGCCCCGGCAGCCAGATCTCTCTCATGATCTGGAGTCGCCCGGCTTGGACCCGCCGCCCCGGGTCCAGCGGCGACCACGAGCGACAGACACCACCCGCACGACCGGGCGTCACCGTCCGGCAGAGCAACACCGGGGTGGACAGACGGGCGCGCGGCTGAACTGGTCGCGGCCTTGCGTCCTGACGACCGAAAGTTCGCTGGCTGCGGGCGGGATTCCAGAAAATCGCCGACCGACCCTTGACGCGAGAAGCGGCCGGGCCGGATGACCTGCGAGGCAACTGCGACGAAGTACGACAAAAGCCGAACGCCCGGCTACCTCCAACGGAAGATTCCGGGCGCTTCTGCTGGCCAGAGTGCGGTGGCGCGGGGATTCGAACCCCGGGAGGACTTGCGCCCTCACACGCTTTCGAGGCGTGCTCCTTAGGCCACTCGGACACGCCACCGCCGAAGACCTTACCCGACCCCTCATCCCCATCCCCACAGGGGCTCACCATTTGGCAGGATCGTGGCCATGAGCACGCACATCGGCGCCGAGCCGGGCGACATCGCCGAGCGGGTACTCCTTCCCGGGGACCCGCTGCGGGCGAAGTGGATCGCCGAAACGTACCTCAAGGATGCCCGCTGCTACTCGACCGTTCGGAACATGCTCGGGTTCACCGGAATGTACGACGGCGTCGAGGTGTCCGTCCAAGGGTCGGGCATGGGGATGCCGAGCGCCAGCATCTACGCACACGAGCTGATCAACGACTACGGCGTCAAGAAGCTTGTCCGCGTCGGTAGCTGCGGCGCGATCGTCGCGTCGCTCCGACTGCGTGACGTCGTGGCCGCCATCGGGTCGAGCACCGACTCGAACATGAACCGGGCCCGGTTCGACGGCCTGATCGACTACGCGCCGGTGGCCGACTTCGAGCTGTTGCGCCGGTCCGTCGACGCCGCGGCGGAGAAGGGCATCTCCATGCGGGTCGGGCCGGTCCTCGCCGCCGACGCGTTCTACACGGACCGGCCGGACCTCTACGACCGGCTCGCCGACTACGGGGTGCTCGCGGTCGAGATGGAGTCCGCCGCGCTCTACACGATCGCCGCCCGCTTCGGGGCCCAGGCCCTCACGCTGCTGACCGTCAGCGACCACATCAAGACCGGCGAGCGGACCACCGCGCAGGATCGGGAGCAGACGTTCGGCCAGATGGTCGAGATCGCCCTGCAGACGATCATCGCCTGAGCGGTCAAGGGAAGAGGGGGCCCGGGTGTGCGGGCCCCCGTTCAAGACGACAACACCTCCGTCGGCGACAAGCGCGCCGCCCGCATGGCCGGGCACAGCCCGGGCGACCGCTGGAACGGAAGGCGGCCGCACCGTGATGGTGACCCTGCCCACAAAAAACTAACCGACCGGTCGGACTTTTTGTTGGTACGGTCTGGGCATGGTCCCTGGCGCCACCACCGACGGCCGGCTCGCCCGCGGCGAGCGGTCCCGCGCCGCCGCGCTCGACGCCGCCGTCGTCCTTGCCACCGAGTCCGGCCTCGACGGGCTCTCGCTGAGCCAGCTCGCCGACCGGCTCGGGGTGAGCAAGTCCGGACTCTTCGCGCACTGGCGCACCAAGGAGGAGTTGCAGCTCGCCGCGGTGGCGCACGCACAGGAGCGCTTCACGAACACGGTGGTTCGCCCGGCCCTGCGCGCGCCGCGAGGCATCCGGCGGCTGTGGGCCTTGCACGAGTCGCGCCTCGCGGACGTCTCGTCGGGCGCGCTGCCCGGCGGCTGCTTCTTCACCAACACGCAGTTCGAGTTCGTCGCACGGCCCGGCAGCGTCCAGGACGCGCTGTCCGGCGCACTGGCGGCCTGGCACGTGCTGCTGGAGCGGCTGATCGTCGAGGCCGTCGAGCTCGGCGAGCTGCGTGACGACGTCCACCCGGCGCAGCTTGCCTTCGAGCTCAACGCGTACGGCACCGCGGCGGTCTACGAGTCGCGGCTGCTGGACGAGGTCCAAGTCTTCACCTACGCGTGGACGGCCGCCCTCGTGCGGCTCCGCGGTCTGAGCCCGACACCGTCTCTCCTTCCGGAGGTCTGATCCGATGCACGGTCACGTCCAGCCCTTCGAGGTCCACTTCGACGACCTCGACGCGATGGGCATCGTCCACAACGCGCGCTACGCCGTCTTCCTCGAGCGCGCCCTGTCCCAGTGGTGGGCCTCCCGCGGCCACTCCTACGCCGGCGGCCGGCCCACGACCTCCGACGTGATGCACGCCGTCGCGGAGTATTCGATCTCGTACCGTTCGCCGGTGCGCGGCACGGGCGAGATCGGTGTGCACTTCTGGGTCGAGACCCTCGGCGAGAGCAGCGCGGTGTACTGCTTCCGCATCCTGTCCGCCGACGGGCAGACGGTGCACGCGGAGGGCCGGCGCGTCAACGTCAAGCTCGACCCGCGGACGCTGCGGCCGGCCCCGTGGAGCGACGACGCCCGCTCGGCGGTGCGGGAGCTACTCGCGGTGCCGGTGGAAGAACTCGCGCAGCAGCACTGACGACTCGGCCTCCAGCACCCCGCCGATCACCTCCGGCCGGTGGGTGAGCCGCCGGTCGCGCATGACGTCCCACAGCGAGCCGGCGGCTCCCGTCTTGGGCTCCCAGGCCCCGAAGACGACGGTGCCGACGCGGGCCAGCACGACGGCTCCGGCGCACATCGTGCACGGCTCGACGGTGACGACGAGGACGCAGTCCTCGAGCCGCCACTCCCCGCGCCGCTGGGCGGCCCGCCGGAGCGCCAGCAGCTCGGCGTGGGCGGTGGGGTCCCCGGTCTTCTCCCGCTCGTTGTGCGCGGCGCCGAGCTCCTGCCCGTCGGGCCCGAGGACGACCGCCCCGATGGGCACGTCGTCCCCGGCGCCAGCCGCCACGTCGAGCGCCCGGCGCATGGCCCCTTCCCACCGCCGCACCCGGTCCTCCCTCCGCGCCCCGGCACCGTCCCGGCGCTCGCCTCCAGCGGCCCGCGCTCGGAGCAGGCCGCCGGCGGCGGTCACGTCCGGGGACATACTGCCGGCGGCCCGGGCAGGCGCGCTCAGGCGTCCCGGAGTTCCTCGATCTCGTCGCCCGCGCCGACGGCCTGGCAGATCTCGGCCGTCAGGTCGGCCGGGAGCATGCCCTCCTGGGCGCACAGCTCCAGCAGGCGGCCGCCCGACAGGCCGAGATCGGCGAGCAGCTCGGGGTCGCCGACCGGCTCGACCTCCGGCTCCGCCGACGGGCGCTCCTCCTCATCCTCCTCGGACGGCTCCTCGTCGACCGCGGCGACCTCCGGCAACTGCTCCTCGATGTCGCCGAGGAGGATGGCGCCCAGGCGCGACTCCTCGGCGAACACCGAGTCGGAGCCGAAGACGCGCAGGTCCTCTCCCTCGTCGAGGCGCAGGATCGCCAGGTAGGCATCGTCGGACTCGACGAACAGCAGCGACACCGACGCCTCAGCGTCGACGTCGCGCAAGCGATCGGTGATCTCTTCGATGTCGGCGGCGCCACTGAGGTCGAGCTCGGCAGCAGCCCAGCCCTCGGCGCCACGCGTGACAGCGGCAGCGAAGTACGACACGGTCCCCCCGGTCGGTGCTCGTCGTTACGCGTGAACACTATTCGAGCGAGTCACCGGTTGGCGGTGAAGGCCCCCGGATGTGTTTAGTCGGCGAGTCGTCGCCGGTTTGCGATCAGCGCTCGGAGGCGGTCGGCACGCAGCCGACGGGGACGGAACCGCTCGCGGAGCGCCTTCGCGTCCGCAAGCTCAACCAGCAGCGCGAGCCGCCGGCGACGCCGCTCGGGGTCGAGCCGCTGCAGCCTCAAAGCCATGTTGCTGAGCGTGATGCTCGCCGCAATCCACGTCAAGAGCACACGCCAAAGTCCGCGCAACGGCTACCCAGCGTCGCTCGCCCCATCCAGGAACGTGGCTACCAGAGCAGCCAGTCACCACCGGCCATCCGGTAGCCGACGACAAGGCCGGCGATCGCCACCGCGACCCCGCTGGCGATCGCCACGCCGACCGCGACACCCCGGTCGCCGAAGCGGGCGAGGACCGCCGAGGCGCCCCAGGCGAGGATGCCCGCGATGAGCGTCAGCCAGATATACCCCCGGGCCGAGGTCGCCAGCAGCCCGAACAACAGCATCCAGCCGGCACCGACGGCGGCGCCGGCGGTGACCATGGGGCTGCGCACGGGGAGCGGCTCGCGATAGGTGGGCCTGGGCTGGCTCACCACGAACACGGGCGGGCGCAGCGCACCCTGCCATGCCCCGTGTTGCGCGGCGGGCGTCGGCGGGCGGGAAGCACTCATCCGCGGCGGCGGTCCGATCACCGGCGGGCCCATCGCGCCGGGCCATGACTGCCGCGCCGCGCCCACCGGAGCGGGCATGCCGGCCGTCACCGGACGGGGCCAGCCGGCCGTCGCGGGTGCCGCCTGCCCGGCAGGCGCGGGACCGGACGCGTCCGGCTCCCTCCACTGCGACTCGCTCACTGCCACAAAAAGCAGCTTAGCCCGGCCGTCCGAGCGGGACGACCGGGCCGCAGCCCGCGACTACCGGCTGCCGAATGTCATCCGAACAGGGCGAGGCGCTTCTGACTCACGCCGCCGATGGTCGTGAACTCCCCGGTGGCGGCGACAAGGCCGAGCCGCGGGTCGGCGACGAGCGCCCGCACACCGGCGATCCCGTTGGCCTGTGGCGCCCAGTCGAGCAGCTTGCCGTCCTTGTCCGCGGCGGCGAGCTTGACCCGGGAGACCGAGCCGTCGGTGCAGGCGCCCTTGGCACCGTTGTTGCCGGTGGTGCAGGCCTTGTCGAAATGGCCCCCGATGTACGCCACCCCGCCCATCGTGGCGACGGCCTGGACGTCACCGTCGAAGACCCTGGTCCAGCGGGCATTGCCGGTGGGGGTGAACGCGATCGCGCGGCCGCCCTGGCCGCCCATGCCGGCGTAGACGGTGCCGTCGTCGCCGACGGCCACAGCCAGTACCACCGCTGATGGCCGCGGCAGGAAACCCTTGTCCAGCGATCCGCTGACCGGGTCGACGGCGGTGAGCCGGAGGGTGTTGCTGACGCCGTTGGTCTTGTGGAACGAGCCGCCGAGGTAGACCCGGCTCGCGGTCACGGCCAGCGTCTCGACCCGGTCGTCGGTGGTGGGCGCCCAGCGGGTGTCCAGCGCGCCGGTCGCGATGTCGAACGCGGCCAGGTTGGTGCGCTCGGCGGCGTCGATGGCGGTGAACCGCCCGCCGATGTAGAGCCGGCCACCGCCGACCCCGACGGCGACCGGCGCGCCGCCGGAAACCGAGTGGCTGAACGCGCTGACGGCGCCCGTGGTCGCGTCGAGCTCGGCGATCGAGTCCCGTTTCACCCCGGACACCTTCAAAAAGTCACCAACCACATACACAGAGTTACCGGCAGTGGCGAGCCCGCGAACCGTGGCGTCGGCCGCGGGAGCCCAGTCGAGCAGGGCTCCGGTGCGGGCGTTGAAGGCCGCGAGCCGGGTCCGCGGGTAGCTCTTGCCGCTCACGATCGCCTTGCTGAAGGACCCGCCGACGAAGACGGTATCGCCCAAATAGGCCGCTGACCACACGGTTCCGTCGAACGACGGGGACCGCAGAGGGCTGCGCTCCACGACGGCGGCACCCGCCGCCTGGGCGCCGGCCAGCGCGGCGGCCGTGGCGGCGGCCACTACGCAGAGAGCGGTTTTCAGGATGAGTCGCATGGAGCACACCGTAACGACTCGTAACTGACGAAAACGCCACTAATCGGGTCGCATAAGGCGTTCGGCGGGACGTCCCGAGCCGAAAGGGTGATCCGGTGGTGTGCGACAGTTCCGCAGTGCGTGATGCGACGTTGAACGTGGCGGTCATCGGTCTCGGGCTGATCGGCGGATCTGTCCTGCGGGCGCTCGCGGTGCACGGGCACCGGGTCAGCGGCTACGACGCCGACCCGGCCACCCGGGCGACCGCCCGCACCGCCGCCGCGCAGGCACCGGCCAATGCCCGCTGGCACGTCACCGGCACCATCGCCGACGCGGTCCGGGACGCGGATCTGACCGTCGTCGCCGTGCCGCTGCCGTCGGTCGGCGCGGTCTTCGACGAGCTGGCCTCCCTCGCGTACGTCGGCGTCGTCACCGACGTGACCTCGGTGAAGGGGCCGGTCCGCGACCTGGCGCTCGACCGGCTGCGCACCGGCGGCCAGTCCCTGGCGACGTTCATCGGCGGGCACCCGATGGCCGGCCGGGAAACGTCCGGTTTCACGGCGGCCGACCCGCGGCTGTTCGAGGGCTGCGCCTGGGTGCTGTGCCTGACCGGGGACGGCGCCGGCATCCGCGACTGGCTCGAACTCGCGGCGCTGGTCACCGGCCTGGGCGCCCGGGTCGTGCCGGCCACCGCCGACGAGCACGACCACGCCGTGGCGGCGATCTCGCACGTGCCGCACCTCGTGGCGGCGGCCATGGCGGCACGGGTGGCCAGCGACCCGCTCGCCGGCACGCTGGCCGCGGGCTCGTTCCGCGACGGCACCCGGGTCGCCGCGGCCCGGCCGGAGCTGACCGCGGCGATGTGCGGCGGCAACGCGCCGGCGGTGCTGGCCGCCCTGGACGCCGTGCTCGCCGACCTCAACGCCGCCCGGGCGATCCTCGACGGCTCAGACCCGATCGGCGCGCTGACGCCTTGGCTGACACCCGGCTACACCGCCCGGCTGGCCTGGCCGCCGCGGCCCGGCGAGACCGCCGACCTGCCGGCCCGGGCGGACGTGCTGCTCCGCCTGGGCCGGGTCGGCGGCTGGATCGAGTCGGTGTCGACCGATCGCAAGACCGTCCACGCGGCCCGCCCGTCCTGACCCACCCTCCTTGCGTTGATCTTGCAGTTGTGGTGCCGCGACACTCCCGCGATGTCCGGGTTCGCCAGCACCACAACTGCAAGATCAACGGGGTGGGGCGGGGCGCCAGACGCGCCGGTCGGTGACGATCGCGGTCACCAGCGACGCCGGGGTCACGTCGAACGCGGGGTTCACGGCCGACGTGCCCTCGGGGGCCGCCGCGCCGACCACCTCGGCCGAGCCGCGGTCCTCGATCTCGACCTTGTCGCCGCTCGGGGTGTCCGGGTCGACGGTCGACTCCGGCGCCACGCAGATGAACGGGATACCGGCCGCCGCCGCGCCCAGCGCGTGGGCGTAGCTGCCCACCTTGTTCACCACGTCGCCGTTGGCGCAGATCCGGTCCGCGCCCAGGATGACCGCGTCGACCTCGCCGCGGGCCATGAGGAACGGCCCGGCCGAGTCCACCGCCAGCCGGTGCGGCACGCCGGCCCGGCCCAGCTCCCACGTCGTCAGCCGCGCGCCCTGGAGCAGCGGCCGGGTCTCGCTCGCGATCACACCGGCCAGGGCGCCCCGGCGGTGCAATTCGAACACCACCGCCAATGCCGTGCCCTCGACCACCGTCGCCAGCCCGCCGGTGTTGCAATGCGTCAGCAGCCGGGCGCCCGGGCCGCACAACTCCTGCACCAGGTCGGCGCCCCGCCGCCCCATTTCCGCCGAACTCGCGATTTCCTCGTCCCGCACCCGCAATGCCTCTTCGAGCACCGCGTCGAAAGACGGCAACAACGCCGCCGCCCGTCGCGCGCCGCGGGCCAGGTTCACCGCCGTCGGCCGTGCGGTCTCCACGAGGTGTACGGCCTGAGCCCGCGCCTCGCCGTCCGCGTGTTGCCTGGCGGCCAGCGCGACCCCCAACGCACCCGCCACCCCGAGCGCGGGAGCGCCACGCACCGCCAGCCGCTGGATCGCCTCGACGAGCTGCTCGACGGTCGTCAGCCGCAGGAAGACCATCTCCTTGGGCAGGAGGGTCTGATCTACGACGACAACCGCGTCGTCAATCCAGTCAATGGTGCGCATCAATGGTCCGTTCCCGATGGCCGCGCCGGGTGAAGCGCGGGAATTCGTCCGTTCGGTTTTGTGAAAGTCCCGACGCCTGACGTTGACGAGCGTACATTCGGGATTCATGAGCACCGTATTGGCGCTCGCGACAGTCCCCGTCCTCATGGCCGCCGGACTGCTCGCGTTGATGAAGGTCCCGACACATCTCCAGCTCACCGTGACCGACACCGCGCTGATCATCGAACCACAGGGACTCGACCGCTGGTGGACCCGCCGCGAGCGGATCGAGGTGCCGCTGACCACGGTCAGCTCCATCCGCATCGTGCCCCGGTCCGAGACGCCCGCGCTCGGCGGCCGGCACGGCGGTCTGCACCTCGACGGCATCATCACGGCCGGCGTCTTCGGCGGCACGTTCTGGGATGTGCGGCGCGGCGACCAGCTTCTGATGATCCGCTGCCACCCGGGCTCGGAGTTCACCACGCTGGTGCTGCAGTTCGCCAACCCGTTCGCCACGCTGACCCGCACCCGGACCGTGGTCGCGCACAAAGGCTCGCGGAGCACTAGCGTCTGACGCATGCCAACCGCTCGCGACCCGCTGGCCGATCTGCGACGCATCGCGTTTCTGCTGGAGCGGGCCCACGAGAAGACCTATCGCGTCCGTGCGTTCCGGGGCGCCGCCGCCGTGCTGGCCAAGCTGCCGGAGGGCGAGATCGCCACCCGTGCCGCCGCCGGCAAACTGACCGAGCTGGCGGGCGTCGGCGACGTGACGGCACGCTGCGTGGTCGAGTCGCTCAACGGCGAGGAGCCGGTCTACCTGCGCCGGCTCGAGTCCACCGCCGGTCAGGACCTCGACGCGGAGACCGCCGCCCTGCGCGCCGCGCTGCGCGGCGACTGCCACGCGCACTCCGACTGGTCCGACGGCGGTTCGCCGATCGACGAGATGGCGCTGGCCGCCGCCGAGCTCGGCCACGAGTACCTCGTGCTGACCGACCACTCGCCGCGCCTGACCGTGGCGCGTGGGCTGTCCGCCGAGCGGCTGGCCGAGCAGCTCGACGTCGTCGCCGAGATCAACGCCGGCTTCGCGGGCCTCGACATGTCGTTTCGCATCCTCACCGGTATCGAGGTCGACATCCTCGCCGACGGGTCGCTCGACCAGACCGACGAGTTGCTGGCGCGGCTCGACGTCGTGGTGGGCTCGGTGCACAGCAACCTCAAGGACGAGTCCGCGGTCATGACCAAGCGGATGGTCACCGCGCTGACCAATCCGCACCTGGACATCCTTGGCCACTGCACCGGGCGGCTGATCACCGGCGGCCGCGGCACCCGGGGCGAGAGCCAGTTCGACCCGGCGGCCGTCTTCGGCGCGGCGGTCGAGCACGACAAGGCCATCGAGATCAACTCGCGGCCGGAGCGGCTCGACCCGCCGAAGCGGCTGCTGCGGATCGCGCTCGAAACGGGCTGCCGGTTCTCGATCGACACCGACGCGCACGCGCCGGGCCAGCTCGACTGGCTACCCAACGGCTGCGCGCGCGCCGTCGCCTGCGGTGTCCCGGCTGACCGCATCGTCAACACGATGCCCGCCGCCGGCCTGCTCGCGTGGACGGCCTCGCACGGCTGAGAACAGGCCCTGCGAGGCGGCGACGCCGGCCAGGACGATGATCCCGCCCACCGGCTGGTGCCAGGTCAGCGTCTCGCCGAGGAAGACGGTGCCGGCGACCGCGGCCACGAACGGCGGCAGGTAGGTGACCATCGAGCCGGTGGTCACGCCCGCGGTCCGGACGACGTGGAAGTTCAGGGCGAAGGCGATGCCGGTACCGAAGACGCCCAGGGCGACGACAGCGAGGTACACGCGGGGCGAGTGGCCCAGCGGGTTCGGCGGGGCACCGGCGATCAGCGGGGCGGCGATCAGCAGGTGGAGGGTCGACATGACGAGCTGGCCGATCGAGAGCTGGAGCGGGGTCATGTCGAAGTGCTTCATGAGCCAGCGCGTGTAGTTGAACGCGATGCCGTAGCAGAGGACCGCGCCGAAGAGCATGACCTGACCGGTCAGCGAGCTGCCGCCGACCCCCTCCCAGACGCCGAGGACGACGAGCACCCCGGCGAAGCCGATGAGCAGGCCGCTGAGCTGGCGACGGCCGGGGCGCTCGCCGCGCACCGCGATCAGGGTCACCAGCAGCGTGGTGAGCGGCGCGGTGCCGTTCCAGATGCCGGCCAGGACCGACGGCACCCGCTGCTCGGCGTAGCCGAACAGGGTGAAGGGGATGGTGGTGGCGAACAGCGAGAACACGAAGAGGTGGCCCCACAGCCGGGCACCGCGGGGCAACGGCAGGCGACGCAGGGCCAGGTAGCCGAGCAGTGTGAGCGCGCCGAGCGCGACGCGGTAGCCGGCGATGTAGACCGGCTCCAGCTCGACGAGCGCGTCCTTGATGAACATGAAGCTGGTGCCCCAGATGAGCGCGACCGCCAGGAAGGCGGGTAACCAGCGGTTCACCGGAGCGTCAGGGGTGCGGCTCGACATGGGCCTTACTTTGCTCCGCGCGGGGCGTCGCCGTCGCGCGGATTTCGGACCTTGAAACGCAGGTCAAGCCACCCGTTGGGAATTGGCCTGCGCCCGGACCGCGGCGGAGCGCCCTGTCGCGTAGGGTCGGCGCGTGGGATCTATCGATGACATCGCCGACCGCTATGTCGAGCAGTGGGCGCCCCTCGACCCGATCGGGGCGACCTTCGTCGGAGTGGCCGGCCACGACGACCAGTTGACCGACCTGTCGCCCGAGGGCTTCGCCGCACTCGCCGACCTCGACCGGCGCACCCTCGCCGAACTCGACGCGCAGACCCCGGCCACGGAGACCGAGCAGGTCGCCCAGGAGGCCATGCGGGAGCGCCTCGGGCTCGCCCTGGAGCGGTTCGAGGCGGGCGACATCACCAGCGACGTCAACGTGATCTCCAGCCCGCTGCACGGCGTGCGCAGCTCGTTCGACCTCATGCCGACGGAGGGCGAGGAGGCCGCCGCCAACATCTCGGCCCGGCTCGCCGCGGTCCCGCAGGCGCTCGCCCAGTGGCAGCGGACGCTGCTGCACGAGGCGCAGCGGGGCAACGTGGCACCGGCCAAGCAGATCATCGAGGTGGCCAAGCAGTGTGCGGTCTGGGCCGACCCCGAGGGCGACAACTTCTACCCGGACCTGGCCGCCCGCATCGGCACGGACAGCCCGGCGCTCGCCGCCGACCTGGCCCGCAACGCCGAGGCGGCGCGCGCGGCGACCGTGGCGACCGGCGAGTTCCTGCGCCGCGAGCTGGCCCCGCTGGGCCGGCCGAAGGAGGCCGCCGGCCGTGAGCGCTACCGGTTGGCGTCCCGTTACTTCCTCGGCGCGACCGTCGACCTCGACGAGGCGTACCGGTGGGGGTTCGAGGAGCTCGCCCGGCTGGAGAGCGAGATGCGCACCGTGGCCGACAAGATCGTCCCGGGTGGCGGCATCGACGACGCGGTCGAGGCGCTCGACACCGACCCGGCCCGCACGATCCACGGCAAGGAGGCGTTCCGCGACTGGATGCAGGAGCTCGCCGACACCACCGTGCGGGAGCTCAACGGCCGGCACTTCGACATCCCGCCGCAGGTCCAGCCGATCGAGTGCATGCTCGCGCCGACGTCCGACGGCGGCATCTACTACACCGGCCCCAGCGAGGACTTCTCCCGCCCGGGCCGCATGTGGTGGGCCGTGCCGCAGGGCATCGACAGCTTCTCGACCTGGCGCGAGGTCACGACGGTCTACCACGAGGGCGTCCCGGGTCACCACCTACAGATCGGCCAGACGTATGTGCGGGCGGAACTGCTGAACCGGTGGCGGCGTATCCTGGCGTGGTCGTCCGGGCACGGTGAAGGCTGGGCGCTCTACGCCGAGCGGCTGATGGACGAGCTGGGCTATCTCTCCGACCCGGGTGACAAGCTCGGCATGCTCGACGGGCAGGCGTTCCGCGCCACCCGCGTCATCGTCGACATCGGCATGCACCTGGAGCTGGAGGTCCCCCGCGACAACCCGTTCGGGTTCGCCCCCGGCGAGCGGTGGACGCCCGAGCTGGGCTGGGAGTTCCTGCGGGCGCACTGCCGGGTCGAGGAGAAGAGCCTGCGGTTCGAGCTCAACCGGTATCTCGGCTGGCCCGGGCAGGCCCCCTCGTACAAGCTCGGCGAGCGGGCCTGGCTGGCCGCCCGGGACGAGGCACGGGCCCGCAAGGGCGCCGACTTCGACCTCAAGGCGTTTCACCGCGACGCGCTCAACCTCGGCTCGCTCGGGCTCGACCCGCTGCGAGCAGCCCTAGCCCGCCTGTAGCCCCTCCCCCGCGCGTTGATCTTGCAGTTATGGTGCCGGGACACTCCCCGAATGCCCGGTTTGTCAGGCACCACAACTGCAAGATCAACGCGCGACGGGGCGACGGGGCGACGGGGCGACGGTCAGTGGGGGGCGTAGGAGATGTCCAGTGCGGGGGCGGTCAGGACGTTCGACGACACGTAGACCAGCTCGATGTCGCACTTGGTGTAGAAGCCGGGCAACGGGATCGGCGGCGGCGGCGTCGACGGAGTGAACGTCATCGGCAGGATGCCGAGCACGTTCGCGGAGAACCGCGTCGTGTAGAACTTCACGTTGCCTTCGACCGTCAGCGACGAGCTCTTGGTGATGAGCGGCTTCGGCGCGCCCGGGGTCCGCAGCTCGAAGGGTGTCGAGGTCGACTTCTTCATGCTGAAGGCGAGCACCTTGACCTTGCTGCCGTCCTTCTTCGTCAGCTCGGCGACACCGTCGTAGGCGAGGTTGTCCATCGTCATCACGTCGGCCCTGAGGATCGACGGCGCGGCGGCGACGTGCGGCTGTCCGGGGGCGACCTCGGCCTTCTTGTTGTTCGGCGACTTGTCCGGCGACGGCGAGGCGTTCGACGGGACGCAGCCCGGGCTCTTCGACGGCGCCTTGGAGCCGGACGGCTGCGGCACCGGGCTCTCGCTGGGGGCCGCCTGCGTTTCGGGTTCCTTCTTCGCGCCGCCGCCGAAGAGGTTTCCGAACCAGTCGAGCAGACCCGGGCCCTTCGCTTCGGCTTTCGTGGGTGACGGGCCGGGGCTCACGCTCGCGCTCGGGCTCGCCGTAGTGCCCGGTGCGGCCTCGCCCGACGGTTTGGTGCTGGCCTTCACGCTGGGGCCGGCGCACGGGGCGGCGTACGCCTCCCCGGGCCGATGGGCGGCCCCGACGACCGCGGCGATGACGGCGACGGCCAGCAGGAGGCCGCCGAGTCCCCGGTGCCTGGGCAGCCCGCCGGCGCCGTCCGGCGGGCGCTGCTCGTCGGCACTGCCGGCCCCGCCCTTGTCGCCGCGGTGCAGGGGGCTGTACTGGGCGGTGGGCAGTTCGTCGGTGAGGACCCCCGACGGCTGCCGCGGCTCGTCGACCAGGATGTCTTCGAGTTGCGTGTCCCGGTAGTACGGCTCCGGATCGGGCTCGTCGATCACCGTGTCGTCATCGGCCGGCACGGATGGTTCGGCGGGGGCCCAGGAGACGGCCAGGCCGCCGCCGACCACGCCGAGGACCGTGCCGAGGAAGAAGCCGCCGAGGTTGAGCCCGATCAGCGCATAGAGCGCGGTGAGGGTGCCCAGGATGCCGTAGAACAGCCGCTGACCGGGCGAGAACCAGGTTAGTAGGCCGCAGAGCAGCATCATCGCGGGCAGCACGTAGGACAGGAACCCGGTCGGTCCGAAGTGGACCTCGAGGGCGAGTTCCAGGTTGCCGCTGAGGAACAGCTCCAGCCCGGACAGCAGCAGGAACACTCCACCCCAGAACGGGCGCTGGGCGCGCCACCCACCGAAGGACGCACGGTACTTCGCGTGCGCGGCGTGAGAGGGGGTCACGGACGTCCTCCAGATCGCTCACAATGCAAGCCCGCGGGCCCGGGCGGCAGAACTAGCGCCTGTCTCATAGCTGGGGTCGAGGCGAGGCGGAATCCAAACGTTTGCCGGGTGCGCGCCGGGCTTGGTCGGATACCGGGGGTGTATCCGACCAAGCCCGGCGCGGGCAGGGGGTGTTCGGGCCTGCCGCAGCCCGGCCTCAGCCATGAAACAGGCGCTAGAAGCACTCCTCCGGTTTGGCACCGGTCGAGATGCTCAGGTCGAGGCCGGTGAG
Organism: Dactylosporangium roseum; assembly: GCF_025264685.1. Lineage (GTDB taxonomy): Bacteria > Actinomycetota > Actinomycetes > Mycobacteriales > Micromonosporaceae > Dactylosporangium > Dactylosporangium roseum. Next base: position 7,646,333 of record NZ_CP073721.1, read on the forward strand.
CTTGAACGTGCCGGCGGTGGTCGACCAGGCGACCTGCTTGAGATTGGTGATGGTCACGCTGTCGGCCTGCTGGGCGAAGCTGCCCTGCAGACCCTTGGCGTCCGCACCGCCCTTGGTGAGGTCGGAGGCGTCGATGCCGATCTGGATGTTGTTGAACGTCGCGTCACCCTTGAGCGACGACAGGTTGATGAGCAGGTCGGTCGCCTCGGCCGGAGCGCCCTGGCCGGCGTGGATGACCATGCTGACCGGCAGGCCCGGCACCTTCACCGACTGGCACAGGTTGTAGAGCTTGGCCTCCTTGATGCCCGAGACCGCCACGAAGTGGTTCTTCGGGTCGGCGGGGTTCTGCGGGTTGCCGCCCTTCTCGGTGGCCAGGCCGCCGTACTGCACGAAGCCGGTGCCCTCCAGCTTGTCGGCGGAGACCTTGAACTGCTGGCCGGAGACGGCGAACGACGCGGCGATCGCGCCGGTCGCCTGGCCGAAGACGATGGCGCCGGCGATGAAGCTGGCCGGCACGACGACGGTCGCGAAACGCTTCCATCTCGTGCGGCCCTTCACCGCACTGCCCTGAGCTACGGACACGTAGGGCTCCTCTGGTCGCGGGGTGCTGGGGTGCGGCGCTCCTGCCTTGCGGGCGCTCACATCGCGCCTCCGCTGCGGTCTTCTGTCGCTGCCGGGCGGTTTCTTCACAGAAGGCCGGGGCGGGGCGTGCGGACGATGTTGCCGGGTCGCTGATGCAGGTACAAGACCGGTCATTACTGGCCGGTAACCAGTTCCGCGCGAAAAACGAACGCTGCGTGACGAGCTATCGGAACGTTCCGATCGATGTCAGGTCATCAAGGCCAACAAATCCGGCATTGCGGTCTGGTGATCGTCACCACAGGTGAGCAAGCTTGGCGAAGGTCACGGTTCCATAACGACAAACCCCGAAGGTTCTTCACTCGCCATCGACGATGGTGAGTTTCCTCCCAAAGCCGTCAAAAGCCTTGTCTCGAACACTCGGCATCGCCAGCGGGTTGACCCCGGGCGGGGCCTTCTCGGCGTCGGTCCCGAACGCCCGCCGCTGGTCACCGAGCGACCCGCTCCTCGCCACCGCCCGCGCCCCGCCGACTCGGCGTGCCGGCCACGCCCCGGTCGAACGCGGCCGATCATCAACGCCACGCCGGGGCGGCCGACTCAGCCGGCTCCTGCCGGGTGAGGCAGGCCCGACAGCCCCGGGCGAACAGCGGGAGCGGCTCGTCAAGCGCGCATGACTGTGGCGATCGGGATCCGTGCTGCGCGGACGGCCGGGATCGAGCCGCCCAGCAGGCCGGCCACCAGGCCCGCGATCACGCCGGCCACGCCCGCCTGCCAGGGGAACGTGACGTCGGTCAACTGCGGGACCTTCGAGCCCAGGATGCGGACCACCAGGTCGAGGGCCAGCACCGACAGGCCGATCGCCGCAGCGGCGGTCAGCAGGCCGGTCAGCAGCGTCTCGGCCAGCACGATGCCGGCCAGCAACGACCGCGGCGTGCCCACGGCTCTTCGCAGCGCGAACTCCTCGACCCGCTCACCCACCGTCGCCAAACCCACGTTGAGGATGCCGGCCACGCCGATCAGCAGTACCAACGCTGCCATGCCCAGGAAAATCCAGCGGATGATCGAGAGCTCCTGCTCGATGCTCTCCCGGGCCTTGACCACCTCGACGTGCAGGGCGTCGGCCGGGACCCCGGCGCCGGCCAACTTGCGGGTCAGCAGGCGCTCGGTGTCGCCCGCCGACGGCGAGAACATCACCTGGAGCCCCATGCCGCCGAGAGCGGGCCGCCCGGACTGCGGCGGCATCCAGTTGCGCAGCTCGTCGGCGCGGACGTAGGCGGTGGGCTGGGAGTTGCCGTCGTCGATCACGCCCACGATGCGCGGCGTGAGATTGGCGGTCGTGCCGTCCAGACGCATCTCGGCGGGCACCTGGTGCTGGTTGAAGCCGCGCGCCGCCTCCTTGTTGAGCACAAGGCGCGGTGAATACGACGGCGGGCCGGTGAGGTCGAGCCAGGAACCGGCGACCGGCCTGTACGGCCGGAACTGCCGCACATCGCCGACCACCGCGTTGAGCTGCACCTCGATCGCCTGCCCCTTGGGGGCCACGTCGGCCGGGCCGAGCGGCACCGGCCGGCACATGCCGGAGGGGTCGCACCGCATCTCGTACTGCCCGGGGCCGTAGCCGAAGCCGCCAGCGTCGTCGAAAGGCGCCGCGCCCGGGTTGACCGGGGTAACCTTCGGTTCGCCGATGATCGCCTGGTAGCCGACCATCGCCGCCGCACCGGGACGGCCGGAGATCGTGGCGACCGTCGTGTCGATCGCGTCGCCGAAGGGCGGGATGTACATCTGGCGCGTGCCGTCCTTGCCGGCGTGCAGTTCGACATCCGCGAGGCGCAGCGTCTTCGCGGTCTCCGCAGCCGCCTGGACGGTGACCACGGCCAGCACGCCCAGGAACAGCGACACCATCGACAGGAACGTGCGCGTCTTGCGGGCCCGGATGCCCTGCCCGCCGATGATCAGCGCCGACCGGAACCGCCCCGACAGCCTGATCATGCCGACTCCAGCACACCGTTGCGCAGGTGGACGACGCGGTGCATCTTGGCGGCGTGTGCCTGGTCGTGGGTGACCAGGATCAGGCCGCAGCCACGGTCGGTAGCGGCTCGCATGACGTCGATGACGAGGTTTCCGGTCTCCGTGTCGAGGGCGCCGGTCGGCTCGTCGGCGAGCAAAAGGCTCGGGTTGCGCACGAGTGCCCGGGCGACCGCGACCCGCTGCTGCTCACCGCCGGAGAGCTTGGGCGGCCGGTGCTTGGCGAGGTCGGCTATGCCGACCTGGTCGAGTGCTTCCAGCGTGCGGGCCTTGCGCTTGCGCCGCGGCAGCCAGCCCTGCCCGTTGACCAGCGCCATGGCGACGTTTTGCGCGGCGGTGAGGTGCTTGAGCAGGAAGAAGCGCTGGAAGATGAAGCCGAACTCGGCACTGCGCAGCCCGGCGGCCTTGCGCTCGGGGATGCGGGCCAGGTCGCGGCCGCCCATGAAGTATTGCCCCGAGTCGGGCCGGTCGAACAGCCCGATGAGGCTCAGGAGCGTGCTCTTGCCGGAGCCGGAGCGGCCCAGGATCGCCACGCTCTCACCGCGCTCGACAGCGAGGTGGACGCCGTCGAGGATCGTGCGCGGCTGCTGCTGGCCCTTGAGCGTCTTGGTGATCCCGACGAGCTCGATGAGCGGGCTCATTTGGTCATCCCCGGAACGGGGTCGCCACCGGGGTTCTGCTTGGCGGGTGGCAGGTTGGGCCCCGGCACCGAAACCGTCTCGTCGCCGTCGAGCCCGGACTTGATCTCGATGACCTTGCCGTCGGTGAGGCCGAGCGTCACCTCGCGCACCTCGCGGGTCTGGTCGGGCTTGATGACCTCGACCTGACCGCGGCCCTGCGCCCCGGCGACCGCCTCGACCGGCAGGACGAGCACGTTGGTCGCCGTCGCGGTGACGACCTCGACGGTGGCCGTGGCGCCGTTGATGAGCTTCACGTCGGCGGGGCCGACGCAGACGAGCCGCATGCCGGTCGGTTCGGAGCCTGGCTGCTGCTGCGTGGGCGCTTTGACGACCGGTGGCGCGGCGACACTCGCGCTGGGGTTGGGCGCCGGCGGCTGCTCCTCGGGGATCGTGCCGGCCGGCAGCGCCGCGAGCGTGCCGAGCACGGTGCAGGGAAACGGGCCGGGGCCGTTCTTGACCTGCACCTGTACGGACTGGAGGGTGTCGGAGATCTGGTACGCCTGCGCGCCGTCGATGTCGGCCACGACGCCATACCCCACCCGCTTCGCCGACACGATCGGCATGCCGGCGGTGACCTTCGACCGGTCGTCGACGAGCCGCCCGGTGAACACCGCGCCGGCCGGCACCTCGACCGGAGTGGACTTGCCGCCGGCCCAGATGTTGGCCACCTTGGTCGGCTTGGTCGGCGTGCTCGTCGGCGCCTTGACGTTCAGATACCGCACCTCGCCGTCGACCGGCGCCACCAGGCCGAAGGTCGGCCCGAGGGTCACCTTGCCGGAGAGGCTGACGCGGTTGGTGAGGTCCTGACGGGTCGGTTTGGCCGTGGTCATGGCGGTGCCGCGCTCGGCCATGCCCGGGGTGTCGGTCTCTTGGGCGCTCGACGGCGTACAGCCGGCCAACAGGCCCGCCGACAGCGCGGCGCCGAGCAACGCGGGGAGGAATCTTCGCACCGGTGCAACCCCCAGATTCGCGAGCCGATCGAAGTCCGCCAAAGGGTATCGGCCGGCCGTGCCACGCGGGTGCCCGAAAGAGGGTGATCGCGAAAATACCACTCGCAGTAAAAGCGCGGAAGCCGACAGTATCGATTCGGTTTGCCGGTACGGCAACTGGAAGGCGTTCGCGCCGGCCGAGCGGCCCTGACCGTCCGGGGTGACCGCGGTCAGTCCAGCGCACAACCGCGGCGATGTGAGGCCGCCCGGTGGTCCTGTGGTCCGACACCACGGCGGTACCGCCGTGGTGTGTCACTCGCCTGTCTGTCCACGTCCAGTTCGAGCATCCGGGGTGAGTTCGCCGACGGGGGTGTGGCGGCCGAGGGTGAGGCCGGCCGGGTGACGTGTCCTCGATCACCCCGATAGGGAATATGCTGCGGAAATGGCTCTGTGGAGACCGGATCCGACCTTCTACCCGTCGCCACGCGACGCGCTGCGGGCGCCGCCGGAGAAGCTCGCCTACGTGGCCGCCTTCGACCGCGCCGCCGAGCGGCCCGACGCCATCGCCGTCGTCGACACCGACCCGTCGTCTGCCGCCTACGGCACCGTGGTCGGCTGGACCGAGCTGCCCAACACCGGTGACGAGCTGCACCACTTCGGCTGGAACGCGTGCAGCACCGCGCTGTGCCCGTATGCGCCACACCCGCACGTCGAGCGCCGCTATCTGATCGTTCCCGGGCTGCGCTCGTCCCGCATCCACGTCCTGGACACCGGCCCCGACCCGCGCTCACCCGCGATCGTCAAGATCCTCGAGCCCGACGAGCTCGGCAAACGCGCGGGCTACTCCCGGCCACACACCGTCCACTGCGGCCCCGAGGGGATCTACGTCTCCGCGCTCGGCGGTGCCGACGGCGCCGACGGCCCGGGCGGCATCGCGCTGCTCGACCACACGTCGTTCGAGGTCCTCGGCCGTTGGGAGATCAACCGCGGCCCGCAGTACCTCGCCTACGACGTCTGGTGGCACCTCGGGCACGACGTCGTGGTGACCAGCGAGTGGGGCACGCCGTCGATGATCGAGCACGGCGTGGTGGGCGAGCTGCTGCTGGGCCGCGAATACGGGCACGCCCTGCACTTCTGGGATCTGCGCAAGCGCCGCCACCTGCAGACCGTCGACCTCGGTGACCAGCACCAGATGGCACTCGAACTACGCCCCGCCCACGACCCCGGCAAGGAGTACGGGTTCGTCAACACCGTCATCAGCGTCGAGGATCTGTCGGCGTCGATCTGGATGTGGCACCGCGAAGGCTCGCGCTTCGCCGCCGAGAAGGTGATCACGATCCCGGCCGAGCCGGCCGCGGCCGCCGGCCTGCCGCCGGTCCTCCAGCCGTTCGGCGCCGTCCCCCCGCTGGTCACCGACATCGACCTGACGGTCGATGACCGCTTCCTGTTCGTCTCCGCCTGGGGCACCGGTGAACTGCTCCGCTACGACGTCAGCGATCCGTTCAACCCGGTCTTCGTCGACTCGGTGCGCCTCGGCGGCATCGTCCGCCGCACCGCCCACCCGACCGACCCGTCGCTGCCGCTCGCCGGTGGACCACAGATGGTCGAGGTCAGCCGGGACGGGCGGCGCGTGTACGTCACCAACTCGCTCTACGGGTCCTGGGACGACCAGTTCTACCCGGACGGCGTCGGCGCCTGGATGGCCAAGCTCGACGTCACCGAGCAGGACGGGCTCCACCTCGACGCGCGATTCTTCCCGCACGGCGCCGACTTCCGCGGGCGGCGCGTCCATCAGACGAGACTCCAGGGCGGCGACGCGTCTTCCGACTCGTATTGTTTCTCGTAGTGAGCATCGCCGCATACGTCGCACTCGCGGCCATGGGCGCATTCCATGGCCTGAACCCCGGCATGGGGTGGCTGTTCGCGGTTGCGATCGGATGTCAGGAGCGGCGCTGGGCAGCGGTCCTGCGCGCTCTGGCGCCGATCGCCGCCGGCCACGCCGTGTCGATCTTTGTCGTCGCCGGGCTGGTGAGCGCGCTCCAGTCGGTGGTCGCCACGAGGGTGGTCGCGATCTGCGGCGGCATCGTGCTGGTGGGGTTCGGTCTGTGGCGCAGCCTGTCGCGGCGCCACTTCCGGTGGGCCGGCATGCGGCTGTCGTGGACGCAACTGGCGAGCTGGTCGTTCCTCATGTCGAGCGTCCACGGCGCCGGCCTCATGCTGGTCCCGGTCCTGGTGGCCGGCGCGCCGGCCACCAGGCACCACCACGGCGCCGCGGCGGCGACCGCGCCGTTGTGGACGGGCTTCCTCGCCACGGCGGTCCACACGGTCTCGATGGTCGCCGTGGCCGGCGCGGTGGCACTGCTCGTCTATCAGGTCGTCGGCCTGCGCATCCTGCGGTCCACATGGGTCGACCTGGACCGGATCTGGGCGGTGGCGCTGGTCGGCGCCGGCATCGCCACCGTGGCGGTGGCGGTCTAGCGCCGTGGCGCGCCTGGACCGGGGATCGCGTCCGGCAGCGGCCGTCGCGCTCGCGGCTGAAGGGTGAGCCGGCGGCGTGGGCCGGGCCGGAGGATCGTCCCGCCGGCGATCCTCCGGCCCGAGTCATGGGGGTCAGCCCGCCGGCACCAGGAGCGGCATCAGAGCCTCGGCCGTCGCCGGGTGCACGGCGAGCAGGGCGAGGACCGCCGCCGGCGCGGTCTCCGCCGTGGCCCGCTCCTGCCAGCCAGAAGCACAGCCGAGCAGGTCGGCGAGGGCGTCCGTCGTGGCCGGTTGCGCCGCGAGGAAGGCGCCGACCGGGCCGGCCGGGGCCAGGGGCGCCGCCAACCGGCGCTGGGCTTGCGGCTGGGCGCTCCACGGCGGCACGAAGGCGTCGACGGCCTGGAGGGTGCCGGGGAACGTGCGACCGGCCTCGCGGATGAGGACCGGCACCAACTCGCCCGCCTGGTCCCGCAGCGTGGTGATCAGCGACGGCAGCCAGGGCAGGAGGACCGGGTCGGGAAGCTTGGCGAACGCGTTCGAGATCATCTCGACCGCGAACGGGGCCAGCTTCGGGACCGGCTCCAGCGCCTGTACGAACCCGCTGAGGTACTGCGGGAACGACGGCACGACGAGCGGGTTGGCCAGCAGCGCGGCGCAGCGGGTGCGCAGCTCCGCGAGCGGGAGCAGGCCGAGCTGGTGGTGTGCCGCCCACAGCAGCGCCACCTTCGCCGGCGCCTCCGGGTGTGACTGGCGCACGGCCAGCTCCAACTGTGCCCGGTCACAGCCGAGCGACAGCGCCAGGCTCTCCATCGAGAACAGGAACCCGAGCATCGCCGCGACCTGCCGCACGCCCGTCTCGTCGTCGACGAACGCGGTCGGCAGCAGCGTGCAGTAATGCGCGTATCCGGCGGTCACGAACGCCTCGCACCACGTCGGCAGCGTGGACTCGGTCGCCCGGTAGTGCGCCAGCAGCCGCCGGATGCGGCGTAGCACCTCGGGCGCGTCGTCGACCGTGCGCTCGGCCGCGAGCAGTTCGACGGCCCGAGCGCCCAGCTCGTCGGTGAAGCGCCGGCTGCCGAGGAACAGGATCGAGTCCTCGACGGCACGCAGGGCGACCGCCGCCGTCGCGTCCTGCGCCCACACCGATCGGCGCAGCCGCTGCTCGACCACCTGCTCGACGGTGACGCCCTCGTAGCCGAGCTCGATGATGTACCGCTGGTGCTTGCCGATCGCCAGGTCCCAGCTCTCCTGGACGGACTTCTCGCCGAGCCGGCGGGAGCCCATGATCGGGCGGACCGCCCCGTCCGGCAGGAGATACCGCAGCATCCAGAGCAGATGGGAAGCCGGCACGAGCTCCGGCCTGCCGGCCAGATCGAGCAGCGCCCGCTGCACGGTGCTCTTCCGCAGGTCGAGCCCGATGGGGGCGAGCCGGTCGTAGACGTCGCGCGCCAGAGGCGGCAGCGCGTCGTAGCCGACCTGGCCGACCCGGTCGCCGCCGAGCAGGATCTCGCAGAGCCGCCGCACGTCGCGCCGGCCCGGGACGACGTCCTTCTCGATGCAGGTGACCGCCGCGTCCTGGAAGTCGTACGGCGTCGGGCGGGCCCGATTGCGCATCCCGGCCAGCAGGATCGACGTCTCGAACACCGCGATGGCGTCGGCGGTGCTGGAGAGATACCCGTTGCGGCGAGCCAGCCGGACGATGTCGACGCACCACCCGAGCAGTTCTTCCTCGTCCAGCCCGTCGAGCGCCGGCGGGCTGGCCAGGAACCCGGAGAGCCGATCGGCGACCGGCTCGGTCGTGGCGGTCGCGGCGGGCAGCGCCTTCGCCGCGCGCTTGCGGCTGCCGCGCTGCCCGTCGAGCTGAAACGGCGTGAGTCGCGACCGGGTGATCGCCTTGGCCCACGTGGCGGCCGCGATCGAGACTGAGCCGGACGCGAGCCCGAACTGCGCCTCGATCGCCGAGTGACTCGACGGGATCAGCCCGTAGAGCCACTTCGTCGCCGTGCGCGGGCTGATCTCGAAGTCGGGCACACCGTCGGCGGTCCCGAACTCGTCGACCCGGCTGGCCGCATGGAACGCCCCGCACACGTACAGGCAGTCGGCCTTGTCGACGCCCGACGCGGCCAGGTGCTCACGCATGCGGGTCCACATGTACCGCTCGCGGTCCTCGTCGACCCGGACCCGCCGGCTGTCGGCCGGGGCGAGCCGCCGGAACAGGCTGCCGATCAGCACCATGACCTGCCGGTAGGTCGCGTAGTCGGCGCCGGCGAGCGGCTGCTCGACATACTGGTCCCACCACTCCGACCAGTGCCGCACCTTGCCGTGGTGCAACAGGTGCTGCTCCAGCTCGGCGAAGCGCGGCCGCAGGTCACCGATCTCGATGCCGACGGCGTCACCGTGCAGGTCGTCCTCCTCGGCGGTCTTCTCGGCAGAGCGCTGCGGCTCCCACTGGAAGACGTGGTCGGTCGACCGGTCGACCAGCACCAGTTCGACCCCGGGTGTGTCGAGCGCGTAGGAGATCGCCTGGTATTCCGCCGACGCCTCGGTGATCGGGGCGACGACGCTCAACGGCCCCCAGTCCTTCGGGAAGCCGTCGAGATCGGAAGCGAAGGCCTGCAGCGCCACCGGCAGGCGGCAGTTGCGCAACTCCGTCAGCAGTGGCTGGAGGTCTTCGCACAGCTCCAGATAGATGACCTTGGGCTGCTTCTCCCGCAGGCGGCGGACCATCGCCAGGCCGGACGCCGGCGAGTGGTGGCAGACCGGAAAGATCTCCAGCTCCTCACGCAGCGCCCGGTCGACGTCGTCGACGATCCCGGCCAGGATCTCGGGCACCGCGCCGGCACCGCCGGCGAAGGCGGTGGCCGCCTCCACCAACTGGCCGCGCAGCGCGTCGAAGGGCTCCGTCCGCGATGTCATGACAGGGTTGCGATCGCCTGGCGGCCGCCCTCGAGGAACGCGGGCCACTCGCCGCCGTCCTGCTTGCTGCGCGGCTCGACCACCCCGTGCCAGTACTTGTTGAGGATCGCCAGGTCCTCCGGGCTGCGCCGGGCGAGCGACCCGACCAGCGACCCGGCGAGCGTCTCGGCCCGCAGCTCACGGTCCCCGAAGAACGTGCTGTGCAGAATCGCGTCCTCCAGCACGCCGATCTGCTCGGCGGTCGACAGCGCCGACTCGAGCTTCTCGTCGTCACTCGTCGCCGAGTCGGCCGCGGCGCGCAGGTCCGCGAAGCTCTGCAGCAGGATGTCGAGCAGGTTGGGCGGCACGTCGAGCTCGATCCGGTGCCGGTGCAGCAGCTCGGTCGTGCGGAACCGAACGATCTCCGCCTCGCTCTTCTTGTTGGTCACGACGGGGATGCGCACGAAGTTGAACCGCCGCTTCAGCGCCGAGGACAGGTCGTTGACCCCCCGGTCACGGCTGTTGGCCGTCGCGATGATCGAGAAACCGGGCTGGGCGAAGACGATGTTGTCCTCGTCGAGCTCCGGAATCGAGATGTACTTCTCCGAGAGGATCGAGATCAGCGCGTCCTGCACGTCGCTGGTCGAGCGGGTCAGCTCCTCGAACCGCCCGATCACGCCACGCTCCATCGCGGTCATGATCGGCGACGGGATCATCGAGGCCCGGGACTGCCCCTTGGCGATGACCATGGAGACGTTCCACGAGTACTTGATGTGGTCCTCGGTCGTGCCGGCCGTGCCCTGCACGACCAGCGTGGAGTTGCGCGAGATGGCGGCGGCGAGCAGCTCGGCGAGCCAGCTCTTGCCGGTGCCGGGGTCGCCGATGAGCAGCAGCCCGCGGTCGGAAGCGAGCGTCACGATGCTGCGCTCGACGAAACTGCGATCACCGAACCACTTCTGCGAGACCTCCCGGTCCAGGCCGTCCGCGCGCTCGGAGCCGAGGACGAACAGCCGCACCATCTTGGGGCTGAGCCGCCACGAGAACGGCTTGGGGCCGTCGTCGATCGACTCCAGCCAGTCGAGCTCCTCCGCGTACTTCACCTCGGCGGGGGCGCGCAGCATGTCGTTGGTCATCTCTGGGGTCTCCTAAGCGAGGAAGCTCTTGAGTTCGGAAACAAGCTTTTTGATGTGGCCGGACAGCACCGGCGCGCCCATGTCCTTGAAGCGCTGCCGGAACCAGGGGTTGACGCTCTGCTGGCCGCCGCTGCTGACCGAGCCGACCGGGATGAACTTCACCCCGGAGCGGTGCATCGCCTGCATCGAGTCGAACAGCACCTGTGACTGCCACTCGTAGAAGTCGGAGATCCACACCACGACCGTGTTGCGCGGGTCGGCGACCTTCGGCTGAGCCAGCGCCATCGCGACCGTGCCGTCGGTGCCGCCGCCCAGCCGAGTGCGCAGCAGCACCTCGAACGGATCGTGCACCCACGGCGTCAGGTCGAGCGCGCGTGTGTCATAGGCGATCAGGTGGACGTCGACCTTCGGCAGGCCGGTGAAGATCGAGGCGAGGATCGTGCAGTTGACCATCGCGTTGACCATCGAACCGGACTGGTCGACGACCACGATCATCCGGGCCGGCGTGGTTCGCTTGGCGGTCTGCTTGTAGAAGAGCCGGTCGACGTAGAGCCGCTCGTCCTCGGGGCTCCAGTTGGTCAGGTTCTTCCAGATCGTGCGCTCGAGATCGAGGTTGCGGAACACCCGCTTGGGCGGCACCGAGCGGTCGATCTCACCGACGCTCGTCTGCTGCACCTGGGTCCGCAGCACCTCGGCGACCTCGTCGACGAACCGGCGGATCAGCGCCTTGGCGTTGGCGAGCGCGACGCCGGAGAGGTTGTCCTTGTCGCGGAGCAACTGCTCGATGAGCGACATGCTCGGCGTGAGCTGCCGAGCCAGCGCCGGGTCTGCGAGGACCTCGCGCAGGTGCATCCGGCGGACCAGGTCGCCCTCCAGCCCGGCCAGGACCGTGGCCATGCCGCCGGCGTTGGGCCGGCCGCGCAGCTCGCCCGGGTCCATGCCGAGGGCTCGCTCGAACCAGCCGGCGTCGGACTGCCAGTTGGCCAGTTGGGTCGCGCTGACGTTGCCGCTGCCGGTGGCGAAGACGTTGACGAGCAGCTTGGCGACCAGAGCCGCGCGGCGGACCTCGTCCCCGGGCACGGGCTCCGCCTCGGGCTTCATCAAGCCGTCGAACTCGCCGGCCAGATCGGGGTGGCGCTGCACGAGCGTGTCGACGGAGACGGTCGGGTCGAGCAGTGCGGGCGGCAACCCGAGGTCGTCGACGATCGCCACGCTGGCGGACTCCAGCGTCATCTGCTCGTCGGCCTCGAACAGGCGGCCCAGCATCCGCCAGTACAGCACCTGGCGCCGGTTCTCGTCGGCGGTGTTCATTTGCGCAGCAGCCTTCCCGCGCGCTCGCGCAGCACCTGCACCGCGTCGCCCGCGGCCTTGGCCGCCTTGGCGTCGGTCGGCCCGAGCGCCCAGTCGGCGGTGTGCACGGCGACGGTCTTCTTCTTCACCGTGGCCTGCACGGCGATCGGCTGCACCGTCCACTTGCCGGCGTCCCAGCGCAGGAGGCCGATGCAGGCGGACGCGCCGGCGACGAGGTCGGCGGTCAGCGGTCCGCAGGCGGGCAGCCGCGTCGCGTCGAGCGGGACGGCGCTGTCGCCCTCCACGAACACCGGCTCGGCGATGCGGGCCGGGTGCCGGTCCAGCGGCGGCACGGCGGGAGCGAGCGCACCGGGGAGCAGCACCCGCGCCGTCGCGAACGGGTCGGCCGGCTCCCCCGCCTTCGCCCGGGTGTCGTGCCAGATCAGGTCGCCGCTCGCGAGCAGCGGCACGTCGGTCAGGTCGAGGCTGCGGCGCTCGGCGAGCGCGGTCATCAGCACCGGGAAGCCCTGGAGCAGGCCCCAGATCGCCGGACCGACGATCGTGTCGACCTTGCCCGCGGTCACGCTGGTGCGGACCAGCCGGGTGACGCCGCCCGCCTCGAGCACGCCGTGGACCTGAACCTGCACCGCCGTGCTGTGCTCGTGGACGTCGACGCCGAGCACCAGCAGCCGGCCGGAGACGGTCTCGGCGTCGGCCGCCCGCCCGGCCCGGCCGCCGTCCTGGGCCAGCAGCAGCGCGCGGCTCCACAGGTCGGCCCACCGGCGCACCGGCAGCCGCTCGAGCGTCGCGATGGGGCTGGCGGCGCGCAGCTCGGCGGCGAGCCCGTCGAGCAGCACCGCCAGCCGGCGCAGCTCCGGGTCGGCCAGCGTCGCCTCGATCACCTGGCTCGACGCCGTGACGAGATCGTGGTCGACACCGCGCCAGCCGGTGATGGCCAGCTCACGCAGCCAGGAGCGGCTGCCGGCGAGCAGGTTGGCGGCGCCGGCGGCCGGGCCGGGCTGCCCCTGCCACGGCGCGCGGGTGCGGCTGAGGGCGCTGTCGACGCGGGCGAGCAACGCGTCGTGGACGGCGCCGAACACCGCGACGCGTGCGGCGGCCAGGGCCAGCAGGTGCTCGTCGGCGATGGAGCCGGCCGCGACCTTGTCGACGGCCTCGGCGATCCGGTCGCGCAGCGGGCTGCCGGCGAACGCGCCGGCCAGCGCGGCCAGTGCCGCGGCGCGGTCCTCGTCGACGCGGGCGAAGCCGTGGACGAGGCCGTCGTCGACCGCGGCCACGACATCGAGCGCCTCGGTGAGTCCCGGGTCGGTGCCGTCGAGGAGGGCAAGCATCAGCGGGCTCCTGTCGCCGGGAACCAGTGCAGCTCGGGCACCGGGTCGGTGGAGGTGGGCAGCTCCAGATAGGCGAGGTGGCGCAGGAAGCTGCTGAACACCGTCGCGGCCGGCGCCGGCTCGTGGTGCCCGTGCAGGCCGTGCACGAGGCTCTTGCCCTCCTCGACCTCGATACGCAGATAGCGCGTGACGCGCTCCGCACCGTATTGCAGCACCGCCTCGTCGAGCAGCGCCTGGAGGTGCTTGCACGGCCACGACCCGCGCAGCCCGCCGCAGGGCCGGTTGTTGTTGGTGCTGCAACTCAGGCCGTGCGAACCGGCGCCGATCGAAGAGACATAGACCCGCTCGATGTCCGAGCCGCTCGACACGACGCCCTGCAGGCGCCCGTCGGCCAGCTCCACGAACGGGACCTTCGCGAGCTTCCGGGGTTGTACCGGCGCGATGAACGGCGCTGTGGAGCGCCGCTCGATATCCAAGTCCAGATCCACGCGGGTAGTTGTACAACACCGGTACGACAAAACCGGGTCACGCCTGAGCGACGGCCATCCGCAAGCAGGTCGGGACGTCTTCCGCGTGGTACGGCCATTCGGATGGCTCGATGTGATGGATGAAGTTGGCGTAGCTGGTCGCGCCGAGCAGCGGCCGCACAGGGCGCAGCAGCTCGGCCGCCCGGACCGGATCCGAGCCCGGCGCCGCCCGCCGCCACAGCGCCGCCCAGCGCGCCACAATCGGCGCCGCCTCCTCGTCCGGCAGCCCGCCGCACATCGTCAGCAGGTCGAACGCCGGATGCCCGAGGAACGCGTCACCCCAGTCCAGCACCGCGGGCGGTACCGACGCGTCGGAACGCACGTTGCCCGGGTGGAAGTCGCCGTGCACGAGCGTGTCCGGCACGCCGCAGTCCGCGACGGCCGCCAGCCGCTCGCGGAGCCCGGCGAGCAGCTCACCGAGGCCGAAGATCTCGGACAGCCACGGCTCCGCGGCGATCATGATCTGGTCGTACAACAGCCCGCCCCGGCGATCGGTGACCCCGCGCCCGGCCAGGAGCGGCAGATCGTCGAGCGCCCGCCGCTGCAGCCCGTGCAGCAGGTCGATCATCGACAGCCGCTCCGCGGCCGGCGCACCGAAGCGGTCCTCACCCGCGAGATTGCCCAGCAACTGCCGTCCGGTGCCGTCGGCCGCGAGCAGCCGGGGTGCGGCGCCGGGCGCCACCGCGCCGAGCCACGCCAGGACCTCGCTCTCGGCCTTCAGGAAGCCCGGCAGGTGCTTGAGCCACAGTGGCCCGGCAGCCCGGTCCAGTTGCCACAACGCCGACAGGTTCCAGGTTTTGCGCTGGATGATGCGCGACGGCGTCCCGAGGCCGAGATCGCGCATGGCGCCGACGGCCCAGCGGATGCTCTCCGCGGGCCCGCCGACCTCGGCGTAGGGTGCGCGGTGCGGATGCGGCGCGAGGTTGACCCGCGCCGGCTCGACCGGCGGCACCGGCCCGTCGGCCTGGGCCAGGTAGGTGACGGTCCCGCCGTGCGGACGCGGCCGGTCGGCGTGCAGCAGCCGGAGGACCGTGACCTCGACCCCGAAGCGCTCCCGCGCCCCGGCGACGACGTCCGCGACCTCCGGCCACCACGGCGCTTCGACCGTGAACGCTGGCAAGGCCCCGAGTAACTCCCCCGCCCCGTCCACCAGGTCGAGCGTCACTGTCCGCACAAGCGCACAGAATACTCAGGCGACGCTCGCGTGAGCGGCTATTAGGCGCCAGCCGCGGGACGGATCGTGGAGCCAGGTGCGGGTGTACCTCATCCGCCAGGCGAACGACTCACCCGCGAACGTGCCCTCCAGCGTCCCCAGGAACCAGGTCACCCCCAGCCCGCCGTCGACCAGGACGTCCAGGGACTCCTCCGCGACCTTGGTCATGACCTGGCGGCCGGTGCGATGGACGTGCAGATCGTCCTGTTTGCCGTACAACTTGCCGTCCGGGCCGGTGAAGATCAGTCGCTCGTCGATCAGCGCGTCCAGCTCCGCCACGTCGCTCGCCCGCTGCGCCGCCTGCAGGCGGCGCTCGGCCGCCCGCAGGCTCTCGACGTCGGTCACAGCGTGCGGGCCAGACGGTCGGCCAGCAGTCGGGTGAAGCGGGACGGGTCGGCCAGCTCGCCGCCCTCGGCAAGCAGGGCCATGCCGTAGAGCAACTCGGCGGTCTCACCCAGGGCGGGGTCCTCCGCGTTCGCCGTGTGGGCCGCGCGCAGGCCAGAGACCAGCGCATGCTCCGGGTTGAGCTCCAGGATCCGCTTGGTGTGCGGCATCTCCTGGCCCATCGCGCGGTACATCTTCTCCAGCGTCGGCGTGAGATCGTGCTCGTCGCCGACGATACAGGCGGGCGACGTCGTCAGGCGCGACGACAGCCGGACCTCCTTGACGTCCTCCTGCAGCTTCTCACCCAGCCAGGACAACAGCGGCGCGAAGTCGGTGGCCTGCTCCGCGGGGATCTCCGAGGAGCCGAGGTCGACCTTGCCCTTGGCGACCGACTGCAGCGGCTTGCCGTCGAACTCGGTCACCCGCTCGACCCAGATCTCGTCGACCGGGTCGGTGAGGATCAGCACCTCGTATCCCTTGGCGAGGAACGCCTCCAGGTGCGGCGAGTGCTCGACCATCGCGCGCGACTCGCCCGTCATGTAGTAGATGTCCTTCTGGCTCTCCTGCATCCGCTCCACGTATTCGCGCAGCGACGTCGACTCGGCGGCGGTCGACGGGACGAGCACCAGGTCGAGCAGCAGGTCCTGGTTCTCCGTGTCGTCGAGGAGGCCCTCCTTCAACGCGCGGCCGAACTCGGCCCAGAACTTGCCGTATCGCTCCGCATCGTTAGCCTTGAGGTCTTTGAGGGTGGTCAGGACCTTCTTCACCAGTCGGCGGCGGACCACCTGGATCTGGCGGTCCTGCTGGAGGATCTCGCGGGAGATGTTGAGCGAGAGGTCGTGTGCGTCCACGACGCCCTTGACGAATCGGAGGTACTGCGGGACGAGCGCCTCGCAGTCGTCCATGATGAACACACGCTTGACGTAGAGCTGCACACCGCGCTTGCCGTCGCGGCTGAACAGGTCGAACGGCGCGCGGGCCGGAATGAAGAGCAGCGCCTCGTATTCGAACGTGCCCTCGGCCTTCATGTGGATCGTTTCGAGCGGATCGGTCCAGTCGTGGCTGACGTGCTTGTAGAACTCGTGGTATTCCTCGTCGCTGACCTCACTGCGGGGCCGCGCCCACAGCGCCTTCATGGAATTGAGCGGCGCGTCAGAACCTTCGGCGCCGGCCATCCGGATCGGCCAGGCGATGAAGTCGGAGTAGCGCTTGACGATCTCGCGGATCTTCCATTCGACCGTGTAGTCGAACAGCCGGTCCTCGCTGTCCTCCGGCTTGAGATGCAATGTGACCGACGTGCCCTGCGGCGCGTCGTCGAGCGACTCGATCTCGTAGGTGCCCTCGCCGGTCGACTCCCAGAACGTGCCCTGGCTCTCGCCGGCCCGCCGGGTCACCAGCGTCACCTTGTCGGCGACCATGAACGTCGAGTAGAAGCCGACGCCGAACTGCCCGATGAGCTCCTGGGACGCCCCGGCGTCCTGCGTCTCCCGCAGCTTGCGCAGCAGCTCGGCGGTGCCCGACTTGGCGATCGTGCCGATGAGCGAGACGACCTCGTCGCGGGACATGCCGATGCCGTTGTCGCGCACGGTCAGCGTGCGCCGACCCTGGTCGACCTCGAGCTCGACGTGCAGATCGTCGGTGTCGACCTGCAGCTCCTTGTTGATCAGAGATTCGAGCCGCAGCTTGTCCAGGGCGTCGGAAGCGTTCGAGATCAGCTCGCGCAGAAAGATGTCCTTGTTCGAGTAGATCGAATGCACCATCAACTGCAGGAGCTGCCTCGTCTCGGCCTGGAACTCCAGCGTTTCCCTGCTCACTGAGACCCCTTTCACGGTCCGTGCCTGCCGCCGAGAAGGATATCCGCCCGGGGGTCGAATCGGGCCGGGCGTGTTCAAGCAAGCGGGTGAAGGTACGAGGACGTGGGACCGGCGCGGGCTGGGATCGAGCGGATCTTCCGCGAGGACCTCTGCACGGAGGCGATCCGCCTGGGTCGAATGCCCGCCGGCCCGGGGCTGCGCGAAAGACAGCGATGGCGTTAAATCACCTGGTGACCTCCGACGCGCCCGGCTGGGACGCTATCGACGCCGCGCTCGACCGGCTCTACCCGGGCGTGGAGCCCAAGCACCTCGCCACGATCGTCAAGTGGCGCCTCGGCGGGCCCGACCCGCTCGACGGCACCAGCTTCTATCCGCGCCTCGACCCGGTGCCGCACTGGCACGTCGTCACCTTCGGCATGTCCGAGCTCTACGAGAAGGAGTCGGAGGACCCGGACGAGTCGGGGTGGGGCTTCGAGTTCACGTTCCGCGTGCGGCGCGATCCGGCGGAGACCGAGCCGCCGGTCTGGGTGGCCAACTTCCTGCAGAACCTCGCCCGATACGTCTTCCAGACCGGCAACTGGTTCGAGGCCAACCATCACATGGACCTCAACGGCCCGATCGCCCTGGAGCGGGAGACGCTCATCCGCGCGATCGCGTTCACCGAGGACCCCGAGCTCGGCACCATCGCGACCCCGCACGGGACCGTGCAGTTCCTCCAGGTCGTCGGCCTCACCCTGGACGAATACACGGCGACCCAGACGTGGAGCGTCCGGGAGTTCCTCGAGCTGCTCGCCGAGCGGGTGCCGTCGCTCGTCACCGATCTCGACCGGCGTTCGATCACCGACGACCCGGCCGTCGCCGATGCGGTCGCGGACGGGCGGCGGCGCGACGGCTCGTCGACCGGCAGCCTCGCCGTCGCCGAGTTCGGCTGGCGGCCCGACGGCGACCTGATCCGCCTGACCGTCGGCGCGCACATCGCCGACCGGGTCGCGCACACGCTGCTCGGGCGCCTGCCGTTCGGCCGGCCGCTGGTCGTGAACGGACCGGACAGCACGGTCGTGTTCTCGTCCGGCAGCTACTCGGTCGGCACCGGCGAGGACCCGGAGGCCCTGGAGGTCGTCCTCACCGACGAGGCCCTCGACGGCCTGATCGGGGTGCTGGTGCCGGTCTCCGGTGTGCGTACGGTGCCGACCGCTCCGCCGCTCGTCGTGGAGATCATCCGATCGGACATCCGCGACCACGACGGCAACGTGGTGACGACGATCGGCTGACCCTCCGGCGTCCCGCCTCCCCACGGTGAACTCCCGAAAGAAGCCAGCGGCCTGCTCGTCTCCGCCGCGCTCCGGCGGTCATGCCGCCTCGACAGCCTTCTCGGCCGTGTCGTAGACGGGCAGCACGCGATCGAGATTGGTCAGCGTCAGCGCCGTGCTGACGATCGGCCGGAGACCGGCCAGGCGCAGCCAGCCACCTGCGGCAGTCGCCCGCCGGTGCACATCCACGAGGGTGCTCAAGCCGCTGGAGTCGCACAGGGTCACTCCCGACAGGTCGAGCACCAGCCGGACCTTGCCGCCGTCGAGCGCCTCGTCGGTCGCCTCACGGAGGACCGAACGGCTGCCGTAGTCGATGACCCCGCGGGCGGTGATCACCGTCCGGTCGCCCACGTCGCGGGCGGACACGGCCAGGATGAGGTCTGGCATCGGGGCTCCTCGGTGCTCGGTCACGGCAGGTTTCGCTCCAGGGTCGTGTCGGACCATTCCAGCAGCAACAGGCTCGCGTCGTCGCGCGGCGGGCGGCCCTGGTGGTCCAGGACGGCGTGGCAGAGCCGGCGCAGGGTTTCCGGCGTCGGCAACCCCTGCGCCTGGTGCCGCACGGCGAAGGCGACGAGCCGCTCGACGCCGAACGGCTCACCGCCGGGGCCGGGCGCCTCGATGATGCCGTCGGTGTAGAGGAGCAGCCGGTCCTCGTGCTGGAGGGTCGCGGTGGCCGGACGGCCGAAGTCGCCGGCGCCGAGTGCCGTCGCCGACAGGCCGAGCGGCATGCGCCGGCCGCCGGACAACACGCCGTGCAGCCCGCCGCCGCGCAGGACGAGCGGCGGCGGGTGACCGGCGTTCAGATACCGCAGCCGGCCGCTGTCCAGATCCAGCTCGGCGATGACCGCGGTGACGAACCGCGCGTCGGTGAACTGCTCCGCCAGCGCCGTGTCGGCGGCGTCCGCCTGCGCCTCGATGTCGCCGCCGGCCCGGCGGGCGGCCCGGATCGCCGCGAGCGCGACGGTGCAGGCCAGCCCGGCGCGCAGCCCCCGGCCGGCCGCGTCGAGGATCACCACGTGAGCGGTCGACCGGTCGGCGGCGTAGTCGAAGCCGTCGCCGCCGACGTCGTAGCAGGGCTCCAGGATGGCGCTGATCGTCATCCGGTCGGAGGTGAACGTCAGCGGCGGCAGCATCTGCCACAGCAGCTCACCGGCGGTCGACATCAACTCGGTACGGCGCACCGACTGCAGTGCGTCACCGTAGGGCAACTTGGTCGTGACCAGGTGACCGAACAGCCCGGCGATCAGCTCGCAGTGCCACCGCACCGCCTCGTCCTCGGCGTGCATGCCCTCGGGGAGCCGGAACTCGACCACACCGAGCCGCTCGGTGCCGTCGACCATCGGCGTCCAGAGCCGGTCCGGCGCGGTGGCATGCGACCGCACGAACGCGAAGGCCCGCCCGGCCGGCGAGCCGTCGACCGGCAGCGGCTCCGGCGGTGGCCGGTCCGGCCCGGGCACCGGATGCAGCGCGAGCTGCTCCCGATCCACGAGGTAGACCCGCGCCTCGACCCCCAGCGGATGCAAGGCCTCCACCAGGTGACCGGTCAACCGGTCCGACTGCGACAGGTGCGAACGGCGCAGAAGGTCGGCCACCGCCTCCAGCCACTGGATCCGCGCTGTCACGTCCACGCTCGTGACTGTACGAGCCCCTGGGACGCCCGGCATCCGATTCAGAATCCGGCCATACCCCAACACGTGCGTCGCCGGCGTGGCCGGCGGTTCCTGCTGTTGGACGGCCACCCGCCCGGGTGAGCGAGGGTAAGGCACATAATCTGTGACGCCGGTCCCGACCGCCACCGGTCCATGGAGCACCGGGTCGGGCATCAACCTCTGGGGCCGGTCCAGCTCGTCCTGAGCGCATCGACGGCTGCCAGCCCGCCGGCGAGCGTGAGCACCACCTCGGCCAGGATCGCCCGCGCGGTCCCGGCGTCGCCCAGCGCGCGGGGTACACCGAGGCGAGGTCGGCGGCCGGATCGGCGGACTGACCGGCTGCGCAACCCGCCGCAGGGCGGCACGTGGGCCCCGAACACCGCGTACACCGCTGCCTCCAGGCGCACACGTCCCAGGTCGGCTGGGAACCCCCGAACGTCGCTGCGCTGTGGAGCGCCGTTCGCTCAGGACGAGCCGGTCGGCACGCACCGACTCCTCGGCCTTCAGCATCCGGGCACTTGGAGGAGAGCGCGGTGAAGGTGGTCGCCAGGCCGTACGGCCGTCGCCGTGCGCCTGACCTCCGAATTCGGGCCGGACCGGGTCAACGACGGCGGTAGTGGCGGATCGCCCGGGCGGCGAGGAGCTCGGTGCTGCGGGCGGCGTTGACGGCACCGAGCAGTGGGGTGACACCGGGAAGCACACGCCTGGCCAGGCGGGCCGTCGCGGCCTGGAGGAGGCCGGTGCCGAGCATTCCGGCGAAGGGGGCCGACAGGCGACCCACGCCGACGGCCCGGGTCGAGCGGCGGGTCGTCGCGGCTTGTTCGGCGGCTCGGAGCGCGGCCTCGGCGGTTTCGACACTGCCGTGCACACGCTGGAGGACCAGCAACTCGGCGGCGCGCCGGCGGTCGAGGGGATCATGGCCGTACACAGCCGCGAGGTGCAGGACAAGTTTGGCGTGGAGCCAGTTGACCCCGGCGACCTCGACGATCAACCCCAGCGGCCCGGCGACACCGGCGGCGAACCCCTGGCGGCGAGCCCGCCGGACAAACTCGCGGACGACCGCGCGGGAGACGGCGTCCGGCCCGGCGGAGGGATAGGTGGCCGTGTACCATTCCACGCGCCGACGGGCAGCGGCCCCCAGCCGGTCGACAGCGACGAGGGCGAGCACCTCGGGCAGGTAGGCAGGGTTGACCCCGGACCATCGGTTCCGCTGCGGACTTCGCGGCTGGGGCGGGGCTGTTTCCTGGAGGTCGGCCTCCTCGACGGCGGTCTGCTCGACCGGCGCCCGCTCGGCGGCCGCCTCCTCAATCACCGGCTCGTCAACCAGTGACTCCTCAACCGGCGTTGCCTTGGCAGCGGTCTTTTCCGCTGCCGCCTTCATGGCGGGAGATATCCTGACGGCCGGTTCGACGCTGGCGAGCAGCTCGAGTTGCTCGGTCGACGAAGGCGACGGCGCGGCAGGGACCTTCTTCGCCACGGCCTTTGGGGCAGCTCTCTTCGGGGTGACCTTCTTCGCGGCGGCCTTCTCGGCCGGCTTCGCAGTGGCCTCGTCGGCGGGTGCGTCCTTGGCCGGTCCGTCCTCCGCTGACGTCTTCTTTGCCGGCACCTTCTTTGCCGCTGCCTGCTTAACCGGTGCCTTCTTGGCCAGTGCCTTCTTTGCCGACGTCTTCCTTGCCGGCACCTCCTCGCCCCTGGCCGGCGCCTCCTCGACGTCCGCCGGCCTTTCCGCGACCGGGGCACTCGCGACCGCGGGTTTCTCCGCTGGAGCCGACTCAGCCCGGGCCCCCTTCGCTACGGACGGCTTCGCCGCGGGAGCCTTCGCCGCGGGAGCCTTCGCCGCGGGCGCCTTCACCGGTTGCGCGGCATCCTCCGGCGCAGCCGTCATCGCCGGCTCCGCTTTCTCGTCCGGTGTCCCCTCCACCACCGGCTCGACTTTTTTCAATGGGCCCGCCTCCACCTTCCTCGATGGGGCAGCCTCCGCTACCGGCTCGGCTTTCTTCAATGGTGTCGCCTCCACCGCCGGCTCAGCTTTCGTGAACGGGGCCGCCGAAACGGCCCCGGCGGCAGGGGCCGCCTTCTTGGCCGGCGTTTTCTTCGGCACCGCGGGCTCGGTGGGAGCGTCACTCGCGCGGAAGGGCGAGGGCGGGACGAAAGGGGCGACGGGAGGATTACGCGGGCGCGGGGGCACCTGCGGCACGCTCGCGGGCGGGATCTCCTGCGGCGGAGGCTCGAAGCGCAGCGAGGTGTCACCAAGCACCTTGGCTTGCGGACTCGTCGTCGGGGGCGTGGTGGCCGACGGGCTCACAGGCGGTACAACATCCGCTTTTGGGGTTTTTTGAGCTTTTCGAGGCTGCGGCGGGGTAGCGTCCTCTCCCATCTGCAAGAGCGTAGTGGGGAATGCCGCCGCGCGCCGGGTGTGACCGAGACCATCGCCAGAATGGCGGTGTCGGGCGTCACACCTGGCCGGGAGTGCAGGTCAGCGGGGCTGCCGACGAGCACCGCACTCCAGGAGGATACCCACTTTGCCGGACACTCGGGCGGCCCTGTATCCTCGGACGGCGGCCACCGGCGACGGGGCTGCTGGAGGCTTCGCCTAGTTCGGTCTATGGCGCCGCACTGCTAATGCGGTTTGGGTCTTAAAGCCCATCCCGGGTTCGAATCCCGGAGCCTCCGCGCAAAACCCGGTGTGTACACTGGGCCGAGCAACTGAGCGCCCGTAGCTCAACGGATAGAGCATCTGACTACGGATCAGAAGGTTAGGGGTTCGAGTCCCTTCGGGCGCGCCAGCACTGAGCAGGCAATATAGCCAAGAGGCTATGTCTGTTCGGCTCGTGTGGGTCAGATGTGGGTCACGGTCGTGACCCACATCTACGAGCAGGTTGACCCTGGTGAGCTGGCCGTTCGCAGTGGCGACGCATGAGATTCCGTTGTGCGCCCGGAGGGACTCGAACCTCTGACCGTTCGTGATCCGTGGTCCTCTAGCTGTTGAGGGGATCGTTTTGATCATGTTCGTTGGTGTCACGACTCGGTTCAGGTGCTCGAGATGGTCGTGACGGTTGAGCAAGCGGAAGCGCGGCTGTACCGCCGGTGTGGGTGCCGCGACGCGGCGGGCCGGCAGGTGTGGCGGTGTCCCAACCTGGAGGATCCCAGTCACGGCCGTTGGTACTTCGCGGTGCAGGTGGCCGGGCCGGATGGGCGACGGATGCTGGTCCGCCGGGGCGGGTTCCTCACCCGCGGGGATGCTGAACGCGGCTATTGGGACCTGCTGCGCGTGCCGGGTCCGGAGGCGTTGGCTCGGACGTGGACGGTGCGCCGGTTCCTGGAGTTCTGGTTGTCGGAGATCCCCGGCCGGCTGCGTCCGACGACCGTGTCGAACTACCGGTGGATCACGTACAGCTTCCTGATCCCGTTACTGGGTGGGCACCGGCTGGCGAAGCTGCGGACCAGGCATGTGCAGCGGTTCCTGGACGAGGTGGGGCGCCGCGTCGGGGTGCGGACCGGGCGGTTGATCTCGCCGGGGACGGTGCACCGGGTGCATGCGGTGCTGCGGACCGCGTTGTCGGAGGCCCGCCGGTTGGGGATGCTCGGCCACAACCCGGCCTGGCGGGTTCGGCTGCCGGCTGGCGGTCGGGTGTATCCGGTGTTGTGGGACGCGCAGCGGGAGGCGGCGTGGCGGCAGACCGGGATCCGGCCACGGGTGGCGGTGTGGGATCTGTCGCAGTTGGCCCGGTTCCTGGAGGCGGTGCAGGACGACTTCCTGTTCCCGTTGTGGTGGCTGGTCGCGCTGCGCGGTCCGCGGCGGGGGGAGATCGCCGGGCTGCGGTGGGAGGACATCGACCTGCCCGGCAAGGAACTGCGGATCCGGGAGCAGGTGTACGTGGTCGACGGTGTGGAACGGGTCGGCCCGACCAAGTCCGCCGCCGGTGTCCGAACCATTGCCCTGGACGACATGAGCGTCGCAATCCTGCGGGCGTTGTGGCACGCACAGCGGCACCGGCACGGGCATGTCGATCCGCAGGGCCGGGTGTTCCGGCACCGCAACGGCAAACCGGTGACCGCGGACTGGCTGACACGCCGCTTCAAACACCTGGTCGACGAACTGGACCTGCCACCGGTACGCCTGCATGACCTGCGGCATGCGGCGGCGAGCATCGCCCTCGCTGCCGGGTCGGACCTGAAGGCGTTGCAGGAGCAGATGGGCCACTCCCGGATCATGACGACGTTGGACATCTACGCGGTGATCATCCGGCAGGTCGCCCAAGCCGCGGCGCAGGCGACCGCAGACCTGCTGCTGTCCCAGGCCCGGCTGCGAGTTCCTTTGGACGGCGCCTGGGAGGCGTAGTCGCTGGTGTATCGCCGCGACCGGCGTGCCGTTCCATTAGGGCGGCGCCGGCCGCGGCGTGGTGGTTGGTCGGCTGTGTGCTGTGCTCTTCGATGTGACGCCGACCGATGACGAGCCGCTGGAGTCGGCCGTAGTCGTCGCCGAGGGTGCTGGCGGTCGACAGTTCGCCGCCGGCCCGCCTCAAACCTCAGGCGTGTGAGATCTTGGTTGGCGTCAGGTGCCGGGAAGGCCGGCCAGTCCGGCGGCGATGCCGAGGGCGGCGCCGCGCACGGGATCCTGGCCGGGGTCGCCCACGTGCACGCCTTCGACGCGGCGCTGGCGCTGCTCAGCCTGGTGCTACTGGCGACCTCGCTGCTCGCGGTCGCCGGCACCGCGGTTCGGCCCGGTTCCGCCGAGCCGAGGCTGCCGGGCGCGGCCCGGTGGATGGGCATCGGCTCCACCGGCGGGTTCCTCGCCGCGGAGTCGGTCGCGTACGCGATGTCGCAGACGCATGTCGTGCCGCCGCCGCTGCTGTTGCTGGCCGGCGCGGCCGTGCATTTCCTGTGCGGCACGGTCGCCGCGCTGCTGTGGCGGCGCGGCATCACGAGTCTGCTCCGTCTGATCAGCGGGTGGTGCGCCGACGGCACCCGCCACGGCGGCGTCGTCAAACCCCGCTCCCACGCCAGGGCCATCTTCACGATGCCGCGTTGGCCGACGTTGCGTCTCGCGGGACGCGCCCCGCCGCGGTGACACCCGCCGGTTCCGTCCGGCACTGATCGCCGCGCTTCTGCTCGTCCCGAACCTGCCACGGGCGCGATACCACCGTGCCCGAATCCGAGAGGTATTCGCATGCGTCGTTTGCTCCCGACCCGCGGGCCGCGTTCGTCGTGGCCGCCGCCACCTGCCTGCTCCTGCTCACCTCGCCAGCCGCCTCGGCGCACGGGGTCAGCGGCGGCGGTCGCAGCACGCCCGAGTTCGTCTGGCTCGGCATCACCCACATGCTGCTCGGCTGGGATCACCTGTTGTTCGTCGCCGGGGTCGCGCTCATCGCCGGCACGGCCCGTCGCGCCGCCGCGCTCGTCTCGTTGTTCGCGCTCGGTCATAGCGTCACGCTGATCTCCGCCTCGCTCATCGGGTGGCGGGTGAGCCCGGTCAAGGTCGATCTGGTCATCGGCCTGAGCGTCGTGGTCGTCGGCCTGGTCGCCTGGTTCGCCCGGCCCCGCACCCAACTGCACTGGCGGTTGTTCGGCGCCGCTGTGGTCGGGTTCGGCCTCATCCACGGTCTCGGCCTGTCCACCCGCCTGCGCGACATCGACGTGCACGGCGTCGACAGCCTGGGGCGGATCGTCGCGTTCAACGTCGGCGTCGAGGTCGGCCAGGTCATCGCCTTGCTGGTCGTCGCGTTCATCGCCGGTTACCTGCCGGCCAGGCTCACCTCCGCCAAGGCGCAGCGGTACGCGGCGATGGGCCTGGTCGTGCTCGGTCTCGCCGCCGCGGTCCTGGTGGTCGTCGAGCGGTACAGCCGCCCCGCTCCGGTCACCGCCGCCGCGTCGGGGCCCTGCGGCGAGGGAAGTCCCAGCGGAGGCCTGCCCGTCGGGCAGGGCGGACACCCCGGCAAAGACTTCTTCGAGCCGACCGAGACCGCGCCGCTGGACGACTTCGGCCACGTCCTCGGCGACGGGTACGTCATCGTGCAGTACCAGCCGACGCTGCCCACCGACCAGCTCGACGCGCTGCGCGCGTTCATCATCGGTAAAGACGGTGCCCGCGTCGCCGGCGGGGCGCGTACGGACCTGGGCCCGGTGCTCACCGCCACCCACCGCTTGCAAACCTTGACGTGTACCGGGTTCGACCTTGCCGCGCTGCAGGATTTCACCAAGCAGTGGTTCGCCGACGCGCGTTCCCGTACCCAGTGAGCCGATCGCAGGGACGCCGGATCACGGCGTCCCTGCGGCCGGCGCGATGCCGTGCCACAGGACCCGGGTGAGCGCGTCCACGGTGCTGTGGTCGAACTGTCCGTTGTGGACGCCGATGCGTTCGAACATCGCCAGCGCGTAGGCGGTGGCGATGAGGTTGAGCACGACCGGGCCGGGGTCCGGGCAGTCGATCTCGCCGTTGTGGTGTTGTTCGGTCAGGGCGGCCATCAGCTCACCGGTGAGGGTTTCCAGGGCGGCGTCGGGATGGCGTTCGGCGAACGTCGGGTAGTGGAAGGCCGGGTGGGTCGACAGCGCGGCGAGCACCGGGGCGAGCTGGCGGAAGTAGTCCAGCAGCCCGGCGGCGATGCGGGCCAGCCGCGCCTCGGCGGGATCGTCGGCATCGTCGCGGGTGAGCAGGGCCGCCAGGTCGGGGGCGGGGGGTGTCATCGCGGCGAAGAACAGGTCCTCTTTGGAGCCGAAGCGTTGGAACAGCACCGAGCTGGAGATGCCGATCTCCTGGGCGATCTGGCGGCTGCCGACGGCGATGCCCTCGCGCATGAAGATGTCGCGGGCTTTCGCCAGGAGCTGCCCATCTTCAATGATCTTGCGTCGGCCCACCTGACACCGTCCCGGAAGCGTGCGGCCATGGTGTGCCCATCATGCCGTTCGGTCCGTGGGCGGATCCTTGTGGGCGGTGGCCCGCAGGTACCGCGCGGTCGGCGCCAGCCAGCCGAGTTTCCTGGTGCCGGTGTCGGTTTCGACGAGGCCGACCTCCGCCATGGGTCCGCTCAGCGGGTCCAGTGCGGCGGTGTCGACCACGAGGAACGTGCCGCCGGCCCGCAGTACCCGGGAGATCTCACGCAGCCCGCGCTGGCGGACGTTGCCGGGCATGTGGAAGATCATGAAACTGCAGACCGCCACGTCGAACGTCGCGTCGGGAAACGGTAGGCGCTCGATCCGGCCGACCTGGAAGGTGGCCGGAACGTCGGCGCGGGTGTTCTTCCGGCCGGCCACCCGGATCATCTGCGGTGCGATGTCGACCCCGTGGACGCGTCCGGTGGCACCGACCTGCTTGGCCAGCGCGAGGGTCAGGGTTCCGGTGCCGCACCCGACCTCGAGGACCGTGTCCCCGACCTTGGCCGAGGACAGGTCCACCTCCATCTGGCGCAGCGCCCGTTCCCGTCCCAGGGTCAAGACCTTCATCGTCAGGTCGTAGAACGGCGCCCAGGCCCCCAGTTGACCAGGCTGCTTGGTGTTGGACGCCGATGCGGGTCGGTTCATCAATGATCGCCTTTCGTTCGCCGCCGGTGGGTACCGACACGTTTATAAGCGATCGATCGATTTTAAATGTGGACCGGTGGCGGTTGTCAAGCCGGTCGGTGTTGGCCGCCGCGCTGGGCGGGCTGGCGGGTCGGCGGGTCGGGCGGTTCGTCGGGCGGGGTGTGGCGCAGTCCGGCGCGGACGGCTGCCACGGCGGCGGTGCGGAACATCCGGTCGATGTCTTCGGCCGGTTCGGTACACCCACCGCCGACCCAGGCGCGGATCGCGGTGGTGAGCATCCCGACGATCATGGCGGCGAGCAGCGGCGGCGGGACCGCCGGGGTGGTGTCGGCGGCGAGCCGGGCGGTGAGGCGTTCGGTGAGCATGGTGGTCAGTTCGTCCTCGAGCGCGGTCATGAACAGGTGCAAGCCGCGGCCACGGGCGAGGACCTGATACATGTCGGCCTGGGCGCCGATGTGGTGCAGCAACGCCAGGCTGGGCAGCAGGTGCCTGCCGGTGGCGGCGGTGGCGGTGGTGAGCCCGGCGAGCATGCGGTGCACGCCGTCGACGAGCAGGTCGTCCTTGTCGGTGAAGTGGGCGTAGAACGTCGACCGGCCGATGTTGGCCTGGTCGGTGATCTCCTGCACGGTGATGCTGTCGTAGCGCTTCGAGCGCATGAGGTCGACCATGGCGCCCATGAGCATCTGCCGGGTCCGCAGTGACCGGCGGTCGGTCTTCATCTGGCGCATCGGGGCCTGGCTTTCCTGGACAGTTCGGCGCTGGTGTCCGGTAGTGGACGATGCCGGCGTTGTGTGGCTTGACGGGGGTCCGTGGCGCTGAACGATACTCCTTTACAAAACAGGTGTCCATTAACTAGCGACCGTCTGGAAGCGTGGCATCTGAACGTTGGGAGTGAGCATGGCCAGGTCGGTCGGGCATCCATCGTCGGCGGCCGGTGCCTCCGGCGAGCAGCCGATGGTGCGGGTCAGCGCGGTCAGCAGGACGTACCGCCTCGGCACGGCGGTGTTCGAGGCGCTGCGGGGTGTGGACCTGACTGCCCACGCGGGCGAGTTCGTGGCCATCGTCGGCCGGTCCGGGTCGGGCAAGTCGACGCTGCTGAACCTGATCGCCGGCATCGACCGCCCGAGCGCCGGGAGTGTCGTCGTCGCCGGCACCGACCTCGGGCAGCTCAGCGAGAACCGGCTCGCCGCGTGGCGCGGGCGCACCGTCGGGGTGGTGTTCCAGTTCTTCCAGCTACTGCCAACCCTGACCGTGGCCGAGAACGTGATGCTGCCGATGGAGCTGTCCGGCGGCGTGCCGGGCGCGCGGCGGCGGCCTCGCGCGCTGGAACTGCTCGACCAGGTCGGCATCGCCGCCCTTGCCGACAAGCTGCCCTCCACATTGTCCGGCGGCGAGCAGCAACGGGCCGCGATCGCCCGGGCCCTGGCCAACGACCCGCCCGTCCTGGTGGCCGACGAACCCACCGGCAACCTCGACGCCGCCACCGGCGACGCCGTGCTGAACCTCCTCGAAGGGCTCGCCGCCGCCGGCACCTGCGTACTGATGGTCACCCACGAGCGGGACATCGCCGAGCGGGTGCCGCGCACCGTCACCCTCGCCGACGGGCGCGTCGCCCAGGACACGGAGGCCGTGCCGTGCTGAACGTGCGTTCCCGCAAGGTCCTGCGCGACCTGCGCCAGCAGTGGGGCCGAGCGGTCATGGTGATCGTGGCCATGGCGCTCGGCGTGGTCGGCACCACCGCGATCTCGACGAGCTACTACGTCGCCAAACGGGAGCAGCGCGACGCGTTCCTCGGCTCCCACCCCGTCTCGGCCACCCTCGTCGTCGACGGCCTCACCCCGCAGGCCCTCACAACGGTGCGCGCCGTGCCGGGCGTCGACGCCGCCGGGTCCCTCGTCGAGGCCCCCGGCGCCCGGATCCGCGTACCCGGCGGCGACTGGGTACCGATGCACCTGACCGCCAGAACCGACGACGCGAACATGACGATCGCCCGGCCCATCCCGCAGACCGGCGCCTGGCCCCCACCGCCCGGCCAGATCGTCGTGGAGTCCTCGTCGGACGGCGCGATCCGCACCGTCAAGCCCGGCGACACCGTCGAGGTGGAACTGCCCGGTTCGGCGACGCAGACCCTCACGGTCGCCGGCACCGTCAACGACCCCAGCCTCGCGCCCGGCTGGGTCGAGGGCGGCGCCTACGGCTTCGTCACCACCGACACCATGGCGCGGCTCGACCCCACCGCGACACCGCGCAGGCTGCGCCTGCTCATCGGCGACAACCGGCTCGACCGCGCCCAGGTCGAGGCGGTCACCGCCGCAGTCAGCGCCCGCCTCACCGCCGCCGGCGCCCGGGTCGCCAGCCTCGACGTGCCCAACCCCGGCGAACACCCGCACCAGAAGATCATGGACGCGATGCTCGGCCTGGAACTGCTCTTCGGCGCGCTCGCGCTGACCCTCAGCGCCCTGCTGACCGTCACCGTCGTCTCCGCGCTGCTGTCCGGCCAGGTCCGCCAGATCGGCACCCTCAAGGCGGTCGGCGCCCGCACCGGGCAGATCCTCGGCGGCTACGCCGCGATGATCGCCGCGCTCGGCGGCATCGCCTGCGCCGCCGGCTGGACCCTCGGCCGGCTCGCCGGCCTCGCCTACGCCGACTTCGTCGCCCTGTTCATGAACTTCGAGATCGCCGACACCGCGATGCCGGCCTGGCTGATCGCCGCTCAGCTCCTCACCGGGCTCGCCGTGCCGGTCCTCACCATGGGCGCTGTGCTGTGGCGCGCCACCCGGATCACCGCCGCGCAGGCGATGCGCGAGCACGGCGCGGTCCGCTCCGCCCGGACCGCCACCGGTCTCGCCGCCGCGCTCTCAGCTCGGCGGCTGCCCCGGCTGCCGCTGATGGGCGTCCGCAACGCGTTCCGGCGGCGGGCCCGGCTGATCCTGGCGGCCAGCGCCCTCGCCATAGCCGGTGGCATCTTCATGGCCGCCGGCAACCTCACCACCGGGCTGGAGCAGACGTTCGTCGAATCCGAGATCGACTCCGAGCCCTACGACGTGTCCGCCCGCGTCGACAAGCCGTATCCGATCGACCGGCTCACGGCCGCGGTCGCCACGGTGCCCGGCGTGAGCCGGGTGGAGGGCTGGCTCACCGTGCCCGCCACCGCCGGCGCCGCCGAAACCGTCAGCCTCCAGGGCGTCGACGCCGCCAGCCCGGTACTCGACCTGGCGGTCCTCGACGGCCACGCCCTGACCCAGGATGGCCGCAACGAGCTCGTCGTCAGCCAGGGCCTCGCCCTGGAGCTGCCCGACGTCCGCGTCGGCACCGACCTGACCCTGCAGATCGCGGGCCGGGCCACCACGTGGCACGTCGTCGGCGTCGCCCGGACGGTCCGCGGCGGGATCGCCTGGGTGTCCCGCGACGACCTGGCCGCCGCGCTCGGCACCCCCGGCACCGTCAACACGGTCCGGATCGTCACCACCGGGCACGATCTGTCCGCCGTCCAGACCACCCAGGACGCCCTCGACCGGGCGCTGACCGGCGCCGGGATGACCGTCGTCGGCCGGACCACCCTGTTCGACACCCGGAAAATCCTGGAGGAACACAAGGTGATCTTCAACGTGCTGCTCAACCTGATGACGCTGCTCAGCGTCGTCGTGGGCGGCATGGGCCTGGCCATCACCCTCACCGTCTCCGTCGTCGAACGCACCCGCGAGATCGGCGTCCTGCGCGCCATCGGCTCCACCACCGCGAAACTGCTCACCCTCATCGGCGTCGAGGCGGCGGTGACCGGCGCGGTCAGCTGGGTCCTCGCGCTGGCCTTGGCCGGCCCGGCGACGGTGCTGTTCGACCAACTCTTCGGCAACCTCCTGCTCAACGCGCCGCTTGCCTTCGCCGTCAACGGCCCGATGATCGCCGCCTGGCTGGCCATCGTCACCGTCTTCTGCGCCCTGGCCAGCATCGTGCCCGCCCGCCGCGCCGCCGCCATGACCGTCAGCGACACCCTCGCCTACGAGTAACCCGGCCGACCCCGTCCCGAGTCGACCGATCGTCACAACAATTCGATGGGAGAACCTCCATGTCCCGTACCACGAACCGTGGCCGACGCGTCGCGATCAAGGCCGTCGTGATCACCGCGCTGGTCCTCGCAGGCAGCCTCGGCGTGCACTTCCTCATCCGCGCCGTCGTCGCCATGCACACGTCCTGACCCAGACGTGGGCGCCGGCCGGCACCGACCCGGCCAGCGCCGCATCTATCGGTGACGGCCATCCGGTACCAGGGCGATCGTCGGGTCGACGTTCGCCCGGAAAGGACCTTGAGGAATGCCACCCTGGACCGCGGCCGACATCCCGAACCTGGCCGGACGCACGGTGATCGTCACCGGGGCCACCGGCGGGATCGGCTGGCACACCGCCCTCGAACTCGCCCGCCGGGGCGCCCGCACCGTCGTGGCGGGCCGCGACCCGGACAAGGCCGAGGCCGCTGCGGCATCCATCCGAGCCCGGACCGGTCCCCGTACCACGGTGCAGGCGGCGCCTCTGGATCTCGCCGACCTCGCCTCGGTACGCCGGTTCACGGCGCGTTTCCTCGCCGACCACGACGGCCTCGACGTGCTGGTCAACAACGCCGGCGTGATGGCGATCCCCCGCGAGCTGACTGCCGACGGGTTCGAACGCCAACTCGGCACCAACCACCTCGGCCACTTCGCCCTGACCGGGCTGCTGCTGTCGGCGCTGCTCGCCCGGCCCGGCGCCCGGGTCGTCACGGTCAGCAGCAGCCTGTACGCCAGCGGCCGCGTCGACTTCGACGACCTCATGGGCGAACGCAACTACGGCCAGCTCCGCGCCTACAACCAGTCCAAACTCGCCAACGTGCTCTTCGCCTTCGAGTTGCAGCGCCGCGCCGACGCCGTCGGAGCAGCGTTGGCCAGCGTCGTCGTGCACCCCGGCGTCGCCCGCACCAACCTCGCCCACACCGGCGGTCCCGTCCGGGCCGTGCTGCTGCGCCTCATGCGCCTCACGGCACAGACACCCGCCGAAGCGGCCCGCTCATCGCTGTTCGCCGCCACCACCCCCGACATCCACGGCGGCGAGTTCATCGCCCCGGGCGGGCCCGGCCAACGCAGCGGCCACCCGACCCGGATCGTCCCGGACGAGCGCGCACGCGACACCGCCACCGCCAGCCGGCTGTGGACCGTCTCGCAGGAACTGACCGGTGTCCGTTTCACCGCCTTCGACCGGGCATAGCCGCCGGGCCGACCGCGGAACGCTGTCCGGGCCTATGGCCGCGGCTAGGGAGGAGAGCAATGCCGGTCCACGGCGGCCGTGGTGCCGTCGACCGCTGGGTCAGTCGTGGTCGGCGGCGCCGGTCAGGTGGTGGTCGGCGGCGAACAGCACTTCGGCGACGAGGCGGCGGACGTGGCCACCCCGGGCGCGGTACACGCTGCGGCGCCCGTCGCGGCGGACCGTGACAAGGCCGGCCAGGCGCAGCTTGGCCAGGTGCTGGGAGACGGCCGGGCGCGCCGCGCCGACCTGCGCGGTCAGGGTGGCCACGTCGTGCTCGCCGACGCTGAGGTGCCACATGAGGCGTAGCCGGGTCGGGTCGGCCAGCATCCGTAGCGCGGTCACCGCCGCCTCGACCTGAGCCTCGGCCGGTGGCTGGGCGTCCGGTGCGTACATGGGCACCAATCTTGCCACCGCGGGATCGGCGGCCCGCTACCCGACGCGGGCGCCCTCGTGGTGGTGGGCGAGCCCGGCGTGGTGGTCGGCGCCGGTTGGATCGGCGTGCACGAACGCCCGGGTGAGCCGCGGCACCGCGTGGATGAGCCGGTGCTCGGCGTCCACCGCGATGCCGTGCGCCTGCGTCAGGCTCAGTTCGGCGTCCACCACGATCTCGCACTCGGCGCGTAGCTGGTGGCCGATCCACCGCAGGTGCACGACACCGACGTCGAGGACACCGGGGGTAGCGCGCAGCGTGGCTTCGACCGTGTCGACGAGGACCGGGTCGACCGCGTCCATCAGCCGCCGGTACACCTCCCGGGCGGCGTCTTTGAGCACGAACAGGATCGCCACGGTGATGAGCAGGCCGACGACCGGGTCGGCCCACCGCCAGCCGAGCGGGACGCCGCCGGCGCTGAACAGCACGGCGAGGGAGGTGAATCCGTCGGTGCGGGCGTGCAGCCCGTCGGCGACGAGCGCGGCCGAACCGATGCGTCGGCCCACGCGGATCCGGTAGCGGGCGACGATCTCGTTGCCGGCGAAGCCGACCAGCGCGGCGAGCGTGACGTAGGGCAGGTGCGCCACGTCGGCAGGGTGGACGAGCCGCTGGACCGCCTGGTAGCCGGCCAGCGCAGCGGAACCGGCGACGACCAGGACGATCAGGACACCGGCGAGGTCCTCGGCCCGGCCGAAACCGTAGGTGTACCGGCGGGTCGCGGCCCGCCTGCCCAGGACGAACGCAATGCCCAGCGGAACGGCGGTCAGCGCGTCGGCGACATTGTGCAAGGTGTCACCGAGCAGCGCGACGGAACCGGAGAAGGCGACCACGACCGCCTGCATGGCCGCGGTGGCACCCAGCACCGCCAGGGAGATCCACAGCGCCCGGATCCCCTCACGGCTGGACTCCAGCGCCGGATCGACCTTGTCGGCGGCGTCGTGCGAGTGCGGGGCGAGGATGTGGCCGAGCCGGTGTCGCAGCGCGGCGAGCCGACCGCCGTGCCCATGGTGATGACCACGCCCGTGATCGTGCTCGTGCGGCTCGGGGTGGACCTGGTGTGCCCCGGATCGGTGATAGTGGCCGTGGTCGTCGCCCACGATGGGGCCCCCTTTCGCTCACGGCGTGCTGCGGTCGACCCGAATAATATGTGCTCAAGTGCGCACGCGACAATCACGCAATTGCGAACGCCGTGCAACAGCACACGGTGCGACACGACGCCGCGATCTGAACTGCAGGCGCGATGGTCGGGTGATCACCGATCACCGCGCCGGCCAGCTCTTGACGGCCTACCGATCTCGGCACCTCTCGCTGCTCCTGCGCTCGTTGCTGCGCCGAGGCTGGCGACGAGTGCTGCGGAGCAGTCGGGCGGTGGCTTTGGCACAGCGGCGCTGCACGGCGGGCAGGACGGTGGTGTAGATGTCCGCAGTGACCGCGATGCTGGCGTGCCCGAGTTGGTGTTGGAGGGTCTTCAGGTCGGCGCCAGCGGCGTGGGCCAGGCACGCGGCGCCGTGCCTCAGGTCGTGCAGCCGGATCGGCGGCAGGTCGGTCGTGCCGAGCAGGCGAACGAAGCGGCGGGTGACGGCATCCGGGTGCAGCGGCCGACCGTCCGGGGCGGTGAACACGTAGCCGCTGGCGTCCCACGCTCCATCGTGGACGCCTCGTTCGAGGCGCTGTCGGCGCTGGTGGGCGTGGAGCACTTTGACGGTGTGTTTGTCCAGGGCGATGGTGCGCCACCCGGCCTGGGTTTTCGGGTCGCCCTCGTACACCTGGTAGGCGGCGGTGGTGCGGGCTTTGCTGATGGTGAGTTCGGCGTGGTCGAGGTCCAGGTCGCTCCAGCGCAGTGCGGCGGCCTCGCTGCGGCGTAGGCCGCGCAGGGCGAGCAGCCACCACAATCCGTACAGCCGGTCGTCTCGTACCACGTGCAGGAACGCCTTGAGCTGGGTCGGGGTCCACACCGCGACGGCGGGGCGGCGGCCGGTGGCCTGCCAGGCGGCGACGCGGGCGCGGGACCAGACCACCGGGCGGGGCTTGGCATGGGTGGGCAGCTCCAGCCGCCGGGCTGGGTTGT
Source organism: Dactylosporangium roseum (assembly GCF_025264685.1). Lineage (GTDB taxonomy): Bacteria > Actinomycetota > Actinomycetes > Mycobacteriales > Micromonosporaceae > Dactylosporangium > Dactylosporangium roseum. Next base: position 7,681,877 of record NZ_CP073721.1, read on the forward strand.
CGGGCAGCAGGCCCTCGCGGACAGCGGCGTTGAGCGCGGCCCGCAGCGTGGTCCGAATGTGGGCGAGGGTGCACGGGGTGTGTGGTTTGCCGGAGCGGTTGGTCTCCTGCCCGATGCGTTCGAACGCCGTCGCCAGGTGCTGCACGGTCAGTTCGCCCAGCCGGATGTGACCGAGGTGCGGGATGAGGAACTGTTCGATGTAGCCGGTGTGCGACAGCCGGGTGGTGGGGCGGATCGCGGTGCGGGTGGACAGCCAGAACCGCAGCCACCGGGCCACGGTCCACCCGGCGACGGTACGGTCAGCCACGCCTTGGGCGAGGAACGCCTCCATCGCCTGGGCCGCCGCCGTCTGCGACGGGTGGCCTCCCCGCCGGACCCGCTGCGCCCGGCCGAAAATGTCCACTGTGGAGCAGTGGAAGTACCAGGAGCCGTGATTCGGCGCCACGAGGCGGGAGCAGGACCTGCCCCGCCGTCGGCCGGTCGCCGGATCGATGCACCCGCACCGTTTGACCACAACACCTTTGCCTGCCATCGCGAACACCCCTTTTGGGACGCAACCGTGTGAGGTTGTTGAGGATGCCCGCACGATCAATCGGATATTGTCGATTGATCGGGTGGATCTTTCAGAAATCGAACCCGAGGTCATCGGCTGTACGGGCTGGCCGGATGGCTTGAACGCGACGCCGGGCGTGAAACCGCCGCAGGCGGGTGGGATCGACGTGACCAAGGCGGCGTCAGTCACGGCGCTCGGATCGAACTCGACGACGCGTCGCAGCACAACGTCGTGTTCCCGAATGGCCGGTAGCCGGTGTCGGCTGGGCAACAGCACGTCTGGGGACGGTGCATCCCACCGCGCCAGCCGGAGGTGCTGGCTTGCAGCTCCGGTGGTCTGCGCGGTGCGCCGGGGCTGTTCTGGTTTGTGTGATCTTGCTGGTGACTAGTCTAGGCGAGTTCGCGGAGATCTATGCCAAGGGCGTTGGCCAGCGACAGCATGGTGAAGTAGCCGGGCTCGACCACGCGGCCGGATTCGATCTTGCGCAGGGTTGACACGGCGACGTGGGCCTGTCCGGCGAGGTTCTCCTGCGTCATGCCTTTGTCGATGCGTAGAGCGCGCAGCCGTACGGCGAGCATGTTGGCCTGCTCGCGGAACCGGCTTTCCTCACGTCGGGTGCGCCCTGCTGGCACGCAGAGCATTGTAGTGATAAATTTTGACCGGTCAAAATTTCCTACTACTGGCAATCAATCGGCCTGGCTACGTTGAGGGCTGGTGGAGGTGATGCCCGGTGGCGACCCGGACCGCGATCGAGTGGACAGAGGTCACCTGGAACCCGACCACGGGTTGCGACCAGATCTCGGCTGGTTGCGACAACTGCTATGCGCTGACGCTGGCCAAGCGGCTCAAGGCAATGGGTGCGGTCAAGTACCAGAATGACGGCGACCCGCGGACGTCCGGGCCCGGCTTCGGTCTCACCGTGCATGAGACCGCGCTGCGGCAGCCTTACACCTGGACCGCGCCGAGCGTGGTGTTCGTCAACTCGATGAGCGACCTGTTCCACGCCCGCGTCCCGATCGGGTTTGTCCGCGACGTCTTCGCCGTCATCGCCGACACCCCGCAGCACACCTACCAGGTGCTCACGAAACGGTCGACGCGACTGCGTAGGCTCGCCGAGCGGCTGGACTGGCCGGCGAATCTGTGGATGGGCGTGTCCGTCGAGGACGTCGCCACGCTTACCCGTATTAACGATCTCCGCGTCGTCCCGGCGGCTGTCCGGTTCGTCTCGTGCGAGCCGCTCCTCGGCCCGCTCGACACGATCGACCTTGACGGTGTCGGCTGGGTCATCGCGGGCGGTGAGTCCGGTCCACGGCACCGGCCGATCGACCCGGCCTGGGTGACCCAACTCCGGGACCGCTGCATCGCCGCTGAGGTGCCGTTTTTCTTCAAGCAGTGGGGAGGCCGCACGCCGAAAGCCGGCGGCCGGCTGCTGGAGGGCCGTACTTGGGACGAGATGCCAACGCCGATGCTGGCGGCTACGGCGTGACTTGGCCGGGCGGTGCGACGACGAAGTCTCGCAGTTGCTTCGCGTTGCCGACCACGGTCAGTCCGCCCGCACCCTGCACGGCACGCACGGCCTTGCGGACCGTCGATTCGGTGACCACGCCGTAGGCGTCACCGAATACCGCCCAGACATGATCGACAAGACGAACCTGGCCTTGGCCAGCTATCAGGGTCCGCAGGTTGCGGATCACGGCACCCTGCGCGGCACGTTGCTCCGCCTCGATCTGTTGATCGACGGTGTCGCCGAAGCTGAACAACGCGTCATCTTCGTCATCGTCGGCCGGGCCGAGCGCTCGCATCCACTCCTGTCGGGCTCGCGCGACCGCGTCGGCGAACACCCAGATTCCGTGGGTGCGGCGGCTGAGAAAGATCAGGTGGTAGATCGGCTGGTGATGTACGCGGCGCCGTACGGGAACGGTCACCGGATGCATGCCGCCCACAGCGGCCAGCCGGCGCGCATACTCCTCCGCCACCGCGAAGGTGGCGGACTCGAAGTCGCGGGCCGCCGAGGCATTGTGGGCGTCGAGCGCGCATTGGCGCCACCATGTACCGCCGCAGGTGCGGTCCATCACCGGCAACGCGTCGTGGTCGAGCAGCCCGGCCTTCAGCGCACCAGCGGCCCGGCGGGTCAGATCCGCACTGAAGTTCAGGAGAACCTCGGTCGAGGGCCACACTCCCCGACGCGTTCCACCAAGCACATTTGCTAGCTCCGTGAACGGAAGATTCGCCCCGCACGGGTCCAGGAACAGAAACAGCGGCACACCTTCCGCCTGCCGCAGGACTGCCGGTAGATGAGACAGGACTTCGCCGGGCTGCGCCTCCGACTGGACTCCCCGGGAGCGATACTCGGCAACCACCGCCGACAGTCGCTTGAAGTCAGACGGCTTCTTCTCCACCAGCACCGACTCGATGACCGCCTGCGCGGCGCTGGCCGACGTCTTCAGGATCAGCTCCGCCGAGCCCGGACTGCCATCCGGGTACCGACCCCGGCCGGCGAACCCGTCGAGGACGACGACCCGCCGACCGGGCGCTTTCGAGCCGGTCATCTCCGCGAAGGGCATCACGTAGGTGCCAAGGATCTTGTGCTTAAAGATCGACTGGGCATGCTGCTCGTCCAGCAACCCCGAGGACGTGCCCTTGGCCATGCCCACCTCCCATGCGGCGGACACTCATTGTATTGATTGGTGTTCGTAGTGTCACGGTCGCATGGCGTCGACGCCCCGTGAAACTTGCTCCCCGATTCACATGGACGGGCGTCGCTGAGCAGGATCTGTGCCGAGTCGCTATGGCGACCTGAGGTCGCGAGCTGCTTTCGAGGTCTGGTGAAACAGCAGGCAGACGGCATTGCCGAGCTGCAATTTGGAGGAAAGGCGCCGTACCGCGCACGATGCCCTGTGCCCGGACAGCGCCTCCGCAGTTGTCATCTGCCGATGGCTCGCACCGCGTCGTCGTAGTGCCGCTTGCGTTCGATGAAGATGCGGGTGTTGAAGCCCAAGGCGTCGAGCACGGACGGTGTCATGCTGTACGACTTCGCCTTCCACGCTTTCGCGGCGTCGACGCTGAGCGAGTACGCCATAAACAGCTGGAAGTCACCGGAAATCCCCGCCTGCTGTAGCAGCGCCACGTAGCCGGCCGCGTACCGCAGCGCGTAGTCGGTGTTGTAGATGAGATTGGTGCGCACCACGATGTCTTCGCTGTCGACCGTGGACCAGTCCCGGTAGACCTTCAACGCCACCAACTTCGCGGTGTCGACGCGCATCTGACCGATCCCGACCGACCCGGAGTACAGCATCTCCGACTTCTGTGTCGCGCCCTTGCGCGCGGACAGGTAGTTGCCGCCCTCGTGGTAGATGATGTGCGCCAAGGTCTGACCTTGGATCTTCGCGTTCGTGGCGGCCTTGTCGAGCTGCGGGGCCAGTTGTAGCAGAGCGCGCTCTCTGGCACCGGCATCACCGCGCAGCCTGATGTGGGTCGGGAAGTATCCGGCCGTGCCGCCGCTGTTGCTCGTCGACCCGCCAGAGGTTGCGCCGCCGGATGCCGAGGTGCCGCCGCCGGGCGCTGCGGTCCACGTGACGTGGTTGGACGTGACGCGCCCGTCCGCGACGACCCAGTGGTCCGGTCCGTCGCCGGAGTAGCAGTAGCTCTGCGTCGCGGCTGAACCAGTCGTGTTCGTCGTCAGGGTGAAGGTGTAGAAGCCGCCGGGAGAGACGGAGTCGTAGCAGCGGACGCTAACCGCGGTGTTCGGTGTGAATCCGGTCAATGTGATCGCGTACCGGTAGCCGGCCGGAGCGGCTGGGCCGCGAGCCAGCGTCACCGAAGCAGTGGAGGCCTCTGGTGCGCCGGGGGCGGCGCCGCAGTCCGGCACGGCGGGGTCGACCCACGGTGTGCCACGCAGGCTGCCGGAGGTCGCGCCGTTGTTGTAGAACGCGTCGGCGGACACGTAGAAGCTGTCGTTCCAGGGCGACGACCCGACTCGGTACCACCACGGATTGCCGTCTGCCACCTGGAAGCCACGCACCTTGCAGCTGATCTGCACGGTGGCGTAGGCCGCGATACGCGGCCCAGCGGTGCCGCCGGCGTTGGTGTAGTTGGTCCAGGTGTTCGCCGCGCCACCGGTCGTCTCGGCACGACCAACGGCGGCGTGTCCAGTGGCCGGCGCCAGTGCGACACCCAGCATAGGCACTGCAAGGAGCGTTGCAGCCATCCGAAGCCAGCGCGTCCGGGCGGTGCTCGGGATCCGCGAACCTGGTGTCATCTCTTCCACGACCTCTTGGACTATCGGGCACGGGTTCGTGCCGACGACTCGACGGTCCTCAGGATCGTTGACCATGGCGGCTATAGCAGCTGATTAACCCGGCCCAGCGCACCATACGGGCGATTTGCGGCCTCTGTCATTCGGGGATTCCCCCGATCCGTGGAATCAAGTGGTCAACTGCGCACGAGGGTGCGCGGCGTGGGCGGCGCCGACCTACATGCCAACCGGCGCCCCACAGCGGGCCTCACTGGCCACCGCGTCCTAGAGGGGACGCCCGCCTCAGGCGGCCGACACTGACGCTGCTGCCCTGATCTCGCCGTATTCGACGCGCCCGTCAGTGGTCCGACCGTCGGTTGACGCCGCACGTCAGTGGGATTGTCTCGACGTAGATCCGTCGTAATGACCACAGCCACCACGGTGGCCTGCCGCGCCACGTCTAAAGGCTATCGAGATAGGCGTTGCCGTTGTCGTGGGCCGATTGGAGCATCGCATGCGCTTGTTCCACCACGGCCGCGGCATTCCTCAAGTGCACAGTCGCATCGATCAGGTACTGGCTGTTGGCCGCAGTCTGTTCCAGGCGAACAGCGGCCCTGTTCAGCGCCTCGAAGTGCGCCGCCAGACCGGCCTGCGATCACGCCGCGGTGGCGAGGCATTTCCGGACGGCGGACCGGAGATCCCCGACGTTTCGGATCGGCCAGTTGAGATCGCCGTCGTCGTCGAAATAGTCCGATGACGACCATTCCGGGGTAATGCCGGGCGGTGACATGGCAATCACGCTAGGTGCGGTTGGGTCTGCCGGTCCATGACGCCATCGGGGCGGCACGATCCTGCCATGGGGTGTCTGGCTGGCGCACCGGCCGACGCGTCGACGAGGATCGACGAGCGCTTGTCCCCTGGTCTGGAGGAGGTCACGGTTCCATGCAGGTGCGGATCGCCGTGACGGATCCCCTGCCCGTCTTCCGGCACGGCGTCGTCGAGATTCTGCGCGACGCCGGCTTCGAGTCTGAGACGCCGGACGATCTCTTCGCGTGGGTCCGCGACGAGCAGACCACCATCGTCATCCTCACGCTGCAGGCCGAGGCGGACTGGCGCACGCTCGAGGGGCTGCACCGCACAGCCGCCGGCCTCGTGGTGGTGGCCCTGCTTGAGCAGATGTCGGTGCGTGACTCCGTGCGGGCACTGCGCGCCGGGGCGGCTTGTGTCATGGCCCGGGATGCCACCCCGTCGGCGTTCCGTGAGCGGTTCCGGGCGGTGGTGCGTGGCGAGAGCGTGGTTCCGGTCGAGGTGTTGCGCGAGTTGGCCGCACCCGTGGCGGACTCGACCGTGTCGACCGAGCCTTCGCAGACCGAGCGGGACGGCTGCGTAGCCTGGCGCGGGGCACCACTGTCGGTCGGTTGGCGGCCGAGGCCGGCTACTCCGAGCGCATGATGTTCCGCCTGCTCCGGGACCTGTATACCCGGATTGGTGCGCGGAACCGGACGGACGCGCTCATCACGGCGCAACACCACGGCTGGATCTGATCAGCCGAGCATTGCCCTCACCCGGGGCAGCGGACTGCCCGGCCAGTTCGCGGTCAGGGCGGCGAAGAGCTCGCGCCGCCGGAACCGTGCGCCTCCCAGGTTCAAGATCTGTTGGGCCGCCTGATAGGCGCTGAGCGCCGCCTGCTCGCCCAATTCGGGTCGCAGCAACGTGAGCCCCGCGAGCGCGAGACCTTCGACCTCATACGTACGATAGCTGCCAGGCGCCGTGGCCCGCAGGTCACGAGCCAGGTCGGCGGCCGTCGCGAAGGCATGCAGGGTGCGCTCACCCGTGTCGCCTTCGCGGAGAGCGGCGACGCCCTGCACGGCGAAGGCCTCGGCCGCAAACAGACCCTGGGCGTACCGGGTGGCCAGGCTCGCCGCGGCGAAGGCGCGATCCGGAGCGCCCAGGCTGAGCTCGACGACCGCCAGAGTCGTGCCTGCGGTGCTCCAGAGATCCGGATCGCCGACCCGGACCGCCACGTCATGTGCGTGCCTCGGCTCGACGGAGGTCTCGCCGGAGCAGCCACACCCACGCGGCCAGGTCGTCGCAGCGTGCGGTCACGACGCGTTTGTTCAGCTTCTCCGCCCGTTCCCGCGTCTGCTTCAGTTGCACGACGGTCAGACCGTCCTCGCCCCGTTCAAAGTTGATCAAAGCGCGCAGGTAGAGGAGTGGAAGTGCGACGTTCGGATCGGCGGACTGCACGTCCGATTCAGCAGCATCGAGATGTTGATCGGCAGCCGTGAAAGCGCCCGCCTCGGCCAGGCATAGCGCCAGACCCAGGTGCGCCGTAGACACACCCTTGTGCCCGGCGGGTGAGTGGTCGAGCAGGGTTTGATACTGCTCGGCCGCCTTTTCCACCTGGCCAGCCCGGAAGTAGTACGCGGCCAGTTGCACGAGGAACGCCAGGTGCGTCGTCCGTTCCTCCGGCCTGGCGCTCATCATCACACCGCCATCGATGACCTCGATGGCTTTCGCGAGTTTGCCCTGCTGGGCCAGCGCGCGGCCGGCCAGCATGACGTAGAGCACCTGTTCCCGGAACCCGGGAAGTCCGCCGGCAATCCGGGTCAGCCACGGCGTCAGTGCGGCGGTCTGCCCCCAGCCCCGGAGGTAACGGTCTTCGAGCGCGGCCATCAGCCGGACCGCCCGTCCGGGTACGTTCGCATCGACGAAGAGGTCGACGGCGTGGAAGGCGTCCTCAAGGTCGTCGAGGCGGACGGCTTCCCGTTTGAGGGCGGCGTTCTCCAGGTACTCCGCTGCTCGTCCGCGCTGCGCGGCGATCTCTGCGGCCGGGATATTGCCGGCTATCCGGCCGGCTTCGCCGCCCGGCAGGTAGTAGTGATCGTCGTGTCGCCGGATGAGCCGGCACAGGACGAGTCGGTCGAGCACGGCACGCACCTGGTGGGCGCTGCTGCGGTCGAGGTGGGCGATCACAGCTGGCCGGACGGGCCGGTCGAGGACCGCCAGCAGGCGCAGGGCGCGTTCCTGAGACTCGTCCAGGCTCAGCAGCAGTGTCTTCGTCAGCGCCGTGGCGTCCGATGCAACATCGAGCGGCTCGGCGGCGGACCGTGCGTTGATGGCCTGAATGCCGAGCACCAGTTCGGCGGTCCGCGGATGCCGGTGGGTCGCCTTGGCCAGCGCACCCACGCGCGGAGCAGGGGCGCCCGGAATCGCCAGATCGCCCAGGAAGTCCGGGAAGTTCGGTAAGGGCAGCCCTTCCGTTACCGACTCGGTCGCCTTGCGGGGAACGGGCAGTGGCACCTCGGTCGCCAGCAGGACCTTGACGCGGTGCCCGGGTCTGCTCCCCAGTTCGTCGAGGACCAGGCCGAGGGCCTCGTCGCGCCACTTGCCGGAACTGGCCGTGAAGAGATCCTGCGCGTCGTCGATCACCAGCCAGACCCGGCCGCTGCCAAGCTGCCCCAGCACATCGTTGAGCCGCATCAGAAGGTCCGAGTCGCCGTCGTTCAGCCGTTCGACCAGCAACTGCCGATCCGCCGGATCAGCGACGGCCGTGGCGAGCTTCTCCAGCACGGAGAAGGCGTTCACTCCGGGTTTCTCCGCACGGCGAGGTAGCCGGGCGCGACGTTGTCCGGCCGTTTTCGCAGCAGCTCCGCGACAATGGCGGTCTTGCCGATGCCGGGAACGCCGACCAACTCGACAAACACCCCATCCGGTTGCGTCATCTTCGCCGTGAGATCACCCAGCAGGTTCCGGCGGTCATGCAGCGTGCCGGGTACGAACTCGGGAAGTCCGGGCACGTCCCGGTCGTCACCTGCCGGTTCGGGCGAGGTCGGCGTTGCCTGCCGGGAGCCATGGTGCACGTCCCCGAAGATGTTCGTGACGTTGGTCGTCCCGCTGCCGGTCACCTGGCTGACGTTGCCAGAGCCGACGCTGATGCCTGGTGCGGCGTCGTCGCCGGATTCGCTGCTGAGACGCCACAACGGAATCGCCACAACGATGCCGACGACGGTGAGGACGATTACGGATGGCCAAGCGTGCGTTTGAATCAGCCGAAGCGGCCCCGGCCAGTGTTTGTCGTCGCCCGTCGCGCCGTTGATCGCGATGCCGACGAAGGTGGTCATGATGCCGGCGATAGCCACGAGGAGAGCTGCCGCGAGCGCCCGGAAACGGCCTTTCGATCGCACCGCCACCTCCCGCGAACCCGCCACGCCCGCTCACGATGACACGTCCCTGCCATTGATCGCCATCACGTTGTGCACAACTCCGCCAACTGGGTGTGAGCGGACTGGGGGTCCGGCATCGATCGACTTGCTACTGCCGACTTCACGACAACGCTCGGAGAGCCGCGGACAGGTTAGTTCAAGTCGGCACTGGCGTCGTTGCGGCATCTGCACCGTTTGAAGATCACACCTGGGTCCGCCATGGCCGTGCCCTTCTCCTCGCCCGTCCTGATGTTCAGGGTGAGGGCTGGGCATGCATGCGGATGTCACCTGAACGAGCGACAGGTCTGATCGCGGCAACTCACACAGCCGTGATGTCCCAAGGCCGGCGACGGTGGCCGAGCATGCCAGGATCAGGGCCGAGGGACATCGAGGCGCGGTCTTCCCCACGACCTCCTGCTCGGCATCGAGGACCTCCAGCGCCTCGCGGATGCGCCCCTCCACCCGAGCGACGCGGCTAGGCTACGTGTTTCCGGTGCAGGTTCTGGAGGTGCGATGCAACCCTCAATCGAGTCGGACCGTGCTCGCCCTTCGCGTCTTCCGTCTGGCGTGAAAGTTCGGCGCACGCGGGTTGGCGTGCATCTCTTCGATGCGGCTACCGGGCTCAACGTTCTCCTCGACGAGGTGCCGGTGGACCCGCAGGCATGGGATCAGGCACCTCGGCAGGTGTCCATCGCACTCACCAATACCTGCGATCTGGCTTGCCCTTATTGCTACGCACCCAAGCTGAATGCCCGCCTGAACGCGACGCGCGTTGTGGGCTGGCTGAGAGAACTCGACGACAACGGATGCCTTGGTGTGGGCTTCGGCGGTGGGGAGCCGACGCTGTTTCCGGGTTTCACGAGCCTGTGCTCGACGGTAGCTAGCCAAACCGGGCTGGCGGTCACATTCACGACGCACGGGCACCGGCTCACCGCCGGGCTGTGTGACGAGCTGCGCGGGTCCGTGCATTTCGTCAGGGTCAGCATGGACGGGGTCGGTGCCACGTACAAGCGGCTCAGAGGGCGTCCGTTCGCCACGCTGTTGGCGCGCCTGGCTGATGTCCGCCGAGTCGCACCGTTCGGGATCAACTTCGTGGTGAACGCCGATACGATAGGCGATCTCGACAGCGCAGTGGACATCGCGGTGAAGGCTGGCGCGTCGGAGTTCCTCCTGCTGCCGGAACAGCCGACCGTACACCGGTCCGGCATAGACGAGGACACGGCCACGCGGCTGCGCGAGTGGGTCTGCAACAACGATCCGGCGTTGCGCCTCACGGTCAGCGCTGCAGGGGCTGACGGGCTGCCCGTATGCGTACCGCTGACCGGAGAGCTGCCGTCGGAAGCCTATGCTCATGTGGATGCGCAGGGTGTTCTGAAGTGGTCGTCCTACGACTTGGAGGGGGTCGCCGTGGATGATGCCGGGGTCATGGCGGCGCTGCACGTTCTCCGCGAGGGCAGAGGCGCGGCGTGAGAATCTGGGTGGGGTACGGATCGGAACACTCAATGAACCTCGTGATGATCGGCCACTTCGCGACCGCCGGTGACGCGGAGGCAGTTAAGCAGGCCATCGAGGAGATGGAGACGGCGGCGAACATCGAGATGGAGGCTGGCCGCCTGGTCGTCGGTGAACCAACCAGGCGCTTCCCCGAAGCCTTGTCCAACGTCATCCGGGCGCTGCACCTCTACTCCCTCAGCGCCACCGAGCTGGAGCAGTTTTGCTACGACGTCACGACGAAGCTGCACGACAACACGGTGATTCTCAGGACCGACGAGCCCGATGTGTCCGCCTACATGAAGCTCTTGCTCGACAGGGGCGCCCGCATCGAGGTCTTCTCGGCGCACGACTTCCCAGAGCGGGCGAAGTCACTGTGATGAACCGGGCGTAGCCAACATGACCAGCGTGAATTGGGACGTCTTCGCCGCGCTTCCTGGCAGCCAGCAGAACAACTTCGAGAATCTCGCCCGCCACCTGATCCACCGCCACTACGGGTCTTTCGGAGACTTCAAGGCGCTGGCGAACCAACCTGGCGTGGAGTTCCACCTCAAGCTTCGGGAAGCCTGCTCGCTGGGCGATGCCGGGCGTTGGTACGGCTGGCAGTGCAAGTGGTACGACCTCCCGCCTGGTAGAGCGATCGGCAACACCCGTAAGAAGGTCATCGAGGACGGGATCAAGAAGACCGCCACCCACATCCCCGGCGTCACGGATTGGGTCTTGTGGACCAAGCACCCGCTCACCAAGGACGACCAAGATTGGTTCTACGGGCTCGACAGCTACGGCATGACCTTGACCTTGTGGACCGGCCACAACATCGAGGAACTTCTTGCTGGGCCGGGCGAGATCTACCGAAGCACCTACTTCGGGGAGTTGATTCTCACTGACGATGCGCTTCGCGCCCTGCACACCCGGGCTGTCGCGCCGGTCCTCTTCCGATGGTTGCCCGAGGCACATCAGCCGGTCGACGCCGAACGTGCGCTACTGCGGATGCTCGGTGGGAAGCACGCCCGGGAGGAACTCCACGGCGCCGTGACCCGACTTCGGGCGGCTCAGACAGCGATCAACGCTGACCGCGCCGGCCTACCCGAGGACTTGGGGAAGTCTGTCGAGCCGGTCCTCGCGCACCTTGAAGAGACAGCCGTTCACCTGTCCGAGGTGACTAACGCCCTCGCCGCCGGGGACTGGGAGTCGCTGCAGGACCTCGCTTTGAATGTGCCAACGCTTCCCAAGGACGCACGTCAGCTTCCCCGCCGGCTTCGTGCACGACGCCAGCCTTCTATGTCGGTGACCAACGCGCTGGACGACCTGAACCAGGCACATGAGCTCCTCCAGGTGACCGATCGAGACACCCAGGTGGAGATCGTCGCGATCACTGCGGCAGCCGGGAACGGCAAGACCCACCTGTCCGCTCAGGTAACGGCAGCGGAGGAGGCACGCCCGGCAGGCGTATTCCTCCGCGGACACGGGCTGTCCGCCCGGGGGACGCTCGACGACCTCGCCCGCCAGGTCACGGTGAACGGGCAGCCGTGTGCGAGCATGGATGCGCTGATCGCCGCCGTCGACGCCGCAGGCGAACGCGCTCGCCGCCGGTTGCCGATCATCATCGACGGGCTGAATGAAGCTGAAGATCCCCGTGTCTGGAAGACCCTAATCGCCGGCGTCAAGAGCGTCTTGTTGGAGTATCCGCACGTCCTACTGGTGTGCACACTGAGGTCGACGTTTGTGGAGGAGTGTCTGCCGTCCGACACGCTCCAGGTCACTATCGACGGGTTCGCCGCCGACCAGGAGTCGGCGGTCGCTCGCTACATGGAGTATTACAAGATCGACCCCGGCGACGCCGATCTGCCCGAGGGGTTACTCGATCATCCGTTGACGCTCCGGCTGTTCTGCGAGGTGGCCAACCCCGACCGGGAGCACGTTGTTGGTGTCGAGTCGATTCCGCACTCGTTGACCGCGGTGTTTGTCAGATATCTGGAGCAGGTCGCCGCACGGGTCGCAGAGTTGTCGCCCGTAGGACACCGCTTCTACGAGAGTGATGTCCACGAGGGCTTGGAGAAGATCGGCCTGCGCCTGTGGAAGTACAAGGCTTACGGATTCCGGGTCTCCAGGCTGCGCGGACTCATCGACAACGGCGCCAGATGGGAGGGCAGTCTGATGCGGGCGCTGGAGCAGGAGAGCGTGCTACTCCGGGACCCGATCGGCGATACCGGCGAGGTCGGGGTGATTGTCAGTTACGACGCCCTCGCTGGACACATCATCGCCCAGGCGATCATCGCCACCCGGAGCCGAGATCAGATGGGCGCATGGCTCAACGATCCGGCAACCGTCGCCGCTTTCGCCGGCGACCGGGGTGACAGGCATCCTCTCGCCGAAGACATCTTCGTCGCGTTGGCTGGCCTGCTGCCGCGCCTCCACCGTCGGCAGCTGTGGGCCATCGTGCCCGACGAGATGCGCATCTGGGCACTGACTCTGTCCGCAGGGCTGGAGTCCACGTACCTCGACACGCCAACCGTTGAGGCGTTGGCCGAACACGTTCGGACCGCGCCACCGAACTCATCCGCGATCGTTCTGCGCCGGCTACGAGAGACCCGGGCCTCCCGCAACCACCCGCTCAATGCCGACTTCCTCCACGTGACGCTCAAAGCGATGTCTGTCCACGAACGCGACCTTCGCTGGACCGAGTGGACGCGCAAGGACTGGCGGGCAATGGCGCGCGACCTTCGGGGCCTGGAAGCTGGATGGCGCGCATCACCAGTTCGGACGTCTCACGACCCGCTTCGGGCACGCTGGGCTATGTGGACCTTGACTAGCACCGTGCGGGCGCTACGGGATCAGGCCACCAGGTCGCTGTATTGGTTCGGGCGACACGATCCCAAGGCGCTGTTCACGATGACCGTGGAGTCGTTCGACATCAACGACGAGTACGTCTCCGAGCGGATGGCCGCGGCGAGCTACGGCGTCATCATGGCCCACCAGGTGCACGACACGACGATCGCCCAAGCGCTTCCTCCGTTCCTGGCAGCCCTCGCCGAAACGCTCATCGGGCCAGCCGCCCGCCACCCGACCAGCCACTGGCTAACCCGCCTACACGTCCACGGCATCTTCACCTTCGCAGCCACGCACTACCCCGACTCGGACACAGCGGTCCTGGACGGCGACGGACGGATCGCCTTCGGTGCCGGTCCCGCCATTAACATCCTTGCGGACTCCGATCCGCGCGTTCAGGACGTTCGTGGCGCCATGCATATGGACTTCGAGAACTACACCCTTGGACGGCTGCTACCAGAGCGCGGCAACTACGACTTCGACGATCCCGGATACCAGCAAGTTCTGGCCAACGTGCGCAGCGCGGTCGTAGAGCTGGGTTGGTCACACGACAAGTTCGGAGCTATCGATGCCATGATTGCCGAACGCTCGTACCGAGACGCAGATCGGGAAGGCAACCCCGAGCGATACGGCAAGAAGTACAGCTGGATCGCCTTTTACGGGCACGCCGGCGCGCTCGATGACCGGGGAGATCTGAAGCCCCGCTCCGAGCGTCTCTCCGACCTCGGAATCGATCCGTCATTCCCCGAGAGGCCAGCCCCGCTTCCCGTCGCCATCGGGGACTGGGCCACGCCGACGCCGGCCACTGACGAAGAGTGGGTCATCCTCGGCAAGGTAGACGTCTCCGACGAACTGATGTACCCGGCCGAACTCAACACTCACCCCGGACCCTGGGTCGCGGTCGGAGGGTACCTCTCCACCAAGGGACAGACCCCTGGCCGAAGGGTTTGGGGGCTACTCGTGACTGCACTGGTCGCACCCGAGCACGTCGACGTCATCCGAGAAGCGCTCCAGTCACGTCCGTACCCAGGCCGTCATTGGATTCCTGAAGCACCCGAAGACCACTACACATTCGCCGGCGAGATTCCCTGGCATCCGCATTTCGCCCACATCCATGAAGACGACCCCCAGGATGATCCGTATCTCGGGTCCATCCAGCTTGAAAACCAGACCCTGGTCCCAGCCGAGATCTTGATGCATCAATTCGGTTGGGAGGGGTATCACTCCCCCCTCAACGACGCCGGCCACCCGCTCGTCCCCTCACGCAACCTGTCCACGGCAATGCAACTCAAGGCCGAACCACAAACCTTTGGCCAACGCGGACCCGACGGAACCGTCGTGGCGTTGACCTTCAGTGCCCCCAGCCGCTTCGAGGGCAACCTGCTATACATCCGTGAAGACACCCTCCGCAGCTATGCGGCAGGAAGAACACTGATCGGATTGTTCTGGGGCGAACGGCTCCCTACCCCGTATCCACACGACCAACCGAAGTGGCTCCAGGAGGCACGGGCGCGAAACGCCGAAGTCTGGAGGCGAGTAGTAGTCCGCGACTTTACAGCAGTCCAGGCTTCTCGCCGATCCACCAGGTCTCCGAGATCCCGCTCGAATACGCCTTCGACGTAGACAGCTATCGTGCGGCACCGCCAAATCGCGCGGGGGTCAGCGTGCAGAATCGGAGATCATTCGCCGAGTTTGGAACTCGAACACTTCTTCACCTGCTGGCTCTGACAACGTACTCAGGGTCGTATCGCAAAGGGGACCGGCACGCCGGCACAGGCCGGCGGTCAGGGCACATGGACGGACACCGTCGGACACAAACGCCGGCCCAACGGCCTGACCGGATGGTTCTAGATCCGCAACGAAACCCGCCGACGCGATCGGAACCGGCATAATCGTCGGCCTAGTGTGCCGGTCCCTCCTGCTGCCCATCTCGATCGGGTCGGGGGAAGCAACGGCGACTGAAACGAGCCATGAATGATCGGCTGACGCGCACCGGGCATAACGGTTGCCGCTACGGCCCACCTGCCAGACTCGCGGCGGCCCGCGGAACGGATGTAGACCCAAAGGGGTCTGTCGATCTATTCCTGCTCGCGGATAAACCGCAGAAGGTCGCCGACGGTGGTGAAGGGCGTCTCTTCTCCGACGAATGCCGCCGGCACCGGGCGTCGGGTGACGAAGAGCGGTCGTACCACGTAGCCGGTGTCCGCGGGCAGCGGGGGAAGGCCGAGCTTGGCGGCGACCTCGGCGGCGTACGGCGCCAGGTCGGCGAGCTTGCGTTGCAGCTGAGTTAGGTACGCCGGTTTACTCCGGTGCCCCACGTAGAAGGTGTCGAGGTGCCGGCGGATCTCGGGCGTTACGAAGATGTCGGCCGGGTCCTTAACCTCGAGGAGCCAGATGATGCGCGAGCCCAGGTGCCCCGCAACTGTGTCGATCTCACCGGACAGCGAGGGCACGCCGAGCCGGCCAGGGTCCGTCTCCTTGACCTGTGACCGGGTGGTGTATCCCGCGCCGGCAAGCAGGTGGTCGACATCGCTTTCGAGTGCCTTGTTCCGTTCGTCGCGAATGTTTTCCAGAGCCCGATTAATCGCCTTGGGCGGCTCCGGCTGGCTCCAGGGCAGCAGGCCTTGCCGCAGATAGTTCAGGTAGACGGTCATGGCGGCGTAGCAAAAGAACGGGGCGATCATCAGCGTCCCGGCGGGCAGCTCGACGAGCGGCTGGATGAGGATGCGGCGTTTGCGACTCCGCGCGTGCCATGGTCGCCAATCAGCTGCCTGAAGATCAGGAACTGTGCTGGTGAGTACGGTAATGGCAGCGCTCGCTCGGTCCGGTCCGCCGGCGATCTCACCGAGGTCGGTAGCCTCTAGAAGATATGCGACGGCATCGTCGCGTTCGACGATCACGAGGTGGTCACCGACGGCGGGAACCGGCCACCGGGCCAACGCGACTAGTACAGTCAGGATGTCGCCCGCCGACGCGCCGTAGCTGCCCAGCATGGCCTTGTCCAGGTGCTCGGGAACGAGATCACCACTCGGACTGACGTGGACATCGGTTTCGGTGGCCGAGTCAACCTCAGGATCGAGTGACAGCGGTGCACCCATCTGCTCGAGCAACCGTGCCTGCCGGTATTTCGTGACGTTTACGGCGTAGACCCGGCCCTGGCCGGCTCCAGCGGTTGCGGCTGTGCCCGAGGTGTCCGGCACGGTCTTGATCTCGTAGCTGGTCGTGATGGTGAGCGCGGTCGGGTTGAGCTGATGGTGGATCGCCTCGCTCCGGCCGGTCGCTTCGAGGTAGGACCAGGCGGCGGCCAGGATCTGCATCCAGCCGATCTGGTCCACGCGTGCCGGCCCGGCGGGTTCAGCCCGCAGCGCGGCTTCGATCGCGGTCTCGTTGCACCGTCGCAGGCGCAGGTGCGTCTCCTCGACCTCTGCGGAGCGGGTGACGGGATCCCAGGACAGCTGCATCGTACGAGCCCGGCGGATGTCGGCGATTTCGCGTTCTTTGGCGGCGACCGTGCGATCGAGTTGGCGCATCCCCGTGGCCACGAGGTCGCCCAGAGCGTGTCGGCTAAGCAGTTGGGTTAGCTCGGCCAGTGCCGCACGGGCGAGAACCTGGCCATCGAGCCGCTTGGCTTCGTCACTGGTGTAGGTTCCCGGCTCGACTCCGGCGCGCCGTACGGCCTCGGCCACGGCCAGCTGCGCTCCGGCAACGAGGGCGTCATCGAGGGGCCAGGGTGCCGGCAGCGAGGGCCGAGCCGTCGGCGACGTGGTGCTTTCGACTACGTAGGTCGGCTTGGCCGCCTCCCATGCAGTTCGCACCGTTTCCGCGGCGCCTTCAGGAACTGTGGCCTGCCGGATCAGGTCGTGGAACGCTGCGGCCATGGCCAGGCCTGCGGCATTGCCGTCCGCGACCGTGTCCTCGATCAGCCGGTCGATGTCGACGTGCAGCTCAGCCCGCACGACCCGCCGTTTCGGACCATCGTGGAAATGCACGTTCGCCGGCTCGATCGAGCGTGACGAAGGCGGCTGATCCGGGGATTTACCGGACTGTGCCCGGTGAAGGGTGCTGAGATAACCGGCCACGTCGACGTCGTGGTGGGCCGCGTTCCATGGACCCGCGATCTGGTCGATGCCGTACGCGAACGCCCCGGCTAGAGTGTTTAACGTTTCCCGGTGGGTGGGGTCCCACGCGTCGTCGGCACAGCGGACCGCGACCGGGACCTCGCCGAGGTGGATCTGCCAGCCGATCGGCGT
This sequence comes from Dactylosporangium roseum, assembly GCF_025264685.1. Taxonomy (GTDB): domain Bacteria; phylum Actinomycetota; class Actinomycetes; order Mycobacteriales; family Micromonosporaceae; genus Dactylosporangium; species Dactylosporangium roseum. The sequence continues at coordinate 7,699,439 of NZ_CP073721.1, forward strand.
CGGCATCGTTGTATCGGCCGGGTCGCGGTGCGGCTCGGGCTCGCCCTGCAGTTGGACGCTGCAGGACGACCAGCCATACACCGACGGCGGCCCGACTGCGGGATCCGTGGCGCCCATCCAGTCCTGGATCGGTGACAGCTCAAGGGTAGCGAGCGCCTGTTCCAGGCCGGCGTGACCCGCGCTGCGCTCCCACTCGGCCATGCCCCAGTGCGGTTCGATCGAGATCATGTGGGGCGCGTGCGCACCGCCGAACAGCGTCTTGCCGTTGGCGTGCCACCACTGCCAGATGTTGATCGCCTCGAAGGCGAGCAACTTGCCTCTGGTACCTCGAGCGAGCTCGCGGCAGAACAGGTACAGGTCCGTCTCCTCGTCGGCCGTGGTCGAAGCCCAGATGACGTCGTCCAAGGACATGATCGGCAGGCCCTGCGGCTGAGAGGGCGGGGCGACGTGCCCCGACGACGCGACGACCAGCAGTGGGACCACCTCAAGCCCAGGGCCGAGGTCGAGCACCCCACCAGGAACGCGGACGCGGACCGGCCGATCGGGGTACCGACGTGCCGCTTGGGCTACCCGGTACGCCTCGGGAGGTCCTGGGTAGGGCGGAGGGCCCGGCTTGAGCTGCGTCACCAGCTGAACCGCAAGTGCCCGTCCGTCACCGATCAGCGCGACCCACTGCACGACGTCGTCGGTGGTGCTGACCGAAGGCCCGTCAACGCCATCGGGCGCGCCGAGTACTTCGTCGGCGAAACGGAATAGCGCCCGGCGAAGGCGATCGGCCGCCATCTGGGCGAACCGCCGAGCGACTCGGGGTTCCTCGGCGGCTCGCGCCGCCAGCTCAACGACGCCATGTGCTGTGGCCTCGGGCAAGAAGGCAGGCGGCAACCAGAACCGCTGCTCCGGCACGACTTCAGGCTTCGTCAGCGACACCGCCAGGTAGCGCCCGAAGGCACTGTTCGGATCTGTGACGTCGTAGCTCAGCGTCCCGAATGGTGCGGTCGCCCAGTCGTACGCGGCCTGAGCCTGCGGCGAGACCAGCAGTCCTGCCGGCACGGGCGAGCCAAGCAAGTTCTGAACCGCCGCCAGCTCATCCGGTTCGAGCGAGACGGACTCGTCGTCGTCCGCTGGCGCGGCCGGCCATGCCGGCGCAATCACGGTGACCGCGTAGTCGGCGTAGCGAAGGGCCAGCTCAGTAAAGTGGCTGATGCCGAACCCGAGCTCCTCGATCAAGTACGAGTCCGTAGCCTGCGCGACCAGGGCCCATCGGGCGAGGTCTGCGACCGGCCGTTCCACGGACCCAGGAAACAGTCGCACAACGTCCGCGCCGACACGTCCCAGAACAACGAGCCGGGGATCCGCCGGAACGAAGTCCTCGTACCGGCTGATGCGTGGGTCGTCGGTCAGGCACTCCTCGACCAAACCCGGCAGATCCACCACGTCAACCGCGCGTCCGCCGCTTGAGCTACGCAGCGCCAGCGACAGCAGATGGCCAACGGACGGCCAGCGGTGACGGATGCTCGGGCTCGCGCCCGCCGCGGTCAACAACGCAAGAAGGCTGTCACGGTTGCGGCTCGCGATCCGCTTGCCGAGCGACACCCGACCGGTTCCACGGCCTCGCTTACGCTCTGCCATTCCCGCCTCATACTGTGATTCGCCAACCTCGTGCGTGCCCCAGTCGAGGACGGTAACAACGAACCCACCGCTGGACGACTCGATAACCATTCGAGTGACATCAGCAAGCACTACGGATCAAAGGTTAGGGTTCGAGTCCCTTCGGGCAAGCTTGATCGACTGGCGCCTGGCCTGCTGAAACGCAGGCCAGGCGCCATCGTCGTTCGTCCGGTGTGGACAGTGGGTGTCACGTAGGTGCGCCGTGGGTGCCTGCGGTTGCACGGGCTGCTCGGCGTGTTTCGGCTTCCTGACCTGGGGCTTCTTCGTCTCGGGTTGTGTGCCCACCGGACATGGCGCTCGAACGGAAGCACGGTGGTCAGCGGCAGGATCGGCTTCAGGCCGAAGCGCTCGGTCACCTCGATCCTGTCGGTGTCGAACTTCGCCGACGACAGCAAAGCGAAGTCCTCATCCACGGACACTGCCTCACTGGCGTGTACCAGTCCTGCACGTACGTTGTGCAGCTCCTCGATCGGTATTCAGTTAGCCCCGCCTCACTGTCTATGCATAACCTCTAGCAATGTATCCGCGCGGGCTCAATGATGATCACGAAACGGCGGTGCGTGCGGCCGCGTCCGCATTCCGTGCAGGGCTGGAGCGAGGTGGCCTCCGGATGGTCAGCCTCGCCGAGTTTCCGAAGGGCTCATGCGGAGACGCGTGCGAGCTGCTGGGCCAGTTCCTCGCCGACTCGGGGCTCGGTGACTGGCAGTACCGGTCGGGCAAGCGGGACGAGCCGTTCCACACGCATGCGTGGCTCGAGCAGGACGGGCTGATCCTGGATATCACGGCAGATCAGTTCCCGGACATCGACGAGCCGGTCATCCTTACCCGAGACTCGGGTTGGCACGCACAGTTCCAGCTCATGGGCGGAGGGCACGTGGCAAACCTCGGCCGGTTCGACGGCCATGACCATGTAGGCGACGCGCAGTGGACGTACGCAGAGCTGGTACGGCGCGCCACCGAGCCTCCAGCGGCATAGGGTCACGCACCACTCCCGAGGCGCCGGCCGATGGCGAGCCGGCATGTCCCACACGAGGCGGCTCCGGTCGTTGAGTCAGGCATACCGACGAGATGACCCGAGTGCGAGGCAGCGTGCCGATCTTCCTGAAGAACCTTCCCCCGGCCGACCGGGACCAAGACCTTCGGGTCTTCCTGCAGCTCGAAGCGATCGCCGACTTGCGGTGGCCCGACGACGTGGTGCGGCAGTGGCTCTACGACCACGGTGAACACCTTGAATTCCTCAGAGACTACGAAGACCTCGACCTCGCACGAATCCGGTGGAACCTTGAGGACGTCCCCGTTGCAGAACTCAAATCGATACCCACCGGCCCCAGCGACCAGGAGTGGCTCGAGGAGGTCGCGGCAGATCACGTCTACTGGCTGAGCAAGCGCCCGCAACGAATTCAGGACGCCTGGGAGAACGAGGGAACGTGGCTCGTACCACCGATCATGATCTCCCGCGACCTGCTTCATCCAGAAAGCCGCGGGCTGCAAGTGATCGAAGGACGGATGCGCACCGGAATCCTGCAGGGACGACGATCCGGTGACCTGCACGTCGCCGACAGCCACCAGGCATGGGTCGGACGATCCCGCTGATCCGTCCGCCAGGCGGCCGCGCCGGAGGGCGGCTGCCATCGAGCGTGGGACCGATCGTCGGGATCGCGTTGTGTTCCTAGCGTGATCGGACGTAGCACAACTGTCGAGCACAACCCGCACCAAACCAGCACGGACGCCGAGCGCTCGCGAGTCCGGCGGTTCCGACGGGAAGCGAGATCGCGTGGACCTGCGGATACGTATCGCGCCGTTCGAGTACGGAGCCCTTGCGAAACGACACGTTTTCGTGAGATGGTACAAGTGGTCCTCTGCGCCCGAAGCGTCTGACTACGGATCAGAAGGTTAGGGGTTCGAGTCCCTTCGGGCGCCCCACACGAAAGCAGGGAATATAGCCAACCGGCTATATTCCCTGCTTTCGTGTGGGGCGCATGTGGGGCGCGGTCCTGCCTCACGTTTGTGCAGCTCAGAGGGCGTATCCGCCGCGATTCTCGGCTCGAACACATTCCGAACGCCCGATCACAACAGGAACACAACGGTCCCATCTGGCGGGACATCCGCTTGTGATCGTGGGACGGCGTTCACTGTTTTCGCAGCTCAGCGACATCTTCTCTTGCCGTACGCGAAGCGATTCCGAGTCCCGACCATCTGATAACACGTCAGAAGGTTCCGCCCGCTCTACGCCGGGCTGCCCTGGCGTTGCGCGCGACACGGCGTCGTTTGGCGGCCGGGACCTCGGCTGCGTTCGGTCGCTGACCTGCGTGAGGGCGTCGGGGACGCTGAATGACCCGTTTGGTGACGGGGCGGCCTGCCAGACGATCGTCGCCAACCCCGAGGATCAGCCGGGCGGTAGCTTCGGCCTCAGTGCGTTGCACGGCGGGGAGCACGTTGGTGTACACGTCCGCGGTCATCGCGATCGTGGAGTGCCCGAGGAGGCCCTGGATCGTCTTGAGATCGGCGCCGGCGCTGTGGGCGAGGCTGGCTGTTCCGTGGCGCAGGTCCTGCAGGCGAATCGGTGGCAGGTCAGCCCGGTCGATGAGCAGACGGAAGCGTTGGCTGAAGTAGCCGGGATGGAACGGCGCGCCGTCGGGCCTGGTGAAGAATACCCACTGGGCAGGCAAAGCTTTCCGGCGTCGTCACGGCGTTCCTGTCGCCGCTCCTGGCCTCGACGGTGCAGACGCAGGACCTGCACGCTGTAGGGGTCCAGCGCGACGATTCGGCGGCTGGTAGCGGACTTGGGTGCCCCTTCGTGGACGGTGTAGCCGACCGTGGTGCGCTGACGGGCGATGGCCAGCTGGGCGTTATCGAGGTCGACGTCGGTCCACCGCAGTCCGGCGGCTTCGCCACGGCGCAGGCCACGCGCCGCGAGGAGCCACCACAAGGCGTACAGGTTGTCGTGGCGTACTGATTGCAGAAACTCGGCGAGTTGTTCCGGCGTCCAGACCGCGACGACGGGGCGCTCGCCAGTAGCCCGCCACGCGGCCACCCGCGGCGGCGTCCAGACCTCGGCGTGTGAGCGTTCGCGGGCCGGTAGTTCCACCCCGACCGCCGGGTTGGTGACGATGATGCCGTCGCGGACCGCGGCGTTGAGCGCTGCCCGCAGTGTTCGGTGCAGATGTTGCAGCGTGCAGACGGTGTGCCTGTGCCCGTAGCGGTTGGTGGCCCTGCCGATCTCGGCGAAGGCTGCGGTGAGTTGCCGCGTGGTCAGCTCGGCGAGGGTGAGATGGCCGACGGCTGAGATCAGGAATCGCTGGATGTCGTGGCTGTAGTTCGCCGCCGTGGTGGGCCGGATCCGGGGTGCGGCCGGCTATCCAGTACTGCAGCCATCGTTTGACGGTCCAGTTCTGTGCGGTGCGTTCCTCGGCCGACAGCCGCAGGAACTCGTCGCGGGCTTCACGAGCGGCCTGCTCGCTGGGAAAGCCGCCGCAGCGCACGCGTTCGGTCCGCCCGAGCAGGTCGTGGATCGCACTGGTGAAGTACCAGCTGCCGTGGTCCGGTTCGGGTAGGCGTGGGCAGCGTTCGCCCCAGCGCCGCTTGGTCGTCGGGTCGATGCAGCCGCATCGTTTGAAGATTCCGGCAGTGTTGCTCATGTGATCCCCGTGTCTGTCGCTCGTACTTCTCGTTCCGGTTCAACGGCTAGTTGGCTGGCGATAGAGCCGTTTCACCGAGCTCGCGCCGTGCCGCATAGACGCGTGGATGGGTCGGCCTGTCACTGGGCGGCTGACAAGCAGCGGCGTGACACCGTGCAACAGGTTTCAGAGGTTGCGTTCTTAGCCAAGCCGTGCCCTGCGGGTTTGATCGGCATGACGGCGGCTGCGGCGTCCGAGCGGGACCAGTACCCGCTCTGTCGGGCCCAGGGCCCTGGCTTGTTCTCGCTGAGAGGCGCCGCACGACCATCGACGCCGAGCTGGCTGGTTAACACTGCCTGGCCCTTGACGGTGCCGCGGGCCGTGCTGGCTACCGGCGTAGCGCTGTAGTTGCAGCAGCTTAGAGCCTACGCCTGTTCACCATGCCTGTACATGGCTCACCATGGTTACCCCTCGGCGACTATGGGTCTCCGGCCGATGGGATGGTCAGGAGGTGATCGACCGTGAAGGGCCTACCCCGCTATACGTGCAGGTGGCAGACGCCATCCAGGCACGCATCGACGCGGGCGAACTTCTGCCGAACCGGCCGATCCCGTCGGAGAACCAGCTCGTCCAGGAGTATGCAGTCGCCCGAGGAACCGCCCGCAAAGCGATCCAACTCCTCCGCGACCGTGGACTCGTAGCCACGGTCGTAGGCCGTGGTACCTACGTCGCCACCACCGCCAACGGTTAGCGATGGGAGTTCGGGCCGTCGTCCGGTGGCGCCGCAGCTACGTGGGTCCCTCGCGTAACGACCTCCGATCGTCGGCGGCAGCGTTCAGCTCAAGGGGTTGGGGTGTCCGTCCGGCCGGAGACGAATTCCGTACCTGCGGCGACGACGGCTTCGAGAAACTCGATGGGCATCGCCGACCGCGCCGCCAACGCATCGAGGTGGACACCCTCGGAAGCGAGCAGGCGCACCGCCTGCCCCGCGATGGATGGCACTTCGCGCGGACCGAGATCGCCGGGCTCCGGGTAGCCCCACTCGGCGAGCAGGGTCATCCCGCGGCGGTAGGTGTGGTCACGGTAGACGCCGATCTTATGACCTCGATAGATAAGCGCCTTCAGCGACATACCCCAGCGCCTTTTGAGCTCATGAAGACGGTCGAAATCGAGCCGTCCAGGCAGTTCGTCCCGTAGGCGACTGGTCGGGACGAGGAACTGCGAGGCGAACGCGGTGGCCTGCCCTTCAAGGATCTGGCTTCCGGGCTCGGCGTCGTGGTGCAGCAGCAGGTGGCCGAGCTCATGGGCAGCGTCCATCCTTGACCGGGCTCTATCGTTCTTGCTGGGACTGGTAAAAACAAACGGTCGTTGTCCGTACCAGTGAGAGAAGGCGTCCACTCGGTCGGAGGCGTCGGGCAGGGTGAGAATGATGATGCCGTGCGACTCAAGCAGCCGTGTGACGTGGGGAATCGGCTCATCACCAAGTTCGAAAGCGGCACGGGCCTCGATCGCGGCGCCCTCGATGCCCGCTGTCGTCGCTGGTTCCGGCAGGTCGAGCTGTGGTAGCCGTAGATCAGGAAGGTGAACATAGCGCTGCAGCACGTCGATGACCCGCCATGCGATTTCCCCGAAGGCGAGGGCCTGATCGCGTTCGGCCTGCGTGGTGACCCGCAAGCTTCGGAAATGCGCATGACCCGGCGTGGCGAGTGTCGGAAACCCGGCGGCGAAGAACTCGACGGGCAACGCAAGGGCGAGAGCAAGCCGACCCAGGACGCCGGCGGAGGGTCGAGCCTGACCGAGTTCGTACTGGCTGACGGCGGCGGGCGTGACCCCGGTGTGTACCGCAAGCTGCTTCTTGGACATACGGCGCCACCGCCGTGCCAGCGTGAGCGCGTGCGGCTGGAACGCCGCCACCGCCAAGGCTGGCGTGGCGGCGCGACTCGATCCTCGGATCATGCAGACATCGACACGCCCGCACTACGGGTGGTGCGACGCAGTTGCAGTTCGATGTCTGGGATCGGCAGTTCGCCGTGATGCTGCTGCATGCGCTCGGACGCTGGACGAGCTGGCTCGGTAGCGGGGTGAGCGGGCGCGCCGAACCATAGGGCGACTTCGAACCACGGTGAGCCGCCGTTACGGTTGTCGCGCGGCAGACCGAGGTAGGCGACTGCCTCGCCGGTGTCGATATCACCGGCGTGCGCGACCCGGATGTGCCGTTTGCGGGGCACCAGCCCTGCGAACGCGTGTGGGAACTGTTCGTCGTCGTCGAGGGCTAACTGTCCGTCTGTGCTGTTCTCCACGGCCCCGCCAAGACGGGTCTCGCTGCCCTCCCAGCGGATCGACTCGACGTTGGATTCGGTGCCGCCGTGCAGTGAGTAGAGCCGCAGGATGTAACCGGCGGTGAGGATCTCCAGAGAGTTGTCCTCGATCCGCGCGTCCACGCCGGACTGGCTAGCGAGCTGAGCGGCGCCGAGGTTGGTCAGGTTCCGCCACACTGTGGTGCCGAAGCTCATCGCGTCGTCACCCAGGGCGGGCTCATGACGTTCCGCTGCTCGTCGGTACACCTGCTGGATTAGGTCGGCGAGCGGAGTGAGTACACCGCGCTGGTCCAGCGTGGTGATCGCGTCAGTCAGCAGATCCACGCCCGAAAACCTAGCAGAGCCACCTGTTGATGTTGCCGAAATCAAGCAGGACTCGCTGATCTGTCCTGCGATCCTTTGCTCGGTGCCTCCTTCACGTGGCGCTTGATCGTTCAAGGTCGCGTCCCTACACAGCATCCCGCTCTGAAAGACCGGTCGAAGTGCACGGCTGATCCTGCTGGCGAAGTCTGTATGTGCAGGTCAGGCTGCTGCCGGGGTGTAGGTAGTGCAGAGTTGGTGGATGCGGGTGGGTCGGCGTTGGGTGGCGGGTTTGGTATCGAAGTAGGTGCCGAGGCGGCTGATGTTGATGGCCATAGCGCTCACGACGTTCTGCAGGTGGGTCTTGGCTAGGCCCCGGTATCGGGCGTGGCGCAGGTTCGGGCCGCGGACAGCTTCGGAGACGGTGCCCTCGATCCCGGCGCGGGCGTGGTAGGTCTTGCGCCACTGGTCGCTGTGCTGGGCGGTGTGGGCTGCCATCCGCGCCTGGTGGATGGGCTCGGGGTGCACGGTGATCCGGCGGGCGATGTGTTCGGCGGCCAGGGTGCACCGGTCACGGATCGGGCAGGGCCGGCAGTCACGGCGGGAGAATGCGAAGGTGACCAGGTCTCGCTTGTCGGGTTTCATTGATCGGCTGGTGGCCCCGGCGGGGCAGGTCGCCACGCCCGCGGCCCAGTTGATGGTGAAGTCGGCGGGGGTGAAGGTGCCCTTGCCGGCGTTGCGGCCGGTCTGCACGACGATCGGGGCGAGCAGGGTGATGCCCCGTTGCGCGCTGGCGGTGATGGTGGCGGCGCTGGGGTAGCCGCCGTCCATGAGATGCTCGCCCGGGGTTAGGCCGCGGGCGATGAGCTTGTCCTGGATGGCGGTGGTGGCGGTCACGTCGGGTTCGGTGGCTGGCATGGTGTGCACGTCGGTGACCAGGTTGGGCAGGTCGGGGTCGCAGGACTCGGTCAGGTGAACCTTCGACCCGACCCACTCCGTCGGCCGCCCGGGCGGCTGTTCGCTGGGGTGTTTGCTGCTGTAGCGGGCCTCGGGGTCGTACGGGGAATGCACCCGCACGGCCGCTGGGGACAGTTCCTGGGTGGTCTTCAGCCGCGGCGGGCCGGTACTGGTGGTGACGTACTGCTGCTGCCAGACCAGCCGCAGGGTCGCCACCTCGGGCAGTTCGTTCATCCAGCCCGCGACCGGGTCGGCGTCGATCGCCGAGAGGAGTTTGGCTCCGTCGGCGCCGATCTGGTCGGCCAGGGCCTGCGCGGAGGCGTTCTTGCGGCGCAGCAGCCGGCTGGTCTCGACCTTGCGGCCGTACCGTTCGTCCCATCCGGCCTCCAGCAGCAGCCGCGATCCAGCCCGGGCTGATCCCGGCGATCGTCTCCAGCGCCGCCCGCAGGGTCTCCCCGACCGTCTCGATCCGGTTCAGCCGCCGCACCCCGGCGATCACGTGCGTGGAGTCCGTTCGCTGCCGGCCACCAGCGCGGACCAGCCCGGCGGCCTTGAGCCGGTCGAGCATCAGTTCCAGCAACGCGTTCGCGCGTTCGTCGACGACCAGCCGGGCCCGGAACTCGGTGAGTACCGACGGGTCGAACCCGGCGTCGTCGAGGTCCAGGCCCAAGGCGTACTTCCAGGAAATGCGGTCGGCCACCGCCTGCGCCGCGTCGGCATCGGACAGGTTGTGCCGAAACTGCAGGATCGTCACCATGGCCAGCAGGGCCGGGGACAGGCCCGGCTGTCCGAGCGGGGAGTACATCCCGGCGAACCGGCCGCTGGTGAAGTCGGTGTCGGTGAACAACGGACCCAACGCGTCGCGCACCCGCATCTCATCGGTCCCACGCCGATGAACCTTCCACGCCAACCCGGCAGTGGCCTGCGGGATCTGCGATATACCGGCAGCGGGACGCAACAACGACAACTCCCTCGTGACAGCGCGACAAGCCTGAAACAGGACAGGCCGTCACTCTCCCACAAGATCCGCAACCGACTTCGCCAGTGGAATCACGGCTTGGGATTGGCGCGCCTGGGCCTCAATACTGACCGCCGAGGCGATGACCGCGCCATGCGACGCATCACGTTGCCAGGCATGCCTGTCAACGTCGTACACACCGGCAACCTCATACCCGAAGCGTCCAGGTTTCCGGATCGCCCAACCAGCGGATGCCTCGCCGAGCGCGAACCGGTCGACGCTTAGTGGCACAACGGATCAGGCAATCGGGAGATGTTTGATGGGGGTGGCAGCCCGCCCAGCAGCAGATCCGGTGTCGTCCATCTGGCCTATGGAAGATCCAATGCCTCAGCCGCGCTCCTACTTGCTGTGCGGAGGCCGCGCAGCGCGCAAAGCGCCGCAGCAGAGTGCTCACTTGCGCGATCTGCCATCATATTCAACGCTCGCACTGACCTCATCCACTTGTGGTGAATAGCTTGATCACGTGTGCGCTCGAAACCTTGAAGAAGATTGTCGGCGTCAGCGCAAACGACTGCAACTTTCCGGAAAATAAGACGCCGCGCAGAAGCCAGGGGTCGATGGCGCCAATGGTAAAATTCAATACTTGCTTCGACGCGAAGATCATCGTGTATCTGCGCGTGTTTCGGATCCAGTGACGGAACTCCCGTTTCGTCGAAGAGGAGCAGGGCTACATCACGAGAGTCTGTCGGATCTAACAGCAGCGGGTGCTCGTTTTCGAGTGAGTCGGCGGGAACCTGCGCACGTTTACCACTTGGTGACAGCGGAAAGAAATCCTGCTTGCCACCAGATGTGCCGCCTTCGACATCAACGCGGCGACTATTGCAGAAGGTACATGACCAGCGATAGTTCTCGAGAGCGAAGGTTAGCCACCAGTAGCCGCCATGGCTCTCGCCAGCAACCCGACCTTTCGGCCTATAATGGTCAACGGGATGGTCGGATCGCACATCTCGGATTTCGCAATACCAGCACTTCCCTTCCATTACGGTAGCTAAATGACGGCCGGCTTCTCGCCAGAGATCCTCATTTGCCTTCACGATTGCCTTGCGTCCAGCAACAGTAGTCGCTGCCGCCAACTCCTCGTTGACCTTCTTTGCCTTGGCATGCCACTCGGCCGGAATTACCGACTCAACTCGATCAAGAGCGACATGTCTCATCCTGTCAACCCTCCGAATTTGTTCCGAGAATGTCATCGACGATCGCCTCTGCGCCCGACTGAAATGTAAAGGCTAGTTCCTCATCGGCGTGGTATTTGGCGCGGAGATAGTTTGCGTAATCCGGGTCTTGATCCTCCATCAAGTAGCCCATATTGGACAGTTCTGCTGCAAGCGTGGCCAACTCCTTGGCCTCCTCCGTCGACAAGACATCCTTGGCAGCGAGACGACGCTTTTGATCGATCTTCTCAAGAGTGTCGACGTCAAGCGGTGCGCGTAGTCCATAAACATCGCTCATAAGCAAATTGCTTACCCCCATCCCTTGGGGGTCCTCCTCGGGCGCAACCGCACGAATGCTTCCCTCGTTCGTGCGCTGCAAAATTCGAACTTCATGTTTCTTGAGCGCGCTGACTACAAGTGGGTCGTGACTAGCCATAATTACGTGCGATTTATCGTCAAGGCCACCGAATCTTTCGAGGAATCGACGATACTGAGCACTCCATGCAGGATTAAGGTGTGTGTCAGGTTCGTCGAGCAGGAATAGCGATTCGTCTTCTCGCGTGAATCGCATAAGTCCGAGAACCAGTAGCAACTGTTGTTCGCCTTCGCTGAGCTCACGAAAAGTGAGAGGGGCACCCGCCTTTCGTAGGGTTACCCGAATGCGAACATCGAAAATTAAATCGGAAATGTAAGTACTTTCCAGCGCCTTGAAAAATTCTTGATTGCTCCTGTAAAACGACCGCAGCCCTCGGATCTCGGCAAGAGATGGCAGGAACAGATATAGGTGATTTCTTCTCACGGATCTCCGGCCACCCGATGCGATCCGAGGGCTCAAGCGCATCGGCGCAAGCGAAAGTCGATACAGAGCATCGAGAAAGACCTGAACAGTGCCGCGAGCGTACCAAAATCTCGGATCTCCAGTTTTACTCTTCCACTCGGGCTGCTGGAGTTCGAACAGTACGGAGTCCAGGCGCTCAATTTCCAAGTGCTCTCGCAGCAACGCCTGGACCTGTGGATCGTCCTCAAGGAAGAATGCCAGAAGAACAAAATTCGAATGCACGGCGCGGGCATAGAAAAGGGGCCGAAGCGGGTTCTCGCGACCACGAACTAGATCTTGATAGAACCGCTCTTGGTGGTAGAAAAAGTGTTGCTCTAGTCGGTTTGAAGGGCCTGAATAGTAGCCGAACACGAAGTCAGGACGATACTTTCGACCGTTCTCGCCGACGACCGTGCGCGATGGAACCGATTGATGGTCAACCTCGACCCGATATTCTCTTGAACCGGCTGTGCCGTCGATTGACACTACACTGCGCCGGCACTCGTATCTAACGCTAAATGACAAAGATGGCGGTTGGCCGAGATCGAGATCACGGAAGATCAGAGTAAGAGCTTCGAGGACGTTCGACTTCCCGGTCCCATTCCGACCAACGAGTGCAGTAACCGAAGCCGTATCATCAAAGTCGATTTTGAAATTGTTTAAGTTCTTGAACGAATCTATATGTAGGAAGTGTAGCCTCATATCTCGTTAGCCACCATCGTGAGAACCGTAGATGGGCCCGGCGGGACCTCTATCTCTCCATTCGCGACCGCTTCTCTTAGCGCAAGATAGAAGCTGTCGACACCGACTTCACTGAGGTTGAGCCGAGTGAATACCTCTTCTGGCGTAGCACTGCCGCCTAGCTCTCTAAGGGTCAGAACGAGTTGCGCAGCATCAACAGCTGCCATACCCGACGTGGACACTGCGACTCCCTGTCGTACTTCTTTGGCACTCCTATGCGAGGCCGAGGGTTCCGCTGCGACCCCTGCGAGAGCTTCTCCGACTGCTTGCTGGTCCATAGGCGCAACACCGGCTAGACGGACCTCTGGCGTCCTGTCGGCCCAGATTTGCTGCCATTCGCTCGTTGCGCTATTAGCGATCTCTCCGTAAACGATTGACCGTAGCCCTTCTTGCTCCAGAGATTGGGCCCAATCTGTGCCGGACTCTATTGCCGAAGACAATAGCGCTGCTCGGCCAGCTATCTGTTCCAGTCGAGTGACGACTCGAATCTGTTCCTGCAAATCGGGGAGCGGAACAGGAAGCTTGCGAACATCGCGCAAGTTTAAGCCTGGCATATCGATACCACGCATATGACCCTGAAGCCAGGATTGAGCAGCTCGGCTTGAAAGCCAATGTGCTAGAAATCTGTAGTTCACGTCATCCGAAGCCCGCAGGCGTGCCGTACCTTGTGTGATGTTCGCACCATCGAGTTCGGCCGGTACCGTTGCCACCCGCGTATGGCGAATTATGCCAAGCAGGACATCGTTGTGGCGTAGAGTTGACCGAGAGTGACGATTCGCGACTTCTCGAGAGCAGCGCAGGAGGCCGTGAGTCCGGATCTCCCACTGTTGTAGGTCTTGCCCTCTAATATAGGGGACGCCGTCTTCAACGTCCGGCCCGGGCTTCAAAATGCCGTAGGTGATTGGTGCGTCTGGGGCAACTATGTCCGCCGCGGCTCTTAACCCCCAGGGGCTAGCTCCTGCTCTACCGGTGGACCAAGAGTTCGCATCTTCGCCAAGGATAGCCTGATCCGCAGCAATGGGCAGTAGGTCGCGAAGCGTAAGTTTGACCGATTTGATTAGAGCCATCGTCTGGTCCAGGAGCATTTGCAGAGCCGCAGACCGCGATGCTAGTTCTTGTTGGAGATCCAAGGGTGGCAGCGGAAAAGGCAAACCCCTGAATCGCCCAAGTCCTAGATTTACTATGCCTGTGGTGCCTTTGGAAATCCGCGAGAAGACGCCTGATTTTTGGTAGGCACGAAACACTTGAAGCGCGTACTCTGGCAAAACGTTGGGGCCGGGGCGGAACCTGATAATGTGATTTTGAAAGGCAGCGTTCGTTATCTGCCCTTCGAACAGGGCGGCTCGTCCGACCAATTCTTTACTTTGTCCCTCGCAGAGAAGGACGTCGCCTGGGTTTAAAAGGAAGCGGTCCCGATCCGAAAAGGGCATCTCCGCAATGTCTCCGAGATCGAGGAAGCCGTCCTGTACGTTCGCTACCCGCAAATACGGGAGACGTACCCCGGAGGAATCTCGGACCTTCTGCTGTCCGATGGTTGCTTCGCCTACTTGGTCAACCCGATAGGCGAGCCAATGCCTGGGAAGGCGAATCGAAGTCATCGCGGCAAGTCTCGCGAGTACGGTTCGGAAATGATTTGCGCCATGTCGCGAGCCATGTCGAGCGCGCTTTGCAACTGCTCAATCAGAGAGTCCACCATCAGTTCAGGCGTCAGCCCCGGGACGTGCGTGAAACTTCTGGGAGAGGGAATATCGAGTGTTTCACCCAGAGTCCCAAGCTCTTTCCTGCTGGTCGAGTAAAACGTCTCGGACTCTTCTCGAGGAGACATCCCAAGCGGGTCCGGGCCGTACGATGATATGAAGTATTTGAGGTCGCTGGAAGACAGCTGGCGTTTTTTGGTATAGGACGTACCGCCCGACCGCAGATCGTAGGTCCACACCGTTTCGGTCGGCTGCGTCTTCGCAAAGAACAGAACTGACGTGCGGACGCCGGTTGCGTAGAATATTCCCGGGGGCAGCCGGAGAATTGTATGGACATTATAATTGTCGAGCATATGGCTACGGATCGATGACGCAACACCGGATTCGAAAAGCACATTATCGGGCACGACCACTGCTGCTCGTCCGCCTTCCTCAAGCGACGTATAGGCGTGCTGCAGGAAGGCCAGCTGTTTGTTCGACGTAGGGTATTGAAGTAAATTTTGCTGATTCGGCGCCAAGCCACCACGAACGCCGAAAGGAGGATTGGTAAGGCAGAGCGTTACTGCTAGTCGTTCAGGACTAAGTGACAGAGTGTCGCCGACTCCGAGGTCACCTTCGAAGCCATGGATCATGATATTCATCAGTGCCATGCGATGCACGTCTGGCACTAGCTCTTGGCCCGCGATTTTTGCATAGTCGTTGCCTGCCTGGCTCGCGGCAGCCGCGGAAATCAGGAAGCCGGCGGTTCCCGCAGCTGGGTCGTATACAGAGTCAGAGTGTGTTGGCTGCGTTACCGCCACCATCGCCTCGACCAGCGCACGTGGGGTGAAGTATTGACCAGCTCCGTATCGCGACTCGGAGGCGTTTTTCTCGATCAGGCCCTCATAGATGTCGCCGACGATGTGCGATCGGTCAGTATACCAATCGATTTCCGAAATGCCAGTAACTAGCTTGCGCAACGCATGCGGAGACTTGAGCCTTGTTTCCGTCTCTGAAAATATTTCTCTTATTTTCGGATTGGCGGCCGTCCGCGCGTCCCAAATCATTTGACGATAGCTGGACAAAAGTTCTGCGTCGCTTGTATGTGCGAGGCTTGTCCACGACGGAACTCCTGCCAGTTGGACTCCGATCGCACGTTCTTCAGCAAGCTTCAGAAACAGCAACGTGCTTAGTTCCGAGAGGTATTCATGGTATGAGATGCCGTCGTCCCGGAGGAAGTTGCAGAGGCCCCAAAGTCTGCGTACGACGTCGGCGACGGTGTCCACGTGTCTCCCTTCGACGTGTCAGTGGGGGTCTGGCCGGAACCTAGATTCGGTCAGCGATGCCTGGCTGCCCATTGGGTACTGCCTGAGCCGTACTCTAACTTGAGATGGCCCACTTGATCACTTCCCTCACCGCGAGCTATCACTTGATCTCACATAGTTACTGAGTGTGCTCGTGTATGTGAGTTGAGCTAGTACTGGGGTTGGAGACGATGGCCGGGTTTGGTGACACGCAGGCGACCTTCGCCGCGCGCGTCACAGCCGGCGGCGGTGACGTTCTGTGCAGGCTGACTGCGTCGTCCGAGGTGGACCACGGTTGTCGGTGGGGGCCGGTCTCGAACCAGGGCGGGACATTGGAGACCGTGTCGCATGGATGGGCTAGGGTGTTGCCTTTGACGCTGTAGACGATCCCGCGTTCGTCGAGCGCAGACCGGCACCGGCTGACGTCGCAGCATGCCTGGCTACCGAGCGCTGGGCCCTACCACGACTGCTAGTCGTGCGTCAGCCTGAGTAGGACATCGGGCTCGATCGTCATGTGATGAGCCATTTTCATCGTGGGTAGTGGCTGGTCTCGACGCGGTGGAGGACGAGGATGGCTTGCACGATCGCGGTCGCTCGGCGTAGGCAGCTACGGAGCTTCGTCAGGACTTCCAGGTCTTGAGGGTGGCGACCGCGCGTTCGCCGCAGGCGCGGAGTTTCGCGTGGGTCTTGTTCACCGCCTTCTGCCGACGCGACAGTCGGGGCCGGTGACGGTGGCGCTTGAACGGTGTACGCACGGTCCCGCCGGCGCCCTGGTAGCCCTTGTCGGCGAACGTCATCACGTCGGTGCTGCGCAGGGCGTCGATGATGCCGTGGGCACGGGCGGCGGTCAGATCGTGGGTCGCGCCTGGCAGCGCCGGTGACGCCCACACGACGCGACCGGCGGCGTCTGCGACGACCTGCACGTTGACGCCGTGTCGTCGGTGTTTGCCGGAGTGGCACGGCCGCTGGTCGGCGACTCGGTCGATCGGTTCGGCTGCACAGCGGGACCGAGGCGGGGTAAGACAGCACAGCGAGGCTCCCGGTCGGGGCATCGGATCTTGGTCGACTGCTGTCTTACCTGGAGCCTCGCCCTCATCGATGCCCGGGTCCGTCGCACCCAGTCTGAGCTGCAAGGTCAGCTTGGAAATGGCTCGATGTAGTGATCGGACGTTCCGCCCTGCCTGGTTCGACCACTGCCGCTTCGTCGCCACGCTCCAGCCCGACGCGAACTGCGGCCGCTCTCTCGCCGCATACGTGGAAACCTCGTTCCCGGCTCCCCGGCTGGGCCGTGTCGTCAACCCACTTTTCGCCCGGACGCTTGCGGCCCCCTTCGGCGCCGCATCCGCCTCACCGGCGTCGTCGTCTCTGCAAGATCTGAGATCTGAACCGCGGAAACGCAGTCCGCTCGGTCGATGCCTTCCACCGCCAGCGGCTCGGTCAGGTATTGGGGCGGTTGAGCAAGAGCCGATGGAGCGGCCTACTCGTTGGTGAACGCGAGCCGGGTGCGGAGGCGGTTGAAGTGGCTGTACGGGATGGTCTTGTCGTGCTGGAGGCGGCCGACGACGATGCCGGGATGGACACCGGCTTCCTTCGCCAAGGCGACGGCCTGCGCTTGGGAACGGACGGTGGCCAGGCGGCTGTCGAACGATCGAGGTAGCAGGATCCGACCGGCGAAGTCGTCTGCTTCGAGTTCCATGGCGTTGTCGGTGTCGGGGCGGTCGATGCCGTCAACGATGGTGAACCTTCTGCGGTCGTGCAGAAGGACGTGTGCTGCCTCGTGGAAGAACGTGAACCAGAAGATATCCGCCCAGCGGTGCCGGACGCTGAGCTGGATGAGTGGTCGTTCGCTGGGGAGCCAGCGAACGGCGCCGTTGATGCGGGCGCCGACGATCTCGCGCTCGACGACGAGTGCGACGCCGGCGTCAGCGCACAGGGATTCGAGTTGCGCCAGCCAGATCTGGGGGTCCTCAATGTTGGTGAGGGCGCGTATGCGGGGGAGGTGGTCACGAAACCGGTTGCGGTCGAATGGTGGTAGGTCGGCTCGGTCGGCCCGGATCTCGCCGATGCGCAGCCACGCCGCGAGCGCGCCGTAGTCGACGTCGAAGGCGCGGGACTGCCGATAGGCGGTCGGTACCGCCCAGACCTGGTGCCACGCGTCCGGCGAGGCGACCTTGAAGAAGGCAAGGACCTCGCGCAGCCGTTCGACCGGCGACGTGTCGCTGCGGACGAAGCCTCTGCGGATGAGTTCCGCGACCGGGAGGTGGTTCAGCCAGTCGACGTGCGCCTGCAGCCGGGTGGTTTCCACCAGCCGGGTCTGCGCCACCTGGTAGGCCGCCTCCAGCCCGGTCCACACCTGCGCGGCCACGCCGGTGACCAGCTCAAGCCTCACGGCCGTCTCGGCGCTCAGCGTCGCCGTGCCGAGCACGATCTGGTTGATGTGCTTGGTGGACAACCCGGTCCGCCGTGCCAGGTCGGCCTGACTCATGCCACGTTCGGCGAGGACCTCGACCAGCGTCTCGCCGGGCGGGACCGCGTAGTCGGGCCGGAACCGCCGGGTGTTACCGGTGTTTGTCATCGGCGAGTCCTTCCCCCTGGTTGATCGCTGACGGAGAGCACACGCACGGTGCCAGCGCCGTCGGACGTCCGGTCGTCCAAGGCGAACCGGATGACCGCCACGCCGCCAGCGTTGATCATCCACGTGTCGTCCGTCGCGTCGCGGCGCAGGCCGCCCGGAAGTGCGTGCAGCGCCTCGACGGTCGGAGCGGCCTCGATCTGCAAGAGTCTGCGGCCGACCACCCTCCCGCCCGCCGCCCCCCAGCGCGCCGTCAGCTTGGCTGCCCGGCTGCACAACTCGGCGGTCTCGTCGTCGCCGAACCAGATGTCCATTACCCCGGACTCTAGCGTTCCATGCACGGGTCACCTCTACACAACTGTCTCGTAGACCTATTCGGTGCATGAAACGATCTGGCCGTGAAGTATCGTGAGAGCAAGGTCGACAACAGGCTCGGCCCGAGACGGAGGCACGCAGGTGGCGGAACGGGGACGGCCAGTGGGCGGCGATCGGTTCCAGATCCTGTCGCTGGACGGGGGCGGGCTGCGGGGCATGTTCTCGGCCGCGGTCCTGGCGGGTCTCGAAGAAGACCTCGACATCCGCATCGTCGACCACTTCGACCTGATCGCCGGAACGTCGACCGGCGGGATCATCGCACTGGGCCTGGGGCTGGGCCTCACCCCACGGGAGGTCCTGCAGTTCTACACCGATCACGGCTCGCGGATCTTCCGCGACCGCAGCCGGCTGCGCGGCGTGCGGCACCTGCTGCGCGCCAAGTACGCCGCCGAGCCGCTGCGCACCGCGCTGACCGAGGTATTCGGCGAGCGTACCTTCGGCGAGAGCACCAAGCGGCTGCTGATCACCTCGTACAACATCGGCGCGGACGACGTCTACCTGTTCCGCACCCCGCACCTGCCCACGCTGAAGCGGGACTGGCGTGAGCGTGCGGTCGACGTCGCCATGGCCACCGCCGCCGCGCCGACCTACCTGCCCGGCATGCCGCTGGGCGGTGCACGGCTCGTCGACGGCGGTATCTGGGCGAACAACCCGGCGATGGTTGCGCTGACCGAAGCGGTCGGCCCGCTCGGCGTGCCGCTCGAGCAGATCCGGGTGTTCAGCCTCGGCACCACGACTGACCGGCGGCACCGCAGCCGCCGCCTCGACCAGGGCGGCCTGTTCCCCTGGGCGCGCGACGCGGTCGAAGTCCTCATGCGCGCACAGAGCGAGAGCGCCGCCAAGCAGGCCCGCCACTTCCTGGGCAAGGACAACGTCCTGCGGCTCAACCCGACCGTGCCGACCGGCGCGCTCGCCCTGGACAAGGTCGACGCCGACGCCCTGATCGGCCTCGCTGGGCACCACAGCCGCGACGCCTCACCGGCCTTCACCCGCTGCTTCGCCGACCACACCGCGCCGGCGTACGTCCCGCACTACCCGGCCCGGAAGGACTGACCGTGCACACCGTGGAACATATGGACACCATGGAGGAGATGCTGTCGATGCTGCTCGACGGCGCCGTCGAAACCCTCGACATCTCCCCGCACCTGTACCAGCTCGCCGTCGACAAGTACGAGGAGGTCGGCACCTGGCTGGCCGAGCACGGCACCCCGGACTGGCGCATTTACCCGCAGGGCTCGTTCCGGCTCGGCACCGTCGTGCGGCCGAACACTCCGACCGGGCAATACGACATCGACCTGGTGTGCTGGCTGCCGATCGCCAAGGAGTCCACCACCCAGGCCGAACTCAAGGAGCGCGTCGGGCGCATGCTGCACGCCTTCGTGCGGTTCAAGCACCGCCAAGGCCACGGTGACGGCCCCGCCAGCTGCGAGTCCACCCGCCGCTGCTGGACCCTGAGCTACCCCGACGACGGCTTCCACCTCGACGTCCTGCCCACCATCCCGGACGCCGACCTGCCGCCCACCGGCATTCTGCTCACCGACAAGCAACTGCGGCTGTGGCAGCACTCCAACCCGATCGGCTACGCCACCTGGTTCCAGCAGCAGTCGCAGCTCGATCGCCGCCTCGTCGAGGCGAAGCGGCACGCGAACGTCGCCGACGTGCCCGACTGGCAGGTGCGCAGCACCCTGCAGCGGGTCGTGCAGATCCTCAAGTGGCACGCCATGCTGTACTTCGCCGACGACGCCGACCACCGGCCCCCGTCAATCCTCATCACCACCCTTGCCGCCCGCGCCTACCTCGGCGAATCCGACCTCTTCGCCGCCACCCGCGCCGTCATGAACGGGATGAACGCGTACGTTGAGAACCGCCACGGCCAGTTCTGGGTGCCCAACCCGGCGCACGAGGACGAGAACTTCGCCGACAAGTGGAACGAGTATCCGGAGCGGCGCAAAGCCTTCCTCCGCTGGCACGACGACCTCGCCGTGCTGCTCGACGAACTCGTGCATCTGCAGCACAAAGGACTCCCGGCCCTCGCCGCCCGGATGTCGGAAAGCTTTACCGCCGACGCCGTGCAACGCTCCTTCCAGAGGCTTGCCGAGCGCCGGACCACCGAGGTCAGGACCGGCAAGTTGCACATGGCCACCGGCGGCCTGCTCACCACGACCGCGGCCGGACCGCGGGTCCCACGACACACATTCCATGGTCAGCATCCCCACCCGCGCGGTTAACCTCACCCGGCAGTTCGTCGCGATCACCACGGTGCTGCCCAACGCCGAAGGTGCCGTCCGCGGCGGCGAGCTCACCTGTACCGTCCGGCTCCAGCCGTCGCCGGCCAGCCGGAACTACACCGTGCACCTGGCCTACCGGCACGGACTCCGTCCCAAGGTCACCGTCATCGACCCTCCCGTGCTCGAGTTGCACCCAGAAGCGGAGTCGCTCCCGCACGTCTACCCCGGCGACGAACTGTGCTTGTACTACCCAGGCGAGTGGAAACACCACATGCTCCTGGCGACCACGATCCTGCCCTGGACCACCGAATGGCTCTTGCACTACGAGCTGTGGCTCATCATCGGGTATTGGGCCGGCGGCGGTGACACTCACGCGACCGGAGGAGCGGTGCGCTACCGAGCGAACCGTAACGTCTGACCATCGACGTGGGACAGGTCGGGCCTGGAGATCGAAAGGCTAGAGGCTTGAGTCCCTTCGGGGTCGCCGACCGTCACCGATACGGCCGGAAGGCCCAGCTGATTCCTCCCGCCGAGGGAAATGGGAGGGGTGCCCGCCGTTCGAGCGCGCAACCGGTCGTTGGATCGCGTTGTGTTCCTGATGTGATCGGACGTAACGCAACCGTCGAGCACAACCCGAACCAAACCAGCACGCACGCCAAGGGCCCGCGAGTCCGTCGGTACCGGCGGGAGGCGAGATCGCGTGGACCTGCGGATACGCGCCGCACCGTTCGAGTACGGACCCTTGCAAAACAGCACGTTTTCGTGAGACGGTAATGGAGTAGGAGGCTGACTCCAGCGTCGGACTACGGATCAGAAGGTTAGGGGTTCGAGTCCCTTCGGGCGCGCCACCTGAGCAGGGAATATAGCCAGTTGGCTATATTCCCTGCTTTCATGTGAGGCGCACGTGGGGCGCGGTTGTGGCTCACGTTTGCGCAGGTCAGAGGGCATATGAACCGCGTTTTTGCGGCTCGAACACTTTCCGAACACAGGATCACTTTGGGAACACAACGGTCCCATTTGGCGGGACACTCAGACACGAGCGCGAGACGGCGTCGAGCTGTTTTCGCAGGTCAATGCCCTCTTATCCGGGCGCATGCAATGCGATCTTGAGCTCCGACCATCTGATACCCAGTCAGACGCTCCCACTCGCCGGAGAACGCGTCTCCCGTGTCCTGCGCCGGATCACCGTGATGCCGCGTGCGGCGCGACGTCGGTTCACGGCCGGGACCTTGGCTGCGTTCGGTCGCGGACGTCGTGGACGCGGGATGACCAGCTTGGAACCAGTGCGTTCCGACGGCCGATCGGCGACCCCGAGGATCAGCCGGGCGGTGGCTTCGGCCTCAGTGCGTTGGACGGCGGGGAGCACGTTGGCGTAGACGTCCGCGGTCAGCGCGATCGTGGAATGTCCGAGGAGGCCCTGGATCGTCTTGAGATCGGCGCCGGCGCTGTGGGCGAGGCTGGCTGTTCCATGGCGCAGGTCCTGCAGGCGAATCGGTGGCAGGCCGGCCCGGTCGATGAGCAGATGGAAGCGTTGGCTGAAGTAACCGGGATGGAACGGCGTGCCGTCGGGCCTGGTGAAGAGTATCCACTGGGCAGACAGGGCTTTCCGGCGTCGTCACGGCGTTGCTGTTGCCGTTGCTGGCGTCGATGGTGCAGGCGCAGGACGAGCACGGTGTGGGGATCCAGGGCAACGAGTCGGCGGCTGGTCGCGGATTTGGGTGCTCCTTCGTGGACGGTGTAGCCGACGGTGGTGCGCTGGCGGGTGATAGCAAGTTGGGCATGGTCGAGGTCGACGTCGGTCCAGCGCAGTCCTGCGGCTTCACCACGGCCACCGCGGCGAGCAGCCACCACAAGGCGTACAGGCCGTCGTGGCGTACCGATTGCAGGAACTCGGCGAGTTGTTCCGGCGTCCAGACCGCGACGACGGGGCGCTCGCCAGTAGCCCGCCACGCGGCCACCCGCGGCGGCGTCCAGACCTCGGCGTGTGAGCGTTCGCGGGCCGGTAGTTCCACCCCGACCGCCGGGTTGGTGACGATGATGCCGTCGCGGACCGCGGCGTTGAGCGCCGTCCGCAGTGTCCGGTGCAGATGTTGCAGCGTGCAGACGGTATGACGGTGCCCGTACCGATTGTTGGCCCTGCCGATCTCGGCGAACGCGGCGGTGAGTTGCCGGGCGGTCAGCTGGTCGAGGGTGAGACCGCCGACGGCCGGGATCAGGAACCGTTGGATGTCGTGGCTGTAGTTCGCCGCCGTGGTGGGCCGGATCCGGGGTGCGGCCGGCTATCCAGTACTGCAGCCATCGTTTGACGGTCCAGTTCTGTGCGGTGCGTTCCTCGGCCGACAGCCGCAGGAACTCGTCGCGGGCTTCACGAGCGGCCTGCTCGCTGGGAAAGCCGCCGCAGCGCACGCGTTCGGTCCGCCCGAGCAGGTCGCGGGTCGAGCTGGTGAAGTACCAGCTGCCGTGGTCCGGTTCGGGTAGGCGTGGGCAGCGTTCGCCCCAGCGCCGCTTGGTCGTCGGGTCGATGCAGCCGCATCGTTTGAAGATTCCGGCGGTGTCGCTCATGTCGTCCCCCGTGTCTGTCGTTCGTTCTTCTCTGGCCGGCCCTGGCGGATTGCTGGCCGGCGATAGCGCCGTTCTCGCCGAGCCTGAACCGTGCCGCGCGGATGGGCCGATGGGCCGCCGCTGTCACGGGTCGGCTGGTAAGCAGCGGCGTGACGCCGCGCAGCAGGTGACCGAGGTTTCCGTCCTCGGCCGGAGCCGATGCCCCTACCGGTTCGGTCGGCATGACGGCGACCGCCGGCCGTCCAAAGCGAGATCGGCGCCCACGCTGAGGGAGCGCTACACGACCGTTGACGTCAACGCCGAGCCGGCTTGTTCTGTACCGGTCGGTCCCTGATCCTGGGTGGTCTGGGCCCTGCGAGGCGGCGCTGTCCTAACAGCAGCTTTCGAGCCTACGCCTGTTCACCACGCCTGCACATGGTCCACCATGGTTCCCCCTCGGCGACTATAGGTCTCCGGCCGATGGGATGGTCGGAAGGTGATCGACCATGAAGGGCCTACCCCGCTGTACGTGCAGGTGGCAGATGCCATCCAGGCACGCATCAACGCGGGTGAACTTCTGCCGAACCGGCCGATCCCCTCGGAGAACCAGCTCGTCCAGGAATACGCCATAGCCCGAGGAACCGCCCGCAAAGCGATCCAACTCCTCCGCGAACGCGGCCTCGTAGTCACGGTCGTAGGCCGCGGCACCTACGTCGCCGCCGCCAGCGGTTAGCGTTGAAAGCTCGGGTCGTCGTCCGGTGGCGCGCAGCAGTTGGGCGGTGGCCTTGGCGCAACGACGCTGCACGGCGGGCAGGACGGTGGTGTAGACGTCCGCGGTGACCCGATGCTGGCGTGGCCGAGTTGGTGTTGCAGCGTCTTCATCAGACCCGGCGCCGACGGTGTGTGCCGAGCCGACCCTGTCTTGGCGTGCTACGTCGTATCCGTGTCTGGACGTTCGGCAGCAGCGTTCAGTTCGGCGGGTTCAGGGTGTCTGTCCAGTCGCCGAAGGGGGATTCCGTATCTGCGGCGACGACGGCTTCGAGCAGTTCGATGGGCATCGCCGAGCGCGTCACCAGCGCATCGAGGTGGATGCCCTCGGAGGCCAGCAGGCGCACCGCCTGTCGCGCGATGGACGGCGCTTCGCGCGGACCGAGATCGCCGGGTTCCGGGTAGCCCCACTCGGCGAGCAGGCTCATGCCGCGGCGGTAGGTGTGGTCGCGGTAGACGCCCATCGTGTGGCCTCGGTAGATGAGTGCCTTCAGGGACATGCCCCAATGCCGTTTGAGCTCGTGGAGGCGGTCGAAGTCGAGCCGGCCGGGCAGTTCGTCGCGCAGGCGGTTGGTCGGGGCGAGGAACTGTGAGGCGAACGTGGTGGCCTGCCGCTCAAGGATCTGGCTGCCAGGTTCGGCGTCGTGGTGCAGCAGGAGGTGGCCGAGTTCATGGGCGGCGTCCATCCTGGACCGGGCTTTGTCGTTCTTGCCGGGGCTGGCGAAGATGAACGGTCGTTGCCCGTACCAGTGGGAGAAGGCGTCGACCCGGTCGGAGGCGTCGGGCAGGGTGAGGACGATGATGCCCTGCGACTCGAGCAGCCGCGTGACGTGCGGAATCGGCCCATCACCGAGTCCGAACGCGGCACGGGCCTCGATCGCGGCGCCTTCGATGTCCGCTGTCGTGGCCGGTTCCGGCAGGTCGAGCTGCGGTAGCCGCAGCTGCGGCAGGTGAATGTAGCGCTGCAGCACGTCGATGACCCGCCATGCGATCTCACCGAAGGCGAGGGCCTGGTCGCGTTCGGCCTGTGTGGTGACTCGCAGGCTCCGGAAGTGGGCATGGCCCGGCGTTGCGGGCGTCGGGAACCCGGCGGCGAAGAACTCGACGGGCAGCGCGAGGGCGAGGGCGAGCCGGCCCAGGACGCCGGCGGAGGGCCGGGCCTGACCGAGCTCGTACTGGCTGACGGCGGCGGCCGTGACCCCGGTGTGCACCGCAAGCTGCTTCTTGGACATGCGCCGCCACCGCCGGGCCAGCGTGAGCGCGTTCGGCTGGAACGCCGCCACCGCCAATGCGGGCGTGGCGGCGCGACCCGATCCTCGGCTCATGCAGACATCGACGCGCCCGCGCTACGGCTGGCGCGGCGCAACTGCAGTTCGATGTCCGGGATCGTCAGCTCGTCGTGACGCGGCTGCGTACGCTCGGACGCCGGATCGGCTGGCCCGGTAGCGGGGCGGGCGGGCGTGCCGAACCACAGGGCCACCTCGAACCACGGTGAGCCGCCGGTGCGGTTGTCGCGGGGCAGACCGAGGTAGGCGACCGCCTCGCCGGTGTCGATATCACCGGCGTGCGCGACCCGGATGTGCCGCTTGCGGGGAACCAGCCCGGCGAACGCGTCCGGGAACTGCTCATCGTCGTCGAAGGCCAGCTGTCCGTCGGCGCTGTTCTCCACCGCCCCACCGAGACGTGCCTCGCTACCCTCCCAGCGGATCGACTCGACACTGGAGTCGGTGCCGCCCTGCAGCGAGTAGAGCCGCAGGATGTAGCCGGCGGCAAGGATCTCCAGCGAGTTGTCCTCGATCCGCGCGTCCACGCCGGGCTGACCATCGAACTGAGCGGCGCCGAGGTTGGTCAGGTTCCGCCACACGGTGGTGCCGAAGCTCATCGCGTCGTCACCCAGTGCGGGCTCGTGACGTTCCGCCGCCCGCCGGTACACCTGCCGGATGAGGTCGGCCAGCGGGGTGAGTACACCGCGCTCGTCCAGCGTGGCGATCGCGTCAGTCAACAGATCCACGCCCGAAAACCTAGCAGGGTCACCTGTTGATGTTGCGGGAATCAAGCAGGACTTGCCGGCGTGTCCTCCGAGTCTCCCGTTTCGGCGCCGCTTTCGCGTTGCGCTCGGTCGCCTGAAGCCGCGTCGCTGCACAGCATCGCGTCCTGAAAGACCAGTCGCCCTACAGGGCTTGGGACTGACGCGTCTGGGCCGGCACGACTGACCGGCGATGTGACGACTGCGCTACGCGACGCGTCATGGCGCCAGGCGCGCCTGCCAACGTCGTACACACCGGCCACCGCGTACGCAAAGCGCCCAGTCGCCGAGCCGGCCATCCAGTAGTGCCTCACCGAGCGCACAAAATTGGTCGACGCCTTGTGAGATGCAGCCGTCGTCCAACTCCCGCCCTGTAGGCTCGCTCCCGCGACCCCGTTGCGGCGCCGTGCGCCCCGTACCAAGCCAGCGGCGCAGTCCT
Source organism: Dactylosporangium roseum (assembly GCF_025264685.1). Classification (GTDB taxonomy): domain Bacteria; phylum Actinomycetota; class Actinomycetes; order Mycobacteriales; family Micromonosporaceae; genus Dactylosporangium; species Dactylosporangium roseum. The sequence continues at coordinate 7,725,955 of NZ_CP073721.1, forward strand.
GCCCAACCAATGGGCAACGGCGCACGGCGATCCGCTGCCGGCGAACCTGCTCTGTGACGGCGACAGCTTGGGAGCACATCAGCCGCCAACTGCCGGCTGCGACCTCGCCGCGCTCTACACAATCGGCGCGCACACTAGCCCCAATGCCGGGTAGTTAAGCCCAGCGGTGGCTGGTCAAGTGGTGTGTTGGTGTGGATGTGGGCAGCGGGACTCCGGTAGAGAGGTACGTCCGCCAAGACATGCCTTGCTGCCGGGAGTCCCGCTGTTGGTTCAGTCTGTCATTACGCGTGTGGTGCGGGTCGCGGCAGGTCCGTTCGCGCCGGGTCATCTGGGTGAGTTGACCCAGCAGGTGCCGTTCGAGATGGTCGATGCCGTACTTGCTCAGACCCGCTGCATGCAGCGGCGGGTGCGGGATCTGCCGTCGCGGGTGGTGGTGTATCTGCTGCTGGCGGGTTGTTTGTTCGCCGAGTTGGGGTATCGGCAGGTGTGGCAGCGTCTGGTCGCCGGTCTGGACGGGCTGCCGGTCGCGTACCCGAGCGAGGCCGCGTTGACCAAGGCCCGCCAGCGGGTCGGCCCGCAACCGTTGCGGGCGTTGTTCGACCTGCTGCGCGGCCCGGCGGCGGCGATGGCGGGGCCGGTGCGCTGGCGGGGGCTGCTGGTCTGCGCGATCGACGGGACCATGTTGTTCGCGGCGGACAGCGCGGCGAACCTGACCCGGTTCAGCAAGCAGCGCGGCGGGCGCACCGGCGGGTCGGGTTATCCGATGCTGCGGCTGGTGACGGTGATGGCGTGTGGCACCCGGTCGGTGATGGACGCGGTGTTCGGGGCGATCACCTGCGGCGAGACCACCTATGCCAGGGATCTGTTGGCCCGGCTGCCCGCCGGGGTGCTGCTGCTGGCCGACCGTAACTTCGCCGCCGGGCATCTGCTCAAGATCGTGACCGGCCGGCAGGCGCATCTGCTGGTGCGGGCCAAGACCGGCCGCGGCGGCCCGAAACTGTCGATGCTGCACCGTTTCCGGGACGGCTCCTACCGATCGGTGTTCGGCGGCCAGCCGGTACGGGTCATCGACGCCGAGATCAGCATCGCGACCAAGGCCGGCACGGTCACCGGTGTCTACCGGCTGATCACCACCCTGCTGGACCCGCAGGCCCATCCGGCCACCGCGATGCTGCGGCTCTACCACGAACGGTGGGAGATCGAGACCGCCTACCTGGAGATCAAGTCCAGCATCCTCGGCGGCCGGGTCCTGCGGGCCCGGACCCCGGCCGGCGTCGACCAGGAGATCCACGCCTTGCTGGTCACCTACCAGATCCTGCGCACCGCCATGACCGACGCCACCAACAGCGACACCGCAGTGGACCCTGACCGGGCCAGCTTCACCATCGCCCTGCACGCTGCCCGTGACCAGATCGTGCACGCCGCCGGGGTGATCGCCGACACCGTCATCGACCTGGTCGGCAACATCGGCCGCCTCGTCCTGAACGATCTCCTGCCCGAGCGACGGCTCCGCGTCAACGCCCGCACCGTCAAACGAGCAATCTCCAAATACAACGCCCGCGGCCCGAACATCGACCGACGCACCTACCAAGCCACCATCAGCCTCACGATCCTCGCCGAACCCCCTTGACGACCAGCCCCGACCCTTAACTACCCGGCATTGACACTAGCCCCGTCCTCGACCACGCGATCGCGGCCAGAGTAAGCCGTCGGGATCGGCGCGGCGTTCGCGATCAACGCGATGCTGCTGTTCTGTAGGGAGATCCGGATGCACAGGCGCCCAGCCGGGCGCGTCCGGACGGCTCGCTGCAATGCCCGCGCGGCACATCACGAACGTGTTCGTGGCCTCCTGCGGCTCGCCGATTCGTAGCGCACGGCCCGTGCAGCGCCACGCTCCGTGGCACCCGAAGCGGCCGGCAGGGAAGACCACGACGGGGCCGTCGACTCGGGTGGGAGCATTCGGGCGCTTCATGACACCAGTCGTGCCGTGACAGCGCGAAAACTGCAGCCGTTGCGTAACTCGATCTATCGCAGTTTTTTGGGTAATGTCACGGACGGAACCGCTCGAAACTACATACGTGTAGTTTGCGCCAGCGGGCCAGTTTTCGATCGGGGAGGGGTTGTGCGATGGGCGAACCGAAGGCAGTAGTCCTACTGAGCGGTGGGCTAGATTCGACCACTGTGTTGGCCATTGCCCGCACGGAGGGTTTCGAACTTTATGCGCTGAGCTTCCGATATGGGCAGCGCCACACGGTCGAGCTTGAAGCAGCGGCCCGCGTCGCTGCCGTCTACGGGGCCCGGCGCCACGTGATCGCCGACATTGACCTGCGGACATTCGGGGGCTCGGCGCTGACCGATGACGCCATTGCTGTGCCGCACCATGGCAGTGTCGACGAGTTGGCCTCGGACATCCCGGTCACGTACGTGCCGGCCCGGAATACGATCTTCCTCTCGTTCGCGTTGGCGTGGGCGGAAACACTCGGCGCATCGGACGTGTTCATCGGCGTCAACGCCATGGACTACAGCGGGTACCCAGACTGCCGCCCGGAATACATCGAGGCATATGAGCGGATGGCGGACCTGGCAACCAGGGCGGGAGTCGAAGGGACTCAACGACTGAAGATCCACACGCCGCTGATCGCCCTAACGAAGGCCCAGACCATCCAACGGGGTCTGGACCTCGGGGTCGACTACGCGTTGACCCACAGCTGCTACGACCCTGTCGACGGCCGTGCGTGCGGCACCTGCGATTCCTGCCTCCTGCGCGCACGCGGCTTCGCGGAACTCGGTCAGACAGACCCGGCACTCGCACCGGTCAACTAGCGGTGTACCGCGTCAAGGAGATCTTCTACACGCTGCAGGGCGAAGGCAGCCACGCTGGCCGCCCGGCAGTGTTCTGCCGGTTCACCAGCTGCAATCTGTGGACTGGGCGTGAACGCGACCGGCACCGCGCGATCTGCCAGTTCTGCGACACCGACTTCGTCGGCACGGACGGACCAGGCGGCGGACGCTTTGCCACAGCGACCGACCTTGCCGCCGCCGTGGCGAAAGCCTGGCAGGGCCTTGAGCATCCCCGCAGCCGTCGCTACGTCGTGTGCACTGGAGGGGAGCCGCTGCTGCAACTCGACAACGCGGCGGTGGATGCCCTGCATGCCGAGGGATTCGAGGTGGCCATCGAGACAAACGGCACCCGGCCGGCGCCGGACGGCATCGACTGGATCTGCGTCAGCCCTAAGGCCGGGGCCGACCTCGTCCTGACCAGCGGCGACGAGCTGAAACTCGTGTACCCGCAACCAGGGGCGATGCCGGAGCGGTTCGAGCACCTCAACTTCACTAGGTTTCTCCTGCAGCCGATGGACGGGACCGAGCGGGAAGCGAACACAGCGGCGACCGTGTCGTACTGCCTGGAGCATCCGCAGTGGCAATTGAGTCTGCAGACCCACAAGTTCCTAGGGATCGCATAGTGGAGATTTTCCGCGAGTTCACCTTCGAAGCCGCACACCGGCTGCCGCAGGTGCCGTCGGGCCACAAATGCGCCCGCCTGCATGGGCACTCCTACCGGCTCGAAGTCCACGTCCAGGGCGAGGTCAACCCGACCCCAGGCTGGGTCATGGACTTCGCAGACATCAAGGCGGCCGTCAAACCGGTGATCGATCAACTTGATCACTACTATCTGAACGAGGTGCCCGGGCTGGAGAACCCAACCAGCGAGAACCTAGCTCGCTGGACCTGGAACGAGCTGACCAAGGCCGACAAGCCGTTGCCGCTGTCGGCGATCGTGGTGCGGGAGACATGCACCTCGGGTTGCGTCTACCGGGGCGAGTCATGAGCCTTATCGACGTCCAAGCGCTGCCTGACACCCGCGGCGTCGGACTCGACGAGGTAGGTGTCGACGGGCTGCGTTATCCGGTGTTGGTCTGCGACGGACACGGCAACAAACGCGACACCGTCGCGACGATGACCATGTCGGTCGATGTTGCCAGAGAGGTCAAGGGCGCGCACCTGAGCCGGTTCGTTGAAGTGCTACATGCGTGGCGTGATCAACTGAGCGCCGCCAGCCTGGTGCTGATGACCGACGACCTGCGCCACCGGATGGGTAGTGGCCGGGCCACTGTCGCGACTGCATTCGTCTACTTCCTGGAGCGGCGTGCACCGGCGACCGGGGCGGTCTCGTTCATGGACTACCCGTGCACGGTCACCGCGACGGTCGGCCCGGACGGAAGCGTGGTGCGGCTGCGGGTTGAGGTGGCGGTGACCAGCGTGTGCCCGTGCAGCAAAGCAATCAGCGACCGTGGCGCCCACAACCAACGCGGCCGGGTCATTGTCGACGTTGAACTCGCCGATCCTGATGACGGCCTGTGGTTCGACGAACTCGTTGACATCGCGGAACGGTCCGCGTCCTCGCCGCTGTACGCGCTGCTGAAGCGGCCCGACGAGCGGCACGTCACGATGGCCGCCTATGACAACCCAGTATTCGTGGAAGACATGGCCCGCAACGTGGCGGTCGCCCTGCGCCATGACCGCCGAGTGGTGCGGGGCAGCGTCCGGGTCGTCAACGACGAGAGCATCCACAACCACGCCGCGTACGCGCAGGTCTCTTGGTCCTGTGCGGATCAGGGAGGTGACGATGCCGAAGCCCGTCACTGACCGGCCGTTGCACATCGTAGTGACTTGCAGCAACCGCAAGCGGCACGCTGTGCCAGCGCAGCTTCGCCTCGGCGACCTCACCCACCGGCGACCGGCCGCCCGGTTCGCCGCTTGGACCGCTAGGTTAGGTAATGGCGTCCACCCCCATTACCGAGCCGTCGACCTGTACGCCGGGGAGCACTGGCAGGTCGCCAGGACCTTTACCACCGACACGCCTGCGGCCAAGAAAGCAATGCTGTGGATCGCGTCAGCCGGCTATGGCCTTATCCCGGCCGACACGGCAATCTGCGCCTACAGTGCCACGTTCTCCGCAGCCGCCCGCGACACGGTCGGCGCGAGCCTCGCCGAGGTCGCCGACTGGTGGCAACGGCTCGGCGACTGGCCCGGCCCCGAACCGGACCGACCGCGCACCCTCACCGACCTCGCCCGCCGCGGGCCAGACGCGACGATCGTGGCCGTGCTGTCTGAGGCATACCAACGCGCATGTGGCGACGACCTACTCTCCGCCGCGACCATCCTCGGCACCGACGCGCTGTCGGTCGTTGGGCCACCCGACGCCCACCCTCAGTTGGCCGACGTGTTGGTGCCGGTCACCGCCACGATGCGGCACACCGTCGGCGGAAGCCTGCAGGCGCTCAACGTCCGCGCCGCCAAATACCTGCTCGAGCACACTGCCGACAGCAGCCGGGCGGCACTGCGGGAAGCCGCGTGTGCCGCCGTGCCGGCGAACCCGCCCGTGCCCCGCAAAGCGGGGCAGCGGATGTCCGACGCCGAGGTCCGCGCCTACATTCGGGCGCAGCCGTCCACCAGCGCTACCCAGTCGTTGCGCCAACTGCGCGATACCGGCCGCTCATGTGAGCAGGGACGCTTCGGGCGCCTGCACGCCGAGATACGTGAGCAGGTGCACCGACCATGACCGAAAATACCGACCTGGTGCGCCGTGCCCTCAAGCTTGTACAGACCAACAGCCACCCCCTATACCTGTTTACGCTGACCGCTGCAGAAGTGCTTCAGATAGCCGACGTGTCGCGCGTTAGCCGCGACGAGGCCGGCACGCTCATCGGATACCAGCGCCCCGAGGTGCAAAGCCACGTTCAGGACATCGTCGACTACCTCGACAGCGATCCGGTGATTTTCCCCAACGCGATCATCATGGCGTTGTCATCGACCGTGAAGTTCGTCGCCGGCCGCGGCCCCAAGACCACCGACGGACTCGCCACCATTGGCACCCTCACACTGCCACTGCCGACCGGCGGTCAACCGAGACCCGCGTGGATCGTCGATGGTCAGCAACGTGCCGTGGCACTGTCCCGCGCCAGGCGCACAGACCTCCCGGTCCCGATCACCGCGTTCGTTGCCGATGCGGTCAGTCTGCAGCGCGATCAGTTCCTGCGTGTCAACAACACCAAGCCCCTGCCACGGAGCCTTGTCACCGAGTTGCTACCGGAGGTCGACAGCCCGCTGCCGACGCATTTGACCGTCCGCAAGGCCCCATCGTTTCTGTGCGATCGCCTCAACAACGATCCGGACTCGCCGTTCTACCGCATGATCAAACGCGCGTCGACCAGCAAGAAGGACGCCGCCCGCGCGGTGATCGCGGACAACAGCGTCGTGCAGATGCTTCAGGAGAGCTACACCTCGCCTGCAGGCTGCCTCTACCCATACCGCAACCTCAGCACTGGCGACACCGACATCGACGGCATCCACCACGCCCTGTGCGTGTATTGGAGCGCGATACGTGACGCGTTCCCGGATGCCTGGGGCAAGTCCGCTATCGACAGCCGCCTCATGCACGGCGCCGGAATTCGGGCAATGGGCCGCCTCATGGACCGTGTCCTCGGCACCATAGATGTCCACCAACCGGAAGCGACCGCTGAAATTCGCAAGCACCTCGACCTGGTCGCCCCGCACTGCCGTTGGACGTCGGGTACATGGGAGGAGAGCGGCCTGCGCTGGGACGCGGTCGAAAACGTCCACGGGCACATCCAGAAACTGTCGAACTACCTCATCCGTGTCTACCTCACCGCAAGGGCCAACATCCGATGAGGTTCTTCTTTCCCGACAGCCAAGACCAAGTCGACCCCGGCTTCGACTTCCTCACCGAGGAGCGCGACCCATACCGGGTCCGACAACGCGATGACCTCTACGCCCACGAGGTCCTTGACCCGCCCCCGTTTCACGGGCTGCTCGTCTCGAAAGCGATCGTCGACGGCCGCTCCGACGGCAGCGCCGGCAAGTACAGCACGCCGCAACGTCACCGCCTGTACCGCGAGGGGGCCGAACGGTTCTTCCGCCTGGACCACGCCAGTGGACCGTTGAAGATCATGGGTGACTGCGGGGCCTTCTCCTACGTCAACGACGTCTACCCACCCTACACAGTTGATGAAGTGATCGACTTCTACGACGGGTGCGGCTTTGACTACGGCATCGCGGTCGATCACGTCATCTTCCAGTACGAGCCCCAGACAAACCGCGACGATGAGCGCGCGACCGAATGGGTGCGACGCCAGGACATCACACTCACACTGGCCAACGACTTCTGGAAACGCTGCAACGACCGGCGCGTCACCTTCGAGCCGCTCGGCGTCGCTCAGGGATGGAGCCCGCAGTCCTACGCCGATTCAGTCTCCACCCTGCAGCGCATCGGCTACCGCCGGATCGCCATGGGTGGCATGGTCCCGCTCAAAACCCGCGAAATCCTCGCCTGCCTCCGCGCGGTCGACGACGTCCGCGACAACGGCACCCAACTCCATCTACTCGGGATCAGTCGCTGCGATGATATCCCCACCTTCGCCAGCCACGGCGTCACCAGCTTCGACAGCACCTCACCGTTCCGGCAGGCGTTCAAAGACGACCGCGACAACTACTACACCGCCAACAGCACCTACGTCGCACTACGGGTGCCACAGGTCGAGGGCAACGTCAAACTCCGCAAACGCATCAGTTCCGGCGAGATCGACCAGAAGCGCGCCCTCACGCTTGAGCGGTCGGCGCTGCGCCTGCTCCGAGAGTATGACGCGGGCACGGCGTCGCTGGAGGACACGCTGCAAGCCCTGCAGGACTACAGCGATGTGTGGGATGGCAAGACCGACCGCGGCGATGCCTACCGTCGCACGCTTCACGACCGGCCATGGCGGGATTGCCAGTGCGAAATATGCCGCGCCCTCGGCATCCAGATCATCGTCTTCAGAGGCACCGAACGAAACAAGCGGCGTGGTTTTCATAACCTGTACGTCTTCAGACAGCGGCTGCGCGCTCAACTGGGAGAGGACCAAACGTGACCCGGGCACAGGCCACACCGGCAAAGACCAGACGGCAGCAAGCGCTACGACTGCCAGCGCTTGAGATCCGCCAGGGCCCGAACCGGCGCATCTATACCTTCGCCATCGACGGCAAACATGTCGGCGACATCGCCGCCGTCGCTCGCATCCGCCGCGATAACCAGACCCGCCTGCACGGCTACCAACGCCCGGAAAGTCTCGCGCACGTCGCCGCGATCCGCCGTTACCTCGACACCGACCCAAGCCCATTGCTGCCCAACGCTGTCGTCATCGCCTTCGACGAACGCGTCCGCTTCCAAGCCGACAAGAACACCGGCGAAGGACCCGCGTTCGTTCGGCCCGGCACGCTGATCATCCCCGTGGTCGACGAAGACGACCCAGACAAGCCTGGGTTTATCGTTGATGGACAGCAGCGTAGCGCGGCCATCCGCGACGCCAAGCTCGAAGAATTCCCAATCTGCGTCACCGCATTCATCGCAGACACCCACGCCGACCAGCGCTCGCAGTTCATCTTGGTCAACTCGACCAAGGCCCTGCCCAAGGGTCTCATCCACGAACTGCTGCCCGAGGCGTCCGGGGCACTGCCGGCGCCGTTGATGGTGCGCCAGTTGCCGGCCACCCTCGTCGAACGTCTGAACTTTTCCAAGACCTCGCCGCTGCACCGAATGATCCAAACTCCAACCAATCCGAACGGGCTCGTCAAGGACAACTCGGTGCTGCGAATGTTGGAGAACAGCCTCAGCGACGGGGCGCTCTATCCTTACCGTGGTGACAACGCCGGCCCGAACTTCGGCTGCATGATTGCGGTCCTGGATAACTTCTGGACGGCAGTCGCCGAAGTGTTCCCCGATGCCTGGAACAAGCCTCCCCGCCGATCCCGACTCATGCACGGGGCCGGTATTATCAGCATGGGCTACCTCATGGACGCCATCGCCCACCAACGCGCAACCGCCGACGAGATCGTCGAGGTATCGGAGTTCGCGGCTGACCTGAAGGCGATCGCCGACGACTGCCACTGGACCGAAGGCGTGTGGCCGTTCGACGACGGCGACCGGGCGTGGAATGATCTCCAGAATACGACGCGTGACATTCAACGACTGACTGACTACCTGCTTGCCAAGTACCGCAGCGTTACAAGCTCGAAGCGTCACAACAGCCGACGCGCAAGGCGGACGACCTAGGAAGTTGAGGTGAGCGGCGGTGCCCGCCGCATTGGGATCGGCCTGATCATGGGCCTCGTTGCCGGCTCGTTCGGAGAGCAAAGCATGCTATGCCTGGGTGGCCTGCAGGCATGACCCGACGGTGCATGCTCAGTTGTCCTTCACGTCAAGCACCGGCCGCGTCCGATGATCGTTTGACTGTGTACGGACTTTCCCTCCTGCACGGCAGGTCGGAACGGATCGGGGCGTTCTCGAGAGAACCTTTCCGGTGGGTGGTCAGGCTGGCACTTCCTGTTCTGCGTCAAGGACAACCAACCGGGTCTGTTCGCCGCCCTCGTGCCCTGCCCTGGCGGGAGGTGCCGATCACCCACACCACGACCAGCCGGGGACACGGCCGGATCGAAACCCGCACCCTGCAGGTCGGTCAGGCTGGTGCGAAGGGGCCAACTGTGGTAGATACTGGTCGCCGTCGCGAGGTGCCAGTTGCCGATGCGTGCGATGAAGCGCCCACAGCCAGGCCGGATGGCTGGGCGCCAGTCGCATTCACTTCCGCAGCCACAGCGGGCATTTCGGGTATTTCTCGTGATCTTAGCGTGACGGTTGCCTCTCGCCACTGATTGTCGGACCTTGATGGCAGGATGTAGTCCGAGGCGTTGGGCAAGGGAGCGCAAGATCGGAGGATTCGGTGGGTCAGGTCCGGTCCAGTCGCGCCTCCGCGGTGGGGTGGCACGCGTGGTCCGATGATCGGGGCTGGGGCAAGATCGGCGCTGTCGAAGGACAGCGGATTCGCGTCGACTTTTTCGAGTCACCCGCCCGCCCATGCGCTGAGTCAACATGGGTGGCGCTGGACCGCCTCAAGATCGCTACATTGCCGAAGCAGACTCGGGTCTATTGGGAAGAAGCAGGTCAGTGGTATGCCGGGCAGGTGATCGCCGGCGATGCCGAGAACGGTTATGCGGTTCAAAAGCCGAATGCTTACTATCATCAGCGTGTTTCGAGCCTCGAACTCTGGGTGCGTTGGTCGCGGCCGGTAGAGGATCCGGTACAGGTTCTGCTGGCTGGTGCCAGCGAAACTCCGTACTTCGCCGAGGCGCGGCTGCCGTTCCTTCGGACCATCGTCTCCCAGCGTGCGGCCTGCTGCAGTGTGCCGGCAATCTTTTCGAGCGCGGTGGAACTTTACCCGCATCAACTGCGGGCCGTGCTGCGGGTGTTGCGCGATCCCATTCAGCGGTATCTGTTGGCCGACGAAGTCGGCCTTGGCAAGACCATCGAGGCGGGATTGGTGGTGCGGCAGGTGTTGCTCGACAACTCTAACGCCGCGATCACATTCATCATCCCCGACGCCCTTCGCCGGCAGTGGCGCGAAGAACTTCGGGAAAAGTTCTTCATCGACGACTTCCCCAAGGCCCACATCCGCATCGTCGCGCACGAGGAGCCGCAGCGGTGGCGCGGGGAACCGACACCTGATCTTGTCGTGGTGGACGAGGCCCATCGGCTCGTGGCGGCCGATACACCGGATCCCTCGCGGTCGCTGCTGGCTGAGGTCTGCCACGCGAGCCCGCGGTTGCTGCTGTTGTCGGCGACACCCGTGCTGCACCACGAACAGGCCATGCTTGGCCTGCTTCACCTGCTCGACCCGGTGGTGTATCGCCAAGAGGATCTTGAGGGGCTTACCGCGCGGGTCCGGGCGCGCCACGAAATCGCGATGGCCTTCTACGCCCTCGACCCGACTTTTCCCGAACTCGTCGCGCTGCATCTCGTAGCCGTTCGGGCGGCGTTCCCAGCCGATGCGCAACTGCAACTCCTAGCCGACGCCGCCGAGTCTGCCGCAGACGCCGAGTCGGACGCGCTGCCGGCAGCGCTGGAGCGGCTGCGTGGCTACGTCAACGAAACCTACCGGCTGCACCGTCGAGTCATTCGACACCGTCGCGATCGTGTGCTAGGCGCGCCCGGCTGCGGCCCGGGCAGTCCAGCCTTTGAAGTGACCGGCCGGCGCGCTCCTGCACTGCTTGAGATGAACAACCCACGGAGCGACACTGGCGAGCAACTGCTCGAGCGATGGCGGCAGAGCGTCCGGGACCGTCTGGTGGAGACGGGTGCCGAGCGTGAGATATGGGCCGCCTACGCCGCAGTGCACGCAATTTTGATGGAGCGATCCAGGGACCTCGCCGACGGTCTGCGGTCGGCAATGCGGTTCCGCCTGGGCGAGGACGCCCCAGCTGCACAGGCCGGCCTCGACCGACGCGAGGCGGCCCTGCTGCGGGGGTGCCCGGCTTTGGGCGCTGACGAGGACCTGCGGCAGGCACTCGACGAATCCAGCGACCCGGATGATCCGGTACACGAGGCGGCCCGGTTGATCGGGACACTGTGCCGCATACACCGCAGGCTCGTCGTCTTTGCCGGCACCACGCCCGCCGGGCGCCGTCTCGTCGACACTCTGCGCGCCGCCGAGTCCGGCGTCGACGTTGTGGCACATCTGCAAGGCGATGATCTAGCCCAGGTTGAGCACGGTGTGCGGCGGTGGCTGGCCGGCCAGGCCAGGGTTCTGGTCTGCGACCGCAGCGGTGAGGAGGGTCGCAACTTCCAGACAGCCGACGCCGTCGTGCATGCTCACCTTCCTTGGTCGGTGAACCGGTTGGAGCAGCGTCTCGGCCGTGTTGACCGCCACGGCGACAACGATCCGGCCGCCCAGTACGTACTCGCGTCCTCCCTGGAGGGCTCCGCCGCAGGCGCCTGGCTGACCGCGTTGTGCGACGGGTTCGGCGTGTTCCGGGCATCATTGTCGATGCTGCAATACGCGGTCGATGAGGTAACACCAGACTTACTCATGGAGCTGCTACGCCGGGGCGCGCAGGGGCTGCTGGAAGGCACCGACGCCATCAAGACCGGCCTGGAGAAGCGGCGCAAAGAGATCGCCGCGGAGGACCTCCTCGAGGCCACCTTCACCGGTGAACACGACCGGGTCGCGGTGTTTGAACCACTGGATGCGATCGAATCGCGATGGAGGGACCTGGGGCGGGCCGTCGATGACCTGGCGTGCGACGCCAAAGGATCGTGGCAGATGCAGCGCAGGACGACGGCCGGCGACCGAGCGACCCGACGCTATGTTCCCGGCAGCCGGGCCCTGCTGCCCGCCTATTTGCTGGCGCAGGCGGGGCCAGGCACATGGAATACGCCAGGGTGCTTCAACCGCACTGCGGCGCTGCGCAGGCCGGGCACCCGTGTGCTGCGCCTGGGTGCCCCCTTCATCGATACCCTTTGGCGGTGGGCGCAGCAGGACGAGCGCGGGCAGGCGTCGGCACTTTGGCGGTTGGCCAGGACCGTCGAGGGCGACCAGGTCTTCGTCGGGTTTGAGTTCGTCGTGGAAGCCGACATCGACCATGTTCGCACCACCTTCCCGGAATTGCCCCACGAGGCATTGCGCCGTCGGCTCGACGGCTGGTTCGCGCCGTTTACTGAGACGGTCTGGCTCGACCTGTGGGCAGGAGATGCTCCCGGCCCCGAACACCGACCGCTCCTAGCGTTTTCCTACGATCCGGGCCAGCGCGATGTTCATCTCAACCCGGACCGCTTTCCTGTCCTGCATGGCCTCTTCGGCGGTGCCTACGCCTTCCGTGAGGCGGTGCTGCGGGCGCAACGGGAGGCCCCGAAGCATCTGCGGCAAATGCGTCGCCTTGAGCAGCGCTCGGTTGCCGCCGAAGCTGCGGTGGCGACCGACCTCGCGCGTGAGGAGCAGCAGGCGAAGGCTCGCCGCCAGGCTGGCGCCCATCTCGGCCCCGAATCAGACGGCGCCGATGCCGTCGGCGTGGCGGCGGCACTGCGCCAGGCTTGCCGGATGCCAGCAACGCGGCTGGTCGCGGTGTCGTGCACCGTGCTCAGCGATCGGCCCTTTGCATCGGCGGCAGGGGAGTTCGGTGTTGATTCACACTGAGGCATGGCAGTGCGTGGAGGCTGCACTCGAGACCAGCCACGATGTGTGCCCGACGGCCGCGAGTGTTGCCCGCCCTCACCGGCGTCTGCTTGACGCTCTACGTGATCCGGATCTCGGCCAAGCCGATCTCGCCGTTCTCGTCCGTCACGTCTTGGGATGGGAGGACGTGCGCCGCAGCGATTTCGGCTTGCGTACGTGGCCGCACGCGGGTCTGCCTGATCGGTCGCTGTGGCGCGCCGCTGGTGTGAGCTGCACAGACCTGGTCGACGGCCGGATATACCTGCAGCGCGAACCCTGGGCACCCACGGGCGATGAGACGGCCGCCTTGCGTGGCGACCCGCTGCGGGAGGTCTACCTCGAAGGCGAGTCCACGCAGCGCCGGCACCTCGATTCCGTACCATCGGATCCGTTCTGGGCCCACGTACTGGGCTACCACGACTACCAGACGGCTGGCCAGCGGCAGGCGGCCCTGTCGCTGGCGACCGCACCACCCGGCGTCACCCTTGTCGTGAACCTACCAACATCCACCGGCAAGACGTCATTGGCGCTCGCACCCGGGCTGCTGCGGTCCGAGCCGGTGGGCGTCAGCGTCGTCGTGGTGCCCACCGTGGTGTTGGCGCTCGACCAGGAACATCGGCTGCGTAAGATCATCGCGGCCCGGGGGCTTCGCGGCTCGCCCTCCGGCCGCTACGCCTATCTCGGGGACATGCACGAGGAGGACAAGGCGGCGATCCGCGAGGCGGTGCGATCCGGCGAGCAGCGCTTGGTGCTTACCTCACCGGAGGCGTTCACGTCGGGGCTCGCTCCGGCGTTGCACGCCGCGGCCCGCTCGGGTCATCTGCGCTATCTCGTCGTCGACGAGGCGCACATCATCGACCAGTGGGGGGCCGACTTCCGCCCGGAGTTCCAGGCGATGGTGGGACTGCGCCGAGCACTCGTGGACGAGTCGGCCGACGACGTCAAACCAGCCACCGTGCTCATGACCGGCACTCTGAGCGGCTCAACCGCCGACACTCTGCATCGGCTGTTCGCCGATGACCGGCCTTTTCGGCTGGTCAGCAGTTCCGCGCTGCGATGCGAACCGGAGTACTTCATCTCCCGGTGGGACAACGGCGAGGCGCGCCTGCACGCGCTGCGAGAACACCTGTTGCATCTGCCTCGTCCCGCCATTATCTACGTGTCTAAACCCGACCAGGTCGACGAGGTCCGGGCCGCCCTGACCGCGTGGGGTTTTCGGCGGCACGCCGGCGTGAGCGGACGCAGCGGCTCGGCTGAGCGTCGCCGGATCGTGGAGGGCTGGCGCGCCGATGCCGGTGTCGCCCGCTTCGACGTCGTCGTGGCGACCTCCGCCTTCGGGCTCGGTGTCGACATGCCCGACGTGCGCGCGGTGATCCATGCCTGCGAACCGGAGACCATCGACCGCTTCTACCAGGAGGTGGGGCGCGGTGGCCGGGACGGCTACCCCTCGGTGAGCTGCCTGTTGCTGGCCCCCGACGACCGGCGCATCGCGCACCAGTTGGCCACCCCGACCCTGATGCTTCCGGACACCGCACAAGGCCGATGGGACGCGATGGCGGACACCGCGCGAGCCCTGCCATCAACCCGCCTACGCGTCGACCTCGACACCCGGCCACCGAATGTAACTGTCGAGGGCCCTTCCAACCGCGAATGGAATGTCTGCCTGCTCACCGCCATGGCAAGGACAGGCGCACTCGACCTCATCGCGCGAGAAGATGCCGAGGCGCACGAGGACGTCTCCGACCAGAACAGGGTCGGGCGGCACATCGACATCGCCGTCAAGGATGAGGTGAGCTGGACAGCTTATGCCGCCGAGCGGCGGCGCATCGCTGCGGCCAGCGACGCCGGACTGCAAGCGCTGACTATGCTCGAGGAAGAAGACGAGTGCGTCGGCGAGACCCTGCACCGCTGGTACAGCTTCAGCCGGCCGTGGGGCTCCTCCGAGGTGCCCCGCTCCTGCCGGGGGTGCCCGTCATGCAGGCGCAACGGCCGGGCGCCCATCCAGGGTCTATTGCCGCTTCCCTGGGTCGCGGACTGGTGTCCGCATGCTGCCCGGCTGACCGCACGGCTCGAAGCGCTCATGCCGCACGCGCGACTCACCGTCCTCCTCGCCGCGAACGACGAACCGCAGTACCGGCGGATCGCCGCGCGGGTTCTCGACCGCCTAATCGTCGCTGGCGTCGGCCACATCCTTGACGTCAGCGGCATCATCGCCGATGCCGAGTGGCGGCGGCTACAGACCGCCGCCGGTCCGCGACCGGTCATCCGCTCGATCGGCGGCCCGGCGCCGGTCCAGCCGCCAGTCCCGACCGTGGCTGTGCTGCCCTTCGGCGAGCGGGCCGCACCGGCAGACCTGCCGGACTGGTTCGATCGGTACCCCGCTCTTGTCCTGCTGGTCCCCTCCGACCTCACCGCGCCAAGCCGATCCCACATACCCTGGTCCGATCTGCACCCACCCTGCGTGACCCACGTTCGACTGCTCGAGGACCTCTGATGCCACTGCTCAACCCGCCGAACATCCTGCCCAACGGAATGCACCTGATCGCGAAGTACCTGGCGATCCACGGCAAGCCGGTCGACAGGCAGCGGCTCAAAGCGGCCCTCCAGCCCTCGACGCTGCCGCTGCGCAGAGACGGCACGAACACGTTCGACGCCTGCCTGAAGGCGCTGCAGGATCTCACCTTGATCACCGCCGACGGCGCAGCCATGTCCGCCGCCCCCGATCTGAAGGCGGTCGCGGACGCGCGCGCCTTCGGTGAGGTCCTCCTGTTCGCCGTCTGTTCCGGCGCCGAGGCGGGGCAGGACGACGCGGCGACGCCTCAACGGGATCTTCTCGTTGCGCTGACCTGGTGGTGCGCCCAGGACCCGTACGGTCCGCCGATCGGCTGGCAGGAGGTCGGTCGTCTGCTGTCACACGACCTTGGGACAGGCTTCGCCTCGTTTCCCATCGGTAACACCAACCCCTGGCAGTCGTTCATCCGTTGGGCCACAGCGCTCGGGTTCGCCGAGCACGACGGGCTCGCGCCCAGATCAACCTCGACCCTGGTGCCGGACATCACCAGAGCAGTCAAGGCGGTCCTGCGTCCACGCCAAGCCGACGGCGAGACGACGGCCTCTCGACTGATCGGCCTGCTACAGACCCGGCTGCCGATGATCGACGGGGGACTGCTCGCGACGGCCCTGCGAAGCGATTGGAACCTGCCCGCCGGGCGTCGGGCAGCGGCAAACGCCCTGGACGTGGCGTTGAGTCATGCCCTGCTCAGGTGTGAGGAGGATGGCGTCTTGAAGTTGGCCAACCGGTCCGATGCGGAGAAAGTGTTGTTGTCCGACGGCCCCGAGGTGAGACCGTTCAGCCACGCCGTCTTCCATGAGGTGGCGTCGTGACGGACACTTTTGCCGGATACGTGTGCTGGACGCGCGCCTCGGTCGACGACACCATCAACACCGAGGCGGTACACGCCGAGCGGGCCGTGTTCCTGGCGACCCACCGTCCCTTGGCGATCATTCGACGGGCCTGGGGATCAACGGTTCAGGGCGAGCAGGTCGACGAGGAGACCGTGCTCGATGACTTCATCCACCGCCCCCCGACGGGCGGGGTCGTCCTGATGCCGATCAGGGGCGAGTCCGGCACCGGGAAATCCCACCTCGTGCGCTGGGTGAAAGAGAACCTGCCACCCGACGCCCCAGACCAGCGCGTGATCTACCTTCGCAAGACCGACACGAATCTTGCCGCAGTCGTCAATGCCCTGCTGATCGATCTCGACGGACCTCCGTTCGACGACATCCGAAGCCGGGTCAGCCGCAACATCGGCCAGTACGACCCGGAGCAGTTGCCCCACGAACTGCTGGACCGGCTCGCCCTGGCCGTGCAGTTCTCAACACCTGCCGAACAACCACGAGACCGTCTACAAGCCGGCATGCACAAGATGCTCACCAGCGAACGCGGACTGCCGACATTGCTACGCGACTACGCGTATCGCCGGCACCTGCTGCACCCCGATGGTGTCATCGTCCGGTTCGCGACCGAACTGCTGCGCGGTCGCAGCAGCGATGAAGCCGAACGACCCGCCGCGTTCACCTCCGACGATCTGAAGGCCGACATCGGCAGTGCAGCTCTCGGACCGGTCGCCAATGACTGCCTTCGCCAACTTCTAGCCTCAGAGCCACTGCTCGAGGAAGCGGCGCGATTGCTCACCGAGCACCTCGGCAGCGCCGTCCTGCGGCTGACCGAACTCGACGGGGGCCGGCTCGCCGCCGCAATGATCGACATCCGGCGTGCCGTGCATGCTCGCGGCCAAGAGATCATTCTCCTGATCGAAGATTTCGCGCTGATTCAAGGGATCCAGCGCGACCTCCTCGACGCGATCAGCGAGACCGGCGTGCGCGAGGGCCGCCAAGAGGTGGCAACAATCCGGACCCTGATGGCTGTCACCGGCGGCTACTTCGACAGCCTGCCGGAAACGTTGAAGACCCGCGCCGCGGCCAGTGTGCCCTACGTGTACGATCTCGACGTTCCGCTGGGTGAAGGCCCGGTCGGTGTCAGCGACAAGCAATTGGTCGATTTCACGGCGCGCTACCTCAATGCCGCTCGCCTCGGCCGGGCGGCGTTAGTGCACGCGCACAGCGGGGGCGGAGGCGACAGCGGATGGATACCCAACGCCTGCAAGCTCTGCGCGTACCGTCCGCAATGCCACGACGCCTTCGGGGTGTCCTCTGACGGGTTCGGGCTGTACCCATACAACGAATCCGCGATCCGCCAGACCGTGCGGGTAACCGCGGCCCGCAACGATGACACCTTCAACCCGCGAAATGTGCTCAGCCGCGTCGTGCGCGTCGTCCTGGACAACTACGACGTCGCGTTGCGCGAAGGCCGGTTCCCTCCACCGGCCTTTCACGCCGACTTTCCCAGCAGTCGCCTCGACCGGATGCTGCCACCCGAGGTGGAAGCCCGGCTGCTGAGGCTGGACCCGGCCGACCATCAACGGCGGGTCGATGTCCTGAACTTCTGGGGCGGTGCCCCCACCGCCGTGGTGAACCTTGATCCCGTGCTTCACCAGGCCATGGGGCTCCCGCTGCTCGCGGCCTCCGCAGTCGAGGCGGTACAGGTCGAATCTGAGCCGGTGGCGGCGCCAGGAGTCCGCATCGAGCCAACGCCCCCGTCCGCCTTGCAAATGAAACTCGCCGAGGTCGACGCGTGGCACGGCCGCGGGGAACTGTTGCCCCAGGATCTTGCCAACAATCTCCGGTCGTGGCTCAGGGACGCCGTCATTGCCCGGGTGCTCTGGAACGACCTGGGACTTCCTACGCCCACGCAGGCCATCCGCAAGGCAGTGCTGGGCGACCCGCGCGGCAACGCCGTCGTCATCGACGGGGCTTTTGGCGAAAAGGGTACAAGAGCGACGTTCAGGGCCACCATCGTCCTGAACAAGGGCCCTGTCACTGCGACCCTCCTCAAGGCGGTGCTGGAACGCATCGAACGCGGGCACTGGAACTTTCCTGGAGGACCGGCGCAACAGCGCCTGCTGTTCCGCCGCCTCGACGAATGGTCCGCGTCGATGGTCGACGCCATGCGCGAGCACCTCGGACTACACCTACCGGCAACCGTGACCGCCGCCATCGAGGCATCCCTGCTCGGCGCGCGTCTGTTGGATATCGAAGGCAGCCGCACGCTGAACCGCGAAGATCTGCTGACGGCGTTGTTCGCCCCGGGCCCCACAGCTCAAACCACGGGCGCAACCCACCGCGACGCCGGCTCCCGTACCCCAGAATGGACCAAGCTCGCCGCCCATCACCTAACAGTGCGAACCGCGCTGGTGACCCAACTTCGCCAGGCGGTCGGCGCCGCCCAGGGCGACGGCGGCGAACAACTCATCGACGCCGCGCTGCTCCTGCCCGCGATCGACACCCTCGTGTCGGACTGGCGGCCCAAATCCGATCCAGACGGCCTGCCGGAGTGGGTAGCCCAGGCATACACACCGCTGCGACGCGGCCTGGACCCGGCGGTGCACGCCCAATACGCGCACCTGCACGAGCTAACGAACGAGTACCGGCTGCTGACCGGCGACGCGGATCCGGAGATCTTGCTCAAGGAACTGGATGGAGCCATCGGTACCCTGGCGTTGATCGCCCCCAGGGCGGGCGGGCGTAGCCCGGAGGAGTGGCTTGAGGACTGCCGGCAGGCCAGACGCTATCCATGGAAGAAGTGGCAGCGGCTGGCCGCGGACTTTCCGGCCGGCGGCGCGGCCGATGGCGCCCCCGCGAAAGTGACGCCGACCGGGGAGGACGAATTCCTCCAGCGTCTGCGCGTGACGGCCCCCGACCGCGGTGAGCAGTTCTTCGCGACGCTGTCTTTTCTTCGGCAGTGTGGCCGGTGGCTCGAGGATGCGCTTCGTCGGGCAGAACACGAACGCGGCCTGCAGCCGACGGATTCACTCCCCGAACTCAGCGACGTGCTCGCCGAGGCCAGCAGAGTGTTGGGCGCGCTGCAGGAGACACCAGATGAGTGAGTCGCTGCTGGATAAGGCGCGCCGCCTGCAAGAGCTTGCTGCCGAGGTCAAGGCTGCCAAGAACGCGGTCCAACACGCCAAACGACTGCAGAACCGCGCCAGGGACCTACGCGCCGCGCTGGATGCGCCGTCAAGCGCCGCACAGACGTGGATTGCCTGCCGCGCGGCCGGCGCGGCCGACCTGCCCATGCCCGACGACGCAGGTCTGGCGCGTGCCATGGCCGACCTCGGGCGTCGGCTGAAGGCGTCCGAGCCGCCGCCGGACACGGACTTCGACGCGGTCGAAAACGGACTGCTGGCATGGGCGCGCCGCACCAACGACGCAGTCGCCCGAGCATGGCCTGCCTTCGCGCGGTCGAAAGCCGCCACGGCGTTGGCGTCGGTCAGGGTCCTTCCGCCAGCCGCCCGCCAGTCGCTGAGCGAGACGATCAGCGCAGTCGAGCAGGCGCTCACCCGCCCGCCGACCAACGCGGCTCAGGTTCGGATGTTCCTGCGCAACGCGGCCGCTGTCGAACGGGAAGTCAGCGCGGCACGCCTGCAGGACCTGCCCGCGCCGCTCCTGCCGGTGCTCGAACGCCTCGGCGATGGAGGGATTCCACTGTCCGAACTCACCGACGAACAGGTGCGCCTGCTACGCGAACGCGGACTGGCCGACGATTTGGTGGTGCGGTGGACGGCATGACCACCTCACCGGAGGTTCTCGGCCACGTGCTAAACGCCGTCGAAAACCGGGAACTGCCGCTGTTGTCCTGGGGCATCGTCGACAGTTGGCTCACCGAAGCCGAGGTGCGCGAAGCCATCGCAGATGCGCTCGCCGAACTCGATGGCGATTACAAGGTGGACCCCACCTTCGACGCGCTCGCCGAGCATGCCTTGATCACAGAGGTGGCCGACGGGCGCTGGAGGTCCCGGCTGGCCGAGACTCTGCGCCTGCTGGTGCACTCCCGCCAGTTGTTCAACACGGGAAACGGCGAGTGGTGGCTACGCGGGCGGCGCCTCATCTGCGACTTCCGGCTCCTCGCGCAACCGCGCCGATACCCGAAGCGCGAGGTTTCATTCTCGGCCCTGCTCGACCGGATCGAGGAGATTCAGCCGCTGAGCCCGGTCGGGCGTCAGGTGCTCGCCGCGCAGGTGCAGCGGCTGCCCACCGCACCGCTGTCCGCGCAGGTCGACCAGCGGCCGTTGGCGCAGTTCCAGGTCGACGCCACAGCGGCGGTGCTGGAGTCGCTACGCAGCGACGGCACCCAGGCGGTGATCGTGGCCGCCGGCACCGGCAGCGGTAAGACGTTGGCGTTCTACCTGCCGGCCTACCTGTGGATGGCCGAACACCTCGGCGGACACCAGGTGCAGACACTGGCGCTGTACCCGCGCAACGAGCTGCTCAAGGATCAAGTCGGAGAGGCCCTGCGAGCCGCGCTGGGCATCGCCCCCGCGCTCGCGACGGCCGGTCGGCGCCCGCTGCGCCTCGGGGCGCTCTACGGCGACACGCCGTGGCGGGGGGCCCTTCTGGACACGTCGCCGAGACTGGACAACGCCTGGCGCAAGGTGGCCAACGGCAGGGTCTGCCCCTACACCAGTTGCCCCGCCTGCGGCGGAGACCTGGTCTGGCCAAGTCAGGACCGCGCAACCGGACTGGAGCGGCTCGTCTGCGCTGCCTGTGGTATCGAGGTGCCCGCCGAGATGCTGGCGCTGACTCGGGAAAAGATGCTGCAGCAACCGCCGGACATACTGTTCTCCTCCACTGAGATGCTCAACCTGGCCTCGTCAGCTCCTCGGCTGGGTGGCCTGTTCGGCTTCACACCCGCAGGATCCCGCCCCCGGCTGCTCCTCCTCGACGAGGTGCACACCTACGAGGGCGTGCACGGTGCCCAGGTCGCGCTGCTGGTGCGGCGCTGGCGCAATGCCGTCGGCCCGAAGGTCACCGTTGTCGGTCTGAGCGCGACTCTGCGTGACGCCGGGCCGTTCATGAGCCGCCTTGTCGGCATCCCCGACGCCGACGTGACCCACGTCGAGCCGGCAGAGGACGACCTAATCGAGGAGGGCCGGCAGTACCAGGTCGCGGTACGCGCCGACCCGACCACCGGCGCGAGCATGCTCTCCGTCACCATCCAGGCGTCCATGTTGCTGGGCCGCATCCTTGACCTGCCCGGGCGGGAAACCACCCTCGCAGGCAGTAAAGGCTTCCTGTTCACCGACGACCTCGACGTCACCAACCGGCTGTTCCACGACCTCAAAGACGCCGAGGGCGACGGGTGGACGGCCCGACGACGGTCCGGCGCTCACAAGGTCCTGGCCAACCTGCGCTCGACGGCGCTACCCGACCGGGCACGCCGCGACAGCGACGGACAGGTGTGGGCCCTCCTCGAGCAAATCGGCCACATGCTGCCCGGCACGTATCCGGCACGCGGCCTGCGCATCGGCAAGACCTCGTCACAAGACCCCGGCGTCGCTGACAGCGCCGACCTGGTCGTGGCGACCGCATCACTCGACGTTGGCTTCAACGACCCGCGGGTCGGGCTAATCGTGCAGCACAAATCGCCGCGCGACCCGGCCCAGTTCGTGCAGCGTCGTGGCCGCGCCGGCCGTACGCGTCAGGTCCGCCCACTGACCACCGTCGTGTTGAGCGACTTCGGCCGCGACCGCCTGACCTACCAGGCCTACGACCGGCTCTTCGACCCGGAACTGCCGCCGCGGGCGCTGCCCGTCGGCAACCGGTACGTGCAGCGGATGCAGGCGACTTTCGCGTTGAAGGACTGGCTGACGCGACAGCTGCAATGGCGGTGCGACGCGCGGGAGGTGCTGACGGCGAAGACCGGCAAGGGGCACGCCGCCTCCGGGCAGGTCGCGACCCTCCTTGAACAACTCCTCACCGATCCGCTCACGCAGCACGAGTTCGGCGAGTACCTGCGGTGGTCGCTGCATCTCGATGACGACGAGATCCTCGCGGTGCTGTGGGATCCGCCCCGGGCGCTGCTGACGGCCGTCGTTCCTACGCTGCTGCGGCGCGTACGCAGCGACTGGACGCCTGTAGATGACGATCCGGGCGGGGTCGGCGATTCCTACGCTCCGGAGTTCGCTCCCCGCGCCCTGTTCGCGCCGCTGAACCTGCCCGAGGTCGAACTGCTGCTGCCAGACACCTTCCTCGCCCAGGTCGACAGTCGGATGCCGGTATCGCAGGCGTTACGCGAGACCGCGCCCGGCCGGGTCAGCAAGCGCTTCGCGGTGCGGTCCGGCGCGCAGCGCACCTGGGTTCCGGTGCCGCTGGACAGCCCTTCAGCTGTGCTGTCGCTACGGGACTTCGTGGACCAGGGCAGCGTCGAAGGGGTCTGGACTGACGACGTCACGGGTGAGCAATACACGGTCGTGCGCCCATACCGTATCCGGGTTGGTGAACCTCTCTCCGCTGTCGCCGACACGGCCAACAGCAGACCATCATGGCGCACTCAGATGGTGGTCCACGATGGTCCGCCAGCGCGGCTGGAAGTTCCCGAACCGTGGGCCGCCCACGTCGAGTACCTCTCCGTTCACACGCACGCCAACCGGCGGCCGCTGCAGGTGCGTCGGTTCACACCCGGAGCCACCGCATCGCTGAAGGTCAGAGGCAATCGGGCTGGCGGGGCGACGCCCGCTCAGACTCGCTTGACGTATGCCACCCACCAAGGCCAGCCGGCCGCGCTGGGCTTCGCCCTCGACGTTGACGGACTGCAGTTGCGGCTGCGCCTGCCCGACACTGCGACGCTCGCGGCCATGCCGCGCCTGTCCACACCGTCGTGGCGTTCACAGTCGTTCCGGCACGCCGTGGCCGCCGACGACAGCATGGACCCGGTAGCGGACAGCTTCGTGCGATTGTGGCTGGGCCCGGTCTTCGAACGTGCGATTGTGCTGCGCGTCCTCGCCCGCGACGAACCGGTCGCCGACGCGTGCGCCACAGTCACTTCTGAGGAGTTACGCGAGGCGGTCGGCCAGATCACCGGCGTGATCGGCGGCGACCTGGATCGCACCGATGCCATCGATCAATCCGAGGACGATCCGCGGCAGTTGCGGGTCAAGCTACTTGCCGCACTGCAAACGCCGACGACAACGGACCGGCTGCGCCAGCATGCCCAGCGTCTGCACCGCGCCACCGACGCCGACGTCTACCTCGCACGGCACGTACTGGGCCGTACCATCGGCGCGGCCGTACACACCGCGGCCCTGTGTCTCGTGCCTGACGCCACTGAGCAGGACCTTAACCTCGACCTGCACGTCGGCGACGGTGGCGCGGACGTGTGGCTCACCGAGAACACCATCGGCGGCGCCGGCGTCATCGAGAAGGTCGTCAAGTCCTACGTCGACGATCCCCGCCGGTTCTGGCGACTGGTCTGGGCCGCCTTGCGCCAAGGCGACTTCGAAATCGTCGACCGCGAACTGCGTCGGCTGCTCGCCGATGTGGTGACCGCGCCAACCGGCCCGCTCGGCGCGGCCCTGGTGGGCGTGCGGCAAGCGACCAACAACGCCGTGGCCCGCGAGGCATGGCAGGAGTTGCGCCGCGAACTCGACCGCCGCGGCTACCTGGTATCCCACCCAGTCATATCGGCCATGGCGGTGCGACTGCTTCGCCCGGGAACCGGTGAACGCCACGACGCCGCCCTGCTCCATGTAATACAGACCTGGGACGACGCGACGCGAACCGTCGGGTTCGAGATCGACGCACGCACCTGGTCGTCGGTCGTCCTCAACCGCCATGCCGAACAGGTCGGCGACGTCTACCGCACCCCCGACCAGGTGTACTCGAGCCTATGGCCGCGGGGGGCGGAGACCTTCAACCGCGATCTCGAGGTTCCCACGATGTACGAGGAGTTCCCGCCGCCCCTGGACCGCGAACTCGCCGCCGGCCTGATCGACGACGACGTCGCCGAGGTGCTCGTCACCGACGATGGATGGCAGGCCGCCTACGAAGCGGAGGTCACGGCCCGCGGAGTGGTCGACCTCGTCGCGCCGACGGAGGCGGCGACGAGGCTCCAACAGGCAGTACTGACCGCCAGCACCCAGCCAATCGACACGGGCTACCTGTTCGTCCACCCCGTCGTGCGGGGCGCTCGCCGCGAGGAGGGTCGGCTCAAAGTGCGCCTCGAACTGCGGGAGGTCGAGCAGTGAGCACCGCCCGCACGCTGCGACGCGGCCACACCCGGACCACCGAGGACCTCCGCGCGCTCCTGCAGGCCGCCTTCGTCGGTGAATTGTTGGCGCCCAGCGAGGAGATCTGGCTAATCTCCCCATGGGTAAGCGACATCGCCGTGATCGACAACGTAGACGGTGGCTTCACCGGACTGGAGCCGACCTGGGGCGCGCGGGAGGTCAGATTGTCGGAGGTCCTTGCCTGCCTGACGTCACGCGGAACACGGGTCTTCGTCGAAGTGCGTCCCGACGAGCACAACCGACGCTTCCTACAGCGGATGCAGGCCCAGACGGCGGCAGGCACCATGGAGGTGCGCCGATCCCAGGTGCTGCACGAGAAGGGTCTGCTCGGCGACCGTTTCCTGCTCAACGGCTCGATGAACTTCACCTACAGCGGAGTCCACCTCCTCGACGAATGGGTGCGTTTCGACACCGATGCACAGGCCATCGCCGAGGCCCGACTAGCCTTTCGTGCCCGGTGGGGGCAGGGGTGATCGACACTCCCCGGTTCCTCGCTCAGTTCTTCGGCGAGGGCAACGACTTCAGCCTTCCACCGACATGGCGAACCGACGACCGCTACGCGCGCCTGGCCGCCTTCATCGACGACCTGGACGCCGTGCCCACCAGGCCCGTTCTCCTCCCGCGCGGCTACGACCGTCGCCGCTACATCTACGCGAAAGCGTTCAGCGCGGCGATGGGCCGCCGCCTTGCGGAGGCGCTTGCCGCGTTCGTCGGCCCCACCTACTCGCACTTTGCCCCTGCCCCAGTAGCGCCCCGCCGCGGCGACCAGGTCGAGACGGCCCTGCACGGGCTGGGTCCGGGCCCGATGTGGCGCCTGGAAGTCCCGAACGACCATTGGCATGCCGCCTGGGACGCCCTCGGCTTGCTCCGCACAACCTGGCTGGACCGGCCAGTGCGCAACAACGACGACGTTGTCCCCGTCGGACGGCTGCTACGCGACTTCCGTATCTCCTTGATCAGCGCCGACGAGCAGTTGTCTGCGGCATGCATCGAGCGCCTCATCGCCTCCGGCGCCTTCGACGCCGCCAACATCGCCTTCATGAAGGTGCGTCGACACGACGCGCTCGGCTTCCCGGAGCGGGCGCTCGACGGCGCAGAGATCGACGATCTCTTCCGGATGCGGCTGCCCTCCGCCGTCCGGGAGGCACTGCTCGTCGCCATACATCGCCGCTACCTCGCCACCGCGGCCGCCGGTCGGGACGTCGACGCCGCGTGCGACCTGCTCAGGCAGCATCCGGAATTCGCCACAGCGCTCGCCGGCCCGCCGAAACTGGACCGAACCCAGGCGCAGGCGGCGCTGTTGGCCCTGGCCTTGACGTACCCGCCGTCGGCGGACATGGTCGGACTACACACCGCCACCCGCGACGCGCACGATCCCTGGCTAGCGACACTGCGCGACCGCCTGCCGCTTCCCTCGGCCCCCACCCACGCGCCGAGCGCCGCTGATATCCGCGACCTCCTCGAAGCTGGCGCCTACGACGCCGCATGGAGGAACCTCACAACCCTGCCAGAAGGCACCGTGCGCGACAGGCTCGCCGTCCACTGCGTGCTCAACCTCGCCGACCCAGTCCGCAGCGGTGAAGTCCACACCGCCCTCATGCGCCACGGCAGCGATTACCTCCGCGAGGTCCTGACCCAGCAGTGGCAACTCGACGCCTGGCAGCGCCACCTGGAAACCATCGGCCTGCTCGGCCACGACGTGCCAACCGGATGGTTCGAGTTCCTCGACCGGGTAGCCGCCGGCGAGGACCTCACCGCCATCTCCAACACCCTCGACGACGTCGCCCGCCATTGGTCCATCCCGCCAGGTAGCGACCACACGCTGGCAGGAAAGCTCGCCCGCGCACCACTCGAGCACCCAGCGATCGGCGTAGTTCTCGACGCCCTGCCACTGTTGCTGGAGTCGCTGGAGGACGGCCGAGCAGGCGAAAGCAGCGGAGTAGCGATCAGCCTCATCCTCCTGTCGGAGGATCTCAACGAAGCCGCCCTCGTCGCCCTCGCCCTGGCACTCAGATCGTTCCTTGCCTCAGGTCCAGACGTCTCCCGATACCGTGAAGCCGTCGGCTCCTTGTCCGACGTCGCCTCGCAACTCGTCCAGGTCCGCACCATCGACCGAGTACTGGACCTAGTCGACCTCTTATTGGCCGGACCGGCGGTAGACGAGGGTATCCGACTCGCCGTGTGCGAGAGTCTGCTCGCACGCACGCGCGGTCTCGCGCGGCGGCTGACGCCCGCTCAACTCGTGCTCGCAGCCGAACTGAGCGCGGAGGCCGAACTCGGCCTGGACTGGCCCTCTCTGCCCGAACGGTCCTGCGAAGGTGACACACCCCGCCAACCGGCACTTGACCGGACCGTACTGCTGTACAGCCTGCAGGAACGCGTACTCGACCGCGTCCGACGCACCCTCGTTCAAGTCGCCCCAGACATCACCGTTCATACCAGCAGCGAGCACGACGGCAGCGACCGGCTCAAGGACCAGGCACGGGCGAGCCAACTCGTGCTCCTCGCAACCCGACGGGCCACCCACGCCGCAACCGGCTTCATCGAGCGATGGGCTACCGGCAAAGTCATCTACGTACCCGGTGCAGGGTCAGCAAGCATGCTTCACGCAGTCCTCGAAGCCCTGCGCCAGCCCGGCGACTAGGTTTCGTCCGTCGGCACGTCTCCGGAACGACCGTCCGTGCGGCGGAGGCGACACCCACGAAACCGGAGGTTCCGTAGGTTACGTACCGAACCGCGGCGCGTGACCATCGACGTGACCGACGCGGCCCGGGGGCTCGGGGAAGGAAACTTGATCTTGGTCCGACATGGTAGCCGGTCATGAGGATCTTCCAGTTCTTCAGAGTGAAGTGGCGGGATTGGTGGGGCCACGCTCGGCTTCGGGACGTGGTCCGACCGTGGCTTTTGGTGTCGGTCAACGTCCACCCTTCTCCTTGCGTCAACGTCCACCTTCTCCTTGCAGCGATACGAACGTTTCGCTGAGCAGTAGCGATCCTGCGGGCGCACGTGGCCGTGGACGTCGTGCGCCGGTGCCTGGTTTCACGGGCGGACCTCGACGCAGCAGTCCGGGGTTCCCAGAGGTGGATCCGGGTGACAGGCAGCCCAGCTTGGATGAGCGTGCCGAGGATGTGCGGCGCGACCCGCTCGGCGGTGGGGTTGTCGATGCTGTCGTTGAGCAGTGTGGTCGAGGCGGTCGATGAGGGCTCTCTCGACGGCCGACTTGAGGTCAGCGAAGTCGATCACGATGCCGTTGGTTCCGACGGGTCCGGTGATGGTGACTTCGAGGCGATAGGTGTGGCCGTGCAGGCGTGGGCGATTTCCGGATGCCAAGGCAGTTGATGCGCCGCGTCGAAGCTGAATGATCGGGTGACGCTGGCGGTTCTTGTCACGTCTCCTCGCTTTGAGCCGAATCGGCACCGATTCCCGCCATCCCTATGGTGCCGAGGGCGACGGCGCCGAGGTCGACCGGTCCGGTTCCGCTGCCGTCATCGGCGTGCAGGACGCCGCAGGTGCCCACGATGCAGGAGCCCAGGCCGAGATCGGCTGCGGCTAGGTGGACGAGCATGAGCAGCGCGCCGGTTTCACGCCAGAGCAGGGAGATACCACCGGGGTAGCGGCTGAGGGTTCGGTCGGGGTGGGCAACGGCGAGCACCGCAGCCGGCGGTAGACGCGTCTGGTCAATCGCCTGCGCGAGTTCTTGTAGCGCCTGAGTTATCTGATCGGGCGAGTGTGCACCACGGCGCAGGACTGCCGCGTCGGGATCCAGAATCCAGCTTCCCGGATCGAGACCACGGACATGCCGGGCGAGCAGGACGAGGGTCAGCGGATGCCGGCCCCCGGCGGAGGGGGCGGCGCGGTGGGCGATGGGGGCGCCGGCAAGATCAGTCGACCTGCTGCGGGTGAGCCCGGCCCGGGCGAGGACGGTACCGACCTGCGCGAGGTTCGGCGGGTGCAGGTGTCGCTCGCTGCGACGGGCGGTCACAACCTCAGCGAACGGACGGGTGACACCGGTATCGGTGACGGGTATGTCGAGCGGGATAGCCGAGACGGCATGCGGCGCTGCCAGGTCATTGACCGGACTTCCGCCGGACGATGCGGCCCTGACAGGCCGGACGGTGCGGGCCTCGGCGAACGCTAACGCGGCACGGGCCGCCGCAGCGTCTCGCGGCACCCCGATCACGGACCCGGCGTTTGCAGCAAGCCAAGGCGTTCGAGGACCTTGGCGCGTTTCCAGCAGCCCGGACACTGGCCGCAGGGCAGACTCGCCCGGTGGCACGAGACCGTCCAGGCAAGAACGTCTTCGCCCAGTCCGCTCCTGCCCACCAGCGCCGTCGAGGTCTCGTCGATCGCCGGTGTCACGACGCGGACATCTCCTTCTTGAAGCGCGAAGAGCCGGTCTAGCGCAGCGTAGAAGGCCGGGCTGCCGTCAGCGTGACGGTCGCGGTCATCGATCACCGTACCGACCATCACGGTGTGCAGGTTGTTGCGGAGGGCGACTGCGGCGGCCGCGGTGACCAGGATCTGGTTCCGGAAGGGCCACCACTCCGGACTCGGCCCACCCGGCAGCGGCCTGTCGTCTCGGAGCAAGCCGCCACCGGTGTCGCCGAGGTCGAGGCGAAGGTGTTCTATCGGAAGGTCGAGCGCGTCGGTGACCGCGGTGGCCGCGCGCACCTCGGCGGGCGCCGGACGTTGTCCGTAGTCGATGACCAAACACAGTGTGGGCCGTTCCAGGGCTGCCAGGGCGGTGCTGTCCAGGCCGCCGGACAGCAGCAGGACGCTTCCGTCCCGGCGTGCCGAAGTCCGGACGTCGTTACCGCCCACGTCCATTCTGCTCACGCGTGACCCGTGACGCGGCTGGGCGTCAACGGATGACCTTGGGCTGCCCACACCGCGCGGTACAGGGCGCTGGAGAGATCCTGATGCAGTTCGGCACAGGTCCCTACGAGCATCTTCGTGCCCTCGTGCGATGGGCCCTGAAGGAAGCCGACCACCGGCAGCCCCTTGCGGTGCGCCCAGCCGACCTCATAGACGGTGCCGGGGTCCCAGCCGTCGAGCAGGGCGAAGACCGCATGCGCGCGGTCCAGGCCGTCAAGATCACGGGAGGCGACTTCATCGCCGCCGGGTCCGACGTCGTGTAGCGGGCTGAAGACCTGTGCCCCAAGGCCGATCAGGACGCTGCGGCATGTCTCCACAAGCCATCTTTCGGCGAGGTTGAAGAACGGAGCGGCGAGGTAAACGAGCGGATCATTGTCAGGAACGGCGAGTTCGGGGCCCGCGTCGGGGAGCACCTCGTCGACGGGTGCACCGCCGAGCACCTGGTGCGGCACGACCGTGGCCCGCGTCCCGCTCCACCAGGCGGCACTGCTGCTAGCGATGCGAGCGGCCTCGACCGGCTCGGCACCTTTATCCCACGCGTGGGCGTAGGCGGCGGCGAAGACATCCCCGCTGCCCAGGGGCCAAACCGTCCGGGTCGGATAGGGGCCAACCCGGGTCAGGGTCCCCTCGCCGTCTCCGGTCAGGACCATACAGCCGCGGGCGCTGTCCTTCACGACGACCGCGACAGCTCCGCTGGCGCCGCGGACGCGACGCGCGGCCGCCCGGAGGTCGGCGATGCCGCCTGCCAGTGCACGAGTCTCTCGGGCGTTCGCCACGACCGCTACAGCGTCCGCGTGTAGGCCGGTCAGGTCGAGTCGGGTCAGGTCGCGGGGCCGTTGCGGGTCGACGACGAGCCGCCGAGCCCGGATGCTGCGCGGGCCAGTCTCGACCATGCCGAACGCCAACACCGTTTCGTCGTCGGCACTCAAGGCCGCGGTATGGGCCGCCGACGGTCCATCGATCACAGGTGCGGTGACCGGGCTGAAGTAGCGGAACCCCACCGGCTGATCGCGTTCCACCGGGGTCATGGTCAATCCGAGGGCGGCTGCGACCGATGCCGCCAACGGCGCGGTGGGCTCGTCGACCGCCGTGACCAGACGGGCCCGGTTCGGGCCGAGGCACGCGGCGGCCCGAAGTCCGCTACCGGCAAGTTCCTGGTGCGGAGGGACCGTCACCTCTTCGTGGTAGGTGCCACCGACGATTATCACCGCGCAGCCCGTACCTCGACCTGTACGGCTCCGCCGTGGACCGTCAGCACACCGGCCTGGAATAGCACGCCTTGTCGGAGGCAGTTGATCAGTTGGATGGTCGGCGAGATTCCGCCTGCATCGCGACCCTGGTTGTCGATGGCGACGACCAGGTCGGGTGGCCCCTCACGCAACAGGATCTCTAACGTATCCCCGGGTGCGAGTCGATCGGCCACCCCGGGAACGGGTGCTTCGATGTTCCGGATGAGACGCAGGCCGGCGCAGGCATCAATACCACCGCCACCCCCGCCGGTTCCCGTGCCGACAGGTGCGTCACTTCCGCTCATCGTGGCTCCACTCTCGATCCCGCTCCTTCCGGCGACGTTACTCCACGGCGGCGCGTCTTCCTGGGACCCGGGCCGCGTGCGCCCGTTCGGACCAAATGACCGCGTCGAGATCGGCCGCCCGAACCCCGCCCTGACCGGCCCAGGCCAGAAAGAACGCTTCGAGCCGTGGGTAGTCGACTGTCGGTCTCCAGGCCGGGTCGAACACGCCGGCGTCTGTGCCGGCGCGGAGCACGTGCACGTCGATGATCGCCACTTCGTCGCTGCCCAGATGATTACGCACGATCCATCCGGCGGTTTTGGGGCCGATGCCCGCTACCGGCAACAACCAGTCCCGCAGTTCGTGTGAGATGGTGGGAGGCCGCTGGGTAGAAACGTAGCGCAGCGCGGCGGCCAGCCAGCGGGCACGCTGGGCCGGGAAGCGGTAGTGAACGGTGCGGCCGCTGACATCGAGTGGCGCCCGTAGCACCCGTTCAAGCTCACCCTCGTCTGCGCAGCGGGTCAGCAAGCCGGCGTCGCGAACCGCGTGGAAGGCGGCCAGCCCGGTCTCGTAGGGCATGCCGTGACCGCCCAGCAGGCACGCCGCCACCTCTTCGGCAAGATTCCTTCCGAGGCGATGACGATGCGGCCCACGGCGCAACGTTCCGTCTGCGGCGGCAGCTTCGGTCACCGTAACCCAATACGCGGCCGTGCCAACCTGCCAGCTACGCCCCCAGGCAAGCACTCTTTCCGGGTATCCCACCGGGGCAAGGACCACCGTCGGCCCACTGTCGCTAAGGTGCATCGCCCGCGTCATGGCGTCTGGCGCCCGTCGCTGTCCACCGGATCGGCCTCCCGGGACGCCTGCACGTGTAGCTCATCGAGGCTGAGTTCGAGCACTCGAGCGAGACGAGCGACGGTCAGAAACGCCGGTGTCGGGACCCGACCGTTCTCCAGACTACGAACCGTATCGATGGCGACCGACGAGTCGCGCGCAAGATCCGGAGCGGAAAGCTGCCTGCGCTCGCGCCGCTCGGCGATCAGGCGTCCCAGACGTCTGCCGTGCCCTCGATCCTCCTCCGACGTCCTCTTACGCGTCATAGCCGATAACAATACATGTATTATTATCGGCCAGATGACGCCGGGGAGTGGCAGTCGCGTGAGAGTGGCGTGATCAGTGCAGGCAAGGTCGGCATCCGGGCGTCGGTAACCGATTGTCTTGAGGGGCCCGAGTCCCTTCGGGCGCGCAAGATCACTAGGTCTTGAAGATCCTGCCTATCCGTCCCACAGGAGGCTGCGCCGGAGGGTGTCCGCCGTTGAACGCTGGATCGGTCGTTGGATCGCGTTGTGTTCCTAACGTGATCGGACGTAGCGCAACCGTCGAGCACAACCTGTGCCAAACCAGCACGGACGTCCAATGTTCGCGAGCCCGGTCGCGCCGACGGGACGTGAGATCGCGTGGACCTGCGGATACGCGCCGCACCGTTCGAGTACGGAGCCCTTGCGAAACCACACGCTTTCGTGAGATGTTAAGCGGTTAGGGGACTGCACGGATCGTCTGACTACGGATCAAAAGGTTAGGGGTTCGAGTCCCTTCGGGCGCGCACCATCAAGAGGCGGTTGACCTGCGGAAACGTAGATCAACCGCCTCTCACGTTTCGTCCACTGTGGACCTGTTGTGTTCCAAAAGGGATCCACTGTTTCGCAACGGTCCAGGTCGGGGCATGCTGGTGGGGATCCGTCCGTACGGGCTGGTCTGGATCTTGCACTGGGCACCATGGCGTCAGCCAAGATCAAGCAGAGTCCCCGGATCGTGATCCACGGTGGCGCCGACCGTCTTCAGTGAAGATCATCTGCCGGGTCGCATCGCCGTGCGGACGTCCGCGACAGCGCCGGCCGTCCGGGCTGCTGGCTCCATCGCGCCAGCCGCACCCCCCAGTCCCCGCACCCTGACTGGGGCACCACCGCCAACCCGACCCCCGTCCGGGCCCCCACCGCAACCGGCCGCCGACCATCTGACTGCACCACCGCAGCCGATACGCATCCGGATCTGGCTCCCCTCTAGGTCAAGAGGTTGAGGCGGGCGATGCTGTAGGCTCGTCGGAGGCGGGTTCAGCGTGTGACTTGTCCGAAGTGCCAGCTATCGGGATTGGGCTGGCCGCGCTGGATTGCAGAGTCGCTCCCGGTTGTCCGGCTGGACCCGCCGCCCCCGCTCAAGCCTTCCTCGCGTCGCGGACCATGCGTTTGAAGACCACGTCAGATAGCTGGCGTTTGAGCGCGCGCAGCGCTTCCATGCTGGTCTTGCCCTCGGTCAGACGCCGGCGGTAGTAGGCGCGGCCCGGGGTGTCATGGCGGAGTTGGACGATCGCCATGATGTGCAGGACCCGGTTGATGCGCCGGTTCCCGGCCCGGGACAACCGATGGCGGCGTTGATCGCCGGAGGATGCCTCGATAGGGGCGGTGCCGTTCCAGGACGCGAAGTGGGCGGCGGTGCGGAAGCGGTCGACGTCGCCGACATCACCGAGCAGTCAAGCCGCTCCGGACGGGCCGATACCATTGAGCTCTGTGAGGGTGCTGCCGGTCGCGGTGACGAACTCGCGCAGTTGTTTGTCCGCGGTCCGGATCTTGGCGTCGATCGTGGTGAGCTCGTCGATGAGCTCGCGAGCGAGCTGGTGGCGGGTCTGGGCCACGACGCCGACCGGCGCCGGTGCGGTGCGCAGCAGGTAACTGGCTTGCCCACGCGTGAGCAACTTCTTCGCCCCGCCGGGAACAAGCTCAAGCAGCAGGTGGTGGATCCGGCTGACGGTCTCGGTGCGGGCCCGGCCCAGTTCGTCGCGGCGGTCGACCAGCAGCCGCAGCACAACTGCGGTGTCGTCGGCCTGGATCTGACGCAGTCCCGGGCTGCGCAGACCAGCCACGGCAACGCTGTGCGCGTCGACCGGATCGGTCTTTCGACCCTGCCCGGTGTCGAACACCCGCACCCGCGCGGACAGTTTGGCCGGCACGTCGACGACGGTCTCGCCGTCAGCGACCAGACGCTGCGCGACGTGCCGGCCAATCCCGGCGCAACCGTCCACCGCCCACGTCCGATCCACGAAACGGCGGCCGGCCTCGCGCATTCGCGTGTAGCCACCGGTGTCCGTGCCGTACCGGCCCTTCGCGAGGACCTGTTCCCGTTGGTCGATCACCTCGATGGTGGCTGACCGTTTGTGCGGGTCCATCCCGATCACCACACGGCTCATCCGCTTACGCCTCCTCGTTCGTACACTGTGGACGATCGGCGAGGAGGGCAACGCTAATTCGAGCTGGGCATACCCCTCTTGAGCCGCTCCCGGCCACGGTGGCCAGCGGGCGCATGCCAAATGAGAGTCACACCCCGAGTCGCTGTGGACAGCCGAAAGAGAGCTACCCGCTGGTCACCTCGACCCAGCCTGGCCGGGCTGAGGTCGTACATCAAGTGAAACAAGTAGCCGATGACAGCGCACCTGATCAAGCGCTCTCTACAGGCGCCGGCGATCCCGGCGCAGTAAGCAGCGCTGCGGCGACGGTGTCGACGTACCAGCGCTGGAAGCGGTCGGGCGGCCAGCCGCGTTGGCGCACGAGCCAGTCGTAATTACGCACGTCCATGGCGAGCCACAGCACGTCGGCCGCGGTGTCGACGGTGTGCTCCGGCCGCAGTTCGCCGGTCGAGGCGAGTTCGGCGGCGAACATGGTCATGCCGTTGCGGCGATCGTCGACGTTCTTGCGCCAGATCGCCGCGGCCTCCGGATCGGCGGTCGCGGCAGCGGCGAGGGCGAGCATCACCTGGGCCTGCCGGGCATGGGTCTCGACGAGGTGCCAGGCGTAGCGGCCCAGCTTTGAGCGCGCCTCGGTCAGCGCCCGGATCTCCGCGACGAACGGGCGGTCGGGCAGCGCCACGGGCTCGTCGTCGCCAGCCACCGTGACGTCGACCAGCGCCGAGAGCAGCGCCTGCTTGCTACCGAAGACCTTGTACACCGTCTGGATCGCCACCCCCGCCTCGGCCGCGATGGCCGTCAGCGGGGTGGCCGCGTAGCCGGGCTCGACGAATAGGGCGGCGGCCGCGTCCAGGATCGCCCGGCGTGTCTGCCGGGCCTGCTCCTGTCGATGTGCCGACTCGTATCGCCTCTTGACAGCCACCGCACGAGTGTAGTGCTCTATTGGTTAGAGTTTAACTCTACCAAAGGAGTGCCGATGTCGGCCAACACAGCAGCGCAGCGGGGTGCCCGAGTGATCTTCATACCGCCACCGCTGTACTACGCCGCCGGTCTGGCTGGCGGCATGGCGGTCAACGGCGTGGTCGCATTCCCGCTCGGCGGGCGTCCCGCCACCGCAGTCGTCGGGGCGGTCGTCACCGTCCTCGGGCTGACGTTGGCCTTTGCTGGTGTCGCCGCCGTGATCCGGCACCGCACCACGATCGTGCCCCACCGTCCGGTCGCCACCTTGCTCACCGGCGGCGCCTACCGGCTGTCCCGCAACCCGATGTACACCGGCCTGGCCATCGCCTACCTCGGTCTGGCACTGCTATTCGGCTCCTGGTGGCCGCTGGCGCTGTGGCCGCTCGTGATCGTCACCGTGCGCCAACTGGTCATCCGCCCCGAAGAGCACTACCTCACCCAGCGATTCGGCCAGGCCTACACCGACTATCAGTCCCGCGTACGCCGGTGGCTCTAGCCACACGGCGCCCCACCAACCAGGTGCGATCATGAGCATCGAGGCCTTCACCCGGCTCTTCGACGAAGTCTTCACCAAGGGCCACCTCGACGCGGCCGACCAACTCGTCGCGCCAGAGATCATCGAACACCAGTGCCAATTAGTGGGTTTCTGTGGGTGGGGATAGGGGGCTGTAACGGACAAAATGGCGGCGCGCATGGGATGCCGGTTCGTTCACCAGGTTGCTGAAGACCGTTGTGAGCGAAGGGATCCACGTGCGCGCCGCTGCTGTGATCAACCGTCTGCTGGGCTTCGAGGGAACGGTTGTGGACGACGTGTGTTTCACGGATACCGCGATGGTGGTGCAGGTCCGGCTTCGCTCGCAGGTGCTGGTCTGCCCGTGCGGGCGGACCAGCCGGGCCCGGTACGACCGTTCCCGCAGGAAGTGGCGTCATGTCGACTTCGGCCGGTACCGGGTGGTGATCGAAGCGGAGATCCGCCGGGTCGACTGCCGCGGCTGCGGGCAGGTCCGCAGCGAGTGGATGCCGTGGGCCCGGCCCGGCGCCCGGCATACCCGCGACTTCGAGGATATGGCCTGCTGGCTGGCGAAACGGATGTCCAAGAGCGCCGCGGCCGCGCTGCTGGGCACCACCTGGCAGACCGTCGACCACCTCGTAGCCAGGCTCGTCGATACCCACCTGGACAGCGAGCGTCTCGACGCGATCTACCGCATCGGCGTCGACGAGATCGCCTACCGCCGGGGCCGCAAGTTCCTCACCGTGGTCGCCGACCACGACACCGGCCGGGTGGTGTTCGTCGGCGAGGGCCGCAGGCAGGACGTCTTCGGCAGATTCCTGGAGTCTCTCGGCGAGGACGGCCGAGCCCGGATCGAGGCGGTCAGCATGGACATGACCGCGATCTACCGCGGCGCCGCCACCACCCACGTGCCGCACGCGGCGATCTGCCTCGACCCGTTCCACGTGATCAAATGGGCCGGCGAAGCGCTTGACCTGGCCTACCAGACCTGCCGTGAACAGGGCGTAAAGATCGCCGTGGCTGGACTGACACCCGCCCAAACCTGGCAGAAGGCCCGCGGCGCCCTGCGCCAGCCCGCCGGGCAACACGACCCCACCCGCACCGCGATCATCGAACAGCTCCGCCGCAAACACCCCCGCATCCACCACGCCTGGCGCCTCAAAGAAGACCTCCGCCGCCTCTACCAGGTCCCCACCAGCGACGCAGCCGACCACCTACGACGCTGGATCAACCGGGCCAAACGCAGCGGTATCAACGCCTTCGTCACCCTCGCCCGGCGACTGCGCCGCCACCGCACCGGCATCCTCAACGCCATCCACCTCCAACTGTCGAACTCGCTCCTCGAGAGCATCAACGCCGGCATCCGCCTCATCCAACGCCGCTCCCACGGCTACGCCGACCTCGACAACCTCATCGAAATGATCCACCTCTGCCACGGCGGCATCACCACATCACTACCCACAGAAACCCATTAATTGGCACACCAGTTCGCCCCGGACGGCCATCTCGGTCGACGCTGACCCGAGACCAGTTCAAACGATTCGTGCAAATGCTCCGGGCCGGCTGTCAAGCCCCGGGTTTGATGGAGAGTTGGTTAGCTGGTTTCCAGGGATGCGGTGACCGGCTGGGTCATCGCGTGTAGTACCTCGTGCTCGGCAGGCGGGATGTGGCCGAGTTCGCCGTGCAGGCGCCGATTGTTGTACCAGTCGATGTACTCAATGGTGGCCACCCTATGTCGTCGAACCCGCGCCAGGGTCCTTTGTTGCGGACGAGTTCGGCCTTGTAGAGGGAGTTGAACGCCTCGGCCATGGCGTTGTCGTAGGAGTCGCCCTTGGAGCCGACCGAGGCGACAGCGCCGGCTTCGGCGAGCCGCTGACTGTAACGAATCGCTCGATATTGTACGCCCCGGTCCGAGTGGTGTACGAGTCCTTGCAGGTCAGCGCCCCGACTCTGCCGACGCCAGATCGCCGTCTTCAACGCGTCCAACGCCAGATCGGTGTAGAGGCTCGTGGACACCTGCCAGCCGACGATCATGCGGGAGTACACGTCCAGCACGAACGCCGCATACACCCAGCCCACGGCAGTGCGCACGTAGGTCAGGTCCGCGACCCACAGCCTGATTCGGCGCTGTGGCGGTGAAGTCGCGTCTGACCAGGTCACAAGGGCGCCCGGTCTCGGCCGCCGGTCGGGTCGTGCGAGGCGACTTGTCGCGCAGCAGCCCGCGGAGCGCATCAGCCGTTCGACGGTGCACCGGGCCACCTTGACACCGCGTCGGTGCAGCTCGTGCCAGACCTTGCGGGCGCCGTAGACGCTGTAGTTCTCCGCGTGGATCTGCTTGATCATCACGGTCAGTTCGGCGTCGCGGCGGGAGCGGGTGCTGGCGGGGCGGGTCTTGGCAGCGTAGTAGGTGGACGGTGCGATCCGTGCCGGCGTATCTTCAAGTGCCCGCAGGACCGGCTGGACACCGTGTTCGGCCTATTTGAGAGTCGACGAACTCGACCCTCATCGCGACGGACGGTCCAGCTCCGCCGCGAAGAAACTCGCGGCGGACTTCAGGATCTGGTTCGCCCGGCGCAGCTCACGATTCTCCCGTTCCAGCGCGGCGATACGTTCGGCGTCGCTGCTGGTCGTGCCCGGCCGATCACCGGCGTCGGTCTCAGCCTTCTTCACCCACGTCCGCAACGCCTCCGGATGAACCCCGAGCTGATCCGCAATCCGCCGGATCGCGCCGGTTGCGGACGCCGGGTCGCGACGGGCCTCGACCGCCAACCGGGTCGCGCGCTCACCCAGCTCATCGTTGTACTTCTTCGGTGCCGGCATAACGGTGAATCCTCCGGGTGTTCGATGTCTCCATCAAACCCGGGGCGGGACACACCGACCTAATGAAGTACTACTGGCGCCTGTTTCGAAACCGTACGCGGCGAAGGCAGGTTTCGCGGTGGGGCCAGCCGTACAACCGACTCACGGGTACAGCCCACTGTGCTGCAGGTCTTCGTTGCGTTAGATGGGGGTGGTGTCAAACCAGACCGCAGCCACCATCGGGGCATCTGCAACCCCGCATCCACGCCGGCGGCGGCCGGCGCAGTCAAGGTGCGGAAAGTGCACCGCAGTAGTGCGGCCGCGCCGCAACGTGTGGTGCGACGGTGGCGCAGGTTTGTCCGCCGCGCCCATCGGTCCGTCGGTGTCGGGTCGACCTACGTGCACCGCCCAGTCGGGCTCGACAACCTCGGCTGCGGTGCGGCGCTCCACGGCGAATCGCTGCGAGGCGCACTCCAGCACGATGGCGTTACAGCACATGGTGTCCACGGACCCAGGTCGCCACCTTCGCTCGGAACGCGCGCCACCCACCACCAGTGGCCTCGCCGCGCAACCTCCTCAATCCGCGCCACCCGCACCGGCGCGCTCATGGCCACCACGCAAGGATCGCCGCCCCTGCTGCCCTTGAGCTGCACCACGCACCGAAGGGAAATGTATGTCCAGACGTGTTTCAACTCGCTCACCGTGGCGACGGATCGGCCGGCTGGCACGACTCGTGCCGCTGCTGGTCGGCATCGTCGTGACCTCAGGTCTACCGATGGCCGCGGCTCCACGCGCGGCAGCCTCCGCGCCGCCAACAGTTCAGCTCAGGCTGCCCGCACCGACTGGTCGGCACGGTATTGGCACAGTCTCCCTGCACCTCGTCGACCCGTCCCGTCCCGACCCGTGGGTACCCACTCAACCGTTCCGAGAACTCATGATCCAGCTCTGGTACCCGGCCGCCGCGGTCGACGGGTACCCACTCGCGCCGTGGCTGGAACCCGCCACGGTGGCCGCGTACGAACAGTCGAACGGCCTGCCCGCCGGGGTGCTAAGCTGGCCATCGACCCACGCAAATGTCGGCGCTCCGATGGCCCGGCACGCAGGCCGACGGCCCGTGGTGCTCTACTCGCACGGGCTGGGTGGCGGACGCACCGAGAACACCGGCCTCGTCGAAGACCTCGCCAGTCACGGCTACATCGTGGTAGCCATCGACCACATCCACGACGCCCGTGTCGTCGGACTCCCTGACGGACGCCTGGAGACCACGGCGATCCCCGAACTCACCCATGACAACGAGCTGCGACTGACCACCCAGGCGGTCGACGCCAGAGTCCGCGACACTCGCTTCGTCCTCGACCAACTCGCTGCGATCAATGGTGGCGACAACCCCGATGCCGAACGTCGGCCGCTACCCCGTGGCCTGCGCGGCACACTCGACCTCAACCACATCGGCATGTTCGGCCACTCAGACGGCGGCGCCACCACCGCTGCGGCCATGCACCTCGACTCCCGTATCAGCGCCGGAGTCAACCTGGACGGCACACTCTGGACCCCAGAGGCCAGAGCCGGCAGCACCCGCCCGCTCTTGCTATTCGGTAAGCAGAACCTCGACCCGTTCCAGGCGAACACCTGGGCGGCGTTCTGGGCCAGCCATCGAGGGCCGAAACTGCGGCTCAGTCTGATCGGCTCAACCCACGCCACCTTCGAAGACGTCGCCGTCCTGGTGCCACAGGCCGCCTCGACCCTCGGCATATCCGCAGAACGACTCGCTGCGGCGTTCGGAGCTATCGACGGACAACGCGCCATCGTCATCCTGCGTGCCTACCTCAAGGCCTACTTCGACGTGTACCTGCGCCACCGCGGCGACCGGCTCCTGAACGGGCCAACAGTGCGCTACCCCGAGGTGCAGTTCGTTTGCTGATGCCATTTGGCCGCCCGCGTACGCCGTCCGGCCCGCGTGTCTTGACGTGTGGCGACCCGAATCCGCGGCAACGCCGTAGCCCCGACGCTGACCTCGTCACCTGCATCGTGGGCGCCTCGGATCAGCACGACTGAGGCGGCAGCGCCGTGCATGCGAAAAG
Source organism: Dactylosporangium roseum (assembly GCF_025264685.1). Lineage (GTDB taxonomy): Bacteria > Actinomycetota > Actinomycetes > Mycobacteriales > Micromonosporaceae > Dactylosporangium > Dactylosporangium roseum. The sequence goes on from NZ_CP073721.1 coordinate 7,766,648, forward strand.
GCGGAAGCGCGCCGGCGCTCGGCCACACCAAGCGGGTCGGGTCGGCGACCCGACCCGCCGGCGCCGTGTGCCGACGCTCCGGTTCCGGCCCAGATCGCCGCGAAACCGCCGTCCGGTGCGGCCACTACGAACCCAGAATCGACGCTTCGCGGGCTACACGGATGGCTGCTGCGGCGTTCGCCGAGTTCACCCAAGCGATCTGACTGCGGCCCCAACATAGGGTATACGCGTTCGTCGATCCGCAACGCAACGGCGCCCCTTCCCGAGACCAACGATGCCTACCCAACCCGTCGGGCATAACAGCGACCGGGGAAAGCCCGGGTTCCACAGATGAGTAGCATTCTGAGAACGGACATGGTCATCTGTGGCGGTGGCTGCGGTCTGGCCGCGACGCCGCGCCGAGTCGGGGTCGTTGGTAGAGCATGACTAGCGCCAGCGCTGTGAGAACGCTGCAGAGCCAGGCGAACCAGTCGCCGAGCCGAACGTAGAGTGTGGTGGAGGGTCCTGCCGGAAGGGTGACGGTCGTGGCCGTTGTGCCGGCTGTCGTCCTGATGTCGGCGAGGACCCGCCCGTTGGCGTCCGATGCGGTGAGACGACCGCGGCCCGCGGAGCGCGCGATGGGGACGGCGGTTTCGACTCCACGCACCATCGCGGAGCGGCTGTGCAGCCATCCGTCGCGGTCGACGTCCAGGGCGGGCACGAGCAGCACGCTGACGCCTTGCCCGGCGTATCGCCGTGCGAGTGCCGGATAGTCCATGTCCTTGCAGATCGCCAGACCTATCTGGGTGTCCGGCAGCGATACGAGTTCGTTTCCGGGCGTGAAGTCGTCTTCCCAGCCGGGGACGAGGTGTTGCTTGTCGTATCGGACGGCTCCGTTGGCGGTGTAGGCCATGGCAACGTTGTGCACGCCCGTATCGTCTTCGAAAGTCAGGCCGATCACGATCGTCGTTCGATTGACGGCAGCGGCCACGGTGAGGCGATCTCCGAGGTCCACGATGTCGGTGCTCGTTACTTTGAACACCTTCTCCGGCAGGACAGCGATCGTTGCCCCGGAGGACGCCAGGGCGGGAAGCTGCTCGAGATACGTATCGAGTACCGTGCGGCCCTCCGGCGACCTCAGCGGCAACGAGTCCTCCGATTGCCGCACGTCGAGCAGCGCGATCGTTACAGACGGCGCAGACTCGATGGTGTGAAGGTGCCAGAACCCGTACCCAAGCGTGACGGCGGAGAGGACGGCGACGAGGGCAACGACCTTCGGCCATGCGGCGCGCGCGACCGTCGGCACGCAGAGAACCGCGAGCGCCGCGGGTGTGGCCATCAGGACGAAGCTGACTCCCCAGACCCCGGTCGCTGACGCCAACTGTATGACGGGCAGCGTGTCCGCCTGGGTGTAGGCGAGGCCGGGAAAGGCGCCGCCAGGCGAGACGAGCGACATGAAATACTCGCCCGCCGCCCACGCCGCGGGTGCCGCGAGTACGGAAAGAACCACGCGCCGCCGCCGCATCAGGGCTCGGAAGAGCACGATCGTGCCGGCGAACATGGTGGCCTGGAAGGCGAGGAAGGCGACGACGACTCCCGCAGGCATCTGGAGGTCGTCGCGGAAGTACGTCCACATGTTCAGCTCTCCGGCCGACCATGCAAGAGCAGCGGCGCATGCCGCAGCCCAGCTCGACGCGCGGGCAGCCACCGCGAACAGGGGTAGTGGCGCGAGCCACGTCAAACCGCTTATCGGGTTCAGCCCGGTGCCGAACCACAGCAACACCGCCGACGTCGCCGTCGCAAGGACCAGCACCCACAGCGGCGTGGCCCGTTCCGCAGCCACGGATGCTTCCGGTGACTTCTTGGCCGGCCGTCCTCGGGCCATGTCAAGCACGGAACCCATCAAGCATCCTTCCCACGAAGCGGTGACACAGAGCGCGGAACTCCTCTTCGGACAGATCGATACGGCCTGCGCCATAGAGCCGAACAAGCCCGTGGATCATCGCGGCGAACATGAGGGCGAGCTCCCACTCGTCCTCATCACGTAACTCGCCGCGGCGGATGCCATCACGTACCACGTCCGCGACGAGGTTCAGGGACGGCGAACCCCCGTCCCGGAAGTTGTCGGGCCACCGGCGTGCGCCTTCGCGCCGCTCCGTGAAGAGGAAGTCATACAGGCGGGGTTGACCGAGCGCGAAATCGAGATGATCGTCGAGTAGCTCGATCACCCGTTTATCGAGATCCGCTGAGCGGGGCCGGTGCGTCCAGCGATGGCCGATCTCGGCGAAGCAGGCGTGCGCGACGCTGTTCAGCAGTGCCTCGCGATTGGCGTAATGCCGGTAGATGGTCATGGGCGTGACACCGGCGGCTGCCGCCACGCGCCGCATGCTTACCGCGTCGGCACCTTCGTCAATCACAATCTCCCGCGCTATTGCCAGGAGACGCTCTGCGGTCGCGCTCACGTCTACACCGTAGACTAAGTCTACGGTGTAGACAAGCATCACGGGACATTCCCCACACCGGCGCCTACACCGCCACGGCCCGCGCCCAACGTGCCGCGGCTGAACCACCCGGACGGCATCCGCGCCGCCGAACACAAGCCGCTACAACAACTCGCCACGGTCGCCCAGGTCAGGTTCACGGTGCCGCCGACGCTGTCACCAACGACCCAGCCCAGCCGCGAGCGTTCGCCGACGAGTACGGGCGGATCGTCCACAAACCGTTGACCGGCGGCATTCTCGACAACGGCAAGGTGATGTACGCCAGCCTGATCGATCCGGACGCTTTGGAAAACAAGCGTGGCGGCAACCGCGCAACTGCTTCAGCAACAGGTCCCGAAGACCACGAGTTGCGCGTGACGGTGGTCGACGGAACCGTGTTCACATCGAGGGCCGCCGAATCGGCTACTCACCAGTGCCCTTGGCACATGCGACGGTGGAGGCTCCCAGCCTCCGGTGAGCCATACCGTTCCACACGCCTCCTGCTGCTGTCAGTCCCGCTCGCGATCTTGGCGCTGCTCGACCGCGGCGCCGACCAGCACAAGGTCACGGCCCTCCTACCCGCGCGCAAGCCCGCGTGAACGCGGGCTTGCGGTGCCGCTGGCGGTGGCCGGGTAGAGCTGGCCGCTAGCAATCTTGCCCACGAGGTAACGGGCACGGCTGCCCGCCACCGTCCTGGAGGTTATGCGAACAGCACCGCTCAGCCGACCAGTCTGCACGAGCTGTCGGGTTCCATGGCCGCAGGCGTTGACCCTGGTGGCGAGCCCCCGGTTCGACTGGTCGCGCCGCCCACCAAAGAACCTTGATGATTGCGGTAAAGGAATCTTGCGCTACGCCCTCAACAAGGAGTACGAGCCCCACCCCTGCGGGGCCGACGACTTGATGGAGGACGGGCATGATCGATCCGATCGGGTTCGGCGCGGCGCTGCTCGGCGCCCACGGCGTCTGGCGGCTGGCGGCGCTGCTGATCGAGCGCCGCATGCTGCGCGACCGGGCAGAGTTCGTGCGCAACGCCGCCGCGCTGGCGCCCGGGACCCGTATCGTGAGCCGGGACCCGAAGGGCACCGTCACGATGCTGGTCTCGACCGCGCCCGGCCGGGATGCCCAGCGATGACCCTCGAACAGCTCGCGGAGGTCGACGAGGTGGACGCAGCCGGCCTGCCACCCGACGTCGACGAGCGCTTCACGCGCTTCTATATCGAGCACCACCCGGCGCTGCTGAAGTTCGTGCGCAAGCTGTGCAGGCGATACCGGCTGCCTGAGTCCCGGGTCGACCCGCAGGACATCGTGCAGGAGGTGTTCCTGGCGGCTTGGACGAACTGGTCCACCGTCGACCACCCGGTGCGCTGGACCTATGTCGTCGCGCGGCGGCGAGTCGGTGACCGCGCCGATACGGCCCGCCGGCTCCCCGACCACACGCTGCCCGAGCACGACGGCCGGCACTGCCAGCCGCTCGAGGACCTCAGCGTGGCCAAGGACGAGCCGTTCGACGCGCTGCTCGTCAGCGAGATCTACACGGCGTTCCTCGCGCTGCCGCCGCAGCAGCGCAACGCCACCGTCCTGCGCCACGTCGCGGGGTTCAGCTCCGCCGAGATCGCCGAGCGGCTCGGCTGCTCGACCGCCACCGCCGACGTCCACGTCCACCGCGGCGTCAACGCTGTGCGGCAGCGGCTGGCCGAGCAGGAGCCGCTGTTCGTCGACGACACCGGCCGCCGCGCCCGGCGTATCCGCAGGCTTGTGACCGGTGCCGCTGCTGCGGCGATCGCCCTGGCCCTGGCCTGGATTGCCACCATTCTGCGGCTGGCCGGGCCGGCGCCCGACCCGAACGGCCCCACGCCGGATCCCGGCCGACCGTGGATTCCGCTCGGTGGTGTCAGCAGCGGCGGTGTCAGCCGGGTGCTGATCGCGCTCGGCGCGCTGCTCGTCGGCTTCGGGATCGTCGCCATCATGCTCCTGCTGCGCCGCCGCGACGACGAGTGATCGATCGGGAGATTGCCGCGCCGACGCTCGCAGGCCTCGGGCGTCATTCCGCTCTCCAACTCGGCGGCGAGCGGAACGACGTCGCTGCGCCGGGCCGACGCCGCTGTTGTGGCTCCTCGGTCGGGCCGGGCGAGAGCCGCACCGTCCAGCGGTCTACGACCCGGCCGAGCGTCCACACACGGCGATCGCAACGACCGAGGCCAGTACGAACAGCCCGATGATGGCATGGCCAGCGCCAACCAGGGGCGATGCCGGCGATCCGCAGCGAGCGGCGCGGTGTGATGTCGGCCTGGTCGGCGAGGACGCCGGTGGGATCGCCCTGAACCGCGGCCTGGTCCTCACCGCCATCGGGCACCTGCTCTCCCGCGGCGGCGTGGTCGCGTTCGACCCCGAAGGAGCCGGTCTTTGCCCCTGTCGAAGGTCGAGGTCGAGGTCGACTGCACGGGTGCCCGTAGTCCTCTGCGCGCGCGAGCCCGCGTTGGTTGACGGTCACCGGTCGTCACGGGCCGGGCGCGACGCGGCCTCGCCGTCTTCAGTCAACCCAAATCGGAGAAGCTGGCTGGCGCCAACGTTGTTCCCAACATCCGTGCACAGTTCGGCCAATTCTTGCAGGGCGTGGGTGTTGCCGCGATCGATGGCTTGCCGGTACACGGTTTCTGCACCCTCGGTGTCGCCGGACCGGCGCCGCAGTCCCGTCAGGCTCAGCAGCGAGCCGGTGCGGCCGCGGTCCGCGCCTCGCTGGAACAGGGCTTCCGCGCCTGCGGTGTCTCCATTTATCTCCCGCATCACGGCTAGAGCGTCGAACACGGCCGGGTTGCCGCCGCGGTCGACAATTTGCACGGCCAAAGCCTCTGCGGCGTCGGCGTCTGCGGCTTGTTCGCGTAACCATGCCAGGAACCACAACGTTTCGGTGTTGCCGTAGTCGGCGGCCGGCACGGCCAGTGCCTCAGCGTCAACGCTGTTACCGGTCGTTTCCCGCCGTCTGGCCAGGTCGTGCAGGGCGCTGGTGTCGCCGCGGTCGGCGGTCAGCACGGCGAGTGCTTTCGCCCCTTCGTCGACCATAAGGTCTTACAACGCACACCTAAGCCGTCTTACGGATCGGCTGAGCTCTCATGCCGCGGACAGCGCGTTCGCGATGGTTGCAATCAGTGCTATCGCCGCTGTCGGCGGCCCTGGGTGTTGGGGCTCACGCTGCTCGACCTAGCCACGGAACCTGTTCAAGCTCACGGCGCGCGGGGCCGGTGTCATCACTTCTGTTGGGCGCGCGGCACCGTGGCCGCCACAACGACGAACGGGTGGCGCAGCCGGTGCATCGCCACCTCGCCGCGGTCGGACGCGCGCGACGCGACGGCGTCTTCCGGGGCGGTGGGTGGAGCAAGGAACGGTGTCGTACGGTCACTGAACGCAGCAGTCACGGGTGATCTCGTCTCTGATTCGGGGATGAGGCCTGTCATGTCATATCCGCGACGGGTACCGCTACACGGATGTGATCCGGTCGGTGAGACCCGAGCGGCGGGGTGTCCGGCTAGCGAACGGTGCGGGTCCTGCCTGCGTCGTGGGCGGCCGTTGGCGCGAGGGCGGGATGGCCGGGGCGCACGGTCGTGCAGTGCGGCTGGATGCCGGCGCTGGCCATCAGGTGGTGGATTTTGCGGCGCTGGTCGGCCGAGACGAGGGTGAGCACGGTTCCGCTGCGTCCGGCGCGGGCCGTGCGTCCGCCGCGGTGCAGATAGTCCTTGCCGTCGGCCGGCGGGTCGACGTTGACGACCAGGTCGAGATCGTCGATGTGCACGCCGCGGGCGGCCACGTTCGTCGCGACGAGGACTCGCAAGGCGCCGTTGCGGAACTGTTCGAGGGCCCGGGTGCGCTGTCCCTGCGACTTGCCGCCGTGGATCGCGGCGGCGAGCAGTCCGGTGGCGGTGAGGTGCCGGGCGAGCCGGTCGGCGCCGTGTTTGGTGGCGACGAACATCATTGTCCGCGTGTTGCGGGCGGCGATGTCGGCCACGGTGGCGGCCTTGTCGGCGGGGCCGACCTCGAGGAGGTGGTGGGCCATCGTGGTGACGGCCGCGGCGGGCGGGTCCGTGCTGTGGGTGACCGGGTCGGCGAGGAACCGGCGGACGAGCTTGTTGACGGCGGCGTCCAGGGTGGCGGAGAACAGCATGCGTTGCCCGCCGGGCAGGACCTGGTCGAGCAGCGCGGTGACCTGGGGAAGGAAACCGATGTCGGCCATCTGGTCGGCCTCGTCGACGACTGCGATCTCGACCATATCGAGTCGGCAGTGTCCCTGGTGGACGAGGTCGGCGAGGCGGCCTGGAGTGGCGACGAGGAGTTCGGCGCCACGGGCCAGGGCGGCCGCCTGCGCACGCGGCGACAGGCCGCCGACGACCGTGGCGCAGCGCAGTCCGAGCGCCTGCGCGTACGGGGCGAGCGCCGTGGTGACCTGTTGGGCCAGTTCGCGGGTGGGTACGAGCACGAGCGCGAGGGGCCGCTGCCGGGTCGCTCGGCGGCTGCGCAGGCGGTCGAGCAGCGGCAGGCCGAAGGCGAGGGTCTTGCCGGAACCGGTCTGCCCCCGGCCGAGGATGTCGCGGCCGGCCAACGCGTCGGCCAGCGTGGCCGCCTGGATGGGGAACGGGGCGGTCAGGCCCCGGGAACGCAGCGCGGCGACGAGACGCCGGTCGAGGCCGGACTCGGCGAAGGTGCCGGGGGCCGTCGCCGGGCGGGTGTCAGGTGTGCGCAGTCGTCGCCGCTGCGGCGGCATGATCGTCGTGGTCATGTGGTGCCTTCCTCAAACGGCGCGTCGCGGGGAAGGCACGGGCCGCAGGCCACGGGACATCGCAAGTACGAACCTGGACGGATGACGGTAGGTGCAGCGCCGAACGGCGGCCCGCTGAACCAGCGAGCCGCCGTGGAAAAGCGTGGATCAGAGCGCGCGAACGTTCGCCGCCTGCGGACCCTTCGGGCCCTGGGTGATGTCGAACTCCACCCGCTGGTTCTCCTCCAGGTTGCGAAAGCCGCTCGCCGAGATCGCCGAGTAGTGGGCGAAGACATCGTCGCCGCCGCCGTCCTGGCTGATGAAACCGAAGCCCTTTTCGCCGTTGAACCACTTCACGGTGCCGAAAGCCATGTCTGCTCCTTCGCAGGCTGGTAAGAGACCGCACCATGCGGACTCTCGCGCCGCCGCGTTGATCACCCGCGTCGGAAAGACACGACATACAAAAAGCGCCTGGATCGGGTTCAGATACCCACCAGGCGCTAAAAACGTCTACGGAAATCAAAACTGCAACCTCAATACCGTAGCACACTACGGATCAGAGGGTTTGGGTTCGCGTGGCCTGCGAGGGGTAGCCGCCGCGGCGGGCGCGTTCTGGGGGGGCCGAGCAGGTCGGTGGCGGAGCAGTGGAAGCACCAACTGCCGTGCCCACGATCGGCGAGCTGCGCAGTAGCACTACCGGCGATCATCGCTAGCGACCGCTGGCCGTCCCAACCGCCATGGCCGTCAGAATCAAGATTGCGGGATCCCCGGCGAGAAGGCTCCCCACCAGCCGGATGACATTCTCGGCAAGCGCAATGCCCCGACCCTGGCTGCGTGTACACGGACCAGCGCGTCGCCGTCGCCGATCGCGGACCGGTCATTGTTGCGAGGCGCACAACGGTCCTCGGCTCGGCCGTAGCGCACCCATGAACCATCCATTGTGGCCGCGGCACGCGCCTCGGGCATTGCGGGCATCGGCTGGTTCAGCCGAGCGGTCACGGGGGGACGGGACGAGGCTCACGGTGCGCTCGCCGGTCACAGGCTTTCGTTGGAAGGCAACGGTTTCGCCGTCGCTGCGGCGGTGGCCTCGCGAACCGGCGGTGTCAGCGTCGATCGATGACCTGGGCCGCCCGTGCGCGGCGCGGGCCGGACGGCGGCATGGTGGCATGGCCGAGGCGCAGCAGCAGGTACGGGTAGCCGACGCAGCCGATCATGATCTGGACCGCTTGTCGCGTGGCGAGCACCTCGACGGCCGCGCTGAGCGGCAGGACGGAGACGCCGGCGGCGGTCGCGGTCAGCCAGCCGGCGGACAGCGCCTCGCCCGCGCGAAGCCAGTCTTCCGGCTCGTCGGTGTGGCCGTATAGCAGCGCGAACGTCGCGCCGCGGCCATCGGCGAGGCCCGCCGGCCCGACGCCGATCGAGCGGTCCCCCGATCCGGACGGTACGGGCAGGCCACCAGAGGCGACCCGGGCAAGCTCGAGCACCTCGTCCGGGTAGAGCACGTGGAGCGACGTCTCCTCGGCCCGCACCGCGGAGGTGACGGCCTTGAGCTGCGCGGCTGCGATCGGCACGCCGGTAACCGGCGTCCGGTCGGTGCGGCGCAGGGGAATGCTGCTCATGAGCGCCGCACCCGCCGGCTCGGCCAGCGAGCGCTCCTCGAGCCGCAGCGACGCGAGCCGGTCCGGGTCGGCGGGGTCCGGCCGGCGGTTCATCGTGAGCCGCCAGCCCGCCGCCGCCAGCGCGATCCGTGCGTGATGCAGGGCCGCACCGCAACTGATGATGGCCAAACGGCCGTCGACATCGACGTCATGGTCGATGCAGGCGCGGTCGAGGTACAGGGCCAGGGTGTTGCCGGTCAGTCGCCACCGCCATGGCTGGCTGTCGAGGATGGAAGGTGCGAACCCGGCCATTTCGGCCGCGGCCCGCAGCGCATGGACGACGGCTTGGACGCCGATCGGATGGATCGTCGCTCCGGCCGGCGCCGCAGCGGCCGATTTCACGTTCGCCGGACCCGTCGAGTCGTGCCGACGATCGGGCCTGGGCTTGAACTGCATGACCTGCATTGGACAGAGACCTCCGAACCAGCGCCGCAGAAACGGCGGGTGAAGGCGAGAAGGAGTAGTCGCCCCGGCCACACGCGGCCGCATTACCACGGGCCGCGGACCAAGCCTACGCCAGTTCGCGCGCACGCCCTATGACGGCCGTCGCCTTGATGCCGGGCGCCCGAAACGCCGGACCGCGCATATGCGAACCGGCCGGCCGGTCACTGTCGCCGGCCGGGTCGGCCCGGCCGGCGACGCATCAGCGGCCGGTGGGCGGAATCAACGAGGTGGTGTCGCCGGCGGAGTCCAACCGCTGCGCGTGCTGCAGCGCGGACAGCGGTGCGAGCGTCGACTCGGCGCCCTGGTTTTCGTTGGGCCCGGAGGCGGTCGGCCCGTCGCAGCCGCCGGTCGACGGCTCGTGCGGCGGCATCACGATTGCGCGCATCGACGGCCGTACGCGGGCCGCCGCAGTGCCGAGGCCCACAGCGCCCGGCCCCACCAGGCACCGGTCGGCCGCTCGTCCTGCCACCGCCGGTCCGGTTCGAGCCGGTTGCGGAACGCGCCGGCGGGTCGCCGTCCCCCTGGCCGGCGGCCGCTATCGGGGTTGGGGTCAGGTGGCGCCGGTAATGCGGTCAGCGCCTTCGTCGATGGCCTGCGCTTCGGCGGTCACGGCGTCGCCGAGGCGGTCCAGTCGCTGCCCGGTTGCCGCGTCCGGGGAGCGGCGGGCACTGCGATGTAAGGTCGCCTCGGCCTCTTCCAGTTGCTGCGCGGTGTTGCGCATGGTGTCTGCGGTCCGTGCACGCTCGCCGGTTTCGTCACGCAACGTCACCCCACCCTGATACCCGGCGGCCAGCCTGGGTAACCGCCGCGGTCGTCAGCGCCGCTCATCTCGGCGTCAGTGGCGGTCCCGCCGGGCTGCGGCGCGACGGTCGAACGGGCGGCGCCGCTGGCGGGGGCCCGGCGGTGCCAGCGGTTATCGACGGCCCGATTGCCCGCCGGCCGGTGCGCCACGGCGGCCGCTGACCGGCCCCGCGCGATCGACGACCATGTCGGCGTGCCCGGCGGATTGAGCACCGTGGCCGGGCATCTGCCGCTGCGGCAGCCGCTTCAGCGGTCGTTCCCGTGAGGCGCCCGGCGCCAGGCGGGCAGCGGCGCTTCCCCGGAGCTTCGGTGGATCACCCAGAGAATCTGTGCTGGAGACACTAGACATGCTCTCCATCGCCGACTAATCTTCCTCGAGTCGAGAACAGGGAGTACGAGAGACGCTGACGATCCGCCCCGACAGTTGGGTGGAGAGCTGAGCCGGCAACATTACGGTTCGCTCAGTACGGCAGTACGAGATGGAAACCCCGGATGTTCGGGGGTGCAGGTGGGCGAGCCGGAAATTCGTTGGCGGCATCGCCCGTAGGGCAGTTCGGCCGCCGGTGGGGTCGCGAAGTTGCGTGGACCCGCAGCACCGGCGGAGTGCAGCACAGAGCAACACACGGCAACACGAAGAGAAGCAGAGGAAAGGGAGGGCTCTACACCGCTGGATCGCCCGCACCGGCCGCAGTTCAGCTGGGCGGACACCGTTGTTTCCATCGAACGAGAGGTGGTCTCCGGTCACGCTTATGCGATCCTCGCACCCGACGCTGTCTGTGGCGTTCGGGGCGGACAAGACAAGCCGACGCACGTGTCGGCAGATGGTGTGTAACCCATAACCCTTGGGCCCCGGCGCTATCGCGCCGGGGCCCTCGACGCGGAGGCGCTATGACCCAACCCGATGACCTGTTCGGCGACGAGGATTACCCCGCCTACACGATGGGCCGCGCCGCGGACATCGTCGGCACGTCACAGGACTTCCTTCGCCGCCTCGACGAGCTGAAACTCATCACCCCGCAACGCTCCGCCGGCGGACATCGCCGGTACTCCCGCTACCAGCTACGCCTCGCCGCCCGCGCCCGGGAGATGGTCGACCAGGGCACCGCCGTCGAGGCCGCCTGCCGGATCATCATCCTCGAAGACCAGCTCGAGGAAGCGCTGCGTATCAACGCAGAACGCCACTCCACCTGACCTCCACCCGCCCCGGCCAGGTGCAGGCGACAACCCCGGTGAAGCGCCATACCGAAGGTCGCACTACCGGCGGTGCTGCCCGGCGGGCCGCCATCGACCTCCAGCGCGGAGCCGGGCGGCGAGTTCCGCCACGGACCGGCCATCTGCGGGTGGCTCCGCCCAGCCAGTCGGCACCATCGGTGCGGGAGAACCCGCCGTAGCCGGTGAACGCGACCGGGTACGGCGACACCCGCGTATCGCGGTGCAGATCAAGCAGGGAGCGAAGGGCTGTCGCGGCCTTCTTCACATGTGCGGATTCCGGGGCGGTCGGATGCTTCCGGGGTCGCCACGGTGCTGCCCCTCGACGGTGGTCCGATGGGGCAGACGCTGCGGACGCAGCAGCCGCAGGTGTTTGATGGCGGCGGCGTGTGGACAGTGTGGGCGCCGGTGACGGAGCGCGGTGAGACGATCGGGCTGCTGGAGCTGGTACTGCCGGTCGAGCCGGACGCCTCGGCGCTGGTGGAGGTGGGCCGGGTTGCGCATCTGCTCGGGTTCGTGGTGATCGCGAACCGGCGGCACACGGACCTGTCCGAGTGGGGGCAGCGCACCACGCCGTTCAACCTGTCGGCGGAGATCCAGCGCCGGCTGCTGCCCGGGGCGTTCACCTGCGAAGCGGGCGCGTTCACCCTGTCCGGGTGGCTGGAACCGGCGGCGAGCATCGGCGGGACACGTTCGACTACTCCCTCGCCCGGGACCTGCTGCACTTCAGCGTCACCGACGCCATGGGCCACGGCGTCGCCAGCGCGCTGACCGCAACCCTCGGCGTCGGGAGCTTGCGCAACACCCGCCGCCAGGAGGCGTGGCGGTGGTGCTCAGGCGGAGATGTCGGCTTCTGCCGCGTCGATGTCCTCGCTGAGGCGGATCAGGCGGTCCGCCGACGTGAGTTGCAGGACGTTGCGCACGACCGGCCGGGCCGCGGCCACATAGACGCGGCCGTCGCGGTCGAGTAGCTCCTTGTGCAGCCACACCATCATGCCGAGCGCGGTGGAGTCGATGAGCCGCACGGCGGCCAGGTCCAGCACGACGAACCGCGCGCCGTCGTCCAGCGCCCGCCGCAGGTGTCGACGCACCGGCGGGACGGTGCCCAGGTCTGTGGGACCCTGGGCTCGTTCGGCGCCGGCGCCCTCCAGGCGTCGGGTGATGCGGCGGCAGCGCCGCCGTCATGTGCAGCCGCATCAAGAGGTCCCCGGTTCCGAAGCGTTCGGCGGGATCGACGTGCCGCCGAGTCGTACCGGCGTGATTACCCGCAGCAGGTGAGGCAAAACGGTCCCACGGTACTCGTGGGCCAGGTCCTGCCCGCGACCGGCGAGCACATCACATACCGCATCGTGTGCTGGCCGCCGGGAGACGCCGCGCCGGGGACAGCGGCAACGACCGGCCACAGTCGGGCCGCCCTGGGTTGAGTCACCAGTGCTCGCCGGGATCTCCTGCGATCGGGCTCAGGCCCCTGCCACCGCAGATGCTTGCCGTATGACAACGGTTGCAGCTTGCCATGCATCCGTTATGGTCGCTTTCGCGTATATGGGGATCGAGGTGGAGCGTGGCACTGTCGGTAGACGTCCAGACCCGAGTGGGCGGGCCGGTTGCGATCACCCTGCGCGGCGAACTCGATCAGAGCACCGCACAGCAGCTACGCGCCGCGGTGACCGCCGCGCTGGCCTCCAGCCCGCTTCGGCTGTGCCTCGACATGACCCTGGTGACCTTCGTCGACTCCTCCGGATTCGGTGCCATGGTCGCCTCGCACAAGGCATGCCACGAACGCGGCTGCAACCTCACCCTCGAAGGAGTCAGCCACACCCTCTACCAGCGGCTCCATGTCACCGGCCTCACCGACCTGTTCGGGCTGACCCGGCCGTCTACCTAGTCGGCATACCCGCTCGTCGAGCGCGACGGCGAACGGGTACCGTCCCTTCCTGACGGTCCGCGCTCCGACGTTGCGTTTGACCACGACGCTGCTCGCGGAGCGGACGGGTGCGGAAAGGTGCCCCGTCGCCGGGGCTGTTCCCCGGCCAGCCACGAACCTAGCGGCAGGCCGATTCGCGGCAGCGCCAGAAGGTCGTGGGCCACCTCAACGGGCAGCGCTGGATCGACGCCGAGAACGGCACCTACGCGCGGCTGTCCCACGAGGTCCCGGTAGCCGACGAAGTCCCCGGCGAGCGTCAGACCCTTCTCGAGCATGTCGATGCCGGAGAAGTCGCCGCCGTCGACGGCCCGGGCGCTCTCCTCGACGCTGAGGATGGCCACGCGCAGCAGTGCGTGCTCCGGCGGGTTGGCGCTCACCGGCTGCCCCCTTCCTGGTCGGCCGCAGGCCCGAACGAGAACGCGTCGGCTGTGCCGAAGTGCGCGTAGAGGCTGGCCTGCAGGGTGTAGAGCTCGTGGTAGAGGCCGCCGAGCGCCATGAGGGCCGAGTGGTCGCCCTCCTCGACGATCCGGCCCTCGCTGAACACGTAGATGCGGTCGGCGGCGGCGATGTTGGCCAGCCGGTGCGAGACCACCACGGTTGTGCCCCCTGGACTGGCGGTTGTTCCTGCCCGAGTCTTGGAATGCGGTCAAAGCCGGCCCAGCGGCGGTGAAAGCGGCCAAGGCCAAGCAGCACCGGACGTTGAGCAGCGCCCGGCGGGCGGCCCCGCCGGCAGCGCCTGCCGGGAATGAGATCGATGTGGAGGCGGTCACCGAGGCAGCGCGGCAGCGGCGGCTCAGGTCCGCGATCCCGGACAGTGAAGGGCACCGTCCGAAGTGGACCCTTGGCGATGGCTGCAACTCGCACCGCCGCCGTGCGACCTGACGGGAGGAGAAGGCGGTTGTCGGAAGGATCGTGGGATCAACGCCGATCCTGAACACCGTCGCCTCATCCGTGCGGCACCGACATGTACGGAATTTCAAGAATCAATCATCCAGTCCCTCATCATCACGACAAAGGTGAATCCGGCGCTCGTCGGACGACGTAGCGAAATGTCGCACTTGATCCGGCGCAGCACCTCGTTTCTGCTGAGGCCGAGCCCTTGCGCGATGAGCCGCTCCGGACGCACCGGCACCGGATCCTCGAAGACGACCTCCACCTGGACCGGCCACGCCTCGTCGAGCCATGCCGACGGGGTATCCAGCCGCCAGGCCCCCTGCCAGTCCAGGGTGAACCGGTTGCGCCGGGCGAGCAGCGGATCCAACAGCGTGGCCGCCACCAACTCCGGATCGTTGGCGTGGTAGCCGTCAAGCTCAGCCGGATCGAAGGATCTGACCGGCGCTCGCTCGTACACGGTGATCTTGCTCGTCCGATCGCAGGCCACGCACCGGACCAGCAGCCACACGTCCAGCAACTTGCCGTTGGCGTTGACGCGGAACCTGCCCTCACCGGTGGTGGCCGACTCCGACCGACAGTCCACGCACCGCAACGACAGCAGAGGCAGACTGGTCCGACGAACGACCCAGGGCAGCACAATATGAGGTTGTGAAGACATGATGATCTCTCTCAAGACCTGACACGAGGCCGATTGCGCGCGGCCTCAAACGCTGCATGAACGGGCGCATACGAGCAGCCCGACAGAACCGACGGGAGGGTCGGCCTGAAGATGAGCGGAAGAAGGCGTCAGGTCTAAAGAGCAGGCGGGGTCACGCGGTTTGTCCTCTATCCTCGCTGCGACGGGGCCACAGGCAACCTATGAGAACGCGGAAGGGAAGCTCAAACGGTTTTCCGCTGCCCGCGGAGAGCCCTCGACGCCCTGCGCCACCGCCTACATCTCCAGATCATCGATGCTCTCGCCCACCGGCCAGCGAGCCCGGCAGCTTGACGGTGAACACCACGTTCGGCTCGGGAACCTCGACCCGGCCCGCTCCACATAGCGGCGGCCCTGACGCACCGAAACGCCGTACTGGTCGGCCAGCACCCGCGCAGCCGTGCCAGCCGACAGCCCGGCCGCGACCAAGTCGGAAGCGGCATCCGCACCGCGGCGTCACGTTCGCTAGCGTAGATCATGTACACGTTCTGGACTGCGGTAAAGATCCAGTCTGCATGGTTGTCGTCGGCGTCCGCCAGCGCTCGCGCGACCAGCGCCAGACCGGCCGGGTCTTTCCGACGAAGCAGCGCATCCGCGGTCACGAGGGTGACGAACGTGTCGTCAGCATCAAGCAGGAGCCGTCGCAGCGGCTGTGCCGACTCCGGCATCTCCGCAAAACTCGCCAGGGCCCGGCCGGCATCCGCCCGGTCCTGGTAGGCGCCGCTGCCGGCCAGCCTCAGCAGCGCCGCAACCACGGCACGTCGAGCTTCCACGTCCATGCCCGTCATCATCGAGGACGTCCGTTCGCGTTTCCGCCCCGACTCCGACCTACCAGCCGCATGGGACCGACTATCGATGTCCGATGGCGAGCACACAGCGGCAGATGTGCGCGGTCAGCACTCGTTGGCTAACGGCGCAGGTTGTCCCACTACGGGCTTGACGCCGAGTTCACCTGTGCTGAACCCACAGGTTTTCCTCGACGTATACGCCGCGGTCCCGTTCCCGATCGATCAGCACGAGGTTGAGCGCTCCGGGGACTACATATTCCCGGCTGACGGGAAACACCATGTCCGCCCAACTCTCCCATTCAGCGACGGTTCCTTCGATCACCATCGACCGCGGAGCTGGACAGAGCACCCGGGCCCCCATGCGCTGGTGGGTGCGGATCCATGGATCGATCGAGAGTCCGTCCGGGCGACTCCATCCGGCGTACTCGGCCATCGACACCATCGGGTAGCGGTGCTTCCACGTCGGTCGAAGCGGAGCGACCACATGCGTAAGGCCGTCGCTGCACGCTCGTCGCGCCAACTCCTCAAGCACGACACCGGCCATACCGCGCCTGTCATGCGATGAGCCCACGGCAACCGCCATGAAGCTCAGGCTCGTGGGCTCGATGCCGGCTTCTCGGCCGTCCACCGCACGGATCAACGCGTCGTCGTAGCCCGGGGGCAGGTCGTCAGCGCTGCCGTCCCAGGCCATCGGCACTCCCCAACCGCCGGCGACGACAGAACCCCCATCGAGCACCATGACGTCGTATCGCGCGAAGTACTCCTCAACCCGGCCCATGTATCTCTTCGGCACGTTGTCGTGGAAAACGAACTCTGGCCAGCGTTCGCGGAACACGACGGCCGCCGCCTCGTGCAGCTCGGGCCGATCGGCGCGAGTCACAATCTCCACGCCGGCAAAATATCGGCGTCGCCAAGTGGGCGCAACGCCGTTGTTCGGGCAATCCCCTGCACTCAACTCGGCAGCCTCCAGTCCGGGTATGCGTGGCGGACGCGGCGCAGCGCGGGTGGGTGAGCCGAGTCCCGGTCGGCCGTGGGGCGGAACGAGTCCGTCGTGTCGTGCAACACGACCGGCCCGCAGCTTCGTGTTAGGGGGGAGCAGGGAGGGCCGGTTGATATTCGAGGAGTACGTGGCGGCGCGGTTGCCCGCGCTGCTGCGGCAGGCGACGGTGCTAGCCGGCGATCCGCACGTGGCTGAGGACGTCGTCCAGGACGTACTGATCAAAGCGCAGCCGAGGTGGGCGCGGATCAGCGAGCTGGACGTGCCGGACGCGTACCTGCGCAAGATGATCGTGAATGAGCTGCTGTCAGCCCGCCGCCGGGTCGCTGCCGTCCTCCGCCGGGAACGGGTCCACTGGCCGGCGCCGGCCCAGGATGGCGTCGACGTGGTCGTGCGGCGCGAGGCGATCTTGCAGGTGATCCGTACCCTCCCGGTCCGTCAGCGCCTCGTGATCGCTCTGCGCTTCTACGAGGACATGACCGACGGCGACATCGCCGCGCTGCTGGGCTGCACCGAGGGGACAGTACGCAGTCAAGCGTCGCGTGCGCTGGCCAAGCTGCGCGAGATCGCCGCGTTGCAGCCGGTACGGGAGGACTGATGATCGACACCGATGCCATCCGAAGCGCCTTCGCCGCCCTCGCCGACGAGGCCCCGCCATCGGACCGGATCCGCGCCTCGCTGACCATCCGCGCGCGGCGGCACCGCCAGCGCCGGCTGATCCTGCGGCTCGCCGGCGCCGGTACGGTCGCGGCCGCCACCGGTGTCGCGGCGACCGGAGCGTGGCGTCTCACCCAACCCCCCGCGTCGAGGTTCCCGGTGCTTCATGCCGGACCCGGGGGCGGCTGGCTGGAGGTTCCCCTGCGCTTCCGTCCAGCATGGCTGCCCCGCAGCTACGGCGAGGGCAAACGCACCGTCATCGTGGACGGGACACAGGCCCCCGTCCTCTCGCGGGACTGGCAGCCAGGCACCGCGAACCAGGCGATCTCGCTGCTGATCGGCTGGCACCCGTCGCTCGATCCCGACCGGCCGAGCGGTCGGCCGACAACCGTCGACGTCAATGGCGTGCCCGGCCGGCTCGTCCAGGTCGCCGATCAGACCCCCGGCACGTACCTCACCTGGCAGCCGCCCGGCCAACCGCAACTGTTGGTGAGCGTACACACCGATGACGTCGCGGACGCCCAACAGGACTTGGCCCTGCGGGTCGCGCGTTCAGTGCGGCCGGATCCGGAAGTCACCTGGGTCGGCCCCCGTTTCGGCTGGCTGCCGCCGGACCTCGCCACCGTGCCGTGGCGGCTGAACCACGGGTTCGAGGACACGAACTGGACCCAGGAGGTGGCGATGAGCGACCCCGGCGGACGGCAGCTCCTCATCAGCATGGGGACCAGCGCCGCGATGCGGCTGGAAAACACGTTCGCCACCACGCCGATCCGCATCCGCGAGTGGAGCGGCTGGCAGGTGCCCGAGATGAAACAACTCTTCCTGACCCTGCCCGACGGCGTCGAGGTGTTCGCCCAACTCGACGACGGACCCGGCGACGAGCAGGCAATGCCCACGCTGATCCGGATCATCGAGGAGTTTGAGTTCGGACCATGGCCGGACATGAGCTGGATCGGTGGACGGTGATGTCCAGGATTGCCCCCAGACGCACTGACATCGGCATTATGCAGGTAATCCTTGTCAAGGGTCTGGTGAAGTTGATCCTGGTGAGGGCTGGTTATGACGTCCTATGGCAGGAGCGCGACACGACACTCGCCCAATGGATCAGACTCCTCCGGCCGTCGGGAAGGCTCGTGTTCATCGAAGGCCGGTGGACTACAGGTGCCGGACTGTCAGCGGCAGAGGCAAGCGCGCTCCTTCGACGTCATGGTCGGAGGGCCGAGCTGCGGCTGCTCAACGATCACGCGCTCTGGGGCCAGACCATCACCGACGAGCGCTATCTGCTGCTCAGCCGGCAAGGATGACCGTCACTGAACAAGTCGGCATCCGGACGCGCCGCCGATCACCGTCGTCGGCTCGCCGGCTCCCATCACGTTCCGTCTTGGCCTCGACGACCCCGGGGCCTACACGTCGGTGCGCGCTCGTGCCGAATTGAGTGCACTCGATCATGGCAGCAAGCAAGCACGCGATCATGCTGGGGCGCTGCGCCACGACGGCGGACGCGGCTTGGCATGATCTCGCCATGGCCACCTATGAAGTTGCGTTGGTGCTTCTCGTCGACGCCTCGGGGGCGGTACTCATGCAGCATCGCGATGATTGGACCTCGATCTCTCCGAATCAGTGGAGCTTGCCAGGCGGCCATGTCGAGCAAGGTGAAACGCCAGAACAGGCGGCGCACCGAGAGTTGCTCGAGGAGGCGGGCCTGACGGCGGGAGAGCTGCGCCTGTTGTGGAGCGGCCCTCGTCCATACGAGACAGGATTCCCGCACACGGTGACCGTTCACGTCTTCCACGGCACGACCAACGCTACGCAGCGGGACGTGGTTGTCGGCGAAGGACGCGCGATGGTGTTCATCCCGCGGGAACAGGTTCTCGACCGCGACTTGGCTGTGACGACCGCTACGATCCTGCCACTCCATCTGGGCAGCGCTGGCGACGCTCACTGATCCGCCGCCGATCGTGCGCGGCGTTTGCCGGGGCTCCGCCACGGTCCGTGCTGGCCGTCAGGGCGGCAACCGGCAGCAAGGGTACTCCATCATGCCGATGACAGCGCACCCGATCAGGCCGAGTCGCAGCCGAGGTCTCGACGGTCCGGCTCAAAGACGATTTCGAGCTGGTACTGCGGCGAGTCGTTCGATCCATGCAGGGTGAACCGGACTTGCTGGCTGTCAAACCGCTGGCCGGCGCAGAGCAGGACGGTCAGACCGTCGGCCGCGACGCGCCACCCGCCCTCTTCGAGCAGGCCTCGGTAGTACGCGATCACCGCGTCCCGGGTCATGGACGCTTCGGCGGCAACCGCGGCCGCCGCGATGCCCTGCTTGTCGCTGTCGCGCTCGCACGGCGCCGCGTGGTAGCTGCCCGTGCGGGTCAGGCCGTGCCGGACCTCGGTGAGGATCGGGCTGGCCGCGAGCTGTTCGGTAAGCCGCCGGTCGTGCTCGGTGCACTCGGGGACGGCGAACGCCGACAGCATGGGCGACACGCCCATCCACGCGATCGTCCCCAGGGCAATCACGATGACGGCGGTCGTCACCGCCGCGGCGGCGACAGCCCATCGCAGCCATCGTTCCGGCGGTTGAGCTGTGTCCAAGGGATCCCACACTCGGACATCATCGAGCGCGATCGGCAACCAGGCAAACCTCGCCGGCCATCGGCCCCGACCCAGACGTCGATGAATACCAGCCGGCTATGCGAAGGGTGCCGCAGACGCGACCCCGAGGCAGCCCTACGGCCGGACCGCAGGTCCGCGACGCGCCCCAGCAGTCGCGCCTGCGCCCGTCCGGGGAAGTTCGACGAGGATGGCAACCCGATCCCCACCCGACCAGCCACGCAGGACCCGGCCGATGCGGTTCTTCGATGCCGCCACCACTGCCGGTCCGAACGCCGAACAAGCGGTCACTTGACCTCCCGCCGCCGCGGCTGGGGCCGGGGCCGCGACGACCCCAGGATGGTTGCCGACAGGAGGGTCCCCATCACGGGCGTTGGCCACCGGCCAGTGAGCCCCCGCGCGGACACCGGACCGTTCGTGAGCAGGTTCTCTGCGTATACCGCGACTGAGCTGGTCACGGTCGGCCCGTGTCCGCCGCGGCGGGCTTCACGTCGTAGGACTTACACGGATACCTACTGTCGAAGGTCGGTCGTCGTGGGACCGGCTGGGACGGCGGGGGTTCGAGGCCATGTCCAGGCGGCGCGCAGGATGAAGGCCAGGAGCAGCACCTCGAGTCCGATGGAGAGGCCGTAGAAGGAGGCCCAGGCCCAGGACTCCCCTGCCGCGTTGAACACCGAGTAGGGAATGTAGAGCAATGCAACGACGAGGTTCGTGGCGCGGTTCACCCGGGCGGGCAGCGTCATGGAGAGCATCACCATCAGGGCCGGGATCGCCACGGACGCGAGCATAATGGTCAACAACGTCGGGCTGATGTCGAACTCAAAGACGACGCCAGCCAGGATGTCGTCGACGGAGCCAGGCTTGTAGAGGTGCAAGTAGTCGACGTAGA
Organism: Dactylosporangium roseum; assembly: GCF_025264685.1. Lineage (GTDB taxonomy): Bacteria > Actinomycetota > Actinomycetes > Mycobacteriales > Micromonosporaceae > Dactylosporangium > Dactylosporangium roseum. The sequence goes on from NZ_CP073721.1 coordinate 7,787,413, forward strand.
TGTAGAGGAACATGAAGCTGGTCCATGCGGCGGCGAGCTTGGCCTGCACGGGGATCGGCGGGTTGTCGAGCAGGTTCGGGGTGTTCGTTCGGATGGTCATCGGTTCTTCTTTCGAGAGGAGCGGTCTCTCCGCCGGAGTGGCGGCAGGTTTGGGCGCGCACACGCACGGCTGGGTCGTTCTCGCCGGTCCGGTCGTCAGACGGTGACGACGACCTTCCCTCGGGTGTGGCCGGCCGCGACGTAGCGGAGGGCATCGGCTGCTTCGTCGAGGGGGTAGGTGCGGTCGATGACGGGCGTGACCCGCCCGGTCGTGAGCAGGTCGGCCAGGGTGAGCAGGTCCTGGCGCTTCTCGACCGACAGGAATGGCTTTAGCTGCTGACGGGTGAACCCGGACAGCACGCGCGCTTTGACGATCCGACCGAGGGGGCCGAGCCAGCGGCCGCCGTGGCCGCTGTTGGGGATCAGGGTGCCGGTGGGCGTCAGCGCTCGGCGGACAGCCGCCAGGGGCTGGGCTTCCACGTTGTCGAGGATGACGTCGTAGCGCTTCTCGGTGCGGGTGAAGTCGATCCTCGTGTAGTCAACGACGTCGTCGGCACCGAGCGACCGGACTAGGTCGACGTTGCGGGTGCTGCACACACCGGTCACCTCGGCGCCAAACGCCTTGGCGATCTGTACGGCGAAGGAGCCCACGCCGCCCGACGCGCCCGTGACCAGCACCGTCTGGCCCGGTCGAACGTTCGCGATGTCGCGCAATGCCTGCAACGCCGTCATGGCCGACGTGGGCACCGCTGCCGCGTCCACGACCGACAGGTTGGCAGGCACGGACACGAGGTTGTCCGCCGGGACGCAGGCGTACTCCGCGAGCGTTCCAGCGGTGCTCCAGCCGAACACCTCGTCGCCGGGGCGGAGAGCGGCGACATCCTTCCCGACCGCTGCCACCACGCCGGCGAGGTCCCTGCCAGGGATGCCGTGGCGTGGCCGGCGGAGCCCGAACGCCAGCCGCACCACGTACGGCTCACCGGTCATGACGAAGTAGTCGCCAGGATGTACCGAGGCCGCGCCCACCTGCACGAGCACATCGCCTCGACCGGGCAGCGGTAGCCCGACCTCGGACGACTCGAGCACTGAGGGCGGGCCGTAGCGGTGCTGGACGGCGGCCCGCATCGTCGTCGCCCCGGCCGGACTCGCCCCCGGCACCAGGCGTGCTCCGGCATTCGATCGCTGTTCGATTCCCACAGAAGCCCCTCATGTCCGAGCTACGACTCTCACTGGTTCGTACATCGTACGTCGTACACTGTACTAAGAGCGTACACTGTACGATGAACGTAGGCTGGACGATTGTCAAGCCGTTCGAGCGAGCGAGGAGACCCGTGCCTGCGAGGAAACAACGCCAGGTCGCGTCAGACACGGGGCTGAGCAAGCAACGGGTGGTGGTCGAGGCGGTCCGGCTCGCCGACCGCGAGGGGGTCGACGGGCTGAGCATGCGCCGGCTGGCTGGCGCGCTCGGCGCGGGAGCGATGTCGCTCTACCACTACGTGGCGAGCAAGGAGGAGCTGCTGGACGCCATGATCGACGTCGTGTTCGAGGAAATCGAGCTCCCGCCCGAAGAGACCGACTGGCAGTCAGCGATGCGACGGCGGGCGGTATCCGCCCGACGGGTTCTCGCAAGCCACCCGTGGGCGATCGGCCTGATGGAGTCGCGGACATCGCCGGGGCCCGCGAACCTCCGCCACCGCGAAGCGGTCATCGCCTGCCTGCGGAGGGCTGGCTTCCCAGTCGTGATGGCGACGCACGCCAACTGGTTGCTCGACAGCTACGTCTACGGTTTCGCCCTGCAGGAAGCCAGCCTGCCGTTCGACACCGCCGATGAGTTCGCGGACATCACCGAGGACGTCTTCCTGCCCCAGCTTCCTCCTGACGAGTTCCCCTACCTCAACGAGTCCGCCGCGGCGCTCGTCGCTGCCGGCTACGACCCGGCGGAGGAGTTCATCTTCGGCCTCGACCTCGTCCTAGCCGCTCTCGAGCCCCTGAGAGCCTCCACATAGCGACGCTCACGGACCATCGCGCGGCCCTCTGCACCGCAGGCTCCGCAGACGGCGCCGAAGTGCTCCGCTGGTCGGCCCCGTACGGCTGGCGCCGCAACAACGTCACCGTCTAATGGTCACTCGCAGTAATCCGCACCCCGCCACGTGGTCAAAGGTCGAATCTCCCGTGCCTCACCCCGCCGACGAATGCGTTCCACTCGTGTAATGGACCGCCTCGGCGGGCAGCGACCGGCCACCTGCCGAGCGTCGACCTCTTGCGGCGAGGGCCAGCGCCAGCAGCGCCGATCCCACCACGGCGACCAGTATCGCTGCGGCGGCCATGGACGACCACATCGGGACGCGGGGCCGGCCGGAGCCGGTGTCTTCGAGCATCGCACCGAGCGGGTTCAGTGCGAGCATGCCGATCGGCGTAAGCAGGATCAGCAGCGCCCAGACACCGCGGTAGTCGTGCCGGGCGGCCAGGCCGAACGCGAGCAGCGTCACGCCGATCAGCAGCGTCGCCCCGGCGGCTGGCAATGCTGTAGCGGCGGGCAGATAGTAGTCGCCGTAGAAGTTCAGGCGCAGTTCCGCGGCAACGGTGACCGGCATGGTCAATGCTGCGGCGGCGAGCGGCGTCAGCCGAACCCACCGGCGGTGCCGTGTGGCGGCGCCCACCGCGACGATACCGAGGACGAGCTGGGGCAGCAGCACGATCAGCGGTGGGCGGGGTATTCCGGTCAGCATCGCGGCCGGCACGACACCGGCGGTGACTAGCACGGCGAGGACCGCCAGGCGACGAAACCACCGGCCGGGAGCGACGACGTACACGACGGCCGTCAGCAACCAGACCGCCCACGCCGCTACCCCGAGGGACATGAAAGGACCGGTATACCTAGACCGGAACACTGTGGGTGCCAGCGCCTCGAAGATCGCCCACCCGCTCGCGAACGCGCTCGTGGTCGTCAGTGCGAGCAGGCCGGCGAGCCGGAAGCCGGGGCCGAGGCCGAGTGCGGTCCGTAGGTGCTGACGCAGCCCACCGGCCGCGAGGTCCGCGATGTCGGCCCGCGAGGGTCTCCTACGGTTGGGCGCGGCCAGGGACAGGTAGGTGTCCACCAGCTCCGAGCCACGCGTCCGCTGATAGTCGGCCGGATAGAACAGCGCCGTCCAGCGCGCATAGCGCCGTTCGAGATCGGTCATCGCAGGACGTCCTTGGTGATGCCCTTCCGGACGGTCCGGCTGGCTTTGCGGCAGACTCATGCGAATCTCCGGCTCGGGTGGGGCGCGACCTTGGCGGCGCGTAGCCGGGTGGTTGCCGCCTTGACGTTGCGGCGCATGCGTTCAGTCTCGCCGGCCAGCAGTTCGCCGCCCGGCTCGGTGAGCCGGTAGTAGCGGCGTAGCCGGCCGTCGACGATCTCCTCGTGGTCGACGCCCACCAGGCCTGCGTCGACCAGCCGGTCCAGCGCGCCGTACAGCGTGCCGGGCCGCAGCGAGACACGGCCGTCGGACAGCCGGGCCACCTCGGCGATCAGGCCGTAACCGTGCATCGGCTCGCCGGCGAGGGCGATGAGGATCAGGAATGTGGGTTCACGCAGCGGGGTTTCCACGCGCACCAATATATCGGCTGCGAAGGTATGACGGAACATCGCCACCGCTTGCGACCAAACAATCCTCGATCCGCGATCTTGGTACACGCATCTGCCGCTGTCTTTGCGCGGCGTGGCGGGGCCGACGGGGCGTTGCGGTCGCACCGCCATGCGGACGTCCACGACAGCGCCGACCGTCCGGGCTGTCGGCTCCATCGCGCCAGCCGCGGCCCCCAGTCCCCGCACCCAGGCTGGGCACCACCGCCAAGCCGACCCCCGTCCGGGCCCCCCACCGCAACCGGCCGCCGACCATCTGACTGCACCACCGCAGGCACCCCACCGCAGCCCATACGCATCCGGATCTGCCGAATGAGTGTGCCCAGCCGAACGGGAAAGCCGTGTGCCTGGGTGCCCTCACTGTGGCTGCTACTCAGCGTTGCCGGTGAGTGGGATGCGGCGACGCCGAGCGGCTCCGGGCCGGGTGGACGCCTCCCGCGCCTCGAACCGTTCCTGAGCGTCAAGGACCGCATCGGCGTACCGGGTGGCCCAGGCACTCATTGCCTGCATCGGCTCCAGCAGCGCGCTGCCCGCTTCCGTGAGCGCGTAGTCCACGCGGGGTGGCGCTTCCGGGTACGGCCGGCGCTCCACCAGTCCGTTGTACTCCAGCCGGCGCAACGCGTCGTTGAGTACCTTAGGGCTGATCCCGCCGATCCGGGTGAGGAGTGCCGCCGGACGCATCGGACCGTAAATGGCGATGGTGAAGACCACGACGCTGTCCCAGCAGTTGGCGAGCACCTCAAATGCCACACGGGCCCGGCAGTCGGAGGTGTAGTCGTCGAGCTGATCAGCAGGAATACCCATGCGCCCATCCTGCGCGATGCATTGCACACCGTACGGTGTGCATCGGCCTGCCTATCGTCCTGCACGGCGGTCTGAACCGAGGAGCCGCAGAGCGAGAACGGAGCAGACGGATGAGGATCGGCATACTCGGCGCGGGTGGTATGGCGGCAGCGCTTGGCGGCGCATGGACTGTGGCCGGACACGACGTGGTGATCGGCGGCCGGAATCAAGGGCGGGCGGAGCAGACCGCCAGACGCATCGGCGCCGCCGGGCATGGCAGCCTCGTGAACGCGGCGGGCCACGGCGATGTCATCCTCGTGGCGGTTCCGGCGGCAGAGGCGCCGCAATTGGTGGGCAGCCTCGCCGGGAGCCTCGCCGGTCGGACGGTCATCGACTGCACCAACTCCCTCGTACCGACCAGCGACGGGCCGATGCTCAACACCGGTGGCACGACGCCTGTGGCGCGGCAACTGGCAGGCGCCGCGCCCGACGCGCATGTGGTCAAGGCGTTCAACCTCTGCCACGTAAGCATCTGGACACTGCGTCCGCCAACCTTCGAGGGTGTACCGCTGGCCGTGCCATACTGCGCGGACCACGCCGAGGCAGCCGCGGCGACGGAGACCCTGATCAGCTCGATCGGCTGCACGCCGGCGCCCTGCGGCGGGCTGGAACGAGCGGCCTACCTGGAGGCGACAGCGGCGCTTGCGATCGGGCTGTGGTGGGCGGGCCAGCAACCGCGCACCGCGTTCCCCCTTCCAGCAGAGGCGCCGCCTCGCTGAGTTGGTCGAGTACGGCGGATCCGGCAGACGTGGGCCCGGGCTCAGCCGGGGTTCGGGTATGCGTCAGCAACTACCGCACCCGACGCCGCCACATCATCGACTCGATACCGGACAGCTACACCGACGTGATTCCGCTCGGCCGCCCCCTGGACGCCGGCGAGATCACCGCACCGATCGCGTTTCTCGCGTCGGCGGCGAACACCGGCATCACCGGTCAGGTGGTTGCCATCGACGGCGGCGTCTAGAAAGCGTCGTCCAGGGCGTACGTCATTGCCGAGTTCTGCGCGTTGCGGTACCTCGGTCGCGCATGGTCACCACGGCGATCCGGTATCCGGGACTCTCGAAGTCTGATCTGAGGTGTTGTTGACGCCGCCATGTGGCCTGGCTAACGTGGTACACCTGCACACTTGAGCAAGCGCTTGGTTGGAGAACGGCATATGGGCAAGATCGCGGTCCGGCTCAGGCCGGCGTCCCGACGAAAGCCGTGACGAACTTGCGCCGGGCGCTCTCGTCCAACAACAAGCCTGACTTGTACCTGGACTCCGGCCCGTCGACGATCATCACTGCGGTCCTATCGTTTCTCGAACAGAGCAAGATCTTGTTCTTCAACATCGCACCGACCACCGAATCCGCCGATCCGAGCAAGTTCCCGCTGAACTTCAACCTGTCGCCCACGCTGGACACGCAGGGCAAGGGCATCGCGACGTACGCCAAGGAGCGGGCTACAAATCCGCGGGCATCATCCAGGGCTCGACCGCCTCTGGCGAGGATTTCGCCAGGTCGGTGTCCAACGCGCTCAAGAGCGAGGGCACCGATGTCGTGGGCTCGGAGGGCTGCGCCAATGAGGCCTTGGACAAGGGTGTCGAGCGCCTGGGCCGGGACGTGCCGTTGATCGGTGACCTGTCCGTCGCAGCCACCGGGCTGGTCGCGATGGCCCACCGGACGGCCTGGTCGGCACCCCGTGTGTCAAGAACCTCAACTTCCTGGTGTTCAAGAGCACTGCGTGGTGGCCGGCCTGGTTGGGTCGGCGTCGTGGCGATCACTTCCGACCGGGCAGGGATCAGCATGAACGCTTCTCGGGACACCACGCCGCTGCTCGCGGTCGACGGTGTCGGCACCGGCTACGGCGACTTGAAGGTGGTACGTGGCGTCTCACTGAACGCACGCAGTGGACGAGTCACCGCCCTGGTGGGGCGCAACGGGGCGGGCAAGAGCGCGCTGCTGCGCGCGATCTGCGGCCTCTTCCGGCGCTTGACCGTGGAGCAGAATCTGCTGCTCGGCGGGTCCGCAAAGCGCTACTCACGCAAGCAGGCCAGGCCGGTGATCGACGAGATCCTCGAACTCTTCCCAGTGCTGGCCGCACGCCGCAGTGACCTCGCCGCCGCGACCGGCCCCTGCCGACGAGTTCAGCGACACCTCGCGGCTGCGCGACCTGTACTTCCCTAAGTCTCCCAGCACCGACGTCGAGAGCGGTTCCCGTCCTGAACGGGAGAATTCAAAGGAGTTGACAACCCTATGGAGCGAATCACCTACGCCCGCAGCGTGCATGGCGACGAGGAGATCGAGGCCGTGATCTCACTGCTGCGCGGCGGACACCAGGCACTTCGTATCGGTAAAAACGTGGACGAGCTGGAGCGCCGGGTCGCCGAGCTGTTCGGCAAGCGCCGTGGCCTGATGGTCAACTCCGGCTCGTCGGCACTCTACGTCGCGGTGGAGCTGCTGGACCTGCCCAAGGGGTCGGAGGTGATCACGTCTCCGTTGACCTTCTCCACCGACGTCGCGCCGATCGTACGCGCTGGCCTCGTGCCAGTCTTCGTCGACGTGGAGCCGGACACCTTCAACATCAACGTCTCCAAGATCGAAGAAATGATCACCGAGCGCACCCGCGCGATCCTGGTGCCGAACCTCGTCGGCAACGCGCCGGACTGGGACGTCATCCGCGACATCGCCGACCGGCACCACCTCAAGGTCATCGAGGACGCGTGTGACTCACTCGGCGCCACGCTGCGCGGCACCCCGACCGGCACCCGCTCGGACATCAGCGTCACCAGCTTCGCGATGGCGCACATCATCACCTGCGCGGGCAACGGAGGCATGGTTCTCGTCGACGACGAGGAACTGCGCGACCGTGCCCTGATGCTGCGCCGCTGGGGACGCCGCTCCGAGCCGAACCTGTACGGCTCGGGGGAGCGGCGTCGGGTGTTCCGCGAGGATCTCGACGGCGTTGCCTACGACAACGACTTCATCTTCGATGTGCTGCCGTGGAACTTCGAGCCGTCCGAGTTGGGCGCCGCCTTCGGCCTCAAGCAGCTCGACAAGCTCGACCAGAACTACAAGCGCCGCGCCGAAATCTTCGCCGCCTACACCGCCGCCTACGGCGCGTACCCGAAGCTGTTCCGCACCCCGAAGCCGCTGCCGGAGCTGCACACCGCCTGGTTGTGCTACCCGGTGATGATCCAGAAGGACGCCGGCTTCTCGCGCAGCGGCCTGCAGGAGGCGATCGAAGCCGACGGCATCGACACCCGTACCGTGTGGAGCGGCAACATCACCCGGCACCCGATGATGGCCGGCGTCGAGTTCCGGACCCCGCCGGACGGACTGCCGGTCGCCGACGAGGTCTTCGAGTACGGCATGTCGCTCGGCATGAGCCACGGCCTCAGTGAGGCCGAGGTCGAGCGGGTGACGGCGAGCATCCACAAGTTCGCGTCCAAGTACGTGTGAGCGGGGGTAGCGGGCCATGATCGGTAGAGCCGTTGTGCGGCGGCACCGCGGCTCCGGGTCGACCGCCGAGTCGTAGCCGGTCCGCGACCTGGGCCCGGGCGCCGCTGGAGCCCTCGGCGAACACACAGACAGGGCGCATAATGGACACGACCTTGCCGGTCTTGTTGTGATGGCTTCCTCTTCAGTCATCAACAGCCGGCAAGGCCGCGTCGTCTTCGCCCTCGGCGACCTACCCCGCGCCCGGTTAGGCGCAGAACCTCTGTCAACCCGCTTAGACGCCGAATGGTGCCGGGTAGATGATGGTGCCGCTCGGGACCGGGAGGGTGTTGTCGAACACGAGCGCCATCATCGCCTCATCGGGCACCTCAAAAGACGGGCGGATCCCATAGGCGGAGGCCCGGCTGAACCCGAACCGCGGGTAGTACTCGGGGTGGCCGAGCACGAGGACGAGGTTTTCGCCCATGGTACGAGCGACCTTCAGGCCAGCGCGGATCGCGGCAGAGCCCGCGCCCTGCTTCTGGTAACGGGACAGGACGGCGCAGGGGCCGAGTGCCAGGGCCGGGACGTCGCCGACGTGGCAGCGGGTGAACAGTGCGTATCCGGCGACGGTACCGTCGGCGCCTTCGGCCACGATGGACAGCTCGGGTAGCCATGCCGGGTCGGTGCGCAGCGCCTCGACGAGGTCGGCTTCCAGCGGTGTGGGGAAGGCGTCGAGGGTGACCTCGCGGATTGAGGTGATGTCCTGATCGGTTTCGGGTCGAGTGGTCCAGCTATAGAGCATATTGGATGTTCCTTCGGCGTTCTTTGAGATGGAGACGTAGGCGGTGCGGTGAGGTTCGGGCCGAGAACCGTCGTGTTCTGCGGCCGGCTGGCTCATGACCGTCCCTGCTGATCGCGGAAGGTGTAGGTCTCGCGCAGAGATCGGGTGATGGCCTTCCTGTGATCCTCGCGTTGGGCGCGTAGCCGTGCGTCGCTGCGAGAAGTTGCCCAGGCGTTCTCCCGCTGGAGCTTGCGGTAGCTGTCCAGACGACGCCTGCTCAGCTCGCCGGAGGCAATCGCGGCTTGGACGGCGCAGCCGGGTTCGGAGTTGTGGCCGCAGTCGCTGAACCGACACTCCGGCGCGAGCCGCTCGATGTCGGCGAAGACCTGTTGCAGGCCGTCGTCAGCGTCGAACAGGCCGATTCCGCGCAGGCCCGGGGTGTCGATGAGCACGCCGCCGTTTGGCAGCGGGACCATCTGACGGCGGACCGTCGTGTGGCGACCTTTGCCGTCTTGGGATCGCACGGCGCCGGTCGCCAGTACCTCGGTTCCCAGTAGTGCGTTGCCCAACGTCGATTTGCCGGCTCCGGACGGGCCGAGCAGTACCACCGTGCCGGTGAGCGTGGCCGTAAGCAGTTCCAGCCCATGACCAGTGGCGGCGCTGGTGGTGATGATCTCTACGCCGGGGGCCAGTCGGGTCAGCTCGGCCGTGGCCACGCTGGGGTCGGCTGACCGGTCGGCCTTGGTCAGCACGATTACCGGGAGCGCGCCGCTCTCCCAGGCCAGGGCCAGCAGCCGTTCGATGCGCCCGGGGTTCAACGGAACCTCGGCAGAGACGACCAGAGCGGCCGTGTCGATGTTGGCGGCTAGGGCCTGACCATGCGAGGAGCGTGAGGCCGAGGAGCGGACGATGACACTGCGACGTGGCAGCAGAGCGGTCAGCTCGGGCTCGTGGCCCGAGCGCAGAGCGGCCCAGTCGCCGGTACACGGAGCCGAGACCGGGTCCGATGCGCCCACCAGCGAGGTGCCGGCCCGTGTCGGGCCGGTCTCGGTGATGACGTCACACCTGCCGCGATCGACGCCGATGATGCGTGCGGGGATGAAGCCTGCGGCGCGATGCGATGTGAAGGACCGTTCGAGCTCTGTGTCCCAGCCGTAGGCGAAAAGGCCGCCGGAGGGAGACGATCTAGGGGAAAAAGAATCGGAAGACAGCAACGTGAAACCCTTGTGAAAAGGGGCCCTCGGAAGCTCTGCGTTGCGTCCGCGCATTCGGCGCGGATGTTGCGGAGGGATTCAGCCGAGGGGCCGGGACGTGAGGATGGACCGGACGCTGCAGGCAGCAGCCGTCACCACGGCGGTCATCAACCTCACCTCCCTTAAGAGTTCCTGTTGCCACCCTAGACATGGACGGCGGCTATTTTAGCACACTTCAGCGACCATGCCAGGGACCTCCGCTTCTGCTGCGATGTCGACCGGTCCGAATTCGCCATGGTCGGTGACGTCCGCAAGGACCACGTTGTCCTCGCACAGGTGCCGTGTTGAATTGACGCACCTTCCCCACAACGTCTGCCTGATTAGTTGTATCTCCTCACGACGTTGCTACCGTGGAGGCATGAGCACCTTCACCCTGGACGAACTTCTGGCGCTCGAACATGCCGGTTGGCGCTCCCTCTGTGAGTCGAAAGGCGGCACTTTCTACGGGGAATTGATGACCCCCGAGGCGGTGTTTATCCTGGTCAACGGCACAGCGATGACCCGCGATGAAATTGCTGGCTCACTCGACGGTGCGCCAGCGTGGGACGCCTACGAAATCACCGACGCGCGCATGGTCGAGGTCGGACAGGACACCGCCGCTATCGTCTATCGCGCCTCGTCATCGCGCGCCGACCTTGACGAGCCTTTCGTCGCTATCATGTCGAGCGTCTACCGTCGCACCGACGGTGGTCCCCGACTCGCGCTGTATCAGCAGACCACCATCACTCACTGACCTCCAGGCCGCTCAGCGCACTCACCGTGCCATTCCGTAGACCTGCCTCGGATGAGCAACCACACGCTGGAGGCACCGTGGGTCGAGTGCGCGTCACGGTTCGCCGACACTCACCGTGCGTTACCGAACCGCGAGGGGCATGTGGTATTCGGATCTGCCGATGTGCAGATACCCCACGCCGTTCCAGCGCCGACTGCGATACAGCTTCGCGGCCCGGCAGCACTCGTGAACACCGGAGGTCGGGTATGCCCATGGGTGGCGGCGGTCGGCGGAGACTCGGTTACGGCGTCTCTTCCGCGGCGTTGTCGGTTAGTGGAACCGATGGCATGCCCGGGAGCCGCCGGTCATAGTGTTCGATCTCCAGCTCTGCCTTGCGCACCTCCAGCGCGGTCTGCCTGTTCTGCTCCTCGGCCAGCTTCGCCTTCGCCTGCTCCAACTTGACCTTTTCCTGGGCCATCGCCAATTTGAACCTGTGCCGGCGGGACTGGAGGTGCTGTACGAAGCCCGCGGTACTGCCGCCGAAGAGGAACAGGAATATGACGATGTACCAGAACACGTCGTTGAACTTCACAGCGCCTCCGTAGGCCGGGCGACTTTCCTGGGCGAGTTGACGGAACCGCGACGCGGCAAGGCCACCATACGGGCATGCGTCAAGTTCGATGGACCGAGGAAGTCATTCGAGCCTTCGTCGGCTTCCTGGAGGACGATCCCACGATCGCGCTTCGGTTCCCATGGCGCCCGTGCACCGTTTGAGTGGTGTGCCGGAGGACTGCAGGCTCACTGATCTGCCGCGATGGGAGTGTTTCGTGAAGCCCGGATGCCGGCAGGTGATCCTGCTTCAGGATCGAGATGACGCGCGCTCATGCCGTCGATCGTGTGCGGCGTCTGCTAGAGCTGGCGGAACCTGCGGATCACCGGCATCGCGAGCAGGGCGCCGTTGGCCAGGACCTGCCAGCCGACGCCGATCGCCAGTACCGTCTCGATCGAGGTGGCCTCGGCGACCGGTCCGCTCGCGGCGAGGCCGAGCGGGCCGAGGGAGAACGCCCCGAGCGCGACGTAGGAACGGATCCGCGACAGCGCGTCCGCCGGGACCCGCTGCTGGACCGCGGTGGAGAAGACGGCGCTGAATGTGGTGCTGCCGAAGCCGGCCAGGAACGCCGCGACCACCACCGCGGCGAGCTGTGCCCGCAACGCCAGCGCCGCGGACGGTGCGGCCCAGGCGATCGTGACCGCGGTGGCGAGCACCAGCGGCCGGGACGGGCGTCGGCCGAGCATCGCCGCGCCGCCGACGCCGTACACCGCCATGACGATGCCCGAGGCACCACCGCCGCCGTAGTGCGACTGCATCTGCACCGGGCCCAGGACCAGGAACGGCGCCCAGACGAGCAGGTTGAACATCGCGAACTGCAGCGTGATCGCCCACAGCCAGCGCTGCGAGCGGAACAACGTCCACCCCTGCCGTAGCTGGCGCAACATCGACGGCCGGCGCTCGCCGGAGGTGTCCTGCAGATGCTTGTCCTGTACCCGCAGCAGCACCGTGGTGACGCTGACGCCGTAGCCGGCGGCGCAAACCAGCAGCGCGGAGACCGGACCGGCGACCGCGACGAGCACACCGGCGATGGCGGGGCCGCCCACCGCCGCCGCGGAGCGCAGCAGCCCGAGCAGCGCGTTGGCGTCGTGCAGTTGCTCGGTGGTGGCCAGCTCGGGCACGAGGCCTTCGAAGGCCGGCTCGAACAGCGCCTCGCTGAAGCCGACGAACGCGCACAGCGCCAGCACCGCCGCCAACGGCGCCTGGTCGAACAGGAAGCACGCGGCCAGACCGAACTGCCCGAGTAGCCGCAGCGAGTCGGCCACGGCCAGCACGTAGCGGCGCGGGAACCGGTCGCCGATCACGCCGCCGCCGAGCAGGAACAGCGTCAGCGGCAGGATCCGGGCGGCCAGCACGAGGCTCAGGTCCGACAGCGAGCCGCCACGCGACAGCACCGCGAAGGTGAGCGCGACGGCCGCCATGTTGGCGCCGAGCAAGGAGGACGCGAACCCCGCCGCGAAGATCCGGAAGTTTCGCTGCTGCAGCAGGACCAGACTGTTGCGATCGAATCCGACCAGACGTACGACGAGAACGCTCCTTCCAGGACACGGAATGCGCCGCGCACATCGGCTAGAAGAGTGCGTCGATCTTGGCTTGTCGCGAGGGTGCACGACCGGCGGTCGAGGGTCTCGTAGCCCACGCCGCAGCGATCGCGTTGTGTTCCGGCGGTGATCGGATGTAGCGCAACCGTTCAGCACGGCGGGCACCGTTTCGGAATAGGCACCAGTTATGTTCCGAAAGGATCCGCTGTTTCGGAAAGGTCCAGGCCGGTCCGTGCTGGTCGGCGCGAGTCCGTACCAGCTCGCCGGGCGGGCTCGAGAGGGCTTGCCGGGACGGTAGGCTGTCGGCCCTTCTGCCGGTCAGCGGTGGCTGACAACGTTGACCACCTTGCCGTCCGGATCGCGGACGAAGAAGCGCCGGACGCCCCACTGCTCGTCGGTAATCTCATGCACGATCTCTGCGCCCGTCGCGCGTACCGCCTCGTAGACGGCATCGACGTCGTCGACCTCCACGCTGAGGTCCGGGTTTACAGAGGCCGCCGCATCTTTGGTGATGAGGATGACCTGGGCGGTGGGATTGGACGGTGAGACCAGGTTGACCACCCAGCCCAGGTTCATTTCCTCGCGGAAACCCAAAAGCTGGTAGAAGCCGCTGCTCGCGACCGGGTCGGCGGTTGTGATATCTGGCACGGCACGGCGAATCGTCATGCCGGATTTTGACATGCGAAGACTGGCTTGTACGGGTAGAGGCCCTGCCCACCAGCCGCCAGGGCGGACGCTGCGGAGCGTTCAAGCCATACCTGCTGCGGCATCCGGATCTGCCGCCGACCGCGAGCGCAAGGTCGACGAACTCCGTCGCGCCGCGTGACGAACGGCCGGCACCGTCAGGTGAAGAGAGATTTCAGCGCGCAGGCGGTACGGCCTCAACTCGGGCGGCGATCGCGACACCGAGAACAAGCCTGCCCATGATCGATCAAGGCCGCGAAGCTGAGCCGTGCGGTCATCCGTCAACCCCGGTATTGCGCAACGGGATGGTGCCGCACAGTCGTGCGGGTCGCGTCCGGTCGCTTGTGGTCGCCACTGGATCGGGCGGCGCGTTCCGGGCCGGGCGACTCCATGATCATGGGAATGATCTGGCTACCCCGACAGCCAGATCATTCCCATGATCATGAAGGTTGAGCGGCATGACGGCGGATTGCGCGAAGTTCTCGCCCCGATCTCCCAGCCGAGGCAGCCAGCCCCGGTAAGTACCGAAATGAAAACCGTTACCATCAGGCCGGGATGTGGTCGCGGGTGCGCCGATGTCCGCGGCGTCTTGTCCGTGGACTTGACATTGTCACTGTGACAGGCTTTTGACTGGGGTATCGGAGGTGGTGCCCCATGAGCTCGGCACATGGGCATGTGCAGCACACGCGGCTGCTCGAGGCATTATCGGGTGAGAACTCGTCGACGCGGCTGCAGGCGGCCCTGGCCATCGGTACGCATCCCGAGCCCGGTTCGGTCGACGTGCTCGTGGCGCGGTGCGCGATCGAGCCGAACTTCTTCGTGCGCGACATGCTCACGTGGGCGCTGACCCGTCTTCCGCCGGAGATCACGGTTCCGAAGCTGCGCGCGGAGCTACGGTCCGGATGCGCACAGGCTCGTAGCCAGGCGTTGCATACCCTGTCAAAGATCGGGGACAGCAGCGTGTGGCCCGCGATCACGCGGTCACTGCTGCACGACGCCGACGACGATGTTGCGCGCAGTGCGTGGCGCGCTGCCGTCGTTCTCGTGCCTGACGGGGACAAGGAGGCGCTGGCTACTGAACTGGCCGCGCAGTTTGGTCGCGGTGACCGAGAGATGCGGCTGAGTTTGAGCCGTGCCCTCGTCGCGCTCGGCGACGTGGTCGAGCCGATCCTGCGGACTGCGATGAGCCATCACGACCCGGCGGTACGCGCGCATGCAGGCGCGACGGCACGGCTGCGGCGCGACCCGGACGCCGGGTTCGACCTCGCCGTCGATGCGGCGAGGCGGGTCGTCGCGCTCGGTCTGGATTCGGAGGAAACCACTTCGTGCTGATCGGTGAGGTGGCACGCCGCTCGGGGGTGAGCGCCCGGATGCTCAGGCACTACCACGCCCTCGGGCTGGTACGGCCGACCGGTCGCACCGTGGGCGGCTACCGGGAGTACACCCCCGAAGACATCCGACGGATCCTGTACGTGGAGGGTCTGCGGTCGCTGGGACTGTCGCTGCGTCAGATCGCACGCACGCTCGACGATCCCGGATTCACCCCATCCGCACTGATCGGCGACCTCATCGAAGAGAGCGAGGCAAGGCTGAAGCGGGAGCATGAGCTCCTCGAACGGCTGCGAACGGTCGATGCGGCCGAGCCCGCCGGTTGGCCCGACGTCGCGCGCATCGTCGAGCTCCTGCACGGGCTGGGTTCGCAGAATGCCGCGCGGCGACAGCAGGCCGTCCTGGCCCCGGCCGAGCACGCATCGGTACCCGTCGAGGTGCTGGCCAGGGCGGTTCTCACCGAATCCGATCCGAACGTTGCCGGGGCCCTGCGGTGGGCCCTTGTGCGTGCCGGCGGTGACGGTGTGGCGAGCGTGGCATCCGGCATGGCCTCCGACGACGCCGACGTCCGGCGCCGCGCGGTCCTGGCGCTCGCTGAACTGCCCGGCGACGAGGCGACCGCGGTGCTCATGGACGCGCTCGGGGACGCGGACATGACGGTCCGCAGTCATGCCGCTCTCGCACTGGGCGTGCGGGGCGTGACCCGAGCC
This sequence comes from Dactylosporangium roseum, assembly GCF_025264685.1. Taxonomy (GTDB): domain Bacteria; phylum Actinomycetota; class Actinomycetes; order Mycobacteriales; family Micromonosporaceae; genus Dactylosporangium; species Dactylosporangium roseum. The sequence continues at coordinate 7,802,959 of NZ_CP073721.1, forward strand.
GTGCCGACGCTCCTCGGGATGGTGGTCGAGGGCGCGAACGACGTCGAAGCGGCCGAGCTGCTGGGAACGTTTGCGCGGGACGCAGCGTGGGCGGACCGGATCATGAGTGCGCTGGTCGATGCACTCGCCGCGCACACTGCGGACTCGTCGGTACGGATGCGACTCACCCAGGCACTCGCGGAGATGCCGGGAACCATCGCGCTGAACGTCCTGCGGCAACTGGCCCACGACGACGATCGGCCAGTGGCCCTCATCGCTGCGGCCCTCGTGGGCGTGCTCGAAGAACGGCCGAACGACGAAACCAAGACGCCGCAGACTAGTAAACGTCGAATCGGTCCACCGCGTCCCCACGCAGAGCGGCCCGCCGATCCGGACCCGACATGAATGCTGGGGAGAGCAGACGCGTTGCGGTGCCCCGCGACCGCCGGCCCGACCGCCGCGCCGAAATGGATCTGTCGGAGTGCGGGTAGAAGCGGTACCTCTTCTGCCGCGCACGGTCGTCCACGCGGCGTGACCGCGCTGGAACCGGCGCAGGCCCGCAAACTCAAGGACGCGCTGAGCGAACCCCACGGCATGCGGCGCGGCGTGCCAGGAGCGGGCTCAGCTACTCGGCGGACTCTCGTTTCCCGGCATACGAGCATTACCGGTGGGTAAAGCCGGGCGCATGTTGAAGCGAGCGGTATGGCAGGGCCTGGTCTCAGGTCTGGCCGGCGCGGCGGTGATGACCGTGGCGGAGAAGGTCGAGCAGCGGCTCACCGGGCGGCCGGACTCGTACGTGCCGGCGCGGGTGCTGGCCCGTTTGACAGGTCTGCCGGAACGGAACAAGTACCAGCGGTCGCTGAACCTGGCGATGCACTACGGACAGGGCGTATTCGTGGGCGTGCTCCGCAGCGTCATGGCACAGGCCGGGTTGCGGGGACCCGTCGCGTCGGGCATGTTCACGGTGGCACGCCTGACCAACGACCAGATTCTGGAGAACGCCACCGGGGTGGGTGCCCCGCCACAGACCTGGCCGCGCCGTGAACTCGCTGCTGATGTCCTCCACAAGACCATCTACGGGTTCGTCACCGGTGCTGTCGCCGATGCCCTCGCCGCTCGCGACGGTATGGGCCCAGGGCAACGCCACGCCGCGCTGTGCGGCGGCCGGCGCTTCGGCGTCGGCCCGCCGCGCCGCTCACGCGCGTCGGGCGGGCCTCCTACGCTCCCGTAGGCGGGATGTCGCCGCGCCATGCGCCGGTGGCGTCGCCGCGCTGCTCGATGAACTCCTTGAAGCGCCTGGTGTCGGCCTTCACCTGCCGCTCGTCGATGCCGAGGGTGTCGCCGGCCTTCTCGGCGATGCCCGATGGCTCCCAGCCCATCTCGACGGTAACGCGGGTGTCCTGCTCTCCGAGGGGTTGAAAGCTGACCGCACCGGCGTGCTTGCTTTCGCCGCCGGTGCTCCTCCACGCGATCCGCTGGTCCGGGTGCTGTTCGGTGATTTCGGCGTCGAACTCTCGGCGTACACCGCCGATCCTGGTCACCCAGTGCGTGTGCCGGTCGTCGAGCTGCCTGACCTCCTCGACACCGCCCATGAACTGCGGGAACGACTCGAACTGCGTCTACTGGTTGTACGCTGTGTGCACCGGCACGTGGACGTCGATGGACTCTGTGACCGTACTCATCACAACCTCCCTACGGTAGTCCTCGCCAAACGTGCCCAGTAACGGCCGCGTGTAACGTCTCATCCTCCGGTACCACTCGCCACGCAGCATCCTGATCGGCACCAGGCCATCGGGATTTCAACGTCCGCGAGCATGCTGCTGCTCATCGCCGCCCGGGTGCTAATCGCCGCCGGTGCGGCGATTGTGGCGAAGACGTCGAGGCATGGCGGCACGGTCGAATGAGCAGCCGCTCACCCTAGGGGCGTCCGGCCGCCAGGACCGGCTGGCTACCGGGATGTGCGCGATGCGACGGCACGCCCCATCCGCATCGTTCCGAGGCCGCACGCCGTGATCAGCACTCCGGTGATGACGTTGGTGGCCACGGTGCCGCCGGCGACGTCGCTACCCTGGATGACCCAGGGTGCCACGATGGTCCACAGTCCCAGGAGCACCGGTGCCCACGACAGGCCGTGCGTGCGGCCGTACACGGTCGCGTAGCTCGCTGCGAGCAGCGCGACGACGATCCCGATGATCAGGTTGTTGATGGCCAGGTCGCGCTCGGCGGATCGAAACCCGACGACCCATGGTGAGACCGCGAGGAATACTCCGGACAGGAACATCAACCCATCGACCGACTGTGACGTCGGCGTCTCGGCGGCCTGATCGTACCGGGCTCGCAGGGCGGCAACGTCGGGTCGTTCCTGGATTGCCGTTCGGGCTCCGCCGACACCGCCTCGTTGCGAGCTGCCATGTGCGGTGAAGCCTTCGGCGTCTGGGCGAGTCATCACATACTCCCTCACTCCGGGTATGGAGCACTAGCCGATCTGGCGCCGAACAAACCTGAAGTGCGGGCGCGGTTACGTCGGTGACGAAGCGGCCCGTCCGTCAAGGCCATGACGAAGTGAATCGCGGGGTTGTCCGGGGTTCTGATCTCGACGAGAAGGTCGGTTTCCGCCGCATGCCCTGGTGACCTTGCCGTGTTCCGGGTCGCCGGTGCCGGCCGCAACGCCGCCTGGCAACGTCGGTCGTGTGCCAGGCTGTGGGTGGCCGCGATGAGTTCTGGCCGCTCGTGCCGTCAATGGTGGCGTCGGCAACCGTCGACGGAACACGGACAAGGAGCCACGAGTGGGCATGATCTACGCATCGATGTTCCTGACGCTTGATGGGGTCATGGAAGCGCCGCAGGTATGGCACCCGGCGTATGCCAGCGAGGAGAGCATCACCATGCTCGCAGAGCAGATGGCCGGCGCCACAGCCATGCTGCTCGGTCGCCAGACCTATGAGGATTTCGCCGGGTACTGGCCACGCCAGCCGAGCGAGGTCCCGCTCGCCGACGCGACCAACAACATCCAGAAGTATGTACTGTCCAGGACCCTGTCGGAGGCGGGATGGAACAAGACCACCGTGCTGGACGGAGATCTCGTCGAGGTGGTGCGCACGTTGAAGGAACAGGAGCACAGCGTCCTGGTGCCGGGCAGTGCCCAGTTGGTCCGGGGGTTGCTGCACGAACACCTCCTCGATGAGCTGCGGATCACGCTCGACCCGATCGTGGTTGGGTCCGGTCGCAGGCTGTTCCCAGGGGGATCACCGACGACGCGGCTGGAGTTGCGGGACTGCCGCCCTCTCCCGCATGGGGTGATCTACCTGGTGTACCGGCCGGTGAGGGCTACGGGTCCGCAGGGAAGCCCGTCGTGACGCGGCCCAGCGCCAGCACCGGCCCGGACGCGGTCGAGGAAGCGGATCTGGTCCGTGCGGCCCGCCGCGGCGAGGACGCGGCCTTCGCGCAGTTGGTGGCACGCTACCGGCCTGATCTGCGGCTGCACTGCTACCGCATGCTCGGCTCGCTTGAGGAGTCCGAGGACATGGCCCAGGAAACGCTGCTTCGCGCCTGGCAGGCCATCGGCCAGTACGAGGCCCGCGCCAGCATGCGCACCTGGCTGCACCGCATCGCCACGAACGCATGCCTCGATCTTCTGGCGCGCCAACAGCGGCGGCGCCGACTGCTCATGGCCGCGCCCGCCGACGACACCGACGTGCCCGCCCCGGTCGCGGTGTCATGGTTGCAGCCCTATCCTGACAGCCTCCTCGACGAGGCTGCCGACACCGCTGCCGAGCCGGCCGCGGCAGCCGTGACCCGCGAGACGATCGAACTGGCGCTCATCGCCGCCCTCCAGTTCCTCCCGGAGGCTCAACGCGCCGCGTTGATCCTGCGCGACGTGCTCGGCTGGCCAGCCGCAGAGTGCGCGCAACTGCTCGGCCTGTCGGTGCCCGCGGTCAACAGCGCACTCCAGCGCGCCCGTACGACCCTGCGGGGCCGGCTCGGCACCGACCGGGGCCAGTGGCGCCGCAACACCAACGTCACCGCGCAGGAGGCCACACTGCTGAACCGCTACATGCGCGCGATCGAGGCCGCGGACGACCAAGCCCTCGCGACGCTGCTCGCACCGACCGCTCGGGTCAGCCACCAGCCGGGCGCCGGCGGCCACTACGGAACAGAACCCACCTGGTACGCCGGACGCGCGACTATCCTCGAACGGTGGGCGCCGGCGTTGCACGGCACGCACTCCATCCGCATGCGGATGCTGGCAACCAGAGCCAACCGGCAACCCGCCGCAGCCACCTACATCCACATCCCCGGCGAACCTGCCTACCGGGCCTTCTCTCTCTCCGTCGTCACCATCCACCAGGGCTTGCTCACCGACCTCGCACAATTCGGCCCCGAACTCTTCCCCGCCTTCCGACTCCCCGACAGCCTGCCCCTCCACGCCAGTCCACCACCGATCAACGGCAGCTAACGATCTGACGATGAACGCGCGTGACGTTCCTAGTCCGAGGCCAGCGCGGCGGGTCGATACTGGTTGCCGCGCAGCGGCCGGATGGGCCGACCCGCTGTCGTTGAGCCCGCCGTTCAGGTCCGTTCAGGTCCGTTCGAGGAGTTCGCGGACCTCACGCTCGGTGCTGGCCGTTGCGCCGGCCTCGTACGCCTCGACAACCCTGGGGTCGACGTACGAGGCCCGGGCGACCGTTGGCGTGTTGCCCAGCAGTTCGGCCACCTCACGCATGGCCTGTGCCACCGCCCTGCGGCGCCCGGCTCCGGTCGACCGCGTGCCGGCGTCGTCGAGGGCTTCGGCGGCCTTGACGGTGCCGTGCCAGGTCCGAAAGTCCTTCGCCGTCATGGACTCGCCGCTGATCTCGCGCAGGTACTCGTTGATCTCGGCGGCCACGACCTCATGCCAGCGGCGTGCGTGCGGGTCCCAGTAGGCGAAGAGCCGGTCCTCGCCGTGGCGGCGCCGACGCAGGTCCCGCAGAACCACGCAGATCTCGCCGTCGTCGACCGTTGTGGCGTGCTCCACGCCGGACTTGCCGGTGAATTCCAGCACCACGCAGCCGCGGCGACTGCGCACATGGTCGGGGCGCAGCGTCGACAGTCCGTAGGAAGGGTCCTCGTCGCGGTCGGCCGATGAGGCACCGCCGACCCGGAACACGCCGCGGTCGAGCAGCCCGACGACGGCGGCGAGTACTCGGTCGTGTCCCAGCCCGTGCCCGTGGGTGAGATCGCGCCGCAGCCGGTCCCGCAGATCCGGAAGCCGCTCGGCGACGTCGAGGACATGGTCGAATTTCGCGCGGTCGCGATGCTCACGCCACTGCGGGTGGTACAGGTACTGCGTACGCCCGGCGGCATCCACGCCGGTGGCCTGGATGTGGCCCCGATCGTCCGGGCTGATCCAGACGTCCCGCCACGCGGGCGGGATAACCAGGCCCTTGATCCGCTCGACGGCGCCGGGATCGTCGAGCCGCCGACCGTCGGTGCCCAGGTAGACGAAGCTTCGGCCGGATCGGCGCCGGCCGAAGCCAGGACGGTCCGGACGGCTGCGTCGAAGTCGCATGGCGTGGCGATACCCGTCGATCTCAACGTCAAACCGAAATCCGGTACGGACGGTCCCAGCGCCGACGACGACAAGATCCCGACACGTCAGCGCGGTGGACGAGCGCAGCCGGCGTCCTCGGGAAGCTGCGCTCCGGGCCGCGCCGGCGGTGCTCGCGCCCACCGCCCGCACCCGTATCGGTGCCGACGCCGGATCCGGATGCCCACGCTTGGCGGCGCATACAACGTTGGCGATGGCGCGCACCGGTCGTGAGCCACGACAACCGCGCCTTCGCGGCGATCGGTGACCACGGCATGTCCAGCCGCGCCCTCAACGTCGCCGCTCGTGGCCGTCGGGCTCGCGCAGCCTCACATCCGCGATCTCAACACGTCGAACTCGCAGCCTGGCAAGGACGGGTCGAAGCCGTGCTCGACCAGCCAGCGGACCGCCACCAGACTGCGCCACGACCACCATCCGCGGATCACGTCGAGATCGACATCGGTGCCGTAGCCGGCGACCACGTCGTCAAGGTGCTCCTCGTGTCCGAGCGTCAAGACGGCGAGGTCGTACAGGGCATCGCCCTGGGCGGCCTCGGACCAGTCGATCACGCCGGTAATCTTGTCATCGTCGACGCCCCGGGAGATGACGATCTCGCGGTCGGCCGCCGCGGACCGCGCCGGCGCTCCTCGTCCCGTCACGCTCATCAGCTACTCCTCCCGCCTTGCCTGCTTCAGGTCCTGCACGTATGCGTCCAGCCGGTCGAAGCTCTCGTTCCAGAACCGCTCGAACCCGCCGGTCCACTCGTGGACCGGCCGCAGCCCACGGGCGTCAAGGCCGTACAGGCGCTGCTTGCCTGCCCTGCGGTCCCGCACCAGCCCGACCTCCCGGAGCACCCGCAGGTGTTTGGACGCCCCTGGCTGGGTCATCCCCAACTCCCGGGCCAACTCGGTCACCGGACGCTCACCCGCCCGCAGCAGCGCCAGGATCTCCCGGCGCTGCGGCTCGGCGATCGCGTTGAAGACGTCCGACGTCGTCGCTGCTCGTGCCATGATCGCCATCATATTCCCATATCAGCACGTGTCAAGCCGACAGGAATCGAGCGGGTCTTGCCGGATGACGATCGCAACGCCGGGCGGATGGCCCGCGGCACAAGATCAAGGAGCGGCCGGCCTGCGGTGACCACGACACCGGAGTGGCCGATCAGGTCCCGCAGCGACAGGTTCACGTGCTCGCCGAACCGCCGTGCACCCACGTCGTCCGAGCAGCGTCCGCACGGCCTCCGGCAGTGATGGGACGAGTGTACCGGGTGTGCGTTACGCTCGTAACATGGATGAGCACGACGTCGAGCCGGAGCCCGCCAGGGAGGCGTTTGTGCTGGTGAGCGTCTCAACCGCGGGTGGATCACCGGGGTTGCGGATGGCGGTGTGGCGCAAGCTGCGCTCGTTGGGCGCGTTGTATCTGCAGCAGTCGGTGTGCCTGCTACCGGACCGGGAGCTGGTGCGTCGGGAGGTGCGCCGGCTGCTGGCGCGGGTCCGTTCCGACGGCGGCACCGGCCGGGCGCTTCGCGTCGCCCTCCCGGATCCGGCCGAGTACGCCGAGGTGGTGGCCGAGTTCAACGCGGCCCGTGACGAGGAGTACGCCGAGGTGCTGCAACGGGCCCCGGCCTTGCTCGAGGAGATCGCCACCGAGACCGAACGCGGCCGGGCCACGTACGCCGAGGTCGAGGAGTCCGAGGCCGACCTGGACCGGTTCCGCACCTGGCTGTCCAAGATCGAAGCTCGGGACTACTTCGATGCTCCGGGCCGGACGGCGGCACAAGCGGCGGTCACGCGATGCGCCACGGCACTCGCCGAGTTCGAGAACGCCGCACTGCGCGCCGAAGCCGGCGAGAGCGTCACCGCCACCACCAACGCCGCTACGAACGCCGGCACTGACACCCCGTCACGACCGGCTCCGGCTGATCACCGGCCACAGCACCACACCTGACCGCCGCACCGCCGTGGTGCACGGCCGCTGGAGACAGGAGCCATGACCGACGCGCCGATCGCCATCACGAGCGCATCCACGGGATCCGCGGGATTCACGGGATCGCTGACCGATCAGCCACTGGCCTGGCACGCCGTCACCGTGCCGGACGTACTGACCGCGCTGGACAGCACACCCGACGGGCTGGCCGAACCGCAGCGCGCCGCACGGCTGGCCGGCTGCGGGCCGAACACGGTGACCAGCCGCAAGCCGAAGCGGTGGCTGCCGGAGCTGGCCGAGTCGTTCACCGAGCCGCTGCAACTGCTGCTCATCGCGGTCGCGGTGCTCTCGGCCCTGTTCGGTGAACTGTCCGACGCCGTCGCGATCGCGGTCGTCATCGCCGCGGTCGCCGTGCTGGAGACCGCCACCGAGATGCGCACCGCCCGCGCCATCGACGCGCTCAGGACGATGAGCGCTCCCACCGCCCGCCTCACCGCCGGCCGGCCGGTCCCCGCGGCCGACCTCGTCCCCGGCGACGTCATCCAGATCGCTGCGGGCGATCTCGTGCCGGCCGACGCGCGGCTGCTCGCCGCGCGGGGACTGCGGGTGGACGAGTCCACCCGCACCGGCGAAGCCCACCCGGTCGGCAAAGACCCGCGCCCGGTCCCCGCAGACACGGCGTTGGCCGACCGGGCCAGCATCCTGTACGCGGGCACCGCCGTGCAGGCCGGCGAAGGCACCGCCGTGGTCGTGGCCACCAGCGCCCGCACCGAACTGGGCAGGCTCGGCAAGCTGGTCGCCGATGCCAAGGAACCCCCGACCCCGCTGCAGCGCACCCTGGCCCAGCTCGCCCGCGCCGTGCTCGTGCTGGCCATCGCCGCGAGCATCCTCGTCCCGGTCGTCGGGTTGCTGGCCGGGCAGCCGCTGCAAGACATGATCCTGTCCGGGCTCACCGTCGCGTTCGCCACCGTGCCCGAGGAACTGCCGATCCTCGTCGTCGTCCTGCTCGCCGTGGGTGGCCGGCAACTGGCCCGCCACGGCGCCCTGCTGCGCCGGCTGCGGGCCGGGGAAACGCTCGGTGCGGTCACCGTCGTCGTCACCGACAAGACCGGCACCCTGACCGAGCACCAGCTCCGCCTCGGCGACATCCACGGCGAGCGGCGCCACGTGCTCACCGTCGCGCTGGCCACCCAACCGCGGCCCGGCGCCGCCCGCGATCCGATGGAGACCCAGCTCGCCGGCGCCGCACATCGGCTCGGCCTGCCCGACCCGGCCGAAGACCTCGTCGCGTTCCCGTTCGACCCGCACCGCAAGCTCGTCTCCCGCGCACACCCCAACCCGAACATCGGTCCGCAGCCCAACCGTGATGCGGGCGGGGTGTGGCTGGCGGTCGCCGGTGCGCCCGAAGCCATCCTGGGCCGCTGCCGGCTCGACCCGGCCCAGCGGGCGAAGCTCGACGCGCACGTCCATGACCTGGCCCGGCAGGGTCTGCGGGTCATCGCGTTCGCCGAACGTGTGTTGCCGGGCATTCCCCAGAACCGCGACGCCGCCGAAACCGACCTCACCTACGTCGGGCTGGCCACCTTCACAGACCCGCTACGCCCCGGTGTCGCCGAAGCTGTCGCCGCACTCACCACCGCCGGCGTGGCCACCATCGTCGTCACCGGCGACCACCCCGACACCGCCGCCGCCATCGCCGCCCAAGCCGGTCTCACCGCCGGACGCTCCATCCCCCGTGGCGGCGACCTCACCGAGCTCCCCGACGCCGACCTGCAACCCCTGCTCACCCACGGCGCCGTCGTCGCGCGAGCCACGCCGGCCACGAAACACCGCGTCGTCACCGCTCTGCAGCAGCGCGGCGAGATCGTCGCGGTCACCGGCGACGGCGCCAACGACGCCCCCGCTCTCGCCGCCGCCGACGTCGGGATCGCCCTCGGCGCCCGCGGCGCGGACCTGGCCCGCGCCGCCGCCGACCTCGTCCTCACCGACGACGCCTACCCCACGGTCGTCACCGCGATCGCCAAGGGTCGCAACATCAGCGCTCAGCTCCGCCGCGCGGTCGCCTTCTATCTGGGCGCGAAGCTCGCCCTCGTCATCGTCCTGCTCGCCGCCCTCACCTGCGGGCTGCCGGTCCCGTTCGACCCGGTCCACATCGTGCTGCTGGAGGTCTTCATGGACCTCGGCGCCTCCGTGGCGTTCATCGCCGAACCCGCCGCTCCTGCGGCGATGCGCCAGCCGCCCCGTCCACCCGGCGCTCGGTTCCTCGACCGGCCCGAGCTCGCCGCCCTCGCCGCTGTCGCGGCCACCCTCACCGTCGCCACCCTGCCCGGCTATCTCTTGCTCGCCCATACCCACCTCGGCGCGGCACGGGCCGCGGCCATCCTCGGCTGGCTCGCCGGACACGCCGCGATCGCCTGGACGCTGCGCACCCGCCCCGGCCTGTCCTGGCGCGCCAACCCCGCCTTCCCCGCCTGGGCGGCCATCGCGACGCTCACGGGATTCATCGTCGCCCTTACCCCGGCCGGCCGGCTCATCCATCTCAGTGCCCCGTCCGCGGCGGCGCTCGCAGGCGTCGGCGCCGCCGTCCTCACCGCGATCGTCGCCGCCACGATCACGCGCCGGCTACTGCGCTTCACCGCCCGACTATGAACTGACACCCGCACGGCAGCGCTCGTGTCAGGTACAGAGTCATCGGCAGGCGAGCATGCGTAAGCGTGGACTCACCGTCGAAGCTCGGCCACCTTGCCCAGCCGCTCGAGCTTCTGCGGGTTGCGGATCGCGTAGATCCGGGTGATCCGGCCGTCCTCGATGACGAACGACACGGCCGTGTCGTTCTCGCCGCCGGGGTCGATGCGCGCCGCGATGCCGCCGTTGAGATCGACGATGAAAGCGCTGGCGCCGGGCGCGACCTCGGCGAAGCGGGCCATCACCGGGGCGAGCTTCGCGGCCCCGCGGACCGGCTTCGGGATGGTCGGGGCCAGGCCGCCGCCGTCGCCCACGACGAGCACGTCGGGCGCCAGCACCGCGAGCAGTCCGGGCACGTCGCCGGTGGTCAGCGCGGCGAGGAACCGCTCGACCACCTGCTCCTGCTCGGTGCGGCTCACCGACATCCGCGGCCGGCGCGCCGCCACGTGCTTGCGGGCCCGCGTCGCGATCTGGCGCACCGCCGCCGGCGACTTGTCCAGCGCCTCGGCGATCTCGTCGTACGGCACATCGAAGACCTCACGGAGCACGAAGACCGCGCGCTCCGCCGGTAGCAGCGTCTCGAGTACCGCCAGCATGGCGATCGACACGCTCTCCGCCAGCTCGACGTCCTCGGCGACGTCCGGGCTCGTCAGCAGGGGCTCGGGCAGCCACTCGCCCACGTACTCCTCGCGCTGCCGCGCGAGCGTGCGCAGCCGGTTGAGGCACAGGCGGGTCACGATCCGCACGAGGTACGCCCGGGGGTCCCGGACCTCGCAGCGCTCGGCGTCGACCAAGCCTGCCCACCGCAGCCAGGTCTCCTGCACCACGTCCTCGGCGTCGGCGACCGAGCCGAGCATCTCGTAGGCGACGGTGAACAGCAGGCTGCGATGGGCGACGAAGGGGTCCTCGCTCATGACGCGGACGCTACTCCCGGTCGCTGGGCCAGCGGCTTCAAGCCACACGCGGCGGCGAAGCCGTCGGACTCGATGCCGAGCGCCACATTGCCACGCGTGCTCATGTTCGCGAATGCGATCACCGAGGTGAGCTCGACCACGGCGGGAGGTCCCAGCTCGGCGTTCAGCCGGTCCACCAGCTCGTCGGTCACGGTCGGCGGTGTCTGGCTCATCGCCTCGGCGTACTCCAGGACATCCCGCTCCAGCGGAGTGAAGACGTCCGCCTCCCGCCACCGCGGGATCTCGCGCGCCTTCTCCACGTCGAGCCCCTTGTTGCGGGTCTCGAAGTAGTTGAAGTCAAGGCACCACGTGCAGCCGACCAGCGACGCGACCGCCATGTGGGCGAACGACTTCAGGTTTTCGTCGCAGGCGTCCCACTTCTGCAGCTTGCCGCCGAGGCCGAAGCTGGCGAACAGCACCTTGGGGTTGTGCCAGTAGACGCCCATAGCCGTCGGCACCTTGCCCAGCTTCTTCTCGATCATCCGCTTGATCAGCGCTCCCTTGACGCCGGTGATCTCGGCCGGGGGGATGCGGGTCGTGTGCTCCATGTCTCCTCCTGTGTCGGTGGCTTGTGCCGACGGGTCGGTAGGTCGTCACCCATGGAGACACCGGCCGGGCCGCGGATGTGACATCGAGCGGGAGAAACGCCGAGCATGTCGCCGGCAACGGGTGGGTTCGCGATGACCAGCGTTCCCGCGGTCAGCGACGCCGGTACGCGCGCCGGCCCGACCGAGTCAGCTACTGGCGCGGATTGCGGTCGAACAGGTGTTTTGAACGTATCTCGTGAAAATCGGCCGATCGACTCACCTACCGAAACTCGATGGCCCTGTCGATCCGGCCTGTGCGAAGATCGGCAACCGGGTCGCTAGCTCAATTGGTTAGAGCATTCGGCTGAGTAGCGCGTCCGCTCTCCGCCCGTGCGGTTATGGCAGCGCTTCCTTCTTCTTGTTGGACCGAAGGGTTCGGGGTTCGAATCCCCGGCGACCCACTGTGCCGTGGCTGCGAGCCGGCGTCGGCCCCCGGTGGGCCTCCGGTCTGCCGCACGGTCGAGGATCACCACCAGCGGAACGGAGGGCCGCGTGATCGAGAAGCTGATCATTCAGAAGACACTGCGCGTGCCGGCGAGCACCGGCGCGGCCGGCGACAGCACGCCGGTGGCCCGGCAACTGGATGCGGCGCTGCTCGATGTCGGGTTCTCGGCGTCGCGGGCTTTGCTGGAACACGTCGGTGCCCTGGCCACCGGGCCGGCGCTGGACCTCGCCGCCACGGTCGTGTCCGCGGTGCGTGAGCTGGTCGGCGACCATGTTCGGCACAACGCCTATTTCATCGGCTTCCCGCACGACGTGCCGGACACCGTCGAGTTCTGGACGGAGCGGCTGCGGGCGGCCGTCCGCACCGGCGGCGGCGACGCGACCGACGCGCAACTGCGGGACGCGGTCGCCTCGGGTGGCGTGAACCTGCTCGACCTGCCGGGCTACGGCACCTACCGGCACACCTACGCGGAGCTGCTGGCCGCGCACGACGCGCTGATCGCCGCGGCCGGTGACCGGGTGACCCTGCTGCGGCTCGGCGACACCGCCGACGTGGAGGCAGAGCGGCTCTATCTGGCCCTGGCCGGTAGTTCGACGCCACACGGCGAGGCGGACCTCGCGATCCTCAGCGAGCTCGCAGTCGCCTCCGTCGACGGAGCGCAGCCGGAGCAGATCCCGGTGCGGGAGAACCGTGCCGTGCTCAACGCGATCCGGCTCGTCCTGGGCCGGTCGCTGGTCGCCGTGGACACCACGACCGACGTGCTGCGCCTTGCCTGCCAGGCCTCCGGCGGGGACACCTCGCTCGTCACACCCACGCGTTTTCGTGCCTTCCGGCGCCGGGAACGGCGGATCCTGCTGGCCGCGCTGAACGAGGTCGTCGGGGCGAGCCCGGACAAGCTCGGTGACGTCGGGCGCTACGCGGAGCGGTGGAAGCGGCTCGGGGAGCGGCTGCACCCGCACGAGTACGCCGAGTGGCCGCACGCGCGGGAGGTGTTCGCAGTCGCGCGTGGCGAGCGGCGGGCACACAACCTCGCCGGCCGCGCGGAGGCGGCGATCCGCGCCGGAGCCGTCGGCCCGGCCGCGTCGGTGCTGTCGGCCGCGCCGGGCTTGCTCCTGCGCTCCGCGGACCGGCTGCTGCGGCTGGCGTCGGCATCGGAGCGGACCGTTGTGGTCGAAGCGGTCACGGACGCGCTCGGCTCGGCCTCGGGCCGGGTGCTGTGCTCGCTGCGGGAGCATGTCGGCAACCGGTTGACGCCCGCGTCCGCCCGGATGTACGTGAACCGCTCGCGGCGCGCGTGGGTCGGGCCGGACGAGCGGCCACCGCTGCCGGCCGAGCTGGTGGCCGAGTTGTCGATGCTGCTCGACGCGGAAATCAGCGCCCGGCTGCCGGAGCCGCAGCGACCGCTGGTGGTGGACCCGGAGGTGCTCGACGTCGCCCTGCCGCTGTCCGGAAAGGCGGCCGAAGACGGGTTCGCGGTGCTGCCGAGGGGCTCGCGGGCGTCGGTCTCCGGTGAGCTGCTGCGCTTCTTCACATACTGGCGCCAGACCAGCCGGCGCACCGACTACGACCTTTCGGTGCTGCTGCTCGACGCCGACTTCCGCACCGCGGGCCAGGTGTCCTGGACGAACTATCACCATGACGGCGTGGTGCACTCCGGCGACCTCACCGACGCGAAGAACGGTGCGACCGAGTTCATCGACGTGCCTTTGACGGTCGGCGGGCACTATGTGGTTCCACAGGTGTACATCTATGCGGGCGAGTCGTTCGACGAGGTCGCCGAGTCGATGTTCGGGTACCAGACACGCACACGAGACCAGCGCGGCGCCCCGTTCGACGCACGGACCGTGCGGGCGCGTTCGCACATGCGCGGCCAGGGCCGCGTCGCGCTGCCGATGGTGTTCGCCAAGGGCCCGCGTGGCTGGCAGGCCGTGTGGCTGCACCTGTACCTGCGGGGTAGGCCGTCGTTCAACCGGGTGGAGGAGAACACGTTCAACACCGCCGACCGCGTACGAGCACTGATGGAGCGGCGTTACCTCACCGTGTCCTACCTTGTCGACCGGTGGCGCACACGGGCCGAGGTGATGATGTGGAACGGCCCGCTGCCGGACGAGCCGGTCACGTTCATCGGCATCGAGGCGCCCGAGGACCTGCCGGACGGATCGGAGGCGTATACACTGGATCGGCTCGGTGAGCTGATTCCTGCTTGAGCCGCGACAGCCGAGGCCATGCGGGCGCTTCCTGCTATTCCGTTCGATTCGGGACCTCCGCGCAAGCGGAGGATCTGGTATTCAGCGCCCGCGCTCTCCTCGGGTCGCGGCCGGCGGGCACGTGTCCGCATAGGACACGGCATCCACACCGACGACCACGGCCATCCGCACAAGCATCAGGGGTTCGCTTCGACCAGCCGCGCGAGCGGGGCGGGGCCGCGGGTCATGCACCTGACGGGAGCGGCACCGCCACCGCGAGTGCGACCCGGTCCGGTAGCGTCGCTGTGCATGGTGGATCACCAGGTGCTCCAGGACGACCCGCATCGGCAGGTCGTACGTATCGGCGACACCGTGCGCCGTCCCATGCACCCGTGGTCCCCGACCATCCACGAGCTCTTACAGCACCTGGAAAGCGTCGGATTCCCGTACGCGCCTCGGCTACTCGGAATCGACGCGGACGGCCGGGAGGTCCTCACCTACATCGACGGCGAGTCGGGCGGTGCCGCGTGGGCAAAGGTCGTCGAGGAGGCCGGTCTGGTCGCGATGGCACGTCTCCTGCGGGATTACCACGATGCTGTACGCAGCTTCCGTCCCAGGGCCGAGTCCGGGTGGGCCGGCTGTGCCGGCCGCTTCGGCGCAAACGATCTGGTCTGTCATGGTGACTTCGGGCCGTGGAACCTGGTGTGGCGGGGCACCCAGCCGGTAGGCATCCTGGACTGGGACTACGCGTGGCCGGCCCCGCCCGTCCACGACGTCGCCTATGCCTTGGAATACGTGGCACCGTTCCGCGACGACGACGTCTGTACCCACTCGTTGCGCCACCCCACACCGCCGGACCGGCGGCAGAGGATGGAGCGATTCGCCGAGGCGTACGGGCTTACGACAACCGCTGGTCTCGTCGACGAGGTCATCGCCCAGCAACACCATGTGTGGCTGCGTGCCCGGCAACTCGCGGCCGAGGGCCGGCAGCCTCAGGTCGCATGGCAGGAAGCCGGTGTCCTCGATGAGGTAGCCGCGCGGATCCGATGGAGTCGCGCTCACCGTCACCTGTTTGCCTGATCCCCCGGCATCCGCCTACGCCGTCCCGACATCGGCGTGGCGCCAGGGTGCTGGCCGCATCCCGCCGGCGAGCAATGCTCGAAACCTGTGGATGCTCGTCGAGAGGCGTACTCTCCCGACGAGTCCGAACCAGGGAATCGAGTAAGGCCCGCGCGAACGCGGGTCGGAAAGGTATGCCCGTGCTCACGGTAGTCAACCCCGACGACGCCGCGCGTAACGCTCCCAATCCGCAACCGGCCGCATCGGCAGATCAGTCGCCCGGAAACCGATGGTGACATTGCCGGACCATACGGCCGTAGGATGAGCGCAACAGGGAGGTCAGCATGCTGAGGCCCCGCACCGCCGCGCGACGCCGGACGGCGCCGCGGTGGGCGGCCGGACTGCTCGCCGCCGTCCTGGTCAGTTTGTCCGGCTATACGGTGATTGCGAGCTGGCGTCAGACCGGAATCGTGCAGGCCTCGACCACCGAGAACGCGAACACGGACGCGTACCAACACGCCGCCTACATGGCGGTGTGGGAGACCGCCCTGATCCAGGCGTCGCTACGCGAACCCGACGGTGAGGAACGCCACGATCTACCGGCAGTCACCCAAGAGACCGACGCCGCGCTGGCCGAGATGGCCGCCATCGACCACGAACACGCCGGCGATGCCGCCGAGATCGCCCGCCGGCATCGGCAACTCGGACCCGTCATCGACCGCTACCTGGCAGCACTCGACGCCGATGACATCCCGGCCGCGCAGCAGTTGCTGGAGGACGACATCGAGCCGGCGGCCTCAGCACTCGTCGACGACGTGCTGCAGGAACAGCAGGAACATCTCGCCGTCCACAACCGTGAGCTGGCCGCCGCGCAGCGCAAGGCACGCCAAATGCTGTGGGGAACCGTCTTCATCTTCGGTCTCAGCCTGCTCGTGCTGACCTTGTACGGCTGGTCGATGCGTTCATACCGACACCAGGTGGAGTGGATGGCCGCCATCGACCGTCTGACCGGCCTGCCGAACCGGCAGGCGTTCGTCGTCCGCATCCAGCAGGCGTTGAGCGGGGCGCGGCACCGGCGCGGCACGGACGGCCGCGCTGGCCCGCCCACAATGCTGGTCGTCGACCTGGACGGGTTCCGCGACGTCAACGAACAGCTCGGCCATGATGTCGGTGACGCGCTGCTGATCCAGGTCGCCGACCGCCTGAACGCCGCCGTGCTGGAACAGGACGTCATCGCCCGCCTCGGCGGTGACGAGTTCGGGGTTCTGCTGTCCGGCAGCGACCCGCACATCGGTCAGTCCACCGCGGCACGGCTGGCCGAGGCGTTCACTGCCCCGTTCCTCGTCGGTGACATCAGCATCGACCTGGAGATCAGCGTCGGCGCCGCCACCGCCCAGCCCGGCCAGGACACCGCCACCCTGCTGCAACAGGCCGACATCGCGGTCCATACCGCCAAGCAGCAGCGGTGCGGCTTCTCGCATTTCGCCGCCGGCCACGCCCCGGACACCGCAGCCCGGCTGACCCTGCTCGGCGACCTGCGGCGCGCCCTGGACGCCGACGAGATCACCCTGTACTACCAGCCGAAAATCGACACACGAAGCGGCGCGCTCGCTGGCGTCGAAGCCCTCGCCCGCTGGCAGCACCCGAGCAAAGGCCCCATCTCCCCGGCACAGTTCATCCCCGTCCTGGAGGCCACCAGCCTGATCCACCGCTTCACCGACCAGGCCCTCACCCTGGCGTTACGGCAAACCTCCGCATGGCTCGACGCCGGATACCGCATCCCGGTCGCCGTCAACATCTCGACCCGATCCCTGCTGGACAGCGCGTTCCCCGACCGGATCGCCGCGCTGCTGCACCGCACCGGCGTCCCCGGCGACCTGCTCTGCATCGAGGTCACCGAACACGCCATGATGAGCGACCCCGACACCGCGACCACGGTGCTGCACCGCATCCGCGAACTCGGCGTGAGAAGCTCGATCGACGACTACGGCACCGGCTACTCATCCATGGCCTACCTCAAAGCACTACCGGTCGACGAACTCAAGATCGACCAGTCGTTCGTCAAGGACATGACCCGTGACCACAGCAACCTGGCACTCGTACGGTCAGCGATCGACCTCGGCCACAACCTCGGCCTGACCGTCGTGGCCGAGGGAGTCGAGGACGCCGCCACACTCGCCGCACTCCACGCCATCGGCTGTGACCTCGCCCAGGGCTACCACCTCGCCCGCCCCATGAGCCCCGCCGCCCTCACCGGCACCCTGCATGGACAGCCGGCCCGCTCGGCCGACACCACCCCGGTGTCCGGTACCGATGTGGAACTTCAGTGTTTGTCCTGACCGTTTGGCGGCGGACACGAACATGATCGACTCGCCGTGACAGCGGGATGTCAGCGGTCTTCGCAACTGTCGGTCGGCGCCTTCACACCGACGATCCGGAGCGCGAACTCGCCGTACTGCCGACCACGGTGTCCTCGGTCAGTTCGCCGTCCTCGCGGAACCAGACCGCAACCCCCAGTCCCAGGTCGAGGATGGCGTAGGAGGCGAGGCGGGCGGAGCCGACGCCGAAGCGGCCCGCGCTGGTCCCGGCGTTGACCAACTCGCCAAGACGTTCTGCGCCGAAGCGGTCTGGCGGGTGGTCGACCGGTCGCACTGCCCGGCGGGCGGACGGTTCTGAGCACGCCAGCATCAGCGAGCAACTTGTCTGACAATTGTTGACAGTCATCAGCTAAGTTGTTCAGACTGTGGCGCGGGCACCGGCGGATCAAGAAGGCCGCCCGGTATGCGAATTCGGAGGAAGCCGTGAGAGTTTCGTCGGGTCCGGCCCGGGTTCTGCTGTGCAGCGTCATGTTGTTGTCCTCTGTTCCATCGCCGCCGACGGCGGCGCCAACGGCGTGGCCCGGATAACCCGCAACGTGATCACACGATTCGCGGCCGAAGCACCGCGAATTCCCGACGAAGGAGAGACACATGTCGAGCCAGCGTGATACGCCCGTCGGCTACCGGTATCCCCGGTTCGCCCACGAACTGACCGACGAGCAGTTGACCATGCCCGCCGAGGAACTGGCGGCGATCTCCCGCTACCAGTTGACCATCCAACCGGACACGGCCACGCTCTACCGGCAGCTAGCCCGGGAAATGGCCGACGAGTTACGGGCCAACAACGAACGTGGTGAACCCACCCGGTGGATCCTGCCGGTCGGGCCGAAGACGCAGTACCCGCTACTCGCCCGCATCTGCAACGCGGAGCGGATAAGCTGGGCCCAGGTGCACGCCTTCCACATGGACGAGTTCCTGGACTGGCAGGGCCGTCCCGTGCCGTCCACGCATCCGTTCAGCTTCCGCGGCTACTGTGATCGCAATCTCTACGACCTGCTCGACCCCGACCTGAGGCCGCACCCCGATCAGGTGGTGTACCCCGACGTGTTCCAGCCGGACCGTTTCGGGGAGCGGCTCCGGGAGGTTGGTGGGGCGGACACTTGCTTCGCGGGGTTCGGCTACCGCGGTCATCTCGCCTTCAACGAACCGCCGGTAACCCGTTGGCACCACTACAGCGTCGACGAGTTCGCCGCGTCCACCACGCGGGTGGTCCCCTTGTTGGAGGACACGTTGGTCGCCCACTCGCACCGCACCACCGGTGGCTACACCCAGGCCATTCCACGAATGGCGGTCACGCTGGGCATGGCCGAAATCCTCTCGGCCCGGCGGTTGCACCTGATCACCGACGGCGGGCCGTGGAAACGTTTCGTCGTCCGGGTACTCCTGCTCACGACCGAGCCGGAGGTGACACTGCCGGTCACCCTGGTCCACCGGCATCCCGACGTGCGGGTGACGGTGGACGCCGACAGCATCGCTCCGTGCGCGCTGGGGATCGCCTGATGCCCTGCCCGATCGGGGTGGCCCGATGACGGTCATGACGGTCGGCGCCTACGCCGTCGACCTGTACATGTTCGCCGAGCGCCTGCCGACGCCGGGCGAGAGCATCACCGCTACCGACATGGCCCTCGCGCATGGCGGAAAGGCCGCGAACGCGGCGGTCGCCGCCGCGCGTCTCGGCGCCACCGTGGAGTTCGTGGGCGCGCTCGGGCGAGATCAGGAAGGCGACGCCGCGTTGGCAGCCCTACGAGCCGAGAACATCGACGTGGCCGCCTGCCAGCGTGGCGCGCGACGTACCGCGCACAGCTTTATCACGGTCGACACCCACGGCCGGCAACACGTGACCACCTGGCCGGGCGCCGCCGCGGACCTAACCGCCGAACACGTCAGGTCGCGGGTCGCCCGCCTGACGAACGGCGCCGTGCTCGTCCTCCAGGGCGAGATACCCGTCACCGTGTCGACGGCGGCAGCCCTCGCCGCCGGTCGGCGGGTCACCGTGCTGCTCAACCCCAGCCCGACCGGCGGGTTCACCGGCGGCGCGGGTGCGGAGCTGATGCGCCGGGCCGACGTGCTCGTACTCAACGCCGACGAGTGCGGGCAGTTGTCCGAAGGACCGGGCGGGGACATCGCGTCGTCCGCGGTGATCCTGCGGCAGCGCGTCCGCGCCCGGGCGGTGGTAGTGACACTGGGCGAACGCGGCGCACTGGTCGTCGACGAGTCGGGAACAACCGCGGTGCAGGCGCCGCCGGTGACCCCGGTCGACAGTACCGGCGCCGGCGACTGCTTCACCGGAGTGCTCGCGGCGGCCCTGGCGGCCGGTGTCGAGCTGGTCGCCGGTGCGGCACTCGCCTGCCGGGCGGCGGCCGTCTCGGTCACCCGCCGGTTCTGCATGCCCAGCTACCCCACCGCCGCCGACCTCGCCGTGGCGCCACTGCGCCCGGGGCACCCGGCAGCCGGACATGGGGGCGGCTGAACCGGTGCGCGATGCTTATCGGGTGACCACTCCACGACGCACCCTTGCCGTCCAGTTGCGCGACCAGATCCGAGACCTTGTCACCACGGAGAGACTCAACCCCGGAGACAAGTTGCCTTCGGAGAACGACCTCATCGCCCGGTTCGGCGTCGGTCGGACAACCGTCCGGGAAGCGCTGAAGCTGCTGGAGCAGGACGGTGTCGTGCAGACCAGGCAGGGCGACGGCCGGTACCTGACCGCCCAACTCGGTCTCGATCGGCCGCTGACCCGGCTGGAGGGCGTCACCGAAATGCTCGCCAGCCGTGACCTGGCGGTCCACAACACCGTCCTGGACATCCAACTGGTCGAACCCGACGAGGAGCAGCGGCATCGGCTCCGCCTCGCCGCCGGCGAGGCATTGGTACGGCTCGAACGACGGCGCCAGCATCGCGACGATCTCCTGCTCTACTCCATCGACCTGTTCCCACGCTCGCTCGTGCCGCAACCACTGTCCGAAGTGGACTGGACCGGCTCGCTCTTCACCCTGCTGAGCGAACACGGGCATCTGATCGCCTACGCGTCGGCCCAGGTGAGTGCCGTGACCCTGGACCGGGCGCTGGCCCGGCGCCTCGGCCAACCCGCCACCGTCGCGTGGCTTCTGCTCACCCAGACCCACCATGACTCCGCCGGCCGCCCGCTGCTCTACTCCGAGGACTATCACCGTGGCACCGACTTCTCCTTCCACCTCGTCCGCCGCCGAGATTGACGCACCGGCGGCCACTCGTGCCGTGATCATGGATCACGACGGCTCCCTCGACGACCTGCTCTCCCTCCTGCTGCTGTCCCGCTACCGGTCGGTGGACCTGCTCGGCGTCGCGATCACGCCGGCGGACTGCCTCATCGCACCCGCGGTCGCCACCACCCGCCGGATCCTCGACCTGACCGGCCGCGAGCACGTCGTCGCCGCCGCCGGGACGCTCACCGGGCCGAACCCGTTCCCGATGGCCTGGCGCACCGACGCACTGAGGGTCGCGGCACTTCCCGTCCTCAACCGGCACACGCCCCTGACGACACCGACGCCGGACAGCTCGCTCCCCGCGCACCAGCAGCTCGCCGACTGGCTGCGTGCGGCGGACAGGCCCGTGACCATCCTGGCCACCGGCCCGCTGACCAACCTGGCCTGGTGCCTCGAGCATCACACCACGCTCATCGACGCCATCGAAGAACTGGTCTTCATGGGAGGCGCGTTCGACGTACCGGGCAACGTCGACGAGCCCGGGCACGACGGCAGCGCGGAATGGAACGTCTACTGGGATCCGGCCGGCGCGGCCAAGGTCTTCGACTCCCCGATCCCCATCACGGTCTTCCCGCTCGATGTGACCAACACCGCACCGGTGACCGACGCCTTCGTCCGGTCCTTCGGCACGCACTACGGCAATCCGGTCAGCGACCTCGCCGGCAGCCTGCTGGCGCTCAGCTTCGGCACGCTGGAGTCGACCGGCATCGAGTACTGCTGCTGGGACAGCCTCACCACGTCGTACCTGGCACAGCCCGACCTGTTCTCGTTCGACGAAGTGCGGTGCGACATCGTGACCACCGGCCCGAGCCAAGGGCGGACGGTGGCGTGTGCCGCCGGCCGGCCGGTCAGACGCGCCGTCTCGGCCGACCCGGCCGGCTTCTACCAGCACTGTGTCCAGACCCTCACCTGATCGGGAGCCGCTGATGTCCCACCCGCACACCACACCCACCCTCGACCAGCTCCGCAGCGCACCGAAGGTGCTGCTCCACGACCACCTCGACGGCGGCATGCGCCCGGACACGATCGTCGACCTGGCCGCCGAGTCCGGGTATCGCGACCTGCCCGCCGACGATCCCGACAGCCTGCGTGACTGGTTCGCCGCCGCGAGCACCAGCGGTTCGCTTCCGGCATACCTCGCCACCTTCGAGCACACGTTCGGTGTCCTTCAGAGCACCGAGGCAATCGCACGGGCGGCGCGAGAGAACGTCGAGGACCTCGCCGCCGACGGCGTCGTCTACGCCGAGAGCCGCTTCGCGCCCGAACTGCACCTACGGCGCGGGCTCACGGCGAGTCAGGCGCTCGACGCCGTGCTCGCCGGCACCCGAGAAGGCGTCCAAGGGGTCAAAGCCGCCGGTCGCGACGTCGACGTGCGCATCATCGTCTGCGCCATGCGCGACCGCGGCGCGTTCCACGACATGGCCACCCTGGCCATCCGGCGGCGTGATCCCGGCGTGGCCGGCTTCGACCTCGGCGGACCTGAGGCCGGGAATCCCGCGGCGCGATTCCGCGACCGGTTCCACGAGCTCCGCGACGCCGGCGTCCGCCTGACCATCCACGCCGGCGAGGGCGACGGTGTCGAGTCCGTCCGGCAGGCCGCCGTCGAATGCCGCGCGGAACGGCTGGGCCACGGCGTGCGCGTCATCGACGATGTCGATGGCGACACACTCGGACCGGTGGCCCGCTTCGTCCACGACCACCGGATCGTCCTGGAAACCTCGCCATCGTCCAATGTGCACACCGGGGCGACCTCCTCCATGGCCGACCACCCGGCGCCACGGCTGCACCGGCTGGGCTTCGCCGTGACCGTCAACACCGACAACCGACTCATGAGCCAGACCACCCTCAGCGCGGAATTCGACCACCTTGTCCGGCTGCACCGGCTCACCTGGCCGGAGATCGCGCAGATGACCACGGTCGCGGCCGCAGCCGCGTTCCTGCCCCCCGACGAACGCGACGACCTCCACAGCCGAGTGGTCACATGGCACCGCCAGCTTCCGAGCACGGCCCGATGAGTCCGCACCGGGGGCGTCTGCGGCACCTGATGATGTGACGTCGCAGCGGCGTCACATCGGATCGAGGGGCCCCGGCGGTGCGCCGGAAGTCAGGCGGCGCTTCGCAACCGGGGGCGACGACTAGAGGGAGGGTCACAGCTACGCATGCCCGTCACCTCCTCGGACCGATCCAGCAAGGGCGGTGGTGCAGTGTGCCACCTACTTGCGTCAATACGCAAATAGGCATCCGGTCACAGCGCCACGGCCGTGCGAAGGTGCCCTGTCATCCGACAGCGACGCCGACCAGCCGGCCGATGCCGAAGGTGACGGCCATCGCCAGCGCACCACCGATCACCAGGCGAGTCACCGCCCTGGTCACGCCCGCGGAGCCGAGGCGGGCACTGACCGCCCCGGTCAACGCCAACGCCAGGAGCACCACGACGAACGCGATCGGAACACGGATGACAACGGGCGGCGTGAGGATCGCCGCCAGTGGCAGCAGCGAGCCGATGGTGAACGCCAGCGCCGACGCGCCTGCGGCGTGCCACGGGTTGGACAGTTCGTGGGGATCGATGCCCAGTTCGGCCTCGGCGTGCGCGGCGAACGCGTCGTTGGCGGTCAGTTCGATGGCGACCTGCCGCGCCGTCGTCTCCGACAGACCCTTGGCGGCGTAGATCGCGGTGAGCTCGTCGAGCTCGGCCTGCGGGTCCGTGGCCAGCTCGACCCGCTCCCTGCCCAGCAGTGCCCGCTCGGTGTCGCGCTGGCTGCTGACTGACACATACTCGCCCAGCGCCATGGACACCGCTCCGGCCACCAGGCCGGCCACCCCCGCGGTGAGGATCGCCGCGGCGGAGGTGGTGGCACTGGCGACACCGACCACCAAGCCGGCGGTGGACACGATGCCGTCGTTGGCGCCGAGCACGCCCGCACGCAGCCAGTTGAGCCGACCGGCCAGCCCGCCGCGATGCGGCTCGCCAGGGTGCCCTGCCGGAACAGATCCGTCCATTCGGTCCACCCGGCTCAGCCTAGCCGCGGTCGGCTACTGAGGGCCGTTCGGTCACCGCGGGTCCGGGGCGCGGGGTGGCCGCGACGACCCGCCGTGCGCGGCGGGCCTGGGTCAGCACTGCCGGCAGGCCGGACAGCTCGTCGCGGACCAGCACGCGTCGGCGGTCTGCAACGCCAGGTCGGAGCCGTTGCGACCCATCGCGACACCGAGTTGCGCGGCCGCCGTCGCGGGGGCGTCGTCGACCCCGTCACCGGCCAGCAACACACACCGCCCCCGGGCCTGCAGCCCGCGCACGTGGGTGACTTTGTCGCCGGGCAGCAACCCGGCAGCGACCTGCCCGATGCCCGTCTCGGCGGCCACGGCGGCCGCGGCGCCGCTGTTGTCATCGGTGAGCAGGGCCGGTGTGCGACCGGTCACCGCGCTCAGCACCGCCACCCTCTGTGCCGCGTGCGGGCGGAGCCGGTCGTGCGTTCGGCGGGCCCGGGAGAAGAGTGACCACGGCGGATGCGGCGGGTGACGTGTTGGCCGACGGTGGGCCAGCCGCTAGGTTTTGTTGCGTGGTGAGGCAAGAACAGTTCGGGGCGATGATGGACGTGTTGCGGGCGCTGGCCGAGCCGACCCGGCTGCGCCTGGTGTGGGCACTGGCGGCGCGTGAGCATTCCGTCGGCGAGCTGGCCGAGCTGGTAGATGCGCACGTGGCGGCGGTGTCCCAGCACCTGGCGAAGCTACGGGAGGCGGGCATGGTCGCCTCCCGCCGTGACGGCACCCGGATCTTCTACCGCGCCGCCACACCACACCTGGCGGACCTGCTGGACCAGCTTGTCGTGGTCGGCGGGCACGTGGCAGGCGAACTGGACCTGCCGCGGCCGACGACACCGGTGACATCGATGACGACCACGGCGGCAGCGGCGCGACGAGCCGCACCGTCGCGGTCCCGGCCCGCTACGGGATGATGACGCACAGTCGTGCGGGCGGTGGCTATCGATGACGATCACCGCCGAAACCGGGCGGCGCATTCCGGACCGGGCGACTGCTTGATCATGGGAAAGATTTGGCTGTCGGGGTAGCCAGTTCGTTCCCATGATCACGGTCGAGCGGCATGGCGACGGATCGCGCCGCCACACGCGCCGCCCGGCACACGTCGGGCGGCAACGCCTCGCGAGCCCGCGCCCGACTATCCGCCTTATCCGGGTTGACAAGGGGCGGTTGGGCCGAACTTCGCGGCCTTGCTCGATCATCCGCCCGTACTCGTCATCGCCGAGCGCGCCGACCCGCCGATCTCCTCCCAGATCTCCGCGAACAACTGGCGAGCAGCCCCACGCCACCCTCGGCCATGATGCGACTCCACCCCTCGCCGATGCGAACGATTCCGGATCGATGATCGTCAACGGCTCTTTCGCCGACGACGCGATCGTTTCACCGCCCAATGGGCCCGGCTCTCCGGCCACAGCCAACCGGCTCCATCCCATGCCGACCCGAACTGAACCGAACCGAACTGAACCGACTGGAACCGAACTGAACCGACCGGAACCCGCCCAGGACCACACCGGTGCCGACCAGAGCCGGCGCTCCGCGCTCGGACTATTTCGCCGACGCGCCCCCGGCCCGAAGCATGCCGAGGATGCACACCGTTGAGGCGCAGCGTAGGCGTGTCATGCCGGATCAGTCACATGGAGAGCGCACAGGTGCCGAAAGCCGCACTTCAGTGCGCGGTTGCCAGCGACGCGCACGCTATCAGATTTACGCCGTTGAATGTAACTGTGAGCGACGTTATGATCTCTCTTTGTGACGAACGTCTCACTCGACTCAAGAGAATCAATGCGCCACGATATTGAGGGGCCACTGATCCTTTTCGCAGTCGACCGAGTTGAAGCCAGAACCTCGTTGCTTGCAGAGCCGTCGAGCCAATCACCTACAGACGTCCATGGGCGTGGCGGTGCCCCCTGGCAACACGTGAGGTCAAGCTGACCGCGCCGAGCGAATGGACCAACCCAGGAGGAACAGCTCATGGGCGACCTGTCCGTCTTCGAGCATTTGAGTGGCCAGTTGGCACGCTTATGCCACGTGGCTGGAGCCGATCCGGGCACACCCATCGACCTATTGAGAGATCTACTCGGCCCTGCCGGATCGCGGCGGCTGTCCGAGTTACCGGCCTGGCCGTCCAACGTCGCGGACGACCACACGCCCGTCGAATTCTCTGTCGCCTTCAACAAGGGAGAGCCACCAGCGCTGCGGATCCTGGGTGAGGCAATCGGTTCACCACCCGGCCCGCTGCCGAATCTGTCCGCCGCGCGCAGCTTTCTCGACACACAGGTGCACCGGTTCGGTCTGTCGACCGCCAAATGGGACAGGGTGCAGGACCTCTTCGCCACGGAGCATCCACAGGGAGAGTTCGCCCTGTGGTGGTCGCTGGTGTTTCGCAGCGGCCGGCGGCCGGAATTCAAGGTGTACTTCAATCCGGAGGTCGACGGAGTGCAGCGGGCCCCGGTGCTGGTGGCCGAAGCGCTGCGCCGACTCGGGTTTGGCACGTCCTACCGGACCATGCTGGACCGCGGTGTCCGGCCGGGCGAGCTGGGGCGGGCCGACCGGCTGACGTTCTTCGCGCTGGACCTGCACGACGTGCCGCAAGCCCGGGTGAAGCTCTACCTCACCCATCACGGTGCCGAGGTCCGGGACGTGATCCGGGCGGCCGGCGCGGTCGACGACGTGGACGTGACCGCACTCGCCGACTTCTGCGCGGCTGCCGGAGGCGGCACCGGCCCGTTCGACCGCCGGCCGCTCGTGAGCAGCTACACCATCACCCAGGGCGCCGACAAGCCGGTCGGCTACAGCCTGTACGTGCCGATCCGAAGTTACGTCCACGACGACGAAGAAGCCCGGGACCGGGCGGCGGTGCTGCTCGCCCGGCACGGATTCGACAGCTCAGCGCTCGATCGGGCGATCACCGCGGTGACACAGCGGCCGCTTCGCGCCGGTGTCGGGCTGATCGCCCACGTCTCATTGCGGCTGGGCCCACCACGACCGGGCGTGACCGTCTACCTGTCGTCCGAGGCGTACCAGGTGAGTCCGCCACGCCCACGGCGGGCACCGGCGATCCGAACCCCAGCCGAGCACCCGTTCGAGCAATCGGTCGAACTGCCGGCCGAACGCAGCGCCGCCTGACACCCGCGAACGTTCGAGGAGCGAGGCTATGCCCACAGGCCCGGCCAAACTGCCGCCGCCATACCGGATCAAGGTCGTCGAACCGATTCCCTTCCTCAGCGCCGAGGAGCGCCGACTGGCCTTGACGGAAGCCGGCTACAACCCGTTCAACCTGCGCGCCGACCAGGTCACCATCGACCTGCTCTCCGACTCGGGCACCGGAGCCACCTCGGCTGCGCAGGAGGCCGCCGCCGCGCTCGGCGACGAGTCCTACGCGGGGGCCCGATCCTGGTTCCGGTTCCGCGACGAGGTCCGTGACCTCACCGGCTATCCGCACATCCTGCCGGTTCACCAGGGCCGGGCCGGCGAACGGATCCTGTTCGGCAGCCTCCTGAAACCCGGCCAGATCTGCATCAGCAACACCCATTTCGACACCACCCACGCCAACGTCGAACTGGCCGGCGCCGAGCCACGAGACCTGCCGTGTCCGGAAGCGGCCGATCTCGACAGTGACGAACCGTTCAAGGGCAACATCGACCTCGACGCGCTGGAACGAGTCCTGACCGGCCCGGAGGGGCACCGCGTCGGGCTGGTCCTGGTGACCATCACCAACAACGGCCTCGGTGCGCAGCCGGTATCCATGGCCAACCTCGAGGCCGTCCGGGAGCTGTGCCGGCGCCACGCCGTGCCGTTCTTCTTGGACGCGGCGCGGTTCGCGGAGAACGCCTGGCTGGTTCGCGAGCGGGAGCCGGCCTACAGCGACTGGACACCGCGGCAAATCGCCACCCGCGCTTTCCAGCTCGCTGACGGATGCGTGGTGTCCTTGAAGAAGGACGGGTTGACGGCGATCGGCGGACTCATCGGCCTGCGGGACGACGACCTGTATGCCGTGTGTGAGGCGAACCTGATCGCCACCGAAGGGTTCAGCACCTACGGCGGGCTGGCCGGCCACGACCTCGAACGGCTCGCCCAAGGACTGCAGGAGGTCGTCGACCCGGCATACCTGCGATCCCGCGCCGCGTCCACCGCACGACTGACCCAGATGATCAACGACGCCGGCGTGGACACCGTCCAGCCGCCCGGCATCCACGCCCTGTACCTCAACGCCGGCAGGCTGCTGCCCCACCTGGCGCCGCACGAGTTCCCCGGACACTCGCTGGGGTGTCAGTTGTATCTCGACGGCGGCATCCGCTGCGCCGAGCTCGGGTCGCTGTATCTGGGCGGCATGGACGACGAGCACCAGCTCGTGACCCCCGCGCCCTTCGAGCTCGTGCGGCTGGCGATCCCGCGCCGGGTCTACACCGACACTCACTTCGAATACGTGGCATCAGTGCTCGCCGACATCGCCAAGGCGCCCGAGCGGGTCCGCGGCTATCGGATCGTCTCGTCACCGCGCCTGCTGCGGCACTTCAAGGTACGGCTGGAACCGCTCGCCCCAGGAGTCGTGGCATAGACGGAGGTTCAAGGCGGTCCTGAAGGCCGCTGCTGTGCGTGCTGACCAAGACCTGACCTCGACCCTGTGAAGGATGCAGCGATGCGCAGAATCCTGATTGTGGGCGCGGGCCAATGTGGACTGCTGCTCGGCCACGGCCTGCTCCAGGCAGGTGACTACGATGTGACCATCCTGTCGGCGCGGACCCCCGACGAGCTCCGTCGGGCCCGGCCGACATCGACCCAGGTCATGTTCGGCCCAGCGGTGGCCGTCGAACGGCGGCTCGGACTCGATCTGTGGGCCGACGACACACCCGCCATCGCCGGGCTGCACTGGACCGTCGCGGCACCACCCGGCGGTGACCGCCTGGACATCTACGGTGCCCTGGACGCGCCGGCGCGCAGCACCGACCAGCGGGTCAAGATGGCCGGCTGGCTGGAGCTGTTCGAGGAGCTCGGCGGTACCGTCCGCACCGAGGAGACGGCCGTCAGCGGTCTCGACGAGATCGCCGAGTCGGGCCGCTACGACCTGATCGTCATCGCCGCCGGCCGCGGCGACCTGACCGCGCTGTTCGACCGGGATCCCTCCCGCTCCCCCTACACCACACCGCAACGCGGCCTGGCCGCCGCCTACGTCCACGGCATGGGCCGCGACCCGGACACCGACCTGTGGCCCAACGTCTCGTTCACGGTGCTGCCGGGCGCCGGCGAGCTGATCCTCATCCCGGCGCTGACCACAACGGGACAGTGCGACATCCTGTTCTGGGAGTCCGTCCCCGGCGGGCCGCTGGACGTGTTCGGCGACCGTCCCGACCCTGGCGAGCACCTGACGCGGGCGGTCGGGCTGATCGGCGAACACACCCCGTGGCTGTACGAGCGTTGTGCCCACCTGGAGCTGACGGACCCGCACGCCACCCTGACCGGCCGCTTCACCCCCACCGTGCGGCGACCGGTCGGCGAACTGCCGTCGGGCGGGCTGGTCCTCGGGGCCGCCGACGTGGTCGTCACCAACGACCCCATCGTCGCGCAGGGCGCCAACGCCGCCGCACGCTGCGCCGCCGGCTACCTGGCCGCGATCCTCGACCACGGCGACGATCCGTTCGACCGTGACTGGATGCACAACACCTTCGAGCGGTTCTGGGCGGACACCGCCGAGCAGGTGACCAACTTGACCAACGGGATGCTCCAGCCGCCACCCGAACACATCCAACGCGTCCTCGCCACGGCGGCGCAACTCCCCGAGGTGGCCGGCCGCCTCGCCAACGGGTTCGCCGACCCGAACAGCCTCACCGACTGGTTCATGACCCCGGACGGCGCCGACCGCTACCTCGGCCAGGTCGCAGCCCGCGCCGGTCGGCCGGCGGTGAGTGCTTCCGAGCCACCGATCAACTGACCGGCATGCGTGCCATCGCGTGCCGAACCAGGGTGATCAATGCTTGTTTGCTGGATGCCTTGTCGCGGGCGTCGACCCACAGGAACGGAACGGAGGGATCGAGCTCCAAGGCCGACCGAATCTCGTCCTGGCTGTACGGACACTCGCCGAAGAACCGGTTGACGGCAACGACGAACGGGATACCCCGCCGCTCGAAGTAGTCGACGGCGGGGAAGCTGGTGCCGAGCCTTCTGGTGTCGACCAGCACGATCGCACCCACCGCACCCTGCGCGAGTTCGTCCCACATGAACCAGAACCGGTCCTGCCCCGGCGTGCCGAACAGGTAAAGCACGACGTCCGGGCTGATGGTGATGCGCCCGAAGTCCAGGGCGACCGTGGTGTTCGTCTTGTCCTCGATGCCCGTCACGTCGTCGACGCCGACACTGGCCTGGGTGAGGACCTCCTCCGTGGTCAGTGGCGGAATCTCACTGACCGAGGCGACCAACGTGGTCTTGCCGGTACCGAAGCCGCCTGCCACAACGACCTTGACTGATTGGCGATTCACGTATGTCAGTCCTCTTGCCTAGAGTCTTTCGAGACCGGCGAGCACCGTTTCCAACATCCGACGATCCACGATCGTCTGCTGCGCCGGAAATCCGATGCCGAGATACCCCTGCTCCAGGAGCACGTCAACCATGACTTTCATGATGGTGAGCGGGCAGTTCAGGTAGGCGGCGAGCTCGGCGATGGACATCCAGTTCACGCACCGGTTGACGATGTCCTCGTACTCCGGCTCCAGCCGTCTCGCGTGGGCCGGGAGGGCGATGACCTGGGTGGCGAGGTCCAGGTTGTTGTTCCGTGGACTCGTCTTCCCGTTGACAAGGATGTACAGCGGGACGAGCCGCCCGCCCTCCGCCGCGTCGTCGCCGTCCCATACGTCATGCGCCATGGCCCAGGCCAGGTTGACCGTTGGCCGTCATCGCAGCCGAGCGTGCTTCGGTGCCGAGATACTCGCCGATGCGGGTCACCAGGCGGCGCATCTCGTAGGCGACCGTGCCCATGTCGACGACTGACTCGCACAGCACCGCCAGGCGGGCATTCGGGCCGGCCGCGGCGAGAAACAGGACTCCATCGTGATACTCGATGACGACCTGATCCACCGCGCCGCTGCCGATCCGCCGGCCCGTTCCCGCGGCAACGCTGTACATCGAAGACGACGCGGCGGCCAGGATCTCCGCGGTGTCCTGCGGCAGCGACGTGGATTTCTGAATGATCAGCCCATCGGTGGACACGACGACCGCATCGCGAACATGCGGAACCTTGACAAGATCGTCCAGCAACCAGGTCAGGTCATTCTGCGGTGTTGAGTGGTTCATGCTTCCCCACCTTGATCAGCACTGGTGAAAGTGTTGTCGTAGTTCGCCGTCCGACCGTCGGACGGCGTCAATCCGGCCCGTCCTCGCTGGTACCGCGCGTACCGGTCCCGGACGTCTTCCGGCGACTTCGCAACCGTCGTCTCCTGCGCTCTGGTGGCTGGCGCGTCTTCCTCCAGCAGTTCGGGCGCGAGGTGCTGTTGGGGTTGGCGGTGCGGTAGCGCCGGCCGGGTGGCGGCTTGCGGATTGGGCGGCTCGGCGCCAAATCCACTCGCGGTGAACGACGCCGGTTGACGGGGAATGACAGCGCTTCCGTTGGAAAAGTCACTGCTCATCACTCCGCCGGTGAGGTCGGCTCGGCGATGTGTGCCGGAGTGGACGGCGTGGGTCTCGTGGGATTCCAGGATCGACCCGCTGGAGGCCGCCGGGGCGGTCGCGACGGCCGCGACGGTCGCGACCCCGGCTGTGGGGCGCAGGTCGTACCGTCGGACGTCGTCAGGTCGAGTGGCTCTCGGCACGGCCGGATGAGTGCGGGCGTCGGTCCGCTCAGCGGCGGGCACGTCGGGCGACTCGGCCCCGACGGCCCCGACGGCGGAGAGCACCCGCTCGGGCAGCAGCACGATGGCCAACAGCCCGCCGTACGCCGACCTGCGGAGACTGACCTGGACGCCGTCGCGCTTGGCCAGCTCGGCCACGACGTGCAGGCCGACCTGGGTGCCGCCCTTGAGCTCCGTCACGTCCGGAGTGGGCGCGGTGGCCAGCAGCTCGTTGGCGCGCTCCACGGCTTCTGCGTTCATGCCGACGCCGGCGTCTTCGATTTCCACCGCGACGCCGTGCGGGACCTCGACGCACGTGACCCAGACCGTTGTCGTCGGCGAGGAGAACGCCAGCGCGTTGTCCAGCAGCTCGGCCAAGAGGTGGACGGTTCCGGCGATGGCCGGCCCGACCAGTGCCACGTCAGGCGCGTCACGCAACGTGATCCGCTGGTAATCCTGCGTCTCGGCGAACGCCGCCAGCAGCACCCGGCGCAGCGGCACCGGATTCTTGAAACGCCGGCCGATCTGGCCACCGGCCAGGATGACGAGGTTTTCCAGGAAGCGCCGGGTCTGGTTGAGCTGGTGGTGGATGTCGAAGAGCTGCGGGAGCACCTCCTCGTCACCGATTCGGTTCTGCAGGCCCTCGATCACCTGGAGGCCGCGTTGCAGAGGGCGCTGCGGGCGGCGCGCGACGCCCATGAGCATCGCGGTGCCGGCAGCCCGGGTCTTCGCCTCGTCAACAGCCGCACCCGCGGCAGCGTGCAGCGACCGGTTGATGACGTCCGCGACCTGACCGATCTCGTCGCTTCCGTAGTCCTTCGTCGGTAGCTCGACGTCGAGATCAACCGGTTCGCGTCGGCGCAGCCGGTCCATCATGGCGGGCAGCCGCTGATCGACCGTCTCGGCGGCATCCCTGCCCAGCCGCGCCAAGCGCACGGACAGGCCCTGGTCAACCAGGATCTGCGATTGACGGACCGCCCACAGGATCGCGGCGATCGCGACGCAGAGGGCGATCAGACTTCCCAACGATGCGACGAGGAGCTGATTGTTCCCGGTCCGCAGGGTCTGGGCCGACACCTGGTCGGCTTCCAGAACGGTCAGATTGATCAGATCGTCGGAAACCTGGCGGGTCAGCACCTGCCAGCGAGCAACGTCGACGGGCAGTGCGCGAGGCACGCCGCTGCGCCACGGACCGTTGGCGATGATCGCGTTCTCCGCGATGACCAATTGCTTCCACGTGTCGCTCGCCATGACGTTCTCGTACCGCTGACGTACCTCCGGCTGCAGGTGTGGAGCAACGCTCGTCAGGCCGAACCGGTAGGCGCCCACCAGGTTGACGAATGCGAGATGGTCCTGATCGCTGAGCGCTCGGGCCCCGAACGCGGCCTCGATCGCCGATCCAGCACGGGACATCAGGTCGCTGGCCCGCCACACCTCGGTCGCCGCGATGCCCCCCTTGGTCGCCGTGGCGTCGGGCACCATCCGAGCCTGCGTGTCGAACAGGGCGGTGGCGGCATCGAGCAACTGGTTGTAGAAGTCGTACGCATCCTGGGCGTCGGCCGACTTGGCGTCGATCGTGCTTCGTACACCCGAAAGCTGGTCAAGGAAGCCTGTCACCGCCTTCCACCGCGTCACGATGGACTCCGGAGCGTTGGCCAACCCCGCGTCGGCGACCGTCCGCAGCTTCGACAACCGCTGGTCGGTCTGCTGCCGTTGCTCAAGCAGGTCCTGCACGCCCTTGGACGGCTGGCTGAGGTAGGCGACGCTCAACCGCCGCTCCTGCTGGATCGACGCCAACGCGGAAACCGCCGGAATCGACACCGTGCGGACGCCGTTGGCGACCTCCCGGTTGTACCAGCCTTGAAACACGAGGTAACCGGACGCTACGAGCCACAGGAGGACCGCCACGACACCAGGGACGAGGACCAGTCTGATGATCCGCCGCTTGATGGACCGCTGCCGGCCGCCGCGGCGGCTCGACTGATCGCGATCATATGAATCGTGCTGTCTGCTTGTGGGGTCGGCCACTTTTCGCGCCAACTCTCATCCAATCATAGGCAGCCCAAGGGGACGGCGGGCGACAATTGCTGGCCAACGCCGATGCGGGTCCAACCCTACCGGTGCGGTCGGTGCTCGCACTACCCATCCGACAGTGCACTGTATGGCTGGATTGATTTGCAGTGGTCAGCGGCGATGCCGCCGGCATAACCGGTGGACCGGTCCCGACAAGGAGAATCTCGGCGACGAGTTCGGCGACGATTCCCCCGAATTGTGATTGAACCTTCGTCGGCCGTCCGCGCCCCGAGCCCCTGTGTTTCCGTGCGACCCGGCCGTGTGGTCGGGCCTGGTACGGCGGCGGCCGGCTGCGCGTGCGTGCGGCCCAGGTTCGCGAGTGCTGCCGGGTGGCGACCGCTGCCGTCGCCGGCGCTCCCGGTCCGATGCCGACACCGACGCTTTCCTCGAAACGAGCAGCCGGTAGGCACGGTGAAGCCACCGCATGCGCAACCGCGGGACATCAATAGGCGCATGACGATATTGTCATACTCCAATTGTTACCGGTATTTTACGTGTGAGTATCCTTGTCCGTGACCCGGCGGCCGAACAGCTCCTCGCGCTTGTCCGCGACAAGCCCTTCGACGGCGTGGACGGCGGCGGCGGCGCGGGCGTCCCACGAGTGTCGCTCGGCGAAGTCGCGGCGGGCCTCGACCAGCTCCGGCACGTGGGACTCCGTCGCCGCCTCCCGCACCGCCGCCACGAAGGTCTTCGGCGTGTCGGCGACCCTGATGAGCGGCGTGTCGAGCCAGTGCACCGCCGGCAGGTCGGTGCTGACCGCCGGCCTGCCCGCGGCCAGGGTCTCCAGCGTCTTGAGCGGGAACGACGCACGGTTGAAGGCGGTGTCGCGATACGGCGTGATCCCGACGTCGACGGCACGCAGGAACGATGGCACCGCCTCGAACGGCTGCCGCCCCGCCCAGTGCACGTTGTCGCGGGCGGCCAGCGCGGCGAAGCGCTCCGGCTCCCAGCGCGCGTCGTGGGGGCCGACGAGGAGCAGTGAAAGCCCGTCGTCGGCAAGCGCTTCGAGCAGGTCGATGTCGATGCGCTCGGAGAGGTGCCCGAGCGCGCCGACGACCGGGCCCGGAAGTGCCGAGGCGGGCTCGGCCGGGGCGATGCCGTCCAGATCGCGGTAGGCGGAGGTCTGCACCCCGTTGGGGATCAACTCCAGGTGCCGCGCGCCGAGTGACGACCAGCGCTCCGCCAGCACCGAGGAGACCGCGAGGACCAGATCGGCGTGGGCGAGCTGGCGCCGCTCGTCCCGCGCGACCCGCTTCGAGTCGTGCCCCATGAGGTCGGCGCCGGCGACGTAGTCGTCCGTGCCGTAGAGGACCTTCACCACCCCGGGGTGCCAGCCGCGGAGCACGTCGACGAGGTTGCACGCGATCACCGCGTGCGGCCGTCGGCCGAGGTGGCGCAGCGCCGCCCGGGTCTGCGCCCTGACCAGCGCGGCGGTGCTTACCTTGACGAAGGGTCGGGTGTGCAACGGCAGTGCACGGGGGGTGAGCCGGGTGATCCGATCGTTCAGGCGCGCGAGTTTGGGCGTGACGCCGAACCGGGATGCGCCGTACCGGTAGCGGTCCGAGGTCGCCACCGAGATCGGCGGGTCGACCCACAGGATCTCGGCGTGCGCCGCCAACGCGGTGGCCAGGAGCCGGTCAGGACTCACCACACCGTCCCACGACGTTCCGGCGAAGATGATGTAAAGCGGCTCTACCACTGCCGTGTCCTTCTCTGGCCCCGGACCGGAACCCCGTCAAGATCAATGAGACGAGGCCCTCTACCCGGGTTCCACAGTTCGACACCCACGGCGATCCACGAACATTCGACGCCACGACGCCACGGCGCTACGGACCGATCGCCACCGTCGTCCAGGCTCGCGCCACCTCGCCGTCGGTGAACTCCACCAGGCCGAGGTATCGCCGGGCCGTGGACAGCGCCGACCACGACACGTCGAAGGACACCGTCTCGTCCGGGGCCGCCGGCGCCGAGGCCGGCGTCACGGACAGATTGGCGGGTGCGCCCGCGCCGACCAGGAACAGGTGTGCCCGCACCTTCTGCTCGGCGACGCCGGCAGGCAGGCCGAACTGCACCACGTACACCTCGAAGACCCCCGCGGTCGACAGCGGGATCTCCTCGTCGGCCGTCGT
Organism: Dactylosporangium roseum; assembly: GCF_025264685.1. Classification (GTDB taxonomy): domain Bacteria; phylum Actinomycetota; class Actinomycetes; order Mycobacteriales; family Micromonosporaceae; genus Dactylosporangium; species Dactylosporangium roseum. The sequence continues at coordinate 7,839,023 of NZ_CP073721.1, forward strand.
GCCGTCGCCGCGGCCGATCAGCGTGGTGCCGTCGTAGACGTACAAGTCGAGGTCGGTGCCGAGGGCGTGGTCGGCGGCGAACGTGGACACCCGCGCGAGCTTCGTGCCCGGCGGGACCCTGACCTCGAACGTGAAGATGCTCGGCGCCACGCCGGGGGCGCTCGGCAGGAACGCCGCCGTGCTGCCGACGAGCTTGCGGGTGTGGACCATGGACGGGGCCAGGCCGTACGCGCGGGCCGTCACCGTGCCCGAGTAGCCCGACCGCAGGTCGATCGTGCCGCGGCCGGCCGGGCCGGTGCCGGCGATCTCGCCGGGGCCGGTGAGCGCGACCGGGCGGACGCCGACGGGGCTGCGCACCGCGTGGCCGCGCAGGTCCGTCCACGTCATCGAGCCGAACGTCCACTCGCGGAACGGCGCCGACGTGCGGGTCACGGTGACGGTGAACGTCGCGCTCTTGCCCGCTCCCACGCTGATCGTCGACGGCGTGACCGTCAGGGTCGTGCCCGGCGGCGGCGACACGGTCGCCGTGTAGACGCTGGGCTGCTCGCCGACGTTGGTCACGGTCCGGGTGACCGTTGCCGTGCCGGGCAGCGAGCCGATCGCGATCGAGGGGTAGTTGAGGTCGCTCGGGTCGATCGTGCCGACGACCGGGCACCAGTCGCTGACGAGCTGCAACTGGCCGAGGCCGCACGCGTAGCGGACCCAGTCCCGCACGCCGGATTCGTAGACCAGGCCGGGGTCGAAGGCGCGGTCCGGGCGTACGTGACCCGCGCCGTAGTCGAGGGGTGTGGCGTCGACGTCGCCGCGCTGGATCCGGCCGTTCGTGTTGTCGACGACGCCGGCGGTGGTCATCAGCGCCGACTGGACCGCCGACGGCGACCAGCCCGGGTGCTTCGCGCGCAGCAGCGCGGCGATGCCGGCGATGTGCGGGCTCGACATCGACGTGCCCGACTCGCCGTCATAGAGGTTGCCGTGGTGGCCGGCCGGGGAGACACCGGCGACGATGTCGACGCCGGGCGCGGTGATGTCGGGCTTGATGAGGTCGCCGCCACCCGCGACGGCGGGGCCGGCCGACGAGAAGGCCGCCATCGCCGGTGCGCGCGGCACGACCTTCGACACCGCGGACAGCGAAGCGGTCGGGGAGGGTTCCGAGACGTACGCCTTGATCGCCGCGCCCGCGACGTGGTCCACGTGCACCGTGGGGACGACGTGGTAGTCGGCGTTGAGGGAGTTCTCGTCGGCGTTGTAGAGCACCATCCCGATCCCGCCGGCGTCGCGGACGGCGATGCTCTTGTCGGTGCGCGGGTTGACGCCCCGCCTGCACAGCACGATCCGGCCCTTGACCTTCGCCGGGTCTAGCGTGCCGGGATGGCACAGCTCGACCTTCGTCGCCTCCGCGGCGGGCAGGCCGGCGGCGACGGAGTCCACGAGCGGGGCGGACGGCAGCGCCGGACCCTGGCCGACGCCGGTGTAGGTCTTGCCGTTGCCGAGGGTCACGGACTTGACCGCGCCACGGTCGTGTGAGCTGGCCGCGACGGTCGTGACCCATGGGGCGTTGTGCGCGACGGTGGAGGCGCCGGGCCCGGAGTTGCCGGCGGACGTGGCGACGAACACTCCGGCCGCGGCGGCGTTGAGGAAGGCCAGCTCGATCGGGTCGACCACGAGCGACGCCGAGCCGGAGACGGAGTAGTTGAGGACGTCGACGCCGTCGGCCACCGCGTCGTCGACCGCGTCGAGCAGGTCGACGGTGCCGCCGGAGCCCTCGCCGTCGGCCTGGCGCCACAGCGCCTTGTAGACCGCGATCCGCGCCGCGGGCGCCATACCGGAGACGTTTCCGACGAGCTCGTGGTTGACGGTCGCCGGCACGTCGTGCAGGCCCGCCGCGGTGGTCGCCGTATGTGTGCCGTGGCCGTCGTAGTCGCGCGGCGACCGGAACTCCCCCGGCCAGTCACCGAAGCCGCTGCTGTCGTAGTAGCGCGCGCCGATCACCTTGTTGTTGCAGGTGATCCGCTGCTGCGGGGGGCCGGTGCCCTCGTCGCACCTGTCGACGCCGTCGGCGTACCACTTCTTCTCGATCGTCGCCCGGTCGGGCCGGGGCTCGGGCAGCGGGGCCAGGCTTGGGCTCTCCGGCCAGAAGCCGGTGTCGACGACACCGATGATCATGCCTTCGCCGGCGTGGGTCGGGTCGCCGAAGCGCTTCTCCCACCCGCCACCGGCGCCGCTCAGGCCGAGGAAGGCCGGCGTGGAGAAGGTCTGGACCGTCCGCTTCTCGTTCTTCCACAGCCGCACGACCCCCGGAGTCCGCTCGACACGGGCCTTCTGCGCCGGGGTCAGCGCCGCGGCGAAGCCGTTGAAGACGGTCTCGTAGTCGGCGACGGTCTTCGTGACGCCGGCGGCTCGCAGGACCGCCGCCCGGTTGGACCGGATGCCCGCCCGCAGCGACTCGCGCCGGCCGGTCGGGTCACCGGCCAACTGGACGATGTAGAGCGCCGGGTCCGCCTTCGCGGAGGCCGCCGGGGCGGGCAGCGCGAAGACGGTTGACAGCACCAGGGTGAGTGCGAGAAGGATTCGGCCCACGTGGCCAGCCTAATTGTGGCGATTTGCCCTAGCTCAAGAACGCCAGATGATCCTTGAGCAGCGCGTATCCGACGAACGCCACGATGTCCAGCAGCGAGTGGGCGACGATCAGCGGCATGACCCGCCGCGTGCGGCGGAAGAAGTACCCGAAGACGAGGCCCATCACGAGGTTGCCGGCGAACCCGGCGCCGAAGCCCTGGTACAGGTGGTATGAACCGCGGATCACGGCACTCGTCATGATCGCGATCCAGCCGTTCCAGCCGAGGTCCCGCAGGCGCGTCAGCAGGTAGCCGATCATGACGATCTCTTCGAGCACCGCGTTTTGGATCGCGGCGAGGACCAGCACCGGAACCGCCCACCACACCGGCTCCAGGGCCGCGGGCACGATCTGCGCGCTGATGCCGATCTCGCGCGAGAGCCAGACGAGGCCGAGTCCGGGCAGCCCGATGAGCGCCGCGAGCGCCGCACCGGTCCCCAGGTCGAAACCGGGACGGCGGAAGTCCAGGCCGATCGCCGGAGGCGGAGTCGAGCGTCCCAGGAGGTGTACGGCCAGCAGCGCCGGCACGACCCCCAGCGTGATCCCGGCGAGCTGGTAGGCGAGGTCGAGCCACGGCCGGTCCGGGGTCACCGACGGGTTGAGGGTGGCGGTCTGCTCCGACAGCGGCTTGACGAACGTGAGCCGGTCGACGATGCGCAGGATCGCGTAGATCGCGGACGAGCCGAGCGACACCCCGAGGACCAGCAGCACCTCGACCCGGACACCCCGCCTGTCGATCACCGCGCAACTGTAGCCGCACCATGGCGGCCAGGCGGACAGGCCGGCGCCGCACTGCCGGCCCGTCCGCGCGGTCTTTCAGGAATCACCGAAGGCGTCGTACTTGATGCGTATGGCCGGGACCTGCATCTCCGCGAGGGTGCGCAGGGTGGCGCGGACCATCGTGGCGGAGCCGGAGACGAAGAAGTCGTGATCCTGCCACGGTCCGTAGCGGGCCACGACCTGCGAGATGTTGCCGTGTTCGCCGGGGAATTCCGGGTCGTCGCTGGTCGCGGTGACGACCGAGAGCCAGGGGTACCGCGCCGCGAGGCGGTTGAGGCAGTCCAGGTCGTACAGATCGTCGCGGTCCCGGGCGCCGAAGAAGACGTGGACCCAGCGCGTCCGGTTGGCCCGGGTCATCTCCTCGATGAGGGCCTTGATCGGGGCGAGACCGGTGCCGCCGGCCACGCAGACGATGTCCCGGGTCGACCGGCGGTCGAGGGTCATCGAACCCATCGGCGCGCCCAGGCGGATCATGTCACCGGGCTGCACCCGCCGTACCAGCGCGGAGGACACCCAGCCGGCGCCCACCGCGCGCACGTGGAAGTCGACGGAGCCGTCCTTGCGGGGCGCGTTGGCCATGGAGTAGGCCCGCCACAGGCGCGGCTGGTACCTGGTCTCGACGCTGACGTACTGCCCGGCGCGGAATTCGAGCGGCAGCATCGGCCGGCAGGTGATCACAGCGATGTCCCGGCTGCGGCGCTCGTGGTGGAGCACCTCGGCGTGCCAGTAGGGCGGGTTGGCGCTGTCGGCCTCGGCGCCCTCGATCATCTTGCGCGCGATCGCCGCATAGCCGTCGCGCCACGCCTGCTCGTACTCGTAGCCCCACTCCTCGCCGGCGAACGTCCGCAGCGCCTCGATCAACGCGTCGCCGACGATGTCGTAGTGCTGGGGCTCGACGTGGAACTTGCGGTGATCGCGGCCGAGCGCCTCGAGGTAGTCCGCGAACTGGTCGGGATCGCCGAACGTCTGTACCGCTGTGACGATGGCGCCCAGCAGACGGGAGCGCTGGACGTCCATCTGGACCGGGAACAGGTCCCGCAACTGGGGGTTGTTGAGGAACATGCGCGCGTAGAAGTAGCTCGCGACCTTGTCCTGTTGTTCCTCGACGAGTGTCCAGCTCTCCTTCAGTAATCGCGACAGATTGCTCATCGGTACCCTTCGCCGTCCAACGTTAGGAGCCGTCTATGAAGCAGCGTCACTACCTGGGCGGATTTCTCATCGCACTGGATGTGCGACGCGGGACGGAGACGGCCGATTTCCCCGTGACGCGCCGCCGCCCGCGCTGGACAGGCAGCTCGACCGGCGGGGCCGTCGCACCGGCTGTCCGGCCACCTCCCGGACGCGATGTCACGGTGGATGACACCGTGCTCACGCCCCGGAGGTAACCGTGCCCGCACTGTCGGACCGTCAGGTTCTGTCCGAGCTCGACGACCGGATGCGGCTCTTCATCCGACGCCAGGCGGTGATGTTCGTCGCGACCGGCGAGCCGGACGACGGTCACGACTGCACGTTCGTCACCGGCGGAACGGGCTTCGTGCGGGTGCTCGACGTCAACCGGCTGGCCTGGCCCGAGTTCGACGATGTGAGCCTGTCGGACGCGATCGCGGACATCACGCTGGATCCGCGGATCAGCCTGCTGTTCGTCGACTTCGCCCGCGGTGCGGTCGGGCTGCACGTCAACGGCAGGGCGAAGGTCGTCGACGACGACGCGATGCGGCGCGCCTACCGGTCGGTGCGCCTCGACCCGAGCCTTGCGCTGGTGGCCGACCGGCGCCCGTCGCGCTGGATCACGGTGTACGTCGAGGAGGCCTACCTCTCCGCCGCCGGCGAACTGCTGTGAGGTCGGACCGCGCGGTCCGCCGTCGACCCCGCCGAACGCTCCGCCGGGCCCGCCCGGCCGGCCTGCGCCGACCCGATCGGGCCGCACCCGGCACCTCGATTCGCCCCGGAAGGCGTAGCACCTCGTTGAGCGCGATCGCGGTGAGCACACCAAGGGTCAACGGGCCCTGCGTGTTCACGAACAAACCGGAGACCAACCCGACAAGCACCGCGACGCCGACCGTGAGAATCCGAATCGTCAGGACGAATCCCATTGACATTCGCTGCTGTGGCATAACGCGATAGAACCGGTATTCATTCATGTGCAGCTAGATCCCGAGGGGTTCACACCCGGTTCACGGTCATTCACACTATGTGGATGGGTGCGAGCCGGGTCCCCGCCGACCGTGACGACCCCGAAACAGGCGAGCTCTCCGCCGCACACGGGGCCTTCAGCGCCGAGGTCCGCCGGTTGAGGCTGCTCGCCGGCCTGTCGCAGAAGTCCCTGGCGAGGCGGATCGGCTGCAATACCTCCTACGTCTCGAAAATGGAGTGTGGCGCCGTCCCACCCACGGTGGATTTCGCGCGCCTGGCGGACGACGCACTACGGGCCGGCGGTGACCTGGTCGACCGCTGGCAGACCTGGTACGAACTGCGCCGGCGTGGGGATGCGGGACGGCAGACGGCGGTTTCCGAGGCAATCAACGTCGAGACAGCGTCGACCACCCTGCTCGTGACGCACGAGCGCACCACCCTCTCGTTCGACGGCGACGCCTACGCGATAACGGTGCTGCGCGAGCTCGAGAACCGAACCGAACGGTCGTACAACGGCTACGAGGTCCGGATCCACGTCGATGCCTTTCCGGACGACGTCGAACGCTCGCGGGTACACCACCGGGCACATCCCCTGGTCTGGGACCACCTCGGCTTTCGGTGTTGGTGGGCGCCGATGATGAGCGATCTCGACCCGCGAAAACCGGGTGCGGGCCCCACGATCGAACTCGTCGCCGACCCGACCCAGACCGTCACCGACAAGATGATCGAGGGCTGGATCCGCTTCGAGGGCAAACGGTACGGGGAACTGTTGACGCTGCACCCCGGACGCCGACTGGCGCTCATGTACTCCTACACGGTCAGCTCGACACAATGGGGCACCTGGTACCAGCGCCGGATGCGCGTGCCGACGCGACGCCTCGACGTGGAACTGGACTTCCCCCAGGGATTACGCACGCTGGTATGGGGCAAGGCAATCACGGCCGGTGACCGCATCGGACCCCTCGGCTCGCAGATCGACGAGCATACGGAAAACGGCCGCTCGATCTGGTCGTGGACGAACGGCAAGCCGGAATTCGGCGACCGCTACCGCTTCGAGTGGCGATTCGGCAATCCGCCTTCTCGGCAACCAGAGGAGCACCGATGACCAGCGATGTGGCCTATGGCCCACAGACCACGGAAGCCTTCGGCATCGTCGATCAGAGACCGAGCGAGGTGATGTCGGCGCTCGGCATCGTCCAGTTGGGCAACCCCATCCTCACCAGAGCGACCCGGCCATTCGTGCTCCCGGACGAACAGGACGAGGTGCTGCGCATCCTGGACCGGCTCACTGCGGTTGCGGACGCGGTTGGGCGGGTGCACAACTTCACCACCGGCGCCATGGGCCTGGCCGCACCACAGATCAACGAGCCACGGTCCATCGCGGTGTTCCGTGCGGCGGGCCAGCCCCAGCTCGTACTGGTCAACCCGCGGGTCGTCGAGGTGGGGCCGCCCAGCGAACAGGAGTGGGAGGAGACCAGCGAGGGCTGTCTGAGCTTCTTCGACTTCCGCTGTTACCTGCGACGGCCCCGGACCGCGGTGATCAGTTACCTCACGGTGACCGGCGAACCGGTGACGGTACGGTTCGACAAAGGCAGATTGGCCCGCGACGTGCTGCACGAGGTGGACCACCTCAACGGCATCTTGTGCCTGGATCGGCTCGAGCCCGGAACGCCGACGATCTCGGTGGTGTGACCCGACCTCAGACCGTCGCCGGGGAGCCGACCAGCCTCTCGAAGGTCGCTACGTCAACGTCACGCAACGAAGCCACGTGAACGTGAGCGAGCGGCGACCGCACCGTGCTGGAGACGTTGAGCACCAGGCAACCGGCGGCTGCGGCACTTTCCACGCCGCGCGCCGAATCCTCCACCGCCACGCAGGCGCCGGTGGGAACGCCCAGCCGAGCGGCCGCGACGGCGTACGATTCCGGATCGGGCTTGGGTCGGTGGCCGTCATCGCCGCAGACGACGACGTCGAACGCGTCCGAGCCGGCTTCGGCCAGCACGTACGCGACCAACTCCCGATACGTCGAGGTCACCAGGCCTGTTCGGAATCCCGCCGCCTTCACTGCCGTGAGAAGTTCCCGCGCACCCGGGAGCCACAGCACGCCACGCGCATACGACTGGGATACCTTTTGCTGAACAGCGGCGACGTCGGCCGCGATGTCGTGGCCGACCCAGCCGAACTGTTCGTGGATGTACCGCATGGCCAAGGTCGAATCCAGGCCGCTGAGGCTCCGCAGCAGTTCTTCGGTGACCCGGCCCTGACGCGAATGCACAAGGCTCGTATTCGCCGCACCCCAAACAGGTTCGCTGTCAATCAACGTGCCGTCGAGATCGAACAGAATGGCGCGCAACGCGACTCCTCGTTGAGTACCCCGGGGGAAGAGGGTCATCCTAGCGTCGGCGAAGGACCCGCCCATCACACGCGGCGGCATCTCGGTCCACCCGATCGAGTACGCCGGCCGCGCGCAGACCGTTACGCGCGGCCGGCTCCACGAAAGGGGGATCCGCCCAGTCCTCGGGCTCCTCGACGGCGCCCTCGGGACGGGTGCCGCGGAACCTCCATTCCAGCCGGTAGTAGTCATGCAGTGTCGCGGCCTCGGTGTGCCACGAGAACACCGCCCGACCATCCTCGGACAGTTCCTGGGTGATGGGGGTCCGCAGCGGAACCTCCTCAGCGGACAGCGAGGTCTGCACCCCCCAAACCACCGGACGCATTTGCGCCGGAAACTCGACCTCGACTGTGAGCTGGCGGGTGGGCAGCCGGATGGCCCGCTCGAACCAGTTTCCCCATTTGTCGATCCCGATGTGCCATGAATACGCGATCGTGGTGCGCTGGCCCGGATATAGCGGGAACCGGCCTTGCGCATTCTCGAACAGCAGCCACAGCTCCTTGAGCGTGTCGCGGTCGGTCTTCGCCCGCCAGTCCATCGGTTCACCGGCACAGCTCGCCACAAGCGCCAGCTCGCCAAGCGACAGCGGGTGATCATGATGGTGGCGATTGGAGCGCGCGGGATCGTCCGGGTAGCGATCCACGGAGATCCGAACCAGATACCGGGTGATCGGCTCGGTGCCGGCGTTGTAGAGGGCACGGCGGACCGTGCACCGGTATTTGCCGTCGACGTAGGACAGGCGGGCGGTCTCCCGCTCCACGACCAGTCCCGTGCCGGGCGGCAGCCACTGATCCGGTACGGGCGGATCCCTCCCCGGCGGCCCCACGCGGCTGCGGGCGGTCGCACGCAGTTCGTCGTACTCCTTGTACCGCTGCCAGATGGCCCCGCCGCTCTGCAGGATCGCCTCGGCGCGCCGGGCGAAGTCCTCGGTGGGGCGGTGGCGGCGCGCCTCGACATGGCTGACGTAGGAGGCGTCGAAGCCCATCGCGGCCGCCAACTGCTTCTTGGACATGCCCCGGTCGACGCGCCACCGCGCGAACTCCGCGACGAACGTCTCAGACGCCCGCTGCACGGGTGAAGAGTCGTTCGTGGTCATCTCCGGCCCAGCCCTACAGGGAGACGGCCCCTGTCCGTTTAGTGTCCCCGAGTCCGGCTGCCGACCAGGTCAAGCGGACAGATTCCTGACAAAATGGTTGACAACACCGCGACATCAGTCTTGATCAACGCATTTCGATCACCGCGCGCCCTCCCGTCGACTACGTAACGTAGCCGCTCTGGCGCGACGATCAAACACTGGTTAGGCTTACCTAATACCTGTATCGTGGGCGCTTGGCAGGCATGTCTGGGGGTATCTGACGGTGGTGAGCACCAAGCACGCGCACAGCACGGCCGCGCCGTCACGGTGCCACCGGCTCGGGCCACCCACCGTTTTCGGCGACCCAACGTGACCGCGCTCATCAGTCGCGGCTCGGCCGAGCCGCTGGCACCCGTCGTGGCGACCCTGGCCGCCTTACAGCACCGGCACGGCAAAGATTCACTCCAGGGGCTGGTGCCCGGACTCGTCGCCGGACCGGCGCAGGGCTGGCACAGCGCGGGTGAGCTCCGGGTCCCCGATCTGCTGGACACCGCGGCCCGGCGCTGGAGCGCGCAGCCGCACGCCGCCGCCGCGCTCGCGTGGAAGTGCTACTCCTACTGGCTGGCGCTGCCGGCCGTCCTCGGCTTCGCCGCCTCCCGACGCGTGCCGCTGATGACGCCCGATCACGTGCTGGTGCGCTACTCGCCGAATCAGCCCTTCCTCACCTTGGCGCTGCACGACCCGGTGACCGCGGTGCTGGCGACCGACCCGGTCGTCACCACCGACACGCCCGGCCTGCTCATCGTCGACGACGAGGAAGAACTGCTCGGCGTGCTGCGCCGGTCGCTGGTCGACGCGCACCTCGACCCGCTGATCGACGAGTTCCACAAACACGTCCGCATCGGCCGGCGCACGCTGTGGGGCTCGGTCGCCTCCGGCGTCGCCTACGGCCTGTCGCGCGCCGGCGACTCCCTGCCCGGCCCTACGATCGACATCGCACGCCGGGTCCTCACCGTGCTCGACGCCGAGTCGCTGGTCGACCTGGCGGAACGACCCGGCGGCGGCCTCGACATTCAGCGCCGCACCTGCTGTTTGGCCTTCACCCTGCCGACACCGAAAGTGTGCAGCACCTGCTGCATCCAGCAGCAACTGCCGTAGTTCCGGGATCTCGGCGCGCGGCGTTCCTGCGGACCGCGTAATTTGAAGACCATCAGCGAGAGCATTTCGACCAAGCACACCAGGCACGTCCGCCTGGGCGATCACCTCTGCCTGCCGTTCGCCAGTGACGTCGAGCAGCGTGAGGTGGTGTCCGCGTACATCGCCGACGGGCTGACCCGCGGCGAACGGGTGCTCTACTACTCGGACAAGACCGCACCCGACGCCATCGACGCGTGGCTCGACCCGCGGGGCATCGACGGCGCGCTCGCCATCGCCCGTGGCCAGCTCAAGGTGCGTCCGGCCAGCGAGGCGACGTTCGACCCGGTCGACCTCGTCGACGGCATCCAACACGCGATCCGCGAGGCCCGGGTCGCCGGCTTCCAGGGACTGCGGCTCACCGGCGAGATGAGCTGGGCACTGCGCAGCCTGCCGGACACTGTGCGGCTGCACGAGTACGAGTCCGGCGTCGCCTCGACGGTCGTGGAGTCGGGTGACCTGGCGGCGATCTGCCAGTACGACGAACGGCTCTTCGAACGGGCCGACATGACCGGCCTGGTGGCCTGCCACACCAGCGTCGTGCGCATCGACCCGCTCCACGACGACCGGCGGCTGCGCATCGTCCCCACCTTCTCCCCGCGCGGTCTCAAGGTCGCCGGCACCGTCGACGACGCGACCGCCGGAGCCTTCGCCGACGCGCTCGCGCAGGCCGGGGCCTGGACCACCGCCGAGCCGGTGATCGCGCTCGACCTCGCCGACCTCCAGTTCATCGACGTGGCCGGCATCCGGGCCATGGTCCGTTTCGCCGAGTCGATCGCGCCAGAACGCAAGCTGCTGGTTCGCCACCTGTCGCCGACCCTGCGCAAGGTGCTGCGCATCGTCGGCTGGGACGCGACGCCCGGCCTGTCCTTCGACGGGGAGCCGACGTGCTGATCCATCAGGCACTGCTGTTCGACTCCCCGTCGACGTTCCTCGCCGCCGCCGTGCCCTTCGTGACCGAGGGCCTGCACCGAGGCGACACGGTCGTCGCGGCGACCTCGTCCGACAACACCGAGCTCTTGCGCGACCACCTCGACCACGGCACCGCCTCCGAGGTCACGTTCCTGTCGCCGACGAACTGGTTCGACTCGCCGGGCCGCACCCTCAACGCCCACCACCGCCGCATCGACGCCCTGCGCGGCGACAGGGGCATCCTGCGGGTCCTCGGCGAGCCCGTGTGGACCGGGCTCGACGATCTGGAGACGGCGGAGTGGGGCCGCTACGAGTCGGTCATGAACGTCGCGCTCGCAAGCTCCCGCGCCTGGGTCATGTGCGGCTACGACAGTCGCACCCTGCCTCCCGCGATCGTGGACGACGCCCGGCGCACCCATCCCGAGCTGGCCGTCGGCACCGGCAGCGAGAGCAGCAGCACGTACGCCGACCCGGCCTACTACTACACCGAGCACAACGCGCCGCTGATCGCGCGCCCCGACCACGACGTCGAATGGTTGCCGATCTTCGGTGACCTCGCGCCGGTCCGGCAGTTCGTCGCCGACCACGCGGTCCGCATGGGCGTCCCGGCGGCCCGGCTCGACGACCTCACGCTCGCGGTCAACGAGGTGGCGACCAACGCGCTGCGCCACGGTGCCGGCCACGGCGAGGCCCGGATGTGGGCCACGGACCGGCGGGTCGTCTGCGAGGTCGTCGACCCGGGCGTGGCGGCGGGCAACTTCCTCGGCTTCCTCCGCGCCGATCCGCAGGCGGGCAAGGGGCACGGGCTGTGGATCGCCCGCCAGATCTGCGACCTGCTGGAGATGCGCACGGATGAGGCCGGGACGACGGTACGGCTGCACATACGGCGCTCGTCGTAGGCTGCCCTGCGATGGACACACGGTTCAGCGAGGACTTCGAGCTCGAGGGCGAGCCGGAGCGCGAGTTCCATCCGGGGATCGCCAACCGCATGGCGCACAAGACGGTCGCCGCCGGAGCCGTCATCCGCGACCCGGACGACCGGATCCTGTTCGTCGTGCCGAACTACAAGCCGTACCTCGACCTCCCGGGCGGCATCGTCGAGACGGGCGAGCCGCCCTCCGAGGCGTGCCGCCGGGAGGTGCTCGAGGAGGTCGGGCTCGACCTGTCGATCCGACGCCTGCTGGTCGTGGACTGGACGCCGGGGCGCGGGCCGTGGAGCGACCAGGTGCAGTTCGTCTTCGACGGCGGCGTGATCCCGGCCGGCACAGCGCTGCGCCCGCAGGCGTCGGAGCTCACCGGTGTGCGATGGTCGTCCCCGGCGGACGCGCATCTGCGCGCGTCGCTGCGCCGGCGCCTGTCACTGGCCCTGATCGCACTGGAGACCGGTGCGGTCTTCCACGCCGAGTTCGGTCACCTGCTCACCACACCGTGATCAGACACTCACCTGCGCTCGGGGGAGTCCGGACGGCTCGACCGGCCCCTGAGTTACTCGGGGTCTCACACCCCAAGGCCGCGAAGCTGAGCCCCACAGTCTCTGACCGACCCTGACAAGATCGAAATTCGGGCGCGGGCGTCGCCGCCGAGGCGCGCCGGCCGGCTCGATCCGCCGCCGCCGGACCGCTCGATCCCATGATCATGGGAAGGATGTGGCTGCCCCGCTAGCTAGAGGTTTCCCATGATCATGGAGCCGCCCGGACCGGAACACGCTGTCCCAGGTCCAGCGGCGACCACGAGCGGCAGACACCCGCCCGAACGACTGTGCGTCACCATCCCGTAGCGCAACACCGGGACTGACGGACGGTCGCACGGCTTGTCTACGCGGCCTTTGTCTCACACCCACCGGGGCATAGACGTTGGCCGTGGAGACGTCCCGCGCCGGTGCGACGGCGCGGGGGTGGTCTCCACGGCCGGCTGATTTCAGGTCAGTCGTCCAACCAGTCGAGCGAGCGGCGGTTGCCGTTGCCGCGCTGCGAGCGGGCGCCGTCGTCGCCGGCGCCGTTGGCGTTGCCGTAACCGCCACGCTGCTCGTAGTCACCGCCGCCGTTGTAGCCGTTGCCGGCCCGCGGCGGCTCGGGCCGCTCGTAGCCGTCGCGCTCGTAGCCAGCGGCCGGCTCGTACCCACCGCGCTGCTCGTAGCCGCCACGACCGGCATACGGGCCGTCGTAGTCACCGCCGCCGTTGTAGCCGTTGCCGGCGCTCGGGCCGTAACCGTCACCCGCGCTCGGGCCGTAGCCGTTGCCGGCGCTCGGTCCGTAACCGTCGCCCGCGCTGGGGCCGTAGCCGTTGTCACCGCCGTAGCCGCCCTGGCCACCGGATCCGCCGGGGCCGTAGCCGCCCGCCGCGGGGCCGCCGTAACCGCCGCCCTGGCCGTAGCCGCCGTGGGCACCGCCGGCACCCGGGCCGCCGCCGTAACCACCGCCTGCCGACGGACCGTCGGCGTCGTAACCGTTGGCCTGGCCGCCGTAACCGCCGCCACCGCCGTAGTTGCCGGCGTCCGGCTCGTACCGCTGGGTCGCCTCACCGTATCCGCCGCCCGCGCCCGCACCGGCGCTGTAGCCCGGATCGTAGGGGTCGACCGGCGGGCGGGACGCCGGGCCGTAGCCACCCCGGTCGTTGTAACCACCGGCGTCGTTGTAGCCACCGCCGGCCGCGGGGCCATAGCCCTGGGCGGGCGGCGGGGATGCGGCGAACCCGCCTGTGCGGGGCGGTGGCGCGCCATATGGGTCCGGTGGCACGTCGAAGTCGTTGAAGCCGCCGGGTCGCACGATCGCGGTCGCGTCGTTGGCGGTACCCCGGTTGATCATCGTCGGGGCACCCATGGCACCGACCATGGTCGGGTCGGCCTGCGGTGCGCGGTAGCCGGGACGCTGGCCGCCGGGGCCGCCGCGCCGCGGGGCCGCCTCGTCGACGTCGTCGTCGTCATCGTCGCCGCCGCGACGACGCAGGAGCAGCACGATCGCCACGATGCCGAAGATCACCAGCAGCGCGCCCAGCGCGATGAGGATCCAGGAGTAGCTGGTGCCGCCGTCGCCGGAGGTCTTGGTCGTGTTGTCCGGCGCGGCGACGCCACCGGTCGCCGTAGTGTCCGGCGTCGCGTCACCGGCGCTGGGCAACGGGGCGGCCGACTCACTCGGGGCGAGCGGAGCCAGCGGGATCTTCGGCATGGTCACGGACCTGCCGGCGGCGCCGGTGGCCTCCTTCTGACCGTTCGAATACCCATCGAATCCGGCGCTCACCGTGATGGTGCCCGGGGCGATCACGTTGCTCTCGTTGCCGACGAACCGGTATCGCCCGTTGTTGTCCGACTGCGTCGTGCGGCTCTTGCCCGCGCCGTCCTGCATGACGACTTGCGCACCCTTGATCGCGTTGCCGGTCGTGGAGTCAGAGACGGTGCCGGAGACCTCGGTGACGGTCTGCGCACCTTGCGTGGGCTGCGCGTTCGACTTCAGGGTGGCGGTGAAGTTCTTGGTTTCGGAGCCACCGTTGGTAAGAATGACCTTGCCGGCGCCCTGCTTGGACTGGCCGGCCGGAATTGTGCTCTGCGCCGGCGGCTTGACCCCGATCGGCAAGTTCTTCTTGTCGCCGTCTGAAAGGGTGGCCAACGTACACGTCAGATGAGTGCCACTTCCGCTGCACTCTTCCGGCTTGTTGTCGACCGCCAACTGCATGTCGCCCGGCAGATCGAAGGTGAACGAAACGCCGATAGCCGGCGTGTCACCCGTGTTCTCCACCACAACGTTCACCGGCTGAGCACCGCCGCCCACAGTGAGCGTCACATCACTGACGCTCACTGTTACCTTGGCCGCCGCGAACGCCGGTGTTGCCACGCCGAGCAGAGCACCTGCCGCCAGAACAGCCACCGCCCCTGCTCGCAGCAGCAGGGCTCGTCGGTGCGCAGTCACGTCCACACCCCTCCGGATCTTGACTTTCACCCGAGCGTCGCTGCCGAGCATGTCTGTCGATGGTCCAACATGCGAGCGAGACTCGCCTTGCATGGTGCGCCGCAGCAAACTATGCCTTGTCCAGAGGGGTCGGCGAAAGGCGGACGGTGTTGCGACCGTCGCGGTGGCGGTCGTATCGTCCCGACATGTCCAATGCGCACCGATATTCCGACACGGTGCAGACCGTCCTAGATGCACTGAACGGCGGGCTCGTTCCCGACCGGCTCGCCCTGCGTGACGCCGTTCGAGAACTCCTCGGCGACCTGCGGTCCCGCGCACCGGGACGTTCGGTGGAGGTCCGCGTTCCTCCATACGGCGCGATTCAGTGCATCGAGGGTCCGAGACACACGAGAGGTACGCCACCCAACGTCGTGGAGACCGACCCCACCACGTGGCTCGAGATCGCCACGGGTCGGAAATCGTGGCACGAAGCCGTCACGGCGGGGAAGATCCGCGCGAGCGGGGTTCGAGCTGATTTATCCCCCTATCTGCCCTTGTAGCCCGGCAGACCGTGGGGCAGACTGGCGACAAACCGCGTGCGTTCTGTGGCTGTCCGTCAGGCCTGAAACCTCGCGTACACTGTGTTCCGCGACGGCGACCAGACCGCGGCGTCGGACCGCCGCCCGGCCGACCAGTTCTCCCCGGCGAGACATGGGCGAGACGCAGCCAGTTTCTTCCGAAGACCATCCCAAATCCGGCCAACTGCGACGACAGGAGCGGCACGTGCCCCGAGGCGATGGCCGGTTGAGCCACGAGCTCGACCCCCAGCGTCCAGGTCCCCAAGACAAGTGCGGTGTGTTCGGCGTCTGGGCGCCGGGCGAAGAGGTCGCGAAGATGACCTACTACGGGCTGTATGCACTACAGCACCGTGGGCAGGAAGCGGCCGGCATCGCGGTCTCGGACGGATCCGGTGTGGTCGTCTACAAGGATCTCGGCCTGGTGTCCCAGGTCTTCGACGAGCCGACGCTCGCGAGCCTGCGCGGTCACATCGCGATCGGACACACACGCTATTCGACCACCGGCGGCTCCACGTGGGAGAACGCCCAGCCCACACTGCGGTCCACCGCCGCGGGCGGCGACCGGGCCGGCACGACGATCGCGCTCGCGCACAACGGCAACCTGGTCAACACCGCCGAGCTGGCCCGCCGCGTGGCCGACCTGGGCGAGCGCGACGCGATCAACTCGACCAACGACACCGCGCTCGTGACCGCACTGCTCGCCGCCCGTCCCGACCTGTCCGTCGAGGCCGCGGCACTGGAGGTCCTGCCGACACTGCGCGGCGCGTTCAGCTTCGTCTTCATGGACGAGGACACGCTGTATGCGGCCCGTGACGTCAACGGCGTCCGCCCGCTCGTCCTGGGCCGCCTGGAGCGCGGCTGGGTGGTCGCGAGCGAGACCGCCGCCCTCGACATCGTCGGCGCGAGCATCGTGCGCGAGATCGAGCCGGGCGAGCTGATCGCCATCGACGAGCACGGCCTGCGGTCCAGCCGGTTCGGCACCCCGGACCCGAAGGGCTGCCTGTTCGAATACGTCTACCTGGCCCGCCCCGACACCACGATCGTCGGGCGCAACGTGCACGCCGCGCGCGTCGCGATCGGCCGGGCCCTCGCCCGGGAGCACCCGGTCGAGGCCGACATGGTCATCCCGGTGCCGGAGTCGGGCACACCCGCCGCGATCGGTTACGCGACCGAGTCGGGCATCCCGTTCGGCCACGGCCTGATCAAGAACGCATACGTCGGGCGCACCTTCATCCAGCCGTCGCAGACGATCCGGCAGTTGGGCATCCGGCTCAAGCTCAACCCGCTGCGCGACAACGTGCGGGGCAAGCGGCTGGTCGTCGTCGACGACTCGATCGTGCGCGGCAACACTCAGCGTGCGATCGTGCGCATGCTGCGCGAAGCTGGAGCGATCGAAGTCCACGTGCGCATCTCCTCCCCGCCGGTCAAGTGGCCGTGCTTCTACGGCATCGACTTCGCCACACGGGCGGAGTTGCTGGCCAACGGCCTCGACCTGGAGGGCATCCGCCGGTCGATCGGCGCGGACTCGCTCGGCTACGTCTCACTGGCCGGCCTGGTCGCGGCGACCGAGCAGCCGGCGTCCCGGCTGTGCAGCGCCTGCTTCGACGGGCAGTATCCGATCGAGCTTCCCGCTGACAACGTGATCGGCAAACACGTCCTGGAAGGTGTCGCGCGCGCTGCGGGGGCCGCGCCGACCACGACCGACGGCGGCTCGGTGAGTGTCGCCGCCAGTCCGGGTGGCGCGGGCGCACTGCTGCGCCCGTGACCCACCCACCCGAAGCAAGTGCGGTGGCCGCCGCGAGGCAATCAAAGGGGAGAAAGTGACGCACGTGGATGAGCGCGCCGAGAAGGCCGGTGAGACCGGCCAGGGCAGCACCCCCGAGCGGCAGCTCTGGACCGCCGGCAACGGCAGGAGTCGCAGGCGCACCGTGACCTACGCGGACGCGGGCGTGTCGATCCACGCTGGCGAGCAGGCCGTCGAGCTGCTCCGTACCAAGGTGCACCGGACCCATCGGCCCGAAGTGATGGGCGACATCGGCGGGTTCGCCGGGTTGTTCAAGCTGGACCTCAAGAAGTACAAGAGCCCGATCCTCGCCTCGTCGACCGACGGCGTCGGGACGAAGCTGGCCATCGCCCAGGCCATGGGCATCCACGACACCGTCGGCATCGACCTCGTCGCGATGGTCGTCGACGACCTGGTGGCCTGCGGTGCCGAGCCGCTGTTCCTGCTCGACTACATCGCCTGCGGCGAGGTCGTGCCGGACCGGGTCGCCGAGATCGGCGCCGGCATCGCGGACGGCTGCCGCTACGCCGGCTGTGCGCTGCTGGGCGGCGAGACGGCGGAGCACCCGGGCGTGATGCGCCCGGACGAGTACGACATCTCCGGCACCGGCGTCGGCGTCGTGGAGGAGGACGCGATCCTCGGCCGCGACCGGGTCGAGGTCGGCGACGTCGTCATCGCACTGCGGTCGAGCGGCCTGCACTCCAACGGCTATTCGCTGGTGCGCCACGTGCTGCTCGGCGCCGGACGGATGCGGCTCGACAGCGTCATCGACGAGTTCGGCAAGCAGCGCACCCTCGGTGAGGAACTGCTCACGCCGACCCGCATCTACGCCAAGGACTGCCTCGACCTGATCAAGGAGAGCGAGGTCCACGCGTTCGCTCACGTGACCGGTGGTGGCATCCCGGGCAACCTGGTGCGGGTCCTGCCGGAGCACCTCGACGCCGTCGTCGACCGCGCGACCTGGCGCCCGCAGCCGATCTTCGAGCTGGTGCGCACGAAGGGGCGCATCGAGGACTCGGAGATGGAGAGCACCTTCAACATGGGCATCGGCATGCTGACCGTCGTCTCCGCCGAGGACGCCGACCGCACACTGGCGTTCCTGGCCGGCCGAGGTGTCGACGCCTGGCAGGTCGGCGAGGTCATCGAGGGCACCGGCACGGTCCAGATGGTGGGCTCGCACACCCGCGGCTGACGCTCACCGGCTCCAGAGCCGAGCACGACGCCACAGGGCACCCGCACGGGTGCCCTGTGGCGTTCCTACCGGATTGCGCGCCATTGTGAACTGTCGCGGATTCGATCTACCGGGGCTTACCGCAACGGAGTAATACACCTAGGCTGAATCGGCACGTCCCTACACCCAAAAGGAGGACGGGCCGTGTCGTGGAGCGGCATGCGGGGGATCTCACCGATCCCGAGTTATGTCGTGCTCCAACCCACGACATTGTGCAACCTTGACTGTACTTACTGCTACCTTCCCTTCCGAGCGCGCAACGACCGGATGAGCCCGGCGGTGGCCGAGGCGGTGGCGGCGTCGGTCAACCCCTGGGCGGCGGCCGATGAGCGCTTCTCCGTCGTCTGGCACGCCGGTGAGCCGCTCGCCGCCGGACGGGCCGCCCTGGCCGAGCTGATGGCGCCGTTCGAAGGCGTGGAGCACCACGTGCAGACCAATGCGACGCTGATCGACGATGCGTGGTGCGAGTTCTTCGCCGAGCACCGGATGCGCGTCAGCGTGAGCATCGACGGCCCGGAGCCGCTGAACGGCGAGCGGATCAATCGTGCGGGGCTCCCGGCGTACCGCCACATCCTCAGCGGCGTCGAGGCACTCCGGCGTCACGGGGTGCCATTCTCGGTACTCTGCGTGGTCAGCGATCCCGGCCCGGGTCTGGCCACCCGGCTGTACGACTACTTCCTCGACCTGGACTGCGACGTCCTCGGGGTCAACATCGAAGAGCAGGAGGGTGTCAACGCGCGCGCGAACGACTTCGGCGCCGACGCCGTGCGGTCGTTCTGGGCGGAACTCGTCGCGGCGTGGCGGCGGGACCCGCGCATCCATGTGCGGGAGATCGAGTGGACGCTGCGCTACGCCGGTGCGGTCCTCGCCGGCAGCGCGGACGGCATCCTGCCCGCCGCGCTCGACCCGATCCCGACGGTGGCCGCGGACGGACGGGTCTTCCTGCTGTCGCCGGAGCTCGCCGGGTTCACCGACGCGCGGTACGGCGACTTCTCCTCCGGCAACGTGCTGGACACCCCGCTGGCGACGATCCTGGCCGGCGCGACCACCTCGGCGGGGTGGGTGCCGGAGTACCTGCGAGGCGTCGAGGCATGCCGGCAGCGCTGCCCGTACTTCGGATTCTGCGGCGGTGCGCACGCGGCGAACCGCTACTTCGAGCACGGCAGGTTCGACACCACCGAGACGAACCACTGCCGGAACAGCAAGATCCGCCTTCTGGAGGGAGTACTGGACCATGCCGGAGCACGCTGACCCCGTCACCACGCGCGTCTACGAAGCCGCGGACGGTCTTCGGGTGTTGCTCGACGAGGCTGCCGCGGCACGGGCCGCCCGCGCAGAGACGAGCGGCGACGACGGCAGGAGCGCCGTCTGCGCCTGGAACCACTTCGAGAACATCCCGACGTTCTACAACTGGAACAACCGTCCTCGTTGACGGAACCCAGCGACGCCGAGACACCCGCACGCTGAACCGTCGAGAGAACGGTGCACCGTGCGGGTGCTTACGACACGACTCGGGCACGTGGGGTTGTCCACGTGCCCGTGAGCCGGGTTGACCATCGGTCAACGACCCCGTGAGCGCCAATCACCGTCGCTGGAGGGGTCGTCGTAGTTGCCGTCGTCCTCGTCGTCAGCCTCATCATCGACGTGATCACCATACTCGGCGTAATCGTCGCGTGACTTAGGGCTGCCCGCCGCGAGCTCGCGCTGCAGCGCGTCGAGGTCGGTGTTGGGAGAGTGATACTTCAACTCCCTGGCCACCCTAGTCTGTTTGGCCTTCGCACGGCCGCGCCCCATGGCTCGACCCCCTCGCACAGAATTACGGGGCAGCCATTACCGGCAGGCCCCGACAACGTCAGGCATCTCTCGTGGCTCTTACGGTACATGTCGCGGGCACCTTTCGGCATCTCGCCCCTACCGACCATTTCGGTGGCGTTGCTTACCCGACCGGACCGGTTGGGTAAGCACCGCCTTCGTCAGTTGGTCGTCACGGGCCCGCGAGGGTCACACCAAGATGGTACGGAGCCTTCCGACCTCGGCCATCCGCCGTTCGGCGAGGCGGTCGGCGGCGACCGCAGGAGGCACGCCTTCCGCCGAGGCGAGCTGCAGGATCTGCTTCGTGATGTCATAGATCCGCCCCGCCCGCTCCTTCGCCCGGGCGAAGTTGAAGCCCTCGATCTCGTCGGCGACCTGGATGACACCACCCGAGTTGACCACGTAGTCCGGGGCGTAGAGCACGTCACGCTCCGCGAGCAGCTTTTCCACCCCCGGATGAGCCAACTGGTTGTTCGCGGCGCCGGCGACGATCTTGGCCTGTAGCAGCGGGACGGTCTCGTCGTTGAGGGCACCACCCAGCGCGCAGGGCGCGTATACGTCGAGCGGTTGCTTGATCAACTCGTCGTTGCCGTCGACCAGCTCCACCTGCGGGTAGGTGGAACTCACCCAGTCCAGGGCCTTCTCCGACACGTCGGTCGCGACCACGGACGCGCCGTCGTCGATCAGGTGCTTGGTCAGGTGCTTGCCGACCTTGCCGAGGCCGGAGATCCCGACCCGGCGGCCGGCCAGCGTCGGACTGCCCCAGCGGTGCTCGGCGGCCGCGCGCATACCCTGGAACACCCCGTAGGCGGTGAGCACCGACGAGTCGCCGGCCCCGCCGTGGGCCTCGGAACGGCCGGTGACGAACTTCGTCTCCTTCGCCACGATGTCCATGTCCTGCACGTACGTGCCGACGTCGCACGCGGTGTAGTAGCGCCCGCCGAGCGACTGGACGAACCGCCCGTACGCCCGCAGCAGTTGCTCGCTCTTGTCCTTGTCCGGGTCGCCCCAGATGACAGCCTTGCCACCGCCGAGATCGAGGCCGGCCAGAGCGTTCTTGTACGCCATGCCGCGGGACAGCTCCAGCACGTCGTGCAGAGCGTCCTCTTCCGAGGCATACGGATAGAACCGGGTCCCGCCGAGCGCCGGACCGAGCGCGGTCGAATACACGGCGATGATCGCACGCAGGCCGGACTGCCGATCGTGACAGAACACGACCTGCTCGTGACTGGTGGTGAAGACACCCATGGATGCTCCTGAGACGACGAGGGCCGTCCTCGTGAGACGGCGCCTGAACGAGGTGCGGTGATCCGACCCTAATACGTTCAGACTCGCGGACGGCTTCGCGTCGTTCGGACCTTTCGTGCGACGATCGGCCCGTGCCGTCGCTCTTCGCGTCATACCTGCGGGTGTACGAGCCGCTGGCCGCCTTCGACCGCGACCATCAGCTCTACTGGCGTCGCTATGTCAAGGAAGGCCGGGCCGTCACCCTCACCGACGGCCCCGTCAGACAGCGCACGGCGGTGCTGGAGGCGCTCGGCGCCGGCTGGACCCGCCTTCCCGACCTTCCTGACGAGGCCTACGTCCTCGAAGCCGACGACACGCTCCTGGTCTGCCCCTGGAACCTGCGCATCAGGGTGGCCGAGGCGGCTCTGACGGCCCGCGACGGGGTCCCCAGTGTCATTGCCGATGCGTTTGTACCTCCCGTGCTCGCCGGCCTGGCACAGACCATCGTGGACGACTGGCGCAGCGGCGACCGGGTCCTCGAACGGGGCCTGCCGCGGGTCCACGAGCAGGTCGCCACGTGGGGTGTGCCGCTGCGCTGGTTCGTCTTCGTCGACCTCGAGGAGCGCGAGCTGTCGCTCCGCCCGGGCCGGCGCGTCCTGCGCTACCGCACCGAGATCTCCAAGGCTCGCCGGCGTGCCCACCGGGCATGTGCGGTGCTGCGCCGCGCGATCGGCGACGCCCCGATCACGGTGGCGGTCGAGGAGACGGCCCGTTGGCTGGAGGAGTTCCATTCCCGGTCGATCGTGGAACTGGACTACGGCGGGCTGGTCACCCTGATGTCGGACGACACACTGGCCGCCGACGACTCCCCCGGCCTGGTCTCGGCCGGCCTGTCGAACGTGGCCCGCGGCGACGCGGACGCGGCGACCGAGGTCTACGAGAAACTGGTCGACCGCTGGCGCGCCGTCCAACTCCTGGAGCGCTGCAACTGACGGTGGCCGGGGGACGATCCCGATCGACCCCGCCGGCCAGGCCCCGCCCCGGACGGCCCGTCGTCGCCGAGCCCACCCCCTAATGCGGTGTCCCCCAACGCTGACCGGCTCCACCTTTGCCGATCTTGCAGTTGTGGTGCCCTGACACTCCCTGAATGTCCGGGTTTGACAGGCACCACAACTGCAAGATCGACGCACGACAAGCCGGCGAACGTTGGTGGACACCGCGCTAGGCGGGGCGGCGTTCCGTCGACGTGGCCGCGGCCCCCGTCGCGGGTCGAGGTGGTCACCAATCGGCAACCGCAGCGACGGCCGTCAGCGGGAGGCCGACGGCGAGACTTCCATCGCCATAAATGTCCGGTTTTACACCCGATCGAGTGTCACCCTCAGCAACCGAATCGCACCCTAAGCGTGTCCGTTATGCCATGTTGGGTGCTCTTTGTGATCTACCCATCACCCGCCGAGTGAGCTAGATTCGTGTCTGATCACTCACCCAGCGTCATATTCGGTCACCCTTTATCCCATTTCGTAACGTCAAAATGGGAAAATTCACTTATTCATCATCCGTCCATACAGGGACCTTCAGCCGTTCGGCCCATGTCGGACATCGGGGACTAGCCGGACCATAGGAAACGCGTCGGCCGGCGGGACCCCGTCCGACGTTCCTGGGTACCTGTGGAGGAGTGACCGATGCCATCTCGCACGCATGAACCTGAGCCGTTGCTTACGCCGGCTGAGGTCGCGTCGATGTTCCGCGTCGACCCGAAGACCGTCACCCGTTGGGCGAAGGCGGGCAAGCTCAGCGCCATCCGCACCCTTGGCGGACACCGGCGCTACCGCGAGTCCGAGGTGCGAGCCCTGCTGCAGGGCCAAATCCCCCAGCAGCGCCAGGGCGACTGACGCGAACAGTACAACGCCCCACTCCCTGGTGCCAAACGACACGCTTGTTTCGCAACGCGCTCGGATCCTCACCCTCCGGTGATCCGAGCGCGTTGCTTTGCGCTGTGATCGCGGTTCGTGCCAACGCGATCCGGCACCGGCGTACCGTTCGCTCCGACGCGGCCGAGAGTTCGCCGCAAACGCCCAGTCGAGGGCCGCCGTCGGAGCACCACATCCCCAGCCGGGCATCACACGCAAGGGTGAGGGGAGGCTAGTCTGATGGTCCAGCCCGAACCCTTCGGAGATCGTGATGAAGCTGTCGATCCTGATGCCGGTCTACAACGAGGAAGAGCGCGTCGCTGACGCCGTGAAACAGGCACTCGACGTGAACTACCCGACCGAGACCGAGCTTGTGATCGTCGATGACGGCAGTCGCGACCGCACCGCCGAGATTCTGGGCGCCGTCACCGACCAGCGCGTCCGTGTTTTCCTTCACCCCCGCAACAAGGGTAAGGGCGCGGCCATCCGCACCGCGGTGGAGAACGCGACCGGTGACTACATGGTCATCCTCGACGCCGACCTCGAGTACGACCCCCAGGACATCCCGAAGCTGCTCGAGCCGGTGCTGGACGGCCGGGCCACCGTGGTTTACGGCAACCGCACGTTCGGCAGCCACAGCTCGTTCTCGTTCTGGTATGTCATGGGCAACAAGGCCGTCACCACCGCGGCCAACATGCTGTTCAACTGCTACCTCGGCGACCTCGAGACCTGCTTCAAGCTCCTGCCGATCGAGCTGTACCGGTCGATGCAGATCCGCTCCGCGGGCTTCGGCATGGAGGCCGAGGTGACCGGCAAGCTGCTGCGCAACCGCCACCGGCCCTATGAGGTGCCGATCAGCTACCGTGCGCGCACCCGCGAAGAGGGCAAGAAGATCACGTGGAAGGACGGGGTCGAAGCGCTCTGGATCCTGTCCCGCGAGCGCGTCCGCAAGCCGCACCGTGCCCGCTGACCTGCTGACCATCGGCGAGCTCTCCGCACGGAGCGGTGTCGCACCGTCCGCGCTGCGGTTCTACGAGAAGCTCGGCCTGATCCGCGCGACCCGCACCGGCGGCAACCAGCGACGATACGAGCGCACCGAACTGCGGCGGGTGGCCTTCATCCGGATCTCCGCGCAGCTCGGCATTCCGTTGGAGACGATCAAGGAAGCGCTGGCCTCACTGCCGGCGAACCGGACCCCCACCCGAGCCGACTGGGCGCGACTGTCCAAGGGCTGGCGCGGCCATCTCGATCACCAGATCGCCCTGCTCGAGCGACTCCGCGACACACTCAGCGGCTGCATCGGCTGCGGCTGCCTCTCCCTGAAGAGCTGCAGCCTCGCCAACACCGACGACCGCCTGGCCACCAAGGGTCCGGGACCGGTGATCCTGACTAGGCCGTGAGCAGGATCTTGCCGAAGTGCTCGTTGGACTCCAGGAGCCGATGCGCGTCGGCAGCCTGGGCCATCGGGATCGTCGTGTCGATGACCGGCCGGATGAGACCTTCCTCCAGCAGGGGCCAAAGCTCTTCCCGTACACCTCGAAGGATTGCGGTTTTCTGTGCGGAGGTGCGGGAGCGCAGTGCGGTGGCGGCCACGGTGCCGCGCTTCGCGAGCAGGGCACCGAGGTCCAGCTCCGCGCGGCGGCCGCCCTGGAGGCCGATCACGATGAGCCGCCCGCCGTCGTTGAGGGCCTTGACGTTCCGGCCGAGGTACGCGGCCCCCATGATGTCCAGGATGACGTCAGCCCGCACGCTCTCGCTGAAGTCTTCCTGCGTGTAGTCGATGACCCGATCGGCGCCGAGCTCGACGAGCCGGTCGTGCTTGCTCGCCCGCGCGGTGGTGATGACCGTCGCGCCGAGAGCCTTTCCGAGTTGTACGGCGAACGTGCCGATACCGCTGCCCCCGCCGTGAACGAGCAGCGTCTCACCCGGCCGGAGCCGCGCCAGGTCGACGACGTTCGAGAAGACGGTGGCCGCCACCTCGGGCAGGCCGGCAGCGTCGACGGTGCGCACGCCCTTCGGCACGGGCAGCAGATGGGCGGCCGGGGCGGTGACGAGCTCGGCGTAGCCACCTCCGCCGATCAGCGCCGCGACCTCCTGACCGACCCGCCAGGTGTGCACGCCCTCGCCGAGCGCCTTGATCCGGCCGGAGACCTCCATGCCCGGATACGGCGGGGCACCGTCCGGCGGCGGATAGTTCCCGGCGCGTTGGAGGGCGTCGGCGCGGTTGACGCCGGCCGCCGTCACCTCGATCAGCACTTCGTCCTGGGCGGGCACCGGGTCCGGGACTTCGGTCCACCGCAGAACTTCCGGACCACCTGGCTGCTCGATCGTGATGGCATGCACGGCTCCATCATGCCGTCGATTCGCCGTCGCGCCACCGGGGCCACGGCCAGTCGTGGTGGTGCGGCCGTCCGCTGTGGCCCCTCGCCTGGTCGGCGGTCGGCTCCAGAGTCGGTTCCAGAGTCGGCTCCAGGGTCGGCTCCGCTGTCGGTTCCACGGTCGGTTCCGGCGTAGGCTCCGTTGTGGGCTCTGCCGTGGGTTCCGGTGACGCGGTGGCCGTTTCGATCGGCACCGGCAGCACGGTAGGCGATCGTCTCGTTGCTTCGGGCCGCCGCGGCCGCTTCTTCTCACTCGCCGGCGGCACGGTCGTCCGGCCCGGTCCGGCAAGATCCAACACCGGCACGGGAGCGGCGGGCACGGCGGCGAGGTTCAGCGACGGGCTGCGGTCGATGGTCGGCCGCTGGGGCAGGGCCACGCCGTTGTCGGTCGGCCCGTAGTCAGCGGTCGGCGGTCCATGGAGATGGGTCGCGCCGATGGCGACGAGGGCGAGGGCTCCCACTCCCCCCACGACAAGCGCGGAGGATGGCAGTCGCCACACCCGGCGGTGCTTCGTGACGTAGTGGGCCCGAGGATCGTTGAAGAAGAGACGCATGCCCGAGTCTGCGCAGGCCAACCCCGCGAACGGCGGGATTTGTGGCGGGGTGTCACGATGTCATACGGTAGCGGTCGGTTGGTCGGATCGGCCGACCACGCCGGACGGCGTAGCTCGTGTGGGTGATCGTTCCGCGACGCGGGCGATCTGGCACACTGATCGTCGTTCCTCGGGAGGGCTCGCCTAGTGGCCGATGGCGCCGGTCTTGAAAACCGGTGAGGCGTTCCGCGTCTCCGTGGGTTCGAATCCCACGCCCTCCGCCAAAGATCAGCAGAGACGCCGCCGGAGCAGCGAGAATGCTGCCCGGCGACCAACTTCGTCTATCCGGCCGCGAGCCTGCTGAGTCTCGCTCGAACTCGCTGTGGCCCACTCGTTGTGCATGAGCTGTGCATGGCATCCCAGAGTAGACAGGCTCCCCCCGAGGACGACCGCGCTCAGACCCTCACGTGACTGATAGGGTGCTTCGTCCGCCTCGACATTCGACTTTTGGGATCGCCGTGGATCTTGACGCCTATACGATGGATTGGTTGGACGGACAGACCCGCGCTCCTTCTGGGGAAAAGCCCGGCCGCCACGAGCTCGACTTGTACCGAAAGTCGATGGGACGTGTCACCGACGTGTTCCTGGCGCTCGGCAAGGCTGGCCGGATCGATCTAGCCGAGAAAGTTCTGCGGGATGAGCGTCGGATTGGTTATACCGAGCGGATGAGCTACGCCCAGCTCGCCGCCGCCTCCGCAGTCGTCGCTGGTGACACTGGAATCCGAATGTTGGCGGAGGTGGCCGCTGGTGATAGCTACAAGTCTTGGGCCAGCTACGGGATCGAAGCTCTTTGGCTTGCGGCATCCGACAAACCACTGCCCGCCGAAGGTTACGCTTCCTCCGCCTCTGAAGTTCGGTTCGAGATTCCAAGCATGATTCGAGCAAAAGCGCGCGCAGCTTTAGACGAATTGATTGTGAACTCCAAGGAAAACAGAGCGCTGTTCGCGAAAATTCTCACGCTTGCAAGCAATGAAGCAAACAAGAATCAGATCGTGGGCGGTGTAAACGACTTCACCGAACACATCATGAAGGTACTGACCGCCGGCTCCATCGCGGTGCCGGCATCAATTCTTGATGACTTCGAGGAACTCGTCTCGAAAGATTTGCCCGAGGAGCGCTACCAAGAGTTCCTTAAGAGGTATCCAACTGTGCTCGACCCCCTGGCGGCCGCAGTCATTCCGAAGCATCGGATGGGTACCGAGTTCGTCACTGACTTTGTCATCCGGCGCCACGACCTGCGCTACCTTGTGGTCGAAATTGAAAAGCCTCAGGATCGGATCTTCACTACAAACGACGACTTTACCCGAGAATTTACACATGCTCTTGGGCAAGTCCTCGACTTTCAGGGCTGGGTAGCGGAGCACGGGCCATACGCCCGGAACGCACTACCGAACATCGAGAATCCGCGGGGCCTGCTGGTTATCGGTAGGCGGGCGGCACTCAGCGCCCGCCAAGAGCGCAAGCTTCGACGGTGGAGCGTTAATAGCAACTTGATTGATGTTGTGACGTTCGACGACTTGGTAACGTCGGGTCGACAATTGCTCAGTAGCCTTCGCTCGCTGGTCGACTAGGCTCGATGCATTCGCCGCAACGCCAACCGAACTCAATTGCCTGACCCATCAACAATCAGCATCAGGGCGCGGTTGGCATACATCTTCGGGTGGTTCGGTATTTTGCTGCAACGCTGCCTCAATGCGGCGTCGGGCAGCTTCGTCCTGGCCGTCGATGCACTTTGCGTATACCTTTAGCAGCACGTTCACACTGTGGCCGGCCCAATCGGCGACCTGCGTGGCCGGCACGCCAGCATTGAGCCAAAGCGACACGGCAGCATGCCGGAGGTGATACGGCACCTTCGCCAGCGGCGAGCGCTGCTGCACCTCGGTCAAGGCCATTGCCCGCGCTTGTCGCCAAACCCGGCTGTAGGTTTCCTTCGACACTGGTCCGTGCTGGAAATACCGGCGAACGAATAGTCGGCCGTCGGCAGCCACCCCGTGCTCGGCAACATGCTGTCGCAGCAGGCGCACCAGCTCAGGCGCAGCCGGAACGATGCGCGTCGCGCTGGCCGCGCGGTGCTTTAACGCGCGGTCCTCCATGACCTCACCGCTGTCACTCCATTCCTGGCCGGCACGCTGAGTCGATCCGGTCAGATGCAGCGAACCCCATCCGGACTTCGGTAGGTCACAGTCGTCCAGGCGGAGATGCAGAGCCTCGGCCGGCCGAAGGGCCGCGAAGTACATACAGGCGAAGAATGCCTTGAGGCGCGCGTCCTTCTTCGCCACAGCGTCCAGCAGCAAGCGTGCTTGCGCGGGATTGACGACGACGCGCCGGTCAACCTCCTCGTCGTTCTTCGGGGCAGACCACTGCACGAAGTCCATCGGGTGTGTGTCGAGCCGGCGTAGCTCAACTGCGTACCGCAACGCGCCGTAGAAGACGGCTCGCTTGCGAGCGACTGTGTTCGGTGCCGCCGCCTTGCCCGTCCGTCTTCAACGCCAACTGATCCAACGCTTTCCGAACGAGCCCCGCGTCCGTCAACGCCGCGAGCTTGACGGTGTTCCTCCTCAGCCAGTCGATGGCGCGGACGTGCTCGTCATGTGGTGGGCCGGCGTCTCGCTGAGCCTTGTTGAACGCCCACGCATACAGAGCACGTCGGATCTCCCTGTCGCTCGGAGCGCCGCGTTCGGTCAAAAGCAGCGCCGGTGTCACGGTTGCAAGACTCTCAGCGATCGACTTGCGCTGCGTGGCTGCAGCACGGGGCCATTTCATGTCAACGAATTCAGTAGCGTGCTCGAACCACGAGCAAGCGCGCAGTTCCCGCGCCATCGGTTCGGGAAGTCCGCTCGGCTCGTCAAACGCGACGCCTTCCCGCTGCGCGACGATGAGCCTAGACCGGAAGCTCTCCGCCAACGCTTGGGTCTGGAACGCCTTGCTGAACCGCTTGCCGGCGACCAGCCATCGGAGCTGGTAGGCAAGCTTCTTCTTGCCGGTCTTGCGGTCCTTTACTTCGTAGGTACTGATCCCCCAGATACGCACGTCGTACGTGCTCATGCTGCGGCGTCCTCCTCGTGGGCGGTGAGCCAGGCGTCGAGATCGGTGCGGCGGATGCGGAGACTGCCGTTGGGGTACTTGATCGTTCGGGGTGCCTTCCCGATGGCCTTCCAGCGGAAGAAGGTGGACTTCGGGACGTCCAACTCGGCGAGCACCTGGGCGAGCGTGAGCAGCTCGCCGCCACGTGTCTTGGGTAGCCGGCTGACGTTGGGCGTGGTCATGCGGTGGTCCTCCCCGTGGGCGGTGCGGTGGTCAGGGGTCGCTCGGTGCGGCAAGCGAGGGGCCTTTCGCCTCGATCCGGTCGGCTGCTGAGCGGGGGGCAGGGCGGCGGTCGGGGTGCCGCCGCGATATCCGCGAAATGCCGTGCGGGGCGAGGGTTCTGCGGATTACGCGGATTGTGCGGACGGCTCATCGGGTCGCCGCCGTGAGCGGATGCACGGTGCCGGTTGGGCGGATCACGTCCGGGTGCACCAGCCACGCCGGCGAGGGCGGGCGGCCGGCGCCGGCTCGCGTCGGCGTTGGCTCGGCGCGGATGTAGCCGTGCGCCTGCAAGAGGTTGAGCGGCGGGTCAAGGTCGCTCGCCTTCGGGAACCGGCCTCGGGCAACGGCGCTGAACAGCTCGCGCGAAATCCGCGATCCCTGAGCCGTACGGTCGCGAGGTCATCGTGGCCGTCCGAGACACTGGGCGGCCGGTGGCGATCGTCAGCAACAACTCGGCCGGCGCGATCGAGGCGTACCTGTCCGAGCATCGGCTTGCCGGCCACATCGCCTACGTCGCCGGCCGCGCCTATGCCCAGCCGGAGCGGATGAAGCCGAACCCCGAGCCGATCTGGCGCGCGGCGACGGCGCTCGACGTCGAGCCGGCGACGTGCGTGCTGGTCGGTGATTCACTGTTCGACATCGAAGGCGCGCAGGCGGCCGGCGTGCCAGTCATCGCCCATGCCAACAAACCGCCGAAGGCGCAGCGATTCACCGACGCGTCAGCCGACGTGGTGCTGACCAGCATGGGCGACATCGCTTCGGCACTGCTGGCACTGGGTGAAGGCCGGTAGCCGATGTGCTGCTACGCAGCCGGCAACGGACGGAGCGCGTCGACCGCTCGGGCGGTCTTGCTCACCGCGTCGAGCGCGGCACGCAGTTGGTCGACCTGCGCCAGCGTCAAGTCATGCGCACCGCGCTCGCCGTAGAACGTGTGAAACCTCAGCCCCACCAACGGCGCGCCACTGCGTTCAACGTACTCGACGTTCACGCCACAGCCGGAACGCTCGTCGTACCGCACCGTGCAGTCTGGCGCAACGTCACTGGCAATCTCCTGGTCAACGCCTACGTCAACGCTCCTCAGCGCAAGTTGAGTTGGTAGTCGGCTCCGGCGTCCAGCCGAGAAACCGGTCATAGAGTTCGGGCAACGCGGCGACCCCGAGATCTTCGGACGCCTCAGCGACCCGCGCCGCCATCAGCACCGTCAGCGCACCAAGATTGTTCGCAAACTCGTCCGCAAGGTGGCGTCGCACCGACCCGCACGGCCAAGGCCGCCCACACCGGACACAAACCCACTCCGGCCGCGCCGGCGCATGCCGATCATCGGGCTGCCCAAGCGCGGCGGCGAGTTGACGCGCGTGCGCGGAGGCACCAGCGGCAAGCCGCAGCGCCCCTCGGACCGCTTCCACGGTTGGCCCGTCGTTACCGCTCATCAGGTGCAGCCGGTGTACATCGTCGGTGACGACCAGGACGAGGCCGCTGTAGTGACGCTCGGTTCGCGCGGCGACCGAAGGAAAGCCAAGACCTATCAGCCCGGCCGATGCAGCGTCGCTGCGCGGCGGTGCCTGCTTACGCATCCGACCTCCCGACGTCATCGCGGACGCATGTCGGCTCACACCGCCGAGGGCCGGGCCTGCTGAGCGTCGCCGCTGCTCAGGTGTGATCCGGTGGTGACGATGTGGATGACAGCCGCGACGTTCGCGCCGCTGTCATGCCCGCAGCACAAGGCTAGAGCTATACGTCCCTGTACGTCTATAGACGTAGCTGAAGGATCGCTGATGTACCTGCACATCTACGTTGCCGACATGGTCGATCCGGACGGCCCCACGCCCGTATACGTGCAGATCGCCGACATCATCCAGCAGCGGATCGAGGCCGGCGAGCTACAGCCCAACCGGCCGATCCCAAGCGAACTCGCCCTCCAGCAAGAGTTCGGCGTGGCCCGAGGCACCGCCCGCCGCGCCGTCGAACTCCTCCGCGACCGCGGCCTCGTCTTCACCGTTCCGCAGCGCGGCACATTCGTTGCCGATCGGCCCGCCGACGACGCATAGATCCCATGGGTCATCCCACAGAATTTCAGGCCAAACACACCAGCCAGGCCTCAAGATCTCTAGCCCAGCGAGGGCATTTTTGATCATGGCCCGAGTGTGAAGCCGAACGGGCGAGCCCTTCCGGCAGTAACGGCCGGTTATCATGACCGGATGAGGAAGGGGCCTATTGTGGATCTTGATCCCGCAAGGGCTCACCGCCTAGTCGAGATCATGAGCCCATTCGACCAAGCGCTCTGGAACCGAATCCTACGGGGGCCACTTCCATCTGTCCCCGACTTGATTCCCCTCGACCGCATACCTTCCTTCCAGCTTACTGTCGAAGCGGCGATAGCCGTCGACGGAAACCCTCTCGAAGGCGTTCGACCTCGCGACGTACAGACGCACCTGGTGCAGTCTGGCGCTAGCGCCTTGATGGTAGTCGACTTCCCCGACGCGCCTTTCGTTTTGGCCGCCATACCGTCAGAGTTCTCCGGCGTCTTTCACCTCGTGTCCACGGTGCCCGTAACCGATGGACGATGGAAAAGGGTTGAACGCCGAATTAGCACCTCATCAACGGTAGCCTCATGCTATCTCAACGAGGCAGACTTCACAGCGGCCGGCGACGCGCTTACAGAATTCGGAGACGTTGAGGTAAGTCGAGTAACGGCACGCGATTCAACTGACTGGTCTTCGTTGTCACGCGGCTGGCAGCGCTCACCTTTCGGTCGCCTATCCCACAGAGACGTACTCCGCTATCTCGATGAGGTGAACGCCTCGGTCCGAACAATGACCCTTAGTGTCAAGGATCGGCTTCACATTCACCTAAGGCGACTAGCTGGAACTACGTACTACAGTGGCGATCGGGCTCCGTTTGCGCGAGTA
This sequence comes from Dactylosporangium roseum, assembly GCF_025264685.1. Lineage (GTDB taxonomy): Bacteria > Actinomycetota > Actinomycetes > Mycobacteriales > Micromonosporaceae > Dactylosporangium > Dactylosporangium roseum. Next base: position 7,871,731 of record NZ_CP073721.1, read on the forward strand.
CTTGACGTAATCTCGGCGGCAGCGGCGCGTCGACGAGAACTGCTGATTGGCAGAGAGCGGAGAATCAGCGTACCGGCCTCGGCTCCGATCGCCGTAACATTGCCAACACCAAGATTCTCGGACGCGAGCGCCACAGGCGACCTACTAACCGAACTCTCTCGAATTCAGAACTCCGGGATCGCCGTTCTACATCGCAACCCGTACCTGCATGTAGTATTCACCGATTACCTCGATGGTTCGAACTTCGATCTCTTCGTAACGGAAGCTAACGTAATTGAGATCCATCCGGGCTTCCGAGCAAGCGTTGGTGCAATCGCGCGGCTCGCGGATCGGCTTGCGGAGAGATTCGCTGCGGTGAGTACGGTCGAGTCTGGAGTTGCCGATACAGTGACACTCGACGACCTAACAGTGGCCCTATAGCGAGGCGGCGTGGCCCAAACCTCAGCACAAGAGCGCGCAGAGCGACAGCTCCTCGAAAGCTTTGAACGATACGATCAGTACGTTGATATCGTATCGGCGTTCGAGTGGCTCTTCACGGACGTTCGAGTGAAACAAGTGCCCGAGTACGTGTTGCACTTTGAACGCTTCCCGCGTGCCAAGAACCCGTCGGGCGATGAATTGACGCCCGATTTTACCGCCGCCTTTAAATCAGGCAACGGACTAGTCGGAGAAATCGCCACCATCGCCATTCACGAGAATAGCGTTGACAAGCTGTGCAAGCAGATACTTCGATACGACTCACTTACAAGTCTGCCGGATGGAAGCGGTGGACGGATCCGTTGCACATGTGACGTTATCTTGCTGGTTCCGTTCAGCGTTGGAGCCGCTGCCGCCCAGCGAATCTTGGTCGATCGTATGGCTAATGCCGATGATTCGTACAAGCCAACTCGCGCTCCGATAATTGTTCAGTATGCACGAGAAGGAGAGGCGTACGTCTTTCAGCGCTACAGTGACCCCGCCAACGGTGTCCTCGTAGAAACAGGACGCGAGCCTCCGATCTTGCCAAGACTTAACATTGGGCTCAAGATTCGAGCGGCCCAATTTGTGGCAATCAAGGCAGCTCGTGCGTTCATCAATGACGGCACCGATCCACTCTACCTGAGTACCCATTTGTGGACGAAGACTTGGCCAACTCAGCACGGAGCACCAAGGCGTGATCCGATCAAGGTAAACCCAGCCTCAACAGCGAATCTGCTACGGCGACAACACGGTAGGGGCTCGGCCGGAGAGGTCCGTGCCGCACTGGAGTTGCTGGCTCAAGCCGGTCTAGCCGCACAACAAGCGAAGTCTGGAAGCTGGGAGGTGGCTTGGGCTCGTCTCACCAGGCAAGGCGACAGCGACATTCACAAGATCATCGCCCGGCGAGCGTGCGGGGGCACGCCAACTCGTTCTCGTCGACTCGCCACGAGGACGCCAAGCGCATACGAGCAGGGATCGCTTTTTTGACGCCTGCCGTTCGAGATCGAGTCGCAGTCGCACGGGCCGTGCGCAGCACCCATGCCCGACGAGTGTCATGGCTATGGATGTCTTCGCCGTTTCCGCAGGTCAACATCCATGCGGTCTCTGGTCTTGAATCCGGTGAGGCGTTCCGCGTCTCCGTGGGTTCGAATCCCACGCCCTCCGCACAGCACAAGCAAGAACGCCCGCTGGGCAGCAGAAACACTGCCCAGCGGGCGTTCTGGTCTATCGGCCGGCTGTCCCGCTCGATCTCACCGAAACCCGCCTCGGCCCACTGGTTGTGTCATCACCGTGTCATCGGATGCCCTGAGGGCGAGGCCATGGCGCCAGTTAGGACGTGCTTGCCATGAGGCGCCTCCGCAGGTCCTGCGGCCGAGACATGAAGTCCAACAGATACAGGTAGCCCAGGAGTGGTAGGTCGTGCGAAATCGTGCCGTCGTGATTCGCAAGAAGAGCGTTCGTCTCGGCTACTCGACCGGCGTTCTTTGCGCCGTGGCCGTGAGTGGCGTCACGTAGTAGCTTGACGTATTTGGCAGCGGCGTTGACCTTAGAAAGCCCAAAAATCTTCATCTCGTCAGGCTTGGTTGAGCTAGATCGGATGAAGAAGCCATCCTGGACAGACTTCAAGGCGGCAACGGCGCGTTCTGCGAGCGGCAATAGCACTTCGGCCGCAGTGGGGCTCATGGTGCCCCGAAGCCGAGTTAGTGCCCGCTCCGCTGTTACAAGATGAGCCGACTTCTCCACGCTTTGCTGACTGATTCGGTCGAGGATGTCGAGTACCGTGAACAGCAGGACCTGCTGTGCTTCTGCATCTCGATACGACGTGAGGATCGATCCGGTGCGCCGGAACAATTGCTCGGCTGTAAGTAGCTTCTGGTGGTGTCTAACTGGGTCATATGTGTTGGTCTTGTCGGCGAACACGACCGGATCGCTGAGAACCGAAAAGATCTCATTGAGCTGCTTGGTCCACCAAGCAATCGCATCGGAGCATGCTGCGGGGCTAAGCGTAGGGCTCGTCCACGTTCGCGACGTTTCGGTCGTTCGCGGAACGAGGTGTAACAGTTCGGCGGCTCCGGGGTTGAGCCCGGCAAGATGGCGCCCAAAGCTGTAGACGACTGCACCGAAGGTCCGGTGCGCCGAAAAGGCCCAGATCTGCGGCGTCATGCAGCCGATGAGGGGCGCGAGGTAGGCGTCGAAGGTGTAAATACCGTGTAGAAGTCCGTCTCCGCTAGAGAACGGTCGATCACCTTTGGCAAGACTGTTCTTTATATAGGTAAAATCACCCGCTCTGAGTTGGTCATCGTGCGCGATGCGAAGAAGCACCGCAGGGAACTTCACTCTTCTCACTAGTGCTTCAGATCGGGTAACTACGTGCACGGCAGAATTTTCAAGAAGGTGCTCATTCGAATCGCCTTCGAGGGCCATGATGTGAAGCCCACGGTAAACGCCTTCGGCGGTTCCGGCGAGATCCTGCGGCCCTGCAACCATGGTTTGCAGAATCCACAGGTAGAACACGTCGACGATGGAATTTGACTTTAGAATGCGCTGCTCGATGTTATGTATCTGCTTCTGGGTGAACTGATCCAGGCTACTGCTTTCGCCTGCTCTTGTTGAGATTTGCGAAAGTGTGGGGAAGGTGCTGGATTGCTGGCGCGGCCCGGCAATGTTCTGGCTGGCGACGAGTGCTGGACGGTTGCGGTAATAGGATTCCTTAGTCTGAATCGAGAAGAAGCCGCTTTGCCGAGAGCTGCGTCGGACATGCAGATCTGCGCCGTTGAAGAACTCCAGCGGCATTCCACCCCAAAGCCATGCTGGTACTGCCACGTTGACGCACGGGATTGGTCGACTACTGCTCACAAAAGCAGCGTACTCCCGAGCTGTTATCGGGGCGACGCCTTATCGCACGCTGATCGTTGAGCGACCGGCCCGGTGAACTGGCTGCTCATTCCGGCAACGCGGTGCCGTGATTGCTTGCTGTCAGCAGAGCTGCTTCGATTCGGTGGCGGGCTGCTTCGTCTTGACCGTCGATGCACTTGGCGTAGACCTTGAGCAGGACATTTACGCTGTGCCCAGCCCCTTCGGCAACCTGGGTTGCCGGGACGCCTGCGTTAAGCCACAACGACACAGCCGCGTGCCGCAGATGATAAGGCACCTTCGCCAAAGGCGAACGCTGCTGAGACTCAGTGAGAGCGAGAAGGCGAGCCTGCCGCCACACTCGACTGTAGGTCTCTTTCGAGAAGCGGACGAACTTCGCGGCCTTTTCGAGGGCTTCTTCCCTGGTTGACCGATTCCGCCATTTAGGCGGCCCTTGTCTGTGCTATTGGCGCCCTGAGCGAGACGCGATCCTGAACTCTGTCCTCTCGTCCATCAACGTCCGGCGGCGACCTCGATACCCCATCGTGCGGTTGACGTCCAGTTCACAGGCGCTGCAGGTCCTTCCGAGCATCGTGGACTGGACTCGAAGGGACGGGCGGATTTCTGCCCACGCGGTCTGGGCTTACGCCGCTTCTCCTTGGTGCCGTTCCAGATATTCCTCGACCGCTGCCCGGATGATTCCGGATCGGCCGGCCCTGTCGCGGCCGGCAGCGCTGTCCAGTCTGGCGACCATGTCGCTTGGCATCTTCACTGTTACGACTCGTTCGACTGCTTCGCCGGCCGGGTCGACCTGGACGAAGGTTCCTGTTGGGCTTGTGGGCTTTGCCCACTCGCGCCAAGGAGTGATGTCGTCGGCCTCCAGCAGCCAGTTGGCGATCTCATCCCTGCTCATACGGTCGAAGTCCGGTGTCCCGGTCATCGCTGATCTCCTCTCTGCATCCACTGCTGACCATCGGTGGCGCCAGCCGCACGAGCGCTGTGCACCCGCCAGACGAACGAGTCGTCATTGCGCACGAGGAGCACCCGTACGAGCACGCGCGCGTCTGTCTCGGCCACGACGAGGAGCAACAGGTCGTTGTACGCCCGAAGCTGCGACCGCTCGTCACGATCCAGTACCTCGGCAACGTCGGCCACGTTCAGCCCATCCCGCAGGGTCGCCTGCGGGAGTTCGTCCGGCTGCGGCATCCGCCACTGCAACTCACTCATGGGGTATCAGTATTACCGGTAATACCGGCGATCGGTAGCCGATCGGCGGGATCGCCGCCCGGTGTCTCTGCGGAACGGTCCGGATCAAGGTCGCCTGGCCCGTGGCGGTGCCGCCTGCATCCGCGGTGGTCCCGTGCCTGAGGAGTGTCATCGATCTCCCAGTTCGGTCTATCGGCGCAGGTCAAGCCAGGCGCACGCTCTGGTCTTGAAAACCGGTGAGGCGTTCCGCGTCTCCGTGGGTTCGAATCCCACGCCCTCCGCTCTCTGACCTGCGACAACCACCGTTGTCACACCGGTGGTTGTCCCGGACCATCCCACACGGCGTCGCTCGTTTGGCCACCACATGGCCACACAAGGCAGCATGCTTACTCGCTTGGCCGCGGAGTGGGCGGCGGCAACAGCGCCACCACAGCCTCGGCCGCCGCGTCGTGCACCGTCCGGCGAACATTTTGGTACAGGTTCCTGGTCTGGTGATGTTCGTGTTCGCGTGGCCGAGCTGGTCCGACACGACCTTCACGTCCAGGCCCGCCTCCAGACCGAGCGTCGCCGCAGTGTGCCGGCCCGGCGTCGAGCGAGCCGGAGGATTGCGTACAGGAGCCGTTCGAGCCTGGTCTGCGTCTCCTTCGCGATCATGTTCTTCAGCGTCTCGAAGACCACGAACATCACCAGCAGGCCAGCGAGTCCGCCAACCAAGTGCCAGATCGTCACGCAACACCGCCGGCCGGGCGCGACTGGACCGGCGCGCGGGTGTACCCGATGGCCTGGTGCAGCTCGGCAAGTGCCCGCCGGGCATGAACGGCGCCGTCCGTGGTGAGGGTGTAGTACCGCCGGGCGGGCCTGCCCGCTTCGGCCTCCTCGATGACCTCTCGGTGTCCTTCAATCCATTCCGCCGCTTCGAGCCTGGCGAGGATCGGGTAGAGCGCGCCGGACTTGAGGCCGGAGGCGCGCATGAGCGCGTAGCCGTAGTGCTGGCGGCCGGGGTCGTCGAGCAGCGCCCGGAGCACCCTGGCGACGTTGGTGGTGATCTGGAACGGTTGACCCATGCCACTATCTTACACATGTCATAACATTACATAGGGGTGCAGTACCGGAAACGTCGACTGATCGACATCCACCCCGCTGTGGCACTTCGTCTAGCGCACTAGATGATTTTCGTCTAGTACACTAGACTCAGTGCATGAAGCGAGTCGACCTCCTGAAGAAGATCCGCACGGCAGCGGCGGGCAAAGGAGTCGACTTCGGACTGCACCGCGAGGGCACGTCCCACAGCATCTACCGGTGCGATGGCCAGAACGTCGTCGTCCCTCGCCACACCGAGATCAACGAAATCACGGCTCGCGCCATCATGCGCGACCTCGAAGACCAACTCGGGAAAGGGTGGTGGCGGTGAAGACTTACACGGCTACCTGCCGGCGCTCGGGCGCCTGGTGGGCGATCAGCGTCCCCGAACTCAAGGGACTCCACACCCAGGCGCGTAGGCTCAGCGAGGCCGAGGCCATGGTCCGCGACGCCCTCGCGCTGTTCCTCGACGTGGCGCCCGACTCGTTCGCCGTCACGCTGCACCCCGAGGTTCCGGAAGCCCGGTGCGAGCTGGCCGAGGCGCTGGATGCCCGGCAGGCCGCCCGAGAAGCGGACCAGAAGTCCACGACCGCGACCGCGGCGGCGGTCCAGCGCCTCGCCGCTCTGGGGATCACCGGCCGGGACGCCGCACAACTGCTCGGACTGTCACCACAGCGAGTGTCGCAGATCGCCAGCAGCTCACCGGCGATCAGGAAGACGACCCAACCGTCCACGGCACTCCGCATCGAGAGGCACCGCAGGAAGGCGGCGGCGAACAGGGAACAGGCTGCCAGAAGAGCGCAGGAGCGGAAGGCCGCTAAGGCGCCGAGCGACAGCACGGCCGCGCGAAGCGGCACCTGACGACGCGACCGAACGCGCCGTACCGCGCCCTCGGAAACAGCACGGCGACTTCCCCGAGGGGTATCTTTAGATCCCCTCGGGGAAGGCAGCGCGGAACCATCCTGCCCAACCGCGGCGGCCTCCAGGGTCGGCGCGGTTGTCGCACCATCCGCTCGCCGCGGGTGCGTACCCTGCCCGCGTGAATGCCGAAAGCCTCATCGCGCTGGACGCAGCCCTGCTCGCCGCCGCAGTGGCCATCGTCGTGCCTGTCTGGACCTTCAAGCGGACGCTTGAGTTCCGCCGGCCATCCTTGGGGAGCCGGCGGCTTGTCCTAAGTCCTTCCTGAGCGCACCTAGTCCGGCGCGAGACCTACCGCCTACGGTGCTGACATGACGAGATCCCTGACATGACCACGCCCATCGAGATCGTCACGTCCGTGAAGGGCAGCACGATCGTCGCGCATTGGCGGAAGGGACGTCATCAGCGTGCTTGGTCCGCCGGGGGCCGATCGCCGCGAAGTACAGAGCGATGTGCATGAGCAGGCACTCGACGCCCTGGCCGGGGCGATCAAGCACGCCACCAATCCAGAACTCTGGCACTCCATTCGCGAACAGGAGCGGCGGGAGTGGCAGGCGCGCATCTGTAGTCTGCGAGGGAAGTGCTACGCAGAGGAAAGCGGCAGAGGAACCACCGCGGTTCGGACCAGCGCATGGAACTGCCCACATGGCACTGTCCCGCCGCCGTCGACGGTTCCCGCGGTTATTCGAGGGACGATCGACTATGTCACGCAGTGGCGCTGAGCCTCTACCCTTTAGCAATGACGGACCAGGAACAGCGCGAGACCGTCCAGCCCCGCGTGAGTGTGCCCGTCCCGAGTACCCGGCCCAGAGACGACTACGGCCCGCCTCCCCCCATGAGTGCGAGGGGTGGGGTCGAGCTGGCGGCCGCCTTCATCGCCAGCGCCGTCGCGCAACAGCTCGTCGGCATCGCGGCCTGGGAGGCGCTGAAGGCCGGGGCCCGTCAGGCCAGGCTTCGCTTCGGCTGGCAGAGCGAGGCCCAGCAGCGACCCTACGCCGAGGCCACGGCCAAGCTGGCCGTCGCGTCGAAGCTCGACGCCGACGCCGGCCTCGACGTCACGGAGTGCCGTCGACTCGGTGATCAGTGGCAGGCGATCGTGATCGGCGAAGGGCGGCGATACCGTGTCCTGATTCCGGCGAAGCCCAAGGAACCGGACGAGATCGCCGTGAGCCTCGAATTGGAGTGAGTGCGTCAGACCGGGGCGAACACGCCGTTGGTCAGGACCGGGACCATGGCGGAAACGCCGGACTGGACGGCCAGGCTCACGTCCTCCGCGAAGCCTCGCTGCCTCAGCTCCTGGCCGCTCACACACTTGCGCACCGCCGCGGGTACGTTGCGTACCGCCGCCAGAGCCGCCAGCGTCACAGCGGCCTCCACCGACAGCGGGGCGCCCAGCATCGACAAGCCGTCGAGGACCGACGCGGCGCCCAGCAGGTCCTCCACACACGGACGGAGCGTGCCGTCCGGCCACAGCTCGCCGGCCGCCACCACGCCGACCGGGGAGGCGGCCGTGCCGTGGCCCTGCGTCACGAGCCAGCGCGCGACGGCCGGGGCGTTGCGCAGGCAGGCCGCCACCACCGCGGCACCCGTGGAGGCGGCCGCGGAGCAGATCGTCGCGCCGTTCGGCGATGGAAGTACCAGATCAGCGGCTATCGGGGCGGTCGACAGGGCGGCCGGGGAGAGCGACCACGGGTGGTCCGCCGTCGCCTGCGAGCGGCCGACGGCAAACGCGGCACCCATGCGATCGGCGTAGGCGCGGGCCTGGTCGGACCAGGGGAAGGGGTGGACGCGCATGCCGCGCGCCACCGCGATGTCCACGGCTGTCGAGAATGACAGCACGTCGACCACGACCAGGACCGAGCAGACGCGGGCGAGTTCGGCCGCACCTGCCGGTCCCCAGTCGAAACGGGCGCCAGAGCCGGGCTGGCTGAAGACGCCCTCGGCCATGTCAGGCGTCTGGGTCGGTGTCACCGGGCGACGCGGGTACTTCCGGCGGCTCGACCGGCTCGAAGAACGTGTCCACGGTGGGCGGCACGTAGGCCGGTGCCTCCGTGGACACCTCACCGAACAGGGCCGGCAGGGTGCCGGTCCAGGCGGCCCGCAGCTCATCGAGCGAGATCGTGAACTGGCCTCGCACGTCGAGGGCCCGGCTACGCCCGTCGACCGAACCGATCACGGTGACCGGCAGGCCGTGCTGCGCACAGAGGGTGACGAACGCCTTCTCGTGGCCGCGCGGCACGGACACCAGCGCCCGGGCGGTCGACTCCGAGAACAGCGCCACGAACGGGTTGAGATCCTCGGGCAGCGTGATGTTGGCCCCGTGGTCGTACCGCAAGGTCGCCTCGACCAGCGCCTGGGCGAGGCCGCCGTCGGAGAGGTCGTGCGCCGACGACAGGTGGCCACGCTCGCCGGCCTCGGTGAGGACCGAGGCGAGGATGCGCTCGCGGGTGAGGTTGACCCGCGGCGGCCGCCCGCCGAGGTGCTGGTGGGTCACCCATGCCCACTCGGAGCCGGACAGCTCTTCGGTCGTCTCGCCGAGCAGCATGATCAGGTCACTGTCGCCGCCGAAGCCCATCGGAACGCGGCTGCCGACGTTGCCCATGACGCCGAGCACACCGACGACGGGCGTCGGGTGGATGGCCTGCGAGCCGGTCGAGTTGTAGAAGCTGACGTTGCCGCCGGTGACCGGGATGCCCAGTTCGGCGCAGCCGTCGGCCAGGCCGCGGACGGCCTCGGCGAACTGCCACATGACCTGCGGGTCCTCGGGGGAGCCGAAGTTGAGGCAGTTGGTCACCGCGAGCGGGGTGGCCCCGGCCGCGGCGACGTTGCGGTAGGCCTCGGCGAGGGCGAGCTTGGCGCCGTTGTACGGGTCGAGCCGCGCGAACCGCGCGTTGCCGTCGACGGACAGCGCGATGCCGAGCCCGGTCTGCTCGTCGATGCGGATCACGCCGGAGTTCTCCGGCTGGGCGAGGATCGTGTTGCCCTGGACGTATCGGTCGTACTGCTCGGTGACCCAGCTCTTGTCGCACAGGTTGGGGCTGGCGGCCAGCCGCAGCAGCGTCTCGCGCAGCTCGACGCCGGTGCGCGGCCGCGGCAGCGTCTCGGCGCGGTCGGCCTGGAGCAGGATGAGGTCGGCCGGCTCACGCATCGGCCGGGCGTAGATCGGGCCGTCGTCGGCGAGCGAGCCCGGCGGGACGTCGACGACGGTCTCACCGTGCCAGGTGATCACCAGCCGGCCGGTGTCGGTGACCTGGCCGATGGCGGTCGCGATGACGCCCCAGCGCTCGGCGACGTGCAGCACCTCGTCGAGCTTCGCCGGGTCGACGATGAGCAGCATCCGCTCCTGGGACTCGCTGGCGAGGACCTCCTGCGGGTCCATCGACGCCTCGCGCAGTGGCACCAGGTTGAGGTCGACGTCCATGCCGGTGCCGGCCGCGGCGCTGGTCTCGGTGAGAGCGCAGGTCAGGCCGGCGCCGCCGAGGTCCTGGACGCCGACGATGAGGTCCCGCTCGTACAACTCGAGGCAGCTCTCGATGAGCAGCTTCTCGATGAACGGGTCACCCACCTGCACCGACGGGCGGCGGGCCGGGCCGTCGCTGTCGAAGGTGGCGCTGGCCAGGACCGACACGCCGCCGATGCCGTCGCGGCCGGTCTTGGCGCCGAGGAGCACGACGATGTTGCCGGGGCCGTGCGCCTCCTTGTTCTGCAGGCGGTTGACCGGCAGGACGCCGACACACAGCGCGTTGACCAGTGGGTTGCCCTGGTAGCAGGGGTCGAAGACGACCTCGCCGCCGATGTTGGGCAGGCCGAGGCAGTTGCCGTAGCCGCCGACGCCGGCGACGACGCCGGGCAGGACACGCTTGGTGTCCTCGTGGTCGGCGGCGCCAAAGCGCAGCGGGTCCATGACGGCGACCGGCCGCGCGCCCATCGCGAGGATGTCGCGGACGATGCCGCCGACGCCGGTGGCCGCGCCCTGGTAGGGCTCGACGAAGCTGGGGTGGTTGTGCGACTCGACCTTGAAGGTCACGGCGATGTCTTCGGAGACCCGGACGACACCGGCGTTTTCCCCGATGCCGGCCAGCATCAGCTCGGACTTCGGAGCCTTCTCGCCGAACTGGCGCAGGTGGACCTTGCTGCTCTTGTACGAGCAGTGCTCGCTCCACATGATCGAATACATGGCGAGCTCGGAGGTGGTCGGCCGCCGGCCCAGAATCTGCCGGATGCGCCGGTACTCGTCCTCACGCAGGCCCAGCTCCTCGTAGGGCTGCTCCTCGTCAGGGGTCTTGCCGGCCTGCTCGACGGTGTCGAACTCGTGCGTCGTGGCGGTCATACGCGGGCTCCCAGGTGTGCGAGCACGGACGTGAAGATGCCGAGGCCGTCGATCGACGGGCCGGTCAGCACCTCAACGGCGTGCTCCGGGTGGGGCATGATCCCGACGACGTTGCCCGCGGCGTTGGTGATCGCCGCGATGTCGTGCAGCGAACCGTTGGGGTTTCCGCGGATGTACCTCGCGACGATCCGGCCCTCGGCCTCGAGCCCGTCGAGGGTGCGCCGGTCGGCCATGTAGCAGCCTTCGCCGTTCTTGACCGGGATCACGACCTCTTGGCGCGACTGGAAGCCGTTGGTCCAGGCGGTGGACGCGTTCTCGATCCGCAGGCCCTGGTCGCGGTTGCGGAAGTGCAGGTGCTGGTTGCGGGTGAGAGCGCCGGGCAGGAGGTGCGCCTCGCACAGCACCTGGAAGCCGTTGCAGATGCCCAGCACGGGCAGACCGTCGCCGGCCGCCTTGACGATCGACTCCATCACGGCGGAGAACCGGGCGATGGCGCCCGCGCGCAGATAGTCTCCATACGAGAAGCCGCCCGGCAGGACGACCGCGTCCACGCCGTAGAGCTCGGCGTCGGCGTGCCACAGCGGGATCGGCGCGCCGCCGGCGAGCTGCACGGCACGGGCGGCGTCACGGTCGTCGAGTGAACCGGGGAAGGTGACGACACCGATGCGGGCGGTCACCGGGACTCGACCTCCGCCGGCTCCTCCACCCGCAGCGTGAAGTCCTCGATCACCGGGTTCGCGAGCAGCTTGTCGGCGATCTCACGGGCACGGTCGAGGTCGGCGGCGCCGTCGAACTCGATCTCGATCCGCTTGCCGATGCGCACTGAGGCCACGTCGGCGACGCCGAGTCGCGGCAGCGCGTTCGCGACCGCCTGACCCTGGGGGTCCAGGATCTCCGGTTTGAGCATGACGTCCACCACGACGCGGGCCACGGGGCACTCCTGACGTTGAGTCGGGCGCTCGAGGGCGAGCGACACGAGCCTACCGGGCGGGACAACGCCGCAGATCACCGGCCGTGACCCGGCATGGCCGATCTTGTAGCGCGGTCCGAAACATCGCCCACCACGCATCTTAGCGGCCTCCCGGAGAACCAAGATCGGCGTCAGAGAATGGGCGGCGGCACGTACGCAGCGGCCTCCGGATGCCGGGCGAGAACCTCGTCGATCTCCGCCACCACCGCGCCGACCTGCGCGGATGCGGCGCCGATGAATACCGAGGGGTTCGCTACCAGGCCTTCTACCTCGGGCCGGGACAACCGCAGCCGCTCGTCGTCGGCGAGTCGCTGGAGCAGGTCGTTGTCCTGGGCACCCTTCTCGCGCATGGCGAGCGCCACCGCCACCGCGTGCTGCTTGATCGCTTCGTGAGCATCCTCACGGCCGACGCCGTGCCCGACAGCCGCGACGAGGACCCTGGTGGTCGCGAGGAACGGCAGATAGCGATCCAGCTCACGCGCCACCACTGCGGGGTAGGCGCCGAATTCGTCCAGAACCGTCAGGAACGTGGCGAACAGCCCGTCGACCGCGAAGAACGCGTCGGGCAGCGCCACGCGGCGCACCACCGAGCAGGACACGTCGCCCTCGTTCCACTGGTCGCCGGCCAGCTCGCCGATCATCGACAGGTAGCCCCGGACCACAACCGCCAGTCCGTTGACCCGCTCACACGAGCGCGTATTCATCTTGTGCGGCATCGCCGACGAACCGACCTGACCGGCCTTGAACCCCTCGGTCGCCAGCTCGTAGCCGGCCATGAGACGGATCGTGGTCGCCAGGCTCGACGGCCCGGCCACGGCCTGCGCCAGCGCGGACACCACGTCGAGGTCGAGCGAGCGCGGGTAGACCTGCCCGACGCTCATGAGCACGTGCCGGAAGCCGAGGTGCTCGGCGACCTTTCGCTCGAGCTCGGCGACCTTGCCGGCGTCGCTCCCGAACAGGTCGAGCTGGTCGGCGGCCGTGCCGACCGGACCCTTGATGCCGCGGAGCGGATAGCGCTCCAGCAGGTTTTCGATCCGTCGGTACGCGATGAGGAGCTCCTCCGCCGCACTCGCGAACCGCTTGCCGAGCGTCGTGGCCTGCGCCGGGACGTTGTGCGACCGCCCGACCATCACCAACTCGTCATACTGCCGGGCGCGTGCCGCGAGCCGGGCGAGTGCGGCGACCATCCGATCCCGGACCAGCTCCAGCGACTTGCGGATCTGTAGCTGCTCGACGTTCTCGGTGAGGTCGCGCGAGGTCATCCCCTTGTGGATGTGCTCGTGGCCGGCGAGCTCGGAGAACTCCTCGATACGCGCCTTGACGTCGTGCCGGGTGGCCCGCTCGCGCTCGGCGATGCTGATCAGGTCGACGTCGTCGACGACCCGCTCGTAGTCCTCGACGACCCCGTCGGGCACGGGCACCCCGAGATCCCGCTGCGCGGTGAGCACCGCGAGCCAGAGCCGCCGCTCGAGGCGGACCTTCTCCTCCGGCGACCAGATGGTGACCAGCTCAGGAGAGGCGTAACGGGAGGCGAGCACGTCGGGAATCCGCGGTTTGTTCACGAGGCCCATTCTGCCTGCCGGGTCCGAGGGGCACCGCAGCCGCCGACCTTGCGCGTCCTGAAAGGCGACATGCGGGATGTGCGAGGTTCGTCGCCGCTGCTTCCGATCCTCTGGACGCGAGCCGCGAAGCCGATCGACTCTCCGCCGCCGCGTCAGGTGCGGGGTGGGTGGTCGCGCTCGGGCAGACCGACCCGCAGCGCCACGCGGTCGAGGTACCACAACTGGGCGGCGACACCCAGGAGCAGGAACAGCAGGAGCATCGGCAGCGGGAGCAGCCGGCCGTACGGCAGCCGGTCGAGGTCGAACGTCTGGAGGACCTCGACCAGCAGGAGATGGGCCGTCATGTGGCGGCTGGTCGCGGAGATCAACGGCCACAGCAGGTTTTGCGCCTGGACCACCCAGGTCACCAGGTACGCGAGCCCGAGCATCGGCAGGGCCGGGAGGACGAGGCTCGACCACGGGGCCGGGCGGTTCTCCTGCCGGAGGGCCTCGCGGCGCAGCGCCTGACCCCGGAACACCAGCGCCAGGATGAACAGCGCCGGGATGGCCACCCGCGACGGCGAGATCAGGCCGATGAACGAGTTCAGCCGGCCCGCGGTGGCCCCCGCGGCGTAGGCGCGCAGGGCCAGCGGGGCGATACCGACGAACAGGAAGAGGCCGAACGGCAACAGCAGCCACTCACTGTGCCGGCCCAGGGGACGCAGGCCGCTGATGCCGAACGCCGCGAGCGCCGCCGCCGTGACCCCGACGAGGGTGGACACCAGCGGGGGCAACCAGGTGTTGCCCCAAGTGGGGTCGGCGACCGGCGACGGGTTGGTGATGTCGGACAGCCACGGCCACAGGGCGAACCCGGTGCCCACCAGCACGACGACCAGCAGGATCCCGCCGACGACCCAGGGCGTGGGGCTCTTCGCCGGGGCGGGCTCCGGTGACGAGCGGTCCACCTCGAGGCGCAGGCCGGTCAGCACGATGATCACGGTCGCGGCCAGGCCGAAGAGCATCAGCGGGAGCAGCACCGTGGCGGAGACGGCCGCGCCCACGCCGAAGTCGCGCGTCCGGAACGACGTGTCGAACATCAGCCGGGCCGGGGTCCCGGCGGGCGAGGTGCCGAAGCCCTCGATGTAGGAGTACGTGAACTCCTGCAGCCCGGCCGCGATGACGGCGAGGACCGCGAGCAGCGCCGTGACGCCCACGGCGGGCCACGGGCTGCGGGTGGCGTCGCGACGCCGGAAGGCCGCGAGGTAGACGACGACCCCGGCGGCCGAGACGAGGCCGAAGGTGCCCAGCCAGTAGATCGGCCGGACTTCGGGCCGGCCGTCGCCGGTCAGGTCACGCGCGCGGTACGCGAGCGCGACGGCCATCGGGGCGAAGGCGGCGAGCGGGATGGTCAGCAGCGCTCGGACCACCCACCGTCCGGCGCGCCCGGTGCGGGCGGCGGCCCAGGCCAGGGCCGGCGCGAGGAGCAGGACCAGGGCGAGCGGCACGGCGGCGAGGCTCAGCCCGAAGAGGAGACTGCCGCCCAGCCCCACGTCGAACGCCTTCGCGTAGTTGTCGAAGCCGGCACCCTCGCCGCCGGGGTTGAACCGCAGGCCGGTGAACCGGTTGAAGCTGGACCGGAACGTCCAGACGGCCGGCTCCACGTAGCTCGTGAGCAGCAGCACGAACGCCGGCAGCACGAGCACGAGGCCGACGGCCGTCTGCCAGGCGGGCCGCGGTGTGGCCGGACGGAGCATGGTGGGCTGGATGCCGGTCATGTCTCCACGATATTGGCGACAGCCGTTCCCCGCCGTTCGACACCATCCCCCCTTGCCCTTTGCCCCCCCTTTTGCGCGTTGATCTTGCAGTTGTGGTGCCTGACAAACCCGGACATCCTGGGAGTGTCGCGGCACCACAACTGCAAGATCAACGCGCAAAAAGGGGGGTCAGCGCGACAAGATGGCGGTCACGCCCTGGCCGCCGGCCGCGCAGATCGAGATCAGGCCGCGGCCCTGGCCCCGCTGGGAGAGGAGCTTCGCCAGGGTCGCCACGAGCCGGCCGCCGGTGGCCGCGAACGGGTGACCGGTCGCCAGCGACGAACCGTTGACGTTGAGGCGCGATCGGTCGATCGGGCCCAGTGGCTCGTCGAGGCCCAGGCGGTCCTTGCAGAACGCCGGGTCCTCCCATGCCCTCAGGCTGGCCAGGACCTGGGACGCGAACGCCTCGTGGATCTCGTAGAAGTCGAAGTCCTGGAGCTTGAGTCCGGCCCGGGCGAGCATCCGCGGCACCGCGTAGACCGGGGCCATGAGCAGCCCGTCGTCGCCGTGCACGAAGTCGACGGCGGCGGTCTCGGCGGTGTCGAAGTAGGCCAGCACCGGCAGCTTCCGGGCGGCCGCCCAGGCCTCGGACGCCAGCAGTACCACCGCCGCACCATCGGTCAGGGCCGACGAGTTTCCGGCCGTCATGGTCGCCGACGGCCCCTTGCCGAAGACCGGCTTCAGCTTGCCCAGCCGCTCCAGGGTGGTGTCCGGGCGCAGGGTCTGGTCGCGGGTGAGGCCGAGGTACGGCGTGACGAGGTCGTCGAAGAACCCGCGCTCGTAGGCGGCCGCGAGGTTGTGGTGCGAGGCCAGCGCGAGCTCGTCCTGCTCGGCACGGGGCACGCCGAAGTCGACGGCGGTCAGGGCGGCGGACTCGCCCATCGACAGCCCGGTCCGCGGCTCAGCGTTGCGCGGTATGTCCGGCTTGAGCTGAGTCGGCCGGAGTTTGCTCACCGCGCGCAAACGGGCACCCAGCGAGCGGGCCCGGTCGAACTCCATGAGGATCCGCCGCATGTCCTCGTTGACGCCGAGGGGCGCGTCGGAGGTCGTGTCGACCCCGCCCGCGATGCCGGCCTCGATCTGCCCGAGTGCGATCTTGTTCGCCACGAGGATGGCCGCCTCTAGACCGGTTCCGCAGGCCTGCTGGACGTCGTACGCCGGAGTCCGCGGGTCGAGGCGCGATCCGACCACGGATTCCCGCGTGAGGTTGAAGTCACGGCTGTGCTTGAGCACCGCACCCGCCGCGACCTCGCCGAGCCGCTCGCCGGCCAGGCCGAACCGCGCCACGAGTCCGTCTATAGCGGCGGTCAGCATGTCCTGGTTTGATGCAGTGGCGTAGGCGCTGCCCGAGCGCGCAAAAGGAATGCGATTACCGCCGACGATCGCGACTCGAACCGGGGCCATCGGTGTCTCCATTCTCGACGCGCCAGGGCATCGTGAAGTTACCCTACTCGCGAGTAGGGTAACGCGTTTGTTGTGACTGGGGAGGCACTGCAATGTCCGATCGTTACGCCAACTTCGCCCACTCGGGCGCCGGGCGGTTCCTCGTCAAACGCCTTGGCCTGCCCGATCCGCCCAGGCTGCGCCGCCACAGCGCGGGTGACCCGGTGCTGGCCGGACCCGCGCAGATCGGCGGGTCCGGCCGGCTGGTCGAACCGCTCCACAAGATCATCGAAGGGCTGCCGAAGGCGGAGGGCGGCGACCACAACGCCGTCCTGATCTTCGACGCCACCGCCATCGTCGACACCGCCGGGCTGCGCGCGCTCTACGACTTCTTCCATCCGGTCATCCGCTCGCTTACCCCGTCCGGGCGGGTCGTCGTCCTCGGCAGCCCGCCCGAGCTTTGCGCCAACGCCCGCGAGGCGACCGCGCAGCGCGCGCTGGAAGGCTTCGTCCGCTCGGTCGGCAAGGAGGTCGGCCACGGCTCCACCGCGCAACTGCTGTACGTCGCGCCCGGCGCCGAGGACGCGATCGAGTCGACCCTGCGGTTCCTGCTGTCGGGCCGGTCGGCGTACGTCTCGGGGCAGGTCGTCCGCATCGGCCCGACGAGCGTCGACGTGCCCGAAGACTGGGAGCGGCCGCTCGTCGGCAAGACGGCGATCGTGACCGGCGCGGCCCGGGGCATCGGCGCGGCGATCGCCGAGGTGCTCACCCGCGACGGCGCGCACGTCGTCTGCCTCGACGTGCCGGCCGCCGGCGAGGACCTGAGCCGGGTCGCCAACGAGCTCAAGGGCACGGCGCTGCAACTCGACCTGACCGCCGAGGACGCGCCACGCCGGCTCGCCGACTTCATCGCGACGCGGCACGTGCACGCCGACGTGTTCGTCCACAACGCCGGGATCACCCGCGACAAGACGCTCGGCCGCATGGACGAGCAGCAGTGGCGGTCGGTGCTCGACGTCAACCTGTCCAGCCAGGAACGGATCAACGACGTCCTGCTGGCCGAGAACCTGCTCGGCGGCAACGGCCGCATCGTCTCGGTATCCTCGGTGTCCGGCATCGCCGGCAACCGCGGCCAGACCAACTACGCCACGTCGAAGGCGGGCGTGATCGGCCTGGTCGAGGCCAACGCGGCCGCGGTCGCCGCGCGCGGGCTCACCCTCAACGGGGTCGCGCCCGGCTTCATCGAGACGAAGATGACCGCCGCCATGCCGATGTTCGTCCGCGAGGCGGGCCGCCGGATGAACAGCATGTCGCAGGGCGGCCTGCCGGTGGACGTGGCCGAGACCATCGCGTGGCTGGCCAATCCCGCATCGGGCGGGGTCAGCGGCAACGTGGTCCGGGTCTGCGGCCAGAGCCTCCTGGGGGCCTGATGGGGACCGAGGTCGTGGAACTGGACCGCCCGCCGCGGCTGGGCCCGCTCTACCGGGCTGCGGCGCTGCGCCGCGGCACGGCCGCCGATCCGCGGCTGCCCGAACGCGCGCTGGTGCTGCGGGGCGTGCGGGTCGACCGCGAGCACATGGCCGAATACGACCGGGTGTGCGGGTTCCGCCTGCGTGACGAACTGCCCGCCACCTATCCGCACGTCCTGGCGTTCCCCCTCACCCTGACCCTGATGACCGGCGCCGACTTCCCGTTCCCGCTGCTCGGCCTCGTGCACGTCGAGAACCGCATCCAGGTCCTCCGGCCGCTGCTGTCCTCGGATGCGTTTGACGTGGCAGTACGGGCTGAGGCGCTGCGCCCGCACGACCGCGGCACCCAACTGGACGTCGTCGCGACCGCCACGATCGACGACGAGCCGGTCTGGAGCTCCCGCTCGACGTACCTGCGCCGGACCGGCACCGGTTCGGACCGCTCGACACCGGACGGACCGAAGGAGCGGGCCCGGCCGCCCCGTCCCAGCGCGACGTGGCGGATCCCGCGGCGGACCGGCCCCGACTACGCCGCGGTGTCCGGCGACCGCAACCCCATCCACACGTCGCGGCTGCTGGCCAAGGCGTTCGGCTTCCCGCGCGCGATCGCCCACGGCATGTGGACCAAGGCGCGCTGCCTGGCGGGGTTGGAGGGCCGCCTGCCGGACACGTACGAGGCGCACGTCGCCTTCAAGCTGCCGATTCTCCTACCCGCAACCGTCGGTTTCAGCACCGCGACCGATGGTGCGAGGTGGACGATCGGAGTGCACGACACACGGACCGGCAAACCGCATCTGACCGGCTCGATCGACACTGTCGAGGGAGGTCACGGCAGCGGGCCGCCGGTTCGGTGACCGTGCGTCAATCCTTCACCGTGTCCGGGGGCCCAGAAGACCGTGCAGACGCCCATCGAGGTCACCCTCGCGGAAGACGACGACGCCGCGCCGGCCGACGCGCGGGCCACCGCCGGCCGGCGGCGCCTCGTGACGGCCGGCCGGCTGTCGCCGCTGTTGTTGCTCGTCGCGACGGTAGCGGTCCTCTGGTGCTACGAGGTCCCGCCCGCCACGACCGCGATCTTCGCGCTCTACCTGGCGCTGGGCATCACCCTGCCCGGCACCCTGTGGTGGCGGTACCTCCTGCGGGGACGCGGCTGGTTCGTGGCCGACGTCGCCGCCGGCCTGGTGCTCGGCTACCTCGGCGAGGTCTTCTGCTACGTCGCGGCCCGCCTGCTCGGGCAGCCCCTGCTCGTGCTCGCCTGGCCGCTCGCCACGGTGACGCTGTTCACGACCGTCCCCGGCCTGCGCCGCTACTGGCGCAGCGATCCGGGCGCCGATCGGCCGCCGCCGCTGTGGCGCTGGTGCATGACGGGGCTGGCGGCGGTCCCGCTGCTGTGGAGCGTCAAGTTCTACCGGATCTACGGGCTGCGCTTCCCGTACAACTCGGCGCCCGACACCGACTCGACGTTCCACCTGGCGCTGCTCGGCGAGGCGAAGCACCACATGCCGATGGTCGTGCCTTGGGTCACCGACGAGCCGCTGTACTACCACTGGTTCACCTACCCGGAGATGGCGGCGACGAGCTGGGTCACCGGCATCGAGCCCAACGTGCTGCTGCTGCGGCTGTCGATGCTGCCGATGCTGATGGCGTTCACGGTGCTCGTGGGGCTGCTCGCGGGCAAGGTCACCGGGCGCTGGTGGACCTCGGTGGCGGCGTCGGGGGTGACGCTGTTCGTGCTGTCGCCCCATCCGTACCAGTGGCGGGTCGGCGAGTTCTACCGCAATCTCGCGTTCAGCGGCCTCGACGACGGCTCCTCGCTGCGGCTCACGGTCTGGACCGGGCCGACGCAGACGTTCGGCGCGCTGCTGTTCGTGCCGCTCGTCCTCATGCTGGTCGACCTGCTGCGTGACCACCGCGACGGGCGCCGCTGGGCGCTCTTCACGCTGCTGCTCGCCGGGGTCATGGGCGGCAAGGCGACCTATGTGCCGCTGCTGCTCTGCGGCCTGCTCCTCGTCGTCGCCGTCGAGCTGCTCCTGCGCCGCCGGCTCCACCGCGGCGCGCTGATCGCGCTCGGCCCGGCCGTCGCCGCGCTCGCCTTCTCCCAGCTCGTCCTCTTCGGCGCGACGAGTCAGGGCACCGCGCTCAAGCCGCTCGCCGATGTGGTCACCGGCGGGCTGGGTATCAGCACCGGCTACTCCACCGGCGAGGTCACCGGCCGCCTGCTCGTGCTCGCCGCGCTCACCGTCTTCGCGTGGGTGTGCGTCTGGGCGGGGCTGGCCGGCCTGCTCCGCCGGCGCCTGCCCGCCCCGGAGCTCACCGTCCTCGTCGGCGTCGGGATCAGCGGCGCCGCGGCCACGATGCTGACCGGTCAGTCCGGCGACAGCCAGCGGTTCTTCCTCGAGGCGGCCCGCCCGTACCTGTCGGTCGCCGCGGTCGCCGGACTGGTCGCGCTGCTGCCGGCCGGACGGATGACGGTGCGCCGGGCGCTGCCCCTGCTCGGTGCGGCGCTGCTCGGCGTCGTGGTCGTCCAGGCGATCCAGAGCTCCGGGCGCGGCTCCGTGCCGAACGTCGGCAACACCGGGTCGTACGGCAATCTCACCCGCGCGATCGTCCTGCCCCACGTCGCCCTGCTCGGGTTCGCCGTGGTGTCCCTGGTCGCGCTGCTGGTGGCCCGCCGGTGGCTGCCGATCACGCGGGGCACGGCCGCGGCGCTCGTGGTGGCGCTGCTGGCCGGCTACGGGCTCAACACGACCGTGCAGAACTTCTACCTCGTGCTGCGGGAGTCGCGGCAACACGGCTGGCGCGACGTCATCCACGGCTCGCCACTGGTCTCCGAGGGCACGCTCGAGGCCGGGCGCTGGCTGCGCGACCACTCCTCACCCGACGACCTCGTGGCGACCAACGCGCATTGCGTCACGCTCGAGGGACGGTGCAGCAATCTACACTTCTCGATGACTGCCTACAGTGAGCGCCGCATGCTCGTCGAGGGGTGGGGCTTCTCGACCACCGCGCACGAGGAGGCCGCCCGGCTCGACACCTGGGTCGGCCACGTCCCCTACTGGAAGCCGCGGATCCTGGCCGACAACGACGCCGTGTTCGAGGATCCATCGCCCGAAACGGTGGACGTGCTCCGCGACCGATACCGGATACGTTGGCTATTCGTTGACGAGACGCAGAGCGACGTCTCGCCGGCTCTTTCGACCTTCGCTACCGAACGCTATCGGTCAGGGGTCTGCGTCGTGTACGAGCTGCCCCGTTCCTGACCTGGCCGCCCGGGCGTACCGAACCCGCACAATCGCAGCATCCGTTAGGTAGGCTCCAGTGATTCCCACGAACCAGCTCACGGTTCCATTCAACAAGGGCTATCTGACCGGCGCCGAGGCCGACTACATGCGGCAGGCGATGACGAGTGGTCCGATGACGGGGGACGGCCCCTTCACCAAGCGGGCCAGCGCACTACTGACCGAGATCATCGGCGCCCGGCAGGCGCTGCTCACGACCTCGTGCACCCACGCGCTCGACATGACCGCGCTGCTGCTCGACCTGGAACCCGGCGACGAGGTGATCGTCCCGTCGTTCACGTTCTGCTCCACCGCCAACGCCTACGCGCTGCGTGGTGCCGTGCCCGTGTTCGTCGATTGCCGGCCGGACACCCTCAACCTCGACGAGCGGCAGGTCGAGGCGGCGGTCACCGAGCGCACCAAGGCGATCGTCGTGGTCCACTACGCGGGCGTCGGCGTCGAGATGGAGGCCATCAACGCGATCGCCGAGAAGCACGACCTCGTCGTGATCGAGGACAACGCGCACGGCCTCGGCGGCACCAACCACGGGCGCAACCTCGGCTCGATCGGCGCGATGGCCACGCAGAGCTTCCACGAGACCAAGAACGTCCAATGCGGCGAGGGCGGCGCGTTGGTCTTCAACGACGACCGCTACTTCGAGCGGGCCGAGATCATCCGGGAGAAGGGCACCAACCGCGCCCAGTTCTTCCGCGGCATGGTCGACAAATACCGCTGGATCGACGTCGGCTCGTCCTACCTGCCGTCCGACCTGCTGGCCGCGTTCCTCACCGCGCAACTGGAGCACTTCGACGAGATCCAGCGCCGCCGCCAGCACGTCTGGGCCAGCTATCACGAGCGGCTCGCGGCCTGGGCCGCCGAGCACGACGTGGTCCAGCCGACCGTGCCGGAAGGCCACGAGCATCCCGCGCACCTCTACTACCTGCTGCTGCCCGACCTGGAGAGCCGCCAGAGCATGCTCAAGCACATGCTCAGCCATGGAGTGCTCGGCACGTTCCACTACCAGCCGCTGCACGTGTCCCCGGCCGGCCAGCAGTACGGCCGGGTCGGCCCGCAGGGCTGCCCGGTGACCGAGGACGTCGCCGACCGACTGCTGCGCCTGCCGCTCTACGCCGGCATGACCGACACCGACATCGACACCGTGATCACCACGGTCGAGACGTTCCGGCCACGCGGATAACCCGGTCGCCGTGGTCGCGGAGCAGCAAGCGGGCGAGAAGACCGCCCCGGCCCGGCCATGGCTCATCCGCACGATCGGCACGCTGGCCGGCGATCGCCGCGTCCGCTACCTCACCGTCGGCGGCGTCTCCTCGGTGTCGTACTACGCCTTCTTCGCGGGCATCTACCTGCTCACCCGCGATCACCTGCACTACCTGGTCCCGACGGTGATCGCCAACTTCCTGTGCGCGCTCGTGACGTATCCGCTGCAGCGGCGCTTCGTGTTCCGGTCGACGGGACGGGTCGTCTCCGGCTTCGTCAAGTTCTACCTGGTGTGCCTGTGGGCGCTGGCCTACACGTTCGTCGGCCTGCCGGTGCTGGTCGAGCTCGTGCACATCCCGGTGCTGATCGCGCAGGCGATCCTGATCGCAACCGCGCCGATCATCAACTACCAGTTGAGCAAGCTCTGGGTCTTCCGCACCAACCCCTAACGCCCCCGCCCCCACCCCCGCCCTTCGTGCGTTGATCTTGCAGTTGTGGTGCCGAGACACTCCCTGAATGCCCAGTTTGTTAGGCACCACAACTGCAAGATCAACGCACGAAGGGCGCGGTGAACGCTGGGCTAGCGGCGGTCGGCGGCGGCGCCTCGGTTGATGTGCTCGCGGATGACGTAGGTGGGGCGGCCCATGCCGTGGGAATGCACCCGGCCGAGGTACTCACCGAGCACGCCGATGCCAATGAGCTGCGCCGACGAGAAGATCGCGACCAGTGAGGCGAGCGTCGTGAAGCCCGCGACCGTGGTGTCGCCGTGGAAGTACTGCCAGACGAGGCGGATCGTCAGCAGCAGGCCGCAGACGCCGATCAGGGAGCCCAGGTAGGTGACCATCCGCAAGGGCTTGGTCGAGTAGCCCAGGATCATGTTGACCGCGTGCTTCATGAGCGAGCGGAGCGTGAAGCCGGAGGTGCCCTCGGTGCGCTGGTCCATACGCACCGACACCGAGCCGACCCGGGTCGTGGTCCACGACAGCACGATGTCGACCGACACGTGCGGCCCGCTGACCTGGTCGAAGCCCGACCGCAGGAAGGTGCGGAAGATGCGCAGCGCGCCCAGCACGTCGGCGTTGGGAATGCCCATCGTGCGGCCCATGACCAGCGTCTTGGCACCCCAGGAGGTCAGGTTGCGGACGGCGCCGTGCTCCTCGACCTCGGAAACCGCATACACCACGTCGAGGTCGTCGGTGAGGGCGTCGACGAGCTTCGGCAGTTCCTCCGGCGGGTGCTGGAGGTCGTCGTCCATCGTGATGATGCGGTCGTGGGCCGCCGCGCGGATGCCGGCGATGAGCGCATTGTGCTGCCCGTAGTTGCGAGCCATGCGGATCGCCTGGACGTGCTCGAACTTCCCGGCGAGTTCGCTCGCGACGCCCCAGGTCTCGTCCGTGCTGTCGACGACCAGGATCACCTCGTGATCCGGGTGGATCGTGGGCAGAACGCCGTTCAGGCGCTCCACGAGCGCCGGGAGGATGCGCGCCGAGCGGTAGCACGGGACGACGACAGACAGCGACACCTTCGGAGACTCCTCACAGTAACCGGGCATCTCACCCAACGCCGGTGACCACGGTTCGGACTCGCCAAAGCTCTCTGACCGGGGTTGTTCAGCCGATTCAGGTCTGGATCGTGATGATCCGGGTGAACTCGTGCAGCAGGTCGAGCCCGTCCCAGACCCCGGCGAACGTCAGCGCCTGCCCGAGCGGCACGATGCGGTCGATGCCCCGGCCGGCGAGCGTGGTCACGAAGTCATCGAGCTCCGACATGGTGAAACCGAACTGGCTGAGCGTCTGGTCCTTGCGCCGGATCACCGGCGCCAGCTCGGCGAGCGACCCGATCGTGACGTGACAGATCGTGCCGGCCCCGAGCCAGTGCCGCTGGACCTCGTCAAGCCCGCCCAGCTCCACATGGGCCACCGCGTTGCCGGCGAACGCGACCCGGGTCGCCGCGCCGGTCGCGGCCAGCCCGTAGGTGGCCACGCGCTTCTCCACCGCCATCGCGGCGTCGACCGCCCAGCCCCGCCGCGCGACCACCTCGCCCAGCAGCGTCGCAAACTCGGCCCTCGCCTCCTCTGCCGCCGCGGCGTCGCCGACCCAGAACAGGTCGCGCGGCGACGAGCAGGCCGCCTGGTCGAACCAGTAGAGGTCGTTGGCGAAGCCGTCGGCCGCCGCCCGGCGCCGGGCCGGCGTCGCCGCCTGCCACCCGGGCACCGAGATCGCCGCGAACGACGAACGGTCCGGGAACGCGAGGTCGCGGGTCAGCGGCCGCACCGGGTGCCTGCGGAGCAGGTTCACCGACTGGTCGCCGCCCCACAGCACCCGCAGGTCGCAGGCGCCCATGAGCGCGCCGGTGACGGCGTCGTCGCGGTCGTAGGCGACCATCCGCTGGGTCTGCGTGATCGCCGGGTGGGCGTCGGCGAGCACGTCGTTGAGCGCCTCGAGCACCGTCTGCGCGGCGCCGGCGGAACGGCTGGAGATCCGGACGATGTTGTGGTTGCCGGCGAGGGCCGAGAGCGCCCAGGAGTACACGAAAATCGTGTCCACATTGGCCGGCGGGAAGTGCACGACCAGCCCGCGCGGGGCGCGGCGCCGGCCGCCGACGCCGTCACCCAGCCGTTCGACGGCCCGGGCGAGCTCACCCTTGCGGAGGAAGAAGCCCAGCGAGCCGAGCTCCGGATGCCGGCGGGCCAGGTCGGGCTTGAGCAGCCGGCGGGAGAAGGCGATGAGGAACTCGCGGACCCGCTCGTCGCCGACGGCCAGCCGGCCGCCGTCGGGCTCCTGGGAGACCTCCGCGAGCAGTCGTTCGACGCCCGAGACCGGCGCACCGGCGGGGAAGCGCGGCTCGACGGCCGTCATGCCGATCCCCCGGCAAAGGTGTCGCTGCAGCCCCGGGCCTCGGCCCTCGCCAGGCGGCCGAGGATCGAGAACCGTTTGCCCGGCCAGGCGCCGTCGTCGATGCCGTTGATCACACCGAGGTCCTCGGTGAGCAGGACGTGCCCGGGGTACGACTCCGGCAGCGTGCTGACCACCTCCACCAGGCCCGGCCTGCCCGGGGGCAGGGGCTCCCACGTCTCCGGGTCGCGGATGACGACGTCGGCGAAGTCGGGACAGTAGAGCGAGTCGCCGTCGGGGCCTTCGAGGTAGACGACGCCGATCTGCTCGACCATGCCGTAGAAGTTGTGGATCCGGGTGAGGCCGGTGCCGGCCTGAAAGGCCCGGCGGAACTCGGCGTTGTCGACCTGGCGATCGACCAGCTTCTTCCAGCCGCCGGAGTGGACCAGGATGCCGTTGCTGAGGTCGAGGCCGTTGTCACGGGCGAGCTCGTAGAGGTACAGCCACACCATGAAGGTGAAGCCGAAAATCAGGAACGGCTGATCGCCGTGCTCGGCGAGGAAGCCGCGCACCGCCGCCACGTCGGGCTCGCCGTGCTCGTCCAGCGCCCACACGTGGTCGCGGCCGAACGTCACCATGCCCAGCACACCGGCGCCCCGGGCACTGAACGAGCGCCGGTTCTTGACGATCGCCGTCGAGTCGACGATGAGCATCGGCAGCCGCTTCGGCCCGAGCACCGTTTGCAGGGTCCGGCCCAGCATCCGGGTCTGCGCCGCGGCCGCCGCCTTGTCCAGGTAGACGCGGCTGACGTCACCGGTGGTCCCGCTCGACGTGAGAACCTTGAAGACCTCGTCGTCCGGGATGCTCTTGAGCTGCCGGGTCTTGAACAGCCGGACCGGCAGCCAGGGCAGATCGGCGATCGCCTGGTACTCGCGGCCGGAGCCGTGGCCGATCGCGGCGAGGATGTTGGCGTAGGCGGCGCCGCGGGCGCGGTGCCGATCGGTCAGCTCGACCAGCCGGGGCAGGAGCTGGGCCTCCCGCTCCGGCTGGGCCAGCGTGAAGACGTTCATCGCGCGGACTCCAACGTGCGGTAGTCGGTCTTGCCGTTGCTCAGCAGCGGCAGCGCCCCGATGTCACGGACCTCGAAGCCGGACCAGTGCAACTTGAGCCGTTCGGCGAGGTCCTGGCGGAGCCGCGTGGCGTCACCTGCGCCGCCCACGACGAAGACGATGATCTTGTCGTCGCCGGCCACCGCCGCCGCCGGGCCGGGCAGCATGCCCTCGATGTCGTCGAGGTTGAGCCGGACGCCGAAGACCTTGCCGAAGCGCTTGAGCCGGCCGTCGATGAAGAGGTAGCCGTCGGCGTCGAGGTGGCCGAGGTCGCCGGTCTCGAGCAGACCGCCCTGGTCGTCGCCGCGGGCCAGGTCGGCGGCCGTCTCGGCGTAGCCGAGCATCACGTTGGGGCCCCGGTAGAGCACCTCGCCGCGCACATCGGGCTCGGTCGACTCGGTGCCGTCATCGAGCCGCACGCTGAGTTGCCCGCCGGGCACCGCCGGGCCGACCGACCCGAGCTTCTCGGTCAACCGGTCCGCCGGCAACGTCGTGAGCCTCGGTGCGGCCTCGGTCTGCCCGTACATCACGAAGAGCCGGCCCGACACCGACTTCATGCGGCCGTGGAAGTCCTCGATGAGCTCGGTCCGCAGCCGGCCACCCGCCTGGGTGAGCGTATGCAGGCTCGGATACTTCGCCGGGTCGAAGCGCAGGCGCCGCAGGATCTCGTATTGCGAGGGGACCAGCGCCAGCGACGTCACGCCGTGCTCGGTGACGGCGGGCCAGAAACCCCGGCCGAGCAGCCCGTCCGCCTCGACGACCACCGTCGCACCCGCGGCCAGGTGCGTGTTGAGCACCGACATGCCGAACGAGTAGTAGAACGGCAGGCTGCTCACCGTGACGTCGGCGCCGGTGATGCCGAGCGCCTCGATGATCGAGGCGGTGTTGGCCGCGATCGCGGCACGGGAGAGGCGAACCAGCTTGGGGTTGCCGGTCGAGCCCGAGGTGGCGAGCAGGACGGCCAGGTCCGGATGGGGCACGGCGGCCGACGGTGTCTCGCGCTCCCACAGGGGACCGAGCCGCTCGTCCGACGTGAACCGGTAGCCCTTCGGGGTGTCGTCGGGAAGGGGGCCGGCCACCACGGCGGGCTCGAACCGGTCGACGAAGTCGGCCAGCGTCTCCGCCGGGAGCGTCGGGTCGAGCAGGGCCAGCGGGCGACCGGCCTCGAACGCGCTGACGTATCGCACGACGGCGTCGACCGTGGTCGGCATGGGGAGGAAGACGACACCGGGCGTGCGGCCGGCGTAGGCGCCGGCGGCGGCGGCGAGTGCCGTGCCCGGCACGACGGCGCCGGTGACGGCGTCGATCAGCCGGGCGTCCGGGTGCGGCAGGGTCATACCACGAGTCCGCCGTCGACCTCGATCACCTGGCCGGTGACGAACCGGGCGCCGGCGGAGAGCAGGAACGCGACCACGTCGGCGACGTCCTCGGGCTCGCCGAGGCGGCGCAGTGCCGTGGCGGCGACCCGCTCGGCGCGGCCGGCCTCGTCGAGAGAGTCGAGCATCTCGGTCGCGATGAAGCCGGGCGCGACCGCGTTGACCCTGATGCCGGCCGGGCCGAGCTCCTTGGCGGCGGCGCGGGTGAAGCCGGCGACCGCGGCCTTGGTCGCGCCGTAGACCACCTGGCCGGCGGCGCCGGCGGTGCCCATCACCGACGAGAGCAGGACGACGGCGGGCGCGGCGCCGCGGCGCAGCAGTTTGACCGACGCCTGGACGGTGTGGGTGGCGCCGACCGCGTTGACCGCGAAGAGCCGCTCGACGGCGGTGTCGCTCATCATGCCGAGCAGGCCGGCCTCGTGGACGCCCGCGTTGACGACCAGGGCGTCGAGGCGGCGGTGCCGCTCGAAGACGAGGCGGACCATCGCCGCGACGTCGGCGGCCCGGCTGACGTCGCCGTGCACGACGAGCGGGTCGATGCCGAACTCCGCCGCCAGCTCGTCGGCGGTCGGCTTGGCCGAGCCCTCGCGCATCCCGTGCAGGACCAGTTGGTAACCCTCGGTGGCGAGTTTTCGGGCGATCGCCCGGCCGATCCCCCGGGACGAACCGGTGACGAACGCGACCCTCGCCGCATCAGCCGGTGAGCTCAATGCCGTGCTTCCCCAGGATCTCGACGGCCTTGTCGAAGGAGCTCAGGTCGATGACCTCATCGGTGTCGATCATGACGTCGAACGCGTCCTCGATCTCCGCCACCAGGGTGAGGTGGGCCAGCGAGTCCCACTGTTCAATGCCTCGATATTCAAGCTTGTCGACTTCAACCTCCTCCGGGAGACCCAGCGCGGTGCGAAAGGCGGCACGGAGACGATCGAGATTGCTCATCAGATCTGGGTCCTGTCCGATCAGGGCTCAAGCCGGTCGGCCGCCACCGTCTCGGGGCGGCACCCGCGAGCGAGTGTACCGTTGGCGTTTGACCATCTCGGGAGGTTTTCGGTGCTGCGCGACGCTTTTGACACGGATGTGGAAACCATCCGTCAATGGCGTAACCATCCGAGGACCCGCGGGGCAAGCATCCATACCGCGTACATCACTCCTGAGGGTCATGCGCAGTGGTGGACGAAGGTTCGGGCAGACCCGACCAAGCGGGTGCTGATCTTCTCGTACCGTGGCCAGGACTGCGGCGTGGTGACCTTCAACGACCACGACGAGGCCGCGGGCACGGCCGAGTGGGGCTTCTTCCTCGACGTCGACGGCCTGACCGAGCGTGGTGAGCTGCTGCCGGCGTGGATGGAGCTGGAGAAGGCGGCGGTGGCCTATGCGTTCGACGAGATGCGGCTGGAGTCGTTCGGCGGGCGCACACTGGCATGGAACAAGCAGGTGATCGCCCTGCACCGCCGCTTCGGCTTCGTGGAGGTGCCGGAGCGTGCCTACACGACGGAGATCGACGGTCAGGAGCAGTCCGTCGTATGGACCGAGAAGACGCGCACAACCTGACGCAGGATGTTCGCCGGCCAGGTGATTCACGCCGTCCGCAGGGTCTCATGAGGGGGTCGGGTAGCCGTCCCGGCTCTCATGCGGGGTCGGCAGCCGGCCCGGCTCTCATGCAGGGTCGGGCAGCCGGCCCGGCGCGAGGCGGTCCTCGGGATCGAGGGCCCGCTTGAGCCGGACCGCCGCGTCCGTCAGGTGCCCCGGCCCGTAGGTCTCCACCAGGTCGCGCAGCTCCACCGGGGCGCGCAGCAGGGTGCAGCCCCCGCCGCCCCGGGCGAGCAGGACCGTGCGGGCCGCGGTCAGCATCCCGTCGAGCCGCTCCGGCGCGATCGAGTCAGGCAGCGCGACCTCGGCGACGCCCAGCCCGACCGACCCGCGCACGGGCACCGGCGTCCCGGCCGCGTCCCGCAGCGCATAGACGACCGCGAACAGCTCGCTCGGCCGGCCCCAGATCTTCAGCGCGACGTCGTCGGCTCCGAACGGATACCGCCCCCACCAGGCCGGCGGCAACTGCTCGACGGTCGCACCGCCACCGAGAAGCTTGGCGGCCGCCTCGGCGCGGGCCAGGGCGGCCTCACGCGAGCCCTCGAAAAGCGCGGAGAGCTCCGCAGGGCGAGCGCCGGATCCGCCGGGGAGGTCGGCCTCGATCGCGGCCGGTTCCAGCGACGATCCGACGACGGCCTCGGTGAGCCGCTGCACCTCGCGCGGCGTGGCGACCGGGCGGACGACCCAGGCCCGGGCGGCGGGCATCGGCTCCAGCCGGACGGTCGCCTCCGTGATCACGCCGAGCGTGCCATACGACCCGCAGGCGTCCCGGGCGAGATCGCGCCCGTCGACCTGCCGCTCCAGGCTGCCCTCGTCGAGCGCCATCCGCACCCCGACGACGAGGTCGCGCGGCGCACCGAACCGGTGGCGCAAAGGGCCGGCCTCGCCGGTCGCGAGGACACCGCCCAGCGTCGCGCCCGGCGACCCGACGTCGAGTGGCAGCCGCTGGCCCTCACGCAGCAACCGTGCCCGGATCGCCCGCATCGGCGTGCCCGCCGCGATCGTGGCGGTCAGCTCGCCGGGCGAGTGCTCGAGCACCCCGGTCAGCCGGGCGAGGTCGATCAGGACGTCCACGTGTGTGGGCGGCGCGCCCCAGTCGAGTTTGGTACCGGCTCCGGTGGGCACGACCGACAGGCCCTCGGCCGCGGCGAACCGCAGCACCTCGGACACCTCGTCGGCGTCGCCGGGTGACACCACCCAGCCGGCCGGCACCCCGTCGACGGTATCGGCCCGACCCGCCTCCCAAACGTGGCTAGGACCGCATACCACCGCCAACGCCTCGATCACCGTCACCGCTGCTCCCGCTTCCCTGTTCACCAAACGCCACCGTGAGTGCGGGGAAGATCGGTCGAAGGGAATCGCGGTAGCCGGTCCTGGCTTTCCCAAAGACGCGCTCGAACCAGTATCGAACATGCGTTCGAGAGCCTATGCCGTGGCTACCTCAGTCGCAAGGCCTTCTTGAAGAACGCTACCCGGTCGGTGCCGGCGGCGGCGAAGCCGACCAGGTCGTGGCCGGTGTCGTAGTCCTTGCGCTCCTTCGTTCCGGCGACGGCGTCCGCCAGCTCGGCCCGCTCCGCCGCCGGCACGATCTGGTCCTGCCGGCCGAACTGGAGCAGCACCGGCCGCTTGCCACCGGCCGCGACGTAGGGACCGGCGTCGAACCGCCCGAGCGCGTTCAGGTAGGCGTGCCAGTCGGGTGGCACGTGCTGCTTGACCATCCAGCGGGAGATGCGGCCGGTACCGGCGGCCAGCACCACGGCGGACAGCCGGGTCTCCAGCCCGAGCAGGATCGCGCCCTGGGCAGCGCCCCAGCTATGGCCGGCGAACCCGATCCGCGAGCCGTCGCAGTCGGAGCGGCGGGCGAGCAGGTCGAGGGCGCGCCGCTGGGCGACGACCGAGTCGGCGACGGCCTTCGCGTCGGCCGCGGCGTCGCCGGTCGGCTTGAGCGGCAGACCCGGCACGCAGACCAGGGCACCGTGCCGCGCGACCGCCATGGCCTCCTCGAGCAGCGTGTCCCGGTTGCCGTCGCCGCCGGGGGCGTAGACGACGGCCGGCAGTCGCCCGGTGAACGACGCCGGGCCGATCACGTAGGCCGGGACCTCGTCGTGGCCGCGGGTGTCCGAATACGTGACGTCCTCGAGGATCACGCCGTCGCCGGTGCGCTTGTCGGTGAGCGTCGCGTTGAGGGTGGCGTTCTTGTCGTAGTTGAAGAGCTTCTTCAGCTCGGCGAGCGGAACCGCGGCGGGAACGTACCCCGAGGGGTCGAACGTCGACGCGGCCGGCCCCGACGGGGCAGGCGAGCCACCCCCCGCCCGTGGTGTCGTCGTCGACCCCTCGGAGCACGCCTGGACCAGCATCCCTGCCAGCCCGATCACTCCGATGTGCAACACCTCGCGACGCCGCACCGCATCCCTCCGTGGTCTCGCCCGAACTACGAGACCATGACGGTACCGGCGTCACTTCCTCCTGTTGCTGAAGACCGACGAACGACACCGACGGTTGCACCGACTTCGATGACACCTGGGTGCCACCCGGAACCTAGTAACGTTGGCATGCGTGACGAGCGAGCAGCCGCCTACCGCGAAGCGGGTCCCCCACGAACGGACGCACCACGGTGACACTGTGGTCGACGAGTATTTCTGGCTCCAGCAGAAGGACGATCCGGACACGGTGGCCTATCTCGAGGCCGAAAACGCGTTTACCAGCGCGGCGACCGCCCACCTCGAAAAGCTGCGCGACACGATCTTCAACGAAATCAAGACGCGCACCAAGGAGACCGACCTCTCGGTGCCCACCCGGAAGGGCGGCCACTGGTACTACACCCGGACGGAGGCCGGCAAGCAGTACGGCATCCATTGCCGTGTGCCGGTGGTCGACGGCCAGCTCGACCCGCCCGACATCGGCGCCGGCGCCGGACTGCCCGGCGAGGAGATCCTGCTCGACGGCAACGATCTCGCCGGCGACTCGGACTTCTTCGCCCTCGGCACCTTCGACGTGAGCGTCGACGCCAACCTGCTCACCTACAGCACCGACTTCTCCGGCGACGAGCGCTTCACGCTGCGGGTCAAGGACCTGCGGACCGGTGAGCTGCTGCCCGACACGATCGAAAACGCGTTCTACGGCTCGGCCTGGTCCGCCGACGGGTCGACGCTGTTCTACCTGACGGTCGACGAGGCGTGGCGGCCGAACAGGGTCTGGCGCCACACGATCGGCACACCGTCCACCGACGACGTGGTGGTGCACGAGGAGCCCGACGAGCGCTTCTGGGTCGGCGTCGAGCTGACCCGCAGCGAGCGGTTCATCCTCATCGACATCAACAGCAAGATGACCAGCGAGGTCCTGGTCATCCCGGCCGACGCGCCGACCACGCCGCCGCGCCCGGTGGCACCCCGCCGACAGGGCGTCGAATACTCGGTCGAGCACCACGGCCACCGGTTCCTGATCCTGCACAACGACGGCGCCGAGGACTTCGCCGTCGCGTACACCTCGGTCGACAATCCCGGCGCGTGGACCACGCTCATCGAGCACGAGCCCGGCACCCGCCTGCTCCAGGTGGATGCCTTCTCCGGCCACCTCGTCGTGTCGCTGCGCCGCGACGGCCTGACCGGGATTCGGGTGGTCCCGCTGCACGGCGCCGCGCCCTACGACATCAGCTTCCCCGAGCCGATCTACGCCGTCGGCCCGGAGTCCAACCTGGAGTACGACACCACCTCGTTCCGGCTGCACTACGCGTCGCTCGTGACGCCCGACTCGGTGTACGACTGCAACCTGGACAGCGGCGCGCTGACCTTGCGCAAGCAGAAGCCGGTGCTCGGCGACTTCGATCCGACCCGCTATGAGCAGCATCGCGAGTGGGCGATCGCCGAGGACGGCACGCGTGTCCCGATCTCGATCGTGGCGGCGAAGGGCACCCCGCGCGACGGCTCGGCTCCGGCACTGCTCTACGGCTACGGTTCATACGAAGCGTCGATGGACCCGTGGTTCTCCATCCCGCGGCTGTCCCTGCTGGACCGCGGTGTGGTCTTCGCGGTCGCCCACATCCGCGGCGGCGGTGAGATGGGCCGCCGTTGGTATGACGAGGGCAAGCTCCTGGCGAAGAAGAACACGTTCACCGACTTCGTGGCCGGTGCCGAGCACCTGGTGAAGGCCGGCTGGACGGCCACCGATCGCCTGATCGCGCGCGGCGGCTCGGCGGGCGGCCTGCTCATGGGCGCGGTGGCGAATCTGGCGCCGGAGTCGTTCGCCGGCATCGTGGCCCAGGTCCCGTTCGTCGACGCCCTCAACACCATCCTCGACCCGTCGCTCCCGCTGACCGTCACGGAGTGGGAGGAGTGGGGCAACCCGCTGGCCGACCCCGAGGTGTACCGCTACATGAAGTCGTATACGCCGTATGAGAACGTGACGGAGCGCCCGTATCCGGCGATTCTGGCCGTCACGAGCCTCAACGACACGCGCGTCCTGTACCACGAGCCGGCCAAGTGGGTCGCCCGCCTCCGCGCCCTCTCCCCGTCGACGGACGTCCTGCTGAAAACCGAGATGGGCGCCGGCCACGGCGGCCCGAGCGGCCGCTACGACGCCTGGCGCGAGGAGGCGTTCATCACCGCGTGGGCGCTCGACAAGCTCGGCAAGGCCTAGTTTCGTTCCGCTTTCCCAAGTGCCGTTTTCCCCAGGTGCCGGTCCGGCGAGTTTGGCGCTGGACCGGCACTGACCGTTCGCGGACGAGGGGCGGTTTTGGCGAGGGCGGGCGACTTTCGCGGACGCGGGCGACCCGCGAATACGGGCGGCTTTGGGGGCACGGCCGCTTGCGGACGCGGGCGACCCCTACCTTTTGCAATGTGACGGTGACGTACGGTCGCGCAGATGGCGTCCGTCGATCATTGTCGCGACTGGACCCGGGCGGCGCGTTCCGAATCGGGCAGCTCCATGATCAAGCAAGGCCGCGAAGTTAAGCCCAACGGCCTCTTGTCAACCCGGACCAGGCTGACAATTCGGGCGCTGTCCTCGGAGGCGTCGCCGCCGAGGACGCCGACCGGCACACGCTCCTGCGCAATCCCGCCGCCAGGCCGGGCGACCCCATGATCATGGGAAAGATCTGGCCGCCCCGATAGCCAGATCTTTCCCATGATCATGAAGTCGGGAGGCAGGGGGCGGATTGAAGCGGATTGAAGCGTAACCGGGGCCAGTCGGCGCACCTCGGCGGGTGACACTTCTTGAGTCCGTGCGTGCTTTGCCGGTTTTGTCAGGTTTGACCAAGGGCTATTGGATGCCTTCGCGGCCTTGTCGTCGGGGCAGCAGATTGCTTCCCGTGATCTGGGCGGACGAGCGGGGGGCGTGCTCCACCGGCGCCGTGAAGTGGTCCGCGAAGGGGCTTGCCCGTAGCTGATCCACAGGCCCTATGTGGCGAAACAAGGAGTTTTGCGTTATCCACAAGAGGCTGTTCCCATCTGTGGATAACCTACTGGCAGCCTGTGGATGAGTGCTGGTTGGGCTGTGGATAAACACGTGGGTGCGCCTTGGGTTCATCCGTGTATCACCAGGTTGATGGCTGCTGGCTGACGAAGATGGTCGATCCGTGGTCGGGTTACGGTGGTGCTGCCCACAGGCGTTACCCACAGGCTGTGGATAACCGCTGCCAGCCACCCGCGGCGAGCCGGCACAGCCGGAGAACGAGCCCGCCGGAGATACAGGCCAGCGGACACGAACCAGCCAGCGGACACGAACCAGCCAGCGGACACGAACCAGCCAGCGGACACGAACCAGCCAGCGGACACGAACCAGCCAGCGGACACGAACCAGCCAGCGGACACGAACCAGCCAGCGGACACGAACCAGCCAGCGGACACGAACCAGCCAGCGGAGGACAGGGCAGCGGAGGACAGGGCAGCGGAGGACAGGGCAGCGGAGGACAGGGCAGCGGAGGACAGGGCAGCGGAGGACAGGGCAGCGGAGGACAGGGCAGCGGAGGACAGGGCAGCGGAGGACAGGGCAGCGGAGGACAGGGCAGCGGAGGACAGGGCAGCGGAGGACAGGGCAGCGGAGGACAGGGCAGCGGAGGACAGGGCAGCGGAGGACAGGGCAGCGGAGGACAGGGCAGCGGAGGACAGGGCAGCGGAGGACAGGGCAGCGGAGGACAGGGCAGCGGAGGACAGGGCAGCGGAGGAGAGCTGGGCGCTGGGTGGACGAACCGGCACCAGGACGGGGGTCGGGGGCGGGGGCGCCTAGGCGAACAGGCGGGCGGCCAGTGCCGGGTCCAGGTTGCCGCCGCTCACCACTGCCACTGTGCGGCCGGCGGGGAGTTCGTCGCGGTGGTGGAGCACCGCTGCCGTGGTCACGGCGCCGCTCGGCTCGGCGATCAGGCGGGCCTTGCCGGCCAGGGTCCGGACCGTCTCCAGGATCTCGTCCTCGCTCACCGTGACGATCGCGTCCAAGTATGCGCTGAGGTGGGCCAGCGTCAGCTCTGACAGTGGGGTCCGCAGGCCGTCGGCCACCGTGCTCAGCATCCTAGCCTCGGGCCAGACACGGACCATGCCGGCGGCCAGGCTCTCGGCGGCGTCGGCGGCCACCGCGGGCTCGACGCCGATCACGGCGACGTGCGGGGCCAGGGCCTTCACGGCGGTCGCGACGCCGGAGGACAGGCCGCCGCCGCCGACCGGGACGACCACCACGTCGACGCTGGACAGGTCCTCGAAGATCTCCAGGCCCACGGTGCCCTGGCCGGCGATGATGTCCGGGTGATCGTACGGCGGGATGAGCGTCAAGCCTCGCTCGGCGACGAGCTGCCGCGCGACGATCTCGCGCTGGGCCTGCGGCACCAGGATGACCTCGGCACCGTATCCCCGGGTGGCCTCGATCTTCAGCGGCGTCGACACGTCGGGCATGACCACCGTGACCGGGATGCCGAGCGCGCGGCCCGCGTAGGCGAGGGCCTGGCCGTGGTTGCCGGACGAGTGGGTCACCACGCCGGCGTCGCGGTGCTCCAGGTCGAGCCGGTGCAGGGCGTTGGTCGCGCCGCGGAGCTTGAACGCGCCGATGGGTTGCAGGCTTTCCGGCTTGAGCCACAGTTCGTCGGCCCAGGGGCAGGGCAGCAACGGGGTGCGCACCACGAGGCCGGAGATCCGCGCGGCCGCGGCGCGGATGTCGTCCAGGCGAACGAGGTCTTGCTGGAGGGTGGTCACGCCGCCCATCCTGACATCATCCGCGGATGATCGCCCTCCCCGACAACGGCCGATGAGAGATCCATAACGCTGGACTATCCGCTGCTGTAGTACCTTGCGGCCCCCGGATGGAGGGGGACCGGATCGGTGTTGGGCGCTGTCGCCTTGTCGTAGTTGCCGCCCTCCGGGTGAACGCGGGCCAGCTCCGTTTGATGCTCGAAGAGGATCTTGGTCAGGTCGTGTGCGAGCTGCTCAGGCATGTCCGGCGAGACCACGATGAGGTTGCCGACGACGATCGTGTCGACGTCGGTGGGCGTGTTGTAGGCCGCCTTCGGCAGTTTCGCCACGCCGTAGACGGCGCCGTAACGGTACGTCAGCGCCTGTTGCAGTTCGCCGAGCGGCAGGATCGAGAACTGGCCGGGGGCGTTGGCCAGCAGGTCAGTGATGCCGGGCGTGGGCAGGCCGCCGGCGAAGAACATCGCGTCGGTGGTGCCGGCCAGCATGCCCTTGGTGGTCTCCGGCAGCGAGAGTCGCTGCCGGACGATCTCGGTGTCCGGGTTGATCCCGCCGGCGAAGAGCAGCCGACCGGCGGCGATGTCGATACCCGAGCCCGCGGAGCCGGTGGAGATCCGCTTGCCCCGCAGCCCGGTGAAGTTCGTGATCTTCGAAGTGTTGCGAACGACGAGGTGGATGTAGCTCTTGTAGACCCGGGCGAGCGCCACAACCTTTTGCGGCCGACCCTCGAACGGCCCCTTGCCGGTGTACGCGTCGGCGGCGGTGTCCGCCAGCGTCAGCGCGACGTCCATGTCACCGACGGCGACCCGCTGGAGGTTCTCGCCGGAGGCGCCGGTCGGCTCGGCTCGTGCCTCGTAGCCCGGGACGTACTTGGTGATGAGGTCGGCGTAGCCGCCGCCGAGCGTGTAGAAGACGCCGGTGGTGTTGCCGGTGGCGATGTAGATCCGCCCGCCGTGCCACAGACCCGCGCCAGGACGCTGTGGCACGCTCGCGCAGCCGGCGAGGAGCAACGCTCCCGCCAGTACCGCTGCGAAGATTTTGCTCCTCAAACGCATCACTTGGACATCGCGTCGCGCGGCAGCGGATCCAGGGCGTCGGCGACCCGGTGGACCAGCATCGCGGTCTCGTAGCCGACCTGGCCGAGGTCACAGCCGGGGGCTGCGAGGACACCGAGGAGGGCACGGTCGCCGACCGCCATGACGATCATGACGCCGCCGTCCATGTCGACGATCGTCTGCCGCACGTTTCCCGCCTGCATGAGCCGGGCCGCACCGAAGACCAGGCTGGCGAGGCCGCTGATGACCGCGGAGAGGTGGTCCGCCTGGTCCACCGGCAGGTCGGCCGAGCTGGCGAGCCGCAGCCCGTCGCCGGAAACGGTGATCGCGTGCGCGACGTCCGGCACCTGCCGCGCGAAACTGGTCATGAGCCAGTCGAGCTGTCCGGCGCCGGAGGGTTGCTGTGGTATGGCCATCTACTGATCCTTCTGTCCTGGGGCTGCGCTGCTGGTGCGACGTGTGGCGGCCGAGACGCCCTCGGCGAACGCGGTCAGCCGGGAGCGGATGAGCTCCGGGTCGACCACGCCGCCACGAGACGTCGGCGGCGGCTGTTCGGTGGTACCTGGCGCGAGCTGCGCACCGGGCCGGCGGCGGGGAAGGTTCTCTTCGGTCATCGAGCCGCCTCCGGCGCCGGACGGGTTCCCCGGGCGTGGTGGCCATTCGCCGGGAGGGGCCCAGGTTGGCTGAACTGGCGGCGGCGTCGGGGTGGTGCCGCTGCTGAGGTACGGACGGAACCAGGGCGCGGCCGGTCGGCTCGCTGCTGCCGCCGCCGGGGTGGTGACCGGCTGCGACTGGGATGCGGAACGCGGTCGTCCGAGCGGGGCACCGACGGTCGACGACACATGGACCGGCGCTTGACGCTGCGGCTCCTGCCGGGCGGCGGGCAGCGCGCTCATCAGCTCCAGGACGCTATGCGGCAGGGCCACGTAGGCGACCGTGCCGCTGCCCGTGGCGTGGAGCTGGACGCGAATCCCGTGCCGCGCGGCGAGGTGGGAGACCACGTGCAGGCCCATCGTGCCGGCGGC
The DNA here is from genome assembly GCF_025264685.1 of Dactylosporangium roseum. Lineage (GTDB taxonomy): Bacteria > Actinomycetota > Actinomycetes > Mycobacteriales > Micromonosporaceae > Dactylosporangium > Dactylosporangium roseum. The sequence goes on from NZ_CP073721.1 coordinate 7,910,408, forward strand.
GGCGCTGCTCAGCGTGCTGGGCATGGACAGCCGGGAGTTGATCTCGGTGAGCCGGGCCGGCATGACGCCGATGCCGCTGTCGTGGACTCGGATCATGGCGCCGTCGACCGTCGCGCGGGCGTCGACACGTACCGGCTGGTTCGGCGGGGAGAACGTCGTGGCGTTCTCCAGCAGCTCGGCGAGCAGATGCACGAGGTCACCGACGACCGGGCCGGTGATCGCCAGTTCGGAGGTCCGCACCTCGACCCGGTGGAAGTCCTCGATCTCGGACGCGGCGGCCGCGACGACGGCGCCGACCCGCACCGCCTGGGTGGCCGGGCGGCCGGGCTCGCCGCCGGCGAGGACCAGCAGGTTCTCCCCGTTGCGGCGCAGACGCGCGGCGAGGTGGTCGAGGGCGAACAGACGGGCCAGCACGTCGGGGTCGGTCTCGTCGCGCTCGAACTCGTCGAGGAGCCGTAGCTGGCGGGTGATGAGCGTCCGGATGCGCCGGGCCAGGACCTCGGCCATGCGCGCCACGTCGACACGCAGCGCGGCCTGCTCGCCCGCGAGGCGCAGCGCCGTGCGGTGCACGGTGGCGAACGCGTCGGCGACCTGGCCGATCTCGTCGTTCGTCGCGGCGATGCCGCGGGTGACGGCCGCCGCGCTCCGGCCGGACTCGGTCGTCGACGGCGCTGCCGAGCCGGTGATCACGGAGTCGATGGCGTCGGGCAGGTCGCGCCGGGCGAGCTGTAGGGCCGCGCCCCGCAGCCGGCGCAGTCGCCGCGCGGTCCGCACCGCGAGCGCGATGGCGATGGCGAGAGCGGCGAGACCGAGGACGGCGGTGCCGATGCCGGTCGCCCAGGCGCGGCGGGAGGCGTTGATCGCGATCTCTTCGGCGCGCAGGTCGAGACGGTCGGAGAGGCCGAGGCGGACCAGGTTGAGGCGACGGATCACGCCGCTCTGCGCCACGAACCACGCGTCGGCGTCGGCCTTGAGGCCGCCGGGGTTCCGCTCCGCGTCGCGGGCGGCGGCACTCATCTTGCCGGCGTTGTCGACGTCGCTGCCGCGCATCTCGTTGTCGAAGGCGCGAGCCTCCGCGGCGGTCGCCGCGCGCCGGAATTCGGCCTGCCGCTGCTCGCGCGCGCCGCGGACCTCGGACATCGTGCCGAGTTCCCCCGGCTCGAGGCTGCCTCGGCTGAAGACGGTGCGCAGGAGGTCGCGCTCCAGGGCCGCGTAGTGCTCGACGGCGGCGACCGCGGCGACCGCGCGTGCGGCGTTGGCGAGCTCGATGTCCTCGATCTGCGCGGGCACGGCGTCGGCGATGGCCAGCAGCGCCTCCGCCAGCCCGCGGTACACCGGGTCGCTCATCAGCGACACCGGTGCGCCGTTCTCGGCCGCCTCGCGGGTGCTGTCGAGCCGGCCGTAGAGCTCGTTGGCCGTGCGGATTCCAGGTCTCAGTGCCGGCACGGCCTCGACCGCCTTGCGACTGTCGGTGAGGTACCGGCGGGCGGCCGCGTCGGTGCGCTCGCGCTGGGCCACCACGAGCGCGGAGCCGGACTTGCCACCGCGCCGGTGCAACGCCGTCGTCTCGGAGACCTCCCGCTCGAGCTCGTGGCCGAAGAGCACCGCACTGGTGGCCGTGAGCGCGACGGTACGGGCACGACCCGCGTCACGGGCGGCGTCGGCCGCGGTGGCTGCCTGGGCGGTGCTCAGGGCGGCGAGGCCGACCATGGCCACGATGATCGGCGCGAGCAACTGGGTGCGAACGGAGCGCAGCCGGCCGGGACGGAGGCCGCCGCCGCGCCGGTGCCCGGCGACGGACGTGTCAGCGCCGCCCGGGCGGCGCGCCTGACCGCTGCCGCCACCGCGCGGAATCGGAACACTGGGCGAGCCACTGCCTGCCAACCCGGAGCCTCCTCACGACAACCACGTCAGTCAATATAGGCGTTGACTAACGGTCAAATCGACGGTGACGGAGCGTGTCGAAAGGTGCTCCCACAGCGCAGCGGCGGAGGCCGAGCCACTACGGATCACGATCAGGCACGCTACTGGAAAGCAGCCCTCGCGACGAGAGCCCCTGCGCTCATCGGCGGCGCGCAGGAGCCGAACGGCGGAGCGGTTGACGACTAAGCGTCACGACGTCGTCGCGTTACGAACCAGACGGCCGCACCGGCGATCACGACCACAACGCCGAGGCCGATCCCGGGCGCCGATCGGCGGCTCGCCCGCTTCGGCGGCGGCGTGCCAGCGGGTGAGGCCGCATGGCTGGTCAGAGGGGTTGTCGATGCGGGCGGCGACGCCGACACGGACACGGTCGGGCGCCCCGACGGCTCCCGGATGGAGGGCAGCGAAGCGAGTGGCGGAATGGAGGACGGCTCATGGAGAGCCGGCGAACGACCACCGGGCTCGACGAGTGGTGGCGGACCGGGCAGGGGAACACCCGGCGGCGGCGTCGGCCCGGGCGCCACCACGCCGGCGGGTGGAGCCGGCTCCCCGGCCGGAAAAGCCGGCACCGCGGCGGCGGAAGGAGCCAAAGCCCCGCCGGCCAACACCAACGACAGCAACAGCAGTGGCTTCACACCGGCCCCAACGGCACCGCCGGCGGCCGGTTGAGCCTTTCGGCGCAATCAACCACCGGCGGAAACGTCAGGGGGCTACCGGCGGCGCTGCCCGGTCCGCACGCGGACCGGGGCCGGCTCCTGTTCACGCAGGTTGAGCACGAACCGGCCCAGCAGCACGGCCGAGACGACCACGCACAGCGCCAGCACCGTTGCGGCCACCGCGGCGGCGCCCGACGTCGCCAACCAGGCCGCGTCCGCCAGCAGCACGAGCAGCCAGAGCGCGGCGGTCGCCTTCAGGTCCGCCCGGGGCCGGCCGACGCCTGCGACGCGTGGCCTCGGTGCACGGTTGCGGTATCGAGTCATGTGGGTTCACCTCCGTGCATTGATGGATACCCAGACTCGCCGAAATGAAGCGCGTCAAGCCGTCTCCACAAAAACCGCCACGGTGCGTGCGGGAACAATGAACGAACCGTGAGCACTGTCGAAGGTGGACTGTCGCACCACCGGGTCGGCGGAGGCCGCCTGGACGGGGTGCGGGGCGCCCCGGTGTAGCCGGTCCGTGCCGGGGCGAGGCCGTCGCCCCACAGATGCAGGCCCCACCCGGTGTAGCTGCCGCCCGTCCGTCCATAGTGGACGGAAATGCCGTGCCCGGCGTCACTGCCTGAGGGTCTCGACGATCTGTTGACTGATCTCGCGGAGCTGCTCGACCTGCTCGGGGGTGAGCGGGTCGAACAGGTGGGTGCGGACGGTTTCGACGTGGCCGGGCGCGGCGGCCTCCAGCGCGGCGAAGCCGTCGTCGGTCAGGTCGGCGAACTGGCCGCGCTTGTCGTCGTCGCAGTCGCGCCGCCGGACCCAGCCGCGGCTCTCCAGCCGCGTGACCGCGTGTGAGAGGCGACTGCGGGACGAGCGGGTCAGGACGGCCAGCTCACTCATGCGCAGCGACCGGCCGGGCGACTCGGAGAGCACGACGAGAATCTCGTAATACGCATGCGGCATACCGGCGTCATGCTGCAACTCCCGGTCGAGCCGGTCGATGAGCAGCGTGGCGGCGGCATAGAAGGCGCGCCAGGCGCGCTGCTCGTCATCGTCGAGCCAGCGGGTCACCCCGTTATTTTTGCACGTACGGAAATCTTACCGATCATGCCCGACTGCTCTACCTTGTGACGCAAGGTACCGTGCCTGGCATGGATGTGTCGTCCGCCGTCCCGGCGCCGAGCGCAGGCTCTGTCCGCTGCTCGCCCGCCTCCGCCGGGCCGGCTGGGTCGAGACCACCTGGCGGGAGTCGCCCGCCGGCCCGCCGCGCCGCTGTTCCGAGCTGCCCCCAGCGGCCGCTCGGCGCTGCGCCACTTCCGGGACACCGTTGACCGAATCGCGGGAACGAGGGCGGCATGAGCACCTACGATGGCCTGGTCAACGACTATCTCCGCGCCGTCGAGCAAGCCTTGGCGGGCGTGCCCGCCAGTCGGCGCGACGAGCTGCTCGCCGACCTGAGCGAGCACATCGCCGCCAAGCGGGCCGAGCTGGCTCCGGACCGCGAGACCGAGGTCGAGGTGCGGTCGATCCTCGAGCTGCTGGGCGACCCGGCCGACGTCGCCGCCGAGGCCATGCTGGACGCCGAGCCGCGGCCTCCGATGGTGATCCAGCCCGGCAAGAAACTCGGCGCGGTAGCGTGGGTGTTGATCACGATCGCGGCGGTGTCGACCCTCTGCGTGGGGACGGTCCTGGTCGGCGTGCTGCTGTTCGTGGCCGGCAGCGACAGCTCGGACTCCGAGACCACCCCGATCGAGTCACCCGCCGCGGTGTCGCGGTCCCCGGTCCCCTCACCCACCTGAGTGGCCAGTTCAGCGGTATCCACAGCGGCCCGCGCCAGCCCCGGTCCCGTGACCCACCTGAGTGGCGCCGATCCGAGCGATTCCGGCAACGGGCCGCTGGTCGTTTCCGCCATGGCGATAACCGAAGCGCAGAGCATCGGTTTCATCACGGAGCTTTCGTGTCGCGGGTGCACGATGTCGTTGACTTCAACGTTCCCGCAGGCGGCCGGCGACGACCGCCCGGCCCTGGCCGCCGACTGCATGCCGGCGGCCGTCGCGGCCGTGCACAAGGCCGCGAAGGTGTGCCCAACAGCCCTTTCAGCCCGAACAAGGCCGACAATTCGGGCGCGGTGGCTCGGAGGCTCCACCGCCGAGGCGTGCCGGCCAGCGCCGTTCCGCCGCCACGCCTCTCGATCTCATGATCATGGGAAAGATGTGGCTGCCCCGATAGCCACATCTTTCCCATGATCACGAGTCGGGCGGACCGGAGCGCGCCGACCCGGGTCCAGCGGCGACCACGAGCGACAGACACCACCCGCACGACCGTGCGTCACCATCCCGTAGCGCAACACCGAGGTTGACAGACGACCGCCCGGCTTGGCGACGCGGCCTTGCGTCGGAGCAGCCAGACGCTTCCAAATGATCATGAGATCGAGCGACATGCGGCGGACTGCGTCGGAACGCGCGCCACCCCGACACCCCGGCGGCGCCCGAGTTGCCGGCTCCATCCGGGTTGGCCAGGGGGCTGATGGGCCGAACTTCGCGGCCTCGCACCTGGGCAGCCGGATGCTTCCAACGATCAAGGAATCCGGGACGGGCCGCGCGCTGCACGGCCGCCATGTCAACGTCATCTAGTGCCCCGATGGGCGGACAGTAGGCCGCCGGGTCCGCGGACACATGCCTTCCCGTGCTGGGTTAGCTCAAGGGGATCAGTCCTTTGCCGGCGAGGCGCTCAAGCGCCAGCGGATTGTGCAACTGCGACCCAGCTCGCGACCCCGCCTCACAACACAGGGAGCCGCCCGTCAGTCGCGGCGCCGCGCAGAAGCGGCCGCGAGGCCCGGCGAGACCTCGCGACCGCAGCTCCTGGAAGACGTCGCCGAGCGGACGGCGCTTGCGCGAGTCCGCTCGGCGACCAACGTCCGCATCGCCCCGTCCTCCCCAATTCGATACGGACGTGCCACCGCCCCCGATCGTGTCCGACCCGCGACCACTCCCCCCGGTCCGACGCCTTGTGGCTGGTGGGTCCAGGTCAGCGTATCTAGACGTCTAGGTTCGCGCAATTGTTGATTTGGGGAATTGTCGATAGCCTTGCGGCGTGCATGGCCGCCTCTTTCCAGTCGCCGAGGACTGGTATGAATGGCGCCAGGACGACCCGCCCCTGGCCAGGACGGTCCGGGTGCGGATCGGAGTGGGTGCCGGCGGGCGGCTGGTGCTGACCGGGCTGCTCATCGACGGCACACCCAGCGCCGATCTGTTGCGCGCGATCCCCGTCGGTCGCATCGAGGCCGCGGCCAACGCGCAGTTGGCGGTCGTCGACACCCCCCTCGGTACGACTCCTGTGCTCAGCACCAGGGCCCGACCTGTCACGGCGCCGGTCGCCGAGGATGTCGGCTGGGAAATGGTGGAGCCGGCGCTCGCCGTGGCGCGGACGGTCCCGAGCACAGCGGTGCGCCTGCGCGGCCGGCCCGACGTGTTCTACCGCGAGGTCGCCGACGTCTATCTCAACTTCGCCCAGGTCTCGCCCCGGCCGGCATGCGACCTCGCCGACCAGCGCGGAGTGCCGGTCAGCACCGCGCACCGGTGGGTCAAGGAGGCCCGCCGGCGCGGGTTCCTCCCGCCGGGCCGGCCCGGCAAGAGCGGTTGACACGGATCACCCGAGCTCCAGCCGGATCGGCGGGGATGCATGGCCCCGGTATGGTGGGGCCGTGTCGATCGACGACGCGTTACGCGCGAAGGTGCACCGGCTGGTGACCGACTATGTCGGCGGCCAGGCGGTGCCGCCCGACCTCAGCACGGCACCGGTGGCGATCCGCAGCGGCACTGCCGTGCTTTACCTGCGGCTCATCGCCAACGCTCCACCACTGGTCCGGATCTTCTCGCCGCTGCTGCGCAAGATCGACCGCTCGCCCGAGCTGCTGGTCGAGCTCAACGAACTGAACGGCCGGCTCAACTTCCTCCGGATCTTCTGGCGCGACCAGTCGGTCATCGCCTCCACCGAGCTGCTGGCCGAGACGCTCGACCCGATCGAGCTGAGCAACGCCTGCGACTGGATCGCCGACGCCGCCGACTACTACGACGAGCGGCTGCACGACCAGTTCGGCGGGGAGCTGGCATTCAGTCCGCCGCCGGCCGTCGAACGGCCCTGAAACTGTCAGTCCCTGGGTCCAAGATGGGCCCATGACGATCTCCCCAGATCTGGAGTACCGCCTGCCGGCGAGTTGACCATCGGCGACGCTATGCGGGAACCGGGATCGGAGGGGCGGTGGAGGCGGTGCGGCGGGTGCGGAACAGCAGCAGCGACAACGCCGCCGCCGAGATCGACAAGCCGCCCGCGACGTACCAGGCCAGGTCGTAGTTGCCCAGCCTGTCGCGGAGCAGGCCCGTCGACGTGGCGGCGATCGCGGCGCCGATCTGGTGCGACGCGAACACCCAGCCGAACACCACTGAGCCCGACATCCCGAAGTATTCCCTGCACAACGACACCGTCGGGGGAACCGTCGCCACCCAGTCCAGGCCGTAGAACAGGATGAACACCATCATGCTCGGCTTCACCGTCGCGGCGAACAGCATCGGCACGACCAGCAGGGACACGCCGCGAAGGGCGTAGTACCAGCCCAAGAGGATTCTGCTGTCCATCCGGTCCGTCAGCCAGCCCGACAGGATCGTGCCCGCGATGTCGAACAGGCCGACCAGGGCCAGCAGTGAGGCCGCCGTGGGCTCGGCCATGCCGTGGTCGTGGGCCGCCGGGATGAAGTGGGTGCCGATCAGGCCGCTCGTCGTGGCGCCGCAGATCGCGAAACCGCCGGCCAGCAGCCAGAACGCCGGAGTCTTCGACGCCGCGCGCAGGGTGCCCACGGCCCGGGAGGCCGCGCCCATCGTCGGTGGCGGGGGCGGCGGCTCGTCGCTCGTTGCGCCGTACGCCGTCACGCCCAGGTCGGGCGGGTGGTCCCGCAGGCGCCACAGCACCAGCGGCACCACCAGCAGCGCCGCGCCGGCCACCGTCAGTGCCGCCGTCCGCCAGCCGTGGTCCTCGACGAGCACCGCCAGCACCGGCAGGAACACCAACTGGCCGGCCGCTCCACCGGCGGTCAGCACGCCGGTGACCAGGCCGCGCCGCCGCACGAACCACCGTCCGGTGACCGTGGCCACGAACGCCAGCGCCATCGACCCGGTGCCGACGCCGACCAGCACGCCCCACAGTGCGATGAGCTCCCAGCTATGCCGCATGAAGACCGTCAGTCCGCTGCCGGCGGACACGAGCAGCAGCGCATACGCCACGACCCGGCGGATGCCGAACCGCTCCATGAGCGCGGCGGCGAACGGGGCGGTCAGGCCGAAGAGCAGCAGGTTGATCGAGACGGCGAGCGAGATCGTGCCGAGCGACCAGCCAAACTCCTCGTGCAACGGGCGGATCATCACGCCGGGCGTCGCGCGGAAGCCCGCCGCGCCGACGAGCGCGACGAAGGTGACGACGGCGACCAGCCAGGCGGGGTGGAGTCGTTTCACGATCCGATCGTCGAGCGTCGCGACGAGAAAGACGAGTGGCCCGAAAGCCATAGTGCGCAACAATCGGGCCATGGCCGAGAAGCACCTCGTGACCGTCATCGCACTGGACGGCGTGGTCCCGTTCGACCTGGGCACTCCGACCCAGATCTTCGGCACCGCGCGTGACGAGCACGGGCACCGCAAGTACGAAACCCTCGTCTGTACACCCGGCAAGCAACCGGTCCGAACCGCCTCGGGTTACCAGGTCCTCCCCGACCACGGACTGGAGATCACGGAGCGGGCGGACACGGTGCTCGTGGCCGGCGTCTCCTCCGGCGACCCGGTCGAGCGGGGCACGGTGGATCCGCGAGTCACCACAGCACTGAACGACGCGCTCGCCCGCGGCGCCCGGGTGATGTCCATCTGCACCGGCGCGTTCGTGCTGGCCGCCGCCGGCCTGCTCGACAACCGGCCGGCGACCACACACTGGTGGTGGGCGGACCGCTTCCGGGAGCTGTTCCCGCACGTCAAGCTCGACCCCGAGGTGCTGTTCATCGACGACGGCCCGGTGCTCACGAGCGCCGGCGTCGGCGCGGGCATCGATCTCTGCCTCCACGTCGTCCGCACCGACTTCGGCAGCGAGATCGCCAACCGGGCGGCGCGCCGCACGGTGGTCCCGCCGTGGCGGGAGGGAGGGCAGGCGCAGTACATCGAGCGACCGCTGCCCCGGCTCACCGACACCACGACCGCGCCGACCCGCGCGTGGGCCCTGGAGCGACTGAGCGAGCCGTTGACGCTCCAGAACCTGGCGACGCACGCCACGATGAGCGTGCGCACGTTCACTCGACGGTTCCGCGAGGAGACCGGGGTGAGCCCGGCGCGCTGGCTGCTGCAACAGCGGGTGGACCACGCCCGGAGGCTCCTGGAGAGCACCGACCTGCCGGTGGAGGTGATCGCCAGGAGGTCCGGACTCGGGACGGCGTCGTCGCTACGCCAGCACTTGCAGACCACGATCGGTGTCGCGCCGAGTGCCTACCGTCGTACGTTCCGGGTTGTGCCGGAGGGCGCGGAGCGGTAGGCAAGATGAGCGATCACCGTCGATCCTCTGGGGAGGCACCGTGCGAAGGCTCCTACCGTTCGTCCTGGTTCCGTTCCTGTTCGTCCCGGCCACGACGGCCGAGGCGGCCCGACCGCCGACACCGAGCGGGCCGACCGCCACCGGCTACGGCGGGGCCGTGACCTCGGTCGATCCGACGGCTACCGCGGTGGGGCTCGAGGTCCTCCGCGAGGGTGGCAACGCCGTCGACGCCGCGGTCGCCGTGGCGGCGACGCTGGGGGTGACCGAGCCGTTCTCCGCCGGGATCGGCGGTGGCGGCTTCTTCGTCTACTACGACGCCAAGACCGGTCGGATCTCTACCCTCGACGGACGTGAGACGGCGCCGCGATCGATGACGGAGACCGCGTTCGTCAACCCGGAGACCGGCCAACCGTATGCGTTCCAGGAGGCCCGCGTCAGCGGCCTCTCCGCCGGCGTGCCCGGCACGCTCGCCACCTGGGACGCCGCGCTCCAGCGCTGGGGCAAGCGGTCCCTGGCGAAGAACCTGCGCCCGGCCGGCGACGTCGCCCGGCGCGGCTTCCCGGTCGACCAGACGTTCGCCCAGCAGGTGAAGGACAACGAGGCCGCGTTCGCGCAGTTCAGCTCGACCTCGGCGCTGTTCCTGCCGGGCGGCGAGGTTCCCGCGGCCGGCAGCACGCTGCGCAACCCCGACCTGGCGGCGACCTACGACCTGATCGCCCGCCGGGGCATCGGCGCCTTCTACGGCGGCGAGGTGGGCCGTGACATCGTCACCACCGTTCAGCGCCCGCCGCTGGCGGCCGACCCGGCGCTGGACTGGCAGTACGAGATCCGCCCCGGCGGCATGACGCTCGCCGACCTGCGCGCCTACGAGGTGCGCCGTCCGGCGCCGACGCACGTGAACTACCGCGGCTACGACGTCTACGGCATGCCGACCCCGTCATCCGGCGGTGCCACGGTCGGCGAGGCGCTCAACATCCTCGAGCGCTCCGACCTGAGCAGGCTCGACAAGACCCAGGCGCTGCACCGATACCTCGAGGCGAGCGCGCTCGCCTTCGCCGACCGCAACCGCTACGTCGGCGACTACACCCCGCGGCCACTCCTCGACGCGCTGCTGACCGACGGCTTCGCGGCCGAGCGGGCCTGCCGGATCGACCCCGCGAAGGCGCTCGCCAAGCCGGTGCTTCCGGGTGTACCGGACGGTCGCTACGACGGCTGCGCCACGACCTCCGGCGGCGCCGCGACGGACTTCGGCAAGTCGACGACCAACCTCACCGTCGCCGACAAGTGGGGCAACGTGGTCGAATACACGCTGACCATCGAGCAGACCGGCGGCAACGGCATCGTGGTGCCCGGCCGCGGTTTCCTGCTCAACAACGAGCTCACCGACTTCAACTTCACGCCGACCCAGGGCACCGCCCACGACCCGAACCTGCCCGGCCCCGGCAAGCGGCCGCGCAGCTCGATGGCGCCGACGATCGTCCTGCAGCACGGCAAGCCGTTCCTGGCGCTCGGCTCGCCGGGCGGGTCGACGATCATCACGACCGTCCTGCAGATTCTGGTCAACCGGCTCGACCTCGGCATGAGTCTGCCGGAGGCGCTGGCCGCGCCGCGGGCGACGCAGCGCAACACGGCGTCGGTCACGGCCGAGCCCGCGTTCAGCAGCTCGGCGGAGGGTGTCGCGCTGGCCGCGCTCGGCCACACGTACACCCCGACGGCCGAGATCGGCGCCGCGACCGCGATCGAGTTCCTCGGCCACGGCAGACTCCTGGCGTGCGCGGAACCCGTCCGCCGCGGCTCGGGTTCGGCGGGCACCGTCCGCTGACGGCCGTCCCGTTGATCATGCAGTTGTGCTGCCGACAAACCCGGACGTCATGGGAGCGTCACGGCACCACAACTGCAAGATCAACGCGAGGAGGAGAGGGAGGCGGCGCGCGCCTGGAGGTAGCGCTGCTCCGGGAGGCTTGTCGTGCGGCGGGCCGCCAGCGCGTACCACTCCCTCGCCTCGTCGCGGCGTCCGGCCATCTCCAGCAGGTGGGCACGCACCGCGGCGAGGCGATGGTGTTTCGCCATCCGGGTGTCGCCGTCCAGTGCGGCGAGGAGCTGCAGCCCGGCCTCGGGGCCCTGCACCATCGCGGTGGCGACGGCCTGGTTGAGGGTGACGATCGGGTTCGGCGCGACCTGGCCGAGGAGCCGGTACAGCGCGAGGATCTGCGGCCAGTCGGTCTCGTCCGCCCGCGATGCCTCGTCGTGGACGGCCGCGATGGCCGCCTGGAGCTGGTACGGGCCGGGCGGCCCCTGCGGCAGCGTCTTCGTGATCAGCTCGACGCCCTCTTCGAGCATCGGGCGGATCCACCGGCTCCGGTCCTGCTCGGCGAGGGGCACCAGCGTGCCGTCGGGCAGCGCCCGTGCCGGGCGGCGGGCCTCGGTGAGCAGCATGAGCGCGAGCAGGCCGGCGACCTCCCCGTCGTCGGGAAGCAGCCGGTGGACCTCGCGGGTCAGCCGGATCGCCTCCGCGGTGAGGTCGCCGCGGTGGAGGGCGGTGCCGGAACTCGTCGTGTAGCCCTCGTTGAAGATGAGGTACAGCACCTGGAGCACGACCTGGAGACGGGCCGGGCGCTCCGCGTCGGGCGGCATCACGAACTGCGCGCCGGCCGCCTTGATCTTCTGTTTGGCGCGGCTGATCCGCTGCGCCATCGTGGCCTCGGGCACGAGGAACGCACTCGCGATCTCGGCCGTGGTGAGGCCGCCGACGGCGCGCAGCGTCAGCGCCAACTGGGAGGCCGGCGACAGGGCGGGGTGGCAGCACAGGAAGAGCAGTGTCAGCGCGTCGTCGCGGTCGGGCACCTCCTCCTCGGTCGGGGCCATCATGGCGACGGTCACCTCGCGGCGGCGCCGGGCGTCCTCGCTGCGCCACTGGTCGGTGAGCCGCCGCACGGCGACGGTGATCAGCCAGCCGCGCGGATTCGTCGGGACGCCCTCCTCGGGCCACTGCAGGGCGGCGGCGAGCAACGCCTCCTGGACGGCGTCCTCACAAGCGTCGAACTGCCCGTGCCGCCGGATGAGCGTCCCCAGCACCTGCGGGGCCAGGGTGCGCAGTTCGTCCTCGACGACGGTCACACCCCCTTGTCTACACGACGACGGGGCGCGCCTTGTCCGTCGCCAGCTTCACGGCGATGAGGCCGAGGAGCGAACCGGTGACGTACCGCTGGATCCGCAACCAGCCCGGGCGCTTGGCGAGGAAGACGGCGATCGTCCCGGCGGCGAGCACGATGCCCGTGTTGACGAGCATGCTCACGGCGATCTGCACGCCGCCGAGGACGAATCCCTGCACCACGAGGTGCCCGGTGCGCACGTCGACGAACTGCGGGATCAGCGACGCGTACATGATCGCCGCCTTCGGGTTGAGCAGGTTCGTCATCAGGCCCATCGTGAAGAGCTTGCGCGTGGAGTCGGGCGGCAGGTCCACGGGCGCGAACACCGACGTGCCGCCCGGGCGCACCGCCTGCCAGGCCAGCCAGGCGAGGTATGCGGCGCCGGCCAGCTTGACCGCGAGGTACAGGCCGGGGACGGTCGCGAACACCACGGAGAGACCGAGTGTGGCCAGCGTCAGGTAGACCAGGAAGCCGACGGCGACGCCACCGAGGGACACCAACCCGGCGCGGCGGCCCTGCGTGATGCTGCGCGAAACGAGGTACATCATGTTGGGCCCGGGCGTGAGCACCATCCCGAGCGCGACGAACGCGACACCGACAACCGCACCGATCGTGACCATGACACCGACGCTGCCCGCCCGCGGACCGGACGTCGACAGCCAATCGGCGGTTACAGGCCCTTGACCCAGCGTCGCCGGTCCGGTGCTTGCGTCGATCAGTTCGGCATCCCATGGATGGTGAACATCGTCCAGCCGCAGAGCTGAGGCGATCAGCCGCATACAGGTGCCATAGGGTCGGGGCATGCACCCTGAGGAGTTGATCGCGCTCGACCGTGAGCTCGTCTGGCACCCGTATGCGCCGATGCCGGCCACCCAGCGACCGCTCGTGATCGAGTCCGCACAGGGCGTGCGGTTGCGACCGGCCGAGCCGGTGGCGGGCCACGAGGAGCTCGTCGACGGCATGTCCTCGTGGTGGGCGGCGATCCACGGGTACCGCCACCCGGTCCTCGACGCGGCCGTGCGGGAGCAGTTGGAGCGCATGAGCCACGTGATGTTCGGCGGACTCACGCACGAGCCGGCGGTGCGGCTCGCACAGACCCTCGTCGACATCACGCCCGACCCGCTGCGGCACGTCTTCTTCTCCGACTCCGGGTCGGTGGCCGTCGAGGTGGCCGTCAAGATGTGCCTGCAGTACTGGCGGTCGCTCGGCCGTCCGGAGAAGCATCGACTGTTCACGTGGCGCGGCGGCTACCACGGCGACACCTTCCACCCCATGTCGGTGACCGATCCAGACGGCGGGATGCACAGCCTCTGGCGGGGCATCCTGCCCGCGCAGATCTTCGCCCCGATGCCACCGGTGGAGTTCAACCCGGCGTACGTCGCCTCGCTCGACGCGCTGCTCGGCTCGCACGCCGACTCGGTGGCGGCGATCATCGTCGAGCCGGTCGTACAGGGCGCGGGCGGCATGCGGTTCCACAGCCCCGAGTACCTCCGCGCGCTGCGCTCGCTGGCCGACGCCCACGACGTGCTCCTGGTGTTCGACGAGATCGCGACCGGGTTCGGCCGCACGGGCGCGCTGTTCGCGGCCGACCACGCCGCCGTGACACCCGACGTGATGTGCGTCGGCAAGGCGCTGACGGGTGGCTATCTTTCGATGGGCGCGACGCTGTGCGTGCCGCGGGTTGCCGAGGGCATCAGCCGCGGCGAGACCCCGGTGCTGGCGCACGGCCCCACCTTCATGGCCAACCCGCTCGCGTCGGCCGTGGCCGACGCCTCGACAGCGCTGCTGCTCTCCGGGGACTGGGCGACAACGGTGAAGCGGATCTCGGCGGGATTGGCGCAGGGCCTGGCCCCGGCGTGGGACGTGCCGGGCGTCGTGGACGTGCGCGTGCTGGGCGCCATCGGCGTGGTCCAGCTAGATCACGAGGTCGACATGGCGGCGGCGACGAGAGCGGCGGTGGAGCACGGCGTTTGGCTCCGCCCGTTCCGCGACCTCGTCTACACGATGCCCCCCTACGTCACCGACGACGCCGACGTCGCGCGCATCGCCGCCGCGGTGGTGGCGGCGTCGGCTCGGGGCTAGCGCCAATGCCGGGTAGTTAAGCCCAGCGGTGGCTGGTCAAGTGGTGTGTTGGTGTGGATGTGGGCAGCGGGACTCCGGTAGAGAGGTACGTCCGCCAAGACATGCCTTGCTGCCGGGAGTCCCGCTGTTGGTTCAGTCTGTCATTACGCGTGTGGTGCGGGTCGCGGCAGGTCCGTTCGCGCCGGGTCATCTGGGTGAGTTGACCCAGCAGGTGCCGTTCGAGATGGTCGATGCCGTACTTGCTCAGACCCGCTGCATGCAGCGGCGGGTGCGGGATCTGCCGTCGCGGGTGGTGGTGTATCTGCTGCTGGCGGGTTGTTTGTTCGCCGAGTTGGGGTATCGGCAGGTGTGGCAGCGTCTGGTCGCCGGTCTGGACGGGCTGCCGGTCGCGTACCCGAGCGAGGCCGCGTTGACCAAGGCCCGCCAGCGGGTCGGCCCGCAACCGTTGCGGGCGTTGTTCGACCTGCTGCGCGGCCCGGCGGCGGCGATGGCGGGGCCGGTGCGCTGGCGGGGGCTGCTGGTCTGCGCGATCGACGGGACCATGTTGTTCGCGGCGGACAGCGCGGCGAACCTGACCCGGTTCAGCAAGCAGCGCGGCGGGCGCACCGGCGGGTCGGGTTATCCGATGCTGCGGCTGGTGACGGTGATGGCGTGTGGCACCCGGTCGGTGATGGACGCGGTGTTCGGGGCGATCACCTGCGGCGAGACCACCTATGCCAGGGATCTGTTGGCCCGGCTGCCCGCCGGGGTGCTGCTGCTGGCCGACCGTAACTTCGCCGCCGGGCATCTGCTCAAGATCGTGACCGGCCGGCAGGCGCATCTGCTGGTGCGGGCCAAGACCGGCCGCGGCGGCCCGAAACTGTCGATGCTGCACCGTTTCCGGGACGGCTCCTACCGATCGGTGTTCGGCGGCCAGCCGGTACGGGTCATCGACGCCGAGATCAGCATCGCGACCAAGGCCGGCACGGTCACCGGTGTCTACCGGCTGATCACCACCCTGCTGGACCCGCAGGCCCATCCGGCCACCGCGATGCTGCGGCTCTACCACGAACGGTGGGAGATCGAGACCGCCTACCTGGAGATCAAGTCCAGCATCCTCGGCGGCCGGGTCCTGCGGGCCCGGACCCCGGCCGGCGTCGACCAGGAGATCCACGCCTTGCTGGTCACCTACCAGATCCTGCGCACCGCCATGACCGACGCCACCAACAGCGACACCGCAGTGGACCCTGACCGGGCCAGCTTCACCATCGCCCTGCACGCTGCCCGTGACCAGATCGTGCACGCCGCCGGGGTGATCGCCGACACCGTCATCGACCTGGTCGGCAACATCGGCCGCCTCGTCCTGAACGATCTCCTGCCCGAGCGACGGCTCCGCGTCAACGCCCGCACCGTCAAACGAGCAATCTCCAAATACAACGCCCGCGGCCCGAACATCGACCGACGCACCTACCAAGCCACCATCAGCCTCACGATCCTCGCCGAACCCCCTTGACGACCAGCCCCGACCCTTAACTACCCGGCATTGGGGCTAGCGCCGAGCCCACGGGCTGCCACGCGAGCAGGTCGCACCCCACCCACACCTTGTCGATCTTGCAGTTGTGGTGCCTCACAAACCGGGCATTCAGGGAGTGTCCAGGCACCACAACTGCAAGATCGACACGCAAGAAGCGGCGGCCCCGGGCAAACCGCGACTACGCGACGGACAGGTTCACCGCGGCGCTGACCGGGAGCGCCACCATCACCAGGAGGAACGCGAGCAGTGCCGCCGCGCCCTTCTGCTGCTGGGCGTGGATCGTCCTCAGCGTGCACTCGCCGGTGAGGATGAACCAGTCGATCACGTACCGCGCGACGTAGAGGCCGACATAGGCGACGCCGAGCGCCACGCTGAAGCCGGTCAGGCTGTCGCCCCAGTTCGTGAAGTCGCCGGCGATCGCGCCGTAGAGGATCAGGCCGACCGACGTGAGCACCGCGGCGCTCTCCAGCCCCTCCGTCACCCCGCCGGCCACGACCGCCTTGCGCAGGTCGCTGCCGCGTATCACCAGGCTGTGCAGCGCGAACGCGATGACCAGGCCGGCGACCCCGGCGATCGTGAAGACGAGCGTGGCGAGCAGCGCGGTGCCCAGGTCCGGCGCCGCGCCGACGAACGTCGCCCGCACGACCAGGCCGAGGCCGAGGTAGAAGCCGAGACGGACCAGCCCGACGGAGAGCGGCACCGTGTCGAGTTGACCGAGCGGGGTGTGACGGGTCCGCAGGATCATCCAGTCGGTGATCATGAAGCCCAGGGCGGCCAGGATCGTGGCCCAGACGAGACCACCGCCGACCCAGGCGAGCGAGCTCCACCGGTCGATGTCCTGGCCCACCAGACTGGACACGCCGATCACCTGGACGAACACGAAACCGACTCGTTGGGCCAGATAGCCCCAGTTGTTCGCGATCCACAGCTCCTCGTGGTCGTCGAACGCGGTGAGGGCGTTGAGCAACCACCAGCCGCCACCGACGCCCACCACGACGATGAGCACCTGGAGCACCGCGATCAGAGGCGCCGCATCTTCCATGCTGTCAGTTCTCCTCGGCCGGCGGGGGTCAGCCGGTGTGGTCGATGGTGTGGGGGACGAAGTGACTCAAATTGTCGGTGACGAGGCCGGCACTCTCGCGGATACCGAGGCCGGCGGGTTCGCCGTCGACCAACCACAGGCCGAGCACCGGATGCCACGGCACGCCCTGCTCGTCGGGGAAGCCGGGCAGGGGCGCATACGCCTGGCAGACGAACGGGCCGTCGCCGTACGGCCCCGGCGTGCTGAGCACCGGCACACCGTCGACGACGATCGACACGTTGGCGCCTTCCCGCCCGAGCAGCGGTTTGCGCACGTAGGAGGTGAGCCAGGCGGGCCGTTCCTCCTCGAAGTAGGCCGGCAGCAGCAGATCACGGCGGGCGGGGTCGTCGCCGTAGAGCTTCCAGAGCACCGGCAGCAGGCCCTTGTTGCTCCAGAGCATCTTGTACGGCGGCTCGATCCAGACGGTGCCGTCGCGCAGCGGGTCGCCCATGTCGCGGAAGCACTGGCGGGCGAACCGCTCGTCGGTCATCCACTCCCACGGGTAGAGCTTGAAGATCACGTGGATGCGTTCGCCGTCGGCGTCGTAGAAGTGGTCACCGGCGGCGATGTCACCCGCACCGATCTGGCTCATCCACAGGAACTTCACCCGGCAGCCGGTCGGCCCCAGTGCCTGACGGGCGGTCTCCATCAGGTATTCGGTGTTGAAGACGTCTTCACCGCTGTCGTCGGCGTCGTCGCAGGCGAAGTGGATGGTCAGCGGGTCGGGCAGGGCGGGGCGCGCCTGCCGGAGCCGGCCGATGTTGCGCTGCCAGGCGGCGATGAGCCGTTCGTGCAACGCGTTCCACTGGTCCTTGCCCTGGGCGGTCTGCTGGTGCCAGTACCACTGGATCACCGCCGACTCGGGCAACGCGGTGGGGGTGTCGGCGTTGAACTCCAGCAGCCGTGGCCGGGTGCCGTCGGTGCCGGCATAGCGCAGGTCGAAGCGGCCGTAGACGCTGGGCGAGAAGTCGCCGCGGGAGCGGCCGCCCGGCTCGGTCTCGTCGTCGTACCAGGTGCGGGCGATCTGGTCCCAGGCGAACTCCGGGATGCCGAGCCGGCCGAGCAGCCGCTCGTCGAGCATGTGGTCGCCGGCCGCGACGCACATCTCGAACAGCGTCTCGGCATCGGCGTGCAGCGAGTCCACCTCGGCCGAGGTGAGGTCGTAGAACGGCCCCTCGCGCCAGTACGACACCGCGCCGCCGGTCGGCAGCGCGGTGTCGTTGTAGACCAGGCCCTGGCCGGCGATGATCTCGCGCCAGCCCGGCCGGACGACTCCCGTGGGGATCCGGCGCACCTCAGCCGCCGGAACTGCCGGAGCTGGAGCTGCCGAAGCCGCCCTTGATCACATGGCCGTTGCTCACCTTGCCGGTGCCGGGCAGTCCGTTGCGCTCCCGGGCCGCCTTGTCGTTGTAAGCGATCCGCGTGCCGCCGATGAGCTTCTGCCCCGGCTTGAGCCTGCGGTTGTAGTTGCCGGCCCAGAGGTAGTAGCGGTCGTCCCGCCCGTCACACCGGTCGTCGTCGACGATCACCCCGTCCCGGTCGGCACAGTAGACCTGCCGGTCGGGTTGCCTGGCGCACGCCGTCATCAGGCCGGCACTCGTCGCCAGACTCGCCAGCGCCAGGTAGCTGCGCCCCAGCGGTACGGCGGTGGATCGCCTCATCGTGTGCTCCCTCGGTCAAGCCGAGTAGCACAGTAGTTGACCTCCGCAAATACGCAGTCGGGTAAACGGTCAGTGGCTCGGGTCCAGTGCGACCTTCAGCCAGCCGGGCCGGCGCTGGTCGAACTCCTTGTAGGCCCGCATGACCTCCCGCATCGGCTCGTGCTGCGTGAGGATGCGGTCCGGATCGACCGTCCCCGACTCGACCATGGCCATGAGCTTGCGGATGTACCGCGGGTGGTTGCCGTTGCCCATGTTGATCGTGAGGTTGCGATTCATGGCCGTGCCGATCGGGAAGAACCGGTCGGTCGGCGGATACACCCCGATGATCCCCAGCGTGCCGGCCTTGGCCAGGCATTCGACGGCCCAGGCGTGGGCCTGCGTGGGCGCGTCGCCGGGCTTCCACTGCCCGTTGTGCTCGTTCGTCCGCGGCGCGATCTGCCGCAACTCTTCACCGTGCTGGTCCGCCTGCTCACGCGCCCGACCGGCGGCCGGGCCGGACTTCGGGCTCTCCGCGTCGACACCCACGGCGTCGATCACCCGGTCGGGGCCGATGCCGCGGGTCAACTCCAGCATCGCCGCCACCGGGTCGACCTCGTTGAAGTTGATCACCTCGGCGCCCAGCATCTGCGCGCGCTCCAGCCGGTCGCCGTGCCCGTCGACCGCGATCACCCGGGCCGCGCCGCGCTGGAACGCCGAAAGGATGGCGAACTGGCCGACCGGGCCGCAGCCGAAGACCCCGACCACGTCACCGTCGGAGACCTCGGCGATGACGGCGCCGAAGTAGCCGGTCGGATAGATGTCCGACAGCGGGATCGCCTGCGCGTCGGAGACTGACTCGGGCAGACGGAACATGTTCGTGTGGGCGCACGGGACGCGGGCGTATTCGGCCTGCAGCCCGTTGATCGCGCCGTTCGCGACGGGTGCGCCATAGGTGGCGGTGCCGGAGCGCGGTCCGTTGGGGTTGACGGTGTCGCACTGGGCGAAGTATCCCGCTCGGCAGTACGAGCAGGAGCCGCAGCCGAGCACCGCCGACAGCAGGACCCGGTCGCCGGGGCGGAAGTTGCGGATGCCCTCGCCGACGTCCTCGACCACGCCGACCCCCTCGTGGCCGAGGACGGTCCCCGGCTTCATCCCCGGCACGGTCCCTCGGATGAAGTGCAGGTCGGTGCCGCAGATCGCCGAGGTGGTGATCCGGACGACGGCGTCGGTCGCCTGCTCGATCTTGGGCTCCGGAACGTCGTCGAGACGGATGTCCCCGACGCCGTGGAACACGACAGCTTTCATCGATCTCCCCCTTCAGTACCGTCAAAGGCGTGCGGCACCGCTGCCCGCGATCCGCCGCCTCTACCGCACCCACGAGGGCACTGATCGGGTCGGTCGTCGACGCAAGGTCGCGAAGTTCAGCCCAACAGACGCTGGCCCACCCGGATAAGGCCGACGATTCGGGCGGGGTGTGTCGCCGCCGGGGCGTGCCGGCCGGCGCGATCCGCCGCCATGCCGCTCGATCTCATGATCATGAAACTGGCGCCCGCTCGGCGCCTCAAGTGGACGCCATGATCGGGAAACTCAAGCCGATCTACGCCATCACCCGGGGTAGTCGCCGAGGCTCGACAACCTCACCCCACCGGGTGATCTGAGTCACTGAGTGCAACGCAGAGCAGCGATTTCATGGCCCAGGTCACACCGCACACAAACGGTACGCTGCGCAAGCGGATTGCTGTAGGTAGGCTGGCCGTCGGTCTCGTCCAGGCAGGCACCGCCCCCCGGTGCCGGGCGGGGCTGCCGCCAAATCGCCGTCCGCGGCGAGCCGGGGACCCACCGTTACGTTGGGGTGAATCCGCCCGCCCGAAGCCGGGACGGCGGTAGGGGTCGTTCCGTCCCGAACCCGTCAGCTAACTCGGTCGGCGGCCGACGGAAGGAACAACGACCTCGATGTCATCACGACATCCCTACCGACGGGTGTTCGTCGCGGCCCTCGCGGCCGTGGTGCTTGCCGGGCTCACCGCCGCACCGGCCTCCGCCGAGCCGGGTGACGACACCGGCGACGAGGGTGCGGGCGCCAACCCGACACTCGCCCAGGTCCTCGACGAGAGCACCCGCGCCTGGCTCGAGGCCAAGGACAAGTTCGACGTCTCGGTGAAGCGCCAAGCCGAGCTGACCACGCAGCTACAGACCACCGAGACACAGCTCGCCGCCCTCACCGAGCAGGTGTCCTCGATCGCCGTCGCGGCCTTCCGCACCGGCCCCCTCACCACCGTCGCCGTCCTGGTCGACTCCGACAGCCCCGAAAGTTTCGCCGCCCGGGCCGGCTCGATCGACGAGATCGCCCACCACAACGACAAACTGCTGCGCCAGTTCAATGAGCTCAAGCGGAACCAGTCAGAGCAGAAGCGGGCCCTCGACGCCGAGACCGCGACGCAGCAGGAGCAGGTCAACGTCATGGCGGCGAAGAAGAAGGACGCCGAGAAGGCGCTCGCCCAGGCGGGCGGCCCCAGCAACGGCTTCGTCTCCGCCAACCTGCCGCTGGCCAAGCCCGCACCGCGCAACGCCAACGGTTCGTGGCCCAGGGAATCCTGCAACGTCAACGACCCCACCACCAGCGGCTGCATCACGCCGCGCCTGCTCCACGCCATGCAACAGGCCCAGGCCGCCGGGTTCAAGCGGTTCGTCTCCTGCTACCGCCCCGGTGGGCCGTACGAGCACCCCAAGGGACGCGCGTGCGACTTCTCGGTGCAGGCGAAGTCCGGCTTCGGCGGTGACGCCACCGGCGAGGACAAGGTCTACGGCGCCAACCTCGCCACGTACTTCGTGAAAAACGCCGACCGCCTCGGCGTCATGTACGTGATCTGGTACAGGCAGGTCTGGACCCCCGCGGTCGGCTGGCACCGCTACAGCGGCGCGGGTGGCGACCCGTCCAGCGACCACACCAACCACGTACACCTCTCGATCCTCTGAGGTTCGTCTCACATTTCGCGGTGGCCGGCCGATAGGGAACCTGTCGACCGGCCATCGCGCAGGTGAGGGGATCCGCAGTGAAGTACCGACTCGTGACCCGCAGCGACTTCGACGGCCTTGTCTGCGCCGTCCTGCTGCGTCACCTGAACCTCATCGGCGACATCACGTTCGTGCACCCGAAGGACGTTCAGGACGGCACGGTCGATATCGGTCCGACGGACATCCTCACCAACCTGCCGTACGCTCCCGGCGCCCATCTGGTCTTCGACCATCACCACTCGGAGGCGCTGCGCACCGGCGGCACGGCGGCGAACCACGTGATCGACGCGGGGGCCCCGTCGGCCGCCCGCGTCATCTATGACCATTTCGGCGGCCGTGAGCGCTTCCCCACCGTCTCCGACGACCTGATGGAGGCGGTCGACCGGGCGGACTCCGCGCAGTACGACATCACCGAGATCCTCCAGCCGACCGGCTGGACGCTGCTGAACTTCCTCATGGACAGCCGCACCGGGCTGGGCCGCTTCCGGCAGTTCCGTGTCTCCAACTACCAGCTCATGATGCTGCTCATCGACGCGTGCATCGACCACCAGGACGTCGAGGAGATCCTCGCCCTGCCCGACGTGGCCGAGCGGGCGGAACTGTTCCGGGACCAGCGGGAGCTGTTCGTCGATCAGCTCAAGCGGGTCAGCCACATACACGGCGACGTGGTTGTCGTGGACCTGCGCGACGAGGACGTCATCTTCGCCGGCAACCGGTTCATGATCTACGCGCTGTTCCCGGAGGCGCGGATCTCGATCCACGTGATCTGGGGCCGGCAGAGGCTCAACACCGTGTTCGCGGTCGGCAAGTCGATCCTGGACCGCAGCTCGCCCACCGACGTCGGCGCGATCATGCTCCAGTACGGCGGGGGTGGCCACCTCGCGGCCGGCACCTGCCAGGTGCCGCACGACCAGGCCGAGCGGGTGCTCCGTGAGCTCATCAGGAAGGTGGGCACGCCGATGAGTTCGGCGCTCGGCGGTCGTAGTTAGCGGTATGACGTATTCAGTCCTGGTCGGCCTGCCGATCGCCGACCGCCGCACCTCCTGCGACTTCTACCGCGCCGTCCTCGGCCTCGAGCCGTTCGGGGCGCCGGCCGACGACGGCGTGCCCGAGCCGCTCCAGTTCGCGCTCAACGACGGCATGCGCCTCATGCTCATCCCGACGGGCGGCTTCGGCTGGGTGATCGGCGGCCGCCGGGTGGCGGCGCCGGGCGACAGTGAGTGCGTCCTGTCGCTCGACGCGGCGGACAGCGCCGCGGTCGATGCCATGATCGACCGTGCCCGGGCCGCCGGCGCGAAGGTCGTGGCCGAGCCCGGCAGCCAGCCGTGGGCCTACGCGGGCACGTTCGAGGATCCCGACGGTCACGTCTGGATGGTCGCCGCTGCCCCGACAGCGTCGCCGTCGCCTCAACAGAACCGTGAACATTCTTCATAAAACGATGACGTTCACTCCTCGGGGCGGCTCGGGCTGGTCGGACGCGTCGGAGTCGTCTCGAAGGAGTGAACGAAAGGTGTCGAGAGTTCGCCTGCGGTGGCGGCGGCACGGCCGCAACCCGGCCCAGGTCCAGAGCCGCGTCCAGGCGTATCAGCGCCTCGTGGCGATCCTGGGCGTGGGCGTAGGCCCGGGCGCACTGAGCTGCTGAGCCACCCTACGGCAGCTTGTTCTGATACTCCCGCATCGCGCGACGGGCGAACACCTGCTGGAAGGTCGCCACCCGCTCCGATCGGCCGCGGCCGATGAAGCTGACGAACCAGTGCATGACGGCGGTGACCCGGTTCTTGAACCCGACCAGGTACAGCAGGTGGACGGCCAGCCAGAGCAGCCAGCCGAGCAGGCCGGCGAAGTGGAACCGGCCGACGCTCGCGACCGCGTGGAAGCGCGAGATGGTCGCAAGGCTGCCCTTGTCGTGGTACTTGAACGGCTGCCCCGCCGGCTCACCGGCGAGCCGGCGCTTGATCTGTCCGGCGGCGTGCCGGCCGCTCTGGATCGCCACCTGAGCCACGCCGGGTAGCTGGTCGAGCGCCATCATGTCGCCGACCGCGAAGATCTCCGGATGGCCCGGCACGGTGCAGTCCGGATCGACCTCGATCCGGCCCGCCCGGTCGGTCTTCGCGCCGGTCGCCTCGGCGATCTGCCGGGCCAGCGCCGGCGCCGCGACACCGGCCGCCCACATCTTCGTCATCGACTCGATCCGCTGGTGGCCGCTCTTCGTCTCGACCTCGATGCCGGTCTCGTCGACGTCGACGACCTTCGTGCCGAGCTCCACCTCCACGCCGAGCCGGTGCAACTGGCGCAGCGCCTGGGTGGACAGGTGGTTGCCGAACGTCGACAGCACCGTGGGGAGCGCGTCGATCAGGATGATGCGCGCCTGGCGCGGGTTGATGTTGCGGTACTGGCCGGGAAGGTGCCGGTGCGCGAGCTCGGCGATCTGCCCGGCCATCTCGACGCCGGTCGGACCGGCACCGACCACGACGAAGGTCAGCCACCGCTCGATCGCGGCCGGATCGGTCTCCAGCTCCGCGAGCTCGAACGCGCCGAAGATCCGCCCGCGCAGCTCCAGCGCGTCGTCGATGCTCTTCATGCCGGGCGCGTGCTCGGCGAAGTCGTCGTTGCCGAAGTACGACTGCGAGGCGCCGGCCGCGACGATCAGCGTGTCGTAGCCGACGGTGTACGTGATTCCCGGCGCGACGACGGTGACCGTGCGCGCCTCGGCGTCGATCCCGGTCACGGTGCCCAGCAGCACCGAGGCGTTCTGCTGCCGCTTGAGGACCTCGCGGATCGGCGGGGCGATCTCGCCCTCCGAGAGGATGCCGGTCGCCACCTGGTACAGCAAAGGCTGGAACAGGTGGTGTGACGTGCTGTTGATCAACGTGACGTCGACCGGCGCGTTGCGCAGCGCCTTCGTGGCGAACAGGCCACCGAAACCGGCGCCGACGACGACCACGCGATGCCGCTGCTCAGCCATGTACATCTCCCGATGTGCCGCGGTTGATCGTACTCGTCAAGTACACCACCAGAACCGGTCCGTTGCCCTGTGTCTTCGGTGACGTTTCAGGTGTTCCGGAGCGGATGATGCTCCATCGGTCAGTCCGGCAGCAGGCCCCGCACGTAGGCGGCCTGCCCGACGTGCTGGATGTCGTCGTCGAGGACGCTGACCAGGCGCACGCCCAGCGTCACCGGTGGGTCCCAGCGCTCGTCGACGATCCGGTCGAGGTCGTCGGCGGTCAGCGTGGCCAGCCAGCCGCGGGTCCGCTCGTAGACCGCGTCGAAGTAGGCGCTCAGGGCGTCGGGGCCGGCCGGCCGTACCGCCGCCACCTCCGCCGCGGTGTGACCGTAGCCCGTGTTGCCCGGGTCGGACTCCAGCCCGAACCGGGACGCGTGGCCGCCGGTCGCCCACACCTGCTCCGCGCCGTCGATCAGCTCGGTGATGTGGTCGTCCTGCACGCGGGTGAGGTGCCAGACCAGCCAGCCGACGGAGTTCGCCCCCGGCGCCGGCGCCCAGCGCAACTGCTCCGCGGTGAGCCCGTCGACCGCGCCGCGCACCAACTCGGGCAGCCGGCCGTAGCCCTCGATCAGCAGCTCGTTCACCTGCATCGCCGTCACTTTCCTCTCCGTTTCGCGGCGCGCCGCCGTGGCACGTTTCCGGGATTTGATCGTCCGCCGGGATCCGTACCGTCTTACCCATCGCAAGGACATAAATGAGCGCTGAAGGGAACAAAGGATAATGACCGAGTACGGCGAGATCGAGGCGGGCCAGCAGAGCGGCGAGATCGAGGAGCTGCACCAGACGTCCGGGAGCGAGGCGGGCTACCAGTCGGAGTTCGGCGTCTACGGCCAGGACCACGCGGCGGCCGAGTCCACCAGCTTGCAGCAGGGTCACCACATGGAGTACACCGACCCGTCGGGTGCCCGCTACGAGGAGACGGACTTCACCAACTACGAGCACTCCGCGGTCGAGACGGACTCGGTCTTCGCGGCCGAGGGTTCGGAGTCGGCGACCTTCCGCGAGTTCGGTGAGCTCAACGCGCTCCGCGCGCAATTCGAGACCGCGTTCGCCCAGGGGACGGTGGCGTCCGCCTGATGCCATTCCGTCAAAACGGCCCGCTCTTTTCGAGCGGGCCGTTTTCGGGTGTTTCCCCGACGGCGAACGGGCGCGCGTCTCCGCCGAATCGCCGGGGTGGGCTTGGTACCACGGTCATCAATCCCTAGGCTTGGTCACCGTGGATCAGCAGCCGCACGAGCGCCCACCGTTCCCGGCCGCCCCTCTTGCCCCTCCCACACCCCGCGTTCGTTCCGCACCCCTCGCCCCTTCCGCTTCCCTCGTTCCCGCCGGACCCTCTGGCCCTCCCCCTGCTCCGGCCCCCGCGTCATCCACCCGGCCGGTCCGCGCCGGGCAGGTGGTCACCGCCGCGCAGGCCACCGCACAGTTGGCGGCCGTTCGGGCGGCCGGCATCGCGGGCGCGGCCGGACGGCAGACGGTCCGCGGCGCGAAGCGGGTCGGGTCGGGAGTCGGTCACTTCTTCACCGGTGTCGGCTACGTGTTCGTCGGCGGCGGACACTTCCTGCGCAGCCCCCGGCTCTGGCTCCTCGTGCTGGTGCCGGTGGCGTTGACCGCCGTGGCCCTGCTCGGCCTGCACGAGGCCACCGCCGCGCTGGTCCAGATGCTGGTCGACTGGCTCCTCCACTTCCTCGATGGCTGGCCGACCGCGATCCGCTGGGCCGTCGAGGGTGTCGTCTGGGTCAGCGTGACGATGCTCTTCCACAGCGCGATGACCGCCATGACCGTGCCGCTCACGATGCTCTTCGGCGCGGCGTTCTTCCCGTTCATCACCAGGTCGGTCACACGGCAGGTCGGCGGTGCGGCGGTGCGGCCTCCCGCGTGGCACCGGGCCGCCGGCGTCTGTCTCCGCCAGACCCTGATCGTGACGGTGGTACTACAGGCGGGCTGGCTCGTCATCATCCCGCTGCTGTTGATCCCGGGCGTCAACCTGGCCGCGGCGGCGGCGGTCGGCCTGGTCTTCAACGGCTTCCTCATCGGGCTGCTCGTCCTGGCCGTGCCGATGCATCACCACGGTGTCCGGCGGGTGGGCGAGCAGCTACGGTTCGCGTGGCGCCACCTCAGCTACACCCTGGGCTTCGGCCTGACGAGCCTGTGTGTGCTCATCATCCCGGTGCTGTCACTGCGGCTGCTCGTCCTGCTCCCGGTGAGCCCGCTGGTGGCCGCGCCGGGCGTGGCGCTCTACCTGCTGACCGCCCCTGCGGTGCTGGTCGGCGCGGTGCGGCTGTTCCGGCGGATCACCGACGGCCCGGCGCGCCTCGGCACACCGAGCGGCGCACTGGTCACTAACGTTGACCATCGGCAACGCTGATCACACCACCGCGCCGAAGGCCGAAGCCGCCATCAAACGCACGCTTCCCGCCGTGTTCGGCGTCGTCGCGGGCTTCATCGGACTAATGCTGCTCGTGCAGTACCGGTACCCCACCCTCATCCGGTCGGTACGGGGCGATGGCGGTCATTGGGGCGGCATCCAGGTTCAACTTGAAGCCGACGTGGGTGGCGGCGAAGCCGAGCCGCTCGTAGAACCGGTGCGCGTCCGGCCGTGCGACATCGGAGGTGAGTTGCACCAGTCGGCAACCGCGCCGTCGGGCCTCGTCGATCGCCCACTGCGTCAGCGCCGCGCCGAGCCCGCCGCCCCGCTCGTCCCGCGCCACCCGCACGGCTTCGATCTGCCCCCGGCAGGCACCGCGTCGGGCCAGTCCGGGCAGGATCGTCAACTGCAACGTGCCCACCGCTCGTCCGTCTCGCTCGGCGACCACCAGCATCTGGTTCGGATCGGCGTCGACGGCGGCGAAGGCGGCCCGGTACGGTGCCAGGTCGTCCGGCGACTCACGACCCGCGCTGAGCGGGTCGTCCGCGAGCATCGCCACGATCGCCGGCACGTCCGCGCCGGTCGCCCTGCGAATCCGCAGCTCCGCCACGCCTTGTCCTCCCGCCGGGTGCCACTCGTCGCACAGTCACCGTTCCGCTGGCCGAGCGTACCGTCGTCGGCCGCTGCCGTGCGTTGCCCAGGATTCATTCGGACATGTCCGGCCAGAACGCTTCGATCATGATGTCCTGGAAGCCGTCCACCGGCGGCGTTGCACGAAGCGAATAGCGTGCACCGGCACGACGAAAGGCTAGAAGGGCACGTGCCAGGCTCTCGCCACTCAGGTCAACATAGTGATGCCACTCGGTCAAGACTGCCCGAAATGATCCAAGCTTACCTTCGCGTGCTAGTTCTTCAAGCACTTCCTCCTCGGATCCCTCGATGTCGAGTTTCAGGAGAAAAGCGGGCCCCGTGCGCTCAAGAAGGTCTAGCAGAGAGACGGCAGGCACCTCGAACGCGCGCGTCCAGGAGTTGCGGTGCTCCCAAATGCTTGTGCGCAGGCTTGCCTCACTAGCCGAGGAGTACAGGCGCACGGTATGCGCTCCACGCCCGCACAACGCCGCATTAACCGCCAACGTGCGTGTGGGCGCCATCATCTTCAGGTTGTGCGCAAGGAAGGCGAACGCCTCAGGGTTAGGTTCAACGGCGATCACCTGCGCTTCTGGATAGCGCTGGAGGAACCATGAGGTAGCCGTACCGACGTTGGCCCCAGCATCAATGATTACCGGCGCGCTACTCGGCCGGTAACCCGGGTCGAACACCAAGTCCGCCGGGAGGATCGAAAGTATCGCTCGCCGAAGGTCTACGACCTCCGAGCGAGCCTGGCCCCGCGGCGGGGGCACCGCACAATTGTATACTTGATTGTGGAAGATCTCAGAAGCCAACCAGGCCAGCTTTCCTTCGTCGGGGCCGACCAGTAGGTGAGACCCTACCCGGATCGTGGGCCTGTCAGCTAGAACAGGCTCGATGATCGGATCGCTGGACCTGAAGGTCATCGCGTAAACATCCTAGCGAGCGTGGATACGTTGTCGTCGATAGTTCCGGAAGTAACTACGTTATAGTCGCAAGCAACGAGATTCACATACCAGCCGGGCGGATCGCGATATACCTCGGCGAGATGTGAAACCTCTTCCTGGGACGTCCAGTCGTGCGCACCTCGATGGCAGACGCGTTGCCATGCCAGTTCTCCATCGAGATCGAGTACGACGAGACGGTCTGGTCTGAGCAGAAGGCCGCGATCCAATCCATCCTCAACCCAGGCCCGGGTTTCGCTCAGGAACGACACTGGAAGTGTTCCACGGCTAGCGCTCGCGATCGCGAACGCTAGTGTGGATGAGTAGGCCCGATCGGCAATCGTCGGGGACGGAGCGGCAAGGACCTGCGCTTGCGACTTCGCGATGTCGTTGATCCGGAACATCCGCTGCGGCGTTCCCGGCAGCTTGAGAAGAGTCTCGTACTCCACCACGAAACCGGGTATCCCGACTAATCCAGGCACGAGTAACTGATCCAGCACCAACCCGATCGCGGTGGTCTTGCCGACACCGTGTGTGCCCTCGACCACGACATGCACGACTTCCCGCCTTCCGTCCTCATCTCACGCCTGATCCTGAGTCGGATGAACAGACTCGATGTTCTGTTTTGCTGTCGGAGGTCTTGTCCCGCCGCGCCTGAGCACCAACCGGGCATGCAGTAGGATTCCCGCCGCATCGAGAACCGGCCGCGCTATGAGCCCCGGGATTAGGAAAAGGCGACCAAGGGGTCTATCGGATAACCGACCCGAGGCACGAGGATAGGTCCCCGCGTCCTGGTAGCTGTCCACCGGCAAGAAATCTCGTCCAAGAAGGACGGCCGGTGCCACACTGAGTACGACGAAGGCACCCGCCGCCGCAGCGGCTTGAGCGAAGTCTTTCTCGACGAGCAGGAGAATGAAACCGAAGAAGCCAACAATCGGCCCGAGGAGCCACGTGATGAACAACTCGGACACGCGCAGTGTCGCGCCGATAGGCCGCGCAGACAGTCGGGACCACGCTGCTTGAACATCGCCCCAGAACCATCGCGCAACCATGCGCGTCTGCTCCCCCAGAGCAGCCGGCCACTGCGCGACGTCCAAAGCGGTATCGCAGGCGAACACCTCTTCGGGCGGCAGTATTTCGCTGAGCCGATAGCCGAGAAGGAGGTCTTCGGCAAGCACGTCTGAGCTCAGTCCGACGTCGAGAAGCCGACGTCCCTCTACGCCGATCCCGTGACCAACCACGTACCACATGCGGCGTCGCGATGCCATGCCGTGTTCAAATCCCAGGGACCAGCAGGTCTGCCAAGCTGCGGAGCCAGCGAGGAGGAAACTGCACGCGGTGGTGACTTTGTAAACCGAGGGTATGGTCATGACCGCGCATTGCACGTCGATCACGCCTCTGGGACGACTGTCGGAGTCGAAGATCATGACGCCATTGGCGACATCCCCAAGTCCGATTGCGGAAGCCGTGATTAGTTCTGCCTTGCTTGTCCCCCGAGCGATCAGTACGGATTCGGACGAGTTGATGTCGGCGGGTGCCAGTGCTTTGGTTAGCACTGATTGGCTTTCCGAATCATGTTCACTCAGCACCAGGGCGAAGTTGACCCCAGAACGGCGGCTTTGCTCTTTCCAGAACCGCCATGCCGTCACTGCGGCCTCCGGCTCCGCCCATGCCGGGACGAGGATTACCCAATCAGAGCGAATCTCGAAGCCGGCCCGCCGCGTGCGCGCGAGCCGGCGACCAACCCGGTACATGCGGAAAAGCACCGGAAGGCGCCGCGCGATGAAGCACAGTACAGCAATGGCGGCCATGCTGGTGACCACGCTCTACACGTCACTTCGCGCGTCAAGATGGGCGAGGAAATGCGTCGCATCGTTGGTAGGGCCGTCAGCCAGACCCATGATGGCGGCACTGTGCATAGCATGAATGTAATTTAGATCCACCTCAAGGCATGCACATCTACCGATGTGTTCGTCCAGAATGGAGAGTGCGGAAGTATTCCGCGGGCTAATCTCGTGGACGCGAAGAGCGGTCGCTGCGGCTGCGCAATGTTCGCCGACCGCATCCCACTGGGCTGCAGCGAGGAGCAAAAGCTCCGGGACCTCAGACAGGTCATTGAATCCGAGCTGGGTAGGTAGCGCCGGCTCGCTGCTGAGCAGGTTGGTCGGCGCCAACCACATCGCTCGTGACCGGAGCCAACGTTCAGGCGAGGCGCCAGGTTCTAGCAGGTCGGTTTCAAGGCTCATTCGCCACCATGAGAAATCCGGAACCGGGATGGTCGCAGGATTTCCGAACCGGCCCTGACCACACGCTGCGGTAACCGCGACAGCCAGTTCCTGGACCGCCTCTGCCTGTTGGGAGCGCGCCGCCAACTCCGCCATCACCAATAGGTCGGCGGCTGCTGGCGCTCGATCGGCCGAGGAGTGGTCCGTGACTGATGCCGGACCTTCGGTCGACAACGGCCGGAATGACGTAAGAAGGGATGCGCGTGCCTGGTTGGCAGAGTGCTCATACAAGTCGACGGCCTCGCAAGAAGCGTCTGACGTGAGCAACCACTGCTGCTCCAGTCGACTCCGATCCCACCGCGCCCTGTCCCACCGGACGCCACGGTCGAGCAGCCACGCGAGGTGCTCGGCGAGCGCGTCCTTCAGGAGTTGCTCGAAGGAGAATCGTGGCAGACGCGACTGCGCGGCATTGACTACTTGCAAACGAAGAGCACGGTTATTACATACCGCGATGGCCTCGTCCGTGAGGGTGTCGAGGTCGTAGGGGATGTACTCCCGCCCAGGGCGCAGCGCGGATGCGACCGCTTCGTTGCTCGCCTCGGCCATGAGTACGCACCCCGAAGCAATCGCCTCGAAGGTTCGCAGGTTGATCTCGCCGCGAACGGAGTAGTTCAACATCACACGAGACCGTAATGCTAGCTGCCTATAGGTATCAGGCGCGAGCCATGTCGCAAGGACTACACGAAGCCCGGCCCGGGCTAGGCCGGTGGCAGCCGCAAGCACTCTTTCGCGACCACGGTGAATGGCTTCATTTCGGGATCCGACGAAGAGTAGATCAATGTCACGATCCTGGTCATGTCCGCCGGACGCAAGCGGCACGATCGGCCAGGAAACGGGTTGCCAGCCCCAGGGAAGGTGCGACCGAACCTCCTGTAGCCCTAAGCCTTGGAGAACCTGTAAGCCTGGCTGATCACTAAGCACGGGAATTTCTGGCGTTTGCAGAAGCCAAGAGACCAAGCGACCTGCCACATTCCAGTCACCGACCTGGACGGCTACTGCGGAACAGAGTGATGTGTCGGCTACATCAACAGGCAACGGTCGATACTCGGCACCCCACTGGAGGTAGAGGTCGGCGCGGTCCCAGCCGACTGCGGCAATGCCATGCTCGAGGAAGGTCCGGTCCGGCCTCGTCGAGTTACCAGGAGGCGGCCAGTAGCTGCCGTACGATGGCCAGAAGACAACCTCCAGACCATCTGAAGATATTGAACGTGGCGCGGTCATGACTTGGCTCCCGCTTGGGCCGGCGGCCGTGACCTCGCCAGGGAAATGGCCGACGAGCACCCGCACTGTCAATATAGGTCAACCTTCTTCATACCGCGTTGCTCGCTCCTCAGGCGAAGTCTGCACGACCCGTTTGTCGACCTGGAAGTTGCTGGCCTTATATTGCATCTCGACCTATGTCAGGTGTCGATCGAACGATCATCCATATCCACATCGGCAGTGCGGGCCGCAGCCAAGGTCAAGAATGCCCCTGGCCCTCCGACGTCACTTCAACACTTCAACCGTCGCGTGCGAGTCTGCGCTGCTAGCGGGATCGGCGGGCCCAGCAGCCCCTTTGTCAAACCGGCCGAGACCGACAATTCGGGCGATGGACGTCGCCGCCGAGGGGTGCTGGCTGGCACGCGTTCCGCCGCAATCCACCGCCATGCCGCTCAATCTCATGATCATGGGAAAGATTCGGCTGCCCCGATAGCCACATCTTTCCCATGATCAAGGGGGTGCCCGACCCGGAACGCGCCGCCCGGAGTCCAGCGGCGACCACGAGCGACAGACACCAGCCCGCACGACTGCTCGTCATCATCCCGCTGGCCGCCACCGGACTTGTCAAGCAGCGGACGGCCCCGCCGCCCTAAACCGACACCGAGACTCGAGATCTGAAGGCTAAGATCACTGGCTCTGACAGTCGGAGGGCGTCGACATGACTCTTCATGAGCAGTCATCGACATTGTCGAGTGGCATCGAGTGGGGCCGTCGGCTGGGAGTCGCCGCCCTCGCCGGCGGCGTTGCCGGGTTGGTCGCCGGAGGCATCGGCGGGCGGCTGTTCATGCTTGCCCTAGCCCGTCTGAACCACCCCCGGGCAACCGGGGTACTCAGCGATGACGGCTTCGTCATAGGTCAGTTCACTCTCGCCGGCACCATCAACCTCCTGCTGGTCTGCACCGTCCTCGGCGTGATCGGCGGGCTGGTCTGGGTCGCCATCCGGGGTCTGCGCTTCGGTCCACCGTGGTGGCGGCGGGTCAGCGTGCCGCTCGGGGCGACCCTCGTCATCGGGGCGATGATGGTGCACAGCGACGGTGTCGACTTCACCCTGCTCGACCCGCCGCTCGTCGCCGTTGCCCTCAGTCTCAGCGTCCCGCTGCTCGCAACCCTCCTTGTCACCTGGCTCGGCGACCGCTGGATCGGCAACGACCAGACCATCTGGCAACGCATGCCAGCGGTCGCGTGGATTGCCAGGGTCGCCTTGACGCTGCTCGCCGGCTGGGCTCTGGTCGATCTCGCCACCACCGTCAGTCGCATCCTGTGACGGACGCCTGCCTACAACCGCGCTGGGTTCGTGTTTTGGCGAGTAGATCGGGGAATCCCCCGGAGTTGGGCATACACGGGGACGTCATGCCGAAGTTGTTGTTCGCCCGCCCGGCGGTCGACGCGGCCGAGGAGCACACCGTGCGGAAATGGCTGGTCGAGCACCCGCGCACCCCAGGTTGGGGGACGGCGTGCTCCACCAACCCGCTCTCTACGACACCGCTTTGTCTACCACCTCTAACGAACGCAGCACCAGGCGGCGCGTATCCGCAGGTCCACGCCGCCAGTACACAACGGAGCGGCTCCAATGCCGAGAGTAGTGGAATCACTTCATAAGAGTTGACTATTCGGCGGGTGTTGGAATGAGAGCAAAATAGAGCTTGCTTGGAAGTTGTTCCCATGCTCCCGCTTCACTGAGGACGTCTACCGACAACGGCCCGTCAATAACGTCGTCCTTTGGCCATCTCAGCAAGTAGATCGAGGCTCGTCCTTGCCCAACAAAAGCTGCGGCAACTTCGCGTGAAATAGCCCGCGCGTCATCGTCGCTAATTGACTGATATTCGCCGGACCGTAACAGATCGAACAGCTCATACAGTCCGACCGAGCCGACGTCCAAGAGATCGCTGACCTCCTGAGCTAGCCACGTCTGAGCTGTTGTCATGTCAGTATCCCTCTTTGAGAGCGGGGTTGCCCGCCATGGGCACCTTGGTCTTCGTGCCGTTTTGAGAAACTACCACGTAGGGGCCGTGAGTCATGGCATCTGGACGGTTCCGATCGGAATAGCCAGGCATCACGCGAATCTGTCTGCCGAAATTGTCCGGATCACGGTATGTGATGCCGCCACCGCTCTTGCTCGGAACTCGTTCCCAATCGCTCGGAATTGCCGCATCGATTTCGGCGGCAGTGCGGCCGGTGAGCATATTCGGGTCAAAGGTGTTTGGATTGCCCCAGTCGGCTTTGCCGTCGGTCTCGGCCTTGCTCTCCCTTTCGGTGATTTCGGGTGCGTCGGGTTGGGGCCCTGTGGTGTTCTCGTTGGCCGGGTCGAGGTTTTCGAGCAGGTCAGGCCCGTCTGGTTGAGTGCTGTTCTCAGTGCCTTGGGCGACTTCCAGAGGTTCGATCGATGCTGCGGTGGTGTCGGTGGGTTCTGTAGTTGTGGGCTCGGGTTCCGGCGGTGTTAGGGCTGAGGGGTTGGGGTCGCCGGGTTTGGTGCCCGCTTCGCTCGGTCTCGGTGCGTCTGTCGGTGGTGGGGCCAGTTTGTCGACCGGGTGTTGGCTGTTGGCTGTACCGGCATCGGCGATGGGTTTTGCGGGCGCTGACCGGTCCGCTCGGTCCGTAGGTTCGGAGGGTTCGGGTGGTTTGGGCGGGTCGAGTGGGGGTCGTGGCGGGTACGGCCGGCTGCTGAGTTCGCTCACGGCGTCCCCCCGATCGAGTCCGTCGTGGCGGGAAGGAATGCCGCCGGCCAGCGGCGGGCAACGGTGAGGTCGGCGAGCGCTTGTTCGAGGGCGGTCGACCAGTCCGGGGTGTCGTGTCGGTGGCCGACGGCGTTTTCCAGCGCGGATGGTGTGGTGTTTCCGTATAGCACTGCGTCGACCGCGGTTTGGTCGGCCAGCAGTTGCAGGCACCATCGGCGGACCAGGTTCTCCTGCTCGTGGCCGGTCGCGCCGTCGATGGGCCGGCCGTATTCGGCGGTCCAACGTTCGCTGTCGGGGTGGCGGCCGGGGTGTGGGTTGCCGGCGCAGTGGGCCTTGAGGGCTAGGAGGACGGGGTTCCAGGCGAAGCACGCGGCCAGCCAGCGTCGTGGCCGGTCGGGACAGCGGCCGCTGGGAGCCCCGGCGAGCTGCGCCCGGAGTTCGGCCGCGATGTGTGTGGCGAACTCCGCCGGGCTGTGGGATGCGGCAAGTGCCGCCGATCTGCTGGTCACCGCCGCGTCGACCGCATGGCGTATCGCGCAGTCCAGCAGGCGTGGATCGAGGGCGACGAGGTCGGCGTGTAGGTTCGGCCCGGGTGCTGGCGCGGGCATCCCGGCGAGGTGGCCGAGCACGGCGAGTTCAGCCCAGACCACCAGCCGCGGGTCGCGGTGCAGCAGTCGCCGGGCGGTGGTCATCGTCCGCAGTGTGCAGGGGTCGGCTTTGCATACTGCCGGGCACGTACCGTGGGGTTGGGTGATCAGCGCCGCGGGGGATGAGGTCCGTGTCGCCAGGGTGGATGCCTCCACGGTGGTTCCGTCCGGGACGGCGACGAGGATCGGGTGGTCCATGCCGTCGGTGAAGAACGCGCCGGTGCCGGGTGGGACGGTGACGAGAAACCGGGACTGGTCGTCGGTGAGGTTCATGGTCGCGCCGACGGTCTGCCGGTCGTCGGCTGCCGGCAGTCGGTGCACGATCTTGACGGCGGTGTTCTTGATGACGTCGGGTGCGAGCTTGGCGGGAATCTGCTCGGCGATGACCAGTCCCTCGCGGTAGGCGCGGACCTCGGCAAGCAGGGCGGCGAAAAGCTCTACCGCGTGCGCTGCCGGGCCGGGTTGGTCGGTGCGGCGAAGCAGCCGGTGCGCTTCCTCGATCACGGTCAGATGACGCAGCCCGCCGGCCTCAGGCGGCAGGGTGCGCTCGCGCATCCGTAGGTGCTCGACGAGCTGGATCATGGTGGCGCCGATCAGGAACGCCTTGTCCCGGTCGTCGCCGACATCCTCGATCTCCAGGACCACATTGGCGTGCAGCAGTCGGTCGAAGTCCAGACGGTGGCCGCCCTCGAAGAATCGGCCCGTGGTGCCCAGACGCAGGCTGGACAGGCGGACCCCGACGTACCCTCGGACGTTGTCGGTGATCTCCCGGCCGTAGCCGATCGTCTCGATCACCTCGTTGGCGGTTGCCTGGAGGTCGGCCAGGGTCGGCAGCCGCGGCCGCACGCCGGGATGGGCGGGTTCGCCGAGGGTGAGGTCCCAGCCCAACCGTTCGTAGCAGCGGGTCAACGCGGCGGCGAGGACCTGCGGGAACGGCTCGTCGGTCTGGAACGCCGCGATGAACAGCGCCCTGGTGAGGTCGGCGTGGGTCTGCAACGGGAACCCTTCGGCGGGTTCCAGGGGGTTGAACCCGACCGGCGGCGTGTCCTTGTCACCCGGCCGCAGCACCACCACCTCAGCACCCGGGAGACGGGCGGCCATGCGTCGGTATTCGGCCTTGGCCGGTTCGATCACCAGCCACGGCAGCCCGGCCCGGGTGGCCTGTTCCAGCAGGTGGCGCACGGTCTGGGACTTGCCCGCGCCGGTGGCGCCGCAGACGAAGGTGTGCCGGTTGAGACTGGTCAGCGGTACTGGCAGGTCGCTGGCGGGGATGCCGTCGCGGTCGAGGACTGCGCCGAGTGTGACGCCTGCTTCGGGCGTGACGCCTGGATCAGGCCAGCCGGTTTCGGGGGTGACGTCGAAGGCGGGCCTGGGCAGCACCCGGACACCCGGGATCTCCGCCGTCGGCGGCTGGGTCAGCGTGGCCAGCATGGGTGAGCCGGCCAGGAACGGGCTTTCCGCCACGTCCGCCACGGGGCATGCGGTGGTGTCCAGGGTGTTGTCCAGGTCGGTCGTTGTGGTGCCGGGGACGAGTGCGTACGGCAGGCCGGTCAGGTCGGTCGCCGCGCACAGCAACCCGGCGACCGCCCGCGCGGCCGGGGCGTCAACGCCGCCGGTGAGCAGGTGGATGCGCCACAGACCGGTGGACTGCGCCGCCCGCAGCTCGTGGTGGCGGTGGTGCATCCGCTCCGCGTGCACCGCATGCTCCGGAGCGGCGGCGCGGGCGCGGGCGGCGCGTTCTTCTTCGGCCGCCCCCCGGGCGAGTTTCGTGATCTGCGGCGGAGCAACCGGTTGGGCGACCAGCAGCCAGGCGAACGACTGGTGCCAGGCGCCGAGCAGCCCGTCCGCGAGGGTGGGCCCGGGTTCGGCGCCGGGCCGGTCCGGGGTGGTGGCGAGCAGGCCGTCGACCACCGCGTGGATACGGGTCCAGCATGGCAGCGGCTCGAACAGAGCCAGCACGTCCGGTTCGGTGAGGGGACGACCGCGGGCGCCGGGCGGGAAGCTCAACGCGGCAGTACCGATGCCGGTGCCGGTGTGGGCGGCGGTGGTGAGTACGGTGACCGGCCTGTTAGCCGCTGGCCGTATCCAGCCGAACACCAAGGGCCCCCTGTCCGTGGCGACCGCCTGGTGGTAGACAGCCACCAGCGCCGCGAGCCGCCGCGACCGGTCCCCGCCACCGCCCTCACGGCCTGCCGCGTGTTCCGGCAGGGGTGTCCGCTCGTAGAGCTCCCGCACGGCGCACACCGACGACCGGCGCAGCACGGCGGTGATTCCGGTTCCGATGGCGTCAACGGATTCGGCGACTACCGACATCACGGCTGGTTCACCCGCTCGCATCGTCACCTGGCCGCGTATCACGCGCGCCGGTCGCGGCGCCGCCCACGGTCGGGGACCGGCGAGGGGAACGCGAGCCGGGACCTGTACGAGCCGGCGTAAATGGGGCAAGACGCGGGTGGAGCGGTTCGAGCGCGCCGGTCAAGATCGTCCCTCCCTACCACGGGAACAAACCAGGCAGTGGGGTCACGGCCAAACGCCCGTTCGGCAATTCCTGGATCGATCTGTTCCCCGAACTGTTTGACGGACGGCAATGCTGGGTTAATCCGTGCTGCCATCGATCATGATCTTTATGCTCATGCCGTTGATGATCGTCGCAAGCTCACGGCAGAGCGCCGACATAGCTTCTGGTGTATCAGACGTCGTGCATTTTCCGCCAGCCCCGAGGGCCATAACTGTCTATTCATAGAGCGCAATCCGACATTCTGGCAAGATCGATTTATGGCGCTCGTTCGATTGCACTGCGGCGACGCCTTCGGACACGTCACGGCGGCGGCACCTGGGTCATGATCAACATTTTTGTGGCCCGCGATCGGCGTTTCCCAACCATGCAGTATTCGCTGTGTGAGTGAGGTCCTGGTGGTCTTGATGTGCGGGGTGGTGAAATGGTGTGGGTTTCTGCTTGAGTGGCGCGTAGCTATCGGGGACTGTGTTTGCCTGGGGGACACGGATCATGGATGTACCGCCGGTCCATTCGCCTGCGGTGTTTCCCGCTGTGCTGTTCACGCCGGGCGAGCGGCTGGGGTGGTCGTTTCGTGATCCCGGCGTGCACCAGCGACCATTCCCGAAACCTGAACCGCAGGTGGAGCCGGTACCGCAGCGGCTGCACACGGTGGCGGAGCAGGCGTGGGCCAGAACGCGTCGCCGGCTGCTGCGGATCTCGGGGCGGGCGGTGCTGGTCACCGCCGCCGTGGGGCTCGCCGGTGCGGTGTTCCATTTGCCGATGCGGGGACCGTTCCTCGCGCTGCTCGGATTCACCGCCGGGGTAACCGGGGTGATCGTGGCGTGGGGATACCGCCGCCACACGGCCGTCAGGCGCGCCGAACGGCGCCGCCGACGGCGTCACGCCCGGCGGCTGGCGGCGTGGCGGGTCGAACGGGCCGCGTTCGACGCGGCCGAGCGGGAACGGGTCGCGGCGTATCCGCGGTGGGGAGCGGCCGCGCCGGCGCCCGGAGCACGCCGTATCGACGTCATCGGCGGCAACCTGTGGGCCTGGGAAGCACTGCTCGCGGTGTTCGGCGCCTCCCTGCTGGGCACCCGAGGCCCGGTCACCATGGTCGACCTGACCGGCGAGGACGTGTGCCGGTCCACCAGAGACCTGGCCGAGGCCCACCAACTGTCCGTCGCGGTGCAGCGCCTTCCCGCCGAACTGGCCCGGTCCGACCTGCTCGGCGGTCTCCGCGCTGAGCAGGTGGTGGACGTCCTGGTCGAGTCCATGCACGGCGGTGAAGCGCCGGCCGACCGGTCCGCGCGAGCGACCGACGACCGGATCCTCTCAGCCGTCTGCCACGTCCTCGGCGACAACATGTCCATCGGGCGGGTAGGCGCCGCGCTGCGAGTCCTGATGGATGAACCCGGCGCCACCCCCGAACTCACCGACGACGAACGCGGCCAGGTGGCCGCGCTGTTCTCCGACGAGTACCGCCGCGGCGCCTTCGACCAGATCCGCCGCATGGAAGCCCATCTGCACCCGATACGCGACCTCGGCAGCGACAAGCGTCCCCAGCCCGACGCCGACCTCACCTGCCTGACCACCGTCACCAGCGGGCACACCGCGCGCGGCGACCTGCTCAACGATCTGATCGTGCAATGGCTGACCCGCCGGGTCGCCGAACAGCCCGACCGCACCCGCGCCCTGCTCATCACCGGTGCGGACCACCTCGCCCATCGGCACATCCAGGCACTGACCAACATCTGCGACCGTCGGCACGTCCTGCTCGTCCTGCTCCACGCGCACCTGCGCGACACCGCCCTACAGTCCCTCGGCGCCGGCCCGGTCGCGTTCATGAAACTCGGCCATCACGAACAAGCCACCGCCGCCGCCGACTTCATCGGCCACGACCACAGCTTCGTCGTCTCCGGACTCACCCACACCACCAGCAGCGAACACAGCACCAGCCATGCCCGCAGCGAGGGCGGCAGCCGTGAACGCAGCCACTCGCACAGCGACTCCACCAGCAGCGACCACACGGACCCGCTCCCCTTCGACCACACCCGAAGCCGCACCACCAGCCGCACTTGGGGCAGCGGGCAGAACTGGTCGACAACCACGACCACCAGCGACGGCAGCAGTTGGAGCGACGCCACCAACCTGCAACGCGTCCACGAACACACCGTGCAACCACGCACCCTGCAGAACCTGCCCGACTACGCGCTACTCCTCGTCGAACCACACCCCGACGGCCCCACCCTGCAAGCCGTCGAATTCCACCCCGTGATCAGCACACTTCCGGATGTCAGCATGGACCCGCTCCCCAACCTGTCCACAACTCGGCCCGCCACCGAATCCGCCCGCACACACAAACTGTCCTATCAGGACAGCCAACTGCCCCACCCCACCTGGCCGTCGGCCGCACCGCCCCCGATACACGACCTCCCGGAGAATCCCCGCAGGCAGGAAGGCTCCTGGTGAGGCCCGAAATCGTGGAGCGGCTGCGATGCCGCAGGACAATCCAGGCTGAGGCTACCAGCGCGTCCAAGGCGAACTGCTCGGCCTCGGACACCGCATCGGCGCCTCCACGATCCGCCGGATCCTCACCAGACTTCGTGCGGCAGCGGGCGCGGTCGATCCGCGCCCGCGTCAGCGCAGCCAGACGGTGCCGCCGACGGTGACCTCGCCGACGTGCCGGGGAGTGGCGTAGACACCGGCCCGGTTCCGATTCGCGCTCCTGA
The DNA here is from genome assembly GCF_025264685.1 of Dactylosporangium roseum. Classification (GTDB taxonomy): domain Bacteria; phylum Actinomycetota; class Actinomycetes; order Mycobacteriales; family Micromonosporaceae; genus Dactylosporangium; species Dactylosporangium roseum. The sequence goes on from NZ_CP073721.1 coordinate 7,951,058, forward strand.
CCGCCGCGAACAGTCCCAGATTGTCGTCGGCGCCGGAACCCGGTGCGAGATCGAGCACTTCACAGCGGGTCGTGTGCCGATCGACCCGCAGGATCGCGGCGTCGTTGCCGTCGCCGAGGCGTAGCTCTCGCCCGAGCCACTGCCGCTCCGGCCATGAGCGGCCGGGATCGGTCTCGATGACGACATTCGGCCGGAAGCGCTGCCAGGCCGGATCGCCGGCGCCCGCGAGGTCGGCCACCGCCCGCATCGTGGCGGTGGAGATGACGCTCACCGGCATCGCATCGTGTGTACCGCTCCACAGTCGGACGAGCATGAGCGGCTCGCCGAGCGCATCGGTTGCGAACTCGGCGAAGGCGGCGCGGGCCGCGAGATCCTTGGGGTCGATGAGCCAGTCGCGGTCAGGCGTGGCGATCCGCAGTGCTGTGGACGTCGGGACCGTACTGGCCGTCCATCGCAGGATTCTTGGGAACTGCCGCGACGAGACCCACGGCAGCCCCGACGGGTCCCCGGTCCGCAGCAGTGCGAACCCGCGGTCGTTGCTGACCCCGTGCCAGCCGATCCGAGAGCTGTCGAGGGCCTCACCGCCCGCGGCCTTCAACGGATACCGGGCGATGTGGCTCACCCGCCCGAGCGGCTTCCAGTCACCGCTCATGCGTAACCTCCTCTTTCCGGATGGCCGTCGGGCCGGTGTCGGTCATCTTCAGTGCGACGAGGAAGTTCTTCCAGGCCGCGTTGGTGCGCCGGGTGTCGTGCAGGCGCCGCGTGTGCTCATGGCCGTGCCCGCCGACGCCGGTGCCCGGGTCAACGGGCAGCGCGCTTCGCTCAGCCGGGGTCAGGCCGGCGCCGTATTGCGTGAGATGTGTGTTGATCAGGCCGACGTGAGCGCCGGAGCCGCCGCAGAAGGACCGGTAGAGGGCCCGCGCCGCCTCGCCGGCGGCGAGCAGGTTACGCGACGATCTGAGCCGCGACGCCACCTCGTCCGTCGGCGCGACCGACATCGTGGCCGCATCGCTGTATCCGGCCGCGGCACTGAGCGCGTCGATGACTGACGGCGTGGTCATGTACGTGTGCAGCAGGCGCCGCTCGTCGCCGTCGAGCTCGGGCACGAATCCCTGTACGTACCGCTCGTAATGCTCGTCCGCCGTTCCGAGCAGGAAGTCCGTCCCGGCCATGTCCACGATGTAGGCCGCATTCGGCCCGCCGTAGAGCTTGCCCGCGATGCGCGTTTTCGGCAGCCAGACGCGCATCTCGTTGAACTGCGCCGGCGTCTGACCGGGCAGTCCGTCGGGGCCGCGGTTGAAGTCGCGGAATTGCTGTTGTGCCTGATCGAGCACCGCCGCTGCGGCCAGGAGCAGGCGGGATGCGACGGACGAGCCGCCCGTCCGGACGTCGCCGGCGCAGACCGGCGCCAGGAGGCCGTGCACCGCCTGTCGCATGATGGTCTGTGACACCACGGCTGTCATGAAGAACCGCTCGTACGCGGAGCCCGTGAAGGTGAACTGGACGGGCGGAACGTTGGTCAGCCAGTACCCCTTGTGACTCAGCGCGGGACGGCCCCCTGGATCGGCCAGTCCGACAAGGACCTTGTCGAGCTTGGGCAGGCGGGTGAGGATCGCCCCAGGCGGGAACCCCAGCGGCTGAGCCAGGCGCTCGGCGGCCAGCACCACCATGCCACATCCACGCCGGAGAAGGTCCGCGTCGTCGGGGCCGACCGTGCCGGCGATCGATGCGACGGCATCGACAATCGGTGTGACCGTGCTGAGCCAGACGCCCAGAGCGATCCGCCCGTCCCGGCATGCGCAGTTGAGCAGGGGAAAGTCTTTCATCATAAATCGGGTAAACGTGGTCATCGCCTCGGCCGGCGACATCTTCGTGTGTACCATCTGAACGCCCCCCTTCTGGCCGTGTCTCCGTTGTATTCCTGGTGCGGAGAAGCGGGAGTGCGCCCGTGATGTCGCCGCTGTGAAGGGAGCCTTGGGCCGGTCCGTGACGCATCACATGTCTTTCACTAACGCTTCCTTCGCCGGCTCGTAAAGTTGTGGCATCAACTCGGTCAAGGTCTTGGGAGTGAGGTCCAAGCGTTCGTGATCAGGATCTGCACGTCGGAGCCGTCCGTGCCGCACGCCGACGGCAACATGCGGCCGGTCAAGGAAACCGCCGGTGTGCTGCTGCGCATCCTGTTGCTTGCTCCCGGCCCGCGCGTCCCCGTCGACGGCGCCGCCGCGGTGATGCGCATCGCGAAGGCCGGCTTCGGGCAGTACGTGGCGCAACTTCGGCATGCGCTCGGTAACGACGAACTGGTCGACCGGTCGGGCGGCGTGGTGCAGTACACCGGCGACCGCACGCAGAGCGACGCGGCGATCATCGAGCGGAAGCACGACGAGATTCTCAAGGCCATCGACGGTGACGAGGTGATCACCGCCGCACTGGCGGCGCGTATCCTGCCGACCCTGCTGGAGATCCGTGGGCTGTACGTTGGCAATCCCGCGATGGGCCTGTCCGGCTTCCAACTGGCCGACGTGCCGCCTGACTGTCAGCAATGGGCGATCGAACTCGACGACGTCACATCCGACTGGATGCAGCGGTGGAGCTCCGTCCAACTGATGCTCGCCGACTGCCTCATGTTGACCAGTCCCGGCAGGACCACGGGCCGAAGCCTGCTCAAGGAGCTGCTGAAGATCGCGCGTAACCCAGACCCCGCCGAGGAGGTCTTCCCACGGCTGTTGAAGGCGGCCGGCATGTCGGGCGACGTCCGCCAGCACCGCAATGCCTGGGATCTCACCCAGCGCTTCTACGAGCACGAGCAGATGGAGTTCCCGCCCGAGCTCGAGGAACTCGCGCCGACGGTGCAGAAGATAGCGAACACGCCGTGGGCACCGCACCGGGCGCGTCCACTGCAGCACCCGCTCGAGTACGGTTCCGGAACCGACGACGCGATCCACGACATCGCCCGGCTCCTTGGCATCACCTCCGTGCTGAAGCTTCGGGGCGCCGAGGTCGAGCCGGCGGAATGCATCGAGCGAACGACCCGCCGGCTGTATTTCTCCGGAGTTCTCGCATCGAAGTGGGTTTGTGACGCAGGCGTTCGTAGCGACTTCGAGCGGCTGCTGACGAGGCTGGACTCCGCGGAGGGCGACGGGAGTGACGTTCGCTTCCTCATCATCGACCCCGATGGCGACGCCTACAACCAGCTCTACCAACTGCGCGGCGGACGGTTGAGCAAGGAGTCGGTTCCGCTGCTGCAGGAGCTCGCCGTGCGGCACCGGTCGTTTCGAGTGCGCGTCGTCAATGCGCTGCCGGCATTCCGCATCGTTGTCATCGACGATGACTTCGTCACCTTCTCGCCGTACGCGATCGAGGGCGAGCGCTACGCCACCAGCAAGCTCGGCTGGGAAGCCCCGCATGTCATGCTTGATCCGCTGGCACCCTACCCGCTGGCCGATGCCTTCCGACTGTACTTCGAGGAGCGCTGGGCCAGCGCAAACGATCTGGACCTGTCGCGGAACCTTCCAAGGAGATCCACACGATGAGCAGCCCTTACGGCATTGTGCTCGGAAGGTTTCAGCCGCTGCACCTGGGTCATGTCGAATACCTGGAAGCGGCCAAGCGCGAATGCGAGCGGTTGTTCATCGGTGTGACGAATCCGGACGCGTCCCGGGCGACCATTTCCGAGGCGGACGCCAAGCGGTCCCTGGCCGAGAACAACCCGTTCTCCTATATCGACCGGCATTTGATGATCGAGCGGGCGCTGCTCGCCCTCGGATGGCCCGCTGAGTCCTTCTGCGTCATGGCGGCGCCGATCACGGATCCGGCGCGGCTGGCGGCATACCTGCCATCGCCAGATCGCTCCGAATGCTTCGTGACAATCTACGACGAATGGGGCGAGCAGAAGGCGCGTGAGATTGCGGCCCTGGGGTATCGCGTGACCACGCTGTGGAGACGCACGCACGACGAGCGGTTCACCTCGGGCACCTTCATCCGGACCGCCATCCGGCAAAACAAACCTTGGGAGCACCTGGTGCCCGCAGGCGTGGCGAGCTACATCATCGACAACGGGCTGATCGAGGCGCACAAGGCAAAATGATGATCGATCTTGGTACAGAGATTGCCGATCCGGACCGATACGGCTGGAAGGCACACTATCTGAGCCTGCTCGCGAAGGAGGGCTACACCGTCCCCGAGGCATGGGCGCTCGCGCCCGACCAGGCCGTCGACATGGACGAGCTAGATCTTGACCTGCCGTATGCGGTCCGCAGCTCCGGTCTTGCCGAGGACGCCCAGTCGGGCTCCTACGCCGGCCACTTCAGCACTCATCTCGACGTCCGCGGCGCCGGCAACGTTCGGTCCGCCATCGACGCGGTCCGCGCCAGTGCGGCGGGCGAGATGCGGATGGGGGTGGTCGTCCAGCGGATGGTCGAGTCCCCGGTACTCTCCGGTGTTGGCTTCTCCTGCCATCCACTGACGCTCGACCGTCACACCGCGACCGTGTCGTACGTCCGCGGCCTCGGCGGCGGCCTTGTCAGCGGCACGCAGGCGGGACACGACGTCGAGGTGCGCATGCCCGACGGTGTCGTTGTGGCCGGCGAGTGGCCTGTGGCCACGGAAGCGCTGGGGCGGATCACGGACGCGCTCGTCCACCTCGACGACCTCCTCGGTCAGCCGGTCGACATTGAGTGGTGTCTCACCCGATCGGGCGAACTCGTTCTGCTCCAACTGCGCCCCGTGGTGCTCCCCGAGCCGATGGTCCAGGACCTCGATTCGCCAGAGGCGTTCGCGGGCCTGCCGAGCATGATTGCCGCGCACAGCAAGCTGGCCCTGCGAGCAGACGCCATCCGCCTGGGCGTGCCGATGTCGACGGCGCGGGCAGTGCTGGCCACGTGCCACCGAGACTTGCCGACCCTGCCCCCGTTGGCTGCCGGCGACCGGTCCGCCGGACGAAGCGTCGTGCTGTTACACCCCACACACCTCGAAGGAAAGGTCGTCCGCGAGTTCGCCCAGGACTGCTCGACCGACGTCGAATTCTTCGTCCGAGGGTGTCAGCGTTACGCCATTCGCCAGTACCCACACCAGGCCGGGTCCGCTCGGTCGGTCGCGCATACGCTGCACCGGGGTCTCGAGCGCGGAGCCATCGCCTGCGTAATCGAGCAGGAAATCCTTCACGCCTACGCGACGGGCATCATCCGCGGGATGGCGGGCACATATCTGGTCGAGGTTGCCCTTGGCCACTTCGTGCCCAAAGGCAACGTGGCGACCTCGACCTTCGTGCTGTCCCACGACCTGCGGATCACGCACCACTCATATGCGCGGCAGAGCAAGGCCTACCACTTCATCAACGGACACGTCGTCGTCGAGAGCCCGCCCTACGAGCCACTGGAGATGGCCGACGCGGACCTGCGGCGACTCGTCCAGGTATTACGGCCGGTTCTCGCCGCACGACCGGGCGCGGCGCTGGAATTCGGGCTCCTCGGCCAGCCCGGGAGCCTGCAGCCGTACATGATCGATGTCGCCGACGGAGACCGGGACGCCGACCCGATGTCCACCGCCGATGTCGCCCGGGGCGTCGTCTCCAGCGGATTGGCCGCCGGGCCGGTCATCGATCTTCGCGAGTCGAGGACGCGTGACGACCTCAACACACACCTGTACGACGCGGCCATCGAGGGAGCCGCGTCGACGCTGAACCCGTCGATCTACATCGCCCGGCAAGCGTCCGTGGACCTGCTGCCCATCGTCCGTGCCTGCCATCCGGCGAGCGGTTTCATCTTCGAGCAGGCCTCGGTGCTGGCCCATCTGCCGGTGATCCTCCGCGAGCGGGGGGTGGCCGCGATTACCATGTCCGAGTCGTCGATCGATGCGCTCGTACGGCGCGGCGGCCCGCTGGCCATCGACACCGGCGAGCGGCAGATGGTGATGCCCCTGGAAGAGTCCAGCGCATGAGACTCGTGACGTCGTACATCAACCCCGATCTGGACGGAGTGGCCTCCGGCATCATCTACGCCACCTACCTGGCCGACCGGCGCGCGGTGGCGGCCTTCGCGGGCAGCCTGAACGCGGAGACGACCGGCGTGCTCGCGCACTTGAGCATCGCCGACGATCTCGAACTCGACCGGCCCGGGGCGGCGGACAACGACGGCGTCGTGCTCATCGACTGCCATCATCCCGCGCAGATACCGCACATCCCGGACCGAAGTGGCGTGGTCCTGATCATCGATCATCACCCCGACGGCGACGCGGCCGCGTTCCCGAATGCGCTCGTACAGAACGAGGCGGTTGGTGCGGCGGCGACGCTGGTCGCGGAGCGCGTGGCGGCCGCGGGGTCGGACGGCAGCCTGTCCCGGCTGGCGAGCGCGCATGCCGCCCTGCTCGCATGCGCGATCGCCTCCAACACACTCGATTTCTCGGCCCCGTCGACGACGGACCGCGACCGGCGGATGTTCGCCGCCCTCGCGGCGTTGGCCGACCCCGATGCAGCGCTCGACGCCCTGCTCAGCCGCATGCGTGAGTGGCGCCAGTCGTTCCTGTCCGCGCCGACCACGGAGGCGGTCCACCAGGACGTAAAGATCGTTGAGGGTCGGTTCGGCCCGATCGCCGTGGCCCAGTTGGAGGGAGACGGGGCGAGCCGCCTGCTGGCCCGCCCGGACCTGCGGCAGGCGGTGGAAGGCCTGGCCGACCGGCCGGCGGTGCAGTACGTCCTGCTGAGCTTGGTGGACACCGCGGCCGGCACGACGACGCTGATCACGCCGGACCCGCTGGTGCGGCAGGCGCTCATGGCGCTCTCGCCTGAGTCGGTCGATGACATTACGCTACGTCTACCCTTCATCGCCCTGCGCAAGACCCATGTGATCCCGGCCCTCACCGCTGGATACAGGCCGACGTCCTCCTACCCCGGCCGAATCTCGGGATGATCCACCAGACAGGCCCTAGCTGACCCGGCGCTGGACGCGCCACAGGCCGACCGCCGCGAGCAGCGCGCTGAACCCGAGATACAACCCCAGCTCGATCCATTGGAAGGGCCAGAACCGCTGGTTGGGCTGGTAGGCCAGGTCGACGTGGAGGTCGAGTTTCCCGAGACATGCCGCAGTGTCACCGAAGGTACCGGTAGCGCCGGTCTTCGGGGCGTTGTCGAGACATTCGTTGAAGGCGGCGTCGGAGAGTTGGCGGCCGTCAGACGTCAGGAACTTGCTGGTGTCGGTGACCCAGGCGTCCGGTATTTGGAGCCCTCCGACGACCGGCCCGCCGGTGATGCTGCCCAGCGACCTGGCTTGGTTGATGGTGTCGGCACTCATCGCTACGGTGACCCGCTCGGCGGGCATGTAGTGCGGTCGAAGCAGGTTCGGTATGGCGAACTGCACCACGACCACCGCCAGGAACACCAACGCCATCGCCGGCAGGGTGCGCCGTATCAGCAGCCCGGTTATGGCCCCGAAGGTGAAGCCGAAGGCGGCATACCCGATGGGCACGACACCGCGTGCGCCGAACAGGATCGCGCTGAACCGGTCGTCGGCCACCTGGTCGACCGGGCCCGCCGCCCACGTCAACAGTGCGCTGAGCGTACCGGCAACGGCCATGCTGGCAAGGCCGAGCACCGTCAGCTTGACCGCGAGCCAGTGGCGGCGGGACACACTCTGGTTCCACACCAGTCGATGGGTGCCGGTCTCCAGCTCCCGGGCGATGAGCGGCGCACCCCAGAACGCACCGACGAGCGCGGGTACCAGCCCGAAACCGGTGGCAAGGAACAGCATCGTCTGCCCGTACTGACTCTGGAGCTGGGATGGGTCGCGCACGGCACGGATGTCCCCACCGAGCTGAATCAGGTACGTGGCGGCCAGGACCAACAGGATCGCGCCGACGAGCGCCTGGACCCGGAACTGCCGCAAGCTCATCCGGATCATCGCGCCACCGCCGCACTCCCGCGGGACACGGCACCCGTTACGGCGGCCCGCGACATGTAGGCGAGGACCAACTCCTCCAGTGCGACCGGCTCAGCGCCCGGTACCGCTGCGTGGCCCCGGGCCAGGGCGCGACCGTGCTCCGCCCAGATGACCTCGACCCCAGCGATCCTGGCCGGATCGCCGGCGATCCTGTGGTGCGAGGCGAGCAGTTCCCGTACCGGACCGGCGACCTGGATGCGCGAGTCGCAGAGTACGACGAGGTAGTCACAGACCTGCTCTACATCGCTCAACAGGTGTGAGGAGAGCACGGCACTGGCCCCCAACTCACCGACGAACTCCACGAGACTGTGCATGAAGCCCCTGCGCGCCAAGGGGTCGAGCGCGGCGGCGGGCTCGTCGAAGATGAGCAGCTCGGGTCGCTTCGCGGCGGCGATGGTCATCGCGAGCTGCGCGCGTTGGCCGCCGGACAGCCGGCCCGCCTTCTGCGCGGGGTCCAGGCCGACCTCCGCGATCCGCCGGTTAGCCAGCGCCGGGTCCCAGGAGGAGTTCAGCCACGCACCCATCTTCAGGTGGTCGGCGACGCTGAACGAGGCGTACACCGGGGTGTCCTGGGCAACAAAGCCGACCCGGGCCAGGTGGTCCGCGTTGGCTGCCGGTCTGGACCCGAGGACGGACAACGTGCCCGAGGTGGGCCTGATCAGGCCGCAGGCCAGTTGCAGCAGTGTGGACTTGCCGGCGCCGTTCGGGCCGACCAGCCCGACGACATGCCCGCGCGGGATCATGAGATCGCAGTTGGTCAGTGCCGCGCGGCGGCCGTACCGTTTGGTGAGCCGCTCGGCGTGCAGGACGTGGGGTGTTTCCATGGGATTATCCTGCGAACGGCGGGCCGGGCCGGCATCGGTCCGAAGCAGGGGCCGGTCCGCGGACGACCCTACTTTTGGCCGGTTCGCGCGGGCCGGTGATCTTCTAGCGTCCTCGGCATGGACACGACACACCGAACCGTGACGAACGTCGTGCTGGGGCTGGTCTTCGTCGTGGGGCTCGGGCTCACGGCGTATCTGATCGCGGGTAGCTGGGGCAGCCTCTATTGGCTGTTCGACTGCGTGGCCGGGGTGGTGGCGGGGGTGCTCGCGCTGCTGCGTGGGCCGCGGCGGACCTGGCCGGCGGCGAGCGGGCTCGCGGTCGCCGCGGTGGCCGCCGTCGTGGCCCGGGTCGCCGACCTGCCGCAGGAACCGGGACCGGTCACCGCTCTGGCGCTGGCCGTACTCGTCGGCGCGGGAGTCCGGACGCTGCCGGGACCGCAGGCCGCGGCCATCGCGGCGGGCGGATTCACGGTGGTGGTCGGTACCTGGTTGACCGCGCTTCCGGACGCGATGGGCTTCACCGCGGTGACCGTCCTGAACACGGTCACCTGGCTGGTCGCCGTGGCACTTGGAATCACCCTGCGCGCGGTCGGGCGGGCCTCGTAACGTGACCAGGGTGAACATCTGGGACCGGCTGCTCAGGGTCGCGGCCACGGTGGGACTCGCCGTGGCCTTCCTCGCCGCGATCGGCATTCAGGCCGTGGCGTTCGCGCAGACGTGGGGCGCCCGATACTGGCTCGTGGGCGGTGCGGCCGCCGTCGTGGTCTGTGTGCTGGCACTGGTACGGCGGCGGCAGCGGGTGTTGGCGGCAGTCGCCGGTCTCGTGATCGCTGGACTGGCCATCGCGGCGGCCCGGGTGTTCCACCTCCCGACCGAGCCGGGACCGGCCATGGCGCTAGCGCTCGCCGTACTCGTCGGGTCGGCGGTGCGCGCGCTACCGCCCGTACCGGCTGGTGTGCTTGCCGCCGGATGGCTTGCGGTGCTGTGCGGCGCCTTTCTCGCCGCCCGGCCGCACTCCTCGGGCGCCTCGGGGGTCTGGGTGATAAACGTCGCGGCCTGGCTCGGCGCGGTCGGGGTCGGATTGGCGCTGCGCCTGCTGGACGACCGGGCGGCGGCCACCGCCGAGAAGGTACGCCGGGAGGAGCGGCTGGAGCTGGCCCGGGAACTGCACGACGCGGTGGCCCACCACATCACCGGCATGTTGATCCAGGCACAGGCCGCTCAGCTCGTCGCGCGCAAGAACCCGGAGCAGGTGGCCGAGTCGTTGACCGGAATCGAGGGCGCCTGCGCCGAGGCGCTGCGCGCGATGCGCCGCGTGGTCGGGCTGCTACGCGACACCGAGGACGTACCGCCCGCCTCGACCGGGCCGGAACAGCTCGACGTACTCGTCGAACGTTTCAACCGGCAAGGCCCGCCGGTGCGCCTACAGGTACCCGACGATAACGTGGCGTGGCCGCCGGAGGTGACCAGCACCGTCTACCGGATCGTCCGGGAGGCGCTCACGAACGTGGCCCGTCACGCGCCGCACGCCCACGGCGTCACCGTCACCGTCGACCAGAATCCTTCCGCCGTCACGGTCGAGGTGGCCGACGACGCGCCACCGGGTCCCGCCCGCGCCTCCTACCGCGGCGGGTACGGCCTGATCGGCATGCGTGAACGCGTCGAGACTCTCGGCGGCACGCTCCACGCCGGTCGCCGTCCCCGCGCCGGCTGGTCGGTCCTGGCCACCCTGCCGATTCAGGATGGACGGTCGCGATGACCATCCGCGTGCTGCTCGCCGACGACCAGGCGATGATCCGTAGTGGCCTGCGGCTCATCCTCGAAGACCAGCCGGACATCAGTGTCGTCGCCGAGGCGTCCGACGGTGTCGATGCGATCGCCCAGGCCCGCCAACTGCGCCCCGACGTCTGCCTGGTGGACATCCGCATGCCCCGGCTGGACGGCATCGAGGTGACCCGGGCACTCGCCGGGCCTGGCGTATCCCATCCGATGCGGGTCATCGTGGTCACCACGTTCGACCTCGATGAGTACGTATACGGAGCGCTGCGCGGCGGTGCGGCCGGTTTCATCCTCAAGGACGCCGGCCCCGCCCTGCTCGTCGAGGCGGTGCGCGCCGCCCACAACGGCGACGCGCTCGTCTCCCCGTCTGTCACGGTACGACTTCTGCGCCACCTGGCCACGCCGGCAGCAGAGCCCGACAAGTCGCTACCGTCGTTGTCGGAACGCGAAATCGAGGTGGTACGGGAGATCGCACGCGGCCGGACCAACCTAGAGATCGGCGCCGAGCTGTTCATCGCCCTGAGCACGGTCAAAAGCCACGTCTCGACCATCCAGACCAAGCTCCGCCTACGCAACCGCACCGAGATCGCCGTCTGGGCCTGGGAGAACCGGATCATCGAAACCGCCTGAACCGCCAGCGCCGGTCGGCCCGAAGGTGGAAGCCGACCTGACCGCCATGACGATAATGCGATCAAGGCAGTGCCGTCTGTGTATCGAATCGGTGACCTACCGTACATCTTGGAGAGCGGCGGTGATCGTGCGATGATCCGTCTTTTCGCGAGCCGGGAAGATCTGTTGCGGTGTCGCTTCGGTATTTCCCCGCTGTGGGAGACAGTTTCGGCTCTGCGGCTCGTGCTCGGACGCACCACCCTGCCCAGCAGCGCCGTCGTGGCTGGGTGGGGAGATGGGCTGGTGTCGTCCGTCCTTGGCGATATTGATGTCGAACTGTTGAAGCCGTTGTTTCCCCGCCAGGGTTACGTTCCGGACTTCCTCACTCCGCCGCCGCAGGCGCTGGAGGTCGACATCGAGCATGAGCTACAACGGGTTGCTCGAGTGCCCGATGAACGGTTTGCCGCCGAGGTCGACCGTGCGGCACGCCAGAGCGGCACGTGCGGCAAAGATCTGATCAGGAATCTCGGCACGCGACGCAGTCCGCAGGAGCAGGTGGTCCATCTGCTGCGTTCCTGTTGGCGGCGGCTGCTGGAGGCACGCTGGTTGGATATCCGCGAATTGCTCCTGGCCGACGTTTCCTACCGCAGCCGGCGCTTAGCACAAGGCGGCCTCGCCCTGTTGTTTGAGGACCTGCACGCGGACGTGTCGTGGCGTGATGGCGAGGTCCACGTTCGGCACCCGTCTTCGGACACGCGATCCTTGGCCGGCTCGGGATTGTTACTCATGCCGAGCCTCTACAACAGCCCGAAAGTGTCCGTGTACGTCGACGAGCCTTGGCAGTCCACCATCATCTACCCCGTGCGCGGCGCGGGCGCCTTGAAGAGGGCGGTCGCCGGCCCTGCCTTGGGGCGGCTGGTCGGCGCGGCACGGGCGAATGTGCTGCGGCAGGTGGCGGCACCGAAGACGACCACGGGTATCGCCGAGGTGCTCGCGCTCAGCTCGGCGACCGTGTCATTTCACCTACGGGCGCTGCTTGAGGCCGGGCTTGTGGAAAGGGAGCGGGTCGGGCGCCTGGTGCTGTACACGCAGACGCCTCTGGGTGCGGCACTCGTGAACGCCTCCGATTTGAACCACGTCGAAAGCTCGCCCTAGCGTGTCGTGGCTGCGACGGTGTGCGCATGCCATGGGCGCGGACACGGCCGCCGGCACACGACCCAGTTGTCGCCAGCGGCCCCTCTTGTAAGAGCACCAGATCCATCCGCCGCGGCGTCACGGCATACCGGATTCTGCTGGTGGCCGTTTTCTGCAACTTCGTAGCGATTGGCTCTCTGGTGCCGGCCATACCCCGCTACGTAGCTCAAACCATCGGCGGGCCGGAGGCGGTCGGTTTCGTCGTGGGCGCGTTCGGAGCCGCCGCACTGCTCGGTCGTCTGCTTCTGACGGCTACCACCCTACCGTGGTCATCGCGCGCCAGTGTCGTGGGTGGATCGGCGCTGCTGCTCATGTCCAGCTTGATCCTGCTGGTGCGCCCGGCCGCGGGACTGACCGTGGCCTCGCGGGTTCTCGCCGGGTTAGGCGACGCGCTGTTTCTCACCGCGGCGTTTGCCGCGATGTATGGCCTGCTGGCGGCACGGGACGCTACGCGAGCCGTCACGCATATGACAATGACGATCTATCTCGGACTGATCGCGGGTCCGCTCCTGCAAGAGCCGCTGTACCGGTCCGGCGGGTTCCAGATGGTATTTGCCTTCAGCGTCGCCGGATCGGCCGCCGCTCTGGCCGCATGCGCGATCCTGCCGGGTCGACGCACCGATGAGACACACACGCCCCAATTGCGGCCCGACGGCACCGCAGAGCGACCCAGCGGCCGACGCCAGAGCGCCTACGCGGCCGCGCTGACGCTCGTCATCTCATCCGGGGCCGCCGCATTCGCCACTGTCCTGCCACTCCAGACCGCTGCGAGCGGGAGCGATGTCGCTGTGGAGTACGCCGTCGTGGCGAGCACCACCCTCGTGCTCCGCCTGGTCGCCTCCGGGCGAGTTGGTCGGCTACCCGTCAGGGCTCTCATCGTTGCGTCCGCCGCGACAACAAGTGCCGGTCTTGTAGTGATCGCCTTCGGCGCGGGTCTCGCTCGGCTCGCGGGTTGTGCTCTGCTCGGGACCGGACAGGCGTTTGTCTTTCCGATTCTGCTGGATACGGCGGTACGCGGGAGCCCCGCACACCGCCGGACGCGGGTGATCGCGCTGCTCACAGGTGCCTACGACGCCGCGTTCATCTTGGGTCCCGTCCTCGGCGGGCTGATCGTGGCCGCCAAGGGCGTGCCTACAGCGTTGATCGTCATGGCGGGCGTCGTTGCCGTTGGCGCCTGCCTCACCCCCGCCTTGGCTCCGAACATCCGCCCCACCGTCAAGGAGACATGACATGGAACGACTTCTCGAACACTATGCCGCGGTCCTGCTCGACGTTGCTCTGCCGCTGCGCGCCGGCCAGGACCTCGCGATAAACGCCCAGCGGGAGCACGCCCCGCTGGTACACGCCTTGGCCGACGCGGCTTATCGCCGCGGCGCTCACTACGTCGATGTGTGGTACTGGGAGCCGCACACAAAACGGGCGAGGATCGAGCACGCCGCCGAGGACACGCTCGCCTGGACCCCACCGTGGCTCGATGTCAGGTATGAGGAGCTCGCCGCGAACGCCGGCGCTCTGATCAACATCGTCGGCGATCCCGAACCCGATCTACTGACCGGGTTGCCGCCCCGCAGAGCAGGCCTTGACCAGATGCCGGCACTCGGTAGTCGTTTCCGCGTCCAGTCCCGCGGGCAGGTTTCCTGGACGTTCGCCTGCTATCCCAACGAGGCATGGGCTCGCCGGGTATACGGCACGCCAGACCTGGAGCGCATGTGGCGCGACATCGCGGCGATGATACGCCTCGATCAGCCCGATCCCGCGGCTGCCTGGCAGGACCATTTGGCTCGGCTACGGGACCGTGCCGCGCGCCTGACCGAACACCGATTTGACCGGATACGCTTCCGCGGCCCTGGAACCGATATCGAGTTGGGGCTTATCGCGGGTGCGTCTTGGGAGATCAGTGAGCTGCTGGGTCCAAGGGGTGAGCCCAACGTGCTCAACCTGCCGACCGAGGAGGTGTATACCACCCCCCATAGGGCACGGGTGAACGGCGTTGTCTCCAGCAGTATGCCCCTCGCGCTCCGCGGTGTGGTCGTCGAGGATCTGCGGCTCTCCGTCAAGGACGGCAAGATCGTAGCGGTGGACGCAGCGCAGGGCAGCGACGCGGTCCGCGCTCAGCTCGAACACGACCAGGGTGCCGCCTACTTCGGTGAGGTGGCGCTTGTCGACGGGTCCTCTCCAGTTCGCAAGGCCGGCGTGTGCTTCTACGAGACGCTGTTGGACGAGAACGCCGCCTCGCACCTCGCCTGGGGCGGCGGCATCCCGTCCGTCCTACCCGACTGGCGCGACCTGGACGACGCGGAACTGAGCCGGATCGGGGTCAACCAGAGCAGCGTGCACACCGATTTCATGGTCGGCGGCCCCGACGTGGAGGTCTTCGGCATTCGGGAAGACGGGTCGGGCACCGCGATCATGGCAGGTGAGGATTGGTTGCTCGCGTCGTGAAGGCAGTCGACCTGAACGCTCGTCCGGCACAGTGGCTGCAGGAGCCTCCGGCGATGGCGCAGGCCCTACACGACGGAAGCGTCATCTGGGAGGACGTGGACGACAACGGCGACTCCTGGCTGCTGCGATCCACCACGGCAGGCCGCACCGACGACGTGCTGTCCGGTATCCGGCCGGGCAGCAACCTGTACGGGTACGGCGGCGGCGCGTGGCTTATGAAGGGTCGACAGATCGTCTACGTCGACAAGGCCACGCAGCAACTGTTCGCAAGCCGACCCGACGGAGTGACGACGGCGCTGACCAGGGCCGCACCGCCAGGCTCCGTCCACCTCGGTGACCTGGCGTGCGGACACCCCGGCCGCGCCGAGGTGATGGCAGTCCGCCACCTTCCGGCCAGCGGTCGCTCTCAGATCATCTCCGTTGACACCACAGGGCGTGGCGAGACCATCCTGGTCGACCGCGAGGCCTGCCTGGCATGGCCGACGGCGTCACCAGACGGCCACCGTCTCGCCTGGGTGGAGTGGCTACCTCCCGACATGCCCTGGGACCGATCCCGGCTGATGATCCTGGACACCCGCGACGGCATCATGCGCTCGGTACTTGCCGAAGAGGAAGCCGTCAGCGATCCGCTCTGGAGCCGGGAGCACGGACTCACCGCCACAACTGACAGGACCGGCTGGTGGCTACGATGGTCCGTCCCATTCGACGGCACTGATCCACACCCGCTCATCGTCGCCCGCACCGACATGGCCATGCCAAGGTGGTCCGCTGGACAGCGCTCTGCCGCCACCGTCGACGGTGGCACAGCCGTCGTGCACGGCGCGAGCACAAGCAGGCTCGGACTCATCGCATCCGGCGCCGGTAACCTCACCCCGCTCGGGCCGTCCAACCTGATCTGGCAGCCATACCTACATGCTTCCGGCCGCTATCTTGCCGGCATCGCCGGATCCGAGGAATCCGGCTGGGACGTCGCCGTCCTCGACCTACGTAGCGCTCGGCTCCGCATGGTGGGGCGACGGGCACCGCAAACCGCCCTGCCGGCCGCCGAAGTGCATCGTTTTCACTCCGACGGCCGATCCGTCGAGTGCATCCTCAACACACCCAACGGGCACGGCCCGTTCCCTGCCGTAGTCTTCGCGCACTCCGGGCCCACCGCACATGCTCAGGTCGTCCGCGACCGGGAGGTTGACGCCCTGCTCACCCACGGCATCGCTGTCATCCGCGTGAATTACACCGGCTCAAGCGGCTATGGGAGAGATTTCAGGCATGCGCTGTACGGGCAATGGGGGCGGGCCGACGTGCAGGACTGCATCCGCGCCGTGGACCATCTCGCGAGACTGGGCCGAGTGGACGGGCAGCACGTAGCCATCCGCGGAAAAAGTGCCGGCGGATGGACCGCCATGCACGCCGCCGCCACAGATCGCTTCCGCGCTGCGGTCGCCTACTACGGCGTCAGCGACGCGCACCTGCTCTCCACGACCACGCACCCTTTCGAACGCGGATACGTGCGCCGCCTGGCCTTTGACGGCAAGGACCATTGGTTCGCCAGCCCGCTACAAACGGTAGACGCAGTGAAATGCCCGGTACTGCTGGTACAGGGTGACGAGGATCAAGTCGTACCAATCGAACAGGCTCAGATGTACGCACAGGCCCTATGGCGCCGCCAGCGCGACTGCCGTCTTCTGATCCTGCCGGGCGAGGGGCACGGCATACGGGCCCACGCCGCCCGGGAACTCGCCATACAGGCCGAAACGGATCTCTACCAGAGAATGCTACTGCAATCCTGATCTGCGGCCTTGCCAGGGCGTTGAACGCGACGCTCCCCGTGCCGTGGTTCAGCACGGGGAGCGCCGTGGAGTTGGTGCGGTTAGAGGTTAGTGATTAGTAGCGGGTGCTGACGGTGACGCCCGAGCAGGCGGTCTTGCCGTACAGGCTGATGTAGTTGTAGCCGGCGGGCGGGTTGGTGATGGTCAGGGTCTCGGCGTTGGTGGTGCCGGTGGACGACCGGGTGTAGCTGCTGGTCGTCGCCCAGCTCGACGAGTTGTAGTACAGGTCGCAGTTGCCGGTGCCACCGCTGACGGTGATGGTCAGGCTGGTCACCCCGGACGGCAGGTAGGCGTACAGGTAGTCGTAGTTGCCAGCCGTGGCGGAGCGGTTGGAGCGCTGGCAGTTGCGGCCGAGCGTGCGGGCGTCGGAGCCGGTGCACTCCGGCAGCGTGGTGCCGCCGCCGGTGGAGACCGAGATCGACCGGCTGGTCGTGGCGGTGGCGCCCTGGTTGTCGGTGACCTTCAGGGTGACCGTGTAGGTGCCGGCCGTGCTGTAGGTCTTGCTCGGGTTGGTGGCGGTGGAGGTGGTGCCGTCGCCGAAGCTCCACTGGCGGGACGCGATGCTGCCGTCGCTGTCGGTGGACAGGTCGGTGAAGCTGGCGGTGAGCCCGGTCGCCGAGACGTTGAACGACGCGGTCGGCGGCTGGTTGGTCGGTGGGGTGGTTGTACCGCCGCAGTCACCGGTCGAGCAGCGGGTCAGCCACGCGTAGAAGTCCGAGTCGTACCGGCTGCCGATGGTGTTGGTCAGGTACGTGCGGGCGGTGGTGAACGCCCCGGTCCGGTAGTAGCCCAGCACGGTCATCATGTCGGAGCGGTGCGACTGGAGCATGTACCGCACGGCCAGGTAGCCCCAGTTGTAGATCCGGGTCTGGTCGTGGCTGTACGTGGTGTCGAACAATGTCCGCAACGTGTACGTGTGGTAGCCGGCCTGCGTCTGCGCACTGGTGTAGGCCACGTTGCGGTACGAGTACGAGATGTACTCGGCGAAGCCCTCGATCCACCAGATGGTCGGCGTGGTGATGTTCGCGTTGAAGTCGCCGTACATGTTGTAACGGCCGTCGAGGTAGTGCGTGTACTCGTGGTTGAGGTTCCAGATCTGGAAGGTCGGGCGCACCCACTCGGCCTCGTAGGCGATGAACCGCGCCTGGTTGTTCGGGTCCGACGGGTTGCCCTCCAGGTACATACCGCCGTTGTTGGTGTCGATGCCGTAGATCGCACCGGCGTAGGTCTGGTAGTCGGTGCTGGAGTCGAACACCACGACCTCGATGTCCGTGTTCACGTCACCGGAGACCGGGCCGGGGTCGGACACCACGCTGTGGAAGTACGCGTCCTGCGACAGCAGGCTGCTGCAGGACGAGCTGAGCTCCGAGGAGGTCATGCTCTGCGCGATAATCTTGATGGACGAGCTGCAGGTGTAGTTGATCGGCAGCACCGAGCTGGTAAGCCGGGCGGAGAGGTTGCAGGTGTTGTAGTAGCTGCAGTTCGCCGCGTCGTAGTACTGCGTCATCTCGGCCACGCCGACCCACAGCGGTGCGGTCCGGCCGGTCATGCTGCTGCTGTTGAGCAGCCCGAGCACCTGCGGCCGGACGGTGGACTGCAGCGCCGTCTCCTGGAGGAACCGGCCCAGCTCCCGACCCGCGTTCGAGGTCAGGTAGCCGTTGTCGGTGCCGAGCAGGTCGAGGTGGCTCTGGGCGAAGTTGTACAGGTTGTTCAGCACGGTCCGGTCGGACTGCACCGCGGTGACGAACGCGGGGACCTGGTGGCCCCGGAACAGCACGGTGTAGACGTTGTTGATCGCGTTGAGCATGTACCACGACGTGTTGTAGGACGTGTTGTAGTTCGTCAGCAGGCGGTTGACGACGTACAGGTAGCGGGCGTTCTCCTGGGCGCTGTCGATCAGCGTGACCGCCTCGGCGAGGGTCTCACCGTTGGCGTCGGTGACGTCCCAGGCGTGCGAGCTGGCGAAGAACGCGTCCAGGCCCGACCGGATGGCCGTCTGCAGCGACGCCCCGTAGGTACCCACCGAGGTGTCGTACCACTGCACGTAGTAGCCGGCACGTAGGTACAGCACCAGTTGCGGCATGCCCGTGCTGGAGTTGCCGGGGTAGCTCGACGAACCGTCACGCACCGCATAGGCGACGGAGGTCATCTGCGCCTCGCGGAAGGCGTTGTAAGCGTCGCTGCCGGAGAGGCTGAACAGGCTGTTGATGCAGTCGATCGAGGACGCCTTGATCTGACTCACCAGCGCCGATCCGCTACGGCTGGTGAAATCCGCGGCGCTACAGGTAGCCGCCGCCGCGAGGGACGTGCGGTCGGACGGGCGGGCCCGACGCGCGTTGTTGTCCTTCAGGTCGTAGTCGGTCCGGGTGGCGGTCTTCGACGACGGTTGCGGCGCGCGGCGGTTGGCCGGCTGCGCCTGCTTCGAGACGTGTTCGTCGCTGGTGGCCGGGTCGGCCGCGGTGGGCGGGGCCTGCGTGCTGTGGGGCGCGGCGGCCGCCCCGCCGGAGGGTACGGCCGGACCGGCGGCGGCCGGCACCGCCGCCAGCCCGCTCGCGAGAGCGAGCAGCAGCGCCGCGCCGGACAACCGGGCCATTCTTCGGCGGATCTGACTTGTGGTCACGCGATCTCCTTGGGGGTTTCGGCGAGCCGAAGGACGGACCAGCTCTCATGGTTACGGCCTTCTATGCACGGCTCGGCGGTGGACGCTAGCCACCACTGAAGATCGGCGACAAGAGATCCATATGGGAGGGTCAGGTTCGGCCGTGCCGAAGCTTTCTGCAGCCTTTACCGGTGGCTTGTCGGTACCGGCGCGGGGCAGGGGTCTGGGCGAGGGGGTTGTTTGCGCAGTTCAAGGGAGTTGTGACGACTACGCATCGTGCTTGCCCGCCGGCATCGGGGCCGTTGCGGGCGGCCTCGGTCCGGACGTCGTGCGTGAAGACCCCGGCCTGCAGACCGAACCGGGACCGGTCGACCGCGACGACGGCGACGACCGGACCGAAGACCTCGTCCGCTCAGACCTTCGCGTCCAAGGCCGCGCCGGCGAGAGCCGTTGGGGCGTAGGTCGTGCCGCCGCGCTGGCCGCCGGCGAGGACCTTCGCGCCGCCGGTCACCGCCTCCTCGACCCAGCGCTCGATCCGTTACGCCGCAGGGAGATCGTCGGTGGCCTCGTCGGCCGGGTCGCCGGTCCGCAGCGCCTGCACGTGTGCGACGAGGCGCGCGACCAGGCCGTCCTAGACCGCGCGGTCGGCGTAGACGCGCTGAACCGAGACGCAGGACCGGCCGGCCTGGTAGCTGGCAAGCGTGGGGGCGTTGCGGCCACTGCCCGCGGCGTTGTCCGCAGGCGACAGCGCATCGTCGTTCTTCGTTTCTATGGCAACCTGATCCAGTCGCAGATCGCCGCAAATCGCAGTACACGCGTCTCATCTGCTGCGCGGCGTCTCGAACCTGTCAAGCCGACCACGTCAGGGAGTCTTGGCGACGGTCAGCAGCGCGGCGGCGTCTTCGACGGCTTCCAGGCTGTGCCGGGCGGGCGGCACGATGAGCAGGTCCCCGGTTCTGCCCTCCCACGAAGTGTCGCCGCTGTGCAGCCGTACCCGCCCGCGCAGCACCAGCAGCGTCGCCTCGCCGGGATTTTCGTGCTCGGCCAGGGACGTGCCGGCGCGCAGTGCGATGAGGGTCTGGCGCAGGGCGTGTTCGTGTCCGCCGTAGAGGGTCTCGGCACTGCGGCCGGTATTGGATGCGGTCGCACGCTCCAGATGCTCGCGCACCCGGGCGTCAAGGGAGAGCTTCTGCATGGCACGGGCCTTCCGTTTCTGTCAGCAGTTCTGTCGATAGCGGACGCGAACGCGGCCACCGCCCGGACACTTCAGCCGGCCAGCGCCGGGGCTCGGCGCCACTGCTCGGAGCCGAACACCTCGTAGCGGATCCGCTCGTCGGGGACGCCCCGGCGACGCAGACCCGCGCGGACTGCCCGCATGTACGGGACCGGGCCACACAGGTACACCTCGGCACCGGGGCGGACCGGGATGTCGTCCACGTCGACCAGGCCAGTGAACGCGTCCGGGGCCGGCTGCTCGTACCAGACGAGAGAGTCGAAGGAGTGCAGCCGCGCGCCGCTGGCGTGCATGTGGACACGGAGCGGGTGCCGGTCGAGGCTACGGTCGGCGTGGACGGCGGTGACGTGCCGGGCCGGCTGGGTGCGAGCCACGTGGTCCAGGATGGCGGCCATCGGAGTGACACCGACCCCGGCGCTGACCAGCAGGAGCGGCGTGTCGCCGGCGGTCAAGGCAAGGTCGCCGTACGGCTGGCTCAACCGCAGCCGGTCGCCGGGGCTCGTGTGGTCGTGCAGGTAGCCGGAGACCACCCCGTCCGGCGCCCCGCCGGTGCCGCGCACGCGCCGCACGGTGATGCGCAAGGTCTGGCCGTCGGCGGCCTGCGACAGGGAGTACTGGCGGAGCTGGCGCGTGCCGTCGGGCAGCTCGGCGGCGACGGTGACGTACTGCCCCGGCAGGAACCCGGGGGCCGGGCGGCCATCGGCCGGTGTGAGGACGAGCGAGACGGTGTCGTGCGCCTCGGCGGTCTTGCTGTCGATGACGTACTCGCGCCAGGGGTTCTCGCCGTCCGTTCCGGCCTCGGCGTAGATGCGCGTCTCGCGGCCGATCAGCCGGGTGGCGAACAGCCAGTAGACCTCGTCCCAGGCGGCGGCGACCTGCGGGGTCACGGCGTCGCCGAGCACCGCGCCGACCGCTCCGAGCAGGTATCGACCGACCATGATGTACTGCTCGGGGCGGATGCCCAGCGCACAGTGCCGGTGCGCGATCCGGTTCACCAGGTGCTCAAACTGCACCGCGTCCGGACCCGCGCCGACCAGGTGTGCCGCGAAGGCCGCCACCGCGCCGGCCAGCGCCTGCCGCTGCTGACCGGTGGCCTGCGCGCTGCGGCTGAACAGGTTGAGCAGGTCCGGATTCTCGCCCAGCATCGTGTCGTAGAAGACGTCCGAGATGGCGTCGAGGTGGTCGCCGACGACCGGAAGGGTCGCCTCAACGACCGGGAAGTTCGTGGCTGACAGCATGGTTGTCCTCCGGATGAGGGGAATGGGCCGCACGATCAGGAGCGGCCCAGGCTCAACAACACCTGCCGCACCGGCGGCGCGGTGAGGTCATCGATGGTGATCGGGTCGAGGGTGGCGTAGAACGCCTCCTGCGCGCGCCGCAGCGCTGCGCGCAGGAGGCAGCCCTGGCTCAGCGGGCACGCCGGGTCGCCGGTGCACTCGACGACCTCCGTCTCGCCCTCGAGCTCACGCACCAGCCCGCCGACGGATGCCGTGCGGGCTGCGGCGGCCAGGCGCACCCCGCCGCTGCGGCCGCGCACGGTCTCCAGCAGCCCGAGGTGCTGCAGGCGCTGCACGACCTTGGCCAGATGATGCCGCGGCACGGCGACCGCCCCGGCCAGCTCATCGATGGTGAGCAGGCTCTCCCGGGTGGCACCCAGCATCAGGATGCGCAGGCTGATGTCGGTGGAGCGGTTGAGGCGCACAAACCGACCCTACCCAAAGAGGACTATAAGATTCCTGTTTTATGGGGTGTATCACTGAGTACCCGCCTATCGGGCCGGCGGCGCTGGCGATGCTTTCGGGTTCGACGTCAGTCAGGCGATGAGCGGGAAGTCCCGGCATCCACAGTAGGTGCACATGATCGTTTCTCCAGGCAGATGGTGGCGGGCGTCGACTGTGGGCGGGTCGCTGTTGCGGGACGGATCAGCGGTGTCAGACGGTGAGCGGTTGGCGGTACAGGCGGATCTGCCATACGTCAGGGCCTTCCTGCAGCCACGTGATGTCGATCTGACCCGGGTAGCGGGCATCGATCTCGGCCAGCAACGGCCGTGGCGCGTGCGGGGCGATGAGCACGAGGGCCGCGTCGGCGGGCAGGGCGTCGACCGCGGTGAGGACCCGGGCGTGACGCTGGTCGTGGGGTATGCCGCGGACGTCGACGCGGGCGTCGAGACTCAGTACCGGCGCGGCCACGTCGGCCCGACCCGTGTCGCCGCCGCACCCGCAGCCGCCCTCACCGCCGCCACCGCCGCAGCTACCGGGGGCCTCCTCCGTGCCGAGAAGGGTGTGCATGCCCGTGTCCTGGCAGGCGGCGTCACGCACCGCCGCGACATGGCGGGTCGAGTCGGCGGCGAGCTGCGTGTGGTGGGCCACGACCGCCGCGGCGGCGGCGCGATCGGCGTTCGACTGTGACATGGCACCCTCTCCCGAGTTTTCTTGTCGTTTGACGTTATAACGTTAGACCTTGTGGAAACTATGCGGCCAGGCCCCTCCGGGGAGACGATCGACACGCCCCGGCACCGTGCGCTCGGCTCGGCGAACCGGGTGGCGATCCTGCGGCTGGTCCGCGCCAGCGAGGCCGGCCTGACCGGCGCCGAGGTGGTCGAGCGCACCGGGCTGCACCCCTCGACGGTGCGGGTTCATCTGGAGCGGCTGGTCGAGGCGGGGTTGCTGGTCAAGGCGCGAGCCAGCGGCGGGGCTCCCGGGCGACCGGCCTGGCGGTACCGGGGTGCTGCGGCCGAGCCCGCCCCGGCGCCGTACCGGACCCTCGCCGCGGCGTTGCTGGAGCACCTGGCCGGTGCTGGCGGCGGCGCCCCGGCGGCCGCGGCCGCGGGTCAGGCGTGGGGCCGACGACTGGCCACCACCGTGGCCGGCTCGGCGGGGAACTCCGCCGAGCCGGCCACGGTGGTGGTGGACGTGCTCACGCAGCTCGGGTTCGACCCGCAGCCCGCACCGTCGCCCTCAGCACCTCCGGGCGATGGGACGCCGCCGGGCGACACCGCCGTGGAGGTGCACCTGCGGACCTGCCCGTTCCTGGACCTGGTCGGGCAGCATCCGGACGTGATGTGCGGCCTGCACGCCGGAATGATCAGCGGCGTACTGCACACCGCCGGCGCGCCGGACGGGCAGTCCGTGCTCGAGCCGTTCGGCGCCCCCGCCGCCTGCGTCGTGCGGCTGCGTCTGCCGGACCCCACGGTGCCGGGCGACCGGCCGTGACCCGCACCGACTCCGTCGGCGTCGCCTGGCGGCTGCCGATGGTGGCCGCTGGCGGCCTCGCGCTGCTCGCCGGGCTGTACGCCGCGCTGCTGCTGCTCGGCTTCGGCCTACCGGTGCCCCGCCCGTACCTGGCCGACGTGCACGGCCCGGTGCTGGTCCTCGGGTTCGTCGGCACCCTCATCGCCCTGGAACGTGCCGTGGCACTCGGCACCCGGTGGGCCTTCGCCGCACCCGGCTGCGCGGGTGCCGGCGGCCTCGCCCTCGTCGCGACAGGACCGACGCTGCCTGGCAAGCTGCTGCTCGCCACCGCGGGAGTGCTGCTGCTGGCCGTCTACCGGGCGCTGTGGCGCCGCCAACCCGGAGCGGCACTGCTCGCCCAGGCGACCGGTGCGTTCGCCTGGTATGCCGCGACCCTGCTCTGGCTGGCCGGTCTCCCGATCCCCGACCTGGTGCCGTGGCTGGCCACCTTTCTCATCGCGACCATCGCCGGGGAACGCCTCGAACTGGCCCACGTCGCCCTCACCGGCCCCCGCCCGCAGCGCTGGTTCCTCGCCGCGCTCGCCGCCCTGATCGCCGGGACCACCGCGGCGACCCTGTGGCCCACCGCCGGCACCTACCTGTTCGGCGGGGGTGTCCTCGCCGTCGTGGCCTGGCTGGCCGTCTTCGATGTCGCCCGGCGCACCGTCCACGCTCGCGGCCTGCCCCGCTACGTCGCCGCCGGGCTGCTCACCGGCTACGCCTGGCTGACCCTGGCCGGACTGTTGTGGGCCGGCGCCGGACCGACAGTGGCCGGTCCCCGCTACGACGCCACGGCACACGCGGTGTTTCTCGGGTTCACCATGTCGATGATCTTCGCCCACGCGCCGGTGATCCTGCCCGCGGTGCTGCGCCGCCCGTTGCCCTACCGGCCGGTGCTGTACGCCCCACTCGCCCTGCTGCACGTCTCGCTGCTGGTCCGCCTCGGCCTCGGCGACGGCGCCGGCTGGGAGGGGGTATGGCGGTGGGCCGGCGCCGCCAACGGCACCGCCGTACTCGCATTCGCCGCCTGCGCCGTCACCCTCACCGTATGCGCCGGGCGTAACGCGGTGCGAGCCGACTCGGTGCAGCGTTCCGGATCACGGCAGATCACGGCCAGCGCTGGGGAGTCGCGGTGAGCGCGGCACCGGCCCCAAACCCGCCGACCGGGCGGGCCCGGTGGCACCGTCGCAGCAACCTGCCGCCACTGGGCTACCTCGCCGGCATCGTCGCGGTCGGCCTGGCTCACCCGGCCTTGCCGCAGTGGCGGTGGCTGGCCATTCACCTGCTGCTGCTCGGCGCGGTCAGCAACGCCATCGTCATCTGGAGCGCCCACTTCACCGCCGCGGTACTGCGGGTCCCGGCCCCGGCCAGCCGGCGCGGCGGCACCATCCGCCTCGCTGTGCTCAATGTCGGTGTCCTAGCCGTGCTCGCCGGCGGAACGCTCGGCCTGCCGTGGGTCGGCGTCGGCGGCGCCGCCGTCGTGTTCGCGGCGATCTGCGCCCACCTGCACTGGCTGTACGCTCAGGTTCGGGCGGCGTTGCCGGCCCGCTTCGCCGTCACCGTCCACTACTACCTGGCCGCCGCGCTCGCGCTGCTGGCCGGGATCCCGGCCGGGGCGTGGATGCTCGTCACCGACGACACCGCCCGGCCCCGGCTGATCCTGTTCCACGCCCACGTCAACCTGATCGGCTGGGTCACCCTCACCGTGCTGGGCACGGTCCTCACGCTGTGGCCGACCATCCTGCGCACCCGCATGGCCGATGGCGCCGTCGCCACCGCCCGCACCGCCCTGCCCGTCGCCATCGCCGGGCTGGTCGGGCTCGCCGTCGGCGGCCTGGCCTGGTGGCCGGTCCTCGCCGTCGGCGGCCTCGCGCTCACCGCCGTCGCCGTCGCCGTCGTGATCCGCCCGGCGGTACAGGTTGCCCGGCACAAATCCCCGGCCTCGTTCGCCGCCTGGTCCCTGGTTGCCGCCGGCGGCTGGCTGTTCGCTGCCCTCGCCGTCGACGCCACCACCCTCGCCACCGCCACGGGCCCCGCCGACGCGGCCGACCGGTTCAGCGGTGTGCTCGTGCCGCTGCTGGTCGGCTTCACCGCCCAGACCCTGCTCGGCGCCCTGACCCACCTGCTGCCCGTCGCGCTCGGCGGCGGCCCAACCCAGGTGCGCGCCGCAATCGCCGTCCTCGAGCGACACGGCCCGCAGCGGGTGACCATGGCCAACCTCGCGCTGCTGGTGTTCCTGCTACCGGTCCCGCCCTACGTGCGGATCACCACCGCACTGCTCGTGCTCACCGCACTGGTGCAGTTCCTGGTCCCGGCCGCCCGACTCGTCCTCGCCAGGAGACCACCCGTGACCACGCCGACCGTCCCCGCACCAGACCTCCCATCGCACGCCCGGACCGCGCCAGCCACCACACCACCGGCAACGCCGGCAACACCTCCGCCGACGCCGCCGGCCCGGCCGCTCGGCGGCGTCGCGACTGGCACCGCCCTGGTCCTGCTCGCCGTCCTCATCGGCGTCGCCGCCCAACACACGACCAACCCCGCCACGGCACCGAACGCCGCCGCGGTCGACGTGCCGGCCACCGGGCACACCACCACCGTCCAGGTCACCGCCGACGGCATGCGATTCCACCCCGACCGCATCACCGTCCCGGCCGGGAACCGCCTCGTCATCGAACTGACCAACCACGACAACCGCCGCCACGACCTCGTCCTGGCCACCGGCCCCAAGACCGCCACCATCAACCGCGACGCCACCGCACACCTGGACGCCGGCGTCATCGGTGGCACCGTCGAAGGCTGGTGCTCCCTACCCGGCCACCGACAGGCCGGCATGACCCTCACCATCACCACCACCGCCGGTACGACGTCCGAACACGAGCACGGCCCCACGTCCGCGTCCACCACCGCCGCTCCGCTGGCGACACCGCAGATCGATCCCATGGCCGACCCCGGCCCCGCGTTCACCGCCCACGACGCCACCGCCCCCACCACCGGCACGCAGCGAATCCATCGCCTCGAACTGCGCGTGCGAGAGGTGACCCGGGAGGTCGCCCCCGGCGTCCGGCAGCAACTGTGGACGTTCAATGGCACCGCCCCCGGCCCCACCCTGCGCGGCAAGATCGGCGACACCTTCGACATCACGCTCATCAACGACGGCACCATCGACCACGGCATCGACTTCCACGCCGGCGCCCTCGCCCCCGACACCCCGATGCGGCCCATCGACCCCGGCCAGCAGCTCACCTACCGGTTCACCGCCACCAAAGCCGGCATCTGGATGTACCACTGCTCGACCATGCCGATGCTGCTGCACATCGGCAACGGCATGTACGGCGCCGTCATCATCGACCCGCCCGACCTCGCCCCCGTCGACCGCGAATACGTCCTCACGCAGTCCGAGCTCTACCTCGGCCCCGACGGCCACCCCGGCGACCTGACCAAGATGCAGACCGAGCGCCCCGACGCCGTCGTGTTCAACGGCTACCCCGCCCAGTACACCCACCGGCCACTTACCGCCACCGCCGGGCAACGGGTCCGGATCTGGGTCCTCGACGTCGGCCCCAGTCGCCCCACCGCCTTCCACATCGTCGGCGCCCAGTTCGACACCGTCTACCGCGAAGGCCACTACCAGCTACGACCCGGAGACCCCGGCGGCGCCCAGGTCCTCGACCTGCCCCCGGCCGGCGGCGGCTTCGTCGAAACCGTCCCGCCGGAAGCGGGGCATTACCCGTTCGTCTCGCACATCATGGTCGACGCCGAACGCGGCGCACGCGGCATCCTCGACGTCCAGGGACGCCCATCATGACCTCGCAGACAGGTACCGGACCGCGGTCGGCACCGGCCACCGGCGCGCGGGTCGGGCGGCCGGCATCGCCACGCCGCCGCGCCGTGCGCCGGTTCGTCCCGCCCCAGCACGGGGCCTGGGCGATGCTCCTGTTGCCCTGGCTCGCCGGCGTCCTCACCGTCGGGTTCCGCTGGCCGCACCTGCCCCTGCTGGTCGCGTGGCTCAGCGGTTACCTGCTCAGCTACTACCTGCTGCTGGCGGTCAAGACCCGCCGGCCCGAACGGTTCCGCGGCCAGCTAACGGTTTACGCGATACCGACCGTCCTGCTCGGTGGGCTCGTCGTCGCGGCCGTGCCGAGCCTGCTGTGGTATGCCCCCTGCTACGCGCTGCTCCTCGCGGTCAACGTTGGCTACGCGGCCCGCCGCGACGAACGCGCGCTGCTCAACGACCTCGCCTCCGTCGTACAGAGCTGCTTGATGGTGTTCGTATGCGCCACCATCGCCCACGTCCCACCCGCCGGCGTCACCGTCGCCTTCGTCACGCTGCTGGCCTACCTCGCCGGCACCGTCCTATACGTCAAGACCATGATCCGGGAGCGCGACAGCATCGGCTACCGACGGGCATCGATCACCTTCCACCTCCTCACCGCGGCGGGAATGTTCTTGTTGAACCCCATCGTCGGCGCCGGGTTCCTGCTTCTGGCGGCCCGCGCCTGGGCACTCCCAGGACGCCAGCTCAAGCCGGTCCACGTCGGTGTCATCGAGATCGGCGCCTCGCTGCTCGTTCTCCTCGCCACAGTGATCAGTTGACACATCACGGCTGGCTCAGGCTCACGGCACACGTCGACCGACCCGGGCGGCTGCCGCCCAGTCAGCCGTCAACCGGCTGCTGCCGCTGGACGAACCCGTCCAGTGCGGACGGCGCCGGTCAGCGGCCAGTATATCGAAGGACGTAACCATGTACTAAAATGAATCATCATCACACTACCTGGGGGGGATAGTGGCGGAGCTGCAAACTCGTATCGCAGCGGCATCAGCAATGGCCATGGCCATGCACGGTGCCCACTGGTCTAGTCGTGGACTTGTCGCGACCGATGCCAGCGCATCCGCGAGTTCGAGCACCGCGACGGCCCCTAACGGGGCGACAGACACCACCGGCGCCGGCCGTCGGTGGCGACGTGTGGACCGATCGTGGCGGCTGGACCGCGAACCCGAAGCGGCCCCCGGTCTAGTTTGACCCGCGGGGCGACATCCATACTCATCACCCGCCTCCGTTCGCCCGCGGCTAGTGCATAGTTCCTCAAAGGCAGTACACGAACTTGCGGCGTAGTGTGCGGGTCGGTGGTGCCGGGCGTCCCCAGATCCAGGGCTTGGCGCGGGTGTTGAGCTGGGCGGTGGCCACGTCCACGGCGTGGGTGATCTCGTCGGTGTCGACAAAGGACTGTCCGGCGAACGCGGCCCGGCGCAGCAGCCGCCACCAGCCCTCCGCCATATTCAGCCAGCAGGCCCGCTTCGGGATGAAGACCTGCTGAATCCGGGGGTGACGGGCCAGCCACCGCTGTACCTTGCCGCTGCAGTGGCTGGACAGGTTGTCGGTGATCACCCGGATCTGCCCGCGCGGGTTGGCCCCGGCGACCTTTGCGAGGAGCTGGATCCAGCCGTCGCTGTTACGGGAGGGGGCGCAGCAGGTCACCTCGGTGCCGTCGCGGATGCGTAGCCCACCGTAGACCCACAGCTTGTCCGGACCGCGGGAGTATTCCAAGGGTGCTTTGATGCGGTGGCCGTCGGGTGACCAGCCCGGCGCCGGCGGGAACGTCCGCGGGATCACCGGCCCCAGTTCGTCGGCGCAGATCACCGTGGTCCGCGCCGGCGGGTGGGTGTAGAGCCCGACGACCGCCGCCCTTTTGAGACGAAGTCAGGATCCTCGCTGTGCGCCCAGGAGCGGGTGTGCCGCCAGCGGACCTTCTCCGCCAGCAGGATCCGCCGCACCTGGCTGCGGTGCACATCGATGCCTTCGGCCTGGGCGGCCTCGGTGAGGCTGTTCAGCGTCCACCGCGGCGCGCCGTGCTCATCCGCAGCGGCCAACTGCCCGGCGTCATCACGGACCGGCCGGCCCGCAGGAACCGAACGAGCCAACGCGATGATGCGACCACGCTGCTGTTCGGTGATCCGGCGTTTGCGTCCCGCTCCGGGCAGGTCACCCAGCCCATCGACACCCTCGGCGTTGAACCGGGCCAGCCGTTCCCGCACCGTCTGCATGTGGCAGCCGAGCTGGGCGGCGATCGCACTGGTACGGGCTCCGTCCCAACTGGCCGCGATCATCTTCGCCCGCATGATCCAGTCCGCTGGGGCGTGCCGCGACCCCGCCAACTTCCGGATCTTCCGCTCCTCCTCCGCATCCGCGGGAGGACGCGCGTACAGCAACTTCGGCATGACAGATCGCCTCCCCACCAGCATCCCACCAGCAGGGCCGATCTACACCCCCAAAGAGGAACTATGCACTAGCAGCCGCGGCATCGGCGAGGCGAACACGAACGCGACGGCCCCGCCGTGTCCGACGGCGAGGAGAAGGTCCGCCTGCTCCAGATGCGTCATGTGCTGTTGAAACCCGACCGGGCGCATGCGCGCGGCGAGGGTCTAGCGGTCGAGGCTGTACACAACGCGTCGACGCCGGGCATCGAGCACGATCCTGTGGGATATGCAACGGCAGGATTGACTACGGACGGCGAAAAACCGACCGTGACGGGCATGACCATCCAGCCGGCCACCGACCCAAGCGATGAAATGCCAACCGGGATGGCCCGCCTTCGGAACGCCATCGCCTGCGAGTTGCACGCGCAACTCGCCATGCGTGGCGAAACGATCAACCTTGCAGACGTCCCCGAAGTCGCCTTCGCCGTGACCATGCAGCTCCGGCACGCGTTTCGCATCGAGTGGGCACCTCGATGGATCGACGAACGGGACGACGGTGAATCACTCGGCTTGGATGCCACCGTCTTCCGTGCATCGACCCTGCCGAACGAGGAAACCCAGGGATCAACAGACCGATACCCAATCTTCGACCACGGATGGCCACGCCGGCTCTGACATCTACCCATTCGACAAAACACGAAGTGCGGCTGGAGTACGCCGCCGCCGTCTGAGTCAGGAGGGAATGCCAGTTCGCCGTGCCACCCGATCAGACAGGTGCAACTGTGCCGCCGGGAATCCCGACGCGGGACGGTGATCGCCGTGGGTGCTCCGTGGGTGCTCGGATGTTCAGGACCGTGGACGGACCAGCCCGGATTCCGCGACTGACGGCACACTGCCCTGTTCCACAATGTGAACCAGCAACGCCCGGACCAGGCAATACGCGCCAGGACGGAAACGGACGAGAGCTGGCAGGGACGGACGAGGTACCCTATTCGCGCGGGCTGCTAGCTCAATGGCAGAGCTGCGGACTTTTAATCCTCAGGAATGCGCCATCGTTGCCGATCAAGATGGCCGTTGAGCAGCCAAACGCAGACGCAGACTGTCTACTGTGGATCTAAAGTGCTCGGTGGGCGCTCGTCTGTTCGGAGCGATTGAGTGTGCCCACGTCCGACCGGAGGCGACGTTGTCCGACGGAGTCCGCAGGACAGCGCGCCTCGGAAGCCGGCGAGTGATCGAGCCGCGCGGTAGCCATGTCAACGGCGATGGACAAGAAGGACGCAACAAGATCGGCGCGAGAATTGGATAGGGCAATGACCAGCACGGATGTATTTTTCGGCGGTCACACCGTTCCAGCGACAGGATCAAGGAACGACGCCGGCTGAGATCGGCCCGGGCGGTGAGCCGGCGGAGCACCGGCGCACCGACATCGTCGGCGGACAGCAGCACCTCCATGGCGGTGACGTCGTCGCCCTGGTCAGCCAACTCATCCGAGCGCGCCAAATGTCGTCGCACATACAGCATCGGGGACGCAACCAATGGCGCTTCCCAGCACCGGCGCTCACGGGCGCAGGACCTGTCAGCGTAGCGTCCAGGTGGCGGTGTCGGTGTATGCCGTTCCGGCGTGGACGCCGGTCACCTCGATGGTGTTGGTGCCCGGTGCCAGCGTGACGTTGGACCAGGTGTAGGCGTGACCGGTCAGCGGGGTCGCTGCGCCGACCTGGACGCCGTTGACCTTCAGGGTCACGCTGTCGGCTGTCCCGTACACCTTGACGCTCGTGGCCGGGTCGGTCCGGTCGACCCAGCGCCGGCTGGTGATGTACACGAACGGCGTCGCGGTCCAGTTGGCTTTGTACCAGTAGAACGCGTCCTTGCGGGTGGCCCGCTCATAGGTCACCAGACCCTTGTCGTTGCGTCCGGGGGTGTCGCCCTCGCCGCGCTGGTCGGCAGCGAAGTCGAACATGTTCCATACGAAGGTTCCCCACAGGTACGGGCGGGCGCTGATTTGCGCCCAGTACCGTTCGTGGAGCAGCGCCTGATACTCCTCGGGGTGCCAGGCACCGGCCGGTTGCGGGGGTGGCGGGTCGGCCTGGTGCTGCACGATGCTGGCGCCGGCGCCGTACTCACTCAGCGCTATTCGCTGCGCCGGCTGCTCCCGGTGCAGGTTGTCCAGAAAGACGCCGAGCCGGTCGGCCGAACCGTAGTACCAGCCGTAGTAGCGGTTATATCCGGTGACGGCCGAGTGCGCGGTCAGGCCGCCGTCGATGACCGCGGTGCTGTGCGCGTACGTGGACAGCCTGTCCGGGTCCTCGGCGGCAGCCAGCTTGGCGAGGGACGCGAGGACGCGGTTGGTCGCGGGGTCGTCGGCGTGCTGTTCGTTGCCGATGCCCCAGAACGCGATCGACGGATGGTTGTAGTTCTGCCGGATCAGCTCACGGAGTTGCTGTTCGGCATTGCCGGTGAATGCCAGACCGTCGGTGATCGAGTCGACCAGCGGGATTTCCGTCCACACCAGATAGCCGCGTTCGTCCGCGAGGTCGTACACCTTCTGATCCTGCTGGTAGTGCGCGGTCCGCAACGCGTTGACACCCATCTCGTCCATGATGTCGAAGTCGAGCTTGTGATCGGCGTTGGTCAGCGCCCAACCTCGGTCAAGCCGGTCCTGGTGCCGGTTCACGCCGTGCAGCGCCAGGTGATCGCCGTTGAGGAACAGGCCACGATCCGGGTCGATGGACACGGTGCGCAACCCGAACCGTTCGGTCACGGTATCCGTCACGTTGCCGGTCGCAGCGTCGCGAATCTCGACGTTCGCTCGGTAGAGAAACGGGTCTGCGCGCCCGCGCCACAGCCGCGGGGCGGTAATGGTGACCGGCTGGACGACTCGGATGACGGCGCCCGGGGCGACACGCTGGACCGCGCTGGTGGCGTCGGCGACCGCGACGCCGTCCGTGCGTGTGACGGTTGTCCGGACGATGACCTCGCGCCGCTGTTCACTGCTGTTGCGAACGCGGACCGAAACATCGACGTCCGCGGAGGTGCCGACGCTGCGCTGTCGCACGTACACGCCCGGTCCGGCGCTGTCGAGCAGGTCGACAGCCAGCGCGTCCGTCGCCAACAGGTGCACGTCGCGATAGATTCCCCCGAAGAACGTGTAGTCGGCGCTCAGAGGCGGCACATCGGGGTCGGGGGCGTTGCTCACCCGTACCGCGACGACGTTGTCCCGACCCGGCGCCAACGCCCCGGTGGCGTCGAACCTGAATCTCGCGTAGCCGCCCCGGTGCTGGCCAAGATGAGTTCCGTTGACCCAGACGTCGGCCACACTGTTCGCGCCGTCGAACTGCAGCCACAGCCGTTTGCCCGCCCAGTCCGCCGCGGGCGTGTAGTGCCGGCGGTACCAGCCCGTGCCGCGGTGGTAGTCCGCGCCGCCGTCCTGACCGTCGGAGCCGTTCCAGGTGTGCGGGACGCTCACCGGCGTCCAGCCCGCGTCGTCGAAGCCGATCCCGTCGGCACCCGGCCGGTCGCCCTGGAGGAACCGCCAATCCGCGTTCAGCCCGACCTGCAGGCGCCCGGCCGGCGTGCCGTCCCCGTCGAGCTCCGGTGGCGCCGAGAACGCCAACGACAGCAGCACCGCGGACGCGGATAGCGTCACGATGGCGAAGAAGGCAGAACCCAGCCTGCGCCATCTCACGGGCCGGGGCGCCGTGCGTACGAGATTCGAGTGCATCGGCTGCGATGCTGCCAGACGACCGCACGCGAACATAGGCGGCCATCCCCAGAGGCCGCGGCGGCGGCGCCGTAGGCGATCCGCAGGTGAGTTCCGTCGACGTGCCCAACGTGGCGGGCGTCCGGTCACACAGTGGGATGGGAAGCCTGCACCGCGGCGGAAGTTCAAGCGGGAGTACGGCTTGGCTCCCGGTCGGTACCGCCAGCAGTCACGGAGATAGTCCGGTCGGCGCGACGTGACGACGACGGCCTCCTGTTGGACGCCAACCCAATCTGCTTGATATGCAGGTAATCCTCCTTTGCCGCCGGCATGTTTGTGCCGGTAGGCCGGGCCGAGAGGTTCCTGCATGTCGCGAAGCGGTCTGCGTGTCCATCGGTCCCGGAACGCGGCTGGCGATCTTGTCGTGCGGTTCGGTGCGGCGTTGTTGGGTGCGTATCTGGAGTTTCTGGTGGTGCGGTGTCAACGGCCATGGTGGTGTGGGCTCTGGCACGACGCTCGTTTGCGCTGGGCCGAAGGCGGCCCAGGCTATCGCTGCGGCGGGCGAGGTGATGTGCGTGCCCGATACGCAACGCGCTGCCGTGGCCCCAGTTCCTGACCGGCGAGATCACGGCGTTCGACACCCTGCTGCGCGAACTGGCCGCCTGCGGCCGACACCTGGCGCAACTGCTGCCCGACGCGCCCGCCGGGGTGCTGACCTTGATCCCGGCATCGGCGTGCTCACCCCTCCTACTACGGCGCGGCCCTCGGCCATCCTGTCCGGTTCGCCGACAACGGCATCGACCTACCGCTACTCCGGTCTGGCCCCCGACCGGCTACGAATCGGCCGGCGGCGCGCCGCCACCGTGCACATCACCTGGCCATAGTCGGAGACACCTGGCGGTCCTGATCAGCGCCATCGTGGGCCACGCCGGGTGGGTGTCCGTTGATCAGGCGGCATGCGAGAAGGAGCGAACTACAGGCTGGGAGCCGGCAGCACCTCGAATTCGCCGATGTCCGCACTGACGATGAGCGTTTCGAGGTCGTCGCTGGGGCCGCCTCCGCGGAAGGCGTGCATTGCGGCGCGATCCGTCCAGCATTCGTAGACGTTGACACGCTCGGCGTCGATCGGATCGGTAGCGACGACAAAGTCGTGACATCCGGGGGCGGTGCGGGCAAGCTGGATGTCTTCGCGCGAGAGGGTCAGGAAGCGTTCACGGTCGCCGGTGCCGACGCGGAGGTGACCGGCAACGATGATCATTGCGCGGCCGTTTCGTAGGCGAGGAGCATCGCGCCGGAAGCGAACTGGTGCGTGTGCGCCAGGCACAGTTCGGCCTTCGGGTAGGTCCCGTCGAACAAGCGGGCACCGCCGCCGAGCAGCACGGGATTGACGATGAGTCGAAGCTCGTCGAGGACGCCGAGCCCAACGGCGGTCGTGGCAGCGCGGGCGCCGGCAAAGAGCGCGAGGTCGCCTCCGTCCCGCTGTTTGAGCCGGGCCAGCGCAGTGGCGGGATCGTCGCCGAGCAGGTGGGTGTTGTGCCAGCCGGCGCGCTTGAGTGTCCGGGACAGGACATACTTGGGCAGCTCGTGCATCTTGCGCGCCTGGACGGCAGATACTTCGTCCCCCGCCGTGGGCCAATACGCCGCGAGCTGCTCGAAGGCCACCCGCCCGAAGATCATGCCATCGATGGATTCAAGAAGCTGGTCCAGGTAGCGCTGGAATTCCTCGTCAGAGAAGTGCCAGTCGATGTCACCAGCCGTATCGCAGATGTAGCCGTCCAACGACACGTTGATGTGCAAGAAGATTCGTCTCATCGCATCTCCCCTGGTTGCGCGCCACGGGCGCTCGTGGGCGGGTGGTTCAAAGCTGGACATCGGCGCGGTCGCCATGCCGATATTCTTGGCCGATACTTCTTGATTGAGTGAACAATAAGTCGGCACCCTATGACTTCTTGAACGAACTGTCAATAAGTCGTAGCATGTCGCCATGCCTCGAACCGGCCGGCCGCGTACCTTCGACGAAGACCACGTGATCAACGGCGCCAAGGACGTCTTCTGGCGGCGCGGCTACGCGGCAACCTCCCTGAGAGACCTCAAGGACGAACTCGGCGTGTTGCCGGGCAGCCTCTACGGTGCCTTCGGCGACAAGCACGCATTGTTCCTGCGGGCATTGCAGCGCTACGCCGATGACACACGCGTGGCCGCCTCGGCCGTCCTGGCCGACGGCCCATTGTTGCCGCGCATCAGTGAACTGCTCCGTAACGTCTTGGCCGCTG
The DNA here is from genome assembly GCF_025264685.1 of Dactylosporangium roseum. Taxonomy (GTDB): domain Bacteria; phylum Actinomycetota; class Actinomycetes; order Mycobacteriales; family Micromonosporaceae; genus Dactylosporangium; species Dactylosporangium roseum. The sequence goes on from NZ_CP073721.1 coordinate 7,986,894, forward strand.
CCCGTACGGCACCAGGGCGCGGCTGCATGCTCGGCAACACCGCCGCAGAGCTGCTTCCAGACGATGAGGCCGCCGGTCGGGTGGTGAGCGGCGCGTTCAGCACGCTGGAGCATGCGATCGAGCAGGCGCTGGCTGTCGCGCAGCGGACCGGCGAGATCCGTGCGGACGTTGATTGCGCGGCCCAAGCCCGCCTCCTTGTCGTTCTCATGCAAGGCCTGCATGTGGTCGCCCGCACAGAACCTGACCCCCACCGGCTTGACGATGTCGTCCACATAGCCCTCGCGTCGCTTACACCCACGCACGCACGCGCCGCGGAATGCACAGGCCAGACTCGGCGATCAGCGCGGCCATAGTCGGTACGTCCGCCGCCGCGGTGCAGGAATGGGCATCAACGTTCGTCGGACTACGACACCCGCGGTGGCACCCAACGCGCCATCCGCAACCGCATCCGAGCCCTGCACAACCTCGGCTACGTCGTCAACCTGCAACCCGCCGCATAACACAGGCAACAACCCTCCCGGCTCCGCCGGGAGCTGCCGCCCGCCACTCACCGTTCATTTTCGAGCTAGAACTGCCGCTCAACTGTGGAACGTGGGAGAAGGTACGGTGGGCGCGCTCCGCCTTCAGTGCACGGTGAGCCGCGAGGGGTGTCATGTTCAATCACAAGCCGGACGACTATGTGTGCCCCTTCTGCCACGTGCTCATCGTGCCGAATGATCACTACGAGAATCTGTACGACCTGCCGTCTCACTACGGGCACGCGATCCATGACCTGGCCCGCGAGGTCGCAATCGGCATGCGGCATACCTACGGCTGCGATGGAACCTCCGTGCGCCAGCACAACGAGCCGGCCGGCAACCAGGATTTCTGGCTGTCAACGCTTCCGGAACCAGTCTTTCGGGAGCGGCGACACTGGCACTACCACATGCATGTCTTCCCGCGATATACCGGTGACAACCTCTACTTCACCTACCCGGACCAAGATTTCAGACCGGCCGAGCAGCGCGCAGTGTTCGCGGACAAGCTGCGCGAGCACTTCGAGTCGACGTCACCGAACTGATCCGAGACGGCCCGGCGCCGCTGGCACACTGCCGTAGTTGGCATGACCTGCGGGTTGTCGACCGATTCAGGGACCACCTCGCTCGGGTGGTTGAGGGTGACACCCACCGAGGTGGTCACCGACGCCGCGGCGGTCTACCCCGCAGTGCCCGACGAGCTGATCCCGTTGGCCTGGCACCACGTCAAGTGCCATGCCAACAACCCGATCGAGGCCGATCACGGTCTGCTCAAGCACCGGCTCAGACCGATGCGCGGACTGCGCACCGACCGCACTGCGCAGACGATCATCGCCGCACACGCCTTCATGCAGAACCTCCGTCGCGGCCACGACGAACTCGGGCTCGACGCACCACGCGGTCTCCGCATCGCCGCGGCGTTCACCGAACTCGCCACCGCCGTCTGAGTCAGGAGGGAATGCCAGTTCGCCGTGCCACCCGATCAGACAATGCAACTGCGCCCACCGGGCACCCCGACGCGGGACGGTGATCGCCGTGGGTGCTCCGTGGGTGCTCGGATGTTCAGGACCGTGGACGGACCAGCCCGGATCAACCCGGATTCCGCGGCTGACGGCACACTGCCATGTTCCACAATGTGGACTGGCAACGCCTGGACCAGGCAATACGCGCCAGGACGGAAACGGACGCGAGCTGGCACGGGCGGACGAGGTACCCTATTCGCGCGGGCTGCTAGCTCAATGGCAGAGCTGCGGACTTTTAATCCGTAGGTTCAGGGTTCGAGTCCCTGGCGGCCCACTCGTTGACCTGCACTTTTGCGCTGCTTGCCTGTCCTGTGTGGTCGGTGGTTGCTCGCCGCGCGCTTCTTCGCGCTCTTGCTCTTCGGTGGTCGTGCCGGGCGCGGCGCGGCGGCCTGACCTGCGGTTTCACGGTTCGGGGGCCGTTCCGGGGCGTCGAGTGTTGCGGATCGGGCGCCGTGGTCGCCGCATTCGTTGCGTCGCTTCTTGATCTGTTTGCGGACGGCGGTGAGCACGAACTCGGCGGTGGCCGTCGCGGCTCGGCGCTGGGCTTCGGGTAGGACGCTGGTGTAGGTGTCTGCGGTGAGGACGATGCTGGCGTGGCCGAGCTGATCCTGGACGGTCTTGAGGTCGGCGCCGGCCTGGTGGGCGAGGGACGCGGCGCCGTGCCGGAGGTCGTGCAGCCGGACCGACGGGAGTTCGGCGGTCTGGCACAGGCGGTGGAACCGATAGGTGAGGTAGTCCGGGTGCAGCGGCTGCCCGTCGGCCCGGGTGAAAACGTAGCCGGTGTCCTGCCAGTTTGTCCGGCGGCGAGCCGCTCTAGGCGCTGCCGGCGGGCGTGCTCGCACAGGACCTGGACGGCGCCGGTCCAAGGCGATGACGCGGCGGCTGGCGGCACTTTTCGGTGGTCCGACGTAGGGCCGAGGAAGGGATTGACCGGCTCCGGGCTTTGACGACGCTGGGGGCGGCCGCAGCGGGCTGCGGGGCGCTTGGCCGCCGACATCTTGAACAGTGCCGATCCCGGCTGTCGACCGCGTCGCCGAGTAGATCAGCCTGCTCGAGGATGACGAACAGTGCGTCTGCAGCGCAGGCCACCATCTCGCTGGCTTCCTCGGCGCTCGCGCCGGATGAGGCTGACTGGCCGCGGTACGCCGAAGCGTTCGCAACCATGCACCGGCTGACCGGCGACTGACTTGCCGGACCGACCGACCCGAGTTCGTTCGTCTATCGCCTGCGGGCGGTGATGGCGCTGGTGGGCGAAGGGTCTGGGGCGCGGAGCTCGATCGGATCGTGTCGGGCCTGGAGGAACAGCAGATCCTCCCTCCGTCAGCCGCCCTTGTGGCGTCATATAGAGCGAAGGAGGCACCGTGACCCTGCGGCAGGATGCGGCGCGGCGAGGTTTCGACGACTTCGTCCGTGCCGAGAGCGATGCGCTGATCAGGTCGGCATACCTGCTCACCGGCGACCGATATCACGCCGAAGACCTGGTGCAGACCGCGCTCGCCCGGGCGGCGACTCGATGGCACAAGATCGAGGAGCCCCGCGCGTACGTCTACCGCATTCTCTACACCCAGTCTGTGAGTTGGTGGCGCAGGCGGCGAATCCGGGTGGTCGAGACGCTCACTGGGGATGTGCCCGAGCGGCAGGCGCCAGCCGGGCCGGATCTGGAGCTAGCGGTGGTGCTGCGCCAAGCGCTGGGCCGGCTGACCCCACGGCAGCGAGCGGTGCTCGTGCTGCGCTTCTACGAGGACCACAGTGAGGCCGAGACCGCGGTACGCCTCGGCTGCCGGATCGGCACTGTCAAGAGTCAAACCAGGCACGCCCTCGACCGCCTGCGCCGGCTCGCGCCCGAGCTCGCTGAGTTGGTCAACCTGAAAGCTGAGGTGGGATCATGAGCACTGAGACGCGGCTGCGTGAGGGCCTGCGGGTCCTCGCCGGTCAGGCACCGCCCGCGGCGGTCCCCGAAGACCTCTTCGACCAGGCCCACAACCGCGCCAGGCAGCGGCGGGCCGTGCGCGGCATCGCTGTGGTGGTTACGTTGCTTACCTTGACGGTTGGTCTGGCGTTTCGTCCCGGCGGCACCAGCATGCCGGGCGACCCCACGTCGGTCACCGTCGGCCTGCCGCGCAAACTCCACGTGCCGCCGCTTCGGACCGCGCACGTCGGTCAGTCGCCACCGGGTACCGCCGCCGCGATCTTCGGTGGCACGGCCACCACTGACGACTGGAACGAGGGGCGATTCGCCGTCGTGGCGGCTGGCAGCGACCGTTACCGGGTGTTCAACGAGTTCACCTACACGGCTCCCGGGTTCGACGCGCTGCTGTCCCCGGACGGCGACCTCGTCGCACGTAACCGGACGGTACGGTCGCTCCGCCCCGACCGTCGCGTCTCGATCGCCCTGCCCGGCGACCCACGCGCGTTCTCGCCGGATGGGACGCTGCTGGTGTACGAAACAGGAGATGGCACGACGTACATCGATGGCGTCCAGCACCGGGAGAGCCGGATTGCTGTCTACGACCTGACCAGCCGGAGCGAGATCGCCAGCATTGACAACTCCGACAATCTCTCGGCTCCGGTGGTAGCGCTGTCGCGCGACAACAGCCGCCTCGCGGTCCAGGTACGCGACCAGATCCGGCTCTACCACCTTGACAGTCCGAACCCGGCGCCGTACGCGATCGTGGCGCTGGACGCCGAGACGTTGGCCGGACCCGGCGCTTGGCTGCCCGACGGCCGGTCGTTCGTCACCGCCCGACGCGGCTCGGATGGAACGTGGCGGCTAGTGCCTCACAATGCCGACACCGGCGCGGCCCAGCCGGCGAGTCCCTTCCCGAACGTGGTCGACGCTCGCTATCTCCGGGTGATCGGCTGGCGCGCCGACGGAGCCGCGATCGCCATCGTCGCAGTGCCGCGGGCAGGCGCACTACCGGCCCTGCTGTTTCAGGACAAAATCACCTGGGTCCCGTACCCCGACAGCAACACCGCCCGCGCGCGCCTTGTCGCGCTAGCCCCGAACACATTCGACCCGACGGTATTACTGGAGACACCGGACGGCGTAAGCGATCTCGACGTAGCCGCCGATCTGGCGATCTCCGGGCAGTTCCGCACATCGGGGAGTCCTGACTACGGTCCGCCCTCGCCCTTCTTCCTGGCCGCCGGAGGCGTACTGATGCTGCTGGTCGGCGTGCCCCTGCTGTGGCTGGTCCTACGCGTTCGTCGACGCGTCACGGAACGCAAGGCCCGCGCCGCGCCAGCCATCGGGTGAGAGTGCGTGCCGGTGATCCTGTGGAGTTCCAAAACCCTTCTTGCAGCACGGCGACGAGCACCGACTACGCAGCGTGGTGGATGACTCGCGGTCGTGTACGGATTGGCCGATGAGCGTGCGTTCGGATGCACGCTCATCGGCCATAGGCTCGGCTCGTCGCCCGTGCCGCGAGGGCCAGCGGCATCGAAACCAGGCCGACCATCAACACCAGCACACGGGAGCGTTCCGGTCCTGGTAAATTCCGTCGATCATGGCCAGTGTGGCGGACTGCCCGATCATGTTCCTCGACGTCGATGGCGTGCTGATCCCGCTCCGTGCTCGGCCGACCGAGGCGACCTCGGTCGAGGGCTGCGCAGCTCTGCCGGTCGATGATGATGCGGGCAATCCGCTGCTGGGGCGGCTCGACCAGGAGGACGGGCGCCGGCTTCTGTCGCTGGGATGCCAACTGGTGTGGGCGACCACTTGGATGTCGGACGCGAATGAACTGGTCGCGCCCCGGCTCGGACTGCCGGAGCTGCCCGTGGTCGACTTCCCCGACGATGACGGGAAGCCCGAGCACGGACTGCATTGGAAGACGCGGTTCCTCATCAGGTGGGCCGCCGGGCGTACGTTCGTCTGGCTCGACGACGAGGTCACCGACGCTGACCGGCGATGGGTTCGAGCCAATTATGCGGGGAATGCCTTGCTGCACCGAGCCGATCCGACCGTCGGAGTCACCGCCACGGACTTCGAGGCGATCAGGCGATGGATCGGGCGGGCAAGCAAGTCGTGGAGATCCACTCGATTCGGCACCGGCGCGACGCCTACCGCATGACCTGCGGTTTCAGGCCGGGTCCGGGCCTATCGTCGCATGGCGGGTCGCCTGCTGTGGGTCCACGCGCGCAACGCCCATTCGAACGGGCCGTACCGGAACCGCCGCATCCACCAGTAGCTGGCAGCCGCCTGTACCACAAAGATCGTCAGCGCGATGAGCAGCGTCTGCGCCGGCGATGTGTGGCCGGCCAGGCCCAACCCGACGCCGGTGAAGACGAGCACGCAGACGAGCGACTGGCCCAGATAGTTTGTCAGCGCCATGCGTCCCGCGGGCGCCAACGCGTCCGCGAGACGCGGCCGCCGTGTGAACAGACGCAGCAGGGTCGCGGCGTAGGCCGCGGCGAGGAACGGGGCGGTGACGATGCTGACCATCAGTCCGGTCATGTTCGCTGTGCCGCCGCCGATCGCGAACACGGTGGCGCCGGCCAGACCGACCGGATAGCCGACCCGCTCGCATCGGCGCAGCAGGTTCTCGTGGGTGTGCACGGCGGCGAGCATCCGGTGCTTGCCGGCGGCGAGACCGACGAGGAACGCGGCGAAGGCCAACGGCCCTTGCACGGCAAGTGCGCCGAACATTCCCGGCAACGAGCGCAGGTGCTCCAGGATGACATCACCGAGCCCGCCGCGAAGGGCCTCCGTCGAACGCGCACCGGCGGTGATCGCGGCGGCCTCGTCCGGGACCACCGCGGCACCAAGAACCGCGGCCAGACCGACCACAAACCCGATCACGCCCACGATGATCGCCGCCGCGAACAGGGCAGTGCGCGGCTCGATCCGCCGAACGGCGAGCAGCACGAGACCGAGCAACGCGTACGTGGTGAGGATGTCGCCGTGGTACAGCAGCACCGCGTGCAGCGCCCCGAGCACGAACAACCCGGACAGCCGGCGCAGGAACGGCCGGCCGAAGGCCGCCCCACGCCGGGCCGCCGAGTCGAGTTGCAGGGTGAAGCTGTAGCCGAACAGGAATGAGAACAGCAGGTACGCCTTCATCGCGAACAGCAGTTCCGCCGTACCCGCGACCAGCCGGTCGAGCGCACGGTGCGCCGGATCGTCGACCAGTTGGAACTCATATCCGGAGCTGAAGTACCACACATTGGCCAGCAGGATGAGCAGCAGCGCGATCCCGCGCAACGCGTCCACAACGTTGATCCGGGCGTCGTCAGTGTTCTCAGCGGCGGTATCCAGGGCCCGGTCCTGCCGGTCAGGTCGGAGCGCACTCATGGCGTCGAGCCTCGCGAGACCCGGAGGGCGCCGCGCAGGTCGAGCGCGCCGGTCGGCTCGTCGGCGAAGAGGGATCCATAACCGCCGTGAAACTGCCCGCGGCGAAGCCGATGGTGCGACTCCAGACGAACGACATCAGTCATGCCGTACAGCGTATGAGTGCACTAGTATCGGTAATAGTGAGGCTGTCCCCCGTATTCGTCCTCGGGGTACCGTGACTGCACTAGTGCACGGGAGGCCGCTGTGGAGGAACCGCCGTACCGCCGGATCGCCGCCGATCTCGCCGACCGGATCGCGTCGGGCGAGCTCGCGCCCGGGGCGAGGATCCCGTCGACCCGGCAGCTCATGGCCGAGTACGGGGTAGCGATGGCGACCGCGACGAAGGTCCTGGCGGCCCTGCGCGAGCGGGGTCTCGTCGAGCCCATGCGGGGCGTCGGCACCGTGGTCGCCGCGGTCGGTGCGGGTAGAGCACCGGGCCCCGACCGCGAGCAGGTGGTCGCCACCGCCGTGGCCGTCGCCGACGCCGAGGGGCTGCACGGCCTGTCGATGCGCCGGCTCGCCGGCCAGCTCGGCATCCCCACGATGGCGGTCTACCGGTACGTGGCCGACCGGGAAGAGCTGCTGCTTTTCATGATCGACAAGGTCATGGCCGACCACCCGCCCCCGGCCCTCATCCCGGACCGCGACGGCTGGCGGGCCTGCCTCGAGGCCGTCGCCCAGCTACAGTGGGCGATGTACCGCCGGCACACCTGGCTGGCCCAGGCGGTCTCCTTCACCCGGCCGCTGCCGGCCCCACACGCCATGGCCCACACCGAGTGGATGATGCGGGCCCTGGACGGGCGCGGGCTCGACCTGAACGCACAGTTCACGGCGGCGGTGACGGTGGCCAACTACGTGCGCGGCACGGCGGTGAACCTGGCCGAGGAGGCGCAGGCCGAGCAGGACAGCGGCCTGACCGGCACCCAGTGGATGGAGGCCCACGAAGAACGGATCGGCACGGTCCTGGCCGACGGGCGGCTCCCGCTGATGGCCCGCTTCGTCACCGCCGACGACGGGGTGTGGAACCTGGACGTGCTCTTCGAGTTCGGCCTCCAGCGCCTCCTCGACGGCCTCGCCCCGCTCCTGCGATGACGGAATCCGCCTCGCGCGGCAGCGACGCTTGCCCTACTCAAGAACCGCGAACCAAGGCTCCATGATGCAGCCGGTTCGGCTCGGCTCCCGCTTGAGCTGCCGGACGGCCTTACCCAGATCACCGCGCACGAGTTCCGCATGCCAATCGGCTGGCGGTGGACGTTGGCGGCGAATCCGTGATCGAATGTCGCACTGCCCTTCATTGCGGCCGGCGCGGGGTGGCATGTCGGTTTTACGCCACGACGCTCGTCGCAGCTCCCAGCGGAGCTGCCCTTCATTGCGGCCCGGCACCGGGGATGCTGCGCACCGCGGTCGCGGCTCCCAGCGGAGCCGGCCGCCCCGGCCGGGTTGAACATGAGAGCAAACAGAAACTCCGCGAAGACGCTCTCCAACGTCGCCGGACTGTACTGCCGGCTGTCGAACACGGGTTTCCGGGAACAGTCCGGGCTCGGCCCTGATCCGGCCCGGGGCCCGGACGGGCGAGGATCGACGTCGTGCTGCTACGCCGGATGAACCTCAACCACGTGGCGCTCGGCGGCTTCGCGCTCGCCGCCACCCTGGCCGTCGACGGCCACGTGGACCCCAACGACACGCTCGACCCCTGGGCGCTGACCGTCAGCGACTTCGCGGTCTCCGACCGCGGCGGGGTGGTCGACGCGGCCATGGTGGTCATGGCGGCCGCGTCGATCGCGCTCGTCCTGGCGCTGCGCCGGTCGGGCGTCCGGGTCGGCCGCCGGGTGACGGCGCTGTTCGCGGTCTGGTGCGGGGGCCTGCTCGCGGCGGCCGTCGTCCCGACCGACGAGCCCGGCCTGCCGCTGACCACGGCCGGCTACGTCCACCGCTACGCCTCGGTGGCGGCCTTCGCGGCTCTCCCGGCCGCCGGGTGGCTGCTGTCGAGGCACGTGCTCCGCACCCGCTGGGTGCGGAGCACCGCGCTGCTCAGCGTGTTCTTCGCGCTGGCCATGGTCTGGTCGGCGATTCCCGGCGACCGCGTCATGATCGGCCTGACCGAGCGCCTCCTGCTCGCCGCCGAGACGGGTCTGCTGGTGGCCCTGGCCTGGCCGGTCAAGGCCACCGGAGTGATCCGCAGGCCGGCGGCTATGCGCACCACCAGGTCGTCGCGGGCGAGGGTGCCGCCGCTCGTGGCGGTCAGGTTGACCGCCACCCATGCCTCGAACGTGGTGGCGGTGCCGGCGAGCAGCCGGTCGAGGAGCGCGCGGGTGGAGCGCTCCGCCTGGCCGATGATCTGTCCATTGAGGGGCATGGCTACTCCTTGGGATCCGGTGGTTCCAGTGGTACGGCCAGCAGCGTCCGCAGCTCGCCGGCGAACGCCGCCGTCCGCTCCGCGTCCAGGCCGCCGAGCGGGGCCAGGAGCTGATCGAGCAGGCGACTGACGATCACCACCGCCCGGCCGGTGACGTCGCGCCCCTCGGCGGTGAGCACGAGCTGGACCGCTCGGGTGTCGGCCGGGTCGGGCAGGCGGTCGACCAGGCCGGCCGACTCGAGCGCGCGGGCGAGCTTGGAGACGTACAGCGGCTCGAGACCGGTCCGGTCGGCAATGGCTAGTATCTACAGGATCTCGGTGTCCCGGAGCAGGCGCCACAGGCCGGCGCCGTCGGGGGCGCGCAGCCAGCGCTGAGCGCCCGACGGCACACGTTTCGAGCTGTCGGCCGGGCTCGGGAAGGCACCGGCCAGCACCGCCTGGGTCGGCGACAGGTGCCGGATCGCGACGGCCGCCACGCTCTCCGGGTGCTCGGCGACGAACTCGGCGTAGATCTCCGGGTCGTGCTGGCCGTCATCGCCGACGAGCAGCCAGCGGATGTTCGGGAACTCGTCCGCGAGCCGCGCCAGCGAGGCGCGCTTGTGTGCCTGACCGCTGCGGAAGAACCGATCGGGCTGCGGCCCCCAGTCGGTCAGCAGCAACGGGCCGGCCGGGTAGAGGTGCCGGGACAGGAAGCGGGTCAGGGTGGCGGCGACGTTCCACGCACCGGTGGACAGGTAGAACACGGGTGCACCGGGGTTGGCGTTGACCAGCCGCTCGTACAGCACCGCCATGCCGGGGACGGAGGCGCGGGCGTGCTCGTCGAGCACGAACGTGTTCCAGGCGGCGAGCATCGGCCTGGGCAGGGCGGTCACCATGACCGTGTCGTCGACGTCGGAGACGACGCCGAAGCGGATGTCCGGATCGATGATGCGCACCGGCGCCTCGACCGCGGCGCTGTCCTCGACGCGCAGCGTGACCGTGGCCCAACCGGGAGCCAGGTCGGCCTCCACCACGGTGTCGATGAAGCCACCCCGGTCGCAACGGACCTCGCACGTACGGCCACCGGCCTCGATCCGCACGAGCGCGTCATTGACGGAGACCGCGGTGAAGGACCGCCACCCGCGCAGCTTCTTCAGGCGCTTGGCCGGCTTCGGGTCGATCCGGGCGAGCAGGACCCGGCCGAGCACACGCACCCAGCCCGGCTGTTCCGGGGTCATGCTCGCGCCGTATCCGGTGTAGGCGGTGACGGCGACCTTCCAACCCCGCCGGCGCAGCCGCCGCTCGATCACGTTGTGGATGGCGTCCTCGACGCGGGCAGCGCGGTGCAGGGGCAGGGGCGCGGCCGAGGTGCTGCTGGAGGCTCCGTTGGGGGCCCCGTTGGGGATCACCGACACGGGCCCAACCCTGTCACAGCCAGCACGTCCACGCACAGGACGTACACCTCGAAACGCCTGAGGATCGTGATCAGCTCACGGTGACAAGACGACGACGCTGGCATGAATCCGTGAGCCCGAACCGGCGGGGCACTTCTAGCGTAGTTGTCATCGGGAACACCAAGGATTCCCAGAGGGCGCACGGAGGTGCGAAATGGCAACCACGATCGAGGCCGTTCGGGCCGAGGCGCTCTTCGCCTCGACCCTGCAGTCGTCGGAGACGCCCGCGAGCGGTGAGATCCGCGCCGCGGTCGCGGTGACGCTGCGGCAGATCGGCATCCAGGGCTGCGCCGCGCGGGTCGCGAGCGAGTTCGGGGACCACCCGGAGACCGCCGTCGCGCGGATGGTGTGGGCGTTGGCGCAGATCCGGGCGACATACCCGGCCAAGGGCAGCAAGGCGATCCGGGCCATCCGGGCGATGCGCCGCCCGGGCGCCGTGATCCGCCCGCTCGCGTTGACCGCATAGTCGCCGCCGGCCGGTTTTCCGACCCGGCCGGTGGGGTAAGCGGCAGGCATGCAGGAGTTGCATGTATCGCTCGATCCGGCCGAGCTCGACCCGGCGACGCAAAAGCTGCGGGAGCCCCTCGAAGCCCAGCTAAGCTCGGCGCTCCAGCGGGCGGCGGAGACGATCGAGCGTGACTACCACGGCGAGTCGGTCGCGGAGGTGAGCCGGCGGCTCCTGGACGTCGCCCGGTCGAGCCTCCACCCGGACATCGCCACAGGCTTCCAGCCCGACGAACGCGAACTGCGGCAGGCCGCGCAGGCGGTCGTCAACGCGGCGCGATCGTGAGGGATTTTCCTCGAACACCCCGGGACTGCAACCTGCCCGCTCCACACTGAGGCCCAGTGAACGACCGTCGGTGCCCGTACGTCCTGGGAGGTCAGCGTGGAGCGGCACAAACTCACGATCGACATGAACGACGCCACGATCGAGAAGCTGCGCGACCACCACTTCGCGCTCTTCGGGCTCCACGCGGTCGCCACCTCGGCGAGCGGCGCCCCGACGATCTGGCTCTCCGTGCACTACCTCGAGCGCCGGCTCGAGGTGACGTGGCAGGAGACCTATTCGATGTACACCACCCGGCACGGGACGACGGCGCCGAACACGAGAATCGTGGCGACCCACAACTACCCGGCGCCGCTCGGCAGCGTGCTCACCGTCTCCGGCAACGACGGCGCCGGCATCGTGTCCCCCGGCGGGCCCGCCGGGCATCTGGAGATCGACAACACCGGGCGGACCGACCTCGGCGCGGGCCTCTGCGTGCACGACGCGCACGGCATGTACCAGCCCATCGGCATCTTCGACCTGATCGACGTCGACCTGTTCCAGCCGATCCCGAAGGTCGCGTTCTTCTTCTCGCCGATCCCGCACATGGCCGGGGAGATCACGACCAGGGCGCTCGGGCCCGGGGTCATGCTGGACTACTCGATGGCCCGGGACCACTCGCTGTCGATCGAATACGACCTGCACGACGGCTGGGCATGCGACAACCGGCCGTACGCGAAGCCGATCGACGCCAACGAGCCGCTCGGCCCGCTGTTGCTGCAGCGTTCCGCGGCGTTGCAGGCGCTGGCCATGCAGCGCCAGCGCAGCACCAGTCGCTAGTCGTTGCGGATGTACGTGACGGCGTGGGCCTCGGTCAGGTCCGGCGGCTCCCATCGATCGGCCGTCCGGGTGATCACCGAGTCGGGAACCGGGTGCGGGCGGGCCCGGTTCCGCCGTCTGAGCAGCTCCGGCGGGCGTAAGCCACGCACCGTGGACGATGTAGCGGTCCCGCGGGATCGGCCACAGCTCGTACGGCACGCCGGCGGCCCATGCCTTGAACGGGGCGAACTGCTTCTCCCGCGGGCCGCCGGTGAGGTAGTGGCCGCGGGACTGTAGCAGCAGCGTGCCGCCGGCATCGAAATTGATCGCGGTCTTGGTGCCGTCGAGCTTCTCCTCGACGACGAGGAACCGCCCCGCCAACTCGCCGAACGGGACCTGCGCCAGGCTGCGGCCGCGACCCCGGGCAGATGGGGCGTTCGGGGGAACTCGCGCAGCATCCGCACGTTGTACGGGAGACAAATCCGTTGCCGACACGGGTTTTCTCGGGTGAGGGAAAGGGTGTTCCGGCTTCCGCGCGCCGACGCCGGTCGAAACGATCGGCATGACATCGTTTGGCCCGAATCACTTGCCCGGAACACACACCAGGGCAAATTTGGGAGGGTTGTGTGGAAAGAAAGTCCGTGAAGGGGCTGGTCCTCTTCACCGCGGCGGCCACGGTGCTGGCCGTGGCGCCGACGTCGAGCGCCCTGGCCGCACCCGCGGCGCCAGGGCAGCCCGAGGCCGGCGCCGCCGGCATCCCGTGGGGGCAGTGCGCGAGCCCCGGCCTGCAGCGGCGCGGCGCCGAGTGCGGCCTGCTGAGCGTTCCGCTCGACTACAGCAAGCCCAACGGCAAGAAGATCCAGATCGCGGTCTCGCGGATCAAGGCGAAGGTCGCGGCCAAGGACTACCAGGGCATCATGCTGGTCAATCCCGGTGGCCCCGGCGCCTCCGGCCTGACCTTGTCGGTGCTCGGCGAATTCGTGCCGAACGGTGCCGGCGAGGCGTACGACTGGATCGGCTTCGATCCGCGCGGCGTCGGCTCCAGCGTCCCGGCGCTCTCGTGCGACCCGGACTACTTCAACGGGCCACGTCCCGAGTACATCCCCTGGAACCAGAACATCGAGAAGACCTGGCTGAACCGTTCGAAGGGCTACGCCAAGGACTGTGGCACGGCGGGCGGTAACCTGCTCGACCACATGACGACGGTCGACTCGGTCAACGACATGGAGTCGATCCGCAAGGCACTGGGCGCCAAGCAGATCAACTTCTACGGCTTCTCGTACGGCACCTACCTCGGCCAGGTGTACGGCACGCTGCACCCGGACAAGGTCCGGCGCATGGTCCTCGACGGCAACGTCGACGTGCGCAAGGTGTGGTACCAGGCCAACCTCGACCAGGACGTGAACTTCGAGCGTAACGTCAAGATCTGGTTCGACTGGCTGGCGAAGTACGACAGCGTCTACCACCTCGGCAAGACCGGCAAGCAGGTCGAGCTGCGCTGGTACGCGGAGCAGAACAAGCTGCGCGCCAAGCCCGCCGGCGGCGTGGTCGGTCCGGACGAGTGGACCGACATCTTCCTGTACTCCGGCTACTACCAGTCGACGTGGCTCGAGTTGGCCGACGCCTTCGCGGGCTGGGCCAACGACGGCAACACCGACGTCATCGTCGCGGCCTACGAGGACTACATCGGCCCCGGCGACGACAACGGCTACGCGGTGTACAACGCGGTGCAGTGCACCGACGTGCAGTGGCCGCAGAGCTGGAACCAGTGGGAGCGCGACAACTGGCGCACCTTCCTGAAGGCCCCGTTCATGACCTGGGACAACGCCTGGTACAACGCGCCGTGCCTCTACTGGCCGGCGAAGGCGTCGAAGCCGGTCAAGGTCGACGGCTCGAAGGTCAAGAGCGTCCTGTTCGTCGGCACCACCCTCGACGCGGCGACGCCGTGGGAGGGCAGCCTCGAGGCCCGCCGCCGCTTCCCGAACGGCAGCCTCATCGCCGAGGTCGGGCAGACCACGCACGCCAACTCGCTCAACGGCAACGCGTGCGTCGACGACGCCATCGCCGACTACCTCGCGACCGGCAAGCTACCGGCCCGCAAGAACGGCGACCGGCCCGACCTGTCGTGTGACGCCCTGCCGCAGCCCGACCCGACGGCGGCCTCCGCCCAGGCGAAGGCGCTGCGCGCGGACAGCCTCACTCGCGAGCCCCTGTACCCGGTCCACCACTGACCACCCGCCAGGAAGGGGGCGCCCGCACTGACGGGCGCCCCCTTCCCTTTGGCGTTGATCATGCAGTCGTGGTGCCTCGACACTCCGCTTTTGTCCGAGTTTGTCAGGCACCACAAGTGCATGATCAACGCTAGAAACGAGGGCGGCTACTGCTGGACGATGAACTCCACGCGGCGGTTGATCGCGTTCGCGGGGTCGTCGGTGCCGGGGACCTTCGGGCGGCTCTCGCCGAAGCCCTTCGACGTCAGCCGGTCCGGCGCGATGCCCAGCGACACCAGTGTTTCCAGCACCGTCTTGGCGCGGGCCTCGCTCAGCACCTGGTTATGGTCGGGCGTGCCGCGGAGGTCGGTGTGCCCCTCGATGCTCACCCGGACCGCCGGGTTCGCCTTGAGGATCGAGGCGACGTTGGCCACTACGGCCTGCCCCTGCTGGGTCAGCGTCGCGCTGTTGTTCTCGAACTCCACGGTCGGCAGTGCGCCGAGCTGGGTCTGCACCTGCTCCGGCGCGGCGGCCGCGCCGACGACGAGCTCGTTCCTCACCGTGCCGGCCACCGCCTTCGCCGCGACCTCAGCCTTGTCCTTGACCTCCTGCGACACGACGGTCCCGGTCAGCGTGACCGTGCCGCCGGTCGCATCGATCACGCCGGCCTTGGTGTCCTTGCCGAGCGCGGCCACCACGGGGCCGAGGCCGGCCAGGTCGGCGCCGCCGGCCGTACGCTTGGCGTCGACCGTGATCTCGTCCAGCACGTTTTCCGCGCCGAACGCCGTCTTGGCCGCGTCGACCAGCGCCGCGTGAGCCGCGTCCGTGGGCACGGCACCGGTCAGCACGACCTTCCCGGCGTCGACGAGCAGCTTGACGGCGGCCGGCTGTGGCGGGACCGCAGCCTTCGGCGGCGCCTCGACCCGCACGACGCGGACGCCGTCGAGGTCCAGCGTGATCCTCTTCGCCTGGTCGACCTGGTCGGCGGACTCGACGTTGACCGTGCCGTCCCGCCCGACGAACCGCACGTCGGCATCGATCCCGGCATTGGACAGCGCGACCTTGGTGCGATCGGTGAGATCGCCTTCGATGTTGTGCCGATGCGGTACCTCGAACGCGTAGACGAGCGCCGCCAGCCCGACGATCCCGACCCCGATCGGGACCAGCGGGTTCCGCCGCCGGACCTCCCAGCGGACGCTCCTGGTCCGGGTCGCCATCACGCCCGCCCGGTGTCACGCCCGGCGACGAGCCGCCGGGTAAGGTCGGCGAATCCGTTCTCGTCGCCCTCCGCGAGCAGCTTCGCCTGACGGGCCCAGGTGACGAGGCTCGGCGCGAACCGCAGGTTGGCAGCCTCGAGGGCGGCGCGCAGGGTGTCGACGTCGGCCGCGGCGAGCTGGGCGTACGTGCGGATCCCCGAAGCGATCAGCGCGGCGGACATCTTGGGCCCGATGCCTTCGATCCGCTTGAGGTCGTCGGCCGGGGTGTCGTCGGCAGCGGCGGCCTGCGCCGGTACCACGGCGACAGGCTGCGGCTCAGGATCCGGCGCGGGCTCCGGCTCCGGCTCAGGCTCCGGCGCGGGCTCGGGCTCCGGCGCGGGCTCGGGCTTCGGCTCAGGCTGCGGAGCGGCTGCCTCGGCGGGGGCCGGGGAGGCGTCGACCGGCACTTCTACCGCGACATCCATCGCCGCATCGGCTGCTGCATCAGCCGGGGCATCGGCAGACGTCTCGGACAGAGCATCGACGGACGTCTCGGCCGGGGCATCCACCGGCGTCGCTTCCGGGGTAGGGTCGGCCATCGGCTCGGTCGCCGTGGGAGCCTTGGTTGCCTTCGCTGTGACCTCACGGCCGGCGATCAGGCGGCCGGTGAGCTCCAGGAAGCCTTGCTCGTCGCCGTCGGCCAGCAGGCGCGCCTGGCGGCCCCACGTCGACAGGCTCGGCGCGAACCGCAGGTTGGCCTCGGCGAGCGCGTCCTCGACGGTGCTGCGGTCGGCGTCGGCCAGCGCGGCATACGTCGCGATGCCCGCCGCCCGCAACGCCGCCGCGATCTTCGGGCCGATGCCCTCGATCCGCTCCAGGTCGTCGGGCTCGGAGGCGGTGGCGAACGCGGATTCGACCTCGGCCACCAGCGCATCGTCCACAATGGTGGGAGTCGGCTCAGCCGCCGCCCGCTCCGCGACCGGCTCGGGTTGCAGGACCGGCTCGGGCCCGGCCGCGACCGGCTCGGGAACCGCTGCCGGATCGGGGGCCGGATCGGCCGGCGGCGGCGCCGTGAGGGGAACGGCGTCCGTGGTGGACGCATCCGACCGTACGCGGCGGAGCTGCCGGCCCCACCACAGATAGCCGACGAGAAGGCCGAGCAGGAACGCCAGCGCGATGAGCAGGAGTGACTGGTTGGTGAACCAGACCACGACGGGCCTCCGAGGGGGACGTGACCGACGCGTGAAGAGGGAGTTCGCGGGGCAGCCTTCCACACCTCGATGCCGAGCAACAGAGCCGCGAAGACGACCTGTGCCTGCCGGTTCCGGCGGTCTGTCGCCAACGCTCCCGGCCCATGGCGGCATTTCCGCAGATAGAACGCATTTGCCGGAGGTACGGCACATGAGGTACCGAAGAAGGCACCAGACTGCCGGTGGAGGCTTGGTGCTGAAGCTCACGACTATCGGAGGCGACTGAGCATGGGGAAGACGACGCGAGTGCTCGCCGTGGCGGCAGTGGCGGCTGCGGCCGCCGGTGTCGCGTGGGCTCTGCGTGACCTGCCGGCGCAGCTAGGTGCGGTGCCGGCAGGCGGGCGGGCCGAGCGGATGCGCCGGTCGCCGCAGTTCGGCGAGGGCCGGTTCCGCAACTCGGTGCCGGCGGACATCGTCCCGCCGCACGCGATGCGCAACGCCTTCGTCGAGCTGCTGACCGGCAAGGAGCCGCGCCGGCCGGCGGGGACGATCCCGGTGGTGCGCCCCGATCTGGGCGGCAAGCTGGCCCCCGACTGGCTGCACGTGACGTGGCTCGGCCACTCGACCGCGCTGGTCGAGATCGAAGGTGTGCGGGTCCTGTTCGACCCGGTGTGGAGCGACCGCTGCTCACCGACGTGGTTCCTCGGGCCGAAGCGGATGCACCCGATGCCGCTGCCGATCGACGAGCTGCCGCGTATCGACGCGGTGGTGATCTCGCACGACCACTACGACCACCTCGACCTGGCGAGCATCCGGGCGCTGCTGCGCACTCAACAGGCGCCGTTCCTCGTGCCACTGGGTGTCGGTGCGCATCTGGAGCGCTGGGGCGTGCCGCGGGAGCGGCTGGTCGAGCTAGACTGGGACGAGCAGGCGATGATCAAGGACGTGCGGCTCACGGCGACGGCGGCGCGGCACTTCTCGGGGCGGCGGTTCGCCCGTGACGGCACGCTGTGGGCGTCCTGGGTGGTCAAGGGTGCACGGCGCAGCGTGTTCTACACCGGCGACTCGGGCTACTTCGACGGCTACAAGGAGATCGGCGCGCAGCACGGGCCGTTCGACGTCTCGCTGATCCAGGTCGGCGCGTACAACGACGCGTGGCCGGACATCCACATGAAGCCGGAGGATGGCGCGAGCGCACACCTCGACGTCCAGGCCGGGGTGCTTATCCCGCTGCACTGGTGCACGTTCAACCTGGCGCTCCACGCGTGGTCGGAGCCGGTCGAGCGGTTGCTGGAGGAGTCGGCGGCCCGTGACGTCACGCTGGTCGTGCCCCGCCCGGGTGACCGGATCGACATCGACGTGTTGCCAGCGGTTGAACCGTGGTGGCGCTCTATTGCCTGAGCATGAAATGAGCAGGTCAGGGACACGTGTCCCGGCGCAGTGGGCCGGCGCGCGTGAATGACAGTGTGGGAGGCAGGTCACCGCCTGCCTCCCACACTGTGGTCTTCCCTCAGCGAAAATCGATCGTGGAATTGATCGCCGTGCCGCTCAGCGCGGATCGCGCCACATCGGCCACATCGCCGGGTCCGGCCCGCCGTCGGGCAGACCGAACGGCGCGTCCAGGTCGGTGTAGCCGTGCCGCAGGTAGAGGGCCCGGGAGCCGGGGCTGCTCGCCTCGAGGTATCCCGGGACACCCTGCCGGTCGAGGTGGGCGTGGTGCTCGTCGAGGAGCCGCGCGCCCAGGCCCGCCCCCTGATGCCGCGGGCCGACCGCCAGCAGCGCCAGGTGATCGTGCGGCGCATGGAGCGGGTGCGCCTTGTGCATCGCCTCGTCGAGCTGCTGGAACCTCGGCGTGTGCACGCCGCAGGCGGCCAGCAGCCGCTCGTCGTAGTCGGGGATGTCCGGCACACCTTCCGGGGCGCCGGTGTACCAGACCGCGACCGCGGTGTGGTCGTCGGTCGTGTACACCACGCCGTGCTCCACGCCGTGCCGGACGAGGATCTCGAAGTCGTCCTCCAGGATGCGACGCCGCTCCGCCGGGTTCGGCACCAGCCACTGGCAGACCGGAAGCGGTTCAAACGCCTCGGCGACCAGTTCGGCCAACACCCGTACCTCCGGCAGCGTCGCCCGGCGGATCGGCGTTCCCGTCATGAACGGCTGTCCGCGAACGGGGCCTGGGCCTCGATACGGGCGGTGTTCGCCTTGGCGCCGAGGCCGATGGCGTCGTAGTCCGAGCGGTTGACGGCCCGCAGGATCAGCGCCCAGATGACGCCGATGACCGCGACCGCGCCGTACGCGGCCGGGAAGGCCCAGACCGCGGCGTTCTCGGTGCCGGGCGCGAAGCCGAGCAGCCCGCCGAAGTTGTCGACCACCAGCCAGATGATGTACCCGAGGGCGATCGTCGCCAGGATCGGCGCGAGGAGCCGCGACCAGGCGCCCTCACCGCGGGCGTCCTTGGCGAAGTAGAAGATGACCGACAACGAGGTCGCCGTGACGAGGAACAGCACACCGACGCCGCCCGAGGTGCCCAGCCAGAAGAACAGGTTGAGCAGCGGGTCCCAGCCCTGCACCGCGAAGACCACGAGGACAGCGAGCGCGATGACGGTCTGGAACAGCGAGCCGGAGGCCGGCGCGCCGGAGCGGGCCCGGGTGCGGCCGAAGAACGCCGGGAGCACCCGCTCGCGGCCGAGCGCGAAGGCGTACCGCGCGGTCGTGTTGTGGTAGCTCAGCGCGGCGGCCGCGATGCTGGTGGTCAGCAGGATGAGGCCGGCGTCGGCGGCCCACGCGCCACCCTTCTCCGCGAGCGTCGGGAAGAACGGGCCGCCGCTGGCAGCCATCTCCTGCGCCGCCGGGACGGTCTTGTCCACGCCGATGCTGGCCGCGGCGGCCCAACTGGTGATCGCGTAGGAGAACACCATGACGCCCAGGCCGAGGAACGTGGCGGCGGCGACGGTGCGGTTCTTGCTGCGGGCCTCCTCGGCGAAGACCGGTGCGGCCTCGAAGCCGACGAACGCGGTGACCGCGACGGCGAACGCCGGGCCGGCCGCGCCGCTCAGGGCGCCCCAGGTCCACGGCTCGAAGCTGATCGAGCCGCCGTCCGGGTTGCTGAAGAAGATCACGTCGAAAATGGTCACGACGATGAGCTCGGCGCCGAGCAGGATCATGAGGACCTTGCTGTTGACGTCGACGCGCAGCAGGCCGAGCACCGCGACGACGAGCCACAGCGCCAGCGCCAGGATCCACCACTTGACGTCGACGTCGGCCTTCTCCGCGAGGATCAGCGAGGCGTAGAAGCCGAACGCGCCGTAGAGGCCGATCTGCAGCAGGTTGTAGGCCAGCAGCGCGACGAGGGCACCGGCGACGCCGAGCGGCCGGCCGAGGCCCTGCGAGATGTAGCTGTAGAACGCGCCGGCGTTGGTGATGTGCCGGGACATCGCGACGTAACCGAAGCTGAACACGGCCAGGACGACCGCGATGATCACGAACGCGAGGGGGAAGCCGGTGGTGCCGACCCAGCCCCACGCGCTGGACACCAGGGCGCCGACCACCATCAGGGGCGCGGCGGCCGTGAGAGCGAACATGATGACGGAAGGCACGCCCAGCCTGTCGCGGGCTAATGCCTGTGATACCACGCTAGGTCGCGAAGGCGCCGTAGCGGACATCGGTCCTCCAGGGGTTGAGGGGGAAGGGGAGAGGGAAGTCCGAGTCGCGCCGTCACCCGCGCTGCGAGAGCACCGCGTCGCCGACCGCCGACTCGACCTCGAGGATGAGGTCGCGCAAGGGCGGCGGCAGGGCGGCGATCGCCTGTTGAAGTCTTCTGATGCCGGCCTGGTCGGTGTCCCAGAGGACGTGACCGGTGAGCCCGGTCGCCTCGGCCAGGCCGGCGAGTGTGGTGTCGGCGACCCGCATCGGCTCCGCGCCGGTGAGCAGGCGGCGGAGCCGCACCACACGACCGGCGGGGAGGTTGATGTCGGTCGATACCCACCGGGTCGTGCTGCGCAACAGCCGCCGGACCGTGGTCTGCTCGACCAGCCCGACACGCGCGAGGCGCTGCCCGACCGCGTCGACCGCCGTCTGGCCCAGGAACAGCAGCCAGGTGCGCACCTCGCGGTGCTGCGTCTCGGCGATCATCGTGGCCAGGTTGGTGTGCGCGAGCGGGTCGGACGGTGGTTCGCGGCTGATCACCCGCAGTCGCGGGCCCTCGCAGACGATCCTCTGCTCGAGCACCAGCTCACCGAGCATGGCGCCGGCCAGCCCGAGCTCGACCGCGCGCTGCGACAGGCGGGACTTGCCGTCCCGGTCGTCGTGCGCGATCAGGAAGAAGTCATCGGCAAGCAGCATCCGCCAGCACTCCCGCGCCGTCCCGGAAGGCGCGCAGGGCACGCCGCGCCGTTGAACCCACCCAGGCGCGCACCGTCACCGCACTTCCGTCTCGTCGTGCGACCCCCTCGGGCCGCACGCTTCCCGGGGCCTTCCCGCACGGCCCGAGGTTCCGCCGATTTCCTGAACCCTTCAAGTTCGGTCCCGAAAGATCTCGGGACCCAACGCGAAAGCATGCACCGCGCGTTAGCGTCTTCGCAACTCCGCAAATAAAGGTTTGTGTTAACAAGGACCAACAAAGTGGTATTGACGGTAGCCGCGCGAATCGCGAGCTACTGAGCGTCACGGGTGAGATTTCGCTGCCAGCGGTACTTTCCGTGACATGCGAGCAAGCATATGTGACATGTTGTCGGTCCTTAGACGACAGCGGATCGCATCGATCTCGGCGCCACCCTCTCGGCGCCACCAGTGCGGATGCAGATCTACGATCGTCGTGCGATGCTCCATGAGATTCCGCGAAATGGCCGGGTTGCTTTCGACTCGACATGACGCGTGGTGACGTCGAGCTATCGCGAACAAGATTCACCATGGCTACCGCCCGTACGGACCGTAGCCATGGGCCGCCCGGCGGTGAACGCTACGCGACGGACGGCCCGCTCGCCGCCTCCGCGGCCTCGTCGACGGCCTCCAGCAGCTCCTCCAGCGAGTAGCCGCCGTCGTGCCGGACGCCGTTGATGTAGAACGTCGGGGTGCCGTTGACTCCGCTGCGCACGCCGCCGACGAAGTCCCGGCGGACCCGGTCGAGGTGCAGATGGGCGCCGACCTCGTCGGCGATCTCGTCGGACGGAAGGTCGAGTTGCTCCACGCCGACCATCAACTGCCGGGGGTTGATGGCACGCTGGTGCTCGAACAGCCAGTCGTGCATCGGCCAGTACTTGCCGCGCGCACCGGCCGCCTCGGACACCTCGGCCGCGAGCTCCGCGTACGGATGGACGTTCGTCAGCGGAAAGTGCCGGAACGTGAAGCGCACCGCGTCCTGGCGCAGCCGCAGCAGGTCCCGCACGATGGGATGCGCCATGCCGCAGTACGGGCACTGGAAGTCGCCGTACTCGACCAGCGACACGGGTGCCGTCTCCGGGCCGATCGTGTGGTCCTCGGGGCCGACGGGCACCACCAGTCGAGCCAGGGTGACCTGGAACGGAGTGGTTGTCATAGCACTGGCCGCCTTCCGCTGTCGAGCCCCTCGAGGGCGTTGAGGATCCCGTCGGCGCCAGGGTTCACCCCCGGCGGGGAGACCTGACTCCAGACCACCACGCCGTCGGCGTCCAGCACGAACAACGCACGCTCACACGTCCCGGTGGATTCGTCGTAGACGCCGTAGTCGCGAGCGACGGCCCCCTTCGGCTCGAAGTCGGCGAGCAGCGGGAAGCGGATGCCTCGATCCTCCGCGAAGGCCTTGTGCGACCACACGCTGTCGACGGAGATGCCCAGCACGCCGGCGTTGTAGCGCTCGAACTCGGGCATGACGGCCGAATAGAGCGCCATCTGATCGCTGCAGACCGGGCTCCAGTCCGCCGGGTAGAAGGCGAGGACCGCGGGGCGCCCGCGAAACTGCGTGGTGCCGACCGTGTGGGCGTCCGGACCGGCCGGCAGCTCGAAATCGGGCGCGTGCTGCCCAGGCTGAGGAAATGGACCGCTCATGCCTTAACGGTTCGCCGCCCCTGAGCGGGCGTGTTCACCCGGATCGGGTGTCCTTACCGGGTCAGACCGAGGTCACCGTCTGCGGGGTCAGCGGGCTGCCGGTGCACACGGTGCGGGCCTCGGGATGGGGCACACCCACGACCTTGACCTGCTGGCCGTCGCGTAGCTTCGCCGCGTCGGGGCCGAGCAGCGTCCAGGTCACCGAGTCGGTCACGAGGTTGACGCACTGCCCCTCCACCCGGATCCTTCCCTGCGCCGTGACCTGTGGGAAGTCGTCGGTCGGCGGCTCCGGATCCGTGGTCTTCGGCAGGCCGGACGGCAGGCTGACGGTGGGCAGCGGCCGCACGCTGCGCGGCGAGGCGGCTGGCGTGCCGGCGGAGGCCGGGGCGGACGCGGCGGCCGTCCCCGAGGCCGAGGCCGCCGGTGCGGCGGTGTCGGCGCCGCCGGAGGAGCGGGCGGCGCAGCCGGCGAGAACCGCCGTGGCGGCGAGGAGGAGGCCCAGTGTTCTCATGCCCACTTGGACCTCCTCCTGCCGTGCACGGTTCCGTTCGACCCTCAACGGGTCGGGCGAACGGTCAGGCCTTGACCAGGATGGTCATGGACGTGCCGTTCTCGAAGAGCGTGAAGATCTTCACGCCGTTGTTCGGGACCTTGACGCCGTAGTAGACGTTGTTGGCCGGAACCTCGCGGTAGTAGCTCTTGCTGTCGTCGAACAGCGGGTTGCCCCACTGGCCGCCGAGCGTGCTCGACGCGTTGTTCGCCCCGTAGTGCAGGGTGAACTTGTCCGTCTTCCGCATGGAGAACGGTGCGTCGAACCCCTGGATCCGCGGGCGCCACGGCGTGCCGTCGCCCTTCAGCATCAGGTCCGGGTGCGAGTCGACCGGCAGGATCATGCCCTCGCCGTGGTGCTGGCTCGTGTTGTTGTCCCGGTACGAGGTGTCCCAGTACGTGACCAGCAGGCCGGTCTGGTACGGGAAGTGCTCGACGTAGTCCGGCCGGTCCGCGAAGCCGAAGTTGTACGGGCCGGTCTTCATGTACTTGTCGAACGACTCGTACGTGCGGTGCGAGGCGATGAGGTAGTTGTCGTACTCGGTGGTGAAGCTGTTGCCGATGGCGCTGAAGCCGACCGCGGTCCAGCCGTTGGCGCCCGACTCGGCACCGTCGGCGAAGATCGTGGTCGCGCCGTTGGTCACCTTGATGTCGTCGGCGAAGAAGCCCTGGCCCCCCGTGTTGGTGTCGGTGGAGTACCGGAACCGCAGGCCGACCGTCTTGCCCGCGAAGGCGGACAGGTCGAAGGTGGCCGGAACCCAGCCGGAGCTCGTGCCCTTGACGCCGGCGCCGCCGTCGGACTCGGGCCCGTTGGTGATCGAACCCTTGACCGGCTTGAACCCGGTGCCGTCGTCGACCTCCACGTAGGCGTAGTCACACGGGTCGGAGCCGCAGTCCTCGATGTCCCACGACGCCTGGAAGCTCAGCGCCGAGGTGCCGGCGGGCAGCGTCACCGTGCGGGTCAGCGTGTTGCTCAGGTTGTTGCCCGCACCGCTCCACCACGACTTGCTTCCCTCCGGCGGGACCGGCAGGTTGGTGACGACCCGCTTCTTCGGCAGGTTCACGATGACGGCCTGTGACTTCTTGCTGTTGTACTCGTGCGGTCCGAGGTCGACGAGCTTGGTTTCGCCTGCGTTGACCGCCTTGTAGTCCAGCCAGCCGAGCTGGAGCTTGTCCCATGCGCCGAGGTCGGCGGCGCGGGCCGCAATGCCGTTGTCGCTGGGCAGGCTGACCCGGCTCTGGCCCATGATGGTCCACCAGTTCACCGGGTTCTCGGCGTTGCCGCCGGCGCCCGTGGTGTCGTAGTGGTCCGGCAGGCCGAGGTCGTGGCCGTACTCGTGCGCGAAGACGCTCAGGCCGCCGTTCTCCGGCTGGATCGTGTAGTCACGCACCCACAGGCCGGTGGCGCCGACCTGCGTGCCACCGAACTTGTTGAAGTCGGGGCCGGAGGTGGTGTTCTGGAACGCGGCCCAGCGGTGGCTCCAGATCGCGTCCTCGCCCTGGTACGGGTCGCCGTCGGCCTGGTCGCCGCCGGAGTGGACGATCTGGAAGTGGTCGATGTAGCCGTCGGGCTCGTTGAAGTCGCCGTCGTGGTCGTAGTCGTACCGGTCCCACGTGTCGTACGAGGCGAGCGCGGCCTTGATCTCGGCGTCGGTCTTGCCCTGGGCGTGCTGCCCGTCGACCCACGCGTTGACGGCGTCCTGGACGAGGTACCAGACGTTGCTGCAGTTGTTGGAGGCGCACGGGTAGCCGTTGGAGCGACCGTAGCGGGCCTCGTTGTACGGGACCTTCACCCAGTCGGTGACCGTGCCCTCGACGCTGTAGCGGCCCGAGGACTGCTTCTCGTAGTAGGTCTTGAGCGACTCCGCGCCGTTGCCGGTCGCGAAGTACATGTTCTCGAAGTACTGCTTGCTGAAGTCCTGCTGCCAGATCGTCGAGTTGTCCACGGCACGGTTCGGCGCCGGGATCTCGTTGTGCAGCGGGCCGTCGAAGCGGACCGGACCCTCGAAGTTCGGGCTGGTGTCCTGGTCCGGGTAGCTCGGGTGCCGCTGATTGCCGAACTCGGCGAGCACGACGAAGATCTTGTCCGTCTTCTCGCGGCTCAGCTCGACGTACTTGTCGACGTGACCCCTGCGCTTGTCGCCGATCTTGACGACCGTGCTCGCTCCACGCTTCTCCGTAGCCGCCTGGCCCGACAGCACCTTGGACAACGCGACCTCACGAGCCTCGCGCCGCTTCTCCTCAGCCGGGTTGGGCAACTCGTCGGAGGGTGCCGCGGTGTCGAAGGACGGTGGCTGCTTGGCCGGGACGGCATGTGCCGCGCCTCCGCCGACGAACACCCCCATCCCCGACGCAAGCGTGAGACTCAGCAGTCCCACGGTCAATTTACGCACAGGTTCCTCCCTGGTGGGGCATGTAAGCACCAAGGCACTATGTCGATGCCTCGATGCACCTGTCGCGAGAGATTAGGGGCTGTGCGCACCCATTGAAGATCCACTTCGGGGTATATGCATAGTTGCAAGGGTCAAAGCAAGGGTGACCCCGCCTATTGAGCACGATCTCTCAACTCGGAGAGATCGCGAACGATCACGTACAGGCGTCCGGTCTGGATCAAGCCCTCTTCACGGAGCGTGCGCAGCGCCTTGGTCACCGCCTCGCGCGAGGCCCCGGTCCAGCCGGCCAGTTCGTCCTGGGACAGCGGCAGGTTGATCCGCAGCCCGTCGCCGGTCTGTTCACCGAAGCGCTCCGCCAGCTCGACCAGCCGGGCGGCCACCCGTCCGGTGGTGTCGTACGCGCCGAACTCGATGCGCTTGCGGTCGGCGTCCCGCAGCCGGCGGGCCAGCTCCCGCATGAGGAGGAACGAGACGCGGGCGTGGCCCAGGAGGTACCGCTCGAAATCAGGCGACGGCACAGACAGGGCGGTGACGGGTTCGAGCGCGGTGACGGTCGCCGAACGGGGACCGCCGTCGATCGCGGACAGCTCCCCGAGCAGCGCGCCCGGGCCGCGGACGGCGAGCACGACCTCGGTGCCGGAGGCGGTGTCCGAGGAGACCTTCGCCCGGCCGGAACGCACCACGACCACCGAGTCGGACCGGCTGCCCTCGCGGTAGATGACCGCGCCGCGCTTCCACTGCTTGCGGTGCCCGGCCGCCTCCAGGGCAGCCTGCTCGTCAGGGAGCAGAAGATCGAAGAACTCGGTCACCCGCCCTCCGCTTCGCTCCGGCCGGGCAACCTCCGCCCTGCGCCCCCGGTGACCGGCCTCTCCGCTTCGCTCCGAACCGGTCACGACAAAGCCTCCACCGCGTACGCCCGGACTGTCTGCCGGCGACCTTTCACTTCCAGGTCGCCCAGGAAGGCCGCGCGGGCCCGGCCGGCGACGGCGTCGAAGGTGGTGCCGCCGATCACGACCTGGCCCGGCTCGGCGATGGTCTGCAGCCGGGCCGCCACGTTGACCGCGTCACCCATCGCGTTGAACCCGCGCAGCAGCTCGCTGCCGATGTTGCCGACCAGCGCCGGTCCGGTGTTGGCGCCGACCCGGAACCGCGGCCAGTCCGGCCGGCCCTCGGCGATCTCCCGGACCGCGGCCTGCATCTCCAGCGCGGCGCGCACCGCCCGCAGCTCGTGGTCGGCCTGCCGGGCCGGTGCGTTGAACAGCGCCAGCAGCGCGTCGCCGACGAACTGTACGATCGTGCCGCCGTTGTCGAGGATGCACGGCACGGCGACGCCGTGGTACCGGTTCAGCATCTCGACGATGTCACCCGGCGCATGCGCCTCGGAGAACGTGGTGAACCCGCGCAGGTCGGCGAAGAGCGCGGTCACGTCGACGAGCTGACCGCCGAGCGCGGCCTGGTCGGGATCGGCGAGCAGCGCGGCCGCGACGTCCGGCGACATGTACTGGCGGAAGAGCGTCGATAGCTGCCCGTACAGCCGGGCGTTCTCGAGGCCGATCGACAACTGGTTGGCGAGGGTGGCCCGCAGCTCCGCCCGGCCGCCGGACGGGATCCGCACGGCGCCGGCGACCTGCCCCTTGACCGTGAGCGGAAGGGTGTCCTCGCCCCGCAGATCGAGGCGCCCGTCGGAGATCAGCCCGATCTCGACGGGTCCGAACGAGGGCGCGACGGCCGCCGCCGCCGCCCGCAGGAACTCGTGCTCCCCCGCGCCGACCCTGGCCTGCTCCCCCACGGTCACCAGCGCGCCGAGCCGGCCGGACAGGTCCCGCTCGGCGAGCAGCGCCGCGGCCGCCCGGTCCAGGACCGCGGCCTGCTTCTCGGTCAGCCCGAAGCGCTCCGCCATCCGCGCGGCCAGCCGCTCCGGCCGCTCGCCCCGCTCCGACTCCTGCAGCGCGGTGACGAGTTCCTCGAGCGCCGCCTCGTACCGCGCCCGGACCCGCCGGGTCGTCTCGGCGACCGCGATGCCGTCGAAGAGCCCGGCGGCGGTGCCTTCCCTGCGGTACTGCACGTAGGCCGAGTAGCCGACGAAGAGGAAGGCGGCGGTCAGGATCAGGTGCCACTCCCACCAGGACATTCGCCATTTGTCGGCCAGCGTCACGGCGACCATCGCCTCGGCGAGCAGGACGAACGCCGTCACGACCGAGATCAGCACCGCGCTCGGCGCGCGCCGGTGGAGCAGGTAGAAGCGCACCGCCGCGACGACGTACAGCACCACGGCCGCCAGCGCCGGCCACACCATCACGCCCTCGACCTCGCGGACCTGCGTCTGACGGCTCAACGGCGGCAGGTCCAGCAGCGAGACGGTCATCCAGGCGAAGAGGATCAGCGCCAGCGCGACCCGCAGGCCCGACTGCCAGCGCGGGATGCCCGCGGGGAGTCGCAATGACGACAGTACGGCCAGCGCCGCTCCGATGATCAGACCCACCGCCATGGCGGTGTCGAACCCGGCGTTGGGGTGGCCGATCAGGACGCCGGGGGTGGCGATCGCGTGCGCGAAGAGGAACCCCGCCGCGGCGAGGAAGACCAGGGAGACCAGGAACAGCCGGCCGTCCGAGCGGTTGTGCGCCGCGATGCTCATCGCCACGCCGATCGCGACGTTGACGGCCGCCACGGCGAGCACCAGCCAGAAGTGGGCCTGATGGTGCTGCCAGATGACATCGGCGTCGGGCACCGTCAGCAACAACCAGAGTCCGGCGATCGGCAGCGCGAGATGCGCGGCCCAGACGACGACGCGAGGCATCGGCGCACCCACCCTTCGAGGTCACTTCGGCGACATTGCACGGTTGGCGTTGTGCGTCTTTGGACGCAGACACGCTACGCCAACCTCGGTCTCATGTTCACCGACAGCACCTGACAGGTGCGATCACTCTGTGGGAGCCACCGATGAAGTTCAAGGGACCGATCATCACCCTGGGCGCCGGCCTGGTCGTCGCCGGCGCGCTCTACACGCTCAATGTCGACCTCAGCAACGACGCGGCGCGCAACAACGCCGCCGCGACGCAGACCACGACCGCGGCGGCCCCGGCGGCCACCACACAGACGGCGGAGCCGCCACCTCCTCCCGCACCACCGTCCTCGGCGGCGGTGACCGGTGACGGCAGCGGCCCGGCCGGCCAGCAGGGGACCGTGACGTACGCCGGCTCCGTCGCCGGCGGGGCGGCGTCCCTCGCCATCGTCGTCAACAAGGGCAAGGCGATCGCGTACGTCTGCGACGGCAAGTCCGTCGAGGCGTGGCTGGAAGGCACCATGGCCGACGGGCAGATCGTGCTGAAAGGGCCGAAGGGCAGCCTCGCGGGCACGTACGGCAACGGGCAGGCCAAGGGCAGCGTCACCGCCGGCAGCAAGACGTGGGAGTTCACCATCAAGCCCGCGCCACCGCCGTCCGGCCTCTACCGCTCGGCGTCCGCGCTGCGCAACCGGCTCGACGCGAGCTGGGTCGTCCTGCCGGACGGGCGCCAGGTCGGCGTCGACAACACGGGCGGCAACCCGAGGCCGGCCCCGGCGTTCGACGTGAACAACCGGACCGTCACCGTCGACGGCACCGCCGTCGCGATCGAGGCCACCCTGCCCGCCGGCAGCGGTAGCTGAGGAGGAGTCACGACGATGTCAGCCCCGATGGAACAACCGCTGCCCGCAACCGACTCCTGGCCCACACCGGCGAAGCTGCCGCCACCCGCGGTCGAGCCGGCCAGCCCGAAGACCGCCGCCGCGCTCATCGTGCCGGTGCTTGCCGGCTGCCTCGCCGCCGGTGCGCTCGGCGCCTACGGCAAGCTCCACGAACCGACCGGCATCGCGGTGAACGTCGCCGGCTTCTCCAGCCCGCAGACGGTCAAGGTCTGGCTGGCCACGCTCGCCTTCCTGCTGGCGCTGGTCCAACTGTTCACCGCGCTCGTGATGTACGGCAAGCTCCCGGTGTTCCGCGACGCCTCCTGGCTCGGCGGTGTGCACCGCTGGTCGGGCCGGGCGGCGTTCATCGTGTCGATCCCGGTCGCGCTGCACTGCCTGTACGCGCTGGGCTTCGCCGACTACGACACCCGCGTGCTCGTCCACTCGCTGCTCGGCTGCTTCTTCTACGGCGCGTTCGCCACGAAGATGCTCGTCCTCGCCAAGAAGGGCGTGCCGAACTGGGCGCTGCCGGTCTTCGGCGGCCTCGTCTTCACGGGCCTGTCCGGCCTGTTCGTCACCTCCGCGCTGTGGTTCTTCACCACGTTCGGCGTCAAGTTCTGAAAGGAAACCTGCTGTGAGCAACCAGACGACTCGCCGAGCCCTGCTGGCCGGTGCGGGTGCGGCGGGCCTCACCGCCGCGCTGGCGGGCTGCGCGGCCTACGGCGACACGGGCGGCGGCGCCGCACCGGCCACGGCCGACCAGGGAGCCGGCGCGACCGGTAGCGGCGCGACCGGCGGCGGCACCGGCGCGCAAGGCGGCGGATTCGCCAGGACCGGTGACATCCCCGTCGGCGGTGGCAAGGTCTTCGAGGATCAGAAGATCGTGGTGACCCAGCCGGCGGCCGGCACCTTCAAGTGCTTCACCGCGGTGTGCACGCACGCCGGATGCGTGGTGGGAGACGTGTCGGGCGGCACGATCAACTGCCCGTGCCACGGCAGCAAGTTCAAGGTGACGGACGGCTCGGTCGCGGACGGCCCGGCGAAGAAGCCGCTCGCCGCGGTGGCCATCACGGTCGACGGCGACGCCATCAGGAAGGCCTGACTCCCACAGAGCCGACTGCCCGGTCTCCGTCCACATCGGACGGACCCGGGCAGTCGGTCGTGGCCGCACCCGCCAGGGCGACCTGCGTCGATCTTGCAGTTGTGGTGCCTGACAAACTCGGACAAAAGCGGAGTGTCGAGGCACCACAGGTGCAAGATCAACGGGTCAGGAGGGGGTGGGGGGCAGGGGGATGGTGACGCGGAACGTGGCGCCCTCGCCCGGAGCAGTGCGCAGGGTCACCTGGCCGCCGTGGGCGTGGACCAGGGCGGCCACGATCGACAGGCCCAGGCCCGAGCCGCCGAGCGCCCTCGTGCGGCTCGGGTCGGTCCGGTAGAACCGCTCGAAGACGCGGGAGGCGTCCGCGGCCGTCATGCCGGGGCCGTTGTCGGCGACCTCCAGGATCGCGTCGCGACCCTCGGTGCCGACGAACATGGTCACCTCGGTCCCCGCCGGCGTGTGGGTCAGCGCGTTGGACAGCAGGTTCTGCACCACCTGGCGCAGGCGGGCCGCGTCGCCGAGGACGATCGCCGGCTCGACGTCGGCGTCGTCGTCGGCGCTGCTCGGGGTGCGCAGTCGCAGCCGGTGATCCTTGGCGGTGACCCGGGCGTCGATCAGCGCGTCGGTGGCCAGGGCGAGCAGGTCGACCGGCTTCTTCTCCAACGGGCGCTGCTGGTCCATCCGGGCGAGCAGCAGCAGGTCGTCGACGAGCAGGCCCATCCGGGTGGCGTGGCGCTCGATCCGGCCGATCGTCTCCTCGGGCTTGCCGCCGGACTGGCGGTGCAGCTCCGCGAAGCCGCGGATCGAGGTCAGCGGGGTGCGCAGCTCGTGGCTGGCGTCGGCGACGAACCGGCGCATCCGCTCCTCGGACACCTTGGCGGCCTCCTCGGAGGCGCGCGCCGCCTCTTCCGAGGCTCGCCGCTCCTCGAACGCGGTCTCGATCTGCCCCAGCATCGTGTTGAGGGCCTGCGACAGGCCGCCGACCTCGGTCCGCGGGTCGGCCTCGGGCACCCGCCGGGTGAGGTCACCGGCGGCGATCGCCTCGGCGGTCTGCTCCACCTCGACCAGCGGTCTCAGGCTGGAGCGCACCAGCAGGTACGCGACGACCGCGAGCAGGATCAACACTGCGCCCCCGACCTCGGCGCTCACCCGGATCTGCTGGTTGACCGTCTTGTCGACCTCGTCGAGGCTGAACGCGACGACAACCGCCTGCACGCCACCGGGCGACTGACGGGCGGTGAACATCACCCGCCAGTCGTGTCCGTCTCCGCCGGCCGCGGGCACCGTCGTGTAGTAGGGCAGCCGCAGGCTGGTGGCCGAGGCGTCGGCCAGGTCGGCGACATTCGTCGGCAGTTTCGGACCCTGCTGCCCGTGATGACTCGGGATGAAGGCCGAGCGTTCGATCTCGCCGGTATTCCAGTCGACACACCCCACGTAGTAGCCGGTGAGCTGCTTCGGACCGTGCCGGTCGTCGGCGTTCACGAAGCCGCGCCCGCAGTCCATGAAGGCCCCGTCAGCGCTGGTCCTGAGCTGGTTGTCGAGGCGGTCGCCGAGATAGTCGCGCGTGTTGTAGACACCGATGGCGCCGGTCATGACCAGCGCCACGGCAAGCAGGACCAGCATCAAGCCGACGAGCTTGATGCGCAGTGGCAGGGCGTTCATGTCCGTGGCAGGCGCAACGAATAGCCGACGCCGCGGAGCGTCTGCAGCAGGCGCGGCTCGGTGGTGTCGATCTTCTTCCGCAGGTAGGAGACGTATGACTCGACGACGCCGGCGTCGCCGCCGAAATCGTACTGCCAGACGTGGTCCAGGATCTGCGCCTTGGACAGCACGCGGCCGGGGTTCGTCATGAAGTACCGCAGCAGCTTGAACTCCGTCGGGGAGAGCTGGACCTCTTGTCCGGCCTTGAACACCTCGTGGGTGTCCTCGTCCAGCTCGATGTCGGCGAAGGTGAGCCGCGAGGTCTGCACGCCGGCGCCGCTCGCCGGGTCGGCCACCCGGCGCAGGACCGCCTGGATGCGGGCCAGGATCTCGGAAAGGCTGAACGGCTTGGTGACATAGTCGTCGCCGCCCAGCGTGAGCCCCTTGATCTTGTCCTCGGTGGCGTCGCGCGCGGTCAGGAACAGCACCGGGACACGGGTGCCCTCACCGCGCAGCTTGCGCAGCACCTCGAAGCCGTCCAGCTCGGGCATCATGACGTCGAGGAGGATCATGTCGGGCCGGAATCGGCGGGCCTCCTCCATGGCCTGCCGGCCGCTGGTGGCGCTCGCCACGTCGTAGCCGTGGTACCTCAGGCTCGCGGTGAGCAGCTCGACGATGTCCGGCTCGTCGTCGACCACAAGCAGCCGCGTCATGGTTCGCTCCAAATAGCGTCAGGGTTCCCTTGTCATGTCGAGAGTGCCGCCGGTTGCTGGCCACTGGGTGCGCTTTCCCTGAAAACCTGCTGTGAACCGGCTGCATCGAAATCCGTCCGGAGCGCGAGCAGCATCGCGAGCAGGACGGGGAACTCCAGGTACGCGTGGTAGGAGGCGAACGCGCTGTACATCGCCCGGCCGGAGGCGTAGTCGATCACGAACAGCACGGCCAGGGCGGCGCCGAGGCCCGCGCCGAGCGCCCAGGCCCGGCCGCCGGTGAGCCACGGCGCGCGCCGCTCGAACGCCCTGGTCGCGTCCGGGGCGTGCCGCGGCAGGAACCAGACCCACACGAAGTAGTGCATCGTCTGGAGAAACGCGAAGATCACCAGGAACCGGGCGCCGATGATCGACTCCGCGCCCGGCGGGGCGCTCAGGGCGATGATCCGGGCCGGGTCACCGGCGAACGCGGCGACGGTCGTCCGCTCGACGCCGGCCAGCGCCGGGTCGGCGACGCCGGCCAGCAGGAGGGCGGGCACGGCCAGTACCCACCCGAGCTGTGTGGCGCGGAACCAGCGGCGGGCCGTCACGTTGCCGATACGGCCGGCCCACTCCCACAGGAAGAAGAGTGGAACGACGTTGTGCAGGTGCGCGAGGACCACGAAGTGGTACCCGGGCCAAGCCAGCGATATCGCCGCGGCGAGTGCCAGGACCGCGCCGGCGCCGGCCAGCCACCAGCGACGCAGCGCGTGGACGCAGCCGGCCGCGAGCACGGCGTAGCCGATCAGGATCTCCGCGTACCGCGCCGGGTCGCCGACGAACATGGCGGCGATCCGGCAGAGCACGATCGCACTGATCAGCCCGAGCAGTACGGCCAGGAAGCGCCCGTTGAGGACCGGCGCGAACCTTCCGGTGACGTACCGCAGTTCGAGCACGTTGTGCAGCACGCCGAACGCGATCAGCCCCAGGACGGTCGTCGCCAGCGGCGCCTGGAGGCCGACAGCGAGCGCGGCGGCGGCCGCGGCGGCGAAGAGCAGGCTTATCTTCATGCGATGCTCCCCGCGCTGCTGCTGACCCTGGCGGTCGAGGTGCCGCTGTACACGGCGGCGCTGGTCGCGCTGGGCCTCGCGACCCCCTGGCGGGCGGCGGCGCTGGGTGCGCTGGTCAACCTGCTGACGCATCCGGCGTTGTGGTGGTTCCTGGCGCCACGCCCGTCGGCCACCCGGTTCTGGGCGGCGGAGGCGATGGTCGTCGTGGTCGAGGCCCTGGCGCTGTCGGTGGTCGTGCGGCGGGATGCCTTGCTGCTGGTCGTGACCAGCGTCGGTGCGAACGCCTGCTCGGTGCTCATGGGACTGCTGGTGCTTTAGAACTTGCTGTTCTTGGTGCGGCGGAGCAGCCAGACGACCAGGACCACGATCGCGGCGACCACGGCCACGCAGATCAGCGCGACGACAACGGCCGTCCCGGCGAGAAACCCCGGCTCCGGCGCCGCGTCGGCAAGCACGATTTCCATGCTGGGAGTCTGCCGCCCGCCCCGTGCCCGGGTCGCTCCCCCCGACGGCCCTTTTCCCGTTGATCTTGCAGTTGTGGTGCCGCGACACTCCCTGAATGACCGGTTTGTCAGGCACCACAACTGCAAGATCAACGCGGAAGGGGCGGTCAGTGGGTCAGGTGGGTGCTCAGGAGGTCTACGAGGTCCTGGGCCGCGTACGGCTTGTCCAGGAAGGCATCGCAGCCGGCCGACATCGCCGCCGCCCGCTCGTGCGGCAGGACGCTGGCGGTCAGCGCGATGACCTGTGGGCGGTCGCCCAGCTCGCGCAGGTCGGCGGCGAGCGTGAGGCCGTTGCCGTCGGGCAGGTTGACGTCGAGCAGGACCACGTCGACCGGCCCGTCCGCCAGGGCCGTCCGCGCACTGGCCAGGCTGCCCGCCTCGACGAGCTCGACCGTGCGGACGGCGTCGTCGCTCGCCCGGGCCAGGATGGCCCGGACCAGGACCCGGTTCAGCTCCTCGTCCTCGACCAGCAGCACCTTGCTCACCTGGGGAAGCCTTCCTGACGGGCGTCGGACACCGCACCGGCGACCGCGCCGAGATCGATCCACTCGCGCAGGCCGTCCGAGGCGGCGGCGCTGCGCGGCACCGTGCCGATGACCTTGCCGGTCAGGCGCCGGCGGTCGGCGTCCGGCATGTCCGGGGCGGTCAGGGCGAGCACCGGGATGCCGCGCGTCGCCGGGTTCACATCCAGGCCGGCCAGCAGAGCGAAGCCGTCGACGTCGGGCATCTGCAGGTCGCAGACGATCAGGTCGAAGCGCCGGTCGCGGGACAGGCGCAGGCCCTGCGGCCCGTCGTCGCACGTCACGACGTCGATCCCGCTGTCGCGCAACTGCCGCTCCACCACCGCGCGCGTGTGGTCGTCGCGGTCGACGACCAGTACCGACGCCGGATCATCGCCGGCCATGGGCGCGATGTGCCGGGCCAACTGGGCCAGGAGGGCGTCGTGGTCGACGGGCTTGACGAAGAAGTCCGCCGCGCCCAGCGACAGGCCGGCCTTGCGGTCGTCGATGATCGTGGCGAAGAAGACCGGGATGTCACGCAGGGTTTCGTCGCGCTTCAGTTCGCGGATCACGTCCCAGCCGTCGAGGCCGGGCATGATCACGTCGAGCAGGATCGCGTCCGGCTGCCACTCGTGAGCGGCGGTCAGGCCCTCTTCACCGCTCTTGGCGACCCGCACCTGGTAGCCGGCCGCCGCCAGGTAGGTCAGCAGCAGTTCCGCGGCGCTGGCGTCGTCGTCGACGATCAGCACCCGGCCGCGGGCGACGCCCTGCTGCTCGACGACCCGGACCGGGTCCCGTGCCGCGAGCACGGCGGCAGGCAGGTGGACGGTAAACCGGCTGCCCTCGCCGAGGGTCGAGGCCAGCGAGATCGTGCCGCCGTGCGCCTCGACCAGGCGCCGCGTGAGCGCCAGGCCGAGCCCGGTGCCGGCGTTGCGCTGAGCGGCGTCGCCGAGCTGCTGGAACTCCTCGAAGACCCGCTCCTGGTCCTCGGGGGCGATGCCGATCCCGTTGTCGGCGACCGTGATCGCCACGCGGTCGCCGTCCTGATTGACGGTGACCGCGATGAGGCCCGCCTCGGGTGTGAACTTGATGGCGTTGGACAGCAGGTTGTCGAGGATCTGCCGGAACCGCAGGGCGTCGGCCCGCACCGCGATGGGCGGCACGTCGACGTACACCTGTAGCCCTTTGTTCTCGGTGAGCGGCCGGAGATTGGTGGTGACCTCGGCGATGGTGGTGTCGAGGGCCAACGGCCGCGGGTCGAGCTCCAGCCGGCCGGCCTCCACCTTCGCGAGGTCGAGGATGTCGTTGATCAGCCCGAGCAGGTGCCGGCCGCTGTTGTGGACGTGGTCGACCCATTCGGCGGGAACCGAGCGGCGGTCGCCGTCGGGCGACTCGGCGCGCATGAGGTCACTGAAGCCGATGATCGCGTTCAGCGGGGTGCGCAGTTCGTGGCTCATGCCCGCGAGGAAGTCGCTCTTGGCCTGGCTGGCGTGGGTGAGGGCGGCGACCGAGTCGGCGAGCTGCTCGGCCAGGTTGCGTTGCTCGGCCATGATCATGCTGCGCTCGGCGAGCAGGCGGGCCTGGCCGCCGAGGACACGGGCGAGGCGCAGGTCGTCGACGGTGAAGAGGGCGCGGTACCGGTCGAGGAGCAGCACGGCGCCCCGGCGGTGATCGGCGAGTTCGATCGGCAGCGCGGTCACCACGCGGGTGCCGGTGAGCAGGACAAGCGGGTGGTCCGCGCGCAGCGAGGCCGGTTGCCGCTGGTGGATCAGCTCGTCGAGCGTGAAGCCGGTGATCGGCCCGTGCGGCAGCCGGGCGCCGGACCGGCAGACCGCGGCGATCCGGTGGAGCCGCTCGTCGAGCAGCATCACCGCGTCCGTGCCGGTGGTCTCGTGCACCACCTGCACGTAGCGCCGCCACACCTGGTCGGTGCTGACGGCGGCCGGCAGGCGCTGGAGGTCCTCGGTCGCCTCGTACCAGACCCTGGCCGACATGACCCGGCGCAGCCACACCGGCGGCATGAACGCGACGAGGTACAGCAGGGCCGAGACCATCCCGACGGCCCGGCCGGCCTGGGAAAGCCAGCTCATGGTGTTCGGGTACATGACCGCGCCGCCGAAGAGCACCAGGATCATGACGGCGAAGAGGTACGTCGCGGCGGCGGCGAGCTGCAGCCGCACCCGGGCCGCGCCGGAGCGTCGTTTCGCGCCGTTGAGCAGGAACGATCCCGCGATGATCTCGGTGACCATGAAGGTGACGACGATCAGGAGGAGGTACCCGAGGCGCAGCGGCCGGGGCGCGAGGACGGCCGTCGCGAAGCCGACGAGCATCAGCACCAGCAGGGCGCGGTCGAGCCACCGGGGCACGTGGCGCAGGCGGGCCGTGAGGCGCAGCGTCAAGTACGGCTGGACCATGAGCAGGGCCGTGGCCGAGCTGCCGGCGGCGACGGGGAGCGGGCGGTCCGAAAGTTCGCGGAACAGGCCGTTGGCGCAGACCGCGAGGGTGGGCAGGAAGATCAGCGTGATGTCCCGCTGCACCGGATCCCGGTCGCGGAGATACCCCGTGAGTGCTCGCAGGAAGATCACCGCGACCAGGAATGTTGTGACTAGAGTTATCATAAGACTACGCCCCGTAACTTCCGACGGGACTCACTCTAGTCAGCCTTGAAGAGCAGGGAGGGCCGGATGGGCGACGAGGCGCTCGCCGAACTGCGGGCCGAGGTGTCCTCGTGCGCCCACGACCTGTCCAACGCCCTCGGCGCGATCATGAACTACACGACGTTCCTCGCCGAGGATCTGGCCGGCGCGCCGGCCGCGGCCGACTACCTCCCCCACCTGCGCAGCGCGGCCCAGCGCGCCCTCGACCTGGTCGAACGACTGAACTCGGCTACCGCCGCTCGCTGATCGACTTGCAGGTCACGCACAGGGTGACCGACGGGAACGCGGCGAGCCGGGCGACCGGTATCTCCTCGGAGCAGGTCTCACAGGTGCCGTAGCGTCCGGCCGCGAGCCGATCGAGCGCGCGGTCGACCTGGTCCATGCGGCTGCGGATGGACAGGACGAGGGCGAACTCCTGCTCCCGGTTGAAGGCCTTGGTGCCGAGATCGGCGACGTCGTCCCCGGCGTCGACCACGCCGGCGAGCGTCATCTCGGCCACGGCTTCGGCATGTTCCGTCTCGAGCTCCTGCCGGCGGGCGGCGAGCGCCTCACGGAGGTCCTCCGTCCGGGCGTCATCGGCGCTGCGCCGCGTGCTGGTGGCGATGACGGTCTCAGGATGGACGAGCATGTGGACCCCCGGACTTCGTGCGGTGCGGAAATGATTGGCTTCCGGAGTGCCCAGACCGGGTGCGGTGCAAACCTGCTCGCAGGGCCGTTCGCGAGGCCCGTCCGGCCACCCTAGCGCCAATGCCGGGTAGTTAAGCCCAGCGGTGGCTGGTCAAGTGGTGTGTTGGTGTGGATGTGGGCAGCGGGACTCCGGTAGAGAGGTACGTCCGCCAAGACATGCCTTGCTGCCGGGAGTCCCGCTGTTGGTTCAGTCTGTCATTACGCGTGTGGTGCGGGTCGCGGCAGGTCCGTTCGCGCCGGGTCATCTGGGTGAGTTGACCCAGCAGGTGCCGTTCGAGATGGTCGATGCCGTACTTGCTCAGACCCGCTGCATGCAGCGGCGGGTGCGGGATCTGCCGTCGCGGGTGGTGGTGTATCTGCTGCTGGCGGGTTGTTTGTTCGCCGAGTTGGGGTATCGGCAGGTGTGGCAGCGTCTGGTCGCCGGTCTGGACGGGCTGCCGGTCGCGTACCCGAGCGAGGCCGCGTTGACCAAGGCCCGCCAGCGGGTCGGCCCGCAACCGTTGCGGGCGTTGTTCGACCTGCTGCGCGGCCCGGCGGCGGCGATGGCGGGGCCGGTGCGCTGGCGGGGGCTGCTGGTCTGCGCGATCGACGGGACCATGTTGTTCGCGGCGGACAGCGCGGCGAACCTGACCCGGTTCAGCAAGCAGCGCGGCGGGCGCACCGGCGGGTCGGGTTATCCGATGCTGCGGCTGGTGACGGTGATGGCGTGTGGCACCCGGTCGGTGATGGACGCGGTGTTCGGGGCGATCACCTGCGGCGAGACCACCTATGCCAGGGATCTGTTGGCCCGGCTGCCCGCCGGGGTGCTGCTGCTGGCCGACCGTAACTTCGCCGCCGGGCATCTGCTCAAGATCGTGACCGGCCGGCAGGCGCATCTGCTGGTGCGGGCCAAGACCGGCCGCGGCGGCCCGAAACTGTCGATGCTGCACCGTTTCCGGGACGGCTCCTACCGATCGGTGTTCGGCGGCCAGCCGGTACGGGTCATCGACGCCGAGATCAGCATCGCGACCAAGGCCGGCACGGTCACCGGTGTCTACCGGCTGATCACCACCCTGCTGGACCCGCAGGCCCATCCGGCCACCGCGATGCTGCGGCTCTACCACGAACGGTGGGAGATCGAGACCGCCTACCTGGAGATCAAGTCCAGCATCCTCGGCGGCCGGGTCCTGCGGGCCCGGACCCCGGCCGGCGTCGACCAGGAGATCCACGCCTTGCTGGTCACCTACCAGATCCTGCGCACCGCCATGACCGACGCCACCAACAGCGACACCGCAGTGGACCCTGACCGGGCCAGCTTCACCATCGCCCTGCACGCTGCCCGTGACCAGATCGTGCACGCCGCCGGGGTGATCGCCGACACCGTCATCGACCTGGTCGGCAACATCGGCCGCCTCGTCCTGAACGATCTCCTGCCCGAGCGACGGCTCCGCGTCAACGCCCGCACCGTCAAACGAGCAATCTCCAAATACAACGCCCGCGGCCCGAACATCGACCGACGCACCTACCAAGCCACCATCAGCCTCACGATCCTCGCCGAACCCCCTTGACGACCAGCCCCGACCCTTAACTACCCGGCATTGACCCTAGCGCCGCCGCGCCGGTCCGGTCCGCCACCTCCGCCGGGCGGGCTGTTCTTTCCGGCAGCGGCGGGGCACCATGAATGACGTGGATGCGGATCAGGTCGAGGTGGACGTCCCGGAAGGGCACGCTCGGCAGGCCCGGCGGGTCATCTCACGGGCACTCGACTCGTGGGGGCTGGCCCACCTCAGCCGCAGTGCGGTCATGGTCGGGCACGAGCTCGTCGCCAACGCGCTGCGCCATGGCATGCCACCGGCCATCCTGCGTCTGCTCCGGCGCGGTGATGTCCTGATCATCGAGGTCGGCGACGGCAGCGAGCAGGTCCCCCGCCTCTCGGAGATCGACAACAGTACGAGCATGTCAGGGCGTGGCATGCGGATAGTGAGCAAGCTCGCGCGGGCCTGGGGGGTCCGCCCGCACCCCGGCGGCAAGACCGTCTGGGCCGAGATCGCCCTGGTCCAGCCCGCCGTCAGGCGTTCGCACCGTCCCGCATGACCGTCAGGATCTGGTCCAGGCCGGTGATCTCCAGGGTCATGGCGACGTCCTCGTTCGGGTTTGCCACGACCAGTGTCGCGCCGGCATTCTGCGCCCGGCGCCAGCAGCCGACCAGCGTGCCGAGGCCGCTCGAGTCGATGAAGGACAGGCCGGCCAGGTCGATCACGACCGCCGTGACCCCGTCCTCCAACTGGTGAACCACCTCGGCCAGCAGTTTCGGCGCGGAGTCGAGGTCGAGCTCGCCCACCGCCATGAGCTGGGCACGGCCGTCCTGCCGGCGCACGGACAGCTCCCAGACCGTCTCGTCGTCAACCACCTTCAGACGTTCCCTTTCCTGCTCACGTCCGCCATTCGCTGGTCAACAGTGTGTAATACCCAATCGGCGGAGTTCAAACGCCGGCGAGCGCCGCACCGCCAGGCGGCCGCGTCACGGCGAATACGTGAGTAGCTGGTCGACGGGAGCGTAGTCGTCGGTGAGCACCGCGGCGTCGCCGATGAAGTCGCGCAGTCCGTCGCCCGTCAGCACCCGCGCGTCGATCGGCGCCTCGAAGGGCCGCAGCGGCTCCGGCGAGCCGAGCACCACGAAGTTGCTCCCCGTCTCGCCGCGCAGGGCCGCCGGCGGCGCGATCAGCGCCACGTGCGCGAACACCGACGCGACGGTCGCCACCTCGGCGCGGACGAACCGGCGGGCCTTGCCGTCGATGACATTCAGCGCGTAGACGCCACCCGGCCGCAGCACTCGCCGGACGTCCTCGGTCAGCTCGCGGGTGGCCAGGTGCCAGGGGACCACCAGGTGGCCGAAGGCGTCGCCGATCACCAGGTCACGCGACCCGGACGGTTCGCGGTGCAGGTTGACGCGGGCGTCGCCGGTGACGACCCGCAGCTCCGGGCCGGTGACCAGGCCGAGCCGCTGCCGGTCCAGCGCCACCAGCGCGGCGTCGAGCTCGAGCACCACGCTGTCGGTGCCGGGGCGGGCCGCCGCGAGGTACCGGGGCAGCGTGAAGCCCCCGCCGCCGAGGTGCAGCGCGTCGAGCCGGCCGGGCGGCAGCTCGTCCACATAGGACGCGATCCAGCGGGTGTACGCGTATTCGAGGTGGGCCGGGTCGTCGAGGTCCACATAGGAGTGCTGTGCGCCGTTGAGCAGCAGCGTGCGCCCCGACGGGCGGTGGCGGTCGACGGCGACGCTCGCGCAGTGGTACGCCGTCTCGACCTCGCACGGGTCCGGCGCGAAGACGGCGACGGGCACGCCGGCGGCGATCACGGCGAGGGCGGTGACCGCCGGTGCGCGCTTTCGCCAGTACCCCATCAGCCCGAACCCGGCAAGGGCCAGGACCCCCGCCAGTCCGAAGAGGATGCCACTCGTCGGTGCGGTGGCGACCAGCACAAACCCGGTGCCGAGCGTGGCGGTGATCGCGCCGAGCGTCCCCACGCTCGACAGCCGGCCGACGACCCGGCCGGTGTGGGCGAGGTCGCCGAGCTGGAGCTTGACGACCACCGGGGTGACGGCCGACAGCAGCGCCGCCGGCACGAACAGCGCCAGCATCGCCAGGAGCAGCACGCTGGTGGGATCGGTGCCGCGCAGCCACTCCCCGGCGATGCGCACGATCGGCAGGGTGGCGGCGGTCGCCAGCGCGCCGAGCAGCAGCAGCGGGGACAGCAGCTTCGCCGGGTCCAGGCGGCGGTCGGCGAGCCAGCCGCCGGTCCACGCGCCGTAGGCGATGGCGCCGAGGGCCACCCCGATGACGGCGCTGCTCGTCTCGAGCGTCACCCCGACGTACGGTCCGACGAGGCGCAATCCGGCGACCTCCAGCACCAGGACGGCGCCGCTGCTGAGGAAGACGAGACCGGCCGCGACCCGGTTATTGAGCGGTGTGGCAGTCGTCACCGCTTTAGCATGGGGCACATGCCCGATTCCGCACGTGTCCCGGACCGACCGACTCTCGACGGCCTCGAGGAGCGGTGGGCAAAGGTATGGGACGCGGAGGGCACGTATCGCTTCGACCGCACCGCGCGGCGTGCCGACGTCTTCTCGATCGACACGCCGCCACCGACGGTGAGCGGCGCGCTCCACATGGGACACGTGTTCTCCTACACGCAGACCGACCTCATCGCGCGGTACCGGCGCATGCGCGGCAAGACGGTGTTCTACCCGATCGGGTGGGACGACAACGGGCTGCCGACGGAGCGGCGGGTCCAGGTGACGTATGGGGTGCAGTGCGACCCGACGCTGCCCTACGACCCGGACTTCACCCCGCCGGAGCGCCCCGGGAAGACCCCGGTGAAGATCAGCCGGCGCAACTTCGTGGAGCTGTGCCATCGGCAGACCGCGGTCGACGAGCAGGCCTACGAGGCACTGTGGCGGCGCGTCGGCCTGTCCGTCGACTGGTCGCACCTCTACACCACGATCGGCGACCGCGCGCGGGCCACCGCCCAGCGCGGGTTCCTCAACGCCCTGGCCCGCGGCGACGCCTATCCGCTCGACGGGCCGACGCTGTGGGACGTCACGTTCGGCACCGCCGTGGCGCAGGCCGAGCTGGAGGACCGCGAGCGGCCCGGCGCCTTCCACCGCCTGCGGTTCGGCGAGTTCTTCATCGAGACCACGCGGCCCGAGTTGCTGCCGGCCTGCGTGGCGCTGGTCGCGCACCCCGACGACGAGCGGTTCCGGCCGCACTTCGGCACGACCGTCCGCACGCCACTGTTCGATGTGGAGGTGCCGCTGCTCGCGCATCCCCTGGCCGACCCGGAGAAGGGCACCGGCCTGGTCATGCTGTGCACCTTCGGCGACCTCAACGACGTGACCTGGTGGCGTGAGCTGGACCTGCCGACCCGCACGGTGATCCAGCGCAACGGGCGGCTCGCCCTGGAGCCCCCGCCGGGTGTCGCGGACGACGACTACGCGCCGATCGCCGGGCTGACCGTGCACCAGGCGCGGGAGAAAATCGTCACGCTGCTGCGGACGTCCGGCCGGCTCGACGGGGAACCGCGCCCGGTCGAACACGCGGTGAAGTTCTACGAGAAGGGCGACAAGCCTCTCGAGATCGTGGGCACCCGCCAGTGGTACATCCGCAACGGCGGACGGTCGCCGGAACTGCGCGCGGCGCTGGTGGCTCGCGGGCGTGAGCTGGAGTGGACACCCCCGTTCATGCGTGCCCGCTACGAGCACTGGGTCGAGGGACTGACCGGCGACTGGGTGATCAGCCGCCAGCGGTTCTTCGGCGTGCCGATCCCGCTGTGGTACCACCTGGACGCCGATGGCCGGCCGGTGTACGACGAGCCGATCGTGCCGGAGTCGTTGCCGATGGACCCGAGCAGTGACACGCCGCCGGGGTTCGAGGAGGTCGACCGCGGGCAGCCGGGCGGCTTCATCGGCGACCCGGACGTGATGGACACCTGGGCGACGTCGTCGCTGAGCCCGCAGATCGTGGGCGGCTGGCTCGACGACCCGGACCTGTTCGACCGGGTGTTCC
Organism: Dactylosporangium roseum; assembly: GCF_025264685.1. Classification (GTDB taxonomy): domain Bacteria; phylum Actinomycetota; class Actinomycetes; order Mycobacteriales; family Micromonosporaceae; genus Dactylosporangium; species Dactylosporangium roseum. The sequence continues at coordinate 8,030,742 of NZ_CP073721.1, forward strand.
CGATGGATCTGCGGCCGCAGTCACACGAGATCATCCGCACCTGGCTGTTCGCCACTGTGCTGCGCGCGCACACCGAGCACGGCGTGCTGCCGTGGCGGCGCGCGACGATCGCCGGCTGGATCCTCGACCCGGACCGCAAGAAGCTCGCCAAGTCGAAGGGCAACGCCCAGGACTCGCCGGAGCACATCCTGACCCGGTTCGGTGCCGACGCGGTGCGGTACTGGGCGGCGAGTGCCCGGCCGGGCGTCGACACCGCGTTCGACACCAACCAGATGAAGGTCGGCCGGCGCCTCGCGGTGAAGCTGCTCAACGCCAGCCGGTTCGTGCTCGGCTTCGGCAACAGGTCAAGCGCCGAAGGCGTCGACCAGGCCGGGGTGAACAGCAGGTCAAGCGCCGAAGGCATCGACCAGGCCGGGGTGAACAGCAGGTCAAGCGCCGAAGGCATCGGCCAGCCCGGGACGGACATCGGCGCGCCCGACCCGGCCCTGGTGACCGAGCCGGTCGACCGCGCCCTGCTCGGCGCGTTGTCCACAGTGGTCGAGGAGGCGACGGCGGCGTTCGAGGCCTTCGACTACGCGCGGGCGCTCGAACGCACCGAGCAGTTCTTCTGGTCGTTCTGCGACGACTACCTGGAACTGGTGAAGGCCCGCGCCTACGGCGAGGCCGGACCGTCCGAAGTGGAGTCCGCACGGGCCGCGCTGGCCGTGGCCCTGTCGACGCTGCTGCGCCTGTTCGCACCGTTCCTGCCGTACGTCACCGAAGAGGTTTGGTCCTGGTGGCAGCGAGGCTCGGTGCACCGTGCGCCGTGGCCGACGCCGCCGCTGGTCGCCGACGCCACGCCCTTGGCCCTGGCCGCCTCGGTCCTGGGCGCCATCCGGAAGGCGAAGTCCTCGTCCCAGCAGTCGATGCGGGCCGAGGTGGCCCTGCTGACGGTGGCCGGTCCGGTCGACGCGCTGTCGCGGTTGCGCGCCGATCTGACAGCGGCCGGCAACGTGCGCGACTGGTCCGTCTCGGAGGCGCCTTCGCTGTCGGTTACCGTCACGTTGTGATGGAACTCCAGGCCATCGGGGTCCAGCACCCCGCCGTGCGACAGGTACAGCACATCCAGAACAACACCGCCCCCAACCGGTACAAGCTCTTCGTCGCCGAGGGCCTGTGGGCGCACAACATGCTGCTGTCGCACAACGCGCCGATCGACACGTTCTTCTGGTGCCCGGAGGCGATCTACGCCGACGAGGCGCACCGGCGGGCGGAGGAGACCGCGGCACGGGCCGAGCGCGCGTTCCGGATCTCGCTGCGCACGCTGGAAAAGATCTCGGAGCGCGACAAGCCCGACGGCCTGCTGTCCCTGGCCGCCCTGCCCCGCTGGACACCACGGGACCTGCGCTTCGGCCGCTCGGCGTTGGTGCTGGTCGCCGACGGCCTGGAGATCCCGGGCAACCTGGGCACGCTGATCCGCACGCTGGACGCCTGCGGCGCCGACGCCCTCGTGCTGACGAACCGCAAGACGCGGCTGACCCATCCGAAGGTCATCCGAGCCAGTCAGGGGACCATCCTGTCGGTGCCGACGCTGGAGTTCGAGGAGGTGGCCGAGGCCGCCGAGTGGCTGTCGTCGCAGCGCTTCACGACGTATCTTGCGGACACCGACGAGGCGCTGAACTATCGGCAGGCGGACTATTCGGGGCGGACGGCGCTGGTGGTCGGCAGCGAGCGCTACGGCATCGGCAAGGCGTGGTACGAGCATGGCCACTCGCGCGTCGCCGTCCCCATGCTGGGCTCGGGCGACTCCTTGAACGTCTCGGTGTCCGCGTCGATCCTGCTCTACGAGGCAAGGGCACGAAAATCCCGCTGGTAGCCCGCACCGCCTCGGCCCGGCAGCACGGGTGCTACTTCGGCTGGGTGACCTGACCGCGCAGGGAGATCGCCTGCAAGAAGATGTCGCCGATCTTCGCCGGGTCCGGGGCCACGAACGTGCCGCCGCCGATCGCGTCGGTGATCTGGCGCATCTGGGCCTCGCCGACCTTGTTGCCGATGCCGATGAGAATGACCTGGACCGGCCTCGCCGGATCGGCCGTCTTCCTCAGTTCGGCGATCAACTGCTCCAGCGACAGACCGCCGGCCGGGTCGTCGTTCTCGCCGTCGGTCATGACGATCAGCGAGTTGATCCGGCCGCCGTCCCAACCGGACTGGACGGCCTTGTAGCCGGCCAGAATGGTGTCGTAGAGCGCCGTGTCACCGTTCGGCTTCGGCTGGATCGACTGGAGCGCCTGGAGGCACTGGGTGCGCTGGCTGACCAGCGGGCCGATCGGCACCAGTTGCCGGTAGTCCTTGGCGCCGTCGAGCTGTGTGGAAAATGTCCACACGCCCAGCGCCCACGAGTCGTCGAAGAGGCTCATGCCCTTGCGCGCCGCCTCGAGCGTCACCTGCATGCGCGTGACGTTGCCGGCGGTCGGCACCTTCTCCAGCATCGAGCCGGAGACGTCGATGACCGCCAGCATGCGCGCCGGCAGCGTGATCGCCTGCCACTTCTGCAACAGACCTTCGACGGTCGCGGCGTCGGGCAACTGGCTCGCGGCGATCGCGCCGGGCGCGTTGGCCGGGATCTGGAAGCCCTTGCCGGGTGCGCCGTCGGCGCCGCGCAGGCCGATCGCGCCGAGCTTGTCGCGGAACGACTGGGTGTCGAGGGACTTGAGCAGCTCGGTGGCGACCGCGGACCGGTCGGCGTTGAGCACCACGAACGGGTAGTCGAGGCCGGGCGGGGCCGGATCGGCGTAGATCGCGGCGAGACGGACCGGCGGCTGCTGGGCGTTGTACTGAATGATCGCCTGCTCCGACAGCGGCGCGACGGTCAGCCCGCCGCTGAGCGCCGTGGCGTCGCTGCCGCGCGGGAACTTCCGCAGCAGGTCGGCCTTGAGCGGGGAGCGCCCGGAGGCCAGCGCGCGCAGGGCCGCGGTCGCGGTCTGGGTGGCCTGTGCGGCGTTGCCACCGCCGGCCTCCTGCGCGGCGGCGGCGAGGGCCAGCAGGCCACCGAGGCTGGTCGAGTCGCGGCTCGGGTCGACGATGCCGACCTTGACCTTCTGGTCGGCCGAGACCTTCTTGATCAGATCGACGTAGCCGATCTTCGTCTGCGGCCAGCCGAAGGTGGTGGCGATCGGTTCGGGCATGGCGAGCAGCACCGGACTGCGGGCGATGGACCTGGTGCCGGCGGGCACGCTCTGCGGGTTGGCGACCTTCAGCCGCTGCAGCCACAGCGACGAGTCCGGCACCCAGATGTCCGGGATGCGGGTCCTGCCGTTGGCCTGCCCGACGCCGGTCAGTGCCTTCTCCGACTTGGCCGCGACGGCGGCGGCGATGTCCGCGGGGTCGGCCTCGAACACGTCGATCTCGGCGCAGATGTCGTCGGCCTTCGCCCGCTCCGCCCACTCGCCGGCCTGGGCCTTGAGGGCAGGGGCGAGGTCCGCGGGCGCGCCGATACTGAGCTTCCCGGCACTGCCGCACGAGGGCTCGGAGAACTTGTCGAACGCATACCAGCTACCGGCGAGGACGACGAGCACGGCGACGGCGGCGGCGCCGATTCTGAGCGCTCCGCCTGACGACCCCGCTAAGCGGTGGCGACCTTTCACGGCTCATATCCTCCGGGCCGGCGGCCTTTGCGGCCTTGTACCTTCGGTTGAAAACCACTGACGGTACGCATCCCAACAAACGAACGCCCAATCTACAAGGCGCCGAAGAATCGTAGTTATGCGAACACGCCTCGCAATCGTGGCCGGACGCACCTCTGCAACAAGGCGTTCCAGTCGGGCGCAAATCCGCCCTAATCGATTTCCAGCGTGCCTGGTCGTTCACGGAACGTCACCATCAGTGGCCGATGATCGGACACGGGCACGTCCGGGCTGGCCACGTCGACGACCCGGGGCAGGCGTTCGAAACCGCGCCGGTCGGCGAGCACATGGTCGAACTGGACTCGAGGCGCAGGTGAGGGATAGGTGGGACGGCCGGCCAGGCGGTACCAGCCGGAAAAGAACCGTGGAAGACCGCCCGGAAGGTTCAGGTCGGCGAGCAGCACTCGGGGGGCCGGCATCCTCCGCAGTGCCCGGACCACCAGGCGGAGTTGTCGCACGTTCCAGCCGGGCACGAACGAGAGGTGCGTAGTGGCGATGGTCACGCGTCCGACCGGTGTCTCGACCACCGCGGCGATCAGCACCCGCGGCTCGTCGTCGACGAGCATCATGCGCGCCTTCGGCCCGGGAATGAGGATCGGCGCGCGCAGCGGCGCGGGAGGCAGGCGCGTGATCCGCCAGTCCGACACCGGGAAGCGGCTGACGAGCGCGATGCCGTAGTGCGGGTCGGCGCCGTGCAGGTCGTCGTCGGTCGCCACCCGGAAGCCCGCACCCGGTGTGCCGACGACCGCCGGCACGAACAGCATCTCCGCGGCGCCCATCGCCTCGGCCGCGATCCGGGCGAGGTCGGCGTGACCGCTGCGCTGCTGGCCACGGTCGACCTCCTGCAAGCCGAGGACGTCGGCGCCGAGCCCCTCGATCGCCGCGCGCACCCGGCCGGCGTCGACGAGCCCGTCGTCGAGTGACCGCCCGTGCATGAGGTTGAACGTCCCCAGCCGCATACTTCATTGTCGTTGCCGCACCTTGCGGACCGCCGCCTCGGCGACGGCCTCGGTCTCCGACCGGTCGACCGCCGACTGGCCGAAGTGGACCAGGATGCAGGTGGTCGCGCCGAGCCGGACGAGCACCAGATAGCCGCTGAGCGTGTAGGCCGCGTCGCCGGCACCGCCGCTCACCGCCATCCGGAACGCCGCCGTCTCGTCGCCGAGTCCCGGGAAGTCGGCGACGGCCGAGACGGTGACGGTGGTCGTGTCGCCGTCGGCGCCGGTTTCGGTGAAGGTGGCGCACCGCCGTGTGAGGTCGCGCTGCCGTGCCAGCTCGGCGCCGTCAGTGGAGAGCTCCTCGGCGACGAACGGCCCGGTGCCGCCGCCCTCGAACCGCACGGTCGCCGTCCCGTCGCCGCCGCCGGCGCGGAACCGCTCGAGCAGCGGGCCGCAGCCCTCGACGCTGACCGTGGTCTGTGCGCTCATCTCGGGCACGGCCTGCGGCGGGCTGACCATGTATCCGTCGGGGAGGTCCGCCACCTCGAGCAGGGCCGTGCCCGCCCGCGTCGCCTCCGGGCTGGCCGCCCGCCGGTCACCGGAACATCCGCCGGTGAGGACCAGCGCGCACCCGAGCACGGCGGGCAGCAACCTATGGCTCATACCGGCATCATGCACGCTGTTCACGCAAAACGGCCCCGGTTCCAGGGGAACCGGGGCCGGTGCGCTGCGGGTCAGGGCCGGACGGTCGGCTGCGAGCCGCGGTGCAGCGGGGTGCGCTTGCCGGTGCTCAGGTTGACCGCGGTGACCCAGGAGCGGCCCTGGTGGGCGGCGGTGAGCACGCCGGTGCGGGTGCCGGCGTAGACCATCTCGCGGTCGTCGGGCTTGCCGATGACGCGGCGGTTGGCACCGTCGGCGTCGGCTTCGGTGACGGCGACCGCGGTGCCGTCGGCGGTGTACGTGGTCCAGGTGACCTTCCGGCCGTCGGCGCGCCAGGCCGGGACGACCCCGAAGCCGCTGGTGCCGTTGCCGCCACCGCCGTAGACGTCGATCGCCCGCTCGCCGCCGGTGGCGACGTTGCCGACGCTCAGGCAGTTGTCCGCGATGCTCTCGCACTCACCGCCCCGGAAGGCGATCCTGGCGCCGTCGGGCGACCAGGCGACGGCGTCGTCGCCGCGCAGGCGGTCGACGAGCGACGGGCCCACGACGGCCGAGCCGTCGGTCGGCGCGCCCGTCGCGTAGCCGACCTCGGGCACCGCCTGGTCCCGGCAGGACGCGGGGAACAGCGGCTCGGAGGCGGTGCCGCCCGTCGCCGGCACCCGGAAGACGCCGGGACCGCCGGTGCAGGACAAGGCCGAGTAGGCGATCCACCTGCCGTCGGGGGACCAGGACGGGCCACCGGCGGCCCGGTCGCTGACCTGGTGCTTGCCGGAACCGTCGGCGTTCATGACCCAGACGGTGCCGTTGTGCAGGTACGCGAGGCGGGTGCCGTCGGGCGAGAACCGCGGGCGGGCGTTGACCTCGTCCTCGGTGAGGCGGACCTCGGCGGCGCCGTCACCGCGGTAGATGACACCGTCACGGACGTACACGACGGACCGGCCCGGGGTGGCGGCCGCGTTCGAGGCCGAGGCGGCGGTCGCGCCGATCACGCCGCCGAGCCCCGCCAGCGTGGTGAGACCAGCGAGCGTCAGCGTCCTGGTGATCGTCGTGCCCTTCATCCGTGCCCCCCATGATGCCGTCGCGTCCGTGTGACGCCGAGACCATCGGCGCAACCTTGTCGCACCTGAACGGTTCCCGAAGAGGAACTTTGAAATTTCCGCCAAACGGACAAAACGCCTGGCCGTACGGCCATCCGCAAGAATTTGCACTCAGAGTGCCTTTTCAGGACCGTGTCTTACGGGCGAGGATCGAAACCATGACGAACACGAGCAACAGCCGGGTCGCGATCGTGACCGGCGCGGCCCGCGGCATCGGCGCCGCGACCGCCACCCGCCTCGCCGCCGACGGCCACGCGGTCGCCGTGCTGGACCTCGACGAGAACGCGTGCGGGGACACCGTCGAGCAGATCACCGGCGCGGGGGGCCGCGCGATCGCCGTCGGCGCGGACGTCTCCGACAGCACACAGGTCACCGCCGCCGTCGACCGCGTCGCCGCGCAGCTCGGACCGCCCGTCCTGCTGGTCAACAACGCCGGGGTCATCCGGGACAACCTGCTGTTCAAGATGACCGAGGACGACTGGGACACGGTCATGGGCGTGCACCTGCGCGGCGCGTTCCTCATGAGCCGGGCGGCGCAGGTCCACATGACCGAGGCGCGGTACGGCCGGATCGTCAACCTCTCGTCGTCGTCCGCCCTCGGCAACCGCGGACAGGCCAACTACTCCGCCGCCAAGGCCGGCCTCCAGGGCTTCACGAAGACCCTGGCCATCGAGCTCGGGCCGTTCGGCGTGACCGTCAACGCCGTCGCGCCCGGCTTCATCGTCACGGAAATGACCGCCGCGACCGCGGCCCGCATGAAGCTCGACTTCGAGACCTTCCAGAAGGGCGCCGCCGAGCAGATCCCGGTGCGGCGCGTCGGGCGGCCGGAGGACGTCGCCCACACCATTTCCTTCCTCATGAGTGAGGGTGCCGGGTTCGTCTCCGGCCAGGTCGTCTACGTGGCCGGCGGGCCGCTGTCCTGAGCACCGGCAGCACTCGCCCGCGACTTCCTGCGGTCGCACGACCCGGCCGGGTTCTTGCAGGCGCGCTCCGACGCCCACTCCGACGCCGCCCCACCCACCCCTCCCCGTTGATCATGCAGTTGTGGTGCCTCGACACTCCCAGAATGTCCGGGTTTGTCAGGCACCACAACTGCATGATCAACGGGGGCTGCGAGGCTCGGCGGCGCCTCCGAGGCGCGCGCCCGGATTGGCGGTCTGGCCAGGTTGGCAATGGGGGTGGGGGCTGGACTTCGCGACCTTGGCCGATCAGCGGAAGCGCGGGGTCAGATGAGGAAACGGGTCAACGTCTCGGCTACGCAGACCGGCTTCGCCGCACCCTCGCGCTCCACCGTGACCCGGTTCTTGAGCTGGATCCAGCCCTCACCCAGGTCGTCGGCGACGAGCAGCTCCACGCCACCCCGGACCCGGGAGCCGGCGGGCAGCGGGGCGGGGAACCTAACCTTGTCCAGGCCGTAGTTGATGCCCATCCGAACGCCTTCCACGCGGTACACCTGCGAAACCAGGCTCGGCACGAGCGAAAGTGTCAGGAAGCCGTGCGCGATCGTGCTGCCGAACGGGCCGGCCGCGGCCCGCTCGGGGTCGACGTGGATCCACTGGTGGTCGCCGGTCGCCTCGGCGAAGAGGTTGATGCGCTCCTGCGTGATCTCCTGCCACTCGCTGTGGCCGAGATGCTCCCCGACCGCTGCCAGCAGGTCGCTGGCCTTCGCAAACGTTCGCATGACCTTGATCCTGCACATCATGTGCAAGATTCGTCAACGGCCGGCGGCCGGCCCCGTGCGGTGTTCACGGGACCGGCCGCCGAAGGTGTTGCGGTGATCAGGTGCCGGTGCGGTTGAACCATCCGGTCACCGTCACGTTGGACTTGACGATCGTCGTGCCCGGGACCGCCGGGCTGACGACCGACGTCGTCACCGTGCCGGTGCCGGGCAGCAGACCTCTGACCGTCACCGTGTACGAGGTCGACGCGCCGGGCACCGGGTCGGTGCTGACGACACGGAGATCCTCGGTGGGCAGCGTGTTCAGCGGCAGACCCTCGCCGCCGGTGCCGTTGAGGTTCTCGGCCCCGACCACCAGGTTCTGCCCGTTGGGCAGGGTGGAGACGCTGGCGAGGTCGTAGGCGAACACGATGTCCTGCGCGCCGCCGGCACCGAGCCAGACCTGGAACGACCGGTTGGTGGTCGTACCGAAGTCGCGCACCCGCCACTCGACGACGATCCAGTCGCTCACGCCGTCGGTCAGCACGCCGACGAACAGGCCGGCCGTGCCGGTGCCGTCGAGGTCGGTCCAGAACGGCGCGAGGACGTTGTTCGGCTTCGCCGGGTCCGGGATCGGGGTGATGTTGCAGCAGTTGTTGTTCTCGTTGCCGTCATCACTGCCCGGGTAGAGGTACCCGTTGGAGTCGATCGTCAGCGAGCTGTAGTCGATGCCGTTGTACTTGAAGGTCGGCACGTTGAACGAGGTGAGGTCCTCGTCGCCGATCGGCACCGGGGCGATCCCGAAGATGTCGAGCGGGATGTAGCCGGCGATCGTGCCCGGCCGCAGCGACGGCGTGCCCGGGACCGCCCCGGCCAGTGCCGCACCCTTCTTCTCGGCCTTCAGCGGATTGACCACCGTGGCACCGCTCGCGCCCACGATCGGCAGGTTGAGTGTCGACGTCGTGGTGAAGTCGGCGGTGGTGTCGACGTAGGTCTCGTTGGTCGCGGTGACCGTGCAGACGCTGGTCTGCAGCAGCTTCACCGCGGACGGCGCGCAGGACTGGGTCACCTTGATGTCGCCCTGCTTGGGCACGAAGGCCACCGGCAGGTGCAGCGCCGGAACGCCGCTGGTGACCGGCTTGAGCCGGACCTCACCGAAGTACTGGCCCTCGGCGGCGCCGGACTTGATGGTGATGTTGATCTGCTGCGTCCTGCCCGGTGCGACGGAGAAGACTGCCGGCGACACCGTGATCGACGCGCCGGCCGGGGACGTCGTCTCGACCCGGTAGGTGAGCGTCTTGTTGGTGACGTTCTTCGCCGTCCGTACCGCGGTGAGCTTGCCCGGCATGACCGGGGCGTTCACCGACGGCAGGTTGATCTGCACCGCGTTGACCGGGTCGTTGCCCAGCGCGAACAACCGGTCCGCCGTCTCGTCGAACGTCAGGCCGGGGTTCGCGGCCAGGTTGACCTGGACGCGACCGGCACCGAGGTCGAACGGGTCGGCGGGGGTGGCACCGTCCTCCTTGAGGACCTTGGTGGTCGCCGTGGTCATCAGCGCCGACTTGATCTGACCCGGGGTGAAGTCCGGGTGCAGTGCCTTCTGCAACAGCGCCGAGCCGGCGATGTGCGGTGAAGACATCGACGTGCCGGCGATGGCCTGGAAGTACTCGCCGGACGGGCCACCCGCCGCGTCGTCCGGGGTCGGCGTGTTGCCGGCCAGGATCTGCAGGCCCGGTGCGCTGATGTCGGGCTTGATGAAGTTGCCGCCGGGGCCGCGCGACGAGAAGCTCGCCATCACGTCGCCGGAGGTTTGGACCTTCTCGCCCTGGGTGAACTTCGCGGTGACGCCGGGGTGCGCCGCGAGGTACGTCACGAAGGCCGAGCCGTCGGCCAGGTGCACCGTCGGCAGCCAGTGGTTGTCGCTCATCGCGTCGGCCGGGGTGGCGTTGTAGAGGATCATGCCGGCCGCGCCGCCCTGCTTGACGTTGAAGCCCTTGATGACACGGCCGGGGCCGCGCTCGCAAGCGACGATCTTGCCCGCGAAGAGGCCGGGCGGAGCCGGTGCCTCACACCTGGGGTTGTTGTACGGCGCCGCCGAGGCCAGGACGACCGGGAGCGGGCTGCTGACGCCGGGGGTGATCGAGACACCCTTGTAGGTCGCCTGGCTGCCGTCGCTGGAGGCGACGGTCAGCGTCGACTGGAAGGCGCGCTTCTGGGTCGACGCCGCGACGGTGGTGACCCACGCCGACAGGTGGTCCGTCGTGGCGGCACCGGGGCCGCTGTTGCCGGCCGAGGTGGCCACGAAGACGCCGGCCTTGTAGGCGTCGAAGAACGCCAGCTCCACGATGTCGGTGTACGGGCTCGAGCCACCCGAGATCGAGAAGTTGATGACGTTGACGCCGTCCTTGATCGCCTGGGCGACCGCGGCGGCCGAGTCGGTGCTGTAGCAGCCGGTGGCGCCACAGACCTTGTAGACCGAGACCCACGCGCCGGGTGCGACGCCGTTGATCGGGCCGCGCTCGATGCCGAAGACCTTCGCCGAGGGGACCGCGTTGCCGGCCGCGGTCGACGCGGTGTGGGTGCCGTGGCCGTCGGAGTCACGGGCGGTGTACCCGTACTGCTCCATCGGCTGCAGCGCGTTGTAGGTGTCGAGGAAGCCCTTACCACCGATGAGCTTGTGGTTGCAGGCGAACGGGTCGGCCGCGGGGGTCAGCGGGTTGTCACCGAAGTCGCAGGCGCGCGGGGTGCCGTCGGACTTGGCGGGCGGTGCGCCGAGGTTGCCGTTGTCGGCGAACGACGGGTGCTCCGGCCAGACACCGCTGTCGAGGCTGCCGAAGATCACGCCCTTGCCTGCGTTCGGCTTGCCGCCGAGTTGGGGGTAGACCTGGTCGGCGCCGATGAAGGCGGTGCTGGAGTCGGTCTGCGGTGCGCGTACCACGTCCGCCTGGACCGCCACGACGTTGTCGATGGTCAGGATCGCGCCGATCTTGTTGGCCGGCACCGACATCGCGACACCGCCGTAGACCGTGCGCAGCCGCTGGCCCACCTTGGCGTCCGGGACCTGCTTCTTCAGGTCCGCGAGGAACTTGTCCTCGATACCGGCGATCCGGTTTTCGTAGCGTTTCTCCGCCGCACTTCCGGAAAGCGCCTTTCCGGTGACGGAGGGGCTGGTCGCCTCGTATCCGGCGATGCCGCCGGAATAGGTGGCGGTCGAGTCGTAGTCCAGCTTCACCGCAATCGGCACCCGGGTGGTGTCGGTGCGATTCAGCAGGGAAGGGTCGGTCTTGGCCATGCGGCTCGTCGGCGATTTGGCCGCCGACGTCTGTTTGGCCGCTTTCAGGCTCTGCACCAACGACAGGCTTCCGGCGGGAACCGGCGCGGCCTGGCCCGGGCTTGCCGAGACGATCACGAGTAGTGGCGGAACGAGTGCGGACGCCACCGCGGCGCGCACCCATCTCCGTCGACTCATCCTGCCCCCTCTCGTGGACGGGCTGATTGGGCACGCATCCCAAACCCTCGATGCACCCAGGAACAATGCATCAACATGCCAGCTTTCTGACACTCTGGAAAGAGGGCGTCACGCTGCGGAAACACTCAAGCGGTGAAATGTAGGGGAATGGCAAGGGTAGGCCTGGGCAACTGTTGGTTATATCAGCGAATTGCTATGTCCAACTCGTCCGAGTTCGCACAGTAAAACACCCCTGCGGAAGCCGCAGGGGTGTTGGTAACCGTCAATCAGCGCTCGTCGTTCGGTGGCGGAGAGTTGATGACGATGGTCTTGTCGTCCGGGTCGCCGGACTTCGGCGGTGGCGACGCCGTTACCGTCGGCACAACCATCGTCGGCGAGTCGGCCGTGCCCGGGATCGGGCCGGACGTGGGCCGCATGATCTGCAGTCCGCTCTCTGCCGCCGCCGCCTTGCGAGCCTGCTCCTCGGCGGCCCGGCGGGCCTCCTCCTCGGCCGCGCGCCGGGCGGCCTCCTCCTCGGCGTCCCTCCGGGCGGCGGCCTCCGCACGGCGGGCCTCCGCGGCCGCGCGGACCCGCTCGGACACGGCCGGCGCCTCCTGCTCCATCCGGCCCAGCCAGCCCTCCCAGCGCTGCTGCATCGGGCGGACGAGGCCACCGCCGACGCCGACGACGAGGATCCCGGCGATCGTCGCGAGCACCGCGATCAGCACCGGCGTCGTGACGGTGGTGGCGATGCCGATCTGGTTGAGCGCGGCGATCACACCGAGGCCGAGAATGAACCAGTACGCCAGGCTGGCCAGCAGCCGCCCGTACGACAGACCGCCGAGCGCGCCGGTCGTCAGGTCACGCACCCCGTTGGCGAGGGCGGCGGCGACCACGACGATGACGATCGCGACGACGGCCCTGGGCAGCCAGGCCACGATGCTCTCGATCAGGTCGGAGACGGGGTTGGGTCCCCAGACGCCGAACGCGATCTGCAACGTGAACAGCAGGATGGCGTAGTACACGAGCTTGGCGAGCAGATCGCTCGCGTCGAACCGGCTCCTGGCGAGCGCCCGGCCGACACCGCCGCGCTCGACCAGCCGGTCGAACCCGACACGGGCCAGCAGCTTGTGGACCGCGGCGCGCACGAGCACCGCCAGGAACCAGCCGATCAGCAGGATGACGACGAACAGCAGGAACGACGGCACGAACCGCACGACGTCCCCGACCGCGTCGCGGACAGCACCCATCAGGCCTCCTCCCAAGGTTGGTACCTGGGAGTTGCCCGATGCGCGCGGAAATTAATCGAGGCGCATGAAGGTCAGTCGTCCATGCCGGCCAGACCTTGCGGGCTCTCCGGCTCGCGGGCGTGCTCGGGGCCGCCGTCGAGTTGCTCCGCGAGGGTCACGCTGCGGTGCTCCACCGCGAAGTCGCCGAGATCATCGGCGTCGAAGCCGGGGAAGGGGTCGGCCACACGAAGCTCTGGCTCGGTCATGTACTGGGTGATACCCCTTCGCGGATGGGTATCACCCAGTACATGACACGACCCGTGACCGGTGTGCTGTTCGACGTCGACGGAACCCTCGTCGACAGCGTCTACCTCCACGCGGTCGCCTGGTGGCACGCGTTCCGCCAGTTCGGGCACGACGTGGAGACCGCGCGGATCCATCGGGCGATCGGTATGGGCTCCGACAAGATCCTCGACCACCTGCTCGGCCCGGACCACGACACCGCCGAGGACGACGCCCTGCGGGCCGCCCACAGCAGCCTCTACGCCGTGCACTGGACCGCGTTGCGCCCGCTGGCCGGCGCCCGCGCGCTGCTGCACACCTGCGCCGCCCGGGGCCTGCGCAACGTGCTCGCCACGTCCGCGTCGAAGCCCGAGCTGAAGGCGCTCCTGCGCTGCCTCGACGCCGACTCGGTGATCAACACCGTCACCAGCGCCGACGACGCCTCGGAGAGCAAGCCGGCGCCGGACATCGTCGAGGTGGCGCTGCGCCGGTCCGGCCTGTCGGCGGAAGAGGTCGTCTTCGTCGGCGACTCCATCTGGGACGTCAAGGCGGCCGGGGCGCTCTCCATCCCCTGCGTCGGCCTGACGACCGGCGGCGTCTCGATCGCGGAGCTGCTCGACCACGGCGCCGCGGCCGTCTACGAAGACCCGCAGGACCTGCTGGACAATCTGGACGAAGCGCTCACCACGGCCTTTCGGGTGGCGTTGACGACCGCCTGATCGGCCGGCTCAGGGCATGGCCAGCGGCGCCGGATACCGCAGCCGCCTGCGGCGCGCCTCGGGGAGTTTCCACGGCGTGTGGACGGCGCCGCCCTCGAGATCGGCGAGCTCCGGCACGTATCGGCGGACGTAGTCACCCTGCGGGTCGAACCGCTCGGCCTGGCGGACCGGGTTGAAGCGGCGGTACGGCCTGGTGTCGTTGCCGGTGCCCGCCACCCACTGCCAGTTGCCGTAGTTGTTGGCGACGTCGCCGTCGAGCAGCAGGTCGAAGAAGTGGTCGCCGCCGAGGCGCCAGTCGGCGCGGAGGTGCTTGGTGAGGTACGACGCCGTGATCAGGCGGGCGCGGTTGTGCATCCAGCCCTCGGACCGCAACTGCCGCATGCCGGCGTCGACGATCGGGATGCCGGTGTGCCCCTCCTGCCACGCCTGGAACGCGCCGGCCTCGTCACGCCAGGTGTCCGCGGCACCCGCCCGATACTTCTCCCGGCGCAGGCCCGGGAAGGCGAGCAGCACCTGGTGGTAGAAGTCGCGCCAGCATAGCTGCCGGATGAACGGCTCGGCGCCGGCTCTCCCCTCGACGCGGGCCGCCAGCTCACGCGGCGAGAGGCAGCCGAAGTGCAGATACGGGCTCAGCCGTGAAGTGCGGTCGGCGGCCAGATCGTCGTGAAACTGGTCGTACACCTCGAGGTGACGCAACCAGCCGGTGAGCCGATTGCGCGCGGCCGTCTCGCCGCCCGCCGCGTCCGGGTGCACCTTCCGGTCCCGGAACCACGACCTCGGCAGCACCTTGGGCAGCCGGAGCCGGCGTGGCGCGCCTTCGACGTCGCGCGGTTTCCGGCTCTGCCAGGCGCGCCAATACGGCGTGAACACCTTGTAGTGATCACCGCCGCCCGGGCGGACCGCGTCGGGCGGCACGATCGTCACGCCGGGGAACGTCCTCAGGGCGATCCGCTCGTCGGCACACGCCTGCTCCAGCCGGCGCTCCCGGTCGCGGGCAAGGCTGCTGACGTCGCGCGCGAGACCCAATCCCTCGGCGCCGACCGCCTTCGCGACCCGGACGGCCTCGTGGACCGGGTCGCCGCGCAGCTCGACGAGGTCGGCGCCGAGCCGGCGCAGCGACTCCTTCAGGTCGGTGAGGGACTCGTCGAGGAACCAGCGGCGGTTGCGGCCCGCGGGCAGCGCCGGGTCGTGCACGAACAGCGGCACGACGTGCTCGGCGGCCCGGGCCGCGGCCGACAGCGCCGGATTGTCGTGCACCCGCAGGTCGCGGGTGAACAGGACCACGGCGACCTTCATGCGGGGAGCCCGCTCTCCCGCAGGTCGGGGAACGGGTCCGCCGCGCGCTGCTGCGGCACGTCCAGCTCGCGCGGCGCCGGGACCGGGGCGCCCGGGCGGGTCAGCACGCAGGAGAGCGCGACGGTGAGGCGGCGCAGCCGGGACACCGTGGCCCGGCGGACGAACACGTCACAGTCGGCCGCCTCGACCTCGTCCAGGATGCCGCTGTAGAGCCGGAAGGCGGCCCGCATGCAGGACTGCGACGTGGGCGCCAGCATCGGGATGCCGGGCGCGGCCGCCGCGTAGTGCCGTCGGGCGCGTGCCAGCTCGTGCCGGACCAGCGCCTTGAGCCTGTCCGAGGCGATCCGCGAGGCGACCGCCTGCCGCAGGTCCTCGTGGGTGACCCCGAACCGGTCGAGGTCCTCCCTCGGCAGGTAGACCCGGCCGCGCTCGAAGTCCTCGGCGACGTCGCGGATGAAGTTGGTGAGCTGGAACGCGAGCCCCAACTGGCGGGCCGGCTCGCGGGCGGCGGCCCGGTCGTGCGACTCGAGGATCGGCAGCATCATGGTGCCGATGACCGCGGCGGAGCCCTCCATGTATTCCAGCAGGTCGTCATACGTGGCGTATTCGGTGACCGTCAGGTCCATCGCCATGCTGTCGAGGAACTTGCGGAAGTCCTCCAGGTCGATGTCGAAGACCTGGATGGTGTGCAGCACCGCGGGCAGCAGCGGGTCGTCGGCCGGCCGGCCGCGCAGCCCGGCGACGAACGCCGCGGACCAGTCGGCGAGCTCGGCCGCGCGCTGCTGCGGGCTGAGCGCCTCGGTGCGATCCACGATCTCATCCGCGTAGCGGGTGAATCCGTACAGCGCGTGCACATGTCGGCGCTTCCACCCGGGCAGGAGCTTGGTGGCGAGATAGTAGGTGCGGCCATGCTGGCGGTGCAGCGCTTCGCACCGCCCATAGGCGGCGGACAGGGGCGCTGGGTCCATTTGGCCTCCAGGATAGGTGCTCACCGAATCGACGCAGAAATCGACGCAAGCCCGAGCCTACGCTACGCTCAGGGTCTGAGCCAGGCGAAACTTCCCAGGGAGCCGCGATGCGAACCGTTCAAGGGCCGACGGATCGCGTCGTCGTGGTCGGCGCCGGGCTGGGCGGCCTGGCGACCGCCATCCGACTGGCCGCCGCCGGGCGTGAGGTCACCCTCCTCGAGCGGGAGGATCACCCGGGCGGCCGGGCCGGGCGGCTCGCCGTCGACGGATACGAGTTCGACACCGGCCCGACGGTGCTGACCATGCCGTCGCTGCTCGAGGACCTGCTCGGCACCGTCGGCGAGGACCTCTCGTCCTGGCTCTCGCTGACCCGGCTCGACCCGGCCTACCGGGCGCACTTCCCCGACGGCTCGACGCTCGACGTCATCGCCGACACCGCCCGCATGGCCGGCGAGGTCGCGCGGGTCTGCGGCTCCCGGGAGGCCGACGGTTACCTGCGGTTCGTCGATTACGCGCGCAACCTGTGGGCGCTGGAGCGCAGGGACTTCATCGACCGCAACCTCGACCGGCCGCGCGACCTGGTGACCGCCAACCTGTGGCGGCTGATCCGGCAGGGCGGCTTCGGCCGGCTGCAATCCAAGGTCGATTCGTTTCTCAAGGATCCGCGCACCCGCCGGATCTTCTCCTTCCAGGCGATGTATGCGGGCGTGGCGCCGCACCGGGCCCTGGCCCTCTATGCGGTGATCGCCTACCTCGACTCCGTCGCCGGGGTCTACTTCCCGCGCGGCGGCATCCACGCCGTGTCCCGGGCGCTGGCCGACGTCGGCGTCAAGCACGGCGTCTCGATCCTCTACGGGACGACGGTCGAGCGCGTCGAGACCGCCAACGGCCGCGCGACCGGCGTCGTCACCACCGACGGCCGCCGCTTCCCCGCCGACACCGTCGTGCTGAACCCGGACCTGCCGGTGGCCTACCGCGATCTGCTGCCCGCGGGTCCGCGCTGGCGCAATCCGCTGCTCGGCAGGCTGCGCCACTCGCCGTCCTGCGTCGTGCTGCACGTGGGCTCCCGCCAGTCGTACGGTGCGATCGCCCACCACAACATCCACTTCGGGCGGGCGTGGCACGAGACGTTCGACGAGGTGATCGGCCAGGGCCGGCTGATGAGCGACCCCTCGCTGCTGGTGACCAACCCGACCCGCACCGATCCCACGCTGGCCCCCGACGGCCGCCAGACCTACTACGTCCTCGCGCCGACTCCGAACCTGACCGCACCCACGCTGGACTGGCGCGGGTCGCTCGCCGGCACCTACCGCAGCGAACTGATCGAGACCCTCGAGCAGCGCGGCTACGTGGGATTCCGCGACGGAATCGAGGTCTCCACGTTCGTCACCCCTGCCGACTGGGCAGATCAGGGCATGGCGGCCGGCACCCCGTTCGCCGCGGCGCACACGCTCCGGCAGACCGGGCCCTTCCGGCCCGGCAACCTCCACCCCACACTGTCCAACGTGGTTTTTGTCGGATCGGGCACCCAGCCCGGAGTCGGCGTGCCCATGGTCATCATCTCCGGCCGGCTCGCCGCCCAGCGCATTACGGGAGCGTCGTGAACACTCGAGAGCACCACCTGGTCGAACTCGTCGGCACCGACGGCAGTCCGATCGGCGAAACGACCGTCGACGAGGCCCACCGCGCGCCAGGACGGCTGCACCGCGCCTTCTCGGTGCTGCTCATCTCTCCCGACGGCCGGCTCCTGCTGCAACAGCGCGCCGCGGTGAAGACCCGCTTCGCGCTGCGGTGGGCCAACGCCTGCTGCGGCCACCCCACGCCCGGCGAGGCCGTCACCGAGGCCGCCGGGCGCCGGCTGGTCGAGGAGCTCGGCGTGACGGCCGTGCCGCTGACCGAAGTGGGGGTGTACGTCTACCAGGCCGATGATCCGGAGTCCGGCCGCGTCGAGTTCGAGTACGACCACGTGCTCGTCGGCGCGTTCTCGGGAAAGCCGTCCGCGGTCGACCTCGCCGAGGTGGCGGCGGTCGAGTGGGTCGCGCCCGACGAGTTGGCCGTCGCGATGGCGCGGTTCCCGGAGCGCTACGCGCCGTGGCTCGCCGGGGTCGTCGACGCCTGGCGGTCGTCCGGTTGATGAGCCCCGCTGCCACGTATTCCGCCGGGGCGGTGGCCCGGCGCCTCGGGGTCGCCGTCACCACGCTGCGGACGTGGCATCAGCGGTACGGCATGGGGCCGTCGCTCCATGAGCCGGGCCACCATCGCCGTTATACCGAGCAGGACATCGAACGGCTCGAAGTGATGCAGCGGCTGATCTTCGAGGGCGTCGCCCCCAACGAGGCGGCGCGCTGGGCCAGCCGGCTACCGCTGTCCCCGGGCACGTCCGTGTCCGACGCTCCGGACACGGGCGCCACCGTTCGTGGTCTCACGCGCGCCGCCCTGCGCCTCGACGCGCCCGCGGTGCGGCAGCGGATCTTCCGGGCCGTGCAGGACCTCGGCGTCGTGGCCGCATGGGACAGCGTGCTGCGCCCGGTGCTGGCCGCGATCGGCGACCGGCACGAGGCGACCGGCGCCCTCGTGGAGGTCGAGCACCTGGTGTCGGGCTGCGTCTCCGCGGTCTTCGGTGCCGTGCCGCGCCCCGACGCCGGCGTTCCGGTCGACATCCTGCTCGCCTGCGCCGACGAGGAGCAGCACAGCCTGCCGATCGAGGCGCTGGCCGCCGCGCTCGCCGCCGAAGGTGTGCCGGCGCGGACCCTCGGCGCCAGAGTGCCCCCGGCGGCACTGACCGCGGCGATACGTCGCACCGGCCCGGCCGCCGTGCTGGTGTGGTCCCACCTCGCCTCGACCGCGAACCCCGCCCAGCTCGAACGCGTTCTCGCCGAGCGTGGGCGTCCGGTCGTACTGGCTGCGGCCGGCCCCGGCTGGAGTGAGGCCACGCTTCCGGAAGGCGTCCTACGTCCGGGTACCTTGACAGAGGCTTTGGTGATTCTCACCTCGGCATCGACCTAGGCGCTTGCGTAAAAGTCCCTTGTAGAGGTACTCCCAGGTTCGTGCCATGGGCTGAACGCCGGAGGTTGTTGGTGCTCCGAACTCGCTAGCGTGTGGCTTCGTCGCTGTCCGTCGTCACGCCACCCGCCGTGCTACCGCCCTCGCGCCACCCTCGCGAAGGCCCCGACCCCTCGGAGCCCACCATGTCTCGTCCCCGTCTCGTCCTGGGAGCGCTGATCAGCATCGCCGTCCTGGCTCTCGCCGGGTGCGGCACCGGCGCATCACAGGCGTCGTGGCACGAGGTCGGCTCCGGGTCCGGGTCCGGCTCGACCGGCCAGGGCGGCAGCGACCCGGTCACGCGGCAGGTCGGCGACACCACGACCTCGCAGGCGGCCGCGGCCATGCCGGCACCGTCGGCCTCGGCTTCCACGTCCGCCTCGGCGTCGCCGTCCACCTCGGCGTCGGCCTCCGCGCCGGCCTCCGCCCCGCCGTCCGACGGCATCCAGCGGACCACCGGCACCGCCGCCGTCGCGCTAACGTTCGACGACGGCCCGGGTCCGGAGACCCCGAAGCTGCTCGCCATGCTGCGCCAGCACGGCATCAAGGCGACGTTCTGCCTGGTCGGGGTCGAGGTTCAGGCGTACCCGCAGTACGTTCAGGAGATCGTGAAGGACGGCCACACGCTGTGCAACCACACCTGGAAGCACGACACCGGCCTGGGCAAGAAGTCGGCGGACACGATCCGGGCCGACCTGCAGCGCACCAACGACGAGATCCACAAGGCCGTGCCGAACGCGCCGATCAAGTACTTCCGCCACCCGGGCGGCAACTTCACACCGGCCGCCGTGCAGATCGCCAATGAGCTTGGCATGGCGTCGCTGGGCTGGACGGTCGACCCGTGGGACTGGAACGTGAAGAAGTGGTCGGGCGCGAAGATGACGGAGCACATCGTCGCCACCGTGAGGAACAACACCCGACCGGGTTCGATCGTCCTGTCACACGATGCCGGCGGCGACCGAACGGCGACGATGGCGGCCTACAAGACCCTGCTGCCCGAGCTGAAGGACAAGTTCACGCTGGTGGCGATGCCCGTCTGAGCTGGCGTTTTCCCGCGCCGCGCCGCGACCGGATACCCATTTGGTGTTGGGGGACGGGGTCACGTATGCTCTGAAAGCCTCCGGCGGGGCCGGATGGGAGCAACACCGCACAACTCGCGAAGTATGCGATGATTGCGGGGCCGCCCTCATCGTCTAGCGGCCCAGGACGCCGCCCTTTCAAGGCGGTAGCACGGGTTCGAATCCCGTTGGGGGCACGACCGGGTTTTCCCGAAACCAGGTCCTGTGGAGCAGTTGGAGTGCTCGCCGCCCTGTCAAGGCGGAGGTCGCGGGTTCAAGTCCCGTCAGGACCGCAAGGCCCAAACTTGGGCAGGTAGCTCAGTCGGTACGAGCGTCCGCCTGAAAAGCGGAAGGTCGGCGGTTCGACCCCGCCCCTGCCCACAAGTCCTTCGCCGGGCTTCGGAGACCCTGACCAGCGGAAACGCGGTCAGGGTCTTCTGTTTTCCGGCTCCGTCCGTTGACCGTCGCTACCCGGTTCTTACCCCTGTTGGCCGTCGCTAGTTGCACGTATGTTGCACGGCCCTGAGCGACACGCTGCGCCCTTTCCAGCCCTCCAGCCCAAGAAGGCGCACGGCAAGCTCCGCCCCGGCAACTGCAAGGGCCGCGTCCACCAACGTTCGACCCTCGGCATCGGCGGCCGGCGCATCCTCGTCTCCCGCGATTGGTCCGGCTCGCCGATGCGGGGCGATGCGGTGCGACAGGCGTTCGTTCGCGCCCGAACCAAGGTGGGTATGCCGGGGTTCCGGTTCCACGACTTGCGGCACACCGGCCAGACGCTCGCTGCCTCCACGGGCGCGACGGTCAAAGACCTGATGCGCCGGCTGGGTCACGCTTCGCCGGTAGCGTCATACCGCTATCTGCACGCTGTCGACGGCCGCGACGCCGAGATTGCTTCCGCATTGTCGGAGCTTGCAGCACACGGAACGCCGCAAAACTGCCCAGGGCGATCGTTGTCAAGCACTGACCAACGCGAGCGCGTGAGTGATCGTGAGTGCTTGAAGTACCAATCAAAGCTTCCAAGTGGTAACTTGCTAAGAGAGCGGGGAAGTAGGGCATCGCCCCGAAGGGGAAGTGGGGTAGGCTATGTCGGACGTGTTGATCGAGCTTGACGACCGGCGGCGCGTCTCGCTTGGCAAGGTCGGACGCCCTGAGCACCGGCGATACCTGGTGCACGAAGAGGCGGACGGGACGCTCGTCCTGCACCCAGCGGTGGTCATGACGGAAGCCGAGGCTCGGCTGATGTCCAACCCCGAGTTGGTTGAGCAGGTCGAGAAGACCATCACCGACCCTGCTAGCCGAGTCCGCCGAGGTCGCCCGACGCGCAAGGGGTGACGGTGCTCGAACCGGAGTACGGAGAGCACGTAATTCCCGTTCTCGACGCGATCGAGAACGACCCAACGCGGCAGGCGTTGTGGAACGCCATCTGCGACGCCATCGATGTCGTCTGCGATCACCCGGACAGCGCGGAGGCGCGACGGGAGGCGGTCCGGACGCCGGGCGGCTTCAAGGTCTGGCAGGTGCCGATCCGATGCCGGACCGAGGATGACGACTGGGTGCTTCTGTGGCACGAGGAAGGTCCCAATGCCGTGATCGTCTACGTCGGCTCTCGTATGTTCCGCTGACCACTGTTGCACGTGGAACGCACGGCTAATCAGAGCAAGGGCACTGACCTGCGGATATAGGTCTCCCTGAAAAGCGGAAGGTCGGCGGTTCGACCCCGCCCCTGCCCACAAAGCTCTTCGCCGGGCTTTCAAGACCCCGACCAGCGGAAACGCCGGTCGGGGTCTTTGTACGTCCGGCTCAGATTCGGTCAGTCAAGATCGTTATGTGGCAACGCTGGTGGCAGTAGGCCTACTTGAGGCGCTCATCCAGCTTCCGGAGCGCCTCCCGCTTCTCGTCCAGGGAGGCGTGCGCGTAGATCGTCATCGTGACTCCGATGTCCGCGTGGCCGACGATGTCCCGCATGGCCCTCACGGAGACAGCGCCCTCGGCATGTGGACGGGCATGAGCCGCGACGGCGATCTGTTGTCGGGGGTGGGGTGCTTTAGGAAAGTCCGAAGATCAAGTCGTGACGATCGTCCGGGACCTGAAGGGCACACGGGGCGTCAAGGCGCTGCGAACGGCAGCCACGAACGAAGGGGATCAAGTGGCAACTGACCATGTTATAGCCCTAACCACGACGCCTACCGAGGAAGAGGGGCGGCAGCTTGCCCACAAGCTGGTGGAGGCTCGACTTGCCGCATGTGTCCAGGTGACCTCAAAGATTCAGGCGGTCTACCGCTGGAAGGGCGAGATCTACGACGAGCCGGAATGGCAGCTCTGGATCAAGACTGCGTCGGACAAGGTAGACGACCTTGTTGCGTGGCTTCCGAAGAATCACAGCAGCGAGGTGCCGGAGCTGATCATCCTGCCTATCACTGGCGGGTGGGTTACCTACCTAGACTGGATCACCGCAGAGACTCGCTCCTGATCATCGCCCTCATTGTGCGTCGATCTTGCAGTTGTGGTGCCTGACAAACCGGGCATTCAGGGAGTGTCTCGGCACCACAACTGCAAGATCAGCAAGGGTTGGGGGCGGCACGGCGCTAGCCAGGATCAGCTACCGAGGACGTTGCCCAGCAGGCCGCCGCTGCTGCCCGACTGCTGCGGAGCGGGCCGGCCCTCACTGGGCTGGACGATCACGAAGCCCTGGCCGGAGAGGGCCAGTTGGAAGAGCTCGCCCGAGCCACCGCGCAGCATCGACTTGAGGCTCTGCGACTTCTGAATCGTGGTCTGCAGGCTGCTCGACCAGCCGACGACCGCGTCGGTGTCCACGAGCACCGGCATCTGCGGGGACACCGGGATGACGATCGGGGCGCCCTCGGAGACGATCGCCAGGCGACCCTGGCCGGTGAAGACGCAGTTGAAGAGGCCGCCGCCGAACATGCCGGCGCCGCGGACCATCTGGATGTCGTAGCGCAGCGTCGGGTCGAAGCACAGGACGCTGCGCCCGTTGATGGACAGCGCGTCGTTGGGCTCGATGTCCAGGATGAAGCAGTCGGACGCGCCGGACGCGAACCACACCTCGCCCTGGCCGCGGACCGACATGAGGGACACGCCCTCGCCGGTGACGGCGCGCTTGAGGAAGTTGCCGACGCCCTGGCTCTTCACCTCGAAGGCCAGGTTGCCGCGGAAGGCCACCATGGCACCCTGCCGGGCCAGGGCCTCGCCGTTGACGGCGTACTTGACGCACTTGGAATGTTGCAGGCTCATGCCTGCCTGGGTCGGGGGCTGGGCCATGTTCTCGGCCTTGAAGATGTCACCGCGCACGATCCGCAGCGTAGCGAACGGCAACGGGCCGTCCGCGACCCCGGCGGGCGGCCCGTTGCCGAAGAGTGATCAGCTAAACAGGTTGCCGAGGGCTCCACCGGACTGCTGGCTCTCGCCGCCGGCGATACCCTGCGGCGGCTCCTCCGAGGGCTGCACCACGACGAAGCCCTGACCGGCGAAGCTCATGGTGAACGCCTCGCCGGTGGTGCGGCCGAGCAGCGTGCCCAGGCCGAGCTGGTCGGCGCGGTGGTAGCCGGTCTGCAGGCTGGCCGACCAGCAGATCGCGGCCTGCGGGTCGACGTAGGTGGGCTGGTCGATGGTCAGCACGACCGGGGTGCCCTTCGTGGTGATGGCGAGGCGCCCGTGGCCGGTGAACACGCAGTTGAACAGGCCGGCCGACGACATCATGCCCATGCCCTGGACCATCTTGATGTCGTACTGCAGGGTCGAGTCGAACGCGAGGACGTTGGCGCCGTTGATCGAGATCGCGTCACCCGGCTCGAGGTCGATGAGGTGCACGTCGGCCGCGCGGTCGGCGAAGAACACGTCGCCCCGGCCGGAGACCTTCATCAGCGGCACGCCCTCGCCGGTCAGCTTCTGCTTGAGCCATTTGCCGACGCCGCCGGAGCCGAGCGCCTGGAACTGGACCTGGCCCTGATAGGCGACCATCGTGCCGGTGCGAGCCATCATCTCGCCGTTGAGCTCGGCCTTGAGCATCTTGGAGTTTTGCAACCGCAGCCCGGGCTGTTGCGACTCCTTCTCCATGTTTTCGGCGGCAAACAGCGCACTGCGCATTGGGATGTCCCTTCGAAGACGTTCGTGACCGCACCGCGCACGGTAGTTGCTCGGTGCAACCCCGGACCAGATCACGGTCCGGAAAGCGACCAGCGCATTCAGCCCCAGCCCAGGGCGTGGAGACGGGCGTCGTCGATGCCGAAGTGGTGCGCGATCTCGTGCACGACCGTGATGGCCACCTCGTCGACGACGTCGTCCTCATCGTCACAGATGGCGAGGATCGGGTTACGGTAAATCGAGATCCGGTCCGGCAGGACGCCCGAGTAGTCCCAGCCGCGCTCGGTCAGCGCGTGGCCCTCGTAGAGGCCGAGCAGGTCCGGTTCGCCCGGCGGCGGGTCGTCCACGACCAGGATGACCACATTGTCCATGAGGTCGAGCAGCTCGGGCGGCACCTCGTCGAGCGCGTCGCCCACGAGTTCCTCGAACCGCTCCTTGCTCATCGTCACCGGCATGCGAAGAGGGTCCCCTACGCACGGGGACCCTCTCAAGATTTCCGGGGTCAGACCAATTGCGCGTCGAGGGTGATCTCGACCGCGGAGAGCGCCTTCGAGATGGGGCAGTTGGCCTTGGCCTCGAGCGCCTGCTTCTCGAACTCGCCCGCGTCGATGCCGGGCACGTCGCCACGGGTGGTCAGGTCGATGCGAGTGATGGCGAAACCGCCCTCCACCTGGCCGAACTGGACGGCCGCGGTGGTGTCCACCGACGTGGGCGGGTAGCCGGCCTTGGCCAGGCCGTTGGAGAGGGCCATCGAGTAGCACGCCGCGTGCGCCGCCGCGACGAGCTCCTCCGGGTTGGTGCCCTGGCCGTTCTCGAAGCGCGACGGGAAGGAGTAGGAACCCTGGAACGTGCCCGAGCCGGTGGAGACCGTGCCGGAGCCGGACCGGAGGTCCCCCTCCCAGCGGGCGGATGAAGTGCGAGTTGGCATGAACCAGACGCTAGCCCATCCCCCGTGCTCCGTGGGACGAGCTCGGCACTTCGGGAGAGGGCGAGTCGACGCGGCGCAAACCGGTGCGAACCGATGGGCGGACGGCCGGGCCGGCCGGGTCACCGTGCAGGCCGCTGCCTGACATCCGGCGGCTCTACTATGCGCGATATGCCTGAGCAGGAGCCGAAGCCCGCAGACATGATCGAGTGGAGCAACCCGCCGGCGGGACCGGACATGGCGCCGCCGGCGCCGGTCGCCGCACCGGTCGCCGCGCCCGAGCCGAGCCCGGTCACCGAGCCGCCGGCGGCGCAGCGTCCGAACCCGATCGCATACGCACTGCTCGCGATCGGATTCGGCCTGGCGCTCGCCGCGCAGTACCTGCCGTGGAGCTCGTTCCAGACGGGCGTCTCCACCGCGGACGACGACACACGGGTCAGCCCCACCCGCCGGCAGATCCCGTCGAGCGTCGACATCAACCTGGCGAACCTGAACACCGGTCACGTCGTGGCCTACCTGTCGACGATCGTGCTCGCACTCTGCGCGATCGCGATCCTGCTCTCGGCCGACGGCGTCGTGCGCCGGACGGCGACGGCGGCCGCGGGCGGCCTGCTCGCCGGCAACCTGCTGGTGCTGGTGGGGTTCAAGAGCGCGATCGACAACCTGGGCATGAGCTCGTCCCCGGCGTTCGCCCTCCCCGACGACGCCATCAGCGTCGGTGCCGGCTACCCCGTGGCGGTCTCCGCGGCACTGCTGCTCGCGGCCGGGGTGATCGTGGCGGCACGCGGCCCGCTGCTCCGCGGCAGGCGCGGCTTCGGCAGGAAGATCGCCGAGGAGCCGGAGAACGGCGGCCCGCTCGATCTGACCGTGACACCGGTCCCGCCCAACCATCTGCGATAAGGAATACGTCGTACGTTCGGTCGGGATTTACTCGCATGCTGTGACGAGAGGGGATCCGAGAGGTACGGTTGCTGCCCCGCGCAGGCGGAAGGAGCACCACATGCGCAGCTCAGGGCTACCGAAACTGATCGCAACCGACCTCGACGGCACGCTCGTCCGCAGTGACGAGACGGTCAGCGAATATACGCGTGCCGTTCTGGAACGGGTCAAGGCCGCCGGCATCCACATCGTCGGCGCGACCGGCCGGGGTCCCCGCCTGACCGAACTGGTGCGCTTCGACATTCCCGCCGCGGACTTCCTGGTGATGGGCGGCGGCAGTCGCGTGGTCGACCTCCGCGACCCGGAGCATCCGGCGGTCCTGCGCGACGAGCGGCTCGCCGGCGACGTGCTCGCCGGCGTCCTGACCCGTCTGGAGCAGGAGCTGGGCACACTGTCGGTGCTGATCGAGGCGGGCGACCACCACGAGGCGCCGCTGTGGGGCGACGCCGATCCGGCGTGGCGGTATCCCGACGTGGTCGAGGCCCGGATCCGCGCCGAATGCCTGACCGGCCCGGTGATCAAGGGTTTCGCGCGGCATCCCGAGTGCGACGTCGACCAGCTCCTGAAGGCCGCGCAGCGGCTCGTGCCGCCGACGATGGCCACGGTCACCCAGGCCGGCCTCGGTTACATCGAGATCTGCCCGCCCGGCGTCGACAAGGCCTCCGGCCTCGCGGTCGTCGCCACGGCACTCGGCGTCGACCCCGGCGACGTGCTGGTCTTCGGCGACATGCCCAACGACCTGCCGATGTTCCGCTGGGCGGGCTTCGGCCGGGTGGCGGTGGCCAACGCACACCCCCAGGTGCGCGCACTGGCCGACGAGACCACGCTCACCAACGACGCGGACGGGGTGGCGACCTACCTCGACGCTATGTTGAAGCTGTGAAACTTGTTGCCACGGATCTGGACGGGACCCTGGTCCGCGGTGATCGGACCGTCAGCCCGCGCACGATCAAGGTCCTGCACCGGCTGGACGCCGACGGGATCGTGATCGTCCTGGTCACCGGGCGCCCGATCCGGTGGCTCTTCCCGGTGTACGACCAGTTGACCGTCCGCCCGCTCGCGATCTGCGCCAACGGCGCCGCCACGTACGACCCGGGGAGCGACGCGATCGTGCACAGCACGCCGCTGGAGACGGACGCGCTCGCCGAGGCCTGTGCGCGGCTGCGGGACAGCGTGCCGGGTGTGGTGTTCGCGGTCGAGCGGGACGGCGGACGGCAGATGTGGCACGAGCCGGAGTTCCCGGTCGGCCCGTGGGAGGTCGACCACGAGTCGGTGGGCCCGGCCAGCTTCGCCGAACTGCTCAGCCGTCCCGCCTCGAAGCTGCTGGTCCGCGCGGGTGCGCAGCCCGCCGACGAGTTCACCGCCCGCGTCGGGGCCTGCCTCGACGGGGTGGCCGAGGCGACGAACTCCTCGTCGAGCGGCATGGTCGAGGTCTCCGCGGCCGGCGTGACCAAGGCGTCGGCCCTGGCCCGGGTCGCGCGGGGACACGCGCTCGCGGCCGAAGACGTGATCGCCTTCGGCGACATGCCCAACGACCTGCCGATGCTGACCTGGGCCGGGCGCGGCGTGGCGATGGCCAACGGACACCCGGCCGTCAGGGCGGCGGCCCACGATGTGACCGCCGCGACCAATGAGGACGACGGCGTCGCCGCCTATCTCGAAGGCCTCTACAGATACTGACCGGTGCCGGTCGGATGGGGATGCCCGGGCACGGCGCCGGGCTGACCCGAGGTCAGCGCCGGGCGGCCACGCATCTGCTCCAGTTGGACCCGTGCCGCCATCTGCTGCGCGACCAGCGCCGCTTGGATGCCGTGGAACAGGCCTTCGAGCCAGCCGACCAACT
Organism: Dactylosporangium roseum; assembly: GCF_025264685.1. Classification (GTDB taxonomy): domain Bacteria; phylum Actinomycetota; class Actinomycetes; order Mycobacteriales; family Micromonosporaceae; genus Dactylosporangium; species Dactylosporangium roseum. The sequence continues at coordinate 8,058,606 of NZ_CP073721.1, forward strand.
GGGCCTGCGCGATCCGCAGCTCGGCTTCGCTGGGCGTCGTGCCGTCGTCGAACGGCAGCGACAACCGCTCCAGCTCCTCTCGCAGCTCAGGAGCGAGACCGTCCTCCAGCTCGCTGATCGACCGGCGGTGGATCTCCTTGAGCCGCTGCCGGCCGGCCTCGTCGAGCGGAGCCGCCCGAACCTCCTCCAGCAACTGCTTGATCATGCTGCCGATGCGCATGACCTTGGCCGGCTGCTCGATCAGCTTGCTCGGATCTTCCGCGCCGTCTTCGTCACCGGTGGACATGGTGCCCAGCGGTCGCCCGTCGGGGCCGACGACCATCACGGTTCGCGACTCGTCCTGCGCCTGTTCTGCCATGGCTTCTAGTCTTGCGTACGGCGCTCCGTGGCGACCACAAAGGGTGCCCACCCGGCCCCTGTCGCCACCCTTGGTGACGCGATAACGTCTGCCGGTGACGAGTAACCCCCGGGACGTGCTCAGCCGACAGGCCCCTGCGGCCGACTTCACCTTGCGCTACGGGGAGGACCCCGACCAGGTGGCCGACGTGCGGCTGCCGATGGTGGCCGGGGCGCCGCTCGTGCTGTTCATCCACGGCGGGTTCTGGCGCCGCGAGTGGGACCGCACGCACACCGGCCCGCTCGCCGCCGACCTCGCGGCCCGCGGTTACGCCGTGGCCACCGTCGAGTATCGGCGCACGGGCCAGCCCGGCGGCGGCTGGCCGGGCACGTTCTCCGACGTGGCGTCGGCGGCGGTGGCGGTGCCGGACCTGCTGGCGAAGGAGATCGCGCACCGGGGGCTCCGGCCGGTGTCGGTCGACCGGCCCATCCTGGCGGGCCATTCGGCCGGGGGGCATCTCGCATTGTGGTATGCGGCGGTGGCTCCCGACGCGATCGGCGGCGTCGTCGCCCTCGCCCCGGTCGCCGACCTGGTCCGCGCCCACGAGCTCGATCTCGACGGAGGCGCGGTCGCCGACCTGCTCGGCGGGCCGCCCGACCGCATGCCTACCGCCTATGCCTCCGCCGACCCGATGGTCAACCTGCCGTCGACCGTCCGCACCGTGGTCATCCACGGCGCCGACGACACGATCGTCCCCGTCGAACTCTCCCGGGAGTACTGTCGCAAGGCCCGCCGTGCGGGGGACGACACCACGCTGGTCGAGCTGGCCGGTGTGGAACACTTCGCTGTGATTGACCCGGAGTCGGCCGCCTGGCCTGCCGTCCTCGCCGCGTTCGGGACGATGACCAGGGGCGAGGGCGCCGACACCGATTGACTGTCCGCCACGATGGCGGTAGAACGCAGCGTGGGTGTCGAGGTCCTCGGCACCGCATGGTGTTGGGGAGGAAGAGCACGTGTCCCACCTGAACCGCCGCCAGGCGCTCCGGCTGCTCGCGGCCGCCGGTGCGGCGGGCATGGCCGCGCCGATCCTGTCCGCGTGCAGCGACGACTCCGGCAGCTCGCCGGACAACACCGTGCTGCCGAGTGGTCCACCCGTGAAGATCGGCATGATCGTGCCGCTGACCGGGATGTACAAGGACTTCGGCAATGACATGGACAACGGTTTCAACCTCTACTTGCAGCTACACGACAACAAGCTCGGCAACCGTGAAGTACACCTGATCAAGGTCGACGAGGGTGAGACCGCGGACAGCGGCAAGGCCGCGGCGGAGAAGCTGGTCAAGGAGGACAAGGTCCTCGCCCTGACCGGCGTCGCCAACAGCCAGGCGATGCTCGCCTTGAAGGACACCGTCGAGGGTGCCCAGGTGCCGCTGATCGGCTCCAACGCCTCACCGGTCGCGCTACAGGGCGCCAAGTACATCTGGCGGACCTCGTACGTCGCGAGCGACCCGGGCGCGGCGATGGCCCGCTGGGTCCTCGACAACTACGGCTCGTCGCTCGCGGTCGTCGCGGCGCAGGGCCCGTCCGGCGAGGCCGACGAGGTCGGCGCCTTCATCGACAGGTTCAAGGGCGCACAGGGCACCATCAACGGCTCGCCGCGCCTCACACCGTTCGGGAGCCGCGAGTTCAGCGGCATCCTCGGGCAGGTCAAGCAGTCCGGCGCGACCTCGATGGCCGCCTTCTACTCGGGCGCCGCGGCGGTCGAGTTCGTCAAGCAGTTCCGGGCGGCGCGATTCCCGAGCGGCTTCAAGCTCTTCGCGCCGGGCACCCTCACCGAGGGATCCGTGCTGAAGCAGCAGGGCGACACCGCGCAGGGCATCTACACGGCGATGAACTATTCGCCCGACCTGGACAACGCGGTCAACCGCCGGTTCGTCGCCGACTACCAGAAGGCGTTCGGGGCGATCCCGTCGAGCTACGCCATGGCCTCGTACGATGCCGCCGCGGTCCTCGACAAGGCGATCGGTGACGCCACCCGCAGCCTCGACTCGTTCTCGCTCAACGCGGCGATCGGCCGGCTCGGTCAGATCGACAGCCCGCGCGGTGCCTGGCAGTTCAGTCAGAACCGGACGCCGCTGCAGCGGTGGTACCTCCGACAGGTGCGCCTCGACGGCGCAGTCCTCTCCAACGTGCTGACGGCGGAGCTGACCACACTCGGATAGGGGCACCGTGACCATCCCCGACCCGACCGCGGCTCCGGTCGCGCCGCCGCACATCCCGCAGCAGCGGCAGCCGGCACGTCCGGTGGCGCCGCCCTGGTATCCGCCACAGCCGCCGCCCTGGCCGCCGCCGCTGCCCCCGCAGCCGCGGCGGAGCTATCTCTGGCCGGTCCTGACGGTTCTGCTGGTGGTCAGCATGGTGCTGGCCCTCGGCGGGGCCGCCACAGCCGCCTGGGCCCTGCGCGACGACGGCAACGGCCCGATCGCGTCGACGTGGGTCGACATGCGGCCGGACGTCGGCGGCAGGGCCATCGAGGCGGTGCTGCACCGACACGCGGAGGCGGTCCGCAAGAAGGACCTGGCGGCGTGGATGGCGGACGTGGACCAGACCGACGCCGTCTTCGCGAAGCGGCAGAAGCAGCTCTTCGAGAACCTCACCAAGATGCCGTTCGCGGAGCTGGCCTTCCAGCGCGAGGCCAAGCCGCCGCGGGGCAGCGCCACGTTCCTGCCCAGCCAGCTCTTCGACCGGTACCACGCGGCGGTGCACGTGGAGGCGGTGACCATCCGGCACCGGATCGAGGGTGTTGACAGCAAGCCGGTGGGGACGCCCTGGCTGCCTGTGTTCGGCTACACCGGAGGCAAGTGGCTCATCGCGGGTGACGGCGCGGGCGCCGAGCTGCCCACGGGCGCCAACGGGCAGCCGTGGGACGCCGCCGGGCCGGTGACCGTGAAGACCAGCGATCACGTCGTGGCCGTGCTGTCGGCCGACGACGCCGACCGGGCAAAGACGCTGCTCACCCTCGCCGAGGACGGGCTGAGGAAGGTCGCCACCATCCGGCCGACGGGCTGGGACGGCAAGGTGTTCCTGACCGCGATCCAGGACAAGCGGATCTTCGACACGTACTTCGCGGAGTCGCCGGACCGCGTTGCCCAGGTGGCCGCGATCGCCGTGCCGTACTACAACCAGGTCGCCGACTGGGCCACCGCGCCCGCGTACGGCACCACCCGGGTCGTGTTCAACCCGACGGAGCTGTCGGCGCAGACCGAGGAACTCGCCCACGACCTGACGCACGAGTTCGCCCACGCCGCGATGGGGCCGGTCACCGGGGCACGCACACCGCGCTGGGTGGTGGAGGGGTTCGCGGAGTACGTCGCGTACAAGGACAGGAAGATCAGCTCCAACGGCGTCCGCGCGGCGCTCGGCGACCTGGTGATCGGGGCGTTCCCGACCGATCAGCAGTTCTACAACGAGCCGCGCAACTACGTCAGCGGCTGGCTGGCCTGCCGGATGATCGCCGAGAAGTACGGGCAGGCGAAACTGATCGCCTTCTACGAGGCCTTCCAGCGCATGTCCGAGGTCGACTCGGTGTCACGCGAGGTGCTCGGCGTCGGCGCGGCGCAGCTCGAGACGCAGTGGCGGGACTACGTCGCACAACAGCGCGGCTGAGATCTCCCCAGCCGCGCTGTCGGTCGTCCTCGGAGTTTCGGGGTCAGCCCTCGGCGCTCGCGGGCGGCATGCCGCCGTCACCGTCGACGACCTCTTCCGGCGTGCCGTCCTGGTCGAGGTCGCTCATCGTGATGTCGACCTTGCCGTCGCCGTTGGTGTCGAACTGGAACAGGTCGGCCTTGCCGTCCCCGTCGGTGTCGACCGCCCAGAGGTCGGCCTTGCCGTCGTTGTTCGTGTCGCCGACGAGCAGCTCCACGCGGTCGTCACCGCGCGTCTCGACGGTCTCGTTCTCGCTCATCCGGGGGTCCTCTCACCTCACTCGGGGCCAACCTGGTTCACCGTAGGCCCCCGGCCTGTTCCGCGCGAGTCGTGCGATCGTCGCTATGACTTGACCTTCTCGGTGATGAGCGCCTTGATCGCCAGCGCCGACTCGTCGAAGCCGACCAGCAGGATCCCGGTGGCGTCAAACGTCTTGACCTTCGCGGCGAGCGGCGTGAACAGATTCCCGTCGGTCTTCGCGTCGTAGGTGTCCTTCGCCTCGTACTTCAGCACCAGCAGGTCCGTCGGCTTGATGCCGGCGGCCGTCAGGTCGTTGCGGACGCTCTCGGCGAGGCCGCTGCCGTAGCTGTCGTCGCGGGCGATGATGGCGACCTTGCTGTGCCCGTCGCGCATGATGATGTCGGCGATGGCCTTGGCCTGCAGCAAGTCCGGCGGTGAGGTCCGGAAGAACAGGCCCTTGTCCTCCAGTTTCGTCAGCTCGTCCGACGTCGCGGACGGCGAGATCATCACCTTGCCGGCCTGCGCGACGCGCGGGATGACCGCCTTGCTGACGCCCGACGCACCGGCACCGATGATCACGTGCACACCGTCGGTGATGAACTTCTCTACGGTCGCCTTGGCGACGTCGGGGTTGGTGCCGTCGTCGCCGTCCACGACCTGGACCGGCTGGCCGAGCACACCACCGGCATCGTTGATCTCCTTGGCGGCGAGCTTGGCGGCGGCGAACATCGGCGGGCCCTGGAACGCGAGCGAACCGGTCTTCGGCAGCAGCAGCCCGTATTTCAACGCGGGCTTCTGGCCGCCGCCCTTCCCGCCGGTGCCGGCGGGTGGCGCGGCCCCCTTCTGCTCCGTCTTCTCGTCACCGGCGCCGACGAACTCGGTCTTCGCGTCGTCGATGGTGTTGTTGCGGCCGAAGTTGAGCACGCCGTACATCGCCGAGCTGGGCTCGCCGGCCTCGGTGAAGCCACTGCGGCGCAGCGAGACGCCGCGGTACTTGAAGTCCTTGCCGGACTTGGCCATGGCGAGGCAGGCCGCGACGGTCTCGCAGACATTGTCGCCGGTCGTCACGCCGATGAGCTGTTTGGCGAACTGCGGCGGATCGACCGTCTTGGCGATCTCGGCGGCCAGGGCGGCGATCACGACGGCGTCATACGCCTCACCGGCGTAGTTGAAGTCGGCGAGGTTCGGGTCGATGCCCCTGACCCGCCGCTTGAAGTCGTCACTCAGCGGAGTCAGCGGCGTGGTGCCTTTCATGCCGGCGAGCACGGCCGGCGAGTCCTTGAACGCATCACCGAAGGAGCTGGCCATGTTGCCGTCGGTGCCGTACAGCTTCACTTGCCGCGGGGTGTCGGCGTCGCTGTTACTCTGCGCATTCGATCCGCAGGCGGACGCGGCGAGCAACAGTCCAATCGCGGCAATCGCTCCCACGGTGGCGGTGGCGGACCGTGCGCGCATGAGTGTTTCTCCTCCCCAAAGGTGCCGTGCGCACCTTAGCGCGGTCGGGCTCAGGACTTAAGCGGGGAGGTGCCGGGGCTTTTCGTACCTGCGGGTAACGTCTGTCCGCATGGCGGAAACAGAGATCACGGTCGGTGAGGAAACCCTGCCCACGCAGGGCGGCCTGGCGGAGCGGATGGGCATCGTCCTGGTCGAGGCGGCTCCGGAGCGGGTCGTCGGCACGATGCCGGTCGAGGGCAACACCCAGCCGTACGGGTTGCTGCACGGCGGCGCTTCGGTCGTCCTGGCCGAGACACTGGGCTCGATAGGCTCGGCGCTACACGCGGCGCGGCTGTTCAACGGGATCGCGGTGGGCGTCGAGATCAACGCGACGCACCACAGGTCCGCCCGGAGCGGCATCGTGACCGGCGTGGCGACGCCGCTCCGGCTGGGCGGCATGATCGCGACGTACGAGATCGTCATCACCGACGAGTCCGGCGAGCGGGTCTGCACCGCCCGCCTGACGTGTGCCCTGCGCCGCTCGTAGCGCCCCTCGACCGCACCCGCCGGTTTCACCGAGAGTCTCACTGCGGCCGGTCAACCCGCCGGCCGCCGCGGGTCCCGCCCGCGGGCGCGGGGGGTGTTTCGGCGGGTTACGGCGCCTTTCGGAATTTTCAAGTCTTCGGCCGCGGAGCTTGACGACGCGGCATACGGTTGCGGCGTGGATGACCCGGGAGACGAGACGTATCAGGATGCGGCGCTGGTCCTGGAGTCAGCACTCGCGGGCGACGGCGACGCCGTGGTCCACACCTTCGACTCGGTGGTGGACCGACGCGGCATGAGCGCGGCCTACGACGTGGCGTGGCATTTGGCCGGCGAGATGGTCGGCGAAAACCTGGCCCGCGGACCGTGGCGCCTCGACTTTCCCGACATCGACGACGCGGACTACGACCGGCGCTGGGTGGCGCGGTTCGTGAGCGCATACGTCAACGACGACATCCCGAGTGGCACCGCCCTGTTCACGGTCGCACTGGTCGACGGCAAGCTGTCCGAATGCCTGCTGACGCTGGCCGGCTCCACGGTGGCCACCCTCCGCCGCCGTGGCGCCGCCTGACCGCGGTCGGGTGGGTGAACAGGCGGGCGCCCCGCACACCAACTGGCCTTGGTGACGCCGAGCGCCCGCCCTATCCCTACCCGCTCAACGAGAACCAACCGGAGACCGCACCCGGGACTCCTCCGGTCGAGTCACGCCGCCCCGAAGCCGGGCTCCGGATCGGTGCGGGTCAGGCCGAGCAGTTGCAGTCGAGAGCGGACGCCGCCCTCGGTCCGGCCCAGCTCGGCGCTCAGGGTCTTGACGGTCGCGCCTTCGCGGAACCGGGTCGCCAGCAGCTCGAGATCCTGCTGTTCCCATGGCTTGCCGGCGTTGGGAGCCGCGGACCGGTGCGCGGTCCACCAGTCGTCGGGCGGATCGTCCGACTCGCCGGAGGGTCGCAGGTGTGTCAGCGCGGACGCCAGCAGCGACACCACGTCGAGCGCGTCTGCCGCAGGGAGCTCACCGGCGATCTCGGTCGTCATGCAGCCACCGCCCCAGCCGGCCATCCGCACCGCGATGAAGCCGCCGCCCGTGCTGAACGCCAGCACGTCGTAGTCCCGGTCGTCGATGGTCAGCCGGCGGTGGACCTCGTTGCGGCGGGCAACGGACAGCTCGTGGTCCCAGTCGAAGTCACTCATGCCCCGCACCGTACGACCACCCACCGACACTTCCGCGCCGCCGTAACCGCGCGGTCACCGAACGCGTCAGGTGAGCTCGCCGGCGCGCAGACGGGCCAGCCACGCCCGGGCGTCGGCGAAGTCGTCGTCTGCCAGGCCGGGAGCGGGGCGCGGCAGCGCGTCGCCCTGAACGGCCCGCGGATAGGAGCCCAGGAACCGCACGTCGGCGCAGATCCTCCGCAGGCCCTGCAACGCCTCGCCCATCTGCGCGTCGGCCACGTGGCCGCCGCAGTCGAGGAAGAAGACGTACCGGCCCAGCCGCTCGCCTGTGGGGCGTGACTCGATGCGGGTGAGGTTGACGCCGCGGACGGCGAGCTCGGTCAGCACCGCCAGAAGGGCACCCACACGGTCGTGCGAGATGTAGACGGCCAGCGTGGTGAGGTCGTCACCCGTCGGCGACGGCGGTGGTCCCGGGCGGGACACCAGCGCGAACCTGGTCATCGCGTCGGGATTGTCGGCGATGCCCTTGCCCAGGACGTGCAGCCGGTAACGGTCGGCGCCGATCTCCGCACACACCGCCGCGTCGAACTCGCCCTCTGCCGCGCCGATCGCGGCCGCCGCGTTGGACAGCACGTCGACGACGGTGGCCTGCGGAACGTGGTCGCGCAGCCACTTCCGGCACTGAGCGCCGGCCTGCGGGTGCGCGGCCACGGACGCTACCGAATCCAGGGACCGGTCCTCGCGCGCGGCCAGCACGAACTGCACGGGCAGCACGACCTCACGCGTGATCACGAGCGGATCGCCGTTGGCCAGCTCGTCGAGCGTGACGCCCACCTGGCCGCCGATCGAGTTCTCCAGCGGCACCAACGCCGCGTCGGCCTCGCCGGAGCGCAGCGCATCCAGCGCCTCCGGCACGCTCCGTGCCGGGGTCAGGATGCCCCGATCGGCGGTGGGGACGGTCTTGAGCGCCTGCTCGGAGAAGGTGCCTTCCGGCCCCAGGTAAACGAACCGCGTCGGCGGCACACCAGGCATACCACCCAGCGTAGTCGAGCCGGGGTGCGCGCCGCTCAGCAGGCAGCGGCGTTGAGCAGCGCGGGCGGTGCGGTCGCCTTGACCTCGACCGTGCAGGGATCCGTGCCCGCGGTGACGACGGTCAACGCCTGCGGGGATCCCTTGGTCATCACCTGCATGGGTTCACGGTCGGCCACATTGAGGACGGTGTACTGCCAGATGCCGGCGCACAGCGGCTGACTCTGCACGGTCACGCCGGATCCGGCGGGCAGGTTGGCGCGGAATTTCCGCACCGCCACGATGACCTGTTCGCCGCTCGGCCTGCCGTTGCACCGGACGACATACACCTCGGAGAACGTGCTCGGGCTCGGTGACGCCGAGCGGCCGGCCGACGGCGCATGCGTCGGGGGGACGATGGGGGTGCTGGCGGGAGTGGGTGACGTCGATGCACCGGGTCGTTGTCCGGCACCCGCTCCGGACGGCGGCAACGGCCCAGGATCGCCGTCGTGGCCGGTGCAGCCGGTCAGCAGACATCCAAGAGCGACGATCGCCAGCGCGGTGGCCGGAGTGCGCATGCGCCCATCGTAGGAGTGCTCGAACGGCGCCGGCAGTCAGGTGGCGCCCGGGATCAGGGCGTCGTGACGCGGTGGCCCGCGGCACTCAACGCGGCCAGCGCCTCGTTGAGCCGGACGGCCGGCACGACGACGTAGTCGGTGTCGAACGTGGAGAACGCGAAGATGTTCACGCGCGCGTCGGCGAGCGGGGTCACGATCGACGCGAGGATGCCGGTCAATGCGAGCTGGACCGGGCCGGCCACCCGCAGGCAGCGCCACGGCGTCTCGACGGCCGCGCCGTCGGGTGCCAGGTCGGCCGGGCAGAGAATCGAGACCTCGTCCGGCGTCCAGGTCACCGAGATGACGTCCGGAAGGCCGACTGCCGCCTCGATGAAGCCGCCCGGCAGTGACGATGCGGCCGGCAGACGGCAGATCGCGTAGTCGCCAGGCAGCAGCGCGAGGTCCAACATGACATGGAGCGTACGGCCCGAACTCACACTGTGGCGGCAAGCGGTGAGCGACGCCACGATTACGAGTCTTCAGACGGCGCTGAAAAAGGTGAGTGACCCGACGACCTGATCGTCCTGGATGAGCGGTGCGGCGATCGCGTCGAACGTGCGCGGGCCCGCGGCGCAGCGGACACGCACCAGGCCGCGGGCCAGCCGGCCCGACTTCAGCGCCAGCAGGGGCGGCGTCTTGGCGACCTCCGCCGCGTCGAGCGCACCGCCGTCGGCGAAGTCGAGTAGCTGCAACACGCCGTCGAGCAGCGGCCGGTCGACGGCCGGCTCGGTCAGGCCCAGCAGGTCTTCGAGCGACGCGGACACCGCGACGACAAGACTCTGGTCGTCGATCACCAGGCTCGGCTCGGCCGCGTCCGCGACGGTGTCACCCCAACGGTCCAGAGTGGACTCAGCAGTGCGGCTGGAACGGGGATCCGAGATGGACAGCTCGACATGCGGCACAGCGCCTCCTCAGGCACCGGTGCTGCGGACGCGGACTCGCAGCGCACTCATCATCGCATCAGTCCGGGCGAGATTCCGCTTCCACGATTGCTCAATCCGCACGGGCGCATCACCCCGCAGAGGCTACTCCCCGTGACCCCACTTGTCAGTGCCCACCTGTTCGCCGTCGCGGTGCCAGCGGTAGTCCTCGGCGAGGGCGTCGTAGTCGGCGGTGAACCAGGTCGCCGGGTGGGTCGCGAGGGCGAAGACCTTGTCGACGGTCTCGACGGCGAGCCGGTTGCCGCGGGCGTCGAGCACCCGAGGAAGCTCGTGGTACGCCGTGACGAGACAGCCTTTCGGCACCCCGTAGAAGCTGATCTTCCCGCTGCCGGCGAACGCGAGCACGGGCATGACCGGGATCGAGACGCCGGCGCTGCGGGAGAGCGCCTCGGCGGCGGCACGGGCCTCGCCGCGGGCCTCTTCGACGTACTTGGGGCGCTTGCCGTCGATCTGCACCACGTCACCGGCGAACGAGACCCGGCTGCGGCCGTGGTCCTTGACCGTGACGGCGAAGACCCCGCCCGGGCCCACCGCCAGGAAGCTGTCGTGCTGGTGGCCGCTCAGCTCACGCAGGTCGAGGACGTGCCAGTCGTCGCCGAGGTGCCCGATCAGGTTGCCGATGCGCCGGTAGAGCCGACTGTGCGCCGCCTCCTCGCGTCGGACGACGCGCTCCGCCCGGCGGGAACGAACCCAGGTCATGGGGGAAGGTCGGCCCGCATCGACGGTGATGCGTTCGTCGAACCCTTCGGGTTGCGCATCTTGACCGCTGCGATACAGCATCTCGGTCATCTCTCGCACACCTCCGATGTCGCCGCTTCGGTTGCGTGTGTGTCCAGATACCGTACGTGTTTGCGGCGCGACACGGCAGCGCGGGACAGCGGAATGACACGGAATGACTGGGATGAATGCCACATTCAGGTACACCCATGAATTTGCACATGGTGCCCAATCGGCCTATATCGGGTCACCGATAGGCTGAATTCGTGAACCACCACGTCGACAGCGAGGTCGGCCGCCTCGGGACCGTGCTCCTGCACCGTCCCGGCGCCGAGCTGGCCCGGCTGACTCCGCGCAACAACGGCTCGCTGCTCTTCGACGGCATCCCGTGGGTCGGGCGGGCTCAGGAAGAGCATGACACGTTTGCCACCGCTCTGCGGGAGCACGGCGTCGAGGTGCTCTACGTCGCCGGTCTGCTGGCCGAGACCCTCGCGATCCCCGAGGCGAGGAGCGAGGTGACCGCGACGGTGCTCGCCGACTTCCGGCTCGGCGACACGCTGCGCCATCACGTCGCCCGGCACCTCGCCGACCTCGACCCGCCGACGCTGGCGACCACGTTGATCGCCGGTCTGTCACAGGCCGAGCTACGCACCGGCAGCGGTCTCGTGCACGCGCTCATGGATCGGGCGGAGTTCGTCATCGACCCGCTGCCCAACCTGCTGTTCACGCGCGACTCATCCGTCTGGATCGGCGACGAGGTGGCGGTGACGAGCCTGGCGATGCGCGCCCGGCGCCGGGAGACCACGCTGACGCATGCCATCTATCGGTACCATCCGCGGTTCGCCGGCACGCCGCTACTGTTCGAGCCGACGATGGAGCACCTGGAGGGCGGCGACGTGCTGCTGCTCGCCCCCGGTGTGGTCGCGGTCGGGGTCGGCGAGCGGACCCGGCCGTCCGGCGCGGAGCGGCTGGCCCGCCGCTGCTTCGAGCGCGGGCTGGCCCACACCGTGCTGGCGGTGCCGATCGCCCAGGAGCGGGCCACGATGCACCTCGACACCGTGTGCACGATGGTCGACGTCGACGCCGTGGTGATGTACCCGAACGTCGCCGACAGCCTCCAGGCGTGGACCGTGACGGCCGGCCCCGACCCCGAGGCGCCGCTGTCGGTCAGCGGCCCGGAACCGTTCATCGTCGCGGCCGCCAAGGCGATGCGGATCGACACGCTGCGGATCATCGACACCGGCCTCGACCCGGTCACCGCCGAGCGGGAGCAGTGGGACGACGGCAACAACACGCTCGCCGTCGCCCCGCGGCTGTGCGTCGCCTACGAGCGCAACGTGGAGACCAACGCGCAGTTGGAGCACAACGGCATCGAGGTCATCCGGATCCCCGGCTCCGAGCTGGGCTCGGGCCGGGGCGGTCCGCGATGCATGTCCGCACCGATCGCACGGGCGGGCCTCAGCGCAGCGGCTGGAGCCGCCCGATGAGGCCCTGCTTGCTGCGCCGCTCGGCGGCGGTCAGCGGCTCGGTGACGGCGAAGGCCTCGGCGTAGCGCTTGGCGAACCCGGCCACCGGCACCTCCCACTCCTCGGCCTCGACCTCCAGCGGCAGGTCCCACACCGGCGCCAGGAGGCCGTGTGCGCGGAACATCCCGGCGAACTTGGTCTGCTCGCCGAGGAGCAGACCACCGCCGGCCGCGAGGCGCGACAGGGCGTCGAGCGCGCGGTCCTCGTTGTCACCCAGCACGAGACGGACGTGCGAGCGGTCGGTCACCCGGCACCAGTACGTGGCCGGGGCGGCGGCCAGCTTGACGGTCGGAAAGATGCTCGCGTTCGCGCGCTCCAGCGACGCCCGGACGGCGGGGTCGTCGATCGCGTTCTCGTCGAGCCAGAATTCGAAGCCGGTGTGGACGGTGATGTCCAGCGGCGCGTTCTCGATGACGTCCTGGAGGCGGTCGCCGACGCCGGGCAGGGCGGGCACGGCGACGGACTGCCCGGGCGGGGTCTCGAGCGCACATTGGAGGGCCACGGCGAGGTCGCGGGAGATGTCGCCGGACTGGACGTGGCGCTGGAGGCCGATGAAGACCCGGCCGTCGGGCTTGGTCATGGCGGGCCAGGCCATCGGCAGGACCGTCGCGAGGGTCACGGGCCGGTCGCCGTAGCGCTCGACGTAGGCCGGCGACAGCTTCAACGGTGCCGCGGCGGCCGGCACCAGCTCCCTGAGGGCGATCCACTCCGGCTCGTCGGCCAGGCCCTCGAACGGGCGGCCGACGTAGACGTCACGGATCTTCTCGCGCTTCTCACCATTGCTGGCACGGCCACGGGGGGTTTTCGCACGCTTGCTCACGGCGGTCCAGCCTAGGCGGTCGTCCCGGACCGCGGGCGCACACCGGCCCTTCGGCGCGTCACTCACCCGGTCCGGCCGCCCGGAGGCAGGTGCCGGACCGGCCTCAGAGGGTCGCCCAGACGCACTGGCCCAGGCCGTCGCGCTCCACTCCCCAGCCCGTCGCCAGCGCCGCCACGATCGTCAAGCCACGGCCGTCGATCGCGTCCGGGCCGGCCACCCGTAGCTGCGGACCCGCCGGGGAGCCGCCGTCCGTCACACGGATCTCCAGCGTGCCGTCAGCGATCAGACGCCATGCCACCCGGATGACGTCGCCCGGAAGCGGGGCCGCGTGCCGTACCGCATTGCCGACCAGCTCCGCGGCGATCGCGATCGCGTCGTCCAGCCGGCCGGGTGCCATCAGGGCGTCGAGCTCGTCCGCGAGGCGGTGCCGGGCCAGGTGCGCACCGCGGGCGTGATGCGGCACAACCACGCACCAGGCGCGCTCCGCAACGGTTGTGGACACGCTCTTAAGCCTCCCCGTGGCCGTCGGCTCGGGGCAGTCGCACCTCGGCGACCGTCCCTCCCCCTTTGCGTGGTCGCAATGACACCCATCCATGTTGACGCTCGACGATCCTGCGCACCAGATACAGACCGAGACCCACCCCGCCACCGGTCCGCTGGTCGCCCGTCTCCAACTGCCAGAACCGCTCGAACGCCCGCTCGACGTGCTCCGGCCGGATGCCGGTCCCACGGTCGGCCACCCTGAACCAGACGGTCTGTGGATCCGCTCCGGCCGTCAGTTCGACTTCTACCCAATTCGGCGAGTACTTACCCGCATTGGTCACCAATTCGACCAGTACCGTCGCAAGACTCACCCGGTCGCCGTACGCCTTCGGCAGCGATCGCGGGAGCATGACCTTGAGCGACCGGCGCTGCTCGGCACTCAGCTCATCGACCGCCGCCGCCAGGGACTCGACGAGGTCGAACGGCATCAGCGTGGCGGAGTCGACGCCGGTGCCGTCGTCACCGGCCGCGCTGAGGAGGCGGTCGACCAGGCGGCTGAGCTGCCGGGCGCGCTGGCCCACGACGAAAATCGCCTCTCGGCGGGCGCCCTCGTCGAGGGACTCCCAGTGGTCGACGAGCGTGTCGGTGTATCCCCTGATGACCGTGATCGGCGTGCGCAGCTCGTGGCCGGTGAGCGCGATGAACAGGTCACGGCCGTCCGGCGGCTGCTCCGGGCGGGCGCGGAACGACACGGCCCGGTCGGTGCTGCCGGGCACCCTGGCCGCGCGGATCTCGATCCGGGTGCCGCACGACATCCGATGTTCGACGGTCTCGTCGGCGACCGGCAGCGGAAACGGCCAGGGCGCGCCGATCGCGGTCTCGGCCGGCCGGGCGGTCAGCAGCGCCGCCGCCGAGTTCCACGAACGCACCCGCTGCTCGGCGTCGATCAGCGCGAACGGGCCGACGGTCGGGTCGATCGCCGGGCCGTCGCGGTAGACGGGCAGGCCACGACCCAACCCGTACTGCAACGAGACGAACGAGGCGAGGAACCCGAGCGCGGCGCGCTGGTCCGTGTCGGCGGCGCCCTCCGCGTCGGGATAGGTCACGCCCAGCACACCGACCGCGGTGCCGCTCGCCGAGACCTCGGCCGCCATGATCCGGTGCAGGCCGCGGCTGTGAAGCTGGTGACCGCCGAGCGTGCCCATGAGGCTGCTCGGGAACTCACGGACGCGGGATCCGTACTGCAGCAGTCCGCGCAACGACGGGTGGAGCGGGTCGACCCGGCGGCCGAGGGCCCAGTCGAGGTCGCCCGCAACGGCGACGACCCGGCCGCTGTCATGCGCGTATTCGATGAACACGGCGCCCGTCGCACCGGTGGCGACCATGCTGACGTCGACGGTCCGCTGCAGCGCCGCCAGCCCTGCGCCGCCCGTGTTGAGCTGCTCAACGACCTCGGTCAGGGCACCGAAGACGGCGGAACCCTCGACCGGGGGACGAGCATCGACCATGGTTGGAGTTTGCCTCGCCGCAGCCTGCTTTGAAAGGTTGTCGACAAAAGTTGTTGAGACGTGAATCAGTCGCAGTTCACGTTCACGACGGCGGAATCCGTCGCCAGCGCCGGTCAGTCGCGGAGGCCCAGTTCGCGGAGGCGGTCGATGACGTACGCGGGCCGGTCGGAGATGATCCCGTCGGCCTTCAGCTTGACCACCAGATCAACCTCGTCGGGCTCGTTGACCGTCCAGACGTAGACCGGGAAGCCCCGCCGGTGGAGACGCTCGACCGTCTCGGGTGCGGCTCGCAGCAACTGCACGCCCGGGCCCGCGATGCTGCTGCCGGGTGGCATCCAGCCGATCCGGTTCGGCACCGACCACACGTCGATGAGCATGACGGTCGGCACGGTGGGTGCCTGTTGACGCACGCGGCGGATCGCGGTCGCCGAGAACGACATGACCGTCACCTGGAGGGCGCGCTCCGGATCCGAACGATCCAGCCCGTACCGCCGCAAAAGCTGCAGCAGGGCGAGCTCCACGGCACTGCCGTGCCGGGTCGGGTGCTTCGTCTCGATCAGCAGCCGCATCGGCCGGCCCGCGTCGGTGGCCACCCCGAGCAGCCGGTCGAGGGTCAGCACGCGGCCGCGCCATCGGTCGTCGACCAACTGCCGGTCGATGATGAGCTCGTCGGGTGAGTCCGGCAGGTCGGCCCGCCAGGAGCTGAAGTCGAAGCGGTCGAGCTCGGCCAGGGTCTGCACACTCACCCGGCCACGACCGTCACTCGTCCGGTCGATGCGGGAGTCGTGGAGGCAGACGAGGTGTCCGTCGCGGGTGAGGCGCACGTCGCACTCGAGGCCGTCGGCACCCTCCTCGATCGCCAGCAGGTAGGCGTCGAGGGTGTGCTCGGCATGTCGTCGCGACGATCCCCGGTGCGCGAACACCAATGGCCGCTCAGGCGACCCGAGGAGCACCGCCGTCCTCACTCACCATCGGCCGGCCGGCGGCGGCCCAATGCGCCATGCCACCGTCGAGGTTGATCGTGCGCTCCAGCCCGTTTTGCTGGAGGAACGCGACGACCTGAGCCGACCGGCCGCCGACCCGGCAGACCACGACCACGTCGCGGTCGGCGGGGATCTCGTCGATCCGGATCGGGATCTGCATCATCGGCAGGTGCATGGCCTCCGGCGCGTGACCGGCGGCCCACTCGTCGTCCTCGCGGACGTCGAGGATGAAGGCATCCTCGGTGACGTCGTTGATCGAGACGGTCGGAACTGAAGGTCCCCTGAACACTTCGCCAGGCTACATGTGGTTGACCCAGGTCGGGTTCTCGACCGCCCACGAGTCCAACTGGTCATCACGCATGGCCGCGTAGAGCGACTCGGCTTCCGGCAGGGCGACCACGTAGGAGATGCCGCCGATGTCCTGCGGCTCGGAGGGCACCTGGAGACCGATCAGGTTGTTGGGGCTGACCTTGCGCAGGCCGAACATCAGGTCGGCGAGCGAAACGCCGTTGGTGTCGACGGTGAGCGCCTGGCCGATCACCCGGATGAACTTGTCCAGGGCGATCGGGTTGGTGGTCAGATCCTTCTGCTGCGCCTTGTCCAGCAGCGCCCGGATGAACTTCTGCTGGTTCTTCTGGCGGTCGTAGTCGCCGTTGGCCAGGCTCTTGCGCTGCCGGACCAGGTCGAGCGCCTGCCAGGACTCCAGGTGGTGGCAGCCGGCCTCGTAGACGGCCGGGCGGCCGCCCTTGGTCGGGTCCTTGTAGTTGCCGTTCTCGTCGTAGCCGAGGTGGATCGAGGTGACCTTCTGGTCGATGCACATGTCGACGCCGCCGAGCAGGTCGACGGCGGCCTTGAAGCCGTCGAAGTTGACGATCGCGGCACCGTCGAAGCGGATGCCGAGCACGCCGGTCAACGTCTCGGCGAGGAGTTGGACGCCGCCCTGGCCGCCGCCGCCGTACTGGAACGCGCCATTGATCTTCTCATGCGCGGCGCCGTCGAAGCCGGTCGCCGGGAACGCGGGAATGCGCACCCGCAGATCGCGCGGGATGGACAGCAGGTAGGCGCGGTCCAGGCTGGACGGGATGTGCACGATGATGATCGAGTCGGAGCGCTGCCCGTCCTCGGGGTCGAGGGCGCGCTGGTCCGAGCCGAGCAGCAGGAAGTTGAGCGGGCCCCTGATGTCGCGGTGCTTCGCGGCGGCCTCCCCGCCGCCGACGCGGGAGTTCTCGCCGAGGAGCGTCTGCTGGTTGACGCTGCCGCTGTATCGGCTGGCGAGCACCCGGGTGGCCGTGATCGCGATGCCGGCGAGCACAACGAGGATGACGCCGAAGACGATGAACGACTTGGCCCAGATCGGATCGCGGCCGGGAAGTTTCACCGGCGCGGGTCTCATCTCCGGGGTGGCCGGTGCAGCGTCGGCCTCGGTCGGTTGTGCGGTTTCGTCTCCGACGACCTTTTTGGTCGTTTCCGCCGCCCGAGTGTCGCCACCGTCACCGCTGGACGCCTGGTCCTGTCGCATCCGCATGCCCCCGAGCCGGCCGCCCGCACAATAGCGGGAATCAATCCGAGTCTACGTTCGCGGCGGAAAGAATGCGCACCAGAGCCACTGCGCAAGATCGTTCAGGAACCGCGGAACAGGCGATTTTTACTCGCCGGAGTGCCGCCTCGGCAATGAGATCTATACGACAGCCCGGGCATGCAACCCCGACGCGGAGGAGACATGCCCGGGATTGCCGGAATTATCACTTCGCCTTGGTGGTAGCTCCGGTTGACGGCTGGCTCGACCCCTTCGGCTTCGGCGCGTTCGTGACCGCCCATTCGGCCATCTTGTCGGTGCGCATCGCGGTGTAGAGGGCGGTCGCCTTCTCCTTGTTCGGCACCACGACGTCCTCGCCGTTGACCCTCTTGCTGCCGTCGTGCGGGCTGACGAGGAACGTCAGGTCGTCGCTGCGGAGGTTGCGGAACTGCAGCGCCATGTCGGCGAGCGAGAAGTCCTTGTCGACGGTCATCGCCTTGGTGACGGCCTTCAGGAAGGCGTTGAGCTTGCCGGGGTTGGTCACCGTCCCGGAGCTGACCGCCTTGTCCAAGATCGCCTTCATCATCTCCTGCTGGTGCCGCATACGGGCGAAGTCACCGTCGGGGAACTGGTACCGCTGCCGCGCGTAGTCGAGGGCCTCGTCGCCGTTGAAGTGGTTCATGCCCTTCTTGAACTGCCGCTTCGGCGGGTGGACCGAGGTGATGTCCCGCTCCACGTTCATGTCGATACCGCCGAGCGCGTCGATCACCTGCTTGAAGCCGGCGAAGTCGATGAGCAGCACGTGGTCCATCCGGACCTGCGTGTACTCCTCGATCGTCTGCACGGTGAGCGGCGTGCCACCCCACGAGAAGGACGCGTTGAGCTTGGCCATCGTGTCGCCGTACTGCGGGTTGGCCTTGCTCTTGGGGACGTGGACGTAGAGGTCACGCGGCATGGAGACCAGGTAGGCCTTGTCGTGGCCCGCGGGGATGTGCAGCACGATCATCGTGTCGGTGCGCCACTCGCCCGCCTTGCCCTTGCTGTCGGGGTCGCGGGAGTCGCTGCCGAGCAGCAGGATGTTCAGCGCGCCGTCGGCCACCTTCGCCGGACGGCCGCCGGTGATATCCGAGAACGGGTCCTCGCGCTGCAGGCCGGAGTCGACGTGCTTGTAGTAGATGAACCCACCGAGGCCGGCGAGCAGGGCAAGGACGACGATCGCGCCGCCGGCGACCAGGGCGATGCGGCCCCAGCGGGGGCGGATCCTCTTCTTGCCGGAGAATTCGTGGCCGCGTCGCGGCGGCAGGCCCGCGCCGCCACGACCCGAGGACGAACGGCCGTAGACGCCCGGCGCAGACGGACTGGTCGGGGCTGCGGCCGACACACGGGCGCGCGCACCTGACGTCGGTGCGAGCGAGCCGGGCACTCGAGCGCGTCCCGAGGAGGGGCCGTTGGAGGCAGGCGTGGTGGGCATGAAACCACCATACGAACCAGCCGTCGCACCGCCACGCAACCGCGGCTGGCGCGGCACGATCCGGGGAGAGTCACCGGGCCTTGAAATACGCTACCGTGCGTGCGAGCCCTTCCTCGGGACCGACCAACGGCTCATATCCGAGCAGCTCACGGGCCTTTGTAAGGTCGGGACGCCGACGCTCGGGGTCGTCGGCCGTGCGCGCGATGAGTGCCACCCGAGAGGTGCTGTCGGAAAGGCGCACGATCGTGTTCGCCAGCTCGAGCATGGTCATCTCGTGCTCGGTGCCGCAGTTGATCGGGCCGGTGGCCGTCGAATCGAGGAGCAGCAGGATGCCCCGGACGAGATCGGACACGTAGCAGATCGACCGTGTCTGGGTGCCCGAGCCGTGGACGGTGATCGGCTCGCCACGCAGCGCCTGGGTGATGAACGTCGGGATCGCCCGGCCGTCGTCGGGGCGCATGCGCTCGCCATAGGTGTTGAAGATCCGCACGATGCCCACGTCGGCGCCGCGGCCACGGTGGTAGCCCATCGTGGCGGCCTCGGAGAAGCGCTTGGCCTCGTCGTAGACGCTGCGGATGCCGATCGGGTTGACGTTGCCCCAGTAGGTCTCCGGCTGCGGATGGACCAGCGGGTCACCATAGGCCTCCGAGGTGGACGCCAGGATGAACCGGGCGCCGTCGGCGACGGCCCGCTCCAGCAACTGGAGGGTCGCGAGCGAACCCACCCGCAGGATCTCCACGGGGAGCTGCTCGAAGTCGGTCGGGCTGGCCGGCGACGCGAAGTGCATGATCGCGTCGAACCGCGCGCTCAGCGGCTCGACGGGCGGCAGCGGCTCGCTGACGTCCGCCTCGACGAGCGTGAATCGAGGGTGGTCGACCAGGCGTGCGACATTGTCCTTACTGCCGGTGATGAAATTGTCGACCGCCACCACGTGCGCGCCGCGCTCGATCAGGGCATCGGCGAGGTGAGACCCGACAAATCCGGCTCCACCGGTGAGCAGAATCCGGTGCCCCTCGCCGTAACGCTGCGCAACGACCATGAGCAACAGCCTAACGCCTGCCGGGGACCGGCCCCGCGCGCCGACCCCGCCGATGGTGTTGATCTTGCAGTTGTGGTGCCTTGACACTCCCAACTTGTCCGGGTTTGTCGGCACCACAACTGCAAGATCAACGCCGAAATGGGGGGTTAGTGTGCGCCGGCGCCGGTCATTGAACGGGCTTCCAGTTCCGCGAACTTGTCCGGGTCGCGCTCCTTGCTGGTGAGTGCGCCGATCGCGGCGAAGATGAACCCGATCGGGATCGAGATCAGACCCGGGTTCTCCAGCGGGATCGGCGCCGCCGTGGTGCAGCTAAACAGCGCCGTCGCGTTGGAGACCGCCTTCGACTCCTTCGCCACGCCGCAGGTCTTCGCCTGCGCTGCGGTGAGCGTCGCCGGGGTGCGCGCGTCGCTGACGCCGCCCCAGGCGATCGGGCTCAACAGCACCACGCCGACCGCGGACAGCAGACCGGCGTAGATGCCCCAGGTCGCGCCCCGGGTGTTGAACCGCTTCCAGAAGAGCGAGAACAGGATCGCCGGCAGGTTGGCCGACGCGGCGATCGCGAACGCCAGCGCGACGAGGAAGGCCACGTTGAGGTTGCGGGCGAAGACGCCGAGGACGATCGCCACCGCGCCGATGACGAACGCGGCGTACCGGGCGACGACGACCTCCTGCCGCTCGGTCGTCTGGCCGCGCTTGACCACGTTGGCGTAGAGGTCGTGTGCCAGCGAGGAGGACGACGCCAGGGTGAGGCCGGCGACGACCGCCAGGATGGTGGCGAAGGCGACGGCGGCGATGACCGCCAGGAGCAGCGATCCGCCGAAGTCGCCGCCGAGGTAGCGCTTCCCGAGCGCTTCGGCGAGCTGTGGTGCCGCCGTGTTGCCGCCTGGGTCCTGGGCCAGGATGGCCTGCCGGCCGACCAGCGCCGCGGCGCCGAAGCCCAGGGCCAGGGTCATCAGGTAGAAGACGCCGATGATGCCGATCGCCCAGACCACGCTCTTCCGGGCCGCCTTGGCGTTCGGCACCGTGTAGAAGCGGATCAGGATGTGCGGCAGGCCGGCGGTGCCGAGCACCAGGGCGAGACCGAGCGAGATCAGGTCGAGCTTGCTCGCCAGTGTCGCGGCGGCATTGCCGGCGAACTCACGGCCGTAGCGCAGGCCGGGCTCGAGGAACGCCTCGGGCGGGGTGCGGCCGGACTTGGCGGCCGCCTCGCCGAGCAGGGACGACAGGTTGAACTTGAAGGCGGCGAACACCAGCAGCGTCAGGAGCAGCGCGCCGATCATCAGCATGAACGCCTTGACGATCTGGACGTAGGTCGTGCCCTTCATGCCACCGACCGTCACGTACACGATCATCAGCACGCCGATGAGAGCGATCGTCACGATCTTCGCGGTCTCGGCGCTCATCCCGAGGAACGTGTCCCCGGCCTTGATGCCGAGCAACAGTGCCACCAGAGCGCCGGCGCCGACCATCTGGGCGAGCAGGTAGAAGATCGAGACCACGATCGTGGAGATGGATCCGGCGGTACGGACGGGTGCCTGCCGCATGCGGAAGGCGAGCACGTCGGCCATGGTGTAGCGGCCGGAGTTGCGCATCAGCTCGGCCACCAGCAACAGGGCCACCAGCCAGGCGACCAGGAAGCCGATGGAGTACAGGAAGCCGTCGTAGCCGTTGAGCGCGATGAGGCCGGCGATGCCGAGGAAGCTCGCCGCCGACATGTAGTCGCCGCCGATCGCCATGCCGTTCTGGAAGCCGGTGAACGACCGGCCGCCGGCGTAGAAGTCGGCCGCGCTGCGCGTCTGGCGGCTGGCCCAGACGGTGATCCCGAGCGTGACCGCGACCAGCACGACAAAGAGCGTCAGCGTCAGCGTGCGGGTCGTGGTCGCGGACACCGCGAGGTAGGTCTCGCTCACTGCTCGCCTCCCTCGATCTTCACGCGCAGGTCGTCGGCGAGCGGGTCGATCTTGCGGTCGGCGTACCGCGCGTACAGCCAGGCGATCAGGAACGTCGACACGAACTGCAACAGCCCGAAGATCAGCGCGATGTTGACGTGACCGACGACCTTCGTGCTCATGAAGCCACGGGCGTAGGCGGACAGCAGGACGTACAGCGCGTACCAGACGAGGAACGCGGCGGACACGGGGAACACGAACCGCCGCAGGGCGCGGCGCAGTGCGTCGAACTCCGGTGTGCGGGCCACCGCGACGTATCGGTTCTCGTCGGTGCCCGCGGGCACCGGTGTCTCGGTGCTCATGGGGGGATCACCACCTGCCGGTTGGGGTGTAAGTACGCGCACGGTAGGGACCCGGCAGGCAGCGGTGAAGATCTCCGCCTGGCAGGGGTCCGGCGGTGCGCCCAGCGGCAGGATGGGTGCGCCCGGTGACACCCGTCACACCGCTTACCGGCGATACCTCCCCCGCTCGTGGATGAGCGGCGCGCCCGCCTCTTCGATATCGATGTGCTCGATCGTCCCCTCGACGAGCAGCGACCAGCCGAGCGGCCGCGCACCGTCGAACCGGCAGCCGGCCCACGTCCGGCCCGGCTGCACCGGCCCCCAGTCGGTCTGCCGCCAGTCACCGGTGGCGAACAGGCCGCCCGGTGCGGGCATGAGCCCGGCGAACCGGTCGGCGAGCTGCTGGTCGTCGGCGCCCAGCAGGGTGACGGCGAACCGCCCGCCGCGCTCCAGCACCGGCCAGAGGTCGCTCTCGTCGTCGACCAGCCCCACCACGCGGCCCGGGTCGCCGTCGACGACAAGCGTCGATGACACGGTGAGTCCGACGCTGGGGTTCGCCGTCCACAGCGTGACGGCGGCGGGCAGCCGGCCGCGCAGGCGCCGCACCGGCGAGCGCTGGTCCTCCGGGGTGGCGAACGGATCCGAGGCGTGGATGTTCACCGCACCATTGTCGGACATGACCGGTGTGTACGGACCGGCCTACGCCTTCTTCGGCGTAACCGCCACCAGCACCTCCGGCGCGCGGCGCTCCAGCAGGTGCCCGGCGACCCGGGTGCCGACCCACGCCAGCGCGAAGCCCCAGATCAGGCCCGCCGGCAGGATGAGCCAGCTCAGGGCGGCGGGCAGCAGCGCGAACGCGACGGTCAGCGGCGCCGTGAGCACCCACGTGACGATCATGCTGACCAACGAGAGCAGGCTCTTGACGCTGCCCCGGCCGGTGTTCATCGCGAACGGGTTGTTCGTGTCCGGCATCGGATACGGCGCGATCACCGACATGATGCCCGCGGCGCCGACGGAGATGCCGAACGCGCACAGGCCGACGCCGAGCGCCGCCGGTAGCTGCGCCGCGTGGCCGGTGAGCACCGAGACCACGACGGTGCCCCCGGCGAGCAGCGGGAAGGTGAGGATGCCGACGCCGAGCGCGCGGGCGGCCAGCTCGACCTGGCCCGGCACGTTGGTAAGCATGTGCAGCGCATAGGCGGTGCCGTCGTTGCCGAACTGGTTGACCAGCACCAGCCCGACGAACGCACCGGCGAAGAGCAGCGAGTAGACCAGCGCGTTGTCGCTGAGCCCGCCGGCGGTGCCCGCACCCGGCCCGGTCGCCGAGCCGCCGGCCCGGGTGCCGAACGTGAAGGCGAACGGGATGACGATCGACGCGGCCAGGAGGGAGATCAGGCTGGCGCGGCGGCGCGGGTCGCGCAGCCAGTACCGGATCTCGCGGGCCAACAGGCCGGCGAAGCGGCCGGTGGGCAGGAGCCGCACGACGCCGGGCAGGAACGTGTGCACCGGGCGGCCGGTCGGCGCGGCCTTCCGTGCCGCACCCGGGCCCGACGTGGTGCCGAGCATCGCCGACTCGATCGTCCGCAGCCACCACCACAGCAGCGCGGCCACCCCGGCCACGCCGATGAGCAGCCGGGCCGCCACGAGCGCCCAGTCGCCGTCGATGGCGTCGAGATAGGCGACGTACGGCGCGGCCAGCGGGGTCCAGGACAGGATCTCGGCGATGGTCGTGGCCTGCTTCGACTCGCCGTGCCGCACGATCGCGAACATAAGCTGGAACAGCGGGTTGCAGGAGATGCCGAGCAGGGCGATGAGCAGGGCGGCCAGGTCACGGACCCGGCGCGACCGCAGCATCCGGGCGAACGCGCTGGTCACCGCGCGGCTGGCGGCGACGCACAGGGCGAGGCCAACGAGCGAGCCGACCACTGCGACGGCCCCGGCGGCGATCCCGCCGTCGCCGATCGCGCCGATCAGCGAGCCGAGTGTGGCGAGGAACGTGACGACCGGCGGGATGCCGACGAACGCGGCTGCGAGCATGCCGAGCACCAGCGTGCGGCGGGGCACCGGCAGCAGTGCGAACCGGGCCGGGTCGAGCGTCTCGTCGACGCCGAAGAACAGCAGCGGGAGGAAGACCCAGGCGAGGACCACACCGGCGCCGGCCAGCGCGGCGACCACCCGGCGGAGGTCGCCGCCCGCGATGCTGCTGCCGGCGAACGCGGTGAAGCCGATGAACGCCATCCACAGGCCGAGCAGCGCGCCGAGGACGAACAGGATCAGCCGCGAGTGCCGGCCGAACCAGCGGGACTTCTGGTCGCCTCGGTGACGGCGGCCCGGACGGAGGCTGTTGCGCAGGATGCGCAGCTTGAGCCGGACGAAGTAGCTGACCTTGGGCCGGCCGGCGGCGACCGGAACGGCCGGCGCCTCGACCGGTGCGGTCCGCTGGGCGGGAATGTACGGTTCGGGCGGCGGTGGTGTCACAGCCACGAGAGCTCCGCGCCGGTCGCCACCCGGCCGCCGACGACGTCGACGAAGACGTCCTCCAGCTCGCGCCCGCCGCGGACCTCGTCGATCGTGCCGACGACCTTGATCTGGCCGTCGGCGAGGATCGCGATGTGCGTGCAGAGGCGCTCGACGACCTCCATGACGTGGCTGGAGAAGATCACCGTGCCGCCGTTGCGGACGTATCGGATCAGGATGTCGCGGATGAGCGCGCCGGAAACCGGATCGACCGCCTCGAACGGCTCGTCGAGCACCAGCAGGCGCGGAGCGTGCAGCATCGCGCAGGCCAGGCCGATCTTCTTCCTCATGCCGGCCGAGTAGTCGACGACCAGCGTGCGACCCGCGTCGGCGAGGCCCAGCACGTCGAGCAGCTCCGCCGCGCGGGTGTCGATCACGTCCTGCGGCAGGCCGCGGAGCAGGCCGGTGTACGCGAGCAGCTCACTGCCGGAGAGCCGGTCGAACATACGGGCCGAGTCGGGCAGCGCGCCGAGGCGCCGCTTGGCCTCCACCGGGTCGGACCAGACGTCGTGGCCGAGCACATAGGCGTGGCCGGCGTCCGGGCGCAGCAGGCCGACCGCCATGGACAGGGAGGTCGTCTTGCCGGCTCCGTTGGGACCGAGCAGGCCGAAGAACGATCCGGTCGGGACGTCGAGATCGACCCCGGCGACCGCGACCTTGTCCTCGAAACGCTTGGTGAGCCCCCGCAGCGCGAGGGCCGAATCCGGCTCCCGATCCGTCACAGTCCGACCGTAGGTCACACCCGCCACCCCCGCCACCCCCGCTACCCCCGCTACATGCGCAGCGCATCCGGCGCGTGCAGGCGAAGCATGATCGCTCCGACCCCGGAGGGCAAGCGGTGCCTGGTGAACAGCGACACCGAGATCATCACCAGGAACGCCAACGGCACCGACCACGCCGCGGGCTGGGTGGTGAGCACGCCGGCCCAGCCGTCCAGCGGCCCGCCGAGGACCGTGAGCAGTACCGCCGAGGCCGCCGCCCCGCCGCCGACGACGATGCCGGCCGCGGCGCCGACCGCGGTGAGCCCGCGCCACCAGATGCCGAGCACGAGCAGCGGGCAGAAGCTCGACGCGGCCACGGCGAACGCCAGCCCGACGACCTGCGAGACGTCGAGGCTCGCGACGAACAGGGCGAGCAGCAGCGGCACCACCCCGGCGACCAGCGCCGACCGGCGGAAGTCACGGACGGAGCCGTGGCCGAGGACGTCGGTGGACAGCACACCGGCGACGCTGGTGAGCAGCCCGGAGGAGGCGGAGAGGAAGGCGGCGAACGCACCGGCGGCGACCAGCGCACTGAGCAGTTGGCCGGTGATCCCGTTGCCGAGCGCGGCCGCGGGCAGCAGTAGGACGACGGCGTCGGTGTTGCCGGTCATGAGCAGTTGCGGGGTGTAGATGCGGCCGAGGACGCCGTAGAGGGTCGGGGTGAGGTAGAAGACGCCGACCATGCCGAGGACGACCATGGTGGTCCGCCGGGCGGCGGCGCCGTCGGGGTTGGTGTAGAAGCGGACCAGCACGTGCGGCAGGCCCATGGTGCCCAGGAAGGTGGCGAGGATCAGCGAGTAGGTGGCGAACAGTCCCTGCGAGTGGTCACCCGGCAGCAGCCACTCGGCGGGGCTGTCGCTCGACACCGCGGCGACCGTCGGGAGGGCGGCGTCGGCGGGGAAGGCAAGCGTCGCACCTTCGGCGATGACATGCTCACCCGGCGTGAGAGTGACGGGTCCGTCGATCTGCCGGTCGTCGAGTTTGCCGTGGATCGTCACCGCAGTCGGCTCGCCGACGGTGAGGGTGGTCGAGTCGTCGACGACGACGTTCGTCGCCGCCGGGAAGCGTGGGCCGTCCGGCGCGGTCAACGCGGGACGGCCGTCGGCCTGCCACTGCATGAGCAGGAAGACGAAGGGCACGGCGAGGGCGGTGAGCTTCAGCCAGTACTGGAACGCCTGGACGAACGTGATCGACCGCATGCCGCCGAGTGCGACGTTGAGCGTGACCACCACGCCGACGAGGAACGCGCCCAGCGCGTAGGGGGCGCCGGTGACCGTCTGCAGCGTGAGGCCGGCTCCCTGCAGTTGCGGCACCAGGTACAGCCAGCCGATGAACATGACGAACGCGGTGGCGAGCTTGCGCAGCCGCTTGGAGCGCAGGCGGACCTCGCAGAAGTCGGGCAGCGTGAAGGCGCCCGAGCGGCGTAGCGGGGCGGCGACGAACAGCAGCAGCGCCAGGTAGCCGGCGGCGAAGCCGACCGGATACCAGAGCACGTCGACGCCGTGCTTGAGCACCAGCCCGGCCACGCCGAGGAAGCTCGCCGCGGAGAGGTACTCGCCGCTGATCGCGGCGGCGTTCCAGCTCGGGCTCACCATGCGCGAGGCGACCAGGAAGTCCGACGTGGTACGGGCGAGCCGCAATCCGTAGATCCCGATGGCGACGGTGGTGAGGGTGACGGCGACGACGGCGGGCAGCGCGTACGAACTCATGGCTGCTGCTGTCCGCCCCGGTCCTCGACCAGGGCGACGAACTCCTGCTCGTTGCGCTCGGCGAGGTGCACATAGACGGCGCCGACCAGGCACAGGAACGGGTAGGCCAGCACGCCCAGCAGCAGCCACGGCAGCGAGACGCCGAAGAGGTGGGCGCGGGCGACCGCGGGCGCGGCCGCGAACAACAGCGGCAGCCCGCCGAGCCCCACCGCGACCACGGCGGCGAGCCGGACGGCGACCGCGAGCTGGGCCCGCACGAGGCCACGGGCGAGCGCGGCACCCACCGGGCTCTGCTCCTCGAGCTCCACGCGGGTCCGCGCCGGGTCGATGCGGGTGCGGGCGACGTCGCCGAGCACCACGCGGACACGCGGCCGGGGCGGATCCATGGTGCGCAGTCTCGCAACGCTCGCGAAACAAAAGCAAGGCCGACGTCCCCCGTCCGAACGTCGGCCTTGCTCGATCGCCGAACCCTTCAGTACCGCCGGTAGCAGGGGTATCCGGTGGCCTGCACCCGCTCGGGAACGATCTGCCGGGCCTGCGAACGGCCCAGGTTCCAGCCGCGCCAGTCGTCCGGACTCTCGGCCAGGTCCGCCGAGATGTCGGAGAGCGCGCACTCCCGTGCCCCCGGTGGCAGCCGGTCGAGCTCGGGCGCGGCGTCGGCGGAGAGCGTCCGCAGGTACCAGACGTCGGCGTTGTGGGCGTTCACCCGGTCGACGTTGCGTGCCGCGATGAACCGGTCCGGATTCAGCACCGCGAGGCCGAGCAGCGTCACGACCCAGAGCGCGACCGCGACCCGCGGCAGCCAGGTCGCCCGCCGCCCCAGCCCGGCGATCAGGACGAGCACGAACAGGGCACCGAGCCACAGCTCGAACGCGTAGACCAGGACCCGCAGCCGGGTGAAGCCGTAGGCGTCCTGGTACACGTCCATCCGGCGGAGCGCGGACGCGACGATGACCAGTGAGCAGACGGCGAGCAGGCCGAGGACGGCCCTGAGCAGCACCCGGTCGGCGGTCTTCGCCCGGGGCGCCTTGCGGACCGTGACGGCCATGACGACGAGGGTCAGCAGCGTGACGACCAGGAGCTGCCAGAAGCCCTTGCGGGCGTACTCGGCGAAGGTCAGCCCGACCGTCCGCATCACGTAGTCCCGGTCACCGAAGAGCACCGTGAGCTGGATGCCGACGAAGAGGACGAACATCAGCAGCAGTGCGCCGACCGGCACCAGCCACTCGATCCGCCGGACGGTGCGCGGCTCGCCGGCCGGCCCGTCGCCGATCGACGACGGGCTGTCGACGAGATACGCGGCACCGAACAGCAGCCAGGCCGCGACAACCGCGACGAGCACCCAGCGGACCACCGTGGCGGCGGAGAAGTCGGGCAGAATCCCCGACACGACCCGGTCGAACGCCGCGTCCGCGCTGGCGAACAGGGCACCGAACACGACGAGCAGCACCGCACCGAGGCCGATCGAGAGGGTCAGGCGGATCAGATTGTCGGCGCCGTCGGCATGACGCTGCCGGACGAAACCCCACCGCACCCACGGCAGGGATCGGAAGCCGGCGATCGGCAGGTTGACCACCGCCGTGAGGACGGCCGGCACGCGACGGCCCCGGCCGACCGCGAGCGCCACACAACCGAAGGCGGCCAGCAGGCAGAGTACGAAGAGCCAGCCGGCCGCGCGGAACGCGCCGACCGAGAGCAGCGCCAGCGCCGCGACGCTCCAGATCGTCGCCTCGGCAGGGGTGGTACGGCCGGCGCCGCGCCCGCTCCGCACCAGCACCACGGCGAGCGAGACGAGGAGCCCGAGCCCGGCGGTGGGCCAGCCGATGCCCGGCCGGTCGACCGGCACCGATGCGGCGGCGATGACAGCGGTCACGATGCCGCCGATGAGGACCGGCCGCTCGGCCGCGGCGGATCGCTGTGGCCAGCGCCGCTGGAAGAGCGTCGGCTGGGGCGGCCCGAGCAGGACCGGGCTGATCAGGGCCGGGTTGACCGGCCGTGGCACCGGCGGAGGCTGACCACCCGGCGGTGCGGGGTATGCGGCGATGACGTTCGCGACCTGCGGGCCACCGCTCGGGTGCGGCGTGCTCGGCCGGGGGCCGTTGTGCGGCGGGCTGCTCCGGCGGTCATCACGTGGACCACCCCGGCCACCTTGCCCGGCGCCTTGCCCGGCGCCTTGCCCGGCGCCTTCACTGCTGGGCCCGGCGCTTTGCGGGGGTGCCGGGGCGTCGGTCGGCGATGCTGCCCGGGGCGCGGGTGGTGAGAACGGCGCCGGCCGGTCCCGGGCCTCGGGCGACGGGGGTCCTTCCCCCTCCGGTGCGGGGTCGTGGTGCTGGTCGTTCGCGGGGTCGTCCGGCGAAGCGGGCATGACAACAAGGCTCCTCAGGGCGCACGGATCCGCACCACCGGCGGCATGCGCCGGTCGCGGCTGCGGGGACGGAACTGCGGAGGACCGCTACACGGGCAGCGACACCCGGATGCGGCAGCCGGGCTGGTTGTCCGGCTGTTCGATGACGGCGATCGTGCCGTCGTGGAGCTGGATCAGCCACTGCGCGATGGCCAGGCCCAGGCCGGTGCCGCCGCCGGAGGCGCGGGCGCCGCGGGTGAACCGCTCGAAGACTCGTTCGCGCTCGGCGTTCGGGATGCCGGGACCTTCGTCGACCACCTCGATCATGACCCGGTCCGCGTCCCTGCGGCCGATGATCGTGACCGTGCCGCGGTCCGGGCTGTGGCGGGTGGCGTTGTCGACGAGGTTGGTCAGCACGTGGTGCAAACGGGCCCGGTCCGCGCTGACCAGGGCGTTCTCGGGGAAGGAGCAGGAGAGGTACTCGACCTTGTAACCGGCCGCCGTGGCCTTGACCTCGGCCTCGGCCACAACCTCGTGCAACAGGTCCTCGATGTAGAAGGTCTCGCGCTCCAGCGGTACGACGCCGGCGTCCAGACGCGAGATGTCGAGCAGCTCGGTCACCAGGCGGCCCAATCGCTCGGTCTGCGCGAGCGCGGTGCGCAGCGTCGCCGGGTCGGGGTCGGCGACCCCGTCGACCACGTTTTCGAGGACGGCCTGGACAGCGGAGATGGGCGTCCGCAGCTCGTGGGAGACGTTGGCGATCAGCTCGCGCCGCTGCTGGTCGGCGGCGGCGAGTTCCCCCGCCATCTGGTTGAACGCGACGGCGAGCTGGCCGACCTCGTCTTTCGACGTCGCGCGGACCCGCACGGAGTAGTCGCCGCGGGCCATCGCCTTGGCCGCCGCGGTCATCTCGCGCAGCGGCGAGGTGACGCCGTGGGCCAGGATCTGCGAGGTGAGCAGGCCGACGATCAGCGCGATCGCGCTCGTCGTCGGCGGCATCCAGCCGATGCCGATCCGGAAGACGACGAGGCCGGCACAGGCGGACGCGAACAGCAGCACCGCGAGCTTGAGCTTGATCGACCGCAGCGGATCCAGCGGCCGGGGCAGGAGATCGAGGATCTTCTTCATGCCGACTCCAGGGCATAACCGACGCCGTGGACCGTCCTGATCAGGTCGGCGCCCAGCTTGCGGCGGAGCGCCTTGATGTGGCTGTCGACGGTGCGGGTCCCCGACGCGTCCGCCCAGCCCCAGACCTCGGCCAGCAGGCGCTCGCGGGGAAGTACCGTCCGGGGCCTCGCGGCGAGGTTGACCAACAGGTCGAACTCGGTCGGGGTCAGGTGGGCCTCCACGCCGGCGCGGGTGACCCGCCGCTGTGCCCGGTTGATCTCCAGATCGCCGAGGATGATCGGGGCCTGGTCGGGATCCGGCCGGACCTGCGCGAGCCGTTCAAGCCGCCGGAGCAGGACGTGGACCCGCGCGGCCAGCTCGCGCATCGAGAACGGCTTGGTGAGGTAGTCGTCGGCGCCGACCGCCAGCCCGACCAGCATGTCGGTCTCGTCGTCACGGGCGGTGAGCATGAGCACCGCGACGGGTCGCTCGGCTTGGATCCGCCGGCAGACCTCAAGGCCGTCGAACCCGGGCAGCATCACGTCGAGAACGACCAGGTCGGGCCGGATGAGCTTGGCCGCCGCGACCGCGGAGGGCCCGTCGTGCGCCTGGTCGACCGCGAACCCCTCGGCGCGCAGCCGCACCGCGATGGACTCGGCGATCATCCGCTCGTCCTCGACGACCAGCACTCGCCGGCGCTCCCCTGCTGCGTTCATGCTTGGCAGCGTATTCCCGGGTCGTGCAGGGCCTCAGTCGGCAATGTGGAGGCTTTGTGGAGAACTTCGTCAGGTCCACGACTTGGCGGCGCGCACAAGACGGTCCTTCAGCTCCCTGGTGTGGCGCCGCGAGACCGGCAGCTCGTGGTCGTCGATGAGCACGACGTATCCGCTGTTGGTCATCCGCAGCTCGGTGATCAGCTTGAGTTGCACCAGGTAGGAGCGGTGCACCCGCACGAACCCGGCGTCGGCCCAGCGCTCGGCGAGCGTCGCGAGCGAGACGCGGACCAGGTGCGAGGCGTCGGCGGTGTGCAGGCGCGCGTAGTCGCCCTGCGCCTCCACCCAGCGCACCGACGACCTGGGCAGCATCCGGGTCGTGCCGGCGAGCTCGACGGGGATCGTCGGGTCGTCCTGCCGGTCCCGCCGCCCCGCCACCGCCGGGTGTGCGGGGACCAGCCGGGCGGCGAGCACCCGGCGCAGCGACTCGGCGATCCGGTCGGCGCGGACCGGCTTGCGGACGTAGTCGGCGACGCCCAGGTCGAAGGCCTCGGCGGCGCGGTCGTCGTACGCCGTCACGAACACGACCGCCGGGGGCTTGGCGAACCGGCCCAGCACACGGGCGAGCTCCATGCCGTCCAGGCCGGGCATGCGGATGTCGAGGAACACCACGTCGACGTCGACGTCACGCAGGACCCGCAGCGCCTCGGTGGCGTCGCCGGCGGTGTGGAGCCTGCCGACACGGGGATCGGCGCGCAGGAGGTACGCCAACTCGTCGAGGGCCGGCACCTCGTCGTCGACGGCGAGCACGCGCAGGTAGCCGGTCTGGGCCGGCTCGACGATCACGCCCTTCACGCGCTGCTCCTGACTCCCGGATGGAACTTCGGCACCCGCATGCTCACCTTCGTCCCGGCGCCGGGTGCGGTTTCGACCACCACTCCGAAGCCGTCCCCGAAAACCGAACGTAGCCGATCGTCGACGTTGCGCAAGCCCACGTGCTGACCGGTGTCGACGCCGTCGTCACTGGACAGCAGCGCGGCCGGGTCCATGCCCACGCCGTCGTCTTCGACCGTGATGTGACACTCGGCGCCGGCGTCCCGCGCCACGATGCTGATCGTGCCCATCCCGGGCTTGCGTGACAGCCCGTGCCGCACAGCGTTTTCGACCAGGGGCTGCAAGCAGAGGAACGGCAGGGTCACCGGCAGGACTTCGGGGGCGATCTGGAGCCGTACCTGGAGGCGTTCGCCGAACCTGGCACGCTCGATCGTGAGGTACCGGTCGATGGAACGCAGCTCCTCGGCCAGCGTCGTGAATTCGCCGTGCGCGCGGAAGGAGTACCGCGTGAACTCGGCGAACTCCAGGATGAGCTCACGGGCCAGCTCAGGATCCGTGCGGACGAAGCTGGCGATCGCGGTGAGCGCGTTGTAGATGAAGTGCGGGCTGATCTGTGCCCGGAGCGCCCGCACCTCGGCACGGGCCAGGCGGGCGCGCGAGGTGTCGAGCTCGACCAGCGCGAGTTGGGTGCCGACCCAGCGGGCCGTCTCGACGGTGGCCTGCACCAGTCCCGGCGCCGGCGGACCGTCGGACAGCGCGACCAGGGCTCCTTCCCGCTGCGCCAGCGGCACGACCACCGCGCCGCGCACCGGGCAGTCGACGAGATCGCAGGGCAACTCGTCACTGCCGAGCACGGTGGAGCGCCCGGCGGTCACCGCCTTCGCGGCGGCGACCGCGACCTGTTCGCGGTGGTGGTCTCCGGCACCGTCGAAGGCGAGCATCCGCGCGGCGTCGGTGACCGCGATGCCGGCGGCTCCGGTGAGGGTCCGCAGATGCCGGACGGCCTTGCCGGCGGCGGCCTCGGTGAGCCCGGTCCGCAGCGGTTCGGCGGCGAGGGCCGCGATGTGGAGGACGTCGTACGTGGCCCGCTGCGCCGCGGTGGCGATGGCTCGCCGGCTGCGCAGCCGGGCGACGGCGTAGACCGCGGCGGCGAGCGCGGCCGCGAGAACGACGACCACCAGGGCCGCCGCGAGATTCCCTCCCACGCCACTCATGCTGCCCGCCCTCACCCGCGTTGGGTAGCTCGCGGTGTCGAGGCCTCCGTGGCGCCTAGTACGCGCCCTTGCGGAAGACCACCACGCCGACGGTCCGCCACATCGTGTGGAGGTCCAGGACCAGGGACCAGTTGTCGACGTAGTACAGGTCCAGGCGAACCGCGTCGTCCCACGACAGGTCGCTCCGGCCGCTCACCTGCCACAGGCCGGTGATGCCGGGACGGACCAGGAGCCGGCGGCGGACGTCGCCCAGGAAGTCGCCGTCCTCGGCCGGCAAGGGGCGCGGGCCGACCAGGGACATCTCGCCGACCAGGACGTTGAGAATCTGGGGCAGCTCGTCGATCGACGTGGCGCGCAGCCACTTGCCGACCTTGAACACCCGCGGGTCGTTCTTCATCTTGAAGAGCAGCCCGTCGCTCTCGTTCTGGCCGTCGAGCATGGCCTGGCGCTCTTCGGCGTCGACGTACATCGTCCGGAGCTTCCAGACCTTGAACGTCTTGCCCTCACGGCCGACCCGCGGCTGGCGGAAGAAGATCGGGCCGGGATCGGAGATCTTGATCGCCAGGGCGATGATCGGGAAGAACGGCAGCACGAGCAGCAGGACGATGAGCGCGAGCACGCGGTCCATGACCGTCTTGAACAGCCAGCCGATGCCGGAGAGCTTCGGCTCCTCGACGTAGAGCAGCGGGATGCCCTCGATCGGCCGGATGTGCACCCGCGGGCCCGCGATGTCGGTCAGTTGCGGCGCGACGGCCAGGTCGATGCCGGTGCCCTCTAGCTGCCAGGCCAGGCGGCGCAGCTCGACCGGCTCGGCGCTGGCGGAGCCGCACACCGCGATCGTGTCGGCGTTGATCTCACGGACCAGGGAGAGGATGTCGCGACCGGCGTGCACGGGCACCGGGGTCGTGGCGCTCGGGTGCGGCGCGTAGCCCTCGGTCAGGTGGATGCCGACCGGCACCAGGCCGGCGGCGGGGTCACGGGCGATCGCCTGGTGGACCTCCAGCGCCTCCTGCAGCGTGCCGATGAGCAGCACCCGATGGGTCGCCAGGTGGAACCTGGTCCGCCCGACGTGCAGGGCACGGCGGGCCAGATAGCGCAGCATCAGCACGAACAGCAGCGCGCCGATGAGGGCCGCGCCGACGGAGGTCCGGGACACGTCGGTCTTGAAGGCGAAGGCCGCGAAGGCGACGATCGCCACGACGGTCCACGAGGCACGCACCACGCGCTTGAACTCGTCGGTGCCGGTGCCGAGGTATCGCCGGTCGTAGGCGCCGTGGCCCCACAGAACCAGGATCCAGACCGCCGGGAGCAGCACGTAGGCGATCAGGTTGAACAGGCCGGGCTGCCCCTTGAAACCGGCCGTGATCTTGTCCGGATCCAGGTTGGCCGTCGCCGTGAGGCTCGCGAGCGCAGCTCCACCGAGGTCGAGCAGGAGCAGGAGCGCGGCATAGGGGCGATGCCACCGGGAGGCGCGCTTGGTGCGCTGCCAACTGGAGCGGGGCACGCCGTTGGGGCCGAGCGGCGTCGTCAACTCGTGGTCCGGGAGGATCTCGAAACTGTCGAGTTCACCCAAGGTCGATCTCCGGCTCGGCGGGGTGGCCGGACGTTGGAGACTAGCGGTCACCTCAGTGCGTCCTCTCGCACCGCGATGCTGGACCGCGGCGCTCAACTGCTCGACCGGTTGCGTTGCGTCCGTCTTGCCGGTTGGTTCACGGACACCGGAAAGCACGTCAAGAGTGTCCCATGGCAGCCGTGACAACCGACGACGACCGGCCGACACTAGTTGCTCAACGTGTTCGCTGTCGAGTGCTGTGCCGTAGGCCGGACAGAACTCCGCGTGACAATTACCCCGAGTAGCGCAGCACCCACCAAACAACACAGAAGGGGCAGCAAACTGCCGGCCGGCGGTTGCCATGCGCCACCCAACGGATCCAGCCCGTGGCTGATGCCGTGCTGGAACCGCGTCATGACCCGGGCCAAGGCATAGAGCTGCATCGGTACGGTCAACGCCACCCCGATCAGCACGGACGGCCGAAGCCAGCCCTTATCGGACAACCACGCTGCGTAACGTTCGGCCGCCCCTGCCAGGAGCACCACGCCGACGCCGAGGGGCATGACGTACCGGCCGTGTGCGAAGTGCCCGACCTTCGGCGCGAAGTAGAGTTCGAGGGCCACCAGGAGCGCCGCACTCGCCACGCCGGTGGTCACGACGGCCACCCGCAGGCGGCGGCCGCCGAAGTACAGCGCGGGGAGCACCAGGGCGGCGATCAGGAGGTACCACAGCCCGATCATGCCGATCGACACCGTCGTCTCGCCGTAGTTGAACTGGCCGATGATCTGGCGGGTCCAGAACTCGGCCCGCGCGTCGGCGATGTCGCGCAGGATGGCGCCGGATGTCGTCGGCGGGATCGGGCGGGTCGTCCCCAGGTCGCTGCCGCGCGCGGCGACGGTCGCCCAGAAGATCGCGAACACGGCGCCCGCCGCGGCCGGGACCAGAAACGGCCGCCGGAGCAGCTCGCGAGGTGACGTTCGAGTCACGAAGAGTGACGCGGCCAGCACTGCCACCACAAACATCGGTCCCAGATCGCGGATCGTGAACAGCAGGGCGGCGGCGATCCCCGCCGGCCAGCCGATCGACCGGGTCAGGAGCGCGACGAAGAGCAGGATCGCGGCGCTGATCTCCATGCCGTTGGGGTTGATCGAACCGTTGAGGTTGATCACCATCGGGGTCGCGGCGAGCACGACCGCCGCGGTCAGCAGCGGGTTGCGGGCGCGGACGGCGAGCGCCACGGCCGTGGCGAGCAGGAGCGCCGTCAGCGCCGCGGAGAGCACGCGGGACCCGATGAGGCCGGCGTTGTCGGGGCTGATCCGCAGCGGGAGCCCGACGAGCGCATAGTAGACGGGGCTGTACCGCGCGGCCGCGCTCGGCATCAGGGTATCGCTGCGATCACCGTTGGTGACCAGACAGGAGGCGGGGCGGTACTGCGGCTTGTCGATCCAGGTGCAGTCGGCGTTTTCCGGCAGGAGGCTGCGCGGACCGGTGAACGCGTGGGTCTCGATGCCGCTCGCGTCGACGGCGCGGTCGTGCGGCAGCCACTGGCCGGTCCACACCGCATAGGCGCGGACCAGGTGCTGCTTCTCGTCATACGTGCCGTTGACCGGCAGGGCAAGCGCCCAGGCGACCCCTAAGAGGAAGAAGGCGGCGAAGGCGAACGAAAAGGCACGGCGCACCGCGTCAGCGTACGAGCTTGGACAGTCGGCGGTCCGCCAAGGGCTTGCCGTTGGTCTGGCAGGTGGGGCAGTACTGCAACGACGTGTCGGCGAACGACACCTCACGGACCGTGTCGCCGCAGACCGGACAGGGCAGGCCGGTGCGCGCGTGGACCGCGAGCCCGGAGCGCTTCTCGGACTTGAGCGTGGCGGCCTTCTGCCCGACCGACCTGGTGACCGCGTCGGCGAGGACGGTGCGCATGGCGGCGTGGAGCCGGCCCATCGCGTCGTCGGCGATCTTGTTGGTGAGCGCGAAGGGGGACAGCTTGGCGGCGTGCAGGATCTCGTCGGAGTAGGCGTTGCCGACTCCGGCGAGGATGGTCTGGTCGGTGAGGACACCCTTGATCTGACCGTTTCGTGACCGTATGGCGGCCGCGAACTCGTCCTCGGAGACCGACAGTGCGTCGGGGCCGAGCCGCGACACGCCCGGCACGAGCCGCGGGTCGGTCACGAAATAGGCGGCCAGGCTCTTCTTCGTGCCGGCCTCGGTCAGGTCGAAGCCGCTGTCGTCGTCGAGGCGCACCCGCAGCGCGATCGGGCCGGAGCCGGGCTTGAGCGGCGTCTTGGCGTTGAAGCCGTCGCGATAGTGCAGCCAGCCGGCACGGGCCAGGTGGACGACGAGGTGGAGGTCGTCACCCACGTGGATGTCGAGGAACTTGCCGTGCCGGGACGCGCCGGTGATCGGCTGACCGGCGGCACCGGTGATCGGAGGATCGAAGGTCTTCAGCGCGCTGATGGCGGACACTTCGATCCGCTCGACGGTGTGGCCGACGGCGCGCTCCCGCAGGAACGCGGCGAGCGCCTCGACCTCAGGAAGCTCGGGCACCCGTACAGTCTGCCGTAAATCGCGGGCCGTAGGCTTTTTCCGTCATGAAGCCCGCCATGAAGGTCGTCGTCGCGCACAACAGGTATGCGTCCGGTCAGCCGTCCGGGGAGAACGTCATCGTCGACGCGGAGATGGCGCAGCTCGCGGGGGCCGGGCTCACGGTGCTGCCGTTCCTGCGCAGCTCCGACGAGATCGGCACGTTCTCGACCGCGCAAAAGGTGCTGCTGCCCCTGTCACCGATCCGCAACGGCGCCGCACAGCGGGCGCTGGCGGCGCTGCTGGCGGCCGAAAAACCGGATGTTCTGCATCTTCACAACCCGTATCCACTCATATCACCATGGGTCGTGAAGACCGCGCACGCCCACGGGGTGCCCGTCGTACACACCGTGCACAACTACCGGCAGGTCTGCGCCCCCGGGCTGTACTTCCGCGACGGGCGCATCTGCACCGAGTGCCGGGGCAAGGCGTTCGCGCTGCCGGCGATCCGGCACACCTGCTACCGCGGCTCGAAGGCACAGTCCGCGGTCATGGCGGCGACCCTCGCGTACCACCGCGGCACCTGGCGGCACGTGGACCACTTCATCGCGCTGACCGACCGGATCGCCGCACATCTCGTCGACTTCGGCATTCCGTCCGAGCGGATCACGGTGAAGCCCAACGGCATCCCGGACAGCGGTGCGGCGACCGCGCCGGGCACCGGGTTCCTCTACGCGGGGCGGCTGACCCCGGAGAAGGGCCTCGAGCTGCTGCTCGACGCGTGGCAGCGGCATCCGGTCGGTTCGCTCGGCGAGCTGCGGATCGTCGGTGACGGCCCGCTGCGGCCGCTCGCCGAGTCCACCGCCGCCGCACGCACCGACGTGACCTACGTGGGGCCGCTCGACAACACCGGGACGCGGGCCCAGATCGCGGCCTCGGCCTGCGTGATCGCCGCGTCGACGTGGCACGACGTGCTGCCGACGATCATCCTGGAGGCGCTGTCCGGCGGCCGGCCGGTGCTGGTCACGGACCGTGGCGGCATGCCGTTCCTGGCCGGTGACGCCGGCTGGGTCGTCCAGCCGGACGCCGCGTCCCTCGCCGAGGGCCTGCGAGCCGCCGCCGACGGCGCCGCCGCCCTCGCCGAGGTCGCCCGGCGCCGGTACGAGGAGCACTTCTCCCCCGACATCCTGGTCCGGCGCCTGATCGGCATCTACGAGTCGGTGCGCGACCGGTCGTGACGGTACGGGTCCGGTGGACGATCGCCGCGGTGGTGGCCGCCGGGCTGGCCGCCGGGGCGGTCGAGCTCGCGGTCGACGACAGCGCCACCGACGCGCTGCTGGCCCTGCTCGCCGGGCTGATCGCCGGCGCGACGGGTGCGCTCGGCGTGTCGCTGCTGCCGCTGGCCGACTGGCGCGGGCTCGTCGTGGGCGCGGTCTTCGTCGGCGCGGGGGTGCTGAGCTGGACGTACACCGACACCGGCGGCGTGGTGTGGACCCTCCTGCTGCTGTCCGGGCTGCTGTTGCTGTACTGGGCGTGGCCGTACCGGACCCGGCCCGCCCTGCCGCTGCGCCTCGGTGGCGCGTGGCTCGGCGTCGCGTACTGGGTGCTGGGTGTGCTCGGCGCGCTGCTGGTGCTCAAGGCCGACATCGCGCTGCAGCGGCTGCTCTACGCCGGGTACTTCGGCCTGGTCGTGCTGGTCGTCGTCGCCTTCGCCGGCGCGCGGTTCAGCCTCGGGATCGCGGCGTCGTTCGTGCTCGGCCTCGCGGTGCTGCTGCTCGCCGGCTCGGGCAACCTGTTCACCTCGCCGCACGTCGTGCCGGACACCCCGTGGGGCACCGGGTTCGAGTACCGCTTCTGGGGCATGCGCTGGCTGTTGTACCACCCGAACGCGATGGCGCTGGTCTCGGTGCTGGCCGCGATCCGGATCGGCGCCGACCGCACGCCGGCCTGGTGGCAGCGCTCCGGCGTCGTGGCACTCGCGGTGCTGATCCTGTGCGTCAGTGACTCGCGCACCGGTTTTCTGGTGCTGCTCGTCGCGGCGGCGGCGTATGTCTTCGTGTCGCGGACGGAGGCGGTCGTACCGGCTGTCGCGCTGGTCGCGGTCCTGGCCGTCAACGGGCCGTCGTTCATCGTCAAGGAGCGGTACGGCAGCGACGCCGGGATGAGCAGCGGTCGCGTGGAGACGTGGCGGCAGGTCGCGGCGGACTGGCGGGCGGACAGCGCCGCGGAGAAACTGCTGGGCAACACCCGGGACGCCCGGGCCACGGTGTATCGGGCCAGCAGCGGTCCGGACATCAAGCTGACGGTCGACAACGCCCCGATCGCCGCGCTGCGCAAGGCGGGCGTCGTGGGTGTGCTGACCTTCGTGGTCGGCGTGGTCCTGCTGTCGTGGAACCTGTGGCGCCGCCGTGCCCACGCCCCGCCCTGGCTGCTGGTGCTGTTCCCGGCGGCCCTGGTGAGCACAGTGACCAACGAGTGGCTGCTGGGCGGCACGGGCAGCACGCTGTGGCTGCTCCTGCTGTCCGGCGAGGCGGCGCTGCTGACCGTCCGGCGAGAGGCTGTGCCGGCTGAGGCGGGACCCGCGCGCTAGCGCCTGGTCAGGCGCTCTTGGCCGCGTCCAGGCGAGGCGTCGCCGGGGACTCGGGAGGAGGGCCGACCCGCTTCAGGGCTTGGAAGTAGAGCGTCATCATGCAGATCAAGCCGGCCGTCGAGCCGGTCAGGAGACCCCACGCGGCGCCGTGCAGGCCGTAGTTCGCGCCGATCGAGAGGCCGGTCAGCGAGATGGTCGCGAAGACGACGTACTGCACGAAGAGCATCCGTGCCCGGTGCATGCCGCGCATCGCGGCCGTGAACGGGACCTGCAGCAGGTAGACCGCCCCTTGCAGGGCGATCGGCAGGGCCAGCGGCGCGGCCTCGGAGAACTTGCCCGTCCTGGTGAGCGCCCACGACACGAGCGGCCAGACGATGATCACCATCAGCGTGCCCAGCACCGCGAACGCGATCGCCAACTGGCGGGTCTGGCGGCGCAGGGTCGCGGCCGCCTCGATACCCTCGGCGCCCGGCCTGGCGGCGGCGGCCGCGTTGCGCGAGGCGCGGGGCACGAGGAGGCCCTGGATCGCCGCGACCAGGTTCTGCACCGGCTGGAGCTGCACCGTCTGCACGAAGCGCAGGTTACCCAGGTCGATCTTGGAGAGCTTGCCGGCGACCAGGAAGCTGATCGACAGCACCTGCACCTGGGCCACGACTGCGGTCGCGGTGAACCAGCCCGACAGATGGCGGGTCTCGGCGAGCCACGCCTTCGGGTTGCCTCCCCACGGCAGGTGCCCCTCGCGCAGCACGTAGACCGTCGCGCCGGCGGTCGCGCCGATGCCCCACGCGGCGAGCAGGCCGCCGGGGG
Source organism: Dactylosporangium roseum (assembly GCF_025264685.1). Taxonomy (GTDB): domain Bacteria; phylum Actinomycetota; class Actinomycetes; order Mycobacteriales; family Micromonosporaceae; genus Dactylosporangium; species Dactylosporangium roseum. The sequence goes on from NZ_CP073721.1 coordinate 8,099,559, forward strand.
TGGAGTGGCCGATCAGCACCATGACGAGGATCGCGATGCCCTGGGTGCCCGCCCAGACGAGGTCGATGCCGAGGGCCTTCTCCGGCCGGCGGTCGGCGAGGTAGTCACACCGGGCGGTGTCGTGCAACATGATCGGGACCATGAACGGGGTCAGCCAGATCAGTTCATGCAGGTCGATCTTCCCGCTGTGCGGCCACATCAGCCAGATCCCGACGAAGATGACCGTCGTGACGAGCCCGGAACACAGGGCGGTCGTCAGCCCGTTGCGCACCAGCCGCACCCGGTGGTCGCCGTCGTACCGTGACGCCAGCGCGAGAAGGACGTCGCCGACGATGGCCCGGTTGAGGTACATGGAGAAATAGCCGACGCTGAGTGCGAGCGCGAGCGCACCGAACTGTTCCTTGGCCAGCAGGACGCCGCCGAGCAGCGTGTTTGCGGCGTTGGCGGTGGCGATGACCACCTGGTCGAGCAGGCCGGCGCCGACAAAGCGGGAGGCAGCACGCAACGCCTGGCCGCGGCGGGACGGCTGGTCGGTCACGAGCCGTGCGGGTTGCGAGCGGGCTTCACGACACGCACCATACGGGACTTTTGGGTGACGCGACTATCCGCTGCCGAGGCAATCACCAGCTCACGTCGAGCGGCTTCCCCTCCGCATAACCCGCCGCGCTCTGGACACCCACCGTCGCACGCTCAGCGAACTCCACCAGGTCGGCCGCACCGGCATAGGTGCAGGCGCTGCGCACACCCGCCACGATCGCGTCGAGGATGTCCTCGACGCCGGGGCGGCGCGGATCGAGATACATCCGGGAGGTCGAGATACCCTCCTCGAACAGTGCCTTGCGGGCCCGCTCGTAGACGCTGTCGTCGGCGGTGCGGCGGCTGACCGCGCGGGCCGAGGCCATGCCGAAGTTCTCCTTGTAGAGCCGGCCGTCGGCGTCGCGCCGGGGATCGCCCGGGGACTCGTGCGTGCCGGCCAGCCAGGAGCCGATCATGACGTTGGACGCGCCGGCGGCCAGTGCCAGGGCGACGTCTCGCGGGTGGCGGACGCCGCCGTCGGCCCACACGTGGCGGCCCATCCGCCTGGCCTCGGCGGCGCACTCGAGCACCGCGGAGAACTGCGGCCGGCCGACGCCGGTCATCATCCGGGTCGTGCACATCGCGCCGGGCCCGACACCGACCTTGACGATGTCGGCACCGGCCTCGAGCAGGTCGGCGGTGCCCTCGCGGGTGACGACGTTGCCGGCGACGATCGGCACGCCCGGGTCGAGCGCGCGGACCGCGCGCAGCGTGCTGATCATCCGCTCCTGGTGGCCGTGCGCGGTGTCGACGACCAGCACGTCGACGCCGGCGGCGATCAACTTGTCGGCGCGGCCGGCGGCGTCGCCGGTGATGCCGATCGCGGCGCCGATGCGCAGCCGCCCGTCGGCGTCGACGGCCGGCTGGTAGAGGGTTGCCCGCAGCGCGGAGGTGCGGGTGAAGATGCCGACGAGCCGGCCGGCCTGGTCGATCACCGGCGCCAGCTTGTGGTGGCCTGCGGCGAGCCGGTTGAAGGCGTCCTCGGGGGTGATGTCGTCGGGCAGCGTCAGCAGTCTTCGCGACATGACGCCCTGCAACTGGCTGAACCGGTCGACGTCGGCGCAGTCGCTCTCGGTCACCACGCCGATCGGCCGGCCGTCCTCGACCACGATCACCGCGCCGTGTGCACGCTTGGGCAGCAGGTCGAGCGCGAGCGACACGGTCTCGGTCGGCCCGAGGGTGATCGGGGTGTCGTAGACGAGATGGCGGCCCTTCACCCAGGACACGGCTTCGGAGACGACATCGATCGGGATGTCCTGCGGGATGATCGCGAGTGCGCCCCGCCGCGCGACGGTTTCCGCCATACGCCGACCGGCGACGGCGGTCATGTTGGCAACGACGATCGGGATCGTGGTGCCACTGCCGTCGCGGGTGTTGAGATCCACCGCCATCCGGGACTCCACGGCCGAGCGGCTCGGCACCATGAAGACATCGTCGTAGGTGAGATCGTGAGCAGGCGTCTGGTCGTTGAGGAACCGCACGTTTCCGAACTTTATCTCGATGCCTCAGATTGATGGGCAAGTCTTGAGAGTTGGCCTCAGGGGCGGGAGGATGTCCGTACCGTGCCTTGCGAGGAGTGATGCGCCCATGCAAGTACACGAAGCCATGTCCGCGGTCGTGGTACAGCTCGGCCCGGACCATACCCTGCGTCAAGCCGCACGGCTGATGTCCACCCACAAGGTCGGTTCGGCGGTCGTCGCCGACCCCGACGGCGCCGGGGTCGGGATCATCACCGAGCGGGACATCCTCAACGCGCTCGGCACCGGCCTCGACCCAGACGTCGAGCGGACCGCCGAGCACATCACCTGGGAAGTCGTCTACGCCAGCCCGACCTGGACGATCGAGGAAGCGGCGAGCGCCATGGTGCGCGGCGGCTTCCGCCACCTGGTCGTCCTCGACGAGGATGACGTGCTCGGGGTGATCTCCGTGCGCGACATCATCCGAGTCTGGGTCCAGACCACCATTCCGGCCTGACCGCGGCGGTCCCGGCCGGCCGTGTCCCAGGTCATACTCCCGGGCCCGACGCTCGGGATGACCGGCGTGGGGCACGCTCGGCCGGAAAAGCATGGCGCCGATCCGGGCATCGGCCGAAAAACCGCCGCACTCCGCCCGGTGGACGAGCCGGAACTCGGCTGAGTCGTCCGCGGCGGCTCTCGTAGGCTGCCATCATGCAGCTCATTTCTTTCGCCCGTGGCGCACCCAGTCTCGACATCGTCGACGTCGACGGACTCAAGGCCGCCGCCGTGCGGGCCTTCGAGGCCGACCCGGCTGGCATCACCGCCTACGGCACGTCCGTCGGCTACCTTCCTCTGCGCTCGTGGATCGCCACCAAGCACGGTGTGGAGGCCGACCAGGTCATCGTGACCAACGGCTCGCTGCAGGCCGACGCACTGCTGTTCGAGCACCTGGTCAAGCCCGGCGACGCGGTGGTCGTGGAGAAGCCGACCTATGACCGCACCCTGCTCAACCTGCGCAACCTGGGCGCCGAGGTGCACCAGGTGTCGGTCGAGGAGGACGGCCTCGACGTCGAGGAGCTGCGGAAGCTGCTCGACAGCGGCGTCCGCCCGACCCTCGCGCACATCATTCCGAACTTCCAGAACCCGGCCGGCGTCACCCTGTCGGCGGACAAGCGGCGAGCCCTGGTCGCGCTGGCGGAGCGGTACGGCTTCACGATCTTCGAGGACGACCCGTATGCGGACATCCGCTGGCGGGGCGAGAAGCTGCCGACGATGCTGTCCCAGGACACGGCCGGCGTCGTCGTCCACGCCAGCTCCTTCACCAAGACGGTCGCCCCCGGCCTGCGGGTCGGCTACCTGGTCGGTCCGCAGGCGACGATCGCCGCGATCGCCAAGCGGGCGACGAACCTCTACATCTCGCCGAGCATGGTCGCCGAGGCGATCACCCACCAGTTCTGCGTGAGCGGCGACATCGAGCGGTCGATCGCCAAGGTGTCGGCGACGCTGGGCGAGCGCGCCCGGCTGCTGGCCGAGGGCCTGCGCAAGCACGTGCCCGACGCGCGGTTCGTGGAGCCGGACGGCGGCTACTTCCTCTGGGTGGAGCTGCCGGAGGACGTCGACACGACGGAGCTGGAGAAGGTCGCGGCGCGGGACTTCGGCGTGGCCGTGGTCAAGGGCAGCGACTTCCTCCTCGAGGGCGGTCGCAACGCGGTCCGGCTGGCGTTCTCGGCCGTGCTGACGGATCAGATCGACGAAGGCGTGGCCCGCTTGGCCGCGGCGATCGAGGCCGTTCGCAAAAGCTGACACCAAACCGTGATGATGGGGGTGGTTCCCCAGCCGGTACCGGATGGATCAAAATCCAGCCCGGCGCGCTTTGCGAATCGCGCCGCAGGCATCACCCCCGCCCCCCAACGGCACCGGGTGGGCCGACCGCGCCCCCACCCCCCACCTGCGGTCGGTCCACCCGGTGCCAACGTTCGTTCCGCCTGGGAGGTCGTGATGGCCGACAATCAGCAGAACACCGCCGGCTCGCTGTCGCGTGCCTTCTCCCGGCCTGTCCGGGCGATGTCGCGGATGCTGAGTTCGCCGGCGCCGGCCGTGCCGGCGGTGCAGCCCGCCGTGGGCAGCGCGATCGTCGACTGCGCGCTCTACGTCGACGGCGTCCGCCAGCCCGGTGAGTGGCACTACGCGGAGGCGCTGCACGCGGCGCGCCGGCACCGCAGCGGCTTCGTGTGGATCGGCCTGAAAGAGCCGCACGCCGACGAGATGTCGGCCATCGCCGAGACGTTCGAGCTGCACGAGTTGGCCGTCGAGGACGCGGTGACCTCGAAGCAGCGGCCGAAGGTCGAGCGGTACGGCGAAATGATCTTCGTGACGATGCGCACCGCGCGATACGTCGAGCACGACGAGATCACCGACACGAGCGAGGTCGTCGAGACCGGCGACGTGCTGATGTTCATCGGCGAGCACTTCATCATCACCGTGCGGCACGGTGACGCGAGCCGGCTCGCCCCGGTCCGCTCCGGCCTGGAGCAGCGCCGAGAGGTGATGGCCCGCGGGCCGTGGGCGGTCGCCTACGCCGTGACGGACAGCGTCGTCGACACGCTGGTCGAGGTGGCCACCGGCATCGAGGAGGACGTCGCGGCGGTCGAGGACCAGGTGTTCGCCCCGTCGCGGAGCAGCGGCACGAGCCGGATCCAGAGGGTGTACCAGCTCAAGCGCGAGCTGATGGAGTTCAAGCGCGCCGTGCTGCCGCTCCAACGGCCCCTCGCCGGGCTGGCCACCGGCCAGTTCACGGAGGTACCCGACGAGATCCGCCGGTACTTCCGCGACGTCAACGACCACCTGGCGCGCGCGGTCGAGCAGGTCCTGTACCTCGACGACGTCATCAACTCGGTGCTGCAGGCGCGGCTGGCGCAGGTGAGCGTCGACCAGAACAACGACATGCGCAAGATCGCCGCGTGGGCCGCCATCGCCGCGGTCTGGACCGCGATCGCGGGCATCTACGGGATGAACTTCGACTTCATGCCGGAGACCAAGTGGGTCTTCGGCTACCCGGGCGTGATGGCGTTGATCGTGGCGATCTCCGCCGGGCTCTACCGGGCCTTCCGCCGCAGCGGCTGGCTCTGAGCACATCTGAGGCGCACATAGGTGGGCCGTCCCCCGTGGCCGGGGACGGCCCGCCTACGCGATCGATCGTGCTAAGAACGACTGTTCTTCGACGCCGTCTGCGGCATCGAGGGCTTGTCGTGCTCACCGCCGCCGGACGTGCCGGTGCCGGTGCTCTTGCTACCGATCAGGTCGGAGGCGCGGTCCTTCGCCGCCTCACCCATCGTCTTGGCCTTTTCGACGCCGGCGTCCATCGTGGACTTCGCCGATTCGAGCATCGCGCCGGTGTCGCCGGTCGTGCGAGTCGAGCCGTACTCGTCCCAGGCCTGCTGGTTGCGCCGGCGCCGCAGCATGGCGGACGCCATGCCCACTGCCGCACCGGCGACCAGGAGGCCACCCAGCGTCATCGGCCAGCGCCGTGTGCGGCCCTGGTTCCCCATCATCCTGGTTTTCCCCTTGCGCCCCATCTTCTCGGCCTTCTTGCCGGCCTGGCGGGAACGGTCGCGGGCGATCACGAGCACCGCGTCCATCCCACCCATCGCCGCGCCCTGTGCCTTGCGCAGACCCGGCTTGACCGCCTGACGGGCGGACTCGACGCGTGGCGCCAAGGCGCCCGAAGCGCCATCGGCGGCATGCGCCGCGGCCATCCGCAGGTGATCGAAGCTTTCCCCGAGCTCTTCCCGCATGAGCCGGCTGTGCGTCTTCACCCGACGACGTCGAAACACTTGCTCCACCTCCCGTGGCCGCGAAACCGTCCAACCCCCGGTTACCCCATTCCGACCGGGGAGAACCTCACGGACGTCACCGCTGCTGGTCATCGTGCACCGAACGGGCGGCCCGCACACCCGGATCCGGCAGAATGCCCGTCAGATACGGTGATGACGGAATGTCACCAATGAAAGGGAGAACTGGTGGCCGAGCAACTGTTCGCGACGCTGCACACCAACGCCGGTCCTATCCGGCTTGAGCTGTTCCCCAACCACGCGCCGAAGACGGTGCGCAACTTCGTGGAGCTCGCCGAGGGCAGCAAGGAATACACCGACCCGCGCACCGGCCAGCCGGGCTCGGGCCCGTACTACAACGGCGTCATCTTCCACCGCGTGATCGACGGCTTCATGATCCAGGGCGGCGACCCGACCGGCTCCGGCCGGGGCGGCCCCGGTTACACCTTCAACGACGAGATCCACCCGGAGCTGCACTTCAACCGGCCGTACCTGCTGGCGATGGCCAACGCGGGCACCGACCGCTTCACCGGCGGCGGGACCAACGGCTCGCAGTTCTTCGTCACGGTGGGCCCGACCCCCCACCTCAACGGCAAGCACACGATCTTCGGCGAGGTCGCCGACGACGACTCCCGCAAGGTCGTCGACCAGATCGCCGGCACGCAGACCGGCCCGGGTGACCGCCCGCGGCAGGACATCGTGATCGAGCGGGTGGAGATCGAGCGGGTCGCGTGAAGGGCTAGCCCGGAAGGGCTAGCTAACCTTGGTGCATGACTCAGCCGCCGGCGAACGTGGTCCCCGTCTGCTATCGGCACCCCGACAAAGAGACGTATGTCCGGTGCAACCGCTGTGACCGGCCGATCTGCCCGAACTGCATGAACGAGGCGTCGGTCGGCTTCCAGTGCCCGGAGTGCGTCCGCGACGGTGCCAGGTCGCAGCACCCTGCCAGGACCACGTTCGGCGGTGGATCTTCGGGCACTCAGGGCACGGTCACCATCACGCTGATCGTGCTCAATGTGATGGCGTTCCTGGCCACCATCGTCAGCGCCGGCACGGGTGCGGTGGCCGGCGGCGGCTGGGGCGGCCTGCTCAGCGGCATCACCCCGCTGCATCAGCACTTCGGCGAGCTGGGCTACGCGTCCTACGCCCCCGGCGGCGCGCCGCACGGCATCGCGGCCGGGGAGTACTACCGTCTGCTCACCGCGATGTTCCTGCACTTCGGCGTCCTGCATCTGGCGCTGAACATGTGGGGGGTGTGGGTCGTCGGCCGGCCGCTGGAAGCGGCTCTGGGCCGCGGCCGGTTCCTCGCGCTCTACCTCATCGCCGGACTGGGCGGCGGGGTCGCCGCCTACCTGTTCAGCGCGCCGAACACGATCACGGCCGGCGCCTCCGGGGCGCTCTTCGGCCTCTTCGGCGCGCTGGTCGTGGTCCTGCGCCGGCTGCGCCTGAGCATCGCCGGTGTGCTGCCGGTGCTGGTGCTCAACCTGGTGATCACCTTCTCCTTCTCGCAGATCTCAGTCGGTGGACACATCGGCGGCCTGATCACCGGCGCGCTCGCCGCCATCGGGCTGGCCTACGCGCCACAGAAGCACCGCACGCTCGTCCAGACCCTGACGATCGCGGTGCTGGCGCTCGTCCTGGTCGTGGCGGCCGTCTGGCGAACGGCAAGTCTGGTGGGCTAGTGTCGCCGCCCCCGACCTGATCCCAACGGCCTCTTCTCAACCCCGATCAGGCCGACAATTCGGGCGCGATCCTCGGAGGTGTCGCCGCCGGGGTGCGTCGGCCGGCGCGCGCTGCGGCGCGATCCGCCGCCAGGCCGCTCGATCCCACAGATCATGGGAAAGACATGGCTGCCCCGACAGCCACATCTTTCCCATGATCTGGAGTCGCCCGGCCGGACCGCGCCATCCCGGGTCCAGCGGCGATCATGAGCGACAGACACCCACCCGCACGACCGTGCGTCACCATCCCGTAGCGCAACGCGGGGATTGACAGACGACGGCGCGGCTCGACGTCGCGGCCTTGGCGCTGGCGCCCGTTCCATGTTCCTCATCGAGCCGGCGGTCACCTCGGGTGCCGCGCGGCGGTGCTCCCGGAAGGGGATGTGACCTCGAACCACTCACCCCTTGTGCCGACTGGCGGCCCGCCGACCGCGCGGACAGGGCCGGGGTACGCGCACAATCCCTGTCGGCCCGCTTGGCCGGTCCGTCAGCGGGACGGACCCTCTTGGGCGCGCCAGATCCTGCCCCGCAGCAGGGACTCGGCGCCGACCCAGACGAAGTTCATCATCCGCGTCGCGGTGTGGTCCGGGTCCTCCTCCTCGTGGTCGGCCAGCCAGTCGGCCAGGGACTCGGCGGCGCCGACGTAGGCGTAGGCCATCGCCGTGAAGTCGCCCGGGCGGGCGGGGACCGCGGCCGCGGCGCAGGCGCTCTCCAGCAGCCCGGCGACGACCTCGACGATCCGCGCCCGCATGCCGGCCAACTCGCCGGTGAACTGCGGCTCGCTGCGCGCCTGGCGGTACAGGACCCGCCAACCGTCGCGGTGGGCACCGACGAAGGCGAAGAAGGCTCGCAGGCCGTTCCACAACTGCTCGTCGGGGCGGGCGGTGGGCCGTACACCCGCTGCCACCGCCTCCATCAGGCGGGTCGCCTCCCGCCGCAGGCAGGCGACGAAGAGCTCGTCCTTGGTCCCGAGGTAGGCGTAGACCATCGGCTTGGAGATGCCGGCGACCTCCGCGATCTCGTCCATCGAGGCCGTGTGGAAGCCGCGGCGGGCGAAGACCTTGACCGCAGCGTCGAGCATCTGCTGCTCGCGGACCACGCGCGGAAGCCGTTTCAGCATCTTGCCACCTTACCTACTCGTGCGTAATGTTACGCACGAGTAGGTAAATATCAACGGAGGCCATCGCCATGACCGACCTTGACGCCCTCGGCGACTTCACCAACGTCGACCCGACGCAGTTCGCGCAGCTCGTGAAGAACGCGCCGGACTCGCAGCTCGCCGACATCATGAAGAGCGACCAGCGCGGCAAGATCCTCGACACGATCTTCTCCCGCTTCCCGGGGCTGTTCCGTCCCGACCGTGCCGGCTCGACCAACGCGGTGATCCACTGGACCATCACCGAGCGGCCCGACGGCGGCGTCGACACCTACGAGCTGGTCATCGCCAACGGCACCTGCACCCTGTCGCCGAGTCCCGACCAGGACCCGAAGCTCGCGATCACGGTCGGTCCCGTCGATTTCCTCAAGGTCGTCTCCGGCGCCGGCAACCCCATGATGATGTTCATGACCGGCAAGCTCAAGGCCAAGGGTGACCTGGGCCTGGCGGCCAACATCGCCAACCTGTTCGACATCCCGAAGCCCTGAGCCCCAGCGCGTTGATCTTGCAGTTGTGGTGCCTGACAAACCCGGACAACAACGGAGCGTCGCGGCACCACGACTGCAAGATCAACGCGGGGAGAGAGGAAGGAGGGGCGCATGCCGGAGTTCTCGCTCGACCTGAACGAGGAGCAGCGGGACCTTCGTGACTGGGTGCGCGGCTTCGCCAGCGACGTCGTTCGACCGGCCGCCGCGGAGTGGGACACCCGCGAGGAGACACCCTGGCCGATCATCCAGGAGGCGGCCAAGATCGGAGTCTACGGGTTCGAGTTCCTGGCCAACTGCTGGGCCGACCCGTCCGGGCTGTCACTGTGCCTGGCCAACGAGGAGCTGTTCTGGGGTGACGCCGGGATCGGCATGGCGATCTTCGGCACCAGCCTCGCCGTGGCCTCGATCTACGCGTCCGGGACGCCCGACCAGATGCTCGAGTGGGTGCCGCAGTGCTTCGGCGACGCGGCCGACCCGAAGGTCGCCGCGTTCTGCACGACCGAGCCCGAGGCCGGCTCCGACGTCGGCTCCATGAAGACCCGGGCACGGTACGACGAGGCCACCGACGAGTGGGTGCTCAACGGGCAGAAGGCCTACGCGACCAACGGCGGGATCGCCGATGTCCATGTCGTCACCGCGAGCGTCGACCCCGAACTCGGCTCCCGGGGACAGGCCGCCTTTGTCGTGCCACCCGGCACGCCCGGGCTCAACGGCTCGAAGAAGCTCAAGAAGCTGGGCCTGCGCGCCTCACACACGGCCGACGTCTTCCTCGACGACGTGCGGGTGCCGGGCCGCTGCCTGCTCGGCGGCAAGGACGTCCTCGACGCCCGCCTCGCCAAGGCCCGCGAAGGACGCAAGGCGCAGGGCCAGGCGGCGATGCGCACGTTCGAGCTGTCCCGTCCCGCGGTCGGCGCACAGGCGCTCGGGGTGGCCCGCGCCGCGTACGAGTACGCGCTGGACTACGCGAAGCGCCGCGTCCAGTTCGGCCGGCCGATCATCGAGAACCAGGCCGTCGCGTTCGCGCTCGCGGACATGCGGACGGAGATCGACGCCGCTCGCCTGCTGGTCTGGCGGGCCGCCTGGATGGGCCGCAACAACCGCCGGTTCGAGGCCGGCGAGGGCTCGATGAGCAAGCTCAAGGCCGGCGAGGTCGCCGTGGCCGTCACCGAGAAGGCCGTGCAGATCCTGGGTGGCGCGGGCTTCCTGCGTGAACACCCGGTCGAGCGGTGGTACCGGGACGCGAAGATCTACACGATCTTCGAGGGCACCAGCGAGATCCAGCGGCTGGTGGTGTCGCGGGCCATCTCAGGCATCTACGTTCGGTAGGGACATGACCGCGAAGAAGACATTCGTCTTGCGCACCCTTGCCCGCCGCAGGGTGCTCGCACCCGGCCGCCCCACCCGCGTCGTGCGGCAGCTCAACGCGCTGCGCAGGTGGGGCTTCGGCCTGTTCGGGGAGATGCGGTCCGCCGCCGCCCGCTCCCCGGAGCACGTCGCCGTCGTCGACGAGCGCCGCGCCGTCACCTACGGCGAGCTCGACGTGCGGGTCCGCCGCCTGGCCAACGCGCTGCGCGCCGAGCACGGCGTGGGCCCCGGCTCCCGGGTCGGGCTGCTCTGCGACAACTCGGCATACTTCGTCGAGAGCATGATGGCCGTCATCGCACTCGGCGCGCAGGCGGTGCTCGTCAACACCAGCCTGGGCAACGCGCAGCTCGAGACCGTCGCCCACGACCAGGGCCTGACGCTGCTGCTGCACGACGAGTCGCTGCTCGGCCTGCTCGCCGCGATGCCGCCGCACCTGCCCCGAGTGGCCGTCGAGCGGATCGACGGCCTCATCCGGCGTTCCCCGTCGGCCGAGCTGGAACCGTCGTCCAGCCCCGGCTCCGTCGTCGTGCTCACGTCGGGTACCACCGGAGCCCCCAAGGGCGCCAGACGGAGAAATCCCACCGGTCTCGGCCCCCTGGCCTCCGTGGTGTCGCGGATCCCCCTCAACGCCGGCGAGCGCATGTTCGTCGCGGCGCCGCTGTTCCACACCTGGGGCCTCGCCGCGCTGCAGCTCTGCCTGGCCCTGCGCGGCACCATCGTCGTCGCCCGCCGGTTCACCCCGCCGTCCGCCGTGCACGCCGTGCGCGCACACGGCTGCACGTCGCTGTTCGCGGTGCCGGTGATGCTGCAGCGGCTGCTGGAGGCGCCGGGGAAGATGCCCTCGCTGCGCGTCGTGGCGGTGTCCGGCTCGGCACTTACCGGTCCTCTCGCCACGCGGTTCATGGAGGTGTACGGCGATGTGCTCTACAACCTCTACGGCTCGACGGAGGCGTCGTGGGCGTCGATCGCCACCCCCGGCGAGCTGCGCTCCTCGCCCGGGACGGCGGGCCGCCCGCCCCACGGGACGCGCGTGGCGATCCTCGACGAGGCCGGCCGGCCGCTCCCGACGGGCGTGATCGGACGCATCTTCGTCGGCAACGACATGCTCTTCGAGGGGTACACCAACGGCACCGGCCGCGAGTCGCGCGGCAGCCTGCTGGCGACCGGCGACCTGGGGCACGTGTCCGCCGACGGCCTGCTCTTCGTCGACGGCCGCGAGGACGACATGGTGATCTCCGGAGGCGAGAACGTGTATCCCGCGGCGGTCGAGGACGTCATCGCCGAGCTGCCGCAGGTCCGTGAGGTCGCGGTGGCCGGCGTGCCGGACGAGGAGTTCGGCCAGCGGCTGGCCGCCTGGATCGCGCTGCACGAGGGCGATTGGGTGGAGCCGGACGCGGTCCGCGAATATGTGCGGCACCGCCTGGCCAGGTTCTCCGTGCCCCGCGACATCCACTTCGTGCCCGCCCTGCCCCGCAACGCCACCGGCAAGATCGTGCGCCGCCAGCTTTTTCCCAGGTAGCCCCGCTACCCTGGTTCGGTGGACGGGAGTAGTACCGGGCCGCTCCTGCGGCGGCACCGATGAGTTCAACCTGGGTCGAGCTGGCGCTCGTCATTGTGCTTACGCTGCTCAACGCGGCGTTTTCCGGCAGTGAGATGGCACTGATCTCGCTACGGGAGGGTCAGCTCCGACGGCTCGAGCGGCAGGGCAAGGCCGGCCGCACGCTCGTCCGGCTGGCCCGTGACCCCAACCGCTTCCTGGCAACCATCCAGATCGGCATCACCCTGGCCGGGTTCCTGGCCTCGGCGACGGCCGCGGTGTCGCTCTCGGCGCCGCTCGCGCCGCTGCTGAGCTTCCTCGACGGCGCCGCCGCGCCGGTCGCCATCGTGATCGTCACGCTGCTGCTGACATTCCTCACGCTGGTCATCGGTGAGCTGGCACCCAAGCGGATCGCGATGCAGCGCGCCGAGGGATGGGCGCTCGTCGTGGCCCGCCCGCTCTACGTGCTGTCCGCCCTGCTGCGGCCGGTCAACTGGGTACTCGGCAAGGCGAGCGACCTCGTCGTGCGCATGGCCGGCGCCGACCCCGACGTCCGCCAGGACGAGATCAGCCCGGAGGAGCTGCGCGACCTGGTCGCCACGCAGCGCACCTTCACCCGGCAGCAGCGCTCGATCATCTCGGGCGCCGTGGAGATCGCCGGACGGACCCTGCGCGAGGTGCTGGTGCCCCGGCCGGCGGTGTTCAGCCTGAGCGCCGACATGTCGGCCGCGCAGGCCGCCGCGTCGCTGGCCGGCACCGGTCACTCGCGGGCGCCCGTGGTGCACAACGGCGACCTCGACAGCGCGATCGGCATCGTGCATTGGGCCGATCTGATCACCGCCGACGGCATGGTGCGCAGCGTCATGCGGCCGGCGCTGCTGCTGCCCGAGTCGCTGCCGGTCGCGCAGGCGATCCAGCGGTTCAAGAGCGAGCGGCAGCAGCTCGCCCTGGTCGTCGACGAGCGCGGCGCCATCGACGGCATCGTCACTCTGGAGGACCTCATCGAGGAGGTCGTCGGCGAGATCTACGACGAGACCGACTCCGACATCCAGCAGGTCCAGCGGCGCGCCGACGGCAGCATGCTGCTGCCCGGCACCTTCCCGATCCACGACCTGCCCGACATCGGCATCGAGAACGACCACCTGCCCGGCACCGGCTACACCACGGTGGCCGGCCTGGTCCTGGCCCAGTTGGGTCACCTGCCGACGGCTCCCGGGGAGACGGTGACGGTGGAGCCGTGGACGTTCACGGTGTCCCAGATCCGCGGTCGTGCGATCACCGCCGTGACGGTCCGGCAGGACGCCCACGCGGCCGCTCACGGATAGGCCGTCAGCACGGCAGGAACGCGGTGCGCCGCGGGCGGTCGGCGAGCAAAAACAACGGCGGCACCGGATTCCGGTGCCGCCGTTGCGCGAGTCGCGGATCGGTCAGGCGACGAACTTGATGTTGCGCCGGCGACGGTAGGTCAGGAACAGCACCGCGCCGATGACCACGAGGCCGCCGCCGATGCCACTGATCAGCGGGACGTTCGAGCCGGTGACGGGAAGCTGCGGCGCGGGGGTCGGGCTCGGCGACCGAATGGCCGAGGCCCGTATCACGCTGCGTGAATGGGAACGGACACGCGGTTCTCCGCCGCGGCGAGCGCGATGTCCGTGCGGAACTGCGCCCCCTCGAAGCGCACACCGTGCACCAGTTGATATGCCGAGCGGCGCGCGTCATCCAGCGTCCCGCCGAGCGCGGTGCAGGTGAGCACACGGCCACCGTTCGTCACCAGTACGCCGTCAGACCGCCGCGCGGTGCCGGCGTGGACGACGCCGGGGACGCCGTCGGCGCCGGTGATCACGTCGCCCTTGCTGGACGACTCCGGATAGCCGGCGCTCGCCATCACGACACACACCGCGGCACCCGGGCGCCAGGCCAGCGGCGGGCCCTCGGCCAGCCGGCCGAGCGCCGCCGCCTGCAGCACACCGGCCAGTGGCGTCTCCAGGCGGGCCAGGACGACCTGCGTCTCGGGGTCGCCGAACCGGCAGTTGAACTCGATGACCTTCGGGCCGTCGGCGGTGAGCGCCAGGCCGACGTAGAGCACACCGGAGAACGGCGTCCCCCGGTGGCGCATCTCGGCCAGCGTCGGCTGCACCACCTCGGCCATCACCCGGTCGACCAGGCCGGCGGGGGCCCACGGCAGCGGCGAATACGCCCCCATGCCGCCGGTGTTGGGGCCGGCGTCCCCGTCGTGGATGCGCTTGAAGTCCTGCGCCGGCTGCAGCGGTACCGCCGCCGTGCCGTCGGTCACGACGAAGAGCGAGACCTCGGGGCCGGCGAGGTACTCCTCGACGACCACCCGCTCGCAGGCCGCGCCGTGGGCGAGGGCGGCGTCACGATCCTCCGTGACGACCACACCCTTGCCCGCGGCGAGCCCGTCGTCCTTGACCACATACGGCGGGCCGAACGCGTCCAGCGCCGCCCCGAGCTCCTCCGGGGAGGTGCACACGAACGAACGGGCCGTCGGCACGCCGGCGGCGCTCATGACGTCCTTGGCGAACGCCTTCGAGCCCTCCAGTGCCGCGGCCGCCTGGGACGGTCCGAAGCAGGGGATGCCCTTGGCCCGGACCGCATCGGAAACCCCGGCCACCAGAGGTGCCTCGGGCCCGACGACAACCAGATCGGCTCCGCTGTCGACGGCGAGCGCCGCGACGGCGGCCGGGTCGAGCGGGTCGACCTCAGCCAGCTCGCCCAGCGCCGCCATGCCCGGGTTTCCGGGCGCGCAGATCAGGGTGGTGACCGCCGGGTCCGCGGCGAGAGCAGCGGCGATGGCGTGTTCACGACCGCCGGTGCCGATGAGGAGTACGCGCACGGCCCAAGCCTAGAGCAGACTGTGGCGCACCACGTTTTCGTCCCGGCCGGGTCCCACCCCGACGATGGACACGCGGGTGCCGGCGAGCTCCTCGATCCGCTCGACATACCGCTGCGCGTTGGCCGGCAGCTCACTGAACTCCCGGGCGCCGGAGATGTCCTCCCACCAGCCGGGCAGCTCCTCGTAGATCGGGGTGGCGTGGTGGAACTCGGTCTGCGTCAACGGCATGTCGTCGGTGCGCTTGCCGTCGATCTCGTAGGCGACGCAGAGCGGCACCGTCTCCAGGCCGGACAGCACGTCGAGCTTCGTGACGACCAGGTCGGTGATGCCGTTGAGGCGGGTCGCGTATCGCGCCACGACCGCGTCATACCAGCCGGTGCGCCGCTCGCGGCCGGTCGTCGTGCCGTACTCCCGGCCGACCTTGCGCAGGTGGACACCGTTGTCGTCGAACAGCTCGGTCGGGAAGGGGCCCGAGCCGACGCGCGTCGTGTAGGCCTTGGTGACGCCGATCACCCGGTTGATCGCGGTCGGCGGGATGCCCGCGCCGACGCAGGCGCCGCCCGCGGTGGGGTTGGACGAGGTCACGAACGGATACGTGCCGTGGTCCATGTCGAGCATCGTGGCCTGCGCGCCCTCCAGCAGGACCGTCCGGCCCTCCTCCAGGCCCTTCCACAGCACCGCGCGGGTGTCGGTGATGTACGGGCGGAGCCGCTCCGCGTAGGTGAGGTACTCTTCCACCACCGCGTCGACGTCGATCTCCTTGCGGTTGTAGACCTTGAACAGCACTTGGTTGCGCTCGCGCAGCACGATTTCGAGCTTCTTGCGCAGGATGCCCGGGTCGAGCAGGTCCTGGACCCGGATGCCCATGCGCGCGACCTTGTCGCCGTAGGCCGGGCCGATGCCGCGGCCGGTGGTGCCGATGCGCGACGAGCCCAGGTAGCGCTCGACGACACGGTCGAGCGCCCGGTGATGCGGCATGATGAGATGTGCGTCACCCGAGATCATCAGGCGGGACACGTCGACGCCACGCTCGGCCAGCCCGTCGATCTCGGCCAGCAGCACCTTGGGATCGACGACCACGCCGTTGCCGATCACGATGGCCGCGTTGGGCCACAGCGCGCCGGAGGGCATGAGGTGCAGGGCAAACTTCTGCCCGTCCGGCGTCACCACGGTGTGACCCGCGTTGTTGCCACCGGAGTAGCGCACGACGTAGTCGACGCCGCCGCCAATCATGTCGGTAACCTTGCCCTTGCCCTCGTCGCCCCACTGAGCGCCGATGAGCACGATCGCTGGCATGTCTGCTCGCCCTCCAAGGCGGTCGGGTGACCCGGATGCCAGGCTAACAACCCCGAGCAGTGCCGCTTACTACGAGGAAGGCTGACAACCGTGGTCGACGTCGTGTTGCTCGCGCTGGGCGAAGGCACGGAGTGTGCCTGCGAAAACGGCGCGTGCGGCACGCGTACCCCCATTCTCGCCTGCCGCGATGCGCTGCGCATAGCGGGTGCCCAGGTCGAGACGGTGATCGCACACAACGACGCCGAGATCGACAAGGCCTTGGCCGTGGCGCCGCCCGCCCGGCTCGTCGTGGCGACCGCGGCCGACGGCCAACTGCGCGCGGTCATGCGGCGCATGGTCCGGCTCCACGCGCCGGCACCGAGCAAGCGGCCTGACACGCTGGCCGACGACCGCACCATCCCCGACCTGCCGCCCATCGGCATCCTGCCGCTCGGCCCCGACCCCACCGACCTCGCCACCCGGCTCGGCCTGCCACGCAAGCCCGCCGACGTCGCCGCGGCCGTGCTCGGCGGCCGGACCCGGCGCCTCGACCTGCTGCGCAACGACGGCGGGTCGGTGACCCTCGACGGCGCACTGCTCGGCGGGGTCACCGCGCAGGGGACCACCGGCACGTTCCTGGCGCGGGTCGAAGTGGACGACGCGATCCTGGCCGACGGCACCGAACCCGTGCTGATGTCGGTGATCGCCAACGCCTCGCGCTACGCGACCGTCGACGGTCTGCCGTTGGTCACCGCGCCTTCCCTGGAGGATGGCGTACTGGATGTGGCCGTCGCCGTGCCACGCACCGCCCGCCGCCTGTTCCGCCGCCCGCGCGTCGAGATCGAGGTGCGACGCGCCCACGGCCGGGCGGTCGCCGTGACCCCGCGCGTCGACGTCCCGTTCGTCGACGACGGCGTCGAGGGCTCCCTCAGCCGCAAGCGCTCCTGGTGGATGGAGCGCGGCGCCTGGGCCGTGTACGTGCCCTGACCTCCACCCGCCCGGATGTCGGACTTCGATCCCGTCGCATACGGTGGAGGGCGCATCGCGGGAGGTAACTGCTGTGGACGACGGGATCTGGCCACCGGACGAAGACATCGCGGGACGTCGACCGGAGCGATCCGCCGGGTCGCCGCCGGGCACGTCAGCCACACCGGAGTACGTAGGCTCGCCGTGGTCCCAGCCGCCGGGTGAAGCTTGGCCGGACGGCGTCCACCACGGACGCCCCGTGCCGCACGTGCCCCCCGCAGGCGAGCCCGTGAAACCCTCTCCGGCGATCCCGGTCTCCGGCAGCGGCGCCGTCCCGGTCTCCGGCCCGGGCGCGATCCCCGTGTCCGGCCCGGGCACCGTCCCGGCGTCAGGCGCGGCCAGCCCGGTGTCAGGCGCGGGCGCAAACCCGGTGTCAGGCAGGACCGCCACTCCAGCACCACCGCGCCTCGGCTCGCCGCAACCGCCCAACGGCGGTCCGGCGAACGTCGGCGCCCGTCCGCACGCCGCGCCGCCACCGGTCGGAGCACCGCCGCACCCCGGACGGCCGCCGCACGCCGCGCCGCTGCCGCCTGCCGGGGCGCCGCACGTCGGGGCGGGCTGGCCGGCGCAGGAGCCGTACGTTCCGCAGCCGCGGCAGGAAGAGTCGTCCGGGGGCTTCCCGCCCGATGAGGCGTACGGGCCGGTTGACGGGGCGCTGACCGTACCGCCGCTGCCACCGCTGCCGCTGCCCAACTGGTCCGACGGCAGCACGCCCACCGCCGACGAGTTCGCCCAGCGACGGCAGGCCCGGCCGGCCGACCCCGTCGCCGCACGCGGGGTCCGTGGTGCGCTGTCCAGGGGCACACTCGGCCTGGTCACGCTGCCGCCGGGGCGGCGGGAGGTCGAGTATCGGCAGTACGTGGAGATGGTGCGCCGCAACTTCGGCGGGCTCCGCCAGGTCACCGTCGTGAACCCGAAGGGCGGCGCGGGCAAGACCGTCGCCGTCCTGCTGCTCGCGATGACCTTCGGGCAGAAGCGCGGCGGCTACGTGCTGGCCTGGGACAACAACGAAACCCAGGGCACGCTCGGCATGCGGGCCCAGCAGGACTTCCACACCCGGACGGTGCGGGATCTGCTGCGGGACCTCGACCACTTCCAGGGGGCGCAGGGGCGCGTCGGCGACCTCTCCCAGTACGTCCGGGCACAGGGCGAGGGCATGTTCGACGTGCTCGCGTCCGACGAGTCGGCGACCGCGGGCGAGATGCTGACCGCACAGGCGTTCGGCGAGATCCGTGACGTGGTCAGCCGGTTCTACAAGCTGATCGTGGTCGACACCGGCAACAATGTGCGCGCCCAGAACTGGCAAGCCGCGATCGACGCGACCGACCAGCTCGTCGTGACGATGTCGGCGCGCAACGACTCCGCGGAGACCGCGTCCCGGATGCTCGACCACCTCGAACAACACGGTCGACAGCGGCTGGTGCGACAGGCGGTGACGGTGGTCTCGATGCCGCCCAGCCGGCGGCACGTCGACATACCGGCGATCACCCGGCACTTCGCGGCGCGGACGCGGACGGTGATGCTGGTGCCGTACGAGCGATTCATCGACTCCGGGGAGCCGATCCGCTACGCCGGGCTGACCTCCGCCAGCCGCGACGCCTGGTTGAAGGTCGCCGCGGCCGTTTCGGAAGGGCTCTAGCGGTTCAGTGCCGCGGTGGCCGCCGGGTCGCTGTCGTTGAGGAACTGGGCGCAGCGCTCGGCCTCCTCGGTCTCGCCGATCGCGGCGGCCGCCTGACCGAGGGCGTGGAGGGCGCGCAGGAAGCCCTGGTTGGGCTCGTGTGACCACGGGACCGGCCCGGCGCCCCGCCACCCGTTGCGACGCAGTTGGTCGAGGCCCCGGTGGTAGCCCGTGCGGGCGTACGCATACGCGGTCACCGGCTCGCCGCCCTCGATGGCCAACTCGGCGAGGCGCGCCCACGCGGCGCTGTATGTGGGGAAGGCCGCGGCAACCGCCTTGACGGCCTCTTCGGTATCGGCCTTCGCGAGCAGTTCGTCGGCGTGCGGGTCGGCCGGGAGTAGCGTCGGATCGGGCTGAGGCAGCAGGTTCTGCATGTCGGCAATTACATCAGGTCCGCCGCGAGTCGGCCGACGCCTCCGCAGAGGTGGCTAAACGGTTGAGGCCGCGTCCCGCGACCGGGGGGTGTGTGCGCCAAGGCACAGGGACTACAAATGGAAGTCCGGAGCCTCCCCAGGACCCGGTTACGCGATGGCCCGATCTTCACCGGTCGGGCCATCGTCTTGTGTCCTTTTGACAGGATGGTCGGGTGCCTACTCCGCCACCGCCTGACGTCGTCGCGCTCCACGATCACTCGCCTGACGAGATCGAGTCGCCCGCGGAACTGCTGTTCCACGTGCGCGCCGGATCGCTGGCGAACAAGACCGTGCAGGGCCTCGACCTGGCCGCCGTGGATCTGTCCACTGTGGACGTGCGCGACACGCTGTTCATCGGCTGCCACTTCAGCGAGCTCACCACGGTCGTCGACCTGCTGCTGCGCGGATCGGTGGTGGTGCCGGAGTTCGCCGGCCCGCCCTACCCGACGCACCCCTCCCAGTTGTATACGCCCGAGAACCTGTCGGCCGGTTTCGCCTCCGACGGCTTCGCCGGCATGTTCGACACCGTCGTCTACCAGCACTTCCGGGCGACGGGCGGGGCGACGCCGGAGATCCGCGAGGCGGTCGCGCAGCGGATGCACGACTCCGGCATCGACAACGCCCTAGCCAACGTCACCGCAGGCTGGATCGGTGCGCGAGGCCCGTCGGCGGCGGTCGGGATCATGGGCGGCCACGCGGTGCCGCGCGGCTCTACCGAGTTCCGCGATGCGGCCGAGTTGGCCTGGCGGCTCGCGCGTGCCGACCGCCTGGTCGTGACCGGCGGCGGCCCGGGCGTGATGGAGGCGGCCAACCTCGGCGCGTTCCTGGCCGATCACCCGCTGGAGACCCTGCGCGACGCGATCGACAAGCTGGCGACGGCGCCGGACTTCCACGATCACGATCCCTACACGGCGGTGGCTTTGGCGGTACGGTCAGCCTTCGCCCGACCCGTGCCCCCCACGCCCGACTCGGTGGAACCGGCCGACCAGACGGCGGTGGACCCGGTGACATGGGCGCGCCGCGGCGGCCTGGCCATCCCGACCTGGCTATACGGCCACGAGCCGGCCAACCTGTTCGCGGCCAAGATCGCGAAGTACTTCTCGAACGCCATCCGCGAGGACACGATTCTCCGCCTGTCCCGCGGCGGCATCGTGTTCGCGCCGGGCATGGCGGGCACGGTGCAGGAGATCTTCCAGGCCGCGACGAAGACGTTCTACGCGACGGACGGTTCGAGCGGCCCGTTCGTGTTCCTGGACGTGAAACACTGGACCGAGAAACTCCCGGTCCGCGGCCTGCTCGAACCACTGCTGGCCACGTCCCCGGTGGGCGATCTGCGCCCGTTGCTCCACATCACCGACGACGTGGCCGAGGCGGCGGAGATCTTGACGGCCTGACCCCCACTTGCATGATCCGGAAGACGCAAGGCCGCGAAGTTCAGCCGTGCGATCGCCCGTCAACCCCGGTGTTGCGCTTCGGTGCGGGTGGCGTCTGGTCGCTCGCGGTCGTCGCTGGCCCCGGGACGGCGCGCTCCGGCCCGATCCGCCGCCGGGCCGGGCGACTGCTTGATCATGGGAAAGATGTGGCTGCCCCGACAGCCGGACCCTTCCCATGATCAAGCAGTCGCCCGGCAGCGCAAAGTCTTCCGGATCATGAAACGGCTCGGGCACGGCAGGGATCGGCGCGGTGGCGGGACACTGTGGCGGGGTGGCCGCGCTCCGGGCCTGAACTTGCCACAAACTTGACTACTCTGAGTAATGTGAATGTTACTTTGGGTCCGCATGCGTAGTGGGTGCCGCATCTCCTGCAGGGGCATGCACCGCACCAGAGAGGACCCACCCTGATGTTGCTCCATCGGACCTGGCGGAAGCGGGCTTTCGCCACCACCTTGAGTGCCGCCGCCGCAACCGCCACCGTGCTGGCCGGGCTGCCGGCGCCCGCGCAGGCGGCGGCGCTCACCGGGACCATCACGATCACCTCGCCGATCGGCGGAAAGGTCGCCGCCGACACCGCCAAGCAGGTCATCCTGCTCACCGTCGCCGGACAGACGCTCTCCGAGGCACTCGTCACCAGCGTCGACCTGGGCGAGGACACCGACTGCCAGGGCATCACCAGCTACGTCGTCACCAGCCCGACGACCATCGCCGTCAAGACGCCCACCGGCGGCTGCGCGGCCACCTCGCCGGCGTTGACGGCGGGCGACAACATCGTCATCAACTTTGCCGGCTCGAACACACTGACGAAGACCGGCGGGCTGTTCCTGATCAACCCGCCGGCCATCGCGGCCCTGTCCGACAAGCCGATCATCGCCGACAACAGCTCACAGCTTCAGACGACGAACCAGGTCCAGCGCTTCGTCACGAACGGCGGGCAGATCGTGCGGGTGAAGGCGGACAGCACATATGCCTTCGACCCCCGTACGGCTGCCGGCCTCTCCGTCACGTTCAGCGGCAAGCCGGCGACCGAGGTCAAGGTCTACACCGGCGACGGAACGCAGATCCTGCCGAACACGCCGTCGGCGCCGGCCGCCGGCAACTACATGACGTTCAAGACCCCGATCGGGCTGAACGCCAACGACTCCAACATCACGATCACCCAGAACGGCGTGAGCAAGACCTTCACGACGACCGACACCGGAGTGAGCGTGGTCGCCGCGCCCACCGTCAGCACGCTGACCGTCACGTCCGGCAAGGCCAGGGGCTCGACGAACACGGTCGTCAACGGCACCGGATTCAGCAAGGTTCTGACCGACTACACGACCGGCGCGACGTGGGCGGTCCAGTTCTGCGGCGTCGCCGGCACGGTCACCGCCGTGAACGCCACCGGCACGGCGATCACGGTCACCACCCCGGACGTGACCGACACCAACCCCGGCCTCGGCTCGGGGATCTTCGCCGGTACGTGCGGCGTGCGCGTCGTCGACGTCACGAACTCGATCAGCAGCCCGCTCACCCCGGGCAGCTACTTCAACTTCCTCGCGGAGTAGGCGACCACGAAGAGCCGAGCAGGCGACCACGAAGAACGGCCCGGCACCCTTCGCGTGAAGGGGCCGGGCCGCGGTGCCGTCAGACCTACTTCGACAGGGTCGTGCCGGTCGAGCGCAGGTGCTCGCACGCCTCGACGACACGCTGCGCCATGCCGGCCTCGGCGGCCTTGCCCCAGGCGCGCGGGTCGTACGTCTTCTTGTTGCCGACCTCGCCGTCGACCTTGAGCACACCGTCGTAGTTGGTGAACATGTGCGCGGCGACGGGACGGGTGAAGGCGTACTGCGTGTCGGTGTCGATGTTCATCTTGACCACGCCGTAGTCGAGCGCCTCCCGGATCTCCGAGAGCAGCGAGCCCGACCCGCCGTGGAAGACGAGCGAGAGCGGCTTCTCCTTGCCGTACTTCGCGCTGACCGCGTCCTGGATCTGCTTGAGGATCTCGGGGCGGAGCTTGACGTTGCCCGGCTTGTAGACGCCGTGCACGTTGCCGAAGGTCAGGGCGGCCATGTAGCGGCCCTTCTCGCCGAGACCGAGCGCCTCGACCGTGGCCAGGCCATCCTCGACGGTGGTGTAGAGCTTCTCGTCGATCGCGCCGACGACACCGTCCTCCTCGCCGCCGACGACGCCGACCTCGATCTCCAGCACGATCTTGGCCGCGGCGGTCCGCGCCAGCAGCTCCTCGGCGATCTGGAGGTTTTCGGCGAGCGGCACCGCCGAGCCGTCCCACATGTGGGACTGGAACAGCGGGTCTTCGCCCTTGGCGACGCGCTCCTGCGAGATCGCGAGCAGCGGCCGGACGAACTTGTCGAGCTTGTCCTTCGGGCAGTGGTCGGTGTGGAGGGCCACGTTGACCGAGTACTTCTTGGCTACCTCGTGCGCATAGGCGGCGAACGCGACCGAGCCGGTGATCATGTCCTTGACGGTCGGGCCGGAGAGGTATTCGGCGCCACCGGTCGAAACCTGGATGATGCCGTCGCTCTCGGCCTCGGCGAAGCCGCGCAGGGCCGCGTTGAGCGTCTGCGACGACGAGACGTTGATCGCCGGGTAGGCGAACGCGCCGGCCTTGGCACGGTCGAGCATCTCGGCGTAGACATCGGGCGAGGCGATGGGCATGACGGCGCTCCTTGGCTGTCTGGATCGTGCGGTATGGAGCCGACAGTCACGGCTCCACGCGGACCGCGCTGTCCTGCACGAAGTATCTCGCAGCGCCCACCGTCCACCGACGCCGGGTGACGGCACGGGGTCGCAATGGGAGGTATTCGTCCAGCTCGGAGGCGAACCGGACGATTCAGTCGTACGGTTGAGGGCGGCCGAGGAGGAGCGACGACCACAGGGAGAGTGCGGCGATGACCCAGCCTGACGAGGAACTGGTGACGCTCGATGACCGGCTCGACCCCGACACCCGGGACCCTGAGGCGCCACCCGCGGACGCCGCGGAGCAGGCGCTGCCTGCCAACCCCCTGGACCGGCCGGCCACGACACACCCCATGCCGTGGGAGGCGAACGAATACGACGCCGTCGAGCAGGACCGCGTGGTCGACCTGGACGACGAATACCGGTAGCCGTCGCGGTGCCCAGGGCCGTGAACCGGTCGGCCGCGGCACCGGACCGCACCACCGGGTCGTCTGTCGAGCCATGGCCGCCTGACACGTGGCCGAGCTGGATCGGCTAGGGAATCAGCGGAGGGTGGTCGGGGTCGAGCAGACCGCGGTCGAGCAGCTCGGTGTAGAGCGGCGTCGTCTCCGGATAGTGGCCCCACGAATGGTCGCCGTCGCTGCCGCCGACACCGCCGAGCAACTGCTGCTGGACCGGGTTGAGCCGCGCCCACCAGGGCTTGCCGGGCAGCGCGCCGACCTCGTCGCGGATGCTGATCCAGCGGTACGTGTAGCCGAGGAACACGCACTTGCGCGTGATCTTCGAGAGGTTGTCCGAGCGGGCGTGCCAGATCCGCCGGTCGAAGAACACCACGTCGCCGGCGTTGACGGTGACCTGCCGCGCACCGTCCGGGGTCGGCCACGGCACGTCGCGCTTCGGCGGGCCGGGCAGCCAGTTCGTCTTGTGACTGCCGGGGATCAGGGTCAGGTTGCCACGACCGGTCCGCGAGACGTCCGACAGCCAGTAGGCGAGCTTCACCGAGAGGCGAGGCCGCGGATCGGTCTCCAGCTCGCGGTTCTGCCGGCCGCCGTCCTGGTGCCAGTGCCACCAGTCGGGCTTCGGCGCGGTCAGCGGCGGGTGCACGTCGAGGTGCGAGTGGTAGATGTGGATGTTCCATCCGAGGACCGACCAGACCAGCGGGAACGTCGCGGGATGGTCGATCAGGTCGACGAGTTCCGGGCAGTTGGCCACCGCGCTGAGCAGATGCAGCGAACCGTCGGATGCGCGCGGGTGCCCGGCGTGGGCGGCGTCGAGCACGGAGGAGTAGTGACGCACCTCGTCGGGGCTGAGGACACCCCGCAACACGAGGTAACCGTCCGTGTCGAACTGTTCGCGCTGCTCGCTGGTCATCGGTGTCCAGGTCGGCGCGGCCGTCGTCGTGACTGACATGGCCCCGTAATCTCCAAGTTCCGGCGCCGTCCGCAGGCGCCTCCAACCCACTGACGGGTTCGGGGGACCGCTCCAGCGGTCGTCCGTTCGGCCATGGTCTTCTGGACAGTCCGCGCGCAACGGATGACGCGTCTATACCGTCAGTGACGCCGCCAGGTAGCCGACGACCCGGCCCCGGGGCCCGCCCTCGTCGGCCGAGGTCGCGAGATGGAGGACGGTCGCTGAGCGCCGGTTCGAGGCGGCCCAGGCGAGCAGGCCGCGCAGCGCGTGCCGGCCGCACGCGTCCCGGGAGCCGATGCGGGTCGGGGAGAGCGCGACGATGGCCGCCACGGTGGCCACGTCACGCAGCCGCGCCTCCTCCTCGGTGAGGTAGTGCGACAGGTCGGTGCTGCACAGCACAACCGTGTCCGGCCGGCTCACGGCCGCCACCACGGTGGCGATGTGCTCCGCTGTGGACTGTCCGATGCAGATCGGCAGCAGCCGCACGTCCGGGAGCTGTTGCAGGAACGGTGCCTGCACCTCGATCGAGTGCTCCGGCGCGTGTGGCCGGTCGTCGGCGATCGCGAGCCGGCGCGCGACGAGCTCACGCGCGCCGTCGGTGTCGATCGCGATCGGCCCGAGCGGCGTGGCCCAGCGCCCGTCGGTGGGCACGGCGGCGCCGCGCAGGGGCACACGGTGAGCCGGGCCGAGGACGGCGACCCGGGCGGGCCTGCGGACCATCAGGCGCCGGTAGACGTGCGCCGCGGTGCGGCCGGACCACCGGTACCCGGCGTGCGGGACGATGTAGGCGTCGGCGCCGTCGGCGGACGGTTCCGGGACCGACGAGAGCAGGTCGTCGACCATTGCCTGCAGATGCGACGGCGAGGCCGGGTAGAAGGTGCCGGCCACCGCCGGTCGCCTCATCCGATGCTCACCGGCAGGCGGCGCCGCCCCCACCCACCGGGCGGTCCGTCGAACACGCCGGGGATGGCATGTCCACAGAGGACGCAGTGACCGTCGTCGGTGAGCTCGTAGGAGCGCAGATCGTACCAGTCGCGGACGACGACGGGCGTCGCGCAGCCGGGGCAGCGCGTCGACTGGCCGTCGGGGTCGTGGACGTTGCCGGTGTAGACATACCGCAAACCGGCGTCGAGGGCGATCTTCCGTGCCCGGGTCAGCGTCTCTGGCGGGGTGCGCGGGACGTCACGCATCTTGAAGTCGGGGTGGAACGCGGAGAAGTGCAGCGGCACGTCGGGTCCGAGGTGCTCGGCGAACCACGCGCACTGGCGGCGCAGCTCGTCGTCGCTGTCGTTGCGCTCCGGGATCAGCAGCGTCGTCACCTCGAACCAGACGTCGGTGGTCCGGAGGTACTCCAGGGTGTCGAGCACGGCGCCGAGCCTGGCGAAGGTGATCTTCTCGTAGAACCGGTCGCTGAACGCCTTCAGGTCGATGTTGGCGGCGTCGATGTGCCGGTAGAACTCCTCCCGCGGCGCCGGGTTCACGTATCCGGCCGACACCGCGACGGCCTTGATCCCGCGGGCCCGGCAGGCGTCGGCGACGTCCATCGCGTATTCCATGAAGATGACCGGGTCGTTGTAGGTGAACGCGACCGAACGGCAGCCCAGCCGCTGCGCCGCCGCGGCCAGATCCTCCGGCCCGGCCGAGGCGGCGAGGGTGTCGATCTCGCGGCTCTTCGAGATGTCCCAGTTCTGGCAGAAGCGGCAGCCCAGATTGCAGCCGGCGGTGCCGAACGACAGGACCGGCGAGCCCGGCAGGAAGTGGTTGAGCGGCTTCTTCTCGATCGGATCGACGCAGAACCCGGACGACCGGCCGTAGGTGGTCAGGACGATCTTGTCGCCGGCGCGCTCCCGCACGAAGCAGAAGCCGCGTTGCCCCTCGTGGAGGCGGCAGGCCCGTGGGCACACGTCGCATTGCACCCGGCCGTCCTCCAACCGGTGCCAGTGCGTGGTGGGCACCACTGCCATACACCGACTGTACGCCCGGAAAAACCAGCGGTACCGGCGAAAGAACCGCGTCTTCGTGACCTCGGGCGCAAACGTGGCCTTGCCCTGCGCGAGCGGGGGCTGGGCGTCGCCGCGCTCGACCCGCTGGCCGAGAGCGCCGCCGCGGGGCGGGTCCACCAGCCGGTTTTCGCGGTACTCGCATGTGAAAGCAAGCCGGTGGATCCACGGCTGTAGCGTGGCTCACGTACGCTGGTTCGCCGTGGAAGAAAAGACGCGCGCCTTCGGCGACCTGCTCTCCCTCAACCCGCTTGACGCGAAGGGACTGCTGAGCACGTTCGGCGTGATCGGCGTCTGGGTCATCATGTTCGTGGAGACGGGCCTCCTCGTGGGCTTCTTCTTCCCCGGAGACTCGTTGCTGTTCCTCGCCGGCGTCGCCTCGTCGCCCGCCGCGACCGACCTGCTGGGCACCCAGCTCAGCCTGCCACAACTGCTCGTCGGCGCACCGATCTGCGCGATCGTCGGTGCGCAACTGGGCCACTTCCTCGGCGCCCGCTACGGCCGGCAGATGTTCGACCGGCCCAACTCCAAGATCTTCAAGAAGGCGTACGTCGAGAAGGCCGAGTACTACTTCGCGAAGTTCGGCCCGGCCAAGGCCGTGGTCCTCGCCCGGTTCATCCCGATCGTGCGCACCTTCCTCAACCCGGTCGCCGGCGTCGTCGGCATGCCGGCCCGGCAGTTCTTCCTGTGGAACGTCATCGGCGGCATCCTGTGGACCGACGGCATCATCTTCATCGGCTGGGCGCTGGCGAAGCAGATCCGCGAGCTGATCCCGCCGGAGAAGATCGACACCTATCTGCTGCCGGCGGTGCTGTTCATCGTGCTGCTCTCGGCGATGCCGATCTTCATCGAGATCTTCAGGGGCTGGCGGGAGCGCCGCCGCGGTCACGCCGCCGCAGCGGCGCCGGGCGCCCAGGAGGGCACCCGCCGTCCGGGCGCCCACCGCGTCCCGGAGTAGTGCCCAGCCGGACCTGATCAACGCCTACCGCAAGATCTGCTCGGGTCCCGGACCACGAACGGCCGGCCTCCGGTGGTGGCGGTCTCGTCTGTCTCGTCGGTCCTGCCTGTTGACATCGAGCCTGATGGCGGAGAGCCACATGGCGACCTCGCGCACGGCGCGAGCGACTCCGGGTGGCCGCTACGCGGTGGCGTTCTCGGCGTCCAGCCAGGTCGTAGGCAGTGGCTCGGGGGTGCGGCCGAGCAGCAACGCACGGTACGTCATCCGGGCGGCCTCCTCCAGATAGAAGGCGCGCTTGTGGGCCAGCTCGATCGAGTCGGCGATCACCGAGCAGCCGTGGCGGGACAGCACGACGCAGTTGGTGCCGTCGGAGCAGGCCTTGGCCGCGAGGGTGCCCACCTCGGGGCGGCCGGGCGGGATGAAGGGCATGGTGGCGACCCGCCGCAGGTAGAAGGCGTGGTCGGTGGTGAGGATCTGGATCGGCGCACCGATCGCGTCGAGCAGCAGGACGGTCTGCGGGTGCAGGTGCACAACCGCGTTGACGTCGGGGCGGGCGCGATAGGTGGCGAGGTGGAGCGCGAGCTCCGATGACGGCGCGGCCTTGGCGTCGGACGAAGTCCTGTCAAGTGCCGCGCCGTCGCTGATTCGGATCCGAACGAATGAACCGCGGTCGAGTCGGTCGAGCCATGTCCCGGCCGCGGTTATCCAGCATTCGTCGGCGCCCGGCGCTCGGGCGGAAAGGTTGCCGCCCGAGCCCACCACGAGTCCGGCCTGCACGACCGCGTGCCCGACGTGGGCGAGTTGATCGCGCAGATCACCGGTCTCGTTGTTCTGCAAGGCCTTACCGAGGAGCCTTCTTGGTCGCACGCTTGCGCGGCGGCGTGAGAAGGTCGGCGATGGTGCCGATCGCGGAGGGCACCAGGCGGTAGAACGCCCACACACCCCGCTTTTCGCGCTCCAGCAGCCCGGCCTCGGTCAGGATTCGCAGGTGATGGCTCACCGTCGGCTGCGAGAGGCCGAGCGGGGCCGTAAGGTCACAAACACATGCCTCGCCGTCGGGTGCCGACTGGATCAGGCTCAAGAGCCGGAGTCGGGCCGGGTCGGCAAGTGCCTTCAGGACGCCGGCAAGACGCTCGGCATCGGCGCGGTCAATCGGCTCGCCGGCAAGCGGCGAGATCTGGGGCAGGGTCATCTCAGCCAGCGCAGTTCCCACGTTTTCCATCCTTCCACCAACACCATCGATCCGCCTGCATATGCGCAGGTCCGAATCGACAATTTTTCAGCCCTGTTGGCCGAGGTCGGCCAACGAAAATACTGAGCGATAGCTCAGCCCCGCGGCGCGAACCGCCTTTTCCGCGCCACGATCGACGATAACGGCCACACCGACCACTTCGGCGCCGGCCTCGCGGAGCGCCTCCACGGCCGTGAGGACGCTTCCCCCTGTTGTGGAGGTGTCTTCCACCGCCAGTACGCGTCGGCCGGCAACGTCGGGTCCCTCGATCCGACGTTGCAGACCATGAGCTTTATCACTCTTTCGGACGACGAACGCGTCGAGCGTCCGCCCACCACGGGCAGCCGCCGCATGCAACATCGCGGTGGCCACCGGGTCCGCGCCGAGGGTCAGCCCTCCCACGGCGTCGAACTCCCAATCGTCGACCAGATCCAGCAGAACCCGGCCGACGAGCGGTGCACCAGCATGGTGCAGCGTCAAGCGACGAAGGTCCACGTACCAGTCGGCAACTTGTCCTGACGACAGCGTCACCCGTCCGCGCACAACGGCGAGATCACGCACGAGTTTCAGCAGGTCGTCACGGTCGGTCATGACCGAAAGCGTACGCGCTCAAACGCCTCGGCGAATCGATGACCCGCACTCTCGCACCAATTTAGGTCCGTCAAGTGGACGAGGAGGAATACGAAGGTGATCGCAGCGATCACCGCGAGTGACACGAGGGGTGACGGTGACGGGGGATTTTGACGCACCGATGCACCCTTTTCTCACCGTGGATGATCTCGGCGACAAGCCGGTCACACTGCGTTGACCTGCGGAAATACGGAGGCGATCGATCCAGCCGGCGCCAGGGCCGGGATCGGCGGCGCCGGCCGGGGAGGTTACCGGAGGACGTGATCACAATCATGCTCAATACACAGGAAACTCAATGCTTGCTGTACCCCACGTATCTGCCCAGGTGGAGGAGGGTGTGCGCCGGGTGGAGGAGAGCTCAGTGCTCCGCACGGCCGATGCGACCGCGGGTGCCCTTGGAGACCCGGTGCACCAGCCCGCGTGGGGCATGCCGGACGGCGAAGGTCGTCAGCTTGTACTTCCAGCCGGGCACGCTGACCATCTTGCCCTTCCGCAGGTCCCGCAGCCCGACCCGGACGACGTCCCGCGCGTCCATCCACAGCCACTCGGGGGTCTTCGACGTGTCGATCTCGGCCCGCTGGTGAAACTCGGTGCGCGTGTACCCCGGGCACAGCGCCATCACGCGCACGCCCATGCGGCGCACCAGTTGTGCCTGCGACTCGCTGAAGTTGGTCACCCAGGCCTTGCTCGCCGGATACGTCGAGCCGGGCATCAGCGCCGCGAAGCCGGACACCGACGAGACGTTGACGATGTCACCCCGGCCGCGGGCGGTCATCATCGGCAGGGCCGCCAGGGTCAGGCGCATGACCGCGTGGACGTTGATCCGGAGGAGCAGCTCCTCGAGCTCGACGGTCGAGCGCGGGAACGACCGGTTGAGACCCATCCCGGCGTTGTTGACCAGAAGGTCGACGGGCCGCTCCTGGTCGGTGAGACGTTCGGCGACGGCGTCACACCCGGCCGGGGTGGAGAGGTCCGCCGGCAGGGCGGCGACGTCGACGGCGGAGAGCTCCCGCGCCATGCCTTTCAGCCGCTCTTCGTCCCGGGCGACGATGATGAGGTCGTACCCTTCGGCGGCCAGTTCCCGCGCGAAGGCGGCCCCGATGCCGGCGGTGGCCCCGGTGACAAGCGCGGTTCGCCGTTCGGTCACGGCGGCAATCTACTCCTGTTCAGCCCAAAAAGTTGACCTTGGTCGACATCCGTGGCCCCTGCCACCGAATCCACCAAGGTCAACGACATCAGGACGTCGGCGGGACGGGCGGCTCCCACTCCTGCTGGACAGTGCGGAAGTACGGGTGCGACTTCGGCAGCGCCAGCAGGATGATCGCAACCAGGATCGCGATCACCGTCAGCACGCTCAGGACCATGGTCACCGGCTGGTACCAGCCCGGGACCTCGGAGTAGAGCAGCTCGTTGTACCGCTCCCAGGTCGGCAGGGACGGATCGTTCTTGCGGGCCTGCTCCCAGAATGTCGAACCGAGCATCGCGAAGCCGAACGCGCCGATCGTGCAGCACAACGCGAGACCGCCCACCACCCAGGTGAGAATGCGGGCGACCTGCTTGCCCTGGCCGACGAAGAAGGCGAGGAGGCCCAGCAGGACCGCGATCACCAAGCCGACGACGATCGAGACGACCGAGGACACGCCCTGGCCGGCGTTGGCCTGGGAGGTGCCCTCGACGGCCCTCTTCGCGCCCTCCGCGAGCTTGCCCGCGTAGACGGCGCCGAGAATGACGTAGATCAGTTCGAGCGCCGCCGCCGCGTAGAGCAGATTGACGGCGAGGCTGACAGTGGACGGACGGACACGTGGCGCCGACGCGGGGACGGCGGATGTCATCGGATCTCCTCCCGTGGTTCGTTGAGGATCACCGTATCGATGTCCGGCTAATCACGCAGCCGCTCCGCGGCATACCGTCCCAGGGTCGTGCTCCCCATGATGCAGCCGTTGAAGGTGGTAACGGCGTCGTCCTGCCCGGCCAGGCGCTGCCAGGCGGCCCGGCCGGCGTCGGCGTCGATGTGCGTGAGCAGCTCGGCGGCGAACACCCGGCCGGCCGGGGTCGCCTTGCCGAGCAGGGCCTCCAGCTTGGGGCGCAACTGTGCGCCGTGCTGCCGGAGGCCTTCCTCGATCGCGAAGTAGGCCTTGGTGGCCGGCGGGAGCGTGCCGGCGATACCCACCCCGCCGAACGCCAACGTGTCCGCATCGGCGAGAAGCCGCAGTTCGTCCTCGAACGCGCCGCGCTTGGTCCTGAGCATCGCCCCTACACCTCCATGTGCGATCAACCGGCCGACACGGTCAGCGCCTTCTTGTCGTCCGCCAGGTCGACGACCACCTTGTCGCCGTCTCGGATCGCTCCGCCGAGCAGCGCCTTGGCGAGCTGGTCGCCGATGGACGTCTGCACCAGGCGGCGCAGCGGGCGTGCGCCGTACACCGAGTCATACCCAAGACTCGCCAACCAGTCACGCGCGGCGTCGGTGACGTCGAGCAGCAGGCGTCGTTCGGCGAGCCTCCGGCCCAGCGCATTGAGCTGGATCTCAACGATCGCACGCAGGTCCTCCTGCGACAATGCGTCGAACACCACCATGTCGTCGAGCCGGTTCACGAACTCCGGCTTGAAGTGCTGCCGGACCGCGGCGATCACCGCGTCGCGACGCTGCTCGGCGTTGAGCGTCGGGTCGTCGGCCAGCACGTCCGTGCCGAGGTTCGAGGTCAGGATCAGGATCGCGTTGCGGAAGTCGACCGTGCGGCCCTGCCCGTCGGTGAGGCGGCCGTCATCGAGCACGGCGAGCAGCACGTCGAAGACGTCGGGGTGGGCCTTCTCGACCTCGTCGAGCAGCACGACCGTGTACGGCCGGCGGCGGACCGCCTCGGTGAGCTGGCCGCCCTCCTCATAGCCGACGTAGCCGGGCGGGGCGCCGACGAGCCGGGCGACCGTGTGCTTCTCGCTGTACTCGCTCATGTCGATGCGGACCATGGCCCGCTCGTCGTCGAAGAGGAACTCGGCGAGGGCCTTCGCCAGCTCGGTCTTGCCGACGCCGGTCGGGCCGAGGAACAGGAAGCTGCCGGTCGGGCGGTCCGGGTCGGAGATGCCGGCCCGGGCACGGCGCACGGCGTCGGAGACCGCTTGGATCGCCCGGTTCTGGCCGACCACGCGGGTGCGCAGCGACTCCTCCATGCGCAGCAGCTTCGCCGTCTCACCTTCCAGGAGGCGACCGGCCGGAATGCCGGTCCAGGAGGCGACCACCGCGGCGATGTCGTCGGCGGCGACCTCCTCCTTGAGCATCGCACCCGCCGCCTGCAGGCCCTCGAGCTCCCGTTCCGCCTGGGTGAGCTCGTGCTCGAGCTGTGGGATCACGCCGTACCGCAGCTCCGACGCCTTCGCCAGGTCGATGTCGCGCTCGGCGCGCTCGGCCTCGCCGCGGAGCTGCTCCAACTGCTCCTTGGCGTTGGAGATCTTCTGGATGTGGGCCTTCTCGTTCTGCCAGCGGCCGGTGAGCTCGGTGAGCTGCTCGCGCCGGTCGGCGAGCTCGGCGCGCAGCCGCTGGAGCCGCTCGGCGGAGGCCGGGTCGGGCTCCTTCGCCAGGGCCATCTCCTCGATCTCGAGCCGGCGCACGCTGCGCTCGACCTCGTCGACCTCGACGGGCCGGGAGTCGATCTCCATGCGGAGCCGTGAGGCGGCCTCGTCGACGAGGTCGATCGCCTTGTCCGGCAGGAAGCGTTCGGTGATGTACCGGTCGGAGAGGCTCGCGGCGGCCACCAGCGCGGCGTCGGTGATCCGCACGCCGTGGTGGACCTCGTACCGCTCCTTCAACCCGCGCAGGATGCCGATGGTGTCCTCGATCGACGGCTCGCCGACGAGCACCGGCTGGAACCGCCGCTCCAGCGCGGGGTCCTTCTCGATGTGCTCGCGGTACTCGTCGAGCGTGGTCGCGCCGACCATCCGCAGCTCACCGCGGGCGAGCATCGGCTTGAGCATGTTGCCGGCGTCCATCGAGCCCTCGCCCTTGCCGGCGCCGACGACCGTGTGCAACTCGTCGAGGAAGGTGATGACCTGCCCGTTGGAGCCCTTGATCTCTTCGAGGACGGACTTGAGGCGCTCCTCGAACTGCCCCCGGTACTGCGCGCCGGCGACCATGGCGCCGAGGTCGAGGCCGACGAGGCGCTTGTCGCGCAGGGACTCCGGCACGTCGCCGGCGACGATCCGCTGGGCCAGGCCCTCGACGATCGCGGTCTTGCCGACGCCCGGCTCACCGATCAGCACGGGATTGTTCTTGGTGCGGCGGGAAAGTACTTGAATGACGCGGCGGATCTCCGAGTCGCGGCCGATGACGGGGTCGATCTTGCCGTCGCGAGCGGCCTGCGTCAGGTCGACGCCGTACTTCTCCAGCGCCTGGTAGGTCTGCTCCGGATCGGCGCTGGTGATCCGCCGGTCGCCGCCGCGAACCTGCGGGAACGCGGCCACGAGCGTCTGCTCGGTGGCGCCGGACTCCTTCAGCAGCGCCGCCACCGCCCCGCCGACCTGGGCGAGGCCGGCCAGCAGGTGCTCGGTGGAGGTGTACTCGTCGCCGAGCGGGCGGGCGATCTGCTCCGCCGCCGCGATCGCGTTGGCGAACTCGCGGGCGACGTTGGGCTCGGCGACGCTGGCGCCGCGGGCGCTCGGCAGCCGGTCGACCGCGTGCAACGCGGACCGGCGCACGTTCGCGGGGTTGGCGCCGACGGCCCGCAGCAGGCTCGCGGCGGTCGACCCGCCGGTGTCCAGCAGTGCGAGCAGCAGGTGCCAAGGCTCGACGGTCGCGTGTCCGCGCTGGCTCGCCGCGTCCACGGCGGCCTTGATGACCTCGCGACTCTTGGTGGTCAGGCGTTCGGCGTTCATGGGCTCCTCGTTCCAGTGCTACCCGTTCTGTGGGTATGACACCTACGAGGTTGAGTCTATTCCACTCAAGTCTCATCGGGCTATCCGGCGGCGACCGCAACTCGCGACCAGTCGCAGTTGGGCTGCGTCTTTTCCGTAAGAGTGCACAGCCAAACCTCGCCCGACTGTTGGGCCGGGTAGCCGAGAATGGTGGTCGCGTCGAGCCGGCGCAGCCGGAAGACCGTGCGGGCGGCCTCGTCGCGGACACGCTGGGTCAGGCTGACGAGCCAGACGCCCTGGCCGCTGGCGACCAGCAGGTTGCCGCCGCCCAGCACTTCGGCGCTGTAGATCTCGGCCACCTCACGCACGGCGGTCGCCTCGGTCCACTTGCCGACGCCGGTCCGCATCGCGGCAAACCGGCCGCCGACGAGCCAGACCGCGGAACCGCCGGGATTCACCGCGAGGCGCGGCTCCACGGTCGGGTCCGGCGGGTGGACGCTGCCCTCGGAAACCCAGTGCTGCCCCTTGTCGACGCTGGTCCAGACACTGATCGTGGCGACGGGCGGGTTGGCCGTGCCGTCCACGGCCTTGGCCGACAGCCAGAGCTTGCCGTCATCAGCGGCGGCGAGGCTGGTGAAGACGTGGTTGCCGGCCGGCTTGCCGGGCAGCGCGGTGCGGACCCCGTTGTCCGCGACCTGGGTCAACTGCCGGGTCGGGCAGTCACTGGCGCCGACCTCTGGGCAGTTCGCCTGGTACCTCGGCTCGGCGAGGTTGAGCTCGGACGGCGGCGGCTCGAGCGGACGCTTCTCAAACGTGCGCCCGGTGTCGCGGGAGACGTAGTAGCCGCTCGGCGGAGCCTTGACGATGAGCACGTTGCCCCGCCCGAGCCGCATGTCGACCTCGGTGGCGGCGTCGAACGGCAGCTTGCGGGCGACCCAGCTAAAGCCGCCGTCGAGCGTCAGCACCAGCCCGGCATTGCAGGCCAGACCCGCGACGCACGAGGTGAACAGGGCGTATCCGGTGTCGGCGTCGGTGAACTCGACGGCGCGCGGCGACGTGCCCTTCGGCACCGGCACCACGGATCGCCGGTTGTGCGGGTCTTCGCTGCCGGTCGGGGCAGGGGGAAGCTCCTCGTAGGAGACATCCGGGGCAGGCTCCTCGGACTGCGCGGACTTGTCGGGCCGGCAGCCGCCCGCGGTGAGTGTCACGCCCAGAACGGCGGCCAGCGCGACGGCCACGGCTCGCCTGCGGGCTGCTACCAACGCCACCACCAGAAACGCCGCTGGTAGCGCACGCACACGCTGCTGCTGCGCAGCTCGCCGTTGATCCGCAGGACGACGCCGAATCCATGCGTGTCGTAGGCGGCCGGCACCTTCAGCCGCACGCTGCTCGAGTGATTGTCGAGGCCGTCGACGTCGGCGGAGCCGCCCCGGGGCAGCACCAGGTCGATCGAGCTGGCCTTGGCCTGGATCTGGACCTCGACCTCGTTGTGCGTGAACACGGCCTCGGTGAAGTCGAGCTTCACCGAACCGGAGCGGGTCTCGATGCTCAGGCGGCGCGGCACCGTCCAGCGGCCCTTGCGCTTGAGGCTCGACGCGCGGCTGCGAATGGGCAGGACGTCGGGCACCCTGGCCGAACTCTGCACGGGAAGGTCGCCGACATAGGGCTCGAGCTCGCCGTGGGTGCGGGACCGCAGGACGCCGTCGACGCGCTCCTCGAACTCGGCGAGCGTCAGCCGGCCCTCGGCAACCGCCGCGTTGAGCTGGGCGACGACGGTCTCACGCTCGGCATCTGAGAGTCGCATGTCCGGGCGCTCGCTGCTCACGACGACACTGTAGACCTCCGGCCAGTCGTTGACATCCCAGGTTTTTGCGCGATCGGAAGCGGGAAATTTCCTGACTTTTGGCCGTATCCGGAGGGTAACCAAGCTCTTCGGCTCTTCCGCAGCCGCTAGGTGGCGGGCTACGGTGT
Organism: Dactylosporangium roseum; assembly: GCF_025264685.1. Taxonomy (GTDB): domain Bacteria; phylum Actinomycetota; class Actinomycetes; order Mycobacteriales; family Micromonosporaceae; genus Dactylosporangium; species Dactylosporangium roseum. Next base: position 8,136,095 of record NZ_CP073721.1, read on the forward strand.
CGCCGAACCCAGGACCCCTGGCGATGACAAACCCGCTGGCCACGGGAGCAGACGGTGAGCGTGCAACAAGCGGGTTTCCGAGGCTTCGCGAACCCGGTCGACCCTACTCCGGCCGAGCTGCGCGCGTGGGCCTACCACCCCGACGCGGCCGTGCTGCAGACGATGCCGCCCGACTGGGATCTGCTGGTGGCCGGCGACCGGCTGGTCGGCACGCTGTTCGACCTGGCCATGGACCCGGCGTGCCCGGCCCGCCGATTCGCGCTGCATTGCCTGTACATCTACGCCGCCGACGGCATCCGCACGCACTTCCGCGCCCACCCGAAGCGGCGCCTGAAGAAGTTCGTCGAGCAGGCCGAGGAGCACGGCGACGAGTTGCTGACCACGTGGGCGCACAACACTCGGATGCTGCTGGCCCGGCCCGAGCTGTTCGAGTATCACGACTGGTGTGAGGGCGGCCTGGTCCGCTCACCCCGCCGATTGAGTTGAAGGACGCCGCGAACGGCGTCCTTCAACTTGACCACACCCCTGCGCGTCCGCCCCGGTCAGCCTCCGGAACATCCGCACCATTCCCTGCGGTCAGGGTGCCCTGCGGGGCGCCCCGTCAAACGTCACATCGCGTCCCTGCGAGTGGGACGCCAGACGACCAGAGCAGTCCGGCGCTGGTCCGACGGCACCAGGTCGCGGCGCGGGAACCCCGCCGCCTCGACCTGGGCCAGTCTCGCCCGGGTCTGCATCAGCTCGGCCTCCAGCTCGACCACCCGCTGCCGCAGGTCGCCGACGATCCCTTCGAGCTCGATGATCCGCTTGATGCCGGCGAGGTTGACGCCCTCCTCCTGACTCAGCCGCTGCACCTCCCGCAGCAGTGCGACGTCGCGCTCGCTGTAGCGGCGCCCGCCGCCGGTGGTGCGGCCGGGCTGCACCAGGCCCATGCGGTCGTACTGCCGCAAGGTCTGCGGGTGCATCCCGGCCAGCCGGGCCGCGATGGAGATGATCAGCACCTTGGCGTCGGAAACCGCCTCGAAGCTGAAAAAGATCTCCCGCTCCTCGCCGATGTCATCGCTCATAGCTACTGCGCTCCCGTGCGATCGCGTCGAGCCGCTCGCGCGGCGCCGGCGGCGCCGCAGCCGCGAAGTCGGACAGCGCCTTCCGGGCCTCCTCGGACAGCTCGGACGGCACGTGGACGTCGATGGTGACCAGCAGGTCACCGACATTGCCGTCGCGCCGGGCGACGCCCTTGCCGCGCACCCGCAACGTCCGGCCGCTGGGCGTGCCCGGCGGCACGCGCAGCGTCACGGTCGCGTCGAGCGTCGGCACGCGCAGGTCGGCACCGAGGGCCGCCTCCGCGAACGTCACCGGCACCGTGAGCGTCAGGTCGTCGCCGGACCGGCCGAAAACCGGGTCGGATCGGACCTTGATCAACACGAACAGGTCACCGGCCGCGCCGCCGCGCGCGCCCGGCTCGCCCCGGCCGGCCAGCCGGATGCGCTGGCCGTCGGCCACCCCCGGCGGGATCCGCACGTTGATCGTGCGAGTCTTGGTGATCCCGCCGGTGCCGACGCACTCGGGGCACTTCTCGTCGACGATCGTGCCGACACCCTGGCACTCCCGGCAGGGCTCGGTGAAGCTGAACGAGCCCTGGTTGCTGCTCACCACGCCGAGCCCGCGGCACTTCGGGCAGGTCCGCGGGGACGAGCCGGGCGCCGCACCGTCGCCGTGACAGGTTTCGCAGGTGCCGGGCGTGCGCAACGTGATCGGCAGCGTGGCGCCCTGCACCGCGTCCGCGAAGTTGAGCACGACCTCGGTCTCGACGTCGCGGCCCCGGCTGCGCCGGCTCGTTGCCGGGCCGGCCGCCCCGCCCCCTCCGCCCGAAAAGATCGAGCTGAACAGGTCGGAGAAGCCGGCTCCGCCGAACCGGCGGTCACCGCCCGCCGTGGTGGTTCGCGGTCCGGCCCCGTTGCCGAACAGATCATTGAAGTCGAACCCCGGACCGCCAGCACCGGCCGGACCGCCCGCACGCGCGTTGCGGCGGAACTGGCCCGCGCCGAAGAGCGACCGCATCTCGTCGTACTCCTTGCGACGGCGCTCGTCGGAGAGCACGTCGTAGGCCTCGGACACCGCCTTGAACCGCTCCTCGGCCGCCGCGTTGTTCGGATTGCGGTCGGGGTGCAGCTCACGGGCGAGTTTGCGGTACGCCTTCTTGATCTCGTCGGTGGAAGCGGATTTGGTGACGCCCAGAACCGCGTAGAAATCCTTCTCCAACCAGTCCTTCGAACTCATCGCGCCACCTCCTCCAGGTGTTCGTCTACTCCGGGTCGGCGACCGCGACCATCGCCGGTCGCAGCAGCCGCTCGCCGAGAAGGTAGCCGCGACGCATCACGTCGACGCATGTGGGCTCGGTCACCTCGGCCGAGGTCAGGTGGGCCACCGCCTCGTGGCGGGTCGGGTCGAACGGGTCGCCCTTCGCGCCGAAGACGGTCAGCCCGAACTTGGTGAGTGCCGTGGTCAACTGGTCCGCGACCGCACCGAACGGTCCGACCAGGTCACCGTGATCGCGCGCCCGGTCGAGGTCGTCGAGCACGGGCAGCAGTGCGCCGAGCACGTTGCCGGTGGCCTGCTCGACCACCAACGCCCGGTCCCGGTCGACCCGCTTGCGGTAGTTCGCGTATTCGGCGGTGACCCGCTGCAGGTCACGGGTGCGCTCGTCGAGCTCGGTGCGCAGCGCCGCCAGCTCGGCACCGAGGCCGTGCTGGTGCGCGTCGTCGGTCGTGCCCTGCGCGGCGGCGCCGTGCGGGGCGGCCCCGTCGACCTTGCTCGGCTCGTCCGCGTGCACGGTGAACGGCTCGTCGACGATCTCGCCCTCCACCGGAGCGTCGTCCGCCTGGACGTCGCCCGCCGGTGATTCGGCGGTCGCGGCCGTGGGGTCATCCGTCTTGGTCGTCTCGACCTCCACGTCAGCCTCCTCCGCGGTCGTTGGCGCGGCGTTCGCCGCGGGCGAACCCGCGGTGTCCACCGGCTCGTCATCCTTGGTCGTCACAACGCGCTCCGCCGGCTCTTCCGAGCCGGCGGCGCGGGCTTTGCCGGTCACTTCTTGTTGTCCTCGTCAATGATCTCGGCGTCTACGACGTCGTCCGGCCCGGGCTTGCCGGCCTGCGGACCGCCCTGGGCACCCGCACCGGCGGCGTCACCGCCGGCTGCGGCCTGCTGCCGCTGCTGCTCGTAGAGCGCGCTGCCGGCCTGCTGGGAGACCTGCGCCAGCTTCTCGTGCGCGGCCTTGATCCGCTCGGTGTCGTTGCCGCCGAGCGCGGAGCGCAGGTCGCCGAGCGCCTCGTTCATCTGCTCGCGGGCGTCCGCCGGGATCTTGTCGCCGCTCTCGGCCAGGAACTTCTCGGTCTGCCACTGCAGGGCCTCGGCGAGGTTGCGGGTCTCCGCCTCCTCGCGACGACGCTTGTCATCGTCGGCGTGGTCCTGCGCGTCGCGCATCATCCGCTCGATGTCGTCCTTCGGCAGCGCGGAGCCGCCGGTGATCGTCATCGACTGCTCCTTGCCCGTGCCGAGATCCTTGGCGGACACGTGCACGATGCCGTTGGCGTCGATGTCGAACGTGACCTCGATCTGCGGCACGCCGCGCGGCGCCGGCGGGATGCCGGTCAGCTCGAAGGTGCCGAGCCGCTTGTTGTAGGCCGCCATCTCACGCTCGCCCTGGAAGACCTGGATGAGCACAGAGGGCTGGTTGTCGTCGGCGGTGGTGTAGACCTCCGACCGCTTGGTCGGGATGGTCGTGTTGCGCTCGACCAGCTTGTGCATGATGCCGCCCTTGGTCTCGATGCCGAGGGACAGCGGGGTGACGTCGAGCAGGAGGACGTCCTTGACCTCGCCCTTGAGGACACCGGCCTGGAGGGCCGCGCCGACGGCGACGACCTCGTCGGGGTTGACGCCCTTGTTGGGCTCCTTGCCGGTGAGCTGCTTGACCAGGTCGGTCACGGCCGGCATCCGGGTCGAGCCGCCGACCAGGATCACGTGGTCCAGCGACGACACGTTGATGCCCGCGTCCTTGATCGCCTGCTCGAACGGGACCTTGGTGCGGTCCAGCAGGTCCTGCGTCATCCGCTGGAACTCGGCCCGGGAGAGCTGGGTGTCCAGGTGCAGCGGGCCGTCGGGGCCGGCGGTGATGTACGGCAGGTTGATCGACGTGGTGGTGGCCGCCGACAGCTCGATCTTGGCCTTCTCGGCCGCCTCCTTGAGCCGCTGCATGGCCATCTTGTCGGCCGACAGGTCGATGCCGTGCTGGCCGCGGAACGTCTTCACCAGGTGGTCGATGATCCGCTCGTCCCAGTCGTCACCACCGAGGTGGTTGTCACCCGAGGTCGACTTGACCTCGACGACACCCTCGGCCAACTCCAGGACCGACACGTCGAAGGTGCCGCCGCCGAGGTCGAAGACCAGGACGGTCTGCTCCTTGGAGCCCTTGTCCAACCCGTAGGCCAGCGCGGCGGCCGTGGGCTCGTTGACGATGCGCAGGACGTTGAACCCGGCGATCTCGCCGGCCTCCTTGGTGGCCGTGCGCTGCGAGTCGTTGAAGTATGCCGGCACGGTGATGACCGCGTCGGTGATCTGCTCGCCGAGGTAGGCCTCGGCGTCACGCTTGAGCTTCATGAGCACCCGCGCGGAGATCTCCTGCGCGGTGTACTTCTTGCCGTCGATGTCGATGGCCCAGTTGGTGCCCATCTCCCGCTTGACCGAACGGATGGTCCGGTCGGGGTTGGTGACGGCCTGGCGCTTGGCGACCTCACCGACCAGCACCTCGCCGTTGCGGGCGAACGCGACGATGGACGGCGTCGTGCGCGCACCTTCGGCGTTGGCGATGACGCTGGGCTCGCCGCCCTCCAGGACACTGACCACCGAGTTGGTGGTTCCGAGGTCGATGCCGACCGCACGTGCCATAGCTGCTTGACCTCCAAGTGACAGTCGGCGAGGAAGCCGGCTGCAAAGTTGAGTGACTGCCACTCAATAGTGCCACGAGACTCACGATCGTCAAGTCCGACCTTGAGCGCGTCCGGCGCAACTTCTCACACGCCGGACGGACTCGGGGTGAGATTGCGCTGGGTTACATCGATGGCTGCGCGCATTGCATGGCGCTGCCCGGCCGTATCGTGCACGCTTTACCCGTGACCACACAGGGCGAGTCGGTGTCCGCTCGGTCGACGGCCCCGACCCATTCGTCGGATGGCCCGTCCTCCGGCCGTCCGCCGTGCGCCCAGGTCCCCGAGCCGTCACCGGTCGGCCCGCTCGTCGATGCGCTCGTCGAGCTCAGGGAAACCGTCAAAGCGACCCGTTTCGCTCTGCCGCTTCCCAGCGCCGAGCGGGCCGCGGGCGTCGCGAAGAGCATGGTCGACCAGCTCGACGACTATCTGCTCCCGCGGCTCGACCGGCTCGACGCGCCGCTGCTCGTGGTCGTCGGTGGCTCGACCGGAGCGGGCAAGTCGACGCTGGTCAACAGCCTGATCCGCACCCCGGTCAGCCCGGCCGGCGTGCTGCGGCCGACGACCCGCGCGCCGGTGCTGGTCTGCCACCCGGCCGACATGCCGTGGTTCTCCCAGGGCCGCGTCCTGCCCTCGCTGGCCCGCACCTCCGGGCCGAGTGCCGACCCGCGCTCGCTCCAGGTGGTCTCCGCCCATGCCCTCACCCCCGGGCTCGCGTTCCTCGACGCGCCCGACATCGACTCGGTCGTCGACGCCAACCGCCGGCTCGCCGGCCAACTGCTCGCCGCCGCCGACCTCTGGCTCTTCGTCACCACCGCCGCGCGGTACGCCGACGCGGTCCCCTGGGAAATGCTGCGCACCGCGCGCAACCGGGGCACCGCCGTCGCGCTGCTGCTCGACCGGGTGCCCGGAGGCGGCGCCGTCGACGAGATCGGCCCGCACCTGACCTCGATGCTGGAGGAGCACGAGCTGGGTGGCGTGCCGCTGTTCGTACTGCCGGAAACCCGCCTCGACAGTCAAGGGTTGCTCAGCGAGGCACAGGTCGCCCCGCTGCGCGACTGGTTCACCCGCCTCGCCCACTCCGCGGAGGACCGGGCCGCCGTGATCCGCCAGACCGTCGGCGGCGCGATCGACGCGCTCACCGGCGAGATCGCCGTCCTGTCCGCGGCCGCCGAGGACCAGCTCGCCGCCGCCCGCGTGCTGCGGGAGGCGGTCCGGGGCGCCTACCGGTCGGCCACCGACTCCGTCGAGAAGGGCATCCACGACGGCGCCCTGCTGCGCGGTGAGGTGCTCGCCCGCTGGCAGGAGCTCGTCGGCACCGGCGACATCATGCGGGCGTTGCAGGCCCGGGTCGGCAAGGCACGCGACCGGATCGTCGCCGCCGTCACCGGCCGGCCCGCTCCCGGCGCACGCTTCCAGGAAGCGATCGGCTCCGGCCTGGCGGTGCTGCTCAAGGGCGCCGCGACCGACGCCGCGGACAACGCGGGCGCCGCCTGGCGGGCACATCCCGCCGGGGCGGCGCTACTGGACGCCGCACCCGGCCTCACCCGCCCGTCCGACGACCTGGACGAGCGCATCGCCCGGCTCGTCCGCGACTGGCAGCGGTCGGTGCTCGACCTGGTGCGGACCGAGGCCGGCGACAAGCGGATGATCGCCCGCGCGAGCGCCTACGCGGTCAACGCCACCGGCCTGCTGGTCATGGTCAGCGTGTTCACGGCCACCGCGTTCATCCCGACCGGGGCGGAGATCGCCGTGGCCGGCGGCACGACCGTGGCGGCGCAGAAGGTCCTCGAGGCGATCTTCGGCGACCAGGCCGTGCGGTCGCTCGCCGAGCGGGCCCGGCACGACCTCGACGACCGGGTGAAAGCCCTCTTCGACGAGCAGGCCGGCCGGTTCCACAACGCGCTGGAGGGCGCCGGAGTCGACGAGGACGTCGCGGCCCGCCTGCACGGCGTGAGCGGCACGGTCCACACTGCGCGCACCGCCGGCCTGGATGTCGCCCGATGAGTCTCGTGGAACGGATCAAGCAGGTGATTCCCCGGCAGGGAGGTGGGCCGGTGGACGCGGACCGGCTCGCCGGGCGGGTCGACTCGCTGCGCCGGTTCGTCCGGGCCGCCGAGGGGCACGTGCCGGAGGACCGGCTCGTCACCACCCGCACCGTCATCGACCGAGCCGGTGAACGGCTGGCGTTGTCCCGCGCGCACACCGTGGTCGCGCTCGCCGGTGCCACCGGCAGCGGCAAGTCGAGCCTGTTCAACGCCATCTCCAAGTTCCAGCTCTCCCGGGTCGGGGTGCGGCGGCCGACGACCGGGGTCGCCCACGCGTGCGTGTGGGGCCCGCAGGGTGCCGGCCCGCTGCTCGACTGGCTCGGCGTGCCGCCGAGCCGCCGGTTCACCCGGGAGAGCGCGCTCGACGGTGAGGACGAGGCCGGCCTGCGTGGGCTGGTGCTGCTCGACCTGCCCGACTTCGACTCGATCGAGGCGCAGCACCGGACCGAGGTCGATCGGCTGCTGCGCCTGGTCGACCTGGTCGTGTGGGTGCTCGACCCGCAGAAGTACGCCGACCGCGTCGTCCACGAGCGGTACCTCGCCCAGTTCCAGCGGCACCGCGACGTGACCGTCGTCGTGCTCAACCAGGCCGACCGGCTCACCCGAACCGACAGCGAGCGGATCGTCGCGGACCTGCACCGGCTGCTCGACGCGGACGGGCTCGGCGGGGTCCCGGCGTTCGCCACCTCGGCGAAGGGCCATCCCGGCCTCGACTCGCTGCGTGCGACGCTGGAGCGCGCCGTCGCGGAGCGGCAGGCCGCCCTGCGCCGGCTCGCCGGCGACGTCGACGACGCCGTCGACGCGCTCGAGCCGGTGGTCGCGCTCGACACGCGCGGCGCCGACCGCATCTCGCGGGGCACGGTCGACCGGCTGTCCGGCGCGCTGTCGGTCGCGGCCGGAGTGCCGATCGTGGCCGACGCCACCGAACGGACGTATCGCCATCGGGCGACCGGCGTGCTCGGCTGGCCCGTCGCCCGCTGGATCCGCCGGCTGCGCCCCGACCCGTTGCGCCGGCTGCACCTGTCCACCGCGCGACTGGAGGCCCCGGCCGCCACGTCGCTGCCGGAGTCGACCGCCGCGCAGAAGGCGGCGGTCGGGCTGGCCTCCCGCGAGGTCGCCGACGAGGCCTCAGCCGGGCTGCCGGAGCCGTGGCCGGCGGCGATCACGGCGGCGTCACGCTCGCGGGCCGACGACGTGCCCGACGCACTCGACGTCGCGGTGGCCTCGGCCGACCTCGGGATGGAGCGCAAGCCGTTCTGGTGGCGGCTGGTCGGCGCGTTGCAGTGGCTCGGCGCCGTGGCCGCGCTCGCCGGCCTGGTCTGGCTCGCGGTCCGGGCGGTCTTCGCGTTCCTCGGCCTGCCGAACCTCGACGGCCCGCAGGTCGGCCGGCTGCCGCTGGCCACCGCGCTGCTGGGCGGCGGCCTGCTCTTCGGCCTGCTGCTCGCCGCCGTCGTCCGCCCGGCCGTCGGGATCGCCGCCCGGCGCGCACGGGCCCGCGCCGAGCGCCGGCTGCGCGCCGCGATCGCGGACGTCGCCACGACGCACATCGTCGCGCCGATCCGGGACGTGCTGCGCTCGTACGATGACGCGCGTGAAGCTCTCTCCGCCGCTCGCGATTAGCGCCGTCCGTCGGGCCGGATTCGGCGCGCTCGGCCTGGTCAACCTGGTATGGGGCTGCTGGGCGGTCGTCGCGCCGGAGTACTTCTTCGCCACGTTCCCGGGCCTCGGCCTGCACTGGACGTCGGCCTACCCGCCGTACAACCAACATCTCATCGTCGACCTGGGCGCCACGATGCTGACGCTGGCGGTGCTGTTCATCGGCGCGATGATCGTGGACCGGCCGCCGGTGAGCTGGCTCGCCGGGATCGCGGCCGCCGTGTTCGGCACCCTGCACTTCGGCTACCACGCGCTGCACGCCGGCCACATGGGCACCTCCGACCGGGTGCTGAGCCTGTTGAGCCTGGTCGGCGGGGCGCTCCTGCCGCCCGCCCTGGCCGCGACCCACCACCTGCGAACGGGACCCCGCTGATGGACCTCGACTATCTGAAGGCGCATCCGGAGCAGCTTCCGGTCTTCCTCAAGCACCAGCGGATCCGGGAGACCCCGGTGCCGGGCGGGTCCATCTGCACCGCGCAGCGGCTGACCCTCGACGACGGGGGATCGCTGTTCGCCAAATCCCTCGCCGACCCGCCGCCGTCGTTCTTCGCCAGCGAGGCCGCCGGGCTGCGCTGGCTGCGGGAGGCGGACGCGGTGCCCGTGCCGGAGGTGATCGCGGAGCTGCCGGACATGCTGGCACTGTCGTGGATCGACCACGGTGAGGCGTCGCCCGCCGGCGCGGAGCTGCTCGGACGGCGGCTCGCGGAGCTGCACCGGGCGGGCGCGCCCTCGTTCGGGGCACCCTGGCGCGGGTACATCGGGACGGCCCCGCTACCGAACGACGAGTCCGCCGGACCGTGGGGTGCGTGGTTCGGTACGCACCGGCTGCTGCCCTTCCTCCAGGCGTCGGTCGAAAACGGCGCACTGACGCCAGAGGACGCACATGGCATAGAGCGCATCATTTCCGGCATTTCCGAGTATGGCGGCGACGAGCCGCCGGCGCGCATCCACGGCGACCTCTGGCCGGGCAACGTCGTCTGGGACCGCGACGGCAACGGCTGGCTGGTCGACCCGGCGGCGCACGGCGGGCACCGGGAGACCGACCTGGCGCTGCTCGGCCTCTGGGGAGGTGTCCCCCACCACGACCGGCTGCTGGCGGCCTATCAGGAGGCGTGGCCGCTGCCGGACGGCTGGCGGGAACGGGTGCCGCTGCACAGGCTCCATCTGCTGCTGGTGCACACCGCGTTGTTCGGCGCGTCGTATCGGGAGTCGGTCCGGTCCGCCCGGCGGTCGCTCTGAGGATGTGTCGATACCCGGCCGCACCGTCCGACGCCTTCGGCGCCTGACCTCCGACGGTTCGGGTACCGTTCGAGCATGACCTATTCGGAGCCCCCGCACGCCGGTCTCGCCGACCGGCACGGGCGCGTGGCGACCGATCTGCGGGTCTCGCTGACCGATCGGTGCAACCTGCGCTGCACCTACTGCATGCCCGCCGAGGGCCTCGACTGGCTGCCCAGCCCGACGCTGCTCACCGACGCCGAGGTCGTGCGGCTCATCGGGGTCGCGGTCGGCCTGCTGGGCGTGACCGAGGTGCGGTTCACCGGCGGTGAGCCCCTGCTGCGCCGCGGCCTGGTCGACATCGTGCGGGCCGTCGCCGAGCTCGAGCCCCGGCCGCAGACGATGCTCACCACCAACGGCATCGGGTTGACCCGGCTGGCGGCGCCGCTCGCGGAGGCGGGCCTCGACCGGGTCAACGTCTCGCTCGACACCACCGACCCGGCGCAGTTCAAGGAGCTGACCCGGCGCGACCGGCACGCCGACGTGGTCGCCGGGCTCGCCGCGGCGGCCGACGCCGGGCTCACGCCCGTGAAGATGAATGCGGTGCTGCTGCGCGGGGTCAACGACGACGAGGCGGTGCCGTTGCTGCGGTTCGCCCTCGAGCGCGGCTATGAGCTGCGGTTCATCGAGCAGATGCCGCTCGATGCCGGCCACACGTGGCGGCGCTCGGAGATGGTCACCGGCGCGGAGATCCTGGCACAGTTGCGAAGCACGTTCACGCTGGAGCCCGATCCGGTCCGGCGGGGCGGCGCACCGGCGGAGACCTGGCTGGTCGGCGGCCACACCGGGATCGGCGGGCGGCCGGCACGTGTCGGGGTGATCGCGAGCGTGTCCAGCCCGTTCTGCGGTGCGTGCGACCGCACCCGGCTCACCGCCGACGGCGCCGTGCGGTCGTGCCTGTTCAGCCAGGAGGAGACCGACCTGCGTGGCGCGATGCGGTCCGGCGCGAGCGACGACGAGCTGGCCGATCTCTGGCGCAAGGCGATGTGGGCGAAGCCGGCCGGGCACGGCATCGACGATCCGCGGTTCCTGCAGCCGGCGCGCCCGATGTCGGCGATCGGAGGCTGAGCGCGTGCTGCTGGTGCGCTACTTCGCCGGGGCCCGCGCGGCCGCCGGCGTGCCCGAGGAGAAGGTCGAGGCGGCGACGCTCGGTGACCTCGTCGGCGCCATCACCACCGGCCGTCCCCGGCTGACGGCGGTGCTGACCGCCTGCTCGTTCCTCGTCGACGGGGTGGCGTGGCGCGACCGCGACGCCCCGCTGCCGGCGACAGCGACCGTCGACGTCCTGCCGCCGTTCGCGGGCGGCTGAGCCGGTGATCGCCGTCCTGCTGGCGGTGGTGCTCCTCGTCGTCGGATCCATCCACTGGTATCTCTGGAAGAGGCTCGTCAAGGACACCACGTCGACGAGGCGCGGCCGGCGCATCGGCACCGCGCTCGTGGTGGCGCTGGCCCTGCTCATCCCGGTGACGCTGGTCGCCTCGCGGGCGTTGCCGCACTCACGGCAGGCGATCCTCGCCTGGCCCGGGTTCCTGTGGCTGGCGCTGATGTTCTACCTGCTCGTGACGCTGGCGATCCTGGAGGTGCCGCGGCTGGCGCTGCGCTTCTGGACCCGGCGTGGCCCCGCCGCGGCCGAGCCCGCCAATTCGGAGCCCGCCGATTCGGAGCTCGCCGGGTTCGCGATGAGTCCGCCGGCCGGCACCCCGGCGGGAGTCGCCGCGACCACCGCCGAGCCCCCGCCGGCACCGCCACGGGGCTTCGATCCGGGGCGGCGGCTACTGCTCGGGCGGTCCATGGCCGTCGCGGCCGGCGCCCTGTCCGTCGCGGCCGTCGGCATCGGCACCGCGCAGGCGCTCGGCCCGCCCGACCTCAAGCGGGTGCCGATCCGGCTGCCCAAGCTGCCGTCCAGCATGACCGGGTTCCGGATCGCGCTGGTCTCCGACATCCACCTCGGGCCCCTGCTGGGCCGGTCGCACACCGAGCGCATCGTGCGGATGATCAACTCGGTGGAGGCCGACCTCGTCGCCGTGGTCGGCGACCTGGTCGACGGCAGCGTGGCCGAGCTGGGCCCGGCCGCCGAACCGTTGCAGGACCTGCGGGCCCGGCACGGCAGCTTCTTCGTGACCGGCAACCACGAGTATTTCTCCGGATACCAGGAGTGGATCAACGAGATCAACTCGCTCGGCGTGCGGGTGCTGCGCAACGAGCGGGTCGACATCCTGGGGCTGGACCTCGCCGGGGTCAACGACGTCAACGGGCAGGACGTCGGCGACGGGCCCGACTTCGCCAAGGCCCTCGGCGGGCGCGACACGGCGCGGCCCGTGGTGCTGCTGGCGCACCAGCCGGTGCAGGCGCGCGACGCGGCCGAGCACGGCGTCGACCTCCAGCTCTCCGGGCACACCCACGGCGGCCAGATGGCGCCGTTCAACCTGCTCGTGAGCCTGGAGTCACCCGTGGTCGCCGGGCTGGGCGACGTCGACGGCACACAGGTCTACGTCACGCGCGGTGCCGGCTTCTGGGGGCCACCGGTACGATTCGGAGCACCGCCCGACATCTCGGTCATCGAGTTGCACGGCGCGTAACAGGTATTGGCTCGAATAGCTGTGACAGGATGCAGCGTGCCTTCGAACGCCGCTACCGACTCGTTCGTCGTGGATCTCCACATCCACTCGAAATATTCCCGAGCGTGCAGCCGCGACCTCAGCATCGAGACGCTCACCTGGTGGGCTCGGCGCAAGGGCATCACCTTGCTCGGCACCGGCGACTTCACCCACCCGGCCTGGCACGACCACCTGCGCGAGGCGCTGGTGCCGGCCGAGCCGGGCCTGTTCAAGCTCGACCCGGAGCGTGACGCCGACATCCGCCGCCGGCTGCCGGCGCGGCTGGCCGAGTCGACCGTGCGCTTCATGCTGTCGGTCGAGATCTCCACGATCTACAAGCGCGCCGACCGCACCCGCAAGGTTCACCACCTGATCTACCAGCCCGATTTCGACGCGGTGGCCCGCTTCAACACCGCGCTCGGCCGGATCGGCAACCTCGGCTCTGACGGCCGCCCGATTCTCGGCCTGGACTCGCGCGACCTGCTGGAGATCACGCTCGAGGCCAGCCCCGACGGCTTCCTGGTGCCGGCCCACATCTGGACGCCGTGGTTCTCCGCGCTCGGCTCGAAGTCCGGCTTCGACGCGATCGCCGACTGCTACGCCGACCTGGCCGACCACATCTTCGCGGTGGAGACGGGGCTGTCCAGCGACCCGGAGATGAACTGGCGGGTCTCTTCCCTCGATCAATACCGGCTGGTCTCGAACTCCGACGCGCACTCGGCGCCCGCGCTGGCACGTGAGGCGACGGTGCTGTCCTCGGCGCTGGACTACTACGCGGTGCGCGACGCGCTGCGGACCGGCGACGGACTGGCCGGCACGCTCGAGTTCTTCCCCGAAGAGGGCAAGTACCACGCCGACGGGCACCGCGCCTGCGACGTCAACTGGCCGCCGGCCCGCACGCGGGAGGCGCAGGGTCGCTGCCCGGAATGCGGCAAACCGCTGACCGTCGGGGTCCTGCACCGGGTCGAGGAGCTCGCCGACCGGCCCGACGGCTACACGCCGCCCGGCGCGCCGGGCGTGACGCACCTGATCCAGCTCCACGAGATCCTCGGTGAGATCCACGGCGTCGGCCCGAAGTCGAAGACGGTCGACGAGAAGCTCACCGCGCTCGTCGCCGAGCTGGGGTCGGAGCTGTCGATCCTGCGCGAGGTGCCGATCGGCGAGATCACCCGGGTGGGCGGTGAGCTGCTCGGCGAGGGCATCGAGCGGCTGCGGCGCGGCCAGGTGCACCGCACCCCCGGCTACGACGGCGAATACGGCGTGATCCGGCTCTTCGAGCCCGCCGAGCTGGCGCCTGCCGTCCAGGCGGACGCGCTGTTCGACATTCCGGTCGTACCGAAGCAGCGGCAACCCGTCGTGAAGGCCGCACCCAAGCGGCGCGCGAAGGCGGCGCCGCCCATGGTCGAGGCGCCGCCGCCGATCGCACCGCCGCCCTCGCCGCACGAGCCGCTCGAGCCGATGCTGGCCGGGATGGAGGAGGTCGGCACCGGCCTGCTCGACCGGCTCGACGCGCTCCAGCGGGTCGCGGCCTCGGCGCCGGGCGGCCCGTTGCTCATCGTCGCCGGTCCGGGGACGGGCAAGACGCGGACGTTGACGCACCGGATCGCATACCTGTGCGCCGAGCTGGACGTCTTCCCCGAGGAGTGCCTGGCGATCACGTTCACCCGGCGGGCCGCGGAGGAGATGCGGGAGCGGCTGGAGGTCCTGCTCGGGCCGGTGACCGAGGCGGTCACGGTGTCGACGTTCCACGCCCTGGGCCTGTCGATCCTGCGGGAGCACGCGGCCGCGGTCGGGCTGACCCCGAGTTTCCGCATCGCCGAGGAGGCCGACCTGCTCGCGGCCCTCGAGCCGCTGCCGGAGCGGGAGGCGCGGCGCGCGCTGGCGGCGATGGAGCCCACGACCAGGGAGACGCTGGCCAAGGCGCTGCGCGCGCGTGACCTGGTGTCGCTGGACGAGCTGCTGTCGCTGACCGTGGAGCTGCTGTCCGAGTCGCCGGCGCTCGTCGACCGATACCGCGCGCGCTGGCAGTGGATCTTCGTCGACGAATACCAGGACGTCGACCCGGTGCAGTACGAGCTGCTGCGCCTGCTCTGCCCGCCCGGCGGCAACCTGTGCGCGATCGGCGACCCTGACCAGGCGATCTACTCGTTCCGGGGTGCCGAGGTGTCGTTCTTCCTGCGGTTCACCAACGACTTCTCCACGACCGAGGTCGACGCGCGGGTGGTCCGGCTGACCCGCAATTACCGCTCGTCGGCGCCGATCCTGGCCGCCGCGGTCCAGGCGATCGCACCGTCGACCCTGGTGCCCGGGCGGCGGCTCGACCCGGCCCGGCTCGATCTCGAGGCCCCGATGGTGGGGCTGTATCCGGCCGCGTCCGTCGCCGACGAGGCCGACTTCGTCGTGCGGACGATCGACGAGCTGGTCGGCGGGTTGTCCCACCGGTCGCACGACGGGCGGGTCGACTCCCGCGCGACCGTCGGCGCGATGTCGTTCTCCGACATCGCCGTGCTGTACCGCACCGACTCCCAGGCCGGCGCGATCGTCGACGCCCTGTCGCGAGCGGGCGTCCCGGTCCAGAAGCGCTCGCACGACCGGCTGCTCGACCGGCCCGGCATCGCGGCGATCGCCCGCGAGCTGCGGTTCGCCACCGGGCTGGGCGGCTCGATCGCGGCTCGGGTGCGACTGTCCGGGCAGGTCGTCGCGGGCCGGTGCGGCCAGCTCGACACCGACCTGATCGGATTGACCGAGGCCGACGTGTGGAACGCGGTCGACCTGATGACGCCGCTCGCACTGCGCTCGGGCAGCGACCTCGACGAGTTCCTGGGCGCGCTGGCGACCGGTGCGGAGGTCGACGGCTGGGATCCGCGCGCCGACCGGGTGACGCTGATGACACTGCACGCCTCGAAGGGCCTGGAGTTCCCCGTCGTGTTCCTGGTCGGGTGCGAGGACGGGCTGCTGCCGCTGCGCGCCTTCGCCGGGGGCCGCCAGTCGGAGGACGACATCGCCGAGGAGCGGCGGCTGTTCTTCGTCGGGCTGACCCGTGCGCAGGACCGGCTCTTCGTGTCGCACAGCCGCAGCCGCTTCCGGCACGGGTCGGAGCGGGAGATGTCACCGACGCCGTTCCTGTCGGCGATCGACCCCGGTCTCCTTGAGCGGCGCGGTCCGGCAGCGCCCCGGAAGCCGAAGGATCGGCAGCTCCGGCTGATCTGAGCAGGTATTGACACGGATCCGTCAGGTCATTCTGTCCGGGGGTGGCGCTACCGTAGCTGCGTCGGCGCCATTAGGCTCTCACCACTGAGGCGCGGGGGCCGCAGGACCAGGAGGGATCAACATGTCGGGTTACGGACCGCCGGGCGGACCGTACCAGGGTCAACCGCAGGATCCATGGCAGGGCGGACAGCAGGACCCTTATGGACAGCCGGATCCCTACGGTCCACCCCCCCAGCAACACGGCCAGGGCGGCGGCTACGACCAGGGCGGATATGGCCAGGGTGGCGGTGGGTACAGCCAGGGTGGTGGCTACGGCCAGGGTGGATACGGCCAGGGCGGCGGCTATGACCAGGGCGGATACGGCCAGCCCACCGGCACCTTCCAGCAGCCGGCCTACGGTGGTGGCGGCTACCCGCCGCCCGCACCCGGCTACGGTGAGCCGCAGTGGGGCCCGCCGTCCGGACCCCCGCCGAAGAAGAGCTCCGGCGGCCTGATCGCGGTTGTGGCGGTGCTCGTGCTCCTGATCTGCGGCGGTGGCGCGGCCGGCATCTACTACGTCATGAAGGACGACAAGACCGACCCGCCGGTCGCCAGCCCGTCGGCCAAGTCCAGCAGCGCGGGGCCTTCGGCCCGCCCGTCGGGCAGCGCCAGCAAATCGGGCTCCAGCGCCTCACCTACGGCCGGCGGTGTCCAGGCCGGCGACGCACGGACCGTCAAGGTCGGTGAGTGCCTGGTCAACAACGGCACGGACCAAGCGCCGAAGCTGGAGAAGGTCACCTGCGCAGCCGGCACCTACGAGGTGCTCAAGCGCATCCCCGGCACGACCGACAAGAACCAGTGCAAGAACGTCACCGGGTATACGCACGACTACTACTACGACAGCACGGTCAACTCGCAGGACTTCGTGCTCTGCCTGAAGCTGCGCACCTGACCGCCCTGATCGTCGGCGGCCCGGGCGTTCTCACGTCCGGGCCGCCCCATTTCGCTCGGCAACGCCCGCCTGGCCGGCTGCGATTCCTCGGACACGACCCCCCTTGTTTTGTGGCAGAGTAGGGTTGTAGTACATTCGTTCGATCGGAGGTGCGGTGTTCGCTGCCGCATTATTGGGCCTTCTTGCGCCTGCGCTAGAAAACGCTAGAAAGACCACGACACGCCGTAGAGGTTCTTCTACGCGGTTCTAGCTCCTGGGCTAGAAACGCCGATACTGTGCGATCGTGGATCCGGTTCGCAATCCGTATGCGCCCGGCGCCGGGCAGCGTCCGCCTGAGCTCGCCGGCCGTGACCGCGAGCTGCACGCCTTCGAAGTGGTCCTGGAGCGGATCGCCCGTGGGCGGCCGGAGCGGTCTCTCATGCTCACCGGCCTGCGTGGCGTCGGCAAGACAGTGCTGCTCAACACGCTGCGATCGCAGGCGATCTCCCGGCTCTGGGGCACCGGCAAGATCGAGGCCCGGCCCGACGAGTCCCTGCGCCGCCCCGTGTCGGCGGCCCTGCACATGGCGATCCGTGAGCTCGCGCCGCATCACCGGGCGCCGGACCGGATCGACGAGTTCCTCGGGGTGCTGAAAGCGTTCGCGATGCGCGAGGATCCGCGCAAGCCGCCGTCCAAGCTGCGGGACCGGTGGCAGCCGGGCATCGACGTGCCGCCGGCGACCGGGCGAGCCGACTCTGGCGACATCGAGATCGACCTGGTCGAGCTGTTCACGGACGCGGCGAGCGTGGCCATGGACGTCGGCACCGGCGTGGCGCTGTTCATCGACGAGATGCAGGATCTGACGGCCGACGACGTGTCGGCGCTGTGCGCCGCGTGCCACGAGTTGTCGCAGACGGGCGCGCCGCTGATCGTGGTCGGCGCCGGCCTGCCACACCTGCCGGCACTGTTGTCGGCCTCGAAGTCGTACTCGGAACGCCTCTTCCGGTACCAGCGGATCGACCGGCTGGACCGGCTCGCGGCGGACCTGGCGTTGACCGCGCCGGCGCAGCGGGAGGAGGTGGAATACGAGGAGAAGGCCCTCGACGCCTTGTACGACGCTTCGGGCGGCTACCCGTATTTCGTCCAGGCCTACGGCAAGGCGACCTGGGACCACGCGCCGCGCTCCCCGATCACCGCGGCCGACGTGCGGGTCGCGGCTCCCGAGGCGGAGGCCGAGCTGGCGGTCGGGTTCTTCGGCTCCCGTTACGAACGGGCGACCCCGGCCGAGCGCGAATACATGCGTACGATGGCGACCCTGCTCCCCGCCGTCGACGTCTCGGAAGCGGTGCCGACGGCTGAGATCGCCAAGACCCTGGGCCGCCGCCCGGCGAGCCTCTCCCCCGCGCGGGACGCGCTGATCAAGAAGGGCCTGATCTACTCGGGTGAACGCGGGACGGTGGCCTTCACGGTTCCCCACTTCGCCCGCTACCTGCGCACCCAGCCCTCGGAGTGACCCGCCGCACCGCACGGATCACGCGGCCGCATCACTCAAGACCTGGTGCGTTCGATGATCGAGCGCAGGTCGCGGCGTTCGATCGCCGCCGCCATCAGCTCGGGGAACACGTCCGGCGTGCAGGCGAACGCCGGGACGCCCAGGGCCGCCAGGGCCGCGGCGTTGTCGTGGTCGTAGTCCGGAGCGCCTTCGTCCGAGAGGGACAGCAGGGTGATGACCTGGACACCCGAGGCGGTCATGGCGGCCACGCGGCGCAGCATCTCGTCCCGTACACCTCCCTCGTAAAGATCACTGATCAGCACGAAGACGGTGTCCCGCGGTCGGGTGATGAGCTGCTGACCGTAGGCGATCGCGCGGTTGATGTCGGTGCCGCCACCGAGCTGCGTGCCGAACAGCACGTCGACCGGATCGGCGAGGCGGTCGGTCAGGTCGACGACCGCGGTGTCGAAGACGACGAGGGAGGTCTTCAGGGAGCGCATCGATGCCAGTACCGCCGCGAAGACTCCCGAATAGACGACCGATGCCGCCATCGAACCGGACTGGTCGACGCACAGCACGATGTCACGCTGCACCGACTGCGCTCTGCGGCCGTAGCCGATGAGCCGCTCCGGCACCACCGTGCGGTGCTCGACCTGGTAGTGCTTGAGGTTGGCGCGGATCGTCTTGTCCCAGTCGATGTCGTGGTGGCGCGGCCGGCTGGTCCGCGCGGCGCGGTTGAGCGCGCCGCTCAGCGCGGTGCGGGTCGGCTGCGCGACGCGCCGCTCCAGCTCGGCGACGACCTTCGCGACGACCTTGCGCGCGGCACGCTTGCTCTTGTCGGGCATGACCCGGTTGAGCGACAGCAGCGTGCCGACCAGGTGCACGTCGGGCTCGACCGCGTCGAGCATCTCGGGCTCGAGCAGCAGCCGGGTCAGGTTGAGCCGCTCGATGGCGTCGGCCTGCATGACCTGCACGACGGTCGAGGGGAAGTACTTGCGGATGTCGCCGAGCCAGCGCGCCACGCGCGGCGCCGACGCGCCGAGACCGGCGCCGCGCTGGACCGGCGTGCCGTCGCCGGTGCTGTCGTAGAGCGCGCCGAGTGCCGCGTCGACGGCGACGTCGTCGCCGCTCAGGCCATAGCCGGTGCCGTCCGCGTCGGGCGCGCCGCCGAGCGCGAGCCGCCAGCGGCGGAGGCGCTCGTCATCCGGTGACATGCAACTCCTTCCCGAGCAGCTTGGTGACCACGGGCAGCAGCAGCGCACCGCGATCGGGGTCGATCAGGTCTTCGGGCTCGCCGCGACGCCGGCCGCCGGTGGTGCCGATCGTGGCGGCGCGCTCACCGATCATGCGGCGCTGCGGGGCGGGATAGCCGCTGAAGGTCCGCCGCAACAGGGGCAGCACCTCGACGAACGCCTCCGCCGGGATGCCGGTGAGCCAGGTGTCGACGAGGCCCAGGAGGCGCTCGTCGTGGACCAGCAACAGCCCGTCGCCGGCGAGGAAGCCCTCGATCCAGGCGGCGGCGCGGGCGACGGGGACACCCACGGTCAGCACCAGCGCCATCCGGACGCCGATCTCCTCGGCGTCGACGGTGCCGGCGTCCAGCAGCAGGCGGCTCGTCCGGCCGGCGAGCAGGCCGTGCAGGTCGTCGCGGGTGGACAGGCCGCCGAGGACCGCCTGCCAGCGCGCGCCGGCGTCCGCGTCGTCGACCAGGGCCAGTGCGCCCTGCACGCCGTCGATACGGTCGCGCATCACCGCCGCGGCCGTGTCGTCGAGGCCGCCGACCACCGCCGGCAGGCCGACGCAGATGCGCGTGATCATGCCGAAGGTGACCGACCGCAAGGACGAGAGGTCGGTGCCACGCACGTCGCCGTAGCGCAGCGTGCGTGCGAGCGCCGGCAGCGCGTCCATCAAGTGCGCGACATCAGCGTCGAGCGCCATCCGCTCGTCGAGCGCGTCGAGCACGCCGGGCAGCGCGGCCGGCAGGTCGGCCAGCAGGCAGCGCTCCACCAGCGCGGTCACGTCGGCGAGGAGCTCCGCTGCGGCGGCCTGCTCGGCGACCCGGGCGGTCGCCGCCTCCAGCACGGTCGTGCCGTAGGCCCCCGCCTCGATCAGGTCGACCTCGAACTCGGGCTGCCAGGCGATCTCCCACTCTTCACGGAAGGTGCCCTTGCCCTTCGCCCCGGCCAGGACCTTGCCCCACTCGACCCCGAGCAGGCGCAGCCGATGCAGCAGCCGGCTGCGCTCCAGGTCGAAGGTCTGGCGAAGGTCGAGCCGGAGCTCGCGGCGCTCGACCTTCGGCGGCAGCCGCAGCCGGCGCTGGCTGCTCGCGACGTCGCGCGAGATCGGCACCGAGGGTGTCTTGTCCGGCACCCGTCCGAGCCGGTCACCGACGACGAGCCGCCGGTTGATCAGGCCGAGCCGCAGGTCGTCGCCCTCGCACAGCACGGCGTGGGCGGCATCGGTGACCTCGGCGAGCCCGGCCAGCGGCCGGCCGCGCATGGTGGCGAGCGCCTCGGCGAGCCGGGTGGCCTCGATGACGTGGGCGCTGGACACGGGCACGCCGTCCTTGCGCAGGACGCCGGCGGCCTTGACCAGCCACCGCTCGATGACGTGCCGGTCGACAGCGGTGAACAGATGGTGGTACCAGCCGGGGGAACGGACCCCGGCGCCGTATCCCTGCCAGGAGGCGAGCCGAGCGTGGGTCCACGGAACCCAGGTCATCGACACCTTGACCTTGGACAACCCTTTGAGCACGGCGGCGTCGGCCGAGGCGCTCGGCAGCGGTGCGGTCAGGGCGGGCACGTGCCAGGCACCACAGATGACGGCGACCCGCTCGTGTTCCTTGAGCGCCGCCCGCAGCGCGACGCGCATGTGGGCCTCGCGGCGCTCCTCGTCGACCCGCTCGGCCTCCGGCGGCTCCGGCGCGTGGGCCCGCACGACGGTCATGGCCTCGGCGATCGCGGCGAACGGCGCGGCCGCGGCACGCAGCTCGTCGACGTCGGGCGAGGCCTCATCCAGGCGGTGCTCGACGACGTCCTCCCACCAGCGCTCCGGGTCGTCGTAGCCGGCGGCCTCCGCCAGCGCGCCGATCGGGTCGACACGCACGGCGTCGTCCGCCGGTGTCGGGGCCGCCGGGGTGCGGACGGCCAGGCGCACGGCGGCCGGCAGGTCGATGAAGCGGACCGGCACCTCCCGGGCCACCGCCCAGCGGATCGCCTGCCACTCCGGGGAGAACTCGGCGAACGGCCAGAACGAGGCGCGCAGCTTCGGGTCGGGGTTGTCGGCGGGGTAGGCCAGCAGCGCCACCGGGGCGCGCATGTCCTCGTCACCGGCGATCGGCACCAGCGGATCGGCCTCCGGCGGGCCCTCGATGAGCACGATCCCGGGCTGGAACGCGGCCAGCGCCCGCCGCACGGCCCGGGCCGAGCCGGGGCCGTGGTGACGCACGCCGAGCAGCAGTGGCTCACTCACCGCGGCGGGCCGCCCGGTAGAAGTCGCGCCAACCCTCGCGCTCACGGATCACCGTTTCGAGGTATTCCTGCCAGACGACCTGGTCGGAGACCGGGTCCTTCACGACGGCGCCCAGGATGCCCGCGGCGACGTCGCCGGCGCGCAGGACCCCGTCGCCGAAGTGGGCGGCGAGCGCCATGCCGTTGGTGACCACCGAGATCGCCTCGGCCGTCGACAGGGTGCCGCTCGGCGACTTGAGCTTGGTGCGGCCGTCCTCGGTGACGCCGTTACGGAGCTCCCGGAAGACGGTGACCACACGGTGGATCTCGTCGACCGCCGGCGGCAGCTCGGGCAGTTCGAGGGCCTTGCCGAGGGCGGCGACACGGCGGGCGACGATGTCGACCTCCTCCTCGACCCCCGCGGGCACCGGCAGCACCACGGTGTTGAACCGGCGGCGCAGGGCGGAGGACAGCTCGTTGACGCCGCGGTCGCGGTCGTTGGCGGTGGCGATGACGTTGAACCCCTTGCGGGCCTGGACCTCCTCGCCCAACTCCGGCACCGGCAGCGTCTTTTCCGACAGGATCGTGATGAGCGTGTCCTGGACGTCGGACGGGACACGTGTCAGCTCTTCGACGCGGGCGATCCGCCCGTCGGCCATGGCCCGCAGGACCGGGCTCGGCACCAGCGCGGCGCGGGACGGGCCCTCGGCGAGCAGGCGGGCATAGTTCCACCCGTAGCGGATCGCCTCCTCGGGGGTGCCGGCGGTGCCCTGGACGAGCAGCGTCGAGTCGCCGCTGACCGCGGCGGCCAGGTGCTCCGAGACCCAGGTCTTCGCGGTGCCGGGCACGCCGAGCAGCAGCAGTGCGCGGTCGGTGGCGAGCGTGGCGACCGCGACCTCCATCAGGCGGCGCGGCCCGACGTACTTCGGCACGACCACGGTGCCGTCGGCCGCCTCGCCACCCAGCAGGTAGGTGACGACGGCGGCGGGGGAGAGCCGCCAGCCCGGCGGGCGGGGGCGGTCGTCACCGGCGGCCAGGGCGGCCAGCTCGGCGGCGAACTCGTCCTCGGCGTGCCGCCGCTGCACCGACTCGGCGACGGGCGCGCCGTCCACGTGTGCGGCAGTGACATCGACTGTGCTGGTCACGCGAGCTCCTCGAGCATGTCGTGGCGGAACCGGAGAGTGTCGGCGAAGCGGCCGACGATGGAGGACATCGGGTCGTCGGAGGGCAGGCCGGTGGCGAGCGCGGTGGCCCGCCCGGCGGTGTCGGCGGGCAGTCGCAGGGCAGCCAGCTCGCACAGCCCCGCGAGGCGCCAGCCGGCCGACCGCCGGCCGCCGAGATCGTCGAGGGCGGCGAACACGGCCTCGACGAGCGCCGGTGGCCACGGCCGGGGGCACAGCTCCAGCACGTGCTCGACACCGACCGCGGCGGCGCCGACGAGACCGCGGCGCAGCACCTCGACGGCGATCGTGGACAGCGCATCGGAGGGCAGCGCGTCATACAGCGCCTCGAGCAGCAGCCGGTCGTCGGGGTGCCCGCCGGCGGCGACCTCCTCGGTGAGCTGCCCGGTCAGCGCGGTCGCCCACCGCGGCTCGCGCTGTGCGGCGGCGGCCCGGGCCAGCCCGCGGCGCACGACAGCGGCCCACTCGTCGGTGACGGGCAGGCGCAGGAACTCCTCGGGCTCACCCCAGACCCGCAGCGGGGTGCGGGTGAGCAGCTCTTCCAGCCACCAGGCGCGCTCGCCGACCCCGGCGGGCGGGCGGGGCGCGATGCCGTCGCGGCGCATGCCCTTGTCGCAGGCGGTGGGCGGGGTGATCAGAATGTGGCCGCCGCTGACGCGCACGCAGGCGGTCGACCGCTCGGTCATCCGTTGCGCATAGGCACTGTCGGGCAGCAGGGCGAGCAACTCGACCGCCGCCACCCGGACCTCCTTGCGCCGGTCGTCGAGGCCCGTCTCCAGCAACGGCTCATCGTCGGTGGTCAGGCCGGTGGCGAGCGCGCCGAGCAACGCGGCCCGGTCCTCCGGCGTCTCGGCCTGCCACGCGGCGGCGAGCAGCTCGCGGGCCTTCCCGGGGTCGCGGCGACGCAGCGCGGTGAGATGACCGACGCGGCGCCCGATGGCGCCGAGCTCCCACACCGCGGCGTCGTCGGCCGGCGCGTCGACGGCGACGGCCGCGGCGAGGTGACTCCAGTCGGGCCGCTGCGCGGCCAGCCACGCGACACGCGGCCCACCGGCGGCGGCGATGAGCGGTCGGAGGGCACGGTGCCGGCGGCCGATCTCCAGCAGGGCGGGCAGCAGCTCGCCGGGCACCCGCCGGCCGTGGACGGCGCCGAGCCACTCGGCCAGCAGCTCGATGCGCCCGTCGGCGTCGCGGACCGGCACGGCGTTGCTGGTGCCGTAGCCGGCCGCATCGACGGCGAGCAGGTCGGCGGCCCGCGCGGCGGCCGGCCAGGACACGAGCGGGAGGTCGGAGTCGTCGGGTGCGGGCTCGGGCAGCGCCAGACCGCTGCGCGGGGCGACGCCCGCCCGCCGGTACAGCGTCAAGGCCCCGGCGGCGTCGAGCAGTGCCTCGGCCGGGTCGTCGGCGGTGGAGACGTCGGGCGGCAGCGTGCGCCGCTGGGTGCCGACCAGCGCTGTGGCCAGCACGTCGCTCCACGCGGGCAGGCGCGTCACAGCCGCACCAGCCGGTGGTCGGACCAGACACCCATGGGCCGGACGCCGCCCGCGGACCACTCGGCGGTGACGGTGGCGGGCCGGCCCGCGGTCACCGCGACGAGGCGCCAGGGCTCACCGGCGGCCGCGTCGAGCGGCAGCCCGTTGCCGTCGGCGTCGGCGAGGAGCCATGCGGCACCGTCGCGGACCGGGGTGACCGCGTCGAGGACCATCGGCCAGTAGTCGAGCCACGGGTCGCCGGCCAGCGCCTCGGCATGGGCGCGCAGGTTGGCCTCGATGCCCGCGGCACCCGCGACGGCGTGGATGCGCTCGGGTGGCGCGTGCCGCTTGGCGATGAGTGCCCGGGCCGGCTGGCCGCCGGGATAGAGGCACACGTCGGCGTCGATCTCGGTGCCGGGCAGCAGGTCGATCGGCAGTGACTGCCCGGCGACGGCGAACGACAGCACGAGCAGCGGGCGGCCGGACACGACGCCACGCAGCCAGGCGCGGCGGACGGTCAACTGATCTTCGATCTCGTCCCGGACGCCGTGCACCTGCCAGCGGTCGCGGACGGCCGGTCCGGCGAGCACGGTCTCGGTGGCGATCGGCAGCCCCACCCGCATGCGGATGCTGGCGGCGAGGTCTTCGGGCAGGTCGCCGAGGCGCCGGTAACCCCCGATCAGCAGCCGGAGCCGGGCGAGCTCGCCGAGCAGACGCTCGGGGGAACCGGTCACGGCGGAGGTGCGGCGCAGGATGCCGGCGGCGCCCGTGGCCTGGGCGTCGACCAGCCGGGCGGTCATGGTGTCCCAGTGGGCGTAGCCGTTCTTCGCGACCGTCGCCAGGCCGGCCCGTGCCTGGTCGGTGAGCCACCGGTCGAGCTCTTCGAGACCGGCCGAGATCCGGTCGGCACGTCGCGCCTGGGCCTTCTCGCTCGGCACCGCCCGGGTGCCGGATTCACGTGGAACATCGTCGGCTCGCTCGGCGACCCGCGTCGCCAGGGCGCTCCGGGCGGCGCGGGACGCCTGCCACTCCTGGGCCCAGGCGGGCGCCACGGCGTCGGCGACGCTGCCCGACGCCCAGCGCAGCAACAGCGCCAGGGCGTGCTTGCAGGGGAACTTGCGGCTGGGGCAGGTGCATTTGAACGCCGGCTCGGTGAGATCGACGGCGGTCTGGTAGGGCGTCGTGCCGCTGCCCTGGCAGAGCCCCCAGACGGTCGGGGGCAGGTCGTCGTTCGCACTGAGGCCGGTCTCCAGCCAGGCGCGGTCGCCGGCCAGCCCGCGCGCCGCCCGCTGCGCGGACGAATCGGGAGCCAGTGCCATCACCTGGTCGGTCGTCCAGACCGTGGTGACCGTCGTTGTTTCGGCCATGCTGCCAACCGTAGTGAGGGGGTACGACATTCCGGGGCTGGGTATGAACCGGTCATGAGACCCGTGCGCACCGTGGCCCGCTCGATGCTCGCCGCCCTTTTTGCCATCCAGGGCTGGCAGGCGGCCCGCCACCCGGCGAAACTCGCCGATCAGGCGCGGCCGGTCACCGATCGGCTGGAGCCGACGATCCGCGCGGTACACCCGAGACTACCCACCGACGCGGAAACCCTTGTGCGCCTGAACGGCGCCGCACAGCTCGCCGGCGGGTTGCTCCTGGCCACCGGGCGCGCGACCACGCCCGCGGCGCTGCTGCTGGCCGGATCGATGGTGCCGACGACGATCGCCGGACACCCGTTCTGGAAGGCCGAGGATCCTGCGCAACGGAGCGCGCAGCGCATCCAGTTCCTGAAGAACCTCGGCATCGTCGGCGGGCTGGTGTTCGCGGCGCTGGACAACGAAGGGCGCCCGGGGCTCGCCTGGCGGACTCGGCACACCGCCGGGCACGCCGCCCATCGGACTCGGCACACCGCGGAGCACGCCGGCCACCGGGCCGGCCACATCGGGCAGGCTGCGCGGCGGGCGCTGCGGACCACCAGGCGGGATGCCCGGATCGCGCTGCGGGCCGCCCAGATCGGGCGGCGGCTGCCCGCCTGACGGTCAGGGGCAGTTGACCCATTCCTCCGAGCCGTCGGTGAAGACCTGACGCTTCCAGACCGGCAGCCTGGCCTTGACCTCGTCGACGAGCCGTGCGCACAGTGCGAACGCCTCGGCCCGGTGCGCCGTCGACACCGCCGCCGCCAGGGCCACGTCGCCGATCTCGAGCCGCCCGACGCGGTGCGAGACCGCGAGAGCGCGCACAGCCGGGTCCGCACCGATCTCCGCGGCGATCTCCGCCAGGATCGCGCCGGCGCTCGGGTGCCCCTCGTACTCCAGCTCGAGCACCCCGCGCCCGCCGTCGTGATCACGCACCACACCGGCGAACGACACGACCGCTCCGGCCGAGCGGTGCTCGACGGCCCGCTCGTGCTCCGTCACGTCGAGCCGTTCCGTCGTGACAACCGCCGTGATCAAGGTCGCTCTCCATCCAGGATCGGTAACGGTACGACCAGTGCCTGCTCACCCGCGCGCCCCTGCGTCCCCGGCGGGATGACCGCGAAGCCGAACGAGCTCGCCAGCCCGCGCAGCATGGACGACCCCACGTGGGCGACGGGGTGGGCCCGGCCGTCCACCATCCGGACGAGTGCCAGGTGCGTGAAGTCGCCCCGGCCGGGCACGTCGGCGCCGAGTGTCACCGTGCCGGGCGCCGGCAGCGTCCGCCCGGTGAGACCCGCGAGCAGGGGTAGGACGAGCGAGACCAGCGCCACGAACGTCGACTGCGGGTTGCCCGGCAGCCCGGCGACGAACTGCCCGCCGGGCAGCTTCGCGACGAGCATCGGAAACCCGGGGCGGACCGCGACGGTGTTCACCACGTACCTCGCGCCGAGCGCCGCGAGCGCCGGGTGCAGGTGGTCGACCGGCCCGTGCATGGTCCCGCCGGTGGTGCAGACGACCTGCGCGCCGGCGTCGACGGCGCTCCGCAGGGCCGCGATGTGATCGTCGAGCGTGTCGGCGACCGGCCCGCGGACGTGCACCACCTCGGTGCCGGCGCGGCGCAGCCAGGAGGGCAGTGACGGGCCGAGGGCGTCGCGGACCCGCCCGTCACCGGGCGGGCCGGCGACGAGCAACTCGTCGCCGAAGACCAGCAGTGCCGCCTTCGGAGCGGGGCGGCAGGGCAGCGTGTCGTAGCCGCAGGACGCGGCGAGCCCGATGACGCCGGGGGTGACGGGGGTGCCGGCGGGCAGCAGTTCTTCGCCACGGGCCGCCTCCTCGCCCCGGCTGCGCCAGTCGGGCGTCTTGCGGGCGGTGCCCGCCAGCACCGTGTCGCCGTCGACCTTCGATTCCTCGATCCGGATGACCGCGTCGGTGCCGGGCGGGACCATGCCGCCGGTGGCGATCTCGACGCAGGTGCCCGGGGAGTCCAGCGGGATCGCGTGGTCACCGGCGAGGACACGCCCGACGATCCGCCAGGGTGCGTCACCGCGGACCGCCCAGCCGTCCACGCTGGACGTCGGGAAGGCAGGCAGGTCGGTCAGGGTGACCAGCGGCTCGGCGAGCGTCAGGCCGTCGGACTCGACGAGGGGGACGGGCGTGATGCCCGGCGCCGCCGCCGAGCCCGCCTCGAACACCGCCTGGCGGGCATCGGCCCACGTGATCGGTAACGTCACGCGTCGAGCCTAGCGCCTGGTCAGCTCCGGGTGATCACCCAGTGGGCCGCGCCGACGCCCGCACGCGACCCACGGGTTCGGACCTGCCCTCACGGACGTCGATCTTGTTGTCGGCCAGGTTGACCCGTATCCCTCAGTGGTCGCCGCCCTTGAGCTGGTCGACCGCGTGGGCGAGGACCGGGCCGAGCACGGCCAGGCCGTCCTTGGCGCCACCCTTCGAGCCGGGCAGGTTGACGATGAGCGTGCGGCCGGCCACCCCGGCGAGGCCGCGGGACAGGATCGCGGTCGGCACCTTCGCCGCGCCGGCCGCCCGGATCGCCTCGGCGATGCCGGGCACCTCGTAGTCGAGCACCCGCCGGGTCATCTCCGGCGTCGCGTCGGTGGGTGTGACACCGGTGCCGCCGCTGGTGACGACGACGTCGGCGCCGTCGGCGACGGCGGACCGCAGTGCGGCCTCGACCGGCGGCCCGTCGGGCACCACGACCGGGTCACCGACCTCGCAGCCGAGTGCCCGCAGGCCCGCGACGAGCAGCGGGCCACTGGTGTCGGCGTAGACGCCGGCCGCCGCACGGTTGGAGGCGACGACGACCACCGCTCTCACGAGCGTTCCCACAGTCCGGTCTTTCCGCCTTCCTTACGCAGGACCCGCACTGCCTCCAGGGAGGCGGCGGGATCCACGGCCTTGATCATGTCGATCAGGGCGAGCCCGGCGGCGGCGACCGCGGTCAGCGCCTCCATCTCCACCCCGGTCCGGTCGGCGGTCCGGGTGACGACCTCGATGTCGATGGCGTCATCACGGAGCGTCAACTCGACCGTGACGCCGTGCAGAGCAATCGGATGACACAGCGGGATCAGGTCGGGGGTGCGCTTGGCTCCCATGATCCCGGCGATGCGGGCCACGGCGAGCGCGTCACCCTTGGGCAGGGCACCGTCACGCAACAGCGCGACGACTTCGGCGGCGGTCCGGACGGATCCTGCGGCGACGGCCCGTCGGGTGGTCACGTCCTTGGCGGTGACGTCGACCATCCGGGCCGCGCCCGAAGCGTCCACATGGGTCAGCTCTTGGGCCACGAAGTGAGCTTATCCACTGCATCGGGAGCCCGACGGATCCCCTATTGATCATGCACGCTAAGGGAAAGCGCGCGCCGGCACACTTCAACGCAGCGTGACATCCTGAGTACCAAATCGTGACAATCACTGCCCTTCTTCGCAAACTATGAGGGTTGCGACAAATAGGCTTGAGCAAGTTGCGTTCTGCACCCTAGGCTTCGTTCAACGCACCAAACGTTGATGAATTTCAATGTCTTGTTGCGCACGGGGGTCGATTCCGCGAAGCGACCTTTGGGGGCAGAGATGAAGAACTGGGACTGGGCCTGAGCCCGCAGCCCGCACGGCGGGTTGACAACCGGGTGGCGCCATCGGACACGATGAGCGCAGACGCGATGCAGAACCAACCGCGAACCGACGACGCGACCAACCGGCGCCTGTGGCGCCTCGTTGGTCCCGTCGTCGTCGGCGGGGCGGTCGTCGGTCTCTGGTCGCTGTGGCACGTCGCCGACTACGGCAACGTCGCCTTCTACATGATCGCACCCATCGCGGCCATGGTGGCCAGCGGATTCGTCCTCATCGAGATTCGCGTCCGATCCATCGTGACCTCCGGCGCGCCCACCGCGGCAGTCAGCGCCGTGGCATCGGCATTCCTGCCGCCGCCGATGGTCGTCCTGTCCGCCCTGTGCGGCTGGTTCATCCATCAGCTCATGCAGCGGCGCACCGATCCCCTGAAGATCAGCTTCAACGTCGCCAAGGCGACGCTCTCCGCGGCGGCGACGACGTTCACCGCGACCGCCTGCGGTGTCCGGCCCATCCTGCTGCACGACGACGTCACGATCGGCAGCCTCATCCCCGGCATGGCCGCCGGATCGGTCGCGTTCGCACTGGTCGACGAGCTGATCGCCCGAGCGCTCGTCGCCATCATCACCCACACGTCGTACCGGCAGCGGCTGCTGGCCCACTGGAACGCGCTGACGATCAGCCGGCTCGGCCAACTCGGCGTGGCGATCGCGACCGTCGCCGCGTACCAGATCAGCGAATGGCTGCTCCTCGTCTTCCCGCCGCTCGTCTACGCCATCCACCTGACCTCGGCCAACCGGGTCCGCGCCCGGCAGGGCGACGAGGCCTGGCAGCGACTCGCCGAGGCGACCGACGAGTTCAACTCCGTCGACCAGACCGCGGTCCTCTACGCCGCCGTCCGCCGCGCCGCCGACCTGTTCTCCACGGACGAGGCCGAGGTGGAGATCCGGCCGCCCAGCGGTGAGGCGCGCCTGGTGCGCAGCAACGGCCGCGAGATCCTCTTCGACGGCGCCCCGCTCGACGCACCCACCGCAGACGGGTTCATGATCTCGATCGCGCTGGAGAGCTATCGCGGCGACGCCGATCTCGGCGAACTGCGCCTGCGCTTCCGCGGCCCGATCAAGCTGTCCGAGCGGGAGAACTACACACTGCGGACCTTCGCCGCCGCCCTGTGCACCGCCATCCGCAACGCCGCCACCCACGCCGAGACCCGACGTCTCGCCGAGAGCCACGCCCGCGCCGCCGCCCAGGACCCGCTGACCCACCTCGCCAACCGGCGGCGTCTCCAGCAGTACGGCGACGAGATCCTCTCCGCCGTGCCCGCCCCCGGCATCGTCGGCGTCATGCTCATCGACCTCAACCACTTCAAAGAGGTCAACGACACCCTCGGCCACTCCGCCGGGGACCGCGTGCTCACCGCCGTCGCCGAGCGGCTTTCCGCCGCCGCCCGCCCCGGCGACCTCGTGGCCCGGTTCGGCGGCGACGAGTTCGCCGTCATCCTCGTCGGCCTCAGCGCCCCCGCTCTCGCCGAGGTCCGCGCCCACGCGATCCTCGACGCGCTCGTCCCGCCGATCGAGCTCGACGACATGCGGATCGGTGTCGAGGCTAGCTGCGGCGTCACCACCGCCAGCGGCGGCAGCATCGGCGAGCTTTTGCGCCGTGCCGACGTGGCGATGTACCAGGCAAAACAGGAAGGCCAGCGGGTCGTCGTCTACGCACACGCCCGCGACACCGCCGACGTCGGCTCCCTCACCCTCGGCGGCGACCTCGCCCGCGCCGTCGCCGAGCGGCAGTTCACCGTCAACTTCCAGCCGATCGTCGACCTCGCCAGCGGTCAGGTCATCGCCGCCGAGGCACTGACCCGCTGGCACCATCCCGACCGCGGTGACCTCGCCCCCGACCGCTTCCTCGGCGCCATCGAACGCTCCGGCCAGCTCTCCGCCTTCGCCGACGCCGTCCTCGACCAGGCCTTGCTGGCCGTCTCCCTCTGGGCCGACCACGGCCACCCCATCCCGGTCGCCGTCAACGTCTCGCCCCGCAGCCTGCTCGACCCGTCCTTCCCCGACGCGGTGGCCCGCCGCCTCGGCGCACGCGGCGTCCCCG
Organism: Dactylosporangium roseum; assembly: GCF_025264685.1. Classification (GTDB taxonomy): domain Bacteria; phylum Actinomycetota; class Actinomycetes; order Mycobacteriales; family Micromonosporaceae; genus Dactylosporangium; species Dactylosporangium roseum. The sequence goes on from NZ_CP073721.1 coordinate 8,167,451, forward strand.
CCTCGTCACTGGTCATCGAACTCACCGAGTCGATCACGCTCAGCAAGCTCGAGGTCGTCGACGACGTCCTCGCCGCGCTGCGCGACCAGGGCATCCGGCTCGCCCTCGACGACTTCGGCACCGGGTTCTCCTCACTGGCCACCCTCGCCCGGGTCCCGGTCGACGAGCTGAAGATCGACCGGAGCTTCGTCGCCGCCATGAACGCGTCCGCCCCCGGCGCCGTGGTCCGCTCGACCATCGACCTCGGCCGCAGCCTCGACCTGGTGGTCGTCGCCGAAGGTGTCGAACGCGAAGAGCAACGCCAGCAACTGTGGGAGCTCGGCTGCCCGGCCGGGCAGGGCCACCTCTTCGCCCGCGCCATGCCGGCCGACCGGCTGCTCGCCGCGCTCCAGCGCGGCGACGGCGTCCTCGCCGCACCGCTGCACGACACCGGCGCCGTCATCCGAATGTCCCGGACCCGCCGATCCCGCCGCATGGGCCCCAGCGAGGCCGGGCAAGAATGGTCGACATAACCGTCGGCCACCGCACCCGCCTCCTCGACGTCGGCTTCTACGCGCTCTGTGCCGCGTTCGCCGGCGTCACCGCGCTGACGTCGACACTGATGCCGCACCGCGCGTGGGGCGCCATCGCCTGGATCGGCTACGCCGCCGCCGCACTGCTCGCGCTCACCGGCCTGATCCGGCGCACCTGGCTCGCCGGCGCCGTCTACGTCGCCGTGGCGCTCGTGCCCCTCGTCACGCAGGCCGTCCAGCGCGCCGGCGGGCGCACCGACCGCGCTCAGGAAGAGGTCCTCGTCGTCGAGCAGGCCGGAGAACGGCTGCTCGCCACCGGCACCCCCTACCTCGACCGCCCGTCGATCGCCGTCCTGCCCGCCGGCGAGCAACTGCTCGGCTACACCCCGTACCAGCCCGGCATGGCCGTCTTCGGCCTGCCGCGCGCCGCCTTCGGATCCGCCTGGTGGACCGACGCCAGGATCTGGTTCGCCCTCGTCACCACGGGATTGATCTGGTACGCGCTGAGCCTCCTCCGCCCACACTCCACCGTCCCGGTCGCGCAGGCCGTGCTCGCCCTCCCCCTGTGCACGCTGACGCTCGCGACCGGCGGCGACGACCTGCCCGTCCTGGCACTCGCCCTGCTGGCGATCGCGTTCGCGGCCCGCGGCCGACTCCTGGCCGCCGGGGTGGCGGCCGGCCTGGCCGGCACCCTGAAGCTCTTCGCCCTGCCCGTAGCCGTGGTACTGCTGGTGCTCGCCTGGCGGACCGGACGCCTCCCGGCCGCGTGGCGATTCGCTGCGGGCGCATTCGGCCTGCCCCTCCTGGCCCTGCTGCCGCCGCTGCTGGCCGGCTTCGACGCCTATGTCGAAAACGTCCTGCGGTTCCCCTCCGGACACGGCCTCGTGGCCAGCCCCGCGCAGTCGCCGCTGCCCGGGCACTTCATCGCCGAAGCGCTGCCCGCCGGGAGGTACATCTCGCTGGGCCTGCTCCTCCTGGCGGCCCTGGCGCTCGGCTGGTGGCTCCTGCGCCGCCCGCCCACCGGTGCCGGTGCCGCCGCGCTGGTCGTCGCCGTGGGGCTGACCTGCGCCATCATGCTCACGCCGACCACACGATTCGGATACCTGCTCTACCCCGCCGCGTTCCTCGCCCTGTGGGGGTCACTGCGCGCCCGCGCAGCGGACCCCGTCGCCGATGCGGAGGACCGGACCGGCGACAGCATGACGCCGACCGCCCCCACGGCGTAGACAGGAGGTATGAGCTACCGCAACCGGCTCGAGGCCGGCGCGGCACTCGCCGACCGGCTCACCCACTACACCGGCCGCACCGATGCCATCGTGCTGGGACTGGTGCGCGGCGGCGTGCCGGTCGCGGCCGAGGTGGCGCACCGCCTGCGCCTCCCGTTGGACGTCCTCGTCGTGCGCAAGCTGGGCGTGCCGTGGGCGCCGGAGGTGGCGTTCGGCGCCGTCGGCCCGGGTGGCGTGCAGGTCCTCAACGAGGAGATCTCGACCCGCCTGGAGCCCGACGAGATGGCGCCCGTGATCCGCCACGAGAACCACGAGCTCACCCGCCGCGAACGCCTCTTCCGCCTGGGCCGCGGCGAGCTGGACCTCACCGGCCTGGTCGCCATCGTCGTCGACGACGGCTTGGCGACCGGCGCCACCGCACAGGCAGCGGTGGCCGTGGCCCGGGCCATTGGCGCCACCAGCGTCGTGCTGGCCGCCCCGGTAGGCGCCGCGGCCGCGGTCGACCGCCTCCGCCACCTGGCCGACGAGGTGGTCTGCCCACTGACGGCGGTGGATTTCGGCTCGGTCAGCCGCTACTACGACGACTTCCGCCAGATCGGCGACGCCGAGGTCTCCCGTCTCCTGTCCGCGGCGTAGGCCACCGCCAGCTCCCGGCAGGCGCTGGGAGGGTCCGCTCAGATCGCCATGTCGACGAACCGGGACAGGTGCAACTGGGCCGCGACCGTCACCGTGTCGGTCGGGCCGTTTCGGTGCTTGGCGACGATGAAGTCCGCCTCACCGGCCCGCGGTGACTCCTTGTCGTAGTAGTCGTCCCGATGCAGCAAGATCACGACGTCGGCATCCTGCTCGATCGAGTTATGGGTGGCGATGCCGTTGGCCACGAAGTTGTGCACCCCGGTGACCGTCGCGTCGAACACCTCCATTTCACCAAGACTCTCGATCGACTTGATCTCGTCCCAGAAGACGTCGTTGGTCGCGTGAAGATCCAATTCGGCGCTGTTCAGAACCGCAGCGACCTGAGCGAGCCGGGAACGGCTCGGCGCGTGCTTCCACCTCGTGCTGCCACCGACCTGCGCTCCCATGGCCAGCGCGAACTCGCGGTGCGACATGTCGGCCTCGAGCAACACCTTGCGCACGGAGTTCCAGATCTCCTTGGGCACCGGGTCCACGTCGGTGTTGCTCTTGACCACTTCCAGCGCCGCACGCAGACGTTCGCATTGACGGGCCTGTTCCCCGTGGCCGCCGATCTCCCGAACGAACCGAAGCTGGTCGTCCCGGCCCGAGATGTCCAACGCGTACCGCGTCCGGCAGGGACCTGGCGTGACCGTCCGAACCCTGGCGGTGATCCCGAAGCGCAACAGCAGGCGGGAAATGCCCTGCAGCATCGCCTCACTCGTGGCGGCGAAGTCGATACGTCCCCCGCTCCCACCGTCGGCGCGGGTCGTCACCGACCCGTCCGTGGCCCACAGGTGGCGGAGGAAGACCTTGATCTGCTCCTTCGGCAGGGCGAACAAGCGCTCCGGCAGAAACCTCTCGTGTGGACGCAGCCCGAAGAGGCCGAGCTTGTCCAGCCACTCGGCAATCGGATGCTGTCGACCCGGGGCCGGCTTGACGGGGGCGGACAGGCGAAGCGTCGTGACTCCCCCGGCCGGGCAGTCGTCTCGAACAGCCGTGACACCGAAGTGCCTTGCGGCATCGGCGACGGCCCGAAGATTCGCCTCCTCGACACCGGCGTAGCGAATCGGCTGATGCTCGACGAAGGATCCGTCACCGAGAAGGTGCGCGAGGAGCACGACCTCTTCCTCGGGCCACGCCCGCACCCGCACCGGCGGCGGGACGTGCCGTGGCACGGCCAGACGGTGCCCCACCCCGAGTTCGTCGAGCGGCGTCCAGCCCGCAAACGTCAGGAACGGATGGTTTGCGGTCGCGTCGATGACCTTGCCCGACGCGAGGCGCATCCGGAAGACCTCCTTGCGCCCACTGGGGAACACATGGGTCATGGTCTGTGCGGTGTACTGCAGTTTGTCGTTCAGCGCCCACACCGGAACGTCGCGAGCACCGGTGCTGAGCAGCTCACCGAGTGAAACCTCGGCATTGGTGTCGGCCCGCATGACCCGCGTGTCCGCCGTGAGACAACCCGACTCCCGGAGGTCGGATAGCTGGGGCCGCTTGTCCGTGCGCTGCTCCGGACCGCGGTTGAGCTGGCTGACCGCCACCACCGGGCACTCGACCTCCTTGGCCAGCAGCTTCAAGCCACGGGACAGGTCGGCGACCTCCTGCTGCCGGCTCTCGGTGCGCTTCGGACTCGTCATGAGCTGCAGATAGTCGACCACGATCAACTTGAGGTCGTGCCGCTGCTTGAGCCGGCGCGCCTTGGCCCGGATCTCCATGAGGTTCATGTTGGGCGTGTCGTCGACGAACAGCGGCGCCTCGCTGATCTCACCCATCCGCCGCGCGAGCTTGGTCCAGTCGTCGTCGGACAACTGCCCCGACCGCAGCACGTGCAGCGGAACCCGTGCCTCGGCCGAGAGCAGTCGCATGACGATCTCGACCTTCGACATCTCCAGGCTGAAGATCGCCGACGCCATGTTGTGCTTGACCGACGCCGCCCGGCTGAAGTCCATGGCCGCGGTCGAGTTGTGGGTGGGGATCATCGCTCGGCCGGCCAGATACATGTGGTCGGCGTTATCCACCTGGATGCAGCGCACCGGCACGCTCGGCACCCGGCGCACACCCTTGATGTGGCGACTGCCGGTCGTCGAGAAGTCGATCGTGCACGCCATCGTGCCGTTCGCCGTCTCGCGGCTCACGGTCGCGCGGTACCCCAGACTCACCGCCAGTTCGTAGACACCATCGGCCAGCCGCGCGGAGGTCGTGGTGTACCGAACGCTGCCGGTCGGCGCCACCGTGCCGCCGGTGTCCAGCAGACCGGCGAGCAGCGCGCGCCGCTGCCGCTCGGAGGCGCGGAGGTATGCGTCGGGGATGTGCCCGTCGCCGAGCCAGGCTCCGGGTGTGAGCGGCGGAACCGGCAGGTCGGACCGGTCGGGCAACTGGAGCGGCCGGGTGTTGACGACCGCGTGGTTGAGCCGGCCGTCGACAGGGTGCCGGAGCGAGGCGGCGATCTCGGCGGTCGTGACGATCGGCTCGTGCACGGTTGCCGTCTCGGCGTTCATGTGCCGGTGGTGGCTCAGCGTGGCCACCGCACCGACCGCACCGACCGCACCGACCGCTCCGGCGGCGACCGGCGGCACGTGAGCGAATCGCCGGTGCTGGGACCGGCCGGCGGTGATGCGAGTCTTCCACAGATGCTCCGCGTCGGCGACGATCACGCTGCCGTCGGAGAACTCCACCTCGTAGCACGGACGGTCGTGCAGCACGTCGAAGGCGTTGACGATCGTGGTGGGCCGGCCGTCGGCGCCGAAGACCTGGTCGCCGACCGTGACCTCGCCCATCGTCGTCCAGCCGCCGGGGGTGGCCAGCGGTGTGTCGAGCGCCAGCGCCTTCCCGAGGCCGGGGCGTCCGGCGACGATGATCAACTGGCCGGCGTGGAGACCGTTGAGCAGGCGGTCGAGGTCGCTGAAGCCGGTCGGGACGCCGGTCATCATGCCGCCCTGGGCACCGACCGCCTCGATCTCGTCGAGGGTCGGCTGGAGCATCTCGGCGAGGACGGCGAAGTCTTCGCTGACGCGCTTCTCGGTGACGTCGTAGATCGCCTGCTGGGCGAGGTCGACGACGTCGTCGACGTCGCGGCCGCCCTGGCCGCCGGCGCCGTAACCGAGCTGGACGATGCGCGTGCCGGCCTCGATGACCCGGCGCAGGACGGCGCGCTCGGCGACGATCCGTGCGTAGTACGACGCGTTGGCGGCCGTCGGCACGGCGGCCATGAGGGTGTGCAGGTAGGCCGCGCCGCCGACCTTGCTGATGGCGCCCGAGTCGCTCAGGGCCGCGGCGACGGTGACCGCGTCCGCGGGCTCGCCGCGGCCGTAGAGGTCGAGGATCGCGTCGTAGATGATCGAGTGGCTGGGTTTGTAGAAGTCGTGCGTCTTGAGGATCTCGACGACGTCGGCGACGGCGTCCTTGGACAGCAGCATGCCGCCCAGCACGCTCTGCTCGGCGGCGACGTCCTGTGGCGGGGTGCGCTCGAAGGCCTGGGCGCCGCCGTTCGGGCGGCCGTCAGCCCCGTCGCGCCCCGGCTCTGCCGGTGCCGCCTCGTCCCAAGGATCCGTCCGCCTGTCGTCGGTGATCGACACTTCGCCCCCCTCGTCATCCCCCCGAGGCCAGTAGACCTCACGGGTATGACAAAAACCGCGCGGCGCGTGGAGCGCCCCGCGCAACGGTATGGAGCGACTGGCGTTCGGCAAAGTTAGCCGGTGGACAAGCCTCTGGACAACCTGTGGAGAGCGGGCCTCAGAGGGTGGGAAACCTTGTGGACAGACCTGTGGACAACGAGGTTCGCCCGGCCCGCAAATCGGCTTTGACCTGGGATTTCGTGATCCACAGCCTGTGTGCGGAAAAAAGTCGCCGAAGTTTTTCCGACTGTACGGCCGATGGCGTCCGGGTCACGAACGGGTGACGCTCCGGCCGTGGCATACCCGGATTGGGAAAGATCACGGGACGGCGGTCATCGGCGGTCGCCGGAGACCGGGCGATGGGATCCCCGCCATGAGCGCTGGATCCCGCAGCAGCGTGTGCCCGAGGGCGACGCCTACGGCATCGAGCCGTTTCACGCCCGTGCCGATCCCGATGACCCCCGGCCGGGCCAGGGGCGGGTCCTGGACCACGACCACCGCACCGGGGAGTGGACGACCGGCCGCCGCCAGCACCGGCCGAGACCGCCGGGTGAGGATCACCACGCGGTCCGTCCTCGTCGCCGCCCGGCCCCGGCGCGGCAGGCCGACGGCGAGGACGACGAGGTGGACGAGCGCGGCAACTACATCGGCTCGTTCATCGCGACCGCCGGGTGGTACGTGGTGCCGATCCTCGCGTACACCGTCTGGGCCTGCACGTTGTCCGGTGATCCGCGGGAGGGGTGCGTCGATCCCTTCGGTATGCCGTGTCCGGCGCCGCGGACGGAGGCGTTGACGAGTCTGCTCGACAACGGGCCGCGGCTCGCGGTCTCGCTGGCGTTGAGCATCTCGGTGGCGATGTTCCTGGGGTGGGCGACGTCGGGGTGGCGGGCGACGGCGATCGGTTTCGCGAGTGCCGTCCTGGGTGCCGGTGTCGCCACGATGCTGTTCGCGGTGCTGGCGCCCCGGTTCTGACCGGCGGCGAGCGGTCCGGCGACGCAGCGTGGGCCGCCGTGGTTCCCATTGGCCGGTCACGACATGCTCTCGGAACGATCACCGTCGCTCACGGCTTCGTCACCGTCCGATCACGCCCGGATCCGTCCCGGAACGGTCGCCGTCCGACCGGCCAAACACCTTCCAGGGAGGCTTCGATGGTCAGTCGGAAACGCTTGGGTGTCCTCGCCGTCGTGGCGGTCGCGGCGCTGGGTCTTTCGGCGTGCAGTGCGGGAAGCGACAGCGCCGAGAGCAGTTCGGCGAAGGCACCGCAGCACGGGTACGGTCCGCCGGGCACGCCGGCGCCGCAGGCCGACACGGCCGGTGAGGAGTCCGCCGCTGCCGTCGCCGGCGAGCGTTCGGTGACCGATCAGCCGATCTCGACGTTCGCGGTCGACGTCGACACGGCGTCGTACGGCTTCGCGAAGCGGCAGTTGCTCGACGGGCGTCGGCCGTCGCCGAGCACGATCCGGCCGGAGGAGTTCGTCAACGCGTTCAACCAGGGCTACCGGCAGCCGACCGGGAACGGGTTCGCGATCACGGCGGACGGCACGCGCCTGCCGCGGACACACCGCGATGCCGATGACGCGGCGCGCCTGCTGCGGGTCGGGCTGCAGACCCGGGACGAGCCCGCCGGCGAGCGGCGCGACGCGGCGTTGACGATCGTCGTCGACGTGTCCGGGTCGATGGCCGAGCCGGGCAAGCTCGACCTGGTCCGGCACGGCCTGCACACACTCGCCGACGAGCTGCGCTCGTCCGACTCGGTCGCGCTCGTCGCGTACTCGAACGAGGCCGAGGTGCTGCGCCCGATGACGGGGTTGCGTGATCGCGACGCGCTGCACTCGGCGATCGGCCGGCTGCGGGTGGCCGGCAGCACGAACCTGGAGGCCGGCCTGCGGCTGGGCTACGACACGGCGCGCAAGAGCTTCCGCGACGGCGCGACGAACCGGGTCATCCTGCTGTCCGACGGCCTCCCCAACGCCGGTACGACCGACGCGGCGGCACTGGTCCGCGAGGTGCGGGAGGCGGCGGCGAAGCAGATCACGCTGCTCGGCGTGGGGGTGGGCAGCGACTACGGCGACCGCTTCATGGAGCAGTTGGCCGACAAGGGCGACGGTTACGTCGTCTACGTGAGCGAGCGGGAGGAGGCGGCCCGGGTGTTCGTCCAGCAGTTACCGGCGACGTTGGCGGTCCGGGCGCTGGACGCGAAGGCACAGGTGGAGTTCGATCCGAAGACCGTGATCTCGTACCGCCTGATCGGCTACGACAACCGCGCGCTGTCGGCGTCGGCGTTCCGCAACGACAAGGTCGACGGCGGTGAGGTGGGGCCGGGCCACGCGGTGACGGCGCTGTACGCGCTGCACCTGCGCCCGGGCGCCGAGGGCCACCTGGCGGACGTGCGGGTGCGCTGGCAGGACCCGCGGACGCGGGAGGCGAGCGAGCAGACGCAGCCGGTGACGGTGGCGGCGCTGGACGAACAGTTCGCCGAGGCGGCGGTGCCCGTGCGGGTCTGCTACGCGACGGCGTATTTCGCGGAGGTCCTCCGCGGCAGCCGGTTCGCCCGGGAGGTGCGGCTCGGGGACCTGCTGGAGATCACGTCCGCGGCGCGCCGGGCGACCGACGACCCACGGCTCGCCGAGCTCTCCGAGGCCATCTCCGCGGCCGTGAAGCTCTACGACTGACCCCGGAACGCAGCAAAGGGGGCCCGGGGTCGGATGGGCCCCCTTTGCTGTCGGACTACTTGGCCGCGGTCACCTTGACGGTGAAGACGGCGGCGACGTCGGGGTGCAGCTTGATCTGCACCTTGTAGTCACCGACCGCCTTGATGTGGCCGGGCAGCTCGAGGCGGCGACGGTCGATGGCCGGACCGCCGGCCCGCTGGACGGCCTCGGCGATCTCGGCCGGCGTGACCGAGCCGTAGAGCCGGCCACCCTCGCCGGCCCGGACGGCCAGCTTGACCGAGAGGCCTTCGAGCTGACCCTTGACCTCGTTGGCGTGGCCGAGGTCGCGGATCTCCCGGGCCGAGCGGGCCCGCTTGATCGTCACGATCTGCTTCTCCGCGCCCCTGCTCCACGGGATCGCGAACCCCTGCGGCAGCAGGTAGTTGCGCCCGTAGCCGTCCTTCACCTCGACGACGTCGCCGGGGGTGCCGAGGCCGGAGACCTCTTGCTTGAGAATGATCTTCATGTCAGCCCTCCCCTAGCGCGCGGTCGCGGTGTAGGGGAGCAGCGCCATCTCGCGCGCGTTCTTGACGGCACGCGCGATCTGCCGCTGCTGCTGGGCGGTCACACCGGTCACCCGCCGGGCGCGGATCTTGCCCCGGTCGGAGATGAACTTGCGCAGCAGCGCGGTGTCCTTGTAGTCGATGTAGGCGATGCCCTCCTTGTCGAGAGGGTTCACCTTCTTCTTCGGTTTGCGCAGGGCCGCAGCCTTCGCCATTGCTCTTGCTCCTGATGCCTAGAACGGGGGCTCGTCGTCGAAGGATGAGCTCGACCTGCCGCCACCGCCGCCACCGGCCGGGGTCGCGCTGGCCCACGGGTCGTCGTTGAACCCGCCGCCGGCGTTTCCGCCGCCGCCGCCACCGCCACCGCCACCGCCGCCGAAGCCGCCGCCACCGCCGGAGCTGCGCGACATCTTCTGGACCTTGGCGGTCGCGTAGCGCAGCGAGGGGCCGATCTCGTCGACCTCCAGCTCGATGACGGTGCGCTTCTCACCCTCGCGAGTCTCGTAGGTCCGGGACTTGAGCCTTCCCGACACGATCACCCGGGCACCACGCTGCAGCGACTCGGCGACGTTCTCCGCCGCCTGACGCCACACCGTGCAGGACAGGAACAGCGGCTCGCCGTCCTTCCACTCGTTGCTCTGGCGGTCCATGAACCGGGGGGTGGAAGCCACCCGGAACTTGGCGACCGCGGCTCCTGATGGAGTGAAACGCAACTCAGGGTCGTCGGTCAGGTTGCCGATGACCGTGATCGTGGTGTCTCCCGCTGCCATATGAGTCAACTCCTCGCGCGCTGGTGTATGGCCACGATGTCACAGGGGTCTGACAATTTCCCTGGACACACGGCGAAGCAGATCGATCTCGCCCGGGTCCGCTTTAGCGGACTTCGGGCCGGATGACCTTGGTGCGCAGCACGGACTCGTTGAGTCGTAGCTGACGGTCCAGCTCCGCCACGGACTCCGGCGAGGCCTGGAGGTCGATGACGGCGTAGATGCCCTCGGTCTTCTTGTTGATCTCGTACGCGAGGCGCCGGCGGCCCCACACGTCGAGCTTCTCCACCGAGCCACCCGACGTCCGGATCACGTTGAGATACGTGTCGAGCGACGGGGCGACGGTGCGCTCCTCGAGACTGCCGTCGAGGATCACCATGATCTCGTAATGACGCAAGACGTTCTCACCTCCTACGGGCTGAGCGGCCGCGGTCCATCCGCGGCAGGAGGTCATGCGTCGTCGACCGCACCCAGGCGGTCGACCGAACCAGAGTACACACAGCGTGCGCATGGAAAGACCGCGGGGCGCGTCATCCGCTTCTCTGGGTGGGACCTGGGGAGGAACGACCACACCGGTGCGTTGGATGACGGGCCCCGCGGAGCTAGAAGGAATTGTACCTTAAGCGAAGCTCGCACGGGTTGACCGCTGAGCAATAATCGCCCGAATTGCGGCGATTCCTACGCCGACCGCGCAGACCGTCGCGACCAGAGCCAGCAGGCCGGTCGGAGCGTTGCGGACCGGGCCGGTCGCGGCCACCGGCTGCTCCACCATCACCCTGTCCTCGGTCGGCGCACTCGGCTCGGCACCGATCGCCGGCGCGGCGGTGGCGTCCGGCCCGAGCAGCGACGGGTCGGCCGGCTCCGTGCCGGTGGTCTCCGAGCCGTCCGCCGCGCCGGAGCCGCGCGTCGCGCCACCCTGCGTCCGGCTCGACCGGCCGGACGACCCGGCGCTCGTCTTACCGTTGATCGCGTTGCCCGCCGCCGAGGCGGCGGCGCCCGCGGGACCGGTCGGCGTGGCCGGCTTGGCCGATGGCGCGGCCGCCGCGGGCGCGCCGGTCACGCCCACGGCGACCGGCTTGAACTGCTCGACGATGCCGACACCGCAGGAGAAGGTCATCGCGACCTCGACCGCCGGGCCGTTCCGGAACACGACGGGCACCGCCTGGTTCGGCTGTACCGCCGAGACGGCCTTGCCGTCGATCTTGAGGGTCGCGTTCTGGCCGAGACGGTTGACGAAGTTCACCCGCGACTCCGCCGCCACGGTGACGGTGCCGGCGCTCGGCTCGGACTTGCAGACCAGGAGGCTCAGCACGCTGCCGCCGCTGAACTCCACGGTCGGCGTCGCTGGTGCGGCGCTCGCCGGGCCCGCGCCGGTGGTGAGGGCTGCGGCGACGAGCGCCGCGGCGGCCGCGACGATGCGCTTCCCGGCCTTCGGCGCACGGCGACTCGAGCGGACTGCCGAACGGTGTCCAGACAAGGTAGCCATCCAAGGTTGGGGATCGACTGGGGGTCATTCCATCGAGCCGCACGATCACCGTGGGGATCACGAGCGGCTACGTGCGTAACGACGCGACAGACAGGACGGTGACGGAAGCACCGCATTCCGGACGCTTCGGTCGTTACCCTCCCGCCCGGGTCGCGCGAAGTGCCAGCCCCACGTCGTAGGCTCTGCGGCATGCGAATCGGTGCTCACGTCGACCCCGCTGAGCCACTGGCCGAGGCCGACGCGCGTGGTGCGGACCTCGTCCAGTTCTTCCTGACCGACCCGCAGGCCTGGACCGATCCGAAGGACCGTGCCGACGCGGAGGCGCTGCGGTCGTCGGAGGTCGACGTCTACATCCACGCGCCATATCGGATCAACGTCGCCTCCTCCAACAACCGGATCCGCATTCCCAGCCGCAAGCTGCTGTTCAGCCATGCGCAGGGTGCGGCGAAGGTGGGTGCCAAGGGCCTGATCGTGCACGGCGGCCACGTCGAGAAGGCCGACGGCCTCGCGGCCGGCTTCGACAACTGGCGCAAGACCTTCGCCTACGCGGCCGAGCAGGGCGGATTCGCCACCCCGGTGCTGATCGAGAACACCGCCGGCGGCGACAACGCGTGCGCACGCCGGTTCGACTCGCTCGCGCGCCTGTGGGACGCGGTGGGTGACTACGAGGTGGGTTTCTGCCTCGACACCTGCCACGCCCACGCCGGTGGGGAAGCCCTCCTCGACATCGTCGACCGGGTCAAGGCGATCACCGGCCGGATCGACCTGATCCACGCCAACAACTCCCGCGACGGGTTCGACTCCGGCCGCGACCGGCACGACAACCTGACCGCCGGCGAGATCGACCCGGAGCTGATCGTGGCGGTCATCCGGGCCGCCGGTGCGCCGGCCCTGGTCGAGACGCCGGGCGGCACGGAGGGCCAGGGAGCCGACATCACCTATCTGCGGGAGCGGTTGGCGTGACCAACGTTTCGTCGGAGCCAACGGTGTCGGAACCATCGGACGAGGAAGCGTCGGCGACCACCGGGGACGAGGAGCCCGGGAAGCCAGGCGAGCCGGAGAAGCCCGATCCGGCGACCGCCACCGGCAAGAGCGAGGCGGGGGAGCAGAAGCCGGACAGCGACCCGTTCGAGGCGTTCGCCCCGGTGCCCGAGACGGTCCCCGGCCGCGTCCGGCGTATCTCCACGCGGGCCGCCACCGGTGCCGGCCGGTTCCTCGGGCACGAGTGGACCCTGGCCGCGATCGGCTCGGTCCTGTTGGCCGCGCTCATGACCTGGCCGACGCTGAAGCACCCGGCCTCGACCATCCCGCAGGACATCTGGGATCCGACGCTGCAGGCCTGGCAGATGTCCTGGGCGGGGCATGTTCTCACCACCGACCCGGCCCAGTTGTGGAACGCCAACGCGTTCTACCCGAACAAGTACAGCTACGCGTTCTCCGACACCCTGCTCGGCTACGCGCCGGCCGGCATGATCGGCAGCGGCCCGGTGGCCGCCGTGGTCCGGTACAACATCATCTTCGTCCTGATCTTCGCACTCGCATTCTTCGGCGCCTACGCGCTGGCCCGCCAGCTCGGCGCCGGGCGCATCGGCGCGGCGGTGGCGGGCGCGGCCTTCGCCTACGCGCCCTGGCGGCTCGGCCAGGCCGGCCACCTGCATGTGCTCTCGATCGGCGGCATCGCACTGGCCCTGGCCATGCTGGCCCGTGGGCACGGATTCTCGCTCACCAAGGGCTATGAGCCCGACAAGCGGCGCTGGGGCTGGGTCGTCGCCGGCTGGCTGGTGGCCGCCTGGCAGATCAGCCTCGGCTTCGGCATCGGCATCCCGTTCGCATACGTGCTGCTCGGCATCGTGCTCATCACGGCGGTGCTGTGGGGCTACCGGCACGTCCGGGTGTGGGCGGTCACCAGGCCGTTCGGCTGGAAGCTCTTGCTGGCCAACCTCGGCGGCGGGCTCGCGTTCGCCGCCGTCGGCGCGCTGATGGCCTATCCCTATCTCCAGGTCCTCGAGCAACACCCCTATGCGCGGCGCAGCGAGGAGATCCTGTCGCTGTTCTCGCCGCCGATCCAGGGCTTCTTCATCTCACCGCCGGAGTCGTGGCTGTGGGGCGACGCGTATGCGAGCGCCCGCCAGTCGCTCACCTGGGCACCCGAGATGGCGCTGCTGCCCGGCTTCTTCCTCTACGGCCTCGCGTTCGCCGGCCTGTTCGTCTCGACATGGCGGATCCGGCACCGGGTCTACCTCGGCATCGGCGTCGTCGTGTCGATCATGCTGGCGATGGGCACCCATGGTCCCGGCGACGGCGAGTTCGGCTACCTGGCGCTCTACCGCGCACTGCCGGGCTTTGACGGCATCCGTACCTCCGGCCGCCTCATGGTCTGGACGACGCTGTTCCTGGCGCTACTCGCGGCGGGGGCCGTCAGCGCGTTCGCCCGCCAGGCCGTCGAGCTGTTCGCCGATCGCACCCAGACCGACATCGGCACGCGGGCCGGCTTCTGGCCCCGATTCGCCACGCTGATCCCGCTGGTCCTGGTGCTGATCGAGGGCCTGCACATCCCCTACCCGACCAATCCGGCGGTGCCGAAGGCGCCGATCGCCATGAGCACGCTGCAGGGCCCACTCATGGTCCTGCCGACCGACGAGCTCACCGACATGAACATCATGCTGTGGAGCACCGACGGCTTCCCGAAGATGATCAACGGGGGTAGCGGCTTCACCCCGCGCAACCAGGAGGAGCTGCGGCTGGCCATGCAGCAGTTCCCCGACGAGGCCAGCGTCACGGCGCTGCGCGACCTGAAGGTCCGCACCGTGGTGGTGATCCGCAGCCGCGCGGTGGGCAGCCCCTACGAGCGCGCCATCGACGCCCCGATCGACGGTCTGGGGCTGGACCGCACCGAGCAGGGCGACGTGGTTCTGTACAAGCTCACCGACTGATGACCCGGCCGCTGGAGGATCGCGGCCGTGGACCAGACAACTTGACCTTGGCGGAAGTCCGTGCCGCTGGCCACGGACTTCCGCCAAGGTCAACGTTCGCCGACCACGGCCGGTCTCCGGGAGCTCAGCCGACCCTGACGAGCGCGCCGGGTCTGTCCTCCTCGGCGGGTGCTCGGTCGTTGTAGACGCCGCCGTCCGGGTCTTTGCCCTCGTAGGTCGTCCGGACCACGTCCCGCTCCGGGTTGCGGATGTCGCGGATCACGAAGCCGACCAGCACGCACAGCGTGACCAGCCGCAGGATCGAGGCGAGCACGAAGACCCCCTCGGGGAACACCTGCCGGCCGGACGCTCCCATGAGTTCGCCGTAGAAGGACACGAAGTAGAGGACCTCCGCGGCCTGCCAGGCGAGAAACGCCCCCCAACGCGGCCGGGCGAGGATCGCCAGCGGGAGGAGCCACAGCACGTACTGCTGCGACCACACCTTCCCGGTGATGAGGAAGGCCGCCACGATCAGGAACGCCAACTGGGCGAGGCGCGGCTCGTGACGCGCCGTCAGGCCCAGGATCAGGATGCCGACGCAGGAGATCACGAAGAGCCCGAGATAGAGGATGTTGAGCGTGGAGTGCTCGGGATCCTGGTCGAGCTGTTGGAAGAAGGGGAAGCCGTACTGGCCTGAGCCGCGCGGGAAGTGCGCCCCGATGTACCACAGCGTGCCCCAGTCGATGCCGCGCTCCGAGTTGAACTCGAAGAACCGCAGCCAGGAGTCGCGGTAGAGCACGGCGATCGGCACGTTGATCGCAAGCCAGGCGAGGAGGCCGGTGCCCACGGTGACGAAGAAGTCGCGCCACTTGCCCGTGCGCAGGCTGAGCACCAGAAACGCGCCCAGGATGAGCATCGGATAGAACTTCGCCGCGGTCGCCAGTCCGAGGAACAGGCCGGCGAGCACGGGTTTTCGCTTGGCCCAGTAGGTCATCGCGATGGCCGCGAGCCCGACGGTGAAGAGGTCCCAGTTGACGGTCGCCGACACGAAGAGCGCCGGCGCCAGCGCGAACATGGCGGCGTCCCAGGGCCGGCGGCGCCGCACGGCGAGGATCGCGCCGACGGCCGCGACGCCGAAGGCGCCGAGCACGATCGCGTTGAGGTCGTAGAAGGTCTGGCCCTCGTTGCTGACCACGCCCTGCTGGCCGAGGCTGTGCACCGGCAGGCCGAGGACACCCATGAGCGCGCCGGTCAGGGCCGGGTATTCGACGGGGTGGTCGGCGTAGGGGACCTTGCCCTCATTGAGGCCCTCCGCGTAGTACAGCGCGAGGACGTCGGTGTAGCAGAAGTACTTGTACTGCTTCATGTCCGCCCAGGCGGCGTCACGGCAGGGGGACTTCTGCATCCAGTGGAAGCTCAGCATGGCACAGATGAGCAGCAGCACCACGCGGGCCGGCGTCCAGAACCGGCCACCACCGGGCATGCGGACCGGCTGTCGCACGGCGTGGTCGCCGAGGGGACCGCCGATCGATTCGGACAGGCCACCGACGAAGCGGTCGGAGTTGGCGGGCTCGTCGCTCAGACGCTCGGGGCGCACAATCGGCGGCATCGGATCACCGTA
Source organism: Dactylosporangium roseum (assembly GCF_025264685.1). Lineage (GTDB taxonomy): Bacteria > Actinomycetota > Actinomycetes > Mycobacteriales > Micromonosporaceae > Dactylosporangium > Dactylosporangium roseum. The sequence goes on from NZ_CP073721.1 coordinate 8,183,478, forward strand.
CCGTCGCCGGCTCTGAAGCGGAGGCATGCCCGGCCCGGTCGCGGGCCGTGGACCGGATCGGCAGGACGAACAGCAGGGCCACGAACAGCAGCAGATACCAGTTCTTGATCAGGAAACCCGGCACGCCGTCACCCCACGGGTGGACGGGCAGGCCCTGCTCGAACCACGACACCATTCCGAGCCCGACGGTGACCGCGATGACCACGGCGAACGCCAGGTGTTTCCGCGTGGTCGTCACCAGCACGACCAGGGCGGGGACGAACCAGTACAGGTGGTGGGCCCAGGTGATCGGGCTGGCCAGGCAACCGACGATGCCGGCCAGGGTCAGGCCGACGACCTCGTCGCCCACCAGGGCCGCCTTGCGGGCGCGCCACAGACCGTAGCCGGCGGTCGCGAGCACCAGCAGCACCCAGGCGATCCGGTTCGGCGGCGAGTCGATGCGGGCGAGCATGCCGAAGAGGGACTGGTTGAAGGTGTAGGCGGCGTTGCCGATGCCTTCGCCCTTCCACAGCACCGACGTCCAGAAGTCCCAGGAGGCGCGCGGCGCGATCGCCGCCGTCAGCAGAGTGGCGCTGGACGCGCTGGCGATCGCGGTCAGGCCGGCGCGATACCGGCGGCTGACCAGCAAGTACACGATGAAGATCGCCGGAGTCAGCTTGATGGCGGCGGCCAGGCCGATCAGCACGCCCGCCCACCGGCTGCCGCGAGGCAGCAGGATCAGCAGGTCGGCGAGGATCAGCACGACGAGCACCATGTTGATCTGGCCGAACGTATACGTTTCACGGATCGGCTCCAGTGCGCTCACCACGGTCAGCGCCAGCACCATCGCGAAGATCTTGTCCCGGGCGACCGGCGCGACCAGCCAGTAGGTCGTGAGGACAACGGCGGCGACGGTGAGCACGGCGTAGAGGGTGACGGCGCCGCCCCACGGCAGCACGCCGAACGGCACTAGGACAAGGGCACCGAACGGTGGATAGGTGAAGCCGAGGGCACCCTGCGTGTCGTCCGGTTTGGTGAAGTCGTAGAGATCGTGACCGTCCAGCCACCAGTTGACGGCCTGCCGGTAGATACCGAGGTCGAAGAACTGGTGCCGATTGCCGTACCACCAGTGCCCGTAGGCGACGAGTGCCACAAGCGATGCGAGCAGCACCCATCGGACGGCCTTCAGCCTGCCCGCCTCCAAAACGCCCACCCCCAACGACGGCGGCCACGGTCCCGGCGAACATACCGCCGGCGCCGTGGCCGCTCATCTTCGACCCTCGATCAGCGTCTTCGGGTGGGGCTGGTCGTCGGGATGATCCCGCCGCCGTTACCGCCCTGGCCAGGGCTGGGATTACCCGGGCTTCCGGGAATGCCCCCGTTTCCGTCGCCGCGGTTGTTCGGCTCGCCGGACGTTCCCGGCAGCGGGATGGTCGGCTGCGGCGAGATACCCGTGCCGACATCCTTGTGACCGACGTTCTTCGCCGACGGGAAGTTGACCTTCGGCATCTTCATCGCGGTGAGTGCGCCGTCGAGGAAGTCGCGCCAGATCGGGCCGGGCAGGTTACCGCCGATGATCGGGTCGCCGTTCTTCTTGACGATCTTCTGTTCCTCGGCCTTGTTGCCCACCCAGACCGCCGCCGCCAGACCCGGCGACTTCTTGCCCGGGTCGGAGGCACTGTAGCCGACCATCCACGCGTGCGCGTTGTTGTTGGTCTGGCCGAGCTGCCACGTTCCGGTCTTGCCCGCGATCTGGCGGCCGTCCTTGGTCTTCAGGTTGTAGTGCTTCGGCACGTCCTGGAGCACCGTGTTGAGGTCATCGGCCATCTGGTCCGTGAAGCCCGGGATCCGGGTCGGCTTGATCACCTCGCCGTAGGTCTTCTTGCCGTTGGTCCACACCTCCTTGAGGAAGTGCGTCTTCGCCGCGAGCCCCCGTGCGGCGAAGGTGGCGATACCACCGGCGTGCTCCACGACGGTGACCGGGTACTGGCCGAAGGCGACCTCGGTGTTGAAGTAGGTCGGGAACACCTCGGAACCCTTTTTCTTCACCAGGTCGATCTTCTCCGACTTGAGGTTGCCGGTCTGCGGGTCCTTGACGGTCGCCCACATCTCGGTGATGCCGGCGGCACGTGCGGTGTCGATCACCCTCGCTTCACCGACGTCGATGGCGAGGGCGAAGAACGGCACGTTGAGCGACATGACGGTGACCTCCTCCAAGGTGCACCACTTCCCGGAGCCCGACTTGCACTTCGGTGAGGTGGCATTGCCCTCACCGGCGTTCTTGACCGGGTTCTTGGGGCCTCGACCGCGCTCCTTGAACTCCTGCGGTGAGTCGCCGTTCCACTTGGATTCGATCGAGTAGCCGGCCATCAGGCCGGTGGCCAGTGTGTACACCTTGAACGTCGAGCCCGGCGGGTGGGCACCGAAGCAGCCGTCCCCACCGTCGCCGAGCACCGGGTCTTTGTAGCAGCCGGCGTAGTCGACGCCGGTGCCCTTGTCCCCGCCGTAGTAGGCCTTGACCGCGCCGGTGCCCGGCTCGACCGCGACGAGTGCGGCCTGCAGGTTGTCGGGCTGCCCGTTCATGTTCGACTCTTTGTTGCGGCTGGCCTCGCGCACGGCGATCTGCTGGACGGTCGGGTCGACCGTGGTGACGATCTTGAGGCCGCCATTGCGGATCTTGTCGAAGTTCTTCTTGCCGTCGGGGTCGGTGTCCTCGTAGAGCAACTGCCCGGTCGTCGGGTTGGTCAGTGCGGCCACCTCGTCGAGCACGTGGTGCACGATGAGTCCCTCGGGCTTGTCCATGCTGCCCTGGGTCTTCTTCGCGTTCTCACGGGCCTGGGCGGGGGTCAGGACCTTACCTTCGGGATAGGCCATCTTCGAGTCCGCTTCCGCGGCCGGCACGAAATTGAGCTTGACCATCTGCCCCTTGATGTAGTTGAACCGCTCGAGGGCCTGCTGCTTGTCGATGTTGGGGTCGAAGGGGCTGCCCTTGGTGCCCTCGGGGTTCTTGATGATGCCGGCGAGGACCATGCCCTCCGCGACCGTGAGGTCCTTGGCCGGCTTGCCGAAATACGCCTGCGCGGCCGCCTGGATCCCGTAGGCGCCTCGCCCGAAGTAGACGACGTTGAGGTACATCTCCATGATCTTGGACTTGTCGTACTGCTTGTTGAGCTTGAGCGCGATGACGGCCTCGCGCAGCTTCCGGGCGTAGGTGACGCCTTCGAGCTCGGCCCACCGCCGCGCATACTGCTGGCTGATCGTCGACGCACCCTGCCGGTCGCCACCGGTGACGTTGTTCCAGGCGGCGCGGATGACGCCTTTGTAGTCGACGCCGTCGTTGGTGTAGAAGGTGTTGTCCTCGGCCGCGACGACCGCCTGCTCCACGTGCTTGGGGATCTCGGTGATCGGGATGACCGTGCGGTTCTCGTCGCCGATCTTGGCCATCGGGGTGACCCCGTCGGCGTAGTAGATCGTGGTCGACTGCTTCATCGTGAGGTCTTCGGGCAGCGCGACCTGGTCGAAGTAGTAGGTGCCGCTCACCAGGCCGATGCCGGCGAGCATAATGAACGCGGCGATCGAGGCGATGAGGATGTTACGCCGGCGCCGCTTCTTGGCCTTGGCACTGGTGCTCGCGGCACTCTTGCCCTTGCCGCCGGGTCCGTTGGAGATGATGTCGCCGGGCGGGTCGGCGATCCCTTCGGCAGGTGCGCCGACCCGCACCGAGGCACGCGCGACCGCGGCGCGGCCGGAGGAACCCGCGGCGCCGGCGACCGGCACTGAAGCGGAGGCGCGAGCGGTGGCCGGCTCACTGCTGGGCGGGGACACGCTTGCGCGGCCCACCTGCGCGCGCCCGACGGTGGCCCGGCCGGCCGAGCCTATCGGCGGTGGCTCGGCACGCTTGATGGAATCATCTGGTCCCGGCGCGGAACCGGGGACCTGCGCGCGGCCCGAAGGGGGGTTGTCCGGGTCACCGTAGTTCATTCGTCCCACCTTGCCGGTTGCGTCGTTGTCGCATGCTCCGTCGCCACCATGTCTGTGAGCTGAGCCACTTGTCGGTCGGCCGGCGCGGGGTGGCCTCCTTGCCGCGCGCCGGCGGGATGGTCAGGACGTCGAAGGGAAAGACCCTGTCGAAGTGACAACGCTCTGCCACGACGATCAGGTTCACTCGGCCGCCCCTCCTCGGACCCGGCTCGACCGGCCGTCGGCCCCGTCGTCCGGATCCGCCAGGCCGTCGCGGCCCAACAGGTATTGCTCCACGAGGTGGTTCCAGCCGCAGTCCCGGCACACTTCGACGACGTAGACGTGAAACTCACTCAGCGTCATCGCCAGCAGTGGCAGCTCGGCCAGGCGGCGGGCCTGACCGGACGACTGCCGGAGCTCATCCCCGTAGATGTAATGCACGTGGGTGAGGTTTTCCCGGCGGCATACCGGGCACAGCTCCTCGGTCGGCTCACCGTGGAATTTCGCTGCGCTCTTCAGGTATGGCGATGCGTCGCACACCTCATAGGTGCCGACGCGGCCTGAGTGCACCTCACGCAGCAGGGCGCGTCTCCGCAAGGAGAAGTCGACGACCTGACGCTGCGTTCGCATGGGGCCGAGGGTACGCGGTCAGGCCTCGCACGGCGACCTCGGTCACGATAGGTAACCGTCCGATAGACGACCAGCGGTGTGAGCTAGGCCACTCGGATACTCACGTTGCATCCGTTCGGTCAGCGGCCTACCGTTCGATGTATCGGACCGATACATCGGGCCGGCTTACCGGGAGGAGGCCAGGAATGCTCGAGTTGGCGATCCTCGGTCTTCTCCACGAGTCCCCCATGCATGGGTACGAGCTCCGCAAGCAGCTCACCACCAAGCTGGGCGCGTTCCGTTTCGCGATCAGCTACGGCTCCCTCTACCCGACGCTGCGCCGGCTACAGGCGAGCGGCTGGATCACCGAAGGTGCCCCGGCGACGGGCATGCCGACGTCCACCGAAGACGTGCCCCTGCTCACCGGCAAGCGGGGCCGCGTGGTCTACACGATCACCGCGGACGGCAAGGAGCGCTTCCAGGAGCTGCTCGGCGCCGCCGGTCCCGAGACCTACGAAAGTGAGGCCGGTTTCGGGGTGCATTTCGCGTTCTTCGCCCGCACCGACCCCGCGACCAGGCTGCGGATCCTCGAGGGCCGTCGCCGTCGCGTCGAGGAACGCCGGGAGGGTCTGCGCGACGTGCTCAATCGGGCCGCCGAACGGCTCGACGCCTACACCCTCGAGCTGCAGCGTCACGGGCTCGATGCGTGTGAACGTGAGGTTCGCTGGCTCGAAGAGCTCATCGCGAACGAACGCAGTGGCAAATCTCCTCAACCGCCTTCGGCAGAAGGTCCGGAGCGGTCATCGTGAACAACAAGAAGGGGGCATCCGCGATGAGCTCCGTCCGCGTTGCCATCGTCGGTGTCGGTAACTGCGCCTCGTCCCTGATCCAGGGCGTGGAGTATTACCGCGACGCCGACCCGAACGACCGGGTACCGGGTCTCATGCACGTCAAGTTCGGCGACTACCACGTCGGTGACGTGCAGTTCGTCGCCGCGTTCGACGTCGACGCGAAAAAGGTCGGTCAGGATCTGGCGGCGGCGATCAGCGCCAGCGAGAACAACACGATCAAGTTCTGCGATGTGCCGCCCACCGGCGTGACCGTCCAGCGTGGCCCGACCCTCGACGGCATGGGCCAGTACTACCGCGAGATCATCGAAGAGTCGGACGAGCAGCCGGTCGACGTCGCCGCCGCGCTCCGCGAGGCGCGGGTCGACGTCGTCGTCTCCTACCTGCCGGTCGGCTCCGAGGAGGCGGACAAGTTCTACGCCCAGGCCGCGATCGACGCGGGCTGCGCCTTCGTCAACGCCCTGCCGGTCTTCATCGCCTCCGACCCGGTGTGGGCCAAGAAGTTCGAGGACGCCGGCCTGCCGATCGTCGGCGACGACATCAAGAGCCAGGTGGGTGCCACGATCGTCCACCGCGCCCTGGCGAAGCTGTTCGAGGACCGCGGCGTCGAACTGCTCCGCACGTACCAGCTCAACTTCGGCGGCAACATGGACTTCATGAACATGCTGGAGCGCACCCGCTTGGTCTCGAAGAAGATCTCGAAGACCCAGTCGGTGACGTCCCAGATCCCGCACGAGATGACCAAGTCGGACGTCCACATCGGCCCGTCGGACCACGTGCCGTGGCTCGACGACCGCAAGTGGGCCTACATCCGCCTCGAGGGCAAGTCCTTCGGCGACACGCCGCTCAACGCGGAGCTCAAGCTCGAGGTCTGGGACTCCCCGAACTCGGCCGGCGTGATCATCGACGCCCTCCGCGCCGCGAAGATCGCCAAGGACCGCGGCATCGGCGGCCCGATCCTGTCGGCGTCGAGCTACTTCATGAAGTCCCCGCCGGTCCAGTACAACGACCACGACGCACACGAGTCGGTCGAGAAGTTCATCAAAGGTGAGGTCGAGCGCTGAGACTCACCCTTTCCGCACGCGGGCGCCCCTTCCGTCTTCGACGTGGGAGGGGCGTTCTGCTGTGGTCCGCCGCTTTTCATGGCTCGGGTCCGTGCAACTGACGACCGTCGCCCTCCCGCCAGACACCGGCGCTGGGGCCGCTGCGCGGCCCGGACGCCTGCCATCGCCGTCGTGCCAAGCCCCCACCCCTGCCGATATTGCGACCGTGGCGTCCGACCGTGGCGTCCGACCGCATGATCGAGCAAGGCCGCGAAGTTCAGCCCGACAGTCCCTGCCAACCAGGCCAAGACCGACAATTCAAGCACGGCGCGTCGCCCCGACGCGTCCCGGCACAATCCGCCGTCGCGCCGCTCGACCTCATGATCATGGGAAAGATGTGGCTGCCCCGATAGCCAGATCTTTCCCATGATCTGAAGTGGAGCGGCGCGGCGGCGGATCCCGGGCGGAACGCGCGCCGGCCGGCACACCTCGTCACCATTCCGAAGCGCAACGTCGGAGTGGACAGGCGACCACACACGTCTCGACCTCGCGGCCCTGCGTCATGGTCACCTACAGCGGTCAGGAGAAGCCGAACTCCAGCTCGATGCGGACCCTCGCCTCGAGCTCCAGCAGCACCTTCTTGCGCCACAGGCCGCCGCCGAAGCCGACCAGCTTGCCGTCCGCGCCGACCACGCGGTGGCACGGGATGATGACCGGGATCGGGTTGCGGTTGCACGCCACGCCGACCGCCCGGGCCGCGTCCGGCTCACCCACCGCTGACGCTATCTGGCCGTAGGTGCGCATCTCGCCGTAAGGAATGGCGTAGAGCTCGCGCCACACCGCACGCTCGAAGTCGGATCCGCCGGGCACCGACAGGGGCACTGTGAACCGCAGCGGCTCGCCCCCGAAGTATCGGGCCAGCTCGTCCGCCGCCCGCTCCAGCAGGCCCTCCAGCGACACCTTCGCGGCCGGCGCGCCGCCGAACCGGACGCCACACACGCCGACGTCGTCGACCGCCACCCCGAGGGCGTCGATCGGCGCGGGAACCTCACCCCATCGCACGGCGCCAATTGTGCCTCTTTGCCGGACGGACCAGGTGGCGCGCCGGGGTTACCCTCCAGTTGGTATGTGGGAGGGGGACCGTGGGGTGGCGACGACGTTCCTGGTGATCGGCGGCATCGGTGTCGTCGTGCTGGCGGTGTCGGTGCTGATCGGCGACCTCTTCCACGTCGGCCACCCCGACGCCGCCGGTCCGTTCTCGCTGCCCGCGGTGGCCGGGTTCATCGGCGCGTTCGGGTTCGCCGCCGCGATCGTCGCAGCGGTCACCGACTCGAAGGTCGCGCCCGTCGCCGTCGGCGCCGTGGCCGCGGTCCCGACCGCCTGGCTGGCCACAAGGCTGGCCCGGATGGCCATGAACATGCGGACCGACGCCACCCCGACCCAGCGGGACATGATCGGCACCACCGGGGTGGTCGTCACCCCCATCACCGCGAACGGGTTCGGCGAGATCCGCATCTCGCTGGGCGGCCAGCCGGTCAAGCTCAGCGCCCGCGCCGACAAGCCGATCCCGCTGGGCGCCCGGGTCTTCGTCATCGAGGCGACCAGTTCCACCAGCGTAATCGTCGAGGAAACCCCCCTCTGAGTCGGCGCAACGCCTGACCAAGACGTCGAAGTAACGCCTACATACAAAGGAAGCAGATGGACACTGTTCTGCTCGTCGCGATCGGCGGCGCCGTGCTGCTGGTCCTGTTCCTCGTGCTGTTCATCGTGTCGCGGATCAAGGTGGCCGGGCCCAACGAGGCGTTCATCATCACCGGCCGCAAGGGCAAGTCGGTGCAGGGTCTCGACGGCACCCGGTCGACCGATCTCTCCGGGCAGAAGGTCGTCATGGGTGCGTCGGTGTTCGTCGTGCCGATCGTGCAGAAGCTGCAGGTCCTCGACCTGTCCAGCCGCCGCATCCACGTCGAGATCACCGGTGCGGTGAGCAAGCAGGGCATCCGGGCCAACCTGCAAGGTGTCGCGATCGTCAAGGTCGGCGGCACCGAGGACGCGATCCGGGCCGCCGCCCAGCGGTTCCTCAACCAGCAGCAGGGCATCGACCTGTTCACCAGCGAGGTGCTCGCCGGTGCGCTGCGCTCGATCGTCGGCCGGCTCACCATCGAGGAGATCATCCGCGACCGCACCGCGTTTGCCGGAGCCGTGGCCGAGGAGGCCGAGCACTCGCTGACCAACCAGGGTCTCGTGCTCGACACCTTCCAGTTGCAGGACATCTTCGCCGAGGGCTCGTACCTCGCCGACCTCGGCCGCCCCGAGGCCGCCCGCGTGCTGCGCGACGCCGCGATCGCCGAGGCGCACGCCCGGCAGGCCGCCGAGTCGGAGCGGTTGAAGTCGGAGGAGGCGATCGCCGAGGCGAACCGGAACCTTGCGCTGAAGCAGGCCGGCATCCAGGCCGAGATCGACGCGGCCAAGGCGAAGTCGGCCGCGGCCGGCCCGCTCGCCCAGGCGGAGCGCGACCAGGCGATCCTCGCCGAGCAGCAGAAGGTCGCCGAGCGCAACGCCGAGCTCAAGCAGCGCCAGCTCGACACCGAGGTCCGCAAGCCGGCCGACGCCGAGCGGTACCGCGTCGAGCAGGAGGCCGAGGCCGCCAAGAACGCGGCGATCGCCAAGGCCGAGGCGCAGCGGCAGGCGACGATCGCGGCCGCGCAGGCGTCCGCCGAGCAGGCGCGCCTCACCGGTGAGGGTGAGCGGTCCCGCCGCGCCGCGCTCGCCGAGGCCAACGCGATCGAAGGTGCCAAGGAGGGTGAGGCGGAGCAGCGGCGCCGTGTCGCCATCGCCGAGGCGCTCGAGCGCGAGGGTTCCGCCGAGGCGTCCGCGATCCTGGCCCGCGGCCAGGCCGAGGCGGAGGCGATGCGGCTCAAGGCCGACGCCTTCGCGACGTACGGCGAGGCGGCCATCCTCGACCTGCTCGTCCGTGTCATGCCGGACGTGGTGAAGGCCGCCAGCGACCCGATGGCCAACATCGACAAGATGACGGTCATCTCGACCGACGGCGCGTCGTCGCTGACGAAGTCGGTGGCCAACAACGTGGCCCAGGGCTTGCAGTTGGGCACCGACCTCACCGGCATCGACCTCGCCAAGCTGCTCAGCAAGCTGGGCGGCCTGGCCGCCGACGAGCCGGTGAACGGGCGGCCGGCGGTCGAGGCGCCGAAGTCCTGACGGCTTCCGCGAAGAAGGCCCGCCCCATCTGTCGGTGCGGGCCTTCTCCATGTGCGCCGCGCGTGGAGCACCGTAGGCTTTTGCCGTGTCCACCGCCGCAGCACCCGCACCTGTTCAGTCTCAGTTCGTGCGGTCGGTCCTGCGGCAGCAAGGGTTCCGCCGGCTGCTGGCGGTGCGGGTGATCGCCCAGGTCGGTGACGGGCTGTTCCAGGGCGCGCTCGCCGGCAGCGTGTTGTTCAACCCCGAGCAGCGGGCCGGCGCCATGGCGATCGCGGCCGGCTTCGCGGTGCTGCTGCTGCCGTATTCACTGATCGGGCCGTATGTCGGAGTGTTCCTGGACCGCTGGCGCCGCCGCTCCATCATCGCCGTCGCCAACTCGACTCGCGCGCTGCTGGTGCTGCCGATCGCGCTCTACATCTGGCACGGCGACGAGTCGCTCGTGGCGTTCCTGCTGGCCCTCGTCGTCATCGGCCTCAGCCGGTTCTTCCTGGCCGGCCTGTCCGCGGCCACGCCGCACGTGGTCGACGACTCCATGCTGGTGACCGCGAACTCGTTCTCCGCGACGCTCGGGTCGCTGAGCTTCTCGGTCGGCATCGGCACCGGCGCCGCGCTCATCAAGAACGTGCTGGGCACGTCGTTCCACGGCTACGCGCTGGTCGCCGCCCTCGCCGCGGTGTTCTACGTGACGTCGGCGCTGACCGGACGGATCTCGTTCGGCCCCGAAGATCTCGGCCCCGACGCGGCGGACCGGGACGGGCAGCCGGTCCGGGAGGCCGTGCGGGAGGTGAACCACGGGACGATCGCCGGGGTGCGGCACCTGGCGGTCAAACGCGGCGCGGCCTACCTGGTCCTCGTGCAGGCCGCGTTCCGGCTGTTCTACGGCGTCGTGCTGCTCGCGAGCCTGCTGCTGTTCCGGACCGTGTTCAATCCCGGCGACAACGTCAGCGACTCGTTCGGTACCATCGCCAACGCTTTTCTCGCGGGTGGCGTGGGGATGCTGATCGCGTCGTTCGTGACGCCGCCGATCGCCCGCCGGATCGGTGGCTGGCGCTGGGTGACGATCGGGGTGACCGCGACCGGGCTCGCGATCCTGGGCTTCGGCCTGCCCTTCGACCCGGTCCTCCTGCTCGGCGCGGTCTTCGTGACCGGCCTGGCCGCACAGGGCCTCAAGATCGTGACCGACACGGCGCTGCAGCACGAGTGTGCCGACGACTTCCGCGGCCGGGTCTTCAGCATCAACGACACGGCGTTCAACCTGACGCTCGTCGCCGGGATGTACCTCGGTGCGCTCGCCCTGCCCGACAACGGCCGGTCGCCTGCCGTGCTGACCGCGGTCGCGATCGGATACGTGCTGGTGGCTGCCGGCTACGCCGTGCTGGGTGGCCGGTGGGCCCGCCGGGTCGGCGACGACATCGCCGGGCCCGACAGGGCCACAACCGCACTGGTCAGGCGCTAGCTAGCGCCGGGTCAGCGTCGACTGGATCCGGGCGGTGCTGAGCGTCAGCGTGTCGCCGGAGCAGGTGTACTTCGACGGGTCGTCTCCCGGGCTGAAGGGCTCGGTCTCGTTGACGCCGAGGCTCGGCGCGCTGACGGTGCCGCTGCCGTCGCTCTTGAGGTTGGTGTAGGCGATGCTGCCGCCGGCGGTGTGGACGTCGGCGGTCACGTTGGCGTTGACCGTCAGGACGACGTGGGCCTTCGTGCCCTGGACCGTGGGGTCGCCGGAGAACCGCGTGTCCTTGAAGGTCTGGGTGTGCTTGCCGTCGGCCGTGAACGTCAGGACCGCACCGTTCGCGTCCAGCTTGAACGGCACGTCACCGATGCCCTGCATGGAGACCTGCTCGGTGTAGGTCTTGGTCTGCCAGCTACCGACCAGGCACTCGTCGATGATCGCGCTCGGCTTGGCGCTCGCGCCCTTGCTCGGGCCGTTCGTCGTCTGGCCCGGCTGCGCGACCGGGGTGTCCTTCGGGTCGTCGCCGCCCTTCATCGCCGCGACCACGACGATCGCGACGACCAGCAGCACCAGCACTCCGGAGAGGGCGAGGACCGGCACGAGGAAGTTGTTCTTCTTCGGCGGGGTCGGCGAGGCGCCGTACTGCCCGCCGTAGGTGGTCGGCGGGTACGAGGGCGGGCCGCTGACCTGCCCCGGATACCCCGGGCCGCTGACCTGCCCCGGATACCCCGGGCCGCTGACCTGATCCGGGAACGAGGGGTCCTGGCTGGGGTAACCGGCATAGGCCCCGCCGCTGTACGGCGCGCCGCTGTACGGCGATCCGCTCGTCGGCGGTTGCGGCGCCTGCGGGACGCCTCGATAGGTGCGGCACTGCGTGCAGTAGCCGTTCGCATCAATGCCCATGCCGCCGCAGGTTGGACACGGCTGCATGTCTGCCTCCAAGAATCGGGATGTCACTCAACGAGGGGGATCGTGTAGCGACGGTAGCTGACCGGGTCTACGCGCAGAACCGACCGAATCGCCACATGCACGACGCAACCGGGGTCAGAGTTCTGACAGCGGCGAACAGGCGTCTCGGCCGTCCGGGAAGAATGCTCGGCGTGATCGTCGTATTCGCCGGGACCTCCTGGGACGGTGTGGCCGGCTCGGATCGCCTGCTCGCCACCGAGCTCGCCGCCCACACCGACGTGCTCTGGGTCGACCCGCCGATCTCGGCGGCGACCCCGGACCGGTACCGCTACGGCGCCTCCCGGCTCGGGATGACACCGCTGCTGCGGCGGGTGTCGCCTTCTTCGCACCGGTTGACCCCGCGGGCGCTGCCGATGCACACGCGGCCCTACGTGAAGGTGAGCACGGCGGCGCTGCTGCGCTCGCAGGCGCGGCGGGCGCTGCGCCGGCTCGGTCGCCGCCCGGCCGCGGTGATGGCCTGCAACCTCGTCGACGTCCTGCGCGGCTGGGAGCCCGGCGTGACGAAGGTGCTCTACGGCACCGACGACTTCGTCGCGGGTGCCGCGTTGATGGGGCACGACGCGGACCGGGTCGCCGCCGACGAGCGGCGCCAACTGGCGAACGCCGATCTGGTGGTGGCGATTTCGACGGTACTGGCTGAGCGTTGGACGTCGATGGGCGCTCGCCGCGTGGAACTGATCCCCAACGGCGTGCAGACGTCCGCCTACCGTGATTTGTCGCTTTTGTCGCCAGCGCCGGAGGCCGGCGGCCTCGCCTCGCCCGTCGCCGGCGTCATCGGGCAGTTCTCCGACCGCACCGACTTCGACCTGCTGGCAGCCCTCGCCGACGACGGCATCTCCCTGCTGCTCGTCGGCCCGCACGACGCACGGTGGGAGCCCGAGCGCTTTCCCCGGCTGGTGGCTCGACCCAACGTGGTGTGGGTCGGCCGGCAGCCGTTCGAGAAGGTGCCGTCGTTCCTGCGGGCCGTGGACGTGGGGGTCACGCCGTACCGGGACACGCCGTTCAACCGGGCCTCGTTCCCGCTCAAGACGCTGGAGTACCTCGGCGCGGGCAAGCCGGCCGTGAGCACCGATCTTCCTGCCGTCCACTGGCTCGACTCCCCGCTGGTCCGTGTCGCGAACACCCCGAAGGAACTGGTCGCCGCGGTGCGCGAGGCCGCCGCCGAGTCCAGCGTGCCGGAGCTGGTCGCCGCTCGCCGCGAGTTCGCCGAGCAGCACTCGTGGACCCAGCGCGCGGCGACCCTGGCATCGGTGCTGGGTCTGTCCCACCGACATCACAACACGTTGTAATCGTAGAATTACTTGGTGTCGTCATCTGAGCAGTTTGAGCCGCCCGCACCCGGGGCGCCGTTGCCGCACGAACTGGCCGAACCCCTGCCGCCGCCAGCACCCGATCCCGGGGCGCCGGGTGCACTGCCGGCGTCGGCACTGCGATCGTCGGCACCACGCGACACCGACGAGGCCGAGGAGCAGTTCCCGCCGCCGCACACCGGCGACGAGGCCGCGCCGGCCCGGCGGCGGCGCTGGGTCGCGCCGGTCGTGACCGGGCTCGGTGCCCTGCTCGTGCTCTGCGGGATCGGCACCGTGCTCGTCTATGTCGCGGCCGGGGAGGAGACGCGTCGCGTCGCCGCACCGTTGAACTCGCATACTGTCTCACCGGGCGGAAATGCCGGCGCGCCGGTCGGCGAGGCGCCGATCACCTCGCCGGGCGCCGGAACGAGCCGCGGGCCGACCGCCGGGCCGACCGCCGCCGCACCGCCACCGGCCACCGGCGTGCCCTGCGCGTACGCCTCGGCCGGCCGGGGCAACGGCGAGGTGCGGCTGGCCACGACCCCGGCGCCACGCGCGACGCTCACCGGCAAGCCCACGGCGACGATGGAGACCAACCTCGGCGCGATCGGCCTGCGACTCTTCGCCGACCGCGCGCCGTGCACCGTGAACTCCTTCGTCCACCTGGCCCGCGACGACTTCTACACCGACACGCCCTGTCACCGGCTGACCACCGATGGCCTGTGGGTGCTGCAATGCGGCGACCCGGGCGGGACCGGAACCGGAACCCCGGGGTACCAGTTCGGCGACGAGAACCTGCCGACCACCCTGCCGCCCTACCCGCGGGGCACCCTGGCCATGGCCAACGCCGGGCCGGGGACCAACGGCTCGCAGTTCTTCATCGTCTACAAGGACAGCGACATCCCGCCGGACTACACCGTCTTCGGCGAGGTGACCAGCGGCCTCGACCTGCTGGACCGGATCGCCGCGGAGGGCACGGCCACCGGCACCGCCGACGGGCCGCCGAAACTCGCCGTGCAGATCACCGAGATCAGGGCGTCTTGATGCCCTCGGACGCCGCCCAGCGCAGCAGCTCGGCCTCGGCCTCGTCGCGGTCCAGCGGGCCACGCTCCAGGCGCAGCTCCTTGAGGTGGCGCCACGCCTTGCCGACGATCGGCCCCGGCGGCACCCCGAGCAACTCCATGATCGCGTTGCCGTCGAGGTCGGGCCGGACCCGCGCCAGGTCCTCCTCGGCCGCGATCCGGGCGATACGCGCCTCGAGCGCGTCGTAGTCGGCCGCGAGCTGGGCCGCCTTGCGGCGGTTGCGGGTGGTCACGTCCGACCGGGTGAGGCTGTGCAGCCTGGGCAGCAGCGGGCCGGCGTCGGTGACGTAACGCCGGACGGCCGAGTCGGTCCACTCGCCTCGGCCGTAGCCGTAGAAGCGCAGGTGCAGGGCGACGAGCTCGGCGACGTCGGCGATGACGTCCTTGGGGAACTTCAGCGCCTTCATCCGCTGCTTGGTCAGCCGGGCGCCGACGACCTCGTGGTGGTGGAAGCTCACGCCGCCGTCGGGCGCGACCGCCTTGGTGGCCGGCTTGCCGATGTCGTGCATCAGCGCGGCCATGCGCAGGACGAAGTCGGGGCCGTCCTTCTCGTGGCCGATGGCGTTGCGCACCACGATCAGCGTGTGCTCGTACACGTCCTTGTGCTGTGCGTGCTCGTCGATCTCCAACTTGAGGCCGGACAGCTCGGGCAGGAACTGCTCCGCGAGGCCCGTGTCGACCAGCAGGCGCAGGCCGGTGATCGGGTCGGCGCCGCACACGAGCTTGACGAACTCGTCGCGGATCCGCTCGGCCGTGATGCGGGACAGGTCGCCCGCCATCTCCAGCATGGCCGTGTAGACCTCGGGCGCGACCTCGAACCGCAACTGGGAGGCGAACCGGGCGGCGCGCAGCATGCGCAACGGGTCGTCGGCGAACGACTCCTCCGGCGCGCCCGGGGTGCGCAGCACACGCTGGGCGAGATCGGTCAGCCCGCCATACGGATCCGTGAACTCGTGACCGGGCACGGACACCGCCATGGCGTTGACGGCGAAGTCACGGCGACGCAGGTCGTCGATGAGGCTGTCGCCGTATTGCACGATGGGGTTGCGGCTGACCCGGTCATACGCGTCCGCGCGGAACGTCGTGATCTCGATCCGCAGGCCGCGCCGGGCGATGCCGATGGTGCCGAACTCCGCCCCGGTCGTCCACACCGACTCGGCCCAGCCCTTGACGACCCGCAACGTCTCGTCCGGCCGGGCGTCGGTGGTGAAGTCGAGGTCGTCGCCGAGACGCCCGAGCAGGGCGTCGCGGACCGAACCGCCGACGAGGTGCAGTTCGTGGCCGGCCGCGACGAACCGGCGGCCGAGCTCGTCGGCGACGGGGGAGACGCGGAGCAGCTCGTGCACGGCACGGCGCTGCGCCTCGGTGAGGGCACGTGAGGTTTCGGACATCGGTCGGACAGCCTATCGCTACGGTCGGGGCAGGCACCGAGGGTAGCTGTCCGGTGTGGATCGGGTCGCGTGAAATCCGCAGGGCACCGGAAGTGTCGGCGGGTGCCACTATGGTCTGTGCTTGCGAGCGGAAGTACGGCCGAGTTGGGGTGTAGCGGATGGACCCGGCACAAGACGGGCGCTGGAGCAACGAGCCGACGGTCGCCCTGAACCCTGTCGGGCAGCACCGCGCCCCGGAGGCGCCCACGGTGCCACTGACCCACGTGGACCCGGCCAACGCGCCGACCGTGCGGATGCCACTGGTCACGCCGCCGCCACAGGTGGTCGCCGACGCACCCGTGGTCGAGGAGAGCGCACCCCCGCCGGCGCCCGGTGAGGGCGAGAGCACCGGCACCGTCGTGCGCAACAGCAGCACGATGGCGGTTCTGAGCCTGATCAGCCGGGGCACCGGGTTCATCCGGGCAGCGGCGATCTCGGCCGCGATCGGCGGCGCGGTCGTCGGTGACGACTACACGCTCGCCAACAACCTGCCCAACCAGATCTACGAGCTGCTGCTCGGTGGCGTCCTGGCCAGCGTGCTCATCCCGACCCTGGTGCGGGCGCGCAAGGAGGAGCCGGACCGCGGCGAGGCCTATGCACAGCGCCTGCTCACCCTGGCGGTGGTCGCGCTCGGCGCGGCGACCCTGATCGTGGTGCTGGCGGCGCCGCTGATCACCGCCGTCTACACACTCGGCAACGACCGGGTGACCACGGCCGACCGCGACCTGATCACGTTTCTGGCCTATCTCCTGCTGCCCGAGATCTTCTTCTACGGGTTGGCCGGCATCTTCGCCGCGATCCTCAACGTGCGCGGCCACTTCGCCGCGCCGATGTGGACGCCGATCCTCAACAACATCGTCATCATCGCCACGGCCGGCGCGTTCATGCTGGTCCGGGGGAAGGGCCTGCCCACCCCCGAGACGATCACCATGCCGCAGGTGCTGGTGCTGGGCATCGGCACGACGCTCGGCATCGTGATCCAGGCGCTGGGGCTGTGGCCGGCGATGCGCAAGACCGGGTTCCGCTGGAAGTGGCGCTTCGACTTCCGCAAGCTCCACCTGCGCGAGCTGGGCAAGCTCGGTGCCTGGATGCTGCTCTACGTCGCGGTCAACCAGCTCGGCATCACGGTCGTGATGATGCTGGCGAAGAGCAACCAGCTCCGCGGCGGTGACGGGCCGATCATCTTCAACAACGCGTTCCTGATCTTCATGATGGCGCACGGCATCGTGGCGGTCTCGGTGATCACCGCCATGATGCCGCGGATCTCCTCGGCGGCGGCCGACGGCCGGTTCGGCGACGTGACCGAGCAGCTTTCGCAGGGCACCCGGCTGGCGTCGGTGATCCTGATCCCGGCGGCCGCGATCTACCTGGTCCTCGGCCAGCCCCTGGCGGTGACGCTGTTCGACTGGGGCGCATACGGATACGACGCGGCCCTCGCCACCGGCTGGGTGGTCAGTGCCGCCGGCCTCGGGCTCGTGCCGTACGCGCTGAGTCAGATGCAGACCAGCGTCTTCTACGCGCTGCGCGACACCCGGACACCCGCCCTGGTCAACATCGGCGGTGTGGCGATCCGCCTCCTGCTCGACGTCGTCTTCTACTTCGTCCTTCCGGTCGCCGCCGTGACGGCGTCGCTGATGGTCGGCACCGCGCTGTCGTTCGTCGCCGCGCTCCTGTTGGGATACTGGCTGCTGCGCACCCGGCTGGGCCGGCTCGGCCTGGCCCGCGTCGCGGACACATTGACCCGCCTGGCCGGTGCCGCGGCCGTGGGCGGCGCGCTGGCGTTCGCCGTCTCATGGAGCATCGGCCGGGTGATGGACCCGGGCAAGGTCATGGGCGTGGTGCAACTGATCGTGGGCGGCGCGGTGCTGCTGGTGGCCTACGTCGCGACGGCGGTGGTCCTGCGGGTGCCCGAGGTCCGCCAGTTCGGCAACCTGATCAAGGCTAAGTTGGGCCGATGACGACCGCCCCGGGCGACCCGCCGCAGGCCGCGTACGTGGCGCAACCGCCGACCGTGTCGCGGCGTCCATTTCTGGGCGGCACGCCCCCGACGGGCGACCGCCGGGCAGCGGCCGCCGGCGGGCCGGTGGCGGCGCTCCCAGAGGTGACGGTGAAGCTGGTCACGGTGGTTGACGCGGCGCATCGCGGACGCGGTCGTGGCCGGTGGGCGGAGGCATCGAAAGGCCAGCTCCGACCCGCCGGACGGTCCGATGAAATGTGGATGAACCGTAAATGACGGTGATGTCCGGCATGGGTGATCAATTGGCATCGTGCAGGGTGGTCCGGAGATGATGACGTGTCAGAACCCGGGGAGCCGACCGGTAAGGTCAACCTCGACGCCTCGCCGGAGCGCTTAGGCTTAGTGACTGCGACTCGCGTTACGACGGACGCCACAGATGGGCACACGGATCGGAAGGGAGGACGGGTGGCTGAGCTCGACGAAGGGCTGGAGACTCCGGGTGGCATCCCGCAGGTCCTGACCTTCGGCACCCCATCCGTCGGTGAAATCCTTGCCGAGCGATACCGGCTCGAAGACCACATCGGCAACGACTCGTTGGGCCGTCAGTTGTACCGCGGCATCGACGTCATCCTGCGCCGCCCCGTGGCGGTGGTTTTGCGGTATCCGGGCGGCGACAGCGCCAAGGAGATGCTCGGCGCGGCCGTGGCCGCCAGCCGCATCGTCCACCCGCATCTTGTCGGCGTCTACGACGCGATCGACGAGGGCGACAAGGCATACGTGGTCAGGGAGTGGGTCGACGGCATCGCACTGCGCGACATCGTCGCCTCCGGTCCGCTCGACGCCGGTCGGTCGGTCGCGATCGCCTGGGCGGTGACCGACGCCGTCGCGGCGCTGCACGGCACCGGGATGGCGCACGGGAACGTGCACCCTGGCACCGTCCTGGTCGCGCACGACGGCCGCGTGGTGCTCACCGACGCCCGGTCCGACGACGGTTCGACGCCGGAGACCGACATCCGGGCGATCGGCGCGGTCCTCTACTGCGCGCTCACCGGGCACTGGCCGCACGCCGAGGTCGGCCACTCGTCCGTCCCCGACGGTGTCCGTGACTCGTCGGGCGCGCTCACCACGCCGCGTCAGGTCCGCGCGGGTGTGCCGACGCACCTCGACTCGCTGGTCACCGACCTGCTCAACCCCGACCTGCCGCTGCCGTCGGCCGAGTCGCTCGCGGGTGAGCTGGCCTCCTTCGGCAGCTTCGACGAGGAGGAGCTCGCGGAGGAGAACGGGCGTGCGCTCGACTTCGACGCGTTCGACTCCGCCGCACAGTCCACCGCGCCGCCCAAGCCGGCCGGCCGCAAGCTTGCCGTCGGCGTCGTCGGGCTGCTGGTCTTAGCGCTGGCTGGCACGCTCGCGGCCGCCCGGGTGCTCGGCGACCCGGCGAAGCACGACACGCCGCCGGGCACCTCACCGTCCGGGACGACCGCGTCGCAGCCGGCGAAGCCCGCCGGGCAGCCGACCGTGCTGAAGCTCGACCCGTCGAAGGTGCGGATCGTCGACCCCGACGGGAACCGGTCCGAGGTGAGGAACGCCCAGAACGCGATCGACGGCAACGCCACCACGGTGTGGCAGACCGAGCGATACACGAAGGCCGACTTCGGCGGCACCAAGAAGGGCATGGGCGTCTGGATCGACCTGGGCGAGAGCAAGCAGGTCGTGTCGGTCCAGGTCGACCTGACCACGCCCGGCGCCGACGGTGAGCTGCGCTCGGGCACGGCGGACCTGGGCAGCGGCGACGCCCAGGATCAACAGACCGTCGCGCAATACACGGTCGTGGGCTCCGCGAAGTCCGCGATGGGCGGCACGACGCTGTTCCCCGGGCCGGAGCAACCGACGCGGTATCTGCTGGTGTGGATCACCAAGCTGCCGAAGGAGAGCAAGGGCGGCGGATACCGGGTTGCTATCGGAGAAATAACCGTCCGCGTCCAGTAGCCCCACAGGTCGCTCGTGGTCGATAGGGTGCCTGCCGTGGACGCAGCACGGCCGGACGCGCAGGAGATGCGCGACGACACGTCGCTGTTGCGCGCCCACGCCGCGGGCGATCCCAACGCGTTCGCCGAGGTGGTCCGGCGGCACAGAGACCGGTTGTGGGCGGTCGCCCTCCGCACGACGGGCGACCGCGAGGAAGCCGCCGACGCGCTGCAGGACGCACTGATGTCCGCGTTCCGGGCGGCGAACAACTTCCGCGGTGACTCCGCCGTCACCACCTGGCTGCACCGCATCGTGGTCAACGCCTGCCTGGACCGGATCCGGCGGCGGCAGGCCCGGCCGACGGTGCCCCTGCCCGAGGTCGACGTCACCCCGGCACCCGCCACCGACCGCGACACCGCGATGGACGTCCGTCAGGCGCTGCGGGAGTTGCCGGCCGAGCAGCGCGCCGCGCTCGTGCTCGTCGACGTGCAGGGATACCCGGTTTCCGAGGCGGCCGGGATGCTGGGCGTCGCGGAGGGCACCATCAAGAGCAGGTGCGCGCGCGGTCGGGCCCGGCTGGCCGTGATGCTCGGTCATCTGCGGAACCCGGACGCCGACCCGAGCGTCCCATCTCCGATCAGCCCCGCCACGTCACGGAAGGAGGGTGGCGCATGACGGCCTTCTCGGATGCCGACCTCGACCGGCTCGCCGACTTCGTCGGCGGGGCGCTCGAGGGCACCCCCGATGCCGACCACGTGCGCCGCCTGGTCAGCACCGACGTCACGTGGGCCGAGGCATACGCGTCGCTGGTGACCGCAGACGCCGCCGTGCGTGACGAGTTGCGGGCACTGGGGACGGAGGCACAGCCCGTACCGCCCGATGTGCAACAACGCCTGGACGCGGCCCTGGCGACGGCACTCACCGCGCCCCCGGCGGACGCCGTGGTGGTCGATCTGGCGCGAGCGCGCGAAGCGCGCAAGCGGCGGCGGCAGCGCTGGCTCGTCGGCCTCGGCGCGGCGGCGGCCGTGCTGGCGTGTGCCGGCATCGGTGTCCAGGTCGTCCGGCAGCAGGTCACCAACTCTTCCGACTCCGCCGCGACCAGCGGCCACGCGCCAGAGGGCACGCGCGGCTCGGCGATGGCTCCCGACGCGGCGGCGCCGAACAGCGCCGCCGGCGGGGCGCCGGGCTCCGCCTCGACGATCATGATGACGGGCCGTGACTACGGCCCGAACACCGTCGGCCAACTGGCACAGGGTTCCCCGGCACCGCCGGCGGCGTTCAACTCGGACGGAAGTTCCGGCAAGCGCACCGACCTGTCGGAGGTGCCCGACCCGCTGCGGCGGCTCGGCGACCCGGCGGCGCGGATCCTGTGCCTGAGCTCCATCACCAGGGAATACGGTGGACAGGTGTCGCTCGTCGACTACGCCCGGTTCGAGGGTCGGCCCGCACTGGTCGTGATCGTCGACGGCACCCGACTCGGGGCCGGCAAGCGCCTTGTCGTGGTCGTCGGGCCGGACTGCGGGCTCGGCGGTGCGATCGGCGAAGAGCGGTTCCGAGGCACGGCCTGACCTTTGGCGTGTCAGACCCGCCACCAAGCGGTGATGTGGCACACGAGTCGCCGGTTCGCGGGAATGGTCGGTTCGTAGGATGACGTTTTGGTGGGACAGGCTGAATTCGAGGAGTCGACCGTGGACGAGGTCCGCAACCTGATCATCGTGGGGTCCGGCCCTGCCGGGTATACGGCTGCCGTCTATGCCGCGCGAGCCAACCTCAAACCGCTGGTGATCGAGGGTGTCACCTCTGGTGGTGCGCTCATGACGACCACCGAGGTCGAGAACTTCCCCGGTTTCCCGGACGGGATCCTCGGGCCGGAGCTCATGGACAACATGCGCAAGCAGGCCGAGCACTTCGGCGCGGAGTTCGTCACCGACGACGCGACCCGCGTGGCGCTCGAGGGCCCGGTGAAGAGCGTCTGGGTCGGCGAGACCGAGTATCGCGCCCGCGCCGTCATCCTCTCCACCGGCTCCGCTTGGCGGCCGCTCAACGTGCCGGGCGAGCAGGAACTGCTCGGGCGGGGCGTGTCGTCGTGTGCCACCTGTGACGGCTTCTTCTTCCGCAACGAGGAGATCGTGGTGGTCGGCGGCGGTGACTCGGCGATGGAGGAGGCGACGTTCCTCACCCGGTTCGCCAAGAAGGTCACCATCATCCACCGCCGTGACCAGTTCCGCGCCAGCAAGATCATGGCCGAGCGCGCCCTGAACCACGAGAAGATCGAGGTCCGGTGGAACAGTGTGGTCACCGGGATCCTCGACAACGGCGGCCGCGTCGGCGGTGTCCGGATCAAGGACGTGCACACCGGTGAGGAGACCGTCCTCGACGTGGCGGGCGTGTTCGTGGCGATCGGCCACGACCCGCGCAGCGACCTGTTCCGCGGCCAGGTCGAGCTCGACGAGTCCGGCTACGTGAAGGTGGCCTCGCCCGGCACCCGCACCGACGTCGAGGGTGTGTTCGCCGCGGGTGACCTGGTGGATCACACCTACCGGCAGGCGATCACCGCCGCCGGCACCGGTTGCGCGGCGGCGCTGGACGCCGAGCGCTACATCGCGACGCTGTAAGGTTTTTCGGCAGTCTGAACAGAGGAGAGCGCATGGGAGCGATCCAGCCCGTCAGTGACAAGACCTTCGAGGTCGACGTCCTCAAGTCGGATATTCCGGTCTTGGTGGACTTCTGGGCTGAGTGGTGCCAGCCGTGCCGCAAGATCGAAACAATGCTGAACGAGATCGCCGCCGGTGAACTGGCCGACAAGGTCAAGATCGTCAAGGTGGACATCGACAGCAACCCGGAGACGGCCCGCGCATACCAGGTGCTGTCCGTGCCGACGCTGACCGTCTTCAAGGACGGCGCACCGTTCCGCTCGGTCGTCGGCGCCAGCCCGAAGAGTGCACTGGTCCGGCTCATCGAGTCGGCGCTCGAGCCGGCCTGACCTGCGTCTCCCCTCATCGTCGGCCCGCCCCGCGTCCGGTTCCGGACGCGGGGCGGATCGCTGTGGGGCGGCTTCGAGCCCGGAGCGGTACGCTGCGGGGGCATTCGCCCCGGAACGGCGCGCTCGGCCGGGCACGTACGATTCCCGGAGCCACAGGCATTCCATCCGTCTCGGAGCCACAGGCATTTCAGGAGGACCACATGCGTGCGATCCAGCGCGGAGCGCGGGGTGCGGCGGTTGCCGAGATCCGCAGCATCCTTGTCGTGCTGGAGCTGCTGGTCGAAGACATTTCGTCGTCCTCCGACCCGGTGTTCGACGAGGCCACCGAGCGGGCTGTGCGAGCCTTCCAGCAGAGCCGCGGCCTGACCGTCGACGGTGAGGTCGCCGACGAGACCTGGCGCGCACTCGACGCCGCCCGCTGGCGGCTCGGCCAGCGGGCGTTGTTCCACACCGTCGCCGACCCGTATGTCGGCGACGACGTGCGTCAGCTCCAGGAGCGCCTCCTGGAGATGGGCTACAACCCGGGCCGTGCCGACGGCATCTACGGCAGCCGTACGGCGCACGCCGTCGCGCAGTTCCAGCGTGAGGTCGGCCTGCGCCCCGACGGGGAGTGCGGGCCGGCGACCGTGGGCGCCCTGCGCCGGCTCGGCCGCAAGGTGATCGGCGGCCGGCCGCAGCTCCTGCGCGAGGCCGAGGCGTTCCGCGAGTCCGGCCCGACGCTGCTCGGCAAGCGCATCGTGATCGACCCGGGGCACGGCGGCCCGGACACCGGTCACGTGGTCCCCGACGGCCCGCTGCGATGGACGGAAGCGGACCTCGTGTATGACCTCGCAGCCCGTCTGGAGGGCCGTCTGGCGGCCGCGGGCATGCGGGTGAACCTCACCAGGGGCCCGGCGCCCAAAACCGCGCTGAGCGACCGTGACAGGATCCACCTCGCCAACGAGCTCGGCGCCGACCTCCTCATCTCCATCCACCTCGACGGCCACCACAACCCTGAGGCGTCCGGCGTGGCCACGTATCACTACGGCACCGTCTCCGGCCCCACTTCGATCGTCGGGGAGCGGCTGGCCGGACTGGTGCAGCGCGAGATCGTGGTGCGGACCGGGCTGCGCGACTGCCACACCCACCCGAAGACCTGGGAGCTGCTGCGGCTCAGCAGAATGCCGGCGGTGCGGGTCGACGTCGGCTACCTGACCTCGCCCGCGGACCGGCAGCAGCTTGTCGATCCGGCGTTCCGCGACCGGGTCGTCGAGGCGACGATGGCGGCCGTCCAGCGGATGTACCTGCCGGTCGAGGCGGACGTGCCGACCGGCTCGATCGACGTCAGCCTGCTCCGCGCGCTGACGGCGGCGCCGACGTCCTGAGCTCGGGCCTTCCGCCTCAGCCTGACGTCATTTCGCGCGTCGCCGGGCGGACCGGGAGCACCGGGCGCAGGAGCGACTCGGGGCTCATCGAGCCGAGAAGCTTCTCCAGCGCATACTCGACGTCCGACTTCCACGACAGCGCGGTGCGCAGCTCCAGGCGCAGTCGCGGATACCGCGGATGGGGTCGTACCGTCTTGAAGCCGATCGACAGGAAGAAGTCGGCCGGGGCGAGGCAGCCGCGCTCGTTGCGGCCGGCCTCGTCGACCTCGCCGAACTTCGCGTCGCCGAACGCCTCGATCGCCTTGACGCCGCGCTTGGTGAGATCGCGGGCGACTCCCTGGACCAGCATCCTGCCCAGCCCACCTTCGGCGAACGGCGGCACGACGTGCGCGGTCATCAGCAGCACCGCGTCGGGGGAGACCGGCGAGGTGGGGAACGCCATGGACCGCGGGACATACGCCGGCGGCGCGAACATGACGAACCCGGCGGGCATGCCGTCGACGTAGACGAGCTTGCCGCAGGAGCCCCACTCGAGAAGGGTCTGCGAGACCCAGGCCTCCTTCTCCAGTCCCGGGTCGCCGTTGGCGCAGGCCCGATCGGCAGCAACCGGATCGAGCTCCCAGAACACACATTCGCGGCACGATCGAGGAAGGTCCTCGAGGGTGTCGAGCGTCAGACTGACGAGACGTCGCGACATTGGCCCATCTCCACCGCACCCGGCGCACGCGCCGTAGCTCCTCCGCCAACCGTCATGATGGTACGCACCCGGTACCGCGCGTGGGAGTCATCCGCCCACAGTTCCTCACCCGCACCGCCCCGTGGCCGGGTGGTCGGCGCGAGTGCCCAGGTCGAAGGACGTTCGCCGCATACCGCAACGCCCAGCAGCGGGTCCACCGGCATAGCCCTGCAACCGGCTCGAGGGTGCGGACCGCACGCAAAGGCGTCCATCAGTTCACCTGGCCGGCTCGTCCGACCTCCGCGCCGATTCACCCCGGGGTGAATCATCAGCCCTTCGGCTGCCCGGCGGCCCTTCGGCTGCCCGGCGGCCCTTCGGCTGCCCGGCGGCCCTTCGGCTGCCCGGCGGCCCTTCGGCTGCCCGGCGGCCCTTCGGCTGCCCGGCGGCCCTTCGGCTGCCCGGCGGCCCTTCGAGGAAGGGCCGGTTTCCTGCCTCAGGCTCCGCGCTCGCGGTCTGCTTCCGCGACCGGCTGCGGCGTGGACAGCGCCGGCTTGGCGCCGGGTTCCTCGCCGTTGCCCTCGGCCGGCTCGGCGCTGAGATCCTCGCCGTTGCCATGGGCCGGCTCGCGCACCATGGCGGCCGAGTTGCCCGTCTTGGTCGCCGGCTCCGGAACCTCGACGGTGGTGCCCGGGTCGCCGAACGTCGAGGATTCATCGTTCGCGCGTGCCTCTTCGCTCAGCTTCGCCGGTGCGGTCCAGTTGATCCGGGGCGGCTCGGCGAGCGGGCGACCGCCGAACTCCGCGAGCCAGGCGGCGACGAGCGCGAGGTTTTCGCGCCACTGCTCCTCCGGAATCGGCGGGAGAATGTCGTCCCACAGAGCGAGGAACGTGCCCTGGAGTTGAAGCCTCCCGTAAGGCCGGGCGAGGAACCACAGATGCAGGTGTGCCGCGCCGTCACCCCAGCGATTCACGTGAACCCGCGCAACGCCGTCGAGGGAACGGATCGCCCGCTCGAGCCGAACCGTCATCACGCCCAGCTCGGCCGCGAGCATGTTGGGCAGATCTCCGAGGTCGAGGTGCGACCGTGACTCCAGAATGAGCACCGCGGGCAGGCCCGTCGGCCGATCAAGACTGCGGACTCGCCAGCGATCACTCACCCAGATGTACGCCTCGTCCGGGGCGCCACAGGCACGGCACTCGGCGGGGTTGTCACCATGCCGGGGTGGTTCCACCGGGACCGGATCCAGGAGCCGCTTCACCCGGAGGTCACCCTCGAACGGGAACGTCGGCCAATAGGTGAACGCGGGCAACCGCTGAGGCGTATCGGGCACGTGCCGACCCTAACCGACTGCGGCGTCGGTGTCCGTACCCTGTTGATAGCGCCCACCGTTGCTCCCTTCCGACGGCCGTCATCCACAGGCTTTCGGGCCCTCTACCACGCTGTTTCACGTGAAACGACGTACCTGTGGATAACTCCTGTGGATAACGTTCGCCCAGCGCCTTTCTCTCAGCGTTTCTCAACACAAGTCTTCGGAGCGGCTCGACGAATCCGAAACGGCTCCGAGGGCTTCCAACCGTTCCGCTCGCGGTCGTACCACATGCCGTCCCTCTTCAACGCCTGAGGAGCGCCGCGTTTGACGACCCCTGCTCGTTGAACCGGTTCTTCCAGACCACCTCGGGGTCCGCGAGACGACCGCCGCTGCATCGGCCCATGCCACCGCTCGCGCCGGCGGCGGCGACTCATGGAGCGGCACTCGCGTCCGATTCCTTGACCGGCTCGGCTCGGGAGGCCGTCCGGCCACGCGTTGCCGGACGGCCGGCCGCGGCAAACCTCAGGGCCGGACCCAAACGCCGGGTCCGGCCCTGTGCACGTCATGGAGTGAGCTACTCCCGTTGACCGTTGCGGTCGTCGACGCCGATGATGCCGACGATGCGCTCAAGGTCGTCGACCGTGGCGAACTCGATCGTGATCCGGCCCTTGCGCCGGCCGATGTCGACCTTGACCCGGGTGTCGAACCGGTCCGAGAGCCGGTCGGCCAGATCGGACAGTGCCGGGGCGTGCGGCTTGGAGCGCCGCTGCGAGGCGGCGGCCTTCTTCGTCGAGCTGCCCTCCGCGATCGAGAGCTGGACGAGTTCCTCGGTTGCCCGTACCGAAAGGCCTTCGGCGACGATGCGGGTCGCGAGGGACTCCTGCTCCTCCGAGTTGTCCAGGCCGAGGAGCGCTCGGGCGTGGCCGGCGGACAGGATGCCGGCGGCGACCCGGAGTTGCACCTGGGCGGGGAGGTTCAGGAGGCGGATGGTGTTCGAGATCTGGGGCCGGCTCCGGCCGATACGCTTTGCGAGCTCCTCGTGGGTCGCGCCGAACTCGTCGAGCAGTTGCTGGTAGGCCGCTGCTTCCTCGAGTGGGTTGAGGTTGGCCCGGTGGATGTTCTCCAGCAGCGCGTCCCGGAGCATGGCGTCGTCGCGCGTGTCCCGGACGATCGCCGGGATGGCTTCCTTGCCCAGTGCCTGGGCGGCCCGCCAGCGGCGTTCGCCCATGACCAGCTCGTACTGCTTCTCCTCGGTCCGCTCGTTGTCGCGCAACTCGCGAACGACGATCGGCTGGAGGAAGCCGACCTCCTGGATCGAGGTCTTCAGCTCGTCGATGGCCTCCTCGTCGAAGACCTGCCGAGGCTGCTTCGGGTTCGGGACGATCACACCGACCGGAATCTCGGCGAAGCGAGCGCCGGGGACCGGAGCGAGGGTGTTGGCGACCTCGGTCGGCGCGCCGGGCGTCGGGGGTGTTGCCAGCGCGGTCGCCGTGCCCACCGCGCCGTCGGCCGGCGCGGCGGCGGTTGGGATGAGGGCACCGAGCCCTCGCCCGAGACCTCCACGTCGGTTGGACTTCATGCGACTCCTCCCACCTGCGCACCGCGCAGTGCGATCTCCTGTGCCGCCTCGAAGTAGCTGACGGCACCCCGGGATCCGGGATCGTACGTCATCACGGACTGGCTGTAGCTCGGCGCCTCGGACACCCGGACGTTGCGGGGGATCACGGCGTTGAGGCACTTGTCGCCAAAGTGGTTCCGGACGTCCTGCTCGACCAGGTCGGCAAGGCGGGTGCGCCGGTCGTACATCGTCAGCAGCACCGTCGAAATGTCGAGCTTCGGATTCAGGTGGGACCGCACCAGTTCGATGTTGTTGGTGAGCGCCTGGACGCCCTCAAGGGCGTAGTACTCGCACTGGATCGGGATGAGTACCTCTTCGGCGGCAACGAGCGCGTTGACCGTCAGCAGGCCGAGGGACGGTGGGCAGTCGATGAAGATGTAGTCGTAGTTGGAGCCGCCGGCCTCGATCGCCCGCTTGAGCCGCGACTCGCGGGCGACGACCGAGACGAGCTCGATCTCAGCGCCGGCGAGGTCGATCGTGGCGGGCACGGCCCACAGGTTCGGGATGCCCTCGACCTGCTGGGTGACCGCGTCGAGCGGAGCGCCGTCGATGAGGCAGTCGTACACGTCAGGGACGCCGGAGTGGTGTGGAACGTTGAGGCCGGTCGAGGCATTGCCCTGCGGGTCGAGGTCGATCACGAGCACACGGTTGCCGTGAAGCGCCAGAGCCACGGCGATGTTCACCGCCGTCGTGGTCTTGCCCACTCCACCCTTCTGGTTCGCCACGCACATCGTGCGGCGCCGTGGTGGGCGGGGCATCGTGATTTCCCCGCTCGGGTTGAGAATCTCCACGGCGCGCTTTGCCTCCTGTGCCAGCGGCGGGTCTTCGGTTTCACGTGAAACATACGCGTCAGTCATTGCGCCCTCGGTATCCGCGGTGACGGACGGGTGCGGCCGGGGTGATGGCGGATTCCGACGCTCGGACCTTACTTCGGCCCTCGAATCGGCTCCCGCCTCGGCCCTGTCGGCCGGAGGGGCGTCGACAGTCGGCGATGCTCCCCGGCCGTACACAGTACCGGTTGAGCGGTCCGCAGCCGGGGCGCCAGCGTGAAACTCCACCATGCCCCCGCGTGTCGGCTCATGCACATGGGGCACCTGCGGCGGTCTGACGCGATGCGGGTCGTGGGGCTCGTGCGGTTGGACCGGCTCGTGCGGTTGGACCGGCTCATGGCGCTCGCCCAGAGGTGTCACCTGGCCGCGAGCCGGTTCGGGCG
Organism: Dactylosporangium roseum; assembly: GCF_025264685.1. Classification (GTDB taxonomy): domain Bacteria; phylum Actinomycetota; class Actinomycetes; order Mycobacteriales; family Micromonosporaceae; genus Dactylosporangium; species Dactylosporangium roseum. Next base: position 8,212,438 of record NZ_CP073721.1, read on the forward strand.
GCTCGGCGTGAGCTACGGCGCCTGGAGGCGTCGCCTGCCCGCGAGCCGGCTGCTCGTACGGCTGGCGGGACTCCGCTCTGGGCTGAGGTACGCCACGACCGGCCGGACGAACGCCCCAACCCTCGATACCTGTTTCACGTGAAACGTGACCGTCGCCGTAGTGGCTATCGCCGTACTCCGGAACATCACCGCTGTCGCGCACCATGTCAGTCCCGTCCCGCTCGGAAAGATTGACACTCTCGGCCACCCCTGCGGTCTGGAACGTAAGAGCGGCGCGCGGCCAGCCTACGGCGCTCCGCCGAACGGAGCTATGGCTCTTGGGCGCGTCGTTGGCCTTGTCACCCCTGACCGAGCGCCAAAAGACCAGAAATCCGTCAACCCGGCGAAGTAGCCCGCCCAGCCGTTGCATCGGCGACGCCGGCCACCCGATGCCGACCGCTCTGCTGTCCCCCATGGAACCCTCCGCGTTCCCCGTCCCCGGGGCCGCGGTGCGCCCCCGGGTTATCGTGCGCGGCGCCCTCCGGAACTCCGGCGGCGCGCGACCTCCCGCTCTCGTACGACTTCGACGACCGTGGTCGGCTCGGCGAGGATCTCGTCCCCGCACGTCCGCACCGACGGGGTCGCCGCCCCCATCCGCGCGAGCGCCTCCGCGTGTTCCGCGATCTCGGTCGCGGCGGAGGCACCCTTCAGCGCGAGCAGTCGACCACCGATGGCGGTGAGGGGGAGACACCAGCCGGCGAGCCGGTCGAGTGGAGCGACTGCCCGGGCGGTGACGACATCGGCGAGGGGAAGCTTCCCGACGCACTCCTCGGCCCGGGCCCGCACCACCGTGGTCCGGTCCAAGCCGAGCGCCGTCACCGCTTCGGAGAGAAAGGCGGTACGTCGTGCGAGCGGCTCGACCAGGGTGACGGAAAGGTCGGGACGAGCCACTGCCAGCACCATACCGGGCAAGCCGGCCCCGGACCCGATGTCGACGACCGAGGCACCCGACGGAATGAGGTCCGCGACCACGGCGCAGTTGAGCAGGTGGCGCTCCCAGATGCGAGGCGCCTCCCGGGGCCCGATGAGTCCACGGACGACGCCGTCGGTGATGAGGAGTTCCGCGTACTGCTGAGCCAGGGGGAGCCGGTCCCCGAACAGCTTGCCGGCAGCGGGGAGCGCCTCGTGTGGGACACCGTCATCCATGGCTCAAGGAAATCACGACGGCGGGCCTGGGTGGCGAGCGCCCTCGCGCCCTCGGTCCGTCCACCTCGCAACGCCCGACAGCAGGGCTGCGGTCTCGGCGCGGCGCCAATGCTTCGGCGCGGCGCCGGGGGAGGAGCGGGCCGTGGTTGAGCGACAGCTCCCGTGCTTGACGGGTTCGGTGACGGGGCGATCCAGAGCGTCGGTCACCGGTGCGCCACCGCATTCTGTCGCCAATGCCCTTCCTGCTGTCCTTCATGAGGTGCCCGGCCGCTCCGCCCGGCCGCTCCGCCCGGCCGCTCCGCCCGGCCGCTCCGCTGGGTCGCGCTGGCTACCGTTGTGTCTCGGGCCATTTGTGTCGGTGGTCCGAACCGCTTCCAACGTTTGTTCCGGACCGCCAGCCCGGGTGGGATCCTCTGCCGTCCGCTTGGTGGGTCGGTCCGTACCAACGCCGGTCCGCGCGAGCGCTCCAGCCGGCCGCACCCTAGCCCGACCCGCACTCCAGCCGAGATCGCACCACGAGTCGTCGCTGCCTGCCGACGGTGGCACTCTCCCGGGGCTGCCCGCTGTATCGGCATTCCAGCCAGAGCTGCGGCGAGCACGTCCGCTGCAGCGGACTACGTCAGGCCGATTTCATGATTGTGGAGCGATTTTGTCGCTGTCCGCCGGCGATTGGCGGTGCGGCTCTTCCGGGCCGGCCCACTGCACCGGCGTCCCCGCCGCAGTTTGCGGCGGATCCTGCACCGCCACCGCGTACCCGGCCAGCCGCAAGCCGATCCACGGCCGCTGCCCGCGGGCACCCATCGCCAGGCGGCTCAACGACCGCCTGCCGCTTCACACCCTGGGGGCAACCCCGGCCTTGGTCCAGGCGGTCGGTCGTCTACGTCGGGGCCGAGCACTGTCGCCTGATCCCGGTCCGTGCACCGAATGTCCGGCGCCGGCCGCGTTGTTCCGGTCGCAGCAATCCGTTGATCCCCGTGGTCGTGCCACTGTGTACCCATGCCCATCAAGGCCGATGGACGGCGGGCCAGAGGAATCGAGTCGGTTGGCTCGGTGCAAGTCGACCAGCGCTGGGACCAGAGGGTGGCCGGCTGATGCGATCGGTGGGCCGATTCGGTTCGAGCCGGCGAGGGGCTGGCCCCACGGCACGAGTCTGGGCACGGTCCACGAGCCGCCGAGGGCAGTGCCTCCGTCCGCCGGTTCGGTCCCGTCCGGACCTGCGCCGCGGGTCCCCGGTCATGCCCGGACCCGTGCCGCAGGGCGTCGGCCATGCCCAGACCTGTGCCGTGCGACCTCTCGGCCATGTCCGAATCTGTCCATGAGGCCAGGACTAAGGAGGCGGCGGCCTCGTCTCCACGCCATTGGAGGCGAGGCGTGGAGACGCATGTTTCACGTGAAACGACGCCACCGCGAGCCGACCTTCACGAGTCGACCCTCAGGAGCCAGCCCGGATGAATGCCGGACGGATCGTCACACGGATCGAACTTCCCCGCGGGCCGGTCCGGCGTATCCGCGCCCAACGGAAGCGCATTGGCCCAGCCGAAGCAATGCCTCGTCGCGTCACAGCAACACTCCGGCAAAGTCACACCGAAGGACGGGCCTGGGCACCAGGCTCGACATGACGGTGAGTTCACCTTGAGCGCGGGTCCGGGCAGCTAACACACGGCACTGAAGCCACCCCCGTCGACGCGACACGGCGATCCAGCGGTCGGTCGGGTGTACCCGATCACGAACGCCCGGTGACCCCCGAGGCGGTGATCGATCGCCGGAGGGCTCCGGGTGAGATGCCCGGCAAACCAGGCAGAGTTTTGTCGGCTGCTGGTACACCATGTCCAGGGATGCCCATCGACCAAGGCGGCTGGACGCGTCCCGCAGATGCACGCGTTGGCGGGTCGCCCGGTTCGACGCCGATCTGCGCGAGAGCTCCAGCCGGTCGCACTCGAGCCCCACCCGTACCCCGGCCACGATCGCACTACGGGTCGTCACCGCCCGCCGGCGGTGGGACTCTTCCCGGGCTGCCCGCTGCACCAGCGTCCCAGCCAGAGCCGCAGCGGACTACGTCAGGCCCATTTTTCATGATCCTGGAACTCGCTCCAGCGACAAATCGCCCCATGATCATGAAATCGGCCGCCTGCAACCGATGGTCGAATACGCCAGACCGCCGCCAAACGCAACGGCGTTGATCGCGATCACGGGCACCCGACCCGCACGACAACGCCGAGCCGCCGCGACCACGAGTCCGACCGACGACCGGCGCGGCGGAGTGCCGACCATGGTGGAGTCCGGCGGCCCGATGGTCGGCCCCGCCCATCGACCAATGATCGCTCAAGGCCGCGAAGTTAAGCCCAACGGCCTCTTGTCAACCCGGACCAGGCTGACAATTCGGGCGCTGACCTCGGAGACGTCGCCGCCGAGGGCCGGCTGGCACGCGTTCCTGCGCAATCCCGCCGCCGTGCCGGACCCAGCAGCGATCATGAGCGACAGACACCACCCGCACGACTGTGCGGCACCATCCAGTAGCGCAACACCGGGGTGGACAGACGACCGAACGGCTGAACTTCGCGGCCTTGCATGATCGCTCGACCAACGGCAAAGGCCGGCCCTTCCAACCGCACCCTGCAAACCGAACGGGCCTACGACACATCCGCAATACAGCCCGCACGGCGCACTGAGGCGGGCAACTACCCGGCCGCGTGCGCGGAGCCCGCACCATTCCGGCGAAGGCTCCGGACGCGACGCCGTTTCACGTGAAACGGCGCTCGGCGGCGGTGATCGCGTTGCGGAAGAGCATGGCCACGGTGGTGGGGCCGACACCGCCGACGCGCGGGGTGATGGCGCCCGCCGTCGCGGCGCATTCCTCGGCAACGTCAGGCAGGAGACGACGGCCCTCATACCGGACGCCACCGCCGACGACCACCGCGCCGGGCTTCACGTGCTCGGGCTGGATGATGCCGGGGACGCCGGCGGCGGCGATGAGGATGTCGGCACGACGCGTGTACCGGGGCCAGTCCGCGACGCCGGTGTGGACGACCGTCACGGCGGCGTTCGCCGTCGGGCGCTTCTGCGCGAGGAGCATCGCCAAGGGTCGGCCGAGCGTGGCGCCGCGGCCGAGGATGACCACCTCGCGGCCGCTCACCGGAATCTCGTAGTGCGCCAGGAGCGCCTCGATGCCGGCGGGAGTGCAGGGGAGCGGGCCGGGCATGCCGGCGGCGAGGCGGCCCAGATTGAGGGGGTGCATACCGTCGACGTCCTTGTCGGGGTCGACGCGCTGGAGGGCGGTGTCGTAGTCCAGATGGCGCGGCGTCGGGTACTGGATGAGGAGTGCGTGCACGTCCGGGTCCGCGTTGAACGCGTCGATCACCGCGTGGAGGTCGGCCTGCGTCGCGGTCGCCGGAAGGTGCTCGTGCGGAGAGGCGAAGCCGAGCTCGGCCGCCTGCCGTTGCTTGATCCGGATGTAGCCGGCGCTCGCGTCGTCATCGCCGACCAGGATCGTCGCCAGTGCGGGGGTGACACCTCGCGCCCGCAGCGCGGCCACCCGGGTCGCGACGTCCGCGAGGATCCGTTCAGCGACCGGTGCGCCGGACAGGAGGCGCGCGGTGCCCGAAGCCGGAATGGACGGAGTGGCGGTCGAGGTCTCGCTGAGCGTCGAGTGCTGAGGCGCGGGCATAAGGCTCCTTCACATCGAGGAAGCCCAGGCGGTCGACTTCCACGAACGGAGCTCCCCGATGGTTGCCCATCCTCGATGCCGCCAGTCGCGTACTCGTACGAGTATGCCTGACCCGACCACCCCACGCCGGTGCGGTGCGGTCAACGTGATCTCTTGAGGGCTGTCGCCACGCAACGGCGTCGTCGACCTGGACAGAGAGCCCGGCGAGGCGGCCCAGGCGCATCACCACGCACGCCGGTGCCGAGTCGGTTGCCTACGCGCAGTCAGGCAAGGGCGGTTCAAGGACGGTTCGACGACCCACCGCAGCGCGGCGTCCCGCGTATGCCTTCCTGGACGTCGCAGTCGTCGACCGGGCCGGGCGGTGCGCGGGACCACAAGCGACCTGGCCGGCGCAGAGCAAGAGGAGGTCGGTCCGGCAGGGAGCCGGGCGAGAGTCCACCCGGCGGAGGCACAAAAAACGCGTGTCCCCGACCGGCCAGGCGGCGGGGACACGCGAGGGTGGTGCTCGGTGGGTCAGGAGGTCGCGCGGACCACGATGCGGCGGGACGGCTCGACGCCCTCCGACTCGCTCTCGACGCCAGGCAAAGCGTTGATCACGTCGTGAACGCACTTGCGCTCGAACGCGCTCATCGGCTCGAGGCGAACGGCCTCGCCGTACTCCTTCACCTTCTCCGCGGCGTTCTTGGCGATCGCGCCGAGCTCCTTGCGGCGGAGGGCACGATAGCCGCCAACGTCGAGTAAGAGGCGGCTGGGAGAGCCGGTCTGGCGGAAGACGGCCAGGCGGCTCAGCTCCTGAAGCGCCTCGAGGGTCGCGCCGCGCTGGCCCACGAGCGCCTGGAGCCGGCGTCCGTCGCCGCCCTCGACGACCTCGACGACAGGCCGGCCGGCGACGACCAACTCGTCGATGTCACCGTCGTAGTCGAGGATGTCCAGCAACCCTTCGACGTAGTCGGCCGCGATCTCGCTCTCCCGGAACAGATCGGCCGCGGCACGGCCACCGCCTCCGCTGTTGGCCGGAGCCTCGGCGCTCTCGCCTGCCGGGGCCTTGACATCGTCGTCCTCAGCGTCGTCCTCAGCGTCGTCAAGGTTGGCATCCTGGTCCAGCACGTCGGCGTCGCTGTCGGTGCGGCGCGCGTCGAGATCACTGGTGGTGTCGGTCACGAAACTCATCTCCGCTTGCTCGGGGCGCCGAGGCGCCGTCACAGGTCGTCGGTGAGGGGTGGTGTCACAGGGAGCGCCCCGCGCCGGGCCACAGGGAGGGGAAGGGCCCGGCGGGGTCGCGTCAACCCGACTGCCGCTTCGCGGCGCCACCCTTCTTCGGGTTGATCGGCTTGGCACCGGGCTTCGGCGCGCGGGACGGCGTGCCGTTGGCCGGGGTGCCGGTCGCCTTGCCGCCGGCGGACTTTGCCGGGGTCTTGCCGTTGGCGCGCTCCTCGGCCTGGTCCTTGGCCCTGCCGAACAGCGCGGCGAAGCCGGACTGCTTGGGCTCGGCGCCCACGGTCTTCGGGGCCTTGAACGGCGTGGTGTTGGTCGTCGCGCTGGCCGGCGGCGGGTACTTGTGGAGGACCCAGTACTGCTGGAGGAGCGTGATCGCGTTGTTCGTGACCCAGTAGAGGATGACACCGATCGGGAAGTACCAGCCGGAGGTCAGCGTGAAGAACGGGATACCGTAGAGCATGAACTTCTGGATCATGCGTTGCTGCGGATCCGTGTTCCATCCGGTCTTCTTGATCATCTGACGCTGCGTCAGGTAGGTCGTGGTGATCATCACCAAGACCAGCAGCGCAGAAACGATCTTGACCGTGCCCGAGCTGGCCTCGATCCGGATGAGCTCGTCGGTGCTGCTGCTGAACTTCGCCACGATCGGCGCGTCGAAGAGCCGGGCATCGACGGCGCTGAGGAACTGCGGGATCTTCCACCCGTACAGCTCCATCTGGCTGTCGGACGTGCCGGGGCGCAGGTGGCGCAGCACGTGCAGGAGGCCGATGAAGACCGGGATCTGGAGGAACATCGGAAGGCAGCCCATGAGCGGGTTGACCTTCTCCTCCTGGTAGAGCTTCATGACCTCCTTCTGGAGGGTCTCCCGGTCGCCCTTGTGCTTCTCCTGCAGCTCCTTCATCTTCGGCTGGATCGCCTGCATCGCGCGCTGCGACTTGATCTGCTTGACGAAGATCGGGAACAGCACGACGCGGACCGTGATCACCAGGAACACGATCGCGAGCACCCACTGCCAGTTGGTGCCGAGGACGCGGTGGTCGGGCACGACCTTGTCCCACACGGAGTGCCAGAACAGCATCACCTGCGAGATCAGCCAGTAGATCCCGCCCATCAGCTTGCTAATCACGACACTGCTCCAGTCACGTCAGACTCGGCCTCAGACTCAGGTTTGGGTTCCGGGCGTGGCGCGGCTCCCCGGCGCGGTGGCACCGGGTCGAACCCACCGGGGTGGAACGGGTGGCAGCGCAGCAGCCGCCAGATCGCGAGGCCGATTCCCTTGATCGCGCCATGCGTGCGGACCGCCTCCAGGGCATAAGCGCTGCACGACGGGTAGAACCGACAACGCGCCGGCAACGCCGGGCTTATCCACCGACGGTACGCGACGATGGGCGCCGCAACGACTCGGGCTCCGACGTTCATCGACGGGCCCCTCGGGTCTTCGGGCGGCGAGCGGCCTCCAACGCGCTGTCAAGATCCTTTTCGAGGATGTCGTACTGCCGGGTCGCCGCATCCGGCAGTGCCCGCACCACCACGACGGCGCCGGGCGGCAGATCGGCAAGGCGCGAGCGGACCAGGTGCCGCAGGCGACGCTTCACCGTGTTGCGGACGACGGCGTTTCCGACGGCCTTGGACACGACGAAGCCGGCGCGGGGCGCCGGCTCGGTCGTTTCATCTGCGGACTGCATGTAATGCACCACGAGGGCCCCGCGGCCGGCGCGGCGACCGTTGCGAATGGTGGCGGCGAAGTCTTCACGCCGCCGCAGTCGCTGTGCGGCCGCCAACACGCTGCCTCCCAGAGGGCGCGTCGGGTCAGGCGGACAGGCGGTCGCGCCCCTTGGCGCGACGCGCCGACAGGATGGCACGGCCGGCGCGGGTGCGCATGCGCAGCCGGAAACCGTGGGTCTTCGCGCGCCGGCGGTTGTTCGGCTGGAAGGTGCGCTTGCTCACGTCGGGGCTCCGTCTTCGTGACTTGTGGGGCACAACACGCGCCCACTCGTGTCGGCGCGCCACTGGATGTCGATCGGCCATTGGAGCTTACCAGCACGCGGTTCTCCAACCGAAACAGGGTACGCGCGGGCCTACTGACAGTCAACGATCAACGGCGCATCCACACCCTCGCGCCGCAGGCTGGACCCGAAATCCACAGGATCGTTGTGGACAACGGTTGAGTGGTTGTGGACAACGCTGTTAACGTGCCCGGTTGCCGGTAGACACCGCGACGGCCGGCGACGGGGCACAACGGACTTCCGATTCGAACAGGCGCGCTGCAGGGGGGCAGTCAACGCGTCTGACCTGCACAACCTATGGCATCTTGGCTGGCCGCTGCACAGTCAGCACAGCGCCCGGGGGAATCAGGACGATCCGTCCACGGCATATGACTCGTTGATACACAGGTTGTGGAAAACCTGTGGACAATGTTGCCGGGACGGCGGGAATCCGGCGCCTGGTCCGCTCGCGGTGGGGGCCGCGAATGACGATGGGGGTGCGCGAACG